>NZ_WIBF01000020.1 GCF_009496005.1 Tritonibacter litoralis
TGGAAAAGCCCCGTCGCCTTCGAGCGAAAAGTGGCCTAAACGAGCACTGGGGGCGGCACAAAAGCGGGACAGGTCCACAAGGCCGCTTCTGATCGATGATCCGCCCTGTCATCGAGCGCGATGCAGAGATGCTTCATTTCAATTGGTCGCATGGAACACTCGCGGTTCCAAAAACGATAGCAGGACGCGTAACCTGACTGCGCAGCGGCTGAGCTTTTTAGTCAAACGTCGTGTGAAAGATCGCACCTGTTTCACTATTCATGAGTTCTATGGTCCCACCCAGTGTTTCGACAATCGACTTCGCTGTATTCAATCCCATCCCAGTTCCGCCAGTTTCGCGTCTAGTGGTAAAGAACGGCGTGAATATCTTGTCCCGGTTTCCCTCGCTGATACCAACGCCATTGTCGGCAACGATCAGTTTCACCACACCAGCGTCTTTGACGCACTCTAACTTTACCTGAGTGGCCGAGTGTTGCGCTGCGTTCTCTACAAGGTGTGTCAGGACAATCATCAACGCCTCTTTATTCAGAGGGACTTCACAGTCGTCCCGACCGATTTCAACTTCCAGACCTGTAGCGATCCGCCTGACCTCGTCGATGACTTCAGCCAATTTGACATGCCCCCCACCCAAGACCTGATCCGAAATGGCGAAGGCTCTCATGTTGTTCAGCAGGGCTTCCATGCGGTCGATATCGCGGTCGATATTGTCGAGGAACTTGCTCCGCACCTTATCGGACATGTCCTTGTCTCGGAGCAATTCTGCAGCCCCTTTTGCAGCAGTTAAGGGGGACTTAAGTTCGTGGGTCACATGGGCTGTGTAGGACCGCAATGAATCCTGCTGGGCTTGCAACCTAGCCGTTAGAGCTTGGAAACTGTTGCTTAGGTTTTCGATCTCTCTTGTACCCAAATGGTCGAATGATTGCCAACTCCACCGCCCGTCCTCCGAAACTGTGGTCTGTCGGATGAGCGCGTGGATCGGGCGCGTTATGAAACGCCAAAACACAAGACCGATGAGGCCCGTTGCGAGCAACACAAAGAGACCAGCCTTAACGAGGTTGAAACGTTCACCGTAGAGAAAACGGAATATGTGGTTTGGTGTCCGGCTCACATAAACCGCACCAATGATCTCACCATTGACCAAAGTCGGCATGGTAACAAATATCCGGACACGTGTACCTCGGCTTAAGTCGTAGATGAGCGGTTCCTTTTCTGTTCGAATCCGAACCCGGGCAACAGAAACCGTTTCGCCCTGCAACGCTCTGGTGACTTCGCCCACATTGCTGAGCGACAAGCCAACCTCGGCACTGCCCCCTATGACGTTGCCCGCCGGATCAAGGAACCGGTAACCTGCTAATGTGCCAGTCTGAGATATTTCCGCAATTTTCGACAACCGTGGACCGATGGCCTTATGTATTGCGGAGGGATCAACGCGGCCTTCGACGGCATCGGGCCTAGGGGGTAAGATCGTTTCGTCTCTGAGCGAAAGCGCGGGGAAAATCGGTGAGAACTGGTCTGGAACAATCAGTTCTTCTGTCTCGCCCGAAACCTCTGAGAAGGCGTCAGCATAGAGAGCCGAAAGGATGGATGCCTGCGATAACAGGCTTTCCTCTGTTTGTTGAACAAGTTGGTTGGCGTAAAATTTGAAGAGCAACAAGCCTGCAAAAGGCAGGCACAGGACCAGCCCCAACACGACGACGACCACCACCCATAGCCGAGGCCGCCATTTTCGCCTCGGCCCTACTGACACGATCCCATCCGAAGGCCGACGCCATGAACAGTGGCGATGCTTTCCGCGCAACCGGCCTCAGCGAGTTTGCGGCGAATGTTGCGAATGTGGCTGTCCACTGTTCGGTCCGACACATGTATGTTGGGGCCGTAAATAGCGTCAATGAGTGACTGCCGTGACAGCACAACCTGCGGTCGCTCCAGCATATGCTCAAGGAGAGCGAACTCTGACGCCGTGAGCGCAACACTTCGCCCATCGAATGCGCAAAAATGGCGTGCCGTGTCTAACTCCACCTTGCCATGCCGAAGAGGCTGGCGTTCTTTGATCTTGACCTGCTGACCCTTCGTGCGCTTCAAGATCGCCTTGATCCGCGCAACAAGCTCCCTTGGGCTGAACGGCTTGGTCACATAGTCATCGCCACCAATCTCTAGCCCCAGCACGCGATCGATCTCTTCGTCTCTTGCAGTCAAAAAAAGTATCGGGACATCAGACGATTTTCTGAACTCTCTGCAGACTTCCAAACCATCCATTTCTGGGAGGCCAATATCCAAAACGATCAGGTCAAACGCGTTCTGTCTTGCGTGTTGCAGACCGGATGATCCATCGACTGAGAACTCCACCGTATAACCAGCCTTTTGCAAGGCAAAAGCAATCACTTCGCGGATATTTGGATCGTCATCGACGACAAGGACCTTGGACGGCATTACAATCTGGGCTCGTTGCTTCGGCTGCCAAGATAGACATGCAACCGCCATCTGCGAAAGCCCCATTCTTGCCAGTCCGAAATATGGTCCAAACGGGGTCGAAGATAATCGCCACACGTCGTGTTGTTGTCCAGTCGTTCCATCTCGAGGATCACAGGTAAGGCCTGTTCGCCCAATCGGCACAAATAACTCACATCAAATCGGCCACTGTCGGCCCAACGACTGTGATTATAGTCCGCGATGACGTAGGCGAAATTCACGAAACAGCAGGTGTACAGGGTCACACCGAGCGAGATCAAATTGGATCTGATCAGCCATCCAACGTTCAAGTCTCTACCAATCTTTACCAAGGTCAGAACCAGCCCAACAAACACCAACCCCATCCAGATCAAGGCTCTCACCCTAAGGTAGGTCAACGAGTAGGTATCGACATAGAGGCTCAGCCGAAACACGGCGGTGAGAACTAAGAACATCGTTTGTGCCAGCCAGAGGTAGAGCAATCCTCGAAGTATTTTGCTGTGACTGATCAATTTGTGCGACGCGATTGCAAACAAACCAGCCAGCAAGGCCGTCGCTGCCAATGGGTAAGCTCCGCGATGGGCGTATTGGGCGTAGGTCACGCCATCTGGTAGCGTCGTACCGCCTGACAGAACCCCAACATCCAGAACCGTTTGCACCAAGAACATGGCGTTGAATAGGAACAGAGAATTCCGAACAGAGTCCGCATTGAAGACACTTCCGACTGTCGATGAACCTTTGCTTTCGAACTTGAACACCGGTGGAACCTGCCCGACCCATGCGCCGTTCAGATTGAGATAGGGCCAAACGAAAGAGGCCACGAGAAACCAGAAAATGGCTCTGATGATCTGATCCGGGGTCAAGAATTCAAGAGACGCCAAACCCTCGATGAGCTGTTCAAGGATCGGGTTGGCCGCCATCAGCAACGCAAGAAAAACAAGTCCGACGGCAGCGGGTAGGATTAATGCCCTCGCATGGCGTTTGAATTCGGCTCCCGGTCGCATTCCCCGAGCCTCCTGTGCGACGGACACAGGCAAAACCACGGCTCCAACCGTTGATGCGCGGAGCATGAACCAAAGAGCGTGCCACCACTGCACAATACGACCATGTGCGGCCCAAACGGCGATTGCCGCCAACCCGAAGAAGGTAAACATCAGCGACAAAGGCTGGATGAATTCAATGACCGGCAGATTGCAGAATATCTCAAAGACAGCCCAAAATAGCCACTGTCTACGGGCCACAACCTTCGTTCTCAGTCCGAGAATGGCAGCAGACACTGCAAGCGCAAAAATTGCGATTGAGACCCCCAAGCCATGGCCCCAGAACAGCAGGTCGGCGATAAGCACAAGCACCAAAAGAACCGGAAGGACACTAGGGCTCCTGGATCTAATCTGTTTGCCTGGAACAACAGGCGGTGGTCGTGGCGTATCTGAAGCATTTGTCTCCGCCCCCAACCACCACGCATCCAACCTGATGCTGTCCGGCACCTCTCTGATCACCAACTGATTGCTCATCCATCCCTCCTTGGTTCGGGTTTCTTACGGGGAAGGAATGACTGTCAAAGTTGCAGCCGATCTGAGCTTGTTCCTCAGATCTCAGTTTTTTTTCGTGCAGGAAATGTGCAGCGAGCATTCGAAGCCCGGGAACAAGACCGCAGTTGGTTCAATGACGGAATGGTCCCACAACGCGGTCATCCGGTTAGCCCAAGATGCTGCACGGCGTACAAACGGCGGCTCAGGGCGCGCCGGTATTACTGACCACTTGACTGCGAGATGATCTCTGTTTAGTGGGCAGATAGGCTGTAGACGCCTGCCTTCCGCTGACATTTGTCTTGGTTAAGTTCTGCGACGTACATCTCTATCTACTTCTTTCCGCATATCGCGCGGATGGCAATGCGGATCCCATCTTACACTGCGTGATTTGGTTAGAGAGATATGGGATATGGCAGATACCCCCACCAATACATTTACCGATGGGCCACTAAGCTCCATTTACATGAAAACCGCGCTCCCGATCATTTTCGTGATGGGCATGAACGGGCTACTGTCCGTGGCAGATGCACTGTTTCTGGACAACTATGTTGGGCCGGATGCACTGGCCGGCGTGACCCTGATGTTCCCGATCTATATGTTGATCGTAGCGCTTTCCACGCTTGTCGCAAATGGCATGTCGAGCCTCTTGGCGCGGTCCCTTGGCGCAGGCGACACTGATGAGGCCAGAACCACCTTTGCAGGCGCGCACGGCTTGGCCGTCGCATTAGGCGCAGTCCTGATTCTGTTGTTTATCTTCTTTGGTCAACCCGTTGCACTATTGGCGGCCGGAGGGTCCGAGACATTGGCGCAGATGGGACTGGTCTATTTGCAGATCACTGTGCTCTTCTCGCCGTTGTTGTTCGTTTTGTCGGTTAATTCTGATGCATTGCGCAACGAAGGGCGCGTCGGCTTCATGGCCGCGATGAGCCTGCTGGTGTCGATTGCAAACATCGCGTTCAACTATGTGCTTATCGCCCTGTTGGACATGGGCGTTGCTGGGTCAGCCTATGGGACGACCGCGGCACAAGCGCTTGCCTTTGCGATCATTTTCGCGTTCCGCTTTGTGGGCAAGACATCGCTAAAGCCATCCACATTGATAACAAATTCTCTATTCGGAAATTGGGCGCGGATCTTCGCGCTAGGAGCGCCCCAAAGCCTGAATTTCATTGGGCTTGCGCTCGGTTCTTCGGCGATCATTACTGCGCTGCAATGGGTGGGGCAACCGGGCTATGCCGATACGATTACCGCATACGGAATAATCACTCGGGTCATCACTTTCGCTTTCTTACCACTTCTGGGGCTATCGTTCGCAATGCAGACGATCACGGGTAACAATTACGGTGCTGAACTCTGGCATAGGTCGGATGCAAGCCTGCGTGTTGCGCTTTGGTTGGCCTTTATCTACTGCGCGGTTGTGCAAGCCATGGTGATGAGCGCGCCTGGCCAGATTGCAAGCGCGTTTGTGGATGACATGGCCATCATTGCGGAGGTTGAGCGCATTTTGCCTGTTATGACCTCGGTCTTCTTTCTGGTTGGGCCGCTGATGATGATTGCGGCTTACTTTCAAGCAATTGGGCTGGCAGGCAAAGCTGCATTGCTCAGTTTGACCAAACCATATGCCGTCGCGATCCCCTTAACGTTTTTGATGCCTGTCTTATTTGGTGAGATCGGCATCTGGTACGCTGGTCCAATGGCTGAAGTGATCATGTTGGGGATCACCGCATGCGTGCTCGGGCACACCGCGCAAAAGACCGGATTGAAATGGGGCATTTTCCACGGCGGCACAGGAGAGGTGTCATGAACAACCAACTTCCTTCAACAGCCCAGGCAAAGGAACAAGCGAAACGCCTACGCAAAAAAATGACTGAAGATGGTACGCCGATTGGCCACGCCAAGTCTCTTGAGCTCATCGCCCATCAACACGGGTTCCGCGATTGGAACACGATGTGCACAGCCATCGGAAACAGGCAGCCCAACGGTTGGGCCGTCGGTGAAAAGGTTAAGGGCACCTACTTGTCCCAACCGATTGAGGCAACGGTGATTTCCATTTCGATGGTCAAACCCGGATGGTTCCAATTAAAGCTGGACTTGGACGAGGCCGTTGACGTGGTCACGTCTGACCGATTTTCCAATTGGCGCAAACGTATTCACGGCACGGTCGGTCCCAAAGGGCAGTCACTCGAAAACACAAGTGATGGCAAACCTCACCTGCATATTGATCTAGGGTGACGGCAAGAGGCTTTTTGATCAGAAGCGGCCATTGGTTTGACTACAGCCAATGGTCGCTAAGTCCGCATCGCGGTCATCTGTGTATCATTTGATCCAGATGATGAGTATTCCAGCGGTCGATTTGAGTTTACGACTTTGGGGGAAGACGCTGTGAAGTTCATCGAACACTTTGCATCTCTTGATACCCGCATGAGCCGGGGCTTTGCGCTGTCATCACTGACGAGAACCATCAGGGAATGGTGTGAGGCCAGTAACCCCACAATCTCCTGATTGAGGGGCTATCAGAAGAATGGCAGCTATGCGGGCTGCAACTGCAGCATCCCGTCCGCCTGTCCAAGGTCGGCTTTGGGCTGTGAGCGGCCATCGGGTGCCGCTGAGCGGTGACGACTTCGCTGCGCCTCCTCTGCCGCACCGCCGCACCGCCGCACCGCCGCACCGCCGCAAGTCAGCTTCTCTAATTGGGTGTTGGGGTCAAGCTCGTTTTCCTTCATTCTTTTGGGTCAGTGTCGCTCATCCGGGTCACGCTTCTCTTCGCAGTCTAGATGATGCTCTTTGGTGGCATCGCTGCACGCATATGTCGGATCGGCAGTGGAGAACCTTGCTCTGAGACGCGCTTCAACTTGCGCAACCGACTTTTTCGGCTTCTTCCACAGACCTCGTCCGGTGAGGGACGACCCCGTTAGGATGGGATGGGTTGCGTATTAAGTCATGCCTCGCCTCCTACCTGATCCTGACGAAATTCCGTGCCATCAACCCACATGCGATGCAGCAAGACGGCGAGTTTCCGTGCGACCGCAACAACAGCGCGACGGCGTCCTTTGGTCCGCATCAGTCGCATGCCCCATGATTTGATCTGGGACCCCGCCATCGTGCGCATAAGCAAAGCGTTGGCGGCAGCGTACAGTGTTGCGCGGACATCTCGATCTCCAGCTTTCGATATGCGGCCGGGATTGTCATGTTCGCCAGACTGATAGCGTCGCGGTGTCAGACCAAAATGCGCACCAACAATCCGTGACCGTTTGAAGCGCGTGGGATCATCGACTGCAGCTTTGAAGGTGAGCGAGGCAATCGGCCCGACACCTGGAACCGTCATCATTCGCATGCACACCTCATCTTGGCTGGCGGCGCGTTTGACCCTGCGATCCAGTTCCAAAAAATGTTCATACAGGACGACGCGTGCATCTAGCAGCGGCACCAAAGCATGAACCAAAACTTCGTCCATTTCGATCAGTGGCCGTACGACACCGTCAAAGCTGCCGTGCTTCACAGTCATGGGAAGACGAATGCCAAAGATCTTTAATAGCCCACGTACTTCATTGGCGAGGTCCACCGTCTTCTTGAGCAGTGCCTTGCGTGTGCTGAGCAAAGCGCGAACGCCATGCGCTTCGCGGCTCTTCATGTGAACCGGGCGGAACCAACCGGTGCGGAGGACCTGAGCGATGCCACGCGCATCATTCTTGTCTGTCTTGTTGCGCATCGCCGACAGCGCCGCATTGACCTGATGCGCCTCCATACAAACGACGTCAAAACCGGCTGCCTTCAAGCCAAAAAACAGATGTTGGCTCATCGTGCCCGCTTCAAAACCGACCCGTTCAATCGGATGGGGAAACGTTCCAAGCCACTCAGTGATGGCGCGGACCTCGCATGGTAGCTCTCGCTCAAGCAGTACGGTTCCCTTACCATCGACAATGCAAAGCGCACAGGATCGTAGCGATACGTCTATTCCAGCAAAGTATTCCATCTTCTATCTCTCTTGTTCACAGATATCCTGTGATCCTATCGGGAGCTCAACCTCAGAATAGAGGGCAGCCCAATTACGCATGCTCTGAGCCCATTTCTACCGATGCTGCGTGGAGAAGGAATGTCTCTTGTTGCGCTATCCCCTATGAGGTTTTGCATTGTGATCGCCGGTTTCTGAAAATCAGCTTTAACAGCAAGAAACAGATATTAATTCCGGGCAATGTATGAGTGGCTCCATGCTGCGAACCAATAAATTTTAGCGGAATATTAGCCATGATGGACTTGTTTACACGGACGGATGATCCACGAAGAAACCTCCTTCCGGAAGATGGTGTGGTTGAATACCACGGTCCCATATTGAGCCATGCAGACGCCGATAACTACTTTGAGCTGCTCCTAAACGACATTGAATGGCGACATGATGAGGCCGTTATTTTCGGGAAGCGGATCACAACCAAACGCCAAGTTGCTTGGTATGCCGATGAAGCGTTTTCCTACACGTACTCGAACACCACAAAGACAGCACTGCCATGGTCGCCCATGTTGCGGGACCTTAAGAGCATCGTTGAAACGGCCTGCGGCGAGACGTTCAATTCCTGTTTGTTGAACCTCTATCGCGACGGCAGCGAGGGGATGGCGTGGCACAGCGACGCCGAAAAGGACCTTGTGAGGAACGGAACCATCGGGTCGATGAGTTTTGGAGCGGAGCGCAAATTTGCATTTAAGCATAAACAGACCAAAGCAACCGTCTCGCAAATTCTGGAACATGGCAGTCTTTTGACAATGAAGGGCACGACACAGACGCACTGGCTGCACTCTGTGCCCAAGACAAAAAAGGTCATGTCGCCCCGGATCAATCTTACCTTTCGAAAAATTCGACAGCCAAACGTGTAAAAATTTTCGGTTCGACCTAAGGAATCTGCTTCGACCACAAGAACCGGATATTTCGGCAGGCACCTTCGTTGCATTCAGTCTCCAGACATCAAATCAGGAGACTTACGATGCAACTCAAAGATAAAACGGTTATAATTACAGGTGCGAGCAGTGGTATCGGCGCGGCGGCGGCACTGATGTTTGCGAAAGAAGGTGCTAAGCTGGTGCTTGGCGCGCGTCGTGAGAAAGAACTGTCAGCACTTGTGGGGCAGATCAATCAAAGCAACGGCAACGCCACTTGTTTGGCTGGTGACGTGAGTGACGAAGACTACAACAAGGCTCTCGTCGAATTGGCTGAAAACACCTATGGAAATCTGGATGCCGCGTTCAACAATGCGGGGATAATGGGAGATCAGATTCCGGTTCCGGACATGGATGCGGCGAACTGGGATGCGGTGATGAAAACCAATCTCACGAGTGCATTTTATGCGTCCAAACACCAAATACCGGCGATGAAACGCAATGGCGGTGGGTCGGTCATCTTTACTTCTAGCTTTGTTGGGCACACCGCTGGGTTCCCTGGAATGGGTGCCTATGGCGCAAGCAAAGCAGGTCTGGTGGGTCTGACACAAGTGTTGGCGACGGAGCATGGAGCCGATGGAATTCGCGCAAATGCGCTGCTTCCGGGTGCAACCGAAACACCGATGACCAGCGGCGCGTTAGAAGCGCCTGAGCAAAAGGCCTTTTTCGAATCTCTTCACGCGCTGAAACGTGTGGCAGAGCCCAACGAGATCGCACAAGCTGCGATGTTCCTTGCGTCTGACGCTTCCACCTTTGTCACAGGCACTGCCATGATCGTCGACGGCGGAAATTCAATTAATAAGGTCTAATCGCAGGGATTGCGCAAGAAACGGGCTGCTTGGTGGCCCGTTTCAGCTTTGGTGAAAGCGGGCTTGGCCCAAACAAATGAGTGACAGAAAGGGCTGCACAATGAACGTCGCAATGAAACCAACCGATGTACTATGGCAGGCTGTTCTTGAACGAGAACAGAACCCAAACCCGCCATTTTTCTATGCCGTGAAAACAACTGGTATCTACTGCCGACCGAACTGCCCTTCTCGACGTCCCAAACGTCAGAATGCTGCGTTTTACGCCTCATGTGCACTGGCTGAAGCGGATGGGTTTCGCGCTTGCTTGCGCTGTCGGCCCAATCAACAATCTTTGCAGGAACAAACAACTTCCATTATTTTAAACGCTTGCCGGACAATTGAAACGGCTGTTGCTGAGCCACGCTTAGATGATCTTGCGCGCCAGAGCGGGCTTAGTCCGTTTCACTTTCAGCGCACGTTCAAGTCTGCAATGGGGTTGACGCCCAAGGCTTACGCGCAGGCTCATCGCATGAACCGGTTTCGCGAAATTGTGGGGTCAGGCGAAGGGTCCATCACAACCGCGATCTACGATGCCGGCTACACATCCAGCAGCCGTTTCTATGAAGCCGCGACGCAGGCGCTTGGGATGACACCCAAGCGCCTGCGACAAGGAGGAAAAGGCGTAAGAATTCTGTTTGCAATTGGCGAATGTTCCCTTGGATCAGTTCTGATTGCGAGCAGTGCCAAGGGCGTCTGCGCCATGCTGTTGGGCGATACCCCCGAGATGGTTCTGGATGACTTGCAGACCAGGTTTCCCCAAGCTGATCTGATCGGCAATGATCCCGACTATGAGATGCTGATCGCCCATGTCATCCAGTTTGTGGATGACCCAAAATATGGCTTCAATCTGCCGCTCGATATTCAGGGGACCGCCTTTCAGCAACGCGTCTGGGACGCGCTGCGTGATATCCCGATTGGCACGACTGCCAGTTACAGTGAGATTGCCGAGAAAATCGGGGCACCGAAATCATTCCGAGCCGTCGCACAGGCTTGCGGAGCAAATAACATCGCGCTCGCGATCCCCTGCCACCGTGTTGTGCGGTCTGACGGCGGTTTGTCGGGGTATCGCTGGGGAGTAGAGCGAAAGCGCGCCATTCTGGACGCTGAACGGAAGGCCCGGTGATCGAAATGAGTACATCTCAACAGTTGGAGCATCGTATCGACGACATTTCGAATTCTGATCTTGCGACCGACCTGAACGCTTTCGGTTGTGCGACAATCAAAGGATTGCTCTCGCCGGAGCAATGCGTAGAGATTTCGCGCCTATACCCGAAGAACGATCCATTCCGCAGCCACATTCACATGGCCCGCCACGGTTTTGGCAAAGGCGAATACAAGTATTTTTCTTATCCGCTGCCCGATCTGGTCACGACACTACGCGAGCAAATCTACCCGAAACTGGTTCCTGTCGCCAATGGATGGAACGAACGTATGGGCTTGGAGCCACGGTTTCCCGTCAATCATTCCGACTACATAGCGCTGTGTCACACCGCGGGTCAGGAACGCCCAACGCCGCTCCTTCTGCAATATGTCAAAGACGACTTCAACTGCCTGCATCAGGACGTCTACGGAGACCTGTTATTCCCGTTGCAAATGGCTGTTCTATTGTCCCGCCCTGAGCAGGACTTCACAGGTGGCGAATTCGTTTTGACAGAGCAAAGGCCCCGTATGCAGAGCCGCACAGAAGTTGTTTCCTTGAACCAAGGGGATGCCGTTGTGTTCGCTGTCCGTAACCGTCCTGTGGCAGGCTCAAAGCGCGACTACCGGGTCAACATGCGGCATGGTGTAAGCAGGCTCAAAAGCGGACAGCGACATACACTCGGCATCATATTTCATGACGCAAAATAAACGCCTTAGAACAGCCAAAGCCGGGCCATCGGACCCGTCCCTTTGTTTCCTAACATTCCCGTAAAAGGATAAACTCTATGCCCAGTAAAGTTGAGGCGTTCCCTGCAAGCAGTGTTTTGATCAGTTTTCCCATTTGCCCATTTGTGGGCCGTGCCCGCATTGTTGTCTTAGAGAAAAACATCAAACTTGAAGTTCAGCTTATTGACCTTGAGAACAAGCCAGCATGGTTTCTCGAACGTTCTCCGACCGGCACAGTCCCAGCACTCGACACAGGTAAACACTTCATCTTTGAATCTTCCGTCATTTCTGAATTCCTCGATGAGGTCAGCGAAGGCAGTTTACATCCAGAGGCGGCCGCGGATCGCGCGGTGAACCGCGCATGGACAGAATACGCGGCAAAGATGCTTGTGGCGCAATTCATGATGCTCATGTCTGCAACACAAGCCGATTTTGAAACACATAAGTCAACACTGATCGCGGGACTGCAAAACGTTGAAAAGGCGCATTCAAACCAACCATTCTTTAACGGCAAAGATTTCGCACTTATTGACGCTGCCTATTCCCCTCTCTTGGTGCGCACCAAATACCTTCGTGAGAAACACGGGATCGACCTTTTGTCTGACTTACCGCAGCTGCGCGCATGGGAAGAAGCGTTGAATGACCGGGCGTCGGTGCGTGAGGTTCACGGGGTTGAATATTTCGAACACCTGGAACAGGTTATGACTGATCGCGCATCGATGCTCTTGCAGTAATTTGATTATGCGGCGTGCTTTCGGTGATGCAAACGTCGCGCTTCGAGAAAGCTTGTTCGATAGGGTTCGGGTCTGGCGAGTGATGCGACCTACCTGTGATAAAGTGAGAGCCTTCGAGTCAGGTGAGTGTTTTCAAACCTCCATGGGTCTGAATGACCGCTGTGATCTTGATTTCACTACTGCATAGAATCCTTGTAACACCGCAATCGATTTTTTGACCGATCAGGCTAAGAATCTCTTCTGCTTCTGGGTGTTCAACAGTCAAAGAGACCAGTCGGCATCCCAAGTCTGCCATTCCTGACGCGGGATGCGGCCCCTTCGGCCACTCAATGAACGTGGGAAAGGCTCCGTCCAGCGGCATTGCGCCGGTTTCAGGGACTGAGATAAGCCATTTCAGTGCGCCGCGCGTGATCTCTGCCGCCTGGCCACTCGCCGGATGGGCCAGTCTCGACGTCTCCTCGATGTTGTCTGTTGCCAGTACCCAGGTTGCCAACTTCGGATCACCCTTAAAGTCATCCAGATTGAACCACCTACGCCGGTCCGGCGATTTCACAGTCGGGTCAACCGCGATCAGTTCCAGGAATACGTCGTCACCCAGTGACAAAAGTTTGTTGTGGGTTCCCATTTGAAGGTGCGCGCCGCCTTCCGGCATTTCTATTCCGAGTTGGTCCTTGATATAAGCGCAACCTTCCTCCAAGTTCCTCGCAACAACTGTAATATGATCCAATTTCAACGGATTATTCATACTATGTTTCCGTTCAGAAAAGCCGTGATCGACGCCAACGCTGCGACTGGCGCCTCTTCGGGTATGAAGTGACCGCAAGGCATTGGTGCAAAGCTCGGTTTCACACACCAGTCACTCCAGATCTGTTCGACGTTGAAGTGTTTTCCAACGACACCTTTCTCACCCCACATGACCAATGTTGGGCAGCTTAACCTGTTGCCATCTTGCCTATCTTTCAAATCGTGCAACCTGTCGATATGGTAACCTGCTCGAAAACATTCGCACATGGCAGTGACGGCTTCTGGCTCGGCACCAGCACTAAGGTAGACAGCCTTCGCCATCGGATCATAGGGCACTGCTTGGTCAGACAAGCCGTCCAGAATTAGACGCACAAACCCCTGAGGATCACCTGCAATAAGGCGCTCGGGCACTGGGTGGTCCTGCGTGAGAAACGAGAAGTAGAAGTAGTCCTGCGCGATCTCGGCATTTGAAGCTTCATAGAAGTCTAACGCCGGGACGATGTCCATGACCACAAGATGAGTTACCACTTCAGGGTGATCCAATGTCAGCCGCCGCGCCACGCGCGCGCCTCTGTCATGCGCGACGATTGCGAATTTTGAATGCCCTAGGGCGCGCATGACGGCCAACTGTTCGTTCGCCATGGCACGTTTAGAATAGGCATTGGTCCGGGCGCCATAGGGTGGTTTGTGGGTCTCTCCGCGGCCTCGAATATCCGTGAGAACGACCGTAAAGTGTTTCGAAAGCTCTGGAGCAATGTGGTGCCAACACAAATGTGTTTGCGGATCGCCGTGCAACATTAAAATCGCTGGCCCCTGCCCCGAGCTTAGAGTCATGACCCGTTGGCCGTCGATCTCGATCGTTTGGCGGGTGAAACCAGGCAGAAGGGCCGCGTCTGCCGCCTCAAAGATTGTCATTGATCCATCCTTTGAATTCAGAGATTGCGGGCTCGTCCCGTTGAAAAAACGACCAGCGGCCGATCTTTCTAACCGATAGGAAGCCAGATCAGTCTTTTGCTCGGTGCGCGCCAACACTCCAGGTGACCTTCGGAACTGCTGCTTCTGCATCTAAATTTCGCGCAATCTTTGGCCGCAAGAAACTGAGTTTTCCATCAACAGACCTTTCCTAGGGGCTCGCTAGACTAACGTCGTGCGAAGCACGTGTCGGGGCCATCTGCAAAGATGTGTCGCAACAGTGTTACCCATACACGGCAAGCCCCGCTAAAACTTCCTTTGTCTCTCTTTGCAGACGAAGCATGATCTCGGAGGCTGGTAGATGATCGCGGGTCAGGCCAATCGCTTCTCCGACGAATGGGGCCACAACACTGCTGTCCGCGGCATCGACACCGGCTTGCCACTGGGCTTTTTGATCTTCTAGATCGTCGTTTAGCCCCTCCAGGTTGTGGCCCCAGCGCTCCACGAAATCGGTTTTCAACACCCGGCCGGTATAACGCTCGGGCCAGGAAATACCACGAATGATATCCACGACCTTGGTGCGTACTGTGTCATCGCCGCTGCGTGACAGGGTGGGAACGCGCAAGCGCGGATCAACCAGTGCTTCGTTCGCCGCCCAAAACCGGGTTCCCATAACAACGCCGTCCGCTCCCAGTGCTAAAGCACTCACCAGACCACGCCCGTCGGCGATCCCGCCCGCGGCACAAAGGATGGCAGAGCTGCCGCGTCGGGAGATCTCATCGGCGACTTCAGGAACAAAAGCCATACTGCCCCGGCTCTGGCCATGGCCTCCCGCATCCCCGCCCTGCGCAACAACAACGTCGACCCCAAGGTCAATCGCATGACAGGCATCACGCAGGGTTTGAACTTGGCAAATGATCGGAACCTCGGCTTGTCGCAACGGTTCCAGAAATGGCGCTGGATCCGCGAAAGACAGAAACATCGCCACAGGCTTGCGAGCAAGGACCTGCTCAAACAGACCCGGGTTCTGTTCGAGTGCAAATGAAATAAAGCCACAGCCCACCGGCGTATTTCCGGCTTCTTCGAACTGCGCTTCGATCCACTCCGGATCACCATAGCCTCCGCCGATTAGCCCCAACCCGCCGGAACCGGAGACCGCCCGCGCCAGCGCGCCGCCGGCCACAAAGGCCATTGGCGCCTGTATCACAGGCAAGTCCAGCCGGAACCGTTCTGTCAGACGGGTCCTCATTGTTGCTCTCGGTATTCTTCCACCGGCAGGCCGCCGATGCCCCAGTCGTCCAGCGACACTTCGTCGATCACCACCACGGTTGTTGCCGGGTTCTTGCCAAGCACGTCTTGCAGGAGCTGGGTTACACCAGCGATTAGCTGGGCCTTCTCTTGTGCAGACGGACCCAGCCCCTCGGGACCACCTTCGCGCGTAACTTTGATGTTCACATAGGGCATGTATCAGTCCTTTCGAGGTAGATAAGTGAAGGCCTTGGTCACAATGCGCCAATTGCCGTTGTGCCGAACCAGGGTTAGAAAATCGAGGTAGTCGCGACCCATCATGCTCATTCGAGCCGTGACGCGGGCGATCCTGTCGCTACCGAAAGCGATCTCCAAAATCGCTTCATCTCGTGCATCGCCACGCTTCGCAGGTGGTTCACGACCATCCACGCGCGCCATGTATGTCTCTAGGTCGAGGTACAATTCGTCTCCCTCTGTGGCACAGACATAAGCAAGCTGAGGGTGAAAAATACCGCGCAATATTGCGCTGTCCGCCTGATGAAGACCTTCGAAATAGGTCTTCATCAGCGCGACGACTGCGGCGTGATCAGTCGGTGTCATTGCAAAAGCCCTTCTGCTTTCAACGCCTTCTGTGCTGACGGCCGCGACGCCACCCGATCAACCAAAGCCGAGACATTCGGCCAATTCGACAAGGCGATCCCTGTGAAATTTGCCCAGTTCGCCACGGCAAAGAAATACGCATCCGCCACTGAGAAGTGATCTGCCACCAGCCACACACGGCCGTCTGACAGCATTTCTTCAGCCTGATCGAACCGTCCGGCAACCGCCAAGCGTGCCGCCTCTTTTTCGGCCTCAGTTGCCGATGCCCGAAACAGTGGGTTGAACGCTTTGTGCAGCTCAGTAGCCACCCAGTTCAATGCCTCGTGAAGACGCGACCGCTCGAAGCTGCCGGACGCCGGGGCCAGGCCCGCCTGCGGATAGGCATCTGCGATGTATTGCAGAACTGCTGCCCCTTCGGTCAGAATTGCGCCGTCGTCCAAGCGAAGGGCGGGTACATAACCCCTGGGGTTGATCTTCAAATAGTCATCGCCCGTTTCCGTCTGACCAAGGTCCGTGTCGACTGCCTCGATGTCAAACTCAACCTCAGCTTCGTACAGGGCGATATGACTGGCGAGAGGACAAGCCCCGGCTTTGTAATAGAGTTTCATGTGTCAGCGCTCCATTTGCTTTGATGTCTTTTTTTAGCGCGCCTTATGACCTAATAATAATATTGTGTTCTCACGATAATGATCAGGAAAATAGATCATATGAAATATGACCAGCTACGTGCCTTCGAAGCCATTGTGCTGACAGGCACGTTCCGCCAAGCTGCAGAACGGCTCAACAAATCACAAAGTGCGGTTAGCCATTCTATTAGCCAACTCGAAGATGAGCTGGGCTTGATCTTGTTCTCGCGTGAAAACTACCGCCCTACATTGACCGCCGAGGGTGAAGTATTCTTCCGCGAAGCATCACGAGTCATTGGTCAAATGCAGGCGCTGCAGGCAACTGCGGCGCGATTACGGGCCCGAGAAGAAGCTGAGCTACGCATAGCCGTAACAGCAACATTGCCACTAGAGCATGTACTTCCGGCACTGGAACAAATCGGCGCGGCTTACCCTGCCACGCACATCCGGCTCTCGACCGAGGTGATGGGTGGGCCAATCGCGCGACTTATGGAAGGAAATTCTGATTTAACAATTGCAACTCTGGACGGCGTTCCGGTTGATCAGGTCGAGGCGGTTCGACTGGCCGAGGTCACGATCCGCCCTGTCGCATCGCCCTGTTTTGCACAAAAACTTGGCACCGGTGTTCAACCGGTTTCGGCAATGCAGTCGATCCCGCAGATCGTTGTCGCCGGTACAGGTGGGCCCGATGCTGATCAAAGCCGTGATCTACTTCCTGGCGGGCGCAAGTGGACGGTGTCTGATTTCATGGCAAAACGGCAAGTGCTGCTTTCAGGTCAGGGATGGGGGGGTATGCCTGAGCATCTGGTGAGCGCAGACATTGAGTCAGGGGCGCTCGCAACACTTGATGTTGAGGGCTTCTCACCGCGTCGATCAGAGATCTACATGATGCGCCGCCGGGACGCTGCGCCAGGCCCAGTCGCTTCGGCACTTTGGGACAAATTGAGCACTGATTTAAGGTAACGCTTTGGTTTGGAATGAAAAAATGGCGCTATGCGCGATTACTCTGCGACGCCAAAGCGCTGTCTGTACGTACCAACGGTCGTCCCAAGCTGTCTCTTGAAAGCGCGCTGCATGTTCTGAAAATCCGTAAAACCAGAAACTTCGATCGCTTTGCCGGTGCTGCCGCCGCTGCTTAGCACGTCTGATGCAATCTTGATGCGCAGACGCTCCAGAAACTTGTGAGGGGTGGTAGACATTTCCTTTTGAAATCGCCTGGACAGGGTTCTGGGGGTTAGCCCTGCGTGTTCAGCCATCTGCTCTAACGTCCAATTAGCTCTGGGGTTTTGCAGCAGGGTTGTCACCAGGCCTTCCAGGGCTGTGTCGTTCGCCAATTGGGCAACAAGAAGGTCCGAAAACTGACTTTGCCCGCCGTCACGTTTAACATGCATGACCAGATGACGAGCCACAGCAAGAGCCGTTGCTCCGCCACAATCGCGTCGTACCAGTTCGAGTGCGAGGTCAATTCCGGCACTGACGCCAGCGGATGAACAATAACGCCCATCGATGCAAAACAAGCTATCCTCTTCCCAAGCTACCGCTGGAAATTGCGCCTTTGCTTGAGACTGCCTGCACCAATGCGTTGTCGCAACGCGCCCATCAAGCAGCCCGCAAGCAGCCACCAAAAGAGCGCCGGAACAAACGGCAATAAGACGTTCATTGGCCGTCTGCGCATGCCATTGCTCAATCGCATGCCCAATTTGTCTTGAAGCTAGCGCTGCATCCACCCCACGCCCGCCGGGAACCAGCAGGTCGTGTGAAGACGGTTTTGTCAGTACAGGCCCGTTGACCTGCAGGACCAAGCCACAGGTTGTCGTGATTGGTGCGCCATCTCCCGATAGGAACGACAGCTTATAACGGGGGCCCGACACTTCGTTGGCGGTTGTGAAAACCTGTGCTGGGCCAGCCACTTCGAGGATATTCACACCATCATACAGCAGAAAGTCGATAGATATAGGGTGATTGTCCATAAGTGATGATTGTATGTCCTTTTTGCCAAAGGGTCCATGACATAAAGTATTTGCCAGTACAACAATCCAAAACATCGGAAAGACAAATGCCCGCAAAGACCTTGCCCCAAGTTACTTTTCACACCCGTGTCCGAGTAGCAGCTGGAATAGAGGCTAACCCTTTTGCGTGGAAAGATCTGACAACCGACGACATTTTCGCTGGGCGAAGGATCATATTGGTCGCGGTACCTGGAGCATTCACGCCAGCTTGCTCAAACAGCCATCTACCAGGCTACGAACGTGACTTTGTGAAGTATCGCGAACTCGGAGTGGATGCCGTATACTGTACTGCAGTGAACGATGCCTTTGTCATGTTCCAGTGGGCCAAATCGCTGAAAGTGGATCAGGTTCAAATGCTCCCTGATGGCAATGCAGACTTCGCCGCAAAGATGGGTATGTGCGTAAGGCGGGACGCACAAGGCATGGGAGACCGCAGTTGGCGGTACTCCCTTTACGCCGACGACGGAAAGATCATGGCACTATTTAGCGAACCTGGTTTCAAGGACAACCCCGATGGTGTGCCAGTGAGCATTTCCAGCTCGGAGAACATGCTCCGTTTCTTGACCAACTGAGACGTGGCCAAGCCTGTGCGGCAGGGTCCGTGAGAATTGCAGATCGGAACGGTTCTCAGTCATAGGAGGATCTTGCCTAAGGGCGAATGCAAGGGCACCTCTCCGATCAGGACGCCATCTTGATCGCAGTAAATATACTGTCCCGGTCGAAAAAGCACGTTTCCAAACGAAACCGGGACATCGATGGCGCCGATCCCCGCCTTTGCGCTGCGAATAGGCGTGACACCCAATGCTTTGATGCCAATATCGATACCGCGCAACTCGGCGCTATCACGAACAACGCCATTTATGACGATACCGGCCCAGTTGTTTTGCCTCAGGATTTCGGCATTCACGTCCCCCAACATTGCAGTCCGCGTGGAACCGCCCCCATCCAGCACGATCACAGCGCCATCCCCCGGCGTTCTGAGCAGTTGCTGCGCCAGTTTGGTGTCCTCCATCGTCACGACTGTTCTAATCGGGCCTGAAAATGACAGGCGTCCTCCGAAATTCTGAAAGGGCAATGTGCAGACCGACAGTTGGTCGGTATGGGCATCGTGCAGGTCGGTAGTCAGTATGTCATTCATGATGAGAGTCCAATAGGTGTGCAGGAATGGGTACTTGCCCGATCATCAGACAACGCTGCGTCCTGTAGCAGGTTACAGAATGTATCTCGGGTGTGGCGCTTTTGGTGTTGAAGTCGACCGAGACGGGCAAAATGCCTGAAGGATGTCCAATCCTGACGTGTCGTGTATTCACCAACGGCGCGACGGTACCTTGCATTACACAGGAGGTTGCCAAACACATACCGGCCGTCAATGTAACCGCGCGGTGCACGCGCCCCATGGAAGCCATCCGGACCGAAACATCATAGTCGGCACGCCCGTGTGTTGTATGGTCGAGAGACTGGAATTCGGCTGCGGGTGCCACCATGGCGACCTTTGGGTTTGCTGCAGCGGTTTCCGCAGTGTTCGCCGCTAGGCCCATGGCCACGGCACCTACTTGCCGGATGGTCTCTAGCTTCTCCATCAAAACGGCATCAGCCTCGAGCGCATCGGGATGTTCGTACCCCGTCATTCCAAGATCTGCCGCCCGGACAAAAACAACCGGGTTGGTGACATCCACCAAAGACGCTGGAAGTGTTTCGCCAGAGGGCAACGCCAGATTGTTCATCTCTTGATGGGTCGGCAGCAAATGCCCCGTACGCGCGCCGGCTGGATTCAAAAAGGTCAAGGCCACCTCTGCGCCAGTTCCCGAAACACCAGCAATCGCCGCGTTGCCACATTCGACCACCTGTCCGTTCGTCAGTTTGAAATTGGCGCGAAAAAGCTTGTCTGTGTTCGTGTTGCGAATGGTCAGGTTCGCGGGCCCGTCGGGCAGCCCAATAATTCCGGACGACACCGCGAAGGGGCCAATCGCCGAAGCGATGTTTCCGCACATTGCGCCATAGTCTGCCAATGGTTGCTCCACCGCGATTTGCACGAAGGTGTAGTCCAGATCGACGCCTGGCAAGCTGGACTTGGCGACGACAGCGACTTTGGAAAGCGAGGATACTCCGCCCCCCATGCCGTCCAACTGGCGGCCAAAGGCATCGGGCGATCCCATGATGTGGCAAAAAATAGCGTCCCAGCGGGCTTGGTCTCTTGGCAGGTCATCGTGGTTAAATAAGACGGCTTTCGACGTGCCGCCACGATAGAACGATGCCGGTATAGATGTCCTCATATCATTCCTCGACTTTAGGGCGCCAGGCGGGCACATCAGAGCGCAAGTGGTGGGCGGGCCTGTCCCAACCTGAATCAATTCCGGCGATCATGTAGGCCGGGCGCAACCGGCGAACAGGTCCCCAATCCGTCTGCTCAAGATCCTCCTGGTAGCGTCTATGCTGTGTGGCCTCGAATGGGGCGCATTGCGTCGCCCTGTCGCCACGGTGATCCAGAAGCAGCTTCGCCTGACGCGCCAGAGACAACCGTGCGGACAGGGTTTTGCCGTGTTCCCGCTGATAGCGCAGCGCATGCAAGGCTGTGGCGGCCATCAAATATCCGGTCGCGTGATCAAGCACTTGGTAGGGCAAGGCCACAACACCGTTGTCGCGTACTTCTGCAAGGCCGGTGCTGCGCTGAACAAGGCTGTCGAAGCCACGACGATTGGTCCAGGGTCCGGTCCAGCCGTATGCGTTCAGACAAACCGTGATCAGACCCGGGTTCAGGGCGCGACAGGCGTCGACACCGAACCCCAGTTTTTCCAACGCATCCGCGCGATAGCCGTGAACTAAGACATCAGCGGTTTGAATCAATCTGCGAAAAGTGGCGCGGTCTTGTTTGTCGCGCAAATCCAAACCCGCGCAGGTTTTACCAACCGTCATTTCGATGGCATTGCCGTCTTCGTTCCAATCTGGCGGGTCGATACGCAGGACATCCGCGCCCAGCGACGCCAGAAAACGTGTGGCGACGGGCCCCGCCAGAACACGTGTCGCGTCAAGCACCCGCAACCCTGACATTGGCCTTTGAGAAGACGTCAGATTCCACCGGCACGGGTGCGACGGCGCTTCATCCCAAGCAACAATCGGCTCCAAACTCAGCGCCCGACCCTGTGGGTGCGTGTGCCACGCGCGGGTCAGTCGCAGTTGGGCGGCACAGCCGCCGGCCTCGACGATCGCGGCTTCAAGGCTTTCACTGTCCCAGCGTGTGATTTCACGTTCTACTTCATCAGGCGTCGTCGGCCTGCCAAGAACCGAGAGGGCGGCATCCCGGTGGTGTTCGGCATTTGTGTGAAGCCTGATCCAGCCATTTTCTGTCCTGTAGTCCCTTGAAAAGCGGTCCCACTGGGGCTGCATCGACCAATTCGCCGGTTGGACGCTGCCCTTGCACCAGTGATCAATTGCTGCCGCATCCACCGTGGCGTCTGGAATATGTCCCAGCTCCGATGCGCAGAGGCTCTGCAGCGCTGACACAGCTGCGGATGCGGATGCGATGGCAAGTGTGCTGACGGGGATGTCAGAGGTATAGCCTCCAATCCCGATGATCCTGGGCGCAGGACGTGTCTGTCCTGTGCTGTCGAACCTGCGTAAATCTGCTTCGATCGTGTTGAACAAACAGTATCTCCTTAATGCTGTCTGTGCATAGTGCAATCTTGAATTCGGAAAAATCTTGATCAATACAATCAATATGAAAAAACAGCCAAAGCCTTCTCTCAAACCATCGGAGCTGGTCTCTGCCAAAGAGGCCTGTGCCACAGCCGGGATATCTGCCGCGACGCTCTATGCATATGTAAGCCGGGGGCTGGTTCGCACCTATCCGGACCCGGACGATGCCCGGCGCAGCCGCTATGACGCGCACGACGTTGACGCACTTGTCGCACGCAAGAAGCGGCCTCGAACACGGTCAGAGATCGCGCGCTCAACGATAGAGTGGGGCGAGCCCATCTTGCGATCTGCGGTGTCGCAAATCCGCGACGGGAGGCTGTATTATCGCAAACGGGATGCAACAACGCTTGCGGGGACGGAAAGCTTTGAAACCGTCACGTCGTTGTTGACCGGTACGGGTCTGGATTTCGACCGGAGCAGCGCGCATCCGACCCATACGCCCAGTAGCCACCCCCTGGACACGATCATGATGGCTCTGGTAAAAGAGGCTGCTAAAACGTCGGGACGGGATGGTCCGCGCCGCGGCGCAAGGCTTATCAATCAGGTCATCGCTGCGGGTTCAGGCGTTGCCGCACGTAAGGATGAGCCTGTTCACACGCAGGTCGCGCGCGGCCTTGGGGCCAAACCTTCCGAACAGGATATCATTCGCAGAGCCTTGATTCTGTGTGCCGACCACGAGTTAAATCCGTCGTGCTACGCCGCTCGTGTCGCGGCATCGACCGGCGCCAATCTGGCCGCGTCACTTCTGGCCGGAATCGCAGCATTCTCCGGGCCGCGGCATGGGCGTATGCCAGACCTGTGTGCCGCGTGGCTCGACAGCCCGGATGAACCCAGGCTGAAAACGCCTGAACAATCCGTGCCGCCGGGTTTTGAGCACCGGCTTTACCCACAGGGCGATATCCGTGCCTTGGACCTGCTGAAAGAATGCCCGGCCCCTGAGGACTGGCAAAAGAAAGCAGACATGGTCCTGCAGCAGACAGGCGCGCACCCCAATGTCACCTTCGCTTTGGCTTGTATGGAGCGGAGACTGAATCTATCAAAGGGCGCGTCCTGCGCCCTGTTTGCAATTGGGCGGTCTGTCGGATGGGTGGCGCATGTTCTGGAACAGCGAAAAGTCGGCCCAAAAATCAGACCTCGCGCATTCATCTGAATGGATAACAACCAAAAGTCTATAGCAACTAAAGTTCTCAAGATGTCTGATCCGCCCATTCCTGGCTCGTTTTGGAAAGAGCATTCACGATCTTGACCAGCTTTCTGGCAATGACTGCGATATCAACTTTGTGCGGTTCGCCTGCTTCGCGACGCCAATATGCGAATGTCCTCAGAGCAGGATTGTGTTGGCTGGCGACGAGAGCTGCTTTGGGCCGATCACGTCATGGTCAGCCCATCACCCACCCAACAGCTCCTCAATGAAATCCTCTTTGCCGTAGAGCGTCGCCTCACATTCCTGCGGCACCGCCGCTTCCCATTCGAGCGTTTCTGGTTCAGGTTGTCCGTGCTCAGCCTCCAACGCAATCACACTAATCGTACGCGCTTCGCGGCGTTGCGAACGTGGACTTTCACTGAATTGTTCCGTTCCCTTGACTTGGTGTTTTGCCGGAAAGGAGATGACCCAGCCCCTTGGCCTTTGAACGAAAGGTTGCATAGTGAGCCCAAGGATCGAAACGTAATCGCCAATAGTCCAGTGATCGCCCCGCGTGCTTTCTAACCCGGGCACGCACTTAGCTTTTCCTGCGTTGATCCTGAGGTTCAAAACGTCCGAGCCGCTTGGCTCGGGCGTTTCGCCCATCATCTACGTGTATGAGTGCGGTGCAAACCGGAGGAAACATAGATGAAAACTCACCTGGCGATAGCTGCGATTGTTTTTGGCCTGGCAGGCTGTGATGGCGCGGGTGGTTCCGATCCCGGAGCATCAAGCGGGCCCACAGTCGTTTTCGAAGCAGGCCTCGGCGATGGTTCTGAAAGCTGGGCTGCTCTGCGTGCGCAACTGCCAGAAAACATCTCCCACTTTGCATGGAGTCGCGCAGGATATGGCGGTCTAGGATTGGCAGATTTGCGGGTTTGGCCTGGCGATCTCGACGGACGTCGAACTGGCCGTGAAGTCGCAGAACAACTTGATGCAACTTTGCGCGGCAAAGGTCTGAGACCTCCCTATATCCTTGTTGGCCATTCGGTTGGCGGCACATATACGCTCGCGTATGCGAAGGCCTTTCCCGAGAAGGTCGCGGGGCTTGTGCTTGTTGATGCGCGTTTACCAGACTTCACTGCGCGCTGCCAAGCTTTGGCATTGAAGGGTTGCAAACCTCCAGTCGCTCTTATGGCCTTGATGGGGCGCGCCGAAATTCTAGAGTTGAGGGGAATGCCCAAGACAGAAGCCACTCTACGCGATCTGTCTTTTTTGGAGCGCATCCCCGTCACCGTCATGTCTGCGGGACGCGGCGGCTTTGGTGTTAGCGACGCTTTCCAGCGGGCTTGGATCAACTATGCAGAAGAGTTTGCTGATCGGCTCCCGCGGGGCACTCACATACATGTCCCGGAAAGCGGTCATTATATCCATCAAAGGCAGCCTGATCGGGTTATCAAAGAGATCTTATCACTTTTCCCATCGCAGTTGCCCCAAGGATGACGAGCAAGATCAACCGCGCATGAGGCCAGTGGCTATCTGAGCCCCTTAACATTAAATGCGCGAGCGGTGAAAGCTTTAGTTGCTGTGACGAAATCGCCAGAAAGCCGGTCCAGCAGATGTCTTCCCGGTCCCGCACCCTACCATCGAACATGCGCTTATATGTAACTGGGTGAGGCGTAAAGACAAAGCAGCACGGTTCTTTTTTAAGCGCTTGGCGTTGCAAAAGAGATGATTAACCGTTTGGGCGTAAACGCGCTCGCACATTCAACGCGATGCACCGGCCTGTGCGCGGTGATGTTGTGCAATTTGGGCACTGGATTACAGTTCGACTGCGCCTCGACCGCCCTCGGCGTGTTCAACACCAAGCTTCGAACTCCCAGCGCCTATGCAGCAGGTCAGGCGCATTGGTTGGCGACCTTACCGCGCGACGGCAATAAGAAATGCGGTCTCTTACAAAACTCGGGGCAACGAATTCATTGGGCCGATCCCCCCCGCTTTCTGCGCTGTCGTTTTTCTCTGGGAATAACCCTTGGTCTGGCGGTGCAGAGGATCGCACTCCGCAGAGTAAATGTGTTAGCCGGGGCGAAAGCTAGAAGGACGCCAATGCACGCGCTTAATGGATTTGAGATGGGATTGGCCACGATGGCCGGGTTCGCGCTCTTTTGGCGGACCATTGGCCATCCCGAACGTCGACCACTCCTCTTGCCGCTGGTCGTGTTTCAATTTGGGCTGCTGAGCCTTGGACTATTGGATTCGGCGCCGCCCGGAGTGGAGCTGACGCTGACTTTGGCGTTGAGCGTGTTTCTCCCAATGCTCCTGCAACTCCACATGAACGTTCTGACGAACCGAAAGCTCGCGAAGCGCACATGGCTTTGGATCAGCGCAGCCGTGTTGCCCCTTCCGTTCCTTCTGCAACCACGCGTCCGGCAGGACATGATCTTGCAGGGCGAGCTGCCGGGGAATGCGGCGGGGATTTTGGTAGCTTTTTGCATAAGTCTCTTTGCGCTGATCGCCTTGCTTGCGAGCGTTGTCCTGACAATTTCTGTGATGCTCAGGTGGTTTGGCCACCGACGTTTGCTCCGACAAATCTACACGCAGCCAGCAAGGGGAGAGCGGGTCGTGACATTCTCTTTGATCATGATCCCTGTTGGCGTTCTGGTCGCTTATCTATTGTCTTTGGTCGCAGGGATTATGGGGCTTGATGTGGACGATGGGTGGCTTGAGCGCGCTATGATCTCCTTCGCTTGCATTGGTTTTGCAGCGCACGGCATGACCATAGAGAGGCTGCCAAGCTGGGCAATGGATCTGGTGCAAGACATTCCGGAGCAGCCCCAAAGGCCCGCCTATGAGCGCTCGGGCCTCGGTGTTCAAGACCTTGATGCGATACTAATCCGTCTTGATAGCGCTATGGCGCAGGGCCAGCTTTGGCTTGACCCGATGTTGACGCTTAAGGATTTGGCCGAAGCTGTCGGAGTGAAACCAAGCTATCTGAGCCAGGCGCTTAATCAGCAACGCAAGGTGACGTTCTACGACTATGTCAACGCCCACAGGATCGAAGATGCCTCTGCGCGCTTGATCGCCAGCAATGATACAATTCTCGACATCTGCTTTGCGGTTGGGTTCAATGCCAAATCCACATTCAATGCGGCATTTCGAAAGCACAAAGGGGAGACGCCGAGCGCCTGGCGAAAACGTCAAACCGCGACCGAGCCGAATAGATAGGTCGTTTACGCGTTGTTCTGTTGGCACTCTCAGGAGGATTTTCCAAGGAGCCCGCCGTGAACAAGCTTGTCTTTGCCATTCTTACCCTTTGTCTGTTCGCTTGCGCAGGCCCGAAACCCCAAAATCCAACTGATCGCTGCTACGAGGTGCGTGAGATCACATTCATGTCGCAAGATGGCATAGCTCTGGCCGGGGAGTTAACTGTCCCGTTTGGGCCAGGGCCGCATCCAGCTATGGTTCTTCTTGCCGGGACAGGACGCCATGACCGCGACGAAAGCTCGGTTGGCCATCGGCCATTTCTTGTCTTATCGGATGCGCTCGCGCGCGCTGGTATAGCGGCTATGCGCTACGACAAAAGAGGGGTGGGCAAGAGCCACGGAAACTACAGAGAAACGGGCTTTCTCGGCTTTACCCGTGACGGGGCGTCCGCCCTCGATTGGCTGGCAAGGCAGCCCCGCATTGACCCGGACAGGTTGGGCTTTGTCGGTCATTCCGAAGGGGGGATGAGCGCACTGATCGCCGCAGTAGACTTCACAGTGGCCGACGTGCAGGCGTTGGCCTTGCTGGCAGCGCCCGTGGTACCAACAGAGACAGCAATAAGACGTCAGTCGCGTGACCTTGCCGCTGCGGCGGGTGAGACTGATGCAGAAATCACTGCGATGGACATTGCTTTGACGAGGGTGTTTGACGCGCTTGAGGCTGCGCCCGCACCACAGGACGCGCGCGCAAGTGTAAAAGCGGCCGTTAGTGACCTGCCATGGCTATACCGATATTCTCTTACACGATTTTGGGGAACCAAGTGGGGATGGGAGATTGCTCGATATGAACCTGAAAAATATTTAGGCGCATTCTCAGGGCCAGTGATGGCTCTTTACGGAACCAATGACCTATTGGTCGATCATGATCTGAACGCATCGGCGGCAGCCCGACTTTTGCATCATTCTGGTAGCCAGGTCATCACATTAGAAGGCCTAAACCATTTTCTACAGCCGAGTAAATCCGGTGCGCCTTCTGAGTATCGCCACATAGAGACGACAATCGCGCCGGAGGTCCTCGAGCACTTGGTCACCTTCCTGAAGAAGCAGCTCTGATTAAGTGTGGTTTCCCCGTTTTTGATGCAGTGGCTACGGGTACGAACTGGACCTGTCACGGTTTGATACCGCTCCGATTACTCAGTTACGCGGCCTTTCTTTCGAAAGCCAATGGGCTTTTCCAGCCGAGTGCTGAATGCCTACGTCGTGGATTGTAGAACCAGTTGATTTATTCGAAGATGGCCATCTCGGCGTCGCGTCGGGTTTGTCCGCATACCGGCGGTGATAGCCCGCGAGCGCCATACTTCGGGATGGTTCAGCAGATTCGGGTGGAGCGCGGGAGGCGACGGTCATAACCCAGATGGAAGAGAATGAAGTGCGCGAGCAAAACCGGCGTGTTGCTTCAGTTCGCTGTAGGACACCGTCATTTGGAATGGATTTAGAGCAATGACAAAATCCCCAACATTCACGCTTATCGAGGCACGATGGCACGCTGAGATCGTTGCTTAAGCACATGCCGGATTTGAGCAGCGCATGGGAGAAATCGACACGGATGGAGCGATCGGCAGCTATGATGTGCCGGGTGTGTTCGAGATGCCGTTCTTGGCGCAAAGGCTGGCTGAAACGGGCCGGTATGATGCTGTCATATGCGCAGCACTGGTCGTTGATAGCGGTATTTACCGGCATTATTTTGTGGCGCAGACGGTGGTTAGCGGATTGATGGAGGCCGGTCTAAAAACAGGTGTGCTAGTTATGCCTGTTTCTTTAACCCCACTTCTATTCCAGCTGACCCCAGAGTATCAGACCTTCTTCCACGCGCATTTCATCAAAATGGGAAGTCAGACCGCTGCCGAGTTGTTTAGGTTGCAGGCGGTGCGGTAGGATTGGTGCGGATCAGGCGCTCAGCGGTGAACTTGTCAGTGATCAAAAGGTCGATGATCCCGGTCTTCAACGCACCTCTGATTGCTTCGGTCTTGGCCTTTCCGCCCGCCAAGGCCATTACTCTGTCCACCGCACTCAACTCCTCCAGTGTTGTGCCGATCACTCTGTCGTCGAGCGGGTTTGTTACATAGGCTCCCTTGGCGTCAAAGAACCGAAGGCTCATATCGCCGACCGCGCCCGACGCCGTCAGATCGGCCAACTCACGAGGAGAGAAAACATTTCCGCTTCGCGCCAGCATGCCTGAAGGCTCAACAGCGCCGATCCCCACAATTGCGAGTGTGATCCGGGAGAAAAGGTCCATCGTTTCGCGTACGAAAGTGTCGCCCAGCAGAACCAGCTTGGCTTCGCGCGACTGCGCGACGCCGGGCGCGCTGAGTACGTGGGGCTCTGCGCCAGTGAGCTTTGCCAACCTCGTCACCAATTGGTTGGCATGCATCTGTACAGTAGGATTGCCCATGCCGCCGAGCATCTGCACGACATATTTCGCCTTGCCAGATTTCATCGGATGGATGTTCTGAACCATCTGGGAGATGGTCTCGGACCAGCTAGATACGCCAATGATTTCGTCAGTCTGAAGGGTCGCTTCGACAAAATGGGCCGCGGCCTCGCCGATCCGGGCCATGATGGCACCGTCCCGGTCTTCGGTGCATTCCACAACGATGGCCTCGGACAGGCCGAACTGTTGCCGTAGCCCGGCTTCAAGGTCTGCATATGTGCCGGACGGCGAAACGACGGTCGTGCGGACGATCTCTTCGGCCTGCGCTTTCTTGAGCATACGTGAAACGGTGGCCTGAGAAATCCGCAGATGCTTTGCGATGTCTCCCTGCCGCTGACCTTCAACGTGATACATTTGCGCCACGCGCGCGATCAGACGAAGTTCATTTACACGGGCCATCGAATGTCCTGGCTTGCCAAATTCTTGAATATTTATTCACTATATCGACGCAACGGTGCGAGCAATGGCTTTTCGCCAAATGTCCAGCCGGTCTTTCCGCGCGCTTGCCTCCAGAGCAGGGAAAATCGCGGAACCATGGTGAGCAAGACGCCTGACCTCATCGAGGTCTTGCCAAAATCCGGTGGCCAGCCCGGCAAGATGCGCGGCCCCAAGAGCTGAGACCTCGGCATTTCGACACGGGGTGACACTGTGATCCAGGCAATCCGCGACCATTTGCATGAGGAACGCGTTCTGGCTGGGGCCGCCGTCGACGGAAAGCTGCCCGATGCCCTTGGCCGCATCCGCCATAATCGCAAAGACGTCGTGCACCTGGAGCGCGATGCTCTCGGCGGCGGCGCGGGCGATATGGGCCGGCTCCGAACCGAAGGAAAGCCCCGTTATCAATCCGCGGGCCTCAGAATTCCAATATGGCGAGCCAAGGCCCACATGGGCAGGCACAAGCGCGATCCCGTTTGTGTCAGGGACAGTCTGGGCCAGATCTAACAGGCTCTCTACATCGGCCAGGCCCAGCAGAGCCGCGGTCCAAGGCAGGATGGAGGCGCTGACCAGGATATTACCTTCAAAAGCATAGGTGGATTTGCCGCCGATCGACCAGGCGATGGTGGTGGTTATACCGGGCGGCGGTGCGATGAACTCTGTGAGTGTCGTCATCACCGACGATCCGGTACCAAATGTTATCTTTCCATCACCCGGACCAAACGCCCCATGGCCAAACAGCGCAGCGTGAGAATCGCCAATCGCTGCAGCGATCGGTATGCCGTCTGGAACGGCGCGGGCGCCTTTTGTTTCTGCGAAAACATGTGAGCTGTCGTGCACCTCTGGCAGCATCGACCGGTCGACCTCAAAGATTTTGCAGAGTTCGTCGTCCCAACAGCCTTCGTCGATATTAAAGAGCTGCGTGCGCGCGGCATTCGACCGGTCAGTCGCGTGGATCCGGCCGTCAGAGAGTTTCCAGATCAGCCAGCTGTCGACCGTGCCGATGCAGATATCCGCTCCACCCCTGCCGTGGTTCGACAGGAGCCAGGCGATCTTAGTCGGGGGGAACAACGGATCCAGTGGCAGACCGGTGCGAGCGATAACCTCCTGCTCGTGCCCGGCAGCTTTCAGGGTGTTACAGACGTTGGCGGTCCTACGACATTGCCATGTAATCACCGGGCCAAGGGGCGCGCCGGTCTGGCGGTCCCAGATCAGGATCGACTCGCGCTGGTTTGAAATGCCCAAAGCGATGACCTGGACATCCAGCGCGGACGCCATACAGGCGGCGATGGCCTCCTGCGTCGCACCCCAGATCTTGTCGGCGTCCTGCTGGACCCAGCCTGACTGTGGATGCTCGATCGGAACAGGCGCAGAGCCGCTGGCGATGATTTCGCCCGTCTGCGAGACAAAAGTGGCCTTTGCGTTTGTTGTGCCTTCGTCGATCGCCAAAATGACCTGCCGCGGCATGCGCCTATCCTTTTCGCTCTATCAGGGCCCGGGCACTTTCTGCCATTGCCTCAGGCGACATTCCATAATCATCCAACAAGGTATTGGCTGATGCGGTATGAGCAAAGACGCCGGGCACACCAAGCCGCGTCATGGGAACCGGTGCCTGATCGACGACCACTTCGGCAACCGCGCTTCCGAGCCCGCCAAAGGTGGTATGTTCTTCACAGGTCAGGATCGCCCCGGTGTCCTTTGCGGCGCTGACGATGGCGGTTTCGTCTATGGGCCGGACGCTTGCCATGTTCAAAACACGGGCGTTGATCCCGTCCTTTTCAAGCAAAGCTGCAGCCATTAAGGCCCGGTGGGTCAAAACGCCATTGGCAATGAGAGTCAGATCGTTGCCTTCGCGCAGCAGATTGGCTTTGCCGAGCTCAAAGACGTGTTCTTCCGGCAGCAGATCCGGCACTCCGACCCGGCTTAGACGCAGGAAACACCCGCCAGTGGTGGCAGCAGCCCATTTGATCACTGCCGCGGTCTCATTTCGATCGGCGGGAGCCACTACAGGCACGTTGGGCAAAGCCCGAATCCATGCAAAATCTTCGATTGAGTGATGAGTCGGCCCAAGCTCGCCATAGGCCATACCAGAGGAGATCCCGACCAGCTTCACATTGGTCTCGGAATAGGCAACGTCTGCCTTGATCTGTTCCAGCGCACGGCCTGTCAGGAATGGCGATGCGGCGCAGACAAACGGGATTTTTCCCCCATTGGCCAGGCCGGCACCGACACCAACCATGTTCTGTTCGGCAATACCGACATTAATCAGCCTCTCGGGAAACTTATCACGGAAACCGCCCAGTTTGGACGAACCGACAGAATCATTGCACACCGCGACGATGTCGGTGTTTTTGCTACCAAGAGCTTCGAGAACCGAGGTAAAGGCATCCCGGCAATCGTGCAGTTTTGCGCCTTCAAACGGGTTGATCATGCCATTGCCCCCTCAAGTTCGGCCATGGCCTGTTTGTATTGCTCTTCATTTGGCACTTTGTGGTGCCAGGCGACATTATCGGACATAAAGGAAATGCCGTGGCCCTTGTTGGTATGCGCCACGATACATTTCGGTTTTCCATGCGTGATGCTTTCCGCAGAGAGCGCGGTGCAGATCTGATCCATGTCATGGCCATCTATCTCTTGCACGGCCCAACCAAAAGCCTCGAGCTTCGGCGCCAGTGGCGCCAGGTTGTTGGTCTCAGCAAGGCGTGCGCCCTGTTGAAGACGGTTGTGGTCGATAATCAGGGTCAGGTTATCCAGTTTGAACTGTGCGGCTGCCATGATGGCCTCCCAATTGGAGCCTTCCTGCATTTCGCCGTCCCCGGTAATCACGAAGGTGCGCCAGCTCTCACCGTTGAGCTGAGCGGCCTTTGCCATGCCAACGCCAACTGGCAATCCATGCCCCAAGGGTCCCGTATTCGTCTCTACACCGGGCACTTTCATACGATTCGGGTGCCCGTTTAGGCGGGAGTTATGCTGAAGAAAGGTGGAAATCTCTTCGGTCGGGATAAACCCTTTTTCGGCCAGCACCACATATAGCGCGAGGGCCGTGTGTCCTTTGCTGAGCACGAGGCGGTCGCGTAGCGGCGCCGATGGGTTCTGCGGCTCTACCTGCATGATCTTGAAATACAGTGCGGTCAGAAGGTCCGTCACGGACATCTCACCGCCGATATGGCCCGCACCTGCTTCAAAAACAGCCTGAAGGTCACGCCGTCGGATCTTGTTTGCCAGTTCGCTTAGGTTTTCTGGGGTCATGTTCGCACCCTTTGCATAATTATTCTCTAATATATAAACATACATTTTGGCAATTCGTCAAGTACGAGAGCAATGTTCGGCAATTCCTGTTTCGCGCGTTTTCGATAGTTGACACAGTAAAGTTTCTGGGGTTAGTATTTTTCATCATAAGTGCATATTTATGCACCGGGAGGGAAGAATGACTGAAACGGGTGCCAACTTTCAACAGGGTGGTCGCAAGCATACCGAATGGTTTTCGCTGGGGAGCGCGACCGGACCGCTCATTGGACTTATTCTGCTTTGTGGGTTCCTGACATTTGCAACCGATTCCTTCTTTTCCCTGCGGAACTTCCTGAACATACTGGATCAGGTCACCGTGATCGGGATCATCGCGGTGGGCATGACCTTTGTCATTCTCACAGGCGGGATTGACCTCTCTGTGGGCTCCGTTCTGGCACTGGCGATGATGGTCTTGGGCTATCTCAATGTGGAAGCGGGATTGCCCATGGGTGCAGCGATTCCATTGGCCATTGCCGCTGCCGCAATTTCTGGTTTCATATCAGGCCTGATGATTACGATCTTCAAAGTGCCGCCTTTCATCGCGACACTTGCGATGATGTCGATTGCGCGCGGATTGGCCAGCATGATCACCAACGGCTCGCAGATCATCGGCTTCCCGGCATGGTTCAACATGGGCGCAATCATCCGCTACGGCGGCCTGATTACAATGACAGTCGCCGTCATGTTCGTCGTTTTTGCTATCGCCTGGCTATTCCAAAGTTACCGCCAGGGCGGGCGTGCGGTCTATGCAGTCGGCGGCAATCCAGAGGTCGCTCGGCTGGCGGGCATCAACGTCAATCGTGTCACGGTGCTTGTTTATACTGCCTGCGCCGCGCTGTCCGGCCTGGCCGGTGTGCTTCTGGCTGCGCGCCTCGATGCGGTACAGCCAACCATCGGGATCTCCTATGAACTGGACGCTATCGCGGCTGTGGTCATCGGGGGCACCAGCCTCTCGGGAGGAACAGGAGGCATCGGCGGCACGATCATTGGAGTTTTGATCATTGGGGTGCTGCGCAACGGGCTGAACCTACTCAGCGTGTCACCCTTCCTACAGGCCGTGATCATCGGATTGGTGATCGTGATGGCAGTAGCCGCTGAAACGTTCAAACAGCGCAAGGCGTAGAATTTGGCAGCGGAGGGGGCCGCTGCCTTGACCAAAGACCCGAGCGCAAGGTCGGGTTCCAAAGCCCGGCAAGATCGGGCCAATACGACCAAGGAGGAGACACCACATGACAAAGACACTCAAGGCCCTACTGGCCGCCACCGCACTTGCCGGAATGCTGCCTGTGGCAGCCGCAGCAGACGACCATGCCGGAATCGGGATCGCAAAGATCGGCCTTGCCGTACCGAACCTGCAGGCTGATTTCTTCAACCAGATCAAGCTTGGCGTGGAAAACTACGCCACATCTCTTGGCATCGAAGTGATCACCGTTGACGCAAAAGGCGACACAGCTACTCAGGTCAGCCAGGTCCAGGATCTGATGACCCAGGGCATCGACGCCTTCATCTACATTCCGGCTGGTGCGGCTGCGGCCGCTGTGCCGACCCGGCTGGCGCGTGCCGAAGGCATACCGGTCATCAATGTGGACCGCGAGCCCGATGGTGAGCCTGGCGATACTGTGATCTACGGCGAGAACGTCATATCCTCCTACGAGGTCTGCTCTTCGATCATCGAGCGCGCAGGCGGAACAGGCAAGATGGTGATTATCCACGGTCAAAAAGGAACAACGCCTGAGGTTCAGCGCTTTGAAGGCTGCAAGATGGCCATCGACGAAAACCCCGGTGTGGAATTGGTGGCGCAACAGTGGACGCAAATGTGGTCCCCCGACGAAGGCTTCTCGATCGGGCAAAACATGTTGCAGGCCCACCCCGATATCAAGATGATCTTTGGTCAGGCCGACGCTATCGCGATGGGCGCCGCCAAAGCCGTCGAAGCAGCGGATCTCGCAGATCAGATCGTGGTTGGAGGCTATGACGGCGACGTTGCCGCCCTTGAATCACTGGCGCGCTGCGACACCCCCTTTGTAGTGACTGCAACGCAAAGCACGCAGGCGATGGGTGTTCTGGCGGTGAACTCGGCGATTGCTGTCGCCAAGGGCGCATCTGTGCCTGCGCGCCAGATCCCGAATGCTGTGCTGACCGATTGCGAAAACGCATCCGTCTTTGTCGAGAAGCACCCGTAAGGCTAAAGGCAAAGGGCAGCGCAATGACCAATACCGATACATTTCCGATCCTGACGCTAAAGAACATCTACAAGTCCTTTGGGCCGATAGAGGTGCTTCACGGTGTGGATCTAGAGGTGCGACCCGGTGAGGTCGTTGCGCTGCTCGGCGAAAACGGCGCCGGAAAATCAACGCTGTCAAATATCATCTCCGGCACGATCCTCCCTACCTCCGGAGAGATGACGTGGCAGGGCGCGCCCTATGCGCCCGCCACTCCCCGCGAGGCCATGGACGCCGGAGTCGGCATGATCCACCAAGAGCTGCTCTTGCTGCCGCATCTCTCCATCGCTGAGAATATCTTTGTCGGACGTTACCCGATGCGCCACGGCCGGGTTGACCGTCGCGAGATGGAGCGGCGCGCGACACATGGCCTGCAACGCCTCGGCCTGAATGTATCGCCGCGCCGTCTGGTTCAGGGGCTTTCGACGGCCAACCAGCAGTTGATCGAAATCGCCAAAGCCTTGACACTGAATGCGCGGCTTCTGATCCTGGATGAACCGACCGCCGCGCTTGGTGGCGAAGAAACCAAACTGCTTTTTGAACAGATCGAGCGGCTAAAGGCCGATGGCGTCGGGATCATCTACATCTCGCACCGTTTGGAGGAAATCAAACAGATCGCGGATCGCATCGTCGTTATGCGCGATGGCGAGAAGGTGCAGCAGTTCGATACCGCTGACGTGCCGGTGCGCAGCATTGTCGAGGCGATGGTCGGCCGAAATATGGACCAGATGTTTCCCGCGCTCGCGAAGCCTGCGGCGGAGACCATGCTGGAAGTACGAGATCTAAGCTCTGCATTGGGGCATTTCAGCAACGTGAACTTTTCCGTCCGCCGCGGCGAGATCTTTGGGATCGCCGGGCTTGTTGGAGCAGGCCGGACCGAGTTGGTGCGTGCGATTGCCGGCGCTGATCCAATTGCAGAAGGCTCTGTCCTCCTGGATGGAGAAGAGATCACGCCGCGCACGCCTCGGGCCGCAATCGACAACGGCATCGTGCTCGTCCCCGAGGACCGCAAGTTGCAGGGGGTGGTCCTGAGCCACTCCATCGAAGACAACATCGCCTACTCAAACTTCGAAGCGGTCTCCAAAGCGGGCTGGATAAACAAGCACCGCGTACGCAGGTTCGCCAATGAGAATATTGCCAAATTCGGTGTGAAGGGCCGGAGCAATCAAAATGCCAGCGAGATGTCCGGCGGCAACCAGCAGAAGGTTGTGATTGCCAAATGGCTCGCGCGCAACCCCCGCGTGGTGCTGCTCGATGAGCCGACACGTGGGATTGACGTCGGGGCACGGTCCTCGATCTATGAAATCATCCACGGTCTGGCAGCTGAAGGCGTCGCCGTAATCGTCGTCAGCTCTGATCTCGAAGAGGTCCTTGGCGTGTCCAACCGCATTCTGGTTATGGCCGCAGGGCGTCAGACCGGCATTCTGGACCACACCGAAGCCAATGATGTCTCGGTCATGGAACTCGCAACGGCCTAAGCAGATTGGCCTAAGCAGACAAGGAAAATCATATGAACCGTTTCAAAGGGAAGACAGTGGTTATCACTGGCGGCAATCGCGGCATCGGCTATGCGGTGGCAGAACGTTTTGCCTCAGAAGGCGCAAATCTCGTTATTGCCTCTATCGAGCCGCAGGTCGAAGAGGCCGCTGCGGAGCTTCGCAACTCCGGGGCGGAAGCCATCGGCGTGATCTGCGACGTCACCAGGTCTGAAGCCGTAAAAACACTCTATGACCGTGCGGAAGAAGCCTTTGGCGGCGTCGACATTTCGATGCAAAACGCCGGGATCATCACCATCCGTAAAGTCGAGGACCTGACCGAGAACGACTGGGATGCCACCATGGCGGTGAACACAAAAGGCGTGTTTCTGTGCTGCCAGGAGGCCATTACTCGGATGCGCAAGTCCGGCAAAGGCGGGCGGCTTATCAATACTGCCTCGGGTCAGGCGCGTGACGGGTTCATCTTTACGCCTCATTATGCGGCCTCCAAGATGGGAGTTGTCGGCATTACTCAAAGCCTCGCCAAGGAGGTCGCGCTGGAAAAGATCACCGTGAATGCGATTTGCCCGGGCATCATTTTCAGCGACATGTGGGATTATAACGACAAAATCTGGGGCGAGATGCTTGGCGATTATGCGCCGGGCGAGCTGATGAAAGACTGGGTCGAGAACAAGATCCCGATGAAGCGCGCCGGCACCGGCAAGGACGTGGCAGGGCTGGTTGCTTTCCTGGCCAGCGAGGACGCGGATTATATTACCGGCCAGACCATCAACGTGGACGGTGGGCTGATCATGTCCTGACCGGGTTGGTCAACAACATAAGGTGAATGAGACCATGCAAGAAATGACGCTGAACGCCCCGGCCCTGTTCAACCTTTCGGGCCGTGTCGCTCTGGTCACCGGTGCTGGCAGCGGTATTGGCCAACGCATTGCCATAGGGCTTGCCGAATGCGGTGCAGATGTTGCGCTGCTCGACCGGCGTACCGACGATGGGCTTTCGCAAACCGCAGACTGCATAGCAAAGGCCGGACGCAAATGCATTCAGATCGCTTCGGACGTAACCTCTGGTGAAGCGCTGGCCGAGGCGGTCAAGCAAACCGAAGCGGAACTTGGCCCGCTCCGGCTGGCGCTGAATGCAGCTGGCATTGCCAACGCCAATCCTTGCGAAGACATGGAAGAAGACCAGTATCAGACCCTTATGGACATCAACATGAAAGGCGTCTGGCTGTCTTGTCAGGCTGAAGCGCGGGCGATGCTTGCCCATGGGCAAGGCGGTTCCATCGTCAACATCGCCTCAATGTCGGGTGTCATTGTAAACCGCGGGCTGACCCAAGTGCATTACAACGCCTCCAAAGCGGGCGTGATCCATATGTCCAAATCGATGGCAATGGAGTGGGTGGACCGGGGTATCCGCGTGAATTCCATTAGCCCAGGCTATACAGCAACTCCGATGAACACCCGCCCCGAAATGGTCCATCAAACCAAAGAGTTCGAAAGCCAGACCCCAATGCAGCGGATGGCCAGCGTTGACGAAATGGTCGGCCCTGCGGTCTTCCTGTTGTCGGACGCGGCGTCCTATTGCACTGGCGTGGACCTGCTGGTCGATGGAGGCTTCTGCTGCTGGTAACGCACGAAGGATCAGGAGTTTAAAAGGCTGCAGTCAGCTTCTCGCAGTTCAGCGAAACAAGTGTAATTGCTTGCTCAATGCGCGCAAATCAGCGAGAGATAAGAAGCTTGCTGTTGGTCGGATGCTTGCGTACCCTGACGGACCGAAAGTCGGCAATGTGCGAGTTCGACGAAGCCTGAAGTTCGTGCTTAAAGCGAATGGCCACAAATCGGTCTACAACCGGAGAGTCTTGATCGGTCGGCAAATAGCTTGAATGGGCCGTTCGTCTAGACCGTATACAGACCGAGAGCTTATATTACCGCAAAACGGAGAACGGCAGTAAAGAGCCCTCGGTCGAAGCCGCGGCTCAGATATTTCCGCTGTCATTTTTGAACGTCTGCTCTTGCTGAAGCAAACTGGAAATATCACTCATCAATCGAAACCTTTTTTGGAGGTCGAACCAGCATTTGTCGCAAACAGAGAGTTCAGCTTATGTGGCCAAAGAGGCAAGTTTTGGAACTGTCGCGGTTTGATGCCGCTCCTTTGATAGCATTTATTGCAGAAAAGGAGACGAACTATGGGACTGAAACG
>NZ_WIBF01000021.1 GCF_009496005.1 Tritonibacter litoralis
AAGCTGGTCTCCATAGCAGATACCAGCTTGAATCACGCATGAGCCTTCGTGTGAATCCCTTTTGTCAACATGACCTAGAGGGTCGGAAGGCGGCGCACTGGGTTGAAGAACCGTTTGATGTCGTCGAATACATCTGTGCTTGTGTTTATTGTGTGCGGTAGATTCTCGTCTGGCCCGTGTGGTTTACAGCGAAGACTGGCCGCTCTTCATCGCAGCGTTTTGCGCATTTTAAGGACTCCCTTGACCATTCAGCCTGTTGGCCCGGAACGGTGTGGGCCCTTAGCCCTTTAAAGAACGGCTTTTGAGCAGCTAGTTCCACGATTTGCCGTCAACTGAGGTGCCTCCAGCTTCCTAGACATGTTCTTGTTAGCAGGTTGAGCGGTCTCTTTAGCCGTCTTCGAACGATGACCAGCCCCCCTCTTAGAGGTTGCGTTGTTACATTGGCTCTGCTCAGGTTTCGCTCTGATTTTGACCGATAAACAAGTTCATAGGATGCCACGCCTGTTGATACAGGCGTGGCAAGCTTCATTTGGCAATATCGATAGCCTGTTTGAGATCTTCGAAATTTCCAATTTGGTTTGCCAGAACAAGAACAAGCCGAGCGTTCATGTCGTTTGCCTCGTCATCTGTCATGTCTCTTTGGGCGTCCGTCAGCATCTCATAGAAATCGTCAGGACGCGCAATGTTCGGTTTCAAATTCAAACTCATAGGACCGCGCCTCCTGTGGCTACTGCAATAGCTGCCTTAACGGCGTCTGGATCAAAACTCCGCCAGCGGGCAGCGATGTGTTGATCTGGCCGGATAAGATACAGCGCGCCGCCATTGGCGTCGTATCTTTCGGAAACATGCCCGTCGATGTCTTCGAAGTCCGTGCCCAAGGTCAGAACCTTCGGCGTGAAGGGGCCTGCGTCAACCGGCGTGGCGGCGACTCCGAGTGCCAGCAAAACAAAGCCGCCACCAAGGTTCTCCAATAGCCATGAGCGTTGGGCAGCAACTGAAATCGGAGCGTCGGCCGCGCAGGTCCCTGGCAGCATCTTGCCCGTCCAGTCATCAGCGTCAGCTGTGTTAAGCGGGCTTTCCAGATACGGGCTCGGCATCGAAAGTCGGCCTGAATTCACCAAAGGTCTTGCAAACTCGTTTGACTTGGCAAGACTCAGGACCGCATCGCGCATACGCTTCGAAGCTCTGTTCTTGGGTGTAATAAAATCCGTCGAACGGGTGGAGTTGAGCAAATTGTCGTCAGCGGCATAGGCGCGTTCGCTATGATAGGAATCCAGCAACCCCAACGGTGCCTCGCCCCGAATGACTGCGGCCAATTTCCACGACAGATTGTCGATGTCTTGCACGCCGGTGTTCGCACCTCGCGCACCAAACGGAGAGACCTGATGCGCCGCATCGCCGGCGAATAACACCCGGCCATAGCGGAACTGGTCCACGCGCCGACAGGCGAACTGATAGACGGAGGCCCATTCCAATTCAAACTCTACGTCATTGCCTATCATCGCTTTGACGCGTGTTATGATGTTTTCCGGGCGCTTTTCAATCTCAGGATCTGCCTCCCAGCCCAGTTGAAAATCCAACCGCCAGACGTCGTCACATTGTTTGTGCAACAACGCCGATTGGCCCCGGTGGAAGTTCGGATCGAACCAGAACCATCGTTCTGTTGGGAAATCCGCCTTCATGACGATATCGGCAATCAAGAAACGGTCTTGAAAGAACTGGCCAGTAAATTCTGCACCCACCATTCGGCGAATATCCGAGTTCGCACCATCACAGGCCAACAGCCAATTGGCCTCTATCGTGAAAACGCCGTCCGGTGTCTCGACCACCATTTCCGCATATTCATCGAACTGGTGCAAAGAGACAACCTTGTGTTTCCAGCGCAGGTCGATCAATGGGTTCTGATCGCAGGCCTCGACCATGTATTCTTCAAGGTAGTATTGCTGAAGGTTGATGAAGGCTGGGGTTTTGTGACCGTCTTCTGGTAGAAGATCAAAGGTATAGACCTCCTGGTCGCGCAAAAAAACACGACCAAGCTTCCAATCAATCCCTGTGTCGATCATCCGCTCGCCCACCCCCAAGCGATCCCAGATCTCCAATGGGCGTTTGGCATAGCAAACGGCACGTGATCCCACAGAAACAGTGTTGTTGTCATCCAGCACAACGACCTTCAAGCCTCGGGCTGCAAAATCGAGTGCAGCAGTTAGACCGACAGGTCCGGCACCAACGATAACAACCGTGTGCCGTACGGTTTCTCCGGTTTCTTGCTCCGGCGACTGTACATAGGCGAACTCTGGAAAATCGTATGTGTTTAGCATTACTTTTTATCCAGTTCTTTTGCATGCAGCCAGGCAGCATGTTGCGGTGCTTTCTTTGTGCGCGTCCACTCGTCCAGCATGTCCCATTTGACAGCATCCAAACGCTTGATCATCTCCTCCTCTTTTGGATCCGGACAGGCCAGCTCCACACGATGACCGTTTGGGTCAAAGAAATAAATGGAATGGAAGATTGAATGGTCAGTTACCCCCAATACTTCGACTCCGTTGGCCTCAAGGTGTTCTTTGAAGCCGATTAGGGTGTCACGATCTTTCACTTTGAAGGCGATGTGTTGAACCCAAACTGGTGTGTTCGGATCGCGTCCCATTTCGGGTTTGGTCGGCAGCTCAAAAAACGCCAGAACGTTGCCGTTCCCAGCATCTAGAAAGAGATGCATGTAGGGATCGGGCTCATGGGTCGATGGCACCTTGTCCTCGGCGATCGCGAGAACAAAGTCCATATTGAGCATTGAGGTGTAAAATTCGACGGTTTCTTTTGCGTCTTTGCATCGATATGCCACATGGTGGATCTGATCGAGCTTTAGGGTCTGAGCGTTCATTTTGGCCTCCTCCAAAAAACGTTGCATTTGCAATGATTGTCACGAAGCAGCCAGCGTGTATTTGATCTAGATCAGATTGTTGCACGCGCAACGACCTATAAAGTGACGTTAGAAAGGACCCAAAGTGGAACTCGAAACCTATTTTCCATACCAGCTTGCATCGACAGCCGAAGCGTTCTCGAGACAGCTGGTCCAAGTCTATGGCAAAACATTCGGCCTTTCCCGCGAGGAATGGCGGATGATTTTCCTTTTGGCTGAGGCGGGCCAACTCTCCTCGCTCGAACTTGCACGACGCACGACATTGGACAAGGTTCAGGTGAGCCGTGCAGCAAAGCGACTTGAAGAAAAAGGGTTGATCGCCCGCCACATCGCAGACTCCGACCGAAGACTGCGGATTTACACGTGTACAGACAAAGGACGCTCGCTGTTTCAACAGGCTTTGCCGGCCGTGCAGCACTGCGCAAATTCGATCCTGAGCAAGATGTCCACCGAAGATAAGGCTAAACTGGTCGATGGCCTTAGCGCGCTGGCAAAGGCGATCGACGCTTTCACCGACGATCCGGAGGTGTAGATACTGCGCGCCTATTCATCACTCTGGCGCCATGGAAACCCATAAGTGTGACCGAAGGTCGTGCAAAGAGTTCCCAAATCGACCAAGACCAGCACAAAAGACTTCCATCGCAAAGGACCGGTTCAGCGCGATTTTATGCTGTCGAGGTAGAGCTTTGCCTGGCTTTGGGTTTCAAAGATATGAGTGGGTTCTTCGGGGAAAACGGCCTGTAGCTTCATGCGCATAAACGCAGAGCCTGAGTAACGCGAAATATGCCGATAATACTGTTTTGCCAGCGCATCCACCATCTGCGCCCAGTCCTTTTCCAACGCCTCGTCAATCTTGAACCCGTCGTAATTCACAATCACATCTACCCGGTCCGCCAAAGGGGCGCAGGTTTTGGCCACCAGCTGCCCAACGGCTTGAACCTCGGACAGGTGACGGACGCGCAGCTTCTCAAAGTTCAGATACAGCTGGCCATTGTTTGCATCCAAGGCAACCCTGTCCGGCAGATCCAGCTGCAGCAGATCGGTGCGCAGCCCCATGTCGCCGGCTTGGAAAATACGGCTGTCCATTGTGACAACTTCGTCGATCTGCGGCGCAACGGCCATTTGCGACAGAATATCCCGCTCCAGATCCACGCCCGGTGCAATTTCAATGAGGTTTAGACCCTTGGGCCCCAATTCAAACACCGCCCGTTCGGTGACGTAAAGCACAGGCTGCCCCAGACGTGCGGCCCGCCCCCCAGCAAACGTAATCTGCTCGACGCGGTCCAGAAACTTGCGCGAGCGGCCTTCCTGGCGGATCGACACCGCGTTGTCCTGAATGGCCACATCCAGCCCAATGGCCGTAAACGTGCCGGCAAAGACCACCCGACGGGCGTTTTGCGAGATGTTGATAAAACCGCCGGCCCCGGCCAGACGTGTCCCAAAACGAGAGACATTCACATTGCCAAATTGATCGGCCTGCGCCAATCCCAGACAGGCTAGATCCAACCCGCCCCCATCATAGAAATCAAACTGGTTGCTTTGGGGGATAACCGCATCCGTGTTGATGGCCGCGCCGAAATCCAACCCCGAGGCAGGCTGACCGCCAATCACCCCCGGCTCGGCCGTCAGCGTCACGTGATCCAACAACCCTTCTTCGGCGGCCACTGCGGCCACGCCCTCAGGCATCCCAATGCCAAGGTTCACAACGCCATTGACCGGCAGTTCAAAAGCGCAGCGCCGGGCAATGACTTTGCGCGCGTCCAAGGACATCGGCGGGATTTCTCCCTGGGGTGAGCGCATACGATTGCTGAACCCGTGGCTGTAGGCGGTGCGATAGGTCTGCAAATGATTTTCCGGCTGCGCCACAACCACCGCATCCACCAGCACCCCTGGAATCTCGACCGACCGCGCCGGCAGGGTACGGGCCTGGGCTATGCGCTCGACCTGAACAATGACCACACCGCCCGCGTTCTTGACCGCCATGGCCTGAGCTAGATTGTCGATGGTCAGCGCCTCGCGCTCCATGGTGACATTGCCAAATTCATCGGCCGTCGTCCCGCGCAACAGCGCCGCTGACAACGGCTGCGCTTTGTAAAACAACATCTCTTCGCCGCCAAGCTCGACTCGCTCTACCTGCGGCTCAATGCTGATGTCGTTGATCGCCCCGCCGCCCTGGCGCGGATCGACAAAGGTTTCCAGCCCCACTTTGGACAGCATCCCCGGCTTGCCCGCTGCAATGTCCCGGAACAATTGGCTGATACAGCCCTGCGGCAGGTTCCAGGCCTCGATTTTGCTTTCGGTGGCCAGTTTGGCAACTTTGGGGATCAACCCCCAATGGCCGCCGATCACCCGTTTGATCAGCCCCTCATGGCCCAAGCGGTTCAGCCCCCGGTCTTTGCCGTCGCCCTGGCCAGCTGCAAACACAAGAGACAGATCGCGCGGATGGCCAGTCTCCAGAAAGCGGGCTTCAACCGCCGCAATCAACTCATCCGGCACGCCAATGCCGACGAAACCTGAAGTGGTGAGCGTATCGCCGTCCTGAATAAGGGCGGCGGCGTCAGCGGCGGATACAACCTTATGTGTCATGGAACGCACGTTACGCTGGTGTCAGCGCCTCATCAACAGGCGAGCATTCGCAACGTTGTGTCAGATCCCTGTCAGCATCAATTCCAGCGACCCCGTGATCGCTGCGTCTTGCGGCGCAAGAATTGTATGATCACCACATAAGCGTCTGATTGGATTTCAAAAACCAGGTTCAAACGCTTTGCGGGTGTTGATCCTGCGATCGCGTACATCAGCGGCGTGGGCGCATGTTGGGCGCGCGCTAACGAGCCTCTATCAATCTGTTCCAAGCGTCAAACTGGGACAAGAAGACATCCCCATTCATTTTCTCCAGGAAGTGTGAGCGGCCTAGGCGGTCCATCACGGGCCCTTTCACTTCGGACAGATGCAGCCCCACCCCCATATCGATGAGCCGCGCGTTGATGGCTTCCAAGCTTTCAAGCGCGGAATAATCTACTTCGTTGACGGCAGAGAACATCAAAACCACATCTCGGATCGCGCAGCCCTCGGTGACCCTGTTTTGGATCAGATCTTCCAGAAACCGGGCATTCACAAAATACAAACTCTCATCCACACGCAGGGTGACCAGACTGGAGACCGTTTCAACGTCGTGGCGATTGATGTTCCTGAAATGCTGCGTGCCTGGAACCAGTCCAACTTCTGCGACATGTGGTTTGGAGGTTTTATAGAGATGCAGCACGACCGATATTGCCACCCCACTGGCCACGCCAACTTCGACGCCTGCGCCCAAGGTTAAGAAAATCGTGGTTGCCACAGCCACAAAATCAGCCCGTGAATAGATCCACGTTTTCTTGAGGATCGACAGGTCAACCAAGGACAGAACCGCAACGATGATTGTCGCGGCCAGTGTGGCTTTGGGCAAAAAATACACCAGCGGCGTCAGCGCGATCGCCGCAATTGCCAGGCCCATGGCCGTAAAAATACCTGCGGCAGGGGTCTCGGCTCCGGCGTCGAAATTCACCATCGACCGCGAAAATCCGCCCGTGACCGGAAATCCCCCCGAAAACGCCGCGCCAAGATTGGCCGCGCCCAGCCCGATCAACTCCTGATCCGGATCAATTCGCTGGCGTTTTTTCGCAGCCAGGGTCTGGGCGACCGAAACGCTTTCGACAAACCCAATGACCGAGATCAGTATGGCAGGCATCAGCAATGCGCCGACAAGCTCGGTCGACAGGCCGGGCACCGTAAAGGGTGGCAGGCTTTGCGGCACGTCGCCGACGATGGACACGCCGCGATCCGCCAAATCCCACGCCCAAACGGCCAAAGTCGTTGCAAGAACCGCAAAAACCGGGCCGCCTTTGGCGACAAGATCCGGCACCAGCGGACCAGCCCTTAATCGTTGCATCAAGGGTTTCAAATTCCCACGCGCCCAAAAGAGAAAAGCGGTTGCAAAGGTTCCAAGGGCAACCGTGATCCCGTTGATTTGGTCCAGTTGCGAAAAGATCGACATCAGCATTTCAGGCAGGGTGTGCCCCTGCGCATTGACACCCAGGATGTGCTTTAACTGGCTGGTGCCGATCAGGATGCCCGATGCGGTGATAAAGCCTGCAATCACCGGATGGCTGAGGAAATTAGCCAGAAATCCAAGGCGCAGCACACCCAGCAAGACCAGAAACACACCCGACAGGAAGGCCAGCGTCAAAGCTGCCACCGCATAGCCTGCCGTTCCCTGATCGGCGATCTGTGCAATGGAAGATGCCGTCAAAAGGGAGACCACCGCAACCGGTCCCACCGCCAGCGCGCGGCTGGTTCCAAAGATCGCATAAAGCACAATCGGCGCGATCGAGGCGTAGATCCCCGCCTCGGGCGGCAGGCCTGCGAGCAGAGCATAGGCCAGCGATTGGGGGATCAGCATGATTGTCACGATAACCGCCGCAACAGTATCATTAAACAGCGCGGCGCGGCTGTAGGTTCTTCCCCACTGCAAGATCGGCAAAAACTGTGTGAATTTATTCATGTAAAGTCTGACACCCGCACATAGGGAGGAAAGCCAACCTCTTGGATTAAATGATGTATCAGGTTGTCACCTGCCTCTTAAAAACACCTAAATGGCCAGCAGCAACACGCCTAGGGTCAATCAAGGACGCCGTCTGTGACACAGTCACCCATGTCGCCATTTCCCTGCTTGCCCCCTAACCGCAGACCCAGGGTTCGGTCTTGCATTTTTCGGAATATACATACATATTCATATTTATTAATTCAATGGGTGATCTATGAAACTGTCGCGACGGGCCTTTACACAGTGTTTTGCTGCAACCACTGGGCTGGTGGCCTTGCCGTCTTTTGCACGGTCAGAGCTTTCGCTGGGTCCCGCAACGTTGACCACAGTCAGTGACGGCCGTTTGGTCCTGCCCGGCCAGCTCATATTCGAGCCCATGCCCCGTGATGCGTTGCCACCAATCCTGGCGGAGTTTGGCCTGTCCCCGGATCGTTTAACGCCTGAATGCAACCTGGCACTGTTCCGGGATGGAACGCACACGGTTTTGTTTGATGTGGGCTCCGGCCCGGATTTCATGCCAACAGCTGGAAGCGTTGTCGACAGCCTGAACGCGCTTGGACTGGCCCCCGAGGACGTGACACATGTGATCTTTACCCACGCCCATCCGGACCATATCTGGGGCCTGCTGGATGACTTTGACGAGCCCTTGTTTTCAGAGGCAACCTATATGATGGGGCGACGTGAATGGGATTATTGGTGGAATCCCAATACGGTGAACACCATCGGAGAGGCCCGCGCCGCCTTTGCGGTTGGTGCAAAACGGCGCATGCAGATGATCGAAGACTCGGTTGTCCTGTTTGATGATGGCGACGAGGTTCTGCCAGGCATTTCCGCCCTGTTCACACCGGGGCACACGCCCGGCCACATGGGATTTGAAATTCGCCAAGGATCCGAGAGCGCCTTGGTCGTTGGCGATGCGATTGGCAATCATCACGTGGCTTTCCGCAAACCCAATTGGGAGAGCGGCTCGGACCAGGATGGGCCCCTGGCCGTTCGGTCTCGGACCATGTTGTTGGACCGTCTTGCGGCGGAACAGATGACCGTGGTGGGCTTTCACCTGCCAGATGGTGGGATTGGCCGCGTTGAAGCGGTTGATGACGGCTTTCGGTTTGTGCGGTAACCGCCGGCCTCAGCACCTTCCCAACCGCGACACACGGCTGGGAAGGCCGAAAGGTATTTAACCCAGCATGTCCGAGGTGATGCCAGTGTACCAGCCCTCGGATTCCTCATACGTCGCCTTGCGAAGGTCTGAGCTTTCGCCGGTTTGTGAGATAAACCCATCCACTTTGGCGATTTTCTCGGGTGTGGCCTCATAGGTGGCGCCGACCTTGACCCCATCATTTGTGGCAATCAGCGACCAGCAGGTGTTGGAGAATTTAGCCGGGAACACTTTGGACCCCGTCAGCGCGCCACGCACCGCGTTTGCGCAGACTTTGGCCTGCGAATTGGCCGAAAAGCCTGATTTCGGCATATCCCCCTGGCTGGAGGCATCGCCCAGCACATAGACATCCGGATCCGCCTTTGTCGACATATCCGCCGCATTCACCGGCGCCCAGTTGCCATCGGTGACACCGGCCATATCCGCAATCCGCCCCGCTTTCATCGCTGGGATGACATTGGCCACGTCCACCTTGGTCACCTCGCCGTCGATGGTGACGGTCATCGCGCCCGGATCAACCGACACATTGCCGCCGCCAAAGTCCTCACCAATCCAATCCACCATCCCCTCATAGTGGTCCGCCCAGCCTTCCTGGAACAGGGCCATTTTGGAGAACTTTGGCTTGGGGTCGGCCACGATGATCTTGGCCGTTGGATTATTCTGCTTCAGGAAATGCGCCACCATGGACACCCGCTCATAGGGTCCGGGCGGGCAACGATAGGGGTTTGGCGGGGCCACCATAGCAAAGGTGCCACCTTGGGGCATCGCCATCAGCTGGGCTTTTAACAGCTCGGTCTGGGAACCGGCCTTATAGGCATGCGGCATGGCGTTTTGCGCCGACAGATCCCAACCCTCCACAGCGCCTTCGACAAAATCGATGCCGGGGCTCAGGATCAGCTTGTCATAGGGCAGCGATCCCCCGCCCGCCAGGGATACGGTTTTTGCATCGCGGTCCACACCAACGGCCCAATCATGGACCACATTCACACCCGATGCAGCCAGACCACCATAGCTGTGGCCCAGATCTTCCATCTGTTTGAATCCTCCCAAATAGAGGTTCGAGAAGAAGCAGGTGTAATACCGGCGTGTGGGCTCAATCAAAGTGACGTCGATCGCCCCTTTGCTGTCTTTTGCAAGGTAACGGGCCGCCGTGGCACCACCCGCGCCACCGCCCACAACAACAACCCGCGGTTTGCCTTGTCCACGCACCATGGGCGCTGCAAGAGTTGCGGTAAGGGCCACGCTTGTGCCAAGAAACGCGCGTCTGTTGAAACTCATGTCTTTTCCTCCCTTGAACGTTTTATTCTTCTAGCGTGGCGAAATAGGCCGCCAGCGCTGCAATTTCTTCTGTGTTCAGGCGTCCTGCCAGCATCTGCATGACCGGATGTGGACGCTTCTTGTTTTTGTAGGCATGCATCGCGATGACAAAGTCCTCCTCGGGCCAGAACACAATCGAGGGGATGCCATCATCCCCACCGCTGGCTTGGTGGCAGGTCTTGCATTCACTGCTAAGGTATTCGCCGTATTCCGGGTCTCCCTCCAACGCCAGAATGGCCGGATCCAGATCATGATCGACCGGTGACGCAGTTGGATCGGCTTCGGGAATATCTGCCGGATCATCAGAGAACTGCCGCAGATAGGCGATAAGATCCAGGCGGTCTTTTTCCTTTTTGAGCCCAGGAAAGCTCATCCGGGTACCGCTGGCCAGGGACCTTGGGTTTTCCAGAAAATCATCCAGCGTATCCGCGTGCCATTCCAACCCGCTGTCGCCAACACGGGCCAGCGCTTTGGAATATCTGAACCCTTCGTGGCTGGCCGCAGCGCGGCCAAACAGACCGTTCAGATGTGGACCAATCCGATGTTTCGCCCCCTCGCCCACCTGATGGCAGGCTCGGCACTTGCGAAAGACTTTCTCTCCGGCTGCGGGATCCCCAAACTCATCCGCCGCTACCGCTGTCGCCAAGAAAAAGGCAACAACCGCTATTCCATGTTGTCGGAGCCAAGGCATCAATTACTCACCCACGGATTTCAAATAGGCAGTCAGCGCCTTCACATCCCCTTCGTTTTTCAACCCCGCAAAGGACATTTTGGTCCCTTTCAAGTAACTCTTTGGCTTGGCAAGGAATTCAGCTAAGGACGCTTCGTCCCAGATGCGGCCATCTGCCTGGGCTGCGGCAAAGACTTTGGAGTATTTGAACCCCTCAACCGCCCCCATGGTGCGCCCGATCAGATCGTTCAGATGCGGGCCAGTCCGGTTCTTGGCGCTTGCGCCAACCTGATGGCAGGCCTTGCACTTTTTAAACACCTTTTCACCCGCCGCGATCAGCGCTGCATCGCCTTCAACGGCGGCCTCTTCAGCAGGCTCTGGCGCGGTTTCGACAACATGCGCAGGCTCGGCCTCTGTGGACACCGGAATGAACGATGGTCCGGCTGCGGTGAAGCTTGGCAAACCATCAAGCGTGCCGGTGTTCATCACGGATTCTGTGCCGACCTCGGGCGTTTCGACCAAGAACACCGACCGCATTGTGATTTCAACCTCGCCCTTGCACGCTTCCATGCAGGGTTCGCCGCGCCATTGTGCATATTCCTGCGCTGGCCGGTCATCCACAACAAAGCCCTTGGTATTATACATCTCAAAAGCGGCGAAATTCTCGTGGCTCAGCACAAAGTCATCCTCAACCAGATCGTTAGAGTAGAGGATGTAAGCCACAATAGCATAAGTCTCATCCGCCGTCAGGGTGCCCGCCTCGCCAAAGGGCATCGAGCGGTGGATGTAATCCCAAACGGTCGACAGGTAAGGCCAATAGGAGCCCACGGTTTTCACCGGATCCTCATCCGCCAGCGTATCAAAGCCACCCGCCAGGACCGGCCAATTGTCGACCCCTTCGGCGAAATCGCCATGGCAGGAAGCGCATTTCTCGGCAAAGACCTCTTCGCCAGAAAACGCATCCCCCTGCCCTTCGGGCAAACCGCGCCCATCCGGCAGGACATCCACATCCCATGCGGCGATTTCCTCTGCCAGGGCGACACGGCCCAAGCCATATGCCGCGCCGGATTGGGGAACGGCAGCCGTTAGATCCATTGGACGTGCGGCTGCGGCCGCCTGAATTTCGGCAATTTCTGTTTCCAGCGCATCCGCCCGCGCCGCCTCGGATTTCGCCTTTTCCTGCGCCGCTGATGCATGCGCCTCAACCTGAGCGACGCGTGTTTTGTAGCCGTCGATTGTATTGGCTGCATAGTCACGGGAGGACATCCCATAAGCCACGCCCAACACCAAAGCCGTTCCGCCCAATGCCGGGATGAAAATGTTAGGAGACTTCGACATTCTCAGCGACCCCTTTCTCGTTCACGTACCAAGTCTGGATGCAATTGTTGTGGTAAACGGCATTTTCACCGCGCTCTGCGCGCAGCTGATCTTTGCTTGGTTGGACATACCCCGTCTCATCCATGGCGCGGGACTGCAGCAACATCGGTGCTCCATCCCACTGAATATCCAGATAAAACCGGGTCAGCGCCTTGGTATCCCCTTGTTTACCCAGGCGCGCGGTCTCCCAGGTGACACCGCCATCACGAGAGACATCCACGCGGGTGATCTGACCATGGCCAGACCAGGCGAGGCCCGAAATCACCATCGGCCCGGGGCCATGCGCAATGGGCATCTGCGGGCTGGGCGCGGTGATCACGGATTTTGCATCCATCACCCAGGTCCATTTGCGCGCTGTGCCATCGGCATAGACATCGGTGTATTTCGACGTCTCTTCCCGGCTTTCGACGGCGCGGTCCACGACCTCAATCCGCCGCAGCCATTTGACCCACATATTGCCTTCCCAACCGGGCACCACCAGCCGCACGGGATAACCATGCTCCATCCGCAGGGCTTCGCCATTGGCCTTAAAGGCCACCAGCACATCATCCAGCGCTTTTTCCATCGGGATGGACCGCCCGTTGGACGAGGCATCGGCCCCTTCCACGTAAACCCATTTGTCCAGATTCACGTCCGCGCCAGCCTCGGCCAGCAACGTGCGCAGCGGCACGCCGGTGTATTCCATGTTGTGGATCATGCCATGGGTGAACTGCACGCCATTCAGCTGCGCACCAGCCCATTCCATGCCCGTGTTCGCCGCGCATTCGCAAAAATAGACATGGTTTTCCCGGGGGAACCGTTCGATATCCGCATAACTGAACACCAGGGGACGATCGACCAGACCATTGATCATCAACCGATAATCTTCCTTGCGCATTTCAATCGCGCCGGAATGATGACGCTCAAACGCGCAGCCTTGCGGGGTGATTGTCCCCTCCAGCGCATGGATCGGTGTGAAGTTGATCGACGAGATCGGTGAGGCCGTCAGCCATTCCACATTGCGCCGGATGACATGGGATTCATAAGAAATCGGCAGACCATAGGGCGTCTCATCCACCCCGGCACCCGTATAGGACGCCCAGTCCTGTAACTCTGTGATCAGCGGATCAGGAGTTTGTGCGGCGGCACCGCCTGCGACAGAACCCGCCGCCACCGCCGCACTGCCGCGCAGGAACGCGCGGCGGGAGGGTTTGAACATCTCATCCATGGGTCAATGCTCCGTTTTGCTTATACGCCGATGACGTCGACGCTAGTGTTTTCCTGCACCGTAACTGTGCCCAGCTTGCGAATGTGATCTTCCACCACATCCCAAATCTGCGGCCCCTCGGTGCCTTCGTTGACACTGGCCCAACCCGCGACGACATAAGATTTGTCGGGCGCGATCTGCTCACCCGTTTTCAACAAGGTCATATTGGAGATCCGCTCTCCCTGGGGTTTGGAGACATCGATCCGATAGCCAAGCCCACCGGTGCGCACCATATCGCCGCCCTGCTGGTAATAGGGATCGGGGTTAAAGATGTTGTCGGCCACATCTTCCAACACCACCTTCAGAAATTCACCGGTCATTTCGGTGCGATAGGCCTCTCCATAGGTCATGGAGGTTACGCCAAAGATGTCTTCGCGTGTGATATCCTGGCCGGGGATCATCGACGGCCCCCAACGCACGCCGGGGCTCAATGCGATTTCCGCCTCGCGCTCGCTCAGCAAGGCGTCACAGATCACATCGTCCCAGGTGCCATTGAAATTCCCCCGCCGATACAACAGGCTGTCTGTGCGGCCGATCACCTCGCTCATCTCTGCCATGTAAGGCGCGCGTTCGGTTTCAATCAGGGCTGCGACCTCCGGATCCGGGGTGATCACGTCCGAGAAGATCGGGATCAGTTTGGAGCGATAGCCCATCATCTGCCCATCGCGAATGTCCAGATCCACACGAGTGACAAATTTCCCGTTGGACCCGGATGGCAGAATGATCGTGGAGCCAACCACAACCGGCTCTGGCAGCGCGTCGTGGGTGTGACCCGACAGGATCACGTCGATGCCCGGCACCACACCGGCCATTTTTTTGTCGACATCAAACCCATTGTGGCTGAGGACCACGACACATTCCGCTCCTTGGGCGCGCACCTCTTCGACCATGGCGGCCATGTTTTCATCGCGAATGCCAAAGGAGAACTCAGGGAACATCCAACGCGGGTTGGCGATCGGCATATAAGGGAAGGCCTGGCCGATCACCGCGATTTTGGTGCCCCCGCGTTCGAAGATTTTAAAGGGCGGGAACAGATCCGTGGGTTCATCCCATTCCGTATCAAAGATGTTCTGGCCCAAGGCGGAAAAAGGCAGGTTTTCCACCAGTTCCGTCACCCGCGCGCTGCCCAGCGTGAACTCCCAATGAAAGGTCATCGCATCCGGTTTGAGTGCATTCATGACATTCACCATGTCTTGCCCTTGCGTTTTGTAGCAGGTGTAAGAGCCATGCCAGGTGTCACCGCCATCCAGCAAAATGGCGTCCGGCCTGTCAGCGCGGATGGCGTTGATCACGGTTGCAACCCGGTCCAAGCCCCCAACGCGCCCATAACCCTGCGCAAGCGCTGCAAAATCGCCAGAGCTGAGCGCATAATGACTGGGGCTGCCGTCAGCGATCCCATAAAGCTTGCGAAAATCAGCGCCCGTAACATGCGGCACCGCGCCTTTGTTGCCTCCAACCCCGATGTTGATCGACGGTTCACGGAAATACAGCGGTGTGAGCTGGCCATGGATGTCTGTGACATGGATCAGTGAGACATTGCCGAAGGTCTCGAACTGTAACAACTGGTCCTGCGTCAGCTTTTGCTGCGCGGCCACCCGCGCCCAGTCGCCAAAGCCGGACACCCCATAAAGGGCGGATGCCGCCATGCCCACCTGTAAAAAATCGCGTCGCGAGATCATAGGTTTCAAACTCCATACACATTCGCATGCGTGAATTTATTAGAGAAAACAAAGGCCCCACAGCCAAAGCGGGGACCTTTGAGCCGTCAGTTCCGGACCGAGGGACCTTCGACGCTCAACCCGTTGCCGCGTGACGCCACATAAAGTTCAAGCGCAATGAACTCGGGCGAACCGGGTTTGTAGGTATGCGCGCGGGTGTCACGCACGCAGCCTTTGAACCGCGCATGAACAGAATTCAGCTTGGTGTTTTTCAAACGGTAGGTCGGAAAACCGTTGATCTGCCCCTGGCTCAGATGGTCCGCGCGGATCATCAGGCCATAACTGTCTTCATGGCAATTGGCACAAGACAGCTCCAGCTGACCGGTCCGGGTGTAATACAGGTCTTTGCCCTGCTCCCACGTGGATTGGGCCGGGCCGTTGATTGCAACATTCACCGGCATGCCGCGGGAGACAGAGGAAATCAGCGCGATCATATCCGTCATGTCGCCGCCGGTGTATTTCCACTTCTCAGCGCCCATGCGGGTCTCGCGGCAATTGTTGACCTCCATCTCCAGCGTGGTCACGCGGCCCTGCTCTTCATTCCACTTTGGATAAACAGCCCGCACACCTGCCAGTTCTTCTGCCTCTCCATGGCAATCCGCACAGGATTTCCCTTCGGTGCCATCCGCAGAAGCCCAATCCACCAGGGCATTTTCGACCCCAATCATGCCGGGGTTGTCGAAATCATCCATCTGCACCGCCTGGGTTTCGTCCGAGCGAAATCTCCAACCGGAATAGATCGTATCGACATTCTCCAAATGCGCCGGTGCTGCTGTTTCTGTGACAATGGCAATCTCACCATTGATCGTCAGGCTGTCTTCGTCTGGGTCACTTACACCCAGCGTCGGCACCATGGCCAAAGCCAAGGTTGCGCCGATAATCCGTGTCGATGTGTTCACGCCTTCCTCCCTCTCCTCAGACGTTTTTGTCGATCTGCGGTGCGCCCTCCCTTAGCTCACCGTGATCGATTTGGTCGTGTCATAGACCGAGCCGTCGTCGTCATACCAAGTGAACTTGAACTCGCCACTTTCCGGCACAAGCGCCTCGAACTGGAAGTAAGGGTTGGTCGAAATCGCCGGTTCCAGCGTCACGTCAATGACGTTCTGACCATTAAAGTCAGCGGTGAAACGATTGATGATGGACCGCGGAATGATATTGCCGTCGTCATCCTTGCGCTGGCCGCTTTCCATTTTGTGGCTGATCAACGTTTTGATCGTGATCGCCTCGCCCGCGGCTGCCGTCTTTGGAACTTTGACGCGTGGTTTTACACCAGATGCCATAATTTTCTCCTCCCGTAATCCAGATCAGCCGCCGCAGCCGCCGATGGTGACTTTGACGTTGGCTTTGGTCATCTGGAATGACCCGTCCTCCATCTTGGCAACCGCCACAACATTCTGGGTCTTGGCCAGGCGAATGCGGGTCGCCGCACTGCGCGACGCGCTCATGGGGCCAAATTTGAACGTCACAACATTTGGAACCGGGTTTCCGTCTGCAAGAATCGTGATTTCAGCCGCGCCGGGTGCTTCAACCGAGATGGGGACCGTATTGCCGTTCTCTGCGATCTCTGGCGCGGTCAGCGTGATCCCGCCTTCGGTTGTGGCTTCCCCTCCCGTGAAGGCCGCAACTGCGTCATCTGTCAGGCTGGCAAAGGCCGGAAGCCCCGCAACCATAGCAAAGACACTTGTCCCAGAGCCCAACGCCAGCAGGCTTCGTCGTGTGAGTTTCATCCGTATTCCTCCCTCTGAAAGATCACTCTTCTTTCAGCGTCAAAAGATAGGCGACCACGTCCTCAACCTGCTGAGCGGTCAACAAAGGCTGGACCTCGCCATCGCCATGCGCGTCGCCGGTATAGGCATCGCCAAGGCGAATAAATCCGTCGGTGCGATAGAACGAAGGCATCATGCTGCCTTCGAACATGACCTTGGCGTTGGCAACAATTCCGCGAAGCTCGGCAACCGTCCAGCGATCCGCAACGCCATCCAGCATTGGACCGATTTCGCCGTGAAACGGCAAATGGCTCAAGGCACTGACTTGGTGACAGGCAATGCAATTGCCCGCCCCCTTGTTCATCACCTCTGCGCCAACGGCTGGATCTCCCGGCTTACCGCTCAATGAGGCGGCAACGGCCCCGTCAACATATATCACATCCTGAGGTTTGGTGACGTCGCACCATCCGATGCCGGCCGTCAGCACAACGGCGACAGCGGCTCCAAAAGCGGTTCTCATGCGCCCTCCCTGGGTTCGATTCCTCTCCTTGGGTAAAGACCAGTCTAGGGCACATAATTTCGAACACGCAACAACAAATTCATCTACGTGAATTTTTTTATATGTTCGCAAGTGCAGCATTCTGCGCACAAGTATTGCGTGAAAACACTGCTTTTAGTCCTTTTGCTCCAGAAATTTCCGCGCGTGATACTTTTGAAAGGGTTCCTGCCCCTCATAGCCTTTCTCAACCACCCACGTGAGCAGGTTCAGCGTTGTCCAACGACCAAAAGCGCCGGGCATGCTAACCACTGCGGCTTCCTGGGCTGATACCCCATCCCCCACCTCTTCTGGAAAGAAATACAGGCTGGGCGTGAACAAAGCGCCCCACCGCCGGACCATCTCTTTTTCCGGCAGGACGGTTCCATCAAAATCGGTAACCTCGATATCGCCGAACATATTGATCTGCACGACAAAGAAATGATCCTCGATCATCTGGGCGATGTCCGGTACCACAAAGACTTCTTCGTGCATCTTTGTGCAATAGATACACCCGCGCTGTTCCACCAGGACCATCAATCGTTTGCCTTCGGCATTGGCATCCGCAAGGTCTTCGGCAAGATCCTTGAAAGTGTCGCGCATCCACGGCGCTTTGTGCAGACCGTCATCACCCAGCTCGGCAGCGCTCAGGCCTGTTGCCAAGGCCAAAGCGGCCAGTCCAAGAATAATCCGTTTCATTGTCGATCCTCCCAAATCAATTTCACCCCAACTGGGTAAACCAGGGGATATGCTCCAACATCCACGCCGCAATGAGATTGACCGAATTGGTCGCGATCAGCACGCCAAAGAGGATCAACAACAACCCCATCAGCTTTTCGACCAACCCCAGGTATTTTCGAAAACCCGCCATCCAACGCATAAACGGCCCGATAAACAAAGCGGCCAGAACAAAGGGAAATGTCATTCCCAACCCATAAAGGAACAGCAGCCAGGCCCCTTGGCCTGCGGTCTCTTGGCCTGCCGCCGTAAAAAGGATTGCAGCCAAAACCGGTCCGACACAGGGCGTCCAGCCAAAGGCAAAGGCAAGCCCAATCACGTAAGCGCCAAGAAACCCGACATTGGACACATCCCCCGCATCTGCGCGCAATTGGCGATACAGAATTCCGATCTTCACAACACCCAGGAAATGCAGCCCCATGGCAATAATGAGCGCCGCCGCCCCCCAGCGCAGGATGTCAAAATAGTCTCGCAACACCCCACCAAAAAGCGAAGCGCTGGCCCCAAGGCCTACAAAAACCGTGATCACCCCAAGGGAAAAACAAGTCGCCGAGATCACAGCCCGCAGCCGCACCGCGCGCGAGATATCAGTCCCGGCAGAAATCTGATTCATCCCGATTCCCGCCATGTAGCTCAGATAAAATGGCACGATTGGCAGGATGCAGGGTGATAAAAAAGACAGCAATCCCGCGGTTACAGCCCCCAAAATCGTGACATCAAACATAATACCGCCAAACGTTGCTTTTAGACATTCACACATTAGATTATGTATGATTAAATTGAGACGTCAACAAAAAGGGCAAATCAGATGCTGCGCGCCTCATTGATCATACTGGCCTGTGCCCTGCCGATCTCAGCTGCGGCTGAGACGGTGCTCCTCATGGCTGAAGAAGATGGCTGTGTTTGGTGTGCAAAATGGGATTCTGAGATTTCGCATATCTATCCCAAGACAGCCGAAGGCCGCACAGCGCCGCTGGAACGCTATGATCTGCGCGGAGAGACGCCAGCGTATGAGTTTACCCGCCGAGTCACCTTTACACCGACATTCCTTTTAATAGACGATGGACAAGAGGTTGGACGCATCGAAGGCTATCCAGGAGAAGATTTCTTTTGGCCACTTCTGAACGACCTTTTTGCGCGTGCAGGTATTTCCTTGGATCAGCGCGGTTGACCCATTATGGAAAAGACTATGAGTACTGACATGCCGACCCCGCCCGAGACATCCTCTCGCCTGCCCGTCTTTGACGCAAACATGTGCGCTGAGGATATGGACCGGATGATGGAGAACGCACAGCGTGCGTCCAACTTCTTGAAGGCGATCAGCCACGAGGGTCGTTTGATGATCCTGTGTCATCTGGCGTCGGGCGAAAAATCCGTGACCGAGCTCGAAGAGCTGTTATCCGCGCGCCAGGCTGCGGTGTCGCAGCAACTGTCCCGTCTCCGCCTCGAAGGGCTGGTGACGCCACGCCGCGATGGTAAGACCATTTACTATCGCTTGACAGACGACCGGCCAAAGCAAATCATGGAAGTTGTCTACGACCTGTTCTGTAGGGAGGACTGACCAGCGCAATTCTTGTTGTCGCCGGTCCAAGGGTGGTGACAGGGAGGATCACAGTGCTGGAATGGCTCGGCGAAGCAAACACCGCCGCGCTGGTGGGTCTATTGGGCGGCATCGCTCTTGGACTGGCTGCGCGCATCGGTCGGTTTTGCACACTTGGTGCGATCGAAGACATGCTCTATGGCGGCGACGATCGACGCTTGCGGATGTGGGGGATCGCCATCGGCACCGCCATCGTCGCAACCCATATGGCGGTCGCGTTTGACTTGTTTGATCTCTCTCACTCTGCCTACCTGGATCGGGCTTGGAACCCCGTTGGCACCCTCATCGGCGGGCTGATGTTTGGCTATGGTATGGCGCTTAGCGGGAATTGCGGATATGGCGCGCTTGCCCGGCTGGGCGGCGGGGATCTCAGGGCCTTTGTCATTGTGATTGTGATGGGGCTTTCGGCCTATTTTGTCATGTCCGGTCCGCTGGCCCATGGGCGAGTTTGGCTGTTTCCGGTTGAAACGGGAACAACGCAGCCACAGGGGTTTTCTCAACTGGCCGACCAGATGGGCCTCCCGCCAGGGCTGATTGGCCTGACAGTTGGACTGGGGTTTTTCGCATTGTCCCTGTCGAGTGCGAAAATACGCAGCGCGCCCAAATACATCTTTTGGGGTGTGATCGTCGGACTTGCCGTGACGTCGGGTTGGGTGGGAACATCCTGGATCGCAACCGCAGGATTTGCCGCAGAACCCATTGAAACCCATACGTTTGCAGCCCCAATTGGGGACACCATCTTGTATGGTATGACGGCCTCAGGAAATGCGCTGTCGTTCAGCGTTGGCTCCATTTGCGGCGTGGTTCTGGGGGCTATTCTTGGATCCTGGAGCAAAGGTCACTTCCGCTGGGAGGCCTGCGACGATCCCCGCGAATTGGGCCGCCAAATACTGGGCGCGGCGCTAATGGGCCCCGGCGCTGTGCTGGCGGTGGGATGCAGCGTCGGCCAGGGGATCGCGGCCTTCTCCGTCTTGGCCTTCAGCGCGCCAATTGCGCTTTTGGCCATCCTTGTGGGGGCAGCCCTGGGTCTGAAACAGCTCATTGCAGGCTTTACCACCGCGTCCTAAACCACGCCCTGCCTTTTCCACCTACAAGGTAGCAGGCATATGCGGCGGGGAAATGTCCCGCACCTTGTGCAACAGATCGATGAACCCCGCCACCTGATGCTGGGCCGTGGCCGCGCCTTTTTCTGCGGTCGCCAGGCTTGCATCCCCAACGGTGCCATCCGGATTCAGATCCGAGGCGATCCAACCCCGGCTGACCGGCCCAATGGGCGAGATCGGATCCGTCATTGCAGCGGATTTGAAATTCTGCGCCTGTGTCATGTCCACCGTGTCCGGAAAAAAGCTACGCATCAGCGAGGTCTCAACATCGCCGCCGTGAATACCGTATCGGCGTTCCTCTTCTGTAAACAGACCCTCGGGATGGCCGAAACTGCCCCACTGGCATTTCACCGCCAACATCCCCGCCTGGATCCGCAATTCCCGGCTGAGGATCGAGATCAAATCCAGATTGCCGCCGTGGCTGTTGACGATCACCAGTTTGCGAAAACCGGCGCGGGCGATGGACAGGCCAATCTCGGTCCAGACCTCCAAGGCAGAGGCCGCCGACAGGGTCAACGTGCCTTTGGCCCACAAATGTTCATTGGATTTCCCCACCGCCTGCACCGGCAAGACCCAGGCCTCCAGATCATCGGGGCAAGACCTGCGGAATGTCGCCAGCATGCCTTCCATGATCAACGTATCCGTTCCCACCGGCAGATGCGGTCCGTGTTGTTCGATGGCAGCGGTGGGCAAAATGGCGATGCTGCGATCAGGGTCGATGTGGTCGAAATCAGGGGCGCGGCATTCGGCCCAGTTATAAACGCTCATGTGGGGTCCTTGCTGTCATAGGTCGCCGTCAGCCGCATCCGCAGATAGTCGGCGGCCAAAATGGGGGCAAAGGCGGGGGCACCGGTGCCCGGAAGGGCTGCAATCAGACTGTCTGGATTGGGATCAAGGAAAAACGCAATCGAGCGCCGGGCCCGAGGCGGGGCCAGAACCCGGTGCGGGGTCGAGACATAGGTGTTATTGCTCCACCGCATCAGGCAATCGCCAATATTGACCACAAAGGCACCCGGCACATGGGGCACATCGGTCCAATGGCCACCGCGCGGACGCACTTGCAGCCCCGGCGCATCATCCGTCATCAGCAGTGTGATACTGCCATAATCCGTATGAGCGCCCGCGCCGATCTCATCCGCGAGGCCTTGCGCGGGTGGATAGGACAGCATGCGCAAGGTAGCCATGGGTGCGGTGAAATGCGGAGCAAAGAACCCCGGATCCAGCCCCAGATCCACCTCAAACGCGCGGTGAAGGGCCACGCCAAAGGCCAGCGCCGCGTCATAGTATTGCAAGGCCGTGTCGCGAAACCCCGGCAAATCAGGCCAGACATTGACCCCGCGAAACGGCTCTCCTGCCAGAACCCGTGGGTCATCCACCGCCAGATCAAACCCCACGTTAAACGCCTGTTTCTGATCCACCTGCCCCGAGGTTTCATCCAACCGTTCCGACCCAACCGCCGCCCATCCACGATTGTGCGGGTTATTGGCAATCGACAGCGGTGCCTTGGCCACATCCGGTTGGGCAAAAAACGCATCCGCCTGGGCAAAGAGCTCTTGTACCAGCGCCATCGGCAGCGGATGGTTCGTGATCAGAAAAAACCCGGTGTCCCGGCAGGCCTGCCCCAAAGCGGCGGCAAAGCCTGCGGGATCCGCCGCGTTCTGGTGCCAATCCAAAACAGGTATCATGTCAGCGCCTTTCAATAGGGGGTCAGCAGGTAATCCAGCCGCCGATCCACCCGCACCAGATGTTTGGCGCGGCTTTCGGTGGTGGAGCCGTCCATCAGGTAATGCGCGGCAAAGGCGGTCTTGCACCCCCGCGCGCACAAGGCCCGCACGCCCCGCTGCAAAATGCGTCGCCCCGGCGCGCCAATCATCCGTGTCAGCCACCAGCTGGCCCCGCAAGTGGTAAAGACCCCCAAACGTTCGATATGGCGCAACCCAGGTTCGATATTGCCCCCTTCAGGCGGCGGCATGTGAAACGCAAGGCCAGGCACCAGGACCCGATCCAACCACCCTTTGAGCATCGCCGGAGGCCCATACCACCAGGTTGGATAGACAAAGATAATCGTGTCGCACCATTCCAGCGCTTCGCAGTCTTCCTCGATCCCGGTTCGGTTGAGCGCTTGATCCTCGTAGAACGAATGCCCCTGCGCAGTGAGAACTGGATTAAACTGACGGTCATACAGATCCAGAACCCGGGTTTGCGCGCCAATCAATTCCAGCCGCTTCACCACGCGCTCTTTGACCGCATGGGTAAAGCTGCTGGGGCGCGGATGGCAGTAAACAACCAAAGCTTTCATTACAAACTTCCTATGGTGTGTCGCACCCGCGCCAGATGGGCCTGGCGCGTTGCGTCTGTATTTCGGTTCATATCGTACAGCGGCAAATACCGGGTCGGCGGCATGCCACAGGCATAGCGCAGCGACCGGGTCACTGTTTTGCGCGGCGGATCACCGTTCAGCATGGCCCGCCACCGCGTGCCACCATAGGTCGTGCAGGCCACCAGTTTTTTGACATTTGTCAGCCCCGGGCGGACCTTGCCGTTTTCCAGTTTGAAACTGACCCCCGGCAAATTCACCCGATCCAGAAAACCTTTTAAAATGGCCGGATAGCCAAAATTCCACACCGGAAACACCATCACCAATGCATCCGCTGCCCGCAGACGCTCCACATAGGCCCGCACGGTTTCGATGTTGGATGGCTCGTCGTGATACCCACGTCGTTCCTCGGTCGTGAGCACGGGTGAGAACCCTTCGGAGTAAAGATTGCAATCATCAACCTGCCATCCGCTGTCCCCCAAGGCTTCGATGACGGTTTCATGCACCGCCGCGTTAAAGCTTTCGGGACAAGGATGCGCAAACAGGACCAAGGCACGCATTTTAATCGTCCGCTTCCATCATCTCGGGATAGGCATACATGCGGCTGTAATCCCAATCCGGCGCATCCCATGTGACCATCTTGCCGGGATTTAACAGCCCCTTTGGGTCCGCCTCCCGCTTGAAATCCAGCTGGCGATTGTCCGCATGCTGTCGGCCGCCTTCCTCTAACGTATAACGGTGCGGGTTAAAGATCAGCGCGCCGGCATCCTCGTGGATCTGGATGATCTCTTCCAGCCGTTCCTCGGTGGTGAATTTCACCATCGACAGCCCGGCAAAAGCCACTTTGCCCTCCATCCGGATCGCCTCTAGGTGCTGGATCACCTCGCCATCCGGGAAGGACCCGCGCATTTGCTCCACCAGCTCTTTGGAATTGGGATAACCATAACGCACCTGCAGATAGGTGATCGTTGGGTCTACCTTGAGCGCACGCAAGGTCGTGTGGTTCCAGCCATATTCAAACACCAAACCGGGGCTGCGCGGCCAGTCGTGATCGTCACTGCGGTAAATCATCTCCACCTCGGGGCGACGCGCCAACAGGGTCACCAGCCCCGCCATCGACTGCGGAGCCACCATCAGCCCAACCAGATGGTCATCATCCTCCACAAAAGGGGCCACGCGTTGGAAATAGGATTTGGCGGTTGGCGCCTCGTAGACCGAGGCGATTTTCAACAAAATCCCGTCTGAATTCGCCAGATCCTCGGCCAAGGCCATGGCGGCGGCAAAATCCTTGGTCTTCACAAAGACGCCGGTCCAATCATAGGCCGGCGCCAGCGGCAATTCCAATTCGGTGATAATCCCGTTGGTACCATAGGCATGGGAGACCCGCGCCAGCTCTTCGCCGGTAAATTCCAGCACGCGCGGCTCTTCCTCCATGGTGACAACACGAAGGCGGATGATATTGCCCAGATCCCGCAGCGACCCCCAGGTGACCGATCCAACCCCGCCGGAGCCCCCCGCGATAAAACCGCCGATGGTGGCCGTTGACCATGTGGAGGACACCATCCGCAGCTCGTGGCCTGCCTGTTCCTTGCAAAAGGCATCGAGGTCCTTCAGCAGGCAACCGGGTTCCACCACCACCCGACCGGGTTCGCAGGATTTGACCGCTGTCATATGGCGCAAATGCATGACACAGCCGCCGCGCATCGGCATCGCCTGCCCATAGTTGCCGGTCCCGGCCCCGCGGGTGGTGACGGGCACGTCATGGGCGTAACAGGTTTTCAAAACCTCTATCACCTCGGCCTCGCTGCGCGGACGCACGACAAAATCAGCCCGCAGATGGTCCAGACGTTTCTTGAGCACGGGCGAATACCAGAAAAAATCGCGCGAGGCAGCGGTGATCGCGTTTGGGTTTTCTTCGATATCCAAATGGGCAAGGGCGGCCTTGGCGGCATCGATATGGGTCATCTCAGGTCCTTGGGTCAGGTCTTATTCAAACAAATCATCAAGTTCGGCGTAATCCGGCAGGGTCCGGTCAATCACTGCGCCATCGCGCAGCACAATGCGGTTGGACTGCGGGCGCGCCATCAGCTCGGTCCAGTTGCGCGCGGGGCAGATCACCAGATCCGCCGGTGCTCCAGCGGCCAGGCTGGTGGGCGCGAACCCACAGGCACGCGCAGGCGTGCTAGAAAAGGCGCGGATCCAATCCGGGTCGGAATGATCCAGATGGGCGATCCGGGTGGCCTCGCGCAGGACTTCTATCATGTCCAAGTCGCCATAGGCATAAAACGGATCGCGCGTATTGTCCGAGGCAAAGGAGACAGGAATGCCGCGCGCCTTCATCTCATGCACCAGGGTGACGCCCCGCCTGCGGGGGGTGCGGCCCGTGTCGCGGTCCTGCAGATACATGTTGCACATGGGCAGGCTGACCACATTCAGCCCCGCCTTTGCCACCAGATCCAATGTATCCAGCGCGCGTGTCTCATCCTGAGCAGACAAGGAACACAGGTGGCCCACTTGGATCGGTGCATCAAACCCGGTCTCTAACTTAGCTTCACAGATGGTGCGCAGCGTTTCTGACGTGGGGTCCATCGTCTCGTCCACGTGGAAATCCACCGGCAGATGCCGTTCCGCCGCCAGGGCAAAGAATTTGACCAACAGCGGTTTCAGACCCTCCATCGGATAGGTCACCAGCCCCAAAACGCCACCGTATTGCGCGACCAGATCCGCCGTGTGCAGGAACCGCCCGTCAATCTCAACCCTGTCACAACCGCCCAGACAGGCGGCCTGCAAATCGATCCGTCCGGCCCAGGCGTCACGCAGCTCGGCAAACACCGGCCACGAGATATCATCCTGCCCCGGCGGGCTGTCGAGATGGGTGCGAATGGCGCGGGTGCCATGGGCATAGGCGCAGCGCAGCGCGAAATCAGCCCGGCGGCGCACATCATCGCTGCTCCAATTGGCGTGATCCTCCTTGACCGTGGTCAAGGCTCCCATAAACGTCCCATCCGGGTTGGCGGCCCGCGGCATGATATGGCCCTTGTCCAGATGGGTATGAGCATCGACAAAGGCGGGCAGAACCATGACGCCCGCCATGTCCACCGCAGGCCCGGTTGGGGCCACGATTTTGCCATCAGCGATGCCCAGATCAACCCGTATCAGATCGCCGGGTTGATCCAGCAGGCTGGCTGGAACGGTCACGTTGTTCAGCGTAAATGCGCCGGTGGGAAGGGTTTTAAAATCCATCGTTACTCTCGTTTCAATGCGCTTTCGTGCCAGCGATAAAGGCACAGGTGGCTGATCAGGCTCATGAGCGCGAACACCAGAACACCCATGGCGGAAATCAGGATCAAAGCCGCGTAAAGCCTGCCGAAATTGAACCGGTATGACGCTTCAAGCAGCGTAGACGCCAGCCCCAGCCCGGTGCCTGCCCGGCCAATGACAAATTCCGCCACCACCGCACCGATCAGCGCCAGTCCACCAGCGATTTTCAACCCACCCAGAAAGAACGGCAGCGCCGAGGGCGCAGTCAGATACCGCAGCCGTTGCCAGCCTGTCGCGCCGTAAATGGAAAACAGGTCCTGCAGATTGTGATCGGCGGATTTCAGACCAATAGTGGTGTTCGACAGGATCGGGAAAAACGCCACGATCCAGGCGCACAGCAAAGCCGCCACAAAGGCGCTGTCCACATAGATCTGCAACAAAGGCGCAATCGCCACCACCGGCGTCACCTGCAGTACCACCGCATAGGGAAACAGCGACATCTCAACCCATTTGGACTGGGTGAAGGCCACCGCTAGCCCCACGCCACCAATCACCGCCATCACCAGCGCGATCAGAGTCAGACGCCCGGTGATCACCATGGCGGGCCACAGGATGCCCCAATCCTTGATCATGGTTTCAGCAATCAAGGCAGGCGACGGCAGGATGTAATGGGGCACCTCAGCCAGGGTCACATAGGCCTGCCAGGCCCCGATGGCGAGGATCAGAACCAAAGATGGCAAGGTCCAGCGCGCCAGTTTCAGGATCTGGTCGCGACGCGCGCGGGCCTCTTCTTCGGCGTCCAGAATTGGGCTTGTGTCGACCTGGGTCATGCGGCCACCTCAATCGCTTGGTGCAGGGCATCGGACGCCAGACGCGCATGTTCGGCGTATTCGGCAGAGGTGCGGAACGCCTCGTCGCGGGGATAGGGCGTGTCGACCTCCAATTCGCGGATCACCCGGCCAGGGCGCGCAGCCATGACCACAATCCGGTCCGACAAAAAGACCGATTCAAACACCGAATGGGTGACAAAAATCACCGTACAGCCAATGCGTTCGCGCAATTCCAACAGATCATTGTTCAGCTTGTGCCGGGTGATCTCGTCCAAGGCGGCAAAGGGTTCATCCATCAGGATCAGCCGCGGCTGGGTCACCATGGCCCGCGCGATAGAGACGCGCATTTTCATGCCACCCGACAATTCGCGGGGATAGGCGTTCTGAAACTTCTCCAACCCCACCAGTTTCAGCGCATAAAGCACCTCATCCTTGACCGAATTGTAACTCTTGCCCCGCAGGCGATAGGGCAGCCAGACGTTATATTTCACCGTCGCCCAGGGCATCAATGTGGGTTCCTGAAACACCACACCCAAATCCCCCTCGCCCTGCCCACCGGACCAGGCAATCTGCCCAGATGTGGGCCGCATCAACCCTGCGATCAATCTGAGGGCCGTGGATTTTCCACATCCCGACGGTCCCAAAAGCGAGATAAAATCCCCCTGGTTCACCGTCAGATTCATATTCCTGAGGGCCACAACATCGCCGCGAAATGTCTTTTCCACATGGGACATGCGCAACAGCTCGTCCCGCTGCCCCAAGGCTGCGCGTTTAACCGCCATGTCTTCTTCCTCCCAAAAGGGTGGTGGGCCGGGATCCCCGGCCCGTGGTGCCAATGTTTACTGAAGCAGATCCAGACCAACGCCTTTGCCGACAAACTCGGTGGTAAAGGCGGCCTGATAATCCAGACCGGCCTCGATCACGCCCGCCTCAACCATCTTGTTGTAGAAATCAGAGACCTTCTGCTCTTCGATCAGGCCGATGCCCTTGGTCTCAGCCGCGCCCGAGATCACGATGCCATTGTCCTTCATCTTGGCAATGGCAAAATCGATCTTGTCCTGGGTCATTTCGGGGTTGTCGGACATGATCTGCGCGTTGGCAGCGGCATTGTCCCCATAAAGGTAGTTGTACCAGCCTTTGATCGACCCTTCGACAAAACAGGTCACCTCATCCGGTTTGCTGGCAATGGTGGGCGCCATCGTCTCGATCGTGGTGGCATAGGTCGAATAGCCCGCATCGGCGATCAGGAAAACATCCGGCTCAAACCCGCCTTCTTTGGCCACCAAATAGGGTTCAGACGAAAGGTATCCCTGCATCGCCTTGCCCGTATCCGCCAGGAAGGGCGCGGGGTTGAACGTATAAGGCTGACGCTGCTCGGCGGTAAAGCCATAGGCCGCGATCATCCATTGGTAAAAGCTCTGATAGCCATTGTCGCCGATCAGCAGCTCCAGCTTTTTCAGATCTTCAAAGCTTTCGGCCTGACCCGGATGGGTCACGATCACCTGCGGGTGTTTCTGGAAAATCGCCGCAACCGAGACCACGGGGATGCCTTCCTTGACCGCGTTAAAGGCCTGCAGCAGGTCGCCGCCCATGTGATAATCGATCTTGCCCGCCAAAAGCAGCGCGCGGTTGTTCACTTGGGGGCCGCCGGGCAGGATCGAGACCTTCAATCCGCATGCCTCATAGGTGCCATCAGCGGCGGCCTGATAAAAGCCCCCATGCTCGGCCTGTGCCAGCCAATTGGTGCCAAAGGTGACCTCAGTCGTGCCAGCATGCACTTGCGATGCGCTGATCAACGCCAGGGCGGTAAAGCTCAGTTTTTTCATGTTTCACTCCATGTCGGATTGTGGGTCTGTTTGGGGTGGCCACCTGTTCTTGATGCAGGGGTCCGGGCTGCGCGCCTTTGGGTCAAAGGCGGCAAAATGGTTGAAATTCGGGCATGGGCTGCGGCTGGCCCATGGGATGGGTGCGCGGGGCTTGTGTTGATCCGGCGCGCCGGGTCATTTGGGAGCAACCAAGGAGCCGCCCCATGATCAAAAGCCTGACCCCCACCCAGATGGCCGCACCTTTTGCGCGGTATGCCCATGGTGTTCTTGATCCCGCTTCGGGCCTGTTGCTGACCTCCGGCCAATTGGCGCTGAGCGTTGACGGCACCACACCCATTGGCGCGCAGGCGCAGGCGGATCTGATTTTCCACAATATCGACCTGATCCTGCAGGACGGCGGTGCCAGCCGCGCGGATGTTCTGCGTATCAATGCCTTTGTCACCGGGCGTGAGCATATGGCGGGATATATGGTGGCGCGCGATGCCTGGCTGGCGGATGTGCCACATCTGCCCGCATCCACGCTGATGATCGTTTCGGGCTTTACCCGCCCTGAGTTTGTGGTCGAGATCGAGGTGACCGCGCGGTGTCCGGCTTAGGCCTGTCATTCACCCGGCCTTTCCCGCGAAATTCGCACCCAAACGCATCTGGATGTAATCATGCGCTGTGATCGGCTCGTATTTCTGCGCCGGGCCTTGCAGGACGGTGTCCATATTGGCCTGGGCGAAATAGGCAATGGAATAACGCGCATCCAGGCTTTCGCCTTCTTTGGGCATACGCACCCGATGCAGGTTTGACAGCAGCTGATCATCGCTCCAGCGCATCAACATATCACCGATATTGCAGGTGATGATCCCATCCTGTGGCGGCACATCGGTCCAGCCCAGCACGCGTCCGTCGGAATCTTTGCCCGGACAGACCTGCAAACCGCCCTGCCCGCTGCGCTGATGCAACAACGTCAAACAGTCAAAATCCGTATGCGCCCCAGCCCGCCAGAATTTGAAATCCTCGGGCTTGGCGTCTTTCATATCCAGGTAGTGCAACAGCCGCAAAGTGGACTGGTATTGATCCGAAAGCGGGTCGTGACCGTCGATAAAGACCGCAGGCGACACGCCCAGTTTATCCGCAAAACAGGACAGAACCCGCATGGCCAGCGCCCAGTTATGGCGTTCAAACGCCAACATGCTTGCTTTGAAATCCGGCATCTCGGCTGTATCGGGCCATAGGCCCGCCATCCGCGGCAAGGTGATCTGATAGCTTTCTTTTTGATCCGCCGTTCCAGTCGACGGGCGGACCTGCGCCTTATACTCCCACCCCGCATTGGTGCCGGGTTTCAGGGGCATCTTGGCCTTGGTCGCCTCGGGCTTGGCAAACAGCTGGGCGGATTGGGCAAAGGCTGTGTCGATCAGTTCCTGCGGGATCCCGTGGTTCTTGAGTTGAAAAAACCCAATCTCAGTTGCCGCCTGCCACAGTTCTTCTGTGATGTCGGCCCGCCGGGTGCCAAAATCGGACATATCAATCACCGGTACATCCCGGTCGATTGTTACACCCGTTGCGCCAATACCAGTTTCCTTGCGCAGTTCCGCGAGGTCATGCGTCATTGCATCCATCCTTATCCAGGGGAGCAATGACCTGCGCCACAATGGCACTGCCTGCTTATACTCCAGTCAAAGATCACCGGTCGTGGGCGGCCGGGATCGGATCTATTCAATTGTCATCGTGAAAGAGCGTTCGGCTCTATGCGATCATTGAAACGCAGAGCGGTTTTTCAAAACAAGTTAAGCTTAAAGTTTCCGAGCGTTTTTCCACCGGCCTGTCTATTTTTTCGGCAAGCCGGTGGCGCAGATGTATATTTTAGACATCCATCCGACGGGCCACCACGTCGGGGCGCCCCGGCAGATCAAGCTGCGCATCGCCGCGCGCGCCGCGGGCCACAATCCGACCTTTGGAAATCACCGCCAAGCGCGGGGCCCGCAGGCGCAGCGCCTCGGTTGGCGAACCCGCATCCAGCACCACCAGCGAGGCCTGCGCGCCCACTTTCAACCCATAATCCTGCAGGCCCAGGATCTGCGCATTGGTCTCGGTCACCATGGTGAAACAGCGCGCCATCTCGTCGGGATGGGTCATCTGAGCCACGTGTAATCCCATAAAGGCCACGTCCAGCATGTCTGCCGTGCCCAGGCTGTACCAGGGATCCAGCACGCAATCCTGTCCCCAGCCGACGCGAATACCCATGGCTTGCATTTCCTTGACCCGCGTCAGACCCCGCCGTTTGGGGAATGTGTCATGGCGCCCCTGCAGGACGATATTGATCAACGGATTGGGAATGGCGCTGATCTCAGCCTCGGCCATCAGCGGCAGGAGTTTCGAGACATAGTAATTGTCCATCGAATGCATCGAGGTCAGATGACTGCCTGCCACCCGCCCTTGCAATCCAAGCCGCGTGGTCTCGTAGGCCAGCGTTTCAATATGGCGCGACAGCGGGTCGTCGGTCTCATCACAATGGATATCCACCATCAGGCCCCGGTCCGCTGCGATCTGGCAAAGATCGGTGAGCGAGGCCGCGCCATCCGCCATGGTGCGTTCAAAATGCGGGATGCCGCCCACAACATCCACGCCCATATCCAACGCCCGCAGCAGGTTTTCCCGCCCGTTTGGCGCGCGGTACAGGCCATCCTGCGGGAAGGCGACCAACTGCAGATCCAGATAGCCTTTGACCTTGTCGCGCAGCTCCAGCATAGCCGTCACCGTGTTCAGGTGATTCGGCGTCGTGTCCACATGGCTGCGGATCGCCAAAAGGCCCATGGACACCGCCCAATCGCAGTATTTCAGACCCCGCTCGACCATCTCCTCCACCGTGGCCAGATCCCGCAGCTCGCCCCAAAGGTCGATCCCCTCCAGCAAGGTTCCAGATGCGTTCACCCGCGGCGTGCCATAGGACAGGGTGGCGTCCATATGGAAATGCGGGTCCACAAAAGGCGGCGACACCAAGTCGCCAGTGGCATCGATCACCTCTGCCGCCTCGGCGGTGATCTGCGGTGCAATCTCCACAATCCGGTCTCCGGTGATGGCTATGTCCTGCACCGATCCATCCGGCAATGTGCCGCCTTTGACCAGAATATCCAACATCACCGCTCTCCTTTATTGAATGGCACCATCAGCGCCGCAGGCACAGACGCCCGGCGCGACATCAGGACAAGGGCCAGAATGGACAGGATATAGGGCATCATCAAGAAGATCTGATAGGGCACATGCGCGCCAATCCCGGTCTGTTGCAGACGGATCTGAAACGCATCAAATGCCGCAAAAAGGATCGCGCCCAACAGGGCTTTGCCCGGTCGCCACGCGCCAAAGACCACCAGCGCAATACAGATCCAGCCGCGCCCGTTCACCATGTCGAAAAAGAAACTGTCAAAGGCTGACATGGTCAGAAAGGCGCCGCCCACCGCCATCAAGCCACTGCCAAAGATCACAGCCCCCATCCGAAGGGCCGCCACCGATAACCCCTGGGCCGCGACCGAGGCCGGGCTTTCTCCCACTGCGCGGATCGCCAGCCCCAAGGGTGTGCGATACAGCCCCCAGGCCAAGGCCCCCGCCAGGCCAAAAGCCAGGTAAGTCAGTGGTGTCTGCGCAAAGAGCGCAGGCCCGATGACCGGGATCTTGGACAGGATCGGGATCTCATAGACTTGGAACGCCTCGATCTTGGGCGGGGTTGAGACTTCGGGCAGGGCCACGCGATAGGTGTAAAACGTCAGCGAGGTCGCCAGCAGGGTGATGCCAACGCCCACCACATGTTGCGACAAGCCGAACAGCACCGACAGCACGCCGTGCAGCGCGCCAAAGCCCATGCCCGCCACCATCGCAACACCCACACCACCCCACAGGGGCAGGCCCGCCCAGACTGCAATCCAACCGGCAAAGGCACCGGCCACCATGATCCCCTCGATCCCGAGGTTCAAAACACCGGCACGTTCACAGACCAGCTCACCCAACGTGGCAAAGATCAAGGGCGAGGCGATGCGGATCGCAGCGGCCCAGAAGGAGGCCGACATCAGGATTTCAATGACATCCATCTTCAATCCCTCCGCACGCGAAACTTGGTGATCAAAATGGCCAGAACCGTCAGCAACAGCGCGGTGGCCAGCATAATATCCGCCAAATAAGTGGGCACGCCTGCGGCTCGGCTCATACTATCGGCTCCGACAAAAATGGCGGCAACAAACAAGGCCGCAACCACCACGCCAAGCGGGTGCAACAGCGCCAGCATCGCCACCACAATCCCGGTATAGCCATAGCCCGGCGACAGATCCTGCGTCAGCGAACCCTTGAGCCCCGCGACCTCGGAAAACCCAGCCATGGCGGCAAGGCCGCCGGACAGCAGTGCGGTTTTCAGGATCACCGGGTTGACCGGAATACCCGCAAACCGCGCAGCCTCAGCATTTTGACCCACGGCGCGCATTTCAAACCCCAGTGTGGTGAACCGGTCAATGACCCAGATCGCAGCGGCCGCAATCAGCGCGAGGCCAAACCCCCAATGCAACCGCAGCCCATCGACGATCCGGGGCAAGCGGGCCTCACTCACCAACCGGGCGGATTTCGGCCACCCCATGCCCATCGGATCTTTCAACGGGCCTTCCAGCAGGTAGGACACAAACAAGAGGAAGATAAAGTTGAACAACAAGGTCGTCACAACCTCATCCACCCCCAGCCGAGTTTTCAGCACTGCAGGCACCAGCAACAAAATACCGCCCGCCAGAACGGCCACAACCACAATCAGCGGCAGCAACAGACCCGCTGGCCAGGCAACCGCGCCGGTGCCCAGCACCACGGTGACCACCGCGCCCATGTACAACTGCGCCTCGGCCCCGATGTTCCACAGTTTGGCCCGAAAGGCGACCGCAACCGCAAGACCGGTAAAGATCAGCGGCGTCGCGCGATTGAGGGTTTCCAGAATGGCAAATTTTGACCCCAGCGCGCCTTGGATAATCAGGCCAAAGACCTGAAACGGGTTGCCCCCGGCAATCATCGCCAACAGCGCTGCAATCAGAAAACTGGCGGCAATGGCCACCGCTGGCGGCACCACCCGGCGCGCCAATGTGGGGTTTGAAATGGGTTCAAGACGCATGAGTTGCCTCCGCAAACCCGTCGCCCGCCATCCAGGCTCCCAGACCCGCCGCATCAATGCTGCCGCGCGCGAAACCGGGGCTCAACCGCCCTTCTGAGATCACATGGATCACGTCGCTTAACTTCATAATTTCATCCAGATCCTCAGAGATCAGCAGCACCGCCGCACCACGATCGCGGGCTTCGCCCAGACGGGTATGCACATAATTCACCGCACCGATGTCCAACCCCCGCACCGGCTGGTTTGCCAGGATAATTGTCGGGTCTGTTTCCAGCGCGCGACCCAGGATCAGTTTCTGCATGTTGCCACCTGACAGCAGCCGAATGCGCGTGTCGGGGCCAGGGCAGCGAATATCATAGGTGTCAATCAGCCGCTCGGCATGCACGCGCGCTTTGCGCCAGTTGATCCAGCCGCGATGGGCAAATTCGGTGTTATACTGTTCCAGCATCGCGTTTTCGGTCAGATCAAAATCGGCAATGGTGCCGGTCTTGTGCCGATCTTCGGGAATACGGGCAATGCCATGGGCAAGCGCCTGACGCGGGCTCCAATTGGCGACCTGGACCTCTGCCAATTGCATCTGGCCTGCCGTTGGTGCCAAAAGCCCCGCAACCAGATCCGACAGCGCCGCCTGACCATTGCCAGACACGCCCGCCAGCCCGGTGATCTGGCCGCCATGCAAGGTCATGGTCACATCCCGCAGCGGCACACCGCCCATGTCCGTCCCGGTGCCAACACCCGTCAATGTCATCAGCGCAGGCCCCGCCGGGCGGGTGGCAAATTCCGGCGACTGGGTCGCGCCGATCACCATCAGGGATGCCAACTCTTCACGGGTGGTTTCGGCAGTCTTTCGGGTCGCCGCAAGCCGCCCATGGCGCAGAACCACCACCCGGTCGGCAATCGCCATCACCTCATGCAGCTTGTGCGAGATAAAGACCACCGACAGCCCCTGCTCCACCGCTTTGCGCAGGGTGGCAAACAGCCCATCGGCCTCTTGTGGGGTTAAAACGGCGGTGGGTTCATCCAGGATCAGGATCCGCGCATCACGATACAGCGCCTTTAGGATCTCCACCCGCTGCCGCTCCCCCACCGTCAGGTCAGAGACCAGCGCATCCGGATCTACCGCCAGTTTAAAATCCGCCGCCAGATCGCGAATACGCGCCTTGGCCCCGCGCGCGGCCAGGCTGCGCCCAAACAGCGGCATGGTGCCCAGAGTGATGTTTTCCCAAACCGTCAGGTTTTCGGCCAGGGTGAAGTGCTGATGCACCATCCCAACGCCCGCTTCCAATGCTGCACGCGGCGATCCCGGCGGCAAACGGTGGCCGAACACCTCAACAAAGCCCTCATCCGCCGCATATTGGCCAAAGAGGATATTCATCAATGTGGTCTTGCCTGCCCCGTTTTCACCAAGCAGCGCCACCACTTCACCGCGCGCCAGATCCAGGCTGACGGCATCATTTGCCACCACCTTTCCAAAGCGTTTGGTAATTTTGGACAGGCGCAGCACCATATGCTGCGCCTCAGTTTGACGTGTCATATTACGAGGATTTCGGCTCTTCGTCGTTGATGGTCACCGCAAAGGAGCCATCCTTGATCGCCGCCGTCTTTGCGGCCACCAGATCCAAGGCCGCTTGGGGGATCTTGCCCTCGAATGTGCCATAAGGTGCCAGGGAACAGCCGCCCTCCTGCATAAAGGAATAGACACCGTAATCGGCAGCCGCAAACGTGCCCGACTTGACCGCTGCAATCGCCGCATCCAGCGTCGGTTCAAAATGCCACAGCGCCGAGGCGACAACCGTGTCCGGGTAATCTGATTGCGTATCGATCACATTGCCAATCGCCAGGATCCCCTTTTCCTTGGCCGCATCCGACACGCCAAAGCGTTCCGCATAAAGCATATCCGCGCCGTTCTCGATCATCGCATAGGCGGTCTCTTTTGCCTTGGGCGGATCAAACCAGGACCCGATAAAGGAGACCTGGAATTTGATGTCAGGGTTCATCTCTTGCGCGCCCGCCATAAAGGCATGCATCAACCGGTTCACCTCGGGGATCGGGAAACCGCCAACCATTCCGATATTGCCAGATGTGGTCATAGCGCCCGCAATAATCCCGGACAGATAGGACGCATCCTGGATGTAATTGTCAAAGACGGACAGGTTCGGCAGGCTTGGATCCTCTTTGAACGAAGAGCCCATCAGAAAGGCCACATCCGGATAATCGGCCATCACCTCGCGCGCTTCGGCTTCAACGCCAAAGATCTCACCCACGATCATATCCATGCCCTGTTCCGCATATTCGCGCAGAACCCGCGGATAATCGGTGTTGGCCGTGTTTTCCGAGAACGTATAAGTAATGTCGCCGCGCTCCTGCGCAGCCAAAGCGGCCACATGAATGCGGCTGACCCATTGCTGCTCCACCGGCACGGTATAGATCCCCGCAACCTTCAGCGGTTCTGCCGCCCAAACACCTTGCGGCTGTGCCACCGCCATCACGCCAGCCGCAGCACTTCCGGCCAAAATGGCTCGGCGGCTCATTTTGAATTCATCTGTTTTCAAAGTCATCTTCAGGCTCCCTGTCATTATTATTGCCGCAGGTTTGCATGTTTTCTTGACCAGTTGGAAAAAATTATTCCTCAGACTCTCAATTTTACAGATCTGATCGCTGGGTTGCCCGACGTTTAAGCAGCGCATTCCACCCTCGGCTGACCAAGCCGTTGCCGCGAATCGATTCTTTTCCAGAGCACCTTGATCGGCCCTGTTAGCGCTAAGGCGATTCTCCTGCGACTTAAGTCTCCCAACCTCACAAGCTTCACTCTCCCCATGATTGCAACGTTCGGCGGTGTGCGGCGGGTCATTTCCCCAGCTGCAGCGCCGTCTGAACCCCATCTGCTAACCCTAAGAAAACGTGTGAGACTCTCACGATTTGAAATTTTCTTTACATCATTCACACAATATTCCGAAAGCTATTTTACATTTTTGCTACGTTCTTTCAGTTATTTATTCAGTTCTTTTCAGTTTCGCCTATCCTTTTGACAAAGCTGCGGCTGGAGGGGCGCGGCACCGAACATAGCTCTTGGGAGGAGAGACCGCATGTCAGCTGACGTCACCAACGCCACCTATGCACCGTCCACCGAATTTGTCGCGCAGACCAATGTCACCAAAGCGGCCTATGACAGCCTTTATTCTGCATCTGTTTCTGATCCTGATGCGTTTTGGGGCGAGCAGGCGAAGCGGGTGGATTGGATCAAACCGTTCACCCAAGTCAAAGATGTGAGCTTTGCGCCGGGCAATGTGTCGATCAACTGGTTTGCCGATGGCACGCTGAATGTGGC
>NZ_WIBF01000022.1 GCF_009496005.1 Tritonibacter litoralis
CTCGCTTGCGGGCTCGGAGCTGCTCAGCTCCGCGAAGGGCGCGGCCAGTCCTGTGCTGGCGGAGTATCTCGCGGGGCAGGGTGGCTGAGTTTCCCGCTGAGACAACACCACGGGACCACGCGCGCACATACTGCCGACTTGAGATCGTATCTCAAATGAGATACATCACTCCCATCAACTGGAGGACCATCCATGCCTGCCCAAACATCCATGCTTCATGTCCGTGTTGACGATCAGCTAAAAGCACAGGCTTCGGACGCACTTGCGGGCGTCGGTCTGACGCTCTCCGACGCGGTGCGTATTCTTCTGACCCGCGTGGCCGCAGAAGGCGGCTTGCCTGCCGGATTGACCGCTGATCCGGATGCCTATGACGCCTGGTTCCGGGCAAAGGTACAGGAAGCGCTAGACGATCCAAGGCCCACAACGCCCCATGCCAAGGCGATGCAAGACGCTCAGGCATTGATTGACGGGAAGCGCCTTGCCAAATCTTGAATGGAAAGCGACGGCCATCGCCGACTTGCTGGCAATCATTGACTACATCTCTGACGACAACCCGGATGCCGCCCAAGTTCTCAAAGACGAGATTGAACACAAGACGTCCCTCCTTACAGAACGCCCTCAGATGTACCGCGCGGGCCGTGTGGACGGGACTAGGGAGATGGTTATTCGGCCGAACTACATCGTGGTTTATGCTGAAAGCCTTGAGATGGTGACCATTTTACGCGTTCTTCATGCTGCGCAGCAGTGGCCATGATGGGGGTGCAGGCCCCCCGCTAAGAAATTGCCTGCTCTACGCCTTCAAAGTGTAGAGCGGGCTTTTTCTCCTTTGGAACTCAGACCCTGATCCAAAGGAATTCCCCATGTCCAAGCCCTGCTCAACGCTCCCCGATCCTACTGAATCCAACGCTAACTTCGTCTCTGCCCTCGAGCAGATCGGCACGGAGATCGACCACCAACCCCTGCGCAGCTCAGCGCTCGCACGCATCATGCGAGAGACCTTTCTTGGCAGTGATGCCGGGGGCGCCTGGGACTGGCGGAAGGCCTATGACCTGATGCAGGCGGCGGCTGTGCAGGCGCTGCTACGTGGCGACAACAGTGAGGATGATTACTTCGCCGCAAAACTGCTTGCCTCACGGCTGCTGACGGAAACCCGCCGCTCCGAGCAGCAGATCCGGTTGCAGCAGTTTTCCACGCCACTGCCATTTGCCGCCTTGGCCGTGCGGGCGGCAGCCATTCGCAAGGGCGAGACCGTGCTGGAGCCCTCGGCTGGCACCGGTGCTTTGGCCGGTTTTGCTGCCCGGGCCGGTGCCACGCTTTCTCTCAATGAAATCGACCCCTTTCGCCAGCACCTCCTGCGCGCGGTTTTCGGCGGCGAGGTCACAGGCCATGACGGCGAGCATATCGATGATCTGCTGCAAACGCCGGTTCTACCCGACGTCGTGGTGATGAATCCGCCCTTCGCCTCCTCGGTCGACCGCTCCCGGGACAAACACATCGCCGCCAAGCATCTCATCGCGGCTGCAAAGCGTCTGGCACCCGGCGGGCGGCTTGTGGCGATCATGCCGCCGGGATTCACGCCCGAACGCGATGCCGCGCATTGGTCACGCGCCTGCGGTCTCCTGACGCCGCGCTTGGCGTTGACGATGCCGGGGCAGGTCTACCGCAAGCTCGGCACCTCTGTCGAAACCCAGCTGATGGTCTTCGACAAGGTGCAGGAGGACGGCGAAATGATCCGCGTCCCTGTGCGGGATCTGGATGAAGCCTTGGCATATGTCGATGCTGTGGCCTCAACCCGGACCGAGACGCGCCCCGTACAACAGGCAGCGGCGATCCCTAACGGGCGGCTGACCGTTCCATCCTCTGCTCCGCGCAAGACCGCCGCTGCGCCTGTCGCCGCCTCCAAACCCCGGGCCAATGCCGTCCGCCCGCTCAGCTTCACAAGCCTTCAGACCCCGCGCGACAACACGCCCGTCTCGGACATCTATGCGCGCTACCGCCCACAGCGGATCGAGATCGCAGGCGCGCAGGAACATCCCACGCCGCTCGTTGAAAGCATCGCCATGGCCTCCGTCGCGCCGCCGGCGCCTTCAGGCACGGCCGGTGCGGAACTGCGCCTGCCCGCCAGGCTGATCGAGGAGGGACATCTCTCCGAGGCGCAGCTCGAGACCATCATCATGGCGCATGATGCCCATGGGCGTGATCTGCCCGGTCGGTTTACCATCGATGACGACCAGACCAAGCTGACGCGCGCCAATGATGACCCGGATGCACGTGCCTATCGCCTTGGTTATTTCCTCGGCGACGGCACCGGTTGCGGCAAAGGACGGGAATGTGCAGGGCTCATCCTTGTCAACTGGCTTGCCGGGCGCAGAAAGGCGATCTGGGTCTCCAAATCCGCCACGCTTATCGAGGACGCGATCCGCGACTGGACCGATCTTGGCGGCTCGCCTGCGGATATTCAGCCGCTCTCCAAATGGAAACCGGACCAGCCCGTCCCTATGGGTGACGGCATCCTCTTTGTCACCTACGCCACGCTGCGCTCGGCGGGCAAATGCGGCACCACGCGGCTGAGCCAGATCCTCGCCTGGATGGGCGAAGACTTTGAAGGCGTGCTGGCCTTTGATGAGGCCCATGCCATGCAGAATGCGGCCGGGTCAGAGCAGGGCAGGGGGGTCAAACCCTCCCAGCAGGGCCTCGCTGGCCTGCGGCTGCAACTCGCGGCACCCCGCGCCCGCGTCTTCTACATCTCGGCCACGGGTGCCACGAGCGTGCACAACCTCGCCTATGCCGCGCGGCTGGGGCTCTGGGGGCAGGGCCCCGAATACCCCTTCCCGAGCCGCGAGAGTTTCGTGTCGGCCATGGAGGCAGGCGGTGTCGCGGCCATGGAAGTGGTCGCGCGTGATCTCAAGACGCTCGGGCTCTACACGGCCCGCGCCCTCAGCTTCGACGGCGTGGAGTATGACGTGCTCGAACACGCGCTCACTCCTTCCCAGATCGAGGTCTACGACGCCTATGCGGGCGCGTTTCGGACGATCCACCACAATCTGGAAGCCGCACTGACTGCGACTGGCGTCAATGACGCCTCGGGGGAGACCAATGCCTCGGCCGCCCGCGCCTCGGCCAAGTCCCGGTTTGAAAGCACCAAGCAGCGCTTCTTCAACCATCTCCTGATGGGCATGAAAGCCCCGACCATCATCCGCGCCATCGAGGATGACCTCGCGGCGGGCCACGCTTGCGTCATCCAGGTGGTCTCGACAGGTGAGAGCCTGCTGAAACGCCGGCTTGAAACGATGGATTCCGACGACGAGCTCGTCGAGGGTGCCTTGACGCCGCGCGACTACGTCTTGGGCTACCTCGAACAGGCCTTCCCGATCCATGCGCGAAAGCTGGTCGAGATCGACGGCAACATGGTGGCCGAGCCGCTCAGGGATGAGGCCGGCGCGCTGGTCGTCTCGCGCGAAGCGCTCGCTTTACGTGACGCGGCCATGATGGAGTTGATGACGCTGGCGCCGATCCCCTCGGCGCTCGATCAGATCCTCTGGGCTTTTGGCGATGAGGCCGTGGCAGAAGTCACGGGGCGGTCCATCCGGCCCCTCAAGGCCGAGGATGGTCATCTCTTCATCGAGAAGCGCAGCGCAAGCAGTAATTCGTCGGAGACCCAAGCCTTCATGGACGGCGAGAAGGATGTCCTGATCTTTTCCGATGCGGGCGGGACGGGCCGGTCCTATCATGCGGCACAAACGGCCAAGAACCAGAAGCGGCGGCGGCACTACCTGCTGGAGCCCGGCTGGCGCGCCGATGCGGCCATCCAGGGGCTGGGCCGCACGCATCGCTCGGCGCAGGTCAGCGCGCCCTTCTTCCGGGTGTGCACCTCCGATGTGCATGGCGAAAAACGTTTCACCTCGACTATAGCCAAGCGTCTCGATCAGCTGGGGGCCCTGACCAAGGGTCAGCGCGAGACCGGCTCGCAGGGCATGTTCCGGGAGGAGGACAATCTCGAAAGCCCGATCGCGCGAGCGGCGCTGCGTGGGTATTTCGCCGATCTTGCCGCCGGGCGCGCCGATGCGATGAGCTACGAGAGCTTCACCGACTGGACGGCCCTGCGGCTGATCGACAAGGACGGGGTGCTCCTTGAGGAGCTGCCGCCGATCCAGCGGTTTCTCAACCGGGTGCTTGCCCTTCCCATCCACATGCAAAACGCGCTCTTTGCCGAGTTCATGCGCCGGATCGCTGATCAGTCTGAGCGTGCGCGTGCGGCGGGCACGCTCGATCTCGGCGTCGAAACCCTGCGCGGCGAAAGAATCGAGCAGGTTTCCACCGAAGACCTCTGGACCTGCCCGAAATCCGGCGCCGTGACGCGGATCATCGGGCTGGAGGTCACCGACCCGGTCCATGTCCTGGGTGCCGAAGAGGCCATATCGCGCAATCCGGACAAGCTGCCCATGGTCAATCGCGCCTCCGGTCGCGCGGCGCTCATCTCGGCACGCCCGATGCAGATGTATGACGAAGACATCGTCACGCTGATGCGCAAGGTTGTGCGGCCAAACGGGTCGAGCTACCTGGAGGAGGCGCGGTTCACGTCTTCGGCCTGGGAAGACATCGAAAGGCCCGAGTTTGCAAAGCTTTGGGATGCCGAGGCTGCGTCCCTGCCAAAAACCACCACGACCAAGCTCTACCTGCTGACCGGGCTGCTGCTGCCCATTTGGAAGGACATTCCGACCACCAATGAGCGCATCTACCGGGTCACGCCGGACGGGGCGACCGCCATGATCGGGCGCACGCTGAGCGAGGAAGGGGCGGCCGCGCTGCGCGCCCGCTTCCTCGTGTCCAACCCGCAAACACCGCAGGAGATGCTGACCGCTGCGCTCGGCACCACCGCGCCGGTCGATCTGGGCCGGGGTCTCACCCTGACCCGTCGCCGGGTTGCAGGCGAGATGCGCCTCGAGCTTGGCGGTGCGGATCGGGGCATGATCGACGGCCTCAAGGCCATGGGGTGTTTCACGGAGATCATCGCCTTCCAGTTGCGGGTGTTCCTGCCGCATGGGGATGGGATCGACACATTGGGCATCCTCTCCCGGATTGTTGGAACCGGACCAGACGCCACGCGGGACGTAACTTCAGTGGCAGCAGAATAGGCGAGGGGACGATCATGACACTCGAAGAGATCAAAGCCGCCATCGATGCCGGTCGGACCGTGCATTGGGCCAACACCGGCTACCGCGTGCACAAGGACAGCCTCGGCCAATACCTGATTACGTTTGAGCCGAACGGCAGCACCATCGGGCTGACCGACCGGAGCGGGCAGCGGTTGAACGGGGAGGAAGCAGAGTTCTTTATCGCTGGACCGGAGGGGGGCGACGAGAATACCCAGGACAGCCATCCGAGGCCAGACGGGCAGGGGAGGGGCGTCGTGCCCGGCGGGAAGGTGGCACAGTCTTTCAGGCGTCAGCGCTGAACTGAAGGTTGGGAAGAAAGGAAAGCGAGCTTTCTGGTATGTGATCCCAGGAGGGGTCGAAAAAGCAATCCCGGTTGTGCTGGCAAGGACGTCAGGCACCGGACATATCAGAAGGAACCATCCCATGTTCGCAGGAAACCTCACCCGCAATGTCGAGACCGCAGCCGCCGAGTACACCGGCATGATCCACTCGTCACGCTTTGACATCGCTATCCAGCTTGAAACCCGCCTGAAGATGTCCGCGCGCAGCCCGGATTTTGACGTGACGGCGATCAACAAATCAGGCCGCAAGGTGCGCATCGGAACGGCCTGGAACGAGACCGGCACGAACAGCGGCAACCCGTATATCTCGATGCAGATCGATGTGGGCCTCGGCCCGTTCCGGGTCAACGCGGTGCAAACGAAAGAGGCGCGCGCGGCCCAGAGCGGCGACTTCGAGATCATCCCGCTGGTCTCGAACGGCCTGATGAAATCCGGTTCGATCTCGGGTGAGCTCACCGCCATGGACGCCGACAACGCCTTCACCGGCTACATCGCCAACATGATGTTCGATCTGGAGTTCATGCTGATCGAGAACAGCTACAAGACCGAGGAAACCCACCCCGATTATCGCATCGAGGTCAGCTCGCCCCGTGGTACGCCGATCCGCGTTGGCTCGGCCTGGATGGCCAAAAGCAGCCGCACGGGCAATGACTACCTGTCGCTGCTGATCAACACGCCCGATGGCGACCTGCGCGTCAACGCCGTGCAGAACGAAGAACAGCGCGGCGGGCAGACCTTCTCGATCATCCCGTTCATCGACAGCGGTGAGCAGCCGCAGGACGCGGGCGCCGGGCTCTCCTTGGTCGCCTAATCGGCGCGCGAGGGGGAGACGAACTGAACCGAAAGGGGAGCCGTGGGACCACGGTTCCCCTTTTGCTGTGCTGGTGTGGTTGAATGAACCCTGCCTTCATTGCAGACGTTCGTATCGCCCGCAGCTAATGCAACCGAAGAGCCCATCCTGTAAATTCGATTTTCTCGCTGAACGCGCTCGCAGCACAAATATCGTCGCGAGCGCTTCGTTCTCAACGCCGCTGAGCATCGTGTAGTGCAGCCATTCATGCCAAGTGTAGCGAAGTATTGATAGGCATTAACCGGGTTGCGGGAAAATGGCGACCTCCATCATTTGATAGCCGGTCCAAAAACCAAAGGCGAACGCGAATAAATTCGGAAACTTAGTCCCTATTATTTCGTAACTCGCGTATCAATTTGTCGGACCAAATGCGAGTGAACAACGACAGTTTCGCGCCAAGGGCTGCAACGCGCGCAAGCTTGCTCGCTGTAGGTCACGGGCTGCTGAAACTACGGGACAAGGACACGATCAAACTTACCAATGGCTGCACCATCTCGGGCGATCAGTTCTATGCGATCGGCGACACCCTTGATCGCTGTCCGCGCCCCAATCACGAAATTGTCGAGGCAACCGGCATGTCTATCCTCTGTTATCCTTAACATAGCTGAGGACCACTTAACTGAAGGAGGAGCAGCGTCATGCGTCAATTTTGGATCGAGTATACTACAAAATCCTAAAGCCTCCAGTTTGTCTTGGGGCCAAGAGACTGTAGGAAGGTGTACCGTGTCTTGTTTCCTCACTCCTCTCGCAGGAATGTTCGCCCTGGTGGAGCAGCGCCAATCACGTTTTCGCGTGGTTCCGGTTCAGCCAGATGCGGGTTCAGACGGTAGATCGCGTAGCTTACGCAGGCCACCACAGCCATGGAGGGGATCAGCACCGCGAACGCGACCAGCGTATCCACAAAAAATGCGCCGATTGTGCCAATCAACAACCCTGCACCCATTTGCAGGAATCCCATCAGCGCTGCTGCCGCCCCGGCGATCCGGGGGAAGGGCGCCAGTGCGGCGGTGGACATTGCAGGCATCACGAAGGCGATACCGAAGGCGTAGATGCCCACCGGGATCATCACCCGGAAGGTTTTCGGGTCATCCGCCCAGAGAAGCAAGAAGATGAACAACGCCCCAAGGGCGATGGCACCCAGTCCGGGCCAGACCAGCCGGTATGCGCTGGTTCGTTTCATGACAGATCGTGCCACCAGTGCGCCTGAGAAGAACAGTCCTGATTGCAACAGCATCGCCAGGCCGAAGCTGCTGGGGCTCAGGCCGATCTGCCCCATCAAGATGAAGGGCAGCAGTGTCGCCTGCGCATAGATTGCCCCGACCGAGCCCGCAACCGTCAGGCTCGCCGTCATGAAATGCCGGTTGCCGAGCAACCGAAGGTAAGACCCGCCCAGGGCCGCGAGCCGCAGCGGTTGTGGTGCAGGCAGGGTTTCGCGCATCGCGACCAGCGCGACCAGCGCAACAGCAAGGCCGAAGAGGATCATCACCGCGAACACCGATTTCCACCCTACATGCAGCACAAGCAATCCGCCTATCGTCGGTGAAACCGCCGGGCCGATCGCAAGAATGATTCCGATCATGTTCATGATGCGGGACGACTCGTCGCCCTGGAAACAATCGCGTACGATAGCGCGCGAGATCGCCACTCCGGCAGACGCGCCAATCCCTTGAGCGAAGCGGGCAATGGTCAGCATCTCGATTGTCGGCGCCATCAGCGCACCTAGAGACGCAACACAGAAAATCGCCGCGAAGATCACCGTAACCGGACGGCGCCCGATCGCATCCGATAACGGCCCTGCGACCAACTGGGAAATGGCGAAACCTGCGAAATAGAGCGTCAGGGTCAGTTTCACGACGCCCTTGGTAGACTCGTACGCTGCAACTACACCGGGCATCGCCGGCGTATAGAGCGCCATGGCAATCGGACCTATCGCGACCATCAACCCGCCGATCAAGCTAACCCGCTGCGCGGTCATTAGCGGCACCGATGCGAATGCGGAGGATCTGTTCATGTGGTCTCCAGTTCTGCGATGCCTCCCGTGCCGGCAGCGACATGCACCGGATCGGGCCAGCGGGCCGCTTGGCCCGCCTGTCTCTCCCATTAGCAATGCCTAACCGCGTGGCCGGAGTTGAAAGACTCCCGGGTTCCCAACCAGAGAGAACGGGGATTTCCGTCACCGCCACGCGATTGTCACAGTTTCTTGGTCAGTTCCGGCACCGCCTGGAACAAGTCTGCGACCAGACCGAAATCGGCGACCTGGAAGATGGGTGCCTCTTCGTCCTTGTTGATGGCGACGATGACCTTGCTGTCCTTCATCCCCGCCAGGTGCTGGATCGCGCCCGAGATGCCGATGGCGACATAGAGGTCCGGGGCAACGACCTTACCGGTCTGTCCCACCTGCCAGTCGTTCGGCGCATAGCCCGAATCCACCGCGGCGCGCGAGGCACCGACGGCGGCGCCCAGCTTGTCCGCCAGGCCCTCGATCAGTTTGAAGTCCTCTTCCGAGCCAACGCCACGGCCGCCCGAGACGACCACGCCAGCCGAGGTCAACTCAGGACGGTCGCTTTCGGCAACCTTGTCCTCGACCCATTCGGAAAGACCCGGGTTGTCGCCGACCGAGATGGCCTCGACCGGTGCAGACCCGCCTTCACCAGCGGCGTCGAAGGTCGACGTGCGGATGGTGACGACTTTCTTGGCGTCGCTCGATTTCAAGGTCTGAACCGCGTTGCCCGCATAGATCGGGCGCTCGAAGGTCGAACCGTCCACAACGCCCGACGCATCCGAGATCACCATCACGTCCAGCAGCGCTGCCACGCGCGGCATCACGTTCTTGGCGTCGGTAGTGGCGGGGGCCACGATATGCTCATAGCCATCGGCCAGACCCACGATCAGCGCCGCGGTCGATTCCGCCAGACGGTGACCCAGCGAAGCGTCTTCGGCCACCAGCACTTTGGACACGCCGTCGATCCTGGCAGCGGCCTCACCAGCGGCAACGGCGGAACCGCCTGCGGCCAGAACGGTGATGTCGCCCAGCGACTTGACGGCAGCCACGGTCTTGGAGGTGGCGTCAACGCTCAGTTCGCCGTTGTTGACTTCGGCAAGAAGAAGTACAGCCATTACACAGCCCCCGCTTCTTTGAGTTTCTCGACCAGCTCGTCAACCGAGCCTACGATGATACCGGCGGCACGCGCCGGAGGCTCTTCTGTCTTGACGACCTCCAGACGCGGGGTGACGTCGACGCCGTAATCGGCGGCGGTCTTCTCATCCAGCGGCTTTTTCTTCGCCTTCATGATGTTGGGCAGCGACGCATAGCGCGGCTCGTTCAGGCGCAGATCGACGGTGACGATGGTCGGCATCTTGACGGAGATGGTCTGCAGACCGCCATCCACCTCGCGGGTGATCTTGGCAGCGTCGCCTTCGATGTCCAGCTCGGACGCGAAGGTGCCCTGGGACCAGCCCAGCAGCGCCGACAGCATCTGACCGGTGGCGTTCATGTCATTGTCGATCGCCTGTTTGCCGGCCAGAACGATGCCGGGCTGCTCCTCCTCGACCACTTTGGCCAGGATCTTGGCAACGGCCAGCGGTTCGATGTCCTGATGGACGTCGTCGGCGGCGATCACCAGAATGGCGCGGTCGGCGCCCATGGCCAGTGCAGTCCGCAGGGATTCCTGCGCCTGCTTCACACCGATCGAAACGGCAACAACTTCGTCAGCCTTGCCTGCTTCTTTCAGGCGGATGGCCTCTTCCACGGCAATCTCGTCGAACGGGTTCATCGACATTTTGACATTGGCGAGATCGACACCGCTCCCGTCCGCTTTCACGCGAAGCTTCACGTTGTAGTCAATCACGCGCTTGACAGGCACAAGTACCTTCATGCATGGACCTCCTTGTATTTGGTTGAGTTCAATAAAACGCCTGAAGCCCGGTGATGGCGCGCCCGAGGATCAGCGCGTGTACATCGTGGGTGCCTTCATAGGTGTTCACGGTTTCAAGGTTCAGCATGTGCCGGATGACATGAAATTCCTCGGATATGCCGTTGCCGCCATGCATGTCGCGGGCGTGGCGCGCAATTTCGAGCGCCTTGCCGCAGTTGTTGCGCTTGATTAGCGAGATCGTTTCGGGCGCGGCGCAGCTCTCATCCAACAACCGGCCGACACGCAACGCGGCCTGCAATCCAATCGAAATATCCGTCTGCATATCGGCGAGCTTCTTCTGGAAAAGCTGCGTCTGGGCCAGCGGTTTGTTGAACTGTTTCCGGTCGAGACCGTATTGTCGTGCGGCGTGAAAACAGAACTCTGCCGCCCCCAACACGCCCCAGGCGATGCCGTATCGCGCGCGATTCAGACACCCGAACGGGCCTTTCAGACCCTCGACACCGGGCAGCAGCGCATCTTCGCCGACGGCCACGTCCTTCATCACGATCTCGCCCGTTGTGGACGCACGCAGCGACAGCTTGCCGCTGATTTTCGGTGCGGACAGCCCCGGCATCCCCTTTTCAAGTACGAACCCGCGGATCTTGCCGCCATGCGCCTCGGACTTGGCCCAGACCACAAAAACATCCGCGAAGGGCGAGTTCGAGATCCACATTTTGGAGCCGTTGAGGACATAACCTTCGGCCGTCTTTCTGGCGGTGGTTTTCATCCCCGCCGGGTCCGAACCCGCGTCAGGCTCGGTCAGGCCGAAACAGCCGATATATTCGCCCGATACCAGCTTTGGCAAGTACTTCTTGCGCTGTTCTTCCGACCCGTAGGCGTAGATCGGATACATCACCAGCGACGATTGCACCGACATCATCGAGCGATAGCCGCTGTCCACCCGCTCGATCTCGCGTGCGATCAGGCCATAGGTGACGTATGAGGCACCCAACCCGCCATATTCCTCGGGGATGGTAACGCCGAGCAGGCCGGCCTCGCCCATCTCGCGGAACACACCGGGATCGGCGCTTTCCTCGCTATAGGCTTTCATCACGCGGGGCTGAAGCCGGTCCTGGGCAAAGCCGTGGGCCGCATCGCGCAGCATGCGCTCATCCTGGTCGAGCTGGTCCTCGATGCGGAACGCGTCCGCCCAATCGAAAGGGCCGAGGCCGGGGCCGGAGCCATTCATGTTTTTTGCCATCTGAGTCATTCCTCTGCTGCGGGTTGGGCCAGCTGTTCGGCGAAAACCGAAAGCAGCTTGTGTTTCAGAATCTTGCCTGTCGGCGCGGCCGGAAGCTGGGTTGTCAGGATGATGCGGGACGGTCGCTTGTAGCCGGTGAGCCGCTCGGCGGCAAAGGCGACAAGCGCCTCCCGGTCCAGCGTCGCCGGATCAGCGCATTGAACAAAGGCGAGGATTTCCTCGTCGCCGTTAACGGAATTGCCGATCACCGCGGACTGGATGACGTCAGGGTGGTCGTTCAGCGCGGCTTCGACCTCGGGTGGGTAGACGTTGAAACCGCCGCGAATGATAAGTTCCTTGCACCGCCCAACGACGTGCAGATTGCCTGCCTTGTCGATTTTTCCAAGATCACCGGTGCGCAGCCACCCCTCTGCGTCGATGGCGCGTGCGGTTTCCTCCGGGTTTCGGAAATATCCCTTCATGACCTGCGGGCCGCGGGTCAGGATTTCACCGGCATCGGGATCGCCGTCCGCGCCGACCGAGGTGTCCAGCCGGATCTCGGTCTCCGGCAGCGCAAAGCCCGCGCTGATATCGGGTGAGCCGATGGGATTTCGGGTGCTGCAGACGCCGGCGGTGCTTTCCGTCAGCCCATAGCCGTTTTGCAGGGGCAGGCCATAAAAGGCCTCGGCCTTGCGCTTCCATGCCGGGTCTAGCGGGGCAGCCCCGGAGGAAACATAGCGCAGTTTGCTGCTTTCCAGGCGCGTGAGCCCCTGATCCTTGGCGTATTGCATCAGCAGCGCGTGCATTTGCGGCACCGCGGGCAAAACGGTGGCTTTGTCCATCAGCGCGGCGTACAGCGCATCGGGGCGAAAGCGGGGTTCAAGCTGAATGGTCGCCCCGATGCCGCTGGCAGCCATCAGCATCGATGCAAGGCCGAAAACATGGGTCAGCGGCAGCACGCCATAGATCCTGTCGTCCTGTCTCATGCCGCGCAGCTCGGCCGAGGTCCTGCCGGCATAGCGCAGGTTGGCGTGGGTCAGCATCACCCCCTTGGGGTCGCCGGTGGTGCCGGTCGTATAAAGCAGGACGGCGGTTTCGTTCGCGCCGTCCTCCACCGGTTCCGGCGCGCTGGCGCCCGTGACGGCGATGGCGAGATTTCCGAACGGCGTTTCCTGCGTGTCCGCGTTTGCGGTCGCCGCATGTGCCGCCGCTTCTTTGGACGCTTCAGTCGTGAAAACGGTAACGCGCGGCGTTGCATGGGTCATCACGCGGGCAATTTCGTTTGCGGTCATCCGCGCATTGATTGGCAGAGCGTAGGCCCCGACGGTGCTGGCTGCAAAGATGAAAACGGCAGTGGTGATGCAGTTTTCTGCCACGATGGCCACGCGGTCGCCGGGCTGCACGCCCCGATCAAGTAACAGGCCAGCGGCCTTTGTGATCGCAGCCTTGTATTCGGCATATGTGACCTGATGGCCGCTGCCATCTGTCAGCGCAATCGCATCGGGATAGGCACGCGCACTTTCCTCGACCAGATGATGAACCCGGAAGCTGTCTTCGATCATGACACCAGCGCCTCTGCGCGTTGCGTTGCAAGGGGTTGAGGACGCAGACGCGCCAGGGCAACACCTGCCTCTTGTTCCAGTTGGGCGACAATGTCCGCCAGCGGCGCGATGCCGTCGGTCAGGCCCAGAGCCTGTCCTGCGGACAACATCCCGCGCGACACGTCGCCGGTTTCATAGGCTTTGCGGCCTATCACTCCGGATACGTGGGGCATCAGTTCGGCAATGCCTATTTGCGGGTTGTCGGCTTCAAGCCGCCGCACGATCTCGGTGGTTTCGTTGCTGAGGGTGCGAACCGTGTTGCGTACGCTGCTCATGGTCAATGTCGTGTCACGTTCATTGGCTGAAACCAGGGCCTGCTTGTACTGCGGATGGGCCGAGATTTCTTCGGCCACCAGAAAACGTGTTCCGATCACGACCCCCGAAGCGCCGGAGGCTAAGGCCGAGACGATCTGGCTGCCGGCACCGATGCCACCGCCAATCAGGAAGGGGATGTCGAGACGACGTTCGGCAAGCGCCTGGTTGACCATGCTGCCGATCAGGTCGAGCCCGGGATGACCGCCGCATTCCGCACCGACGATCGACACCATGTCGACCCCGACCTCCTGCGCCTTCACGGCGTAGCGCACGCTGGGAACCTTGTGCAGAACCTTGATGCCCGCGCCCTTGAGGATCGGCAGAAAGGCCTCGGGATTGCGCCCCGAGGTTTCGACAAAGCGCACGCCCTCATCCGCGATCAGGCGGAAGGTGTCCGCGATCCTCTCGCCTTCGACCAGTTTGGGCAGCATGGACACGTTGACACCAAACGGGCGATCACCGCAGAGGTCCCGGCATTTCGCGATCTCGGCGCGCAGGGCGGCCGGTTCGGGAAAGCTGGCTGCTGTGATGAAGGACAAGATGCCCGCATTGGCACCGGCCGCGACATAGGACGCATTTGACAGCCACATCAGGCCACCCGCGACGATGGGCAGGCGGCATCCATATGTGCGAGTAACGGCGGTGTTGAAGGTCGGATCTGTCATGTGGTGCCTCGTGCTTTGGTAAAGTCCGGACGGCGCTTTTCAAGTAATGCGGCGATGCCTTCGGCGGCTTCTGCGTCAGCAATGGCATCCGCCATCGCGTCGCGTTCTGCGTTCATCTGGTCCAACCGGTATGACGTATGTGCGCTGTTGACCAGCGCCTTGATGCGGCCCTGGGCGCCGGACGGCCCGGCGCCAAGCCTGTCTGCAAGCGCAAGTGCAGCCGGGAGCACATTGCCCGCCGGTTCGATCTGCGAGATGGCCCCAAGGCTGAACAGGCGTTCTGCCGTCACCGGCTCCCCCAGCAAGGCCATACGCATCACCAACTCGCGCGGTAAATGGGCGGCCAAGGTGCTGGTCAGGCCACCGTCGGGGACAAGTCCCGCCTTGACATAAGCGACGGTGAAGGTCGCATCCCGGTCGGCCACGATCATGTCACAGGCAAAGGCAAGCGAGACCCCGGCACCGGCCGCGCCCCCTTCGACGGCGGCGATCACCGGTTTCGGGCAGTTCAGCACAGCGCGGATCACGGCATGCAGTTCTTCAATCCGGGCGAGACGCTGATCGCGGGGCAAATCCCGGCGGGTCGCCAGCAGGCCAAGGTCGCCACCGGCGCAGAAATAGCCACCTTCGCCCCGCAGGATGACCGAGGTGATGCGGGGCTCTCTCGCCGCAAGGTCCAGTGAATCGACCAATACGCGATAGAGGTCCGGCGACAACGCATTGCGCTTTGATGGGTTCGAATTGACGACGATCAGACGGTCGCCGTGATCTTCGCAATGGGCAAGCTGTTGCATCAGCGGCCATCTCCTTTCGGTGCGTCCAGTTTGTCCGCGGGTACGCGCTTGAATACGCCTTTTGCCGTGGCGATCAGCCGATCCGACCCGTCCCGCAATTCTCCATCCACAAACATCAGCGCGCGGCCACCGCCCACGATTTGACCGGTTGCGATCAACTCCGATTGCCCGGTCGCTGCAGCGATGAACTGGGTGGTGAGCGAGACGGTCAGGAATGGTGTGCGGCCGCTTGGGTCAACCGACAGGCTGGCGGTCGCACCCATCGCGCTGTCCAGCATTGTCGTGGCGATGCCGCCATGCAGAACATTGTGGCGATTGAGGTGATGATCCGTCACCGACAACGCACAACGTGCCCGCTTGTCGGGCTGTCCGACGTCAAGGACATAACCGATCAGCCGCTGCGTGCCGGTTTCGTTTTCTATCACATCGCCCGCCGCCATGGATCAAGCCACGGCCAGGGCAATAAAGCGCTCAAGGTGATAGATCGCGTCGCCAAACCGGTGATCGACCATGATCAGACGTTTGGCGAGATGCCCCAACTCGTACTCGTCCGTCATTCCGATGCCGCCATGCATCTGAATGCTCTCTTCGGTGACGAGTTTCGCGACATTGCCGATCAGGTTCTTGGTTGCGCTTACATGCTTTTCGCGGATTTCCGCAGGGGCATCGATATGCCCGGCCAGGTTGATGACGGCCGAGCGCGCCTGTTCGATCTCGATCAGGACATCGGCCATCCGGTGTTGCAGCGCCTGGAACTTGCCGATCGGTTTTCCGAACTGCTTGCGGGTCTTGAGATAGTCGTTGGTCAGTTCCCGGATGCTCTCCATCAGGCCAAGCGCTTCGGCCGAGATCGCCAACGTGGCGCGCGCCTGAGTGTGGGTGATGGCCTCGAATGCACCGCCTTCGCCGCCCAGCAGGGCGTCACTGCCCAGCCGGACATCTTCCAGCAGAAGTTCTGCGGCTTGACAACCGGACACAAGCGGGTAGCTGCGCAGCGTCATGCCAGGGTTGGACGCGGAAACCAGAAACAGGCTGATCCCGTCCCGATCCGCCGCATCACCCGAGGTGCGGGCGCTGACAACGATATGATCGGCAGCGGGGGCATTGATCACCACGGCCTTGCGCCCGTTCAGGACAAACTCGTCGCCATGGCGGGTGGCCGTGGCTTCGATGCGCGACAGGTCATAACGGCTGGACGGTTCGCCATGGGCAAAGGCAAGCTGGATCGAGCCGTCGATCACCGCTTCGATAATCTGTTTCTGCGCCTCGTTGCCCAAGGCGGCAATCAGACCGCCACCGAGAATGGCAGTATCAATCAGCGGATCAACAGCGCCGACCCGGCCAAGTTCTTCAAACACCACGGCGATGTCGAACCCAGACCCGGCAAAACCACCAATCTCTTCGTCAAACAGCGCACCGATGACGCCCATCTCTGCAAGACCGGACCAGACATTCTGTGCATAACCGTGGTCACTCTCCGCCAGTTCTGCCCGCAGGGTCGGTGTGTAGCTTTCCCGCAGGTAACGGCGCAGGCCGTCCTGCAGCATCTGGCGTTCTTCTGTCAGTTCAAAATTCATGATCTGTCCTTACAGTTCCAGAATGGCTTTGCTGAGGATCGCGCGCTGAATCTCATTCGATCCGCCGAAGATCGACAGCTTCCGGTTGTTGAGGTACTGCGCGGTGGCGGTTTCGGCATAGTCAGGGCCAACGGGCCCAAGATTGCTGCCGTCTTCCAGCGCCTCCGAGGCGAAGGGCATTGCGTAAGGTCCCACGGCCGACCGGGTGAGCGCGTTGATTTCCTGACGGATGACGGTGCCCTTGATCTTCAGCATCGAGCTTTCGGCGCCGGGGGCCTGACCCGCCGCAGCTTTGGACACGACGCGCAAGTTGGTCGTCGACATGGCCATGAGGTCGATTTCAACCCGCGCGATCCGCGCCGCAAAATGCGGGTTTTCAATCAACGGACGTCCGTTTGCACGTTCGAGTCGGGCTATGCGTTTGAGGTTTTCCAGACCGGCATTTGCAAAGCCCACACCCGCAATATTGGTGCGTTCATGGGTCAGCAGGTATTTCGCATAGGTCCAGCCCTTGTTTTCTTCGCCCACACGATTCTCGACCGGAACCCGGACGTCATCGAAGAACACCTCGTTCACCTCGGGTTCACCGTCGATCAGGACGATCGGGCGCACCTTGACGCCGGGGCTGTTCATGTCGATCAGCAGGAAAGAGATACCCTCTTGCGGTTTGCCTTCTTTCGACGTGCGCACGAGGCAGAATATCATGTTGGCGTGTTGGCCAAGGGTCGTCCATGTCTTTTGCCCGTTGACGATATAGTCATCGCCATCACGTTCCGCCGTTGTGCGGACCGAGGCGAGGTCCGACCCCGCGCCGGGTTCGGAATAGCCTTGGCACCACCAGTCATCGCCGCTCAGGATCCGCGGCAGATAGTGGTCCTGCTGCGCCTTGGAGCCGAATTTCTGCAACACCGGGCCAAGCATCCCAAGACCGAAGGGAACGATGCGGGGCGCCGCCGCCCGGGTCATTTCATCCTCGAAAATATGGCGCTGAACCGCATCCCAGCCGGCGCCGCCAAACGTTTTGGGCCAGTTTCCGGCAAGCCAGCCCCTTTCGTTCAGGATCGCGTGCCATTCCTCATGATCCTGCTTGGTCAGCGTTTTTCCCAGCCTGACCTTTTCCACGAGCCGGGCCGGGAGCTTTTCGGCCAGATAGCTGCGCACCTCATCCCGGAACGCCTTCTGTTCATCGGTGTAATTCAGGTCCATCGGGTGGCCCCTTTCAATAGATTTCAAACAGGCCGGCAGCACCCTGGCCGCCGCCGATGCACATCGTCACGACGCCAAGCTTCGCGCCGCGACGGTGGCCCTCGGTCATCAGATGCCCGGTCATCCGCGCACCGGTCATGCCGAAGGGGTGACCGACAGCGATCGAACCGCCATTGACGTTGCAGATGTCATTGTCGATGCCGAGCGTATCGCGGCAATAGAGCGCCTGGCTGGCAAAGGCTTCGTTCAGTTCCCAAAGGTCGATATCGTTCACCGTGACGCCCTGACGTTTCAGCAGACGCGGCACCGCAAAGACCGGACCAATGCCCATTTCATCGGGCTCGCAGCCCGCAACGGCAAAGCCGCGGAACGCACCGAGGGGGGTCAGCCCAAGACGCTCGGCCTCTTTGGCGTCCATCATCACCAGCGCTGCGGCACCGTCGCTGAGCTGCGATGCATTGCCTGCGGTGATGAACTGATCGAGCCCGCGCACGGGCTCCAGCATCTGCAACCCTTCCAGCGTTGTCGTGGGCCGGTTGCATTCATCGCGAGAGATGGTTGTCTCAACCTCGGAAACCTCGCCGGTTTCCTTGTCCTTCCGCGCCATCGTGACGGTGATCGGGACAATCTCCTGATCGAAGCGGCCAGCCTCTTGTGCGGCAGCGGTGCGCTGCTGGCTCTGCAGGCCAAGCGCGTCCTGTGCGTCGCGGCTGATCCCGTATCGTCTGGCGACTTTGTCGGCGGTCTCGATCATCGTCATGTAGAGTTCGGGCTTGTTCGCCTCGATCCAGGCCTCGCGCGTATGGCGCACCGGAGGTTGCACCATCGAAATGCTTTCAACGCCCCCGACCAGAACAGCCTTGGCGCCTTCGTTGTTGATCAGATGCGCGCCCATCGCCACGGCCTGCAGGCCGCTGGCGCAGAAGCGGTTCACGGTAGTGCCCGCAATGCTGACGGGCAAACCCGCGCGGATCACGATCTGTCGAGCGATGTTGCCGCCGGTGACATATTCCGGATAGCCGCAGCCCCACACGCTGTCCTCGATCAGCGCCGGGTCAATGCCTGCGCGTTTGACGGCCTCTGCCGCAACGTGCCCGCCCATGGTTGCACCATGAGTGATGTTGAAGGTGCCGCGCCCGGCTTTGCCAATGGGCGTGCGCGCGATGGAAACGATAACGGCTTTGGACATGATGGGTTCCTTTCAGCGCTGATTCAGGCTGTCGAAATTGCGGCCTTCGGCCACCAGTTTCTCCAGCAGCGGCGCGGGTGACCAGAAATGATCGTCGGTTTCGGCGAATGTGCGGATATCGGCGAGAATGCTGTCGAGCCCGCGCATATCGGCATATTTCATCGGCCCGCCGCGCCAGCGCGGAAAGCCGTAGCCATAAAGAAACACGACATCCACATCCAGCGGGCGCTGCGCAATGCCCTCGTCCACGACGCGCGCGCCTTCGTTGACCATCGCGGCCATGTAACGGCGTACAATCTCGTCATCGGAGAAGGTGCGGGGGCTGGTGCCGGCCTCCTTGCGGGCCTGCGCGATGATTTGCTCCACCTCGGGGTCGGGCCGCCCTTTGCGGTCGCCTTTCTCGTAGAGGTAGTAACCGTGGCCGGTTTTCTGGCCCAGCCAGCCCTTGTGATAAAGCGCGTCGGCGAAGGTCGGGTAACGGTCGCGCGGGTGGGCGTCTGCCGCCTTGCGCTGGCGGGTGGCATATCCGATATCCAGCCCTGCAAGGTCCGAGACCTGATAAGGACCCATTGCAAAGCCGAAATCCGTCAGTGCCTTGTCGATCTGGTAGGGGCTTGCGCCGTCCAGCACCATGTGATCGGCCGCCGTGCGGTAATGCGACAGGATGCGGTTGCCGATAAACCCGTCGCAGACACCGGCGCGCACAGCGGTTTTGCCGAGTGTTTTTGCAAGGGCAAAGGCGGTGGCCACCACATCCGGAGCGGTCTTGTCGGCAACAACCACCTCAAGCAGTTTCATGACTTGCGCGGGCGAAAAGAAATGCAGCCCGATCACGTCCTCGGGTCGCGCGGTGGTGGTGGCGATTTCGTTAACGTCGAGGTAGGAGGTATTTGTCGCCAGGATCGCGCCGCGCGGCAGGATTTCGTCCAGCTTGGCGAAGACTTCCTTTTTCACGTCCATGCTTTCGAAAACGGCTTCGATAATCAGATCGGCCCCCGATAAAGCACCGTAGTCGGTGACAGTCTTGAGAGCATCCGTGAGGATTGCGTCGCGCTGTTCGGCTTTGAGTTTGCCGCGCTTCACGGCGGCGTCGAGATTGCCTGCAATGGTCGCGCGGGCTTTGTCGGTAGCCTCTGAATCACGCTCCACCAATGTCACCGCGAGGCCGTTCAGCACCGCCGAGGTGGCGATGCCCGCCCCCATGGTGCCGCCGCCGATGACGCCGACACGTGCTATGTCGCGGGGCGCGATGTCAGAAATCTCCGGCAGTTTTGCCACAGCGCGTTCGGAGAAGAAAGCGTGGATCAGCCCGGCGCGCTGGGGAGTGTCCATCAGATGCAGGAACAAGCGGCGTTCCTCCTTCAACCCTTCGGCAAAGGACTTCTGGACCGATGCTTCCACCGCATCGACTGCAACCAGCGGGGCCACTTCGCCACGCAACGATTTCTGCAGCTTCGCGCGCCATTGCTGAATGACGCCCTCACTGTCCGTGGCGCGGGGCAAACCGCTGATTGGTCGTGCCGGGGCATTGTCGGACAGCAGCGATTGCGCATAGTCGATTGCGGCTTCGCGAATATCAACGCCTTCGCAGATTTGATCGATCAACCCGGACTGGAGTGCTTCAGCTTCGGTCACAGGGGTGCCGCTGGTGATCATTTTCAGCGCTGTGTCAGCACCAACGAGGCGCGGCATACGCTGTGTCCCGCCCGCGCCGGGCATGATGCCCAGCTTGACCTCGGGCAGACCCAGCCGCGTGCCGGGAGCCGCGATGCGGTAATGCGCCCCAAGGGCAACTTCAAGCCCGCCGCCCAATGCCATGCCGTGAATGGCAGCGACGACAGGTTTTGCAGATTGTTCTATCTGGAGGATCACGTCGGGCAGGCTGGGGCTTTGTGGTGGCTTGCCGAATTCGGAAATGTCAGCGCCGCCAATGAGCATCCGACCAGCCCCAATGATGACGGCAATATCGGCCGACTCGTCGGTCTGAAAGCGGCCGAAAGCGTCTGACAGACCGCTGCGGATGACCCGGGACAGCGCGTTGACCGGGGGATTGTCGACGGTCACCACCGCCACCCGGCCAACAGTTTCGTAGGATACCGACGCCATCATTTCACCTTTCGTTGATTCACTGGATTGATAAGGGATCACACTATAAATTTCAATATGCAATAGTGAATTCTACTATGCGGTATTCTCCTAACTTACAGGTCACGATATGCTTGGGACACGCCGAGACCCATCATCCGCTCAAGTTCCTGGACTGTTTCGCGCAGTTTCGGCCCGACATCCGTGCGCATGCGGGGCACCGAGAGGACCTCAGGCAAAGCGCCACAGGTGAAAATCACAGGCTCGCTCAAGTCGCGAGAGTAGAACGGGGTGGCAACCGCGTGAATATTGGCTGCAAAATACTCGCCAGGGTCGGTGACGACGAAGCCTGTTGTCACTAGCTGATTGTGCGCAACGCGCCGAATCTCTTCCGCACGATCCCGGGTCACCCTGCGATCACCGTCTGCCGCTGTCAAAATCTCATCAAACCCTTCTTCGGAGGTTGAGGCGAGCAGCGCATGGCCGGACGAGGTGCCGTTGAACGGCAAACGATGCCCGACCTCCAGCCAGAGGGAGGCAACCCCACGAGGGCGCCATGTCTTGACGATCAGCAGCTTGCCCCCGTCGCGGACCAACAACAGGGCAAGAGTTCCCGTTTCATCCGCCAGCCGCTGCATCAGCGGTGATGAAAGATCGACAAAAGAGATCGATGCGCTGGCCATATTGCCAAGCGCCAACAGCGCAGGGCCGGGGCGATATCGGTCATGGCGCCGCGCATGGGTGAGATAGCCGAGCTTCTGCAAGGTGAAAGTCAGGCGGGAAACGGTGGATTTCGGTATGCCTGTACGCTCCGAGATTTCCGCATTGCCCAAGCCGTCATCGGATGGCCTGAACGCCCGCAGCACGCTTAAGCCCCGCGCAAGAGTGGTTGCGAACCTTCTGTCTGTCTCAATCTCGTTGGGCATGACGTTCCTCAACATTTTGGGGCCCCTGATCACATCGAATTCGGGATCAGCAGCGAAATGACCGGGAAGGCCATGATCAGGATCAGAACAATCACGTCAACCGTCAAAAACCGCAGGATACCCGAGAAGATCTTGTCGATCGAAACTTCTTTGCCCACCACGTTGGCAATGACAAATACGTTCAGCCCAACCGGTGGTGTGATCAGCCCGATCTCAAGCAGTTTGATGACAACCACCCCGAACCAGATCAAATCGAACCCGTAGGTTTCCACCAGCGGGATCATCAGCGGCAGGGTCAGCACCATGATGCCGATCGGATCAAGAAACATTCCAAGCACCAGATAGATCACCGCGATGGCCGCCAGCAGCAAGACGGCAGAAAGCTGTGCCTCAGTCACGGCACTGACGATGGCGGGCGCGACCCCGGTCAGGGCGACAAAGGCCACAAAGATCTTGGCAGCGGCGGCGATCAGGAAAATACTGGCCGTCTGGACGCAGGTCTCGCGCAAGGAGTCAATCAGCCCGCGCAGATCAAGCTTGCCCTGCGCAAAGCCAATGGCGACAGCGGCCGACACACAGATCGCAGCTGCTTCGGTTGCCGTGAAGAAACCACCATAGATGCCGCCGACAATAATCACGAACAGGCTGATGGCTGGCCAGGATTCGAACGCAGCCCGGCCGCGATCCCGCATCGAGATCTGGCCTTCGAACCTGGGCGCGGCTTCGGGTGTCCGGCGAACCCATACAAAGATGACCAGAACGAAACCAAGCAGTGAGATGATTCCGGGCAGGATGCCCGCAAGGAACAGCGCGCTGATCGAGGTTTCGGTGAAGATACCGTAGATGATGAATAGGACGGAGGGCGGAATGAGGGACCCAAGTGTCCCGCCCGCCGCGACGCTGGCGGTCGCAAGCCGCTTGTCGTAGCCCATGCGCAGCATCTCCGGCGAGCAGATGCGGCCCATGGTCGATGCACAAGCGATGGAGGATCCGGTGATGGCAGAGAACCCGCCGCAGCCCACAACCGAGGCCATCGCGACACCGCCCGGCACGCTCGCCAGCCAGACCCGGGCGGCATGATATATTTTCGTCGTAATCTCAGCCCGATAGGCGATGTGACCAAGTGCGATGAACAACGGGATCATCGACAGATCGTAAGAATGGATCAGGTCGAAAGAGTTGGAGAACACCAGCGAGGTCGTAGGCTTTAGCGCCCGCTCCGGTGCAAAGGCTCCGGTGCGAAACGCAAAGACCACAAAGGTTCCCACCGTGGCGACACCGGCAAGCGCAAATGCAATGGGCACCCGTACCGCAAGCAAACCGATGACTGATGCGAAGGCGACGATGCCAATTAAGGTGCCGTCCATCAGACGCTCTCCTCATGTTCATGTGTCGGTTTGATCACACTGCCGCCGCTGCGGATCGTGCGGATGTCGCCGATCACCATCAGCAGCAGCCGAAGCCAGCAAAATGAAATTCCGATCAGAAAAATCACCCGGCCTGGCCATTTTGGCAGGTTTAGCTGACCGAAGAAAAAAGCACCGCTCTCAATGGTGTGGACGGTCTCTCGCCAGCCAGCAAAGATCAGGGGTGACAGGGCGAAAAGCCCGAATATGCTCCCACCGACGATCAGCCAGTCTTGCACACGGGTTGGCATTTTGTTGCTGAGAAACTCGACTACAATATGTGCCCGCTCCAACGTCGCCACGGCCAGGGGAAGGACGATGGCGACGACCATCAACTCGCGAACGATCACGATTGTGTCGGGGATACCGGAATTGACGGTGATCCGCAGAAGCACGCTTGCCGTGATCAACACACCAAGGCCGATTACGGCAAATACAGCCAAGTCGAGCAGCAGCCTTTCGATGCGACGCAACATCGGTCAACTCCGTTGAGATTGGGGACATTGAAGTACCGCGGCGCCGGTCTTGCGCCGCGGGCAGACATGCGACCGATATCAGCTGCGCGCCCAGGGATAGCCCTGGCTGTCACGCTCACCGGCATATTTTTCTAGCAAGGCACGGTATTGCTCCAACAGCGAAACCCCGTCGAGACCTGATGCATTGGCGCGCTCGACCCATTCATCGACATATTGCTGGCCTTTCTGCACAAGCTTGTCGCGCTCTTCCGCGGGCAGGTCGATGACCTCGATACCGGCCTCCTGCATGGTCTGGACCGCGGCATCATTGGCCGCGGTGATCAGTTCACCCAGCTCGTCGGCCATCGCAATGCCGGCCTCGGACAGCGCGGATTGCGTCTCAGCGTCGAGCGCATCATGGGCGTCCTTGTTCATGAAAATGCCCAAGGCGCCAACCTGCCCCCAGTTGAGCAGGGTATAGCTGGTCATGACCTCCTGCTGTTTCAGCGCGGTTACCGCGTAGGAGTAGCCCTGCGAGCAGTCCAGCAACCCGGTATCGAGACCCTGATAGGCATCGTAGATCGGCATTGCGACCATGTTTGCACCAAAGTCCCGGAAAGTGTCGCCATAGGCACCGACACCACGGATCTTCAGGCCCGAGATATCCTCGACCGAGCGGATTGCCGCATCCTTGCAGGCAATGTTTACCGCCGATGTGGTAAAGGTGCCCAGATAGACAAGGTTCTGATCCGCCAGGCTTGCGGTGATCGCGTCAGAAGTTCGCATCAACTCATCCGTGGCGCGCATCCCGACCCAGGCGTCCGCATTGCGCATAGGCAGGTCCGCGAAGCTGTAGCTCAGCATCTCTTGTGGAAAATACACGGCGATCACCGTGCCAAGATCTGCAACGCCGTCAGCAATGGATTGAGCAGCCGCATTGGCCTTGAACAGCGCGCCGCCCCATTGAATGTCGATCTTGACCTCACCATTGGTGCGGGCCGTTACGTCGTCGGCGAAAGATTGTAGCGCCGCTGCGCGGGCGCCGCGATTCGGACCCGCTTCTCCCAGGATCAGTGTGGTTTCGGCGCTTGCGAAAGTCGCGGCCGCCAGACAGAGCGCAGCAGCGGTGGTTGCTAGTAGGGATTTCATTGGGTCTCCTCCCATAATTCTACTATGCGGTTTTTTATTCCAATTATGCGAAGGCTAGTGCAAGTCGCTACGAGAAGTCAAGCTGAGTGTTTTTCTGCCGAGAACCGTAGACAGGACACCCGTCGCGAGGGCGATAATGATCAGTGGTAGAGGAGTGCGCTCCAAATTTTGCAAACGTTAGATTACCCCACTCAGCTATTGGCCCGCAGAAATCCCCGTGGCACTCAGCAACCGCACATTGGGTTGAGAACACCCGCTGCAAGGAAGTCCGCCGCGGTGTCAGCGGTCGCGTTGCCAACTAAGTTCAAGATCTCGCGCAGGTCGGGCGGGTTTGCCCACGCCCAGCATACTGGGGTTAGTGGCACTTTCCGATGTGGTCGTGAAAACTCTATTCTGCTGGTGGGTTTAGGTAAACCGAACGCGGCGATGCATCAACATGGCCGCGGCGAGAGACGTATTGCATGCGCAATCGGTTTCTGCATAAGAGTAAGCTACACGAGTGAACCGCGGCTTGGTCCACACCTCGCGCTGGTGATCTGGCGCAGAGAAAGTGCGGTTTGTAATCCTGTGAGATCAGCACGGGTGAGTGACCAGTCCGGTGAAGTTTGCTGCATTGACAAAATTCCTACCGCTGCGGGCGCGAACCTATACTGCGTTAGCAATAGCTGACCAAGTAAAAGTCAGGTTTGTCCCGCATCCTACCAGTTCGCGCACGGCGCAGCGAAGGTTCAGTCTACAACTTCTTGGCCTCTCCATTGCTCTAAGGCTAGTCAGCGAACACCTGTCTTGCCGACGCGAGCCGCATCCAATCTCGGCCGCCGAACGCGACAAGAGCGAGATAAATCTGCCCGGCGTCTGCATCCGGTTTGAATACGATGGTCAGTCGCTGACCGGCGCCGCCATGGCGCACGAGCCATCCATCCAGTTTTCCGTTCAGCCGGACGCCTGAGTTTGGACTTGAGGCAATCGCTTCTAAGAGCGCGTCTACTTCATCCAGGCGACGGCTCGCGGCTGCAACGTCACCATCGGTCACCTCAACAATATGATCAACGATACCGATAAGGTCCCGTTCGAAGAACGGATGCCTAATAAATCGCATCAGGTCTTTTGGGCCATCGCGGCAAGATGGGCCCGGGCGCCTTTAGTGACGTCGGCGGCATCGCCGACGGGTTCCCATTGATCGAGTGGCAGGGATAGTCGGCGCTCCAGTTCTGCTTCAAGCAAAGTACGCTCACGGTCACGTTCTGCCTTGGCCTTCGCCAATTCACCCGAAACTGCGGCGCTCACATTGGGGTACTCGCCTGCTTCGACCAGTTCCCTTGCGAAGGTGTAGGCGGTGTCGGTGAAACTGACGGATTGCTTTTGAACGCTCATGGCAAACTCCTCGGTGCTTCAATAGACTACCAAGTATTGCTGTACCTGGCAAGCCGGGCAGGCCGACCACGAGAAATGCGTCAGCAGCCTTCCAGCCTCCCCAGCTCGGCAGCCATGTCGCAGGGGAGAACGGCCCTTCGGTCCGTCGCGCATTCGGCCATGCGGCCTCACCGCGGCGTTGCGCTTGGCGTCCCGGTTTGCCCGCCTCGCGAGCACGTCCCTCCCCAGCCGCTCCGCCGGATTTCGCTCTGGTCTGTTTTGCGGGGCAAAACGATCCCGCCGCTCCATCCGTCTCCCGCGTCCGGTCGGGCCGTTTGCCTGCTCGGGTCGGGCAAACCTACCGTCAAAACACACACACATGAGTGCGGAAGCATATCCTCCGGATGGCCCCCAAATCAGCCCGCGTCAAGGATCGCAAAACTTTTCGGCGAGGGCGGGGCGTGTGGGGCGGGGCGGTCCCGTGCGTGAGCGCGCGCATGTGTCGGGTGCTGCGCGCAGAAAACTTTTGCGCCCGGCAAGCCGGCGGCTGCGCCGTCCCTGACCCGGGCAGATTCGGAAACCAGACATTCGGCCATGCCACCACACTCACGTGGTGGTCGAACCCAATATCTGGAGAAAGAACATGGCTTACGACACCGCTAACACATACGAGACGATCGAGCTTTTCGGGCTGACCGAGAAGGACGCGCAGCTGCCGATCCCGGAAGATCACATCCTGACCGACCGCATCATCCGCGAGAGCTTCGAGGCATTGCTCGGGCAGCTGCGGGGGACCGGGCTTGAAGCGGAAATCGAACCGCTGGCCCATGGGCTCGCGACGATCCTGCAGCGCCGCAAGGTGGCACTCGGCAAGGAGGTCGACCGCACCGCCGACAAGATCGGCGCGCTGGCAAAATCCCATGACGGATCGGAGATCGCCGAGACCGCGCTCGAAGAGGCGCAGGCGCGCTTTCTGCAGCTGCGCGAGATTGTCAGCGCCATCGAGGTGATGAGCGAGGCAGCGGCGGAATGCTACGAGATCGAGACGGGCCACGCCTTCATCCCGGCAGCCGGCTCGCGCGCAAGCGTCAGGGCGCAAGAGACCGGGGCGGTCTTCGAGGCACGGCAGCTCTTGGAGCAGCACGACCGCGAGACTGCCGAGAAATCCAAAGTCGAGGGGGTGCCCCTGATCGTCTCAGGCGCCACCGACTGGACCGATGTCGATGTGATCTTCAACACGCTCGACAAGGTTCGCGAACGGATCAAGCAAAACCGCAATCAGGAGATCTTCCTCTGCCATAAGGGTGGCAAGCACGGAGCGGAGATGATCGCGGCCCGGTGGGCCCGAGCACGCGGGGTCGCCCAGGCGCGCTTCGATCCGCGCTGGTCCGCGCATGGGCGGGCGGCACCGTTCAAGTGCAACGACGAGATGCTGGACGACAAGTTCGCGGCGACGGGGGTTGTGCTCTTCGGCGGCAACGGGGTCGCGCTGAACCTCGGGCAGAAGGCGGAAGCGACAGGCCTGACGGTCATGCGGGTTGCGGACCCGGCGAAGACCGCGTCGCAGGATTGAAGAGAGAGGGTCGCCGTTGGGCGGCCCTTTTTCCTTTTCTCATCGGAGTGACGGTGCCACAAAAAACATATGCCTAGCAATTTTATGTTTTGATAGGTATATGCGTGCCAAGCAAAACTTTGAAATGATAGGCATGACACCTCTTAGCAGCATCGCGATGAGCGCCTATACCGACCTGGTGCGTCTCTTGAAGGACGACGCCTTGTCCGGTGTCGAAGGCAAGCCCACGCTCAAAGAGCGCGGCGACAAGGCCTATTGGTACGCCGCGCGACGCGTCGGAACCGAGATGCAGTTCACCTATATCGGCGAGGACAGTGACGAGACGCGTGCACGTATCGACCGGATCGAGGAGCTGCGCGCGACAGCCAAGGATCGACAGGCAGAACGGTCGCGGCTCGTTCGACTTCTGCGCGCCGAAGGCATGACCCCCACCGACCGGGCAACCGGTTCCATCCTGTCGGCGATGGCGGCAGCCGGGACTTTCCGTTTGGGTGGCACCATCGTCGGGACAAACGCGTTCCGGCTCTATGAGGGTGAGCTTGGTATCCGTCTTCCCTTGGGGGGCATGGCCAATACCGGCGACATCGACATCGCCCAGTTCGAGAAGCTCAGCGTGGCGCTGCAGGATCAGGTCGATCCGGGTCTCGCTGAGACCTTCTCAGCGCTCAAATTTGATCCCTTACCGGCTCTTGACCAAGGTCGGACCTGGCGATGGGCCCAGGGCGGCAGTGGCCAGCTGGTCGAGTTCCTCACACCGGCGTTCGGAGATGAGACCATCCGGGATCTGCCAGCATTGGGCGTGAACGCCCAAGGATTGAACTATCTGAACTTCCTGATCGCTGAGCCGATCCACACGGCGGCGATCTATAGATCCGGCGTTCTGGTGCAGGTGCCCCGCCCAGAGCGTTATGCAGTCCACAAACTGATCATTGCCGACCGGCGCCGCGATTGGGCAGGAAGCCTGAAATCCGCGAAGGACCGCGAGCAGGCGGCTTTCCTTATCGAAGCGATGGCCGAGGACCGGCCCGATGATCTGGCTCGGGCCTATGCCACCGCAATGGAGGTTGGGCCGCGCTGGCGGGAACACATCGGCAACTCGCTGAAGCGAATGCCTGATACCAGGGGGATGCTCGACAGCTTGGGCGCGTGATGGCCATAACGGGGTCGCCTTCGGGCGGCCCTTTCGTCATTTCTCATGGCGCGTGCGATCGGTCACGCGTGATCGGCAGCTCGCGGCGTCCAGCACCGTTATCCCTCTACCCAGTCCGTCAGAGTGCGGCCCATCCGCATCGGTGCGGGCTGGGGATGGTGCGCACCTCACGTGGATCGTCAGCGCGGCAAGACGCGAGGGGTCGCGGACGCGGATGGTGGCGGCTGCGTGATAGCAAGGGTCATCCGGGTCTCTCCTTTTTGCTCATAGATGTGGATCGCACGGGGTCGGCCCAATCGTGCCCTCAGCTCACGCTTCGGCAAGCACAAATACGGCTTCCACGGCTAGCCGCGGACCCTCCGCATTTGCGCTTGCGACCGAGCCTCTTGCCCCCGTGCCGGGTGATCCCCATCGCAACAAGGAGTAACCCAAATGACCAACCACTACGTCGCTACCGTCCCCGTCAAGTTCACCGATACCGATGGCCAGGAGCGCACCCGTTTTCAGCGCGTGGGTGCGATGTTCCGTAACACCCGCAACGGGGACGGCTCGGAGTTCTTCAGCCTCAAGCTCGACTTCCCGGTCGCGGTCTCGGAGCTGGTGATGTTCCCACCGAGCGCGAAAGATCCCCAGGACTAAATCCTCTGACGAGGATGGGCCGCCCCAGGACGATCTTGGGGCGGCCCGAT
>NZ_WIBF01000023.1 GCF_009496005.1 Tritonibacter litoralis
ATCGAGACCCTGCGGACCTATCGCGGCCACCTCGCTGTGGTCACCCAAACCATCCCTGCCCTCGATGAAATCTATGGTGAGAACACCCGCCGTGCCCTGCAAGGCAACGCTGGTGTAAAGCTCTACTTGACGCCCTCCGACGAAAAAACCGTCGAGGAGCTGAGCAAGGCTGTCGGCAAGACCACGAAAACCGTGGTCACCCGCTCGCAGTCTATCGGCAAGAACCCCTTCGAGGGCCGCAGCCAGTCGACCCGAACGGAAGAAAGCTCGCTGCTCCCCGAAGATGAGGCGCGCCGCCTGCCGCTCGACGAGATCGTCATGGTGATCGATGCGCAAATGCCGGTCCGCGCAAAACGGATCCAGTATTTTGATGATCGGCTGTTCAAGGCGATCCACGCGGCTCAGACGGGCGAGTTGCCGTTTCCGCAGCCTGGGGGAGGGGGGCCGCAGGGCAATCTGCCGCCGAGTATGCGCGCCATGCCGATGACACCGCCACCGAACGGGTCAAGCGGACCCGGGGCCGACGCGGAGGGTGTACGCCAGGCTGCTGATGGCAAACCGTCAGGGAAAACTGATGTCGCTCCAAAGAAGACCGCGCCTGTCGTTCAAGCTGTGATCGCCGAGGAACAGCGACAGATGGAGATGGATTTTGAGGGCCTGGTCGCGGATGCCGAGACAGTGGGGGTGGATGATGACGCGCAGATGCGCTCTGCCGTTGATGGCTTGGACGATATGGAAGCGATGCTGCAGGAGGAGGGTGGCAAAAAGCCAATTCACCGGTAGGGCGGTGGGCATGGTCTGACGGTCATAGAGGGCGGGAAGCGGTCATTCACTGCACTTGGCGCCAAGGTCTGCTACGCGGACAAAGTGCCCTTTCGCTGCAGCAGCAACAAGGTCTGCTTCCACGTCGTCCTAGGTGCCGCCCCAAAGATATCAATCATGCATATCACCTAAGCTATTCGATCTGGTGCTTGTCATGTCCAAACAGCGGCGCCTCGACGTCACAAGCTTCATTACGCTCAAATTCCAGCGTGGAATGATCAATCCCAAACTCAGCGCCAATTTGCGTCTTTAGCTCTGCCTTGATCTGCTCCAACTGGCCCCATGCAACATCTTCGACGACGACATGCGCATCGAGCGCTGGAGCATTCTCTTCCATCTGCCACAAGTGCACATGGTGGACGTCGCTAACGCCCTCTGTTTGGCGCAAAACGGCCACCACGTCACCTCCATCAATGTCCGGCGGGCTGCCAAGCATCAGCGTCCGGATCGGGTCACCAATCTCAGCGAAGGCCAGGTACAGAATATAGAGCGCGATACCAATCGTGATCGCAGGATCAACCCAACGCATGTCATAGAGGATGATCAGCGTGCCACCGACAATCACAGCGACTGAAGCCAAAGCGTCGGAGAGGTTGTGGAGGAACAAGGCGCGGATGTTCTGGCTGCCCTTCTGCATGGAATAGGTCAACCCCGCCGTCAGGGCATCAACCACCAGTGCCAGTCCCGCGATGATGACGACTGTCCACCCTTTCACCTCAGGCGGCTCGATAAGGCGCATGCCGCCTTCATAGATCAGATAGAGCCCGATCACGATCAGCGTCGTGTAGTTGATCAAGGCCGCCACGGTCTCGATCCGGCCATAGCCGAAGGTCATTCGCTCATCAGCGGGCCGCCGCGCGATCTTGCGGGCCGCAAAGGCAATGACAAGCGCGGCCATGTCCGAGAAGTTATGCAGCGCATCCGCGATCAGGGCGAGAGACCCTGCGAAGATGCCGCCGACGATCTGCGCAACCGTCAGAAGACCGTTCGCCCAAATCGCAATTGCTACCCGGCGATCCCCGCTGGACGGGTCCAGATGGGCATGGCTGTGACCATGGTGATCATGCGGCACGGGTCTCTCCCTCATGCTGGTGCGCAATTGAGGCGTCGGGTTTCAGACGGCCTGCGCGGAAGGCCCGCACACGCGCATTCATCCAGTGCCGGATGATGTTCCGATAGAGCCATCCGCGCAAACGCCCGAATTTCTGCTCATGCTCTGCATAGAAAGCGTCGGGCGTGTCGAACGTTCCGAAATCCTGCACGATCCCGGTATCCTGGATATATGTGTCCTGCCCTGTCCACTCGACAGGCGGCGCGTTGAGGCAATCCGTCCCAGCACCGTAACCGCACAGACTCTCGCGGTCGGTAAACGACGATTGCAGAACCTTCAGGAACGCGCTGTCGAGAATGAAGCCTTCGAGATTGATCCACTTGCCGTCCAGTGCGACCTCGATCCACGAATGCAGGATCTCTTCCGGCGCAATCGGGTAGACCAGCTCCGGCACAACACCGCGCTGAAGGCCCTTGTGGATCGTGAACCCGTGGATTCTGCACTTTATGCCCACACCCCGAAGGAGCGCCATAAGGAGCGTGCCCTTCGTATTGCACTGACCATAGCCATCAGACAGCACCTCGGACGCTGGAATGTCGTCGGCGCGGTTGTAGCCGAAGGCGATCTCGTTGCGGATATAGTCATAGATCGCGCCAATCTTGTCGGTGTCGGACAGATCACGCCAACCCCTTGCAGCGATGAGCTCCGCTATGGGCGCCGCCCCAAAATCCAGGATCGGGGTTGCGGTCAATAAAGGGTCATTATGTGCCACGATGGGGCTCCTCGAATCTTTCGAGTACAGAGATAATTGCTACAGTCGCTGTAGGTTCAAGCAAAAACTTCGAATAGTTTTCTGTGCTCACTCACACCCCAATTTGATCGTGCTCGGTCAGACACTCCGAATGGTCTCTTAGCACTTCAAGGACGCGGCATTGCGATGCGTTGCCGCCACTACATTCCTTGACCATGCGTTTCAATTCCGCGCGCAACGCTTTCAAGCGCTCCATTCTCTGCTCAACGAGCTTCAATTGTCGGCGTGCGATCTCATCGGCTTCGTGACAGGGCCGGTCCGGCGCGTCGGACAAATCAAGCAACTCCCGGATCGCGTCGAGCGGAAATCCCAACTGTCTGCTGTGCCGGATGAATGCGAGGCGATCAAGTTCAGCGTCACCATAGCGACGTTGCCCGCCTTCAGTCCGACCAGGTTCCGGCATCAATCCAATCTGCTCATAGTAGCGGATCGTCTGAACCTTGGTGCCGGTCCTCTTCGCAAGAGTCCCAATTGTGAGCATGTCGAAACCCCGTTAATCCTCTAGTGAATGTAGATTTATCTCACTCATGGCGCAACCGCGGAAATCACGTTTTGGCGATCTCTGGCGCGCTCTTTAGAAAACCACTTGAACCTACAGTAGCTAGAGGATGTAAACCGGCTCAAAACCGAGAATCAAACGGGCGAAATAACGTGCGTCTTTCAGTTATTCAGAGACTATTGTGGGGTCTGGCAGGCACAGCGCTTCTTGCCTTTGCGGCATTCCAGTATTTCGAACCTTCGACCGATACCGACGCTAATGCCTCTAACCCTGCGTTTTACGCCGATTTCGAACTGACCGATCATCGTGGATTGGTGCAGACGGATGAGTACTTTGCCGGGCGGTGGATGCTTGTCTTTTTTGGCTTTGCCAACTGCCCAGATGTATGCCCAACGACGCTCGCCGAAGTTGCCGCCGTCATGGAAGACCTAGGAACAGATGCAGAGAAAATACAGCCTATCTTCATCTCGATTGATCCTGAACGCGACACACCCGCTGCGCTGGCCGAGTATGTGCCCTTGTTCAATGCAGGCATCATTGGGCTGACCGGCACGCCGGAGCAGATTGCTGAGACGTCCGAGACCTTTCCGATCTTCTATGAGCGGATCGAGGAGGCCTCAGCACCAAATGGCTACACAATGGGCCACACATCGCATCTATTCCTCTTCGATCCAAAGGCGCGCTTCACCGACTCTTGGGCTTATGGCACCTCTGCCGAAGAGATACTTACCGATCTAAGAGAGAGGCTCTGACCCAAATGAACCGATTATACGGAGAAACTGCCCTCGGGCTGGCTTGGGTGATCGCCCTCATCGCCTCGCTTGCTGTTCTGTTCATTGGCGAAGTGCTGGGGCAGACACCTTGTGTTCTTTGCTGGTTCCAGCGCGCCTTCATGTTTCCACTGGCGATAATTCTTGGGCTGGGACTATGGTGGCAAGATCCGCGTGTTGGTCGGTACGGTGTCGTACTCGCACTTGGTGGCGCAGCAGTGGCTGCTTGGCATATGGGGTTATATGTCGGGATCATACCTGAACGCGTCCAACCTTGTACTGCGACGGGGCCCTCTTGCACTGACGACAACCAGTTGGTGTTAGGCATCCCCATTCCGCTGATGGCCGTTGTTACATTTGCGCTTATTGGTGCGCTTTCAGTCCTATCTCTCAAGGAGAAAAAATCATGAACCGACGCGGGTTGATTATTTCCGTTCTCGCAATGGGTGCTGCCGGTTTTGGTGGGGCCGCGTGGTATGTAAACCAACCAAAACCGTCATCTGAACGTGCGGTTGTCGCGCCAGAGTTGGCGGACGCTTTGATGCGACCATATTCGCCTGTTTTGGGGCCCGCTGAAGCCCCCGTGACCATCGTTGAGTTCCTCGATCCAGCCTGCGAGGCCTGTCGCGCATTTCACCCCGTCGTAAAAGATATTTTGGACAAAAATCCCGAAGCCGTGCGTGTTGTCATACGATACACCCCGTTTCACGGACCGATTTCGGATATAGCCGTCAAGTTGCTAGAAGCGGCCCGGATGCAGGGCAAGTTCGAACAGGTGCTAAATGCTCTAATGGCTTATCAAGACGCGTGGGCGGCGCATGGGGCGTTTGATCAACAAAAGCTGGGAAAGATCGCGGCCGGAGCCGGGCTCGATCTCGAACTTGCGATAGAGCAGATGAAATCACCCGATATCGTGGCAATCGTCAATCAGGACAAAGCGGACGTAGAAACAATGGGCGTTCGCCAGACCCCAACGTTCTACATCAATGGCAAGCCGCTAGATCCGTTTGGAATGGACGAATTGAGACAACAGGTTGACGCCGAAGTAGCTGCAGTTGGCAGCTAGTGGTCAAAAAGGGAACCGCAAAGTGAAGACAGTACTCTATGGCCTGATGGCCGCAAGCATGTTCGCATCAAGCACAGCGACCCCGGTAGAAGCTGGTTCGGAAGACGTTGTCGTCGAAGATGCCTGGGCGCGCGCGTCAATCGGCGTAAACCGTCCGGGTGTCGCGTATATGACAATCCGCAATACAGGCGACGAGGCTGTGATACTTACTGGCCTCCGCACGGATTTGGCGATGATGCCTGATATTCACCAGACATCCACAAATGCCGATGGTGTTAGCTCAATGGCACCTGCAGGCGAGATCGAGATTGCGCCGGGTGAATCTGTGTCTCTGGAACCGGGTGGCCTTCACGCCATGCTGATGCGCTTGCAGCGACCGATGGCCAAGGGCGAAAGCTTTTCCTTGACGCTCGACTTCTCGGACGGTGGTGAGATCGTGGTCGAGGTTCCAATTCTAGGTATTGCAGCGCGCGGTCCCGAGAGCTAATGACCCGACGGTCGATCCTCAAGTATGCCTTCGCTGGCATCGCGGCGATCATCCTGACACTTGTTGTTGGGTGGTGGCAGGTCGATGGCCCCGGCGCGCCCGAACAAGCGGGGTTGCGCCCGGTTGCCCTATCTGAAATGGAATTCCGCCTGACAGATCACGAAGGTAACGAGGTTGGACCCGAAAACCTTATCGGCAGCCCGTCAATGGTCTTCTTCGGCTTCACCTATTGCCCGGACGTTTGTCCGACGACTCTGTCGGATATTTCCGGCTGGCTTGATGACCTGGGCGAAGAGGCGGAGGGAATGAACGTGGTGTTCATCACCGTCGATCCAGAGCGGGATACTGTCGAGGCAATGGCCGAGTATGTCGGCTATTTCCATCCGTCGATCCGCGGGTGGACTGGCCCGGAAGAGGAAATTGCGCGCGCAGCACAGGGCTTCCGCGCACGCTATGGGCGGGTGCCGACCGAAGGTGGCGACTACACCATGAACCACACTGCCAGCGTTTTCCTTTTCGACGCGAAAGGCCGGTTCAGCACCATGATCGACTATCACGAGCCGAGGGAATTCGCAGTGCCGAAAATCCGGCGTGCGCTCAATAGAGAAACTGGGGGGCAACATGAGAATTAGAACAATCGCGGCAGGTTTCGCATTCGTATCGGTGCTGTCGGTGGGCGGGTTGGCAATATCGGGCATCTGGTCGAAGGATCCGATCCCTCCCGGTCTGGCAGCTGCAACCACTTGGTCGCCACCTCAACTCCCGCTTCCCACTTCTATTGAAACGGAAACACCGCAGGTCGCACAAACACGTGTGGAGCCCGCAATACCACTCCAGTCCATGCCACGTCTGGAGGTTGCGAGCGCCGATACTCTCTTACCGACGATAGAACCTCCGCTCTCCAACTGGTCACGCGATATCGCAACCGGCGAGACGCTCGACACCGTTCTTGAAGAAGCAGGTCTCTCAGCGACTGACCGTGCCGAGGTCGCTCTGGCCCTCGGCGCGGAATATGATCTGAGGCGACTTAGGCCTGGGCATTCGGTCACCGTTGTCTCGACGATGGACGGCAGCCCGCGCAGCGTCGCGCTCTCCGTCGAGGACGGTGTGCGGATCGAGGCGATCTTTGGCGAAGAGTTGGCCACGCAGGTCGTGACCCCGGCTCCCGACTTCATAACATCGGCGGGCGAAGCGGTGATCGACAGCTCGCTTTTTGCCGCGCTGGAAGAAGCCGAGATGCCTGCCCGCTTCGCTGTCGATTTGGCACAGATGCTGGGTGGAATCGTCGACTTCCGTCGTGAGGTGACCGGCGGAGAAACGCTTCGGCTACTGTGGCGCGAGGCCCGTGTTGGCGAAGACAGAATTGGTCAGCCGGAACTTACCTTTGCATCGCTGGAGATCGGCGGCGCACTTTATGAAGTTGTCTGGCCGGTAAGCGGTAGCGATCGGGCAACGATTTACGTCAATGGCACGGTTCTCCGCGTTTTTGCACAGCCTGTCGAAGGGGCGCGATTAAGCTCGGTATTTGGCCGCCGTACGCACCCGGTCTACGGCAATGTCCGGATGCACACAGGTGTCGATTTCGCGACGGCAAGCGGAACGCCGGTTCAAGCGACAGCACCGGGACGGATCAGCTTCATCGGCTGGCGGGGCGGCTATGGTCGCGTGGTCGAAATCGCCCACGGCTCAGACACAATGACACGCTATGCGCATCTCAGCGCTGTGCCCGAGGGCCTGGCACAAGGCCAACGCGTTGCGGCGGGAGATGTGATCGGTCGCGTCGGCGCGACTGGCACGGCGACGGGCCCGAACCTGCACTACGAAGTCCTCGTGGATGGACGCCCTACTGACCCCCTCTCTGACGACAGACTTGCCGAAGCGGCTGAGAGCGAAGCGGATGATACAGCCGCGCTTTTGCGTCTGGTCGAGGCGCGGGCGCTTCTGAATGAAAACCTCGGCAGCGACATTGCCGAAACGACAACCGAAAGGCTCTGACCCATGAGACGCATGATCCAAGCTCTTGCCATCACACTCGCCCTGTTACCGGCGGCGCAGGCCCTCGCGGAGGCAACCCCAATAGACGTCCGCAAGACCAATGGATGCGGTTGCTGTCTGTCCTGGATGAATCATCTTGAGGAGAACGGCTTCGCACCAATAGGCCAGGACATGTTCGGCGGCCTTCTCGTGCGCTTCAAACTCGACAACGGAGTGCCGCAGCGCATGGTCTCCTGTCACACTGGGCTCGTGGACGGTTACGTGATCGAGGGACATGTGCCTGCAGCCGACATCCGCCGCCTTCTGAACGAACGCCCCGATGCGGTCGGTCTCGCAGTCCCCGGAATGCCCTATGGTTCGCCAGGGATGGGGCCGGAAGACGAACGCGATGCCTACGACGTCTTCTTGATCCAGAAAGACGGCTCGACCGAAATATTTTCGAGCTACCCAGCAGGGTAACCGAGCCGAATTATGGAAGTCCTTTCCCCAATCTAGCTAACCTATTCAGCCGCTTCAGCGCAGACCGGCCAATGGTATCCAAAGTAGTTACGTTGCAACATGTTGACAGTCAACAAAACACAAGTACTCGGCATACTAGCTGTCGTCGGCGCCGTCGCCACTGATCAGGTAACAAAAGCCTGGGTTGTCGCGAGCGCCGATACCCTAAAAGACGGGATCGCTGTCTTTCCCGGGCTTAATCTCACGTTCCATCGCAATGATGGCGTAACCTTCGGGCTTTTGGGTGGCGCCCCCTGGTGGGGCCTCTTGCTTCTTGCGCTTATCATTTGTGCCTGGCTCCTGATCATGATGCTTCGCACAGAGAGCAGTATAGAAGCGATTGCGTATGGGGCGATCATAGGTGGCGCGCTCGGCAATGTCGTTGATCGCATCCATTATGGAGCCGTAACAGACTTCCTTGATTTTTTCATTGGATCTGCACACTGGCCGACTTTCAACATGGCAGACGTATTCATTGTCGGAGGTGCCGGATTACTGCTGGTGGTACCAGTGATCCAGAGGCACTTCGAGGGCGATCATTGAAGACATTGCCCCAAGTTTCATTCGGCGGATTTTTTGCCTGAGCAACTGTTTCCTCGATTTGCCGGACAAGAAAAATTTCTCGTGCCACAAGTCTGAATAATCTATGTTGGCATTGTAGGTGCCTACTCCGGCGAGCTTGCCGATCGCTCAAGTATTGACTTTTCTAAAGGCACCGCGACAAAACCAAGTTTCGAAATCGAACCAGTAACCACCCGCAGATATTGAATCATAAAGAAGGTTGCTCAAAAAAGGACTTGCTCGGCGCATGCACCTACCAACGCTTACTTTATGCCGAACCTGCCGTGACGCGGATCCAACCCTGTATGATCAAGTGGTATCAACGCTAAAGGCAGCGAATGTGAAGGCAAAATTGCAGCACGTCGATTGCATGTCCGGCTGCATGCGACCACAAACGCTTGCAGTCCGACAGAACGACAAGACTGCTTATCTTTTCGGTGAGATAACTGCTCAAGACCTGCCGGACATCCTGACATTCATCCGGATGTATCAGGAAAGCCCAGACGGTAACTTCGCGGATGCAAGGCCACTTGGAAAGCTGCGTTTCAAGGCTATTGCTCGCATTCCCGCAGATGTGCAGTAAACCACCCGCACCACGATATTAGTAGCTCCTGCGGTGAATTATTGCATTCAGTACAGTGTTGACAGCAGCAGATTTCAAATCAATTTGGCGCTGCGGAACTTAGGCATGCCGGTTTCGTACTTGACCTGCTACCGCCTAATCGGACAGAAACAGTCATTACGGTGCTCAAAGGTGCAAATGCATTAGAGCTGAAACGGGAATGAGGACGGTGGACCAAATCGCGGCACCGAAACCTCAACCGCCCCCGCGACTGTGAGCGGCGAGCTACCTTCCATTTCCACTGGTGCGAGAGTGCTGGGAAGGGGGAAGACGGCATCGACCCGCGAGTCAGGAGACCGGCCGTATATTGAACGTAACTTGCGCCGTCGGGTGTGACGGCAAGGAGGACTAAAATGACGACAAACGCTATCAAAGCATCCGCTGTAGGATCAACCATTCTGCCCGCAGTGTTCGCCCTTATTCTGGGTTTGGGTGTTGTTACTGTGACCGGCCATGCTCAAGCTTCTGGCCTGCATGACGCTGCTCACGATGTGCGCCACGCAACTGGCTTTCCCTGCCACTAAGACCATGTTCAGTCGTATTCTGACCAGCGCGTTGTTCGCTGGTGCTGCAGCGGGGCTGATTGCCGCCTTGCTGCAGCTTTATTTCGTGCAGCCTGTACTTCTCCACGCCGAACTTTATGAGGGTGGCGATTTGGTGCATTTTGGCGCTGATCCTGTGACTGCGCATCCCGAGTTGCCCGGCATGTTCGCCGAGCCGGTGCGCGACGGCCTAAGCATCATCTTCACGATGCTGACGTATACTGGCTATGCATTGGCCCTTGTGGCGCTTATGTCGATTGCCGAACAACAGGGTCGTGAGATTAACGGTCGCACCGGTTTGCTTTGGGGCTTGGCTGGCTTTGTTGCCTTCCACTTTGCGCCTGGCTTGTCGCTGGCGCCTGAAGTGCCAGGCGTAGCCGCAGCAGATGTCGGTGTGCGCCAAGTATGGTGGACTGCTACTGTTGCCACAGCTGGCGTCGCCATGTGGTTGATCGCCTTTGGAGGCAACTTGGTGAGCTATCTGATCGCCGCTGGACTGCTGATAGCGCCTCACGTCGTCGGTGCGCCTGAACCCGACACCTTCGCTGGCCCGGTTCCGACCGAGATCGGCGCGCTATTTGCCGCCCGAGCCTTTGGCATCGGCATGGCCGCTTGGGTGTTGCTGGGAAGCTTTGCCGGATACTTCTGGCAGGCTGAAGGCAAACGCGCGAACGCCGCCGCCTGATTCCTTTCCTCTATTGCTTTCCCGCCGGTCACCGCCGGCGGGAGCTTTCATTTATTGAGGAGGACAAAATGTCCCGTTCACTCGCTCTCTTCGCCATCGGGCTGATTTTTGGCGGCGGCGTCGGCTTTGTGATCGCGGCCGGCAGCGGCAGCACCTTTGACAGCCACGACCATGCTGACCCGTCTCAACATGGTAGCAATGCGGAGATGGCAGCCCATGACCACTCTGCTGTCACTAACTTACCGGCCGACAGCAATGCCCCCAGCGTGGCGATCAAGATGATTAAAGATCCGATGGCAGGTTGGAACTTGCACGTGACACCGCAAAACTTCCGATTTTCTCCTGAGAATGCCTCTACTGAGGAAATACTTGGTGAAGGTCACGCGCATGTCTATATCAACGGCGAAAAGCTGGGGCGCCTTTATGCCAACTGGATACACCTCCCATCACTGCCGGATGGCGACGTTGAGATAAAAGTTTCCCTCAATGGCAACAGCCACAGCCCGCTAATGGTTGGGGGCTTGCCCGTCGAGGCCAAACTAATCGTTCAAGCAGACGATGACGGCTCCTGAGCAAAACTCAGATCTTGACTGAACTTCGGTCGCAGGGGCCTTGCGCCCCTGCATTGCCATGGTTTGCATGTCAGGATCGAATGCAATCCTCCCCTGAGCGCATCATTATGGCAAATGGCAATAGCATGAACCAACTCGCTATCGGCTCATTTTACTCTGTGAAAAATCCTTGAATACGCGAAGCGTCTCTTCGCTTACATGATGCTCGATACCTTCAGCATCGTGCTCGGCCACGTCTTTGGAAATACCCAGGGCGATAAGGAACTCCACAACAATTCGGTGCCGCTTTCGACAAGCCTCGGCCAATCGCCGCCCAGCATCCGTTAGGCGTATTGATCGGTAAGGTTCCTGCACAATGAAGCCCTCGCGTTTAAGCCGGGTCAGGTTCTTGGACACAGTGGGCTGGGTCACGCCGAGCCGCTCGGCAATCTCCACGGGCCTCGCTGAACCGTTCTGGTGAATCAGCTCCGCGATCAGCTCGACATAATCCTCCACAACTTCGCTTTGTCGGGCGGCGCGGGCTGCCTCGAAACCGCTCACCTGGTCGTCAGGTTTACGTCCGAATAGTTGTGGTTTCTGATCGGTCATTCTGCTCTCGGTGTCTATTGCTGGTGCGGAACCCTGCTTGCCGCGCCTTATTGTGTATGCACCAGCGACGCGGGCCTTGACAATGACATAGACTTTTCTACAAAACTTAGCCAAGGCTAATAATTATAGACTGAACCATGAAACACCTGATTGCATCTGCCTTGATTGGCCTGCTTCCGCTTAGTGTGGGGGCCACTGCCATTGAAGAAGCCCCTTGGGCACCTCGGGCCGCAGCCTACCGGCTGAGCCTATTCATGGCGAACTTGACACCCGTTCCCTGGGAGAAGATTGAAAACAATTGGACTGCTCCGGCACCCGGCAGCGCAGTTGCGGTGGAGGCACTGTCACGGGTATCGGATAGCGACGCCCAGAACATTCGTGCAGCGCTGGCTGCGGAAGACCGACAGGCCCTGTTTGCTGCCATTACAACGGCATTGGCCAAAGGTATTCTGCAGCACCTAGAGGCAGCCGAGGCGACACTTGGCCAGCCTGAAGCCGCATTTGAGGTTGCGCAGTCTGCGGCCTTGTACCGCGCGTTCGAGGACGGCATCCTGGCGGCGGACAAGCAGGCCGCACACGACCTAGGTCGCGCCTGGCTGGTTCTGAATTCTTCTCTGGGTAGCACCGGTATTTTGAACAATGGCGCTCAAGACCCGAATGTGGCGCGATTTGCTGAGGCGCAAAAAGTTATCGTGGAGTACATTGAGACAAACTATCTGCCCTCCGTTTTTGTCGAACGTGGCAAGCTGACCCCGGCACCGGAGAGCGCAGTGCGCTCCGGTACGCCGGTAGTGTTGCCCGCCACACTCCCACCGGGCTCCAATATTGCTGATCAGCGCGAGCTACCCCGGCTGGTGCTCCAGTTTGAAGAGGCTGGCGAGGATGAGGCCAACCTGCCGCTTGTGGCCTATGGCGACATGCTGTTCGACAGCCCTGAAATCTTTGGTTCCCCAGCACGTGACCTGGGCATTGCCTGTTCAACTTGCCACAACCGGTCCGATGTGAACCGGGATTTCTTTATCCCCGGCCTCTCTAGCCATGCTGGCGGGATGGATGTGGACAGCTCCTTCTTCAATCCGATGTTCAATGACCGGGAAGACGATCACCTGGATACGCCGTCAATGCGAGGCATCCGCTTTACAGCGCCTTACGGGCGTGATGGGCGCGAGCCGAGCCTGCGCAGTTTTGTACGCAATGTGATCGTGACCGAGTTTGCCGGAGCGGAGCCAACGCCGTTCCAACTCGATGCGATGGTCGCCTACTTGCGCGCCTTTGACTTTCTGCCCAACCCACAGATAGACGAGGCCGGGCGGCTGACTGACAAGGCCTCTGAGGCTGCGAAACGCGGTGAGGTACTGTTCAATACCGAATTTGCCGGGCTTGGCGACAGGTCCTGCGCCTCCTGCCACACCCCGGACCGGTTTTTCCGAGATGGGCAGACCTATGACATTGGCTCGGCCGAGCCGCCGTTCCCGGGCGGCACCGCAACCCCATTCGAAACGCCCACATTGCGCAATGTCAACTTCACCGCGCCCTACATGCATGACGGATCGCTGGCGACCCTAGCGGGGGTTGTAGACTGGTTCAACGATACCAAGGATCTGGGCTTGGATGCGGAACAGCGCGCCGATTTAACTGCCTATCTGCGCGCGGTAGGAGATGGTGAGGAGCCCTACCAGCGCTTTGAAGGCCGAGACAGCGTGTTCCGCCTGTCGTGGGAAGAGCTTACCACTTTTGCTTCGACGCTGGACACACTGATCCCGATGCGGGATGCGGAGAACATCGCCGTATTGATTGATACTGTTGCACCGGATCTGGCGGCAGATGCGAGCGTTATGATCAATCAAAACGCTAAGCCAGAAATCTACCGATTTGCCGCAATTCTTCAGGCAGTTGGCGATGCCAGCGCCGCTGGCGACTGGGCTGAGGCGAGCCTCCAGTGGGACGCTTTCAAAACCATGCAAGCCGAGATTGATGAGAGGATGTTCTGATGCTGTCGCGCCGTACCTTTTTGACCACTGTCGCTGCCGCCCTAACAGTGCCAGCAACTGCCTCTGCGGAAGAGGCACTGAAACTCGCCTTCATTCCGCAAGAAAACCCAGAGAAGCTGTTGGGGGATATCGAGGCGATCACTGCCTGGCTGTCCCAGCAGTTGGAGGTTCCAGTCACCGGCTTTGTTACCTTTGATCATGCTGCGGCAGTTGAGGCATTGCGCAATGGTGATGCCGATATCTCCTTCATGGGTGCCTTGCCCTTTGTGCTGGCAGAAGACCAGATCGGGGCGGTGCCACTTCTGTCCGAGGTTTACCGCGGCCAGCCGAGCTATTCGGGCCGGGTGTTTGTGCGCAAGGACAGCGGCATCGAGACGCTGGCCGACCTGCAGGGCCGTGACATTGCCTTTGCCGATCCGGTGTCGGAGTCCGGCTATCTCTATCCGCTCGACCTGTTTGTGCGCGAAGGACTCGTTGCGGATGCAGGCGATGCGGACCGGTTCTTTGGCCAGAAGTTCTTTGCCGGTGGTTATCAGCAGGCAATGCAGGCTATGGCCAACGGGTTAGTGGATGCTGCGGGTGCCAGCCAGTATGCCGATCTTTATCTGACGCCTGAGCAGCAGGCCGAGGTCAGGGTGCTGGGCGAAAGCGCGCAGATCCCCAGCCATGCCATCATTGCCCGGCCTGGTCTAGATGCGGCCTTGCAGGCCCGCTTCGTGGATGCCATGCTGCGCCTGAACCAGGCTGAGAACCAGTATTTGCTGGCCTATCTCTACGGCCCAGACGGCTATGTGGCAGCAGATCCCAAGGTCTATGACGGGGTCAGGCAGATGGCACGCCGTTACGGCTATCTAAAATGACCCAAGCGCTTGCCCTCCATGCTGTGTCGCATTGCTTTGACGACGCTGAGGCCCTGCAGGATGTGTCGCTGCAGGTGGCACCGGGGGAATGTGTGGCCTTGCTGGGGCCTTCGGGCGCCGGCAAGTCGACCCTGCTGGCCTTGCTGGATGGGCGGGTCCGGGGATGGCGCGGTCGGGCTGAGGTACTGGGCAACCGGCTTCCAAATGATCGGGCACCAGAACGAAAAACCCGGCTAGAGACTGGCTTCATCTTTCAGGAGTTCGCCCTGGTTGACCGGCAGAGCGTTTACCAGAATGCGATGAACGGGCGGCTGGGGCGAATGCGCCTCTGGCCGTCGCTTTGGGGGCGATACGGTGCGCAGGATCACCTCAAGACGACCATCGCGCTGGAGGACACCGGCCTAACGGAGTTGGCACAGCGCCGTGCAGATCAGCTTTCAGGTGGTCAGCGCCAGCGAGTGGCCATCGCCCGCTGCCTGGCGCAGGAGCCTGAGTTGATACTGGCGGATGAACCGGTCAGCAACCTCGATCCAGCCCACGCCGAACGCATTCTGGAACTGATCACCAACACAGCGCGAAATCGCGGCATCGCTGTAGTCTTCAGTTCGCATCAGCCAGAGCTTTCGCGGCGCTTTGCCGACCGTATCGTTGGATTGCGCGCGGGCGCGGTGCTGTTTGACAAGCCCTCCGCGATGGTCGGCAACGATGACATCAGCGATTTGTACCATGGAACAGTACCTGGTGACGGATTGCGGGTGGTGAGCTGATGAGCCGGATCTTGGTTTGGATGGTACTCGGGCTTGCTGTGCTGTGGGCTGCAGGAAACGCTGACATCGGCTTGGAAAAACTGCCCGGAGCGGGTCCGAGGCTAGCAGAATTTCTAGGCCGGATGATACCACCGGACCTTTCTGTCTGGCCGGAAGTCCTTACAGGCCTAACCGAGACACTGAGAATCGCCATTCTTGGGACGCTGTTTGCGGTCGTCCTGTCGGCGGGGCTGGCTGTACTTGCGTCTGAGACCCTTGTACCCGCAGCCATCTGGCGCCCGGTACGTGCGCTGCTGGCAGTGATCCGGTCGATTCCGCTGATCTTGGTGGCGATGCTGATGGTGGGGGCAGTCGGGCTGGGCCCACTGCCCGGTATTCTTGCAATCACTTTTCATGCCACCGGCATGCTGGCCAAATTCTATGCTGAAGCAATCGACAATGTCGGTGCCGCACCACTTGCTGCATTGGAAAGCGCAGGTGCCAGCCGAGCGCAATTATTGCGGTGGGCGATCTGGCCACAGATGGCACCAGTTGTGCTCCGCGACACTGTCTTCCGCTTTGAACTGAACCTCCGCGAAAGCTTGATCTTAGGTATCGTTGGCGCCGGGGGCATCGGTCTGTACGTTCAGACTTACGTGCGTTCGTTCCAATACGACAAAGCTGCAACTGTCACGCTTGCCATCATCGCTCTTGTGCTGCTGTTCGAAGGTCTAAATTCGGTTTTACAAAAGCGGTTTTCGTGACGATTTTGATCAAGGAAGGTCGGAAAATTCAGATTTCGCAGCGTTTTCAGTTTCGTAGTGCCATTCGAAGAGCTTTCCCTACCATTCATCGTTCGCCAGACCCACTGAACTGGGGTTCGCCTATCTTGCTCATTACCTGTGTTCTTCGGTTTGATCAGTCTACCTTGAAACTGTCAGTCTGCCGCACCGACAACAGTTTTTTTGAGAAGCACAGCCGCCACCGTTTCCAGACAAATTCGGTTATGAGTAGATATCAATAGGTGTCCCGTTCTTCACCATTGCATAGATATCTTCTATCTCCCGATCCGAAACGGCAATGCATCCGGCCGTCCAGTCGCGCTTGTTTGTCGGGTCAATGCCAGGGCGCGGCCCCCCATGGATGAAAATATCTCCACCAGGGGAACGGCCCTGAGCCTTTGCGTATGCGATATCCGCCTCGTTCGGGTACGAGATCCCGATGGAAAGATGAAACAGGCTTTCGGGATTTCGCCTGTCAATCACGTATGATCCTTCTGGCGTGCGCCCGTCCCCTTCGAATTGCTTGTGACCCTCAGGCGCAAAGCCAAGGCCCATTGGGATAGTGCGCAAAACACCCTCTGGTCCATCAAGGACAATCATGCGCTGCCCCTTGTAGACCCGCACCCGGGTCACCTCCGGCCCCCTGTAAGTGCGGAATTTGTTTGCACATCCAGAAAGAATTGTCGCCAGAGCTCCCAGGAGGATTGTGCGACGTGTAACTCGAAAATTCACTGCTCAATGCCTCTTTCATGAGGTTTTTCAAACTTGACACTAGCGTGCTGTGCCAGCCCGTTCAATGGCCGTGCGCCAAAGCACCTTCGGCCAGTCTGTCGCCGACGCGGTCACCGCCTTTGGGCGGAGTCTCCGCGTGGTGTCCGTTTAACAGCCTGAGCGCATTTGCGACAACCAGCAGTGACACGCCAACATCTGCGGCAATGGCCCCCCACATCGATGCCATCCCAAACGCTGTCGCCACCACGAAAACGGCCTTGGTTGCCAGCGAGGTTGCGATGTTTTGACGGATGATCGACATCGCACGGCGGGAATGGCCTATGAGCCAGGGCACCCTGCCAATGTCATCAGTCATCAAGGCAATGTCCGCCGTCTCGATGGCCGCGTCGGAACCAACCGCGCCCATGGCGATAGCATAGTGGGCCCGCGCCATGGCGGGGGCATCGTTTACGCCATCGCCAATCATGGCCACCATATCGTGCGCTTCGACCAGGTCTTCGATGGCCGTCACCTTGTCCTCGGGCAGAAGCTCCGCGCGCACCTCGTCGATGCCGACCTCTGTCGCGACCGCGCGCGCGGTGCGTTCATTGTCGCCCGTCAGCATGACGATGGTTTTCACGCCCTGCGCATGCAGACGAGCCACGATTCCCTTGGCGTCGGGGCGGATGCGGTCGCGCAGTTCCAGAATACCCATCACCCCATTTGCATCACCAACAGCCACCAACGTACTACCGGCAACTTCGATACGGTGCCGAAGGTCTGTCGGAATGGCACTTCCAAGCCCTTTTTCCTCGGCGAACCGGTCAGAGCCGAGCCAGACCGCCCGATCCTGTACCCTGCCTTCAAGCCCACGCCCCGGTACGGTCCGCGTATCGTCCGCCGCGGATACATCAAGGCCGTCGACTTCTGCACGTACAAGGATAGCGCGCGCTAACGGGTGGGAGGATCGCGCTTCAAGCGCCGCCGCTACGCCCATCAGATCCTGCGTCGACGCATTCCCTAGCGGATACATTGCAGCAACTTCAGGCTCGCCGATGGTGATCGTACCGGTCTTGTCCATGGCCAAGGCTGAAGTGCGTCCCGGAGCTTCGACATAAGCACCGCCCTTGATCAGCACCCCGGCGCGGGCCGAGGCTGTGAGCGCGGCGACGATGGACACGGGCGTCGAAATGACCAGCGCACAAGGGCAGGCGATCACCAGAAGGACGAGGGCGTTGTAGAACCAGTCATCCCAGGCTCCACCAAATACGAGCGGTGGCAGCATCGCGACGGCAATGGCGAGCGCCATCACGATGGGCGTATAGACGCGCGCAAATTTCGCCACCCATTGCTCCACGGGCGCGCGGCGGGTGTGGGCGTCGCCTACCATGCGGATGATCTTGGCGAGCACCGTGTCGGAGGCCGCCCTGGTCGCGCGTACCGTCAGCGTGCCCTCGCCATTGATCGTGCCCGCATAGACCTCGTCACCCGGCTCCTTCGGCACCAATGCGCTTTCGCCAGTGATCGGGGCTTGATCAACGGCCCCGGCGCCTTCGATCACTTGCCCGTCCAATGGAATGCGGTCCCCGCCACGCACCACGAAATGTGCATCGATGGCGACGGCTGACGCCGGAACATCTGCTTCAGAACCATCTTCGTAGACAACCCTTGCAGTAGGTGGCGCTAGGTCGAGCAAAGCCGAGACAGCGTTCCGCGCCCGCCCGACACTCCAGCTTTCAAGGTACAGCGAGAGAGAGAAGAAGAACGCGACCGTTGCCGCCTCGAAAAACTCGCCAAGGCCGATAGCCCCGGCCACAGCGACCACCATCAAGAGGTTCATGTCGGGCGATACGCGCCGCGCGGATGACCACGCCTTCGGGGCGACAAGCCAAACGCCAGCCAGGATCGCGATAGCAAAAAGCCCCGCTTCGACCAAAGGCATCACTGCTTCTCCATGGCCGGAAAAGAGACCGATCGCACCGCCCATCCCGGTTTCTGCGATGTGATACAGAAATCCTGCCGCCCAAAAGCCTCCGCTCAGCATTGTGAACAGGCGCTGACGGGCAAGATGCGCAGCTTGATCCTCCGAAGCGTTCTCGGCATCCCAGGGTTTTGCGCTCATACCCGTGGTCGCAACCAGTTGAGTGATCTCTCCATCCGACACTGCGGCAGCGCTGTGGAGTATGATCATGCGTCCGTTGATGACATCGAATGCCAGGTGCTCCGCCCCGCCGACTTTCGGTCCAACGACCTTGTTGAGGATCGCCACTTCTTCTGCGCAATCAAGACCGCTGACCTGAAAACTCCGGCCCGCTCCATCTTGTGGCACGGGACCAAACTCTTCGTGTGAATGGCTTCCTCCACAGCAGGCATGTTCACTTGCACATGTTTCTGACTTGGCTCTATCAGTTGGGTGTACTTCAGATACCACAGTTTCAGTTTTGGCGGCCATTCGGCATCTCCAGAATCATTGCTTGGCTGGACCATAACTCCTACAGTCGCTAGAGGTTCAAGAGGTATTTTGTTTCGTATATAGTTTTCGGCTGCCAAGGGGCGCGCGAGTATAAAACCAATCGGCGGACACGCAATCAACGAAGAAAGGCGACAAGGAATTTATGAAGACTCAGCAATTTGCCGGACCGATCGGACTACCGCTACTTGGGGTACTGCTGCTTGGCGCATGCGCGACGACAGATCAGAACGGATCCCAAAAAATCGGAAACGTGCCAGAGGCTATCGTGGAACTGGCTGATCCAAGTCAAAACCTTGCAACAGCCCGGCTCCGCGAAGAAGACGGATGCTACTGGTATGAACACAACGGACCCGTAGAAAAGACCTTGCTTCCCCTCAGAACCGCTGGTGGCAACCCGATTTGTGTTGCTCGGTAAACGTAACGATCTTCCTGACATCTCCGGCCCACGTTGAGGGCCGGAGCGAAGATCAACGCGTCACAATCCTGCACTAGCTGTCCGAAACAACACTCTGTTCGGCAGAATACAGGTATACGGTCGACCCTATGGCGACGTTTGAATAGAGATCATTGATATGTGCCATGACCATCCGGACGCAGCCAGAACTCGCTCGACCGCCAATCGACCAAGGTTTAGGTGTCCCGTGGATGCGAAGGTAAGTGTCTCGGTTGCCAACGTAGAGATAAAGAGCACGTGACCCGAGTGCATTCTTCGGCCCCGGCTCCATCCCATCCGCAAATTCTGCGTTTTCCGGATTTCGTTCGATCATTGACGCTGTTGGGGTCCAGTGTGGCCATTCGACCTTTCGCCGAATGGTGTAGGTTCCTGGTTCGTAGAGATTTCCACGCGCGATCGCCACTCCATACCGCATCGCTGTACCACCTTCTTCAATGTGATAGAGATAGCGGGCGACTGCATCGACATGGATGTCACCTGGCACAAGGCCATCTTTCGCAGCAACACGTTGCGGCAAGAAACGGGGATGCAGCCCCCACGGATTGGATGTCGCCGGGTCATAGTTGCTGGGCGTTACCTGAGAATCCCACGACGCTTTTTGGCCGGTCGTTGGCCAGCTACTGGCCAAAGCCGGTCCCGCGATCGGTAACGAAAACATCGCAGTGGACGTGGAAATGAAATGGCGCCGGGTCAGCATAGGTCCTACTCCAAAGAAATTGTTTGTGCACCTCCAGCCGCGGCTTGGATGCCTCGAGTGCCTTGTAGAACCTCAAGCCACTATAGGTTCAAGGCCTCATTTATGAGCGATGATCAAGTCCTCGTGAAGGGATGGCTCTCCTTCTGCCGCTGGCATCTGACAGATCACAGGCCAATTTTACAAGCATTTTGGATCTTACCGGTGTCGATACTCTGCCACAAACCCTTGGCGAAACTCGGTTTGATTTTGTCACTTTTTCATCCTCGGCTATGAGAGCCTACATTGGAACGCGATGCAGCATTGTTCACTTTGGGCTGATTCTGTGGAAAAACAACGTGTTGCTGACGCAGAAAGCGCGGTGCTGAACATAGCGCGAGCGCCTTTTCTATCAGGCTTTGCGCGTTTGCTGCGGTGCGGGAAAGATCTTTGCCAGTTTGCGGAGGTTTTGGGCGGTTGCGGCGAGGAGGAATTCGTCATTTGCACCGCATGGTCCGCGTAATCGGAGCCGCCCGAGGCCGAGAATGCGTTTGAGGTGAGCGAAGAGCATCTCGACCTTCTTTCGGAGCTTCATTGAGATCTCGTATTGGCGGGTCTTGGCGATGTCGCGAGCGACTTGACGTGCGTCTTCGTGTTCTTCACGTGTGATCTTGCGAGCGTCGGCATTCGGGCAGCATTTGGCCTTTGATGGGCAGGCCTGGCAGGTCAGTTTCAATGCGCGATAGCGGGCTGTGCCTTTGCCGGTGGGTCCTCGGTTCGGGTCGGAATAGTTGCGACGGAACTGCTTCAGCGCGTGCCCCTCCGGACAGATGTATTGATCGTTCTCTGCATCCCATTCGAAGTCAGCACGCGTCCATGTGCCATCGCTGCGGCTGGACTTGTCAAAGACAGGAATGTGTGGGGCGATCTTGCGTTCGACAAGCCAGCCCAACATCGGCCCGGTGCCATAGGCGGTATCTGCGATCAGGCGCTCCGGGTGCAGATCAAACCTGTCTTTCACGCGCCTGAGCATTGTTTTGGTGGACCCAACCTCGGCCTGCCGAATGGATCGTGTGGCCTCGACGTCGACGATGACCCCATAATCCGTATCGATCAGATAATTGTCGGAATAGCTGAAGAATGCAGGACCTTTGCGGGCTGCCGTCCATTGACTGGCGGGGTCGGAATGTGATGTGAACTTCGGCTGCACATTGCTGGCAGCGCCAAAGGCCGCCTCATCCAATGTGTCGAGATACTCTCGAACGGCGCGTGGTGCATCCATGGGATCAATGGTTGTCGCGTCCCATTCTTCCTTCGGTGTCGAGTTCTGCTTGTTGGCGTCAGCCTCGATCAGACTGGCGTCGATGGCCATACGTTGGCCGCTCACGAGACCCTCTGCGATGCAACGGGTAACAGTCGTCTCAAACAAATGGCGCAGCAGTTCGCTCTCCCGAAACCGCCCATGTCGGTTTTTCGAGAAGGTCGAATGGTCGGGCACGCGGTCATTGAGGTCGAGCCGACAGAACCATCGATAGGCCAGGTTCAGATGCACTTCCTCGCACAGGCGGCGTTCGGAGCGGATGCCAAAGCAATACCCCACCAGAAGCATGCGGATCAGGAGTTCAGGGTCGACAGAAGGGCGGCCCGTGTGGCTGTAGAACTCCGCAAGATGGGTGCGAATGCCACTCAGATCGACAAACCGATCAATCGAGCGCAACAGGTGGGCTTGAGGCACATGATCTTCCAGCGAAAACTCGTAAAACAAAGCCGCCTGCGCTTCTTGTCTCGGTCCCATCATCACTCAATCCCCCGTTCAATATGGAAATTGAATCAGTGACTTCGGCCTCGATCAAGGGTGAGTTTTTCAACAGAATAGGCTCCCACCCGACGTTCGCTACGGGATGCCTGAAGGTCGGCTAAGGGCCGTCACCGTCGGCCAAGTCGACCCAGTCTCGCCAGCTGCGCCAGCATTTTTGACCCCGAGTCTGCGGATCCTGTGCCTCCTGCGGAACCCGTCTGCCCCATGCCTTGCCTCACGGGCATCTGCTGCACGCCGAAGAACTGCCGCGCCCTGAGGGCTGCGTATTCTGCGCCACTTGCCCCACCGATCAGGTAGCGATTGTAGGCCTGCTTGCTGCCCATTGCGGCGCGGGCAAAGCTGTAGCCGCCGCCGAGACCACCGGAGAGGGCGGGCATCATGATGTTGCCGGAGATCGCGCGAACGATGAAGGGCGTTGCGATGATGAAGCCCTTGGCCATGAGCACCATCATGAAGAAGGGAATGAGCGCGCCGATGTTTGAGGCTCCCTCCGGGTCGCCAAGCTCGCCGATGAGTGCGGAGGAGACGCCTGTGATCGTCGCGAACACGCCGGCGACGACGATGGGGTAGAGCGCAAAGGAAACCAGCGCCGACAGCCAGCGCGCGAAGTAGTCTTTGGTCACCTCGAAGAGTGTCAGGAATATCATGACCGGCGCGATCCCGATCAGAAGCGCGATCATCAGTCGGGAGGCCACGAGGATGAAGGCGGCGAGCCCGCCGAGGATGGAAAGCAGCAGGACACCGACGATGTCGAGCATGGCGCCGGCCATCCAGTTCAGCTCGGACCCGGCAGCGTTCAGATAGTCCCCCAACTCGGCGATCAACCGGTCGAATTCTTCGGCGAAAGTTCCAGAAGGACCGGGAGTTCCACCACCGACCGAAGCCACGAGCGCCCCCGCAATGCTGTCGATCCCTGCAAGGATAGCGGCGGAAAGCGCGTTGAACTGCACCCAATTGGT
>NZ_WIBF01000024.1 GCF_009496005.1 Tritonibacter litoralis
GGCCGGACACATGACTGCTTCTGACAAATGCACAAATCAGATCAAAAATGTCTTGCTATGCAGGAGCCATCCACACAAGCCATTCGCGGCGTGTCACACGAGCTACCGCTATGAGAGACGGGGCGATCCTTCAGTATTCAGCCTGTATTTGAGAAATGTTGAACCGCCAAATTCGATCTCGGCGACAAATGTCGCGCCAGGCCGTTTAAGCGCACCGAGACTTTTACGTGACGGTGGAAGCAGAATAGTTACGAATGGGATACGTTCGTCGGCAACAGCAAACTCGATTGCTCTTCTTGAGATGCGCAATCCAAGTCCAAAAGACATTGGCTTGAGAACCAGCCCATAGTCCCATTCATCTCCTTCTTTTTGGAAACCTCCCCACCCGACGTATTTGCAGTTTTGCATGATAGCCCAATGGCCAAGGCCGTCGCGGTTCCAGCACGCCTCTTTGGTTGCGACGAATTTGGCCATAGCGGTGTCATCCCATTCGAATGTCAACAAAGGCATATGCTCAGCAACACGGGGATCGGACATATGAGCTATGATCTCTGTTGGATCAACCTCGGTCAGTCTGGTGAAGGTTATGTCATACTTCATCGGGGTATCCATCTGAGGCAAGCTGGCAGTTCCTATACGTGAGCGCTCACTCCTAAACAACGCAGATAGTTCTCGGAACGCTGAACTCACGTGTTTGATGCTCCGTTTGCTGGGACTACTTGGGGCAAGGGGCCAGAAGCTTTCGTTGTGATCGCATCCCCAAGACTGTGCTACAATGATCGACATTCGTCCCTCGTTGGTGGCACATTTTCCTGCACGCAATGGATGGCAATCCTACCCGAACAATTTAAAACAGCCTTGAAACGGAATCACTGATTGGACGGACCCTGCCCACGATACACATCATAGAAGGTCCTGTTGGTGCCGGGAAAACAACCTACGCTAACAGCCTCGGGGCCGAACGTTCAACGCCGCCCCTTGTGCTGGTTTCCTGGCTCGCCAACTTGTTTCTGGCTGACCGGCCGGAAACCGATCTCTGGGCATGGTATGGTGAGCGAAAACGGCGCTGCTCCACCCAGATCATGTCACTCGCGCACGGGCTGGTGAAACACGGCCAAGATGCAATCGTAGAGCTTGGCCTGATAAAGGCTGAGGATCGACTGAGTCTTTACAGCGCAATGGAAACGGAAAACCAAGCCTACACAGTGCATGTTCTTGATGCCACTCGCGATGAGCGGCAGCGCCGCGTCCGCAAGCGGAATAAGGAAGAGGGTGAGACCTTCGCAATGCTCGTCAGTGATGAAGTCTTTACTCTAGCATCCGACCTCTGGGAGCCTGTTGGTCCAGAAGAAATGCGCGGGCGAGAGGCCAACTTCATTCATGTAAACACAGACGGATAGCACGGCATTGGGTGGGAAGGTTTTAGTTCGGCCAGAAGTTTAGGCTTCCGAGACTGGATTGTTGGCGATGGCCATTTGAACCAGGCCATTTGCAACAACAATGGCAGCGCCCCGTGCAAAGTTGGGCTGGTTGATGCCGCGTCAGCAACAGTGTTTTCGTCGCTCACTTTGAATTAGTTGAAAAAACCGGTCACACATTCAGCTTCAGAATTGTCTAACTCTGTAGACGAACCAATTGAGGTTGAGCATGGAACGGAACATTCATGAATCTGTGAAGTTAGCGCAAGGCGGTGACAAAGCGGCTTTGAGCGAAGTTGTGTCACATATTCAGGACACTATTTTCAGGCTGTCCATTCGAATGCTGGCCGATTTCACGGCAGCCGAGGATGCCACGCAGGAAATTCTGGTTCTGGTAATCACCAAACTCAGTCAGTTTCGGGAGGACAGTCGCTTTTCAACTTGGGTGTACCGAATTGCAGTCAACTATCTGCTGACCGCTAAGAAAATTCGGGCACGGGAATTCGGACTGACTTTCGATGAGTACGGTGAAGATCTGGAAAATGGTCTGCAGGATCACGAGGCAACCGATCCAACTGACACAATCATGTACAACGAGTTGCGCGTCGCTTGCACGATGGCAATGTTGCTCTGTCTCGATATCAACCACCGCATCGCCTATGTGCTTGGCAGGGTGTTTGAGCTGGACCAATCCGAAGCGATCAGAATTCTGGATCTGCCTGCCGCAACCTATCGCAAGCGGCTTTCGCGTGCATCCGCGAAAGTAGAGGCCTTTACGGCGCAAAAGTGCGGTGTCGTCGCGTCGAACACAGCCGCCTGCAGCTGCCCCCGCAGGCTGCCGCGTGCTCTGGAGATGGGGTGCGTGGGGCCAGAAGCCGAGCTGACCCGCAGCGGGGAATCCGGACCAAGCTACGACGATGTCATTCAAGAAGTGGCGCGGGTCGAAGACGGGCTACAAGGGCTTTGCGCCCAAAGACTTGTTCCAGCCTTCAAGAACCCAAGAGACTTCACAGAGAAGCTTGAGCAGATTTTAACCATCCAGGCGGGCAATCCAGCTGCCCCTGATGATATCCCCACGCCGCCCTAAACTCACGGAACATGCGGTATCCACCGGTCGATTGACCAAATCCCACCACCGAAAGGACTAAACATGCAATTTCGGCTATCCCGAAGTCAGTTTCTGGCGTTCGCACTGTGTGCCTGCACCGCAGGCACAGCATTTTCATCCCCCGCACTAGCAGAAGAAAGAGCCCCTATGAATAAAGAACAAACCGCCGTCCTGAACGTAATTGAGACGATGACATCTTCGTTTGCCAAGGCCGATATCGACGGCGTCATGGACACCTATGAACCCGATGCAATGATCATGTTCGAGCCCGGCGTTGGCCTGAGTGACGAAGCCGCCATCCGGCAGGGATTCACCGAGTTTGCATCAATGAACCCTAGCTTTACCTACGGGGAACATCAGGTCATTGTTGCAGGAGATATTGGTGTTCACATCAGCCCTTGGCAAATGAAAGGGACAACACCTGATGGGGCCGCTATGGAAATCGGAGGGCTGTCAGTTGCCGTTCTACGCAAGCAGCATGATGGCAAGTGGCTTATGGTGATCGACAACCCATATGGCGGCCAGCATCTCTCGAACTGACTGGCTTGAGCATCGTGTGGCGGTACGAAACGCAATGTTCGCCACACTTTAAACGCCTTTGATAACGAACGCGTGAAAACAAATAGCGATTTCTTGAGAGTGATCATGGAACTTAGCTGCTAACAAATATCTGACTACTACCAATGTTTCAGCCTTCGTTAGCAGGAGAGATAGGAAAGCAATGGCATCCCTAGACTTCATATATCCCGATGCCGTGATTCCGGAAAACGTGGGGAAACACCCGGCTTCGTAACAGGCCGGCGGCGGCTACGTTTGGGATGAGGTCCTGGAATACCGGGTTTGGTGCTATCCTCGGAACGGCGCGGCAGATATCGAGGACGGCTGCGACTACTACTATGCCTTTGTGACATTTCTTGAGGCAAAGGCCTTTGCTGAGGCAACAAACGGTGCAAACGACCCTTTGGCACTTATACTGCAACAAGAATACATCGAAGAGCTCCGCGAAGGGGAGTACAGGCACATCAAAGAGAAACGCGTTACAGAGTGGCCCGTCGCTTTTCTGCGCAGACCAAAGCGCACTCCGAACACTATACCCGACTTTCTTGCGGTAGATGCGCCAGTCAACCGGTTGGCAATCTTAAGAGGTGAATGATGGTTTCCAACCCTTACAACCTATCGGCCTGAAGGGTACAAGATGACTTCTTCTGAGCGTGTATTTGAATATACCTGTGTCTGCTGCGGTATTCCGTGCAAAGGGACCCCAGCTTTCGGTTATGATATGCCGATCGAAGTCATGGACATCCCAGAAGACGAACGTCTCGAACGGGTTTGGCTAGACGCCGATATCTGCGCGATCGATGATCGCCAATTCTTCGTGAAAGGGTTACTCGACATTCCGGTTCAAGGCGTCAAAGAGCCGTTGAGCTGGGGCCTGTGGGTCACCCAAACGGAGGAAGAACTGAATGCATATGAGGATACCCGTGGGTCCGATCGAACCGGTGTTGTGACCCGAGGCCAGATAACGGTGACAATGCCCGGATATCACTGTTTGGACCAGAGCGGGAAGAACCATCGGCTGAGTTGCGAGCTGATCGGCCAGCCTTGTGGCCTCCGCCCGATCATTAACCTGCACCCTTCAAAACACATTCTCTATCGCGACCACAAGTTTGGTATCAGCTGGGATAGGGCCATCGAACTTGTCGCAAGAGTACCGCATCATTAACCAGTATAGCGTTGCAGCGTTTCAAGCCTGAACTGGCCAACACCATAGGTGTTTCGAACTGAAATTGACCGAGCGAGCAGGACATATGGAACTCTCAGAACTAGTCGCCGAAGCGCACAATCACTTTGCTGCACAATTTTCAGGTTTTGTGCCTTTGAGTATCGCTGAACGGATCGACATCTAAGTGCTTTGACCAATGGCAGTGACGTTTTTCGTTTCATAGCAGTCGTACTCGCTGATCCGTCAAATGGCTGCGCTCAGCCCAACGTTTCTCTGATCTGCGACGCAGCCAATGTCAGCATAGACGATTGTCCTGCTGAATGACTGAATCGAATATTTCGAATACCTGCTTAGCCAGAGGCGTGCCTATAATGTCTTCGCGGCTCATAGCAGAACCAACAAGTTCGCTAGATGCGATTGGGCGGTCGTTTGCATTAATCACTGAAATTCCGGGGACGCCTTCAGTCTCAAAGTGAACTAGGGAAATTGCACATCGATCATTCTTGGTAGCTCCATCGCCCCAAGCGCCGTAGATCAAATCAAAATTTGCGGGATGGTCTTCAAGGGACTTACCTACTGTCCAATGAAGGAAGTAACTTGCGACCGTAGCTCCATCGGTTTCATGGACGTAGCCCCAAACAGATCGAGATTGACTACCGCAGCAGTCGCAAAAGTCTGTATCGACCCAGCGGAACCTGCTCATGCTACAAGGAGTAAAATGTAGCCATGAGTGATACGATGACAGCAGTCAAAAGATGGACGGCCAAGCGGAAGTCAGCGCTGGTTGTTGAGATAATTCAAGGCAAGACAACCGTTGCCGAAGCCAGTCGGACCCATGACCTGGCACCATCAGAGATCGAAACTTGGGTCGAGGACGCAAAGCGGGGAATGGAGAACGCCCTCAAAGCGAACCCGCTGGACGTACGTCAAGAATACGAGAAGCAGCTCAAAGACCTGCAAGAGGCCTATGGCGAGGCCATGTTGGAGCTCAGAGCGCGAAAAAAGTTGCAGGCCCTCATGGAGCGGGAGGACGAATGATGATCCGGACGCTTCATGAGGGCCTGCGGGCAGATGGTGACCTTGTCTCGATCAGCAAACTCTGTGCCTGGTTCGGCGTGCCCCGACGGACTGTGTACTACAAGCCGAGTAAATCTGCCCCAAAACTGAACGACAAGTTCGTTATTCCCATCAAAGCTATGATCGAAGAAAATCCTTCATTTGGGTACCGGACCGTCGCATACCTTCTGGGGTTCAACAAAAATACGGTGCAGCGGGTCTTTCAATTGAAGGGCTGGCAGGTTCGGAAACGGCCAACAGGTGCCCGCCCTCGTATCCAAGCCCTGCCATCTGTCGCGAACCGCCCTAATGAACGATGGTCGACCGACCTCGCACGTGTCTGGGGCGGTAAGGACGGCTGGTGTACGATTGCCTTGGTTATGGACTGTCACACCCGCGAACTGCTTGGATGGCACCTATCTCGATCCGGAAAGGCGATCACTGCTGCATCCGCCCTTGAACACGCTCTCATCGCGCGCTTTGGCACCCTAGGAAAAGTAGAGGTGCCCTTTCTTCTGCGCAGCGACAACGGGCTGGTTTTTACATCTCGCAAGTACACGGCTCTGGTAAAAAGTTATGGCCTTCAGCAGGAGTTCATCACCCCACACTGCCCACAACAGAACGGCATGATGGAACGATTGATCCGGTCTCTGAAAGAACAGTGCGTACACCGACAGCGGTTTGAGAGCCTTGCCCACGCCAGCCGTGCGATCGGTGACTGGATACAGTTCTACAACAACCGCCGCCCTCATCAGGCCCTTGCAATGCGCACGCCTGTCGAGGCATTCAAATTAGCAGCTTAACCTGAGCAGGTTCCGCTGGGTCGATACAAGTCTTCGCTCTCTTCTGTTGGTTCGACTTCAAACATCATTTTGGCTTTCGTGACCTAAATTCGAGCTGAGCATAAAGCGGACAAAAAATCCATAAATGGCAACGGCAAAAAAGTTCGCTCCCTACCAGTTCATGCAGCGCGCAGCGAAGGTAGGGAATGCTCTATGATACGATACCGCCCCAGCCGGAGCAGCCCCCACTGACTTCGGAACAGCCGCGGCGGCAGTGTTGTTGGAATTGCTGCGCCTGTTAACAGAAAGCTCCGCCAGCTTAGTGCATGTCTCAGCACACCACTAGATGGGTTTCGGGCCTAGGGGCGTCGGAACATGTCCAAATTCTCCCGATAGAAAGCTTCCAAAGATTGCGCTGGCACACCCGTTACGTCCTCAACGGTTGTATTGACCCCGCCAAACATGCCTTTGGCGTAATCCTTGGCCACTTCTGTCAGATGTTGCGCGAGAAAGTCGATTTCAGTCAGTTGTCCGATCAAATCTGCATCGGAGGCGTCGGGGTGCATCGTTTGGATCTGTTGTTTGATCGGAACGCAGAAATCAGTGGCGGATATCTGCTGAAAACTAAGATCCCTTCCGAGGACCTTCCCCAATTCAGTAACCATCTCTTCAGGTGCCATTTCTTTGCGCCCTACAAGCGTATAGGTTTTGCCACTGTGCAGATCCGGTGACGCAAGTAGTGCGGCAATAACACGACCTTGGTCCGCGCCCGTGATCGGTGCGTGAAATCCTCCGCCAAACGGCAAGTAGATCGTATCTCCGCGAGCAAGCATTGGGGCCGTTCGTGTCATCCATTCAGCAAAAAACGTGGGACGCAAATGTGTGACGGCAATACCAGAACGATCCAGAACTCGCTCTGCCAACCAATGCGCAAGTGCAGCTTGGCTGGTTGCATCTTGGCGCGCTGAAATCTGCGACATGTTTACGATGTATTGAACGCCTGCGGCTTGCGCCGCTTCCGCAAATTTCTCTGCGGCGGAAACCAGGCCAGGTCTAATGGGATAAACGAAGTAGGCTCTGTCAACGTCGGACAATGCTGCGCCAACATCTGCAGAATTTGATATGTCACCGGTGCAAATCTCAACACCCATCTGTTCTAGAGCTTTGGCGCGATCGTCCTTGCGGCGGACAAGAGCTCGAACATGGAGGTCTCCCCTGATCAAGTGTTTCAGTGCATGCCCGCCCGTTACGCCGGTTGCGCCAGTAATTAGAACATTCTTCTTGGTCATTGCTTCCGTATCCTTGTCTTTTTGAATTAAGCTCCAGGCGCCAGTCAGTTGGAGGAGATCCAATCCTTTAAGAGCTGGTTAAGCCGTTCGGGTTGGTCATGCTGGGCAAAGTGACCCGCGTCCGGCCAGACTGAGATTGTCAGTGGAGCAGAAACATAATTCCATGTGTTACTTAGGCCGGAAACCAACAAGAACGGGTCCTGCTGCCCAAAAGCAATCAGTGTGGGTACGGTGATTTGGGGCGGTTCCGTGTTAAAGGCTTTGTAGGGCCGTTGCGGGTATAGGGTACGATAATAGTTTAGCATCGCATCCAAATTGGATCTATCCATCGCCGCGTTGTGCCGTTCCAGATACAAGGGATCCGAAACCCATGCGCTAATTTGATCACGTGTGATCCCCGAGAGTGCGTTTGGGCCACGGAAGAAATCAACATATTGACTGGCTGCCTCTTGCGCGGGGTTGGTTGCAAGAGCATCCGCCATCGCCCATGGGTGTGGAATGTTTACGATCGCCGCGCGCGATATCAAATCGGGCCGCTGCATTGCAACATTCCACGCAACGAAACCACCCCAGTCATGACCAACCAAAGTAACAGGGCCATTTCCGATGTCCTTCACGACGGCCTCAACATCGGTGATCAGTTTTTCAATCAAGTAGTCCTCTGGATCTATCGGTTGGTCGCTTAGATTAAAGCCACGCATATCCATTGCGACGACGTGGTGATCTTTAGAAAGAGCCTCCATCTGACGCCACCACGTTAACCAATGGTCGGGAAAACCATGCAGAAAGAGAACTGTGTCTCCTTCACCCTTTTCGGCATAGTGAATCCGAACACCCGAGGTCGACACGGAATGGTGTGTGACACTGTCTTCAAAAGTGCTCAATGCGTCTGCGTGACTTTGTTGGCCCATCACCAGAACCGTGGTGGCAGCCACCAATCCCCACACGGTTGATTGCAGCCGCGCCAAAGGGGCGAGCGCTATCGCACTCGGGTCTAGTCGCCATTTCTTATAGATGGGCGTGGTTTCAGCGGTCATCGCGTCGGACATTTTCGTTGGCATCTGGACAACTCCTGTTGGTGAATATTCTACATTTAGATTATAGTTATAATCTATTCAAGTATTTTGATAAACCAACCGTTCCCCGCACAATGGCGTGTACGGCTTAACGGGTCTGGGACATGCCCATGAAGCGGGTCGAAGATCGATGGCATCGCATACGAAGATGCAGATGCACCACCTAGTCAGCACTAAACCCGTCCGAAATTAAGAGTCTATTGTGGGTTTGTCTTCGCTGTTGCCTCGCCATGACGCACCGAGCGACCGGTTTTGGAAGGAGTAGTCATATGCTCCGGGGAAAAGGGGCCGCATCATCACTGTTTCTTAACTAGCCAACGCACTCCACCCGAACCAAAAAGCGAAATGGTATGCGCATCTCCTGGAGGTGCGGACCGACGCAGCCTCAAGACCATTTCATCCAGAACTGACTCTGAACCTGTGTTGGGACCTTTGCACTGATCCTACAGACCAGGGGAAGAAAATTATGCCAAATCCGATCACACAGCTAACTCATTACGTCGACTAGTCGAGGCAAAGCGCGTTTCAGCGCTTTGCCCGTGTTTCAACGCCGGCTATATGTTATCAACGGTTGTGACTGTTTCCCGGAAATAGTCTAGAAGGCCGTCGGCCTCATGGGAAATAATATACGTCAGTGAGGTGACATCACATTGGCGCACTCCATAGAAAAACTGCTGATGGAAGCGGGTTAAATACCACCCCTGACCCAATGCAGATGTACTCACGTCAAGTGCTTTTGTGCCCTTCGGGAAAACCTCTTCAGCAAGGCGCCCAAAAAGGGCCATCAAAGCAGGGCGGGAGGTGGCTTGTTGCCAGCTGACATTTGTATCGTCGCGGAAATGGTCGATGCGAAAATCAATGTCTTCTGCCATGTGCTCAAAAAGCGAGGGGTCGCCGACGGTGAATTTTGCGATCACTTGTCCGATCACTGTGTCTTCGGATTTTACTGCTGTGGGGGTCATTGGGATGCTCCATTTTATGTTTTGGCACCCCAGATATGACACCCCTACGGATCAAAGGTAATTGCTATGCTTTCTATAGTTGGTATAGGTAAAGCATATGATTGAGCTAACCACATTGCGCTACTTCACCAGTGCCTTTGAAACAAAGACCTTCAGCCAAGCGGCGCGGGTGAATGATGTCAGCCAACCCACAGTGTCGGCGGCGATACAAAAGCTGGAGAACCGCTTGGGGGCGGTTTTGTTTCAGCGGTCAAAATCCGGATTAACGCCAACTCCCCTTGCGACCCGGCTTTATCATGACACGGTGGACAGTGTCGCGCATTTGGCCAGTCTTGATCTGCGTATGCAGAAAGAGCCGCACCAATTGGTTCGCATTCATAGCGCCCCTGATATGCTGCTAGAGGGGGTTGCGGCTGGCTTGAATGCATTGCGCCAGCGCTCACCCAATTTGATGTTTGGATTTACTGAGGACCCTAAAGATTGCGATCTTGGGTTTTTGTCGGACAGTTGCGTGCCCGCCGGGCATGATTTCATCCCTATGGCTGAGGAGCCTTTCCGCGTGGCATTCGGGCGCTTCCATCCGCTCGCCCAACTGCCCGAGATCCGGTTGAATGACCTTCGCGATCAACCGCTGATCCACCGACCCTATTGCCCAAATGCCGATCACATGGAGTTGGATGCAACCCGGTCCTTCGCGGCTGAAGCAATGAATGACGCGCAATTGCTTGATCTGGTGGCGGCGGGCCTTGGCGTCGCTTTTGTGCCGCTCTCGCATGGCCGCGCCCGTGATGACATTACCCTACGCCCTTTGACGGGCACCGATACCGGAACACGCAGGGTTGGTATTTCCCACCGCAAATCCGTCTTTGCGGCGACATTGGCGGACCGGCTTGCCAAAGTTAGTAATCTCTGACTGGCATCGAAGCGGTGAGTGGTCGAAATCACAAAAGCGACAACCACTGCTTTCCTTATGCGATAAGCGGCGCAATCATATGTGCTAGGTAAGGTAGATTTATAACAGAAGCGGGTCCGCGAAAATCCCGCTCGGTTAATTTGGCTTCTTGTCGGTCACTGCCGCAACGATTTCCGATTTCAGTGGATTGTCGCCAACGGCTCGGGCCAAGGTCAAGGCACCGACAAGGGTGCAAATCATCTTTAAAGATTCTGCACGCGTCATAGGGTCGAAGTTGCTTAACAAATCGAGAGATTTTTCGATTGCATTGGCAAACTCATCCTGCGTGTCCACACCGCGTCTCGGGGCCTCAGTTGCAAGTGTTGAAAACGCGCAGCCATGGCCGCGATGCCTGATGTGCTCGTTTGACAAATACCATTCCCTGAAGGCCTCCAAAGCAGTGCCGTCAGCTTTCTCCAAAACGTCGCGCCAAGCTTCTCTGTTTTGTTCGAGCGCAAATTCCGTCGCCTCCAAGGCGAGGGAATCTTTGCTGTCGAATTGCTTGTAAAATGCGCCGTTGGTCAAACCAGCCTCCTTCATCAAAGATGATATGCCAATCCCGTCAAATCCATGTTCACGGAACAGCTGTGCGGCCGCTTTGACAACGGAGGCCCGGTTTTTCTGGGCCGTCTCTTTGTTGACTCGCATTAGATAGGCTCCCGTTTCACATTTAGATTTAGATTTAGATTTAGAGCTAAATCTAAGCGTTGACATTTTAGATTACCACCATAATCTATATAGAAATTTGCTCAGGATTGAAACATGCAAAAAAACCTTCCCGATCCCATCGTCATCTGTGCGGCCCGGCGCACGCCGCTCGGGGCGTTCTTGGGAGCACTCAGCTCCTTGAGCGCTCCTGAGCTTGGCTCTACGGCGATTTCTGCCGCCCTTGGGGATGCCAAACTCTCGCCTGAACATGTGTCCGAAGCCTTAATCGGATGCGTGTTGCCAGGTGGCGTCGGGCAGGCTCCGGCGCAGCAGGCTTGCCGAGGGGCGGGATTGCCGGACTCTGTCGGGGCGACAACGGTAAACAAGGTCTGCGGATCAGGAATGAAATCGGTGATGCTGGCCCATGACCTTCTCGTTGCGGGAAGTGCGCGTATTGTCGTTGCCGGTGGTATGGAATCCATGTCCAATGCCCCGTTTATGCTGTCTAAAATGCGGTATGGGCATAAAGCGGGTCATGAACAGGTGCTCGACCATATGATGTGGGACGGGTTGGAAGATGCCTATGAGCCTGGAAAACCCATGGGACTGTTCGGCGAGGCTGCCGCATCTAAATACCACCTAACGCGCGATGCTCAGGATACTTTTGCAATCGAAACATTGCAACGTGCGCGTGCGGCAAGTCAGGGCGAGGCCTTTGACGCAGAAATCAGTCCCATAGAGGTTCCCGGCCGTGCCGGACCGATCACCGTGGACAAAGACGAACGCCCAGCGATGGTTTCACCAGAAAAAATCCCAAAGTTAAAGCCCGCGTTTGCAGGGAACGGAACTATCACAGCGGCCAGTTCTTCGGCAAATGCGGATGGCGCAGCGGCGTTGGTTCTCTGTCGGCGAAGCACCGCGGAAGCCGAAAGCAGCCAATTTTGGCCACGATAGCCGGCCATTCCACTCACAGCCAAGATCCCAGTTGGTACACAACGGCCCCAATCCCCGCGATCGAGACCCTCTTGGCCCGCGTCGGATGGGCGGCAGGGGATGTCGATCTGTTCGAGGTCAACGAGGCCTTCGCCGTTGTCGCGATGGCGGCGGCCAAAGACATTGGAATCCCACGCGAGAATTTGAACGTTAACGGCGGGGCCTGTGCGCTTGGCCATCCAATTGGTGCCACTGGTGCTCGGATCATTGTGACATTGGTTCACGCCTTGAGAAACAGAGGTTTGTCGAAGGGCATCGCTGCACTTTGTATTGGAGGTGGGGAAGCGACCGCCACTGCAATCGAAATCAGTCACAAAAGTTGAATGGACGGAAAAAAACATGAATACGGTTTCAGTCGAAGTGCCCTTGCCGGAGCTCGCCTATGGTTTGGCCCGTCCACAGGATATCACGCATCTGAGCGGGCTAGAAGTAATGCGCAACATTGTCGCCAAAGAGTTACCAGCGCCACCCATCGTACAAACCACCAAACAATGGATACATGAAGTCAGTGAGGGGCACTGCACTTTTCTCGGTATTCCGTCCGAAGCGTTTTTGAACCCGATGGGGATCATTCACGGTGGTTGGACGATGGCGCTTTTGGATTCGGCGTTAGGCTGTGCTGTTCAAAGCAGCCTGTTGCCGGGGGAGTTGTTCAGCTCCTTGGGGACGGAAGTGAAGTTCATTCGCCCGATCCGCGCCGACACCGGACAGGTGGTTTGCAATGCCCAGCTTGAAAACCGTGCCAACCGGACGGCAACTGCATATGGCCGTGTAACCGATGCCGAGGGTAATCTGCTCGCGACTGGCACGACCACATGTTTCATCAAACCGGTTGAAGCAAGACCATGATGCTTTTTGCCCTGATGTTATGTCCGTTCTGTTTTACCATGGGTGCCTTCGTCTTCTCTGGGCTTTTGGACCCGATGGCCCGTGACCTCGGTGTTTCAGTGTCCACTGTTGCGACGTTGCAATCGGCTTTTGCTATTGCTTGCGCGCTCTGCGGACCGCTGCTTGCCAAGTCCACCAGCAGTCTCAACCGCAAACACTTGTTGTTGAGCACATTGCTAGTCCTTACGGTGTCGAATTTGGCTTCTGCATTTGCCCTGGACTATCGGACGCTGTTTTGGCTGCGCGCGCTTGCAGGCGGGCTTGGCGCCTTGGCCTTTCCATTGGCAGTTACTCTGGCGACCCAAGCTAAAGCTCCAGAACTGCGTGCTCGGGCGGTGGCAACCGTATATGCTGGTGTCCCTTTCTCACTGATTTTTGGGGTTCCGGCCGGGTCGCTGGTGGGAACGGAGTTCGGCTGGGCGGCAAGCTTCGCGTTGACCGCAGCAGTTTGTGCTCTTGCACTCGGGTTTGTCTGGGTCAAGGTACCAGGATTGGGTGAGGTGGCGCAGGTTTCCGCTGGCACATCACCTGCCCCGATAAGCGGAGAGGCAAAAGCCTATTTGTTGATCACCTTCCTGACGTTTACATCAATGTTTTGTCTGGTTGGGCTTATCGGCCCAACAATCACTACATTGACCGGCTTTGATGGCCGCGGCATCGCAGCAATGCAGTTACTCGCCGGCGTGAGCGGCCTGCTCGGCTTAAGAATCGGCGCGCGATTGGAAAGCGATCGATCACCCTACAGTCTTACGCTCTTGTTTGGCGTCATGGTTGCCTCTCTTGGGATATTGGTCGGTCCGCTTTATTCTGGATTGGTGGGTTCGGCTGGTCTGGGACTTATGGCTCTGAGCGTCCTCCTAGGCCCTTTGGCCCAGTTTGCGATTGCCGCGATTGTGCAAACCCGGCTGGCTGTTTCAGCGGGGTCTGCAGCGACATTAGTTTTGTCGACCAACAGCTCCATGATCTATTTGGGTCAAGGGTTGGGCATAGCTGTGGGCGCCTACGCGCTGGACATAGCAGGACACGGAGCCCCGCCGTTGTCAGGAGCTCTGCTAGCCGCATTGGGAATCGCCGTTGCGGTCATCCTTGAGCGATCTCGCGTTCAAAACCAGCTGAGTTGAACAAGTGCTCGCTTAGAGGCAGGTTTACGCTTGCCTCCCGGAATCGATCAATTTGCGATATCTTTCTCAAGTTTGAGCGCTTTTCACTGCGTTGCCAGCAGGTGATTTAACGAAACCCGCTTCCTGAAAGGTGATAACGATAGTGTGAAGGGTCCCCGCTGTCAATTAATAAGAGACTGGTCTATTAATAATATGAAATCAGCCGGAGATAGCTAAATTGGCACGCCCAAGAGATGAGAACACACAGATGATAAATCGTGAGAGGCTCTTGGATGCGGGTGAGCATGCCTTTCGAAAAGCGAGTTTTTCCGAATGCGGGATCAATGATATCTTATCAAATTCAGGAGTCCCAAAGGGGTCTTTTTATCACCACTTCACATCCAAAGAAGCGTTCGGGATAGCGGTGGCTGATCGCTACAACGAGGCGCAGATCGCGGCGGCACGTGCCTGCCTAGAGGATCCATCGCTCCCCCATATTGACCGCGTGCGCCTATTCTTTGAGCAAGCACGCGCGGACATGGGGAAGCGTCAGTTCGCGCAGGGATGCCTGATGTGCAACCTCTCGACCGAGCTTGCCGACGAACGACCTGCATTTCAGGCCGCGTTGGACACGCATTGGCAGGGCATGACTGCCGTGTTGGCCAAGTGCCTGGACAATATTGAACTGTCCGAAATCCGGCTAGAGCATCTCACTCCGGCGCAAGCTGCTGACTGGCTAATGAACGCCTGGAGCGGAGCCTTAACGCGTATGAAAGCCAGTGGAAATGACGAACCGCTAGCACTCTTCATGCGAACAATTTTCTAAACTAAGGAACAGCGACAATGACAACCTCAAAAACAATTCTCATCACCGGTGCCAGCCGGGGAATCGGCCTGCGCACGGCCAAATCACTCGCCTCACGGGGTCACACTGTGTACGCGGGAATGCGCAATGTGGATGGTCGCAACAAAGATGCTGCGGTTGAACTGGCTGCATTCTCTGGCAGTTCAGGCGGTCGTATTCTTCCAATCGAACTGGATGTAACGAACGAAGCCGCGTGCAACGTAGCGGTTGCAATAATCGAAGCAGAAACCTCAATTGATGTGCTGATCAACAACGCGGGCGTTATGCCCGTTGGCCTGACCGAAGCTTACACGCTTGAGCAGGCCCAAGACCTGTTTGACGTGAACGTCTATGGCATCATGAGGATGAGCCGCGCGGTTCTTGGGCAGATGCGCAGCAGACAATCAGGCCTTATCATCAGCCTAAGTTCTGCTGCGGGTCGCTTTGGGATGCCATTTTTCGGGCTGTACTGCGCCAGTAAGTGGGCAATGGAAGCCTATTGTGAATCGCTGCACTTTGAACTGGAATCCCTTGGCATCGAGTCAATTCTGGTCGAACCCAGCGGCCACGGCACCGATCTGGTTACAACGGCCCCAGCACCAGCCGATACTGCGCGCGTTCAGGACTATGGAGACTTGGCCCAAGGTCGCGACCGACTTCTTGGAATGTTCCAAGGTATGTTTGACCAAGGGGACGCCAGCACAGACGCCAGCAACGTCGCAAACCGGATCGCGGACCTTGTGGACATGAGCGCACCGCGCCCGATCCGTACCCAAGTTGGCCACGATATGGGCGTTACTGCCGTTAACGAAGCGGTCTTGCCGATCCAAGACGAACTGATCAAAGGGTTGAAGCCTGTTTACATGGGGGAAGTGTAAATGACTGGAGAGCAATCCAAACTGTTCCTGTTCGCAGTGATCCAGATCAAGCCCGAGTATTTAGAAGAGGCCAAAGCAGCTTTGGACCAGATCATTCCACCTACTCTGGAAGAACCCGGTTGCCACGTGTTTGCGGCATTCACCAGCAAGGACAAGAGCAACACTTTGCATCTGTTTGAGTGCTTTGAAGATGAAGACGCCCTGAATTTCCACTATGCGCAGGACTACACGGCAAGTGTCTTCAAGAAATACGAAAACTGGTTAAGCGCCCCGGTCGAAATTACCAAAATGTCGGCCATCTCGCCAGTGTCCTGGGAGCAGTTCCATGGGTAAGGTGGCACTGATCGTTGGAGCAGGCCCCGGTCTCGGGGCCTCGCTAGCCAAAGCATTCGCGCAGGACGGTTATGATGTGGCGCTCGCTTCGCGGCGCTCAGGGTCTTTGTCAGAACTCAGTTCCGAGATTGGCGCAAAGCAGTACATCTGTGATGCCTCTGACGCCGAAAGCGTAGAAAATCTATTCACGCAAGTTGACGACGACTTGGGACCACCAGACTTGGTTATCTACAACGCGGGCGCATATACGCGCGGCCCCATTGCCGAACTTGATCTGGATGTCGTGCGCGCAACCTTGTCGGTGAACGGTTGGGGGGCACTGGTTGTTGCCCAAGCTGCGGCGCGGCGGATGATCCTTCGGGGCAGCGGCACAATGTTGTTTACTGGAGCGTCTGCAGGGTTAAAGGGGTTCGCGCAATCGGCACCTTTCGCGATGGGGAAATTTGCGCTGCGCGGACTTTGCCAAAGTCTGGCACGCGAGCTGGCGCCCAAAAACATCCACATCGCCCATATTGTTCTGGACGGTGTGATCTTTCGACCCGAACGCGGCGAACCATATGCAAACCCCGACACGGCGCTTCACCCTGATGAGATCGCCCGAACTTATCTAGAGTTGTCCCGTCAACATAACAGCGCATGGACATACGAAATTGAGTTACGTCCGTACGTTGAAACGTTCTGAACCAATCATCTACGACCCGTAACCGACCAAGTTGCCTCGGTATAGTGCCGCCTTCCCGCAAAATGAAAGAACACCACATGGCTAAGTTTACATTATCCCGCCGTTCATTCTCTCTTGGATTGGGTGCCAGAAGCTTAGCCGCAGCTTCGAGTGCTTTACCTGTATCGGCCAAGACTGGAGTGATCGACGATCAAACTAAACTATTCCTGTTCGGTGTGATCCCGATCAAGCCAGAACATTTCGAAGAAGCGCAGGCCGCTTTGGAGCAACTTATCCCACTCACTCTGGCAGAGCCGGGTTGCTTTTGTTTGAGTGTTTTGACGATGAAGACGCCCTGAATTTCCACTACGCGCAGGACTACACGGCAAGCGCTTTCAAAGAATATGAAAACTGGCTGAGCGCTCCTGTCGAAGTCACGAAAATGTTCGCGACCTCACCCGTGTCTTGGAAACAGTTTCATGACTAAAGCCGCGTCGATTATCGGCGCGGATCCCAGTCTCGATAGACCTGAACCGCCCCGGTTTTACCGGAGACTGTTAAGCTCGTATTTCAAGCTGCAATGTCGTCTGTTTTCAAGCCTTGAT
>NZ_WIBF01000025.1 GCF_009496005.1 Tritonibacter litoralis
GGCCGGACACATGACTGCTTCTGACAAATGCACAAATCAGATCAAAAATGTCTTGCTATGCAGGAGCCATCCACACATGCCGTTCGCTGCATCGTGTACGAACTGGTAAGATGCGGACACAGCGGCCTTTTGCTGTCGCGGCGAATGCAAGTGCAGAAAGATCAGAACTACGTTCGCACCAGCCGCACCGTGTTTTCGGCAGCGCAGCGGATTTCCCCATTTCGGTCATTCAACCGCGTCAATTTCGGCAGAATCCAAACCGCCCTTTCGCTGCGCTTAGCTCCAACAATCGAACCGCAGACAGAGCGGACATTTGACTCTGCAAGACAACCCCAGCGATATTGTACGCACCAAAACTGCTGATACGCTTGCGCAGACGCACCGCTTCACGGGTTGATCATTTTCGGGAAATGATCAACCAGTAATGCGAAGCGCTAGCATAGTCGACAGCGTCAGAGCCTGAATGGTCCTGCTGCAACTCAAGAGCAGGTGTGTCCGCGATCACTTCTTCGCTCGGCCATCCCGCCGCATTGTCACCCAAAGCAGCGGCAATCCAGTCGCAAGCCCTAGGCCCAGCACCGCCCATGTCGCTCGGCCAAGGTCTCCGCGGAAAGCTTCTCCGCCGACATGGGCCAGAAGAAAGCTCGCCGGTAAGATGCCGGCCAGCGTCGCCACGGCGAACCGCCAGGTGTGCAGGCGGCTGAGTCCCGCAGCATAGCTGATCATGTCAAAGGACACGAAGGGCATCAGGCGGCTGGCAAACACCGTAATCGTCAACGCGGTCTGCGACCCTAGCAGCCCCGCATCGACCCGGTCGCCGAACACGCGACGCAAGACGTCATGCCCCATCACACGTGCCAGGCCGAACGCGATCAGCGCCCCAAGCTCGGCGCCGATCACGACTTGCACGGTTCCCCAGAAATGCCCGTAGGCCGCCCCAGCCGCCAGCGCGATCGGCGCGCTGGGGATCGGGCTGGCGGACAACCGCTACGGCCATGAGGCCGATGATCAGTATTGGGCCCCAGAGGCCTGAGCGCACCACCAGCAGCTCGAGCGTCTCGCGGTCAAGAAAGCGTTGCGCGTCGATCAGGGCTGCCGGCTTGGTCAACCACACACCAAGCAAGGCAAGCCCGAGAACCGCTGTCGCCGCGACGATGGCGGTGCGCAGGCTCACCTCAGATCTCTGCGACAGCCTCGGCCAACAGTTCGCGAACCTGGCCCGCTACGGCCGTCAGTTCGCCATTCTGGATCGCCTGCATGGATGCCACTGGGTCGATGGCACTGACCTCCACGCCGCTCTCGACTTCGCGCAGGATGACATTGCAGGGCAGCGTCGCGCCCACCCGCGGCTCGATCCCGATCGCCTGATGCGCCATCTTCGGATTGCAGGCGCCAAGGATGCGATAGGCCGGCATCTCGACATCGAGCTTCTTTTTCATCGTCGCCTTGACGTCGATCTCGGTCAGCACGCCGAAGCCATGGTCGGCTAGCGCCTTCCGCGCACGGGTGTCTACGTCGTCGATCCCCGCATCAGAGATGATTCGATTGATCGTGTATGTCATTGAACTGCAATCCTTGTCTTTGGGGTTCGAAACTGCCGACTTGGCAAACTGGCACGGAAATCGGTCTTGCGCAGCCAAATTCGGGCAGTCGTTCTATCGTCACCTCGTGCGCAGCTCGCAGCATGCTACAGTATTTTCTCACTCCCGTCTTGATATGGATCATGGCCTGCGCACCGTTTTCCAGAATTATGGTTGTCCAGAGATGGCGGAATCCACTGCCATGCGAAAGGATTTGCGAGATGAAATTCAGGAATTGGGCGGTTGCCCCGATCACGGCAGGCGCATTCAGCGTCGCCGCGAGTTCGGTGATGGCGCAGGTCGGAGAAATCCCCGGGCGAGACGGCCGCTTCTTTTATGGTCACGACATGATGTGGGGCAGCAGCCAGTGGGGAGGCTTCGGAATGGTACTTGGACCGATCTTTATGATCCTGCTTCTGGTCGGGATCGTCGCCGGTATCATATACCTTCTGCGCCTGTTCGGCGCAGCCGGACCCGCCGTCGGCGGCCATGCCACACACGATCGTGCCATAACGCTTTTGAAAGAGCGCTATGCCAACGGCGAAATCGACTCGACCGAGTTCTCTGAACGCAAGAAGCTGCTGGAAGAGTGACCTGCGGCGCGTCGAGCGCTGGCAATCACGGCCCGCAGTCCTTTTCCTACTGACGTAACTTGGCGCGCCGAGATGCCCTCGGCCGCCAAAGAATGGGTTTGCCAGCCAAAACCCTGAAAGAATAAAATGAAAAGACGCCACTTCCTGACTTCGACCTCCGCAGCGATCCTGACCGCTGGCGTCCTTTCCCAGACGTCGGTCCGGCGTGCCTTCGCGCAGAGACAGACGCCGCAATCGCGCCTCGCCATGCCGCCGCTTCTCGACACGCGGGCGACAGGGCGGCTAGTGCTGAGGGCGACGCCGGGGAGCACCGCCTTTAACGGCGGCGCCAGCACACCCACCGCCGGATATAATCAGGCGTATCTGGGGCCGACCGTTGTAATGCAGAACGGCGATCTGGCCGCCGAAGTTCAGAATGGCCTTGATGAAGCCATCACAACGCATTGGCATGGCCTTCTGGTGCCCGGAGAGCATGATGGCGGACCACAACAAGCGATAGAACCGGGTGCAGCATGGAACCCGGACCTGACCATCGCGCAGGACCCGGCAACGGTCTGGTACCACACGCACATGCACGGACGAATTCCCGAACAGGTCTATTTCGGACTGGCCGGAGTCATCCATCTGACCGACGGGCAGGATGACGCCCGTGGTCTGCCCTCCACATATGGGATGGATGATCTGACGCTCGTTTTGCAGGATCGTCGGTTCGATAGCTCCGGACGCATGATCTATGACCCGTCCATGATGGACATCATGCACGGGTTTGCCGGGAACCGGATGCTCATCAATGGTCAGGCCGGCGCGACTGCTGTCGTGCCGCACGGAATCGTCCGACTGCGCCTGCTCAACGGCTCGAATGCGCGCAATTACACGCTGTTCATGGACGACGCGCGGCCCATGCACTTGGTGGCGACGGACGGCGGCTTCCTGCCTGCCCCTGTTGCCCTGGATGTGCTGCGCCTCTCGCCCGGAGAACGGGCCGAGGTGCTTGTCGATTTCTCGTCGGGCGGCGCGCCGGTGATGATGAGCGATCCGGGCCAGGCCTATGGCGTCCTTCAGTTCGCCACCGACTCCACGCTGTCCGCACGGATAACCCGCCTGCCAGACCAGTTGGACGGTGCGCCCGAGGACTTGTCAGGAACCGAAGCCGTGACGCGGCAGGTCTCGCTCGACATGGGCATGGGGGGCATGATGATGGGCGGCGGTGGCTTTGCCATCAACGGGCGCCCCTTCGACATGCGGCGGATCGATTTCGAAGTCGCGCTCGGATCGGTCGAACGCTGGCAGATCCGCAGCACCATGGTCGCGCATCCGTTCCACGTCCATGGCGTCCGTTTTCGGGTGCTGACCGAGAACGGCGGCCCCCCGCGCCCCGAGAACACTGGCTGGAAAGACACAGTGCTGGTGCCCGGCGAGGCCGAGATCCTGGCCCGTTTCGACAAGCCCGCAAACCGCGAGATGCCGTTCATGTTTCATTGCCATATTCTCGAACATGAGAATGCGGGCATGATGGGCCAGTTCACAGTTGCCTAAACTTGGCGTCTTGCCGACCGCAGCATGAGGTTCAGAAATTAGCTTGTGTCGGATTCGGTTCTTGCCACCGAACCACAGCTTAGCCTCGTCGCGTTTCTCGGTGTACTGGTCGGGATGGCCCTATGGGAATTCGCGGCCCTCCCGGAGAAGGCGAGAAATACCGCGGGTGATTTTCTGGACGAACAATCTGGGCCCTGCAGTGATCGATACGAATGTGTTGCGACCGTGCTTCCCAATCCTTGCTGTTGGATTGGCCGTAATTGACCAGGACCGTGGCTGGGGACTGTTCAGTATCGTTGAAGCGCGGGGCTGGGTGGCGGTCCCGGTCTCGAAAGAGGGCAGATTTTTTGACTTTCAAAGTGAGCCCATGCGGAAAGGCCGCAATACGCAGCTAAGCAGCCGCATGTGAAATCTGTGGCGAATTGGCGTTAAGTCCGCGATCTGTGAATTCGCGATTTCAAAATCGCTGCGCACTGCCCGAATGGCTGGTTTTCATTCTGCCTTGCGGCGCATGAAATCACGCTTGCACAGCAATATCAGTGCGGCGTGCGCACGCAGCGAAAAATCCGAATTCACGGAACGGGCTCGTTTGAGACCTTCGCGGCATCCCGCCCCAACGTCGGCAATGGTGTGAAGGGGCGTCTGTGCGCAGATGTTTTGGTCATCCCCATAATGTAGAGATCTCAAGAGTCTTATCGTCCGGGAAGTTTTGCTGTAACGTTCGATCATCGCGTGAACGGGGAATCCGAGTTGAAACAGCCTTCAGACCGCAAACAGGCTTGCGACAAAGTCAATCTGTCCAAGGTCCATTCTCCCTACCGCCGATCTCGGGTCGCTCTGAGCGTTGCAGCTATGCCGAGAGACCTAGGCGAGCTTCTGGATAGGCGCCTCGAGGACCATCGCCGTGACCGGTGAGATGACGTCCCATGATGCCTGGTTTCGGTCCAAGGTGAAGGAGGCACTGAATGACCAGCAGGCCGCGACACCGCATTCCAACGTGATGAACCTTGTGCAGGCGGTGATTGATGAGAAGCGCCGCCAACAGTCTTGAACAGTGCGTTCTGTTCTTACCTGGTACCTTCGTGCGTTTCGGGGTGTTTTGGTGGGTTGCCGCCGCTTCTTCTGTCAAAAATTTGTTTGCCGATCGGCTGCGTGACTTAGCCTTTGATTCCGACAAGGGCGGGTCGCGCTCGTGATCTGAAATTCTGCACTCACTCTCGTTGCCCAACCTCCGTCATAGCTTTCGGCGGAAACCCCAAAAAGTGTAGAGCGGGCTTTTTGTCCTTTGGAACTCAGACCCTGATCCAAAGGAAAATCCCCATGTCCAAACCCAGAACGGCCAACCCGGCTCTCGCAATCTCCGAAGCCGATCTCGCCTCTGCGCTAGCGCTTATCGGCACAGAGATCGACCACCAACCCCTGCGCAGCTCAGCGCTCGCGCGCGTCATGCGCGAGACGTTTCTTGGCAGCAATGCCGGCGGTGCCTGGGACTGGCGCATGGCATATGACCTGATGCAGGCCGCGGCTGTCCAGGTGCTGCTGCGTGGGAACGGCGTGGCAGGTGACATCGCCGCTGCAAAGCTGCTTGCCTCGCGGCTGCTGACGGAAACCCGCCGGTCAGAGCAGCAGATCCGGCTGCAGCAGTTTTCCACGCCGTTGTCTTTCGCGGCAATGGTCGTGCGGGCGGCAGCCGTTCGCAAGGGCGAGACTTTGCTGGAGCCCTCGGCTGGCACCGGTGCCCTGGCTGCTTTCGCCGCCCGGGCCGGTGCCACGCTTCTGCTCAACGAGATCGACCCCTTTCGCCAGCGCCTCCTGCGCGCGGTTTTCGGCGGCGAGGTCACAGGCCATGACGGCGAGCATATCGATGATCTGCTGCAGAGGCCGGTTCTACCCGACGTCGTGGTGATGAATCCGCCCTTCGCCGCCTCGGTCGATCGGTCGCGGGACAAGCACATCGCCGCCAAACATCTCATCGCGGCTGCAAAGCGTCTCGCGCCGGGTGGGCGCCTGGTGGCGATCATGCCGCCGGGGTTCACGCCCGAACGCGATGCCGCGCATTGGTCCCGCGCCTGCAGCCTCCTGACGCCGCGACTGGCGTTGACGATGCCGGGGCAGGTCTACCGCAAGCTCGGCACAACTGTGGAAACCCAGCTCATGATCTTCGACAAGGTGCAGGAGGATTGCGAGATGATCCGCGCCGTTGTGTGCGATCTGGATGAAGCCCTTCCTTTTGTCGACGCCGTGGCCGCAACCCGGCCTGAGATGCACCCCGCCCAACGGGCAGCAGCGATCCCGCACATTCGGCCGACCGTTCCATCCTCTGCTCCGCGCAAGACCGCCGCTGCGCCTGTCGCCGCCTCCAAGCCTCGGGCCAATGCCGTTGTCCCGCTAACTTTCACGAGCTTTGATATCCCGCGCGACAACACGCCCATCTCGGACATCTATGCGCGCTACCGTCCGCAACGGATCGAGATCGCGGGTGCGCAGGAACATCCCACCCCGCTCGTCGAGAGCATCGCCATGGCCTCGGTTGCCCCGCCCATGCCCTCAAATACGGGTCGTGATGACTTGCGCCTGCCCGCACGGTTGGTCGAGGAGGGTCACCTCTCCGAGGCGCAGCTGGAAACCATCATCATGGCGCATGACGCCCATGGGCGCGACCTGCCCGGTCGGTTTACCATCGATGACGACCAGACCAAGCTGACGCGCGCCGATGATGACCCGGATGCACGTGCCTATCGCCTTGGCTATTTCCTCGGCGACGGCACCGGTTGCGGCAAGGGGCGCGAATGCGCGGGGCTCATCCTTGTCAACTGGCTGGCCGGGCGCAGGAAGGCGATCTGGGTCTCCAAATCCGCCACGCTCATCGAGGACGCCATCCGCGACTGGACCGATCTCGGCGGCTCGCCCGCCGACATCCAGCCGGTCTCCAAATGGAAACCGGACCAGTCCATCCCGATGGGCGACGGCATCCTATTTGTCACCTACGCCACGCTGCGGTCCGCGGGCAAATGCGGCACCACGCGACTGAGCCAGATCCTCGCCTGGATGGGCGAAGACTTTGAAGGCGTGCTGGCCTTTGATGAGGCCCATGCCATGCAGAACGCGGCCGGGTCCGAGCAGGGCAGGGGGGTCAAACCCTCCCAGCAGGGCCTTGCTGGCCTCCGGCTGCAACTGGCAGCACCCCGCGCTCGCGTCTTCTACATCTCGGCCACGGGTGCGACGAGCGTCCACAACCTCGCCTATGCCGCGCGGCTGGGGCTCTGGGGGCAGGGCCCCGAATACCCCTTCCCAAGCCGCGAGAGCTTCGTTTCTGCGATGGAAGCCGGCGGCGTGGCTGCCATGGAGGTGGTCGCGCGCGATCTCAAGACGCTCGGGCTCTACACGGCGCGTGCCCTCAGTTTTGATGGGGTGGAGTATGACGTGCTCGAACACGCGCTGACCCCGGCCCAGATCGAGATCTACGACGCATACGCGGGTGCTTTTCGGATGATCCACCACAATCTCGAAGCGGCGCTGACTGCGACCGGCGTCAACGACGCCTCGGGGGAAACTAATGCGTCGGCCGCACGCGCCTCGGCCAAGTCCCGCTTCGAGAGCACGAAGCAGCGCTTCTTCAACCATCTCCTGATGGGCATGAAAGCCCCGACCATCATCCGTGCGATCAAGGACGACCTGGCGGCAGGCAATGCTTGCGTCATCCAGGTTGTCTCGACAGGCGAGAGCCTGCTGAAGCGTCGGCTTGAGGCGATGGACCCGGAGGATGAACTCGTCGAGGGTGCCTTGACGCCGCGCGACTATGTTCTGGGCTACCTCGAACAGGCCTTCCCGATCCATGCGCAAAAGCTCGTGGAGATCGACGGCAATATGGTGGCGGAACCCTTGCGGGATGAGACCGGGGCGCTCGTTGTCTCGCGCGAGGCGCTCGCTTTGCGTGACGCGGCCATGATGGAATTGATGACGCTGGCGCCGATCCCCTCGGCGCTCGATCAGATCCTCTGGGCATTTGGCGATGAGGCCGTGGCAGAAGTCACGGGGCGGTTCATCCGGCCACTCAAGGCCGAGGATGGCCATCTCTTCATCGAGAAGCGCAGCGCCAGCAGCAATTCGTCGGAGACCCAAGCCTTTATGGACGGCGAAAAGGATATCCTGATCTTCTCCGATGCAGGCGGCACGGGCCGGTCCTATCATGCGGCACAAACGGCGAAGAACCAGAAGCGGCGGCGGCACTATCTTCTGGAGCCCGGCTGGCGCGCCGATGCCGCCATCCAGGGACTTGGACGCACGCATCGCTCGGCGCAGGTCAGCGTGCCCTTCTTCCGGGTCTGCACCTCCGATGTGCATGGCGAGAAGCGTTTCACCTCGACGATCGCCAAGCGCCTCGACCAGCTGGGGGCCTTGACCAAGGGTCAGCGCGAGACCGGCTCGCAAGGCATGTTCCGGGAGGAGGACAATCTCGAAAGTCCGATCGCGCGGGCGGCATTGCGTGGCTACTATGCCGATCTTGCCGCCGGGCGCGCTGAGGCGATGAGCTACGAGAGCTTCACCGACTGGACGGCCCTGCGGCTGATCGACAAGGACAGGATGCTCCTTGAGGAACTTCCCCCGATCCAGCGCTTCCTCAACCGGGTTCTGGCCCTGCCCATCCACATGCAGAACGCACTCTTTGCCGAGTTCATGCGTCGGATCGCTGATCAGTCTGAGCGGGCGCGCGCGGCGGGCACGCTCGATCTCGGCGTGGAAACCCTGCGCGGCGAAAAGATCGAACAGGTCTCCACAGAGGATCTCTGGGCCTGCCCGAAATCCGGCGCGGTGACGCGGATCATCGGGCTTGAGGTGACCGACCCAGTGTATGTGCTGGGCGCGGAAGAAGCCATGTCGCGCAATCCCGACAAGCTACCGATGGTCAACCGTGCTTCGGGACGCGCGGCGCTCATCTCGGCGCGGCCCATGCAGATGTATGACGAGGACATCGTGACGCTGATGCGCAAGGCGGTGCGGCCCAACGGGTCCAGCTATCTGGAGGAGACGCGGTTCGAGTCTTCGGCCTGGGAAGACATCGGAAGGCCCGAGTTTGCAGGACTTTGGGGTGCCGAGGCTGCGTCTCTGCCGAAAACCACCACGACCAAGCTCTACCTGCTGACCGGGCTGCTGCTGCCGATCTGGAAGGACATTCCGACCACCAATGAGCGCATCTACCGGGTCACGCCCGATGGGGCGACCGCCATGATCGGGCGCACGCTGAGCGAGGAAGGAGCGGCCGCGCTGCGCGCCCGCTTCCTCGTCTCCAACCCGCAAACACCGCAGGAGATGCTGACCGCCGCCCTCGGCACCACCGTACCTGTCGATCTGGGCCGGGGTCTCACCTTGACCCGTCGCCGTGTCGCAGGCGAGATGCGCCTCGAGCTGGGCGGCGCGGATCGGGGCATGATCGACGGCCTCAAGGCCATGGGGTGTTTCACGGAGATCATCGCCTACCAGTTGCGGGTGTTCCTGCCGCATGGGGATGGGATCGACACAGCGGGCATTCTCTCCCGGATCGTGGGGCAGGGAACCAGCAAGGCGGCAGAACAAGCCGCCTGAAAAGCCAAAGCAGGCTTTGGGTGGGGCGTCGCAGATCCGGATTTGGCCGGTCTGCGCTTTCCGGGCGCGCGCTGACCAATGCCGCGCCCGGCCCCCCAATTGCAGACAAAAGGACAGACCCATGACCAAACCCCCAATGGACTATGCCGCAATGGCGGCTCAGTGGCGCGCGGAGCGCGAAACCACCTTGAAGGCATCCCGAGCGGAGCTGCTCGCGCAACTACGAGCGCTTGGCATCAGCGACGTCACCGCCGAGTACGAAGGCTATGGCGACTCCGGCAATGTCGAGGATGTGACCGTGCAGCCTGCGGAGGTCAAACTGACGGAACCGCTTGTCACCGCAGTGGGCGATTTCGCCTGGTCGCTCGCCTATCACCATCATCCTGGGTTCGAGAACAACGAAGGCGGCTATGGCACGCTGACCTGGGACTTGCGCGACGACAGCATCACGCTCGATCATGCGGAACGCTACGTTGAATGCTCGCACAGCTATGACGAGGGACTTTGAGATGGCACATCCGCTTCATCACGCTGAAAGCTCTGCCCGGAAATTCGGCGGGGTGCCGTCTGACTATCAGGCTGTGCACGATTGGTTTGACGCCTCGAAAGAGCACCTCGCGCTCTTCACGCACCGCGCCTTGCGTCATCATGCTCAAGGCCTGTTCGAGGCCGAACGTGTCTTCGGTCTGACCCTGACCAATAGCGCGGGTCGGGAAATACCCGTGCGCTGGATCGGCGAGCAGCATGTCCGCGAAGACTGTCAGGGCCGTATCCCGAGCATGGCGGACTGGCTGCGACGGATACAACCTGAGCCATGGATGGCCAATGGCCACATCGACCGGCATTTTGGCGATGAGCCCTGCGGCGACCCAAGGGTTGCCTGGGCCTCCGAGGTCGCCGCCGGAAGAACGGTTCTTGGCCTGAAGGATTGGATGGCGGCGCGCGCGACGCAAACCACGCAAGGTGCCTGACAGCTCTCGGCCGTTTGCCAAACGAATGCTGCATGGAAGCCCGGTTGGAAGATCGGGCTTCTTGCGTCGTTTCCCCACCATTCTTCTTGAGGAGGATCGCATGACACTCGATGAAATCAAAGCCGCGGTCGATGCCGGGCAGACCGTGCATTGGGCCAATACCGGCTACGTTGTCCACAAGGACCGGCTCGGTCAGTACCTCATCACCTATGTGCCGAATGGTAGCTGCATCGGTCTGACCGACCGGGGCAGGCACCGGTTGAACGGAAAAGAGGCGGAGTTCTTCATCGCGCGATCAGAGGACAGCGCGGAAAATCCGGGCAGCCAATCAAGACCAGACGTGCAGGGGAGGGGCGTAGCACCCGGAGGCGCGGGGGCATTCCCACTCGGACGGCAGATCTGACCCGTGGGCGGGGCTGAAAGGAAAGCAGGCTTTCTGATTGGTGATCCCTCAAGGGGTCGAGAAAGCAATCCCGGATGCGTTGGCAAGAACGTCAGGCACCGGCCAATCCAAAAGGAACCATCCCATGTTCGCAGGAACCCTCACCCGCAATGTCGAGACCGCAGCCGCTCAGTACACCGGCATGATCCACTCGACGCGCTTTGACATCGCCATCCAGTTGGAGGCGCGGGCCAAGATGTCCGGGCGCAGCCCGGATTTTGACGTGACGGCAGTCAACAAATCAGGCCGCAAGGTGCGCATCGGCACGGCCTGGAACGAGACCGGCAATACCAGCGGCAACCCCTACATCTCGATGCAGATCGATGTCGGCTTGGGCCCGTTCCGGGTCAACGCGGTGCAGACGAAAGAGGCGCGCGCGGCCCAGAGCGGGGAGTTCGAGATCATCCCACTGGTCTCGAACGGCCTGATGAAATCCGGCTCGATCTCGGGCGAGTTGACCGCCATGGACGCTGACAACGCCTTCACGGGCTACATCGCCAACATGATGTTCGATCTGGAGTTCATGCTGATCGAGAACAGCTACAAATCCGAGGAGACCCACCCCGATTACCGCATCGAGGTCAGCTCGCCCCGGGGCGCACCGATCCGCGTCGGCTCGGCGTGGATGGCGAAAAGCAGCCGCACGGGCAATGACTACCTGTCGCTGCTGATCAACACGCCCGATGGCGACCTGCGCGTCAACGCCGTGCAGAACGAAGAACAGCGCGGCGGGCAGACCTTCTCGATCATCCCGTTCATCGACAGCGGTGAGCAGCCGCAGGACGCGGGCGCCGGGCTGTCGCTGGTCGCATGACATTGGCATGAGGCCAAAAGACCTGAACCGATTGGGGAGCCGTGGGACCACGGTTCCCCTTTTGCTGTGCTGGTGTGGTTGAATGAACCCGGCCTACATTGCAGACGTTCGTGTCGCCGGCAGCTAATGCAACCGAAGAGCCCACTTTGACCGATGCTGCGTAAAGGATGTATCGCTGCTTTTGAGGGCGGTAGGAAACCTGCTTGATCGCAGCCGCGATGCGGAAGGAAAGCAGCGCCGAGTTGTCGGAACGCGTGAACCAAAAAGGCGATCTAATCGAAAGATTCAGTACTTCACCCCGTCTGCGGCTGCCTCTCAAATACTGCGCGGTGCCCAGAGAATAATACCCGCACCGACAAGGCAAATGACGGCTCCAACAACATCCCATTGATCCGGGCGATGCCCTTCCACACCCCATAGCCACATCAGGGACGATACGATGTAAACGCCACCGTAGACTGCATAGGCGCGGCCCGCTTGATCGGCGGGGCTGAGCGCCAGTAGCCAGGCGAAAGCGGCAAGGGACAGCATGCCCGGTGCCAACCAAAACACGCTCTTGTCCAGCCGGAACCACGCCCAGAAAGCAAAGCATCCGGCAATTTCGGCCAGCGCAGCGGCGAAGTAGATAAGAACCGTCTTCATCGGGCCAGACATACGTTCCGAGGAGGATCGGGTCTATTGCGAAAAATTTTCAAATTCAAAGAAGCGACCCCAAATCCGATCCAACACTTGGATAGGCCGCCGTCATCGACTTAAGCTGCTTGGCCGCCAGGCCCAGCTTGATTGCCAGCCCGAAGAAATTGATCAGTTCGCCGTATTCCGGGCCGAACAGGTGCGCGCCGAGGATCTTGCCGTTCGACCTGTCCACGAGGATCTTCGCGGCGGCGGAGGTCTCGCCGATCCTGTAGTTCGAGTACCAACCGATCGTGTCGGTGAACCGGACATCTACGTCATGCCCGGCGTCCCTTGCCTCACTTTCCAACATGCCGACACGCGCCAGTTCCGGAACGGTGAAGACGGCTGTTGGAATACCGGCATAGTCCGGTACGGTCTGCGCGTCCTTGAGCATGTTGGAGGCTGCGACCTTCCCTTCGATCACCGCGACCGGCGTCAGCGGCATACCATCGGTGTCGGCGGAATCTCCGGCGGCATAGACCGCGCTGCTTGTCGTGCTTTGCAGATGGGGGGCTACAACGATGCCCTTGTCGCTGTAGTCAACACCGGCCGCCTCAAGATTCAAATCGGCCAGGGCTGCAACCCGGCCCGCGCCATGCACGACCAGATCGGTTTCGATTGTTCGGGTTTCATCGCCCGACTTCACCTCGACAGTGAATGCTCTACTGGCTTCCGAGACCGACACGATTTCGGTTTCGCGCATCAGGTCCACGCCGATACCGCCGCTGCGGTCGATCAGCATTTCGACCAGATCGGGATCGAAGCCGCGTAAGGGCCGGGCGCCACGATCCACGATGATCGGGTTGGCTCCGGCCCGTGCGGCGATATGCGCAAACTCGAAGGACACGAAGCCGCCACCGATAAAAAGAACCCGATTGGGAAGGGCCTCCAGGTTGAGGAAATCCGTGCTGTCGATCACGAGATCGGCCCCTGTGAAGCTCAGCGGCCTGGGCATGGCACCGGCGGCCACGAGGAACCGTTCCGACTGATATGCCGTTCCATCGACCTCCAGCGTGTTGCTTCCCGTGAACCGCGCGGCTCCATGCAGGGTTTCGACGCCGTTGCCCGACAGGCCCTTTTCCATCTTGTCCGGCACGGGATCGGTGAAGCCACGCTTGTGTGCCATCAGATCGGCCCAGTTGATCGACAGATCACCGGGATCGATCCCCTTGCCCTGCATGAGCCGTGCCGCGTCCATGATTTCCGCACCGCGCCGCAGGATTTTCTTTGGATCGCAGCCGCGCAATGCGCAGGTGCCGCCGTAGGGCAGCGCATCGACAATGGCGACACGCCATCCTGCCGCGCCACATTTGTTGGCCGCGGCCACGCCCGCCATGCCCGCCCCGATGACGATCAGGTCGTAGTCTTCATTCATTCTCCGGTCCTTGTCCTGATCTTCATCCGGCGCAGCAGCTCAACTTTGCCACGTCCATATCGAAGGTTTGCGCCGCCAGCTTCAGCCCTTCCACGGTCGTCAGATAGGGGAAGATCGTCTCCCCGAGCGCCTTTGTGGTCATGCCAAACTTCAGCGCCATAACGAGGGTCTGGATCGTATCGGACCCCTCGGGCGCGATGATCTGGCCGCCAAGCAGCCGGTCGGACTTTCTGTCCGCCACCAGCTTGATCAATCCGCGCGTGTCGCGTGCGGCCAGTGCGCGCGGCACCTGATCGAGCGGTACGATGGACGTCTTGACGTCGAGGCCCGCGTCCCGCGCCTGGGCTTCACCGAGACCGACGCCCGCGACCTGCGGGTCGGAAAACACCACCCAGGGCATCGCGGCGTTGTCGTAGCGATGGTCTTCGCCGAGAACCGCATTTTTGGCCGCGAGCTTTGCACCATAGGCCGCCATATAGACGAACTGGTCGCGGTCGGTCACATCGCCTGCGGCATAGATGCCGCGCACCGATGTCTGCATGTCCTCGCCGACGACGATGGACCCACGCGCGTCGGTTTCCACGCCGATTGCGTCCAGGCCCATATCTTTGGTATTGGCCCGCCTGCCAGCGGTCGAAACGAGGTGATCCGCCGTCACTTCGACAGGCTTTCCGTTCTGGATCACGCGCAGTGTCACGCCCGCGTCGTCGCGGCGCACAGTGTCGTAGCTTAACCCGGTCAGAAGGGTGATGCCTTCGGCCTCGAACGCCGCCGCCAATGCCTCCGAGACCTCTGGTTCCGCGCCGGGCAACAGATGCGAACGGGCGACAAGCGTGACCTTCACGCCCATGCGGCTCATCATCTGGGCCAGCTCCGCGCCGATGTAGCCCGCGCCGATGAAGATCAGGCTTTTCGGCAGTACTTCGAGTTCCAGAAGACTGGTGCTGTTGAGCGCGCCGATTTCCTCGATGCCGTCGATGGTCGGCAGAACGGGACGCCCGCCCGTGGCGATGATGGTCCTCGGTGCTTTCAGGGTTCGCTCACCGACTGTCACGCCACCTTCGATCAGCCGCGCGGGACCGGCGTCGATGTAATCGACATCCTCATATTCCGGCAGAAGGTCCGCGTATTTCTTCTGGCGCAGGGTCTCGACCAGATCGTCCTTGGACTGAACGAGCGTCTGCCAGTCATCGACTTGCGCGTGGCCTGATAGACCGGGGAACCGTTTGGCAGCTCCCGCACCGTGCACGGCCTCTGCCGCGCGGATCATCGCCTTGGACGGCACGCATCCCACGTTGACGCAGGTTCCGCCGATGGTGCCATGTCCCACGAGAGCGACGCGCTTTCCGGCATCCGCGCCGGTAATTGCGGCGGAGAACCCCGCCGACCCCGCCCCGAGGACGATCAGGTCATAGCCGCCCTGTCCATCGTCGTTTTTGTTCAGGTCTTTCATCTCAGCGCGCCTCACCATACTCGGGGTTGTTCGATTTGGCAGCGAACAGATAAATGACCGCGCCGATTGCGATCAGCGGTGTGAGCATGCCGAGAAGACCGAAGAACATACCGGTGGCGGTGCAACATCCCATCATCATTAGAGCGTTCCTTTCTTTTGCGCACGGTTCAGCAGAACCGCGTAGAGTGCTGTGGCGGCGAAAACGCCGATTGTGATCCGTATTGCGAACCTGAATTCGAGAAGAATGATCAGGATCGACAGGGCCACCGCGAGGCCGGTGGCCCAAAGTTTCGGGGCCGGTCCCGGTTTGCCAGCGCGCAGCCAAA
>NZ_WIBF01000026.1 GCF_009496005.1 Tritonibacter litoralis
AATGCCACTCATTCCAGAGAGCCAAGCCCCAACGCCGCCGAACAACGCTGCAAGCACGGCAGTTCCGCCGCCGCAGCAGACGACCACGACCAGAGCTGCTATTCCGAAGGCCAGCAGGCCACCCATCAGATTGTCACGCATTGCAGGCGGCTCAGGAGGCTGTGTCGGGCAACACCTGCGCCGGATAGCCATTGGCCGTCACCGCGCCGATGATGCTTTCGATGGAAGTTTCGGCGTCATCGTAGGTCACGCTGTAAACACCCTGCCCGTATTCGGGGCCGTCCTCGAATGCGGCGATCTCGACCGACGGAACACCGCGCATCGAGCTGGCAACAATGAACGAACAGGACGGGCATGTCAGTTCGCTGACGGCGATCTCGACCTGGCGCTCTTCAGCGAGGGCCGGGGTCGAGAGTGCGACGATGGCCAGGGCGGATAACAGGAGATGCTTCATGGTCATGGTCCTCGTTCAGAATTTCAGGATGAAGGGGGTGATGTAGGGAAAGATCATGGCGACAGCGACAATCGCGGAAGCGGCCCAGAGGGTTGCGCGCATGATGCGGCGGTCGATGGGGCGGGCGCAGGTGCCATCGGCACAGGCCTCGGCATCTACAGGCTTGTAAGCCTTGTAGAAGCCGTATCCCAAAAACGCGGCGCTCAGCGCGAAGGTGTACCATTTGTAGGCATAGAGCGCCCCGAGCTGCGCGATGAACACGCCTGTCACGCCAAAGCTGACCAGCACCAATGGAAGGATGCAGCAAGAAGTCATCGCCAGCGCACCGAGGACGCCGAGGCCGGTCACGCCCCATCCCTTGGTGGTTTCGTCGCCAATTTTCTGCGACTGAGATTGCGGAAGTTCCGCCAAATGTTGTTCCATCGAATCTTCCTTGAACAGATGTTTCCACCGTTCTAGGGTCTGTAGTTGATACAGGCTCAAGGGATTTTTCGGCACAATGAGTAACACAAGCGTGAGATCAATTCGGCGGGGCGATTTGGCCCGCGCAACGGGCTGCAACCTGGAAACCATTCGCTATTACGAGAAAATCGGGATCATGCCGGACCCGCCGCGCAGTACGAAGGGCTACCGAAGCTACGACGATGCCCACGTCAAGCGGCTGAAATTCGTCATGCGGTCCCGCGATCTAGGCTTTTCTCTCGAAGAGGTTCGCGGGCTGCTTGGGCTGGTCGATGACCGATCCCGGACATGCGCCGAGGTGCAGATCATCGCCGAAGATCATCTGACTGACGTTCAGGCCAAGATTGCCGATCTGCAGCGCATCGAGCGCGTCCTGTCGGACACTGTTGCGCGATGCACCGGCGATGCTGCCCCAGAATGCGCGGTGATCGATGCGTTGCTTGATGCTTAGTCCACCCTAAAGAAGAGGGGGCAACGGACCTTCGTGAACGGCGCAGCGAAAGCCCGAAAAGTCCGCTCAGCTGACCTTGACATCGACAGCAGCGAACGACCGGTGATTGAGTAGCTCCGAGCACTTGGGCCGACACGAATGAATGCCAACGCTGTCTTTGTCGGCGCTAGTAGTTCACCTGCTCAAAGCCGTAGTTCCCTTCATAGTCACGCCAGTCGACGAAGACAGAACGGTGATAGATGCTGGGGCAATTCTGGCCCCAGCGTTCGAGGCCGATATGGGCGGAGGGTAGGGCGGTTATGGAAGACCTCTGCCAGGCGAAGTCACCTTGCGTCCCATATGTGCCTAGGACCACGGTGGCGCTACGATTGCAGTCACCATCACGACCGGATTCGTGTTGCCGCGCATACCGGACATCAAAGACGCGGATGGAACGTACGAAATTGAACTCAGGTCCGCTGATATCGATGTCCGCGCGATCTTGAATGAGCCGGAGGGCCTGGTCGGCAGGAACGAAGTCACTAGGTGCTTCTGGAATGCGTCCAGCAGCCATAGTTGGATCAGCGGTATTGCGCGCTGGAAATGATTGTCGCGGTCCAGTGCTGTTGTTCTGGAAGAACGCATCAAAGATGCGGTCTGCACTGTTTGCTGCCGGAACGGTCTCAAAGGACGCACCCATGGGACAGCGCCAGATTTGAAGCGGCGGTTCCACCGGCCAAGGGGTAATGCGTCGGATGAATTCGGCTCGAGCCCTGGCGCATGGTACGGAAGCAGGCCAGCCGCCAGACAAGCACAAGAGGATCGCGCAATCGATCGGGTATGTCTGCGCGCGGACGGGCATCGGCAGCGAAAGGCCTGTCACGGTTAAGGCAACTGCGACCGAGGGGAGGAGCTTCTTGAATAGATGGTGCATACTGAGGGCCCTCTGTGACAGGCTTCAGCATACATACGAAAATATACTATCGCAACACTAAGTATAACGTCGCATAATGAAGTTTATGTTAAAATTTGAACTATCCTCGCTTGGAGATACACCTGTTCGACATCTGTATTATCGTTTAAAGCAGCGCCAGGAGTTCGCAAAGTCGTGCCCCTAGACTTGATACGTAGGCGCGGGGGTCTTAGAAAACCATGGCTTGAAAGGTCCACTCCGCCGGAAATAGCGACAATGGAGTATCTCGCTGCACGGGCGATCGAATAGTCCAAATAAATCCCTGCTTTTTTCGCTCAATTGCCTATGTGTATTCTGATATTTCGACTAGGTTCTGATCCGGATCGCGCAGATACACGGACTTGATGGGGCCGGTTGCGCCTGTGCGTGGAACGATACCTTCTTCGATCTCGACGCCACAGTTTTCGAGATGCGTGACAACTTCAGCAATCGGGACAGCCGAGACCAGGCAAAAATCGCCGCTTCCTGGTGTCGGTGTCAGGGATTTGGGCTCAAATTCGTTACCGTGTTGGTGAAGGTTGATCTTTTGCGCCCCAAACGAAAGCGCCTTCCGCCCTCCTGCAAACTCCGTCACCTCCATTCCCAGAACCTTTGAATAGAAGTCACAGGTCGCATCGATCGAGGCGACTGTCAGGACGAAATGATCCACGCGATCAATTTGCATTGCTTGGTCTCCTTACTCTTGCAGACAAAATAGGTGTTTGCCCTCGTCCTAATCCATTGATCAATGACGACAGACCCCATCTCAATTCCAGATGCCGGGACTAAGAGGCCTCGGGGAACTCACTGGTCAGATGGACCATGAGCGATCTGATAGGCCGCGATAGTGCCTCAGCATCACGCACGGCTACCTTCAATGTGCGTTCAGCCCAGCTATCCGCCACAGGGGCCATCCGCAGGTTAGAGGCCGTCAGGTACGGCTCCACGGCTCCAAGCGGTAATATTGCGATGCCAAGACCCGCTTCGACCATGCGTCGCACTCCATCAAAGCTGAGGACTTCAACCCGCGTTCTCAGCTCCAACTCTTGCTCTGCGGCGCGCTTCTCGATGAAGGCCTGCAGAGAACTTCCCTTCTGAAGGCCGACAAGATCATGTGTTGAGAATTCGTTGAACGAAACGGGCCCGTCTGTCCCAAGCGGATGACCTTTTGGCGTCAGGACAACAAGTGTATCCCTGCGATAGGTGAACACGTCGAGATCCGGGTTTGGGATCATGCCGGAGAAAATGCCGACATCTGCAATACCATCGCGGACGGCCATCACAATTTCATCTGACGTTTGCTCGGTGAGATCGATCCGCATGTCGGGATGATCCGCCACAAACAGCGCCAAATCCTCGGGCAAAAACTGTGTAATCGCAGACGTATTGGCCGCGATCCGCACAGTTCCACGCAAGCCTTGCGCAAAGTCGCTCATATGATCGCCGATACGATCTAACAGACGCTGCAGGTCTTTGGCATGGCGAAACATTTCTTCGCCAGCAGGCGTGAGGGCAACGCCTTTTTGCTGTCTGTAAAAAAGAGCAGTACCAACCTGGGCTTCAAAATCAGATATCCGCTTGCTGATGGCGGACGCGGCGATGTTCTCAGTTGCAGCGGCCTGCGCTATGCTCTTCGAAGTGGCGACGGCCACGAAGAGTTCGAGGGTTACAAGGTCAAATCTTTTCCGCATGGCTCAGGTACTCACTTATCTCAATGAGATTGCCGTCCGGATCGTACAAATACAGCGAAAGGATTGTGCCTTGAGCGCCGACGCGCTCCACGGGTCCTTCTTCTATGCGGAGACCTATCTCTTTAAGGTGGGATTCTACATGAGAAAGGCCATGCTCGACCAGCAAACAAATATTTGCAGACCAAGACCTTCCAGCATTTTTGGGCGGCCCGTAGTGCCGATTGTTGGGCTGAAGATTGAGCTTGCAGCGCCCGAACGTCGCTTCGACACGGCCATCATCCAACCGGTTGATCGCCATGCAGAGCCCGCCGCCATAAAAGGCGACGGACTTCTCGATGTCGGCGCAAGTGATCACTGCGTGATCCAGTGCTGCCCACGCGATGCGGTGTGGCTTCCCCATTAGAACAGCCTTGGCAGGATCAAGACGATCTGCGGGAAGAACAGCACCAGCAGGATGGTTGCAAGGATCGGGATCAGGAACGGCAGGACCGATAGCACGACCTTTTCAAACCGCATTCCCGTGATCGGAACAAGAATATAGAGGACCGTCCCAAATGGCGGCGTTATCACCCCAACCGATAGTGTGATCACCATAAACACGCCAAAGAACAGCGGGTCCACTCCTGATGCGGCGACGGCCGGAACCAGAATAGGCGTCAGGATCAACACACTCTCGATCACAGACATGAAGCAGCCGACCAAGATGAAGAACACCATCAGGATCAACAGAAGGATCGTCGTGTGCAGATCCATAGCGACCAGACCGGCAGCCAAAGCTTGCGGCACCTGTAGGCGCACCAGCAACCAGCCATAGAAACCTGAGATCGCGATAATCAGCAGAATGACGGCACTGAACTCCATGCTTTGCACAAAGACCTGGAACAGCTCTTTGATCTTTACATCGCGGTAGACAAACACGCCGAGCGCGATCGCGTAAGCACAGGCCACCGCTCCGGCTTCGGTGGGTGAGAAAATGCCACTCCATATGCCCCCTACGATGATCAACGGTGTCAGCATTGGAAGCACGGCCCGGTGGCCGGTTTCAAACACCTCGCGCGCTGTTGGCAGCGGGCGCGTCGGCATATCGATTTTGTACGACATGATAAACGTCGTCGCCATCAACAACACGGCCATCAGGACACCAGGTACAAATCCAGCAAGAAACAGATCCCCGACACTCACATCTGCCTGCCAGCCATAGACAAGCATGGCGACGCTTGGCGGAATGATTGGCCCAATCACGCTGGATGCCGCTGTGATGCCGGTGCTGTACTTCAGGTCATAGCCCTTTTCCCGCATAGCCCGGATTTCCAACGCGCCAAGGCCTGCAGCGTCAGCGGACGCTGTGCCAGACATGCCGGCGAAAATCATTGAGGCCACCACGTTCACGTGCCCCAGCCCCCCACGGACAAACCCGACCATGACATTGGCAAAGTCAAAAATCCGCGTCGTGGCACTTCCTCGGTTGAGCAGGTTTGCCGCAAGGATGAAGAGCGGGATTGCCAGCAGCGGGAAACTGTTGAGCGTCTGAGTGATCTTCAGAGACATCAGCTCCACCGGCAAGCCACCGGATGCGGATGTCATCGCTAAAGCGAGAAGACAGGTTGCCCCTAGTGCAACAAAGACCGGCAGACCCAATGCCATGAAAAAGATCAGGCCACCAACAAACGGTAAGAAGATTTCCATTATCTCTACCCTTCCTGTTTTGGCTTGTCGAAAAACTCACCGACAAGTCGGAGAAGAGATGTAAAGACCATACCTGCGAAAGCGAGCAACAGTCCCCCATAGTAAATCGAAAAACTCATTGAGAGAGCCGTTGTGCGGTTGTTGGCGCTTCGCTGCATCATCTCGGCGGCTCCCCAAGCGGCAAGCATCAGGAATACAATCGACAGGATTTGCAGAAAGAGCGCGTAGCGCGAATGCCAGACGCCTTTGATGGCCATAGGCACCAGTTCCACGGCGATGTGGGCCCCGCGAGACCACGCGCCGATCGAGGCGAAGGCAACGGCGTAGATCGTGATCAGCGTGGCGATTTCTTCGAGCCACGGAACGGGAAAGCGAATGACATCGCGCGACAGGATCGACAGGACCAGCAATCCAACAAGCCCCAGCAGCATGAAGCCCGAGAACAGATCCGTGATCTTTACCAGCGTCTTTTCGACACGTCCCAAGTTGCGTGTCTGGATCGCCGCAGCGTCCGTGTTTTCATCTTCAAGCTGCATGTGGTTTCCCCCTGCGCTTATAAAACAACGCCCGCCATAAAGACGGGCGTCCAGTTTCAGGGAGGTTACGAATTTGCAGCGATCGCGTTTTGCACGTCTTCGATCACACCGTCAGCCAGTGATGACATTGCATTGTCGATAGCGGGCTGTGCCTTGGCCTTGAATGCCGCCACATCGGGCTCAACCACGGTCATGCCTTTTTTCTTGAGCTCGTCGAGATAGAACACATCCTTCTGCGCTTCGACAGCAGTGCCTTCAGTACGCGCAATTTCGACGGCTGCACGGACAACGGCCTGGTCTTCATCGGAAAGGCCTGAGAACCAGGAGTTGGATGCAACCCAATGCCATGGGAAATGCACGTGGCCGGTCATGATGAGATGCGATTGCACCTCATAGAGCTTACGCGAGAATGGCGAGACGAGAGAGTTCTCATGGCCATCGACCTGGCCGGTCTGCATTGCAAGGTAGATCTCTGTGGCGGGCACAACGACAGTTTGTGCGCCCAGACCGCTCCAAACATCCACCCAGACAGGAATGCTCGGCAGACGCAGCCGGAAACCATCGAGATCATCAGGCGTCGTTATGGCCTTATTCGAGGTCATATGGCGCGGAGCGCGCATCTGAGCGCCCATCTCTACGATACCACCCTGATCGATGCCGCGCTGTTGCAAAGCCTTGCCAGAGTCACTGGCCATGAAGGCTTCGACAGCCGCGCCGTTCGGGAACAGGAACGGGATTGAGATCGGATCATAGTCAGGTGCGTACTGAGCGCGCCAGTTGCCACCTGTCAGGGAGATCTGGGTCTCACCGATGTTCAGTAGTTCAAGGACGGCATTTTCACCCCCGAGCTGGCCGCTCAAGAACGGAACAACCTCAAAGCGGCCCGGAGCCAATTCCTCAAGCGCGGCCTTGAAGCGCGTGATACCGGCTTCTTCTGAGCCGCCCGGTTTCATGGTCGTATTGACCTGAATGGTAATCTTATTTTGCGCGAGAGCAGGTGTTGCCAATGCAGCTGTAGCCGTTGCCGCAGCAAGAGTTTTGAGCGCAGAGCGTCGTGTGAAGTTCATGGTTTCCTCCCGAAAATTCTATGGTCAGGAGGATCAGGCGAAACCTGCTATCTGCCCAGAATTGGTTCGATAACGGAGCCATCGCATTTCGCGATGTACATTATTTTTATACTTATCAGCTGGTTGATATCTATGTTGCGGTCTAGAAAGAATGACAACGGGCGGCGCATTAGTGCGCCGCCCGAATTCCTGTGAATCTCTCTACTAAGTTTCGTCTAGGCTGCTCGGTTGTTTGAGATACTAGCCTCCACTTCCCGCCGCAAACGGTAAGCGTCCGTGTTCGTGTCTGCCTGCACGTCACTCCATTTGACCGGCTGACCTTCAGGAACATCTCTGATCAAAGTGACATTTTGAGCCAGACCGAGCGGCACATAGCCCTCAGTAACAGAGATCGATGCAGGACGTAGACCACCGGCCACGGTGTACCCGCCCTCTCCGTCAAGGATTTCGCCCTTCTTCAGCTGGCGCTTCGAGATGGCCGCGACATCGGCGCGGAATTCATGTGCCGCCCCTGTGGGCTCCTTGCGAATACCCACTGATGCGACCGAGATCCCGAGCTCCAGCCCGATCAGGTGCCAGCGCTTGTAGTTGCACATGTAGCGTCCGCTGTCGTCAGTCACGACTTTATACTCTTCAAAGCAGTTGCGCAGATACTCAGTGTCCCCTTCAAAACAGACCCAAACCCCCTTCCGGATGTCATGCGGGATCTGCTCGCCTTCTGGTGTGAGGCAAGAGATGACATCCACCATACCCTTGTGATCCAGCACCCCGCCCTCCGAGCGCGGCCGCGCCAGATTTGGAACGTCATCGATCCCACCCGAAGGGAAGACCAGGCCGTTTTCAGGGGCATCCAACCCGCACACATTGGCGATGGCCGCGCTTTCAATGGCTGGCTTCGAGCCGTCCAAAAAAGCATTGAACATTTTAGGGTTCAGCCGACCGCGCTCTGCTTGCTCTTTCGTCAAACCCCAATGATCCCACACGGTTTCAGGCGTCGACTGCCGGTAATGCGGCATCCACTTGTGGCCACGACCAGCCGCAACGACGCTGAAACCGCAGCCCCGCGCCCAATCAACCAGGTCACTGGCAAGCGCCGGCTGATCTCCATATGCCATGCTGTAGATCACACCGGCTTCGCGAGCCTTATTGGCCAAGCCAGGCCCAACAAATGCGTCTGCTTCAACTGTTACATTGATGATGTGCTTGCCGTTCTCGAACGCCTTGAGGCAGTGCGTGACGGCTGCGATCGGGTTCCCTGTGCATTCAATGATTATTTCAATTTTCGGATGCGCTGTCAGCGCTTCCCAATCATCGCCGACGAAGGTTGCGCCTGATGTTGCCGCATCATCCAGGCTGGATGCTGAGTAAGCCGCAGCATCCCAGCCAACGAGCTTCATATTGGATTTGGCAGCATCAGGATGCAGATCAACGACACCAACGATATGAATCCCCTTCAATCGAAGTGCCTGTGCAAGAAACATCGTGCCAAACTTACCCGCACCGATCATTCCCACAAGAACCGGCTGGCCACTCGCTGCGCGCTCCTGAAGTTTCGTAAAGAGGTTCATTCGGCGTTCTCCTTGGACCAGCCTTCTTGCGTGAGGAAATCGAAATCGCAGCCTTCGTCGGCCTGCAGAACCGTCCGGCTGTAAAGCCCGCGATAACCCCGATTTTGCAACTCCGGGCGCTTGTGCTGTTCGAGACGGCGGGCGATCTCGGCGTCATCGACCAGCAGATCGATGCGCTTGTCAGCGACCGAGAGACGTACACGATCACCATTCTCGACAGCAGCCAACGGCCCGCCAACCGCGGACTCGGGTGACATATGAAGAACGATGGTTCCGAAAGCCGTGCCAGACATCCGCGCGTCTGAAATTCGCACGATATCCTTGATACCCTTACGCGCCAGTTTCTTCGGGATCGGCAAATATCCGGCTTCCGGCATTCCCGCGGCCACTGGTCCTGCATTCTTCAGAACCATGATGTCATTGGCCTCAATATCGAGATCCGGATCGTCGACGCGCTTCGCCAGATCCTCCAGGCTTTCAAAGACTATGGCACGGCCCTCGACTTCAAAGAGTTCCGGTGTCGCCGCCGCCCGTTTGAATATGGCCCCCTGAGGCGCGATGTTCCCATATAGGCTGATCAATCCGCCCTCATTTGAAACAGGATCGTCAAACGACCGGATCACTCGGCGGTCAACCCATTCAGGTTCGTCGTCTAGACGCTCGGCCAGGGTTTGCCCTGTCACATCCACCGTATCGAGGTGCAGGAGGTGGCGGATCTCACGCAAGACAGCTCCGACACCGCCAGCGGCATAGAAATCTTCCATATACCCTTCCCCAACTGGCTTCAGGTCAACCAAAACCGGTGTTTCGTCCGAGATTTCGTTGAGGCGTTCGGGTGAAATCCGGATGCCGAGACGACCGGCTACAGCTGTAAGGTGGACGATGGCATTGGTAGACCCGCTGACGGCCATCAACACGCGGAAAGCGTTCTCTACCGACTTCTCGGTGATGACCTCGCTCGGTTTACGAGGATTCTGGATCAGATTAACCGCCAGCTTGCCGCATTCCTCAGCTGCAACGAGCCTGTCTGCGTGAACAGATGGAATAGCCGCTGTACCGGGCAATGACATGCCAAGTGTTTCTGCGATGCACGCCATGGTGCTCGCTGTTCCCATAACGGCGCAGGTGCCGGCCGTTGTCGCCAGCCGTCCTTCGATCTCCGCGATCTCTTCACCTTCTACCTCACCGGCACGGAACTTACCCCAAAAACGGCGGCAGTCGGTGCAGGCGCCCAGGCGTTCCCCCTTATGGCGACCGGTCATCATCGGCCCGGTCACAAGTTGCACGGTCGGTATGTCGGCAGACGCTGCACCCATCAGCTGTGCCGGAACAGTCTTGTCGCAACCGCCGATCAGGACGACAGCATCCATCGGTTGCGCACGTACCATCTCTTCGGTGTCCATGGACATGAGGTTCCGGTAGACCATGCTGGTCGGGTTCAGAAAGACTTCGCCAAGCGATACCGTTGGGAACGGTCGAGGTAAGGCCCCTGCAGCCAGCACACCGCGAGAGACAGCTTCGACCAGCTCAGGCATCGCTCTGTGGCAGTTGTTGAAGCCCGAAGGGGTCATGGCGATCCCGACAATCGGTTTGTCGAGCATTTCCCGCGACAGGCCCATAGAGCGGGCGAATGAACGGCGGAGATAAGATGCGAAGTCCTTATCTCCGTAGTTTGTCAGCCCACCCTGAATACCTTTTCCTTCAGACATTCTATTCCTCCTTCCGGCAATCGATGCCAAGCAGTCGTTCATAAACCAGCACCATTGCGCCCTTGTCTTTCGCGCCATGCCCTTCCAACAAAGCTTGCTGATATGTGGTGGTGGCAGCGGCCAGAACCGGTGCCGGAATTTGATAACGGGCCGAGATCTCAGCACCGCTGATCAGATCCTTGTAGGCCGCTTGCAGCGGGTAGCCGGTGTCAAACTTGCCCTCGAGGATCTGGGGGATGAAATATTCCGACGCATAACTGCGGCCAGTTCCCGAGTTCACCACCTCAGCAGTGTTTTCCGGATCAAGTCCCAGCTTCTTTGCCATCGGCAGGATTTCCGCTAGGGCTGCCGCATTGATATCGAAGAGAAGCTGATTGATCAGTTTGGTGAGCTGGCCTGAGCCAACAGCGCCAGTGTGCAGGATGCGGTTCGACATTGTTGCCAAGGCTGGCCTTAGCGTTTCGACAATCTCGCCGTCGCCTCCAATCATCATCGTCAACGTGCCCGCCTGGGCTCGCTTCCACATGCCAGAGACCGGTGCATCGAGAAAACGCAACCCGAGGGCTGAAAGACGCCTGCCAATGCTGAGCGTCAGCCCGTACTCTATGGTCGAGGTATCGACAACAATTGTGTCGGCTGAAAGATGCTGCGTGATCCCATGTTCGGGATCGAACAGGGACTTTTCCACGATTCCACCACTTGGCAAGCAGGTGATCAGCACATCCACATCTGAGAAATCCGCAGCGCTATTTGCCTTTGATGCACCCGCTTCGGCGGCGGCATTCATAGCGTCATCGCTGAGATCAAACACCTTTACGTTGTTTGAGCCAGCTAGGTTGGCTGCCATCGGCGCACCCATCTGACCCAATCCGACAAATCCAAATCGCATGTCGACCTCCTTCATTGTAAGCTTGAAGCAGGACTAGCATTGTCATTCCGGTGGTGTGGCATTCCAAATCGAGAAGGACCCGATCGAAGATAACGGTGTTGACCTGAGCCCCTAAAACTCCTCCAGATTTGTGTGGAGTCCGCCCAACAAAAGGACGGAAAAAATGAAGACACGTTTCACAGACGAACAGATCATTGCGATGATCAAGGAACAGGAAGCCGGTGAGAAGACGGCTGACATTCTATAAATAAAAATCGAAGTATGGTGGCATGGAACCGTCTAGCCGGCCTTTGGTTCCAAAAACTCTGACGACGGACAGTTCGATGGTAGTTACCGGTTGCCTCGAATGCCACGCGAACGGGACTGCCTGTCATAAGCTGACAGCATTGCGATCAAACGATTGAAGTCCTCAAGCTGATTTAAAACGGTCAAACGCCGCCGCGGCTTCTTGCCCGGAATGGCGACCAAAATTTCGTGGCGCGATTTTGCAATGTCGATGGCAACCAAAACAGGCGTGATCTGTGTAATATTGGTCTCGGTCATAGTCGGTCTCCTTTGCGGTGCGGTTTGTGCAAAACCACTGTAGGGACCTGAGACCCAGCTATGATCAACTGCTGCGCTATTTGAGGGCTGCGCAGGCAATCATATCCTCTTGAACAGCATCATTCCGGAGGTGTTACGGAACTGAGTTCACCTTCATGGCGATCCTCAAATGGGTTCAGGATACGAGCATCGATTGGCATTACATCGCACCTGGAAAGCCCTAGCAGTGAAGTGGTCCTGCTTTTCTGTACAGCTTTGCGGCTCAACTAAGATGTAATCTGGTTGGGTTCATGCCGCCTTTTGGGTTGGTTCTGTGTCAAAGAATGCGCTGTCTGGTGTTCGCGTGTCGAGGGCTGTGTGAGGACGCTCAGAGTTGTAGAACCCAATCCAGTCTTTGATCACGCGTTTGACTTGGAAGCCATCCTGCAATTCATGCAGATAGACGGCCTCCTGTTTGAGGGATCGCCACAGCCGTTCGATGAAGATGTTGTCGAGATACCGGCCGCGCCCATCCATTGAGATTTTGACATCCGCCTCGGTCAAAGTGCTGATCCAGGCGGCACCTGTGAACTGCGATCCTTGGACGCCCTTCTAAGTGTCAAGCAGCAATCTGAGCCTGATTGATCTGTTTGTGGCGACGCGCGATGATGTTGAAGACTTCGCGTGCAATGTATCTCTTCAGGCAACGGATCGCTTCAAGCTTGGAATGGCCTTCAGCTGTGCGTCGCGCGACGTATTCTCGCGTTTTCGGATCCAGGCGCAACCGACCAATTGCGATGATGTGCAGTGCACTGTTTGCGGCACGGTCGCCTCCTCGGTTCAATCGGTGTCGTGTTGTTTTGCCAGATGATGCCGGAACCGGGCTGACGCCACATAAAGCAGCGAAGCTGGCTTCGGATTTGAGCCGTTCAGGATTATCGCCTGCGGTCAGCAACAATTGAGCCGCGCTATTAAACCCGACCCCGCTGCATGCGATTAGGTCTGGAGCAAGGTCTGTGACGATTGCTTCAATCAGGTCGTCCAGATCGGCGATCTCATCGTGCAGTTCGAGGTATCGACGTGCCAGCGATTTGAGCGCAATCCGGTAAGCCTCTTCCACATCCCGGTACCCGCTCAGATCCGGACGCCAAGCTGCCAGTGTCCTGATCAATTGCATGCGGGTCATGTTGCGCAAAAGATCACGTAGACGGTGAGGCGCGCAAACTATCGTGGTCTGAATGATCTGCAATGCAACACGCCGGGCTTGGACGGCTGTTTTGCGGCAAACCTTCAGCACGCGCAGGGATTCTACCATGCCATCTCGACTGCGCGGGGTCACCGTGCGCCGCTTAGAGAAGGCCGCGTGGGCAGCGCTTTGTGCATCGAAGTCATCGTTCTTGCCACGCCGTCTTCGATCCAGTTTGTCTGGTGCGGTCACCTCCAAGATGTCCACACCCGCGACCTGCATATATCTCAAAAGTCCCGCGCCATAGCTGCCGGTGCATTCAACTCCAATCCGTTGCAAGTCTCCGAATGATCGCATCCATGTCAGCATCAGCTTGTAGCCTTGCCGCGTTGTGGCAAAGCTCTGGGTTCCCAGCACTTGGTCATTCTCATCGACAACGGCTGCGACGTGGAGGTCTTTGTGTGTATCGACCCCACCCACGACTGGGATGGTTTGCTTCGGTTTGTTCATGGGATCATCCTTTCCGGCAGTTTCAGGCATACTTCGCCGGAAAGAATGTAACCGTCCGGCCTGCCCGCACTGACGGTGATCGTTAGTGAGGGATAATGTCCATTAGCGAACAAATGGACATTATCGGAGTGGAACATGTCGAAGCGGCGCAGGCGGCGGACTTGGTCTGAAGACGAGAAGCGCATGATTTGCGCGCAGACGCGGGTGGCTGGTGTATCGGTTGCCCAAGTTGCGCGGCGCTACGATGTGAATGCCAATCAGGTCTTCAATTGGCTTAAAGAGCCGCGGTTTGCGGCGGAGGCCGATGAGGAGCAGGACGTACCCCGCTTCCTGCCGGTTGAAGTTCTGGACGCTGAGCCTGCTTCAGCCCCGCCGGATGCCGGTGCGCAGATCGAGGTGGAGCTTGCCAACGGCCACCGGCTGAAGGTTCAGGGCGGCTTTGATCCTGATGCGCTTGCTGCTTTGATCCGGAAGCTTTCGACGTGATCCCGGTTCCGGCAAACACAAAGGTCTGGCTGGCCGCCGGGGTCACAGACATGCGCAAGGGGTTTGGCGGTTTGTCGGCCTTGGCCGAGAAGGTCCTGGCCGAAGATCCGTTCTGCGGGCATTTGTTTGTTTTCCGCGGACGGCGCGGGGATCTGCTGAAGGTGATTTGGTGGGATGGCCAGGGGGCGTGCCTGTTTTCCAAGCGGCTGGAACGGGGCCGGTTCGTCTGGCCCGCAGCCAAAGACGGTAAGATCAGCCTGACGCCAGCTCAGTTGTCGATGCTGCTGGAAGGAATTGACTGGCGGTTGCCGCAGAAGACCTGGAAGCCACTGACCGCTGGGAATTATCCCGCAATTGCAGAGCCGTAGGATTCCCATTCCGCCATAGCCGGGGTATATTCCGGCCCATGCTGGATGCGCCCAAAACACTGCCTTCCGATCCCGAAGATCTCCGCGAGACGGCGGAGGGGCTGCTTGATCTGGTAAAGTCGCAGGCGCTGAGAATTGCCAAGCTGGAACACCAGCTTGCGGGGCATAACCGGCACCGGTTCGGATCAAAATCGGAAAGTCTGGATCAGCTTCAGCTCAGGCTTGAGGAAGAAGAAACAGCGGCAGCGCAGGTTGTCGGCGAAGACGTTCCTGACGGTGATGCCGAAGGGCAGTGAACCGCCCCTTGTTTGCCGGAGACCCAGAAGTAAGGATACTGGGTTATGGAAAAGAAGAATTTTGGGAAGAGAT
>NZ_WIBF01000027.1 GCF_009496005.1 Tritonibacter litoralis
CTCTCATAAGCAGATTTTGACACCTGCACTATGGCGCATTGCGACGCCGGTTGAAGCAGGAGCCATCCACCCCATCAGCTATTCAATGCCGACGAGCTGACGCCGTGTCGCCGACAGATACCGTCCTTCCTTGCCCCAGCTTCGGTTTCCATCAGAACGCCAATGACCAGTTCTTTGTGAAACGCCTCCGCTTCATGGAGAATTTCTCCTTTACTCATTCAACGGTGGAAAGTACCAGCTCGCAGTGACCCGGATGCCGGGGGGCGGGTCACCGATCGTAACATGAACGTCAATGGCCACCATTGAACTTGTCTTGCTAATGAATAATCAAGATACTAACGGGGAACCAATAGCGTGATTGTTAGGGCTGTAGCCAGGAAAGATATTCCGAAGGTCGTTAAACTCGCCCGAAAACTCGCTGAACACGTTAATGATCCAGATCCCAAGCTGACGACAGAGATCGTTGAGGAATTGGCCTTCGGTGAGACCCGTTGGTTTGAAGCGCTTGTCGTAGAACACAACCGAGAGATCGTCGGTTTTGCCGCCTTCACTCAAAGCTTTGAACTCCATACGAATTCTAAGACGCTTTTGGTCAGCGATCTTTTTGTCTGCGATCAAATTCGGAAATCTGGCGTTGGCCAAGCGCTCCTGGAGGCGCTTCAACGCGTGGCGAATGATCGAAAATGCGGTGTCATCAGATTCGAGGTCTGGCAAGAAAACGAACAGGCACGCGCGTTCTACGCAAAGCATGATGCTCAGGCCGTCGACGACGTGGACCTATGGCAGATAGCTGTTTGATCTCAAGCTTACGTCGCTCTTCCAGCACCTCACATCCTGCTACGAACGCTCCGGGGCCTTCTTCGCGACGCGGACACCTGCCAAAGTTCAACCGCTTCGGTCAAAGGGACCGAGGACATGCGGCGCGGATGGTCTGGTCCGGCCGATGTCAACCGGCAGGCAGACCGACGGCCTTGCGTCCCTCGTCGTTTTTCAACGAAAAATCTCCGCCGTCATGGACTCGGGCGGCGTCGGTGGTAAGCCAAGCGATGGCCTGGGCGACCCATTCGGCGGGGATGTGGGCGTCCCAATCCAAGCGGCTGACCGGGTTGAGGCCTGACGATTTGATCGCGCGCTGCATGTCGGTTGCAACCGTGCCGGGGCTGAGGCCGATGACGTTCACGCCTTTGGGGCTTAGTTCCTTATGAGCGGTGCGTGTCAGGCTGAGAAGCGCGGCCTTGGTAGCGCAGTAATGTGACCAACCTTCGAGAGCGGAGGTCGCTGCCCCTGATGAGATGTTTATGACCAACCCCCGGCCATTGACGATCATGCCAGGCGCGGCGGCGCGTAACATGTGAAAGGCTCCTTTGACATTCACATCAACCACCTTGCCCCATGCCAAAGGATCGGCGTCTTCGATCCGGGCGATAGGGTCGATCAAGCCTGCGTTGTTCAACAAGATGTCAACGCCTCCAAATCCCTCTTGCGTGCGGGCTACCGTTGCGCTGACTTGTGCCCAGTCCGCCACGTCGCAGGATAATCCGATGGCCTGCGGTCCGATTTCGTTGGCGATTCGCGTCACGGCATCTTCGCTTCGTGCGGCAAGCACAACGTTCGCGCCAAGATTGGCGAGGTACCGGGCAGCAGCTTCCCCGATGCCGCGGCTCGCCCCTGTAATCAGGGCAGTCTTACCGGTCAGATCAATGTTTTGCGTCACTTTCTTTTCCTTTCGTGTATTCAATCTTGCAGGGTGGCGACGAAATGGCCGTGGAGCTGAACATTGGTCCCAACGGCCTCTTGTCCGACCCCGATATCGTACCGCAGACGGGGGATCGTCGCGGTGATCTGCGCTTCTCCGCGACCGTTGTTCGCCTTCAGTGTTCCTGTGAGAGTTAACGGTTGGGTGATGTCGCGCAGGGCAAGGCCACCATGTACGGTCAAAGCCCCGGTGTCAGGTGCCCAGTCGAAGCCTTCTGCTTCGAAAACGGCTATTGGATAATTGCCCACCGCTAGCCAAGTGGAATTGCCGATGGCCTGCGCGCGTGGATCGTCCACATACACGCTGGCCATCGCAATCTCGACCCGAAGGCTGGCTGTTTTGGGCTGTGCCGGGTCGAAGAGTGTCGTCACGGTCCAATCCGAAAATCCACCAGTCACCGTCGCCCCGCCGATATCGATCACGAACTCCAGCGTGCTTTCGTTAGCCCTCATGATCCAACTCGGCTCCGCCGATGCAACCGATGTCGTCAAGACCAAAGCGGACAAGGCCGCGCACCCAAACGGAATGTTCATTGTCTTTTCTCCAGGTGCCGCAAGGGCGGCAGCATCGCGGTCAGCGTGCCGTCACGGTCAACAAGGTGGTGTTTCAAGGCGGCCGCCGCGTGCAACCCGGCAATTGCCAAGAGCGCGTATCCGCCAAGGGCGTGGAGCGTTGCCAGTATCTCTTCTCGGGCGGCATCCGGGCCAAGCGGATGGGGCACATTCACCAGACCGAACCACATCGTCGGCAGGCCGAGCGGTGACGAAGACGCCATGAGCCAACCTGTCAATGGCATCGACAGCATCAGCGCATAAAGCACGATTTGTACCGTTCGGGCGACAAACCGTTCCAGCCGCGAGTGGTCGTGGCTGGGTGCAGTCAAGCCCAAGGTCAGCCGCAGACCCAAGCGCAGCACAATCAGCCAGAACAGTGTCAGCCCAACGGATTTGTGCAGTTGATAGGCCTGATACATGGGGAAGCCGAACACCTTGATCGTGAAATCGCCGGTTGCGGCGGCCGTTTCCTCCACCGCAACCATGACAATACCCACCCCGATCATGACACTCAGCATCAGGGCAATAACCCAGTGCAACGCAATGAACCAGCCAGGCCATGTGTCTGATACAGGGCGCGGTTTCACTCGTTCGGCCCCTTGAAGCCTTCGATGCGGCCCCAGTGGCAAGGCACGTTGGTTTCCGGCGCGCCGTCGCATTGAATCAGGTCGAAGCGGGCGTCGAGAGTGACGGCAAAGCCGGTGGGCGACCCGATGAAGGCGATAAAATCCATGCCATGATCAAGGCGCATGACCTCACCGGTGACATGAAAGCCAACTACTTCAAGCTCGTCATAGTTGGGGATGAAATCGGGATAGTTGCGACGGTTCACCATCTCGAAATCCAGCTCGACCGGCGCCGTGACGCCGTGCAGGTCAAGATCACCCATCAGCTTGCCCGTGGTCGGTGTCAGCATCTGAACCGCGGTAGAGGTGAACTTGATTTCTGGATATGTTTCCACATTCAGATAGTCCGCGTTGCGGATGTGGTTGTCGCGGCCGACATGGTTGCTGTCGACAGAGGCAGCATTGATCGTGAACGTGATCTGCGAATTGGCGGGCTCCGCCTCGTCGATCAGGAAGGCCCCGTCGAATTCGTTGAACCGGCCGACCGTGTTGGACATGTTCATGTGGTCGATTTCCCAGCCGATATAGGCGTGGCCGAGATCGAGGGTCCATTCGACGGGCTCGGCATGGACGGCGGTGCCCGCAAGGATCGCGGTCGTCAGGAGAGTGCTGCGTAGCATAATGGTTTCCTTTCTAGGGGTGGGCGCTTAAGCGGCGCGGTCGTCGGGATGGGTCCAGGCGAAGGGTTTGACCGACTCGTCAAGCTCGGTATGCGCCAGCGCATTGGTGAAGTTGCTGAGCAGCTTGGTGGCCAGTCCGGTTAGCACTTCGAGCGCCTGTCGCTTGTCGTATCCGGCGTCGAGGAAATGTTGCAGGGCGGTGTCGCCCACATGCCCACGTTTGTCGATCAGCTGCCGAGCAAAGGTCCGCAATGCCTCAAGCTTGGGGTCGGCAATGGGCGCGCCCTCGCGCAGAGCGTCGACGATGACGTCATCCGCCCCGATTATCTTCATCAGCATGGAATGCCCGGCGGTGCAGTAATGGCAGCGGTTCTCGTAATTTGCCGTCTGCATGATCACGTGCTGCTCCAGCGGCGTCAGCGTGGTCTCTTCGGCGAAGATGCGGAAGGTTTCCAGATAGGCCCGATAGGTGGGGGGCGCTTCGGCCATGATCTGGTGCAGCTTGGGGTGAAAGCCGTAAGCCTTGATCGAAGCGTCAATCAACGGACGGCTCTCACCGGGAGCGGTGTCCTTGGAATGATAAGTGAATTCGGTCATGACGTTCTCCAATGAGGTGGATAGGTGTCGGCCACACCTGGCAGCGCGGCCATGCGCGCCCGCCAGGCGGCGAGTGCGGGGCGGGACGTGATGAAATCTGTCAGCGATACAGGCGGGTTGGCGTTCAGCGCGACACCGCGGCCGATCCAATAGAGTGCCGGATAGAGCCAGATATCGCTGGCCATTGGGGCGGTTCCGCCAAGGTAATTGCTGGCCTCAAGCCGGACGCACCAGGCATCGGTTTCGGCCTCCAACGCGGTGATTGCTTCTTTTGGGATCACCTCGCGGCGCATCAGGCCAAGACCGACCTCTGACAGGTGCGGGTGCAGGTCCTCGATCAGCAGCGCTACGTCCTGCCAGACGGAGGCAGCCTCCGCCGCATCCTGTCCCCAAATCGGGCGCGCGGGGAATGCGCGGTCGAGCCAACCCAGAATGGCCAGGCTTTCGCGGATCACCACGTCGCCCCAGACCGGCGTCGGTACCTGACCCTTGGGGTTCAGCGCGAGGTATTGGGCCTGACGGTTCTCGTCCTTTCCGGTGTCGAGCCTGCGGCTTTCGAAGGCCACGCCTTTCAAGGTCAGCGCCAACATCACGCGCCACGCGGGCGTGCTGCCAGAGATCCAGAAAAGCGTGGGACGTTCGGTCATCTCAACCCCCAAAATGCACGTTGATCTGGTTCAGCGCTTCGGCCATGCTGGCCTCGACCGCGGCGGCATCGGCGGTGGTGCCCTCTACCGCAAAGCTTTCGACCGATGTCATGCCCATGAAATTGAGCAGCAGCGTTAGATAAGGCCGCATGTAGTCGAAGCTTTCCAGCGGCCCGCCGGATGCATAGCCACCCGCCCCGTAGGCATAGGCGACATAGACGGGCCGGTCGGCGACCAACCCTCGGAACTGACCGTCTTCAAAGGCAAAGGTCTGGTTGATCCGCATGACGTGATCGACCCAGGCCTTGAGCGCGGACGGGACGGAAAAGTTGTAGATCGGCGTGGAGATAACTACGGCATCCGCAGATTTGAGCTCGGCGATCAGTTGATCGGACAGCGCCAGCGCCGCGGTGAGGTCGTCGGTGAGCTGCTCGGGCGAGGTGTAGAAACCGGTGATGGTGTCATTGGCGATATGCGGCAGTGGCGTCGCGGCCAGATCGCGGGTGATGATCTCGGCGCCGGGCTGCTGGGTTTGCAGCTGTCCGACGATCCGGTCGGCCAGTTCCCGACTACGGGAGCCGGCCGAAGCTGGGCGGGCAGAGCTGTCGATGCGAAGGATACGTGTCATGTCGGGCTTTCTTAACTTTGGTTAAGCCCACTTTCGTTTATGTTGGATTTGCAAAAAAGATAGCCATGTAATAATCTGTCGTGCACATTTCGCATTAATATGGATCACAATGGACTTCCAGCTTCTCAGAGCAGCGCTCCTCGTCGCGCGTGCGGGGTCCTTCGCAGCCGCCGCGCGTCAACTCGGCGTGGACCCTTCCTCAATGTCCCGGCAGGTCGCCGCTCTGGAGGAAGCACTGGGCATCCTGATCTTCGAGCGGACGACCCGGCGGCTCGACCCGACCGAAGCCGGGCGACTATATCTCGACCGGGCGGCATCTGCGCTTGATGCGATGGACGAAGCCGCAGACGTGGCCCGTGACGTGATGTCCGAACCTTCGGGGCTGTTGCGCGTGACCACCTCGGTTGCTTTCGGAGAGCGCTGGTTGATCCCGCGAGTGGGCAGCTTTCACGCCGCCTATCCGCGTATCGAGCTGGACTTGATCCTAACAGATGCGGTCGCCGATTTGGCAGGCGAAGGCATTGATGTCGCTCTTCGCCTTGGACCGCGCCCTGAAACTGGCGCAATGGTGGCGGCAAAGTTGTTTGACACGCCTTATCGCGTGGTGGCCTCACCCGACTATCTGGCGCGGGCCGGTTGGCCGGAAAGCCCTGCGGAGCTAGCCCGGCATGACGGGCTCATGTTTCGCTTACCCGCGTTCCGCAATCCGTGGCATTTCCGCTCTGCGCGAGGCGAAGAGACCGTCGACGCCGTGCCCCGGCGGGCCTTGACCATTTCAAACGCCCTGGCACTGCGCCGGGCGGCGCTGACAGGGATGGGGGTAGCATTGATGGCGGATTGGACCATAGCCGATGATCTCAAGTCCGGGGAGCTGCTCAACCTTTTCCCCAACTACGAGGTCAGCGCCGGCCAGTTCGACAGCGCTGCCTGGATCGTGTATCTGTCCAAAGCCTATGTCCCTATGCGCCTAAGGGCCTTCATCGACCACCTGAAGGCATAAATGCACATTCCGGGTTTCTCGGACAACTATTCCAACGGCACATGGACGGTCTCCACGGGGAGCGAAGATAAAATCCGTGCGGGGTGCTGAGCGTTTGATTCAACATCCCAGTGTTGGTTTCTTCACCACGTTCTTAGATACGGGGAGCTTTGTTGCGCAAATCGCGTGAGGGATTCACTACATGCGTCCTGTATGATAGGCGGGGGCTATGAGTAGCTGGGCCCGTACAAAACACAAGACGACTAACTGGTCGTCTTACAATGACAGCTAGAGGCGGCGTGGATCGTTCTCGATCTGGTTTGATCCAGAGATGATCAGGGTGCCGCCGTCGACCGGCAAGCGTGGTCGGCAGCAACAGTTCAGCGATGCCGCGATCCAGACTTGTCCGACTAAGAAAGTGCTGTTCGGAATGCCACTGCGGCAAACGACAGGTTTTGTTGTAAGCCTTTTGCGGCTTGTCGGGTTGGACTGGACCGTTCAGGATTTCAGTATCCTGAGCCGCCGTTAAGGAACGCTCAACATTAGCCTGCCGTATCGTGGAGGAACCGGCCCGCTGAACCTCCTCATCGACAGCACCGGTATCAAGGTCGAGGGTGAAGATGAGTGGTACGCCCGCAAGCATGGCGGTCCGAAACGCCGGATATGCCAAACGGGTCTTCGACTATGACTGGGTCCGGATCTTCGTTTCGTCGGGGTTGAAGTCCTACGGTTTAACCGAACGCTATCTCGACATCATCCGGTCAAAGAAAATCGAGCCAGCAGCCCAGGAGCTACGTGATTCTCGTGGCGATCCCGGAACCCTGCCTCCATCAAGTACCGCCCCAGCAGATGAGATCGAGCTCTTCTGTGGACTGCGCGGGGCGGTGTTTTACATCGCCATCCGGAAATACGTCTACAATATGCCGCTGGAGATTGACGTGGAGGCTACGGTGCGTGCCACCGTGGCGAATTTCTTCGAAGGCGCGCTTGGCGCTGCCCGCTAGGCGGACAAGCTGGCGTTCTGACCCGAAGAGACGCGCGCAGAAGGGAATTTTGACTTCTTCTATGTTTTTGCAATACGCGATGGCAAAATCACTCCTTCTAGGAAGCATCGGCCACGGCGGCGACCCGCTCTGCTCGACCTGGTAGATGAAAAGCGGCTTCCAATGCTGCCGTATCTTCATAAAATTGATAGTGCTCGATTTTCCCATCCTTAACTTCGCAAACCAAAGCCCAGTCAGAATGAAAGTCGCGCCCGGTGGAGCGCACAATATGGTGAAACTTGCCCCATAGCGCGACGCTGTTGCCTTCCGAAATCACTTTTTGGGTGATGAACTCCTGTGTGTCGAAGCTCTCGCTCAGTGAATGCAGAAAATCGCGTGCTCCCTTTTTGCCGATGTACTTTCCATACATTGGAAGATATTTGCGAAAATCATCACCCAGCACTGCGATGTAGACAGCGTCGTCCCCTACGAATTCTAACGCGGCATCGGGGCCACTGCTGCGCAAAGCCGCAAAAAAGTGTTGAACAACATCTTTAGCAGGTAATTCTTGTATTTTGGTTGGCATTTTGATTTCCTGTAAATTTGTAGAGGAGTCTGACCTAGACACCGAGCGCGCGCTCTTACGGTCGGCCTCCTGCAGTTAAGAAATCACCGAGAGTTTTACGGCGATATTGTTTCGGATTGCGTTTGAGTAGGGGCAGACTTCATGAGCCCTGTTGGCAATGTCGTTTGCTCGATTTGGTTCAACTTCTGGTAGGGATACGTCCAATTCCACCGTCAAACCAAAACCACCATTCTCCTTTGGTCCGATGCCTACGGTCGCTGTTACAGTCGCACCCTCGATCGCTTTTGGGTCTTGGTCTTGAGCGGCAACAAACTTCATCGCACCGATGAAACACGCAGCATAACCTGCGGCAAAAAGCTGTTCGGGGTTGTTACCTTGCCCCCCTGCCCCGCCCAATTCTTTAGGTGTCGACAAATCGACTGCAAAGCTTCCGTCAGAGGTTTCGGCTCGCCCGTCTCGGCCACCTGTGGCGCTGGCTTTTGTAGAATAAAGTACTGTAACAGTCATAAGTTTTCTCCGAGTTGGTATGATGTACTAGAGGTCTATCAATGCGGAGCCGACATTTGTTGTCCGGCTGCCAAGGATGGTGGCAGGTGAAAAGCTGGCCGACAGGCTCGCAAGTTCTTTGCTCGAAAGCTTGATTTCAACCGCTCCGGCGTTTTCGACGAGACGTTCCGGACGCCGTGTTCCTGGAATTGGAACGATCTGCTCTCCCTGCGCGAGCAGCCAAGCCAAGGCAATTTGTGCAGGCGTCGCGTTCTGTCTGTCGGCTACAATCTGTAGCGCCTTCAAACTCTTCAGGTTTTCGCTCAGCACTTCCGGTGCATATCGCGGGATTGTGCGCCTGAAATCGTCCTCGGCCAGGTCTCCCGCCGACCTTAGTGCCCCTGTTAATGCACCGCGCCCCAATGGGCTGTAAGGCACAAATCCGATCCCGAGTTCCTTCGTCAAAGGCAAGATTTCAGCTTCGACATCGCGACTCCACAGCGAATACTCAGTCTGAATGGCTGTGATCGGATGGGTCGCATGCGCGCGACGGATGGTGTCGGGTGCTACCTCGCAAAGGCCAAGGGCCCGAATTTTCCCTTCTTGAACGAGTCTTGCCATTGCCCCCACCGTATCCTCGATCGGAACATCCACATTGCGCCTGTGCATGTAATAAAGATCAATTGTGTCGACACCCAAGCGGCGCAAGGATGCTTCACAAGCCGAACGCAGGTATTCGGGTGAGCTGTCGATGGGGCGCGCGTCGGGATTATCAGATCGCAGTATTCCGAATTTGGTCGCAACTTTGACTTGGCCGCGCCTTTTGATCAGAAATCGGCCAAGGAGTTCTTCGTTTGCGCCATGACCGTACATATCCGCCGTATCAAAAATATCGATCCCGCGTTCGAGAGCCGCATCAAGTGTGGCAAGGTTTTCGGCATCATCCGAAGGGCCATAAAACTCGCTCATTCCCATACAGCCAAGGCCGAGTGTGGAAACAGAAAACCCATCGCCCCCAAGTGCGCGTTTCTTCATCGTTCAAACACCTTTCAGTTGGTTTGGACAGGGCTTGAGCACCGAGGAGTGCAGCAATGCTTTGGTTAAGTGCCATTTCTGATTTAGACACAGTTCAGCACAAGGCGGATCTGGAGACCGATTACTCCGCCTGATTAATCATTCGTCCCACTCGTGCAGCAACTGCTTTCCCAAGTGCCTCGTGCATAGGCGCTGTCATGTGCACACCATCAATGCTGTCGATCACCACGACCCCTCCAGCATCAAATACGTTCAGGCCAACCCTTGCGCCTGCAGCTACGATGGCCTCAGAAATCTCGCGACTGCGGGCCTGTGACCCCTGTGTCACAGCCGAAATCGGAGTGGCTGACGTATCTCCAATCGCGGGCGGTGCGATGACGAGAAGCTCGGGTGTTGGGTAAGATGTTGCCACGCCGCCGTCCAATGTTCGGATTTCATGGGCGATGCGGACGATGCTCTCTGCGATGTGCTGCGGCTCTGCCGCAAGGTCGGATCTGGCATCGTTCGTACCGAGCATCACCACAACCAAATCCAGCGGGAGTGCGGAGGCAACGGCAGCCCTGATATCCTCCGAACCGGTGAACGCCTCACCTGCGATCCCGTTTTGAGCATCGCCATAGCGGGCGTCGACGGTTCTGCCACTCAAACCATCGACGACGACGGTAACATCCCCGACAGCATCATCAAGTGCTGCTTCCATAACGCCAGGCCAGCGCTCATCGTCGGCATAACGGGTCGTAGGAAAGCCCGTCTCAACCGGGATCCAGCCCCAGGTGTTCGAATCCCCATATACAAAAATTCGTGGCTCTGCTGTCGCAGTACCAACAGTTAGCGATGCTAACAAAGCAGCAATCGGGAAAGCAGAGACAGTTCTCATTGGTTTGTCCTTTCGAAGGAGGCAGCTTTCAGATCGCTACCGGAATACGAGGCGAAGAATGACACCTTTTGGCGATGCTAGGCGGCACTGGCGTGACCATGCCCCCTATCTATTCTTTCGATTTTAGTTGTGATACGGACAATTATGCGGAACAGCTTCTTGAAAACGAGAAGCATTTTCAGACGGGAAAACCCTAGTGGTGTATCGAGCAGCTTTAAGACGACGAAACCAAAACAGGATGGATGGGTAGCCATGGATTGGGGGGATCTAAAATTCTTCTTGGCTGTGGCGAGAAATGGCACGCTCTCAGCTGCTGCCGCTGGTATGCGCACAACCCCGTCTCGGGTTTCGCGTCATGTTGAGGCGTTGGAGCTGGCGCTTGGCTATAGCCTTTTTCGCAGATCACTTGACGGGTACCGACTAACCGACGAAGGCCGCTTGTTGGTGCGGCGCGCCGAAGCTGTGGAAAGTGCGATACATGCCCTCGACTCAGAAATTTCGTTGGAAGTTTCGGGCCGCGTGCGACTTGCAACCACTGAAAGCATTGTCACTTATCTTTTGGCTCGACCGCTATCCGAATTACAGCAAGAGCATCCAAATTTACAGGTGGAGTTGTTGACAAGTTCTTCGGCAATTAACCTTCTTGCTGCTGAAGCGGATGTAGCTTTGAGGCTTGTGCGACCCCAAGCAGGCAATTTGACAGTAAAGCGGCTTGGTCATATTGCCTTTGCTGTTTATCAGGATGTCAAAGGAGTGGGCGAAGGCCGTTTCGTCACCTGGATGGTGGACATGGCTGATCTGCCTGCCGCACGATGGATCGAACGGACCGATGGCCTAATCGTCCTTAGATCGAATTCTCTGACTGTACATCACGAAATGGCGGCCCAAGGATATGGCTGTGCTGTCCTGCCTTGTTTTTTAGGTGACCAAGATTCTCGCCTTATGCGAGTGGGAAGCGTAATCGATGAAATAGGTCAGGAACTTTGGCTCGTTACTAATCGTGACCTTGCCGGGTCAGCGCGCGTTCGGTGCGTTACAGATGTAGTTTCGAATGCGATAGAAAGTCAGACCGAGTTGATTAGTGGTGATTTATTGGGATAAACCATACACAGTTTGACGTTTCTTCTCAATCAACGGCGGAGGATGTTCCCGCCACTAGGGCGGAGCAAAAGTTGGCCATTTGGCGTCGCGCCTTGGGGCGTGACGCCAAATGGTAGTAAGCATGTTCCGAGGGGCGTTGGAAGTTAAGTTACATAGTATTGTGTTAAGTTTTGCCGCGTTTTGATTGAGCCGGTAATTTTCACAATTCATCTCAAGGATGTTCGCATGGTGTGTCAGCCGATCCACCAGCTCGCACCGTAGTTCTGCGATCGTTTTGCTGAGTGGCACAAAACCCAGAACCCTTGGGCCCTCATAAGGGCTCAAAAAAACTCAAGGACGTTCGAATTGGCGTTGTCGCAACAGCGCGAGGCATGAAGCTGTTTCGAAGATGGAGTCAGAGACTGCTGGACGGCATAAAAGTGCCGCCACCAGGGCCGCGTGAAAAGGAAGATCGGCTCCACTTGGCAGACTTTCTTGGACTTGAAGAAACGTTCGGCATCACCTTCGATCCAACAGGTTGCAGTGAGTTGCAAATCGACGAATCTCAAATCGATCGGGCGACTCGGATCTTGAACAAACATGAAGCGGTAGATGAAGTCGCGCAAATCTACATAGACCGCGTTCAAAAATTCAGGCGCAATGAAGAGCGTTCTATCGACGTGTGGCTATTCATTGTGCCTGAGATGGTCTACGAGCGCTGCCGACCAGAATCCAAGCGCACTGGACTTGACTTGATCGAAGGAAAGGTTTCGAAGAAACAAAAAACCCGAACGGCGATGCCATTGTTCGAGACACTGCCTGATTTTGATACAAGTGTTGAGAACATATTTGATGATGTTCCAGACTTTCGGCGCCGTATCAAAGCTGAGTTTCTATCGATCGCCCCGACTCAAATTCTGCGCGAAACCACGCTTGATCCTTACGCTTTTCTGAATAGTGCTGGCTACCCCATCAGGAAAGCTCAAGACGGCGCAACGATCGGATGGAACATAGCGACGGGTCTATATTACAAGTCTCAACCTAAGCCGCCGTGGCGCTTATCAGCTGTTCGCGATGGCGTGTGCTATATAGGAATGGTCTACAAGAACCTTCCAAACAACAGAGATAATCATGTCTGCTGTGCCGCGCAGATGTTTTTGACCGAAGGCGACGGTGTTGTTTTCCGCGGTGCAAACGGTCCATGGAAAACGGACGAATATGAGTACCACCTAAGCGCAGACGCTGCTGAACAGCTTCTTAGACAAGTCATCGAGACTTACGAGGATCTACATGATCGACCACCCAAAGAGCTGTGAACCGCCCCTTGTTTGCCGGAGACCCAGAAGTAAGGATACTGGGTTATGGAAAAGAAGAATTTTGGGAAGAGAT
>NZ_WIBF01000028.1 GCF_009496005.1 Tritonibacter litoralis
GTTTTCGATCATGTATAACCTTGTGATCCTGACGCTGGCCTATGTCTTCTACACCATTATGACCACTATGGACAAAAAGGAGGGCTGATTGATGACGGACGCAACTGCAACAACCAGCTTTACCGTGCAGCCCAAGAAGAAGGCGCGGGTGGCGATCAAAGGGTCGGTTATTGTGATGGCCTGCTATCTGATCTTCCTGATGCTGCCGATTTATTGGCTGATCAATATGAGCCTGAAGACCAACACCGAGATCCTGAGCACGTTCTCGCTGTGGCCACAGAACCTGACGTTTCAGAATTACATCACCATCCTGTCGGATCCGGCATGGTACATGGGCTATGTGAACTCGCTGATCTATGTGGTGATGAATACGGTGATCAGCCTTGCTGTGGCGCTGCCGGCCGCCTACGCGTTCAGCCGCTACAGCTTTCTGGGCGACAAACACCTGTTCTTCTGGCTGCTGACTAACCGGATGGCACCTCCGGCTGTTTTTGCGCTGCCATTCTTCCAGCTCTATTCATCGGTCGGGCTGTTTGACACGCATATTGCTGTCGCCCTGGCGCACTGTCTCTTTAATGTGCCCTTGGCGGTATGGATCCTCGAAGGGTTCATGCGCGGTGTGCCGAAGGAAATTGACGAAACGGCGTATATCGATGGCTACTCGTTCGGTAAGTTCTTCGTGAAGATTTTCATGCCGCTTATCTCGTCTGGCATCGGGGTCGCAGCCTTCTTTTGCTTCATGTTCTCATGGGTCGAACTGCTTCTTAGCCGGACTCTCACAACCGTGGATGCCAAGCCAATTGCGGCAATCATGACCCGGACTCAAGGTGCCGCTGGTATCGACTGGGGCGTGCTTGCAGCCGCAGGTGTCCTCACCCTCGTGCCGGGCGCTTTGGTCATCTACTTTGTTCGCAACTATATCGCCAAGGGCTTCGCCCTGGGTCGCGTGTAAGACTTAAAGGAGAAACGTCATGGAATGGATGGCATGGACTTGGCCCACGGCACTGTTCTTCATCATCATCGCGTCGATACTTGTGGTCTTCACGATACTTGCAATCAAATTTCAAGAAACGCCACGACATGGTGTTCTGGGGATGGAAACGACGAGAGGAGATCGTCTTTTCATCACCCTTCTCGGCTCCGCCTTCATCAATTTGGCGTGGCTGGGGATTATCGGTGCAAACCAACCGTTCGCACTGATTGTCTGTCTCATTTACGCTGCTGCGGTTTTCCGCTGGGTTTAGGTGAGGAAGGTGGCACCCCGCGATTTTAGCGGACCGTCGGGATGCCGAATGAAAACTAAGGTTGCCACTAATAGGGAGGAAATGATGAACTTTACGCTAAAATCAAGTACCGCGATTGTCTTCGCGCTCGCCATGTCGGGGGCTCCCGCCTTCGCGGACATGGATGCGGCAAAGGCATTCCTGGACGCAGAGATCGGAGACCTTTCGGTTCTCAGCCGTGCAGAGCAAGAAGCTGAAATGCAGTTTTTTGTCGACGCATCAGCACCTTATGCAGGCATGGAGATCAAGGTCGTCTCTGAAACAATCACCACTCACCAGTACGAAAGTGAAGTTCTGGCGCCGGCATTTGAAGCTATCACTGGCATCAAAGTGACACACGACCTGATCGGCGAAGGTGACGTTGTTGAAAAGCTGCAAACGCAAATGCAGTCGGGCGAGAACATCTATGACGCCTACATCAACGACTCTGACCTGATCGGTACGCACTGGCGTTACCAGCAGGTGCGTAACCTGACAGACTGGATGGCTGGCGAAGGTGCAGCTGTTACTCTGCCTACTCTGGACGTCGAAGACTTCATCGGCACCAGCTTCACAACCGGTCCCGACGGGAAACTGTACCAGCTGCCGACCCAGCAGTTCGCGAACCTTTACTGGTTCCGCTATGACTGGTTCAACGATCCGAAAAACCAAGAAGACTTCAAAGCCGCCTATGGCTACGATCTTGGTGTTCCGGTCAATTGGTCTGCCTATGAAGACATCGCTGAATTCTTCACCGGTCGCGATCTGAGCCACCTTGGTGTTGAAGGCGAAGTCTTTGGCAACATGGACTACGGCAAGAAAGACCCGTCCTTGGGCTGGCGTTACACTGACGCGTGGATGTCCATGGCTGGTATGGGAGACGCTGGTGAACCAAACGGTCTGCCAGTTGACGAATGGGGTATTCGTGTGAACGAAAATTTCCAGCCGACTGGCTCCTGTGTTGCTCGCGGTGGTGCGACGAACGCGCCTGCAGCAGTTTACGCTGTGACCAAAGCGATCGAATGGCTGGAGAAGTACTCACCTCCTGCTGCTGCTGGTATGACCTTCTCTGAAGCTGGCCCAATTCCGGCCCAGGGTAACGTCGCTCAGCAGATGTTCTGGTACACCGCGTTTACTGCAGCAACTGTGGAACCAGGTCTTCCCGTGATGAACGAAGATGGCACGCCGAAGTGGCGTATGGCACCTTCGCCACACGGTGCGTACTGGAAAGACGGCCAGAAGATTGGCTATCAGGACGCCGGTTCCTGGACACTGATGCAGTCCACACCTGTGGATCGCGCACAAGCGGCTTGGCTCTACGCCCAGTTCGTTGTGTCCAAGACTGTGGACCTCAAGAAGTCTGATGTTGGTCTGACCTTCATCCGTGAATCCACAATCGACAGCCAGCACTTCACCGATCGTGCGGATAAACTGGGTGGTCTGGTCGAATTCTACCGTTCGCCTGCGCGCGTTCAGTGGTCGCCGACTGGTACCAACGTTCCTGACTATCCGAAGCTGGCTCAGCTGTGGTGGCAGAACATCGGCGACGCAATGTCCGGTGCGAAAACACCTCAGGAAGCGCTTGATGCACTCTGTGCAGACCAAGAGCGTGTTCTTGAGCGGCTCGAGCGTGCAGGCGTACAGGGTGATCTTGGCCCTGTCATGAACGACGAGCAGGACGCTGAGTACTGGTTTGCTCAGCCGGGCGCACCTTATGGTCCGCTGGAAAACGAGGATGAAGAACCGATCACCGTCTCCTACGACGAGCTGATCAAATCCTGGCAGTAATCCGGGTCTCCTCCCAGGTGCGGGGCGCGAGAGCGCCTCGCGCCACAAACTAATCACTCCCAACTTCCTGATGGTTCATTGCGAACCAAACTCGGGCGGTGTCACAACCGCTCCCATTTTTTGCGGCCAATAGACGGAGGCATGTGTCCAATGAAATACGTACTAGCAATTGACCAAGGCACGACATCGACACGCGCCATCATCTTTGATGAAGCCCTTAAACCAGTCGCCACGTCACAAGACGAATTCAAGCAACATTTTCCCCAATCTGGATGGGTAGAACACGACCCCGACGATCTATGGGCGTCTTCTGCCGGAACCTGCCGCGCCGTCATTGAGCGCGCGGGAGTTGATCCGCAGAACATCATTTCGATTGGTATCACGAACCAACGAGAAACCACTGTTGTCTGGGACAAATCAACGGGCCAGCCGATCTATAACGCCATCGTTTGGCAGGACCGTAGAACCGCCAACTATTGTGAGGAATTAAGAAAAGCTGGCCATAGCGATATGTTTGCGGACCGCACCGGTCTTTTGGTCGACCCTTACTTTTCATCGACGAAGCTCAAGTGGATCCTCGATCATGTTGACGGTGCGCGTGAGAGAGCCCGTCGTGGCGAGCTTCTATTCGGTACGGTGGACACGTTCCTCATTTGGAAGCTCACAGGCGGCAAAGTGCATGCTACCGATGCAACGAATGCAGCCCGGACCATGCTTTATGACATTCGAAAGGGCAGGTGGAGCAGCACTATTTGCGCCTTGTTCGACATCCCGATGGAGATGCTGCCGGAAGTCAAAGACAGCGCGGCAGACTTCGGGGTGAGCCGCGCCGATTTGTTCGGTCGCGAAATCCCGATTTCAGGTGTTGCCGGAGACCAGCAGGCCGCCGCGCTCGGTCAGGCTTGTTTTGAGCCCGGAATGCTTAAGGCGACCTACGGAACTGGATGCTTTGCGTTGCTGAATACAGGTGACACGCCAGTGCAATCGAAAAACAGACTGCTGACGACGATTGCATATCAGCTTGATGGCAAACCGACCTACGCCCTTGAAGGGTCGATCTTCATCGCCGGCGCAGTTGTTCAATGGCTTCGTGACGGGCTTCGGATCATTCATGAGGCCTCTGAAACCCAACCCTTGGCAGAAAAAGCTGATCCAATGCAGAACGTTGTGTTGGTGCCAGCTTTTACTGGCCTCGGTGCTCCGTATTGGAATCCTGAATGCCGCGGCTCCGTGTTTGGTTTAACGCGAAACTCTGGCCCTAACGAGCTGGCTAAAGCAGCTCTGGAAAGCGTCGCGTATCAGACACGTGATCTGCTTGACGCCATGACATCTGACATCGGGTCAAAGGCTGACAAATCGGTACTTCGCGTCGATGGCGGCATGAGCGCGTCCAATTGGGCAATGCAGTTTTTGGCCGATATCATCGACGGGCCGGTGGACAGACCTCAAATTCTTGAAACAACGGCTCTCGGAGTTGCTTGGCTTGCGGGTATGCAGGTTGGCGCGATGCCGGAGCGAGAGGAATTTGCCAAGCTATGGGCATTGGATCGCGAATTTGCACCGCAGATGAACCCACAAACCCGCGAAGCTAAGTACGCTGCTTGGAAGCGCGCTGTCGAGTGCACCCTGGCCTTCTAGATGTCTGCTCAGTTCCATATCAACACGCCGACCTCCGTGCATTTTGGAGTGGGGGCCGCAAAGGCGCTGACATCCGTTCTACCGAAGCACGTTGAGGCTGTTTTGTTGGTTCGCGGAGCTTCCGAAACGACCGCTCAACCAATTAGAGAGGACCTTGAAGAACATGGTGTGAAGGTTCACCAGGTTTCGGTTACATCGGAACCCAGTGTTGCTTCGGTTAACTCTGCGCTTCATGAGATCATTGGAGCGCAATGTTCTGCAGTTATTGCATGCGGCGGTGGCTCCGTTCTCGATACGGCAAAGGCGCTTAGGTTTTGCCTTGAACTTGGGTCCGAGCTGCCCGAAGACATCGGGACGATTGAAAAAGACAGCTTGGAGTCTTCCTCGAAGATCGTCTTGGTCGCAATTCCAACCACCGCTGGAACCGGCGCTGAAGTTACAAGTAACGTTGTTCTTGGTCTGACGGGTTTGAAGAAAAGCCTAAGAGGTCGGCATCTCTTTCCGTCCGTTGCACTGGTTGACCCGACCTTGTTCGCATCAGCTCCAAAAGCTGTGGCCGTTGGTGCAGGCCTCGACGCTCTGACGCAAACGATAGAAGCCTTTACCTCCCGTCTGGCGTCACCTTTCACCGACGCTATCACTGAGCCCAACGTTCGATTGGGCGCGCAAGCTTTGCGCAAAGTCGCTGAGCGCGGAGGTGAAGAGGCTTGGACCCAAATGGGTTGGGTGAGCCTGAGTAGCGGTATTGCCCTCGCGAACGGTGGTCTTGGAGCGGCGCATGGCTTGGCGGCCGTTCTGGGTGGTAGGTATGACGCACCACACGGCCTTCTTTGCGGTCGATTGCTTGGCCCAGTACTCAGCAAAAACAGATCAACGGCAGAAATAGGCTCTGATGCTTTCCGGAAAATCGAGCACTGCATAGAGGTGCTCTCGGAAGTTTTCCCTCAGGGCTGCGGGAATGATGAGTTGAGCGGTCTTGGCATTTGGCTGAAGCGATACCAGGTCCCACGACTGCGCGATTATTGCCCCGATCGAAGGGACTTTGACGAGATTTCGGAAACCGCAGTTTTTGCCTCATCGAGCACCAAGAATGCAGTGCCTCTGAAAAAAGCCGACTTTCGAGAAATCTTAGACGCAGCTTACTGAAGCGAGAAAAATGATGACCGCGACGCGCACGAACACAAAAATTTTGGCAACACTGGGTCCAGCTTCCCGAGACAAGGGCACTATTCAGTCACTGGTCGACAATGGAGCCAATGTCTTCCGTCTCAACATGAGCCATGGCGATCAAGAGACGATCAAAGAAACCTATGAACGTGTTCGCGAAGTCGAAGCGGAAATAGGCCGTCCAATTGGAATTCTTGCGGACCTTCAAGGTCCGAAAATCCGATGCGGTGTTTTTGAAGGAGGGGCACACGAGCTGGCCGTAGGCAGCACGTTTACGTTCGATAGCGATCCGACGCCTGGAAATGCCAATCGCGTTCACCTTCCGCACCCAGAGATCCTCGATGCACTGACCGTTGGTTCGACCATTCTCGTAAACGACGGAAAACTGCGGCTAGTGGTTGGCGAGAGTTCAAGCACGCACGCTGTATGCGAGGTTTTGGTAGGAGGTCAGATTTCTGATCGGAAGGGTGTCAATCTCCCTGACGTCTTGCTGCCCCTGAGCGCCTTAAGTTCGAAGGATCGTAGTGATCTCGAATTTGTCTGTGAACTGGGTGTCGATTGGCTGGCGCTGTCCTTCGTTCAGAAAGCTGCCGACGTTGAAGAGGCAAGCGCGCTCGTAAAGGGCAGGGCGCGGATCATCGCCAAAATCGAAAAGCCACTTGCAGTCAGCAATTACGATGAAATCTTGGGGAAATCCGATGGTATCATGGTTGCACGAGGCGACTTAGGTGTCGAACTCCCTGTGCAGGAAGTCCCTAGGGTTCAACGCACCCTGGTTGCCAAAGCGAGATCGGCGGGAAAGCCAGTTATCGTCGCCACCCAGATGCTGGAAAGCATGATCGATGCGCCCGTTCCTACGCGCGCTGAAGTGTCTGACGTGGCCACCGCGATATACGACGGGGCCGATGCAGTTATGCTTTCTGCAGAGACTGCCGCCGGTCAGTTTCCCAAAGAAGCTGTGAGTGTCATGGCAGCAGTCGCCCGCGAAACCGAAGCGGATCCAAAATATGCAAAACTGATGGCTGTGCGCGAACCTGATGCGATGGAAATCGATACTTCGCACGCTATCGCGGCTGCAGCTCGAGAGATTGCGGATCGTGCTCGCATTTCTGCAATTTGCTGTTTCACACAATCCGGCACCACCGCCTTCCTCGTTGCTCGCGAGAAACCGAGCAAGCCTGTCCTTGCCCTCACGCCCTGCGCACAAACGGCCCGGCAGCTCTGCCTGGTTTGGGGTCTTCAAAGCCTCGTCGTGCCGCAAGCGGCCCGATTCAAGGAAGCAGGTATTTTTGCTTGCGAGCAATGCCTTGCTGAAGGCCTCGCCGAAAAGGGCGAAGAAATTGTCTTCACGGCTGGTGTCCCAATCGAGGACGCCGGCACAACCAACATTCTCCGAGTTTGGAGAATTTAATTTGTCCAGAATGTTAGCGATAAAGGGATAACACCATGACAACAGTAGCAATTAACGGCTTCGGCCGGATCGGAAGAAACGTTCTTCGGGCCATTATCGAGGCCGACCGAACCGACGTAGAGGTGGTCGCAATCAATGATCTTGGTCCCGTGGAGACCAATGCGCATTTGATGAAATATGACAGCGTGCACGGCCGTTTCGATGGGCTCGTGACAACCACGGATTCCACGATTGATGTGGGGCGTGGCCCGATAGACGTGACGGCCATCCGCAACCCTGCCGAGCTGCCTTGGGGCGGCGTCGACGTGGTTCTCGAATGCACGGGCATCTTCACCTCAAAGGACGCCTGCCAGGCTCACCTCGACAACGGATCAAAACGCGTCTTGATCTCTGCGCCGGGCAAGGACGCGGACAAAACAATCGTATTTGGGGTCAACGATGACACGCTCACATCCGCTGACGTTGTGGTCTCGAACGCATCTTGTACAACGAACTGCCTGTCTCCCGTCGCAAAAGTTCTGAATGAAACCGTTGGCATCTCAAAAGGCTTCATGACAACGATTCATAGCTACACAGGCGATCAGCCGACGCTGGATACGATGCACAAGGACCTTTATCGCGCGCGCGCGGCGGCCATGAGCATGATTCCAACCTCAACCGGTGCTGCGAAAGCTGTCGGACTGGTGCTTCCAGACCTCAATGGCAAGCTAGACGGGGTTGCGATCCGAGTGCCAACACCCAATGTCTCGGTTGTTGATCTGACCTTCGAAGCCCCCCGTACAACCAGTGTAGAAGAGATCAACGATGCAATCCGCTCGGCATCAAAGGGCTCATTGTCCGGCATTCTCGGCGTTACCGACGAGAAGCTTGTGAGCCAAGATTTCAATCACGATCCACATTCATCGATCTTCGCCACCGACCAGACAAAAGTCATGGACGGAACCATGTGCCGAATCCTGAGCTGGTACGACAACGAGTGGGGCTTCTCTAACCGCATGGTGGATACCGCCGTTGCCATGGGCAAGCTGATCTAAGGACAAGAAAATGAGCCAAATTTCAAAAATTCACGCCAGAGAGATTCTGGATAGTCGTGGCAACCCGACGATAGAGGTCGATGTGGTGCTTGCGGACGGCACGCTTGGACGTGCTGCAGTTCCATCGGGCGCTTCGACTGGTGCACATGAGGCGGTTGAAAAGCGTGATGGAGACAAGGACCGATACCTCGGCAAGGGCGTTACGCAAGCGGTCGCGGCCGTTAATGGTGAAATCGCTCAAGCTTTGGTCGGTAAGGACGTAACGGATCAGGTTACCATCGATCAGTCGATGATTGAGCTCGACGGCACACCAAATAAGGGCAGGTTGGGCGCGAACGCTATCCTTGGCGTCTCCCTTGCATGTGCCAAGGCAGCAGCAGGATACACGGGCCAGCCTTTGTTTCGATATGTCGGGGGAGCCTCAGCGAGGATCCTACCTGTCCCGATGATGAACATCATCAATGGGGGAGAACACGCAGACAACCCAATCGACATCCAAGAGTTCATGATCATGCCGGTGTCAGCGGAGAATATCCGCGATGCCATTCGGATGGGCTGCGAAGTATTCCATGTCCTGAAGAAAGAGCTGTCCTCTGCGGGCTACAATACAGGCATTGGCGACGAAGGTGGATTTGCCCCAGCTCTTGCCTCAACGCGCGTCGCGCTCGACTTCATAAAGGCTGCGGTAGAGAAAGCAGGCTATGTCCTGGGCCAGGACATTTTTCTCGCTCTCGATTGTGCTTCGACTGAGTATTACGTCGACGGGAAGTATGAGATGAAGGGTGAGGGGGCCTCGCTCACATCTGCTGAAAATGCAGACTATCTTGCCGCACTTTGCGATGACTACCCAATCATCTCCATCGAAGACGGTATGGCAGAAGATGACTGGGAAGGATGGAAGCTCCTTACCGAGAAAATCGGCAAGAACGTCCAACTCGTTGGCGATGATCTGTTTGTTACAAACCCTGTTCGATTGGCCGACGGCATTGGCCAAGGTGTCGCCAATTCGATGCTGGTTAAGGTCAATCAGATCGGTTCTCTGACGGAGACTTTGCAAGCAGTGGAGATGGCACACCGTGCAAGCTTTACGAATGTGATGTCCCATCGGTCCGGAGAGACTGAAGACACAACCATCTCTGATCTCGCTGTTGCAACGAACTGTGGTCAGATCAAGACCGGGTCTCTGTCTCGTTCTGATCGGCTGGCTAAGTACAACCAGCTTATTCGCATTGAAGAAATGCTGGGCGACGCTGCGCAGTACGCTGGTCGCTCAATCCTGAAGACATGATCAGATGAGCAACGCTACACACATTGAACCATTTCTGATCATAGGAAACTGGAAGATGAATGGAGACCGTGAGCTTTTGCAGCGGTTTTCGAACGACATCGAGGTGACCGCACCCAATGGATGCAAGCAGATTATCTGCCCACCTTCGGTTCTCGTAACTACTGCATGCGATGCTTTCGCCGATCATTCTATCGATGTCGGCGGTCAGGACTGCAGCCAGCATCTTTCGGGCGCTTTCACAGGTGATTTGTCGCCTAACATGTTGGTGGAGGCAGGTGCCAGATGGGTTATCTTGGGACACTCGGAACGCCGAAGCAGTTATTCGGAAACCAGCGAAGAGGTTGCGGAAAAGACAGCGGCTGCCATCAAAGCCGGCCTGACGCCAATCATCTGCATAGGTGAAAGCGCTACAGACCGCGAAGCTAGCATGCACCTTGAAGTGATCGTCGACCAGCTAGAGGCATCGACCCCTGAAACTCTACAAGCAGGCGAGGCGGCGATTGCTTATGAACCTGTTTGGGCTATCGGGAGTGGTGTTTCAGCTTCAGAAGATCAGGTTCGAGAAGCGCACGACGTGATCGCCAAATGGCTTATACAGCGCCGTGTGCCATTGCCGGTCCTTTACGGCGGGTCCGTGAAGGCGACTTCGGCTGCAAGCCTTTCTGCCATTCAGAATGTCGACGGCTTTCTCATCGGCGGGGCGTCCCTTGACCCAGAATCCTTCAACACTATCGGGGCAAATGTAGCGGAAACTTTGGGCAGCTCCTCGAGGTCCGGACAATGAAATCTAACGTGAAACCCATCGATGAACTTACCCTGCATGACACCCGCGTTCTCATAAGGGTGGATTTCAACTTGCCAGTCCAAGACGGTTTGGTTTCTGGCTGGACGCGGTTCGAGCGTTGCGTTCCAACAATCAGGCACATCATCGATCAAGGAGGGCAAGTTGTTCTCTTGTCCCATTTTGGTCGTCCGGCTGGTCAGTATGACCCCGAGCTCTCTTTCAAAGTGTTGCTACCTCAGATTCAAGAGAAACTGGCTTTGAGCTGCGAGCTCCTGGACCATCGCGGTGCGTTGCCGTTGGCAATCCTAAGTGCAAAGCAGGAGTTGGCGGACGTCTTGCTGTTCGACAACACGCGCTTTTTTTCTGGCGAGACAAAGGGCGATGCTAAACTCGCTGAAGCGATCTCTGGCCTGGGCGACTGCTTCTGCTTAGACGCGTTTTCCGTCTCGCACCGAAACCATACGAGCGTTACCGGACTGGCATCGTATCTACCCACATTTGCTGGGTTCTCTTTGGCAGATGAGCTGGAGGCGCTGAACGAAACCCTTGAGACCATCAGCCGCCCCTGTGTGGCGATTGTCGGTGGAGCAAAGGTCTGAACCGCCCCGGTTTTACCGGAGACTGTTAAGCTCGTATTTCAAGCTGCAATGTCGTCTGTTTTCAAGCCTTGAT
>NZ_WIBF01000029.1 GCF_009496005.1 Tritonibacter litoralis
GGCCGGACACATGACTGCTTCTGACAAATGCACAAATCAGATCAAAAATGTCTTGCTATGCAGGAGCCATCCACACAAGCCATTCGCCATACCAGTTCAGTGCTGCGGTGCGCGCCCGAACCGTCCATTCACTGTAGCAGCCAAACACTATTTGTTGGATGGCTGAACTGCGGGCCAAATCCGGGCTAAAGGCACGTACCGACTGAAGCAAACTCCCCTCTTACACGCAACGGTCTGAGGTGGCTGGGGAGTAGATAACACCCCAGCCCAATATTTATTGGTCAGCCACTATTGCGCCGACAGCGTACATTCCGTTCGAGTCTTTAAGCAACATCATGGTCACTGTATCGCCATCTGCGATTTCGCCCATCATCTCTGCTCCTTCCAGCAATGGCATATCCATGGTCATTGCAGGCCAGCCAATCTCTGGGATCGGACCATGGCTTACATTTACAGTACCTTCGCCAAAAGAATTGACGACGGCTTCGGCGTGGACTGCGCCTTCGATTGTGGTTTCATCCATTTTCATATCGCCATGGTCCATATTGGAATGGTCCATACTTTGGGCAAAAGCGACGCCTGTGCTCAAGACGAGGCCTGAAACGAGAGTAAGTGTCTTACGCATGGAAATCTCCTGTCTTGCGTGATGGCTGGTGCCGAAGGTCATTCTCCGGGAACTTCATTTGGGTAATTTTCAAGTGGCTGGGGCGGCCCTTCGACCAGTTCACGATTTACGCGCTTTAGGGAAAACCGCTTCCAGATTACAAAAATAGACGGGATCACAAGAAGCGTCAGCAAAGTCGCTGTGGCCATGCCACCAACCATCGGAGCTGCAATTCGCTGCATGATTTCCGACCCTGTTCCATGGCCATACATGATTGGGATTAGGCCCGCGAAGATCGTAGCAACCGTCATTACCTTTGGTCGGACACGTAGCAATGCACCTTCAAATACGACCTGTTCTACATCCAAAGGTATCAGACTGCGTCGCTCCTGCATCACTGCTTTCTTACGCTTTTCCCAAGCAAGGTTGAGGTAAAGCAGCATGACAATCGCTGTTTCCACGGCAACACCTGCAAGCGCGATGAAGCCCACAAGAACGGCAACCGAGATATCAAAACTGAGATACCAGATCAGCCAGACGCCGCCCGCCAGCGCTACTGGCAATGCAGCAAGGATAATCGCGACTTCGGTAACCCGACTGAAGGCCATGAACAGCATCAAAGTGATAATCAGCAGCGTCGCCGGTGCAACAAGCATAAGGCGGTCCTGCATTCGTTCGATATATTCATACTGACCGGACCAAGTTATAGAATATCCCGGCGGCAAAGTGACCGTATCCGCAACCACTGCGCGAGCTTCATTCACGTAGCCCCCCAAATCACGACCTGCGATGTCGATAAAGACAAACCCGGTACGCCGGGCGTTCTCAGATCGGATCATGCTAGGGCCATCGACAATCTTGATTTCCGCTAGAGTGCCAAGGGGAATATGAGCCCCAGACGGGGTTACGACCGGCAGATCACGAAGTCTCTCCGGGCTATTGCGCCATTCCTGTGGATAGCGCAAATTGATCGGGAACCGTTCCAGCCCCTCGACGCTTTCGGAAACTTGCGTACCGCCGATCGCAGTTTGGACAACATCCTGGACATTTTCGACGCTCATCATAAAACGCGCAGCGGCATCCCGATCCACATTGATTTCGATGAACCGGCCACCGACGGGCCGCTCGGCGTAAGCCGATGCCGTGCCATCAATAGCGGCGACAGCCTGTTCGACTTCAATTCCGATCGCTTCGATCATCCCTAGGTCTTCACCGGAAATTTTGACACCCACGGGCGTTTTTATTCCGGTCGCAAGCATGTCGATCCTGTTTTTGATTGGCTGAATCCAAACGTTTGTCACGCCGGGCACTTGCACAATGCGGTCCAGTTCTTGGCGAATACCTTCCATCGTCATGCCGGGACGCCATTCCTTCTCAGGGCGTAGCTGCACAGTGGTTTCGATCATTGTTAGTGGAGCAGGGTCAGTTGCGCTGTCTGCGCGGCCCAGCTTGCCATGAACGGTCTGAACTTCTGGTACTGTCGCAATCAAGCGATCCGTCTGCTGCAAAACCTCACGCGCTTTGCCGATGGACACACCTGGATAAAGCGACGGCATGTACAAGAAATCGCCCTCGTTCAGTTCTGGCATGAACTCGGTTCCGATACGTTGCAGCGGCCACGCCATCGATGCGACCAACCCAACCGCAAGCATCGTTGTGGGCCAAGGCCATGCGACTGCGGCGTCAAGAAACGGTCGGTACAACCAGATCACCAGACGGTTTAGTGGGTTCTTTCGCTCGGGCAAAATACGACCGCGTACAAAGTAGCCCATCAGAACGGGCACTAACGTGATCGCGAGGATCGATGCGGCCGCCATCGCGTATGTCTTCGTAAAGGCCAAAGGTTTGAAAAGTCGGCCTTCTTGGCTTTCCAGTACAAACACAGGAAGAAAGCTTACGGAGATAATTGCCAGAGCAAAGAACAGCGAAGGGCCGACTTCCTCACAACACTCGGTTACGATCCGCCAGCGATTTTGCGGTGTAAGGGGTTCTTTTTCGATCCGCCTGTGCATCGCTTCGATCATCACAATGGCAGCGTCTACCATGGCCCCGATGGCAATCGCGATCCCGCCGAGGGACATGATGTTGGCGTTCACGCCTTGCAATTTCATGATGATGAACGCTGCGAAAATCCCAAGAGGAAGCGACAGAACGATCACCAGCGAGGAACGGATGTGCAGCAAGAACGCTGCACATACCAGCACAACGACAATAAATTCTTCGGTCAGTTTTTTCTCAAGGTTTTCAATCGCCCTCTCAATTACTCCTGAGCGGTTATAGGTTGTCACAAGTTCAACACCTTCGGGAAGATTGGGGCGCAGTTCCTCAATTCTTGCCTCAACCGCCTTGATCGAGGTCAGGGCATTGCCGCCCCAGCGGAGGATCACAACACCACCCACTGCATCGCCGTCACCGTCAAATTCACCAACACCACGCCGCATTTCCGGGCCAAGCCGAATATCAGCGACATCTCCCAAAGTAATCGCCGCACCGCGCGCATTCACCATCAGGGGAGCACTTGCAAGATCCGCGATTTCATCGACATAGCCGGTCGAGCGGACCATGAATTCTGCCTCGCCCATCTCGATCACACTTCCGCCCGTTTCGCGGTTGGCCCCTTGGATCGAACCTCGTATTTGCGCCAGGGTTAAATCGTAGGCACGCAGCTTGTTGGGATCGACGACCACCTGATACTGCTTGACCATACCGCCGATTGTGGCGACCTCAGATACACCCTCGACGGTTTGTAATTCATATTTCAGAAACCAGTCTTGGAGCGTCCGCAGTTCTGACAGATCATGATTTCCGGTCCGATCAATCAGCGCGTATTGGTAGATCCACCCAACGCCTGTAGCGTCTGGCCCAAGTTCAGGTGACACGCCATCCGGCAGGTTTGACGCGATCTGACCAAGATATTCCAGCACACGGGTTCGCGCCCAATAGAGGTCGGTTCCATCTTCAAATACAACATAGACATAGCTGTCGCCAAAGAATGAGAACCCACGGACATCGGTGGCACCCGGTACCGCAAGCATGGCCGTGGTAATCGGGTAGGTCACTTGGTCTTCAATGACCTGTGGCGCCTGTCCAGGGTACGGCGTCTTGATGATGACCTGCACATCGGACAGGTCTGGGATGGCATCGACAGGGGTCGAGCGTATTGCCCAAACACCCGCAATTGCCATCATTATCGCGAGGGCCAACACCAAAAACCGGTTCTGGATTGAGCTCCGAATGATAGCCGCGATCATTGGGTCACCTGCTCATCCCGAGCTTCGACCCCGACAAGGGTAAGCGAGAAATCAGGGTTTCGGGTCATCAATAGCGCAACTTCGACGTCTGTAGGAAGTTCTTGAACGTCGACAGATGGATCGATGGTAAAGTTCATCGTCATCCCAGGCATCCCAATATCCACCATAGGTCCGTGAGTGATGTTCGCCATGCCAGTTTCAAGATTAATGTCGTTGATGGTTCCCATGACTTTCATCGCAGGTGCGATGGTTTCTGCCGCCGCTAGAACCATTGTCATCCCATCAGGGCGATCAAAGCTTAGCGTCGATGCCGCACCGATCTGAAGCGTTTCAAGATCAAGCAAATCTGTTACCCCGAAGTCCATCGTCATTCCCGGCATGCCAATTTCAGCAATCGGACCGTGATTGATTGTTACAGTGCGCGCTGTGGCATCAATTGCGTTAATCGCACCGCCTACGACGATCTGCGCCGCTGCCATCGACTTTTCTTCTGTTTCAGTCATTGGTTCAGGCATTGCTGTGTCATCGGTTCGAACGGCGACGATGACAAACATACCTTCGCCATCTTTGGCCAAGTCAAAAGACACCTGCGAGCCAATCGGTACAGTTGCCGGATCAAACCCTGTAACTGGCATGTCCATTTGCATGGCAGGCCAACCAAGTTCGGGGATAGGATCATGGCTCATGCTTAGCAGGCCATCATCTGTCACAGCTTCGATCACGCCATTGCCTGTTGCCGCAACACCGTCATCGGATCCAATATCCACAAGGGACAGCAATCCGTCCGCGCCACGCACAATCTGAAACGCGACCTGCTGGCCCGCCATGAGGCTTTCAACCCGAACATCCGCTTTCACGGGAAACTGCGAGTCCATTTCAGGCCAGCCAAGGCTTTCAAGGGCTGTATGGCGGATCGTTGCCATGCGTGTCGTAGGTTCGAATGCCAGCAGTTCTCCAACGCCCTGTGCCGGTTCCGCGTCAGTGGGAGCCATCCGCATCAAACCCGCGCTCAGCGCGCTCTCGCTGTCAATCAGGAACTGGGCAGAGGCCACAACCTCATCACCTGGAGCTAGTCCTTGCACGACTTCGGTGCGCCCCCCTTCGTCAAAGTCATCGCGCAGCCCCGTGGTGACCAAACGAGGTGCGAAAGTGCCTTCGCCTGTTTTCAGAATGACGCGCTCGGAACGGCCCGTGCGGATGATTGCCTCAGTCGGGACCGTCAATGCTTTGCGCGTTTCGTTTGGGGTTAGGCTTACCGTGCCAAACATATTGGGCTTCAAAATACCGGCCGTATTGTCGACGCTCAATCGCACGGGCAATGTACGGGTCTCGGCGTCTAGCTCTGGATAAATGTAGTCAATCTGCCCTTCGAATACTTGACCATTCAAGTGCTCAAATTCGATACTCGCCGTCATATCGTCGGTGATACGCGCAATATCACGCTCAAACACATCAACAATAAGCCAGACATTTGATGGATCAGCGAGCGAGACTGCCTGGATGTTGGGTTGCAAGAACATCCCATCTACCGCCGAAAGGGCGATCACGACACCATCTTGTGGCGCGTAAAACTTTAGGTTGCGGGCCGTCTTTCTTGTTTTTTCGATCTCTTGAATTTGTTGATCTGACACACCGTGACTGCGCAACTTGTTACGTGAAATCTCGGTAATAAGCTGATTGCCTTCTTCGAGTGATCTGATGTGTTCCGCGCTGGCCGCCCCGATAAGAGGTGAGAACATCTCGAACATGACGTCGCCTTTTGCGACTATGTCACCGACAGCACGCACTTCTATCTCTTCGATCCAGCCTTCAACCCGCGTATGAATGTGGCTTGTTAGGTGTTCATTATAGCCCACAAACCCAACCGTCTCGATTGACTGTGAAATGTCATCAACCTGAGCAACTGCGGTGCGTACACCGATGGCGTTGATTTCTGCAGCAGATAGCATCACTTCCGAGGGGTCAGATGAGGGCTCTTCCCCAGCGTAAACAGGGATCAAATCCATACCCATTGGCGACTTTCCGGGCCCTTCCTTGCGGAAATTTGCATCCATGGGCGCGACCCAATAAAGGATTTCTGGCCCGGAATTTGCGGCCATCTCTGTCGAATTTAGGTAAAAGCGTTCAGCATAGATGCCACCAGCCAATCCGGCCCCCAATGCAAGAATGCTGAGCGCGCCATAGCGTCCATTCATGTTCGTCTCCCGTGCCCTCACAAGTGGGGCCTTCATCACTGATCAAAAAAACCACCAGCGCGTTTCACGGCGAGGTGAGGCCTATCGTTTGATCAATTGTGTTTGGGAGGTTTGCCAATTTGCGGCAAGAAAGGACCACTGAACATGGAACCATCAATGGTAACCGGGTCAGCCGCAATTTGCGCAATGAAAGGCGACTGGATGTCCGAGACAAAAACAAAAAAGGCCTGACACGACGTCATATCACATACCGAATTTTGCCCGTTATGAGCATCGTTAGTCTCAGCTAAGTGATCGTGGCCATCGTGATTTTGCGCCAATACCGACCCACAATGGCTCATGTGGTCGTCAAAGGAAAAACGAGCCGCAGAAGCAATTTGCATGAACTGCACAACAATCAATCCCGAAAGCAAAAGCATCAGCGAAAACCGCTGTAGTTTCTTCAACCAGATTGACGCACCCAAGTTCATACTCGTCGTTTTACATACTTGGTAGTCAACCGCAAATCACAAACGCGAAACTATGCTTAAGCGAGGCGAAATGACGCCTTTGGCTTGGCTGCCGAACGAATAAGTTGAAAAAGTTGGCAGATTTTTCGGTTTGATATCAAGAAACTGTGCACAAGTACTCGGCTTCGATGAAACGTCGCAATGTAATTGCCAGAACCAATGCCATGAATACTGTCGGCCCACAAGAGACACTCAACGTCCATCCCAGATGTTGCGGTTGCAGTCCGCAACTCGGTCATCTAACCTCCTAAATGCCGCACACCTCTGGCAATGTCCGCTCTAGAGAAACTGCGCAGCAGCAACCGAACCTACGACCAACGGCAGCTTCTCTAATTGGGTGTTTGGGTCAAGCTCGTTTTCCTTCTTTCCTTTGGATCTTTGTCACTCATCCGGGTCACGCTTCTCTTCGCAGCCTGGTTGATGTCGCGTGGGACATCGCTGCACGCATGTGTCGGATTGGCAGTGGAGAGCCTCGCTTTGGGACGCGCTTCTCGTTGCGCAGCAGCCATATTCGGCTTCTTCCACAGACCTCGTCCGGTGAGGGACGACCCCGTTCAGGTTGAGCGTTGGGTGGTTACATCATGCCAAACCCTCCACCTTCTCTGAACGGAATTCAGTGCCGTCAGTCCACATGCGATGCAGCAGAACAGCAAGCTTTCGCGCAACGGCGACGACCGCACGGCGTCTGCCTTTAGTTCGCATCAAACGCATTCCCCATGATTTGATTTGTGATCCAGCCATCGTGCGCATCAGTAATGAATTTGCCGCTGCATAGAGGGTTGCACGGACATCGCGGTCTCCCGCTCGGGATATGCGACCTGAGTTGTCGTGCTCGCCTGATTGATATCGTCGAGGTGTAAGGCCAAAGTGCGCGCCAACGGTTCGGGAACTTTTGAAGCGAGCAGGATCGTCGATGGCGGCTTTGAAAGTAAGGGCCGCAATCGGGCCAACGCCCGGAACAGTCATCATCCGCAGGCAGACGATATCATTGCGGGCCGCGCGTTTGACCCGCCGATCCAGGGCAAGATAGTTTTTGTATATCGCGACGCGCGCGTCCAGCAGCGGCAGCATTGCCTGACACAATACCTCATCCGCTTCGATCAAAGGGCGCACGAGGTCATCGAAGCTGCCATGCTGGACAGTTTTTGGAAGGCGCAGTCCGAAGATTTTCAACAACCCGCGCACCTCGTTTGCCAGATCAATGGTTTTGTTGAGCAAGGCTTTGCGGCAGCTCAACCGGGCGCGTATGTTGTGGGCTTCCCGGCTCTTCATATGAACCGGGCTGAACCAACCTGTCCTCAATATCTGCGCAATCCCTCGGGCATCGTTCTTATCTGTCTTGTTGCGCATCGCCGACAGCGCGGCGCTGACTTGCCGGGCTTCCATGCAGACAACGTCGAAACCATCATTGGTCAATCCATAGAAAAGATGTTGGCTCATCGTGCCCGCTTCAAAACCAACCCGAACAACAGGATGAGCGAAGCCTTTCAAACAGTTCGTGATTTCATCAACATCACATGCCAACTCACGCTCGAAAATGATCGCGCCTTTGGTATCTACGATGCATAGCGCGCATGACCGCAGCGACACATCCAATCCGGCAAAATAATCCATCGTCTATCTCCCTTGTTCACAGTTATCCTGTGATCCTATCGGGAGCTCGACCTCAGAATAGAGGGCAGCCCAATTACGCATGCTTTGGGCCGTTACCTATCATCTTTGATCCACACAGGGCGACGCGCCCCACTCGTTTGTGGCGTTTTCGGTTCGCCGTCACCGACGCGCGCCCAGAATCCTGATTTACGAGGATGGGTTTTCTTGAGCTTGGCAAGATAGGTTGCGTGGTCGGTCATTGTGCCGGGGCGCATGGCGTCCGCCTCTTGGGCCAATAGGGTCAGTTTCCCCAGATATTTTGCGCCGTGCCCATAGGCCTTGGATCGTGCGCGGTCGAGGATGCGGTCCAGAAGGGCCCGGTAGAGGATTGTCGCCGCCAAGGGATGATCGTGTTCCAGCAGGTCCGCGATTTTTGGCAGGTTGTGCCAATCCCCCCCGTCCCAGCGGTGCGGGTGCGTCGTGATCAGCTTTGCCGCCAAATCAAGTCGTGGCCAATCAAGGAAGAATTGCAGCGCCTCCTCGGGTTTTGCCTTTTCCAACGCAAATGCATGAGCACGGTCTTCGGCCTCGATATCCTCAAAATCCGGTAGCAGTTTCAAATACTGCCGCAGGATGTCGGCGGGCAGGCGTGCCTCAAAACAGCGCCAACGCAGGGCTTGCGCCGCCGATCTGTCGCCGGTGGCGTCCAAGATGCGCGCTTCCAGGCTGACGCGTTCTGGTGCCAGGCCATCATCGGTTTCGCCAAAAGTGCGCCGCCCGGGCTTGCGCACCCATTCCAGCGCTTCGGCGGTGCGCCCAGCCTCCAGAAGCTGCGCCGTGATCGCCAGTGTATCTTGCATATGTGGCTTTTTTTTGAGCTCCAACGCGATGAGCAGATCGAGGTCCCCCCGCGCCGAGGCGAGGATCTGGCGCATCCCGGCCCATTGCGAGGTCATGGAGTAAAACCAGCCATCCGATTTGCGCGCTGCGTCTTCGGTCTGCCGTTCGGCGATGGCGTCTTTCAGATCGCCGTCCCAACGCGCCAGAGTGTCTTGCGGCAGATGCGGCGCTACGGCCTCGGTCACGTCAGCGAGATAGCCATGCGTGCTTTCGCCAAGGGCGGTCATTATTTTCTCCGGCAGCGCGTTAGCCTCAGGCACCGGCAGGCTGGCGGCCAAATCGCCGGTTGCGTGGATCGCCTGATAATAGACGTCCTGAACGCAACCGGAAGAATCGTCGACTCGTCCGAACACCTGTTCATGGGTGGCGATGAAGCGCAGCAACCGGTCTATGGCCAGCGCCGGGGCGGCAAGTCCAAGCTCGGATGTGATCGTATCGGTCAGGCTGCGCAGATCGTCGGTAAAAGCGCGGGCCTTGTCCCATTCGATAAAGCTCTTTGCCCGCGCCAGCCCGGACAGCCGTCGGTCGATCAGTTTGGCAATGGCTTCGGGGCCGGACTTCCCAGCCAGCGCCGCTTTGACTTGCCGCCGGAACCCAGCATTGCGCTCGGCCTCTTCCAGCACCAGCTGCGCGAGTTTGTCTGTGCCGAGATCTTTCAGCTTGTCAGTAGAGAGGGCAGGTTTGCGGGTCATGGGCAGGTCTCGGTTGGAAACAGTTGCCCCAATAAATGCCTCGGTCAAGTTCGGGTGGCAAGCATTGGGTCTCTGATTGAACAAGCGCTGCGACTATTACGCGATTTCCCACGTGATTGGCTTCCCGGCCTCACAGGTGCCGCGAATGGCCGGTCTGGTGAAACTGCATTGCAGCATTGACGCCACCGGCGAGCGGCAGGAATGGGCCGTCACCGTCGCCCAAGCCGTCCCAGTCTCGCCAGCTGCGCCAGCATTTTTGATCCCGAGTCTGCGGATCCTGTGCCGCCTCCGGAACCCGTCTGTCCCATGCCTTGCCGCACTGGCATTTGCTGTACGCCAAAGAACTGCCGCGCCCTGAGGGCTGCGTAATCTGCGCCACTGGCCCCGCCGATGAGGTAGCGATTGTAGGCCTGCTGGCTTCCCATGGCGGCGCGAGCGAAGCTGTAGCCGCCGCCGAGGCCACCGGAGAGGGCGGGCATCATGATGTTGCCGGAGATCGCGCGGACGATGAAGGGCGTGGCGATAATGAAGCCCTTGGCCATGAGCACCATCATGAAGAAGGGGATGAGCGCGCCGATGTTTGAGGCCCCTTCGGGATCGCCTAGTTCACCGATGAGCGCGGAGGAAACGCCTGTGATCGTTGCGAACACGCCTGCGACGACGATGGGGTATAGCGCAAAGGAGATCAGCGCGGACAGCCAGCGCGCGAAATAATCCTTGGTGACCTCGAAGAGGGTCAGGAAAATCATCACCGGGGCGATCCCGATCAGTAGCGCGATCATCAGTCGGGAGGCCACGAGGATGAAGGCGGCCAGTCCGCCGAGGATCGAGAGCAGAAGAACACCGACGATGTCGAGCATGGCGCCGGCCATCCAGTTCAGCTCGGACCCGGCGGCATTCAGGTAATCGCCGAGCTCGGCGATCAGCCGGTCGAATTCTTCAGCGAAAGTTCCAGAAGGCCCCGGGCTGCCGCCGCCGACGGAGGCCACGAGCGCCCCCGCAATGCTGTCGATCCCTGCAAGGATAGCGGCGGAAAGCGCGTTGAACTGCACCCAATTGGT
>NZ_WIBF01000003.1 GCF_009496005.1 Tritonibacter litoralis
CTCCGGTGTGTCCCGCAGCGTCCCCGCCGCGCCCCGCAGCGCCTCAGCGCCGCCGGTGAAGGGGCTTTTACGGGTAAGGCGGGATAGGCGCAACCCCTTTTTTCAAGAATTTCGCATTTTTTTCATACGCACGTCACTTTGCGTAAAAAACTGACATTCTCAGAGTGTTTGCGCTGGTGACAAACGGCGCTTCACGAGGTCGACCAGAGGCATGCGCAGCAACAGCAGCACCGCGATCCCGCAGAGATAAGCCAAGGGCTCGATCTGGAACCCCTTTGCGAGCCAGACATAGTGAACTCCGCCTAAAACCGCTGCGGGATAGACCAGGCGGTGCAATTTACGCCAGCGGCTGCCCAGTTTGCGGATCGAGGCTGTGTTGGAGGTCACCGCCAGAGGCAGCAGAAGCAAGAAGCTGCCCATGCCAATGGTCACAAATGGGCGTTTGAGGATGTCCGTGACAATCTGTGAGAGGATCTGAACATCCAGGACCAGCCAGACCAGAAGGTGGCAGCACACATAGAAGAAACACAGCAAGCCAATCGCCCGGCGAAACTTCATCAGATTGAGCCCCAGATAGCGTCGCAGCGGGGTGATCGACAGGGATGCAATCAGGAACTGCAACGCAAGTTCGCCATAGCGGTGCTCAATCGCCTTTACGGGATCCACGCCCAAGCCGCCTGTAACCCCAAGGTAAAACAGCCAGGGGGCAGGCAATGCCCCCAAGACATATAAACACCAGGTCGGGATCCAGCGGACCAGCCGGTTCAGCTGGTCCCGGGCAATTGTGAGCATCAGTAGAACTTTCGCAGATCCATTCCATCGTACATATGCGCGACTTCTTTTTCATAACCATTGAACATTAACGTCGGCTGACGCTGGGCAAAGATGCCGCCCCCCAGAAGACGTTCGGAAGCCTGGCTCCAACGGGGGTGATCCACATTTGGGTTCACGTTGGAATAAAAACCGTATTCGCGGCCATTGGCCATGTTCCAGCTGGTATCCGGCTGCTCTTCGGTCAGGGTGATTTTGACGATCGATTTGATCGACTTGAACCCGTATTTCCAAGGCACCACCAGACGCAGGGGCGCCCCGTTTTGATTGGGGAGCGGTTTGCCAAAGATACCGGTGGCCATCAGCGTCAGCGGGTTCATCGCCTCATCCAGGCGCAGGCCTTCGCGGTAGGGCCAGTCCAACACAGGATAAGCGGTGCCGGGCATTTCCGCAGGGCGATACAGTGTTTCAAAGGAGACGTATTTCGCCCCATCCTGAACGCCTGCCAAATTCAACAGGTCGGCCAGTTCAAATCCGTTCCACGGCACCACCATGGACCAGGCTTCCACACAGCGAAAGCGATAGATGCGCTCTTCGATTGTCATCTCGGACAGGATGTCGCCCAACGCATAGTCACCGGGATTGTCCACCAGACCATCGATTGTCACGCTCCAGGGCGTGGTTGTCAGTTGACCTGCGTTATCTGCTGGGTCGGTTTTGCGGGTGCCGAACTCATAGAAATTGCAATAGTTCGTGACCTCTTCCCATGTATTGGGCGTCAGCGTCTCTTGGGCCTGCGCGGCGGTGCCCGCCATCCCGGACAAGCCGGCACCTGCCAGACCTGCCAGGATTTTACGGCGGTTCCAGAACAGATCTTCTGGGGTCACATCTGCGGTCGTGAGGTCGTTTTTCCAACGGTATGCCATGCCGGGCTCCTTTACGTGCTTAAGGCGAAGTCATAGCTAAGGCTACGCTCTGGGCTCAAAGAATATTCCATCACGACTCCGCGACAGCGCTGTAACTTGGCATCAGCTCGTTCATGGGACGCGAGTGCCCGCCCTCTTGCATGATGCGGACATGGCGGCGGCGGATCTGGCGCGGTTCCGCAACACCTACGGAATGTGCGATCACCTCAACCTCATGCACCAGCTCCTGGGCATAACGGGCGACACGCGCGTGTTTTTCCTCAACCACAAGACCTTTTTGAAACCGCGGGTCATGGGTAGTGATGCCGGTTGGGCAGGTGTTCTTGTTACATTTCAAAGCCTGGATACACCCCAATGAGAACATAAAGCCCCGCGCTGAGGTGACAAAATCTGCCCCCGCGGCCAGGGCCCAGGCCACATCGCCGGGGTTCACCAGCTTGCCACTGGCAATCAGACGGATACGGTCGTGCAGTGCATATTCGTCGCGCAGGTTACAAACCATTGGCAGTGCTTCGCGCACGGACATGCCGACCAGATCCATCAGGGGCATGGGGGCCGCGCCGGTTCCGCCTTCGCCGCCATCAATGGTGATAAAATCAGGCGCATCCTCGGTACGGCTGGCGATGTTCATGAACATCTCGCGCATCACCGCCTCTCCCCCCACCACGGTTTTGATGCCAACAGGCTTGCCGGTAACCTCACGCACATGAGCGATCATATCCAGTAGATCATCCCAGCTGGCGATCTCTGGATGGCGGTTCGGAGAAATGCTCGCCTCGCCTTCGTGGATCCCGCGGATTGCCGCGATCTCGGCGCTGACCTTCTCGGCTGGAAGGATGCCGCCCTTGCCCGGTTTGGCCCCCTGAGACAGCTTGATCTCAAACATACGCACCTGGTCATGGGCCGCAGCTGCGCGCAGCTTGTCGTCGCTGATCCCACCTTCGGGGTTGCGCACACCGTATTTAGCGGTGCCGATTTGGAAAACGATGTCACAGCCGCCTTCCAGGTGAAACGGGCTGAGACCACCTTCGCCCGTGTTCAGCCACACGCCTGCCTCTTTGGCCCCGCGGCTCAGCGCTTGAATAGCCGGTTTGGACAGCGCGCCATAGCTCATGCCCGAGATATTAAAAATCGAGGGTGCATGAAACGGAACCCGCGCCGTGGGACCAATTTCCAAAGGTTCCGTCTTGGCAAAATCGGCGTCCAGCTTGGGGAAGGGGTCGTTCACAAAGATCGCCGTGCCAGGTACCGCAATGTTACGCGTCGAACCAAAGGCAATGGTGTTGCCCGCCCCAACGGCGGCGCGGCCAACCCAATCACGTTGGGCCCGGTTAAATGGCAGCTCTTCGCGGTCCATGGCAAAGAAGTACTGGCGAAAGAATTCGCCCAGTTCGGAAAACAGATGCCGGAAACGCCCGATCACCGGGTAATTGCGCCGGATCGCATCCTTGGTCTGGCGGCGGTCGATGACAAACAGGCCCAGCCCCACAAAAGCTCCGACCCCAATCATCAATACAAAGACATAGACCAGCACTTCCAACGCGTGCAAAGCAAAACCCATGGCACCCTCCAAACAAATTCAGCATTAGGTCGCGCCCAACGCATGGCTTCTATATATAGGTGAAGTGATAACCGCGCCCTTTCCAGGCCGCGCCCTCACGGAACTTTGTTTGCCCTGCAAAGTCGCGAAACAAACATCACATCACCGTGAATTGAAATTTTTTCCCGACCGAGCTTAGGACATGCAGCTCCGTGGTCCAGAAAATCTTTTGCACAGGCTGCGTGAACCAAATCGCCAGATCCCCCGTAGCAGCGTCAATGTTTCCAACGCGGGAGCATTTTACTGCAACAGGAGATCACCCATGCTACGCCGTACTTTTATGACCCTCAGCGCCGTGACTGTTTTTGCTCTGCCCGCATGCGCGGACGGACATTCCAAAGACATCGTCGACACCGCCGTGGGCGCCGGCAGTTTCACCACGCTGGTTGCCGCTGTTCAGGCAGCAGGCCTTGTAGAGACCCTCAAAGGCGACGGACCCTTTACCGTTTTTGCTCCCACCGATGACGCCTTTGCCGCGCTGCCCGATGGCACGGTGGACTCACTGCTGAAACCTGAAAACAAAGATCAGCTGGTGTCGATCCTCACCTATCATGTGGTACCGGGCAAGGTCATGTCTGGCGATCTGAGCGACGGGATGAAGGCTGCCACCGTTCAGGGCAGCGAGGTGACCATTGGAACCTCCGACGGCGTAACCGTGAATGGCGCGAATGTGGTGCAGGCGGATATCGCTGCCTCAAATGGTGTGATCCATGTGATCGATCAGGTCATCCTACCGGAATAACCCATAAAAAGAACGCGCCGGAGATCCGGCGCGTCCTCACATCAAATATCGCTTCGTGCAAAGCGGTCAGTGCACAACCGCGTCATCCGGGCGGGGCTTGCCAGAGTTTCCAACCCGATCCCCGATCACCAGACCCTCTTTCCCAGCCGAGACCGTCACGGTATCGCCATCCATGATGTCACCGCCCAGCAGCATCTCAGCCAACGGGTTTTGCAGCGCGCGCTGGATCACCCGTTTCAAAGGCCGCGCGCCAAAGACCGGGTCATAGCCTTCGTCCGCCAGCCAGGTTTTGGCGGCCTCATCCAGCACCAGATCAATCTTGCGCCCGGCCAGACGTTTCAGCAGACGCGCCAGCTGGATCTTGACAATACCATCCATGTCTTCGCGCGCCAGGCGGTCAAAGATGATGGTCTCATCCAAGCGGTTCAGGAACTCAGGCCGGAAGTGCGCTTTGACCGCATCCATCACATCCCGCTTGGCATCCGAGGCATCGGCCCCTTCAGGCAGCTGGCTCAGCGCTTGTGCCCCCAGGTTCGAGGTCAGGATAATCAGCGTCTGTTTGAAATCCACAGTCCGCCCTTGCCCATCGGTCAGCTGGCCATCATCCAGGACCTGCAACAAGACGTTGAACACATCCGGATGCGCCTTTTCGACCTCATCAAACAAGACCACCTGATAGGGTTTGCGCCGCACGGCTTCGGTCAACACGCCACCCTCATCATAGCCGACATAACCCGGAGGGGCACCGATCAGACGCGCAACCGCGTGTTTCTCCATAAACTCGGACATATCCACGCGCACCATGGCGCTGTCGTCGTCAAACAGGAAATTGGCCACGGCTTTGGTCAGCTCAGTTTTACCGACACCGGTGGGGCCAAGGAACAGGAACGATCCCAGCGGGCGGTTTTCATCATTCAGACCCGCACGCGCCCGGCGCACCGCATTGGACAGGGCCGTCACCGCTGCGTTTTGGCCGATGACCCGCGCGTGCAGCTCCTCTTCCATCCGCAACAGTTTCTCACGCTCGCCTTCCAGCATGCGCGAGGTCGGAATTCCGGTCCAGCGCTCCACAACGGCGGCGATCTGTTCCGGGCGCACGGCCTCTTCGACCATCAGCCCCTGTTGTTCCTTGTCTTCGGCATCCGCCAGCTGTTTTTCCAGCCCCGGAATAACCCCATAGGACAATTCACCCGCGCGGGCAAAATCGCCGTTTCGAGTCGCAATCTCCAAGTCAGAGCGCGCCCTTTCCAGCTGTTCCTTGACCTCGGTCGCAGACGCCAGCTTGTCTCGTTCGGCCTGCCACTGGGCGGTCATCTCGGCAGACTGCTCTTGCAGGTCCGAGAGTTCCTTTTGTAGACGCTCCAGCCGATCCTGTGAAGCGGCGTCTTCTTCCAGTTTCAACGCCTCTTCCTCGATCTGCAGTTGCAGGATCTGGCGGTCCAACGCATCCAGCTCTTCTGGTTTGCTGTCCACCTGCATGCGCAGACGGCTGGCAGCCTCATCGACTAGATCAATCGCCTTGTCCGGCAGGAAGCGGTCGGTGATATAGCGGCTCGACAAGGTCGCGGCCGAAACCAGCGCCGCATCTGCGATCCGCACACCGTGGTGCAGCTCATATTTTTCCTTAATGCCGCGCAGGATGGAAACGGTGTCTTCAACCGTTGGCTCCTCTACCAACACCGGTTGGAACCGGCGGGCAAGGGCTGCGTCCTTTTCCACATATTTACGGTATTCATCCAGGGTGGTCGCGCCGATACAGTGCAACTCACCCCGCGCCAGCGCCGGTTTGATCAGGTTCGCCGCATCCATCGCACCGTCTGATTTCCCGGCACCCACCAGCGTGTGCATCTCATCAATGAACAGCACAATCTCACCAGCGGCTTCGCCAACCTCGGTCAGGATCGCCTTTAGACGTTCCTCAAACTCACCCCGGTATTTGGCACCGGCAATCAGCGCGCCCATGTCCAGCGACAACAGCTGTTTGTCGCGCAAGGATTCCGGCACGTCCCCATTGACGATCCGCAGGGCCATCCCTTCGGCGATCGCGGTTTTACCCACGCCGGGTTCACCAATCAGCACCGGATTATTCTTGGTCCGGCGGCTCAACACCTGCATGGCGCGGCGGATTTCCTCGTCACGTCCGATGATCGGGTCAATCTTGCCCTCACGCGCGCGTTCGGTCAGGTCCAGAGCGTATTTCTTCAGCGCGTCATAGCCTTCCTCGGCGGTGGCACTGTCTGCGGTTCGGCCTTTGCGAATGTCGTTGATCGCCTCGTTCAGCTTCTGAGCAGAAACATCCCCCGCCACCAGCGCATCCTTTGCCTTGGATTTGACCAAGGCCAGCGCCATCAACAGACGTTCCACCGGAACAAAGCTGTCGCCAGCCTTTTCCGCAATCTTGGCCGCCTCATCCAGAACCTTGGCGGTTTGGCCATCCAGGTAGATCTGACCGGCATCGCCCGAAATCTTGGGCAATTTATCAACCGCTGCCTGCGCCGCTTCGGCAACCCGGGCTGCATCGCCGCCCGCACGCGAAATCAGGTTGCTGGCCAGCCCCTGATCATCATCCATTAGTGATTTCAAAAGATGTTCCGGCATCATCCGTTGATGCCCTTCACGCAGCGCAATGGTCTGCGCCGCCTGCACGAATCCCCGTGCCCGCTCTGTGAACTTGTTCAAGTCCATCACGTTCTCCTTTTCCAAGCGCCCGGTTATGGTGGAACGCCCGCTTGGCAGCACGTCCCGGTTCGGGCCTCATCCTCAAATTTGGGCAGATTCCCCGCCACTTCAAGACTATGCGCCAAATTCGCTTAGATTTCCCTGATATGGCGCAAATTGGGGAAGGATCGGGGGTTTTCAGCCGCGCCCGTCCCGATTAGGAAAGCGCAAGTTCCCCTAAAAGCCCGGAGTACAAAAGATGACCCAGCCCACAGCAGACGACCGCCTGATTGTTGCCATGGATGTTCCCGACGCGCTGGCCGGGCTGAAGCTGGCGGAGCAGATCGGCGATGCCGTCTCCTTTTACAAAATTGGTCTGGGCATGCTGACAGGCGGCGGTCTGGCGCTCGCCAATGAGCTGAAACAGGAACACGGCAAGCGTATCTTCTTGGACATGAAGCTGTTTGATATTGGTGCCACGGTGGAGAACGCGGTGCGGGGGCTGGCTCAGTTTGATCTCGATTTCCTGACTGTGCACGGCGACCCCTATGTGGTCAAAGCCGCCAAAGAGGGCGCGGGCGGCAAGGATCTCAAGATCCTTGCAGTGACCATCCTGACCTCACTGGACCGTCAGGATCTGGACGGAGCACTGATCAAGGACGGTGCGGTCAAAGATCTGGTGATCGAACGAGCCGGGAATGCCCTGGCCGCGGGCGCAGATGGTGTGATCGCCAGCCCGCAAGAGGCCGCGCTGATCCGCGCCCTGCCCGAAGCCGAGGGCAAGCTGATCGTGACCCCGGGTGTCCGTCCGGCTGGTGCGGATCTCGGCGATCAAAAACGCGTTGCAACTCCTGCCAATGCCATTGCAGACGGAGCGGACCATATTGTTGTGGGACGACCAATTTGGAAGGCCGAAGATCCGCGGGCCGCAGCCGCAGCCATTCTGACCGAACTGCAAAGCCCCCAAGCACAAAAACCAAACCGATAACATGTGAGCCGCGCAGCTCAACTCAAGCGTTATCGAAGCAGTTAACCTTTTGCTAAGGAAATTGCTTAAATTTGCGCCGCCGAGAAATATTTTCCCGTCGGCTAAAGTCCGCCCAAATCACTTCAGTTGACGTTCACGGCAATTGCGTCAACTGACTGGGAATGCGGAATTTTTCCGATCCTCACCAGTTTTCCTAAAAAAATTGCATGTGATAGAAAAAGCACAGGTGATTCTTCCGCCTTTGATTCCGGAACCGCAAACCTTTGCGAAATGGCGAAAACTGCGGGAACCTGTGACTAGGACACTCCCCTGACGGGTTGTTCTTCCTGTAACCCGTCAACTTCCCCCGCATCTGCGGGGGACTTTGTTTTGGGGCGTTGGATTTCACTCACAAGCGGCAATACGCCCAAGCTCAATCCCAAAATTCTACGCTTTTGGCATCCAAGTAATCCTGCAAGCGCAGTTTGAAGTTGGGAACCGCCTTGGGATGTGCGCAGTAATCCTCGGGCGACATCATCTCCCAACGCTGACCTTCATCTCCCAGCCGCACATCATCGATGGCGCTGTCCGGTAGATGGGCCGCAAAGAACCATGTCACCTCAGCGCCGGATTGGTATTCCCGTGCCCAGACGATGTCGATCTCTTCCAGCGCAAGGCCGATTTCCTCCTCGGTTTCCCGCAAGGCGCAGGCCTTGGGGGTCTCATCCCCTTCACGCCCGCCTCCCGGCAGATCCCAAAAGGCCGGAAAAGGAATGTCAGGCTTGTCATCGCGCAGAATAACCACCAGTTTTGCGCCCAGAAACAGGGCCAGTTTTGCGCCAGTAAATGACATTCTCGCCTCGGTAATCGCTAAAGACAAATCCCTGCCGCATAGATAGGATGGGATGTTCCCTCCCGCAACCGGACATGAAAATGGAAGCCCTCTGCCGCGATTGTTTGAGCGTTATTGCGCCGGCCCGCCGCTGCCCGCATTGCGGCAGCCCCCGGATCCTAAAACATAAAGAGCTGTTTTCCCTGTCGATCGCCCATATGGATTGCGATGCCTTCTTTGCCAGTGTCGAAAAACGGGACAATCCGGAACTGGCCGACAAACCAGTCATTGTGGGGGGCGGCAAACGCGGCGTGGTCTCCACAGCCTGTTATCTGGCCCGTATTCGTGGCGTACGCTCGGCCATGCCGATGTTTCAGGCGCTGAAGCTCTGCCCGGATGCCGTTGTCGTCAAACCACGCATGCAGGCCTATGTGGAGGTCAGCCGACAGGTGCGCGCAATGATGGATGAGCTGACGCCGGTGGTGGAACCATTGTCACTGGACGAAGCCTTTATGGATCTGACGGGCACCGAAAAGCTGCACAATGCGCCCCCGGCCATTATGCTGGCGCGGCTGGTCAAACGGATGAAGGATGAATTGGGCATCACCGGCTCTATCGGTCTCAGCCACAACAAATTCCTGGCCAAAGTGGCCTCAGATCTCGACAAACCCCGCGGATTTTCGGTGATCGGCCTGGAGGAGACGCAGGAGTTTCTGCGCGATAAACCGGTGCGGTTGATCTGGGGCATTGGGCCGGCAGCCCAAGAATCGCTGGCCAAGGCTGGCATTCGCACTTTTTCAGATCTCATCAGATGGGAACAACAAGATCTGGTCCAGCGTTTTGGCAGCATGGGCGAACGGCTGTTTCACCTTGCACGGGGCCAGGACCGGCGCCGCGTGTCTTCTCGCACTCCGATGAAGTCCATTTCGACCGAGACGACATTCTTTGAAGACACCCAGAATCTGAAGGTGCTGGACGGTCATCTGTGGCGGCTGGCTGAAAAAGTCGCGGACCGCGCCAAGGCCAAGGGGTTGGCGGGCCGTGTGGTCACGTTAAAGCTGAAACGCGCCAACCACTCCACTCTGACCCGCCGCACCTCGCTGCGCGATGCCACTCAGATCGCCGATCAGATCTACCGCACTTCGCGGGACATGTTGGACAGCGCGGTGGCCGAAGGACCGTTTCGACTGATTGGCTGTGGGATTTCAGATCTGGTTCCAGAATCGCAGGCCGATATGACCGCAGACCTTCTGGACCCCAAGGCCGGGCAACGCGCAAATGCAGAGCGGGCCGCCGACAAGATACGTGCCAAATTCGGAGATGGCGCGATCCTGAAAGGGCGCGCTTTGCGCTAGGCTACTCTGCCGCAATGGGCAGCTGGTCTTGTCCCATGGACACCAAATCCGCCACCACATCCGTCAGCACCCGGCGCAGCGCGTCAAAACCGCCATGCGGCTCGATCGAGCGTTCGTCCATATAAAGCGAGCGGTCGATTTCAACCTGAACCGCGTGTTGATTATGGGAGGGCCGCCCATAGGTCTGGGCAATGTAAGCCCCCGCAAACGGCGCATTGCGTGCAACTGTCAGCCCCGCACGCACAAAGGCCGATTCGACCTGATCCATTACCTCCGAACTGCAGGATGCGCCAAAACGATCCCCCAATACTACTTCTGGTTTGCGCTGGTTGCGCAAATGCGGCTCACCGATGGCCTCGTGGGGCATCGAATGGCAATCAATCAAAACGCTCGCCCCAAACTGGCGTTTTCCCTGCTCCATGAGCTGTTTGAGCTGGCGATGATATGGGTGCCAATACTGCGCCAGCCGGTCTTCGGCTTCTTGCCGTGACAACTTGCCAGAATAGATGGCCCGGCCATTTGCAACCACCCGCGGGATCACCCCAAGGCCCGAGGCAACCCTCGGATTTTGCGCCTTTTTTGGTACATCCCGGATCAAGGCTGGATCCAGTTCATCCGGCGCGCGGTTCAGATCCACAAAAGCACGCGGCACCTTTGCGGCCAGCAAAGGCGCGCCAAATTTTGGAGCCATCGCAAACAGGGCATCCACATAGGCATCGGAAGAGCTGCGAATCTGCAAGTCGTTTAGAATCGAGCGATCCAAGAAGCTGCCGAGGTAATTGTCACCGCTGTGGGGTGAGGCAAATACAATGCCAGAACGCAGAACACGCGGCATTTCCAATCGAAAAGCTTTCTCCGTCATTCCGGCTCCGACAATTTGTTACAAGAAACACCTTAGACTGGAAATTCCTTTGCCAAAAGCTCTTGCGCCCGTCTGCGACTCTTATTATAGACCCCTTCACCGGCGCGGATCTCCGCGCCCCTTTACTTTGAGGGGGCAGTGAAGTGCAGGTAATCATGGGCGATTAGCTCAGTGGTAGAGCACTTCGTTGACATCGAAGGGGTCACAAGTTCGAACCTTGTATCGCCCACCATGATTTCATTGTTTTGATCTGACCGCAGATCGAAACACCCGTCAACCCAGGCGCTGGTTCGCGCGCCGCAGTAATAGGAGAGAGGCCATGAAGGTCAAGAACTCGCTCCGCTCGCTCAAGAACCGGCACCGTGATTGCCGCATTGTGCGTCGCAAGGGCCGCGTCTATGTGATCAACAAGACCCAGCGCAAATTCAAAGCGCGCCAGGGCTGAGTTAGATCCAAGGATCGACGCCACGGAATTTTCAGGAAACCGCATCATCCGATGCGGTTTTTTGCTGTTTGGGGGTCTGTTTTCTGCAGCTCCGTTTGATCTAGGACAACCCGCCCATCACATTTCTGACTATTCCTATCGGAAAACATTTGCATCCAACGCATAATACTTTAATTGACAGTTTCAGTCGGGTACCGACTCGAGAAATTCAGTCTGAAAACGGGACATTTCGAATGACCACAAAAACTTTCTTTCTTGGCGCGCTGACCGCAGCCGTTGCCACCACGGTCGCTGCCGAAGGTGAATTGAACCTCTATTCCTCACGTCACTACGACACTGACGAGCAGCTCTATACAGAATTCGAAGAGGCCACCGGTATCACGATCAACCGGATCGAAGGCAAGGCAGATGAGCTTTTGGCCCGTATGCAAGCCGAAGGCGCAAACTCGCCAGCAGATGTCTTTGTCACCGTCGACACCTCCCGCCTGTCCCGCGCAAAGAACGCCGGCGTTCTGCAGCCCATCGACAGCGCCGTTCTGGAAGAGAAGATCCCTGCCAATCTGCAGGATGAAGACAACCAATGGTTCGGCTTCTCCCAGCGCTCGCGCATCATCTTCTTTGACAAGGCTGACGTTGCAACCCCGCCTGCCACCTATCTGGATCTGGCGAAACCGGAATACAAAGGTCTGGTCTGCGTTCGCTCCTCCAGCAACACCTATAACCAGACCCTGCTGGCCGCCATCGTGACCAACCACGGCGAAGAGGTTGCCAAAGACTGGGCGGCAGGCATCGTTGAAAACATGGCCCGTGCGCCTCAGGGCGGTGACACCGACCAACTGCGTGGCATTGTCTCTGGCGAGTGCGAGATTGCGGTCTCCAACAGCTATTACTTTGCGCGCGCGATCCGCAAAAACGTCAAAGGTGTTTCCGATCACCTGGATATGATCGGCTGGACCTTCCCGTCCCAAGAGGCAGAAGGCGCACACATGAACCTGTCCGGTGCAGGCGTTGCGGCCCACGCCCCGAACAAGGAAAACGCGATCAAATTCCTGGAGTACCTGTCGTCTGACTCGGCGCAGAAATACTTCTCGGGTGGGAATGACGAATTCCCAGTTGTTGCAGGTGTTGAACTGGCCCCAAGCGTTGCCAAACTGGGTGCGTTCAAAGCGGACGATGTACTGCTGTCGGAAGTGGCGAAAAACATCCCCGTTGCACAGAAGATCTTTAACGAGGTGGGTTGGAAATAACGCCACCCTCCAAGGTCAGAACAAGGCGCAGGCATCCCCTGCGCCTTTTTTGTTTGCCTATCGGCGTCCGACCTGGCGACAGATCAGGATCACCGGAATAAGGCCCATGGCCACAATCACCAACGACGGCACCGCCGCCCCTTCCAACCGCTCATCCGAGGCCAGCCGATAGGCCTGAACTGCCAATGTGTCATAGTTGAAAGGACGCATAATCAGGGTCGCGGGCAGCTCTTTCATCACATCGACAAAGACGATCAGCAAGGCGGTCAACAGGCTGGGCGTCAACAACGGCAAATGCACCCGGCGCAACATGCCAAGCGGCGTCTGCCCCAGGGAGCGCGCGGCCGCATCCATATTGCTGTGCACCGTCGCCTGCCCGCCTTCATAGGCGCCCAACGCCGCTGACAGAAACCGCACCATATACGCAGCCACCAGCAACCAAATCGAACCGGTCACCAACAGGCCCGTGCGAATGTCAAATGTCGCCCGCATCCAAGCATCCAGCGCGTTGTCAAAGGCGGCAAAAGGCACCATCAGCCCCACCGCAATCACGCCCCCTGGCACCGCATAGCCCAACCGCGCGGCATAAGAAGCCCAGGCCGAAGTGCGACCAGGGCGCAAGCGTTGATAGATCCCCAGACACACGGCAGCTGTGACCGTAATGACGGCCGCCGTCCCCGCAAGGGTGAGAGAGTTCTGGATGAACTGCACATACCGACGGCTCATCAGGTTCTGCTCTGACTCCATCCCCATGCTAAAAAGGATCACAACCGGCAGTACAAACCCCAACAAAACCGGCAGGCCACACAAGATCCAAGCCGCAATCATACGCGGCCCGCTCAGCTCGGCCGGGGGCATCTTGGCATGTTGTTTGCCCGCCTGGTGATACCGCGCCTTGCCCCGGCTGATCCGTTCTCCAACCGACAGCATCAACGAAAACGCCAGAAGGCACAGTGCCAGCTGTGCTGCTCCGGTGCGATCCCCCAGCGAGAACCAGCTAGTGTAGATCCCAGTGGCAAAGGTCTGAACGCCAAAATAGGAAACCGTCCCAAAATCCGCGACCGTCTCCATAATTGCCAGCAGTACCCCGGTGGCAATGGCTGGCCGGGCCATGGGCAGGCTGACCCGCCAAAAGGCCTCTAGCGACGTTTTTCCCAGCGCACGTGCGGCCAGAAACGCGCCTGCGGATTGCTGCAAAAAGGCCGCGCGTGCCAGCAAATAGACATAAGGATAGAGCACAAGAATCAACATCAAAGCCGCGCCGGGCAGCGACCGCACTTCCGGGAACCAATAATCGCGCGGCCCCCATCCGGTCATGTCGCGCAATGTCGATTGAACAATGCCCGGGTGATCCAGAATATAGGTATAGGCATAGGCAAGCACATAGGCCGGGAAGGCCAGTGGCAAGACCAGCAGCATCTCAAACAGGCGCACCCCCGGAAACCGCGTCATGGTCACCATCCAGGCTGCACCCACCCCAATGGCAAAGGTTCCCACCGCGACCAGAGCCACCAGATAAACGGTCGCGCCCAGATAACGCGGCAACACCGTCTCAGCCAGATGGGTCACCGTGTCCAACCCGCCAGTCAGCGCCGCAATGGCCACGGCCACCATTGGCAAAAGACAGGCCAGTGCGATCCCAAAGCTGAGCGTCTTGAACAGCCCGCCACCCGCATGAGAGGTACGGCGGCGCCCGTGCGGGGCAAGGATTTTCTGCTGGTCAACGGCACTCATGCGTGGCCTCATCTGCGAATTGGTGGCCTTTTTTCTATCAATCCCACGAGGAAAGCCAGCGCAAAACCCCACCGACAGAGCGCACTGATGTCACAGCTCTAGCCCCACGGCCAATTGCGCCAGACTGCGAACATGTTTCTGCAAGTCTTATTGGGACATCTTCTGAAAAGCGCCAAGCTGGAAGTTTTTGCGCATCAAGGCGATTCCAAACAGGACAGACAAAACCAAGGCAATGCGGTCTGCCGCTTTTTCTACACCCAGTTCCTTGGCCATCGGCTCGGCAATGCCTTTTCAACCATGCCCCGGATACACGCGCCCATCTCGGGATCAATGACTTGGCCTCTGCAGCCACAGGGTCAGAGTGCTGGGTCAGCGCGCCTCAGTCATAGACGCGTTGATCCTCGATCACCAAACCATCGCGAGGGATGGCGCCAGGGGCCACAACTTCGATTTGGCCCTTCAGCTTCAGAACCTCGATGACGGAGCGTGCAAATTGGGTCTGATCGCCCCCTTCAGCCTCAATCTGCACCGTCATCCGGTCCATCTCCCCTTCCCGACTGGCAATAACACGGGCACGCTGGATTTCGCTGTGCTTGTCGACCAAAGCCGCAACCTGTTCGGGACGCACAAACATCCCCTTGATCTTGGTGGTTTGATCGGCCCGGCCCATCCAGCCCTTGATCCGCAGGTTGGTGCGCCCACAGGGAGACATGCCCGGCAGCACCGCGCTCAGATCCCCCGTGGCAAACCGCACCAGCGGATAATCCGGGTTCAATGTGGTCACGACGACCTCGCCCACTTCACCGGGGGCCACGGGGGTGCCGGTGCCAGGCGTTACAATTTCCAGCACCACATGTTCGTCGACAATCATCCCTTCCATCGCCGCAGATTCATAGGCGATATTGCCCAGATCGGCAGTGGCATAGCTTTGCAGGCATGAAATACCGCGATCCGCATATTCCTGGCGGAGCGAAGGAAACAGCGCACCACCGCCCACCACCGCTTTGGAAAAGGTGAGCGCAACGCCCATGCTGTCGGCCTTGTCCAAAATCACCTTGAGGTAATCCGGCGTCCCAGCATAGGCGGTGGCACGGGTGTCCCGCGCCGCTGTCACCTGCAGTTCGGTCTGGCCGGTGCCGGCCGGGATCACCCGCGCGCCCACCGCTTGTGCACCGCTTTCGAAAATCATGCCAGCCGGGGTCAGATGATAGCCAAAACAGTTTTGGATCACATCTGTGCGCCCAATGCCAGCCGCATGCAAGAACCGCCCCATGCGCCACCAGTCCCGGCGTGTTCCGCCCGGCTCATAGATCGGGCCAGGCGATTGAAACACATGCACAATTTCGCCCACCGGCACATTGCCAAAGGGTGGGTTTTCCTGTTGCGCGCGCACCAGATCCGATTTGCGCAGCACCGGCAGCCGCGCCAGCTCGGACAGATCCACAAGCGGCGCAATGTCCTGAAGGTAAGCTCCCGGAGCGGCGCAGACACGGGCGATCTGCTCATTTACACCTGCCAACAGCTGCGCCTGGCGTTCATCCTGCGAGCGGGTCTCCAATGTGTCGAAAAATGTCATATGGTTTACCCCCTTAACTCAGCCACCGCTTGCGCCGCCGATAAGACCGCACATCACGAAAGCTCTTGCGCCCGTCCTCGGACATGCCGAGGTAGAATTCTTTGACATCCGGGTTTTCCCGCAGCTCTGCCGCTGGGCCATCCATCACCACCCGGCCGGATTCAAGGATGTAACCATAGTGGGCATAACGCAGCGCCACGCTGGTGTTCTGTTCCGCCAACAGGAACGTCACGCCCTCTTGTTCGTTGACGGCCTTCACGATCTCAAAGATCTGTTCCACCAGCTGTGGTGCCAAACCCATGGAGGGCTCATCCAGCAAGACCGTCTCAGGCCGGCTCATCAGCGCGCGCCCCATGGCCGCCATCTGCTGTTCCCCACCCGAAGTATATCCCGCCTGACTTTTGCGTCGCTCTTTCAGACGCGGAAAATAGGAATAGACCATCTCAAGATCGCGTTTGATTTCAGCCGCGCCATCGGTGCGGGTATATGCCCCCGCCAACAGGTTTTCTTCGACGGTGAGATGTTCAAAACAATGCCGCCCTTCCATCACCTGCACCACGCCACGCTTTACCAGCGCAGCCGGATCCAGTTCGTGCACATTTTGCCCGTGATAGCTGACGGTGCCTTTGGTGACTTCGCCCCGTTCCGAATGCAACAGGTTCGAAATTGCCTTGAGCGTTGTGGTCTTACCTGCGCCATTGCCCCCCAAAAGCGCGGTGATGCCGCCTTTGGGGACCGACAGGCTCACCCCCTTTAGAACCAGGATCACATGGTTATAGATCACCTCAATATTGTTCACTTCCAGTAACCCGGCTGCGGGCGTCTGATCGGTTTTGGTCATATCCAACATGTGCATCCCTCCCGTTCAAAACCCCCGGCCAGCCACGCCAGCCGGGGGGTCGTGATCAATTGCAACGTTCTTCGATGCCGTTTTCCGACGCAAAGGCGGTGGAATCCTCGTTCACCAATGCGCCGATCACCTCGCCATCTGTCGGTTTAAAGTCCGAGATCAGCGACCAGGTCTGGTTGTCTGCATCCCATTGGGTCACGCCAACCAACCCCAGACCGCCGTGATTTTCACAGGACACATTGAAGGTCGGGCCAAAATTGGGCATGCCCAGCGCGCTCATTTTGGCTTCATCAATGACCAGCGCTTCCATACCATCCCGCATCATCGCCGCCGTGATGTCACCGGTGTCATGCATCTCTTGAGCGGTTTTGGCCGCTTCCACAGCCAGCATTGCCGCATACATGCCGCGGTTATACAGCACTTTGCCCACGTTATCGCCGGCACCTGCTGCAAGACCCGCATCAACCACATATTTGCGCATGTCATCAAAGACCGGGAAATCATCGCCCACATTGTGGAAGGTTACGGCCTTGTACCCATTGGCCTTGGCCCCTGCGGCGGCCACATCATGTTCGGCACCGGACCACCAGACCCCGATAAAGTTCTCCATCGGAAAGCGGATGTTGGCAGCTTCCTGAACCGCAACCTGGTTCATCACACCCCATCCCCACATCACCACATAGTCCGGGCGATCGCGGCGGATTTGCAACCATTGGGATTTTTGCTCCTGACCCGGATGATCCACCGGCAACAGCTTCAGCTCATAGCCGTGTTTCTCTGACAGCTCCTCCAGCGTGCGGATCGGCTCCTTGCCATAGGCCGAGTTGTGATAGACCAGCGAGATCTTCTTGCCCTTCAGATCGCCACCGTTTTCCTCCAGCAGGTGGTTGATCACGCCTGACGCCCCATTCCAATAATTTGCCGGATAGTTAAAGACATGGCTGAACACCTTGCCGTTAGCCGCCGATGTGCGGCCATACCCCATGGTATGAAGCGGGATGCCATCTGCCGTTACCTTTGGGATCAGCTGATAGGTGATCCCGGTCGAGAGCGGTTGATAGATCAGCGCGCCCTTGTCTTTGGTCGCTTCATAACATTCCACGCCCTTTTCGGTGTTATAGCCGGTCTCGCATTCGATCACGGTGGCTTTGACCCCACCAATGCCGCCGTCTCGTTCATTCACCAGGGTAAAGTAATCCTGATACCCGTCCGAAAACGGAACCCCGCCGGCCGCATAGGGTCCGGTGCGATAGCTCAGATCCGGGAAGACCAGATCCGCCGCCGCTGGGCCTGCTATCATTGCCGCCGCCACTGCGACGCTCATCAACTTGCGTGTCATCGGTATTCTTCCTCCCATGGTGTTTTCCGATGTTTGGGCGGGCCGCAACTCTTGCGTCCTCCTCCCGCCCCCGTTTCGTGCCCGCCCCGATCAATGCGGGAAGGGCCACAACCTCAGCTTTTCCTTGGTGACGCGCCACATCTGGGCCAGCCCATGTGGTTCAACAATCAGGAAAAACACAATCAACGCGCCCACAACCACCAGCTGGAAATGCGCCACAATATCCGTGGGCCAGCCCAGGACATCCACGCCCACAACCTTCAGGATCACCGGCAACAGCACCAGGAACGCCGCCCCGGCAAAGGAGCCAAAGATCGACCCCAGCCCGCCAATGATCACCATGAACAGAACCAGGAATGACTTCTGGATGCCAAAGGCCTCGCCCACTTCAACCGCCCCCAGATAGACCGAGAAGAACAGCGCCCCTGCGATGCCGATAAAAAAGCCCGAGACGGCAAAAGCGGTCATCTTGGCCTTCATCGGGTTCACACCAATGATTTCCGCCGCGATATCCATATCCCGGATCGCCATCCAGCTGCGCCCCACCGTGCCCCGCGTCAGATTGCGTGCCACCAGCGCGCACCCGGTCAGAAACAGCAGGCAAAACAGATAGGTCGCCCAGGCCGGCGCATTGGGGCCGGTAATCACCACCCCCATCACATGGCGTTCCGGCGCGCTGATCTGCCCCGAGGCGGAGTAATTGTAAAACCACGGCACCCGGTTGAAGAGCCACACCAGAAAGAACTGCGCCGCCAAAGTGGCGACCGCCAGATAAAACCCTTTGATCCGAAGGGATGGCAGACCAAACAGCACACAGACCGCCGCCGTGATGCCCCCAGACAGAAGCACATGCACGATCATCGAAACCTCAGGGAAGGCGGTCATCAGCTTGTAACAGCCATAAGCGCCCACTGCCATGAACCCGCCTGTGCCCAGGGACACCTGCCCACAATAGCCGACCAGGATGTTCAACCCGATTGCCGCAATCCCATAAATCAGAAATGGCAACAGGATCGCATTCGCCCAGTAATCGGTGATGAAAAACGGGATCACCCCAAAGGCCACCGCCAGCACCGCATAATAACGCATCCGGTCGAACCGAATGGGAAAGGTCTGGCCATCGGCCACATAAGAGGTCTTAAAATCCCCTGCCTCACGATAGAACATGTAATCCTCCCAATAGGGTGTGCGCCGCATTGGCGGTGGTCTCAGCCCAGCTCATGCCGCGTCTCCCATTTGTCCTGCGCCGCATCGCGCAATTCACGAGTCGTGCGCGCCGATGATTTGGCGTAACCCGACCGCTCTGTGGCGCGCACCAGCCGCAGATAGGTAAAAATGCCGGTAAATAGCCCCGCCGCCGCCAACAGGCTTGCGATTAAAATTTGGCTGTCTGAATGGGTTTCAGCACTCAGCGCCAAATAGCCAAAGGCCCAAAACCCCGCCCAGGCAATGACATTTACCACCGCCAACAGTTTCATTAAGCGCCTGCTGGACATGTTAACACTCCGTTTACCTGTTTGTCGGTTTTCCGCACTTGGCCACATTTTGCCCAATTCTCTGCGCTAGTCTTAACGTGGGAAAAGTGAGTGGAAGACATGACAGCTATATTGGAGGACCTCCGGCGGCTGGATGCTGCGCGGAAACGGGGAGAATTGTCCCCTGATGCATATGAAGACGCCAAACGCAGGCTGTTGGGCGACGTCGAAGACGTCCAGATCGTGGCGGAATCCCGCCCCAGACCCCAACGGTTGCGCACGGCCCGCGCCCAGATGCGCAGTGACGGCATGTGGAGCCTGCTGCTGCTGGGTATGTTTGGTGTCGGCATCCTGACACTGATCACCGCGCTGGTGATTGGCGACATGACCATTGCGGTGACCCTGGTCGTGACCATCTTTGCCGCCATTCTGGTCAAAGCCGCCAAACGGTTGGAGCACTGACCAGAGACAGGCACCCTGTCTGGGAGAGGATCAAACCCGCTCAATGATCTTCTCCCCAAACAGCCCCTGTGGGCGAAACACCAGGAACAACAGCGCCAGCACATAGGCAAACCAGTTCTCGGTCGCGCCGCCAACCATAGGACCGATGAGGAACTCAAACAGTTTCTCACCAACGCCAATGATCAACCCGCCCACAATTGCGCCGGGGATCGAGGTAAAGCCCCCCAGCATCAGAACCGGCAGCGCCTTGAGCGCGATCAGGGACAGTGAGAACTGAACCCCCGATTTGGTGCCCCAGACAATCCCTGCGACCAGGGCGACAAACCCCGCCAGCGACCAGACCAATACCCAGATAAAGTTCAACGAGATCCCAACCGACAGCGCCGCCTGATGGTCATCCGCTACAGCCCGCATCGCGCGGCCCTGTTTGGTGTATTGGCTAAAGATCACCAGCCCCGCCACCAGCAGGACCGCGATGACCGTGGCCACCAGATCCAAATTGTCGATAAAGAAGCCGTAGTCAAAGATCTGGAACGTGGTTTCATCAATCCACAGGTTGATGCCCTGCGGCAGGCCAACGTCCAGCGTTTTTAGCTCGGACCCCCACATCAGATCCGCAACCCCTTCCAGGAAATAGGCCAGCCCAATGGTCGCCATAAACAGGATAATCGGCTCTTGGCCCACCAGATGGCGCATCACCAGGACCTGAACCAGCCAGGCCAACAGAACCATCACACCAACCGTCAGGCAGATCGCGGCAAACCCCGGCAGGTTCCAACCAAAATGGGTGATGTGGCCACCAAAGATCGCATTGATCAAATGGGCAAAGGGAACCTGCCCATTCATAATTCCCACGAGCGTCATGGCCGCAAACAGCGCCATCACACCTTGGGCATAATTGAAAATGCCCGAAGCCTTGTAGATCAAGACAAAGCCCAGCGCGACCAACGCATAAAGAACCCCCGCCATCAACCCGTTCAGGGTGACCTCCATGGCAAAGACCAACTGTTCAGACATGGCGTTTCTCCGTCATTCCTGTGCTCTGCTTAATCATGGGCCACCCCCAGATAGGCATCGATGACCTCCTGGTTGCTGCGCACCTCATCTGGCGTGCCGTCCCCGATTTTCTTCCCGTAATCCATCACAACCACCCGGTCGGACAGATCCATCACCACGCCCATGTCATGTTCAATCAGGGCAATGGTGGTGCCAAACTCATCATTTACGTCGAGGATAAAGCGGCTCATGTCCTCTTTCTCCTCAACATTCATGCCCGCCATCGGCTCATCCAGCAGCAACAGCTTGGGCTCGGCGGCCAGCGCCCGCGCCAGCTCCACCCGTTTCTTCAACCCATAGGGCAGCCGCGCCACCGGCGTTTTCCGGATCGCCTGGATCTCAAGGAAATCGATGATCTCCTCCACCTTTTCGCGGTTTTCCACCTCTTCCGCCTCAGCCCGCCCTTTCCAGAAGGCCTGCTGAAACAGGTTGGCCGACATATGGTTCAGACGCCCGGTCATCACATTGTCCAAAACGCTCATGCCTTCAAACAGGGCGATGTTTTGAAACGTCCGCGCGATCCCCTGGCGCGCCACCTCATAGGGACGCAGCGGTTTGCGCTTCTTGCCGTGAAACCAGACTTCACCTTCCTGGGGCACGTAAAACCCGGAAATCACATTCAGCATCGAGGATTTCCCAGCCCCATTTGGCCCGATGATGGCACGGATCTCCCCTTCGCGAATGTCAAAGGAGATATTCTTGATCGCCTCCACCCCGCCAAACCGCAGGGTGATATGTTTCATCTCCATCACCACACCGCCAATGGTGCGCCCATCCTGGGTCAGAATTTCTGCAGATTGGTCCAACATCTCAGGCTCCATTGTTATGCGCTCCCCAACGGGAGGGTGGGCGGGGCGAGGTTCGGCGCAGCCGGACAAGCGTCGTCCCAGCCGCCCTCATTCCGCTGCCTCCAATCGGGCAACCTGTGCGGAAACAGCCGCGTCCTGAATGGCCAAAGTCGCGCTGATCGCACCTTTGCGCCCATCCTCATAGGTCACTTCTGTGCGGGTCGAGACCTCAGTCGCACCGCCATAAAGAGCTGCCAGAATGTCCTGAAACTTCTCTTCCACAAATCCGCGGCGCACTTTGCGGGTGCGGGTCAACTCTCCATCGTCAGCATCCAGCTCTTTGTGCAGAACCACAAAGCGATGCACCTGGCAGCCTGACAGCATCTCATCTTCTGCTACCGATTTATTGACCTCTGCCACATGGGCACCAATGGTCTTCAAAACCTCCGGATGGCCCGCCAGCTCCTGATAGGAGGCATAAGCGATATTGTTGCGCTCAGCCCAGTTGCCCACTGCCGTTAGGTCGATATTGATAAAGGCAACACAACGGTCCCGCCCGTTGCCAAACAGCACGGCTTCCAGAATATCCGGGTAAAACTTCAGCTTGTTCTCGACATATTTTGGCGCAAACATCGACCCATCGGCCATTTTACCCACGTCTTTGGCGCGGTCGATAATCCGCAGATGGCCGCTTTTTTCCTCGATGAACCCGGCGTCCCCCGTCGCCACCCAGCCTTCGGCATCCTTGGTCTTATGGGTGCTTTCCGGGTTGTTGAAATATTCGACAAACACACCGGGTGAGCGATAAAAGATCTCGCCGCTGCCATCGATTTTCAACTCTACCTTGGGCGAGGGCACGCCAACCGTATCTGCACGCACCTCTCCATCTGGCTGCTGGGTGATAAACACCGTCGCCTCGGTCTGCCCATAAAGCTGTTTCAGATTGATCCCAAGCGAGCGATAGAAATCAAAAATCTCGGGCCCGATCGCTTCGCCAGCCGTATATCCCACCCGGATCCGACCATAGCCCAGCGTATCCTTCAGCGGCCCATAGACCAGCACATTGCCCAGGCTGTATTTCAACCGGTCCCACAGACCCACGGGCTTGCCATCCAGAATGCGGCCGCCAACCTTTTTGGCATGGGCCAGAAAATGGTGGAACATCTGCCGCTTTAACCGACCGGCATCTTCCATCCGGATCATCACACTTGTCAGCTGACCTTCAAAAACCCGCGGCGGGGCAAAGAAATAACTTGGCCCGATCTCCCGCAGATCCGTCATCATCGTATCAGCGCTTTCGGGGCAATTGGTGCAGAACCCACACCAATAGGCCTGACCAACCGAAAAGATAAAATCGCCAACCCAGGCCATCGGCAGATAAGACAGAATACTGTCATCACTGCGCAGCCCGTCGAACTTGGCCGAATTCTTTGCAGTTTCCACCACATTGCGATTAGAGAGCACCACGCCTTTGGGTTTGCCGGTGGTGCCGGACGTATAAAGCATCACACAGGTGCTGGAGTAATCGAGACCGCCGCGCCGCGAGTTCAGCTCATCCGCCAGCGCCAGCGTCGCCTTGCGTCCCCGTGCCTGAACATCCTTGAACGCATGCAGATGCCCGTGATCATATTTCCGCATGCCACGCGGATCCAAATAGACCATCTGCTCCAGCCCGGTCAGCTGATCCTGCACTTCCAGAACCTTGTCGACCTGCTCCTGATCGCCCGCAATCACAAACCGCGCGCCGCAATGGCTCAGGACATAGGCCATCTCTTCGGCCACCGCGTCCTGATAGACCGGAACTGGAACCGCGCCGACGGATTGCACGGCGACCATGGACCAATACAGATAAGGGCGGTTACGGCCAATAATGGCGACAAAGTCTCCGGGACGCAGACCCAGATCCAACAGACCCAGCGCCAGCGCTTCCACTTCCTTTTCGGTCTCGGCCCAGGTCCAGCTTTGCCAGATCCCGTACTCTTTTTCTCTGTAGGCGGGCCGGTCCGCATAAATTTCAGCATTTCGCTGCAACAGGGCGGGCAAAGACATCTCTCCCCCCGCGCGCGTTCGCACGTCTGCCATGTTTTCTCCTCCCAACCCGCCCCCTGTCTGACCGCGCTTCCTCCCTCGCAACGGCCCCGGGGGCGGGACTGGGTGCCACCTTTATGGTTAATCGTGTCAGCAAGTTTTCCCAATTCTTACGAATTGTTTCAGCGCCAGCGAACATCGCAAAACCAGCAGAAACGTGACGACATAAACCTGCGGAAATCTTTGCCAAATGCAGGATCGGTGATAGCCATGGGGATCAAGAATGGATCGTCACAACACCACATATGCCGCCATGACCGAGGCCGGGCTCAATCTGATTGCCCAGGCCCTGTCGATCTATGACGCGAATCTGCGCCTCGCGGTCTCCAACCAGCGGTTCCAGGACATGTTCGACCTGCCGCAAGCGCTGGTCACCTCAGGCGCGCGGTTCGAAGACACCATCCGTTTCATTGCTCAAAGCGGCGATTACGGCCCGATTGAGGATCTCGATGAGTTTGTCGCCCAGCGCGTGGCCCAGGCGCAGACCTTTGATCCTCATTATTTTGAACGCCGTCGCCCCAATGGTCAGGTGATCTCGGTCGAGGGCGCGCCCCTGCCGCAAGGGGGATGGATCACCGTTTATACCGACATCACCCGCACCAAGCGGATCGAAGAGATGCTGCGCAGCCGGTCCGAAGAACTGTCGGACCAGTTGATCGCCCATACCGAGGAGCTGTCGGCCACCAACCGCAAGCTGGCGTCCTCGATCTCAGCGCTTGAGGTTGCCAAACATGAGGTCGCCACCAACGAACGCCGCATCCGTTTGACGGCCGAGATGATGCCAGCCCATATTGCGCATCTCGACAGCGATGGCGTTTACACCTTTACCAACCGCCGTCTCAGCAGCGTTTTTCCGGGCCGTCCTACCGAAATTCTGGGTATGCACATCTCACAAGCTTTGGGGCCCATGGCCTTTGGCAAGATCGAACCCCATCTGATCGCCGCCTACAAAGGTGAGCGTCCGGTGTTTGAGTTCAACGAAGACCATGACAGCCGCCGCATTCGCGTGGCTCTGACGCCTGATGGCGCGGGCGGGGTTTATGTGTTGTCGATGGATGTGACCGAAGAGACCCAGGCCCGTGTCGCCCTTCAACAGACCCGCCGCCGGGATATGGCCGCACAGATGACCAATGGGCTGGCGCATGATTTCTCAAATCTTCTGACCGTGATCCTGGGTATCCAAAGCAAGATGGCCAAAATGGATCTGGGCGCAGAAGCCGCCCAGCTGATCCGCGCCACCCAGTCTGCCGCCGAACGGGGCGGGCGACTGTTGCACCGCATTTCACAGATGACCGGCCACCGCCCGTTGCGGCCGCAGGCCACTGATTTGGCTGCGCTGCTCGAAGAGTTGAAGATCCTCGCCTCCCCCTCCTTGCCGCGGGGCATGGGCCTGTCTGTCGTGAACCACACCAAACCCCAGCCCCTGCTGTTGGACGCGGGCAAACTGCAAGACGCGGTGTTGAACCTGATCCTCAACGCACGTGACGCCTGCGGCAGTGGTGGGCAGATTACAGTCAGCGCGCATGAGGTGGGCCGCACCTGGATCGAAATCAGCGTCACCGACACCGGCCCCGGCTTTTCAGCCGAAGCTTTGGAACTGGGTCTGAACCCGTTTTTCACCACCAAGGGCAGCAATGGTTCGGGTCTTGGGCTGTCGATGGTCTATGACATGGTGAAACTGAACGGCGGCGATATGCAGCTGGGCAACACCATCTCAGGCGCCAGCGTTACCCTGCGCTTGCCCCTGCGCCTTGCGCCGGAAGCCAAAGGCGGCATGGCGCTGTTGGTGGAGGACAGCGCCGATCTGCGCGCCACCTATCGCGCCATGCTTGATGACCTTGGATACATGGTGGTTGAGGCGGAAACCGCCGCCGATGGGCGCGCATTGGCCCGCGACCTGCCCGAGATCGTGTTGATCCTGTCTGACATCAAACTCAAAGGCAGCGAAACAGGCCTTGACCTGCTGGAGGGGCTTGCGCCTGACCACGTTCCGGTCATTCTGATGACCTCTGCCGCCACCAGTGACTCTATCTTTCGGGCGGCACTCAAGAAAGCTCCTGTTTTGCAGAAACCCTTTACCACCGAGCAACTGGCTGCCCTGATCCGACCGGAGCCCTTGGCATGAGCGCGCTGGTCACAATTTTGGATGATGAGCCAGAGATCCGCCAGTTGCTGACGGAAACCCTGGAAGAGGCCGGGTTCAAGGTCCAAAGCTTTGGGCGCGCCCGCGAATTTGAAGCGGCGCTGAACCGGATCACGCCGGATGTCTGTCTGATAGATCTGTCGTTGCCGGATACTGACGGGCTGGCGCTGGTGCATCGGCTTGCCCAGGATCAGGGTGCGGCGGTGATCATCATCTCGGGCCGGGCGCAGGTGCAGGATCGGGTGGCGGGGCTGGAACTGGGAGCGGATGATTATATCACCAAACCCTTTGATCCGATCGAAGTAGTGGCCCGTGTACGCGCGCGCCTGCGCGGTGGCAGCCGCAGCCCCTCGGGCTCAACAAACCCCTCCAGCGCTCGGTTCACCGGCTGGCGCGCCCATTTCGACCGTTTTGTGCTGAGCGATGACACAGGCACCGAGGTACCGTTTTCCCAAGCCGAAGGCGAAGTGTTGCGCCTGTTTCTGGAAAACCCCAAACGGTTGATTTCACGCGCGCAGATGCAGGAACAACTGGGCGGCGGCGCAGGTGATAGCTTTGACCGCGCCATGGATGTGCGCATTTCCCGCCTGCGCACCAAGCTGCGCGACGATCCCAAGAACCCAACGCTCATCAAAACCATCTATGGGGCCGGGTATATTTTTCTGGACGACGTGGAATGGTAACGAAGATTAACAACATATAGTTGCCAAAATCCCACCGAGACCGACATATAGGTTGAACTTCTGCTGCTTTCGCGATAGGCTTTTCCTATGACGACCTGTTTGCTCTATCATAACAGCGAACGCCAGCTACCTCGGTTTTACCGGATCGAGCTGGCCATGAATCTCTTTTCCGAAGTCTCTGTGTTGCGCGAATGGGGCATTGCAGGCTGTGACGGCCATTGCATGATTAACATCTATGGCAACTTGCGCGAGGCGTCGCTGGCCGCCGATGAACATCGCAACCGAATGATCCAAAAAGGCTATTTCCGCGACACGCTGGATGCCTGATCCCGGCACACCCACCCGCCTGGCACATATTGATTAAACCTGCGTTCGGTCAAATTCCAGAAACACGTTTCGCGTGCGAAACATCTCGGAATTGAATGTGTTTTCCCTCTGTTAACAAATCGCCCAAGCCTGCTAAATCCGTGGTTTAACAGGCAGGAGACTTCAATGAGCCAGATTACCCTTGTCCGTCACGGGCAGGCCAATACCGGCGCACGTGACGAGGAAAGCTATGACCGGCTCAGCGATCTGGGCCACCAACAGGCGCGCTGGCTTGGTGAGCATCTGCGCGACACAGGTTATCACTATCCCCGCGTGTTTTCCGGCACCCTGAACCGCCATGTGGAAACCGCCCAATCCATGGGCTATGACGCAGGTGTGATCCAGGATCCGCGCCTAAACGAGATGCAGTATTTCTCTCTCGCCGAGGCGTTTGAGCTGCAATACGGCGTTCCCATCCCCACTGAACGAGAGGGGTTTGCCGACCACATCCCCAAAGTGTTCGACGCATGGTCCGAAGGTCGGATCGAAAACCCCTATGAACGCTGGCAAGACTTCCAGACCCGGACACAGACCGCCTTGACCGAAATCGCCCAGGGAGACGGCCCGGCACTGGTGGTGACCTCAGGCGGGGTCATTGGCATGATCATGCAACACTGTCTGGGTCTAGACTCCCAAGCCACGGCGCGCATTGTATTGGCCATTATGAACGCCTCCCTGCACCGGCTTTTTGTGATGAACGATGTGATCAGCCCCGATCTGTTCAACGCGGTTCCTCATCTTGAAGCACAGGATCGCAGGTACGCGCAGACCCACCTATGACCTTTTGACGGATCGTATCATGCAGCTTTATTTCACACCCCGCACCATTTCCATCGCCGTTCTGATCGCTCTGGAGGAAGCGGGGCTCGCCTATGATGCGCTTCCAATTGACTTTGCTAAGGCGGAACAGACCAAACCGGAATTCCTGAAGGTCAATCCAAAAGGCCGCGTCCCGGCCGTTGTGACCCCAGAGGCAACATTGACTGAGGCTGGCGCGCTGTTGGAATTGGTGGCGGATCTGGCACCAAATGCAGGCCTGCGCCCCACAGATCCCATTGCCATCGCCAAAATGCGCGAGGTGATGTTCTACCTGGCGTCCACCATGCATGTGAACCACGCCCATAAACTGCGCGGCCATCGCTGGGCGGATCAGGAGTCTTCGCATCGGGACATGACCGCCAAGGTCCCGGAAACCATGGCACAGTCCTGCGCCTATATCTCGGATCACGCGCTGCTTGGACCCTATGTTCTGGGCGACGTTTTCTCGCTTGCGGATATCTATCTCTATGTGGTCTGTACTTGGCTTCAAGGGGACGGGGTCAATCTGGATGATTTCCCCACGATCCAAAGCTTTATGACCACGATGGAAGCCCGCGAAACGGTTCAGGCCGCCAAGGCCCGCGGGATGCTGTAAAAGGACGACATATATGACTCACCTTTGGGTTCGCGCCGAACAACGGGCCAACGAGGATCGCGTGGGGCTGACGCCCAAAGGTGCCAAATCCCTTTTGGATGCCGGGATCCACATCACCATCGAACGTAGCCAGACCCGCGCCATCCCGTTGCAAGGCTATATTGATGCAGGCTGCGCAATTGCGGATGAAAACAGCTGGCCCACCGCACCGGGGGATGCGATCATCTTTGGCCTCAAAGAGCTGCCCGAAGACGGCACCCCCCTGCCCCATCGCCACATTATGTTTGGCCACGCGTTCAAAGGGCAGCATTCCGGCAAGGCGCTGTTGGAGCGATTCCAGGCCGGGGGCGGCACACTTTATGATCTGGAGTATCTGGTGGATGAGACTGGCCGCCGTGTTGCAGCCTTTGGCTATTGGGCGGGATATGCCGGGGCGGCCGTCACGCTCAAAACCTGGGCCGCGCAGCAGCGAGGTGACATTTGCGGTCCAGTTGGCGCTTATGAAAACAAAGACGCGCTGATTGCCGACCTCTCGGCTGAGCTGCTCGAGCTGAACACCACCCGCCCCACCGCAATTGTCATCGGTGCCAAGGGGCGTGTGGGCTCTGGCGCCGCTGATCTATGCGAAACCATGGGGATCAAAGTCACCAAATGGGACATGGAAGAAACCGCACACGGCGGCCCCTTCCCCGAGATTCTGTCCCACAATATGTTCCTCAACTGCATCTTTGCGCGCCCGGGCACGCCGGTCTTTGTCCCACGTGAAGCATTGACCGCAGATCGCGCGCTCAGCGCCATTGGCGATGTGGCCTGCGATCCTGACAGCGATTACAATCCGGTGCCCGTCTATGACCGCGCCACCACCTGGGACTCCCCGGCCCTGCGCGTGGCAGAGGAACCGGTGCTGGATGTGATGGCCATCGACAATCTGCCGTCGATGCTGCCCCTCGAAAGCTCAGAGGATTACGCCGACCAGCTATTGCCCTCACTTCTGACGCTGGGCGATCTCGACACCGGCGTCTGGGGCCGCGCCTATGCGACATTCAAACAACATGTGCCGGAGTAACCGGCCAATTTAAGGGAGCATTTTCATGACCATTCATTGGTGTGGCACCGGCCTTTCGGCCATCCCCGGCCTGCGTCGGCTGTTGGAACAGGGCCGTTCGGTCACCGTCTGGAATCGAACCACCGCCAAGGCGCAGGATGCGGTGGGCGATCTGACGTCTGACATCCGCGCCTTTTCGCTCGACGCCCTTGGCACGGCGCTGCAACCCGGTGATGTGATCATCTCGATGCTGCCCGGTGATCTACATGTGCCGCTGGCGGAACTGGCGATTTCAAAAGGGGCGCATTTTGTCTCCTCTTCCTATATCTCACCGGAAATGCGCAGCCTGGAGGCAAAGGCCAAAGCCGCAGGCGTGGCGCTGATCAATGAAATTGGCCTTGATCCCGGCATTGACCATCTGATGGCCCATGCGCTGGTGGCTGATTACACCGGATCGGAAGCCTTTGATGTCGAGAATGAGCTGAGCTTTATCTCCTATTGCGGTGGCATCCCCAAGGTTGCCAACCCGTTTCGCTATAAATTCAGCTGGTCGCCTTTGGGCGTTCTCAAGGCTCTGCGATCTCCCTCGCGCTCAATCCGCGATTTTGCCCCGCTGGATGTGGCGCGCCCGTGGGATGCGATTTCCAGCTATTCTGCGCCCCTGCCGGTGGCTGAGACTTTTGAAGTTTACCCCAATCGCGACTCGCTGCCGTTTATGGCGCAGTATGGTTTTGCACCGGACTGGAACGTGCGGGAATTTGTGCGCGGCACCCTGCGCCTAAATGGCTGGGCCGAGGCCTGGAAAGACGTCTTTGCCGAGGTGGAAACGCTCACCGGTGCGACAGGGGAGACCCGTTTGCAAGAGATGTCGGATCAGTTCTGGGCCAACAACGCCTATGACGCGGATGAGCCCGACCGGGTGGTGCTCTGTGTGGCGCTCAAGGCGGTGCGAAACGGGGCTGAGGTCTGGCACAAATCTTATGTGATGGACGCCTGGGGTGATGCGCGCGGCACCGCGATGGCGCGGCTAGTCTCGGTCCCCGTGTCCCTGGCCATCGAGGCGGTGCTGGACGGCAAACTGGCGGCCGGGTTGCACGCCGCAACCTCCGATCCTGAGCTAATCGACACATGGATGGGCGAAGTTGGCGCATTGGCGCAACATCTGGCCGTGACCAACCACGGCGCATGACCGGAGGCTTTCCAAGGGCCGCCACTTTCGCGGCCCTTACCCTTGGTCGTCGCCCGTCGCCCCAGTGTCCCGTGCAAAAAGGGCAACCGCCCCCGCCCGCCCGCGCAAGAGCTGACCGGGCAGCGCAGCCCAAGCCTCGCGCGCGGGCGCTCCGGTCTCTGCAGGGCCAAAAGCTGCGGTAAGCGCGGAGTCTGACACCAAAAATGGCTCACCTGTGGTTTTGCACATCTCCTGAATGCGCGCGGCCACATTAACCGTGTCGCCCAAAACCGTGTACTCCAGCCGGTCCCGTGTGCCCACAACGCCCACAAACACTTGACCATAGTGGAGCCCTACGCCAATCTTGACCAGTGTTTCGCCCCGCGACGCTCTGTCCTTGGACCATTGCGACATGGCCTCCAAAAGCGCCGCGCCACAGTTCAACCCTCGTTCTGCCGCGCCCTCATCCTCAAAGAACACCAGCGCCGCGTCGCCGATGTATTTGTCTACGATGCCACCGTGCCGTTTGACCGCTGCCTCCACATGTCGACGAAAATCCGTAATGAACCGTCCCACCTCTTCGGGATCGCGCCCCTCGGACCAAGTGGTAAAGTCACGGATGTCCACAAACAGAACCGCCGCCTGGCGATCGCGTCCCTGACGCAGCGCATTGGGATCCAGAACAGCCAGATCTCCGGCGACCTGAGCCGGCAGATATCGGGTCAGGTTGGCCCGTTTCTGTGCCTCTTCGATCGAGCGGCGCAAAAGGTCCCGCATGCGCAACGCCGCCACCACCAAAACGCCACCGGCCAATGCGATCATTGCCAGACGCACCATATTGGGCGGCAGCTCCATCGCAACAGCCACACGTTCCATCGTTGGTCCATTTTGGCCCGCCACACCCGGCAGAAACTGCAGCGCCCCAAGGCCCAGCACCACCAGGACCACGGAATAGATCTGCACGGCGGGGTTAAACCGCAAGACTGCAAACGCCAGCACAATTGGCACCAGCCAGACCGAAGGCATAGCAAAGGCCAGCTTGCCGCCAAAACCAGTGTTCATAACGCTAAGCGCACTGTTGAGCACCATGAACCCGCAATCGATCGTGGCCACAACCCAGATCATCCAGGTTTGAAACCACCCCCGATGCAACAGCCAGATGCTGAGCAATCCGAGCAACAGATACCCCGCCAATGTCATACCAGCGAGTAAGACCTGACGGATCACATGGCTGCGGCCATCGCTTGGCAATTCCCCCACCGCGAGAAACAGGGTGGCAAACAATCCAAGCGCGACACCAATGCGCAGCAGGGCAACCAGATGTTCCGCATCCAACTGCGCCCGCCGGATCACTGCGCTGTCGATGGCGTCACCTCGCGGGATCAGGTCAGACATTGTCGCTAATCAGCGTCATCTGGCGGGGTTCAACCTCAACCGGGCCGGGGTCTTCCAAAACATCTCCAGATGCGACAACCCCCATCGCTTCAAACCGTCGAGCCGAAGGCAGGACGCGGGCCTCTAGCGATCCAACCGCTTTGTTGTAGTGATTGACCGAAGATGACAGCGACTTTCCAACCGAGGATAGATTGCGCGAAAACACATTAAGCCGGTCATAAAGATCCTTGGCCGTTTTCTGCACCTCAATGGCGTTCTTTGCCATTTTTTCCTGCTGCCAGCCATAAGCAATGGATTTCACCAAGGCCATCAAGGTTGTGGGAGTGGCGATCAAGACCTTGTGTTCAAAGGCATATTCAATGAGACCTGCGTCTGCCTCCAATGCGGCAGAGACAAAGGTTTCGCCGGGGATAAACATCACCACAAAATCCGGAGTCTCGGCCAGGGTCTTTTGATAATCCTTGCTCGCTAGCTGTTTCACATGCGTGCGCACATGCTGGGCGTGGCGGGCCAGATGAGTGGCCTGCTCCTCGGGGGTTTCCGCCTCGATCGCGTCCAGATAAGCCTCCAGCGGGGTTTTGGCATCGACAATAATGGAGCGCCCACCGGGAATACGTACCACAGCGTCCGGTCGACGCTGACCGGCGTCAGTGGCAACAGATTTCTCCAGTTCAAAATCCACATGTTCGCTCATGCCAGCCATTTCAAACACCTGGCGCATCTGCATTTCGCCCCAGCGGCCCCGGGTTTTGGGCGCGCGCAGCGCCTGCACCAGACGGCGGGTTTCACCGCCCAAAGCAGCCTGACCATCGGCCAATGTCTTGACCTGTTCTTTAATCGCACCATAGGCCTCATTGCGGGCCTGTTCGATCTCTTTGATACGCTCACCAAACTGGCCAAGTTTCTCATCCAGAGGCTTGACCAGGCTTTCAATCGCCTGATGACGTTTGGTCAGGTCTTGCTCGGCGGCTTTTTCATGAGTTTGAAAGCGTTCGCTCACCAGGTTCAAAAAGCTTTCGGAGTTCTGTTTCAGCACGCCCGAGGCCAGCGCTGAAAACTTGTGTTCCATCTGCTGGTTCATCTGGCGCAGCTCTTCCAGACGGGCGGCATGCTGTGCGGTCATCGCTTTGATCTCGGCCTCGGCCTTGTGGCGCGCGACCAGCTCGTTTTCGTGGATGCGGCGCAGGGTCTTGTTTTCGCCTTCCAGATCCGGAAGGCGCGCGGCCTCGGTTTCCAGCGCGGCAACGTGGCTGCGCAGATCGCTGTTTTGCGCCTGCGCCGCTGTCAGAGTAGACCGATTACGCCCCAAAATGACCAGCAGGAACAGGGTCACCAAAACCAGCCCCGCAACCACATAGTGCAGCGGCGTCAGGGTGGCGGGGTCAAAGGATTGGAGCAAGGTTTCCATATCGCGCGCCCTTTCAGCTGCGGCCAAAAAGCCGTTCGATATCTGCAAGTTTCAGTTCGACATATGTCGGGCGACCATGGTTGCATTGGCCGGAATGGGGCGTGGCCTCCATTTCCCGCAACAGCGCATTCATCTCTTCGCCGCGCATCCGGCGGCCCGAGCGGATGGAACCATGACAGGCCACCCGGCTGAGGATCGCTTCAAGCCGGGCTTGAACCAGCTGGCTTTCACCTTGGTCGGCCAGTTCATCCAGGATATCGCGGATCATAGCCTCGGCGTTCACCTCACCCAGGATCGCCGGTGTTTCGCGCACGGCCACCGCGTTGCCGCCAAAGGCTTCAATGCCCAGGCCGAATTTACGCAGGTCCTCAGCGACCTCCAGCAGCCGGGTGCAATCACCATCGGACAGCTGCACGATTTCGGGGATCAGCAGACCCTGTGCGGTGACCCCATTTTCTGCCATCTGGGTTTTAAGCTTCTCATAGACCAGACGTTCATGGGCCGCGTGCTGGTCGACGATGACCATGCCGTCCTGGGTCTGGGCGATGATATAGTTTTCATGCACTTGCCCACGCGCCGCGCCCAAGGGGAGCTGTTCCGGAGCAGTGTCTGGTTCTGCTTCGGGTGTAGGGGTGTCGACCACGCGGCCGCTGAAGCTTTGTGCCATTTCGGCAAAACCCGGATCCGCAGGCGGCGTAGGATAAGCAGGCGCTGGTATGAACTCCGGACGCTGCGCTGCATAAGAGGCGCTGCGGGCTGCCATCGAGGGCCGCTCCATCTGATACACACGAGGGGCGCCGGTGGCGGTGGGTTCCTCGGGCCGCATGGCGCCCAATGTTGCGCCTGCAACGGTGGTAGAGGCACGATGCCCGGCCTCAGCCAAAGCGTGGCGCAGCGAAGAAATGATCATGCCGCGCGCCAGCCCTGGATCACGGAAACGCACCTCGGACTTGGCCGGGTGCACGTTCACATCCACCAACGTTGGATCGCAGTCGATAAACAGCGCTGCCGCCGGGTGACGGTCGCGGCTGAGGAAATCCATATAGGCGGCCCGCAACGCGCCGGTCAGCATCTTGTCCTTCACGGGACGTGTACTCACAAAGAGGAACTGGCTGACTGCGGCCCCGCGGGAATAGGTCGGCAGCGCCGCATATCCATAAAGGCGCAGGCCTTCGCGGGTGGCATCAATGCGCAGGGCGTTTTCGGCAAAATCCCGGCCGATCACATGGGCCAGACGTCCATGCAGCGCATCAAACAGATCGCCAGACAAGGGATCGGCGCGAAAGGTGACGCGGCCATCGCCCCCACCAGAGACATCGCGCAGGGTAAACCCAATCGCCGGTTCCGCCATGGCCAGCCGTTTGATCGTGTCCGAAATCGCTTGCGCCTCGGCCCGGTCCGATCGCATGAATTTCAGGCGGGCGGGCGTGGCAAAGAACAGGTCGCGCAACTCTACTATGGTGCCTGCGCGCAGGGCGGCGGGTTTGACGGGTTCCACCTTGCCACCGGCCACCCGGATCTGCGCGGTATCAAACCCGGCGGCGCGACTGGTGATTGTCAGGCGGCCCACGGCACCAAGGCTGGGCAGCGCTTCGCCGCGAAAGCCAAAGGTGTGAATGTTCAGAAGGTCCGAGCCATCAATTTTCGACGTCGCATGGCGGGACAACGCCATGGGCAGATCCTCGGGCGTCATGCCAACGCCATCGTCGGTCACCCGGATCAGGGTCTTGCCACCGTCGGCAATGTCGACCGTGATCCGCGTGGCTCCGGCGTCGATGGCGTTTTCAACCAGCTCCTTGACCGCTGAGGCCGGGCGTTCCACCACTTCACCTGCCGCAATACGGTTGATGGCGCTGTCATCCAGCTGGCGGATAACCGGGCGCTTATCTTGTGAATTGGAGCTGATTTGGGGGTCGGCGGTGTTCATACCGCTAAATTTAGCATGGACACCGATGATTCCACCAGCGGCGAATTTGGCGGCCGTCAGACGCCCGCGGGGGCGCCTGCGCGGGTGCGGCAGGGGCCAAAGATCGCGGCCAGTGCCAGGATCACGCCTGAAATCGTGGCGATCATCCCCGCGGCAGAGACTGCATCAGAAAGACCCAGCCACAGTGGCCCATAGCCCGCCAGCACATAGCCTGCAATGGCTGACAGCGCGGCGAACACAAGGCTCCAGGCGACCTGACGCTCCAGCCGGTTGGTCATCATACGTGCGGCAGCGGGGGGGCAGATGAACATAGCAATGACGATAATGGATCCGACCGCATCAAATGCCGCAACCGCCGCAACTGCAGCCACCACCACCAGGGCAAGACCCAAGGGCGTGGTTTTGATCCCCACAGCCTGGGCAAAACCCTCGTCAAAGGTTGAGATTTTGAGCGCCCGCCAAAAGATACCGGTAAAGAGGCTTGTCAGTCCAAGAACCGCCGCCATGCGCGTCAACTCGGATGGCAGACCAGCCAACGCCTGCAGGTCAAACAGCGAAGACCAGCCGGTGGCATCCAGCCAGATCAGGCTTTCAAGGTTGCCATAAAGCGCATGTTCCACGTCCAGATGCACGCTGGAGGTATCGCTTTGCTCGAGCAACAGCACACCGCCCGCAAACATGGTGGTAAAGACAACGCCCATCGCCGCGCCGGGTTCGATGCGGCCCAGACGACGGATCGCCTCGATCAGCAGGACCGCGACCAGGGCGGCCCCAGCGGCACCGATCATCATCGGCCAGGTGGAAATCACTCCGGTCAGGATAAAGGCCACCACAATCCCCGGCAGCACAACATGGCTGATGGCATCGCCAATCAGCGCCTGACGGCGCAACAGCAGAAAATTCCCCGGCAGCGCACAGGCCATGGCCGCGCAGGTTCCGATCACCATCGGCGGCAGGGACAAAGGCACAAATTCCGCACCATTCATGTGGCTACCCCCTGTGGTCCGCCAATTTTCGCGTCCAGCGCGCGGATTTCATCCGGTGTCAGCACGGTTTCAATCTCACGCAGGCCATCATAAAGCTCCGCCGCGCCCTCATGCGCGTGATCTCGGCGCAGGATCTCCCAGCGTTTCTCATCACGCAGCGCTTTGGCCGCGCGGGCCCGTCCCTTGTCGGTGGCCACGCCATCCGGGCGCACCAGACCGGCACGTCCCAACAGGCGCAGGGTCAGCGCCTCATAGATTGGCTGGCCCTGCGCCAGAGCCAACAGTCCCTGACGCAGATGGACCCGGCGTTGAAACCGCTGTTGGCGGATGACGGCAGCCAGAACACCGCGGCTGGGGGCGAAAAACAGTGATAGGATAAACAGCGCGCCGCTCATCAGAACAATCAATGGGCCGGTTGGCAGGTTTGGCGCCGTGGCCGAAAGCCCCGCGCCCAGATAAGCTGCCAGCGCGCCAAAACCGCCCGCCAGCAGGACCACAACGTCAGAGCGTTCAGACCAAAACCGCGCAGTCACCGCCGGGATGATCAAAAGGGCGACAATCAGGATCAGGCCAACAATCTTGAGCCCTACCACAGTGACTGCCATCACCAAACCCATCATCAACAGGTCGATCTGTGGCACATTGATCCCCTGCGCCGCTGCGTATTCGGGATCAAAAGACACCAGCGTCAGCGCCCGGCGCGTCAGCGCGATGATCAGCAATGTTGCAGCCCCGCCACCCGCAATCAGCAGCGCGTCGCTGAACAACATGCCTGCGGTGGAGCCCAACAAAAACCCTTCAAGCCCGGCCTGACGGCCAATGCCTGCGGTCTGAATCACCGTCAACAGCACCACACCAAACCCAAAGAAGGTCGACAAAATCGCGCCGATGGCCGCATCTTCGGCCAACCGGGTGCGTTGGGTCAGCCAGTTGAGGCACCACAAGCCAACCCAGGCCGACAGGGCCGAGCCGACAAGCAAGCCAATCAGATTGCGTCCGTCGCCGCCCAAACTGGCCATCACCAGAAAGGCGAGGCAGACGCCGGGCAGTGTCGCATGGCTGACAGCATCAGCCACCAATGCGCGCTTGCGCAGGAACAGAAAAGTGCCAGTGATCCCCGCCGCAGCACCCAAGAGTGCTGCACCAACGGAGACAAGGGTGGCGTTATAGCCAAGCTGCAGAAAAAGCGCCTGCCAGATCATGGGATCAGCCGGTGATCTGGTTCAGCTGTTCCACCTGTGTCGCCGCCAGTCGCCCGCCATAGGCCGCTTGTAAAGTGACCGTGTTAAAGGTGGTTGCAACGGCGCCTTCGGCCACTTTGCGGGTGTTGATCAGGAAGACATTGTCAAAATACTCGGTCACGGTGGCCAGATCATGGTGCACAACCACCACCGTCTTTCCGGCGGCGCGCAGGGATTTCAGCACTTCGATGATGGCTTTTTCCGTGGCCGCATCGACCCCAGCAAAGGGTTCGTCCAGAAGGTAGAGATCGGCGTTTTGGGCCAGCGCACGCGCCAGGAACACCCGCTGCTGCTGGCCGCCGGACAATTGGCCAATCTGGCGATCGGCAAAATCACCCATGCCCACCCGGTCCAGACAATCCCGCGCAGCCGCGCGATGTTGGCCCCGGATCCGGCCCAAAAGTCCAACCTGACGATAAAGACCCATCAGAACCACATCGATCACCCGGGTGGGAAAGTCCCAGTCGACACTCGCCCGTTGCGGCACATAGGCCACGCGGGCCCGCTGTTCACTAAGGGGTTTGCCAAAGACTTGAACCCGACCAGAGACCGAGGGGATCACGCCAAGGGCCGCCTTGAGCATGGTGGATTTACCGGCACCGTTGGGGCCAATAATTGCCGTCATCTCACCGGGCTGGACGGTCATGTCCACCGAGAATACGGCCGGTTTCTGGCCATAGGTGACGGTCAGACCCCGAATGGCCAGCGGGCAGTCGGCCAGAGTATGTTCCGAGAACGTCGCACCGTTTTCGCAAATCAGATCAAGCATTGTTTAGTATCCAGCCGAAAGTTTGCCATCCATGCCACGCGCAGGCACATCCGAGCCCAAGGCGCTGGCAATGGTGGTGTAATTGTGGTCCAGCATGCCGATCAGCGTGCCCTCATAGGTGCCATCAGCGCCCATCGCGTCCGAGAACAGCTCCCCCCCGATTTTCACGGTATGACCTTGGGCGGCGGCCCCTTCGATCAGCGCACGCACCGAACGATCCGACACCGAGCTTTCGACAAAAACCGCGCTGATCTTGCGGTCAACCAAGAGGTTTACCAGTTCCGAAATACGATTCAGACCAGCCTCGGATTGGGTCGAGATGCCCTGAACGCCCAGGACCTCGAACCCGAAATCCCGGCCAAAATAACCAAAAGCATCATGCGCCGAGAGCAAAACACGGGTGTCCGCAGGCACTTTGCCCAACACATCGTGGCCATAGTTATTCAGACGGCTGAGCTCTGCAATATGGGCGGCTGCATTGGCGGCGAATTGATCGGCCGCGTCAGGACGGGCCTCGGTCAGGACGTGCTGTACCTCGATGACCACGCCTTTCCACAACTCTGGGCTCATCCAGACATGGGGGTCGAATTTTTCGGCGTAATCATCATGACCGCGCAGCACCTCTTTGGGCAGTGCTTCGGCGACCGCCACAACGGTGCGTTTGTCGCCCAGATCCCGCATGAAATCTTCCATCTGCGCTTCGAGGTAGAGACCGTGCCACAGCACCAGATCCGCGCGGGTCATCGCCAGGATGTCGGTGCGGGTCTGGCGGTAAGCATGCGGATCCACGCCCGGCCCCATCAGCGCCGTCACTTCAACTGCATCGCCTCCAACCTGACGTGCGGCGTCCGCGATCATGCCGGTGGTGGCCACAACTTTCAACGGTGCAGCCAAGGCTGCAACCGGCAGGGCCAGAAGGGCAGAAACAGCGGCAATGGTCAGGCGGCGGGTCAGCATCGGAATCGGCATCCTTTTGTCGTACTGTTGATGATATTGAGAACGATTTGCATCTATGTCAACGCTATTGCGAATTATTCTCAAAAAGAAACCGTGATCGCGGCGTTATTTTCCGAATGGTCAAAAATTCTGCCTAATCAGAGGGCGTCTGGTTGATCCTGAGCCACCCACATGCGAGGTTCGCGGCAGATATGCGAGGATGACCATGAACCGTCAAACCGACCCCGAAACCGCTCATACGCTGGCAGAGCCCCGCAATCCGGGCACTGCGCTGGATATGAAATGGGTGGCCGCCGCCCAGGCCAATACATCCGCGATCGAACGTCGCTGTGCCCAATTGCCGGGCCGCCGCTCGATCAAAAAGGATCACCAGGCGGCCTGGCTGTTAAAAGCCATCAGTTTGATCGATTTAACAACGCTGTCGGGTGACGACACCGCGGCACGGGTGCGTCGTCTCTGTGCCAAAGCCCGCCAGCCAGTGCGCGCGGACCTGCTGGCCGAACTTGGGTTCGAGGGTCTGACCACCGGCGCAGTCTGCGTCTATCACGAGATGGTCGAAGCGGCGGTGACCGCTCTCAACGGCACCGGGATTCCGGTCGCTGCGGTCTCAACCGGGTTTCCGGCCGGTCTGTCCCCTTTCCCGCTGCGATTGGCGGAAATTGATGCAAGCGTCGCGGCCGGTGCCGAAGAGATCGACATCGTGATTTCACGTCGTCACGTGTTAGAGGGCAACTGGCAAGCGCTATATGATGAGATGAAAGCGTTTCGCGAGCATTGCGGTGAGGCCCATGTCAAAGCAATCTTGGCCACGGGTGAGCTGGGCACGCTGCGCAATGTGGCCCGGGCCTCGCTGGTCTGCATGATGGCCGGCGCGGATTTCATCAAGACTTCTACCGGCAAGGAAAGCGTTAACGCCACCCTGCCTGTGTCGCTGGTGATGATCCGGGCGATCCGCGACTATTATGAACGGACCGGTTTCCGGGTTGGCTATAAACCTGCTGGCGGCATTTCCAAGGCCAAGGACTCGCTGATTTACCTAAGCCTTATCAAAGAAGAGCTGGGCGACCGCTGGTTGCAGCCGGATCTGTTCCGGTTTGGCGCATCCTCACTGCTGGGGGATATTGAACGCCAGCTGGAGCATCACGTCACCGGCGCCTATTCTGCCGCCAACCGCCATGCGATGGGCTGATCGGGGAAGAGACAATGACAGTAAAAGAGATCTTTGACACCATGGATTATGGCCCTGCCCCGGAAAGCGATACCGAAGCGCAGACCTGGCTGGATCGCCATGGCCGCAGCTTTGGCCATTTCATCAATGGTGAAATGACGGCGGCCAACAATTCATTCGCCAGCCGCAACCCAGCCACGGGCGCTGAATTGGCACAGCTGAGCCAGGCCAGCGCGGCCGACGTCACAGCAGCTGTGGCCGCTGCCCGGGCCGCGCAGCCCAAATGGGAAGCTTTGGGCGGACCAGGCCGGGCGCGCGTCCTTTATGCATTGGCGCGGCTGCTGCAAAAACACGCGCGGCTTTTTGCAGTGCTGGAAACGCTGGACAATGGCAAACCCATCCGCGAAAGCCGGGACATCGACATCCCGCTGGCACAGCGCCATTTCTACTATCATGCGGGCATGGCGCAGCTGATGGAAACCGAGCTACCCGGGGCCCAGGCGCTGGGGGTCTGCGGTCAGATTATCCCCTGGAACTTCCCGCTCTTGATGCTGGCCTGGAAAATCGCACCTGCTTTGGCAATGGGCAACACGGTGGTGCTGAAACCTGCGGAGTACACCTCATTGACGGCGCTGCTGTTTGCCGAGATCTGTACTGAGGCTGGTGTGCCCACAGGTGTGGTCAACATCGTCACCGGCGATGGCGCCGTAGGAGAGTTGATCGTTGACTCCGAAGTCGACAAAATCGCCTTTACCGGCTCCACTGCGGTCGGGCGCAAGATCCGCCAGGCAACTGCGGGCAGCGGCAAAAGCCTCACCCTCGAGCTGGGCGGAAAATCACCGTATATCGTGTTTGATGACGCCGATCTGGATTCTGCGGTTGAAGGGCTGGTTGATGCGATCTGGTTCAACCAGGGTCAGGTCTGCTGTGCGGGCTCCCGCCTGTTGGTACAGGAGAGCATCTCGGACGCGTTTCACCGCAAGCTCAAGGCGCGCATGGACCGTCTGCGCATCGGCAACCCGCTGGACAAATGTGTTGATGTCGGCGCGGTTGTGGACCCGGTGCAGCTCAACACGATTCAATCCCTGGTGGCCGCCAATACCGCAGGCCAGTTGTATCAGCCACAGATCGAGATGCCCGATACCGGTTGTTTCTTCCCACCCACGTTGATCGAGGATCTTCACCCCGCTGACACTTTGATGCAGGAAGAGATTTTTGGCCCGGTCCTGGTCTCCACCACCTTCCGCACCCCGGCCGAAGCCGTGCAATTGGCCAACAACACCCGTTATGGGCTGGCCGCAACGGTCTGGAGCGAGAATGTCAATCTGGCGTTGGATGTTGCCCCCAAACTGGCGGCCGGCGTGGTCTGGATCAACGGGACCAACCTGTTTGACGCCGCCGCTGGGTTTGGCGGTGTCCGCGAAAGTGGGTTTGGCCGCGAAGGCGGTTGGGAAGGGCTGCAGTCCTATTGCAAACGCTCGGCCGCGACCAAACCGCTGACACCCGCTGTGGCATTTACCGGAAACGGCGCGCCCGCCTCCGGTTTGGACCGAACCGCAAAGATGTACATTGGTGGCAAACAGACCCGCCCGGACAGCGGCTATTCACAGGCGGTGTATGGCCCCAAGGGCGACCTGCTTGGCCACGTGGGGCAAGGCAGCCGCAAAGACGTGCGTAACGCAGTCGAAGCCGCCGCCGGAGCGGCAGGCTGGGCCAAAACCACCGGCCATATGCGGGCGCAAATCCTGTATTACATCGCAGAAAATCTTTCGACCCGTGCCGCAGAGTTTACCTCACGGATTGACAGCATGACCGGCGCGGCATCCGGCGCGGCCGAGGTTGAGGCAGCCATCCAACGTCTGTTCACTGCCGCAGCCTGGGCTGACAAATATGATGGTCAGGTGCACGGTGTTCCCATTCGCGGCGTGGCTCTGGCGATGAAAGAACCTGTGGGAGTCATCGGCGCACTCTGCCCGGATGAGGCTCCGCTGTTGGGATTGGTCTCCCTGATGGCGCCAGCCATCGCGATGGGCAACCGAATGGTCCTTGCGGCCTCCTCCGTCTTCCCGCTGGCGGCGACGGATTTCTATCAGGTTCTGGAAACCTCGGATGTACCGGCTGGTGTTGTGAACATTGTGACAGGGGCGCACAGGGATCTTGCCGGTCCCTTGGCAAGCCACATGGCGGTCGACGCGCTTTGGTCGCAGTCCTCAAGCCCGGTCAGCCAGGAAATTGAAACCCTGGCGGCTGGAAACCTGAAACGGAGCTGGGTCAACAACGGCCAAGGACTGGATTGGATGCAAGACCACAGCAAAGCAATCCTGCAGGAGGCTACAGAAGTTAAAAACATCTGGGTGCCTTACGGCGAATAACCGTCGCGACTTGTCCAAATCGGACCCTGTTTCAGAAGATCTGAAACAGGGTCTTATCAAGTAAAAGAGCGCCCCTCGGGCGCTCTTTTACCGTTTAGGAGAGGTCGCGATTTAACGCTTACTGCGTGGCCTGCAATCCTTCGGGACGGCCAACGATGACAAATTGCAACCGGCTTGGATCATAAAGCCGCGCCGCAACGCGGTTGGCCTCTTCCAAAGTAATCGCGTTGATCTTGTCATTGCGGGTATCAATGTACTCCCTTGGCAGATCATCCATTTGCATGCCGACCAAGATCGACGCGATGCGACCATTGCCATCAAACCGCAACGGATAAGCCCCGGTCAGATAGGTCTTGGCGTCCTGCAGCTCCTCGGCGGTCACACCTTGGGTAGCGATCCGTGCCCACTCATTTTGAACCACATCAACCGCCTCTGCCATCTTGCCATTGTCCGAAGCAAAAGAGCCCAGATAGACCGCCGCCAGATCGCGCGGCAGCAGGTAGGAATAGATGCCATAGGTCAAGCCGCGCTCTTTGCGCACCTCATGCATCAGTCGGCTGTCAAAAGACCCGCCGCCGATGATCTGGTTCAACACATAGGCAGCAAAGAAATCCGGATCATCGCGCTCGATCCCGGGCTGGCCAAAAATTGCAACCGACTGCGGTGTGTCAAAATCAACAACATCGATCCCTTCGGCAAAGCTTGGCGCAACCGGTCCGGGCAGCGCGCCGCCTTGGTCAGGAAGTGCGTCCAAAAGCACATCCATCAATGCTCCCAGTTCAGCGGCAGTGATGTCCCCAACGGCACTGACGTAAACCCGGTCTTTGGCAAACACCGCCTCATAGGCGTCAAAGATATCCTGGCGGGTCAGCTCGGTCACCGAGGTAATGGTGCCCTCTTCTGGCGTACCATACGGATGATCGCCATAGGTCTTGGCAGCAAAGACCTTGCCTGCGATCTCTTCCGGATCGGTTTCATTGGAACGCAGGCCAGCCAGCACCTGCGCGCGCACCCGGTCCAAAGCATCCTGATCAAAGCGTGGTTCTTGCAGTGTCTGGCGCAGCAATTCCACTGCTTCATCACGGTTTTCGCTAAGGAAACGGGCCGAAATCGACACAGTGTCACGATCGGAATCAAATCGGAAACTGGCCGCCAGGCTTTCCAGCGCACGAGCATAGTCCTGAGCCAGAAGATCCCCGGCCCCTTCTTCCAAAAGGCCTGTCATCAAATTCACCGCTCCGCGTTTTTCGGGCATATCCAAGGATGTACCGCCGCGAAACCGCAGTTCCAGCGCCGCAAAGGGAATCGAGTGATCCTCGACCAGCCATGCCGTGAACCCTGCAGGAGAGGTGACTTCCTTTATATCAATGGCACGGGCGGGCAAAGCCGTCAGAATCACCAGCCAAGCGGCGGCAATGATTTTCAACGCACTCATTGGGTAACCTCCTGAGCATCACGCGTCAGCCAGCCAGTGACCGAGGCTTCGGGAACCAGGACTTCGCGCGCAACGGCAATAATTTCATCTGCGGTGACCGATTGAAGGATCTGTGGCCAGTCCTGCACATCCTGAACCGTAAGCCCCATGGTCAGCGCCCGGCCATAGCGATTGGCGATCCCATCCACATTGTCGCGCGCATAGATCTCATCCGCGCGCAATTGCAATTTGATCCGATCCAACTGCGCCTCATCCACACCTTCTTCCAAAAAGGCCGCAAGAGTTGCGTCCAGCGCTGCTTCGGCCTCTTCCAGCGAAACATCCTGTGCCGGCACCACCAGGAAGGTGAACGTCGTGTCATCCAGCGAGGCACCACGATAGTAAGACGTGGTATAAACGGCCAGCTGCTGATCGAACTGCAGAGCATTGGTGAGATAAGATGTGCTGCCGCCACCGAGGAGTTGGGCCAATAGGTAAAGTGCAGCCGCTTTTTCCTGGGCCCCACTGTCGCGTTCTGGCGCCAAATAGCTGCGCATGACATAGGGTTGAGCAACCCGTGCATCCTTGAACGTGACCCGGCGCGCGCTCAGCTGAGGTGGCTCGTCCGGACGCAGACGCTCTGGCAGATCTGGATTGGCCGGGATCGCACCGTAATATGTCTCTGCCAGCGTACGGACGTTTTCGGGGTCTACGTCGCCGGACACCACAAGGATCGCGTTGTTGGGAGCATAATACATTTCATAAAAGGACAGGACGTGTTCCATATCCAGTTGTTCCATCTCGTGGCGCCAGCCGATGATCGGCTGCCCGTAACGATGGTTGAGATATTGAACCGCGCGCATCTGCTCGTTGAACAAAGCGCCCGGATCACTGTCTGTGCGTTGGCTGCGTTCTTCCAGAATGACCTGACGTTCGGTTGTGATGTCATTTTCAGTCAGACGCAGGTTCACCATCCGATCTGCTTCCATCTGCATCATCAATTCCAGTCGATCGGCTGCGACTCGTTGGAAATACGCGGTGTAGTCATAGCTGGTGAAGGCATTGTCCCGCCCGCCATTGGCCGCAACGGTTGACGACAATTCACCGGATTCCAAATTCTCGGTCGCTTTGAACATCAGATGTTCAAGAAAATGCGCAACACCGGACACGCCCGGTGTCTCATCCGCTGAGCCGGTCCGGTACCAGACCATCTGCTGGACCACCGGGGCGCGGTGATCTTCGATCACCACAACATCCATTCCATTGTCCAAAGAGAAGCTGGTGACCTTTGCCTCTGAGGCGTGAACACCTGCTGAAAGGGCCAAAACCAGCGCAATGGCGCTTGTGATCCTGCGGATCATATGTCGTCCTCCGTCATCCTGCGGCGCATTGTCATGCGGTCCGCGCCGGAACTGCTCATAAACCCCGCAACGCGGGATTAGCATCGGTATACCCGTTACTACTGCCTTTCAACCTACGTTTCTTCGTCGTGGGAACAAGGCCGCTGGCGGGGTTGTGAGCGGACTTTAAGAAGTTTATTGGGCCGGCGGTGCGGATGGCGTGCCGGTTTGCGCATTGCGATAGGCTTGGTTCACCGCAAATGGATCCAGCGACTGACGCTTGTAAGCGTCGCCATAACGATCCACTGGGAACAGTTTAATCCGCGCTGTGCGCTGTTCGCGACGGCGGAATTTTGCGTCTTCTTCGGCCAGATCTTCGCGGATGTCGGGCTGAACCCCATACCGCCCCGTCGCCGCCAACAAGGCGCTGTCCGACGCAGGCACGCCTGATGATCCCGGATTGCCGCCCAAGGCCACAATCGCATCAGCGCGCGGGTTTTGGTCAGTGCGGTTGATCCCACCCGGCGTCGGCTGCGGAAGCTCTGCGAAATTCGCTGGATTTTCCAAAGGCTTCACAGGTTGGACCAGAAACTCATCCGGGCCCGAACTGTTGTTGCGCAGATCATGCAGGCCACCTTTGCTGCAGGCAGAGGCGATCAGAACAAGCGCCAGCGCGCCAAGGCTTTTTGAGATCTGCATCCGAAACAACTCCCGTCCGTTTATCGCGTCTTAGCGGATTTTCTGGGCAAGGTCACGCGGGCTTTTTCAGCTGGCCTTCAAACAGGATCAAACCAGCCGCCCCGGCAAAGATAAAGACATCCGCGACGTTGAACACAAAGGGGTTGTTGATCCCGCAGCAGGACATGTTCAGGAAATCAAGCACATAACCATAAAGCACACGGTCATAGACATTGCCAAGCGCACCGCCGATGACCAGCCCCGCCGCCAGCCGCAGGCCGCGGTGGGCCGGCTGGCGTGTGGTCCAAATTGTAAGCGCCGCACAAATCACCAGCGACACCCCGATCAAAATCCAGCGCCCGGTGTCCGCACCGCCATCAAACAGTCCAAAATTGATGCCGGTGTTTTCGCCATAGCGAAAGTTCAGGATCGGCGGCCACACGTCGATAGCATAGCGGTCAATCAGCCCCAACCGGTAAACCACCAGATATTTGGTGAGCTGATCCAGGCCAAAGGCCAGCGCAAAGGCCGCAACGATCAAACGCATGTCGCCGATCCTGTTTGCTTAGTGACGGAAGTGGCGCATGCCGGTGAAGACCATCGCGATGCCATTTTCATTGGCTGCATCGATGACTTCCTGATCACGCATGGAGCCACCTGGCTGAATCACGCAGGTCGCACCCGCAGCAACGGCTTCCAACAGGCCATCGGCAAAAGGGAAAAACGCATCAGAAGCCACGGCAGAACCTTTGGCGAGGCTTTCGTCCAGCCCCAGCTCTTTGGCCATGCGCTCGGCTTTGGAAGCGGCCACATTAGCGCTGTCAACGCGGGACATCTGGCCCGCGCCCACACCCACGGTCGCGTTGGATTTGACATAAACGATCGCGTTGGATTTGACGTGTTTGGCAACTTTCCACGCAAACAGAAGATCTTGCATCTGTTCGTCCGTCGGTTTGGCCTCGGTCACCACTTTCAGGTCGTCGATACCGACATATCCCACGTCCTTGTCCTGAACCAGAACGCCGCCAGCAACCTGTTTATAGGCGGTTATCGCAGCACGCGGTGCGGGCAGAGCATCGGTCAGCAACAGACGCAGGTTTTTCTTCTTGGCAAAGATCTCTTTGGCCTCATCCGACGCGCCGGGAGCGATGACCACCTCGGTGAAGATCTCAACGATCTTTTCGGCGGTGGCCGCATCCAGCGGCTGGTTCAGCGCCACGATCCCGCCAAAGGCAGAAGTGCGGTCGCAGTCAAACGCTTTCTGGTAGGCGTCCAACAAGGTTGCGCCGGTTGCTACACCACATGGGTTGGCGTGTTTGATGATGGCAACAGCCGCGGTTTCCGCCGGGTCGAACTCGGCCACCAGCTCATAGGCAGCATCAGTGTCGTTGATGTTGTTGTAGCTCAGTTCCTTGCCCTGCAGCTGCTCGGCCGTCGCCACACCGGGACGGGCGGTCCCATCGGTATAAAAGGCCGCTTTCTGGTGGCTGTTTTCACCATACCGCAGGGTTTGTTTGATCTCACCTGCGAACACCCGGCGGCGCGGGGTTTCTTCACCAATGGCATTGGCCATCCAGGTGGAGACAGCCGCGTCATAGGCACCGGTGCGGGCATAGGCGATCTGGGCCAGTTTCTGGCGGAAGGCATAGGTGGTCTGACCATCATTGGCGTCCAGTTCGGCGAGCAGCGCGTCGTAATCTTCGACGTCGACAACCGTGGTGACAAAGCCGTGATTTTTGGCCGCTGCGCGGATCATGGCAGGGCCACCAATGTCGATGTTTTCGATCATTTCAGCATAATCCGCACCGCGTTCCAGCGCGGCTTCGAACGGGTAGAGGTTCACAACCAGCAAGTCGATCTCACCAATGCCGTGTTCAGTCATTGCAGCAACGTGGTCGTCATTGTCGCGCAGCGCCAACAGGCCGCCATGCACCTTGGGGTGCAGGGTTTTCACACGACCGTCCATCATCTCCGGAAACCCGGTTACATCCGACACGTCTTTGACGGTCAGGCCTGCATCACGCAACGCTTTGGCAGAACCACCGGTGGACAGAAGCTCAACACCGCGCTGAGCCAGCGCCTTGCCCAGGTCAATAAGACCGGATTTATCGGAAACAGAAAGCAACGCGCGGCGCACGGGATGGAGATTGGTCATGGGTGTGGCAGTCCTTTGTCAGGCTCAATCAAAACTTTCGGGCTCGTCCCGGTTGATGTCACGCACGGCAACGGCAGTATCTTGTGCCTTGCTCAGCACCCACCGGACGCGCGTCGCATACTCTATTGCGTAGCCAGATAGAATGATTTGTTGCGAAGCGCGAGGCTTCAAGCGGCCTTTTTCCAGATAAAAACTGGGTTCCAGCCGCAAATTAGCCCCGCCGCCATGGCGAAACACCCAAATTTCACCACTTTTAAGGGCCAGCGACACGGCAGAGCCGCCCATATCCAGACGCGCATCCACATCCGGATGAAGATGGAATCTGAGATCATAACCGATGCCTGTGGCCCCGGTCGTGCGTTTGGTGCGGTCAAACCGCTGCTGCGCGGCCTCATCCAGCGCCAATAGCATGTCATCACCCGTAAGAGAGCGCCCATCATCGCTCAGCTCCAGGGTCCGAGCATGGGTCAAACCAAAGGCCGCCTCATATCCATCATGGGCCATTTCGATCTTGGTCTCATGGGTCTGTTCTTCGACCTCAATCGGCACCCGCGTTGGGCCTTCGATTAAGGCTTCGCGGTTGGAGACTTTGTGCGGGCTGGCCAGTCGGGCCATGGAATGCCCCGCAAGACACAGGGTCGAATGGGAGGGTGTGGCACGCCCAGCGCGACGCCATTCCAGCCCAAAAGTCTCGCCCGAGCCGCAATTGACCACCAATGGTCTGCGCCCGGACGTCAGCTCAAACGCCAGGGTGGAGGCATGCGCATTATAGGATGCTGTGCCTGTCGGTGGCAGGGCTGCATCCACAATCACCGAGGTGCGGCGCGCATAAAGGCGGGCATAGCCCATCGCCAGACCTTTGGGTTTGGCCCGGCTTTTGGGTCCCGCCGCCAGCGCATGATCAATCCGCCCTTCCATGCCCCGACCACCACCGTGGAACCGGGCCAAACCGCCATCCGTATGACGCAGATTGCGCAGGGCCGGGGCAATACGTTCAATCGCGTTTTGATGGGCAGGCGCAACCCGGCGGCCGGATTCGATCAGCGCTGCCGAGGCCCAGGTCAACAGGGTGAAAACCTCCAGCAATTCTTCTGGATTGCGGGTCAACAGCCCCCCTTGGGCGTCGATCTGGCTTTCGCACTCCTGAGACAGCGCTTTGATCGCAGGCTCTGCCAGCTCTTCGCGCCCCTCCAGGGCAAGCCCTGCATAAATCAATCCGGTCAGAGCCTCAAACCGAGGCAAACCCGGAATAGCCCCTTGCCAACGATGAGAGAGAAACCAAGTCTGGCGCGACAGTGAAGCATAAAACGCATCCGACGCCTGCTTGTCCTGCCCCGCCAACAGAAACAGCGCGTGGTTGATCCAGCGAATGACCCGCCGCCCGGTCAAATCCGCAGTCCAGCCGATCCCGCCGCCGTCACCATGCGCCTCGATCCAGCCCCAAAGCCAGGTCTGGGCCTTTTTGCGCGCGGCCAGATCGCCCACAGCAACCAGATCATCCAGCCAGGCAAAGCCGTGACGCTCCGCGTCAAAAGCCTGATCAGGGGCGTCCACTTCCCACAGACCCGTGGTCTCTGATTCCAATAGGTAGCCGGCAAACAGCAAATTGCCCGACACCAGCTGTCGCCCGCGCGCAAAGCTGCCGATGGTGCGCGGCTCCGGTTGGGACACAAACCCGGTCGCCGAGGGCTGGCGACGGGATCTATAGGCGTACCAACGGTTCAGCAGAACTGTTCGATTGGTGGAAATCCGGCTGTAATGTGACATGCTCAAAACGTCTCAATCCGGCCTTAGAGATGTAAAATTGCAGGCCTTTTCCCGCGAGCATAGCGCGCGGCCTGACACAAGTCACCGGGATTGAACGTCTTGGGACACCGCGCTCAAGCGGATTTGCGCAGAAGGGCCATGTAAAACCCATCCATACCGCCGCGATCCGCCCAATAATCGGGACGCAGCCGCAGGCCGCCTTCCTCGGTGATCCAGTTCGAATCGATGCCCAAGGCGTGGATCGGTGCCGGATCGGCGGTCATGTCGGGGAACATATCCAGTGCGTCTTCGATCTGGCATTCGCCTTCATCCGGCAACAACGAGCAGGTGCAAAACACCATCCGCCCACCGGGTTTTACAAGGCTCCAGGCATGGGCCAGCATCTGGGTTTGCAAGTTGATCAACGCACCAAAGTCACTGCCATCCTTGGCGTGGGGCAGGTCGGGATGGCGGCGAATGGTGCCGGTGGCGGAACAGGGCGCGTCCAGAATAACCGCATCATATTGCCCGTGATGTTCCAACGCGTCCCTCGCGATGACCTGCGCGGACAATTTCGTACGGGTCAGGTTTTCCTTCAGCAGCGCCAGACGTTTTTCCGATATATCAACGGCCGTTACATCTGCGCCTGATGCCGCAAGCTGTAGGGTTTTGCCGCCAGGTGCCGCACAAAGATCCAGCACCGCCTCTCCCGCCTGCGCCTGCAGAAGGCGCGCGGGCAGGGCCGCGGCCGCATCCTGCACCCACCAGTCTCCGGTCTCAAACCCCGGCAAGGTCGAGACCTGCACGCTGTCTTGGACCCGAATCGATCCGCTTGGCAGGGTGTCGCCTTCGGGCAGGGCTCCGTGGCCGGGAGCCTTAGGCGTCACATCCAGCGGTGCGCCCGCCTGATGCGCGGCTTCGATCCCACGCAGAGCGTCACTGCCCCAGGCCTCAACCAAAGGCGCGCGCAGCCATTTGGGCAGACGAGACGTACGCAGTTTTGCCCATTCAGCCGGTCCATGTTCCGCAACTTTGCGCAGAACCGCATTCACCAGGCCTTTCAGCGCGCCATGGCGTTTGTGGCGGGCAATAATATTGACAATTGTGTTCACCACACCATGCGCAGCGCCGCCGGCGCAGAGCTCATAAGCTCCTAGCCGCAAAGCATTTTTCACGTGCAACGGCGGCGCCTTTTTCAGGTATTTGGCGAGGATCTTGTCGCAACGCTCCAGATTGCGCAGCGTATCCGTGGCCAGCCTTTGCGCCCGCGCGCGATCTTGCGGCTCGAGCCGCTCCAATGCCCCGGCCGCATAACATTCCGCCAACAAGCGACCCTCGCCCAGAACCTGGTCGAGCAAAAAGACAGCCGTGCGGCGAGCGGGGGTGGCATCAGACATTTCGGGCAGCCCTTTGAGGTGCAATTGCTCCTGAGAACGGGTTGTTCCCAGTAAAGCCGCGCGTATATCATGCCCAGAGCATAAAGGAACCCGTCAATGACCGACGCGACGCCGGAGATCAAACCCGAGTGGAAACACCTGCCCCCTGCCGCCCAACGCGCCTTGGCCGAAGCCGAAGCGCGTAGGCAGGCTGAGCAGGAAAAAGAGCCGCTGCCAACAGAATTGGGCGGGCGAGATGGCCCCGAACCCGTACGATATGGCGATTGGGAGAAAAAAGGCATTGCGGTCGACTTCTGACCAGCATCGACAGGTTCATGATCATCGAAATCCGCCGATACACCCTGCGCCCGGGGAAACGAGAAGAGTTCATTCGTTTCTTTGAAACCGTGAACCGGCAGGCGCTGCGCGAGGCAGGTATGCAGGTTTTTGGTCCGATGCGCGATCTGGAAGACCCCGACAAAGTGCACTGGATGCGTGCTTTTCCCAGCTTGGAAGCGCGGGAAGAGATCAAGAGAGCTTTTTACGATGGTCCCGTCTGGAACCAGGACGTTGAATCCAAAGTCATGCCAATGATCGCGAATTTTGAAGCATCACTGGTGGAAACAACCGACGGGTTTGAAGGGTTTTCTGGCACGCCTACGCCTTGAAAACTGAGGTCTTCGCCCTGGCGATCAGCTCGCGGGGGCCAGCCCCCGCACCCCCGAAGTATTTTCAAAAAGATGAAAGCAATAGCGTGTCGCCGACCTTTCATCTTTTCTCAAATACTTCCGCCGGAGACAGCGGCCCAAAGGGCCGCTTCAGAGTCCCAGAACGTCCACCATATCATATTCACCCGGGGCCTTGCCCTGCCCCCAAAGCGCGGCTTTGACAGCACCGCGCGCGAAAATAGCCCGGTCGGTGGCCATGTGGCGCAAAATGATACGTTCGCCTGCGGCGGCAAAAAGAACGTCGTGTTCGCCCACAATGTCACCGCCCCGGATCACCGAGAACCCGATATCGCCCTTCTTACGTGCGCCAGTGATCCCGTCGCGCGCGCGGTCTTCAACGTCCGTGAGCTTGACGCCACGTCCTTCGGCGGCGGCTTCGCCCAGCATCAATGCGGTGCCTGACGGCGCGTCGACCTTGTGATGGTGATGGGCTTCGATCACTTCGATGTCAAAGTCTTCATCCAACGCAGCCGCGACCTTTTTGGTGAGCTGCATCAAGAGGTTCACGCCCAAACTCATATTGCCGGCACGTACAATCGGCGTTTTCTGCGCCGATGGTGCCAGCTGAGCGATCTGATCTTCGGTCATGCCAGTGGTGCCAATAACATGAACGCACCCGGCCTGGGCTGCCAGCTTGGCAAACGCAATCGTAGCCTCGGGGGCGGTGAAATCGATCACCGCCTCGGCTTGTGTGAAAGCCGCCAACGCATCATCGGTGACAGTAACGCCCAAGGGAGTCCCCCCCATCGCTTCGCCCAGATCGCGGCCGACCCAGTCATGGCCTGTACGTTCCACTGCGCCAGCCAGCCTTGCCTTGTCGCTCTCCAGAACCGTCTTGATCAGCATTTGTCCCATACGCCCCGAGGCGCCGGTGATCACAATTCCGGGGAGGTCAGTCATGGCTCTGGTCCTTTGATAAACGTGCTGAAATCCTCCTACAGCGGCTGGCAGCGCTTGGCAAAGGGAGGAAATCGGCATAAATCGGAAATATGGCAAAGAACAAATTTCATGATGGTCCCGGTCCTTCACAACGTCAGCTCCGTGTGGGAGAGCTGATCCGCCGCACCCTGTCTGAGGTGCTGGCGCGTGGCGATATTCATGACCCCGACCTCAACCGTATGTCGATCACTGTGGGAGAGGTGCGCACCTCGCCGGATCTGAAAATCGCAACCGCCTATGTGCTGCCCTTGGGTGGACAGGGCCAAGATCAAGTGGTGCAGCTGCTGGCGCGCAACAAAGCAGAGCTGCGCAGGGTCATTGGCAAGAAACTGGGGTTGAAGTTCACTCCTGATCTGCGCTTCCAGCTGGATCAGACCTTTGATCAGATGGATGAGACCCGACGGATGCTGGATCAGGACGCGGTGCGCCGCGATATCGACGAGTGATCCGTGTCGCCTGCTTTTTTCTGTGCTTTTGCATAGCGTTGGCAGGCGGGGCACCGCGCGCCCAGGCGGTTGAATGCCGCAACATCTCATATGAGAGCAATCGCTATTCGATCTGCGAAGTCGACGCAGTCCACGAGCAGCTGCGGCTGTTTCTGCGGGATGATGCCGGCAATGTGATCGGTCATTTCTCAAGCCTGGACAAGCAGCTCGACGCGGTTGGACAAGTGCTGAGTTTTGCCACCAATGCCGGCATGTATCACGCGGACCGCTCACCGGTTGGTCTGTTTGTCGAACAGGGCGAAGAGGTCATGCACCTGGTGCCCAATGCGGGTCCGGGCAATTTTGGATTGTTGCCTAATGGGATCTTTTGCATCCGTCAGGGGCGGGCGGATGTGTTTGAAACGCTCGCCTTTCGCGACAGCGGCGTGACCTGTGATTATGCCACCCAATCGGGTCCGATGCTGGTGATCGACGGTGCACTGCACCCTCGTTTTCTGCCTGATTCGACCTCCTATTATGTGCGCAACGGGGTTGGCACCTCGGCGGACGGCACCCGTGTGGTTTTTGTGATCTCCCGCAATGCAGTGACCTTTCACCAGTTTGGCAGCCTGTTTCGGGACCACCTGGAACTGCCCAGTGCCTTGTATTTTGACGGCAATATCTCGCGGCTGCATGCACCACAGATCGGACGTAGCGATGCGGGCTTTATGATGGGGCCGATCGTTGGCGTTGTAGAGGACAAAGTCAATTGACCGAAATCCTCCTTTGGCCGCCCGTTTGAATTGACAGCACCGGAGGCTTGGGCTACCTCGCGCGCCTCATCACAGACACAAGGGTAGGCAATGGCACGCAAACGCAAAGGGCGCGATATTTCTGGCTGGCTGGTTATCGACAAACCGGCTGGGATGACCTCGACCGCGGTTGTGAACAAGGTCCGCTGGGCGATGGAAGCGCAGAAGGCAGGCCATGCGGGCACGCTGGACCCTGAGGCTACGGGCGTTTTGGCCATTGCTTTGGGTGAAGCCACCAAGACCGTGCCGTTTATCACCGATGCGATGAAGGCCTATACCTTTACCGTGCGGCTGGGTCAGGCCACCAATACGGATGATGCCGAAGGCGAAGTCATAGCCGAAAGCGATGCGCGCCCGACGGATGAACAGATCAAGGACGCTTTGCTGCCGTTTCTGGGTGAGATCCAGCAGGTGCCCCCCAAATTTTCCGCCGTGAAGGTTGATGGGGAGCGCGCCTATAAGCTGGCGCGCGACGGGGAAGACGTCGAACTGGCGGCGCGCCCCTTGTGGGTGGAAGAGCTGTTCCTGATTGACCGTCCCGACGCCGATCACGTGGTATTGGAGATGACCTGCGGCAAAGGCGGCTATGTCCGCTCTATCGCACGGGATCTGGGTGAGGCTTTGGGGTGTCACGCCCATGTCAAAGAACTACGCCGGATCTGGTCCGGTCCCTTCGAAGTCGAGGATGCGTTGAAATGGCCGGATGTGGAACGGATGGAACGCACGCCAGAACTCGACACGCATATGCGTCCTTTGGAACAGGGGCTGGATGGTCTGCCCGAGGTCAAATGCACGTCCGAGGGCGCGGTGCGCCTCAAAAACGGCAATCCGGGCATGGTCATGCCCAATGATGAGGTCGAATACGGGGATGAAGCCTGGGCCTCGATCGAAGGCAAAGCTGTGGCTGTAGGCATCTACAAATCCGGAAGCCTGCATCCCAGCCGGGTGTTCAACCAGTAACCCTGCTTGCGTCATAGCCTCGCCCATGGCATGGCGCGGGGCATGTTTACACGCCATCATACCAAGGGCGATGCGCCCTCCTCTGCGGTGTATTCCGAATGCGAGACCTATCGCTATGCGCTGACACGGGTCTGGGATACTTCCGGCAGACGGGTGATGTTTGTGATGCTGAACCCGTCCAAGGCAACCGAGGTTCAAAACGACCCGACCATAGAACGCTGTGAACGCCGCGCCCGCACCCTAGGGTTTGGAGGTTTTCGGGCCACAAACATCTTTGCCTATCGCGCCACCGATCCTCGCGATATGCGCGCTGCAGATGCGCCTGAGGGGCCTGCAAATATGGAGACCCTGCGCGAGGGCGCGGATTGGGCGGATACAGTGATCTGCGCCTGGGGCACACATGGGGCCTATCGAAACCAGGGCCCGCAGGTCGCGGAATTGCTGCGCGGGACAGGGAAACCCTTGTATCATCTTGGTCTTAGCAAGGCGGGGCACCCAAAACACCCGCTGTACATCGCCTATGTCCAACAGCCACAGCTGTGGGTATAGTTTACAGCACTCGCCAGATGTTCTCTTTTTGTTTCACGCAATTTAAAGGTGTTTGACGCACAATTTGGCGACCCTGACTGATTTCAGTGTTGGAGATGGTGCTGATGTTCTTGATTGCCAGTGTTATGACCCTCGTCGCTGCAAGCGGTTTTTTGTTTGTGGGCCAATCTGACGACGACACCGATTCTGACGGCGGTGAGGGGCGCGCAGAACCCTCTGAGGACGCCAGCCGCCCTGCCGATCTTGATGTCACGCCTTTGGATGAGTTTCTGGGCGATGAGGCACAAGACCAACCGGTGCTGGGCAGCATTGGTGCCGACACAATGGAAGGCGGCATGGGGGATGATCTGCTGCACGGCCTCGACGGGCCAGATCAATTCAATGGCCGAGAGGGCGCTGACACAGTTCTGGGCGGCGCAGGTCAGGACATGATCCATGGCGCTGAGGGCGACGACAGTCTGATGGGCGGGGCCGACGCAGATGTGTTGCACGGCGAAGATGGCGATGATTGGTTAAGCGGCGGATCTGGAGACGATCAGATCTTTGGGCATTTTGGCAATGATGTCATTGACGGCGGAGCCGGTGACGACAGCGTGCATGCGGGACAAGGCAGTGATTATCTGGACGGCCAGGACGGCGACGATGCGCTGCACGGCAATGATGGGGACGACACATTGGTTGGCGGATTGGGGGCTGACACTTTGTTTGGCGGCTATGATGCCGATCTCATTCTGGGGGACGATGACGATCTGCAAGATTATTTGAACGGCGGCGCAGGGGCAGACACGCTGTTTGCCGGAACAAATGACATTGTTACCGGCGGCAGCGACGCAGATCAGGTTGTGGTCAGTGACGCCGAAGACAGCGATGGCATTCAGATCATAGACTTTGAACCTGGCGTGGACGAGCTGGTCATCCCCTGGGATTTTGATCCGCTGGATCCGCCCATTGTTGCCATCCAACCCGCCCTGGACGCGCCGGATCAGACAGAGGTACGCGTGGATGACCACCTGGTCGCGACGCTGGCTGCTGGTACCCAGATTGAAATGGCGGATATCATCTTGCAATCCACAACGGCGGGCACGCCACTGACGCAGATCTGAGCAACGCTCTGGGACTTAGCCTTTGCCAAATCCGCAAAATCGGATTATACGCGCCCATCCGCGGGATTCGTTTTGGATCCGGCGGTTTTCTCCATGGGCCTGTGCTGGACGACATCCCGGCCTGCGCCATTCACCTTTAACCCAAAAGGAGACCCCGATGTCGATCACTGCTGAAGAAAAAGCACGCGTCATGAAAGAATTCGGCACCAAGGACGGCGACACCGGTTCGCCTGAAGTCCAGGTTGCCATCCTGACCTCGCGCATCAACACGCTGACCGAACACTTCAAAACCCACAAAAAAGACAACCACGGTCGCCGTGGCCTTTTGAAGATGGTTGCGCAGCGTCGTAAGCTGTTGGACTACCTGAAAGGCAAAGAAGAGGCACGTTACGCTGACCTCATCAAACGCCTGGGCATCCGCCGCTAAGGTATTTTCGACCACAAGTCGAGCAGCCGCGTCCCCCGCATCAAACCGGGGGCGCGGTTTTTTTGTATGGCACATCTGGCGGCTTGAGCTTCGTCACAATATGTGCTTGTTACGATATAACATAGCACACAATGAGAGAAACAATGGCTGATACACGCTTGCCGGTGACAGTCCTGTCCGGATTTCTTGGCGCAGGAAAAACCACGCTGCTGAACCGTATCCTGAACAACCGCGAAGGGTTGCGGGTGGCAGTGATTGTGAACGATATGTCCGACGTCAATATTGATGCCGAACTGGTGCGGGCCGGGGGCGCGGACCTCAGCCGGACCGAAGAGACATTGGTTGAGATGTCCAACGGCTGCATCTGCTGCACCTTGCGCGATGACCTGCTGGATGAAGTCCGCCGTTTGGCCGAGGAAAAGCGGTTTGATTACCTGTTGATCGAATCCACCGGTATCGCCGAGCCGCTGCCGGTTGCCACCACCTTTGAATTCCGCGACGAAGACGGTGACAGCCTGGTTGACGTGGCGCGCCTGGACACCATGGTGACCGTGGTGGATGCGGTGAACTTGCTGCGTGACTTTGCCAGCCATGATCTGCTTGAAGACCGTGGCGAGACATTGGGCCCCGAGGATGACCGGACCCTGGTACATCTGCTGACAGATCAGCTGGAATTTGCGGATGTTGTGGTTTTGAACAAAGTGGATGACGCAGGCCCCACAAACACTGACGCGGCCCGCAAGATCATCCGCAGCCTGAACGCAGACGCCAAGATTATTGAGACGTCTTTTGCCAAGGTTGCGCCAGAAGAGATCCTGAACACCGGTCTCTTTGACTTTGAAAAGGCGCATGAACATCCCATGTGGGCCAAGGAGCTGTATGGCTTTGCTGATCACACGCCGGAAACCGAAGAATACGGCATTCAATCCTTCACATACCGTGCGCGTGCGCCATTTGATCCGGTGCGAATTCATAAGCTGCTGAACAGCCCGCTGGATGGGGTGATCCGCGCCAAAGGCCATTTCTGGGTTGCCACCCGTCCCAAATGGGTGGCCGAATTCTCGCTTGCCGGTGCATTGTCCAGCGTTGCGCCCCTGGGCACCTGGTGGGCCTCAGTATCCGAGGATCGCCGCCCCCCGCAAGCCGCGGAATACCTGGCAAATGTCTGGGAAGAACCATTTGGGGACCGCCGCCAGGAGCTGGTGTTTATTGGCGCGGGCATCGACTGGCCCAAGCTGGAGGCCGAGCTGGACGATTGTCTGATGGCAGAGGTCACGCCCAGCGATCTGGATTCGCTGGCCGATCTGCCGGATCCCTTCCCTGCGTGGCGTACCGCGCACGAAGCGGCGTAAGTGGCGCGGCACGGCAACCGAGGGGACACCGGCCTACGCAGCCGGGTCCGCCCAGGCGATCCCATGGAAGCGTTTGACCGGTTGCCGCCGGAGTTGAGAAAATGGATGACCGGGGCTAATTTGCCCTGGTCTCCGAAATCCTGCGATCGGATCTGGCAAAAGGCCAAAAAAAACGGCCTTCCGGTGGCTGAGCGATTGATCCTGCTGGACCAAATCGAAGCTGCCACCCTGCGCAAAGCCCGCAATTCTGTGGTCTGATCTGCGGGCCCGAAATTAATTTCAAAAAACCTGTCACAGTTCTGGGTACCCCACGCTCTTTATTTATGTCCCGTCGGATAAATCGGCGGTCATTGATATGGAGAGACAAGATGAAAACCTTTGACGTTCAATCTATTGGCATCGAAAAACCCGCCGCCGCTGTGTATGAGTTTATCGCCCGTCCGCAGAACCTGACCCAATGGACCAACGCTTTTGAGCGTGCCGACGAAACCTCGGCTGATCTGGTGACGCCGGCTGGTGCGGTCCCCATTCAGCTGAAGACCGTCGCCAACGCAGAGGCCGGTTCGGTCGACTGGCATATGACCTTCCCTGATGGATCCGTTGGCACCGCTTTTTCCCGCGTGACACCGGATGGCGCAGAAAAATCCATCTATACCTTTGTTTTGATGGCACCGCCTGTGCCGTTGGAAGCATTGGAGGGTGCGCTGCAGGAGCAAATGGGTATTCTGGCCAAGGAATTGGTGGATCTTAAAACACAGCTGGAAGCATGATCGTTTTTGATGAGCAGCAGATCAGAGAAGCGTGCGCGGGAAACCGCGCCGCTTTGGAGGCGATTGTACGCGCGGCCGAACGGCCCATTTTCAATCTGGCGCTGCGGATGCTGGCCAATCGCGCAGACGCCGAGGACGCCACCCAAGAAATCCTGATCAAGATCATCACCCACATCGGGGCTTTGCGTGACATCAATGCTGCCGGAGCCTGGGCAATGCAGATTGCCTGCCGGGATCTGATGGGCCGCCGCAAACGTGGCCGGGTTGAATCCATGCGCCTGACGTTTGAAGGGTTTACTGCCGATCTGGACCACGGGCGTCAGGATCTGGCCGACGGCACCCTGTCGCAGGCGGAAACAACCCTAGCGCTGGAAGAGGTCAAGGTCGGCTGCACCCTGGCGATGTTGACCTGTCTGCAACGGCCCGCCCGCATGGCCTATATCTTGGGCGAGATCTTTGAGATGACCGACCAGGAAGCCGCCCATGCGATGGATATCACCCCGGCTGCCTTTCGCCAGCGGCTGACACGGGCGCGCAAGGCGGTCACCGAATTTGTCACCCAAACCTGTGGGGTGGTGTCCGCTGAAAATCGCTGTCGCTGCGCTTCACGTATTACACCTGCATTGGCGCAGAAGAGGATCCACAAAGGGCAGTCTGAATTCGGATTGGACAAAACCCCGCGCCACACACCCAATCAGATATCGGCATATGTGCGTCAGTTGGAACAGGGGCGCGCGACCGCAGCGCTGATGCGCTCGAACCCGGATTTTCCAACAGAAGTTGGTGCGATGGTGTTGTCCCTGGTGGATGTGCAAGCGTCAGAGGGCAAATCTCTGCGCGCGCCTATATAAAAGGCTTCTTTGCAAATCTTCCAAATTCAGCTAATGACCGAGCATCTGAGACGATGTGCCCGGACCCTGGCACGCGAAAGAAAGATAAATGGGGTCGGCGGCAATGGGGCCGCCACGCAAACGGAAGACCCGGGATACGCCTGGGAGCGCTTCCAATTAGGATACGAAACGTATGTTCGACGTTACCAAAAAATCGATGCAGTGGGGCGAAGACACGCTGACACTGGAAACTGGCAAAATCGCACGTCAGGCCGACGGCACCGTGATCGCCACTTTGGGCGAAACCAGCGTTATGGCCAACGTGACCTTTGCCAAGGCACAAAAGCCCGGTCAGGATTTCTTTCCGCTAACCGTGCACTACCAAGAAAAATACTATGCCGCCGGTAAAGTTCCCGGTGGTTTCTTCAAGCGTGAAGCGCGTCCGACCGAAAAAGAGACGCTGACCGCGCGTCTGATCGACCGTCCGATCCGCCCGCTGTTTGTCCCTGGCTTCAAAAACGAAGTTCTGGTGATGTGTACCGTGCTGTCCCACGATCTGGTCAATGACCCGGATATCGTGGCGATGATCGCAGCTTCTGCCGCGCTGACCATTTCCGGCGCGCCGTTCCGTGGTCCGATTGCCGGTGCACGTGTGGGCTTTGTGGATGGTGAATATGTCCTGAACCCAACCGTGGATGACATGCAGGACCTGCGTCTGAACCCGGAACAGCGTCTGGATCTGGTTGTTGCCGGCACCAAAGACGCCGTGATGATGGTGGAATCGGAAGCTTACGAGCTGACCGAGGACGAAATGCTGGGTGCGGTGACCTTCGCACACGAGCAGCTCCAACCGGTCATCGACCTGATCATTGATCTGGCCGAAGAAAGCGCCAAAGAACCGTTTGAGTTCAAAGCGCCAGACTATTCGGAACTGTTCGAAGTGGTGAAAGCTGCAGGCGAAGAGAAAATGCGCGCAGCTTACGCGATCAGCGACAAGCAAGAGCGTGTTGCAGCGGTTTCTGCTCTGAAAGAAGAGATCATCGCAGGTCTCTCTGAGGAGCAGCAAGAAGACGAAAACCTCGGCTCCGCGCTCAAGAAGCTGGAATCCGGCGTTCTGCGTGGCGACGTTGTGAAAAACGGCCGCCGCATCGACGGTCGTGCCCTGGATCAGGTTCGCGCGATCGAGTGCGAAACCGGCCTGTTGCCGCGGACCCACGGTTCGGCTCTGTTCACACGTGGCGAGACCCAAGGTCTGGTTGTGACCACTTTGGGCACTGGCGACGATGAGCAGTTCATCGACAGCTTGCACGGCAACTTCAAATCGAATTTCCTGCTGCATTACAACTTCCCGCCCTATTCGGTTGGTGAAGTTGGCCGCGTGGGCTCCCCCGGTCGTCGTGAAATCGGTCACGGCAAACTGGCATGGCGTGCGCTGCAGGCTGTTCTGCCGGCACCGACCGACTTCCCTTACACCGTGCGTGTTGTCTCCGAGATCACCGAATCCAACGGCTCTTCCTCGATGGCATCCGTCTGTGGTGGCTCTCTGTCCATGATGGACGCGGGCGTTCCGCTGAAGGCACCGGTTGCTGGTGTTGCAATGGGTCTGGTTCTGGAAGACGACGGCTCATACGGCATTCTGACCGACATCCTGGGTGACGAAGACCACCTGGGCGACATGGACTTCAAAGTTGCGGGTACTGAAGCAGGCATCACCAGCTTGCAGATGGACATCAAGGTTGCAGGCATCACGCCTGAGATCATGAAGTCTGCATTGGCACAGGCGAAAGAAGGCCGGATGCACATCCTGGGTGAAATGGCGAAATCTCTGACCGAAGCGTCCGAGTTCTCCGCTCATGCGCCGCGTATCGAGACCATGAACATCCCGACCGACAAGATCCGTGAAGTCATCGGCTCTGGCGGTAAGGTGATCCGTGAGATCGTTGAAACCTCCGGTGCAAAAGTCGACATCAACGACGACGGCGTGATCAAGATTGCGTCTGCCAACGGCGAAGCGATCCAAAAAGCCTATGACATGATCTATTCGATCGTGGCTGAGCCCGAAGAAGGACAGATCTACACCGGTAAAGTTGTGAAGATCGTCGACTTTGGTGCCTTTGTGAACTTCTTTGGCAAGCGCGATGGTCTGGTGCACGTGTCCCAGATCCTGAACAAACGCCTGAACCACCCGTCCGACGTTCTGAAAGAAGGTCAGGAAGTGAAAGTCAAACTTCTGGGCTTTGACGATCGCGGCAAGGTGCGTCTGTCGATGAAAGTTGTCGATCAGGAAACCGGCGAAGAGATCGTCGAAAAGAAAGACGACGCAGAGTAATCTGCCTCTGCGATCAAGGCGCATCCCTTCTGGGGTGCGCTTCTTCTATTTCTGTCTTTCCGATTTCAGGACATGCGAAGCATTGTCTGGATCAGTGCAGACCGTTTGAAATTAGAATAGGACAGCCAATGAGCCCCTCTTGGTCCCTGTCGGATGTCACCGTCATCAGCGTGAGCTATAACAGCTCTGCTGTTCTGTCAGACATGATTGCATCGCTGCCCAAAGGCGTCAGAACCATCATCGTCGACAACAGCGGTCAGGACGCGAAAGCGTTGCGCCAACTCTGCCACTCGACCGGGGCATCGCTTCTGTCAAACGGAGCCAATTTGGGCTTTGGCGTCGCCTGCAACACAGGGGCAGAGGCGGCCACAACCGAGTTTTTGCTGTTCCAGAATCCCGATACACTTGTGGACCCTGGTGCAATTGAAGCGCTCCTGAAAACCGCAGCCCAGTACGACGAAAAAACCGTGCTCACGCCGCGTATTGCCAACAGCAAGGGGCGGCCGAATTTCAAACGTCGTTCCGTTCTGTTGCCACGCAGCGAATGGTTGCCCAGTGGCTGGCCCGCATCCGAACAAGAAGTGCCTGTGGTTTCAGGGGCTGCGATCTTTGTACGTCGAAGCCTGTTTCAGGACATCGCATTTGATCCCAATATTTTCATGTATCATGAAGACGATGACTGGTCGTTGCGGATCCGTGCCGCCGGAGGTCGTCTGATCTTTGTTCCAGAAGCCCACATGAGCCACCGCTCCGGCCATTCATCAGGGCGCAATCCTGATATTGCCAGGTTCAAAGCCTTCCAATTGGCTAAATCCAAAAGCTACGCTTTGCAAAAACACAACGTCCGCCTGCCCCGGGCCCGTACGATTGTGGAAGCCTATGTGCAGATGTTGAACCCGGTGAATCTGGTTAATGCACGACGTCGCGCCAGATGTCTGGGATTTCTGCACGGTGCGTTACACCCTGAAAAATCCTATGCCTCGCCCAAAGATCTTGTGAACCGTCGGCCACAATAAGCGCAGCTTAATTGGTTGCGCCCGTCGCGGGCGCAAACCTGTTCTTTGCCGCTGTGCTTACTCAGGCGCTTTGGTTTTGCGCAGGTAAGGGAAGATGGTTTCGAACTCGCCAAACTTCGCCTTTGCGTCTTCGTTGGAGACCGCAGGCGGAATGATGACGTCTTCGCCCGGCACCCAGTTGGCTGGAGTTGCAACACCTTTGCCAGACATCTGCAGACCGTCCAAGGCACGTAGGATCTCAGCAAAGTTACGGCCCACGGTCATCGGATAGGTCATCGACAGTTTCAGCTGCTTGTCCGGGCCGATGATGAACACAGACCGTACGGTGGCGCTGTCTGCAGGTGTGCGACCATCGGGCAGGTAAGCTTCGGCAGGCAGCATGTCAAAGGCTTTGGAGACTTCAAGACCCGCATCTGCGATGATCGGAAACGCGGCTGGCGCTTTGCCATAGGCTTCGATATCGCCTTTCCATTTGCGGTGATCTTCGGCGCTGTCGACTGAGACGCCGATCACTTTGGTGCCGCGTTTTTCCCATTCCTCAGACAGTTGTGCCACTGCCGAAAATTCAGTTGTGCAGACCGGGGTGAAGTCTTTTGGATGGCTGAACAGGATCGCCCAGCTGTCACCAATCCAATCGTGAAATGTGATGGTGCCCTGGTCGGTTTCAGCCGTGAAATTCGGGACGGTATCGTTAATGCGCAAGCCCATGTCGGGTCTCCCTTATGCGGAAAGTGCGAGGCGCTGGTCACCCCTCGCTCTTTAATGTTGTTTCCCCGCGCAGAATTGCAATCGCACAGCCGGAATACCAGATGAATTTATAGGAATTTTTGTTCCCTTCACACGGCACACCCAACAATTTGATCAAATCCCAAGAATACAACTTGTCTGGGTGCGGTCCGGATGACAGACTATTGCAAAACAGCGTTGAACCGGGAGTTTTCGACATGCTTGAGAAGCGCGATTTTTATATTAATGGTCAATGGGTTAGCCCGACTGAAGGGCGGGATCATCACGTAATTGACCCCTCTACCGAAGAAGCCTGCGCCGTGATTTCCCTTGGCGGGCAAGCCGATACGGATGCGGCAGTGGCCGCAGCCAAGGCCGCTTTGCCAGGTTGGATGGCGACCCCAGTGGCTGAGCGGATCGCCAAGGTTGAGACGCTGCTTGGCATTTATGAGCGCCGTTCCGAGGAGTTGGCGCAGGCAATGTCATTGGAGATGGGGGCGCCTCTGGATCTGTCACGCGGCTCTCAGGCGGGTGCGGGCAGCTGGCATTTGCAGAACTTTATCACAGCTGCCAAAAATTTCGAATTCGACCACCCGCTGGGGGATCATGCCCCCAATGACCGGATCATCCACGAGGCTGTGGGCGTTGCCGCCTTGATCACGCCCTGGAACTGGCCAATGAATCAGGTCACGCTTAAGGTGGGCGCAGCTGCGATTGCGGGCTGCACCATGGTGTTGAAGCCCTCAGAAGAAAGCCCGCTGAACGCCATTCTCTTTGCGGAGATGATGGATGAAGCAGGTTTCCCACCGGGTGTCTTTAACCTTGTGAACGGCGATGGTGTGGGGGTCGGCACCCAGCTGTCGGTGCATCCGGATGTGGATATGGTCTCTTTCACCGGATCAACCCGCGCGGGCACGGCGATCTCCAAAGCGGCTGCAGATACGCTGAAACGCGTGCATCTGGAGCTGGGTGGCAAGGGCGCCAATCTGCTGTTTGACGACGCAGATGACAAGGCGGTGAAGCGTGGCGTATTGCATATGATGCAGAACACCGGCCAAAGCTGTAATGCTCCAAGCCGTATGCTGGTTCAGCGTGGGATCTATGACCGGGTGGTGGAAGAGGCTGCACAGGTTGCTGAAACCGTCACTGTTGGCCCCGCATCGGAAGCAGGTCGCCACATCGGCCCGGTGGTTAACGAAGTGCAGTGGACCAAGATCCAGGCGCTGATCGAAAAAGGCATTGAAGAAGGCGCGCGGCTGGTTGCTGGTGGTCCGGGCCGTCCCGAGGGGTTTAACAAGGGGTTCTATGTGCGGCCCACCGTTTTTGCCGATGTGAACAACCAAATGACCATCGCGCGCGAAGAGATCTTTGGCCCGGTGCTGTCGATCCTACCCTTTGACACCGAAGAGGAAGCCGTCGCGATTGCCAATGACACGCCTTATGGTCTGACGAACTATGTGCAGACGCAAGACGCGGATCGCGCCAACCGTCTGGCCCGCCAGCTGCGGTCCGGCATGGTGGAGATGAACGGCAAATCCCGCAGCGCCGGTGCGCCCTTTGGCGGTATGAAACAGTCCGGCAATGGTCGTGAAGGTGGCGTCTGGGGGATCGAGGATTTCCTGGAAGTCAAATCCGTCAGCGGCTGGACCCCGGAATAATCCAGATATTGGAACCGCCCCTGATGTGTTTGGGGGCGGTGTCTTCAGAAATCCGCCTTGGCGCGGAAACGCAAGGATGCGCCGCTGTCAGGGTGTTTGATCCGCAGCTCCTCGGAATGGAGCATCATGCGCGGATGCTCCAATGCCGCATCACTGGCATACAACGGATCGCCTAGGATCGGATGCCCCAGTGACAACATATGCACCCGCAGCTGGTGGGATCGCCCTGTCTTGGGCGTAAGCCGCACGCGGGTTTCATCTTCTCCGTATTTTACCACTTTCCAATCGGTGATCGCAGGTTTTCCTGTCTCGTGACACACCATCTGCCGCGGGCGATTGGGCCAATCCACGATCAACGGCAGATCCACCGTGCCCGAACGGGGCTCTAAACAACCCGCCAGCCGCGCCACATAGGTCTTTTTGGTGGTGCGTTTTTCAAATTGCATCGACAGGTGACGCTGGGCATGGGCCGTCAGGCCAAATACCATCACCCCTGAGGTATCGCGGTCCAGCCGATGCACCAGCAGCGCCTCAGGAAAGACCGCCTGAATACGCGCGATCAGACAATCCGCAAGATGCTCCCCCCGCCCCGGCACGCTCAGAAGGCCTGCAGGTTTGTTCACCACCAGGATCTCGGCGTCGTGGTGCAGAATGTCCAAAGGATCCTGTGGCGGGTTATATGCGCTGGAAACTGTCATGGCCGTTGCCTAGCCTGCACCGCCCTCAAGGGCAAGGTTGGGGCTGACAGAATGGTGTCTTGCGTCACCAAGGCAAGCCCTCTCAAATAACACAGAAACCGCCGGAGCCCAGCCATGACCCGTCCCGATATCCATCTGTTTACCGCCGCAACCATGAATGGCTACAAGCCTGTGATTTTTCTGGAAGAGGCTGGGGTGCCTTATGATCTGACGGTGATTGATTTTGCCAAACAGGATCAGAAAACACCCGAGTTTCTGCGCCTGAACCCCAATGGGCGGATCCCGGCGATGGTTGATCGAAGCGCGGATGACTTTGCGGTTTTTGAGAGCGGCGCAATCCTGTGGTATCTGGCTGAGAAATACGATTGCTTCCTGCCCACCGACAGCCGCGCGCGGTCCGAGACCCTGCAATGGCTGATGTTCCAGATGGGTGGGGTGGGGCCGATGATGGGACAAGCCATGTATTTCCAACGCATTGCCGCGCCAAATGGCGAAGACAACCCCTTTGCCATCGCGCGCTATGTCGCCGAAAGCCGCCGCCTGCTGGAGGTGTTGAACACGCGGCTTCGGGGTCGCGAATGGCTGGCTGGGGACTCGATTTCGGTGGCGGATATGGCCATGTACCCCTGGGCGCGTGCCTATCCCTGGGCCAAGGTCTCAATCGACGCGCTGCCCCATCTGCAGGCCTGGTTTGAACGTATGGACGCACGTCCTGCTGTGCAAAAAGCACTGACCATCCCCCACGCCCGCCCGTTTTTCTGGGGTGCAGGTGATGAAGCAGAGTTTGCACGGCAAAACGCCAGCAACTTCTCCCAAGATGTGAAAAAGGGCTGATCCTCAGCCCGACTGCGTCCGCATTTGTCGGACCAAGGACACCGAATAAATCACCAGCGCGGCCCAGATCAGCGGGAACGCGATTTGGCGCGCTCGGTCAAACTCTTCCCCAAAGACCAAGACTGCCGTCAGGAAAATCATCGTGGGTGCGATGTATTGCAAGATGCCGATGGTCGAAAGGCGCAGCTGTTTGGCTCCATTGGCATAGAAAATCAACGGAACCGCTGTGACCACGCCACAGCCCATCAGTAACATCGTATCAGACCATGAAACTGCAAAATGGTTCTCTCCGGTGGCCACCAAATAGCCGAGGTAGCCCAGCGCAAACGGCGTCAACAAAAGCACTTCCATCATGAACCCCTGATTGGGTCCAATGGGCAGCGACTTTTTGAAGTAGGCGTAAAATCCCCAAGACAGAGTCAGCGCGACCGAGACCCAGGGCAATGATCCGGCTTGGATTGTCAGGACAACCACTGCAAAACTCGCAAGCGCAATAGCGATCCCCTGTGCTTTGGTCAGCCGTTCTCCCAGAAGGATGGCCCCCAAGGCGACACTAAACAATGGGTTTATGTAATACCCCAGCGCCGCGTCCAAGGCTTTGCCCGCGCCGATGGACCAGACATAAACGCCCCAATTGAACGAGATCAGCGCCGCCGTGACCATGCCCATTTTGAGGCTGCGGGGCGTGCGAAGAGCTGTCACCAAATCCTGGGTCCGGCGCAGGATCATCAACAGGGCGGCGGCGATCGGCAGGGACCACAGGATTCGATGCACAACAACTTCAGCCGGAGAAATATGCGCAACCAATTTCATATAAAGGGGCAGAAACCCCCAAAGAACATAGGCCGTCACCGCAAAGCCCAGGCCCGCCGGTGTATCCCGGTTATCTGAATTGGTCATATCGCGCTCCTCCAATCTGGGCTTAGATCAGAAGCGAGACGGTGCAAATTCACCGTTTGTGAGGGCGCGCATCACGAAAACTAATTGATGGCTGTGATGCGCGCCCTTGGGGTCAGACCTTTACCCGTTCGGATTTCGGGTCATACATCGGTTTCAACGAAGCTTCGGCGCGCACCCGCGTACCACAGATGTCGATCTCATAGGTTGAGGCCAGAACATCCGTCGCCTTTTCCCCGGCACAGGGCACATAACCAAGGCCCACAGCCGCCCCCAGCGTGTGCCCATAGTTACCAGAGGACAAGTAGCCGACGGTTTTGCCGTCCCGCAAAATCGGTTCATTGTGGAACAGCAAAGGCTCTGCCTCGGTCAGCTTGAACTGAAGCAACCGCGCCTCTGGTCCTGTTTCCTTGCGTTTGATAACAGCCTCCCGACCGATGAAGTCACAACCCTTGTCGACTTTCACCGCAAACCCAAGACCGGCATCCACAACATGGTCTTCGCAAGTGATGTCATGGCCAAAGTGGCGATAGCCCTTCTCGATCCGGCAACTGTCCATCATATGCATACCACAAAGCTTCAGCCCCATGTCCTGCCCTGCCGCATGCAGGGTTTCAAACACATGGCCCGCCATATCCGAGGACATATAGATCTCCCAACCCAGTTCCCCGACATAAGTCACCCGATGCGCACGGGCGAGGCCCATGCCGATCTCGATCTCTTGTGCGGTGCCAAAGGGGTTGGCCTCGTTCGAGAAGTCATTGGGGCTCACGGCCTGCAACAGCTTCCGGGCATTGGGGCCCATGATCGCCAGCGTGCCTTCCCCAGCGGTGACATCAGTGATCACCACGTTGAATGCGCCCTGATGACGCCGCATCCAAGTTTGGTCCGCGAGGCGGGTCGCTGCGGGGGTCACCACTAGATAGGCACATTCCGACAGACGCGTGACGGTGACATCCGCCTCGATCCCGCCGGTGGTGTTCAGGAACTGAGTATAGACAATCTTGCCCACCGGGCAGCTGTAGTCGCCGCCGCCAATGTAGTTCATAAACGCCTCGGCATCAGGCCCTTCGACGCGGATTTTGCCAAAGGACGACATGTCATACATGCCGACGTTTTCCCGGATCGCACGGTGTTCCGCGGCAGAATTTTCAAACCAGTTCTGACGCTTCCAGCTGTAGTGGTACTGCCGCTCTTGCCCTTCGTTGGCAAACCAGTTGGCCCGTTCCCAACCCGCCAATTCACCAAAAACAGCGCCTGCATCCTTGAGATGATGATGGAACGGCGAGCGACGCACGCCGCGCGCTGTGGCCTTTTGCCGATAGGGGAAGTGGTCGGCATACAACAGGCCCAAGGTCTCTTTTGACCGTTCAAACAGGTATTGTTTGTTACCTTGGAACGGCTGCATGCGGGAAATGTCCACATCACCAAGGTCAAAGGGTTTCTCGCCCGTGTCCATCCACTCCGCCAAGGCCTGTCCCGCGCCACCTGCGGATTGAATACCAATCGAGTTGAAGCCAGCCGCGACCCAGACATTGTCCATCTCGGGCGCAAGACCCAGGTGATAGGCGTCATCGGGGGTAAAGCTTTCGGGCCCGTTGAAGAAGGTGTGAATGCCGGCTTCGGCCAACATGGGAACGCGGTTCACAGCCTGTTCCAGGATCGGTTCAAAATGATCGAAATCCTCGGGCAGCTGGTCGAATTCGAAACTGTCCGGGATACCTTCCATGGCCCAGGGCTTGGCATTGGGCTCAAAGGCGCCCAACAGGATCTTGCCTGCGTCTTCTTTGTAATAGGCGCATTCGTCCGGCACACGCAGAACCGGCAACTGGCTGAGGCCGTCGATGTTTTCGGTCACGATATAGAAATGCTCACAGGCATGCAGCGGCACATTGACGCCCGCCATCCGGCCAACCTCGTGCCCCCACATGCCGGCACAATTCACCACCATGTCACATTCGATATGACCCGAGGCAGAGCCATCATCGGCGACCCAATCGACGCCGGTTACAGTGCGACCGGTTTTAGCGATCTCGGTGACCTTCACACGCTCCTGAATGCGCGCGCCACCTTGACGTGCGCCTTTGGCCAGAGCCAGCGCGATATTGGCCGGATCCCCCTGCCCGTCCAACGGAAGATAAACCGCGCCTTTGACATCCTCCAAGTTCACATGCGGATAAAGCTCTTTCACCCGCTCGTTTGAGATCTCTTCAACCTCAACCCCAAAGGCACGCGCCATGGCGGCCTGACGCAGGATCTCTTCGTGACGTTCTTCGGTCAGGGCAACGGTGATGGAACCGTTGCGTTTAAACCCTGTCGCAACGCCGGTTTCTTCTTCCAGTGCGCCATAAAGCTCCTGGCTGTACCGCGCCAGTTTGGTCATGTTCGCCGTGGCGCGCAGCTGCGCAATCAGGCCCGCCGCGTGCCAGGTGGTGCCACTGGTCAGCTGCTTGCGCTCCAACAGAACCACATCTTTCCAGCCCTTCTTGACCAGATGATACGCGACCGAACAGCCGATTACTCCGCCGCCAATAATGACCACGCGCGCTTTTTGGGGCAGATCCACCATATCCGTAACTCCAGTTGTCTTTTTCTTTGAATGCCTGAAAACCGTCAGGCAAAAGGCGTCAAAACCGTCAAAATTCGGGGTTATTCGGCGGCTGCCATACGTTTAGATTTCCGCAACGCGGCCGGGGTAACGCCAAAAAACCCCTTGTATAGAGACGAAAACCCATTGGGGAATCCGCAGGCCATCCCTACGTCGCGCACACACATCGAGGTATTCAACAACAGATTATTGGCCCGATGCATGCGGATCTTCCGGTAAAACTGATTGGGCGAAACACCAAGTCGAGCCTTGAACTTTCGTTCCAGCGAACGGGGTGAGATCCCGATTTGGGCAACCAGATCGGAAATCGGCACCGGCTCTTCGATGTTTTCCTGCATGATCTGGATCGAGTGGTCCAATTCCGGATCCCCCGTGCGCGCAATTGCGCCGCCGTTTACGGGCTGAAGCGTTCCTGGATCACGCACCGTGTCATGCAGAAGGATATTAGCCACGGTTGTCTGTGCGGCGGTTGAGATCAGCCTGCCAATCAGGCCCAACACCACATCGACCGTGGCCTCAAGCCCCGCACAGGTCACCACTTGGCCGGTGTCACTGGCAAATTGGCTCTGGGTTTCAAACACGCCGTGACGTTCGCGTAACAGCGTGGCGTTTTCCCAATGGGTGGTAAAGGTTCCGCTGTCTTCTTCTTGAATAAAACGGGCAGCGGCCTCGGCCAGCAGATAAGTTTTCGTCCCGGCATAGAAATACCGGCTGAGCACCCGACGCAGCGACAAGTCCGGCGCGTCTGGATCGGAATTCCCCAACACAAAGAGGAACTGCGCCGTAGGACGTTCTGGCACCTCTTCCGTCTCGACCATCACATCGCAGGGGTTGCGCCGCAGCCCACCTCCGACCGATAGGAAAGACCAAGTAAAGGCCTCATGCGCCAGGGTTCGATTACAGATCCTCAGCGTATCTGTAATGGCTGAGAGCTCGGACAGGACAAATCCGTCACATAGGATAATGTCAAAATGCCAGCTTTGTTGTGCATTCATAAGCTTCATGTCCGAGCTCCCGTTTGGTTTATGCGCGCAAGCGCTCGTTTTCCGGATCCCACAGTGGCGCGTCTTCTTGCACCACGGCTTTGCAGATCTCACCGAAGATGTTGATTTCCAGCTCGGTGCCGGGAACGGCCAACTCAGGACGCACAACACCCAGCGCGATCGACGCGTTTACCCGATAGCCATAGTTGCCCGACGTGGTTTCACCAACAACTTCGCCATCCTTGGTGATGGTCGACATATAGGGCGCATCCGAAGTGGGTGCGTCGACGATCAGGGTGACAAAAGCTTTCTTGCTGCCCGCGTCGGATTCGGCGGCCAGGGCGGCCTTACCCGGGAAGTCCTGTTCCTTGTTCAGGCGCACAAACCGGCCCAGACCCGCTTCGAACATGGTGTAATCGGTTGACAGGTCGCCTTTCCACGTGCGGTAGCCTTTCTCGATCCGCATGGAGTCTAGCGCGTACATGCCAAATGGGGCTGCACCTGCGTCGCGGATGGCCGTGTAAACCGCAGCCACGTTTTCCGTTGGCACATGAACTTCCCAGCCCAGCTCGCCCACAAACGACACACGTGCCATCAGCGCAGGCTGACCCGCAACCGTTGCGTTTTGCAGCGACAACCAGCCGGCCGACAGATCCGCATCCGAGATGCCAGCGAACAGCTCACGTGACTTTGGACCGGTCACCAGCAAGGTGGTGAAGTCTTTGGACACATCGGTCAGTTCCAGACCTGCAGGCAGGTTGCGCCACAGCAGTTCATAATCGTGCCATTGGGCCACAGCCGCTGTCATCAGGGTAAAGTCGTCGTCACCGTGACGGATACAGGACATCTCGGTTACGACACGACCGCGGCTGTCGGTAAAGTAGACCAGGTTCATGCGGCCAACTTTTGGCAGGGCGCCGGCAACTTGTGTGCGCAGCCATTCCGCAGCCCCTTCACCGCGAAGGGTGAAGCGCGAGAAACCACACATGTCGATGACACCAACGCCGTCGCGCACCGCTTCGACTTCACGCTTCACAGCGGCCGTCCAAGAGCCTTCGCGCGCCCATGTTTCGGTGCCCTCTTCCGAGGTGTCTTCGCCTTCGGCGGCAAACCAGCACGCACGCTCCCAACCGTTGAAAGCACCCATTTGTGCGCCATCTGCAATCATACGCTCGTGGTTGGGCGACAGTTTCTTGTTCCGGCCTGCGGGCCACTGATGGTGCGGGAAGTGCATGGCATATTCGTGGCCATAGGTCTCCAGCGCCTTAGCGTGACAGAAGTCAAAGTCCGCGTGGTCGGTATAGCGGCGGCTGTCCACGGCCCACATATCCCACTCGGTTTCGCCGTCGATGATCCATTCAGCCATACATTTACCGGCACCGCCGGCCTGCACGATACCAAAGGTAAAGCTGTGCGCTTCAAAGGCATTTTTCACACCCGGCATTGGGCCCATCAGCGGCAGACCATCCGGCGCATAGGGGATCGGGCCGTTGATGTTGCGGCCAACACCAGCGGTGCCCAGCTGCGGAACCCGCGCCATTGCGTCTTCGATGTACCATTCCAGGCGGTCCAGATCGTCGGGGTACAGCTGGAACGAGAAGTCATCAGGCATCGGATCGTCTTCGGTGACCCAATGCGCTTTACAATTGCGCTCATAGGGGCCGAGGTTCAGGCCGTGAGTGTCCTGACGCAAATAGTATGAGCTGTCCACGTCGCGCACCATCGGCAGGTGCTTGCCATCGTTGGCTTCGGAGAATTTCGCAACATCTTCGATGCGCTCGGTCAGGAAATACTGGTGCGACATGACAACCATGGGCACGTCACGACCGCCATAGGGCTTGAACCACTCACCAATGCGGGCGGCATAATAACCACCGCAGTTCACAACATATTCGGCGTGGATGTCACCTTTGTCGGTGTGCACGATCCAAGTGTTGTCTTCTTTTTGGGTCACGCCGGTGGCGGGGCAGAAACGCTGGATGTTAGCGCCGAGATCACGTGCGCCTTTGGCCATCGCCTGTGTCAGCTGAGAGGGGTCGATATCCCCATCGAGCGGATCCCACAGAACCGAGTCGAGATCATGGGTTTCCAGGAATGGATAATACTGCTTGGCCGCTTCAGGCTCCAACATGTCCATTTGCAGACCCTGGTAACGCGCCATGGATGCCACGCGTTCAAATTCTTTGGTCCGCTCTTTGGTGTGACCCAGACGCAGCGCACCGGTCACGTGATAATTGATGGGGTAATCAACATCTTCGGCCAGGGTACGGTACATTTCCAGCGAGTAGCGCTGCATGTTCATCACCGCCCAGGACGCCGAGAAGTTCGGACAGTTGCCCGCCGCGTGCCAGGTCGATCCTGCCGTCAGCTCGTTCTTTTCAAGAAGCACACAGTCGCTCCAGCCCGCCTTGGCCAGGTGGAAAAGTGTGGACACACCGATTGCGCCGCCGCCGATGATGACAACCCGGGCGGTTGTTGGAAAACTAGACATGTTCAGATCCCTTGAGGGTTTTGGTTATTTAGGGTGTTGCGGTAATCCGTCGGCGATTTCGTAGTAGTCGCTCTTTTCGTTGACAAAGATGTGCTTCTCGAGCTGGAGGCCGGTGGGTTTGGTCACCGAGCCCAGCGAAAAGCTGATCTGATCCTCGCCTGCGCCGTGCCAAAACAGAAACGAACCGCAGATCGGGCAAAAACCGCGTTTTGCGTGTACTGAGGCCTGAAACCACGTCACCGTACCGTTGATTGTCAACGCATCTTCATGCACCTGGGCTGATGCCCAGACGCCCCCGGATTGTTTGCTGCATTGCGCGCAATGGCACATGCTGGCAGAGGTGGGGGAGGCTTCGGTTTCATAAGTGACCTGGCCACAAAGGCAGCTGCCGGTGATCATCTTCGTCCTCGTTTCTTAGTTGCTTGGCGCATCAGTAGACTGGGGGCGCGATTACCCAAATGGCAACCGCTGGTTCTTCATAAGGGTTCTCCCATTGATAGGTATCGTGGCGAATGCGAAAACTGTCGCCCGGGCCGACATCGAATTCCTGCGCGCCAATGCGCAGTTTCAAACGCCCGGAAATCATATAGCCCACCTCTTGTGTTGGGCGTTTGGCTGGGATCTGCATGCGGGACCGGGGGGCAAAGGTGGAATGCACCATTTCAAAATCATCGGTCAGATCTGGCGACAGCAGCTCTTCGACAAGCCCTTCCTCTCCGGACCCCATAGGCCGCCGCGCCTCGGCGCGTACGATGAACCCCTGTTCATGGGATGGGGCCGCGGAATGGGCAAACAACATCGACACAGGAACGTTCAGGCACTTTGCGATCTGGCGTAGATCCGAAATGCTGGGCTCTGATTTGTCCCGCTCCACCTGGCTGAGCCAGCCCACCGAACGGCCCAGCGCTTCGGCCAAATCGGTGAGTGTCAAACCACGCGCTTTGCGCAACGCCCGAAGGTCGGCACCCAAAGTCTCGCTGGTGGGGGTTAAATCGTTCACTGGACTTCCCATGAAATTTTTCTCTCTTTTTTCACAGAGCCTGAGAGTCGTGAAATTTTCAAGGATTTTTTCACGTGCCAGATTAAAGAAAAGGGCGCGCTCCTTTAGAACGCGCCCAAAATGCACAACTTTTCAGCACCTATAGGACGTCAGACACGTTCAATCGCAATGGCCGTGCCTTCACCACCACCAATGCAAATAGCAGCGATTCCCCGTTTCAGACCGCGTTTTTCCAGCGCATTCAGCAGCGTGACGATGATCCGCGTGCCCGAAGCGCCAATGGGATGCCCCAACGCACAAGCGCCACCGTTCACATTTACACGATCACGCGGGATGCCCATTTCATGCATGAACGCCATAGGCACCACTGCAAAGGCCTCATTTACCTCCCACAGATCCACGTCCTCTTTCGTCCAACCAATGCGTTCCATCAGCTTTTGTGCGGCGGGAACCGGCGCGGTTGTGAACCAACCCGGCGCATGGGCGTGGCTTGCATGGCCGACAATGCGCGCCCGCACGTTCAGTCCCTGCGCCGCAGCCGCTGATTCGGAGGCCAAAACCAAAGCCGCTGCCCCATCCGAGATGGACGATGCATTTGCCGCCGTCACTGTCCCATCCTTGCGAAAGGCCGGGCGCAGTGTTGGAATCTTTTCAGGCCGGGCGCTTTGCGGTTGTTCATCGGTTTCAAAGACGGTTTCGCCCTTGCGGGACGCGACGGTGACGGATGTGATCTCACTGTCAAACGCGCCGTCTTCTTGGGCGCGCAAGGCATTGGACAGCGATTGCAGCGCATATTCGTCCTGCGCTTCGCGGGTAAACTGATATTTTTCAGCGCAATCCTCGGCAAAATGGCCCATGAGCTTACCCTTGTCATAGGCATCTTCCAGTCCATCCAGGAACATGTGGTCCTGGGTCTGCCCATGGCCAATGCGCGCACCACCCCGCATATTGGGCAAAAGATAAGGCGCGTTTGTCATGCTTTCCATACCACCGGCCAAAATGGTTGCAGTGTGCCCCAACGCGATCTGGTCACAGGCCATCATCGTGGCCTTCATACCCGAACCACACATTTTGTTCAGCGTTGTGGCTGGGACCTCCTCTCCCAACCCGCCTTGAAACGCAGCCTGCCGCGCAGGCGCCTGCCCTAAACCTGCAGATAAAACGCAGCCCATCAAAACTTCGTCAACACTTGTCGCTTTAGCATTGTACAAAGCAGCGGTAATCGCTGCGCCACCAAGATCGGGAGCAGAAACATCTGAAAACATGCCCTGAAACCCGCCCATTGGGGTGCGACTTGCACCTGCAATAACTACATTTTCCATTCAATCTCCTCCAATTTTAGGTGAAACTCTTACCCGATAGAAAGAAATGTCGGATAGGTTACACTGCGGAAACTACACTTACCCGGGGAACACAATGACACTCACCAGCACAATGATTGACGGCGCCCAGGTGGTAACTGTCAACGCTGAGCGTATTGATGCAGCAATGGCAATCCAATTTAAAGAGGACATGCGCAGCCAGACGGACAATGGACCTGAGCGTGTGATCCTTGACCTGTCTGAAGTCAAATTTATCGACTCCAGCGGTTTGGGCGCCATCGTCGCTGCGATGAAACAACTGGGCGGCGGCCGCAAGCTTGACCTGGCGGGTTTGACACCTGTGGTCGACAAAGTTTTCCGCCTGACCCGTATGGACACTGTGTTTAGCCTGTATCCCACGCTTGATGAAGCAACGGGTGGCATGACTGCCAACACCTGAACCGGCATTTAGTTTTGTCTCAAAGAGTACAATCAATGGAAGAAACTTTTGCCTTCTCCTTTACGGCCACCGAGTTGGAGGCCCGGACAGGGATCAGTTCAGTGGTTGACCAGTTGCGTGATTGTGGACTTCCCGAAGCGCGCATCGGCGAAGTGCAGATCGCGCTGGCAGAAGCTGTTAACAACGTGGTTGAACATGCCTATGCGGACAACACACCGGGTGATGTGAATATCAGGTGCCAGCTCGAAGATGAAAAGCTTTCCATCTATATTCGAGACGCAGGTGCGCCGCTGCCAAAAGGTCAACTTCCCGCCGGGAGAGCCCAGGCTTTGGATGGTCCGACCGAGGAACTGCCCGAAGGGGGATTCGGCTGGTTCCTTATTCGCGAGTTGACCAGCGACATCAAATACGAACGGAGCGACGGGCAGAATAACCTATTGCTGAGTTTCGAGATTCAGGTCCGCCCCGCATAGTTTAAAACGCCAAACCCACAGCCTTTTCCAAATACCGGGTGCCGAACCACAATAAATCCGCCACGACGCCTGCGGGTCGTACAGTCACACCTACAGATACGTGACCGTTTCAGAGCGCAAAACAACTTGCATATCCAATCCTCGAAATCCACGCTGAGCCCAGGTTTTGAACCTCAACGAGGAGAGGGATAATGCGCGATTTACACCTGCCGGGCCGATCCGCAGTTTGGGCGGAAAACGGCATGTGCGCCACATCTCACCCATTGGCGGCCCAATCTGCAATCGACATTTTGAAACAAGGCGGGAATGCCATGGATGCAGCCATTGCCGGGGCTGTACTGCTTGGCATTTGTGAGCCACAGATGACGGGGATCGGCGGCGATTGCTTTGTGCTTTATTCCCGTCCCGGCGAACAGAAGATCCGCGCGCTCAACGGATCCGGGCGTGCGCCCGCTGCGGCCTCTGCTGCGTCGCTGCGCGACCGCGAACTGTCTCAAGTGCCGCTGCGTGGCCCCGAGGCTGTAACCCTCCCCGGTGCAATGGATGCCTTTTGCCATCTGAGCGCCGCCGAAGGTCGGTTGGGATTGGACACTATCCTGGCCCCCGCGATCCACTATGCCGAGGCAGGTGTTCCCGTTGCCCCCCGCGTCGCCTTTGATTGGGCAAAGGACGCCGATGCCCTTCAGGGCGCGGCGCGGCGTCACTACCTGCTGCAAGGCGCTGTCCCAAAGGTTGGAGACATCTTCCGCGCGCCGGGTCAGGCCGAGGTTTTGCGACGCATTGCACGTGACGGGCGTCAGGCGTTTTATGACGGTGAAATCGCGGAAGATATGATCCAAGCATTGTCCGACCGAGGCGGTGTCCACACGATGGATGACTTTGCCAAAGTGGCCGCGGAAGCGACAATTCCCGTATCTGGCGCCTACCAAGGGGTCGATCTGGTGGAGCATCCGCCAAATGGTCAGGGTGCAACGGCGATTCTGCTGCTCAACATCCTCAAACATTTTGACATCGCCGCCATGGACCCCTGGGGTGCAGAGCGAGTGCATATCGAAGCCGAAGCCAGCAAACTGGCCTATGACGCGCGAGACCGTTTTATTGCCGACCCGGATCATACCAGCCGTCTGGACCATATGCTGGCCCTGGAAACTGCTGCAAAACTGGCAGCGTTGATCGATCCGAAATCCACAATCCCTTTACCTGCCACAGCCAGTGAGGCAGTGCATAAAGATACCGTTTACATCACCGTGGTTGACAAAGATCGCATGGTCGTCTCCCTGATCTATTCGATTTTCCACGGGTTTGGATCCGGGATTGCGTCCGAGAAATTTGGCATTCTGCTGCAAAACCGCGGAGCCGGTTTTTCGTTGCAAGCGGGCCATCCCAATGAGATGGCACCAAACAAACGCCCCATGCACACGATCATTCCAGGAATGCTGCGCAAAAACGGGCAAGTCATTATGCCGTTTGGCGTGATGGGCGGGGCGTATCAGCCCACGGGCCACGCGCGACTGGTCTCGAATCTTTACGACTTTGACCTGGATCCTCAGGCCGCATTGGATGCCCCTCGCGCCTTTGCCGACAAGGGCGTTTTGAAGGTTGAGCGCGGCTATGTCACTGCTGTTATACAACAACTGACAGATCTTGGTCATAAGGTGGAGATCCCCGACACGCCGTTGGGCGGCGGGCAAGCCATTCGCCTGCACGACACCGGTGTTTTGGAAGGGGCAAGTGATCCGCGCAAAGATGGCTGTGCCTTGGGATACTAAGAGAGCTGAAGCAATAAAAAGGGGCGCGCTGCGCCCCGATTGTGATTGCCTATATGTTCCCCAAAGGGGCTTAGTTCATCTGATAATGCAATGCATAAGCCGCGCCATCAAAGTTGCCAAACATGTCAGGCACATCCGGATGTTCCACCGGCTCACCAGAATAATCGGCAATTAGATTTTGCTCCGAAACATAAGCGACATAGAAGCTTTGGTCGTTTTCCGCCAACAAATGGTAGAATGGCTGTTCTTTGGATGGGCGGCTGCCCTCGGGAATCGCTTGATACCATTCTTCGGTGTTTGAAAACTCAGGGTCCACGTCAAACACCACACCTCTGAACGGGTGTTTGCGGTGTCGGACGATCTGTCCCAGACTGTATTTTGCGTGTGTACTCAACATTATTCTCTGCCTATTGCGCACCCGTTCTAACTTAAAAATTAAGTTTTTGTCCAACTTTTGCCACAATGATTCTGGGAAACAGTCTGTGAATGGCTGCAACACAGTACAGTTTTCAGGCCACCTCACAGCGCCGCGACCCGGTTGGAAAGGTGTTTCTATTGCCTGCAGATCCTGTAAAATATGGACCAAACAACAATAGGCAGGCAGATGAGCAGATTGATATGCGCCATGGTTTTGGTGCTGTTGGTGTCGGCGTGCGGCGGCGGCGGAAACACGCCACCGCGAAATTTGGACAACGCATGCAGCATCGTTTCGCAGAAACCAGAGTATTTGAAAGCGTTTAAAGCCACAGAACGCAAATGGGGCGTGCCCGTACACGTCCAGATGGCAACGATTCACCAGGAGAGTCGATTCCGTGCCAAGGCCCGCACCCCGCATCAGTTCATTCTGGGGGTGATTCCGGCTGGTCGGCAGTCCAGCGCTTATGGTTATAGTCAAGCTTTGGATGGCACCTGGGACGACTATCGCGACGCCACGGGGCGCAGATTCGCCCGGCGCGACCGGATTCGCGATGCGACCGATTTCATGGGCTGGTACATGAATCAGACCCAAAAGAAGAACGGCGTCTCTTTGTGGGATACGCGTAACCAGTATCTTGCTTATCACGAGGGTCACAGCGGCTATGCCCGCGGGTCCTACCGCAGCAAGACCTGGCTGTTGCGGGTCGCCAACAGGGTCGATGCCCGCGCGCAGGATTACCAAGCCCAATTGGCCACCTGCCGCCGCTTTCGATAAAACCGAAAAACCCGCCAGACCGGCGGGTTTTTTCTTCCTTGGCTCAGGGGTTAATTGTCGTTGTCCCGTTCAATTCTAAAGAGCTTTGAGCTGAGTTTGACCCCAGTTTCCAGCGCGCCGAGGATCACCGTGGTCTGGCCACCGGCATCATCGTTGACCACCCATTTGCGCAGCTGAACCGGCTCTCCGGTGAACATCATATCGATACTGCCGTATTCCGGATGTTCGGGATCTTGGGCCCGGACAATGGTTGCTGTGCCGTCAAAACTGTGGCGCACCACCATATTGGCGCGGCTCAGGTCCACATTGCGGGCCAGAATGACCGACAAAGGCGTGCGGCGCAGCGGATAGGTTTCGGGGGGCTGATTGGATTTCTTGTCCTGGATCATCACAGCGCCAGCGCCGGCCACCACGACACCCGCACCGGGGCCGTCGTATTCAAACCGCATCCGGCCTGGACGGTGCAGATACAGCTTGCCCGTGGACAGGCTGCCATCGTCGTTCACCTGGGTGAAATCGGCCTCAGCCGTTTTCAAATCATTGAGGTAACCTGAAATCTCATTCAGGCTCAGCTTGTCTGCTGCCCAGGCTGCCGGGGCGCAGGCCGCAAAAAGAAGTGCATATGCAAACTGTTTCATAGCCATAAAGATAAGCCTTAGCGCTGGAATTCAAAGGGGATCGGCTTATTCCTGCTCAGGCACCAGAATGTCTCGTTTGCCCACGTGATTTGCAGGCGTCACCAATCCGTTCTCTTCCATCTGCTCCACCAGGCGCGCGGCTTTGTTGTAGCCAATCGCCAGTTTCCGCTGGATGTATGAGGTCGAGCATTTGCGATCTTTGATCACAATGGCCACCGCCTGATCATAAAGCGCGTCTTCACCCCCAGTGTTGCCACCGGTATTCAGACCCAGAACCGCGTCAATATTGTCCGCTTTTTCGTCGTCAGGACCTTCGACAACACCGCCCACATAATCCGGCGGGCCGAATTGTTTGAGGTGGTTCACAACCTCTTCAACTTCCTCATCCGATACAAACGGACCGTGGCAACGGATGATTTTCGAACCACCCGCCATATAAAGCATATCGCCCATGCCCAAGAGCTGTTCGGCGCCCATTTCACCCAGAATGGTGCGGCTGTCGACTTTGGAGGTCACCTGGAAGGAAATCCGGGTGGGGAAGTTCGCCTTGATCGTGCCGGTAATCACATCAACCGACGGGCGCTGTGTCGCCATCACCAAGTGGATGCCCGAGGCCCGTGCCATCTGGGCCAGACGCTGAATGCAGGCTTCGATTTCCTTGCCCGCCACCATCATCAGGTCCGCCATCTCATCGACGATCACCACGATGTAAGGCAGCTTCTTGGGCTCGAACTCTTCGGTTTCAAACACCGGCTCACCGGTGTCATCGTCAAAACCGGTTTGCACGGTGCGGCTGAACATCTCACCTTTGGACAATGCGTCTTCGACACGGCCGTTAAAGCCCGCAATATTGCGCACACCCATTTTGGACATCTTGCGATAGCGGTCTTCCATCTCACCGACGACCCATTTCAGGGCAACAACCGCTTTTTTCGGATCGGTCACAACGGGGCTGAGCAGATGCGGAATACCGTCATAGACGCTGAGTTCCAGCATCTTGGGGTCGATCATGATCAGGCGGCACTCATCCGGTGTCAGCTTGTACAAGAGCGACAGGATCATTGTGTTGATCGCCACCGACTTACCAGAACCGGTGGTCCCCGCAATCAGCAGGTGGGGCATTTTCGCAAGGTTGGCGACAACTGCGCCACCACCGATATCCTTGCCCAAGGCCAAGGGTAGCGCGTGATTTCCGTCCCCGTAATCCCGGCTGGACAGGATTTCCCGGAAGCTTACCATCTCGCGGTTTTCATTCGGCAGTTCGATCCCAATAACCGAACGTCCCGGCACCGTTGACACACGCGCTGACAACGCCGACATCGAGCGTGCGATGTCATCGGCCAGACCAATCACCCGGCTTGCCTTAAGCCCCGGCGCAGGTTCCAGCTCATACATCGTTACCACAGGCCCCGGACGGACCGAGACGATCTCGCCCTTGACGCCATAATCGTCCAACACCGATTCCAGCATGCGCGCATTTTCTTCCAACGCCTCGTCGCTCAGAACATGGCGTTCAATGCTGGTCGGATTGGTCAAAAGGTTCAGCGGTGGCAGTTCAAAGTCATTGCCTGCCTCGTCAAAGGCCAAGCGCGGTTCGGCTTCAGCTTTGGCGCGGGTCGAGCGTTCGGGCAGTTTGGTGATGGGTTTTTCCACCACAACTTTGCGCGCGGGCTCGGCGCGGGGCAGTTCCACAATCTCGGCGGTTTGTCGGGGTGCCGGAATTTCTTCGATCTCTGGCTCTGGCGACGCGCTGAAAGGCTCATAAGGCACGTCATCCATGGCCAAAGGTTCTGCGAAATCCTCAGGCGCGGGGGGCATCGGCGGTGTGTCTGGCTCAAGCTCTGCCCCGGTGAGCGGCGGCTCAATCCGCGTCTCTGCCCCGCCTTGCGGGCTAAAGATCAAAGGTTCAGGGCGGCGGCCGCGGCCTTTGGTCAAAGGCAGGTTGGGGTCATCCTCAGGTTTAACATTTGCAGCCCGTCGGATCTGTACCGCCTTGGCAATCTTGGCCGAAATCCGTTCGTGGCCCGGCATATCATCCACTTCGACATCCGTCTCATGCTCCACCAATTCCGGTTCGGGCATGTCCATCGGCGGCTCTGATCTGCGGATCAAGCTGGGAACCCGCGAGAACAGACCGCCCTTGGCCGGAGGCTCTTCCACTTCGTCCCAATCATCATCCACATAGGGTTCGTCATCTACCACCGCCTCGGCTGCGGCCATTTCGGCGGCGTAAACATCCGCATCCCGGCTGGCTTTCTGCTCTTTGCGGCGGGTGTTATAGGCCATAGCGGCCTGCACGCTTGAGCTTGCACCACGGCCCAAAAGCGTGGCAACCGCGCCATAGGTCATGATGACGCCAATGACCAGAAAACGGCCCAGGCGACTGATTTCATGTCGTGTGAACCCCATTGTGAACGCTGCCAGAACAACCAGAAAAACAGCAAGGCCAAGCGACAGAAGTTTCACACCGATCATGGGTGCAATCGGCAACAGCAACAGCAGCATCGCCAGGAAGAAGTCACCCAGAAGCCCCCCCAGACCGCTGTCGTGGTTCTGACTCCAAACCGGCCCCGGCGGTAGGGTTGACGCGTAGATCGCCAGCACAATCGGCAACAGCAACGAGATCAGCATCCACGGGATTGCGCGCTCTTCGCCCCGGTGCATCACAAAACGCACGCCCCAGACCAGCGGCGTTGCTGCAATCGCCCAGGTGCCAAACCCCAGACCCAGATACAGGATATGCGCAATAGACGCGCCAAAACTGCCCAGCCAATTGCGGGCCGGTGCATCGGTTGACACATACCAATTCGGATCATCCGGCGTATAAGAGCCGATCATGGCGGCAACCAACAGGCCAAGCCCAATCAGCAACAGGCCAAACAGCTCTTTGCCCCGTTTTTCGACCGCCGCCTGCATATCACTGTCCAACAGCGGGTCCCGGCTTCTCGTTTGAAATGCCATGCCTACCTCGGCTCCTCATCTCTGGTTCTCCTGCTGTATCGCAGGTTTTTCGAACCTTGTTATTTTTATCAGCGCCCCGCCCGTCTTTTTTGCCTGTGTGGCGAACGGGGCGTGTTGTCTTATGTATAGAGACAGTCGCGCAGTCTCTTCAGCGCTTGTTTTGTCTCTTCAGCGGGCGCAACCAACGCCACGCGGATGTATTTCTCGCCAGGGTTCTGGCCTTTTTCACCTTGGGCAAAATACGCGCCGGGCATGACCCGGATCCCCGTCTCTTGCCACAGTTTCAGCGACGCCGCTTCACCATCTGCCACCGGCAGCCACAGGAAAAAGCCCGCCTCGGGCGCGGCATAACCGTCGACACCAGACAGAACCTCATCAGCGATTTTGTACTTTTCCTGATAGAGCCCGCGGTTCTCGACCACATGCGCCTCATCCGCCCAGACCCGTGCGGCTGCAGCCTGCAATGGCTCGGGCAGCGGCGCACCAGCATAAGAGCGCAGTTTTTTCACACGATTGATCGTATCCGGGCCACCCGCAATAAAACCAGACCGTAGCCCCGCTAGGTTCGACCGTTTAGACAGCGAGTTGAACAAGGTCACACGCTCTGGATCAACACCTGCCGCTTCGGCCACTGTCAGCCCGCCCACAGGGGCGGTGTCGCGGTAGATTTCCGAATAACATTCATCGGCAAAGACGCGGAAATCATACTTCTCAGCCAGGGCAAAGAGCTGTTTCCAATATTCTTCGTCCGCCACAGCCCCCTGCGGATTGGCCGGGGAACAGATATATGCCGCAACGGTGCGGTTCAGGATCTCGGGCGGCAGGCTTGCGTAATCCGGCAGATGGCCAGTTTCCTTGGTGGCGGGCACAAACACCGGCTCAGCCCCGATGGCAATCGTAGCCACCATATAGACCTGGTAAAACGGGTTCGGGATCAGAACAACCGGCCGCTCGCCATTTTTCTGTTCGGGGCACAAGGCCATCGTCGCGTTATATAGACCTTCGCGGGTGCCATTCAGCGCCATAACTTGGGTGCTGGGATCCGCCGCAACACCATAGCGGCGCTTGATCCAGTCGCTGATTGCACCACGCAGCGCGTCAGAGCCTTCGTTGGGTGGATAGCCCTGAAATCCAGCGGCGTTTTCCACAATGACATCCGTCACCCAGGCAGGAAAGTCATGCTTGGGCGCGCCAATGGTCATATGCACCACATCACCGCCGGGCGCGTGGTGGTCCAAAAGCTCCCGCAAACGCGGAAACGCATAGGTCGGCAGGTTGGAAAACCGCTCTGGATTAATCATTTCTAAAGGCCTCAGGTCCGGGATCATCTCGCCCCGTTCACGTCTAGGTTACAGAGGCGAGACCAAAAAATCCAGCGCCCATCGTTTCGGCACTGGAGTTGTGACATTCACGCCAGCGCAGCTTCAACCGCCGCCCCAACACGCAACAGCGCTTCTTCGCCATTGGGTTTGCCCAGGATCTGCAGACCACAGCTTGGCACACCTGTCGGCAGCGAAAGGCCGCTGAGCCCAAACAAATTGCCAATCCGCGTGTTGCGCAAGGCGAGAAGGTTCGATCTCACGTAATAGTCATGGTCCGAATTCAACCGCTCCACATTAGGTGGCATTATCGGAGAGGTCGGCATCAGCACGCCATCAAAGCCCGCGACAGTCGCATCCCATTTCCGGCGCAGCTCCCGCAGACGGTTCCAGGCCGCCACATAATCCGCCCCGGAAAACCCAGCCCCGGTACGGAACCGCTCCAGGATTTCCGCATACATCAAATGGGGCGCTGCCTCGATCTTGTCCTTCCACAGACCATACGCCTCAGTTGTGTAGAGGATCGCTGACATCGAGAGCGCTTCGGACACGGCAGGAAATTCAAAGGGCTCGATCACGGCCCCGGCGGCGCGCAGCTTGTCCAGAGCCGCAGCATAGGCGCCGGCCACCTCAGGCGCCATATCATCCTGAGCCACCGACAGAAGATCGGCAAAACGCATACCCGTCAGATCCACACCGTTCAGGTCCGGGATCTGCCCCTGCTCCAACAGCCCAAGAAACAGGCCTGCGTCCTCAACCGAGCGGGCAAGGGGACCGATGGTATCAAATTCGAGACACAGTGGAATAACACCTTCGAGTGTAATGCGCCCTGATGTGGTCTTAAGCCCGACCAGATCATTCCAGGCCGATGGGATCCGCACCGATCCGCCCGTGTCAGAGCCGATGCCGCAGACCGCCAACCCATAGGCCACCGAGGCTGCCGCCCCCGAGGACGAGCCGCCCGGCACCGCGTCAGCGTCGTTGACACAGGGCGGTGTCGCCTTCACCGGATTGAGGCCCAGACCGGAAAAGGCAAGCTCGCTCATATGGGTTTTGCCCAAACACACGCTGCCCAATGCGCTTGCGCGTTGCAACACAACCGCATCCGTTTCCGAGACCCGCCCTTTCAGGAGGTCTGAGCCAGATTCGGTCACATCCCCTGCGCTGTCAAAAAGGTCTTTCCAGCTGATCGGCACCCCATCCAGCGGCGACCGACGCAGACCCAGCTTGGCGCGCCCCTCTGCCGCTTTGGCCTCAGCCAACGCGCGGTCCGCTGTCACAACTGTATAGATCCTGTCGCGCAGCGGATGCGCCGCGATGGCGTCCAGATAGGTCTGCGTCAGGGCCAGCGGCGAAATCTCACCCGTGTCGATCCCACGCCCAAGGGCGCCTGCGGTCATAGTCAGCCAGTCGTTCATGTCATCAGCCTTTTTCTTGTGGGTCTTTCGGGGACGATCCGTCGCAAGCGTCACCATGGCTCATGGACAAATGCGAGAACAAGCGCATATTGCACATCATGACCAAGACAACCGATATCATCATCGTAGGTGGCGGATTAAATGGCCCCGCGTTGGCGTTGGCGCTGGCACAGACCGGCCACAGCGTAACCCTTGTGGATGCATTGCCCCAGGCATTGCGTCAGGATCAAAGTTTTGACGGGCGCGGATATGCTTTGGCGCTCGCCTCAAAAAAACTGTTGGAGCAGATCGGCATCTGGCCGGACGTTGCAAGCCACAGCCAGCCGATGAATGAAATCAAGGTCAGCGATGGCGCACCCGGGCGGGCACCATCGCCGTTTTTCTTGCATTTCGACCATACCGAGATCGAAGAAGGTCCGATGGGCTACATGGTCGAGGATCGGTTCTTGCGCCGCGCCCTGATCTCCGCAACCGAGGCGCATCCGCAAATCACCGTGATGAACGCATGCCGCGTTGTTGCACAGGATGTGACGGCGCAAGGCGTGACCGTTACGCTCGACAATGGTGACACGCTTGCGGCTGAGCTGTTGGTCGGAGCCGATGGGCGCGCGAGCGGCACGTGTCGACGGGCGGGTATCAAACGCACCGGTTGGGATTACGGGCAAACCGCGCTGGTCTGCGCGCTGGAACATGATCTGCCGCACGGGGGCATCGCCCATCAGCATTTCATGCCATCGGGACCTTTGGCCATTCTGCCGCTGCCGGGCAATCAATCCTCCATCGTCTGGAGCGAGAAAACCGCGCGCGCCCATGAGATCCACGCTATGGATGATGTCGGGTTTCTGGCGGCTTTGCGCCCCAGTTTCGGGGATTTTCTGGGTGAGATCCAGCTGGTTGGCCAACGCTTTACCTATCCGCTGAACCTCACAGTGGCGAACAGCTTTGTGGCACCCCGCATAGCGTTGATTGGTGATGCGGCCCATGGGATGCATCCTATTGCGGGTCAGGGTCTGAATGCGGGTTTGCGCGATGTAGGAGCCTTGGCCGAGGTTCTGACCGAAGCCAAACGGCGCGGTGAAAATATCGCAAGCCCGCTCGTACTTGAACGCTATCAACAATGGCGCCGTTTCGACACAGCCACGCTGGTGTCAGCGACAGATGTGTTCAACCGGCTGTTTTCAAATGACAACCCATTGCTGCGGCTGGGACGTGATTTGGGGATGGGACTGGTTAATTCTATGCCCGCTTTGCGCCGTGGATTTATGCGCGAAGCTGCTGGCTTGACCGGAGATCTGCCGCGCCTGTTACAAGGCAAACCTATTTAAAGGGAGGCGGAACCGGCGCGTCCTCACTCCAGCGGGCGCGCCTCATCCACCAGCATCACAGGGATTCCATTGCGGATCGGAAAGGCAAGGCCGGCAGCCTTAGACACCAGCTCTTGGGCTTCGGCGTCAAACTCCAACAACCCTTGCGTCTGCGGACACACCAGAACTTCCAACATACGGCGGTCAAAGGTAGGGGATGTGGTCTCGGTCATTGCAATGTCTCTTCGTGGGATCCGCCCAACAGGGCAAATTCAATCAATGTCGTCAAGGTTTCCCGCCTTGTGGCAAGGCAGGGCGCCTCAAGCAAGGCCTGTTTGTCCTCAAGATCGAAATCCAGCATCATCGACAAAGAGTTCACCAAAAGCTCCTCATCCGCATCTTTCAGCGCATCCCAATCCGCGGACAGGTTTCGGAAGTTTAAAAAACGCTCTAACAAGTCCAGAAACCGGGGGCGATCAAACCGCTCGTCCGGCGCGCAACGGCCCAAATCCTGATGAAAATCACCCCAGGTCACGCGGCAGCGCCGATAGGGAGTGAAACCGCTCACTTCCGCTTCGATGCGAAATCTGGAGACTCCGGACAGGGTGATCATGTATCGCCCATCCTCGGTTTCGGAAAATTGCGTCACCCGCCCGGCGCACCCAATCGTATGGAGCGTTTCACTATCGCCGCGGTGCGGGCAAGGTTGCACCATGCCGATCAGCCGTTCGCTGGTTTTAAGCGCATCATCCAGCATCTGCAGGTAACGCGGTTCGAAAATGTGCAATGGCAGTCGGGCCCGGGGCAGCAACAGCGCCCCGGGCAAAGGAAAGATGGCAAGTGTATCGGGAAGGTCAGCAGCCTGGATCATGATGCCATCAACAGTAGCGCGCCAAAGCGTTTAGGCAAATATCATCGAGCTCAATTTGCGCCGACCATTCAAAACAATCGGGTCATTGGGCTTGAGCGCATCAAAGATCGTGAACAGCTGCGTCTTGGCCGCGCCATCGTTCCAATCGCGATCCTGGCGGAACAATTCCAACAACGCGTCCACGGCTCCCTCGGCATCACCGGCGGCGTGCATGGCCTGGGCCAGGTCAAACCGCGCCTGATGATCTGCGGGATCCGCGTCAACGGCGGCCTGCAATTCGCCCAGTGGGCCAGAGTTTGCAGCCTGGCGCGCCAGCTCGATCTGTGCGCGGGCCGCTTCAATCTCAGCCGCCTCCGAAATCTCAGCTGGGGCGCCGTTCAATACCGCTTCGGCCTGCTCCACGTCGCCCAAGGCAATGTGGGCACGGGCAAGACCGGCATAAGCCGCAGCCGATTTGTCATCTTCGCCAATGACAGCAGCAAAAGTCTGCGCCGCATCTTCGACCGCGCCCTCTTCCAGCATCTGCTCGGCTGCCGCAATGGCATCACCCAGCCCGCCGTCCGCTGACCCGCCAGCTGACTCTGCCAGACGTTTGACAAAGGCTTCGATCTCGGATTGCGGTACAGCCCCTTGGAACATGTCAACCGGGCGGCCTTGGTAAAAGGCGACAACCGTGGGAATAGACTGCAGTGGCAGACCCTGTTGCGCCAACATGGCAGCCAGCTGCTGGTTTTCATCCACGTTGATCTTGGCCATCAAGACCGCGCCGTTTGCCTTGGTGACGGCGGCTTCCAGCATCGGACCCAGCGTCTTGCACGGACCACACCAGGGTGCCCAGAAATCAACAATCACTGGCGTGGCCATCGAGGCGTCAACCACATCCTGCATGAAGGTGGCCTCACCCACGTCCTTGATCAAGTCGGCGGCAGGGGCAGTCGTGCCAAGAATATCCATCATCTGCATGTTCTCCGTTTCGAGCTTGCCCCCTATATGAAAGCAGACGCGCCGGAAACCAAGGGGGAGTTGACCGATGCCGCAAACTTGGTCGAAAATTCTGCGCCTCAGCGCGCAAAGCATGGCAATGACGGATGAAAGCTGGAAACGCCATGCCAATCCTCTCAGCGTTTACAGCCGTATACCCATTCTGGCGCTGATGACCCTTGCAATCTTGTCCCGCCACTGGCTGGGATGGGGCGCGCTGGTTCCCCTTGCATTGGTGCTGTTGTGGACCTGGTGGAACCCACGGGCGTTTTCGGTGCCGACCTCAACCCGAAACTGGGCCTCGCGCGGAACATTTGGCGAGCGGGTGCTGCTCAATCACACCGAAATTCCAGTGCCCGCCCATCACATGGCATGGGCCAAAGCGCTGGGGACTTTGGCTGGGCTGGGCCTTATGCCCTGGATCTATGGCCTGTGGCAATTTGATCTGGGCTTTATTCTCTTCGGCCTCGCCCTCTCCATGGGTGCCAAACTCTGGTTCGTGGACCGGATGGTCTGGCTGTATCAGGATATGCGATCTGCGTCCGAAGAATACGCCGGTTGGGAGTACTGACGCGCCGCGCAGATGCGCGGCGCCTGGCCCAACGGGGGAGGGTGCATTTCAATGCATCCCGACACGGGCGGGAGCCCCTGCTCCCACGCCGTTCAGCTCAGCTCACAGATCAAACGTCGCAAACACCGGCGCATGGTCGCTTGGTTTTTCCCATCCGCGTGCGTCCCGCATGACCCGGCTGGAATGGCCGGCGGCGGCGATGTCCTTGGTGGCCCACACATGGTCCAACCGGCGTCCTTTGTCCGCCGCGTCCCAATCGCGCGCCCGATAGCTCCACCAGGAATACAAGCGCCCCTCGGGGATATCCTGCCGTGTGACATCAATCCATGCGCCTGCGTCCTGAACTTCGGCCAGATGCTCCACCTCGATCGGCGTGTGGCTGACCACTTTCAACAGCTTCTTATGGTCCCAGACATCATCTTCCCGCGGTGCAATGTTCAGATCGCCCACCAGGATCGATTTCTGCGGCGCATCCTTGTGGAACCAGTCGCGCATCTCGGTCAGATAGTCGAGTTTCTGGCCAAACTTCTCATTCTTGTCCCGATTGGGCTCATCCCCACCAGCCGGCACATAGAAGTTATGTATCACAACCCCGTTTTCCAGCTCGCCTGCAATATGGCGCGCATGGCCCAACGCGGCAAAATCCTCGCTGCCCGCTTCCTTAATCGGCAGACGCGACAGGATTGCGACGCCGTTGTATCCCTTTTGCCCCCGCGCCACCATGTGGCCATAGCCAAGGGCTGCGAAATCTTCGAGTGGGATTTTATCAACCGGCGATTTGGTCTCTTGCAAGCACAGCACATCCGGCCCTTCTTCCTGCAAAAGCTTCTGCACAATCGGTGATCTCAAACGGACCGAGTTGATGTTCCAGGTGGCCAGCGTAAATCCCATGACGGTTCCAATTCTCAAACAGATTTTCGCGGGATACTGCCCGCTGTTCGACCGCTGCGCCAGCCAAAGTGGTGAGAGGCACACAATAAAAATTTCGGCGTCAAAAAAAGCCGGGACAAAGCCCGGCCTATCAGTTGTAACGGTTCGCTGGCGTCTGCGTAAAAACGCCCTTTGTGGCCTTATGAGACCAGGCGATACCCACCGGATTCGGTCACCAGAAGGCGCGCATTGGATGGATCCGGCTCGATTTTCTGACGCAGGCGATAGATATGCGTCTCAAGCGTGTGGGTGGTCACACCGGCATTGTACCCCCAAACCTCATGCAAGAGCACATCGCGTGGCACCACACCGTCGGTGGAACGATAGAGGAATTTCAGGATGTTGGTTTCTTTCTCGGTCAGGCGGATCTTACGATCATCCTCGGTCACCAAGAGCTTCATCGCAGGCTTGAATGTATAGGGCCCAAGGACAAAAACCGCGTCCTCGGATTGTTCGTGCTGACGCAATTGTGCACGGATGCGGGCCAGAAGAACCGGGAATTTAAACGGTTTGGTCACATAATCGTTGGCGCCCGCGTCCAGACCCAGAATGGTATCTGCGTCACTGTCGTGACCGGTCAGCATCAGCACCGGAGCCTTGACCCCTTGTTTGCGCATTAGGCGACACAGCTCGCGGCCGTCCGTGTCTGGCAAACCCACGTCCAGAATAATCAAGTCGTACAGCGCTTCTTTGACGCGCTCCATTGCCGACTGACCGGAGTCTGCGTCAAATACGTCAAAGTCTTCAGTCATGATCAATTGTTCGCTCAGCGCCTCGCGCAGATCTTCATCGTCATCGACCAGTAGAATTTTCTTAAGTTGTGCCATTGGCGAACCTCCTTTTCGTTCACACATGCGCAGCTCGCCCGTGATCGGCAAGGTTTCTGTCACCTCTCTCACGTCGACGTGTCCAAGGTATGGGAAATATTTCACTTTCCTTGCAAATCATCGTAAGCACAACCAGCTAAGGATTCACTATTTGAGTACGGAGTAGGCGAATGAGTTTAACGCCAACCATGATCGAACTCGTGGCACGCGCCCGAGTCGATTTGCGCATGGGCCTGCCGATTGTGATCGAAAACGGGTCCGACACTGCGCTAGCGATTGCCGTGGAAAGCCTCTCGGAAGAGCGGCTTGGCGATCTGCGCGAGCTCGGTGACGTGACCCTTGCCCTGACAGCACGCCGTGCAGAAACACTCAAAGCGCGGGTTTATGACACCGATGTATGTCGTGTTCATGTGCCGGATTCTGTCTCTTGGTCGTGGATCCACGCGCTGGCTGATCCGGCGGATGACCTGAATTCCCCCATGAAAGGACCGCTCAGCAGTCTTCGGGGCGGCAATGCGCAATTTGCGCGCCTGGCGATAACACTCACAAAGTCTGCCCGGCTGTTGCCGTCGGCGCTGTTGGTCGACCTGCCAGATGGAGTCCGGTTTGCCGCAGAAAACGGCCTGACCCTAATCAACGACGGTCTGGCCGCGCCTTTGCTGGATCAAAGCTCTCCTTTGCATCCTGTAGCAGCGGCGCGCCTGCCAATCGAAGCCGCCGAAGCCGGTCGTTTGCATATTTTCCGCCCTGATGACGGCAACGAAGAGCACTATGCCATCGAAATTGGGCGACCTAGCCGGGAGGAACCGGTATTGACCCGCCTGCACTCCGCCTGTTTCACCGGCGACGTTCTGGGCTCGCTGAAATGCGATTGTGGCCCGCAGCTGCAGGGCGCGTTGACCCAGATGGGTCAAGAAGGCGCAGGCGTCCTGCTGTATTTAAACCAAGAAGGGCGCGGTATTGGCCTGACCAACAAGATGCGCGCCTACTCACTGCAGGACCAGGGTTTTGACACGGTTGAGGCCAATCACCGTCTTGGCTTTGAGGATGATGAACGTGATTTCCGCCTGGGGTCTTCGATCCTCAAGGAGATGGGGTTTTCTTCGGTTCGCCTGCTGACGAACAACCCAAGGAAGATTTCCATGATGGAGAGCACGGGAATTCAGGTGGCGGAACGCGTGCCGTTGAAGGTTGGTGAAAATCCGTTCAACACACAGTACCTGGCGACCAAGGCGCGCAAATCAGGACACATGCTGTGACCCCGCGCGACCTGGTCCTGACCCCAAAAGGGGTCCGTTTTTGGGGCCGACATTTCCCATGTTCGATTGGAAAGGGTGGGCTTACCAAGGCCAAACGCGAAGGCGACGGAGCCACGCCTGTGGGCGTCCACAACTTGGCTGGCATGCTCTATCGTCCTGATAGAATTGAAAAACCTGCAAACTGGGCAGAACCCATCGGCCCCGTGGATCTGTGGTCCGACGATGTAAACGACCCGCAGTACAATCATCTGGTCAAGGCCCCGCACAGCTTTAGCCACGAAATGATGCGCCGCGCAGATCCGCTTTATGATCTGGTTATTGTCACAGATTGGAATTGGCCATTTGCTGAGCCGGGTCAAGGATCAGCGATCTTTATCCATCAATGGCGCAGGCCAGGTTACGCAACCGAAGGCTGTGTCGCCTTTGCCCGTCAGGACCTGCATTGGATCGCAAAACGGGTGTCTGCAGACAGCCGATTGATCATTCCTCCGGCTTAACACGCGCGCCAAAAATGGCAGATCCGACGCGGACATGGGTTGCCCCCAGCGCGATTGCCTTTTCAAAGTCGCTGCTCATACCCATAGACAAACTGTCCAAGTCATTGCGTTTCGCGAGCTTTGCCAACAGAGCGAAATGCAGGCTGGCTTCCTCTTCGACGGGCGGGATACACATCAACCCTTTGACCGGCAGGTCCAATGCGCGGCACTCGGCGATAAACCCGTCCGCTTCTTTGGGTAAAATGCCAGCCTTTTGAGCCTCTTCTCCGGTATTGACCTGAATAAACAGATCAGGACAGTGACCCATTTCCTGCGCTAGGCGCGCCAGAGTCTTTGCAAGCTTTGGTCGGTCCACGGAATGGATGGCGTGAAACAGCTCCATCGCTTGGCGGGCTTTGTTGGTTTGAAGCGGTCCGATCAGATGCAGGTCGAGATTTTCGAAAGTCTTTGAAAAATCCGGCCACTTTCCTGCCGCTTCCTGCACGCGGTTTTCCCCAAAACAGCGGTGACCTTCTTCTAGCACCGCCTGCACGCGGTCATTGGGCTGAACTTTGGACACCGCAATCAGCTTTACGGATCCAGGCGCGCGGCCTGCGGCAGCCTCAGCGGTTTCGATACGAGATTTGATTTCAGCCAGCGACATCTGCTGCTCCTTGTTGGACCGGTTGCAGACAAACACGGTTTCGCTGGAAAAGAAAAGGGCGAGCTCGAAAGAGCCCGCCCAAATTCATGCGTATCGGTTCGACTTAGAAGTCGAAACGAACACCCAAGTCAGCAATGGTGTTGCCTTCGATGTCCTGACCAGCACCGCCGCGCAGGGAGACGCCGCCGCCCAGCTTGTGACGGAAACCGATGCCGTATGCGTCGTCGTTCGCGTCGTCGCCGCCGAAGGAAGATGCAAAGCGCAGTTCAGTTGCGGACGAGATGTCATAGGACAGGGACAGGCCGTAAACTACGTCATCAACCGCGTCGGAGTCACCAACCAGCAGGTTGTAGCCCAGAGCACCGAATTCGCCGTTGGCGTTAACCGCCCAGTAGCTTTCTTCCGCTGCGTTGTCACGGTCACCGTATGCGGCACCAATGGTGTGATCGCCGAAGGAGTAAGCAGCACCGATTTGGTAGTAGGAGCTATCACCGGTCGAGTCGTTTTCTTCGGTGTAAGACGCTGCAACGGTGAAGTCAGCTACAGAGTAGCGAACTTTTACGATGTTCTGGTCGATCGAATCTTCGCCGAAGCCTTGCTCGTCGATGCCGTTGCTGCCAAATGCGTTGTTGGTTTCAACCAGATCGGTCAGACCGATGCCGTGGCCAAAGATGTCGATAACGTCGCCGGAGTCGAAAACGTCGGATACGTTACCAACGTCCAAGCGGAAGCCGCCAGCGGATACTGCGAAGCCAGCCGCGCCTGGGCCTTCACCTTCTTGACCGCCTGTGGAGTTGTCGTTTGTTTCCAGCTGGAAACGACCTTCGAACTTAACACCAGAGTCGGTGGTTGTGCTTGCGCCAATGTTCAGGCGGAAGCGTGTCTCCAGACGGGTCTCTTTAGCTGTAGCAGAATCGGAGTTGCCTTCGTCATAAACGAGACCAAAACGGCCGTAGCCGCCGAAAGTTACTTCAGCTTCTGCTGCAGCCATACCTGCAGTTGCGATCAGCGCGGATGTCGCGAAGAGAATCTTTTTCATGATTTTCCCTCGGGTTTAGATTTCCTGCTCAAACCCGCACAGAACGCACGACCTTGAGTACGCACCCCGTTTCGCTCTTTTCAGAGGGCGTGCGCAACCGCGGCCTTAACTGACCACATCCATTCCCAAAAACATGATGCATCGATGTCACAGTCCATTACCCCGCGGGGCCAGAAGCCAAGCAGGTCAAAGAAAGATCTCTGTCATAATGAAATGCAGGTGATGAACCCAACTGGGGTTCTACTGTCGCTTAATACCGATTGCTATCAGACATAGCCAAGCGCAGTCGCAAAACCATCAACGCGTTTACTGTCTCTTCTCTCCTCGTCTTCCGAACTCTTCAACCTTCGTCGGCCGAACCTTCATTGAAACATGCAGGCTTTGACCAACGGTTCCTTTCAAAGGCCCCAACTTGCGTCACAACTTCGTGAGCGCAAATGTGGATATGTGAAATAGATTACACTCACTATTTAACACCGACAACTAAAAAGATCACAAACATGTCATAAAAAACAAGAGGCCCCATGCGGGGCCTCTATTTTTAGATTTTCCGTGAGGAAAACTTAGAAGTCGAAGCGAACGCCCAGATCTGCCAGGGTGTCGCCGTCGGTTTCTTGGCCAACACCGCCGCGCAGAGACACGCCGCCGCCCAAGCTGTGCTTGAAGCCGATACCGTAAACGGTGTCGTCTGCGTCAACACCGCTGTCTGCGATAACTGCAGTCAGAGTGGTCGCAGAAGAAATGTCGTAGGAACCGGACAGACCGATTGCAACTTCGTTAACCGCGTCGCTCTCACCAACGGTCAGGTTGTAGCCAACCGGACCCAGGTCGCCGGACAGGCCGATGATCCAGTAAGAAGTTTCAGCCGCGTCGTCACGCTCGCCATATACAACACCAGCTGCAACCGCACCGAAGTCGTAACCGAAGCCGATTTGGTAGTAGGAGTTGTCACCTGTAGAGTCGTTTTCTTCGGTGTAAGAAACCGCACCGGTGAAATCACCAACGCTGTAACGTGCTTTAACAACTTGCTGGTCGGTGTCGCCCGCGCCAAAGCCGTTTGCGTCGAAGCCACCAAATGCGTCAGCTTGTTCAACAAACGCGGTCAGACCAACGCCGTGACCGAAGAAATCAACAACGTCGCCGGAGTCCAGTACGTCAGAAGTCTGACCTACGTCCAGACGGAAGCCGCCGATGGATGCCCAGAACATTGCTGCGCCAGGACCGTCGCCGCCTGCGCCACCGGTGGAGTTTTCGTCAGACTGCAGACGAATACGGCCACCGAACTCAACGCCAGCGTCGGTTTCAGCAGTTGCGGTGATGTTGAAGCGGAAACGCTGCTCCAGGCGAGTTTCTTTTGCGGTGCCGGTTGCGCCTTCATCGTAGAACAGACCAAAACGGCCGTAACCACCAAAGCTAACTTCAGCAGCTGCAACGCCAGCGGTGGCGATCAGCGCGGTCGAAGCGAAGAGAATCTTTTTCATCTTTATCCCTCGAATTTAGATTTCAGATCCCAAACAGCACGTGCCGCGCTTGTCTGAGTACTGCTTTCCTATCGCAGTTTCATTTTTTTCGCACAACTCTGTGATCTAAGATTCAAAATCGAAGGATCCTCATTGGTGCATTGTTGCCACACGTGGTGGTTTGAGAGACACAACCACGGGATGGAATTTCTCATTCTCACAAACCTTCACGAGAAAGTGCTTTGCATCAAGTGTGATTTATAAGTGCGGAAATTGACTCGCACTGATTCCTAAATGGTGCCTCGATCTCATCTTCATTGCGTGTTCGAACGTGCATCAGCCCAAACCACCAGGTGTATGGGTCCGCCGGACAAGGGCATCCACGGCCTGGACCTGCGAACTCATGCTGAGCATGTGCAGGAATATAAAGAATAGGCTTGTTGCGTTGAGCTCTGTTGTCTAGGACTGTTTCGGACCGCAATGAGGAACGGAAACTGCCAAATATGCGTTGGTTTTGGAACATCACTCTGATCACCGCTGTGACTGTCACGGCTGGCTGTGGCGCTTTTGGACGCGGCGCTGATCGCGATACACCTCGTCAGGAACCCTCTGACCTCTTCTTAGATGAAGACCGTCTCGCTGAAGAAGGTCTACCGAGCGCCAACCGAACGACGCTGTTTGATGCGTTTGGGCCGACCAAGACGGAACAGACTGTCCAAGTGAACCGTTATCTGTGGGCCGCATCGCTGGAAGTCCTGGACTTTTTGCCGATTCAATCCGTGGATCCGTTCACTGGCGTTATCCTTACAAACTATGGCACCCCTCCGGGTGGTGGGCAGTCTTATCGCGCGACCGTTCATATTAAGGACCCCGCTTTGGACGCGCGATCGCTGAATGTTGGCCTGCAAACCCGGAACGGGCGTGCGGTCAATCCGGCAACCGCCCGCGCAGTGGAAGACGCAATTTTGTCCCGCGCACGCCAACTGCGGATTGCCGACAAAAAACTCTGACCGACCACGGCCAAGGTCGGCACTGGAAACATCAGAAAAACACACGTATTACAGCGCCGGGTCACGCACCCGGCGTTTTCATGCAAAGGACCGCTCAAGATGTCGCGATACGAAGCCTCGCAAATTGAAGCGAAATGGCAGGAGGCCTGGGAAGCGGCCTCGATCTTTGAAGCCAAGCGCACGGCTGACAAGCCAAAGTATTACGTGCTGGAGATGTTCCCCTATCCGTCGGGCAAGCTGCACATGGGGCACGTGCGCAATTACACCATGGGCGATGTGATCGCGCGGTATAAACTGTCGACCGGGCACAATGTGTTGCACCCGATGGGGTTTGACGCTTTTGGGATGCCTGCTGAAAACGCGGCGATGGCAATTGGCGGTCATCCGAAAGAGTGGACATACAATAACATCGACACGATGGTTGAGCAGATGAAACCTCTGGGGCTCTCGCTCGACTGGTCGCGTATGTTTGCCACCTGTGATCCCGAGTATTACGGTCAGCAGCAGTCGCTGTTTCTCGATTTCCTGGAAAAAGGTCTGGTCTACCGCAAGAACGCCGTTGTGAACTGGGACCCGGTCGACATGACGGTTCTGGCCAACGAGCAGGTCGAAAACGGTCGCGGCTGGCGCTCGGGCGCATTGGTGGAACGGCGCGAGCTGACCCAATGGTTCTTTAAGATCTCCGATTATTCTGAAGAACTGCTGTCGGCGTTGGACAATCTGGAGAACTGGCCGGCCAAGGTACGCTTGATGCAGGAGAACTGGATTGGTAAATCCACCGGCCTTGCCTTTGACTTTACCCTGAAGGGCGCGCCTGAGGGTTTTGATAAATTGCCCATCTACACCACGCGCGCCGATACTATGATGGGACCGACTTTCTCGGCGATTGCGGCAGACCACCCGCTTGCCAAAGCGCTCGAAGCGCAAAACCCTGAAATCGCAGCCTTCTGTACCGAAGCGCGCAAACTCGGCACCTCCGAAGAAGCGATGGAAAAGGCCGAAAAGTTGGGGTTTGACACCGGCATTACAGTGCTCCACCCCGCTGATCCGACGATAGAGCTGCCGCTGTTTATCGCCAACTTTGTGCTGATGGATTATGGCACCGGTGCCGTCATTGGCTGCCCGGCGCATGACCAACGCGATTTGGACTTTGCGCGCAAATATGACCTGCCGGTTATTGACGTGTTCAAACCACTCGACAGTGACGAATCGGTTCAAGACGTAGCCTTTGTCCCTGCCAAGACCGAAAAGGTTCGGTACGTGCATTGGCATGGCGAAGCCGGTACGGAAATCACATGCAAAGAAGCCATGGCACGCACCCTCGCGACCTATGAGAAAAATGGCTGGGGCACCGCGCAGACCCAATATCGTTTGCGCGATTGGGGCCTGTCGCGCCAACGGTATTGGGGTTGCCCGATTCCGGTTGTGCATTGTGACAACTGCGGCGTGGTGCCCGAGAAGAAAGAGAACCTGCCGATCCAGCTGCCGGACGATGTGTCGTTTGACAAGCCCGGCAACCCTTTGGACCGTCACCCGACCTGGCGCGATTGCATCTGCCCCAACTGCGGCAAACCGGCGAAACGCGAAACGGACACGATGGACACATTTGTCGATTCGTCTTGGTATTTTGCCCGTTTCACTGCGCCCCACTCCGAAACCCCAACCGATATGGCCGAAGCCGAATATTGGATGAATGTGGACCAGTACATCGGCGGGATTGAGCACGCGATTCTGCACCTGCTTTATTCGCGCTTCTTTGCCCGCGCGATGCAGATCTGCGGCCACCTGCCTGAAAAATCAATTGAACCGTTTGATGCCCTGTTCACCCAAGGCATGGTGACTCACGCGATCTATGAAAACGCCGAGCGCAAAGATGAGAACGGCCGCACCATCTATCATTACCCCTCCGAGGTCGAAGAACGTGACGGCGGCACCTTTGTCAAAAAGACTGGTGAGGAGATCAAAGTGATCCCCTCGGCCAAGATGTCGAAATCCAAGAACAACGTGGTCGACCCGCTTGCGATCATCTCGGCCTATGGTGCGGATACGGCGCGCTGGTTTGTTCTGTCCGATTCGCCCCCCGAACGGGACGTGGAATGGACCGCATCCGGCGCTGAAGCCGCCCATAAACATCTGTCGCGCGTCTATCGGATTGCATCCGAGGCGGCCGCGATGGACACCGGCGCGGGTAAAGATGACGAAACGCTTTTGCGGGAAATGCACAAGGCCATCCGCGATGTGACCCTGGGGGTGGAGAGCTTTGGCTTTAACGCCTCCATCGCCAAACTGTACGGTTTCACCAATGTTTTGGCGAAATCCAAGGCAGGTGGTGACGCAAAACGACAAGCGGCCAAAGTTCTGGCACAGCTGATGTCACCAATGACCCCGCACCTGTCCGAGGCGATTTGGGACATGCTGGGCGGCGAAGGTCTGATTGCCAACGCGCCTTGGCCTGTCGCCGATGAGGCGATGCTGGTCGAAGACACCGTCACCCTGCCGATCCAGATTAACGGCAAACGGCGCGGCGAATTGGAAGTCTCCAAAGATCTCGAAAAATCTGAGGTTGAAAAACTGGCGCTGGCCCACGAAGCTGTGCTCAAAGCGCTCGATGGTGGAGCGCCGAAAAAGATCATCGTGGTCCCGGGGCGCATCGTCAATGTCGTGGTTTAACCGCCGAACACTTATTGCTTTGCCGCTGGCCCTTGTTATGGGGGCCTGCGGTTTCACACCTGTTCACGCACCAGGCGGCGCAGGTCAAGTGTTGTACGGGAATGTCAGAGTGCAAGCGCCCGAAGAGATCCCCTCCAACAGCGATGTAGCGGCGTTTTTTCTGGTCGACGCGTTGGAACAGGATCTGGGCCGCGGCGAAGGTGGTATTTATGCGCTGGATCTGAGCGTGAAGCAGACGGTCGAAGGTCAAGCGATCACCGCCGACAATGACATCACCCGGTTTTCGGTCCAAGGCACCGCAAATTACACCCTGCGTCGTCTAAGCGATGGCGTGGTTGTGACCAGTGGTGCCGTGGACAATTTCACGGGCTATTCCGCCACCGGCTCGACCGTTGATACGCTGGCCGGAGAACGCGACGCCGAGGAACGGTTGATGCGGATCCTGGCAGATCAGATCGTCACCCGATTGTTCACCACCGCCGATCTTGGTCCGGTTGGATCTGAATGAAACTCTCCACCCGCGAGGCCGAAGGGTATTTTGCCCGACCAGATGCCGACAAGACCGGCCTTTTGATCTATGGCGCGGATGCCATGCGGGTGGCCTTGAAACGTCAACAAATGCTGGCGGCCCTGCTGGGGCCCGCTGCAGAAGAAGAGATGCGCCTGACCCGGCTGGCCGGTGCTGATCTGCGCAAAGACCCGGCGCAAGTGCTGGACGCGATCAAGGCGGTTGGCTTTTTCCCCGGACAACGTGCGGTTTTTGTCGACAGCGCCAATGATTCTGCCACCCCAGCAATTGTCACCGCATTGGAGGACTGGGTGCCGGGCGATGCTCAGATCATTGTGACTGCCGGTCAGCTGAAAGCCTCGTCCAAGTTACGCAAAGCCTTTGAAGGCCACCGTAACGCTTACGCGGTTGGCATCTATGACGACCCACCGTCCCGTAGTGAAATCGAACGTCTACTGGGAGAGGCCGGTATCCGTGATGTGCCCGGCGACAGCATGTCGGCTTTGGTGGATATCGCCAATGACATCGGGCCCGGTGATTTTGCGCGGATGGTGGAAAAACTCTCGCTGTACAAGCACAACGACAACGCTCCGCTCCGCCTTGAGGACATTGATGCGGTTGCCCCGCAATCCACCGAAGCCGCGCTGGATGATCTGCTGAATATTGTCGCCGAAGGGCGCACGACTGAAATCGGACCTGTTCTTGGACGCCTTCAGGCGCAGGGCACCCAAGCTGTCGGCTTGTGTATTGGAGCGACCCGACATTTTCGCAGGCTTTATACTGTCGCGTCTGACCCCGGCGGCCCGGCCCAGGGCATTGGGCGGCTGCGGCCACCTCTTTATGGGAAACGGCGCGATCGAGTGTTGCGGCAGGCGCAGGCCTGGGGCGCAAACCGGCTGGAGACCGCGTTGACCGTGCTGACCGACACCGACCTGCAACTGCGCTCAGCCGGGCAAACGGCCCCTGCCCTTTCTTTGGTTGAGCGGGCCTTGATCCGTCTCGCCATGCTCAGCCGGGCGCGGTGACGCTGCGATCTCCTTGTCACCGCTGAACGGGCACGGCACCATTCCTTCTGAGTTTTATCAGGGGACCATAATGTACAAAGTCATTGGATTTCCACGCACCCGCTGCCTGCGGGTTCTTTGGGCGCTCGAAGAGCTTGGATTGGCGTATGAACTTGAACCGTTTTTGCCTGCATCAGATGAGGTCAAAGCGATCAGCCCGTCCGGCAAGGTCCCGGTTCTGATCGAAGGTGACTTCAAACTGAGCGATTCGGTCGCCATCCTGCATTATTTGGCCGACAAACACGGCGGCCTTTTGGCCCCAGCCGGCACGCAGATGCGCGCCCATCAGGACGCGATGACCTTCCGCCTGCTGGATGAGTTTGACGCGCTGTTGTGGACCAAAGCGCGCCACAGCTTTGTCCTGCCCAAAGAGCAACGTGTGGACGGTGTTTCAGACAGCATTGCCTGGGAGCTGAACCGCAACCTTTATGCTCTGGCGGACACTATGACCGGGCCATTTCTGGTTGGCGACAGCTTCTCGGTTCCGGATATTCTGTTCACCCATTGTGTGGCCTGGGCCAAGACCGCCAATATTGAAATCACGAACCCGACGATCCTGGCCCATGCCAAAGCGATGCGCGAAAGACCGGCGTTTCAGCGGCTGTTGCCATTGCTCAAGTAACGCAAAACGCCTTCTCCGGCCCGACGTCCGGTGGCGAAGCAGGCTGTCAACAAATAGCCACCGGTGGGCGCTTCCCAATCCAGCATCTCTCCGGCGCAGAATGTGCCGGGGCGGGCTTCCAGCATCAGATCACCGTTGACCGCAGCCCGCTGCACCCCGCCCGCGGTTGAGATCGCTTCGTCCAGCGGACGAAGCTGCCAGCCGGTGAGGGGCAGCTGTTTCACCAGGTCGATCCAATCCGTCATCGGCGGCGACCTGTCGGTGATCATTTCATTCACCAAAGCCACTTTGACCGCAGGCAACCGCAGTGTTTTCTTGAGCCATTGGGCAAAACGCGCCTTTTTAGGGTCTTTTGGCAAGGTCTTGGCCAAGACTTCGGACGTGCGATCCGGCACCAGATCCACATGCAATGCCGCCCCAGTCCGCAAGGCGGGCGTCAGCCCGTAAAGACCGCCGCCTTCCAAACCACGCGCGGATAATACAGCCTCTCCCCGGCTTGAAAGATCACCCGCTTGCCAGCGCACCGATTTAAGTGCTGCGCCAAAATGAGGTGCCATAAAATCGCTCCACGACAGCGAAAGGGCGGCATTGGCGGGAGCAAATGGTGAGATGGCAACGCCATCCGCCCCCAAAGTTTCGGCCCAAACCCCGTCAGAGCCAAGCCGCGCCCAACTGCCGCCGCCCAGCGCCAAAACGGTGGTTTTCGCCGTAATCAGATGCGCTCCATCCGGCTTTTCAAACCGCAAGGCATCGCCTTGCCAACCGGTCCAGCGATACCGCACGCGGCGTTCCACACCCAGCGCATCCAATCGCTCGAGCCAGGCCCGCAACAGGGGTGACGCTTTCATGGCTTTTGGAAACACCCGCCTGGTGGAGCCGACAAAGAGCTCTTGGCCCAGATCTGTCGCCCAGCGTTGGACCCAATCCGCGTCGACCTGCGTCAGCATCGGTGTCAGCCAATCCTGTGCGGCGCCATAGTGCGGCAGCAGTTCTTCCAGCGGCTCTGCCTTTGTCAGGTTCAGCCCGGACTTGCCAGCCATCAGGAATTTACGCGCCACAGACGGCTTTGCGTCCAGCAACAGAACCCGATAACCTGCGCGGGCGATCACCTCGGCGGCCATCAACCCGGCGGGGCCTGCACCAATGACCGCAGTGTCCCAATGCTGTTCCATCTGCCCCTCTTGCCAGCTGTGTTGGATCTTGCGTGTAATGGAGACCAGCCAGTTTGACGAGCCCCCAATGGATGACCCGATCTGCCCCCTGTGTGGCCGCCCGATCCCCAAAGGCGTGCCACAAAGCCTGCATCACCTGATCCCAAAGCTCAAAGGCGGCAAAGGTGGACCAACGGTGTTGCTGCACGACATCTGCCACCGCGAGATCCACGCCACCCTGACCGAGGCCGAATTGGCCCGCGATTTTTCAACCGTGGAGACCCTACGCGACCATCCACGACTGGCCAAGTTTTTGGCCTGGGTCGCCAAACGCCCGCCCGGGTTCCGTTCCAAAGTCCCGGGCAAGCGTCGGCTGCGTTAATGACAGCTTTTTAGGATTTGATGGGCGATTGCCGGGTCGGCGGCTAACACATCTGCCATCAGAGCTTTGGCGTCGTCCAACAGTCGCTCGGGCTCCACCACCCGATCCACCAATCCCCAGCTATGGGCCTCATCCGCTGTAATTTTCTGCCCGGCCGCCAGAATCATTTTGGTCCGGGCCGGGCCAATCAGCGCCTTCATCCGAACTACATCCGAGGGCTGCGGCAGATAACCAAGCTTCATCACCGGATAAAAGACTTTGGCCGTGGGCACCGCGATGCGCAGATCACAGGCCAGCGCCATACCGTTTGCGCCCCCCGCAAGCGTGCCGTTCAAGGCAGCAATCGTAAGACCTGGAACGGCCGCAACTGCTGCAGACAGCTCTTCCCACAGGGGAGACACCGCCAGCCCGGCGCGGGCTGCATCCAGATCCGCGCCCGCGCTAAAGACCTTGCCACGTCCCGTCAGGATTACCCCCCGCGCCTCTTGAGCCGCGCCCATCACCGAGATCAACTCAGCCAGCATATCCGCCGTCAGCGCATTGGCCTTATCTGGCCTGTTTAGGGTCACAATCCAAAGGCCCGCGTGATCTTGTTCAACCTCGATCATATCAAACCCACCCGTGCACGAATGCTGTCTTCCCGCAGCGAGACTTCCTGGCCGATATAGTCATCCGCATCGGATGTGCACATCCACACCAACGTCCGGGCCGGCCAGTCGGCCGGGATGTGATCTTCCCAGTCCAGTTCGCTGACGGGGTTTACGCCGCTTGCCTTGATCTCGCGTTGCATCTGGGTGGCGACTGTGCCCGGCGACAGGCCCATGGCGCGAATGCCATTTTCACGCTCCTCCAGATCCAAGGCACGGGTAAACATCGCCGCCCCGGCTTTGGAGGTGCAATAGGCGCTCCACCCTTCCAAGGGGCGATGGGCCGCACCGGATGAAATGGTAATAATCGAACCACCGCCACGCTGTTTCAGAATGGGCAGGACTGCACGTGTGCCGTTGAAAACCCCGGTCACATTCACGTCAATCAAACGCGCCCATGCGGCAGGATCGGCCTGTTCCAGGCGGGCAATTGGATCGATCATTCCGGCGTTGTTGACCAATACATCAACGCCACCAAAGACTTCGCAGGTTTTCGAAACAGCGGCCTCGACTTCGGAAAAATTGGCGACATTACACTCCAATGGCAAAGCTTTGGGACCGATCTCGTCTGCCAAAGCCGCCAATGCCGCGCCATCTCGGGCCAACAGAGCCACACGCGCGCCTTTTTCGGCGAAAACCCGCCCAGCCGCAGCACCAATCCCACGGCTGGCCCCGGTGATGATCACCGTTTTATCGTTGAAATCCATACCCTGCTCCTTCAAATCTCTGATATTAAAATCTGGTAGGCTACCAAAGGGGGAGGGGTCTAGCCTTTGGCACCTTGCGGATCCTACCGTCGTCATAAATCTTGATCATTGAAGGTCAAAAAGAAAGGTTTTCTCATGTCGGCCGCATATTTGCGAAATTGCAGCGTTATGGCGCTTACGATGTTTTCTGCCCCGCAGGCTTGGGCGGATGTTACTGCACAAGACGTCTGGGGGGATTGGAAAACCTATCTGGAAGGCGCAGGCTATGCTGTCAGTGCCAGCGAAGCCCAAAGCGGCGATACGCTGACCGTTTCGGATATCTCCATTGCCACAGACATTCCTGACTCTGACGTGTCATTGGCAGTTACGATGCCAACATTGAGCCTGGTTGAAAATGGCGACGGTTCGGTTAACTTGTCTTTCCCGGCAGCTTCGTCGATCAGTTTTGAAACCAGCAACACCGATGAACCCACAGTGGGTGAGATCACCTTGCGCACAGATGGCGCACCTGTTGTCGTGTCCGGTGATCCCGATGACATGACCTACTCCTACTCCACCGATCTGTTCGAGATGGTGCTGTCATCCCTGACGACAGACGGAGAGACCATCCCATCCGACGTACTGAGCGCCTCTGTCACGCTTCTGGGCTTTAGCAGCGATACCCATATGAAATTGGGTGAGACGCGCGGCTATGAACAGACTTATGACATTTCTAGCGCAAGCTATGCCTTCAGCTTTAAAGATCCTGAGAACGCACAGTCCAGCATGAATATGCAAGGGGACCTGACCAACCTGAAGTTTGCAGGTACCAGCATTCTGCCGCTGGAATTTGATCCTGCCAACTTAAAAGAAATGTTGGTATCTGGGACCGTGTTTGACGGCGTATTTTCCTTTGGCTCCGGCTCTACGCTTCTGTCTGGCCTCGACAATGGAAACGAATTTGAAGTGAAAAGCGCGTCCCAAGGCGGTCGTGCAGACTTCGCAATGAATGCCGAAGAACTGAAATACGACCTGGTACAAAACGAGTCAGAGCTTTCAATCTTTGCCAGCGACATCCCTTTCCCCATTTCACTGTCGGCCGCTGAAATCGGCATGAAGTTACAGACGCCACCAACGGTCTCGGAAGAAGACCGCGATATGGCGCTTGGCATTACCCTGCGTGATTTTTCCATCCCAGAAGAGCTTTGGGCGTTGGGTGATCCCGGCGGCATTCTATCCCACGAGCCGGCATCCATCATTGTAGATCTGACCGCCAAAGGACGTTTGCTGCTGGACATCTTTGATCCCGAAGTTGCGGCACAGGCCGAGCTGGACGAGGAAATTCCGGCTGAAGTTAGCTCGGTCAAGATCAACGAATTGCTGGTACGCGCCGCTGGCGCAGAGCTGACCGGCACCGGTTCGTTCGACATCGACTATAATGATCTCGAGTCCTTTGATGGTATGCCTGCCCCGGTTGGGATTGCGAACCTGTCGCTGATTGGTGCCAACGGACTGTTGGACAACCTGATCAAAATGGGCCTTATCAGTGAATCAGACGCTACCGGCGCGCGCCTCGGCATGGGGCTTTTGACCGTCCCGGGTGACGGCGAAGACAACCTGAAGTCTGAGATCGAGTTTGGCGAAGGTGGCAAGATCATCGCCAACGGCCAGCGCATCAAATAAGCGCCATAGGCCATGACAAACACCGGGGTCGCCATTGCGCGGCCCCTTTTTGCGATCACCACCCTTGCAGCCGACCAAATGGCTGGATAGCTCTGGTAGCGGAACAAAAGTGCAGGACCATATGACCCAGACGCCCGAAACCTTGTGCCACGCCCTGATCGAAGCCGCCCAGAAGGCAGGGGCCGAAGCCGCCGATGCCATAGTGGCTGAAGGGCAGTCTTTGTCGATCGAAGTTCACAATTCCAAATTAGAACATGCGGAACGCTCCGAAGGCATTGATCTGGGTCTCAGGGTTCTGATCGGCAAGCAGCAGGCGTTGGTGTCTTCCTCTGATATGCGTGCGGAAACGATCCAGACCATGGCTGAACGCGCCGTGGCCATGGCCCGTGAAGCGCCCGAGGATCCTTATACCGGCCTGGCAGACGCCGGTGATCTGGTGCAGACCTGGGATCTGGACGCTTTGGAACTGGCGGACCCAAGCCCAGAACCCAGCCCCGAAGCGCTGCAAATCGATGCTTTGGCGGCTGAGGCAGCAGGGCTTGCTATCGACGGGGTAAGCCAGGTGCAGGCAGCCGGTGCCGGATACGGTCGCCACCGGGTACATCTGGCCACCAGTAACGGGTTTTCGGGGGGATACAGCCGCACCAGCCGGTCCCTGTCTTGCACCGCAATTGCGGGTACCGGCACTGAAATGGAGCGTGATTACGACGGTGATACCCGCACCTTCCAGGCCGATCTTCGCAGCGCCGATGAAATCGGCCGCACCGCAGGTGAGCGGGCCGTTGCACAGTTGAACACGCGGCGTCCGGAAACCGGCAGTTTTCCCATTCTGTTTGACGAACGCATTTCATCTTCGCTGATCGGGCATCTCCTTGCCGCTTCCAACGGCGCAGCAATTGCGCGCGGGGCGTCTTGGCTGAAGGACATGATGGGGGAGCAGATCCTGCCCGCATCCTTGTCTGTGATCGAAGATCCATTCCGCCCGCGCATCTCAGGCTCGCGCCCCTTTGACGGTGAAGGTTTGGCGACACAACGGCGCGAGATTATCAAAGACGGCGTTCTGACCGGCTGGACGCTGGATCTGGCATCCGCTCGCAAGCTTGACCTAACCAGCACTGGCAATGCGGCACGCGGCATCGGGTCGGTTCCTTCGCCATCAAACTGGAACATCGCGTTGACGCCGGGCGAACACAGCCAGGCAGATCTGCTGCGGGATATGGGCACCGGGCTGTTGGTGACCTCGATGATCGGATCAACCATCAACCCCAACACCGGCGATTACTCACGCGGGGCGTCTGGGTTCTGGGTGGAAAACGGTGAGGTTCAATATCCGGTCAACGAATGCACCATTGCGGGCAACCTCAAAGACATGCTGCGCAACCTGATCGCAGCCAATGACGGGCGCAGCTACTTGTCCCGCGTAGTGCCCTCGTTGCTGGTAGAGGGGATGACCATTGCCGGCAACTGACCTCGCATTGCTGGTGGAAGCGGCTGAAAAGGCCGGTGACATCGCCTGCAAGTACAACGGACCAGATGCCAAACGCTGGGACAAACCAGATGGCGCAGGCCCCGTAACCGAGGCTGATCTGGAAGTGGATGCGTTTCTGAAAGCGTTTTTGACAAGCGCGCGCCCGGATTATGGCTGGCTTTCTGAAGAGACCGAGGACACATCCGACCGGCTGTCGGATCGCAATGTGTTTATCATTGATCCGATTGATGGCACCCGCAGCTTTGCCGAAGGTTCCCGCACCTGGGCCCATTCACTGGCCATTGCAACGGATGGTGTGGTTACCGCAGCTGCGGTGTTTCTGCCACAACGCGAGATGATGTTTACCGCAGCCCAAGGCGCAGGCGCGCAGCTGAACCAGTCTGCGGTTTACGTTTCCCGTGAAACGGAACTCACATCCGCAACCGTCTTGACCGCACGACCGGCGCTAGATGCGAAACACTGGAAGTCTGGACAACCACCGGCCTTTCGCCGCGAGTATCGCCCGTCACTGGCCTATCGCCTGGCCACCGTGGCCCAGGGACAGTTTGACGCCATGCTGACCCTGCGGCCCAGTTGGGAATGGGACATTGCGGCTGGCGATCTTTTGATCCGCGAAGCCGGTGGACATTGCAGCGACCGCACAGGTCAACCCTTGCGCTTCAACAACGCTACACCGCAGTTGAACGGTGTTCTGGCATCCAATCTGACACTGCACCAAAACCTCTTGGCTCACCTTAATCCGGACGGGCCGGGTCTTGCCCCGCTTTGACTATTCTGCCCGTCGCGCCGGGCAGACCCACACAAGGACCACCTGCGCATGACGCTGCGCCGTATTTCAATCTCGCCGCCGCAGCCGCCGACACGGCCCAAGGGCAAGCTGTTGTGGGTGCACGCCACATCAGCCCACCGGCTGGCCGCCTTGCGCGATGTGGCAGCCCGCCTCAAAAGCCACTATCCCGAGCTGTCGATTATCAGCACCTGGGAGACAAACGTACCCGTCTCTACAGCCACGGTTCAGGATGAAATCGCCGTTGGTGCATTGGCCGAAGACACCCCATCCGAAATGCGCTTGTTTCTGGATCACTGGGCACCTGATCTGTGTATCTGGGCCGGAGGGCAGCTGCGCCGCACATTGACCCGTTATCTGGCGGATGCAGATGTCCCGACGCTTTTGGCGGATATTGAAATGGACGAACTGCCAAGCCGTGCATCCAGGTGGTGGCCGGATCAGCGCGCAAAACTGTTGAACAGTTTCTCGGCCATCTTGCTGCCGGACCAGCACATTTCGGACAGCCTGCAGCGGACCGGCATTCCAGAACATCGCATCACAGTCACCGGCCCCTTGGCGCAATCGACCCTGCCGCCGGGATGTGGGCATGAAGATCTTGCCCAGATGCAAGAGGTTCTGGCCGGTCGCCCCGTTTGGCTGGCAAGCCATGTCAAACTGGAAGAGCTCACCAGCATATTAAATGCCCATCGCAAGGCTCTGAAACTGCTGCACCGTTTGTTGTTGATCGTCTCATTGGACAATTGGGCCGACCTTGAGGCGGCGCGGGCCATCATCCGGGGCAGCGGTCTGACATTTGCGGATTGGGACAATGGTGAAGAACCCGCCGAACCGCACCAAGCGTTGCTGTGTGATCGCGACGACCTGGGCCTTTGGTATCGGCTTGCGCCCGTGACGCTGGTTGCGGGCTCCCTTGAACGGAAGTTCGCTGGCAACTCTCCGCTGGATGCTGCGGCGCTGGGATCTGCCATCCTGTTTGGCAAAGGGATTACGGAACACGCAACGCTTTATCGCAACCTGCAAAAGGTCGGGGCGGCGGTTCAAGTTCGTTCTGTTGGTGAGCTGGCAGAAGAAGTCCTGCGTCTGTCTGCTCCGGATCTGGCCGCAGAAATGGCGCTTGCAGGCTGGGCTTTTGTCACGCAAGGGTCACGCACAACCGATCGCCTATTAGAGATCGCCCAAGATCTGCTGGATATGCCGGACATCAGTGATGAGACCACCTGAATTTTGGAACAAGCCGCCCCGGTCTTTTGACCTGCGTCGGGCTGCACTGTCACCCTTGGGCGCGCTCTATGCCCGCGCGACCCGGCGGCGGTTGGAAAAAACCGATCCGCTGCAGCTCCCCATTCCAGTGATCTGCGTGGGAAACCTGAACGCTGGCGGCACCGGCAAGACGCCAACGGTGATCTGGCTGGTCCAATATCTGCAGTCAATGGGTCATCGCCCCATGGTACTGAGCCGGGGTTATGGCGGATCCATGTCGGGTCCGGTTTTGGTCAACCCCAAAACCCACAGCGCCAATGACGTCGGCGACGAGCCGCTGCTTATCTCGGCGTTTGGTCCGGTCTGCGTGGCCAAGAACCGCGCGGAAGGCGCCCGGCAGATTGTAGACGCCGGTGCCAGCGTGTTGATCATGGACGATGGGTTTCAAAACCCCGAACTGGCCAAAGATCTGTCGATCATCGTTGTGGACGCGGCCAAAGGGTTCGGAAACGGGTGCTGCCTGCCCGCAGGTCCGCTGCGCGAACCGGTTGCCCCCGGTCTCGCACGGGGTGACTTTGTTCTGTCGTTGGGCAGCGCCGCGGCACAGCAGGGTTTCGCCGCATTGTGGGGCGATGACATATCGCTACCGCATCTGACCGGTCATCTGGAACCTTTGCAGACCGGCATGCCCTGGACCGGCACACGGGTTCTGGCCTTTGCCGGCATTGGTCACCCCGAGAAGTTCTTTGCCACATTACGTGGGCTTGGAGCAGAGGTGGTGCGTGGCGAAGCGCTGGATGATCACCAGTCGTTGTCGCAACCGCTGATGACCCGGCTGGAACAAGAAGCCAAAAGCTTGAATGCACAGCTTGTCACCACGGAAAAAGACGCAGTGCGTCTGCCGGTCGCGTTTCGTATGAAGGTCATCACACTGCCGGTGCGCCTTTTGATTGAAAACGCCGACGCATTGCATCAGAAATTGGAAGAGGTTGCGCCGCCCCCAACTTAAGGCGCGGCGCGACAAGTGTCTGAGATCAGCCTTCCAGCTCAGCCTCGATCAGGGCTTTCATATCGTCATAAGGCTGGTTGCGGATCAGGTTGCCGTTCAGAACAAAGCTGGGCGTTGCTTCCACTTTGTCGGCAGTGGCGTTTTCCTGATACCAGGTCACCAATGTCTGCGCCTTGGCACCATCCTGCAGACAGGCATCCAGCGCCTCACCTTCGACACCGGCCAAAAGACCAATTTTGCGCAGCTCAGCCACAATCTCGTTTGGACCACCAGCGCGCGCCCAATCGGACTGGCCTTTGAACAGAAGATCCGTGATGCCAAAGAATTTTTCAGGACCGGCACAACGGGCCATCATCGACGCCCACAGGCCATAACGATCAAAATAGACCTCGCGGTAGACAAATTTTACCTTGCCAGTGTCGATGAACTCTTCTTTGAGCTTTTTGTAACCATCCTCATGGAACCGCGCACAATGCGGGCAGGTATAGGATGCGTATTCGATGATCGTCACCGGCGCATCTTCGGCACCCTGGACCATTTCCACTATGGTCGAGGTGTCGATCTCAGCCGCGTCCTGGGCATAGGCTGCGCTCACCAGCGGCAGAGCTGACGGGCCCGCAACTGTATTGATCCCAAAGGACGCAGCCGCCAAAACGGCCGCCGTCAGGACACGAGACATAAGACGGGTCATATTCACCCTTTCCCTTTTGATTTCTGTTTTGTCAAAAAATTGCGCGCCAAGTTTTCCAAAGCGGCGCGGAGTTCATCGTTCTCGGCCCCAGTGGCCACATCTTCTGCTTGCTCAGCGACCTTTGGATCGATCGCGCGTTGCTCGTGGGATTTGGGCGCGGCGTCAAACACCGCTTGGCCATCGGCAAACCCGGTCGGAGCCGTCTGCGTGATCCGGATCTTGGAAATCGCATTGTAGCCATAGACCGCGTTTACCCGTGCACGCAGCTGCTCTTTTTGCATCTCAAGCATCGGTGCCTGAGCACCCGTCGTTAATACCGTCAGCGTCGCCCCAAAGGATCCGCGCCCATATCCAACGTTCACCGGCCGAGCAATCGCGGCAATGTCGCGGCCCACGGTTTCTTCCCAATGGGTGAGCAGTTTGGACACCGCAAAACCACGGGTCTCCCCCGCTTTTCGGATTTGCTCGCTCAGAACCGAGCCGGTGCGCTTGAAACCGCGCGTTGATGATCGCCTCAATGACATGACAGTGGTTTTGCTTGACCCTCCCCCCTAATGTAAAGAGCCATCAACCAAGAACCACCCTTTCGGCACAACGAGGCATAAACAATGCGTGATGAGATACCGGATCCCCAGACGTTCGGCAGTGTTTTGCTGGATTGGTATGACGATCACGCCCGCAAGATGCCCTGGCGGATCAGCCCCAGTGACCGCAAGGCGGGCGTTATGCCGGACCCCTATCGGGTGTGGATGAGCGAAGTCATGTTGCAGCAGACAACTGTGGCAGCCGTAAAGGATTACTTTCAAAGGTTCACGTTGCGCTGGCCAACCATTGCCGATCTGGCAGCGGCAGAAGATCCAGATGTGATGGCCGAATGGGCCGGCCTTGGCTACTACGCGCGCGCGCGCAACTTGTTGAAATGCGCGCGGGTGGTGACGTCTGAATATGGCGGCCAATTCCCGGATACTTATGATGCGCTGTTGAAACTGCCCGGCATCGGCCCCTATACCGCTGCGGCCATCTCATCAATTGCATTTGACCGGCCTGAAACCGTGTTGGACGGCAATGTCGAGCGTGTGATGGCACGTATGTATGACATTCACGACCCGTTGCCTGGATCAAAACCCGCGCTCAAATCCTTGGCAGGCGTGCTGACCCCAAGCGTGCGTCCCGGGGATTATGCCCAAGCTGTAATGGATCTTGGGGCTACGATCTGCACTCCCAAATCCCCGGCATGCGGGATCTGCCCATGGCGCAGCCCCTGTTTGGCCCGCCAAAACGGCACCGCGGCTGAGTTGCCAAAGAAAACACCAAAAGCACCCAAGCCAACCCGGCACGGCCACGTCTATCTCGCCCAAACAATTGAAGGCGCCTGGCTCTTGGAAAGGCGACCCGACAAGGGGCTTTTGGGCGGAATGCTTGGCTGGCCCGGATCTGACTGGGGGGACGCCCCCGCGCCAAGCCCACCGTTTGAGGCCGATTGGAACTGCTTGGGCGAAGAGGTGCGCCATACCTTCACCCATTTCCACCTGATCCTTAAGATCTACGTGGCATTTGTGCCAGAAGGTTTCAGCCCACAAAACCAAATGCTATTGGTAGACAAACATCAATTTGATCCCGGCGATCTTCCGACGGTGATGGCCAAGGCCTTTAAACTTTGCAGCACCACCAAGGGCTTGGGGTTCTGACAGTTTCGGTCTAGGCTCCGACAAAACGCGCGGCCGAGGTTTTGGAGAGTGATAGATGTCGTCCACTGCCCCCCTGTCTGACTTGTCAGCCTGGCGCTCAGCTTTGCCGTTTTGGCTGTCGTTCCTCTTGGTTCCACTCCTATGGATCGCGGCGATTTATGGCGGGCTCTGGGTGATCCTGCCGCCTTTGGTGACCTGGTATCTTTTTGCCGCACTGGATGCGGTTTTGGGGCTGAACAACGAAAACCCAGATCCCGAAACGCCGGACAGCGCACTGACGTGGTATCGCCGTCTCACCATTGCCTGGGTGCCCGTGCAATTCGTGACACTGTTTGGGGTGATCTATCTGGTCTCAGGGTCCCAAACGCTGAACGGGTGGGAAAAGTTTGGCGTCTTTTTTGGTATGGGGGTCCTGAGCGGTACAATTGGGATCAATTACAGTCACGAGCTGATGCATCAGCGAAACAAAATAGAGCGTTGGCTGGGGGATATACTGCTGGCCATGGTGCTATACTCCCACTTCCGCTCGGAACATCTGTTGGTGCATCACCGCTATGTGGGCACGCCGCGTGATCCGGTTACTGCCCGGTACAACGAAGGATTTCACCGCTTTTATCCGCGCGTCTTGTGGCAGTCTTGGCACTCGTCGTTTCAGGCCGAACGGGATATGCTGGCGCGGAAATCGCGCCCGTGGACAGATCTCAGCAACCCGTTTTTCCGCTATTGGGCGTTGCAGGCCGTGATGTTGGGACTGGCCTTTGGGGTTGGCGGTGCCGCTGGAGTGCTGCTGTTTCTGGTACAAGCAGGTGTTGCGATCTGGCAGCTGGAAGTGATCAACTATGTGGAACATTATGGGCTGACGCGTCGCCACCTTGGCGATGGGCGGTACGAACATGTCAAACCCCATCACTCGTGGAACGCAGCGCACAGGGCCACCAATTGGCTGCTGATCAATCTGCAACGCCATTCCGACCATCATTACAAGCCAGATCGTCGTTTTCCGTTGCTTCAGACCTATGACCCCAATGAGGCGCCGCAACTGCCCTATGGCTATCCGATAATGGCGATGGCCGCGATGGTACCGCCTGTCTGGCGCAGGGTTATGAACCCCAAGGTGCGCGCGTGGCGCAAGCAATATTACCCAGACATCACTGAGTGGACGGATTACAACAAAGCGAGCCATCCGCCGCCGCGCTGAACAGAGTTAGCCAATTGCCTGTCGATTCCCGACAGCACTCTCTTTCAGATACTGTTGCATCGCGCGTTCATGGGCGGCATTTTCGAGCGCGTTTTCCGATTGCTCCGACTTAACGCCTTGTTCGCGTAGATACTGAGCCATGGCTTTCTCATGCGAGGTTTCTGCCGCCGATGATGTCTGAGCTGCTGATTTCAGCTCCTGGTCACGCAGATACTCTTGCATCGCTTTTTCATGGGCCGACATTGCACCAGATGACTGCGACGACCGGGACATTTGCGGATCCGCCGCGTCGACACAGTTGATGCTTTGCTTGAGGGTTGCGACATCTGCAACGACGGCTGACATGTTTTCCGAGACTTGCGTCGCGCGGGAAGCGTTGTCCTGTGTCGCCTTGCCGAGCTGTGCGACGCTGACATCGATTTCCTGCAAACTGAGCGATTGGTCCTCGATTACAGTGTTCACTTCCTGCATCAATGTGGTCATGGCGATAGCGCCTTCGCGAATGCCGCTCAAACTCTCTCCGGTTTCGCGAACCAGATTGCAGCCTTCACGCACTTGCCGTGAACTTTCAGCAATCAAAGACTTTACCTCATTCGCTGATTGTGTTGCCCGCCCGGCCAAAGCACGCACCTCGGACGCAACCACAGCGAATCCACGACCAGCCTCTCCCGCGCGCGCGGCCTCGACACCGGCATTCAAAGCCAGCAAATTCGTCTGAAAACTGATGTCCTCAATCACTTCGACAAATTTCGCGATCTGCTCAGACGATTGTTCGATCAACTCCACCGCATCAATCGCACGTTTCACCACCTCTTCACCGGATTCCGCCTGTTTGCGATTGGTCTCTGAATTCTTTGAAGCGTTTTCTACAATACCGCGAGCTTCGTTTGCCATAGCGGTAACCCGGCTTACCGCGGCCACCGCCTCTTCCAACGTGGCCGCTTGGTCTTCAGCGCGCGACGCCATTTCATGGCTCAGCGTATGGCTTTGCTTGAGGCGTTTATCTAAAGCATCCGATTGGTTTTGTGCATCTGTGATGATGCCCTCCCAATGGTCGATCAAATTATTGAACGACTGACGCAGTGCATCAAACTGCGTCGGAAACCCATCCTGCCCATTGTCCGGGATTTTGCTACTGTTCCCGGTTTCTTCAAATTGGCTGAACCCGTCCGACAACATATCAATGGCGCGTTTTTGATCTGCCTGTTGTGCACGGAAATACGCTTCGACAACGAGGTCACAATCCGCCAACATCAAACGCATCAAAAGCTTTAGATGTTTCTGGACCTTAGTTTTACTGCCGATGCCCGCATTTCGCATCAAAACAGCCATCATTTCTGAACCGGCCAGAGAGTACCCACCGAGATACAGGATAAAAGGCAGGTCAATTTTGTAATGCACCTCACCGACCCGGCGGGCCGAGGCAAAGTAAGCGTTGTCAAAATTGCCCGAGAACAGCAGTGCCCAGTGTTTTTTCTGAGCCGCCTTCGCATGCTGTGCGGTTGATTGATGCGGAAAAAAACGCTTTGTCTCATCGTGGCCAAGCGCCGTTTCGTAAAAGACGTCCAGAATATCGTCGACGTTACGCAAGATGACTTCACCCATCTGTTGCAACGACTTTTTCTGATCCGCACCGAGATCAAACCAAGTTTCCAGCTGCTTCTTAACATTAGCCGACATCTTCACCTACTCCAGCATAAATCCCGGCTAGGTTGAATGAGCCGCTCTTACAAACACCTAATGGTCAAAAATGGAATCGTAATTATTTCACAAAATCAAACGAACACGTCACCCGTTTGCGACGGAACCCGCGATATTAAGACAGGGCCCAGACCGTGATGGGGTGCTGAATGCCCCGCACTTCCTGACGGTCGATACGTGAAAACCCTTGCAACAGATCTTGCGATTCTGCTTCAGATTGACTCTGTCGATACAGATCGTCGCTCATCACAATCTTTGCCTCCAATGCACGCGTCAGCCCTTCGAGACGGGACGCGATATTCACCGCAGTTCCGATCACAGCGTATTCGAGCCGGTTTGCCCCGATGTCGCCCAGCAGAGCTTCACCGTAGTGAACCCCGACACCGATCGAAATCACCGGCTCTCCGCGGCGTTTTCGATCCGTGTTCCACTGATCCATGGATCGCAACATGGCCCGCCCGCAGGCAACCGCGTCACTGGCGTTTCGCTCTCCAGAAACCGGCGTGCCAAAAGTCGCCATCAGCCCGTCGCCCAGATATTTATCGAGCGTCCCATTGTGACGAAACACCTCCCGCTCCATACGGCCATGAAACTCCCGCAAGAGCGTAATCACATCATAGGAGCTCATTTTTTCGGATAGACCCGTAAAGCCAACGATATCGACAAACAGCACCGCAATGTCTTGACGTTTGATCTCTTTCAACGGGTCGTCATTCTGGGACAAGCGCTCCACAACATTGGGCGAAAAATAGCGTGACAGATTGGCCCGTTCCCGTTCCAGCGCCGCGTTGGAAATTAACAGAGCATCAAACCGACGGATCGAAAAACCAAGGATCGCAGCCGACAGCAGAAATACCATCACCTCTTGGATCCTGAGGGAAAACACAAAATTGTTGGGGTCCAGGATCTCCAAAACGCGGGGATAGGCTGCGAGGCTGTCGACAACCACGGCCTGCAGCGTGTCGGATGGTTCGGAAAAAAACCAAGCCAGCGCAAGCGCAAGCAACCAAAGCGCACTTGTCCATGTGCCGATGGCAATAACCGTACGCCAAGAATAAGCCATCGTACCGGCGGCCAGAATGATAAAGAAATATTGGAAGTTATCGAAGCGATAGTTGAAGGCTACCGGCAGATCATCCGTCCCAAACGGATTGGGGAAGACCATAGCAAAGGTCATGATCACCAAATCTGCAAAGATCAACAAAAGCTCGATCCGCGATTGGCCAACACGGCCAAATCGGCGAATGAGCAGGCCGTTCAGGCACAAGATGGCAAGGATCGCATGATAATAAAGGACCCCCCAATCCGGATAGACAAAGAAAATAAAAACAGCTGTGAAACCAAGAGCAATCCAACGCGCCTTGACCGCCAGTTCTAAGCCGGCCCGCTTATGATCTTCCAGGGCCGCGCGCGCATAGGCTTCGCCGCTGCGACCACGCGGGTTGGCAGTTTCGCCAATCTGGCTGTCGGTGTCCTTTAGAAGAGAAAGATCAATCATCTGTGTTCCACTTTTTCGTCCCTCAACTTAACCAAAACGTGACGTAGCGGAACCCCTTGTAAAAAAACCCCGCCAAAGCAGGCGGGGTAAGGTGTGGCGCGCCTAAGAAGGCGCACCGGCGGTATTCTAAGATGTTCTTTGGATCAGTTTTGCAGTTCCGCGCGGATCTGTTGGCGCAGCACATCGATCGGGATCGTCTTGCCTTCGCGTTTGAAACACCAATAGGTCCAGCCATTGCAGCTGGGCGCGTTTTCCAGATGCGCACCAACCTGATGGATCGAGCCTTTTACGTTGTCCCCCACCAATGTGCCGTCAGCGCGGACTTTGGCTTTGTGACGCTGGTTCATCGAATACAGCTCTTCGCCCGGACGCAGCATGCCGCGTTCCACCAACTGGCCAAACGGAACCCGAGGCTCAGCACGTTTGGATGCTGTGACCTGCAACGCGTCGCGGTCAAACTTGCGCACGTTTTCAATGCGCTTTTCCGCCACTTCGCGATAGGCGCTTTCGCGTTCAATGCCGATGAACTCTCGTCCCAGCATCTTGGCCACTGCGCCCGTGGTGCCGGTGCCAAAGAACGGGTCCAGAACCACGTCACCTGGGTTGGTGGCACCGATCAGAATACGGTGCAGCAGGGATTCGGGTTTCTGGGTCGGATGTGCTTTGTCACCGTTTGCGTCTTTCAAACGTTCATGTCCGGTGCAGATGGGTAGAACCCAATCCGACCGCATCTGAATGCCTTCGTTCAACGCCTTCAGCGCTTCATAGTTGAACGTGTATTTGGCACCTTCGTTCTTGGACGCCCAGATCATTGTCTCATGCGCGTTGGTGAACCGTTTGCCGCGAAAGTTCGGCATTGGATTCGACTTCCGCCAGACCACATCATTGAGGATCCAATAGCCCGCGTCCTGCAGGGCAGAGCCCACGCGGAAAATATTGTGATAAGATCCAATCACCCAGATCGAGCCGTTGGGCTTGAGCAAGCGGCGTGCAGCTTTCAGCCACTCTTTGGTGAATTGGTCATAGGCCACAAAGCTTGAGAATTGGTCCCAATGGTCGTCAACCGCGTCAACTTTGCTGTTGTCGGGGCGGTGCAGCTGGCCTTTGAGCTGCAAGTTATAAGGCGGATCTGCAAAAATCAGATCAACCGAATTCGCCGGGAGACCGTTCATTACATCGATACAGTCACCGCCAATAATCGTGTTTAAAGGGAGCGCTGCCGCACCCTTTTCGATGGTATTTGTCATTTTTCTGCCTCAAACCACGGCGCATTTTTGCGCTCATTTTGGTTATCAACAGGATGAGGGATTGGCGGATTCAGGTCAATTCGTTTTTTGATGCAAGGGGTTATGCTTTACTCTTGATACAATATCTTGTGTACGGGCTTAAAACTACGCCGATGATGTGGTGTCACACCCAGTGACTTTAATGCATCACGGTGTTGTTTGGACGGGTAACCTGCGTTCTTCTCCCATCCAAATCCTGGAAACTGCTGGGCCAAATCACGCATGATCCGATCCCGCTCTTCTTTTGCCACAATTGACGCAGCCGCAATCGACAGGGATTTTGCATCCCCTTTGACGACGGCTTCTGCCGGTAAATTCAAGCCATTAGGGATCATGTTGCCATCAATCAGCAGGTAATCTGGCGGAGTCTTTAACCCCTGAACCGCGCGTTCCATCGCCAAATGTGAGGCGCGCAAGATATTCAAATTATCAATTTCGTCGACGGAAGCATGCGCGATAGAGACCTCGGCTTTCTGCAGGATCTCACGTTCGATCAGCTGGCGCCGTTTGGGAGTCAGCTTTTTGGAGTCATTCAACCCCTCGGGCATCGCCGCAATGTCCAACACAACAGCCGCTGCAGTCACCGGGCCTGCCAAGGGGCCGCGCCCCACCTCATCAACGCCGGCAATCCGAAGAAAACCGCGCCTCTGCGCAGCCTCTTCCAAAGTGTAATCAGGATATTCCATATCCCAGCAATGCCGTGGTTTCCAAACAGCCGCAAGGAAAGAGCGGCAAACGCCCGCTCTTTCCCCTGCTCGACCCGCGTGGACAGGCCTCTCCGCTGCCTCAAAAGATCAGCGGTTTACGAGACGATAGCCGTTTTTCTGAAGACACCGGGTTTTGTAGGCTGTGCGTTGCTTGTGACCATTCCAAACCGACAGGCGGCATTGGCCCGGCAGGCTGTTCACGTAGCCATAGTTTTTGGACAGGCAATGATGCGACACAACCGTACGGTTTTGGCTATATTGCGGCACGATTTTCACGCAATGGGCCGGAAGGTCATATTTTGCCACGTGCTTTGGCAGCGGGCGGGGCTGATGTCGATACTCGTCACGATGGCGTCGGCCGTCATCATGGCTGCGTGACCCGTGGGAATAGGTATACACTTCTCGCTTGCGATCCTTGCGGGCATCATTCACAGCCGCGCCGATCAACCCCAGCGCCACAATGCCTGCTAAAAACTTGGCGACATCTTCGTCTGCGCGCGCGGGGGCGGCCGAAAATCCGCTGATGGCCAGAGACAACGCCAAGATCACGGCAACAAACTTGCGATGCGGTTGCGGACGAGGCGGGTGGGTGCGGGGGATCAGTTTCATCGTGTTGGACCTTTCAGGTTGCGGCCAGGGTCAGGTTAAGGCCAGGGCATCTGCCCGGTTGCTGATCTCAACCTGCCGTCGCCCCCGTCAGACAGGCAATATCGCCCCCTTGTTATCCAATATCAGCCCCCTCAAACCGTTGAGGTTATTGAATATCGGCAGCGCTCCGCGCATTGTGACCCTATGTTGCAGAAAACCCTGATTCCCCTGTCCATAGCGCTTGCGCTGACCCTGGCGTCGCCTATATCGGCTGCGGAATGCTATGCTGATTACAAGGCCAAAAAAGACGCCCCCCTGCGGCTCCACTATGGTGTGGTGCAATTGAACGGCCCTTGCCAAAAAGGGCCCGCCAAAAGCGAAGTTGCGACGCGTATCGCGCCCGGAGGCTGGACGTTGTTGAACGTGCTTTCGATTTTCGGCCCAGAGGGTTTGCAACAAAGGAAAGCCAATGCAGGATCCTTCTATCTCCGTTTCTGAGATCCGCAGCGTCGGCAGTCGGATCATTGCCGTGGGCGTGGTCTCTATTGTGGCGCTCTTGGCCATTGCCGGGACGTTGTTGTTGCTGACCCTGCCGGATGCGAACGCGTTTAATGCCCAGGTCGAACGCCTGTTTGTCGAAAGCGACATGACCAGTCAGGCGGAAATCAAACTGTTGGAAATCCTGGCCCAGTCCGGCACCGCCTTTGCCGATACGCTTAGCAGTTATCGGATGGTGATTTTTGTGCTGCTGGTCTTTGCCACCGCGATGATGATTGCCGCACTTGTGGTGCTGGCGATGCTGGTCACGTTAAATCGCCGGATGGCCCAGATCGAGCGTGACGGAATTCAGGTCAGTGAGCTGTTGATCAGCCGAGATGAAAACATGGTCTACCTCAACAATATGGGCTTCAAACTGACACCCGCCGCGATGGAGACATTGGCGGTTCTGGCCGAGGCCCGCCTGGATGGAGACGTGCTGTCCGGGGTTGAGATTGAGGCGATGATTTCCGGTCGTGATACCGCCAATTGCGACGAAGCCGCTGGTGCCACCCGGATCAAACGGCTGCGTGATACGCTTGGAAATCAAATGGTGAGCGAGCTGTTGGTCAAAAACATTGCCAAACGTGGATATGTCCTGGCCATCAGCAAAGACGTCATCCGGATGGTGTGAGACCGACGCATAATCGTAAAAAGTTTCAGCTTCGCACCCCCATCCACTGGAATATCTGATATGGTGTCCCCATATCCCGCCTATTGCGCTGCAGCAAAGGAACCGGTCGATGAATGTGCACGTCCATCCTCAACGGGGCGGCTATGGTATTCTCGTCGAAGACCTGCCCCATCCAGTCTCTATCCGCTACCAAGGGGAACTGCTCGCGCAATGTTCGCGCGCCAAGGTTATGTTTGAAACCCGGCAGAGCCCAGCGATCTACTTCCCAGCAGACGAGCTGAAAGCAGCGTTGATCGCCAAAGACGAACTGCGCACCTTTTGCCCTTTGAAGGGGACGGCGCGCTATTATGACCTCGACACCCGCACCGGCAGCATCGACATGGCGGCATGGGAATACGATTGCCCTTTTCCTGGCGTGGAAGGTATCGAAAGGTTTGTCAGCTTTACACATCACCAGGACCTGGAAATCGATACCGGAGACAATGAAATCCTGTCCCCGGCCTATGGAAATATCTCTGGTCCGCTGGTTGATTGGTTGATGCGCGATGCGTCGTTTATCGACACGCCCGAGGCCTTTACGCGCGCCCTGGCTCATAAGCTGACCAGCCAGGGCATCGCCCTATCCCGTCTGTCGGTTATGGCTTGGTCTCTTCATCCGATGATCGCGGGGAAAAATTTCATCTGGTCCAAAAACCAGGACAAAGTTACGCTCTATACCCCATCTTACGAGCTTTATGACGAGCCCGCCTATCACAACAGCCCGATCCGCCATGTAGCCAAAGGTCTGGGCGGCGTGCGTCATCGGCTGAATGACGGATCCGATATTGACGCCTTCCCAATCCTCGAGGATCTGCAGCGGGATGGTGCTACGGATTACGTGGCCATGCCGCTGCCCTTTACCGATGGGCGGATCAACGTGCTGACGGTGGCATCCGACCATCCGGATGGGTTTTCTACCTCCGATCTGGGTTTGATCTTTGAATGCTCTGCCGTGATCTCGCGCTACTATGAGGTCTTTGCGCAGCGGGACAATGCAAAATCCCTGTTGGAAACCTATGTCGGCAAACGGTCCGGCTCCCGTGTTCTTGGCGGAGAGATTCGTCGCGGGGACGGCGATGAGATCGACGCGGCCATTATGTTCTGCGATCTGCGTCGGTCGACCCGGCTTCAGGAAACACTGGGGCGGGACGCCTATATCACCCTGTTGAACCGGTTTTTCGAAAGCACATCCGACCATGTGCATGAAAACGGCGGCGAAGTGCTGAAGTTTATCGGCGATGCGGTCCTGGCAGTGTTCCCGGCTGGTGATGATCCCGATCAGGCCCGGACCAAAGCGCTGTTGGCGGCGCGCGACAGTGCCCTTGCCCTGACAGACATGCGGGAAGAAACCGGCGTCGCTGACCTTGATTGCGCAATTGGCGTCGCCTACGGCTCCGTCACCTATGGCAACATCGGATCGCGCGAGCGTCTGGACTTCACCGTGATTGGCCAAGCCGCCAATATAGCCGCGCGTCTTGGCGACTATGGCAAAACCATCGGAGCTCAGATCGTCGTCAGTCGCAACAGCCTGTGCTCCAAATGTTCAGCCGAACCCTTGGGCGAACTGGTGTTGCACAACGTGGGTGAGGCGGTAGAGGCCTTCTCGGTTCCCGTGATTGAAGCCAAGTCTTAATCGCAATTCGCGGCCAAATGGCGACCCCGGCAGGATTCGAACCTGCAACCTGCCCCTTAGGAGGGGGCTGCTCTATCCAGTTGAGCCACGGGGCCGCTTAGGATCTGCGTAGTTCACCCCAAGGGGCCAAGTCAATTGGGGATCAGCCAGAGGCCGGAACACATTCAAAACACCATGTGCATTGTGTGGAAGTAACAGGTTAACCCAAGCAAAGATCGACCCATTGTGCAGGCCCCACTGCGTGGAGTAACGTTGTTTCAGAACAAAACAAAAAGGCAGTTTCAGCGTGACGAACGACATCCATCGCCCCCTTACCCTGCGTGACGTATCCGAAGCCACCGGCGTCTCTGAGATGACCGTCAGCCGGGTTCTGCGCAACCGGGGCGATGTGTCTGAAAAAACACGTGAAAAAGTCCTCGCCGCAGCCAAAGAGCTGGGGTATGTGCCAAACAAAATTGCCGGGGCTCTGGCGTCAAGCCGGGTGAACCTGGTTGGGGTGATCATCCCGTCATTGTCCAATATGGTCTTTCCCGAAGTCCTGACCGGGATCAACCGCGTTTTGGAGAACACGGACCTGCAACCGGTTGTGGGCGTCACCGATTACCAGCCTGAAAAGGAAGAAAAAGTCCTGTATGAGATGCTGTCCTGGCGTCCGTCCGGGGTGATCATCGCAGGATTGGAACATTCCGAAGCCAGCAAAGCCATGCTGCAGGCCGCGGGCATCCCTGTGGTTGAGATTATGGACACCGACGGCAAGCCCGTGGACGCAATGGTCGGCATTTCTCATCGCCGCGCTGGTCGTGAAATGGCCAAGGCGATCCTGAAGGCCGGGTTCGAGCACATCGGATTTATGGGCACAAAAATGCCCTTGGACCATCGCGCCCGCAAACGGTTTGAAGGCTTCACCGAAGCCCTCGCCAAAGAGGGGGTCGAAATCGAAGATCGCGCCTTTTACTCGGGCGGATCCGCTTTGGCCAAAGGGCGCGAGATGACACAGGAAATGCTGGAACGCTCCCCAGACCTCGATTTCATCTATTACTCCAACGATATGATCGGCGCGGGCGGTCTGCTGTATCTGTTGGAGCAGAACGTTGATATCCCGCGCGAGATCGGTTTGGCCGGGTTCAACGGTGTTGAACTTTTGGACGGTCTGCCGCGCCGCCTGGCCACAATGGATGCCTGCCGTCAGGAAATTGGCCGCAAAGCAGCAGAGATCATCGCGGCACAGTTGGACAATCCCGAGGCCGAGATTGAAAAGCACGTGACCCTGACGCCAACCATTGACTATGGCGACACGCTGAAGCGTTGGTAATTATTCCATCAAATGATGTGAGATCTGCTCAAGGCCTGTGATCCCGGCATCAATTGTATCGCCGGGCACCACAGGTCCAACACCCGCAGGGGTTCCCGTCATGACGATATCGCCGGGTTCCAGGTGGTAGAAGGTCGACAAATTAGCCAGAAGCTCACCAACCGACCAAACCATATCGTCCAGCTGCCCAGTCTGTCGACGGATGCCATTCACGTCCAGCCAGATCGCCTGACCCTCCGGTCCGTCCCACGTGTGCTGCGGTGTAATGGGACCCAAAACACTGCCATTTTCCAGATCTTTGCCCAGATCCCAGGGGCGTTGTTTCTTGCGCTCCCGGATCTGCAGATCGCGGCGGGTCATATCCAATCCACAGCCATAACCGAACACCGCTTTCATCGCGTGATCTGGGTCTGCGTTCACAAGGGACGCGCCCAGGGCGACGACCAGCTCGACTTCGTGATGAAAATCACGCGTCCCTTGGGGAAATGGAACGCTGTTGCCGCTGCGCACCGCATTTAGTGCGGATTTGGTAAAATAGAACGGTGCCGCGCGATCGACGACACTTCCCATTTCCTCGGCATGGGCGACATAGTTACGACCGACACAAAAAATGCGCCCAACTGGAAACACACTGGTTTGCCCGACAATCGGAAGGGTAAAGGTTTCGGGCTGAGGAAAGGCAAGATCGGCCAAAGGCACACTCCGTTTGAAATTTCCCTCACGCTGCAATGAACTTAGCAAAAGTGCAAATGGTAAACCACCGGGGCCAACGAACAAAAAAGAAAGGCCGATTTCTGGGCCTCTCTTTCACGTCCTTGTTCTGTTGCTTGCGCCGTTAGCGGACAACAAATTCCGCATGTAGCGCGCCAGCCGCTTTGAGGCTTTTGAGGATATCGATCATGTCCCGCGGGGAAACACCCAGTGCATTCAGTCCAGAGACCACTTCGGACAGCGATGTGGTTTCGGGCACCTCTGCAAGCTGAACATTCTCTTCTTCTTCGATGCCGACACCTGTCCGAGGCACCACAACAGGTTGCGCATCGGTAAAGGGGTTCGGCTGCACAACCAACGGTGCTTCCTCGATCCGCAGGGTCAGGTTACCCTGCGCCACCGCAACGCGTGAAATCCGCACGTCGCTGCCCATCACAATAGTTCCTGAGCGTTGATCCACAACAACACGCGCTTTGCGCTGCGGCTCGACCAGAATGTTTTCCATCCGACCGATGGCGTGCGCAGTAGATCGCGCATTTGTGCGGGGGATATCCACCTCAACCGTGCCGGAATCCCGCATCAAGGCCACGTTGCGGCCAAATTCAGCGTTGATGGCCCGTTCAATCCGGTTGGCGGTGGTGAAATCGGCTTCGCGCAGGGCCAATCGCATGGTGGACAGGGAAGACAGATCAAACTCGATCTCGCGTTCAATTCGGCCACCAGATGGAATAACACCCGATGTTGGAACCCCTTGGGTCACGGTGGCGGCTTCGCCTTCGGCAACGGCCCCACCGGCCAGAATGGTCCCTTGCGCCACGGCATAGATCTGTCCGTCGGCCGCATTCAGAGGTGTCATGATCAATGTGCCACCCAGCAGGCTACTGGAATCGCCGATTGCAGAGACCGTCACATCCAAAGTGGACCCGACCCGTGAAAACGGCGGCAGACTGGCTGTAACAAACACAGCGGCCACGTTTTTCGGACGGAATTGTTCACCGGTCACATTGACGCCAAGACGTTCCAGAATGTTCGTCATGATTTCTTCGGTAAAGGGAGAGTTCCGCAGACCATCGCCCGTACCGTTCAAGCCGACCACAAGACCGTATCCGACCAAATCATTCCCACGCACACCGTCAAACTCAACCAGATCCTTCAGCCGAATGGCGTTTGCGTGCGCCGCCATTGGAACCAACAGGAACAGAACCAGGATACGAAGGTATTTCATCATGATATGTATCTCAGAAGCGTCAACTGGAATGATCGTTGTGTTACCACATAAAGGCTTTCCAACTGGTTTTGTGCTTCCTCTAACTTTGCGTATGTCTCATAAGGATCTGCTTCCAACATTTCGTTCTTGGTAATCGAAAGGCTGGTGATTTCCGCTTCATTGCGGGTTCTTGAATTTTCGATCCGCTCTTCGATAAAGCCAACATCTGAGCGGCGATCAATGATCGCGTCATTGGCGGCAAACAAGTCAGTTCCGGTGCGACGAACCAGCTCAATGGACGAGTCAGCAGGCAAGGTCACGCCCGGCTCTACGGTCAATGCCGCCAGCGCAAAGGCTTTGAGAGATTTTTTAAATGCATCGTCTGAAGCCAAGACATCCAGCTGAACCTCGTCACCGTCACCAACATCAATTGGCGCCAATGGCGTCGTGGAGCCTGCGTAGACAACGGAATCAAATCCTGCCGGATCATCGAACCAGTTATCAACGGCGGCGACAACATCATCCACCGTGGCTGCACCGGCCACCTCTGCCGCGAGTGCTGACATCAAGACATCCGCGTTTTCCAATGCGGCTGACTGTGTCGCGGTGCCCGCAAACAGAGCGCGCCCACCCACCGTTGAATTCAGCGTGTCAATTGTGTTTCCCAGCTGCGCACGTGCTTCACCTGCAAGGCGCTCTGCGTCATCACTGGACATCGTCGAGCTGAGGGCCAGAATATCATCCCGCAGGCCTTGAACATTGTTTTCCACATTCTCAAGGCTGGATTGGATGGAAACCGTCAGGACTGTCACCTCGGCCGCGGCCACTTGGTAGCTGTCCAGTTGGCTCAACGTGTGTTCGATCCCAGCCAGATAGGTGAAATCACCGCCCAGGCGTTCGGTCACATTTGTTGTCCGCCCCGTTGTAAGCTCTTGCCCCAGGGTTTGCACTTCCGACTTGAGGGTCGAATTCCGTATCCGCAAAAACGTATATTGGGCGAGGTCTCCGTATGAAGTAGAGATCATCCATCAAATCCTTAGAAGTGTGTCCATAAGTTCATTCACAACCGTAATCACACGCGCGTTGGCCTGGTAAGCCTGTTCGATGATCAATAGGTTTTGCAGTTCCACGTCCGTGTCGACACCTTGGGCTTGCTCCATTTCACTGGTTTCAATGAAGCTTGCGACGGTAAAAGCAACGCGGTTTGTGCTGGTTTCATTGTCCTGCGCAAAACGGGATATAATGTCGGCTGCAAGCGTCGCCGCTGTCACCTCGACAGTGCCAAGCGTTGTTGTCGTAATGGTGCGGGAGGCCTCCAAAGCATCCGTGTAAGACCGTAATAGCGTTGCATCGCCTGCGTCCCCTTGGGTCACCGCGTTCAAACCGTCGCGGAACCGCCACGTCTCAGCATCGCCATCCAATGCCACCCGTTCGTTCAATGAGATCCGGCCAGCCAACCCTTCTTCGTTGGTGGGGTCAAACGCAGATCCATTGTCAGTAAAGATCCCAGCATCTGTTGCAGAAAGCGTAGGGTCGACAGCGGGATCTTGAAAACGTTCAATCAGATCACGCGCCATGGAATCGAGATCTTGTTGTGCCTCGATTGCGTAGTCATCGCGGATCTGAAAGGCCGCAGCCAAGGTCCCGCCACGCAGTCGACCATTGGGATCTGTCGAAATAGGACGCCCGTCAATCTCAAGCCCGGACAACAAACCATTGTCGACGGTCATATAAGGCAGGATATCCCGCTTCGCTTCAAAGCTGAATTGAGACGCGGTGCCTTCCAAAAGGATTTCACCGCCTTCGGAGAACAGAGCGACCTGATTGTTATCACGCTCAACCACTTTGACCGGGACAATTTTGTTGATCTCATCAATGACCTGATCGCGTTGATCCAGCAAGCCCACGGGATCCTGCCCAGATGCCCGCGCCAGAACAATTTTTGCGTTCAAGCGTTCCACGTCTTTGAGACCTTGGTTCAAAGAGTCAACTTGCGCATCAATGCTGTTTTCTGCCGCTACGCGTTGGGCGCGCACAACATCAGATGCCGAATTCAAACCTTCAGCAAGCGCCGCAGCGGAAACAGCCAGCTCGTTTAGGCGCGGTCCCGAATCTGGACGAGAAATTGCCTCCACCAACGCCGAACTGAAGTTTGATTGCAAAGACGCCAAAGAAAACTCATCATCGACGGTCCCTACAGCGTTAGACACGCGTGAGAAAAAACTCGCGCGCTGTTCCGCCGCCTCAAAGTCTGCCTCGGACACGCGGCGCGATGCCAGGATGGCTGGGTCTTTAACCAGTTGTACATCACCGACTCGCACGCCAGGCACGCCAGCTCCGGCACTGGTCACCGAAAGCACGCGCCGCGAATGACCCGGTGTCAACGCATTGGCCAAGTTGTCCGCAACAACATTCGAATTGCGCGACGAGGCATAGATACCCGACATTGCGGCATTGATTGCACTAGACAGAGTCATTCGTCAGCTCGTGTTTTAGGTTAAGGGGTATCAAGCGCTATTAGCGCTTGATGTTAGTGGTTTCCTGCAGCATTTCATCCACGGTTTGGATGACCTTGGCAGACGAGGAGTATGCTCGCTGGGTTGTAATCATCTGCGTGAGCTCAGTCGCGACGTCAGCATTTGATTCTTCCAAGGCAAATGACGCGACATCCCCGACGGGGCCGCTACCTGCATCCCAAAGGAAGAACGAACCACTGTCGGTGGTTGGCAGGAAGGTCTGACGATCCAGGGTTTGCAACCCATTCATGTTTGGCACATCCACCAACGGAACCTGATAAACGGTGCGGGTAATGCCAGAGTCAAAGCTCGCCAGAACAAATCCGTTTTGGTCGATTTGGACATCCACGATGTTGCCGGCTGGTGCGCCATCACGGGAGATGTTCGCAGCCACCCATTCGTCTCCAAGCTGGGTCAACCCGTTGGAACGACCAATCAGCCCAACATCTACTTCAATCGCACCACCGGCAACGTTTACAATCACAGAGCCGGTTGTCGCGTCATAAGCACCGCCAGAGATCGCCGTCACGGATGCAAGGGAACCACCATCCGTCTGACTGTCGTTAAACGTCAATGTGTATTCACCGATCAGCGCACCGCCACTGGCGGAGTCTGTGAGACGCATTGTCCATTCGTTGGATGTACCAGATGCTGGCACGGTTGCTTCAAATTCAACCGTAATACCTTCGGCACGACCAAGGTTGTCATAGTAAGCGATTGTTGTGGTCGTGTCCGCTGGATCCGGGGTGCCGCCTGCTTCGGTGGAGGTTGCGGGCAAGTTAATACCCAAGTTCACTTCCGTCGTCGGCTCGCTGGAAAGTTGGCTGCGGTTCAAGACAATCGGCTCAAGACCACTTGTTGTGTCACGCGGGAAGTTTGGAATAGATCCATCAGGAAGCGCCGGCCACCCCATAAGAACGAGGCCGGATTCGGTTGTCAGCACGCCGTCATCATTGGTGTTGAACGACCCGGTGGAAGTCAGCAACATTGCCGGATTGAGGATTCCGCTCTCTACTTCTGTGATGTTTGCAACGGGCAACATACCTCGACCATTGATAGCCAAGTCAGTTGCGTTGTTTGTACCAACTCGCGAACCCTGCTCATCAATCACACGCGACGATGTGGCCCGAACGCCACCTGCGGTGTAGCCAGAGCCAGAGGAACCGATCACCAATGAGTTGAAATCGGACTGTACTCGCTTGTAGCCAGGGGTCGAGGAATTGGAAATATTGTCGGAAATCGTTGCCAAACGCGCTGCGTTGGCAGTCAAACCGGCTACCCCCGCATTCAACGACGAAGAAATGGTCATGGATACGCCTTTCTGCTGCATCAAAACTCTTCTGCAGTCAGGAGTAACCAATGGGCCTTAATAGCGGGCTAACAGATAAAATCTGAGTTATCCATTAGCCCCAGTGTCGGTAAATGAGCGGGATTCAGGCCTTATTCCCGCAGTAGAATGATCTCGACTCGGTTGTTTTTGACCGACATCGGATTCTGCTGCGACAGTTTTCGGTCCGCATGACCCGTTACACGTTGGATGCGTTTGGCAGACGTTCCACCCGATTCGAGCAGTTTTCGGGTCTCATCCGCCCGCGCATGTGACAGTTGCCAAATCGGATTATTTGCCAGAACCACTGGCTGAGACCGCGTATGGCCGCTGACAGCAATCTCATTGCCAACCACTTTGGTTACCCGAGCGACCATCCGCACCAGATCACGATACAGTTGTGTTGGCGTCGCGCTTTCTGCCTCAAACAAAGGTGCTTCGGTTGTATCGAACAGCTCGATTATCAACCCTTCATCCGAAACGCGGGTTACAATGTGTCGCGCCATCTCGATTGAGACCATGCTTTCGCCGCTGCGCCCGGCCAATGCATCCTGCATTGCCTTGAACTCACGGTCTTCGGCCTCTTTCTCCTGGTCCTGCTTCTCGACGCCAGAGTCACCCTGCGCTTTTTGGGCATCTTCAGGATGTTCCGCACTCGCACCTGTTCCGGTCTGTGGCTTGATCTCTTCGGTGAACATGCTGTCCCCGTTAAAAGCACCGTTGCCACCACCGGACACCCGGCTGAGCGGAATAGAAGGCGAGAAGTAATCCGCCAGACCTTTACGTTGTTTTTCAGTTGTTGCGTTCAAGAGCCACATCAACAAGAAGAATGCCATCATCGCTGTCACAAAGTCAGCATAGGCCACTTTCCAGGCGCCACCATGGTGTCCATGATCGCCGCCGCTTTTTTTCCTCTTGATGATAATGGGCGCCGCATTGCCTTGTGCGCTCATTTTTCACCACCACTATTTTTCACCCATAACTGGGATAACGGGTGGGGTGTAAACGGAGCCTTAACAAATAAACTTGTCAGGAGTTATGAGCGCTCTGCGGTGACTGCGGGTTACCGTTCTCGATTTTCCAGCTCTGTATTTTCAAAGTGGTGCCGCTGATAGGACTCGAACCTACGACCCCATCATTACGAATGACGTGCTCTACCATCTGAGCTACAGCGGCCTGGCGGGGCTGCACTAACAGCACTGCCTGTGAGGCGCGCTGATATCATCGGCGCACCTCAGGGAAAAGGCTTAATTGGCCTCTTTGACCGGTTCCGCTGGCTCATCGGCTGTGGCCTCAACCACTTCATCGGCCTCGGGCTCTACGGCGTCGGATTTGTCTTCCAACGCGCCCACGATCAGCGGCAACATGTAGGCTCCGGTGGCGCTTGCGACCTCGGGCGTGTCCGGCGTCTTCCAGCTGAGCGTGTCAAAACTGCCGCAGTTTTCGCAGACAGGCGTCCATTCGGGCTGGATGTGGTTGCATGTATCGCACACCCACTGAGGACCGCGCGGCGCGCTGAGCGCACGTGCCAGCCAGCCGCGAACCACGCTGTCATCCGCCCCTTCACCCCGTTCAATCGCAGCCATCAGGGTCAAGGCACGGGCATCCGGCGCGCGCTCTGCCAGATCGCCCAACGCACGGCGGGCAGAGGGGAACTCTTCGGCAACGATCTGCAATTCAGCCATCACCAGACGGGTTTCGTCGTGATCCGGGGCCAGACGCGCCAGTTGGTCAAACCGTTTGATACGTGCGGCCGGGGTCTCTTCCGGCTCAATCTCAGCGTATGCATGGGCCAGATCCGGATGCGGCTGTGCTTCCCAGGTCTTTTTCAGAATACGCGTGGCCTGACGTTTCTTGCCCTGCTCGATATAGGCCCGTGCGGCCAAAGCAGCGGCGGGCACCAGATCCGGAGACAGGCGATTCGCCTCGATCGCCTTTTCCTGTTGATCCGTGGTCGCACCTTCGTCCAGCAACGTCTTTGCAGACGACAAAGCCAGAACCGCATCGCGACGCTTATACACATCACGCGGCAACGTGCCGGTCTTGAGCTTGGTAGACAGTGTTTTGCGCGCACCGGCCCAATCCTGGGCCTGCGCTTGCAGTTTCAGGAGCGTATCCTGAACCTCTTCATGTTTGGGACGCAGCGCCAGCGCTTTTTCCGCCAAGGCCAAAGCCGTGCCCTTGTCGCCTTCGGACAGCTTCTGGTTCATAATGCCGCGCACACCAACAAAACGCGTGCTTTGGGTCGACAACAGCTTCTTGTAAGCCTCTGCTGCCTTTTTGGTGTCACCGGCCATTTCAGCCGCTTGCGCGGTGATCAGATTGGTCAGCTCTGGCTTCTCCAGATACCGTTCCGCACGGGCCGCTTTGGCCATGGCCAAACGCCCTTCGCCGGACGCCAGCGCCATCAGACCATCCGCAAGGGCTTGGTATCCTTTGCGCTCGCGCCCTTTGTCAAAGAAGCGCGACAGCGCCGTTTCGTCACCATTGATAAAACGCAAGGTGGCCACCAGCAAAGAGGCCAGTTTTAGGGTCAGCCACAGCACCACCAGCAGCACCGACAAGGCAAGGACTGATTGCAACGCGCCCAAGGTATATTCGGTGCCCGCAACCGTGATCTGCACCCCACCGGAGGTTTCCAGCAAAAGCCCAGCGCCATAGGCCAGCGCCGCAGCCAGCGCTACAAAGATAAGATATTTCGAAAGAGACCAGAGCATGCGGAAAAGTCCTTAGTTGGCGTTCAGGCTTTGGGAGAGGGTTTCAGCAGCAACCAGCGTCTGTTGACGGGCAACCGCGGCATCAACCCAATCTGCCATGGCAGAAGCCGCAGCTTCCGGAAGTGTTGAGGTTTCGGAGATTGCTGTTTCCAGATCCCCTTTGCGCACGGCTGCTTCAGCCCGCGACAGAACCGCATCGGGGTCATCCCCATCACGCGGGGCAACGGACCGCGCGCCCAGGTGGCGGTTCACGTAATCCAACAGCCCAGCGCTGTCTTTGCCTTCGTCACGCACAGCCGCCAAAGCGGCGCGCGCGGCTGGTGCAAAACTTTCGGTCAGCGCAGCCAAGGTTGAAACCCCATCAGTGCCACGGTCCAGCAACGCTTGCGGGACATCCACGCCGAGATCAGACAGCTCAGACGTCATGCCGCCAAAGGGCTGGCCTGCATCAACTGCTGCGCGCAGCCGTGCCAATACGGTTTGTGCACTGGCAATTTTGGCGGCCTCAGCGCTGGCTTGTTCCAGGGCACGGGCCTGATCAAACATCGCCTCGACCTCTTCACGCTGTTTGCTGAAACTGTCTTGCAGTTTTGCGATCTCAGCTTCAAAGGCAGCGGTTGCCTCGGCAGAGGCGCCTTCGGTGACCGGGCGCGCTTGCAATGCAGCAATTTGAGATTGCAGGTCAGCCAGTTTGGTCTCAATCGCGCTCAAATCGACAGACGGTTGTTGCGGAAGATCATTGGCAAAACCTTCCAACGCATCCACGCGCACGGCCAATGGATCCAGATCCGGAATGACCAGAGCGTCAAGACGGGTGGTTACATCGGTCAATTTCTGACCCAGATCGGACTGCGCCGCGGTCAAGCTTTCAATTTCAGCGCCACCTTTACCAAAATAAGGATCCAGAACCTCGGTCTGCGCCAATCCAAAGCCGAGGCCTGCCGCAATAATTCCGCCAATCACCGTTGGGACCACACCACCGCGTTTTTCGATGATCCGTTCGACCTGCACGGGCTGTTCTTCCAACGTTTCAAATGAAACGGTTTCCGCGGGCTCTTGCGCCGCATCAAGGCCTTCGGTCTCGGTCTCGGTCTCGGTCTCGGTCTCGGTCTCGGTCTCGGTCTCGGTCTCGGAAGACAGGGTCTGCGGCGCGTCCTCGGTGTCAACCTCAGGCGTTTCAACCTCTTCTGTCGGAACGCCCTCTGAGGTCTCATCCGCGATGACGGTTGTCTCTTCTACCCCTGGCGTCGGCTCCGCCACGTCCTCCGGGTTCTTTTTATCTGCCACGCCGATCTTCCCTTCGAATCTCAAAATCTAATACTTGAACTCCTGCGCGACCCTACTGTGCGCATTCGTCCGTCTCAAGCTATGCAAGGCGATCTGCGGCAATGCTAACCAGTTTTGCCATCGCATCTGCATCCGGTGCCTGAGATACTTGCAGCTCCATATAGTCCAAAGACTTCAACGGTTCCGCAACAGCTTCGCTCATTGCGATAAAAAAGATGTTGGTTGCCGTGTTACATTCATAGGCAAATTGCTGCGCAGTGCGCGGGGAAAAAAGCGGCACAATGTGTCGTTTTCCGGTCGCCAGACTGGTTTGCGCAGCCTCCGACAGCGGCAGAAGATGTTGATCATAAACGGTGATCCCCTGGCACGACAGGCTGTTCTGCGACAAAGCCGCGCTGACATTCATCCGCTTGTGGCGTCCATGAAGATGCAGCACCGGGCCATCGACAACCTTACACGACAGGGCCGCAACCAGCGCGTCGGCGGTTTGACCCATGTATTGCGCATCCCAACCTTGGGCGCGTGCCGCAGCTGTTGTGCGCTCACCAACACAATAGGCAGGCATTGGACCCGGTACCTGCCCCGCTTGGGCAACCCCATGGGCAGACGTGAAAATCACCGCACGGTATTTTTGGTAGTCCACATCAAACGGCACCGGCTGGATCTCCAGCAAAGGCGACACAATGAGAGTAAGCTGAGCGCGCAGCGCCTCGGGCAACGCCTGCCAAAACCGCTGGGATGCGGCGGCGGGTCGGGTCATCAACAGGCAAACCACGCGCCCCTCCTGGGATTGTTCCAACGCGCCTAAGGTGGTAGCCCCCGGCGCGGATGGATGCAATGGTAACGCTATGACAGAGACTTTAACCGTATTGGGGATCGAAAGCAGCTGCGACGACACGGCGGCAGCTGTTTTACGTGAAACAGTTGAAGGCGGGACCGAGATCTTGTCCTCCATCGTCTTTGGTCAAACCGAATTGCACAGCGCTTTTGGTGGCGTGGTGCCAGAAATTGCAGCGCGCGCCCATGCGGAAAAGCTGGATCTGAGCGTGGCACAGGCCATGCGCGCCGCGAATGTGGATTTTACGGATCTGGATATGGTCGCAGTCACCGCAGGTCCCGGCCTGATTGGCGGTGTAATTTCGGGTGTCATGTGTGCCAAAGGAATCGCAGCCGCCACCGGGCTGCCGCTGGTGGGTGTGAACCATCTGGCGGGCCATGCGCTGACGCCACGGCTGACGGATCAAATCCCATATCCTTATCTGATGCTGCTGGTCTCAGGCGGGCATTGCCAGTTTCTGATCGCACGTGGCCCCGAGGACTTCACCCGCCTGGGTGGCACCATTGACGACGCCCCAGGGGAAGCCTTTGACAAAACCGCGCGACTGCTGGGTTTGCCGCAACCGGGCGGTCCTTCAGTACAGGGCGAAGCGTTAAACGGTGACCCCAAACGGTTCCGCTTTCCCCGGCCTCTGTTGGATCGAAAGGACTGCAACATGTCCTTTTCCGGGTTAAAAACCGCTCTGATGCGGATGCGTGACCAGATTGTCGCGGAAAAAGGCGGCCTGTCCCGGCAGGACCGCGCAGATCTGTGCGCAGGGTTTCAGGCAGCCGTGGTGGATGTGCTGGTTGCCAAAACCAAACGCGCGCTTGAAATTTACAAAGCAGAAGCCCCAGAGGTCGCAACCATTGCGGTTGCTGGTGGTGTCGCAGCAAACACAGCCATTCGCGCCGGGTTGGAACAGCTGTGCGCTGAATTTGACACGCAATTTGTGGCACCACCCCTCAAGCTCTGTACCGATAACGCAGCGATGATCGCCTATGCTGGGCTGGAGCGGTTTAAATCCGGCGCACGGGATGGAATGGACCTGTCGGCCCGACCCCGCTGGCCCCTAGACCAAAGCAGCCCGGCCCTGATCGGCAGCGGCAAAAAGGGAGCCAAAGCGTGAGTGTTTCCGTATTGGGTGCCGGAGCCTTTGGCACCGCGTTGGCGATTAGCCTTGGACGCAGCCAACCTGTCACCCTGTGGGCCCGTGACCCGGATCAAGCCGCCGAAATCGCGACACAACGCATCAATACCCGCCGCCTGCCCGAGGCACCTCTGCCCGAAGCCGTGACGGTGACCTCTGATTTCAATGCCGCCTGTGCCAGCAAAACTCTCCTTCTGGCCGTGCCCATGCAAAGACTGCGCGCGTTTCTGCAACAAGATCCGCTGGCGTTTCGCGGGAAAAATCTGGTCGCCTGCTGCAAAGGCGTAGAGCTTTCAACCGGCCTTGGCCCCGTTGGTGTGATTGCCGAGGTTGTGCCAGATGCACAGGCCGCGCTGTTGACCGGGCCCAGCTTTGCTGCCGATATTGCCCGCGGCCTGCCCACGGCCCTCACACTGGCCTGCGCGGACGCGGTCACAGGGCTGCTTTTGCAACAGGAGCTGACCACCGCAAACCTAAGGCTATATCGCACGACGGACACAATAGGGGCCGAGGTGGGCGGCGCGCTGAAAAATGTTTTTGCCATAGCCTGCGGCGCGGTTATTGGAGCCGAGCTGGGTGACAGCGCACGCGCCGCCCTTATGACCCGTGGGTTTGCCGAGATGCAGCGCATGGCCCAGACCATGGGCGCACGGGCTGAGACATTGGCGGGGCTTTCCGGTTTTGGTGACCTGGCCCTGACCTGCAGCTCGCCGCTATCGCGCAACTTCAGTCTGGGCCTGGCTTTGGGACGCGGAGAATCGTTTGATCCCAGCATCACGGTTGAGGGCGCAGCAACAGCGCGCGCCGTGATGGAAAAGACAAAATCACTTGGTATTGATATGCCAATCACCCAGACTGTGGTCGCTTTGATCGATCAAAGCTTGACGATTGCGGATGCGGCGGCGCAATTACTTACAAGACCATTAAAAGAGGAATAAAATGCTCGTAGCATTGATCGCCCGCGATAAGCCCGAGAACCTGCAAGTGCGCCTGGACAACCGGGATGCGCATCTCGCCTATATCAAAGAGACCGGCGTTGTTGCCCAAGCTGGGCCGTTGATGGATCAAGACGGCAAAATGGTCGGCTCGCTGATCATCCTCGACGTCGAGGACATGGCAGCCGCCCAAGCTTGGGCCGACAGCGACCCCTATGCCAAGGCAGATCTGTTTGAGACGGTGGACCTGATCACCTGGAAGAAAGTCATCGGTTGATGCGGTACTGGCTGTTCAAATCGGAACCTTCCACCTGGAGCTGGGACAATCAGCGCGCCAAAGGTGAGATTGGTGAAGAATGGGACGGCGTCCGCAACTACCAAGCCCGCAATTTTATGCGGGAGATGAAATTGGGCGATCTCGGGTTTTTCTATCATTCACAAAAAGAAAAATCCGTGGTCGGCATCGTCGAGGTTTGCGCAGAATGCCACCCCGACAGCAAAGCGAATGATCCCCGGTGGGAATGCGTCGACATCAAAGCGGTGCGCAGCTTCACCAAGCCGGTCTCCCTTGATGACATCAAACAGCGCGAAGCTCTGGCCGAGATGATATTGGTCAAGAACTCGCGCCTGTCCGTGCAGCCTGTCACCGAACAGGAATGGCGCGAGATCTGCGCCATGGGAGAGACCAGCGCACACAAGTGATAGACCTGTTTTATTGTGACCAGGAGTCGTGTGAGATGGAATTTTTAAATGTTGTTGTCGCCGCAGCTGTTGGATTTGGGCTTGGGGCTGCGTGGTATGGGTTGCTTGCAGGTCCGTGGGTCAAAGCCTCGGGTGTTGAAGTGGACGCCGATGGCAAACCCAAAGGCGGCATGTCGCCCATGATCTTTGCCCTCAGCTTTGTCATTCAGCTGATTGTGGCCGGCATGATGCGCCATATCTTTGCACTGTCCGGAATTGATACCATCGGTGCCGGTCTGATTGCTGGATTGGGTATTGGGCTGTTCTTCATCACGCCCTGGATTGCACTGAACAATATGTATGCGATGCGCCCCAAGCTGCTGACTGTGATCGACGGCGGCTATGCCACCGTGTCCTGTGCCGCGGTTGGTTTGGTGCTAGCGCTGTTTTAAGGCTGCGGTTGGTTTACACGGCGCAAAATTGCAACGGCGCTGCAAACGCGACATGTTCAAAATCAACACGTCCGAAAATAAAAAAGGGAAGGTTCCGGGACGAACAGAACCTTCCCTTCCACCCCGCGTGCTCCGTATCCACCACACGCGTATGAGAAACTTTGGTCTGCCATCCTGGCTGCTCTTAGAAGCTATACCGGGGCACTTTGATTCCGCAAAGCAATTGCCCGGATAATAAGTTTCAAATTCAGCCGATTGGACATCAGCCGCCGACCCGTAGAAAGATCCGCGGCTGAATTCTTTGGAGTTACGCGTAAACCGCTTCTTTGCCGAAGTGCTTGGTCAGCATATAGTAGACAACCGCGCGGTATTTGTTGCGCTCTGATTTGCCATAGGTTTCCACGACGGAATTGATGGCTTCCATCAGTTCCGGGCCATCAGAAAGCCCCAGCTTCTTGATCAGAAAATTGGTCTTTACCGTCTCCAGCTCGCTCTCTTGGCTGGATGCAACCGTTGATGCGTCTGCGTTGTAAATTGCGGGACCACAACCAATCGTGACCTTAGTCAGCAGGTCCATATCCGGATCCATACCGCATTTATTTTTCAGATCATCCGCATATTGCGCAATCAAATCGTCTCTTTTTCCCATAGTTAACTCCCAACCCGGAAACCGTTTTGCCTTGTGGCAATAGGCCGACAGTAGGCGCAATTCAGCGTTCCACAAAGGAAAAGTTTTTCGGCGTTTTCCCCGAAAATTGACTGCACCGGATTTAGTGGATCCCAACAATAAAAACGCCGCCCGTTGCAAAACAACGGACGGCGCAATGTTGGATTTATCCAGCTTAGTAGCGGTAATGCTCGGGCTTGAACGGACCTTCAGGTGTCACGCCGATATAAGAGGCTTGCTCTGAGGTCAGTTTTGTCAGCTTGGCGCCAACGCGCCCCAGGTGCAGAGCGGCAACTTTTTCATCCAGGTGCTTGGGCAGGATGTAGACTTCGTTCTCGTACTGATCACCACGGGTGAACAGTTCGATCTGCGCCAGAACCTGGTTGGTGAACGATGCAGACATCACAAACGACGGGTGGCCTGTTGCGTTGCCAAGGTTCAACAGACGGCCCTCGGACAGCAGGATCATCCGATTGCCGGACGGCATCTCGATCATGTCCACCTGTTCTTTGATGTTGGTCCATTTGTGGTTCTTCAGAGCCGCAACCTGGATTTCATTGTCAAAGTGGCCGATGTTGCCAACAATCGCCATATCCTTCATCTCGCGCATATGCTCGATGCGGATGATGTCTTTGTTGCCGGTGGTGGTGATAAAGATGTCGGCGTCCAGCGCTTCTTCCAGCAAAACAACCTCAAACCCGTCCATAGCAGCCTGCAGCGCACAGATCGGGTCAGCCTCGGTAACCTTGACGCGCGCGCCGGCGCCTTGCAGGGAGGCCGCAGAGCCTTTGCCTACATCGCCGTAACCACAGACCACAGCAACCTTGCCGGCCATCATGGTGTCGGTTGCGCGACGGATGCCATCGACCAGCGATTCCTTACAGCCGTATTTGTTGTCAAACTTCGACTTGGTGACCGAGTCGTTGACGTTGATCGCCGGGAACGGCAGCTGGCCGTTTTTCTGCAGTTCATACAGACGGTGCACGCCAGTGGTGGTTTCCTCGGACACACCCATGATCGCATCGCGGGTCTTGGTGAACCAACCCGGCGAGGCTTCCATGCGCTTTTTGATCTGCGCCTTGATCACCGCTTCTTCTTCGGATTGCGGCACTGGAATGATGTCTTCACCCGCTTCGGCCCGCGCGCCCAGCAGCACATAAAGCGTCGCGTCACCACCATCATCCAGGATCATGTTCGGGCCTTCGTCGAACAGGAAGGATTTGTCGAGGTAATCCCAATGCTCTTCCAACGACTGGCCTTTGATCGCAAAGACCGGGATGTCACCAGCGGCGATTGCGGCCGCTGCGTGGTCTTGGGTCGAAAAGACGTTGCAGGACGCCCAGCGCACATCTGCGCCAAGAGCCACCAGTGTTTCGATCAACACAGCGGTTTGGATGGTCATATGCAGCGAGCCGACAATGCGGGCGCCTTTCAGCGGTTTGCTGTCGCCATATTCCTCGCGCAGGGCCATCAGGCCCGGCATTTCGGTCTCCGCAATATTAAGTTCCTTGCGGCCAAATTCAGCCAGCGCGATGTCCTTGACGATATAGTCCCCGGCCATTGTTAGCTCCATTCTGGTTTCGGGTTTCTCAGGAGGCCCTAACACCCGAATGGTTTACAAGCAACGAACATGGTGGCGCAGAAGGCTAGTTCGCGCCTAACTGGGGGCTCCAAGCGGCATTTTTGCAGGCAGCTCTTCAAAGTAGTCCGTACCTGCCGCAAGCACACAGCTTACGCCGTTCGGATAGGTCACAAGAAGAGTGAAGGTCCCGGTCGCCTTGGAGGTCCAGACCTCCAACAATGTGCTCCCTTGCTGGTCACTGCGTAATCCCCCTGCCGTTAAGTTTTCTTGGTATTTGTCAGACAACCGCTCGACCACCGTCGAACGATCTGCACAATTGGCGGCAAACGCAGGCGGGGCCGTTGCAGCCATTCCAAATACCATACACAGGCTCAACAATCGCTTGAACATAACAAGCTCCTTTCGCTAGAGGTCAGTCTCTAGAGACGGGGCCACGTGAGAGGTTATCTGCCCCCTCTCCATGTATGTATTATGTGTATTTATGATGCATTTTTCAATCACGGCGGCTTCAAAGTCTCGTTTGACGTTGTGTTAAAATGCACTAGGAAAGACATTAAAAAGTTCAGGAAGGCGCAGAAAATGGCATTAGGATCAAGGGCATGGCAAAGGATGCTGTCTGGGCGTCGGCTGGATTTGCTGGATCCGACCCCGGTCGACATCGAGATCGAGGACATCGCGCATGGGCTTGCTTTTGTGGCGCGTTGGAATGGTCAGACCAAAGGGGACTTTGCCTATTCCGTCGCAGAACACTCGCTATTGGTTGAGCAAATCCATGGTCGTCTAAACCCCAAAACACCCGTCAAATGGAAGCTCGCCGCCCTGTTGCATGATGCACCGGAATACGTGATCGGCGACATGATTTCACCGGTGAAAGCCGCCGTGGGCGCGGGCTACGGCGAGCTGGACGCGCGTTTGACGGCGGCGATCCACATTCGTTTTGGCCTGCCCGCGGCCTTGCCAAAAACCGTCAAATCCCAGATCAAACGGGCCGATAAAATCAGCGCCTGGATGGAAGCCGTACAGATCGCCGGGTTTTCAGAAAAGGAAGCGACCAAGTTTTTTGGCCGTCCCAACCCGGACATAATCGCCGATCTCAAAATCGATCTGCGCCCTCCGGTCGCCGTGCGTGAAAGTTTTGTGAAACGTCACGAAGAGCTGCTGGCGAAGCTTTAAGAGGTTTCACCGCGCGCCGCGCGCTCGGCACGTCTGCGTTTTCGGTTGGCACGAATGCGCTTTTGTTTAAATTCCGGCGATTCAACAAAGTTATCGTCCACTCGGATGCCTTTTTGATTGAGCATCATCCGCCTTTTGCGCCCTGTGACCGCCTGCCAATCGGCATCCCGCGATATGAAGCCAGCTTCGGCCAATGCTGCGCCGATGATCTTGTGATCCAGCTCTCCAAAACTCATCCGGCTGGAGCGCTGTTTTGCCATTGGCAGCCATTCGGTACGCAGCGCGTTGATCACAAGCGGGTCGCATTTACAGAAAGCCTGCACATTTCGCACCAGCTGCACATTAGCCCCAGACTGGCGACGCAAAATCATGGCAACTTTTTGATCTGGGCGTCCGACCATCGCATATAGATGCAGCGCAGAGCCATCCGCCGCCACCACTTGCCGCGCCGCTTTGTAACGCGCCAGCTGGACGTCGAGGCTGTGATCTTGCGGATGGAAGATCTCATACCCTTCACGGGTCAGCCGGTCTTCCAGCTCTTCTTCACCGATTAAACCGCCCTTGCCGAGCCCCAGTTTGGAGCGTGACAGGTATATCCGGTCAGGCCCTTCGGGTTTGATATCCCGTGCAAATTTCGAATGGATTGCGTTTCGAAACTTTGCAGTTCCGGTTACGATCTCTCCCAGACCGAACCCCTGACCGGGAACAACCAGTTCTGAAATCTGCGTGGGTTCTGTCACCAGTTTGATTGGCAGGTCCGGCGCGATCTGGTGAATGAAATCCTGCTGAAAGCCACGGATCCCAGCGTCAGAATCCGGCCGTTTGGGAACAAAAACAATCCCATCCACCGGACGATGTAACTCGGCCAAGGCCCAAAGCCGCGCAGTGCTTTCGACCAGAAAATGCCCGAAATGCGCCCACAGGACGCCGCCCCACAACCACCGCCCGTTCAGCACAGGACCCGCGGTTTCAGGTTTGGCCGGCTCGGTGCTGATTGGGCGATAGCGCCGCCACAATGCCCCTTGCTGACAATATGTGCCATCAGCATATAACACGCCCGACGGCTGCACCAACGCGTTGATGGTTGGTGGCACCACATGAGCCTGTGCCAGCGTCACCATCGCCTCGGACCAGCCCCCGCTCGGCGAGGGCTGTTGGGTTGCATCACTCGTACTCAACACCACCTGTTTTATCGCGGACTCCGTTTGGCCAGAATCCGCTGCAAGGTGCGGCGATGCATATTCAAGCGCCGGGCCGTTTCGGACACGTTGCGATCACACAGTTCATAGACGCGTTGGATATGTTCCCAGCGCACCCGGTCCGCGCTCATCGGGTTTTCCGGTGGTGGTGGCAGTTCGTCCCCATTTGCCAGAAGCGCGTTCATAATGTCAGAGGCATCCGCAGGTTTGGACAGGTAATCCGTCGCGCCGATCTTTACCGCAGCAACCGCCGTCGCAATCGCGCCATACCCGGTCAAAACCACAACGCGGCTGTCGGGGCGTTTTTCCCGCAAAACTTCGACCACATCCAACCCATTGCCGTCTTCGAGACGCAGATCCACCACCGCATAGGCGGGCGGGCGGGCTGTTGCAATGGCGGAACCTGCTGCAACAGATCCGGCCGTCTCCACTTCAAATCCGCGCTTTTCCATGGCCTTGGCCAAACGCCGCAAAAACGGCTCGTCATCGTCTACCAACAAAAGTGTCTTATCGGGCCCAATTTCGTCTGGGTCAGTGTCGGCCATGTGCTTTTTTCTCCCAACCGGTCAACCTCGGTCGCTGACCAGAATATGATGCAGGGCTTTCAAAGGTCAAACCGAAGCGAAAGCTTATGCGCTTTCGACAAAGCAGCTGACGCGCTCTGCCATTTTCTCGGCCGTTTCGTCGCGTTTGAAAAACTCGACAAACCCATGTTCGGGCAAAACCAAGTATGTATAGGTCGAGTGGTTGACCAGATAATACTCAGGATCGCCGTCCTGCTTTTGATAAAACGTTTTATACGCCTGACTTGCGGCTTTGACCTGCTCAGGGGATCCTGTCAATCCGACCATTTTCTCATGCAGGTTATACGCAAAATCTCCGACGACCTCGGGTGTGTCGCGTTCCGGATCGATCGAGATAAACACAGGCGTTGTTGACACGCCTTGGTCCGCCAACAAGTCCACAGCCTCTGCATTACGTGCGGTATCTAACGGACAGACATCCGGGCAGAACGTATAGCCAAAATAGATGAGCGTTGGTTCCGTGATCACATCTGTGTCAGTAACCTGCTCACCCTTTGCGTTGACCAGCTCAAACGGGCCGCCAATGGCCCCTGCCCCACCAGCAATCGAGCTGGTTCGGCAATTCGCAAACAGCTCGGTTGTCTGCTGTTGTGTCGTATACCAAGCGGCCGCAAGCCCACCTACTGCTACAGTCGCCGCCAAAATGGCATAAATACGAGTCATAACGCCCTCTTTCGATTTATCGTCACGGGTCGATTGAACGTTTCCCTTGTGAGACCTATCAGTATTTTCAACAGTTTCAAGCGGAGCATGTGGTCACATGTCTGATACAAACATCGGCCTGATGAGCGGTCAGGAGCGCAGCCATTGGATTCGTCTGCGGACGGTGATCATCCTGCGTTGGGTTGCGATCTTTGGTCAGATCACTGCTTTGTTCGCCGCACAGTGGATCCTGGGCCTCAAGTTTCACATCGAGCTGACCTATATTACCGTCTGTGTCTCCGTGCTGAGCAATCTGGTCGCGACGTTTGCCTTTCCGGAAAACAAACGCATGTCCGAGGTGGAAAATCTTCTGATGATCCTCTTTGACCTGCTGCAGCTTGGGATCTTGCTCTATCTGACCGGCGGTCTGAACAACCCCTTTGCCTTGTTGGTCTTGGGACCTGTAACCATCTCCGCCTCGATGATGCGGTTGCGGTCAGCGCTGATTATCGGCGCGGTGGCCATCCTGTTGGTGACGGTCCTGTCGCAGGTTTACCGCCCCCTGGTCACCGAGATTGGCGCTGAACTGCGGATGCCAGGCATCTTCATTTTTGGCAATTGGGCCGCGATTGTGATCGCGATCCTGTTTATCGGCGCCTATTCCTATCGTATCAGCTCAGAGATCCGGTCGATGTCTGACGCATTGGCCGCCACGCATCTGGCCCTGTCTCGGGAACAGAAGCTGACGGATTTGGGTGGTGTCGTTGCCGCCGCGGCCCATGAATTGGGCACGCCATTGGCAACCATCAAGCTGACAAGTGCTGAATTGGTGGATGAGCTCTCTGACAATCCAGACCTGTGTGAGGACGCCCAGCTGATCCGAGAACAAGCGGATCGGTGCCGCGATATTCTGCGTGACATGGGCCGGGCTGGTAAATCTGACCTCCAAATGCGCCAGGCCCCGCTGGTTACGATTATCAACGAAGCGGCAGAGCCGCATTCAAGCCGTGGAAAAACCCTGCATATGGAGGCGGAACCGTTGACTGAAACGGACCTGTTGCATCCGAAGATCATGCGAAAACCCGAAATCATTCACGGTCTGCGCAATCTGGTTCAAAACGGCGTCGATTTCGCTGAAGGTAATGTCTGGATTGACGCCAGTTGGGATGACAAGATTATCCGCGTGACAATCAATGACGACGGGCAAGGGTATCCGTCACATCTGTTGGGGCGGATCGGCGATCCATTTGTACGTCGTCGGCGTCATGAAACCGTCAGCGAGCAACGCCCCGAGTATGAGGGCATGGGTCTTGGCCTCTTTATCGCAAAAACACTGCTGGAACGGACGGGTGCACGGTTGCGGTTTGCCAATGCAGGCGACCCCTATCAGGACCTTCTGGATGAGCCGCAGGGCAGCGGCGCAATCGTAGAGGTCACCTGGCCACGCAGCCGCATCGATTCTGGTCAAGACGGCCCCTCGCGAGGCTTAGGTAAAAATGTACCAATTGAAATTTGACCTATTTATTTTTGGTCAACCAATTAAACTCCTTTTAACCATTATGAACAAGGATGAAACCTAGGTGAACAAGTCGAGGCAGGAATATGCAGGACATCGTTTCGGTTGAATGGCTGGTCCTAGTGGCTCTTTGTGCTGCAACTGCAGCAATTGCGGTTTGGTGGCTGTCCCCCGGGGCCTATGCCAAACGGATGGAACATGATCTTCTGGTTGGCGATGGTCGCACAGATGCCGTGTTTCTTTTCGACGACAACGCGCTGATCGGGTGGTCATCGGGTGCCAGCAAGTTCATCGGTGAAAATGCGGATGGTTTCAGCTGGTCAAACCTCCGGGATCAACTGTCGCGCAGCTATCCTGGCCTGCCGCAATCACCTGCGTTTCTGAAAGACGTGGGGCCGCTGGTCCTATCGGGAACGGCCGGTGCCGACAGCCGGGAAGCCCATTGCGAATGGATCGACGGCATCACACGGGTGCAGCTGCGCCGCAGTACGCTGGAAGAGCAGAATAAATCGCTGGATCAAGAGCTGACAACATTGCGCGCAGCGGTGCACCAGGCCCCCTATCCGGTCTGGTTACAATCCGAGGAAGGCGATGTCACCTGGACCAACTTGGCCTATGACGACCTAAGCCACAAGATCAGAGGCCGCGACGCCGATTTTGCCCAGCCCATGTTTGACGAGCTGGATGAACCCAAAGCCAGCGGCCGCCCCGAACGCATTTCCATTGCTCTGGAAGAAAACGACAAGAAGCTCTGGTATAATGTCTCCACAACCGAGACCGAAGCGGGTTGGCTGTGCCACGCGGTGGATGTCAACGCCGTTGTGGATGCTGAGATTGCCCAGCGCAATTTTGTTCAGACCCTTGCCAAAACCTTTGCGCAGCTCTCCATTGGTCTGGCCATTTTTGATCGCAACCAGCAATTGGTATTGTTTAACCCTGTGTTGATCGATCTGACCGCGCTGCCTGCGAATTTCCTTAGCTCGCGCCCAAACCTGATGACATTCTTTGACCGTCTGCGCGACCAGCGGATGATGCCAGAGCCCAAGAGTTATTCCAGCTGGCGTCACCAAATGGCAGATCTGTTGGAAGCCGCTGCCGAAGGCCGGTACCAGGAAACATGGTCGATGCCTTCTGGCTCTGTCTACTCTGTTTCAGGCCGACCGCATCCGGATGGAGCAATTGCGTTCCTGTTCGAAGACATCACTGCCGAAATCACTTTGACCCGCCAGTTCCGCACCGAACTGGAGGTTGGCCAGTCGATCATGGATCAAATGGACGAGGCGATTGCTGTTTTTAGCAAAGATGGCACCATGTCCTTCTCGAACGAGGCGTATCACGCGCTGTGGAACGTGGACCCTGAAGCGAGCTTTGCCAAAGTTTCGATCAACGATGCATGCCGCAATTGGCAGGAATGCAGTGCCGCGACCTCTGCTTGGGGCGCTGTGCGTGACTTTGTTCTGGGCACCGAAAGCCGGGATCCCTGGTGGTGTTCCGTTGCGATGCGGTCCGGCGAAACCCTGACCTGTCGGATCAGTGCGCTGCCAAACGGCACCACCCTTGTGCGGTTTCATGCCTCTGAACCGGCGTCACTTCCGGCAACACAACAACGATTTTTATCGTCACACCCTTAAGGGTGGCGGAACTGGCTTGCAGCGGGATGTGGACACGGCCATTTTAGCGCCATGACTGGTTTTACATTCTCTGTTGCCATCCAAAGCCCCGACGACATGGCCAATCTGGCCGAGATGATCGCCAGCGATGTATCGGCTGGCGATTGCCTTTTGTTGGAGGGTATCATCGGCGCGGGCAAAAGCCATTTCGCCCGTAGTTTTATCCGATCCCTCCTCACCTCGCCCGAAGACATCCCCTCGCCCACTTTTACGCTGGTGCAGACTTATGACGGGCCGGAGTGTGAGATCTGGCACAGCGATCTGTATCGGCTGAGCACGTTGGATGAAGTGTTTGAACTTGGGTTGGTTGACGCTTTTGACACGGCCATCTCGCTGGTCGAATGGCCGAAAAAACTGGAGGATGTCGCGCCGCAAAACGCGCTGCATCTGACCATTGAATTGTCAGACACCGCCGAGGACGCCCGGACGGTGACTTTTAACTGGAGCGACCCCAAATGGTCACCCCTGATGGAACGGATTACCCATGACTGATCGCAGCGCGCTAAAACGGGCGTTTTTGAATACGACCGACTGGGCCACAGCGCAGATCGAGGCGATGACCGGCGATGCCTCCAACCGGCGGTACGATCGGCTTTATCTGCCAGGTAAAACCGCCATTTTGATGGATGCCGCCCCTGAACGCGGCGAAGATGTACGTCCCTTTATCCGTATTGCGGAACATCTTCTGAACCACGGGTTCAGCGCGCCCAAGATCCTGGCCCGCCAGGTGGAACAGGGGTTTCTAGTGCTTGAGGATCTGGGAAACGACCGCTTTAAAGAGGTGATAGAAGCCACCCCGGCTTGTGAAGGTGAGTTGTACCGCGCGGCGGTCGACGCGCTTGTGACGTTGCATAACTGCCCGCTGCCGGATGATCTGCCGGATTATGGACCGGACACAATGGTAAAGGTGTGTGATCCTGTGTTTTCGGAGTACCGCCAGACCGTGGCACCCGGGCCCGTGGATCAGGCGCAGAACCTTTTTGACCGCGCCTTGACCGACCTGTTGCAACGTTACGTTGGTCCGCCTTCGGTCTTGGCGCAACGCGATTACCATGCCGAGAACCTCTTGTGGTTGCCAGATCGCAACGGCGTTGCTCGGGTTGGGATGCTCGATTTCCAAGACGCGGTCGCAGGGCACCCGGCCTATGATCTAGTGTCGATGCTGCAGGACGCGCGCCGCGATGTAGCACCCGATACCGAAGCGACGATGATCGCGCATTACTTGAATGCCACCGGATTGGACGCGCAGGCTTTTCATGCGGCCTACTGGGCGCTTGGCCTGCAGCGAAACCTGAGAATTGTCGGAGTTTTTGCGCGCTTGGCGACCAAACTCGGTAAACCTCATTATGTGGACTTTATCCCTCGGGTCTGGGCCTATATCGAACGTGGTCTGACCCGGCCTGAATTTACCGAATTCCGGGCCGTTTTGCGCGAGACGGTGCCTACACCAACCGAAGATGTGTTGAGAAAGCTAAAACCATGAGCCTCGCCTGCCCTGTCATGATCTTTGCCGCAGGCTTTGGCACCCGAATGGGTCCTTTGACGATGGATTGCCCCAAACCTTTGGTCCCTGTGGCCGGGCGGCCCATGGTGGATTTTGCGCTGGATCTGATCGCAGATTTTCCCGCCGAACGGGTTGTCGCCAACGCCCATTATCTGGCCGATCAGATCCAGGATTATCTGGAGCCCAAAGGCGTGCTGATCAGCCATGAATTCCCTAACATCCTCGACACCGGGGGTGGGTTGCGCCGCGCATTGCCGCTCATTGACTCGGATACCGTGGTGACGATCAACCCCGACGTGATCTGGCGGGGTCCAAACCCATTGAATATGGTGGCTGAGGCCTGGGACCCTGACAAAATGGATGCGCTGCTGTTGTGCATTCCAAAAGACCAAACCATTGGACGTATCGGTCCCGGTGATTTCACGCTCTCTGACGGTGGCCGCCCAACACGGGGCGGCTCTATGGTGTATGGCGGCGTGCAGATCATCAAAACCTCGACTGTAAAAGACATCGCCGAGGACGTGTTTTCCCTGAACCTGGTCTGGGACAAGCTGAACCATGACAACCGGCTGTATTGCGCGCAATATCCCGGAAAATGGTGCGATGTCGGTCGCGCCGAAAGCATTCCTCTGGCAGAGAATTTGATCGCCACTGATGTTTAAAGACACAACCACCCCACGTCTTTTTGGCGTGCCCTGCGGTGTTGATTTCCCAAAAGCGCTGGTCAATGGGCTGTTGACCCGCAGCACCGGCTTGCCTCCTGACGCTTTGGCACGCTGCGAAGTCATTTTGAACACCACCCGTATGACCCGCCGGGTGCGCCAACTGTTTGACGCGGGGCCGGCTGTGTTGTTGCCTCGTTTGACGTTGCTCGGCGGTCTCACTGCCGGATCACCGCTGCCGCCCGCCATTCCAGCCTTGCGCCGCCGACTGGAGCTGACGCAGCTGGTTAGCAAACTGTTGGACACGCAGCCGGATCTTGCCTCGCGCGCTTCGCTTTATGATCTGGCGGACAGTCTTGCGGGTCTGATGGATGAAATGCAGGGCGAAGGTGTTTCAACCGATGTGATCCGGGACTTGGACGTCACGGACCAATCAGGCCACTGGGCGCGCGCCCAAAGCTTTATTGGCATCGCAGATCAGCTGGTGGCGTTACATGATGACGCCATGGACAAAGAAGCGCGCCAACGTCAGCTTGTCACCGATTTGATCGCCCGTTGGCAGGACACCCCACCCCAACATCCCATCATCCTGGCCGGCTCTACCGGCTCACGCGGCACCACATTGATGCTGATGAAAGCCATCGCACAGTTGCCCCAAGGCGCGGTCATTTTACCGGGCTTTGACTTTGACCAACCAGATGCGGTCTGGGCCGAGCTCGACAATCCCCTCACGTCCGAGGATCACCCGCAGTACCGGTTCCACAAGATCCTGCGCGATCTGGAGATGTCTTCAGGAGATGTAACCCCCTGGTCATCAGACCAACCAGCCGCCCCGGCCCGCAACCGCCTCATTTCGCTGGCACTGCGGCCCGCGCCTGTCACCGATGCTTGGATGCGCGAAGGACCCAAGTTGCAGGACCTGGGAACCGCGACAGAACATCTGACATTGGTAGAGGCCGACGGCCCCCGAGCCGAAGCACTTGCCATTGCTTTGCGTTTGCGCCAAGCAGCCGAAGACGGCCAGACAGCGGCGTTGATCACACCTGATCGGATGCTGACACGTCAGGTCGCCTCAGCCTTGGATCAATGGGACATCCTGCCGGACGACTCGGCGGGTGTGCCCCTGCAGCTTACACCTCCAGGCCGGTTCTTGCGCCATGTGGCCAGGCTGTTTTCGCGGACGCTGACCTCGGACCAACTGCTGACCTTGCTGAAACACCCGCTGACCCACAGCGGCGCAGAGCGGGGCAAACATCTGCTGCACACCCGTGATCTGGAACTACACATCCGCCGAAATGGCCCGCCATTTCCGGATGGTGCAAGTTTCACACGTTTTGGCACCGCACGCGACCTGACTCCCGGCTGGATCGATTGGCTGTCCCATTGTTTTGACGCCCAAGTTGTTGCACATACGTTGCCTTTGTCGGATTGGATGATCCGTCTGCGTATCCTGGCGGAGACCATTGCAGCGGGTCCACAAGCGCCTGATGCAAGCGGCGGGTTGTGGGACCAGAAAGCCGGCCGCGAAGCCCTTCGGATTGTCGAGGAATTGGAGGGTGAGGCCCATCACGGCGGCGATCTGTCGGCCCGTGATTTTGGCGATCTTCTTGGCGCGCTCTTGTCCCAGGATGAAGTGCGCGACCGCGACGCGCCTTATGGATCGATCATGATCTGGGGCACGCTCGAGGCTCGGGTTCAAGGCGCGGATCTTCTGATCCTTGGTGGCTTGAACGAGGGCAGCTGGCCCGAAGCCGCCAGCCCCGATCCCTGGCTCAATCGACAAATGCGCAGCCAGGCAGGTTTGTTGCTACCGGAACGCCGTATCGGCCTGGCCGCCCATGATTTCCAACAGGCCATCGCCGGCGCTGAAGTCTGGCTGACCCGCGCCAAACGCACGGATGAGGCAGACACTGTTCCTTCGCGCTGGCTAAACCGGATGACGAACCTGTTGTCGGGCCTTCCTGAACAACAAGGGCCTGCGCAGCTGGATGCCATGCGCAGGCGGGGTCAAACCTGGCTTGACTGGGCGCGGGCATTGGAGAAACCCACACCAATTGCACCCGCTGGACGCCCCTCCCCCCGTCCTCCTGTTTCTGCGCGACCGCGCAAACTGTCGGTGACAGAAATCCCGCGGCTGATCCGGGATCCTTATGCGATCTACGCCAAACATGTGCTGCGCTTAAAACCGTTGAACCCGTTGGTGCAAGAACCTGACGCCCTGTTACGCGGGATTGTGCTGCACCGGGTGTTTGAGCTGTTTGTGAAACAAACGCTTGCGGATGACACAGCGCTCTCGCCAGAGGTTCTGATCGAAACCGCCCTAAAAGAGCTGGAGGCCCATGTACCCTGGCCCGTCGCCCGCAGCCTGTGGATGTCCCGGATTCGCCGCATTGCGCGGGCCTTTGTTGAGGGCGAACAAAACCGGCAACAGCGCGCCACGCCTGCCTTGTTCGAAGGCGAAGGTCACGCGCGTTTGGATCCCTTGGATTTCACCTTGACCTGCCGCGCCGACCGTATTGACCGTGATGCGCGGGGCATGCTGCATCTGTTTGACTATAAAACCGGGGCTCCACCCACCGTGGCCATGCAAAAGAAATTCGACAAACAACTGCTGATCGAGGCTGCCTTGGTTGAACAAGGTGGCTTTGAAGCCCTTGGCCCCGGTGAGGTTCAAAGCGCTGCCTTCCTGGGTCTTGGCAACACCTTAAAAGAAGTGACCGCCCCGTTGGACAGCGATCCACCAGATCAGGTCTGGGACGAGCTGAAAGAGTTGATCAGTGCTTACTTCGACCCTAACCAAGGGTATTCGAGCCGAAGTATGATGCACAAGGACGACCAATTGGGCGACTACGACCACTTGGCGCGCTATGGTGAATGGGATCGCAGCACCGACCCCACGCCGGAGGATCTGTTATGAGCGCACGCAACGCCGCATCCGAGGCGCAGTTTCGCGCCGCGCGCCCCGATGCCTCCACCTGGCTCTCCGCCAATGCCGGCTCTGGCAAGACCAAAGTGCTGACAGATCGGGTGGCGCGGCTGCTGCTCAAAGGTGTGCAACCGCAACACATCCTTTGCCTGACCTATACCAAAGCCGCCGCCAGCGAGATGCAAAACCGTCTGTTCAAACGTCTGGGTGAATGGGCCATGCTGCCGGATCCGAAACTGATGGATGCGCTGTTGGATCTGGGTGTGGAGCTGATCGACCAAGACCAAGAGCTGGCCCAGGCGCGTACCCTGTTTGCCCGCGCCATCGAAACCCCCGGCGGTTTGAAGATCCAGACGATCCACTCGTTTTGTGCAGCACTTTTGCGACGATTCCCGCTGGAGGCTGGTGTCAGCCCACAGTTTAGCGAGATGGAAGACCGCTCGATCGCCTTGTTGCAGACCGAGATTGTCGAAGATCTGGCCCAAACACAGGGCGAGCTCATCGATGCGCTGGCTTTTCATGTTGCCGACAGTGATTTTGCCACCCTGACCAGCGCGGTTGCGCAACAACGCGAGCATTTTGAAGCGCCTTTGGGGCGCACGGATCTATGCGCGCTGTTTGACCTGCCAGAGGGGTTTGACCACACTGCCCTGCGGGCTTCGGTGTTTCTAGGGGACGAAGGGGATCTGTTGCAGCGCCTGCGGGTGGTCCTGGCGACCGGTGGTGCAAATGATCAGAAAGCCGCGGCCAAGCTGAACAGCATTGGCGATCCTACCCTTGGCGATTTGCCAGTATTGGAATCTGTTTTTTTGACAGGCGCTGCGGCCAAAACGCCATTCTCCGCCAAAATTGGCAGCTTCCCAACCAAGAAACTACAAAAAGACCACCCGGACCTGATGGATCGGATCGAACCGTTTATGCGTCGGGTGGAAGAGGCGCGCGCCAACCGCTTGGCGCTGGACGCAGTTGACAAATCCGCACTTCTACACCGTTTCGCCGCAGTGTTTCTGCCGGAGTATGAGCGCCGCAAACAGTTGCGCGGCTGGCTCGATTTTGATGATCTGGTGCTAAAGGCACGCGGGCTTTTGAACGATCAGGCCGTCGCGGCCTGGGTTTTGTATCGTCTGGACGGCGGCATCGATCATATTCTGGTGGATGAGGCCCAGGATACCAGCCCGGTACAATGGGATGTTGTGGAAAAGCTGGCGCAGGAATTCACCGCCGGCGAAGGCGCGCGGTCCCAGGTCGAACGCACGATTTTTGTCGTCGGCGATATGAAACAGTCGATTTACTCCTTCCAAGGGGCCGATCCAGATGCATTCCTGCGCATGAGGGAAGAGTTCGGAAATCGACTGTCTGAGGTTGGTAACAGGCTCTATACAACATCACTTGAGTATTCGTTCCGCTCATCAGCCGCAATTTTGGGTCTGGTGGATGAGATTTTCAAAGACAGCCCAAACGCAGGATTTCATAAGGATGCGCTGCACCGCGCCTTTAAATCGGATCTTCCGGGGCGCGTGGATATTTGGCCTGCAATCGAAAAGGTTGACGACGAGGACAACCGCCATTGGACCGACCCCGTCGACCGCCCCAGTAAACGCCACCACACGGTTCTGCTGGCTGAGAAAATCGCGCATGAAATAAAGCGCATGATCGACACTGGCGAGACATTGCCCTGTGACGGTCCAGAACGCGGCACCTTCCAACGCAGGCGGGTTCAGCCCGGTGATTTTCTGATCTTGGTGCAGCGTCGATCCGAATTGTTTTCGGAAATCATCCGTGCCTGTAAAGCGGCGCGTTTGCCAATTGCCGGCGCGGACCGGTTAAAAGTCGGCGCGGAGCTGGCCGTCAAGGACATCGCAGCCCTGTTGTCTTTCCTCGCCACGCCAGAGGACTCATTGTCGCTGGCCGCTGCTTTGCGGTCCCCTTTGTTTGGTTGGACCGAACAGGCGTTGTTTGATCTGTCGCACCGGCGCAGTTCACCGCATTTGTGGACCGCTCTGCGAGACCGTGCGGATGCCTTCCCCGAAACCATGGCGGTGTTAAATGACCTGCGGGACAATACCGATTTTCTGCGCCCCTTCGATCTGATCGAACGCATCCTGACGCGGCACAATGGCCGCCGGCAGTTGTTGGGCCGACTCGGGGCTGAGGCCGAAGACGGGATCAACGCCCTTTTGTCGCAAGCTTTGGCCTATGAACGATCCGAAATTCCAAGCCTCACCGGGTTTCTGGTTTGGATGCAGGCCGACGATCTGGAAATCAAACGGCAGATGGGTGCGGCCGGCAATATGATCCGGGTGATGTCAGTGCATGGCTCCAAAGGATTGGAAGCACCAATTGTGATCCTGCCGGACACCGCCAAACGCCGCGCGCCCCGCGATGATGAGATTATCCTGGCGGACGGCACGCCCCTATGGAAACTGCCCAAGGATCAGATGCCGCCCACGATGCTGACGGCCCGCGATCACAAGCTGGAAAAGCTCACCAACGAGCGGTTGCGCCTGCTCTATGTGGCGCTGACGCGGGCTGAAAAATGGCTGATCGTTGCCTCTGCCGGCGATTTAGCAAGCGATGGGGACAGCTGGTATCAAATGATCGAACACGCCGCGCTGGCGCGTGGGGCAGTCAAACGCAATGATCCTGACCTTGGTCTGCGACTGAGCCACGGGGATTGGGACGGGCTTGAGCGGGTTGACGTGGAAATGCCTGTGACGCCCGAGACCGCCCTGCCCCCGGTCTTTACCCGTCCCGCCCCCGAGTATGTCGCACCACCTGCCACGCTCAGCCCATCGGATCTGGGTGGTGCCAAAGCATTGCCAGGTGAGCAAGGTCGCGACGAAGACGCCGCAAAAGCGCGCGGAACACAATTGCATCTGCTGCTTGAGCATTTGCCCCGACATCCCAAATCCAATTGGCATGACATTGCGACAAACCACGGCATCGCCCCGGACAGCGAGATTTATGAAGAGGCCGCACGTGTGATTTCCACCCCGGCGCTTGATTGGATCTTTGCGGATACGACCCTCGCCGAAGTCCCGATCTCGGCCACTTTGGATGAACAACGTTTGCATGGGGTTATCGATCGGCTGATCGTACTGGAGGACCGGATTGTCGCCGTTGATTTCAAATCCAACGTTGTGGTGCCCAGCACGGCACAGGCCTGCCCGCTTGGTCTATTGCGGCAAATGGGGGCCTATGCGCTGGCATTGGCGCAGATCTATCCTGACCGACCCATTCAAACGGGGATCCTGTGGACGGCAACCGCCGAATATATGGAATTGCCACACGATCTTGTGTCACACTCTTACTTCCAGCGTCTGGAACCTTGACGTAGGACACAGCGCTACCTAGGTTCCGAGTCCAGTTGCCAAACACTCAGGAGACAGTTTGATGTCCACCGTTGCCGTAACCGACGCGACCTTTGACGCAGAGGTCAAGAATTCGGACGTACCCGTAGTAGTAGATTTTTGGGCCGAATGGTGCGGCCCGTGTAAGCAGATTGGCCCGGCGCTTGAAGAGCTGGCGGCCGAATATGGCGATAAGGTCAAAATCGCCAAGGTCGATGTCGACAGCAACCCAAATGCAGCAGCTGCAATGGGTGTGCGCGGCATCCCAGCGCTGTTTATCTTCAAAGACGGCCAGGTTGTATCCAACCGCGCTGGCGCGGCTCCCAAAGCGGCACTGCAAAGTTGGATCGACGAAGCGATCTGATCGCTGTCAAACAGACCAATAGAGATTTAAAGGGCGCCGGATGGGCGCCTTTTTTTGAACCCGCTGACCATCAGGCAAAAGAAAAGCCGCCGGAAACCGGCGGCTGCGTCCTTTTTAAAGCGGGAAACCCAGCTTTAGATGTTGTGGACTTCGTAACGGGTCAGACCGATGTCTTCCAATTGCTCATTGGTCAAACGAGACAGCTGGTCACGCGTCATGCGTTTTTCGTTCCAGCGTACAACGGCCTTCTTGGCCGCGAGAATTTGGTCCACCACACGGAGAATAGAGACTGCCCCGAGCGGCGCATGGGTGTTTGCAGTGATTGCCATTGCGCAGATCCTTAAATGAAACAGCCGACCCCATGTCGGTTGTAAGGCTTTACTTATGCCTGCGGTCTGAGTCTCACAATTGCTCATATTTCAGGCCGGATTTGCACGTAGTGCATATCTGATGAGCAGTTTGTAAACTCTTGACATGGAAGCGACACGCAACGTGAGAAAGCGACAAAAACCGGCCACCCTTGTGCCCGCTGTCATGTGAATCCATATAGTGGGCAAGAAGAGTGGAGAGAAAAATGGCTGACACGGAATTTCCAGGCTGGCACGGCACCACGATTATCGGGGTCAAAAAAGGTGATGAGATTGTCATCGCCGGCGACGGTCAGGTGTCGCTGGGACAGACCGTGATCAAAGGCACAGCCCGCAAAGTGCGCCGTTTGTCCCCCGGTGGATATGACGTTGTGGCCGGCTTTGCAGGCTCAACCGCGGATGCATTCACCCTGTTGGAGCGCCTTGAAGCCAAATTGGAAGCCACACCCGGTCAGCTGGCCCGCGCAAGTGTGGAATTGGCCAAGGATTGGCGCACCGACAAATATCTGCAAAAGCTGGAAGCGATGCTGATCGTTACTGACGGTGCGGATCTCTTTGTCATCACAGGTGCTGGTGATGTTTTGGAACCTGAACACAATGTGGCGGCCATTGGATCAGGCGGAAACTATGCATTGGCAGCTGCGCGCGCCATGATGGACAGCGACAAAACCGCCGAAGAGGTCGCCCGCGCGGCAATGGCGATCGCAGCGGACATCTGTGTGTATACAAATGGAAACCTCACGGTCGAAAGTATCCAGAAATGATTGGTCCTGACGACCTTCGCGCAGCCGTTGGCTCTGGTCTGCTCAGTGAAGCACAGGCGGCCTCACTCAAAGCTTTGGCAGAAACCCGAAGCGGCGCACGTCAGGATCTCGCCGCTGGTGACGAACCTTTTGAGCTGTTCAAGGGCTTCAATGAGATTTTCATCGTCATTGGCCTTTGTATCCTTGCGTCGGGCTGGATTGGCGTGAACAGCATTGCCTTGATTGGCCAGATTGGCGACGTCACAGGCCAGGTTATGATTTCGGCAATTCTGGCAGCAGCGGTGTTGTGGGGCCTGTCCGAATATTTCATCCGCAAACGCAGAATGGTAGCACCGGCAATTGCATTGTCGGTTATGTTTGCCGCCAATTCAGGTGCCGGCCTGAACGCGTGGCTGGCGTCGCCGTTTATGGTGGCTCAGCAAGACTACAGCAGCCTGACGCTACCCCTGTTCCTCTCCACTCTGGCAATCTTTGTCTTTTGGCTACGATTCAAAGTGCCGTTTGCCATGGCGCTGATCGCCTTTGGTATCTTCAGCTTGGCCATCCTTTTGGGCGGTATTCAGGCCGGCGTTCCGGCCGAATTCACGGACCTGTTTCTATTGTCCGCCAATGGCCCCTTTGCCTGGATCACCTTGCTGATTGGAGCAGGCGTCTTTGCCGTTGCCATGTGGTTTGACCTCAGCGATCCGCATCGGGTCACCCGCCGTTCGGCCCAAGGGTTTTGGCTGCATGTGGTCGCAGCGCCAGCTTTGGTGAACACAATCGCTTTGTCTCTGCTCGAAGCGGATACGGCGATGTCGAACCTCCTGCTGCTCTGCATTCTCGTTCTTTTTGCGGTAGTGGCCATTGTGATCGACCGGCGATCCTTCCTGATTGCGGCAATTGGGTATATCGTGACCCTAGCCGCTACTGTTTTTGAAGGGCAGGGCGCTGCAACAATCGTGTTGCTGTTGGGTGTGTTTCTCGTTGGTCTTGGCGCGTTTTGGACCGCTATTCGGGCAAAGCTTCTCTCTCTTGTTTCGGGTGTTCTGCCGATCGACCGGCTGCCCCCCTCTTACTGATCAAGGTACATCATGACTGACCTCACGCCTCGGGAAATTGTCTCGGAACTGGATCGTTTTATCATTGGCCAGAAAGAGGCCAAACGGGCCGTCGCCGTTGCTTTGCGCGACCGCTGGCGTCGGAAAATGTTGCCAGATGACATCCGCGATGAAGTGTTTCCCAAAAACATCCTGATGATCGGCCCCACCGGTGTTGGCAAAACCGAAATCTCACGGCGACTGGCGAAACTGGCCCGTGCGCCGTTTATCAAAGTTGAGGCCACCAAGTTTACCGAAGTTGGTTACGTCGGCCGCGATGTGGAACAGATTGTGCGTGATCTTGTCGATGCCGCAATCCTGCAAACCCGCGAACATATGCGCGAAGACGTGCGTACCAAGGCGCATAAAGCAGCCGAAGACCGCGTTCTGGCGGCCATCGCCGGCGAAGGCGCGCGTGAAGCAACGCTAACTATGTTTCGCAAAAAGCTGATCGCGGGCGAGCTGGACGACACCATTATCGAACTGGACGTGGCCGATACGTCCAACCCGATGGGCAACATGTTCGAAATTCCCGGCCAACCGGGTGCCGGCGCAGGTATGATGAACCTGGGCGATCTATTTGGCAAAGCCATGGGTGGACGCACTGTTCGCAAAAAGCTGACAGTCTCTCAAAGCTATGACGTGCTGATCGAGGAAGAGGCCGACAAGCTTTTGGATGATGAAACCGTCACCCGCACCGCGATGGAGTCCGTTGAACAAAACGGCATCGTGTTCCTGGATGAAATCGACAAGGTTTGTGCCCGATCAGATGCCCGCGGGGGCGATGTCAGCCGCGAAGGTGTCCAGCGTGATCTGCTACCATTGATCGAAGGAACAACCGTCAGCACCAAACATGGCCCAATCAAAACGGACCACATCCTGTTTATTGCATCCGGTGCGTTCCACGTGGCCAAACCGTCAGACTTGTTGCCGGAACTGCAAGGCCGACTGCCCATCCGCGTCAACCTGCGTGCCCTCACCGAGGCGGATTTCATCCGTATCCTGACCGAGACGGACAATGCGCTGACCCGGCAATACACAGCGCTGATGAACACCGAAAGCGTTGACGTGAGCTTTACCGAAGACGGCATCGCCGCCTTGGCCAAAATGGCGGCAGAGGTCAATCAATCGGTCGAGAATATCGGCGCGCGCAGGCTTTATACCGTGATGGAGCGGGTGTTTGAGGAGCTGTCCTTTAACGCGCCTGACCGTGGCGGAGAGAAAGTAGTGGTGAACGCGAAGTTTGTCGGCGACAACCTTGCGGATCTTGCAACGTCCGGCGATCTGAGCCGATACGTGCTCTGACAGGGCCAAAGGATTGTTAAAGACTGGACTTTGGCGGCAGCGCGGATAGCCTGTCGCCAAAATACATATTTAAGGTTGGGTGATGCCTAAAGTTCCCGGTGCGCTACTTTCAATTGCGGTTTTGCTCCTTGCCGCCTGTGCCCAAGACCGAAATGCTGCACCCATTGTGCCCGAAGCGGCTGAAATCGGTCACCAAGAGGTGGTGTTTGGCGCAACAACGCGGCGTTTTGACGGAACCAGCTTTGACTTTCATCGATCTCCTGACATCCGCCTTTTAGAGCTTGAAGTTTCGGTTCCAGCGAACCGCCTAAGTGGTACCTTGCCATTGGGTGGCGGTGATCCGAACCCTGAAACGGATTTTGTGCTGACGGGTCAGACCTTTCACAGCCCGCAAAGCTTTGCGCGCAGTATCAAAGACAGCCTAAAGACCGTGCCGCCGTATCAGCGGGAGGTGACGATCTTTGTCCATGGGTTCAACAACACCTTTGGAGAGGCGGCGTTTCGCACAGCGCAGTTGAAACATGACATTGAAATCCCCGGTGCCATGATCTTTTATGCTTGGCCCAGCCGTGGCGCTGCCTTGGGATATGCATATGACGAAGACAGCGCCCTGTTTGCGCGTGATGGTCTGGAACGACTACTGCGAAAGACGCGCGAAGCCACCGGTCGTCCAGTGATCGTGGTCGCGCATTCCTTGGGGACTCAATTGACCATGGAAGCCCTGCGCCAGATCGAAATCGGCACACCGGGATGGAGTGCAAATAACCTGGCAGGCGTGGTGCTGATGTCGCCTGATCTCGACGTGGATGTGTTTCGTCAACAAGTCAGCCGTTTCAAAAAATTGCCGCAGCCCTTTGTGATTTTTGCAAACAGCAGGGACCGGGCTTTGGGGATTTCACAACGTATTCGCGGCACCCGCACGCGCGCGCGACTGGGCAATATCAGCTCCTTGGATCGACTGGAGGACCTGCCCGTGCAGGTCATTGATACATCAGGTCTGAAAAGCAGTCGCGACCTCAACCATTTCCCAGCGGCGAACTCGCCAACGTTGATTTCCCTATTGAAGCGCTTGCAGATAGAGGCGGATTCCATAGAGGAGCGGAGTATAGATCTGGCGCGTCTTTTGCCGGGCAGGTTCTCCCAAGAAGGCGGTGCCGTGCGGGTTCAGTTGGAAGAGGCTCCGGCGCAATAGGTCATTACCGCGTGCGACGCAGATAGACATAATAAGCACCTTCGCCACCATGTGAGATATGCGCTTGGGTGACCTGCAATACGGCCTGTGCCAATGGGGGCAGGGCGAGCCATTGGGGAACCTTGTGGCGCAACACCCCTCGCGGCACCGGCATGGGGCCGGGCTCGTCGCGATCTTTGCCCTTGCCGGTAATCACAAGCACCAGACGTTTTCCCGAAGCCTGTGCAGACAGAATAAATCGGGTCAGGGCAGGGTGGGCGGTATCAATCCGCATTCCATGCAGATCCAGCTTCCCTTCGGGGCGCAGCCGACCGCGTTTCATCCTGCGATAGGCCTTCTCATCCATCTGCACACCGCGATTGGCCAAAGAGCTCCCAATCGAGGGTTTCAGATCATTGGCCCGCGCGCTTGGTTTTGCGTTTGCACCGATCTCGAACGTCTCAGGTCGAAAGGGTACTGGTTTTTTGGGCTTGGGTTTTGGAAGCGGCGTGACATGGCCGTTCTGCACCTTTTCCGGATGCATCCGCTCGGTCTGTTTGACGACCTTTTTCCAAAGGTCGATCTCGTCATCTGTCAGCTTGCGGCGGGTCATCAGAGGTCTTCCGGTAACAGCGCATAGGCCCGTTGGATCGGCAACAACACATACATGCGTCCTGGATCACGCAGCTGGCCTGCAGCCTGACCTGCCGCGTCCCCGGTGCCAAAGAAGATATCGGCCCGTTGCGCACCTTTGATCGCAGATCCCGTATCTTGGGCGATCATCAACTGCCGCATCTGTGAGGCTCCGTCTTTTTCCACCCACACAGGCGCACCCAATGGGGTAAAGGCAGGGTCGACGGCGATACTGCGCATTGGCGTCACGGAGCGGTTCATCGCCCCAAGCGGCCCCTTGGAGGCATGAACTTGGTTCACCTCGCGGAAGAACACATAGGACGGGTTGTGAAACAGCAGCTCGCGTCCGGCGGCCGGGTTTCGACGCACCCAGTTCTTGATCACCTGTGCGCTGACTTGATGGGCGTTGAATACCCCGCGTCGCACCAGCTCTTGGCCAATGGACCGGTATTCATGCCCGTTGGCCCCCCCATACCCCACCCGAATGACCGCGCCATTGGGCAGGCGGATACGACCGGACCCTTGGATCTGAAGGAAAAACAGTTCAACCGGGTCATCCACCCAGGCGATCTCCAGACCGCGCCCGGCCATCACTCCACTGGTCAGGATTTGCCGACGCGGCAACCATTGCCCATTTCCACGCGCCTCTGGCGGCAGGCGATAAACCGGGTAGCGATAGCGATCCGTTGGGTATTTTGACCCGGAAAGCTCTGGTTCAAAATAGCCCGTAAACAGCGCCTTTTTGCCATCTTCAATCATCACCGGGCGGAAGAACAATTCAAAAAACGCCCGTGCTGAGCCTTGGGGCTGGGACTGTGCAAGGGCACAAAGCGAGCTCCAATCCGGGTCATCCAGATCGGGACATGTCTCCATAAAGGCCTGAAAGGCCAGATCATGATCATCCTCTGCCCAGCCATCCAGCTGGTCAAAGGACATCATCGTGACTGTCGTTTCAGATTGGGATGCCGCTCCGCCTGCGCCAAATGCAGCGCAACACAGGGCCGAAAGGCCCAATGCATGTCGGAGCGCAGTCATCATGCGTCTGTGGCGACCAATTGCCAGTTCGGATCATCTGCACCCATGTTGCGGGCAAAGACCCAAGTGTCTTTTTGTTTCTTGACTGTCTTGCTGTCGCCTTCGACGATCTCACCTTCGCTGTTGCGCACAACCGAGGTCAGCTCACCCACAAACCGCATGGTCACTTCAGCGGTCGAGGAGCTTTCGTCATACGTGGCATTCACTAGCGTCGTTTCCCGAACGCCGATAAAGTTGGCTTCGATGGTCAGACCCTGATCTTCGCGTGCGGCAACCGCATCGACAAAGCTGTCATAGATCTCTTCGGTCAGGAACGGCTGGATCTGCGTGAGTTCACCGTTTTCAAATCCCATCAGAATCATCTCATAGGCGCCACGGGCACCTTGGACGAATTCGCTGACGCTGAAACCTGGTTCAACCCGTTTCATGGCTGCCAAAGCCCGTGCCTGGGCGCTGTCAGCTGCCACATGATCGGTGATGTCGCTGTCCGGGCCGCCTTCGATCACTTCCAGATCCTGCGCTGTGCGACGAGTGGTCGGTTCCGGCATCCGTGGTTTTTCAAACCCATCACGGGTCCCCAAAACACTTTTCAAACGCAAAATCAGAAAAATGGCGATACCTGCCAGAATCAAAAGAGAAATCACGGGATTGTCCATTTATACCTCATGCGGGGCGTTCGTGCTTTGTTTGAAACCTTGCGGTTCTGATCTTATGTAGGTGAGCAAGGGAAACAAGTCTACCGTCCCAAGTACGATACAAGGAAACCGTGATGTATCTCTTTTTGGCCTTCGTTCTGGTGCCAATCATCGAAATTGCACTGTTTATACAGGTTGGCAGCGCCATTGGGTTGATACCGACGCTGTTGATTGTGGTTCTGACAGCAATTTTGGGCACTTGGCTGGTTCGCAACCAAGGTCAATTGGCGTTGGGTCAACTGCGCAGTTCGTTCCAGCATCTGTCTGATCCAACAGAACCTTTGGCGCATGGGGCCATGATCCTTTTTGCGGGGGCTTTGCTGCTGACGCCGGGATTTTTTACGGACGCCGTTGGTTTTTCCTTGTTGGTGCCACGCATCCGGATTGCTGTTTTCAACTACCTGCGGGCCCGCGTCATTGTTGCACAGTTCCATATGGGCACTACGCAGCAAACCCACGGTTTCACCCATCCGCGTCAACAAGACCCGTCAGGAGACACCATTGATGGAGAGTTTCACGAGGTAAAACCCAGCAAGCCATCTGACAAACCATCAAAATGGGTGGAGGGGCCAAAGTAACGAATGAATGACAAATTTAGGCAGCCGTTGTGGTAACACGTGCAAGCTGATAAGCACGTCGCGATCATATTTCTAGGAGACTACCCATGGCTGAAAATGGCGCTGCAGAAGCCCCTCAGCAACCGCAGGTCCAAATGAAGATTTTGGGCCAGTTCATCCGCGACATGTCGTTCGAAAACGTTATGGCGCAAAAGGGTGTTGCCGGTGAGGTTCAACCCGACGTGAACGTACAAGTCGCGCTGGACGCCAAAAAGCGTTCCGTGGACAACCAGTTCGAAGTCATCACCAAGCTGACCGTTGAATCCAAGAACAAGGGCGGCGAAGGCATGCTGTTTGTTCTGGAGCTGGAATATGTTGGCATCTTCCACATCGAAGGCATCCCAGAGGATCAACTGCACCCGTTCCTGTTGATCGAATGCCCACGCATGCTGTTCCCGTTCCTGCGTCGCATCGTCTCGGACGTTACGCGCGATGGTGGCTTCCCGCCGCTGAACCTGGACAACATCGATTTTGTTGCAATCTATCGCAACGAGCTGGCGCGCCGTCAGGCCGCGTCCGAAGCTCCGGTTCCGCAAGCCTAAGCGCTTCTGGTCAAGCAATTTGAAACGCCGTCCCCGAGGGGCGGCGTTTTTAGTTCAGCACCTTCCACAAAGCTTCATCCCCCATTTTTTCAACAAAAGCGTCATGCGCTTCTTTTTCAGCCGCTGTCAGCCGTGAGGGTAGGGGATTTGGCCGTGCAGTTGGCCGCCAGTCGTCAGAAATTTGCGTTTCTGAATTGCCTTCGACAGAGGCCAATCCAAAATCCGGTTGCCGCCCTCCGATCAGTTCCAGATAAACGTCTGCCAGAATCTCAGAGTCCAACAGCGCCCCGTGCAAGGTACGGTTTGAGTTATCTATCCCAAACCGACGACACAGGGCATCCAGCGTCGCCGGCGAGCCCGGAAATTTGCGACGCGCCATCGCCAGCGTATCAAGCGCCTGATCATTGGGCAGGGTCGGCAAACCCATCCAACGGAGCTCGGCATTGAGGAACTTCATGTCAAAGCTGGCGTTGTGAATGACCATTTTGCTGTCGCGAACAAAATCCAGAAACTGTTGGCCCACTTTGGCAAAAACAGGTTTGTCGCGCAGGATCACCTGCCCTGGTTCGGGCTGTTGTGGCGGCTCCAACAGGTCGGGACCAATGCCATGAACACCAAAGGCTTCGGCCGGCATCGAGCGTTCCGGGTTGATATAAACGTGAAACGTCTCACCCGTTGGCATATGATTCAACAGCTCAACTGCACCGATTTCAACAATCCGGTCGCCGGATTCAGGGTCAAACCCGGTGGTCTCCGTGTCGAGCACAATCTCACGCATCGCGCATCCTTTTTTGAATCTCTTCCAGGATCTGATCCACCTGCGCGGCGGCATGATCCAATGTATCTGTTTCGATGTGATACTCGGCCCGCGCCAGTTTTTCCGCAATGGGCATCTGTTTCGCAAGGATCTGTTCGAACTGAAGCGGTGTCATGGTTCCACGTTCCAAGACCCGGCGACGTTGCTCCGCAGCATTAACAAAGACACAGGCGACCGCATCCATCTCATCCTCTGCGCCGGTTTCAAATAGCAATGGGATGTCAAAGACCAGAACATCAGCGTTTTCTGTGGCCTTAAACACCGCACGGTCCTGTTGAACCAAGGGATGCACAATGGCTTCGATCCGGGGCAGGGCAGTTGGATCTTTTGCGATCATTTCCCGTAAGGCTGCCCGATCAACAGTGCCGTCCTGAACGGCTTCGGGAAACAGAGCGGTTATGGACGCAACGGCTGCGCCGTCCTTGCCATACAGGCGATGAACCGCGGCATCTGCATTCCAAATGGCGCAGCCCCGGTCGGCAAACATCTGCGCCGTTGTGCTTTTGCCCATCCCAATAGAGCCGGTCAGGCCGAGGTGAAAACTCATGCCAGTATTGCCGCGCGGGTCTCTTCGGTCACTTCGGGTCTTGTGCCGAACCAACGTTCAAACCCCGGAACCGCTTGGTGGATCAACATGCCCAAACCATCAACAGTGGTGCAGCCGACACTGTCCGCATATTTCAACAGATCCGTTTCCAACGGTGTATAGATGAGATCTGTCACAACAGCGTCCGGGCGCAGACCATCCAATGGGATCCGCAACCGGGATTTGCCGGCCATACCCAATGAGGTGGTGTTGACGACCAGCTTGCCCTCTTCCAGCACATTGGGCGCTTGGACCCAATCCACGACGCGCACTTTTTGGCCGAAATCGCTGCGCAATTGTTCGGCCCGATCACGGGTGCGGTTGGTCAGAATAATGTCTTCGACGCCGGCTTCAATGAGCGCGGCGATAACGGCACGACACGCACCACCGGCGCCAAGCACCACAGCCGGCCCGGACGCAGGCTGCCAATCCGGCGCACCCTCTTTGAGGTTATTGATGAAACCATAGCCATCCGTGTTATCCGCCATGATCTTGCCATCGGGACGAAAAATCAGCGTGTTTGCCGCACCCATCAAGGTTGCACGGTCGGTAATCTGATCCGCAATGGCCATCACGGCCTCTTTGTGCGGGATGGTCACATTAGCGCCGACAAACCCCATCTTCGGCATCTGGCGCACAACATTCTCTAAATCAGCAGGTTCGACATGCAGCGGAATATAGTGTCCTGCGATGTCATAGGTCTTGAGCCAGTGGCCATGAAGCTGCGGCGACTTGGAATGCGCAATGGGGCTGCCGATAACGCCGGCCAGGGGTATTTTCGGTAGGCTCATTGTTCGATTGCTCCCTGCAGTCCGAGATAATTGATAAGTTCGATCAATGGCAAACCCAAGACATTAAAGTAGCTGCCCTCGATGTTTGTGAAGAGGCGCACGCCTTCCTCTTCCAATTTGTAAGCACCCACCGCATGCTGAATACTGTCCCAGTTGCGGCTCACATAATCCTCCAGATAAGCGTCCGAGCTCATCCGCATGAACAAGCGCACCTGCCCCACATGACGCCAGATAGGCTCGCCATCGCGGTAGATCACCGCCGCTGACAGCAACATGTGTCGTTTGCCCCGCATACGCTTCAACTGAGCCAGCGCATCTTCTGCCGATTTCGGCTTGGACAGGATCTCTCCGTCAAAGTCGAGAACTTGATCACACCCCAACACAAGGCTTCCGGGATGTTTGCCACTTACTTTGCGCGCTTTCGCTTCTGCCAGCGCATCTGCGATATCGCGCGGTGGTGCACCCTCAGCCAGCAAAGAGACCTTTATTGTGTCCTCATCCACACGAGGTGACACAATATATGGGTCTATCCCCGCATTTCGCAGCAATTGGGCCCGGATTTCAGAGCCGGACGCCAGAATGATGTGGGCAGACATGTGGAAAACCCCCTGAACAAGACGGATATGAATTTCTGATGGTTTGTATGGAATTCCCAGCGCGCCGCAAGTGGTGAATAAAGTCGAAAATCTCACGCTTTTGCCGGCAGATTCGCCCCGCGTGGATGAGGATAACTCAAATCTCGTGGATAAATACGTTGCCGGCGATTCCTCCAGACTTTATCCCCAGTTTAACCTTGGTAAACGGAACCTTAATAACCTTTATTTTAAGGCGTTAAGAAAGGATTCACATCTGGACAACCTGTCACGCTGTCATTTTATCCCAAGTGGGGATAATCCAGTGCGGGACTCGATAATCCACGGAAATTGACCTGCACTACAAAAACATCATCCTTCTTAAATATATAATTATATTTAAGGGGGGTCCGAACCAGGAAAGACGAGACATGGATCTGACTGATCTGATGTTCACCCTCTACCCATATGCCAAGTCGCTTCACATCATGGCAGTGATCAGCTGGATGGCAGGTCTGTTCTATCTTCCCCGTCTGTTTGTGTATCACGTTGAACACGGCGAAACCGTGACAGAATGCAAACCTGTGTTTCTGATCATGGAGGAGAAGCTTCTGAAGGTGATTATGGGCCCTGCAAGCGTTGTGACATGGGTCGCAGGCCTTTTTATGGTGTTCACCCCCGGGATCGTCGATTGGAGCGCTGTATGGCCTTGGACTAAGGGGTTGAGCGTGATTGCAATGACATGGTTCCATCATTGGCTGATGTACCGCCATCGCGACTTTAAAGCTGAGAAGAACACAGTGACTGGCCGACAGTACCGCATGATGAACGAGGTCCCGACGTTGCTGATGGTGGTGATTGTCGTCTCGGTGATCTTTAAATTTTAACAGCCCGTTTGACTCACCTTCGGCAAACGCCTATGTAAGGCGTCGCGGACCCGTCCGGGATTCCGTTTCTTCCATTGACTTCATACGAACGCCCCATCTCACATGGGCACAGAGGCCGTGTATTAATGACCGTGCAAGCTCTTAATCTTTCTGATCTCAAGGCAAAAAGCCCCAAAGCGCTGTTGGCGATGGCCGAAGAGCTAGAGATCGAAAACGCCTCCACCATGCGCAAAGGTGAGATGATGTTCCAGATTCTGCGGGAACGCGCAGATGAAGGCTGGGAGATCGGTGGTGATGGCGTTCTGGAAGTGATGCAGGATGGTTTTGGATTTCTGCGTTCTCCTGAGGCGAACTATCTGCCGGGTCCTGATGACATTTATGTTTCCCCAGACATGATCCGCCAATATTCCCTACGTACCGGCGACACGGTTGAGGGGCAGATCAAAGCGCCGCTGGAAAACGAACGTTACTTTGCTCTGATCAAAGTGACGATGATCAATTTTGAAGAGCCCGAGAAGGCGCGTCATAAGATTGCGTTTGACAACCTGACTCCTCTGTACCCAGACGAACGTCTGAAGATGGAGATCGAGGATCCGACGGTCAAAGATCGCTCTGCCCGTGTGATTGATCTGGTGGCACCGATTGGTAAAGGCCAGCGTTCGCTGATCGTGGCGCCCCCGCGGACCGGTAAGACGGTTCTGCTGCAGAACATCGCGCACTCGATCGAGCAGAACCACCCTGAGTGTTATCTGATCGTTCTGTTGATAGACGAACGCCCGGAAGAGGTGACCGACATGCAGCGTTCCGTAAAGGGTGAGGTTGTGTCCTCCACCTTTGACGAGCCGGCTGCACGCCACGTTGCCGTGTCCGAGATGGTCATCGAAAAAGCCAAACGTCTGGTGGAACATAAGCGAGATGTTGTTATTCTGCTCGACTCTATCACAAGACTTGGTAGAGCCTTCAACACCGTCGTGCCTTCATCTGGTAAAGTTCTGACCGGTGGTGTGGATGCAAACGCCCTGCAACGCCCCAAGCGTTTCTTTGGTGCGGCGCGGAACATCGAAGAGGGCGGCTCGCTCACAATTATCGCAACTGCGTTGATCGACACCGGCTCGCGGATGGATGAAGTCATCTTTGAAGAGTTCAAAGGCACCGGTAACTCTGAGATTGTTCTGGATCGTAAGATCGCAGACAAGCGCGTGTTCCCGGCGATCGACATCCTTAAATCCGGCACCCGCAAAGAGGACCTGTTGGTCGACAAAGGCGATCTGGCCAAGACATTTGTGCTGCGCCGGATCTTGAACCCGATGGGCACCACAGACGCGATTGAATTCCTGTTGTCCAAGCTGAAGCAAACCAAATCCAATGGCGAGTTCTTCGACTCGATGAACACCTAACCACGGGCCGGCAACGGGAGAGGCCGAACAATGGATACGATCTTTGCCCTGGCGTCCGCCCAGGGTAAGGCCGGGGTTGCGGTGATCCGTATCTCCGGCCCTTCTGCTTTTACCGCCTGCCGCGCGTTGTGCGGATCTCTTCCTTTATCAGGGAAGGGGCTTCGGCGTGTGCGCAGCGGCGCCGGCGATGCTCTGGACGACGCATTGATCCTGACCTTTGCTGGCCCCAACAGCTTTACCGGCGAAGATGTGGTTGAACTCCATACCCATGGCAGCACCGCAGTTGTCTCCTCCGTTTTGGATGCCTTGGGTCGGCAAGAAGATTTGCGACTGGCCGAGGCCGGCGAGTTTACCCGCCGTGCATTGGAAAACGGTCGATTGGATCTGACGCAAGTGGAGGGGCTTGCCGATCTGATTGATGCGGAAACCGAAGCGCAGCGCCGACAAGCTCATGCGGTCTTGTCCGGCGGTTTGGGCCAACTGGCAGAACGCTGGCGGACGGATTTGATCCGGGCGGCGTCCTTGATCGAGGTGACAATTGACTTCGCAGATGAAGAAGTTCCGGTGGACGTCACGCCCGAAGTGAGAAGCCTGCTGGCGGCGGTGATCGCTGATATCGAAAAAGAGACAGCCGGCGTGACCATCGCGGAACGTGTACGGCAGGGGTTTGAGGTTGCCATCGTCGGTGCGCCAAATGTTGGTAAGTCCACCTTGCTCAATGCACTGGCCGGCCGCGAAGCTGCGATTACGTCTGAATTTGCCGGGACCACCCGTGACGTGATTGAGGTTCGGATGGATCTTGCCGGCCTGCCCGTGACATTGCTGGACACGGCCGGCTTGCGGCAGACCGATGATCATGTAGAAGGCATCGGAGTAGAACGCGCCATCGCGCGGGCGAGTGAAGCGGATCTCAGGGTTTTTATCGCCGAGGATGAAGAAGTTCTGGATGTGGAGATGCAGTCCGAAGATATTCGTTTGCGCCCCAAAGCAGATCTGCGCCCTGATCCGGTCGGCGCAGTTTCCGGGAAGTCGGGGATTGGTGTTGATGAACTGATATCCCATGTGTCCTCTGTCTTGTCGAAACGAACCCAGGGGATCGGGGTGGCAACGCGCAAACGGCACCAAGAAACCATGGCCTCTGCTTTGGAACGTTTGCGAGCAGCAGTGACAATTCTGGAGTCCGGTCCCGAATTCTATGATATTGTGGCTGAGGACATGCGTTCAGCCATCCGCCATCTTGAAGCGTTGGTTGGGCGCATCGGGGTTGAAAATCTCCTGGATGAGATTTTCTCTAGTTTTTGTCTTGGAAAGTGAGGAGTGTTTCACGTGAAACATTCGGCCTATGATGTACTCGTCGTTGGTGGTGGTCACGCCGGCACCGAAGCCGCTCATGCCGCAGCACGCGCTGGCGCGCGAACGGCTTTGATCACGCTTAAGCAATCCGGGATTGGCGTTATGTCCTGCAACCCAGCCATCGGTGGCCTGGGGAAAGGACATCTCGTCCGCGAGATTGACGCGATGGATGGCGTGATGGGGCAGGTGGCAGACAAAGCGGGTATCCAATTCCGTCTTTTGAACCGCCGAAAAGGGCCGGCCGTGCAGGGGCCTCGGGCGCAATCGGATCGCGCGATTTACCGCACTGAAATGTTGAGACTGACCCAACAGCAGAAAAATCTGGATATCATCGAAGCAGAGGTCACAGGATTTCTTTTGGATGGCAGCCGAGTAACCGGGGTTGAGTTGGCCGATGGTAGCGAAGTCGCCGGCAAATCCGTTGTCCTGACATCTGGGACTTTCTTGCGTGGTGTAATCCATATTGGGGATGTCAGCCGACCCGGCGGCCGTATGGGCGATGCGCCTTCGGTTAAGCTCGCCGAGCAGTTGGCGTCCTTTGAGCTTCCACTTGGTCGATTGAAAACAGGGACGCCGCCTCGTTTGGATGGGCGTACCATCAAATGGGATCTTTTGGATGCCCAACCAGGGGATGAGGATCCAACTTTTTTCTCTTTCCTCACGACCGAGGTTCAAGCCACGCAAGTCAACTGCGGTATTACGCATACCAACGCTGGCACCCATGACATCATTCGCGAAAACTTGAGCCGATCGGCGATGTATGGCGGTCACATTGATGGCGTAGGACCCCGGTATTGCCCATCGATCGAGGATAAAATCGTTCGATTTGCCGACAAGACTTCGCATCAGATCTTTCTGGAACCCGAGGGCGTCAATGATCACACCGTTTATCCAAACGGAATCTCGACCAGTTTGCCGGTGGATGTGCAGGAACGATACGTCCGGTCGATCTTTGGGCTGGAAGAGGCGGTTATTCTGCAGCCGGGTTATGCCATTGAATACGACTATGTGGACCCGCGTGCGTTGACGTTGGATCTTCAATTGCGGGATGTTCAAGGCCTTTATCTCGCAGGCCAGATCAACGGAACCACAGGGTATGAAGAGGCCGCGGCTCAAGGGCTGGTGGCCGGCCTGAATGCGGCGCGTTCTGCTCAAGGGCTGGAGCCTACCTATTTCTCGCGCGCGACCAGCTATATCGGGGTGATGATCGACGATCTGACGACCCACGGCGTTGCTGAACCATATCGGATGTTCACGTCACGGGCAGAGTTCAGATTGTCCCTGCGTGCGGATAACGCTGATCAGCGGTTAACGCCATTGGCAAACGAATTGGGATGTCTCGGAGAAGCACGCAAACGTGCGTTTTCTGAGAAGATGGAGAAGATCGGTTCTGCGCGGGACGTATTGGATCAGCGTACATTCACTCCAAAACAGATTTCGGCCGCAGGGATCGCGGTCAATCAGGATGGAAAGCGGCGCACCGGATTGGATGTCCTGGCGTTCCCAGATGTAAGGTTCCAAGATGTGGTTGCGCTGATGTCTGAGTTGGAAGACACGGAACCTGCCATCCGTGAGCAAATTGAGCGCGATGCTTTGTACGCCAATTACATCGCCCGGCAGGATAAAGAGATTTCGGCAATGAAGCGGGATGAGGGGTATCTGATCCCAGAAAGCTTTGATTATGACGTGTTGGAAGGTTTGTCGAACGAGTTAAAGGCAAAACTCAAAAAGGTTCGCCCGTATAACCTCGCTCAGGCCTCGCGGATTGAAGGTATGACGCCAGCGGCCTTGGCGTTGGTTCTAGCGCATTTGCGTCGTGGTTCGGTAAAAGGGAAAATTGCGTAATGTCCGAAGGTGATCTGCAGGGGCAGGATGTTTCACGTGAAACATTAGATCGGCTAAGGATCTTTGCGGATGTTCTGAAAAAGTGGAACCCCAAGATCAATCTGGTGTCAAAACGCAGCCTAGAAGATCTATGGGTTCGCCATATCGCTGATTCCGTGCAGGTCTTTAAACTGGCTCCTAAGGGAGTGGAGCACTGGCTTGATATCGGATCCGGGGGAGGCTTTCCAGGAGTTATCGCGGCAATTATCGCCGTCGACGAAAGTCCAAAGACCGCCTTTACCTTGATTGAAAGCGATCAGCGCAAGTCGGCCTTTCTGCGCAATGCAGCGCGGGAATGCGGCGTGAATATCCGCGTGATTAGTAAACGGATCGAAGAGGTAGAGGCGCAAAATGCCGATATCCTATCGGCACGCGCGCTGGCGGATCTGAGCGATCTTCTGCGTTTTGCTGAGCTACATCTTGCCAATACCGGCATCGCACTGTTCCCAAAAGGAGAAAACTGGAAAAAAGAAGTGGATAAATCGCTGGACGAATGGCGCTTTGATTTTGATCCAGTTACAAGTCTTACAGAACCAAATGCCGTCATTTTGAAAATCAGGGGAATTATACGTGTCTGATCTCAGCCGCCCTATGGGGCCTCGGATAATCGCGGTTGCCAATCAAAAAGGGGGGGTGGGAAAGACAACAACAACGATCAACCTCGCCGCTGCAATGGTGGAATGTGGTTTGCGAGTTCTTGTTGTTGATTTGGATCCGCAGGGGAACGCGTCAACCGGATTGGGAATTGCAGCGTCCGAACGCGAACTGACATCCTATGATTTGTTGGTCGAGGAAGCGCCTCTCTCAGACGTAATCCGAGCCACAGATATCGAAGATCTTTGCATTATTCCATCAACGGTTGACCTCAGCTCCGCGGACATCGAGCTGTTCACCAATGAAAAGCGGAGCTTTCTTCTGCATGATGGGCTGCGACAGACGGCCATGGATGAATATGATTGGGATTACATCCTGATCGATTGCCCGCCGTCGCTGAACCTGTTGACAGTGAACGCAATGGTCGCGGCTCATTCGGTGTTGATTCCACTGCAGAGTGAGTTCTTTGCGCTGGAGGGTGTGTCTCAGCTGATGATGACAATCCGCGATGTGCGCCAATCTGCGAATCCCGGCCTGCGCATCGAAGGTGTAGTTTTGACGATGTTCGACCGACGCAATAACCTGTCGTTGCAGGTGGAAGAGGACGCCCGTGACAATCTGGGTGATCTCGTATTTGAAACAAAAATCCCGCGAAATGTTCGGGTCAGCGAAGCGCCTTCTTTTGCTTTGCCCGTCCTGAGCTATGATACCAATTCTCTAGGCGCTAGAGCTTACCGTGCGCTGGCAGAAGAGATGTTGGGTAAACATCAAAATGTAGCGGCACAATAAAAGCGGAGGCACAAATAATGGCAAAAGAAAAAGGAAAACCCCGCGGTCTTGGTCGCGGACTATCGGCACTAATGGCAGACGTAAATCCAGAACCTGTGAGCACAGAAACGCAGGCACCCCGGAACGCAGAAATTCTGGTTCCCATTGAAAAAGTAAAAGCCAACCCGGATCAGCCGCGGCGTCAGTTCCTCCAGGAGGATCTGGATGATTTGACGGCCTCGATCAAAGAGAAGGGTGTTCTTCAGCCTCTGATCGTGCGGCCCAAACACGGCGGTTATGAAATCGTTGCGGGCGAACGCCGGTGGCGCGCCGCGCAGGCGGCGCAGTTGCATGAGGTTCCGGTTCTGATCCGGGATTACTCGGATCTTGAGATGATGGAAGTTGCCATCATCGAAAACATCCAACGCGCCGATCTCAACGCGATGGAAGAGGCGCTGAGCTACAAGCAGCTGATGGAAAAATTCGGCCACACGCAGGAGAAAATGGCTGAAGCGCTGGGGAAAAGCCGGAGCTACATCGCCAACCTCGTGCGTTTGTTGCATCTGCCGGATGACGTCCAGCAGCTGGTACATGAACGCCAGCTCTCAGCCGGCCACGCCCGGGCGCTGATTACGACGGACAATGCATCGGACCTTGCGAAGAAGATCGTCAAAGGGGGTCTGTCAGTTCGCGCGACCGAAGCCTTGGTGAAGAAATCCGCCAGTGGAGACAAGCCGGTTGCTGTGCGCAAAACCAAGACATCAGAGGAAAAGGACGCCGATACGCGTGCCTTGGAGGATGATCTGTCTGCGGCGTTGCGGATGAAAGTTTCAATTGATCACAAGCCAGGAGGGGAGGCGGGTTCGATTACCATTGCCTACGGCAACCTCGATCAATTGGATGATCTTTGCAATATGCTCAGCCGTTAGGGCGGGTCCAAATAAACAGCATAACCAGGCTGAGGGTAACGGCTTGGATCGCCAAGATGTGTGGCGCAAGGCCAAAGACCAGAGAAATCAGAAATACAGCGGCCACTGAAACAGTGGCCGCTTTTTTTGCGCCTGGGCGGATGGCACCGCTTTCCTGCCAATCGATGATCATCGGGCCAAATGTATTGTGGCTGAGTATCCAGTCGTGCAGGCGGCTGGAGGACCGGGCAAAAAAGAACGCGGCGAGCAGCAGAAATGGAACGGTTGGGAGGAGGGGAAGGACAACGCCTATGCCCGCTAATCCAACACAGAGCAGCCCCAAAACAGCAAAGACATATCGCATTTTAATCCACCAGAAGTTCGCGAAGCACCGCGTTCAAAACAGCACGACCGGAGTCGGTGGCAATCAGGCGGCCGTCGGTCTCCCTTACCATGCCGATTTCTGAAAGCTGTGCAATGCGGCCTTGTGGCAGAGGTTGGCCGTTTAACTGCGCAAACCGATTGACGTCTATTCCTTCAGCAAGGCGCAAACCCATCATCAGGAACTCGACAGCGCTGTCGGTTGCCAAAAGGGGTGTTTCCTCGCAATACCCAGAACCAAGTTTGACATCCCGTAGCCAGGCGCCAGGAGCACGGGTGCTTTCGGTTGCAACGCGCCGCCCGCTCTGCGTAACCCGCCCATGGGCGCCGGGGCCGATGCCGATGTAGTCGCCATACCGCCAGTAGATCAGATTATGTTTGGATTCCGCACCGGGTTTAGCGTGGTTCGAAATCTCATACCCGGGCATGCCAAAATCGGCACAGATATCCTGTGTCGCCTGGTACATATCGGCGGCGCTGTCATCGCTCGGCAGGTCCCGCAATTTGCCCACGGCATATCGGTCACCAAAGGCAGTGCCGTCTTCGATCGTGAGCTGGTAGAGAGACAGGTGATCAATTGCCATCGATAGGGCATCGCGCAGCTCATCCTGCCAGGCGTCCAAGGTCTGTCCCTGACGCGCATAGATCAGATCAAAACTGACACGATCAAAACAGGCGCGGGCCACGTCAAAGGCCTTGCGTGCTTCTGCAACGGAATGGATGCGACCTAGTCGACGGAGATCTTCGTCGTTCAGGGCCTGTATCCCCATGGAAATCCGGTTCACGCCACCGTCGCGATAGCCGGCAAAACGACCGGCCTCAACCGATCCGGGATTGGCCTCAAGGGTGATTTCGATGTCGTTGGCGAAGGGCCAGATTGTCTTGGCGGTGTCGATCACGCCGGCGACGGTGTCTGGTGTCATCAGGCTGGGAGTGCCGCCACCAAAAAAGATGGAGTTTAAAACGCGACCTTCGGTTCCCACTGAGGCGCGTTTGAGTTCGGCTTGGTAGGCGATTAGCCAATCCGTTTGATTGATGGATTGGCTGACATGGCTGTTGAAATCGCAATAGGGGCATTTGGCCTGGCAGAAGGGCCAATGCACATAAAGACCAAACCCCCCATTCCGCCAATCATCCACCGAAGCACCCTTGGACAAATTGGGCCACCGCACGACCGCGATGGCTGATCTTGTTCTTTTCTTCCTTGGGCATTTCCGCGCAGGTCAACTCACGCCCTTCGGGGACAAACATCGGATCATAACCAAAGCCGGCGTCACCCCGGATCGGCCAGACCAAGGAACCGGGCATCACACCTTCGAACACTTCGTCATGCCCATCGGGCCATGCGATCACTAGGGTGCATCGAAACTGCGCGGTGCGCGGTGCGTCTGGACCTTTGGCGGCGATCTCATTATTGGCGCGGGTCATCGCCATCATGAAGTCGCGCCCATTGCCGGTCTCGGCCCAATCCGCGGTGTAGACACCCGGCGCACCATCCAATGCGTCGATGGTGATACCGCTGTCGTCGGACAATGCGGGCAGGCCGGTTGCCTTAGCCGCTGCATGTGCCTTAATCCGGGCGTTGCCGACAAATGTGTCTTCAGTCTCTTCCGGCTCAGGCAACTCCATCTCGGCAGCACCCACCACGGCAACGCCAAAGGGGGCAAGGATTTCAGAAATCTCGGTCAGTTTGCCTTTGTTATGGGTGGCGACCAGCAAGCGGTCGCCTTGAAACTTGCGGGTCATTTGCAGGCTGCCTTTTGGATCTCGACCAGCTCAGCTGCGCCCTTGGTTGCCAAATCCATCAGCTGGTTCATCTGGTCACGCGAGAACACAGATCCTTCCGCCGACATCTGAACTTCGATCAGCTTGCCGGATCCGGTCATGATGAAATTGCCGTCTACCCCCGCTTCAGAGTCTTCTGGATAGTCTAGGTCAAGCACGGGCTGGCCCGCGTAGATCCCACAGGAGACAGCGGCAACCGGATCAACCAACGGATCGATAGATACGTCGCCAGCTTTCATCAGCTTGTTCACAGCCAGACGCAGGGCAACCCAACCACCGGTGATGGACGCGCAACGGGTGCCGCCATCAGCTTGCAGAACGTCGCAGTCCACGGTGATCTGACGTTCACCCAAAGCAACACGGTCCACTCCTGCACGCAGTGCGCGACCGATCAGACGCTGGATCTCAACCGTGCGGCCGCCCTGTTTGCCGCTGGCAGCTTCGCGGCGCATGCGGGTGTTGGTAGCGCGCGGCAGCATGCCGTATTCCGCTGTGACCCATCCCAAGCCGGAGCCCTTGATAAAAGGGGGCACACGCTCGTCGATTGTGGCGGTGCACAGAACATGGGTATCGCCGACCTTGATCAGGCAGGAGCCTTCGGCATGTTTGGTAAAACCGGTCTCAATTGAGATCGAGCGCATTTCGTCAAGCTGTCGTCCGGAGGGTCGCATGGCATATCCTTTATCTGATGTGGTTGGGATAGCCTTCGCGGGCTAACATTTGCAAGATCGATTGGACTTTTGCTCGGCGCAGGAGATGACAAGCGGGTGCTTTCCGCATATTTGTTTTGGAGAATAAAGGCTGCAACGGTCACAGTGTTTGTATGAACGAAGAACATAACATCCTGTCAGATCTGAACGACCGCTCGCGCGAAGTGTTCCGGACCGTGGTGGAGGCCTATCTGGACAGTGGCGAGCCGGTAGGCAGCCGCACCTTGACGCGGTCTTTGAGCGAGAAGATCAGTGCAGCCACCGTGCGCAACGTGATGCAGGATCTGGAGTATCTGGGCCTTTTGAACAGTCCGCATATCTCAGCAGGGCGGGTGCCGACCCAATTGGGCCTGCGGATGTTTGTGGACGGATTTCTGGAAGTTGGGGCGCTGGGGTCCGATGATCGCGAGAAGATCGATGCCACCTTGTGCAACGATGCATCCGACGTGGATGGGATGCTCGACCGTGTTGGATCGGCTCTGTCAGGCGTGACCCAAGGGGCCTCGCTGGTGCTGACGCCCAAACATGAAGCGGAAGTGCGCCATATCGAATTTGTCTCCCTGGCGCCGGACCGCACTCTGGTGGTTTTGGTGTTCTCGGACGGCCATGTGGAGAACCGCTTGTTCACACCGCCGGCGGGGCAAACACCCAGCTCTATGCGGGAAGCTGCGAATTTCCTGAACGCCCTGATCGAGGGTCGCACTCTCAGCGACATCCGTCGTGACATTCAGGGACAGATTGACACCCGCAAACAGGAAATCGACGTACTGGCGCGCGGCTTGATCGAAAGCGGTTTGGCGCAATGGGACGGCGTCGGCGCAGATAGTGAACGGTTGATTGTGCGCGGTCGTTCGAATCTTTTGGCGGAAGGTGGCGCTGAAGATGAGTTTGAACGTATGCGCAGCCTGTTTGATGATCTGGAACGTAAGCGTGACATTGCCGATTTCCTCAAACTGACCGAGGAAGGCGACGGTGTGCGCATTTTTATCGGTTCTGAGAACAAACTTTTTTCACTTTCGGGTTCCTCTTTGGTGGTGTCTCCCTATATGAACGCGGATCGAAAGATTATTGGCGCGGTGGGGGTCATCGGCCCGACGCGTTTGAACTACGGACGAATTGTGCCGATCGTGGATTACACGGCGCAACTGGTCGGCAAGATCTTGTCCGACCGGAGTTAGAGGTGAAACATGGCAGAGCCGAAGAACGACGACTTTTTGGATGACATCGAAGCCGCCGAAGCGGAAGAGCTGGCGAGTGAAATCGAAGAGATCGATGATCAAGCACTGGAGCTGGACTCGCTACGGGCAGAACGGGATGAGCTGAAAGACCGCTTTATGCGCGCTCTGGCGGATGCGGAAAATGCCCGCAAACGCGGCGACAAAGCCCGCCGTGAGGCAGAGCAATATGGCGGGTCCAAACTGGCGCGGGATCTGCTGCCGGTTTTCGACAATATGAAGCGTGCGGTTGAATCTGCAAGTGACGAGCAGAAAGAGGTTTCAGCTGCTTTGATCGAAGGCGTTGAACTGACCATGCGCGCGCTGTTGGATGTGTTTGGTAAACATGGGGTGCGGGTTGTGTCGCCAGAGGTTGGCGACCGGTTTGATCCGCAGGTTCATGAGGCAATGTTTGAAGCACCCGTGCCGGGCACCAAAGCCGGCGATATCATTCAGGTTTCCGCCGAAGGGTTTATGCTGCACGACCGTCTGCTGCGTCCCGCGCAGGTTGGTGTGTCATCGACACCGGGCTAAATCGGCCCCTTCGGGGCCGATGCCTTCGGCGAGAGTATTTTTGAAAAGATGAAAGGCGGCAGGTTTTCTCCTGCCGTTTTGTTATTAAGAGCTGCTGGCCTCTTTGAGGCGATAAAGCGCTTCGAGAGCTTCCCGTGGAGATAGGTCGTCAGGGTTGAGATCACCAAGCAGGGTTTCCACAGCAGACGGCACGGATGCCATAGGCTGTGGTTGCGGTGGTGGTGCCGCCGCAAAAAGGGGCAAATCGTCAATCTGGATTGAGCTACCGCCACCCTCGCGGCTGCTTCTCTCTAGCATGTCCAACACGTCACGCGCGCGGGCGACAACAGATGCGGGCAGGCCAGCCAATTGTGCTACCTGAACCCCATAGGAGCGGTCTGCCGCGCCTTTGCGTACTTCGTGGAGGAAGATGACCTCGCCTTCCCATTCTTTGACCGACACTGTGGCGTTGCTGACGCCGGGCAGTTTTGCCGCCAATTGAGTCAATTCATGATAGTGGGTGGCAAACAGCGCGCGGGAGCGGTTCACTTCGTGCAGATGTTCCAAAGTGGCCCAAGCGATTGAGAGACCGTCATAAGTGGCAGTGCCGCGTCCGATCTCATCCAGGATCACCAATGCGCGATCATCGGCCTGGTTCAGGATGGCTGCTGTTTCCACCATCTCCACCATAAATGTGGAACGTCCGCGGGCCAGATCATCCGACGCGCCCACGCGGCTGAAAAGTTGGCTGACCAGGCCGACATGGGCGGTTTCGGCCGGCACATAGCTACCCATCTGTGCCAACAGCGCAATCAATGCGTTCTGCCTCAGGAAGGTTGATTTACCCGCCATGTTCGGTCCGGTTAACAGCCAGACGGCGGCACCGTCCGTAGCGGAGAGATCACAGTCATTCGCGACAAAAGGCTCGCCGCCCTGTTGGCGCAGCGCTTGTTCCACCACCGGATGACGCCCGCCGGTCACTGCAAAGGCGCGACTGTTGTCGACCTTGGGACGACACCAGTTTTCCGCGCGTGCCAAATCCGCCAAGGCGGTGATGAGATCCAGCTCGGCAAAGCCGCGGGCTGCTTGGTTCAGGCGGGCCGCGACGTTGAGAATGGCGTTGGAAAGTGTTTGATAGAGCCGTTTTTCTATCTCTAGAGCCAGATTGCCGGCATTCAGGATCTTGGTCTCAAGCTCGCTCAGCTCCACGGTGGTAAATCGGACCTGATTGGCCGTGGTTTGGCGGTGGATGAAGGTCTCAGACAGGGACTGTGACAACATCTTCTCAGCATGGGTGGCGGTTGTTTCGACAAAATAGCCCAGCACATTGTTGTGCTTGATTTTGATGGAAGAGATCCCGGTCAGTTCTGCATATTGCTGCTGCAGTCCGGCAATCACAGACCGCCCCTCGTCCCGAAGGGTGCGGGCCTCATCCAGCTCGGGATTGTACCCTTCGGCAATAAATCCACCATCACGTGCCACCAAGGGTGGCTCTGCTACAAGGCTTGCATCCAACAGATCCAAAAGTGCGTCAAACCCTGCGAGGTTCGCGGCGGCACCTGCCATCAAATGAGGAAGCTCGTAGTTCGCGAGAAAACTGCGAATGGCCTCACCTTGGGTCAGTGCGTTGCGGATAGCCGCCAGATCACGGGGGCCTGCGCGTTCCAAAGCCAGGCGGGACAGCGCGCGGTCCATATCAGGGGTCTTGCGCAGATTGTCCCGGATACTGGTGCCAAGTGTCGGGTCGGAATGAACGCGGTCCAAGGCCTCAAGCCGGGCGGCAATGATATCCAGACTGCGCGACGGGCTGGACAGGCGTTGTTCCAACAGGCGTGCGCCGCCGGGGGTCACAGTTCGATCGATCACCGACAACAGCGAACCGGCCCGCGCCCCAGACAAAGACCGCGTCAGTTCCAGATTTCGGCGGGTCGCGGCATCAATCTGAACCACTCGGTCTTCTGCTTCTTGGACCGGTGGTTGCAGAAGCGGCAGTTTGCCTTTTTGGGTGATCTCAAGATAGTCGATCAACGCACCCATGGCTGAGATTTCAGCGCGTTGAAACGTGCCAAACCCGTCAAGGGCCCCCACGTTGAACAAGGTACAGAGCCGTTTTTCAGAAGCCGTGCTGTCAAAACTGGCCTTACCCAAAGGGGTCAGTGGGATTTTATATTCATCGGCGAGGGGCAGGCAGTGATCGTAAACCGGGCCATCGGCCACGATGAGTTCCGAAGGGGCCAGTCGCGCCAGTTCTGGTGACAGGCGAACCCGCGCGACGGGCATCACGTGAAACGCACCCGTTGAAATATCGGCCCAAGCCAATGCGGCACTGTCGCGCAATTCGCTGTAGGCTACCAGAAAGTTGTGGCGCCGGGCTTCCAGCAGGGAATCTTCGGTCAGGGTGCCGGGCGTGACCAGCCGGACCACGTCACGTTTGACAACCGCTTTGTAACCGCGCTTTTTGGCTTCGGCGGGGCTTTCCATCTGCTCGCCAACGGCGACGCGGAAACCTTTGCGGATCAGGGTGAGCAAGTACCCTTCGGCGGCGTGAACTGGGACGCCACACATGGGGATGTCCTCGCCCTCGTGTTTCCCCCGTTTGGTAAGCGCGATGTCCAGGGCTTCGGCGGCATTGACCGCATCTTCAAAGAACATCTCATAAAAATCACCCATCCGGTAAAACAGAAGGGCGTCAGGGTACTGCGCCTTGATGTCGAGATATTGAGCCATCATCGGCGTCACGGTCATACGGTTGTCCCCCGGAGTTTCTATGCCAGAGATCTACAATGGCATGACTCCGAGGGCAAACCCGTATGTGGCTCTGGGATCAGGGCTTAATAAAGGCCCAGCAATGCCTGTGGCGCTGAATTGGCAATCGACAAGGAATTGTAACCCAGTTGCTGCTGCGCTTGAGACGCCCTCAATTGGACTGCTGCTTCCTCGATATTTGTGTCTATCAAGGCGCTCAGGCCTTCTTTGATGGCGTTAGATTGCGCACCGTTGAAATCCTGCTGTCCCGAAACACGGCTAGCGGAGGCGCCAAGACGGGCAGCGCCATCCACGGCAAATCGCAGGAACCCTTGGATTTCGCTCAGCGCGGTCTGGGCGCTTGCGGGATCGGTCACAGTGGTCCGATTGTCCAGATCAAAACTGGCGCTGCCTTCCAGATCCAGGCTGCCGACATCAATGGTCGAAAGCGTCGATGCATCATTGCCAACGCGGCTCAAAGACGCTCCAACCGTGAGAGTATTAGACCCTGTGCCGTCAATATCGGTCTTCAGAAGGTTCACACCATTGAACTGAGTGGACGAGATGATGGATTTAATCTGATCCGTCTTCTCGGCCAGCTGCGCTTCGATTTTTCCGAAGTCCGCGCCGGTACTGGACCCAAGAATTGCCAGCTGTTTCATCTCCTGCAATGTATCAGAGACGAACTCTGCACCCACGGATGCAACCCGCAATGTCGCCTCGCCAAGGGCAAGGGTGTCATCCAATGCCTCCAGCCCGCTGATGTCGGCCTTTTGCAGTTCGCTGATCGCCCAAAGGGCAGGGTTGTCCTTTGGGCCATTTACCGTTTGGCCGGTGGACACGTTGTTCTGGGTGGTTTCCAAGTCTTGGTTTATTCCACCCAACATCTGCAGCGCGGTCATTGCGCCAGTATTGGTTTGAAAACTGATCACGGCTCTGGTCTCTCCATTTCGGAAGCACGCTAATGAAACCCAGTTAAGGGTCGTTTCCGTATCGTGAGAGCCTTCTGGCTCGGCCTAGTCCCGACAAAAGGTAAGGCGCGGGTTAACTGGTTAACTTACCCATTAAGGATTAATTTCGATTTGGAGCGGTGAGGTGTCGCAAATAGGGCAGCAATGTGGCGAGTATTTCAAATGCATTAATCTTCTTGTTAACGGTAACGCGCGTTGTGAGGCGCGCCGGGATTCTCTAAACCCGATCTAGAAAAGTAAGAGGATGCCGCACGATGCCCAAAGCAAAGATCACGCGCGAAGAAGCGCTTGCCTTCCATCTGGAACCAACTCCTGGCAAATGGGAAGTGCAAGCCACCGTGCCGATGACCACGCAACGTGATCTATCGCTGGCCTACAGCCCCGGCGTTGCGGTCCCCTGTGAGGACATCGCGGAAAACCCGGAACTGGCTTATGATTACACGAACAAGGGGAACCTTGTTGCGGTGATTTCAAACGGCACGGCGGTTCTGGGTCTGGGCAATCTGGGCGCATTGGGTTCCAAACCGGTGATGGAGGGGAAATCGGTTCTCTTCAAACGGTTTGCGGATGTGAACTCGATCGACATCGAATTGGACACCGAAAACCCGGATGAGTTTATCAACGCGGTCAAGCTGATGGGGCCAACCTTTGGCGGCATCAACCTGGAAGACATCAAAGCGCCCGAGTGTTTCATCATTGAGCAAAAGCTCAAGGAAGAAATGGATATTCCGGTCTTCCACGATGACCAGCACGGCACCGCTGTGATTTGCGCTGCGGGCTTGCTCAACGCTCTGCATCTGTCCGGAAAGAAAATCGAAGACGTGAAAATCGTTCTGAACGGTGCTGGCGCCGCCGGGATCGCCTGTATCGAACTGCTCAAATCCATGGGCGCACAGCATCAAAACTGTATCGTCTGCGACACCAAAGGTGTGATCTATCAGGGTCGGACCGAAGGGATGAATCAATGGAAATCGGCCCATGCCGTGACCACCGAACTGCGCACCCTGGAAGAGGCAATGAACGGTGCTGACGTTTTCTTGGGCGTGTCGGTCAAAGGGGCCGTGACCCAGGAGATGGTTAAGTCCATGGCCGACAATCCGGTTATCTTTGCAATGGCGAACCCGGATCCAGAGATCACACCCGAAGAGGCGCATGAGGTTCGCGTAGATGCGATTGTGGCGACCGGGCGTTCGGATTATCCGAACCAGGTGAACAACGTTTTGGGCTTTCCTTACTTGTTCCGTGGAGCCCTGGATATCCATGCCCGCGCGATCAATGACGAGATGAAGATTGCCTGCGCGCATGCATTGGCGAACCTGGCCCGCGAAGACGTTCCGGACGAGGTGGCGCTGGCCTATGGCAAATCGCTGACATTTGGTCGCGACTACATCATCCCGACCCCCTTTGATCCGCGCCTGATCCACCGGATCCCGCCAGCGGTTGCCAGAGCGGGGATTGAAACCGGCGTGTCGCGTCGTCCGATCATTGACATGGACGCTTATGAGTTGAACCTCAAAAGCCGCATGGATCCAACGGCCTCGATCCTGCGCAGCCTGAACGCCCGTGCGCGGACCGCACAATCGCGGATGATCTTTGCCGAAGGGGACGACCCGCGCGTCTTGCGCGCTGCGGTGACCTATCAACGGTCTGGCTTCGGCAAGGCCTTGGTTGTGGGGCGCCCTGAAGACGTCAAAGAGAAGCTGGAGGCAAGCGGTCTGGGCGATGCGGTTCGCGAATTGGAAGTGATCAATGCGGCCAACTCTCCGCATTTTGAGACCTACAAAGATTTCCTGTATGAGCGTTTGCAGCGCAAAGGGTTCGACCAAAAAGACATCCACCGTCTGGCGGGCCGTGATCGGCATGTGTTCTCAGCGCTGATGCTGGCACACGGTCAGGGCGATGGTCTGGTGACCGGCGCAACACGCAAATCCGCCTATATTCTGGATCGGATCAACCATGTGTTTGATGCTGATGGTACCAAAGGTGCGGCCGGTGTAACCGCCTTGTTGCACAAGGGGCGGATTGTTCTGATTGGCGATACGTTGGTGCATGAATGGCCAGACCAGGAAGATCTGGCAAACATCGCCGAACGCGCTGCAGGTGTGGCCCGTCACATGGGTCTGGACCCGCGCGTGGCCTTTGTCAGCTTCTCTACCTTTGGCTATCCGGTGTCGGAACGGGCTGAAAAGATGCACCTGGCGCCGGCGGTTCTGGATCGACGTGGGGTTGATTTCGAATACGAAGGTGAGATGACCGTAGATGTGGCGCTGAACAGTCGTGCCCAGGACGCCTATCCGTTCCAGCGTTTGACCGGGCCTGCAAACATCCTGATCGTACCTGCCCGCCATTCCGCATCGATTTCGGTCAAGCTGATGCAGGAAATGGGCGGTGCCACCGTCATCGGCCCCATCCTGTCGGGGGTGAACAAGCCGATCCAGATCTGTTCAACCACGTCCACGGCCAATGACGTGTTGAACATGGCCATCCTGGCGGCAAGCAACATCGGATAACTACTCCGAATTAGAGAGGGGCGTTAGCCTCTCTCTTTTGGGTTCGCAATTGTCGCCGCAGGGTGAGACCAAGGTTGAGTTCCCGGTTGACCTGGCTATGAGATTGCTCAAATTTACAGCTTTCGCATTGCCACAAGAGGAGAGCTGCGATGGCCATTTGGAACCTCGGGTCTATTAATCTGGATCTGGTTTATTCCCTGTCGCATTTCCCAGCCGCCGGAGAGACATTGGCCGCGCAGGCCTTCCATCGTTACCTGGGGGGGAAGGGCGCAAATATGTCCGTTGCCGGCGCGCGCGCAGGGGCGACGGTACACCACATTGGTGCTGTGGGGACAGATGGCGCGGAGATGGTTGGCAAATTGACCGACACTGGCGTGAAAACCGACCACATTGCCAAGGTTCCGGTGGCAACCGGACATGCTGTGATCTCGGTTGTCGCTGGCACCGATGGTGACGCGGGTGAAAACCAGATCATCCTGTTTCCCGGCGCGAACCAGACCCTGACCAAGGCGCAGGTCGCCCAGGCGCTGGATGGAGCAAAGGCTGGCGATATCTTTGTCACCCAGAATGAAACCAATATGCAGGTCGAAGCCTGCCGGATGGCTGCCGAAAAAGGCCTGCGCGTCTGTTACGCCGCTGCACCCTTTGATGCGGATGCGGTGGCGGCGGTTTTGCCATACCTCGACTTTCTGATCTTGAATGAGGTTGAGGCCGCGCAATTGGCCGAGGCGACCGGACAGCAGCCCGAAGCGCTGGGTGTTCGGGATGTTATCATCACCCTTGGCTCCAAAGGCGCACGGCATATTGATTGCACCACGGGGCAAACTCATGACGTGAAAGCGTTCCGGGTTGAGCCCGTGGACACAACCGGGGCCGGCGATACATTCACCGGATATGTTCTGGCAGGGCTCGATCAAGGGCAGAGCATGGCAGAGGCGATGGAGACCGCCAATCGCGCCGGCGCTGTCATGGTCACCCGGCACGGCACATCAGACGTGATCCCCACCCTGGCCGAGGTCAACGCAGCGGACCTGACCTAAGAAAAGGGGCCAACCGGCCCCATGATCATTTGTGCTGATCGGCAAAGGGCGCAGCGGCACCCCACAGCTGTTTCACCCGCGCATCGCGGCCACAGGCTGCGCGATAGCGTTTGTAAGCCTCGGCCTGACGTTTGGGTCCAAAGCGTGTAAAAATCAGCTTGGTCCCTTTGTAGTAGTCCTGGTGGTATGCATCCGCCGGAAAGAAGGCGCCTTCATCCAAAATGGGCGTCACAACGGTTTGGCCAAGATCTGACTGCGCCTTGGACTTTGCGTCACCGGCCGTTTTGCGCTCTGCCGGGGAGCCGACAAAAACAGCGGTGCGATAGCTGTCGCCGCGGTCACAGAACTGGCCACCGGCATCTGTTGGATCCACGGAGCGAAAGAACATGTCCAGCAAGGAACGACGGCTGATCTGGGCCGGGTCAAAGGTGATCTGAACCGCCTCATAATGACCGGTGCCTCCGGCTGTGACCTGCTTGTAAGTCGGGTTACTTGCTGTCCCGCCGGTAAAGCCAGAAACCACCTCCAGCACGCCGCCGACGCTTTCGAAATCGCTTTCGACGCACCAGAAACACCCACCTGCCACGGTCAATGTTTCGGCTTGTGCGGCTTGTGCTTCACTTACGTCCATGAATGATCCGAGCGCCACTGCAACTGTCAATACAGCCAGTTTGAGTTTTTCAAAAGCAGTCATCGGTGCCTCCTGTTGCCTACAACAAAATGAGCAGCCAGGCGGCAAAACGGCAATTCACAGCGGCGCGATGTCACGGAGTGGTGAAATATGCCGGAAGATGTTACGGTTTTGGCCCAAGATCTACATGTTTCTACAGCGATTTGGTTTGAATTGTTTCAAGACTTCCCGGCCTTGTCGCGCCTCCCGCTAACCTTTCGTTATTTGCGGTGATCGGCCATCTCTTTGATCTGTTTGAGTCTCTCTGCGCTGGATGGATGAGTTGCAAACCAGCTATTTTCTCCATCTGTTTCTTCAACATCTTTGAAAAGGCGTTGCAGCCCTTCCGGGCTAAACCCGCTTTTGTACAACAAATCTACTGCAAACCTATCCGCAGACAGTTCGTGTTTTCGCGAATAAGATAGGGACGCAAGTGTTTGTCCCTCTAACAGGACGTTCTCAAGTATCGGACCAACATCACCGGCGACCAGGGTAATGAGAGCGTAGACAGTAAGGGCTCTGTATAGTTGTTTGAGGCCGTGTTGCTCGACGACATGACCCATTTCATGTGCTAAAACGCCTGCGATAACCGTTGGATCATCGCCATATCTGGTCACAAGCTCATCGCTTACAATGATCGTCCCGCCAGGTAAGGCGGCGGCATTGGCCCCCATGCCAGGCATTTCCCTAAAGATTAGTGTAAACGGTCTGTTCGCATCCACCGATAACATAAGTTGTTTCAAAACGCGTTTTTGATCTTTTTGCTTGTCAGCGCTCAAGTCGCTTTCTTCGAAAACAGTTAAGTCTAGGCTTTTGATGGAAGCTTTGTCGATTTGGCTCAATGCGGCGTGGGGGGTAAGCCAAACTGCCACCGTGACGAGAGCTGGCACGGCCAGTGACCACGCTGCAAATGCGCTTAGCAAGGAAAGGAATATGAAGGCTGCGAGGCGCAACCGAAAAATTTCAAAATGGCGAAGCAGGCGGCTGGGCAATGGCTCTTGCATCAAGATCGAGATCTGGTGATCCTCGGTCTGAAACATCCAACCATCAGCAAAGTAAACATTACGCGGACCCGCACCTGCGGCCTGATCAAGCCGCACGTCAAGGGGAGCGGATTTTGTCAGTAGCAGCCCATCATCTGGATCCGTTAAAAAAATCCAATCAGCGCTGACGTCGAGACGCGCGGATATTCGTTCGGAAGAGCCAGGCCGAAAGGCCCAGCCCGATATTGAAGGGTCATGTGCAGACATTTACACCGGCAATTCCAGCTCAATGCCCTCGATATCAGAGTACGCATCGCCAATTGCATTGGTTTCGGTCAAGACGTCTCCAGTAAAATCATCCAAGGAACCGTTCGGAACCAAGGCGCTGTTTTCCGCAAGGTACCGTTGCATACGAACAGTTGCCCAAGGCAGCATCAGACCAAGTGAGAAAAGCACAACGATAAGGTTCGAAACCGCGATCCATAATAGCGATAGTGGCTTAACGGTGGAGACAAACCCGTGTTTGTTTTCGCCGAGTTTAGTGTGTGCAAATATATGATTACGGATAATCGCTTGGTAAACTACGCTTGCAAAGGCCGCCGCCAGCAAGATTACCAAGTAACTAAGAAATAAATTTAGAAGCAAAATCGGATTGGCGAATAATGCCTCATTGGCAGTGGAAGTGATCTGACCGAAAATCACACCGGCCACCAATGCAACGCCAACAAGGACTATTCCGACTGCAGCAAGGAATGCCATGTAAAATGGTCCGATCTTGGAATCAAAATGAAATGATGTCGTTCCAAGGCGGTGATTGTTTATTCCGTACCGCTGTATAGCGCGCTGAACAAAGGGCCATGTTGTGTAGAGCGTTAGAATTGACAGAACGGGGTAGACGAAGATCAAAAGGTAGAGTTGGCCAAGTTTGCCGACAAAGTCGAACCGTACGTTTGACCAGCTGCTGTTGCGTGCGTCGAATCTTAAGCTTCTGACCAAAAGAACGGGAAATACTGCAACATATGCTATTAGCAATGCTGCAGCGAGAGGCGGTAGAAACTGTGCTGAAAGCGCGAAAACCAGTAGTGCTGCTACTACAATCGCGCGTCCGATGAGAATTTGCTGGCCAGTCGCATGATAGTCAAAGTTTCTGCCAGCAACAAAAGTGTTTTGGTAAAAGTATTTCTTCGAACGTACTTTGGCCCAGGCGGAATAGACGCCCAATGTCACTATCGATAGCAGAAGGTTTACGATCCAGATTCCAAACCACTCGCGTGCGGAACCGCGAAATTCAAATTTCTCATGAGTTTCCATAAAATGTCCATCCAAAATAAACTTTACTTGCGCGAAAAAGCGCAAGTGACGGCGGGAGTGGACTGGATTTTGTTAGTGTTTTCAACGAAAAACCGCCCATAAAATGGGCGGTTTTGATCAATTTTTTGGGTGTTAGCCTTTGATTCGCTTATTTCGCGAAGCTAACAATTTCAACCTTAGCGCGTTCAATTGGATGAAGCCTGCCGCGTCTTTTTGGTCATACGCGCCTGCATCTTCTTCAAAGGTCACATGCGCCTCGGAGTAAAGCGAGTGGTCAGACCAGCGGCCCACGGTTTTGGCCGAGCCTTTGTACAGCTTCAGCTTCACGGTGCCAGATACATGTTCCTGGGATTTGTCGATCAGCGCTTGCAGCATCTCACGCTCGGGCGAGTACCAGAAGCCGTTATAGATCAGCTCAGCATAGCGCGGCATGATCGAATCTTTCAGGTGGCCTGCGCCGGAATCCAGGGTGATCTGTTCGATACCGCGGTGCGCTTCCAGCAGGATGTCACCGCCAGGTGTTTCATAGATGCCGCGGGACTTCATGCCAACGAAACGGTTTTCAACGAAATCCAGACGACCAATGCCGTGCTTGCGACCGTATTCATTCAGCTGGGTCAGAATGGTCGCCGGCGACAGTGCTTTGCCATTGATGGCAACCGCGTCACCTTTTTCAAAAGTGATTTCGATGAACTCGGGCGTATCAGGTGCATCCTCGGGGTTCACGGTCCGCTGATAGACGTAATCCGGTGCCATTTCAGCCGGGTCTTCCAGTACCTTACCTTCGGACGAGGTGTGCAACAGGTTCGCATCAACCGAGAACGGCGCTTCGCCGCGTTTGTCCTTAGCGATCGGAATTTGGTTGGCTTCGGCAAATTCCAGCAGTTTGGTTCGCGAAGACAGGTCCCACTCACGCCACGGTGCGATCACCTTGATATCGGGGTTCAGCGCATAGGCCGACAGCTCGAACCGCACCTGGTCGTTACCCTTGCCGGTGGCACCGTGGGACACGGCGTCAGCACCGGTGGCTTCGGCAATCTCAACCAGACGTTTGGAGATCAACGGACGCGCAATCGAGGTGCCCAGTAGGTACAGCCCTTCGTAGACCGCATTGGCGCGGAACATCGGGAAAACAAAGTCACGCACGAACTCTTCGCGGATGTCTTCGATAAAGATGTTTTCCGGCTTGATGCCCAGCAACTCAGCCTTTTTGCGGGCTGGTTCCAACTCCTCGCCCTGACCAAGGTCAGCGGTGAAGGTGACAACCTCGCAGCCGTATTCGGTCTGCAACCATTTCAGGATGATCGATGTATCAAGGCCGCCAGAGTAGGCCAGCACAACTTTCTTGGGCGCGGACATGGGATTTCCTCTTGATCAGAACGACTGCGCCCTACCGCTTTTTTGAACCAAGGGCAAGGATTTCAGGGTTGGTGGTTTTAACCTTTTGCGTTAAGCCCGCGTCGCATTCTGTTTTTTAAATATGGTATTCACCAATATGACATATAGCTCAACAGCCTGGAATCTATTCACCCATTCGTTTCACATGCTCACCCGAAACGCGGGCACCATGTTGAAAATCCTGGCACTGCCCTTATTGCTCGCGGTCATTCTGTGGATCGCTATCGCAGTGCAGCTGCAAGGTGACGTTATGTTCCAGCTTTACCTGGGCGAATACCAATCGATTGCAGGCCCGCTGTTTATGATCTTTGTATTTTTGGTCGCGATCAATTTGACATTGATCTGGCCGGTGATTGTCTGGCACCGTTTTGTTCTGTTGGAAACACCGGTCGGTTGGGTCAATAAGATCAAAATTGCTAGTATCTTCAGATATTTTTTCACCTACATCGGCATTATGCTGTTGGTCCTTATACCGTCGATGATTGTCATTTTCTCGGTCACCTCCGTGGTTGATGGGCAGACGCCTGGCTTTGCTGGTCTCACCAATTTTGTGGTGTCTCCCATCATTGCATGGATTGTGTATCGGTTGACGCCGGTGCTGCCAGGCATAGCACTTGAGAAAGAAGAAAACGGTATCCTGTCAGCTTGGCGCGCGACGGAGTCCGGTTCTGGAGCTCTATTCGTCTTGGGGCTGATTTTTGGGCTCATTGGGTTTGTGCAATCGATGATATCTTTTGTTTTGCCTGAAACGCTGGCTACAATCGTGAGCGTGCTGATCTCTGTTTTCATCTTGTTGTTACAGGTTAGTGTGGCCACCACAATCTATGGTCACTATGTCGAAGACCGCCCGATTTAAGTATTCTTTTGCATGCTTTGCCTCCGCCCCTTGTCACCGGGGCGGGGTTGCGTCACCAAAGGGTTATGAGTGATTTTCAGTCCAAAGCCCGCGCTGCCACCCAAGCCATGCGAGACGTGTTTCCCGCAACGCCACTCCAACGAAACGTCCTGTTGTCCGAGCGGTTTGGGGCAGAGATCTACCTCAAGCGGGAGGATCTGAGCCCTGTGCGATCATATAAGATCCGGGGCGCTTTGAATGCGATGCGCAAACAACCCGAGCAGGATCTGTTTGTCTGCGCATCCGCCGGCAATCATGCACAGGGCGTGGCCTTTATGTGCAAGCAGATGGAAAAGCGCGGCGTGATCTTTATGCCGGTGACCACACCGCAGCAGAAGATCCAGAAAACCCGGATGTTTGGCGGCGACAATGTCGAGATCCATATGGTCGGCGACTATTTCGACGACACATTGACCGCAGCGCAAGACTGGTGCGCAGCGCAGGGCGGGCATTTTCTGTCCCCCTTTGACGATGACGATGTGATCGAAGGTCAGGCCTCCATCGCGGTAGAGATCGAAGACCAGCTGGGCCGAGTTCCGGATCAGATTATCCTGCCTGTGGGAGGTGGCGGCATGTCTTCTGGTGTGGCCACGTGGTTTGGCGACCGGACCCATTGCTTGTTTGCGGAGCCGTCGGGCGGGGCCTGTCTGAAGGCAGCATTGCAGGCCCGCCGCCCCGTGGCGCTGGACCGGGTGGATACATTTGTGGATGGGGCGGCTGTTGGGCGTATTGGGGCCAAGCCTTTTGCCTTGTTAAAAAACACACCGGTCCCTGACGTCTTGACCCTATCCGAGGATCGGATTTGCACCACGATCCTTGAGATGCTGAATGTGGAAGGGATCGTTTTGGAACCCGCCGGCGCATTGGCGGTCGAGGCGCTGGGCGATGTCATCAGCTGGATCCGTGGCAAAACGGTTGTGTGCGTGACGTCGGGCGGGAATTTCGACTTTGAGCGTCTGCCCGAAGTGAAAGAACGGGCACAACGCTATTCTGGTATCAAAAAGTATCTGCTGTTGCGGTTGCCGCAGCGTCCCGGCGCGCTGAAGGACTTTTTGAATATGCTTGGCCCCGAAGATGATATCGCGCGGTTTGAGTACCTCAAAAAATCAGCGCGGAACTTTGGCACGGTCTTGATCGGGATCGAGACAAAACGCCCCGAGAACTTTCGGGATCTTTTTGATCGCCTGGACGAAAGTGGGCTGGTGTTCACCGATATTACAAACGATGAAACTCTGGCTCAGTTCCTGATTTAAAGGAACCGGCCTGACGGCACCTCAACGATTGGGCAATTCCTGCAGGAACGTCAATTTAGACTGTTCGTACATGGTAACAATCGACGGCAAATCGACGCTGTCGCCCATTCCCTGGGCCGCGGCGCGTTCACCCTCCATGCATTGCATAGAAAATTTACGAAAGCCGAGGTTCAGAGCGCTTCCTTTGAGGAAGTGCAGGTCCTGCTCCAACGCACTGCGATCGTTTGCTCGCAATTTGTCGAGAACACCCTCGACCTCTTCCAAAAAGATCTCGACAACTTCATCGAAGTCTTCGGCGCCGATTTCCTCTCGCAACTCTGATACTCTGGACCAATCAATCATATCCATTTCCCGCTATTCACACTATGACATGAAGCTCGTACCTTGTAGACGGTAAAATTACGGTGAAAGAGATGCGGTTGTTCAAGTTTTAGATTTCACTGACTGTTAAAGATCTATCGGGATAGTACCTAGTGAGAATAACAGATTTATCCCCTTTAACGAGGTATCCTTGGTGCTGCCTGACCGAAACAACGACGATACGGAGCCGGTTCAAATGACTGGAACGATCCGGCGCGTCTTGGTTGTCGACGACAGCCGCTTGCAGCGGCGAATTCTTGTGGCCTCCTTGAAAAAATGGGGGTTCGACGTTGTCGAAGCAGACAGCGGTGCGTCGGCGATGGAGATCTGTCGTGAAGAATCCCCGGATCTGATCCTGAGCGATTGGATGATGCCGGGCATGAACGGGTTGGAATTCTGCCGCAATCTGCGGAAGTTAAATTCCGACAATTATAGCTATTTTATTCTGCTAACTTCCAAGAGTGAAAAGAATGAGGTTGCCGAAGGTTTGCACTCGGGCGCCGATGATTTTCTCACCAAACCGGTCAGCTCGGATGAATTAAGGGCGCGTATTTCGGCGGGTGAGCGGATCTTGCGGATGCAGCGGGAGTTGTCAGAGAAAAACCGGATCGTCTCGGAAACGCTGGATGAGCTGCAGCGGGTGTATGACGCCATCGACAAGGATTTGATGCAGGCGCGGAAAATCCAGGAATCTCTTGTTCCTGAATTTTCTTGTTCCTATGGCGAGTCAAACGTCAGTCTTTTGCTGAAACCTTGTGGCCACATTGGCGGTGACCTTGTTGGAATGTTCTCACCGGGGATTAACCGGCTGGGGTTCTATTCCATCGATGTGTCGGGCCACGGTATTACCTCGGCGATGATGACCGCGCGTCTTGGAGGCTATCTCTCATCCAGCCACTTTGACCAGAACGTCGCGATGGAGCAGCGCTTCAACCGGTATTTTGCGCTGAAGCCGCCAGAGGATGTCGCAAGCCTTTTGAATGCGCGCCTGATCGCGGACACAGGTATCGAAGAATATTTCACAATGGCCTATTGCACGGTCGACCTGCGCAGCGGGTTGTTGAAACTGGTGCAGGCCGGACACCCGCATCCGTTACTGATCCGCAAGGACGGCACGATGGAGTACATCGGCCAAGGTGGCGTTCCGGTAGGTTTGGTCCCTGACATCGCCTACACACGTGAAGAACTAGTGCTGGAACAGGGCGATCGACTGTTGTTATATTCTGACGGGTTCACCGAAGCGCGGCTGGAAAACGGTGAGATGCTTGAGGATGAAGGCCTGATGGATCTGGTGCGCAAATGCGATACCGGTCAAAACGGGCAGGAATTCCTGGATGAGCTTTATTGGAACCTCACCCAGATCATGTCCAAAGAGCACGGTCTGGAAGACGATGTCTCCGCAACCTTGTTTGAATACAACGGTCCCTAAGCCGCTGGTCTAGGCGCGGCGCAGCAATTCGCGCACAAAATAGCGGTCACCCGCATTGCCCAAACCTTCAGCTGCGTCCTCGGGCGACAGCCAAAGGGCTTCGTGCGCCTCCTCGACGGGCGGTCCAAGTCTGCGCACAGGGCGTGCTACATAGATGTGGCACAGTTTCTCAGCCCAAAGGTCATACTCGGGCATAAAAACAAATCGACGAAACACCCCGACTTTGCGCGGCGCGGCGATCGACCATCCGGTTTCTTCATAGACTTCGCGGTGCAAGGCGGGCAGGGGGTTTTCTCCCCGTTCGATGCCACCGCCTGGCAGTTGCAAATCGGGACCCGGATCCAACTGACAGGTCACCAACAGGCGTCCTTCACGCGGCAGGATCGCATAGGCTCCTGGTCGCGCACGATAGCGAATGCCCTTGGACGGGGGATTACCAAAACGGGGGATCATGGGACTGCCCTCTTCACACTTGCGGTGTTAAGCCTATATAGGCTCGATATGCCAAAACCCGGCGTTTAAGGAAACCCCATGACACTCGCTTCTAAAATCGCGTGGGACGATACGGTCCTGCCTTTCCAGCTTGATGCATCCGACATGCGCGGCCGTGTGGCGCGGTTGGACGGCGTGCTGGACGGAATTCTGAAACAGCATGATTATCCGCAGGTCGTTGAAGCGCTTGTGGCCGAAATGGCATTGCTGACCGCCCTGATTGGGCAGACCGTGAAACTGCAGTGGAAACTGTCCTTGCAGGTCCAGTCCAAAGGTGCGGTCCGGATGATTGCCACCGATTACTATGCCCCCGAACGCGAAGGCGAGCCGGCCCGGATCCGGGCCTATGCCAGCTTTGACGCGGATCGCCTCACTGATGGCGCGCCATTTGACCAGGTGGGCGACGGGTATTTCGCGATCATGATAGACCAGGGTGAGGGAATGAAGCCTTATCAGGGGATTACCCCCTTGGCCGGTGGATCGCTGTCGGCCTGTGCCGAAGCCTATTTTGCCCAATCCGAGCAGTTGCCAACCACGTTTAACCTGGAGTTCGGGCTTTCGTCAGAACCAGGCGTTGACGCCCATTGGCGGGCTGGTGGTGTGATGCTGCAGCACATGCCCAAAGCCTCCCCTTTTGTGGCGCAAAACGATGGGTCGGGGGACGTGCTCAGCCCGGCTGATCTGGTCTCAGGCGATGAGGAAGAGAACTGGAACCGCGTCAACATTCTGTTGGATACGGTCGACTCGCTGGAACTGATTGGGCCTTCGGTCACGCCGACCGATCTGCTTTTGCGTCTGTTTCATGAAGAACAACCGCGGGTCTTTGACGCGCAGCAGGTTCGATTTGGGTGCACCTGTTCCGAAGAGCGTGTGCGCCAGAGCCTGTCGATCTATTCGGCAAAGGACATCGAAAAGATGACCAACGAACACGGGCGCGTCACAGCGGATTGCCAATTCTGCAGCGCGCATTACGATCTGGATCCCAAGACTTTGGGATTTGATGCGGAAAAGCCAACAGGTGCATGAGCTGATCAAAAACCTGGCTTTGGCCTTGGGACGTGCCGGTGACGGCTCGTCCGATTTCGATTTGAACCCGGATGTTCAACTGCCACCAAGCCGCAAACTTCGCCCCGCAGGTGTTTTGATCCCCATTATCGCACATCCGGATGGGCCGCGTGTTATTCTGACGAAACGCTCTTCGGCGCTGAAACACCATCCGGGCCAGATCGCCTTTCCCGGCGGCAAAGTGGATGAAGGTGACGCTGGCGTGGTGGCCGCTGCTCTGCGCGAAGCGCATGAGGAAATCGGCCTGCCGCCCAATGTGGTGCGGGTGATCGGTGAGCTGCCGAACCACGAAACGGTCACCGGGTTTCAGGTGACGCCTGTTGTAGCGATTGTCGAACAGGCATTTGAAGTGCGGCCCGAACCGGGTGAGGTCGCCGAGGTCTTCACCGTGCCTTTGGCGCATGTTTCAGATCCCGCCAATTTTGTGGTGCAAGGTCGCCGGTGGCGCGGCCAGCGACGGTATTACTATACGGTGCCTTACGGCCCCTATTACATCTGGGGGGCTTCGGCCCGGATGTTGCGCAGCCTTGCGGACCGGATGACAGAATGACTCGCATCGACCAACCCTGGCTGACAGCCACCAGCAGCCAAACCGTGTGCCAGGCGCTGACGGCACAGGGCGCGCAGGTGTTTTTTGTCGGGGGCTGTGTGCGCAACGCGTTGTTGGGCGCGCCTGTCTCGGACCTTGATATCTGCACGGATGCGCGGCCCAATACGGTTGTGGAACTGGCCAAAACTGCCGGGATCAAGGCTATTCCCACCGGGATCGACCACGGCACGGTTACTTTGGTCCAGGAGGGCGTGCCGTTTGAGGTCACGACCTTTCGCAAGGATGTCGCAACGGATGGTCGCCGCGCTGTTGTTGCTTTTGCCGACACCATCGACGCGGATGCGCGCCGCCGCGATTTCACAATGAACGCGCTTTATGCGGATCCTCAGGGGCGTGTGTTTGACCCGCTTGGCGGGCTGAAGGATCTGGTAAATCGTCGTGTACGCTTTATCGGAACCGCCCAGAACCGCATTCGCGAGGATTTTCTGCGCACGCTTCGCTATTTCCGGTTTCACGCCTGGTATGGTGACGCCGCGGCCGGGATGGATCCAGAGGCTTTGGCTGCAATTGCAGAAAACCTGGACGGTCTGCCACAATTGTCGCGGGAACGTGTGACCCATGAGGTGCTGAAACTGCTGTCGGCGCCAGATCCAGCGCCTGCGGTGGCTGCTATGCGCCAGACAGGTGTTCTGGCAACCGTGTTGCCCGGAACGGATGATCGGGCGCTGTCGCTGTTGATCCATTTCGAAGAGCAATCCGCGCCCTGCGATCCGATCGCACGCCTTGCTGCGCTGGGCGAGGCGAAGATCATTGGCGAAAGCCTTCGACTCAGTAAAGCGCAGGACAGACATCTGGCAGAGCTGCGTGCAGCGGCAATCGGAACCGCAGGGCCAGGTGAACTAGCTTATCGGCTTGGCCGTCAGGATGCACTGGCAGCTTGCCAATTGCGGGCAGCTTTGTTGGAAACACCTCTTGCACCGGATCTTCAAGCGGAACTTGCCGCAGGATCTGCAGCGGTGTTTCCCGTCACCGCGCGTGATTTGATGCCCGGCAAAACTGGCGCGGCGCTGGGCGCGGCTCTTAAAAAACTGGAGGCGGCCTGGATCTCCAGCCAGTTTACCCTCAGTCGAACTGAGCTGCTAGACCAGCTGGATTGAGCCGCGATTGTATCAATCGCCGCGCTTTTGGTGACCTGCGCGGGGCTTTGCATTACATGTTCCACTGACCCAAGCATGCAGCCTTATTGTTAACTGCATGCGATAGGCTTGTTTTTGATCCCGTGCGCACGTTTTTCGGAGACAGTTATGTTTCGCCTGTTTGAAAATCTGGTTGATCCCTACGTCGACTACGACGAGACCGCCCAACCGCCCCAGACCTTGGCTGCGTTCTTTCGGTACTATTCGGTGCCGTTTCGTAGGCTGTTCTGGGCGACCGCCATTATGTCTGTTGTTGTGGCCGCGATTGAGATCGGGCTGATCTATTACATGGGCCGGGTCGTCGACATTCTGGTGGGGGATCCAGCAGAAGTCTGGGATCAATATGGCAATGAATTGCTGTGGGTTGCAGCGTTTATCCTGCTGTTGCGCCCGTTGATTCAGATGCTGGATGTCTTGTTTCTCAACAACGCAATCATCCCGAATTACGGCACGATCATTCGCTGGCGGGCGCATAAACATGTGCTGCGCCAATCCGTGGGTTGGTTTGAAAATGACTTTGCTGGACGGATTGCCAACCGGATCATGCAAACCCCTCCTGCGGCGGGTGAAGTGGTGTTTCAGGCCTTTGACGCGATCACCTTTGCCACGGCCTATCTGGTTGGCGCGGCCATTATGCTGTGGTCTGCGGATCCGCGCCTGTTGCTGCCATTGGCGGTCTGGGCGCTGCTTTATGCAGGACTAATGCGCTGGACGCTGAAACGGGTTGGTCCCGCCAGCGAAGCCGCGTCCAACGCTCGGTCTGTTGTCACCGGTCGCGTCGTGGACAGCTATTCCAACATTCACTCGGTCAAGATGTTCGCCCATCATGATCGGGAACTGGATTATGCAAAAGAAGCGATCGAGGATACGCGCACCACGGTGCAGGCTGAAATGCGGATCTATACCACAATGGATGCCGTTTTGGTGTCCTTGAACGGTCTGTTGATCGTCGGCGTTGTCGGTTGGGGAATAGCGCTGTGGTTGCAGGGCAATGCCTCGGCCGGTGTGGTTGCGGCGGCCACGGCTTTGACATTGCGCCTGAATGCTATGACTGGCTGGATCATGTGGGCGTTGACCACGTTTTTCCGCCAGTTGGGTGTGGTTTCTGAGGGGATGGAGACGATCTCGCAACCGATTGATCTGCAGGATGCGCCGGATGCTCAGCCCTTGATCCTGGACCAAGGACGGATCGAGATCATGGAACTCAGCCACCACTATGGGCGTGGGCAGGGGGGATTGGACCGGATCTCCTTGTCGATCCAACCAGGTGAAAAGATTGGTTTGGTCGGGCGTTCCGGGGCGGGTAAATCCACCTTGGTCAAACTGCTCTTGCGGTTTTATGAGGCCGAAGGCGGCAGTATTCAGATCGATGGCCAAGACATTCGTCAGGTGACGCAGGACAGCCTGCGGCGCAATATTGGCATGGTGCAACAGGATTCATCCCTGCTGCACCGTTCGGTTCGGGACAATATCCTTTATGGACGTCCAGAAGCGAGTGAGGCTGAGATGCTGGCCGCGGCCAAACAGGCCGAAGCGGATGGTTTCATTGCAGATCTTCAAGATCCCAAGGGCCGCGGTGGCTTTGACGCTCATGTTGGCGAACGGGGTGTGAAACTGTCGGGTGGGCAACGCCAACGGGTGACTCTGGCCCGTGTGATCCTGAAAGACGCGCCAATTCTTGTGCTGGATGAAGCAACATCAGCGCTGGATTCTGAGGTCGAAGCGGCCATTCAGAACACGCTTTATGGGATGATGGAAGGCAAGACCGTGATTGCCATTGCCCACCGTCTGTCCACCATTGCCCAGATGGATCGCATTCTGGTTTTGGATGACGGAAAAATCGTCGAAGAGGGCACACACTCTGAGCTTTTGCACAAAGAAGGCCTATATGCACAGTTCTGGTCCCGACAATCGGGTGGGTTCCTGAACCTTGAGGCAGCGGAATGATTATCGACAAACTCATAAACCCCTTTAAACCGGCTAACGGCCCGCCACCGCGGACGCTTGGGGCCTTTATGAGATGGTGCTTGTCGGGGGCTTGGCTGGCGCTGGGCCTTGCAACCCTGTTTTCGGCCCTTGCTGGTGCAGTAGAGGCGGGGACCGCATTTATCCTGGGTATGGTGATCGACCGCGCGATTGCCAGCGGACCGGATCAGTTTTTCAACGCCGCCAATATTGCTGCATTAATGGCCGCGCTCGGGTTTTTCCTATTGGTACGGCCGGTGCTGTTTGGGCTGTCGTCGGCGTCGAACTCGATCATTGTGATGCCCAATATCAATCCGCTGGTCCTGTCGCGCCTGAACCGTTGGACGCTGGGTCAGTCGGTTGGCTATTTCGACGATGATTTTGCAGGGCGCATTGCTCAAAAACAGATGCAGACGGCCACCGCTGTGACCAATGTGACATCGGAAATGATCAATGTGGTCGCCTTTGCGCTGGCTTCGCTTGCCGGCGCCATGATCCTGTTGGGGACCGTGGATCTGCGCATTACGGTTTTGTTTCTGGTCTGGCTGGTTGGCTATTTTGCGCTGATCCGGTGGTTTATGCCGCGCATCCGCAAACGATCGGCAGCGCGTGCCGGGGCACGCGCTACGGTGTCGGGGCAGGTGGTGGATACGCTGACCAATATCCGCACCGTCAAACTGTTTGCGCATGACCAGTTTGAAGAACACAGCGCGCTGGATGCGATGGTCAACTTTCGCAAAAAGGCGCTGCAATTTGGGTATCTTTCTGCCGGTTTCCGGTTCTCGCTGATGGCGTTGGCCGGTGTACTGCCGGTGATGTTGATTGGCGCGACGCTGTATCTGTGGCGCATCGGTGTCGCAAGCGAAGGTGACATTGTGGCCGCTGGTGCCGTCTCTATTCGGATTGCACAGATGACCGGTTGGGTCAGCTTTACGCTGATGGGCATCTATTCCAACGTGGGAGAGATCGAAAACGGCATGTCGACCCTTGCTGTGCAGAACCGCATTGCAGATCAAAGCGACAAACAGCTTAAGGTGCACGACGGGGCGATCACGTTTGACAAGGCCAGCTTCTCCTATGGGCGGGACATCGGCGGCGTGCGTGGGCTCGATTTTCAGGCCAAAGCCGGTGAAAAATTGGGTATTGTTGGCGCATCGGGGGCCGGGAAATCAACGCTCGTGTCCTTGTTGCTGCGCTTGTACGAGGCCGAGGCCGGTCGGATCTTGATTGATGATCAGGACATTTCAGAGGTCACTCAGGATTCCTTGCGGCGTCACATTGGAATGGTCACGCAAGAGACTGCGATGTTCAACCGCTCGGCGCGCGACAACATCCTGTATGGTCGCCCCGACGCCAGCGAAGACGACATGATTGCCGCCGCCAAAAAGGCCGAAGCCCATGGGTTTATCCAAGATCTGCGGGACGGGCAGGGGCGTACCGGGTATGATGCGCATCTGGGAGATCGCGGTGTGAAACTGTCCGGTGGTCAGCGACAGCGGATCGCCTTGGCCCGCGCCATTTTGAAAGACGCGCCCATTTTGGTTCTGGATGAAGCCACATCCGCCCTGGATTCCGAAGTTGAGGCCGCAATCCAATCCGCGCTGAGCCGTGTGATGGAGGGTAAAACCGTTCTGGCGATTGCGCACCGCTTGTCGACGCTCAGCGAAATGGACCGGATCATTGTTCTGGACCAAGGGCAGATTGTCGAATCCGGCAGCCATGATGCGCTGTTGGCCCAAGGCGGGCGCTATGCGAAATTCTGGAGCCGCCAATCAGGTGGGTTCATCGACATGGAACAGATCAACGCCGCGGAATAGTGCTTTTGTGATTGCTCTGGCTTCGTTATCACGCGGCTATGACAGATACAGACAGACTTCAGTTCACGATCAATCGCCTTGGCCATCAGGGTGATGGCGTTGCCGATGGCCCGATCTTTGCCCGCCGCACCCTGCCGGGCGAGGTGGTCAGCGGTGTGGTGAATGGCCAGACCCTGACAGATATCCGGATTGAAATGCCAAGCGATAACCGGGTGCAGGCCCCGTGCCGTCATTACAAGGCCTGTGGCGGCTGCAGCCTGCAGCATGCAACGCCAGAATTTGTGGCGGGTTGGAAGCTTGATTTTGTCCGCAATGCGCTGTTGGCCCAGGGGATCAAGGCTGACTTCCGTCCCGTCCACACCTCGCCAGAGCGGTCGCGTCGTCGCGCGACCTTTGCCGCGCGCCGCACCAAAAAGGGCGCACAGGTTGGGTTCCATGGCGCGGCCTCGGACGTGATCACCGAAATCCCGGATTGTATCCTTCTGGATCCCGGATTGATCGCTGCCCTGCCGCTGGTCGCGGAATTGGCCAAATTGGGTGCCAGCCGAAAAACCGCGCTGGCGGTGACGGTGACGCTGTCGGCCATCGGTCTGGACGTTCTGGTGCGCAATGGCAAACCGCTGGACACAGATCTTCGGATTGGTCTGGCACAGCTGGTCGGCACATTTGGCGTCGCGCGTCTGGCGTGGGAGGATGAGCTGATTGCAATGGAACAGCCGCCGACCCAGGCCTTTGGCGATGCGCTGGTCTGCCCGCCGCCGGGTGCGTTTCTGCAAGCAACCAAAGACGGCGAACACGCCTTGCTGGAGGCGGTGTCAGAAATCACCCAAGGTGCCAAGCGGATCATCGATCTGTTTGCGGGTTGCGGGACCTTCTCCCTGCCGTTGGCCAAACAAGCCGAGGTCCACGCGGTCGAAGGTGAAGATACCATGATTGCGGCCCTTGATGCTGGGTGGCGCAAGGCGCAAGGCCTGCACACCGTGACCTCAGAGGTGCGCGACCTGTTTCGGCGTCCGATCCTGCCGGATGAGCTGGCCCCCTTTGATCATGCGTTTGACGCGGCGGTGATTGACCCGCCACGTGCCGGGGCCGAAGCCCAGACCCGCGAATTGGCCGCCGCCCGTGTGCCGATTGTTGCCTATGTCTCTTGCAATCCGGTCACATTTGCCCGTGATGCCAAGCTTTTGGTGGATGCAGGGTATCGGCTCAACTGGGTTCAGGTGGTAGATCAATTCCGATGGGCGGCCCACGCAGAGCTGGTTGCCTCTTTCACGCTGAAATCTTGAGTTAACTGGGAAGCAAGACCTGATGCCTCTTCAACGTTTGTCCAACATCCTTGATAGCGTTGCCTTTGGCCGCTTTATCACCGCTGTGATCCTGGTGAATGCTGTGACCTTGGGGATGGAGACCTCCCCCCGGATCATGGCGGGTTTTGGGGAGCTCATTCACTGGCTCGACAATCTGTGCCTTGTGATTTTTGTGGCTGAGATTGCGGCCAAACTGGTGGTGCGCCGGTTGCGGTTCTTCCTGAACGGTTGGAGCGTGTTTGATTTCGTCATCGTAGGCATCGCGCTTGTTCCGGGCGCTCAAGGGCTGTCTGTGCTGCGGGCCTTGCGGATTTTGAGGGTTTTGCGCGTCATCTCGGTTGCGCCACGCCTGCGCCGTGTGGTCGAGGGGTTCATCAACGCGCTGCCCGGCATGGCCTCGGTTTTTTTGCTGATGGCGATTATCTTCTACATCGGCTCTGTCATCGCGACCAAACTGTTTGCCTCGGCGTTTCCGGATTGGTTCGGCAACCTTGGGCTTTCGGCCTATTCACTGTTCCAGATCATGACGCTGGAAAGCTGGTCCATGGGAATCGTGCGCCCGGTGATGGTGGTTTACCCCTATGCTTGGGTGTTCTTTGTCCCCTTTATCATGGTGACAACTTTTGCCGTGGTTAACCTTTTGGTAGGTCTGATTGTGAACTCTATGCAGGACGCGCATGGCGAAGAGGAAACCCAGCTGACCGATGCTTACCGCGACGATGTTTTGACGCGACTGGAACGTATCGAACAGGCTCTGGCAGCCGTTTCCGACCAAAATGCAAAGAAGTGATTTGGGTTTGGCCTCAAATTCAGCTATCGGCAGGAAGAGGCAATAAAAACGAGCAGTACGATGGACAGACGTGCATTTGCAGCAAGCGCCGCGGCAAGCCTTGCCCTGGCAGGGTGCTCAGCGCCAAGCAATAAGTTTCAGAACTACTATGGTCCCCGCGTGACATCTGTTGTGGTGAACAAAGGGGCGCGACACATGTATTTGCTGAATGAGAATGACGTTCTGCGCAAATACAAGGTGGATCTGGGTTTTGCGCCTTTGGGGCACAAGCGGATCGAAGGCGACGGGAAAACGCCTGAAGGCACCTATTGGATCAACCGCCGCAATCCCAACAGCGCGTTTCACCTGTCGCTGGGGATCTCATATCCAAATGCGCAGGATATCGCACGGGCGCGCGCCTTGGGCAAAAGCCCAGGTGGAGAGATCTTTATCCACGGTCAGCCCAATATCTTGCGAGATCGCAGTCGCGCCGAACGGCTCAGCGATTGGACAGCGGGCTGCATCGCTGTGAAAAACGGTGAGATGGAAGAGATCTATGCCATGGTTCAAAACGGTACGCCGATCTTTTTGAACGCATGAGATATCGCTTGCGGGCGCGTTTGCGCCCGCAGCAGGCCTTAGCTGCCCATTACCAAAGTCCACCACAGTTTGCCGTTGGGCTCTTGGAACCAGAAGAAACCCATATTGGCGGCGTTGGGATCCAGCACAACAGAACGGGTTGCGGGATCTTCCATCCACGCCGTAAGGGTTTGGACTTCGCTTTCATAGGTTTCTGAAATCGCTTCACCAACCAGATCGCCGGTGTATCCGGTACGCGCGATCCGGTCCAAAGGTGAGGATCCGTCTGAGCCAAAATGCCAGGGCCGATTCTGGACCGACATATCGCGCGAGTGAGTAGCGGCGGCAGCGTTTAGCTCAGCGTTAAGCTGAACCGGTGCTCGACCGGCCGCCTCACGCAAGGCATTGACCGAATCCAGCATCCGGAATTGCACTTTGTCCGCATTGCGAATGCGATACACGCCGCTGTTTGCGGTGTCGATCGGAGTGGACGTCGTACAGGCTGCGGCAACTAACGTAGAACACAGCGCAAAGATTAAGAGAATTCGGGACATTTCGCACCTTGGGTAATCTGCACATATTGCCTTTACCCCTCCTGTGGCGAATGCGCAAATAGGCTGGCGGTATAATGCCTGTCACAGTTTTGTTTGATTTGCGACTGAGGCAAGAGAGCCATATTATGAGCAATAACCTTGTCCCATTCATTCGGGTATCGATCTCATGAGCAAATCTATTTTTGGCCAGTTAAACCGGCGCCGGTTTTTGACTTCAGCTGCGGCCATGGTGGCAACACCCACTTTGGCGCAAGAGGCGGATCCCATTGCGGAAACCGCATATGATCCGTTGCGTCCACCCCCAGAACCCGAACCCCCTGTGACGCGCAATATTTCCGCCTTCCGGGCCAAGAGCTGGCAGCCCTATTTCGACAATCTGCGTAACGGAGCGATTCTCGTCGATATCGACAGCCGGGCGCTTCATTACTGGGCAGACGACGGGGAAACTTACAAATTATTCCCCTCTTCGGTGCCATTGTCCGAGGATTTGACCCGTCGCGGTCGAACGCAGGTCATTCGAAAGGTTAACGGACCCAGCTGGTCACCGACCCCAAACATGCGGAAACGGAACCCAGAATGGCCTGCATACATCCCGCCAGGCCCTGATAATCCCTTGGGAACACACGCTTTGTACCTAAGTTGGCAATATTATCGGATCCACGGCACCCACGACACGCGTAAAATCGGCAGAAGATCATCCAATGGGTGTATTGGTCTTTACAATGAACATATCGCAGAGCTGTTTTCATTGACCAAGGTAGGCACGCAAGTGTTGCTTATTTGACGACATGCGAATTAGGCTAGGAAACGTGGGCGCAACAAGTGTTTGCAATTCTTTGGCTGTGGTGATTATTAGAAAATCACGAGGCAAGTCTTGGCCGCGCACGTTATTACTGTGCGCATTTACTGGAGGTTAACATGAAAAAACTCGTTCTCGCTGCTGCTCTGACCGTTGTTGCTGGCGCTGCCGTTGCTGGTGGTCTGGCAGAGCCGATCGTAGAGCCGCCGGTTGTTGTTGAAGCCGCAGAAGGTTCGTCTTCGGGCATCCTGCTGCCGCTGCTGCTGCTGGTTCTGGTTGGTGCTGCTGTTGCATCGAACTAAGTTCGACTTGATACAAGCTTAAAAAGGCGGTGGTCTCTCCACCGCCTTTTTTATTTGCTGAGGTTAATGGCCTGTTAATCCAGCCAGCCTTTGAGGTTGTCTTCGATCACAGTTGCGAGAGCTGCAATGTGATCCGAGTCATCATTCAGGCAAGGGATATACACAAACTCCTCGCCACCTGCGTGCTCAAAGCTTTCACAGATCTCTTCGTTGATCTCTTCCAAAGTTTCGATGCAGTCCGCAGAAAATGCCGGCGCAATCACGGCGATGTTTTTCTTACCTTGCCGGGCCAGATCTGCGACGTGTTCCACAGTATAGGGCCGCAGCCATTCTTCGGGGCCAAAGACCGATTGAAAGGTTGTCGTGATCTGCGTTTCATCCCAACCCAGCCGTTCCCGCAACAGCCGTGTCGTTTTCTGACACTGGCAGTGATAGGGGTCGCCTTCCATCAAATAGCGTTTGGGCATCCCGTGATAGGACACCACCAAAATGTCGGGGCGTTTTTCCGCTTTGGCGTAGGCTTCCTCAACCGAGCGGGCAAGCGCCTCGATGTAGGCAGGTTGATCAAAATAGGGCGCGATGGTGCGCGCCGCGGGCTGCCATTTCTCATCCATCAGGGCGCGGAAGAACTGATCATTTGCCGTGCCTGAGGTCGCACCGGCATATTGTGGATAAAGCGGCACAAACAGGATCTTTTGGCAGCCTGCGGCAACCATTTCGCGGACTATGGATTTGGTCGAGGGGTTGCCATAGCGCATGCAGAAATCAACGATCACCTGATCGCCATAACGCTCTTCCATCGCAGCGGCCATTTTGGCGGTCTGGTCCTTGGTGATGGTCATCAAAGGGCTTTCGCCTTTGTCATGGTTCCAGATCGATTTATAGGCCTCGCCCGAGCTGAACGGGCGTTTGCTCAGAATGATCAGCTGCAGCAATGGCTGCCATTTCCATCTGGGATAATCGATGACCCGTTTGTCCGACAGGAATTCGTTCAAATATCGGCGCATCGGCCAATAGGAATAATCATCCGGCGTTCCCAGATTGGCCAAAAGAATCCCGACCTTCTCCGCCTTGATCTTGGGGTGGTCTGCAGGCGCATGGGCGGGGCAGGTGGCGGTTGTGGTCTTGTCCAACATAGTCATTGTCCTGTGGAGGGCCCAAGGCGGCCGCAAGTGTTTCAGCTCGTACTAAAAACCATACTGTCTGAAAAACCAATTGGATCACATTGGCGCAGTATTGGTTGCTTAATCTTTTGGGAGTGGTTTTTCCGGGACCTTCAACGCCTCGGCCAGACGCATTTTTGCCGATCCCGGACGCAGCGGTTGTTGCTGACTGTCAGAGGGCGACCATCCGGTCAGGCAGATCAGTTCAAACGTCGCAGGCAAGCGGTCCGCGTCATTGGCAAAATGCGCGCGATAAAGCCGGTCCGCCTCGGCAAACACAGTGCGTGGCGTGGGGCGTTTCAAACGTGCGGTCAGCGCGTTCCCTTCCCCCATGTCACGCAGATCTCTGCCCAAATGCCAAATGTCCCGGTACTCTGCGGTCAACGGCACAACATCAGCAACCGGCAAGGCAAAGCCTGCCCGCTGCAACAGCCCACCTAAGTCGCGGACCTCGGCCATTGGTGCAATTCGCGGTGAAAGACCACCCAGAACGCGGGTCTCGGCCTCGGCCAAGACTGCGCGCAGCTCGTGTAGGGTACGACCGCCCAAAAGGGTGACCAGCAAAAGCCCATCCTCTTTCAGGGCGCGGCGGCATTGGATCAGCTGACCAACCGGATCATTCGCCCAATGCAGCGCCATGTTGTGGATCACCAGGTCATGGGACGCCGGTTTTAGGTCCAGCACCTCCTCATCCGCAACGATTGTGGCGTTTTTAGCAAAATTTTCCCAAATTTCGCCAAAACCACTAACAATCGCCGGCGCCGTAAAGGTTCTGTTAACCATAGACAGCCGATCTTCGATCTCATCTCGGGCGAGGTGATGCAGGAACATGGCATCTGGTTTTGTCCGGGCCCGATGGGCATCCAGAGCACGGCGATCAAACAGATTGGGCTGGTTTTGCGATGTCTCACTCATAAGGGATGTTTAGGATGTTGCACGCCCAGATACAAACGGCTGTTTCGCTGGTTTATCCTCCACAGTGTTCCAGCTGTGATGCGCTGGTTGAGAGCGATGCGGGTCTGTGCGGCGCGTGCTGGAAGGAAATGCACTTTCTTTCGGGTACCGTCTGTGACAGCTGTGGCTGTGCACTGCCCGGAGAGCGTGATGGCTTTCGTCTGGAGTGCGACAGCTGCCTGGGGCAGACCCACCCGTGGAGCCAGGGCCGCGCCGCGTTGGAATATAAGGGCAAGGCCAAAGATCTGGTAATGGGGCTTAAATACGGGGACCGCACAGATACCGCCCGCATGGCTGCAGGTTGGATGCTGCGCGCTTCGGCCCCCTTGTTGCGCGACAATCCGATTGTGACACCTGTTCCGCTGCATTGGACACGGACTTTGCGCCGTAAATACAATCAATCCGCGCTTTTGGCCGAAGCCTTTGCTGAACATGGGCGATTGGATTACTGGCCTGATCTTCTGAAACGGACCAAGATCACGCCATCCCTGGACCATAAGTCCAAGGAACAGCGATTTCGAACCCTGAACAACGCGATTGCACCCCACCCACGCCACAAGGAATTGATGCAGGGCCGGGTGGTTTTGTTGATTGACGATGTGATGACGTCAGGGGCGACTTTGTCTGCCTGTGCGGATGCCTGCCTGCGCGCCGGCGCCGCAGATGTGCGCGTTTCGGTACTGGCGCGTGTCACGCAAGAGTGATCAAATCATTTTGCATCTAGATTTTAGAAGGCGCGCATCCCAGATTGTCCGGTGACCCAAGCCATATCCAATTTGGAGCCCCTTTATGAAACCGGTTGAAATCTATACCTCGCCTCTGTGCGGTTACTGCCACCAAGCCAAGCGCCTGCTGAAGCAGAAGGGTGTGAAATTCTCGGAAGTTGACGTTCTGACCAGCCCCAAGCGCAAACAAGAGATGATCAAGCGCGCCAATGGCGGTCGGACTGTGCCGCAGATCTTCATTGGTGGCACTCATGTCGGCGGTTGCGACGACCTTTATGCGTTGGAGCGTGAAGGCAAGCTGGACCCGATCCTGGCCGCCTAAGGTTAATTGATGATGCGCGCTGCCCTTTTGCAAATGACCTCCTCGGATCAGCCAGAGGAAAATCTCCAGACCGTTTTGGAGATGATCCGCGCTGCTGTGGCGGGCGGCGCGCACTATGTCTTGACGCCTGAGGTAACAAATTGCCTGTCCGGCAGCCGCACCCATCAGCGGGACGTTCTGCGCACTCAGGACGAAGATGTGACACTACCGGCACTATGTGAGGCGGCCGCTCAACATGGCATTTGGCTGACGATCGGCTCATTGGGGCTCAAGACGACGGATCCGGACGGTCGTTTTGCAAACCGGCAGTTTCTGATCTCACCTGCGGGAGAGATTGTGGATCACTATGACAAGATCCATATGTTTGACGTGAACGTCTCGCCCGAGGAGACATATCGCGAATCAGATGGGTATCGTCCCGGAACCCGCGCGGTTGTCGCTGATGCCGGGTTTGCCCGGATTGGCATGACAATCTGTTACGATGTGCGTTTTCCTTATTTGCATCGCGCTTTGGCTCATGGTGGTGCGCAGATCCTGACGGCGCCTGCGGCCTTTTCCCATGTGACCGGCGCGGCCCATTGGCACGCGTTGTTACAAGCCCGCGCCATTGAAACCGGATGTTTTGTTTTGGCCCCGGCGCAAACCGGACATCACGCAACCTCACGCGGGCCTCGGCGCAGAACATTTGGTCATTCCTTGGCCATCGCGCCCTGGGGTGAGATTTTGTTGGATGCGGGTGTTGAACCCGGTGTGAGTTTCGTTGATCTCGACATGGAAAAAGTAGAAGAAGCACGCAGGCGCGTGCCATCCTTGACCCATGATAGAGAGTTCGACGGACCCTGATGGAAGAAACAACCCCTTTGGCGGTCGCGCTTTTTAGCGAGATCCTTATGGCCGATCAATTGGCACGGGCGCGGTTAAGCCGAGCCTTGCCCAAAGGGATGGAACTGTCGCATTTTTCCGTTCTGAACCATCTGGCGGGAGTCGGAATGGAGCGCACGCCTGCGCAATTGGCCAAATTGTTTCACGTGACACGCGGCGCCATGACCAACACGTTGAACAAGCTCGAAGTGGCAGGTTACATCCACATTCGCCCGGATTGGGACGATGCGCGCCGCAAATTTGTGGATATCAGCCCCGCGGGGCGCCGCGCACGGGATTCCGCCCTGGCAGGAATTTTGCCGATCATTTCCGAAGTGGTGAATGAGCTGGGTGATGAACGGGTCCGCGCGACCTTGCCGATTTTACGGGAGCTGCGCACCAAATTGGACGCCGCGTCCTGACCTGTCAAAAAAGCGACGGCCCCGTGTTCTCCCATCCTGAACACGAGGCCGCTTGGTCTTGCGAGTGGTGGTTTGGAAACTTCAAACCGTAATACCAGACTAATCTTTTTAAGCTTTGAAGAAAATGCCACAGAAGGCGTGGCAGCCCTATCCAAAAGGATAGGGAAAACCGTATATGTGCCGCAGTGCTTTGATCGCAAACGGGTTTACGTGGATGCGCCCTTTGTACTTGCCGTCGCGTAATTCACGCTCAGATCTCTGTCTGACAGGCTCCAGCTCCAGAGTATGGGATTAAAAACAAAGCCTTTGCGGTCAACCGGCGACATTCCGGACTGTGAAAGTAGATCAAACAGCTCATCTGGGGTGATGAATTTTGACCATTCATGGGTGCCGCGCGGCAGCCAGCGCATGATCACTTCGGCCCCGACAATTGCCATCGCATAGCTTTTGGGATTGCGGTTGATGGTCGAGCAAATCTGCAGGCCGCCGGGACGCAAAAGGGTGTGGATCGCGGTCAAATAGCTGAGCGGGTCCGCCACATGTTCGACGACCTCCATGTTCAGAACAACATCGAACTGCTCGCCTGCTTCGGCCAGGGCTTCGGCGGTTGTGTGACGGTAATCAATGTCCAATCCGGATTGTTCGGCATGTAGGCGGGCAATCGGTAGGTTCTTCTCGGCAGCATCCGCGCCAACGACGGTGGCACCCAGCCGCGCGACAGGCTCGCTCAGAAGGCCACCACCGCAGCCGATATCCAGGATGCGCAGGCCTTCGAAAGGGTTCGAACTGTTGAGATCGCGATCAAATTCAGCAGCAATTTGACCGGTGATGTAATCCAATCGACAGGGGTTAAGCATATGAAGAGGCATGAATTTTCCATTTGGATCCCACCATTCGGCAGCCATGGCCTCAAATTTTGCGATCTCAGACGGATCAACCGTGGTGTGAGGCGCTTGCATTCCTGTCTCCGTATGTTCTTTTACCTATAAGACGTTATATAGGCCTGTAATGGACAAATACCCTGACCAAAAGCGCGCAGTGCAATTTCTTTACCCGCCGATCGAACCCTTTGATCAGCGCATGCTGGATGTTGGTCAGGGCCACCGGGTTTATTTTGAGCAATCCGGCAATCCTGATGGCATCCCCGTCATCGTCTGTCACGGCGGCCCCGGTGGCGGCAGCAGCCCGGCGATGCGGCGGTATTTCGACCCGCAGGTTTACCGCGTAATTCTGTTTGATCAACGGGGCTGTGGACGGTCGCGGCCCTATGCATCCTGCGAATCCAACACGACCTGGCATCTGGTCGAAGATATGGAAGCGATCCGGCGCACGCTTGGGATCGAGAAATGGATCCTGTTTGGTGGCAGCTGGGGAGCCACATTGGCGCTGGTCTATTCGCAGTCACATCCCGGTCGGGTGACCCATATTGTTCTGCGTGGCGTTTTCCTGATGACGCAGACGGAATTGGACTGGTTCTACAGCGGTGGGGCAGGGCGGTTCTGGCCGGAAACATGGGCGCGTTTTATCAGCCTGGTGCCCGAGGATGAGCGCGATGACATCATTGCCGCCTATCACCGGCGTTTGTTTTCCGGCAACCGCAGCGAAGAAATCCGATTTGGCCGGGCATGGTCTGCATGGGAAAACGCACTGGCCTCGATCGCATCAAACGGCGTATCGGGAGAGCCGCCCAGCGAATACGCGCGGGCCTTTGCCCGGCTGGAAAACCACTACTTTATGAACAAAGGGTTTCTGGATTTCGATGGTCAGATCCTCGCCAATATGAGCCTGATCTCTCATATCCCCGGCAAAATCATTCAGGGGCGCTATGATATGATCTGCCCGCCGCAAGCGGCCTGGCGGCTGAGCGAACTGTGGCCAAACGCCGATCTTGTGATGGTGCGCGATGCCGGTCATGCTCTGTCAGAGCCGGGAATCAGCAAAGAGCTGGTCCGGGCCATGGACAGTATCGCTGAGGAAGACCTGGAATGAACCGCCTGGACCGCCGTGCGCTTTTTACATCGGGTGCCGCTGCTGCCTTGTTGGCCGCAACGGGCACATCGGTGCATGGAGCGCCGAAATCCGGCGGGACGCTGCGGCTTGCCCTGCCACGGGACGGTGGCATGATGGCGGATCTTGCGCGCTGGGCCAGCCACGATGCTTTGGTTGAAATCGGGCCCGACGGTGTTTTGCGCGGTGAACTTGCTGCAGCCTGGCGCAGCGATGCAACCGCACGGCAATGGTGGTTCGACCTGCGACGCGATGCGCAATTCCTCTCGGGGCGCGATGTGTCCGTGTCGGATGTGGTGGCGTCGCTCAAGCGGGGGCTTGATGGTGTTGCGGCGGTGGAGGCTGAAGGCGCGGCCCGCATTGCCATCACGCTTTGCATTGCCAATCCGCATTTCCCTTATTTGCTGGCATCCGCCGATTTTGCCATCACCGAAGGCGGTGTGGATCTGGCGGCGCTGGATCAGCGCACCGGCAGCGGGTGTTATCAGATCACCCGTGCCAATGCAGATCGGGACTTCCGGGCCGAACGGCGCCGGGACCATTACAAGGACGCGCAATCCGGTTGGTTTGATGCGGTCGAAGTGACGGTGATACCGGATCCCAAAATCCGGGCGGAGGCCCTGCGTGATGGGTTTGTCGATGTAGCAGCCTTTCCGGCCGCACAAATGTTGCGGGACCGTCGCGACCTGACCTTTCACCCCTCGGTCGAGGATATGCAGCTGGTCGCCCATCACGGCGTTGGCGTCCCCCGAGTCATCGGTCGCGCCGCAGCTTTGGATGATGCGCGCCTGCTTGAACGTTGGTGGATGGTCTGACCTCGCCAGATTCGCCAATACACTTGGTGGGTTAGGCGGATAATCTGCCAAAGCAGAGGTTTTCCTTGCAGACTCGGGGGGAAACCCCTATATCACGTCTCAACAGCGGCACGTCGGGCTTAGGTTCGAAGTACCACCGGTAAAGACAGACGGGCCGCGCGCCCGTTTTTTTGTGTTTGGACACCCTATGACCAATGATCTGATTGCCAAAGCCGCCATTGATCGGCGCCTGGCCGAAATCATCTCTCCGGTGATTGAGGACCTGGGGTATGAGCTGGTGCGTATTCGCCTAATGTCAGGCAAGACAACAATCCTTCAGGTGATGGCAGACAAGCCTGAAGGTGGTATCGAAGTGGACGATTGCGCGGAGATTTCCAATGCAATCAGCGCCACAATGGATGTCGAAGACCCGATCCTGGATGCCTATACGCTTGAAGTTTCAAGCCCCGGTATCGACCGCCCGCTGACCCGCCTGAAGGACTTTGACATGTTTGAAGGCTATGAGGCAAAGCTGGAAACCACCGAGCTGATTGATGGCCGTCGTCGGTTCAAAGGCGAGTTGGCCGGGATCGAAGGAAATGAGGTGCTGATCAATATTCCGGAACATGGTGAGACGGTCACCATTGGTCTGGAGTTTGATTGGCTGAGCGATGCCAAACTGGTGCTGACCGATGATTTGATCTCGGAAATGCTGCGCCAGCGCAAGGCGGCAGGAACTTTGAACGAAGACGCATTCGACGAAATTGAGACCGAAGAAGGGTCCGAAGAGGAGACGAAGTAATGGCGATTACCTCTGCAAACCAGCTCGAGCTGTTGCAAACCGCCGAGGCCGTGGCGCGTGAGAAAATGATCGACCCCGGTCTGGTGGTTGAGGCCATGGAAGAGAGCCTCGCCCGGGCGGCCAAAAGCCGTTACGGCTCTGAGATGGACATCCGCGTCTCGATCGACCGCAAAACCGGTCGCGCCACCTTTACCCGTGTGCGCACCGTTGTGGATCCTGAAGAGCTGGAAAACTACCAGTCGGAAATGACGCCAGAGCAGGCCAAGCAATATATGTCCGACCCGCAGGTTGGTGACACTTTTGTTGAGGAAATCCCGCCGGTTGAGATGGGCCGGATCGCGGCGCAGTCTGCGAAACAGGTGATCCTGCAGAAGGTGCGCGAAGCCGAGCGTGACCGTCAGTACAATGAATTCAAAGATCGCGCTGGCACTATCATCAATGGACTGGTGAAACGTGAAGAATATGGCAATGTAATCGTGGACGTAGGTGCCGGCGAAGCCATCCTGCGCCGCAACGAAAAGATCGGTCGCGAAGCATATCGCCCGAACGACCGTATCCGCTGCTTTATCAAAGACGTGCGCCGCGAACAGCGTGGCCCGCAGATCTTCCTGAGCCGCACCGCGCCGGAATTTATGGCTGAGCTGTTCAAGATGGAAGTGCCGGAAATCTATGACGGTGTGATTGAGATCAAAGCTGTCGCTCGTGACCCCGGTTCGCGTGCCAAGATCGCGGTTCTGTCTTTTGACGGCTCCATTGATCCGGTAGGTGCCTGTGTGGGTATGCGTGGTTCGCGCGTGCAGGCCGTTGTGAACGAGCTGCAGGGTGAAAAGATCGACATCATCCCGTGGAACGAAGATCAACCGACTTTCTTGGTGAACGCGCTGCAACCGGCCGAAGTGTCCAAAGTTGTTCTGGACGACGAAGCGGGCAAAATCGAGGTTGTGGTTCCCGAAGAACAGCTGAGCCTGGCCATTGGCCGCCGCGGTCAAAACGTGCGTCTGGCGTCGCAGCTGACCGGTCTGGACATCGACATCATGACTGAGGCGGAAGAATCCGCCCGCCGTCAGAAAGAGTTCGAAGCCCGCACCGCGCTGTTTATGGACACGCTGGATCTGGACGAATTCTTTGCGCAGCTTCTGGTATCAGAAGGCTTCACCAACCTGGAAGAAGTTGCCTATGTCGAGCTGGACGAACTGTTGGTCATCGATGGTGTGGATGAAGGCACCGCCGAAGAGCTGCAGGCCCGTGCGCGCGATTATCTGGAAGCCCAGGCCAAAGCCGCACTGGATGCGGCTCGTGCCATGGGTGTCGAAGACAGCCTTATTGAATTTGACGGTCTGACACCCCAAATGGTGGAAGCCCTGGCCAAGGACGGCGTAAAATCGCTTGAAGATTTTGCCACCTGTGCCGACTGGGAACTGGCCGGCGGCTGGACCACAGTGGACGGTCAGCGGGTCAAAGACGACGGTATTCTGGAACCTTTCAACGTCAGCCTCGAAGATGCGCAGGATCTGGTTATGACCGCCCGCGTGATGCTGGGTTGGGTCGATCCGGCTGAGCTGGAAGCGGCGGACGAAGACGCCGAAGATACTGAAATTGAAGAGGGTGAAGCCTGATATCCAGGCTTTGGGAGTGTATTGAATGGGTCGCGCAGGCGTCAAAAAAGAACAGGTCGACGGGGGCGAACGTAAATGTTTGGCTACCGGAGAGGTCCAGCCCAAACAGGGTCTGATCCGCTTTGTTCTGAGCCCGGATATGGAAGTTTTCCCGGATGTTCTGGGGAAACTGCCGGGCCGTGGCGTCTATGTCTCGGCCCATCGTCCCGCGCTGGAAACGGCGATCAAAAAGAAACTCTTTGCACGGGGCTTTAAGTCTCAGGTAAAGATGCGCGATGACCTTATTGCTGAGGTCGACACGCAAGTTGCACGGCGTTTGGTTGATCTGATCAGCCTCGCACGTAAGTCCGGTCAGGCGATCTCGGGGTACGAGAAGGTCAAAGACTGGCTGATGAAAGAAGAAGCAAGGATCCTGTTGCAAGCGTCTGACGGGTCTGCGCGTGGAAAGTCCAAACTGAGCACACCTTATAAGGGAAAGTTTGTCGGTTGCTTAACGGCAAATGAGCTTGGGATGGCATTTGGACGCGAAACTGTCATACACGCGGCCCTCGCCTCTGGTGGACTCAGCAAACGTGTTGTAGAGGAAGCGCAACGACTGCAAGGGTTGCGCGAAGCGAAGGGCGGCACGGGCCGCACGGAAGGATAAAGAGCTTTATGAGCGATAATGACGGCAAAAAGACATTGGGTTTGCGTGGTTCTCGTCCTGGGAACGTGAAACAGAGTTTCAGCCACGGGCGGACCAAGAATGTCGTGGTGGAAACCAAACGCAAGCGCGTCGTGGTTCCCAAGCCGGGCGCCGGAAAGTCAGGTGGTGGTGTTGGCGGCTCGGGTGATGCATCGCGTCGCCCCGCAGGCATTTCTGATGCAGAAATGGCACGCCGTCTAAAAGCTCTGCAAGCGGCAAAAGCCCGCGAAGCAGAAGAAGCCGCACAGCGCGCAGCCGAAGAAAAAGCCCGCGCCGAAGAGCGTGAGCGTCGCCGTGCCGAGGCCGAGGCGAAAGAACGCGAACAGCGTGAAGCTGAAGAGCGTGCCCGCCAGAAGGCGGAAGAGGAAGAGCGCAAGCGTGCCGAAGCTGCCGAGGCTCAGAAACGCGCCGCCGCGCAGGCCGCCGCTGCTGCTGAGAAGAAAAAGGCCGAACCCGCAGCCGCTGCTGGTGCAGGTGCCGCGCGCCCAAGCCCGGCCTCAAAACCGGCTGGTGCTGCAACTCCGCGCAAGTCTGATCGCGAACGCGAAGAGCGTGGCCGCGGCAAAGGTCGCGACGAAGGCCGCCGTTCCGGTAAGCTGACGCTGAGCCAGGCGACAGGTGGCGAAGGCGGACGTCAGCGTTCGGTTGCATCCATGCGCCGCAAGCAGGAACGCGCCCGTCAAAAGGCAATGGGAACGGTTGAGCGTGAAAAGGTTGTTCGTGACGTTCAGCTGCCCGAGGCAATTGTCGTGTCCGAGCTTGCCAACCGTATGGCAGAGCGCGTTGCAGATGTCGTGAAATCGCTCATGAACATGGGCATGATGGTTACGCAGAACCAAACCATTGACGCTGACACCGCTGAGCTGATCATCGAAGAATTCGGCCACAAGGTTGTCCGCGTGTCTGATGCCGACGTTGAAGATGTGATCCAAGACGTTGATGACACAGACGAGGATCTGCAGGACCGTCCGCCAGTGATCACCATCATGGGCCACGTTGACCACGGTAAAACCTCGCTTCTGGACGCAATCCGCAACGCCAAAGTTGTGGCTGGTGAAGCTGGCGGCATTACCCAGCACATCGGCGCCTATCAGGTGAAAACCGATGATGGCGTGACACTGTCGTTCCTGGATACTCCGGGCCACGCGGCCTTCACCTCGATGCGCTCTCGTGGCGCGCAGGTGACGGATATTGTTGTGCTGGTTGTGGCAGCCGATGACTCGGTCATGCCGCAAACGGTCGAGGCGATTGCCCACGCCAAGGCGGCGGGTGTTCCGATGATCGTTGCGATCAACAAAATCGACAAACCGGCTGCGGATCCAAACAAAGTGCGCGCAGAACTGCTGCAGCACGAAGTGATCGTGGAACAGATGTCTGGCGACGTTCAAGACGTTGAAGTGTCTGCACACACCGGCCAAGGTCTAGATGCTCTGCTGGAAGCAATTGCGTTGCAAGCGGAAATTCTGGAACTGAAAGCCAACCCCGATCGCGCGGCCCAAGGTGCCGTGATCGAGGCACAGCTGGATGTGGGCCGTGGTCCTGTGGCTACCGTTCTGGTCCAAAAAGGCACACTGCGCCAAGGCGATATCTTTGTTGTCGGTGAGCAATACGGTAAGGTCCGTGCGCTGATCAACGATAAGGGTGAACGCGTCAAAGAGGCGGGCCCATCGGTTCCGGTTGAGGTTCTGGGTCTCAATGGCACGCCTGAGGCGGGTGACGTTCTGAACGTGACCGCAACCGAAGCGCAGGCGCGTGAGATCGCGGAATACCGCGAACAGGCCGCCAAGGATAAGCGCGCCGCAGCCGGTGCAGCGACCACGCTGGAGCAGCTGATGCAGAAGGCAAAAGACGACGAGAACGTCTCGGAGCTGCCGATCCTGGTTAAGGCGGACGTTCAAGGTTCTGCTGAAGCGATCGTTCAGGCGATGGAGAAGATCGGCAACGACGAGGTGCGCGTGCGCGTTCTACACTCGGGCGTTGGTGCGATCACCGAAACCGACATTGGTCTGGCCGAAGCCTCCGGTGCACCGGTTATGGGCTTTAACGTCCGTGCCAACGCATCCGCGCGGAACACCGCCAACCAAAAGGGTGTTGAGATCCGTTATTACTCGGTGATCTATGACCTGGTGGACGACGTAAAAGCGGCTGCCTCTGGTCTGCTGTCTGCCGAGATCAAAGAGAACTTTATCGGTTACGCGACGATCAAGGACGTGTTCAAAGTATCCAACGTCGGCAAGGTTGCCGGCTGTCTGGTTACCGAAGGTGTGGCGCGCCGCTCTGCTGGTGTGCGCCTACTGCGCGACAACGTTGTGATCCACGAAGGCACGCTGAAAACCCTGAAGCGCTTCAAAGACGAAGTGGCCGAAGTTCAGTCTGGTCAGGAATGTGGTATGGCGTTTGAGAACTACGATGACATTCGCGCCAACGACGTGATCGAGATCTTTGAGCGCGAAGAAGTCAAGCGGACGTTGGACTGATCTGAACAGCATTAGGAAGTGATGAACCCGGCCCTCAGTGCCGGGTTTTTCTTTGGGCTCAGGAACTGTGAAAAAACCATAAAAAAAGAAGGCGACCAACGGCCGCCTTCCTTAATCAGTGTGAGTGGTGGTCTTCAAACCAGTTAGACTGGTTTGCCTTCGTAAACTTTTTGGCCCACTTTTACAGCGATCTTGCCATTTGGCAGCGCCCGCAAAAATACACCCTGAACAGACACATAAGTACCCATTGTGATAGTCCGGATCATGAAACGCCCTCCCGTTAAGATCCAAAATCGAGAAGTATGGTCTTGCAGAACCATGCTTTAGGATAGAGATTAACAAAAAGTTCACAAACTAAGCCAGAAAAACTTGTTTCCGATTAAGAAAAAGTCACTTTGAAAACGTAACCTTCCCGTGAATCCGGAAACAAAAACCTATAGCCAGTCGCGCAGTATAGGAATCAGTGGAATATCGGCCGGGGGCATGTCGTAATTTCGCAGATCACGGGGAATCACCCATTTGAGCGTCTGCCCTTCTTTGCCTTGCGGGATGCCCTCCCACTTGCGGCAGGCAAACAACGGCATAAGCAGGTGGAAATCATCATAAGTGTGGCTGGCAAACGTCAATGGTGCCAGACAGGACGACCATGTGTTGATCCCCAGCTCTTCTTGCAGTTCCCGGATCAAGGCCGCCTCAGGGGTTTCGCCAGGCTCAACCTTGCCGCCCGGAAATTCCCACATGCCAGCCATGGATTTCCCCTCAGGTCGTTGGGCCAGCAAAACACGCCCGTCCACATCAACCAGCGCGACCGCTGATACCAATACCGTTTTCATGAGCGATAATCCGCGTTGATCGAAATATATTGATGCGTCAGGTCGCAGGTCCAGACGGTCGATGTCCCGGACCCAAGTCCCAGATCGATGGAGATCAGGATCTCTGCTTTCTTCATCTCAGCCGCGCCAAGCTCTTCGCGGTAGTTGTCGCTGACCCACCCTTTTTCAGCGACCAGAACCTCGCCAAAGGAGATCGACAAAAGATCCCGGTCTGCTTCTGCGCCGGATTTGCCGATGGCCATGACTACACGACCCCAGTTGGGATCTTCACCTGCGATGGCGGTTTTAACAAGCGGTGAGTTTGCGACAGACATCCCGTGTACTTTGGCCTCGGCATCCGAAACAGCGCCGGTTACGCGAATTTCCACAAACTTGGTCGCACCCTCGCCGTCGCGCACCACCTGATGGGCCAATTTCTTCATCACCACATGAAGCGCACGTTCAAAGGATTCATTGTCGGTGGCGTCCACTCCGGCAGCCCCTGTTGCGGCGACAAGCAGGCTGTCCGAGGTTGAGGTGTCGCTGTCCACGGTGATGCTGTTGAACGTCTTATCGGTCAAACGAGCCAACATGTCCTGCAACGCGAACTGATCATAGGCTGCATCGGTGAAGATATAGACCAGCATGGTCGCCATATCCGGGGCAATCATACCTGAACCTTTGGCGATGCCCGCGATTGATACGGTCTTACCCGCAATCTCCACGGTTGCCTCGGCCCCTTTGGCAAAAGTGTCTGTGGTCATAATGGCGCCGGCGGCGGCCTCGATCCCAAAGGGGGATTGCGCCTGTGCCAGCGCTTCCAGCTGGGCGGTAATCTTGTCATGCGGCAAGGGTTCGCCAATCACCCCGGTCGATGAGGTGAACACCCGGTTTTGCGGCACATGGGTCGCTTGCGATACGGCGGCAGTGATTTCTTCAACCGATGCCTGGCCGTAATGCCCGGTAAAGGCATTGGCATTCCCAGAGTTCACCAGGATCGCTGCGCCTTGGTCAGAAGGTTCCCCCAGTTTCGCCTGACAATCCAGAACCGGCGCTGCACGGGTTTTGGACGTCGTAAAGACCCCGGCGACGGCGGTGCCAGGCTGCAAGACAGCCAGCATCACATCATCGCGGTCTTTGTATTTCACGCCAGAAGCTGCCGTGGCAAATGTGACGCCCTTAATCACCGGAAGCTTGGGGAAGCTTTCCGGTGCCAAAGGGGAAACTGGAAGTGAACCACCCATGTGTTTAGTTCCTTATGAGGCTCAGGTCTTTGATGATCTCTGGTGAGAGATCTTCGATTTCAGGACGCAGGATGTCCGCTTTTGTGGTCAGCGCGTCAACATGGCTTTCGACGGCGGACTGGCGCAATGCATTGGAAATCTGTTCGCGCACCACTTCATATTCCGGCGCTTCGGTTTTGCGACGTTCGGTCAGCAGAATGACATGCCAGCCAAATTGGGTTTGAACAGGCTCGGACACCTCACCATTGCTGAGGTCCAGAACAGCGGTTTCAAATTCCGGCACCATCTGACCCAGGCCAAACCAGCCCAATTCACCACCGTTGGGACCGGACGGGCCGGTTGAACGCGCCTTGGCGAGGGTTGCAAAATCCGCCCCTGCATCTAGCTCTTTTTTGATTTCGGCTGCTTCTGCCTCGCTTTCCACAAGAATGTGAGAAGCGTTGAATTCATCGCTACCTTCGCCGGTGGCGTAGGTTTCGTCATACGTTGCGCGGATCTTTTCTTCGGTTGCGGCTTTTTCCATGACGTTCTGAACAACTTCCTGCGCCAGAAGCGTGCGCATTTCATTGTCGACCGTCAGCTGCACATGGGCGGGAACTTCGCCATGCAGCTCTTGTTTCAATGCGGTCTGCTGGATCAACTGGTCCAGAATCGCCTTGTACAGCACATCGGGCGGCAGTTGTTTATACTGCTGTGGCAGGGCTTCATGGGCGATAATCATATGGCCCAAAGTGATGTCTTCGCCGTTTACGGTCGCAACAACGGAATTGGCATGTGGAGCTGCGTTGACAACGCCCGGCAGCGCGAGTGCGGCTGCCAGAGCAATTGCTGGCAGAAAAGTGAGGCCTTTGCGCATTGAAATCTTCCTATTCTGTTCGGACCACGGGCCGTGGCGTTGACACTGAAATATCTGACCCTTACATCGCCTAGAGGCCGATGGCGGGACCGTCTTATCCACCTTTGTTTATGGGTTGCGAGCTGAGCGGGCAAGTCCGGCTTTTGACACGGCCAATGACAGACACGTTGGAGAACACATGCTGGGTATCGGAACTCTCGCCAAAAAGGTTTTCGGCACACCGAACGACCGGAAGATCAAGGCGACGCGGCCGTTGATTGCACAGATCAACGCGCTGGAACCCGAGTTTGAGAAGCTCAGTGACCAGGGCCTGATTGACAAGACCGAAGAGCTGCGCAAGCGGGCGTTGGAGGGCGAAAGCCTGGACAATATCCTGCCTGACGCCTTTGCAAACGTACGCGAAGCGGCCAAGCGGGCTTTGGGTCTGCGCGCCTTTGACACGCAGCTGATGGGCGGCGTCTTCCTGCATCAGGGCAATATCTCGGAAATGAAAACCGGTGAGGGTAAGACCCTGGTGGCAACTTTCCCGGCCTATCTGAATGCGCTGACCGGCAAAGGGGTGCATGTGGTTACGGTGAACGAATACCTGGCCAAACGCGACAGCGAATGGATGGGTAAGGTTTTTGCGGCTCTTGGCATGACCACCGGTGTCATCTGGTCCGGCCAGCCCGATGATCAGAAACAGGCGGCCTATGGGTCGGATGTGACCTATGCCACCAACAACGAGCTGGGGTTTGATTATCTGCGCGATAACATGAAGCCAAGCTTGGATCAGGTGTTCCAGAAATACCATAATTTTGCGATTGTGGACGAGGTCGACTCGATCCTGATCGATGAGGCGCGGACACCGTTGATCATTTCGGGCCCTGCCGAAGACCGGTCCGATCTGTACACCACCATCGACCAGCTGATCCCCGAGCTGAACGACGATCATTATGAGATTGACGAAAAGACGCGCGGTGTGACCTTCACCGAAGAGGGCAACGAAGCGCTGGAACAGATCCTGCGGCAACGGGGCCTGTTGGACGCGGAGGCGTCGCTTTATGATCCCGAAAGCACCACAATTGTTCACCACGTGAACCAGGCGCTGCGGGCCCACAAGCTGTTTGCCAAAGACAAGGAATATATTGTCCGCGACGGCGAAGTTATCCTGATCGATGAATTCACGGGTCGTATGATGCCGGGGCGTCGCCTATCCGAAGGCTTGCATCAGGCGCTGGAGGCCAAAGAAGGCGTTAGCATCCAGCCGGAAAACACCACGCTCGCCTCGGTCACTTTCCAAAACTACTTCCGTCTTTATGACACGCTGTCCGGCATGACCGGTACCGCGATGACCGAAGCGGAAGAGTTTATGGAGATCTACGGCCTTGGCGTGGTTGAAGTTCCGACCAACAAGCCGATTGCCCGTAAGGATGAGGACGACCAGGTTTACCGGACCGCCGGTGAGAAATATCAGGCCATGATCAATGACGCCAAAGCGGCGCATGAAAAAGGCCAGCCGGTTCTGCTGGGCACCACCTCGATCGAGAAATCCGAACTGCTGAGCCAGATGCTGCAAAAGGAAGGCATCGAACATAACGTTCTGAACGCCCGCCATCACGAGCAGGAAGCGCAGATCGTGGGGGATGCGGGCCGTTTGGGTGCGGTGACCATCGCAACCAATATGGCGGGTCGCGGTACTGACATTCAGCTGGGTGGCAACGTCGAGATCAAGGTGATGACGGCGCTGGAAGCCAACCCAGACGCCGACCCTGTTGAGCTGCGTGCTGCAGAAGAGGCGAAACATGCAACCGAGAAAGAGAAAGTTCTGTCGGTTGGCGGCCTGTGTGTGCTGGCGTCCGAACGCCACGAAAGCCGCCGCATCGACAACCAGCTGCGTGGCCGTTCTGGTCGTCAGGGGGATCCAGGTCTGACCCGTTTCTACCTCAGCCTCGAAGACGATCTGATGCGTATCTTTGGGTCCGAGCGTTTGGACAAGATGCTGTCGACCCTTGGCATGAAAGAGGGTGAGGCGATTGTGCACCCTTGGGTCAATAAATCGCTGGAGCGCGCGCAGGCAAAGGTCGAAGGCCGCAACTTTGACATGCGGAAAAACGTTCTGAAGTTCGACGACGTGATGAACGACCAGCGTAAGGTGATCTTTAATCAACGCCGCGAGATCATGGCCGCCGACAATCTGGCGGATGTTGTCTCTGATATGCGGGACGAAGTCGTGGACGATCTGCTGGACGTGCATATGCCGCCCAAGACCTATGCCGACCAATGGGACATGGATGGGTTGCATGAAGCCGTGAAGGAAAAGCTGGGCCTGGATGTCCCAGTTCAGGACTGGGCCGCCGAGGAAGGCGTGGATGACGAACAGATCCGCGAACGCCTGATCGAAGCGTCGGATGCCAAAATGGCTGAAAAGGTTGACTCCTTTGGCGACGAAGGCATGCGCAACATTGAAAAACAGGTGCTGCTGCAGACCATCGATGCCAAGTGGCGTGAGCATCTTCTGACCCTTGAACATCTGCGTTCGGTTGTTGGTTTCCGGGGCTACGCCCAGCGGGATCCGCTGAACGAATACAAAAACGAAGGGTTCCAGCTGTTTGAAAACATGCTCGACAGCCTGCGTGAAGATGTGACCAAGCAGATCAGCCACGTGCGTCCGATCACCGAAGAAGAGCAGCGCCAGATGTTGATGGAGATGGCCGCGCGTCAGGCTGCCATGCAACAGCCTGTGGCCGCTCCGGTCGAGTTGGTGGAAGAACCTCTGGAAGGGTTTGACGAAAACGATCCAACCACATGGGGCAACCCGTCGCGCAACGACAAATGCCCCTGCGGGTCCGGCAAAAAGTTCAAACATTGCCACGGTCGCCACAGCTGACCGCTTGGGTTTAACTAAAACCTACAAGATTTCGTCGAAAGGTGGCCACGAGTTGGCCACCTTTTTTGTCCATGCTTCCTTAACCCAATGAGTCCAGGAGGCCGGGATGGTGAAACCACGCGTAATGATGTTGGCAGGTGCAACGCTCTGCGCTGCCTTGTCCATCGGTTTGTCGATGCAGCCGCAGGTTCTGTTCCAAATTCTGGAGAAAACACTCCCTTCTACCAGCACGTCTGTTGCCGCTGCACAGGATCCCAGCCCATTGCCGGATGATCCTGAGGTTCCCTTGGTTCTGGAAAACATCACGCTGACAGCGGCACCACATGTGGTTGAGGTCGCGCCGGAAGCGTCGCGTGACGTTCTACCAACCTGTGAGATCACTCTGGACACGCAGCCATCGGTCAATGCGATGGTTGAACTGGCGATGTCCGCTCCCTGTTCGAGCAATCAGGGCGTAACCGTTCATCACAGCGGCATGATTTTCAAAATCGCCTTGGACGTTGAGGGACGCGCAACCGTGGTCTTACCCGCGCTCAAGGAACGCGCGGTCTTTCTGGTTGAAACGTCAGATGGTCATAGCGCCAGCGCGGTTGAGACGATTGCTGACTTTTCAGCATTTGACCGGGTGGTTCTGCAGTGGGGCGGAACCGGCGGGTTTGAGCTGCACGCGCGTGAATTTGGTGCATCCTACGGCGAAACGGGCCATGTCTGGTCCGGGGCTGCATCTAACGGTGCGGGGGCTGTTTACCTGTTGGGCGACGCATCCCTGCACAGCCCGTTAATGGCCGAAGTCTATAGTTTGCCGAAAGGGATAACGGCTTCCGGACCCGTTGAATTGACCGTCGAAGCAGAGATCACCGATCTGAACTGCGACCAAACTCTGGCGGCGCAGACACTGGATCTGCGCGATGGAACCCTGCGCAGCCGTGACCTTGTGCTCAACATGCCAAGTTGCGATGCCAACGGTGACTTTCTGGTGTTGAATAATCTTGTCGAAAACCTGACAATCGCGGCGAATTAAAACGCGATTTTATCAGGGCTTCTCATGGCAATCCTTCGTGCGGTGGTTTCCGCCGCACTCTTTCTCTTGATCCATTTAAATTCCGCAGCCGCGCAGGATGTCACGCTCTCCTCCCCTGATGGCGCTGTGGAGATCACTGGCAATCTGCTTGGCTTTGACGGCGAATTTTATCGGGTGGATACCCAATTTGGCGAACTGACCGTCGACGGATCCGGGGTCAGCTGTGACGGTCCCGGGTGCCCCAGCCTGTCAGATTTTGTTGCCGAGATTACACTGTCTGGATCTGCGGCCATGGCTGAAATTCTATTGCCTGCGCTGATCGAAGGATATGCGTTGCGCAACGGCTATCAGACGCACCGCAATAGGCTGCGTGACGATAATTTTGAATATCTCCTGCGCCGCCCCGGAGGCACAACGGCAGCCCGGTTTGTCTTTGCGGTTGCCAATACGGATCGTGGCTTTGCTGATTTGCTGGATGATGCCGCTGATATCGTCATGGCCCAGCGAGAGATCCGACCAAGCGAGCTGGACCGGGCGCAAAGCCTGGGAATGGGTGACCTTAGCGTTCCGTCGCGCAGCCGGGTATTGGCGCTGGATGCTTTGGTGCCAATGGTCGCGCCGGATAATCCGGTTCAGGACATCGATCTGTCGCAACTGGCGGCTGTGCTCAATGGGACGGTCACCAATTGGTCCGTGTTGGGTGGCCCGGATGCGCCCATCTCGCTGCATCTGCCGCTAAGCGGTGTTGGTATCGCCCAATCGATCGAGGATCAGTTCGGCTTGTCCGTCGATGTTCTGTCCACTGCACAGCAGCATGAACGGATGGATGCGTTGGCGCGGTTTGTGTCCATCGACAGTTTTGCCCTTGGTGTTGGGCTTTTTTCCCAGACCGGCTCTGCGCGCCCTCTGCGGTTGACCGGACCCTGTGGTTTTGCGCTTGAAGTCGGACGGCGCGCGATCAAGACCGAGGATTACCCGGTCACCGCTCCTTTGTTCCTGTATCTGCCTGCCCGCCGCCTGCCCAAAATCGGGCGTGAGTTTCTGTCCTATGTCCGGGGTCCTGCGGCGCAGATCGTAATCCGTCGCGCGGGTTTTGTCGACCAAGCGCCAGAGCATATCGCGTTAAACCGTCAAGGTGTGCGGCTTGCCAATGCCATTTCCGCTGCCGGATCCGAGGTTGGATTGCCTGAGCTTTCGCGCATGGTCGACGCCTTGCAGGGGATGGACCGGTTGACGACCACCTTTCGGTTTGAAACGGGATCGACGCGGCCCGATGCGCAGTCGCGTGGCAATATCGAACAGCTTGCGCGAGATCTGGCCGCAGGTGTCTATGATGGGCGCAATATCACCTTTGTCGGCTTCTCTGATGGCGAAGGGCCCGCCGCCGGAAACCGCGATATCGCGCTGAGGCGTGCGACGGCGGTGCGGGATGCTGTGATCCAAACCGGTGAGACGATCGATCTGTCCCTAGTGAATGTGTCTGTCGAAGCCTTTGGCGAAGCGATGCCGATGGCCTGCGACAGCAGCGATTGGGGCCGCAAAGTGAACCGCCGGGTGGAGGTCTGGGTGCGCTGACCCTCACAGGTAACCGTGGCTGCGAAAGCTCAGCTCCTGTGACTTTCCAATGATCAGGTGATCATGCACCGTGATCCCCAGCGGGGTCAGCGCAGCGGCAATCTGTTCGGTCATCGCGATATCGCTGTCGGAGGGGGTTGGGTCACCTGAGGGGTGATTATGGACCAAGATTATGGCGCTGGCATTGTGTTCCAATGCGCGTTTGGCAACCTCACGCGGATAGACCGGAACATGATCCACGGTGCCGCGCGCCTGCTCTTCATCAGCGATCAGGACGTTTTTGCGATCCAAGTATAAAACGCGAAACTGTTCCGTTTCCAGATGCGCCATGCTGGTGTGGCAATAATCCAAAAGCGCATCCCAGCTGGAGATCACCTGCCGCTGCATGATCCGCGCCCGTGCCAGCCGTTGGGCTGTGGCCGCCAGAATCTTGAAATCGGTGATAACGCCGTCGCCGACCTCGGGCACCTGGGCCAGACGTTCGGGGGGTGCAGTGATGACCCGGTTGATGTCGCCGAACTGATCAAGCAGCCGCCGCGCCAAGGGTTTGACATCTTTGCGCGGGATGGAGCGGAACAACACCAGCTCCAAAAGCTCATAATCCGGCATTGCCGCCGCACCGCCGCGCATGAACCGTTCCCGCAGCCGGGCCCGATGATCGCGGATATAGGATGGAAGTTTGCCCGCAACGGGGGGCGGCCGGTCTGGCTGTTGACCGTCCCCAAACAACGGGAGTGGTTTGTCCTGAAATCCGCGGGGCTGTTTCATGTGGCCAAGGTTTCGCCATAAGCCTTGCCACGGGGTTAACGCGACGACGACCCCAGTTGGTTTGACGCAGATTTACCGGCAGTCCGAAACGAAGAACGCCCCCCGAAGGGAGCGTCATCCTTGTTAGCCTTTCATCCCGTCCCAGAAGCCCTTCACCGAAGAGAAGAAGCTGCGGCTTTCGGGATTGTTGTTCTCTTCCGAGATTTCCTCAAACTCCCGCAGCAGTTCTTTTTGCCGAGGGGTGAGGTTGACAGGCGTTTCAACCGCCAGCTCGATGAACATATCGCCGACACCGCCGCCGCGCAGGGCGGGCATGCCCTTGCCGCGCAGGCGCATTTGACGACCTGATTGGCTGCCTTCGGGGATTTGAACCCGACCACGTCCACCGTCGATGGTTGGCACTTCGATGGCACCGCCCAAGGACGCTTTGGCCATCGAGACCGGAACCCGGCAGTACAGATTGTCGGCTTCACGCTCGAACAAATCATGTGCTGCGACTTCAACAAAGATATAAAGGTCACCCGGAGGGCCACCCCGCAGACCGGCTTCGCCTTCGCCAGCCAGGCGAATACGTGTACCGGTTTCGACACCTGCCGGAATGTTCACGGACAGCGCGCGTTCTTTCTCAACGCGGCCATGACCGTGACAGGTCTTACAGGGGTTCTTGATGATCTGGCCGAGGCCGGAACAGGTGGGGCAGGTGCGCTCCACCGTAAAAAACCCTTGTTGCGCGCGAACCTTGCCCATGCCGGAACAGGTCGGACATGTGGTGGGCTCAGCGCCGCCTTCGGACCCCGTGCCGTCACAAGACGAACAGGGCACCGAAGTGGGCACCTTGATGGTTTTTTGGATACCCGCAAAAGCATCTTCCAGCGTCACCCGCAGATTATAGCGCAGATCGGCGCCACGGGATGCGCGTTGACGTCCGCCACCGGCACCGCCGCCACGTCCGCCGCCCATAAAGTCGCCGAACAGGTCATCAAACACATCCGAGAAGGCCGAAGAGAAGTCGCCGCCCTGGCCGCCAAAGCCTTGGCCACCACCACGCGGGCCGCCGCCCATACCTTGCTCAAAGGCTGCATGACCAAAGCGGTCATAAGCGGCCTTCTTCTCGGCGTCCTTCAGAACTTCATAGGCTTCGTTGACCTCTTTGAACTGGGCTTCCGCATCCGGGTTGTCAGCATTCCGGTCGGGGTGCAGTTCTTTGGCCTTCTTGCGAAACCCTTTCTTGATCTCATCCGCGCTGGACCCTTTGGCCACGCCGAGAGTTTCGTAATAGTCACGTTTTGACATCGGTCTACCCCTACTGCCTCAACGAAAGCGGGCCGGTCCGGGGTCCGGACCGGCCCGTCTTGGCCAAAACCAAGATTAGCGCTTATCGTCGTCCAGGTCTTCGAATTCAGCGTCGACGATATCGTCAGCGCCCGGACCGGCAGCTTCATCTGCTGCTGCGGGCTCTGCTTCGCCTGCTTCTTCGGCCTGTGACTTATAGATCGCTTCGCCCAGCTTCATGGCTGCTTCGGTCACGTTCTGGATGCCGCCTTTGATCTTCTCAGCGGTGGATTTCTCGTTCTCCAGATCGTCTTTCAGAGCGGCTACGGCCAGTTCGATCGCCTCAACAGTGGACGGGTCCACTTTGTCGCCATGCTCTTCGATCGACTTCTCGGTCGAATGCACCAGGCTTTCGGCTTGGTTCTTGGCTTCGATCAGCTCGCGACGTTCCTTGTCCGCCTCGGCATTGTCTTCTGCATCTTTTACCATCTTTTCGATGTCGTCATCCGACAGACCGCCAGACGCCTGGATCGTGATCTGCTGCTCTTTGCCGGTTGCCTTGTCTTTGGCGCCGACAGACACGATGCCGTTGGCGTCGATGTCAAAGGTCACTTCGATCTGCGGCATACCGCGCGGTGCGGGCGGGATTTCTTCGAGGTTGAACTGGCCCAGGATCTTGTTGTCCGCAGCCATTTCACGCTCACCCTGGAACACGCGGATGGTTACGGCGTTCTGGTTGTCTTCGGCGGTCGAGAAGACCTGAGACTTTTTGGTCGGGATCGTGGTGTTGCGGTCGATCAGGCGGGTGAACACGCCACCCAGGGTTTCAATTCCCAAGGACAGCGGTGTCACGTCCAGAAGAACAACGTCTTTGACGTCGCCTTGCAGAACACCGGCCTGAATTGCGGCGCCCATGGCCACCACTTCATCCGGGTTCACGCCTTTGTGGGGCTCTTTGCCAAAGAACTTGGTCACCTCTTCGATAACCTTCGGCATACGGGTCATACCGCCAACCAAAACCACTTCGTCCACGTCAGAGGCGGACAGGCCCGCGTCTTTCAACGCTGCGGCGCAAGGCTTCATGGAGTTCTTGATCAGGTCGTTGACCAGGCTTTCCAGCTTGGCACGGGTCAGTTTGATGACCATGTGCAGCGGTTGGCCGGTGCCCGGATCCATCGAGATAAACGGTTGGTTGATCTCAGTCTGGCTGGCTGAAGACAGTTCGATCTTGGCTTTTTCAGCGGCTTCTTTCAGACGCTGCAGAGCCATCTTGTCTTTGGTCAGGTCGACGCCGTTCTCTTTTTTGAACTCATCCGCCAGGTAGGACACGATGCGCATGTCAAAGTCTTCACCACCCAGGAAGGTGTCACCGTTGGTGGACTTGACTTCAAACAGGCCGTCGTCGATTTCCAGGATGGTCACGTCGAAGGTACCACCGCCAAGGTCATAAACCGCGATGGTTTGGGTGTCTTCTTTGTCCAGACCATAGGCCAGCGCGGCTGCGGTTGGTTCGTTGATGATCCGCAGAACTTCCAGACCGGCAATTTTACCGGCGTCTTTGGTCGCCTGACGCTGGGCGTCGTTAAAATAGGCCGGAACTGTGATAACCGCTTGGGTCACATCTTCGCCGAGGTAGGATTCGGCGGTCTCTTTCATCTTGCCCAGAATGAAGGCAGAGATTTGCGACGGGGAGTATTTCTCACCCTTGGCTTCAACCCATGCGTCGCCATTGCCGCCATTGATGACGGAGAACGGCAGGTGTTTTTTATCCTTGGCCAGATCCGCGTCATCTGCGCGGCGGCCGATCAGACGCTTCACACCAAAAATTGTGTTGTCCGGGTTGGTCACGGCCTGACGTTTTGCAGGTTGACCCACCAGACGCTCTTCGTCGGTAAACGCTACGATCGACGGGGTGGTACGTGCGCCCTCGGCGTTTTCAATAACGCGGGGCTGCGAGCCGTCCATGATGGCCACACAAGAGTTCGTTGTACCCAGGTCGATCCCGATAACTTTGCTCATCTTCGATCCCTTTTTTCCTTTAAGGCGATTACGCGAGGCCCGAACCCGTTGTGGCATCCTGACCCCGATCACGGCGTGTTTGGCTTAAACCATGCCGCGTCGAAGCGTATATAAGGAGCACAATTCGTCCCTGCAACCGCCTCAGCACGCCGCATGTCGCCGTTCTGCACGGTTTTTGCAAGGGATATGGTTAAGAATGGAATAAGACTGATGCCTTTGCTCCGCCTTCGGGGGTTTGAAATCCACAAAAACAGCCTGTCACCGACTGAGCAGAGTGAAATTGTGGAGGCTTTGCGCCCGGTGTTGAAAGCCGCGCCCTTGTTTTCTCCAAAGGTGCCGACGGGCGGGCAAATGTCGGTGCGGATGACATCGGCGGGTCAGTTCGGCTGGTTTTCAGACGCGACCGGTTACCGATACGTCGACAGCCACCCAAAGGGGCAAGCTTGGCCCGATATCCCAGCTGTTCTGTTGAATCTGTGGCGCAAGCACGTTTCTGCCGAACGCCTGCCGGAATGCTGTTTGGTGAATTACTACGGCGAATCTGCGCGGATGGGGATGCATCAGGACAAAGATGAGGCGGATTTCACCTTCCCGGTTCTGTCGGTGAGCCTGGGGGATGATGCCTTGTTTCGGATCGGCAATGCCACCCGCGGCGGTAAGACAGAATCGATCTGGCTGAGCTCGGGTGATGTTGTGGTTATGGGGGGCGAGGCGCGATTGACCTACCACGGGGTGGATCGGATTCGGTTCAAATCTTCGCGTCTGTTGCCCAAAGGGGGGCGTATCAACCTGACAATGCGCGTGGTGACCTGAGGTCTTAGCGCCGCGCACTCCAGCTGAGCGACACTTTGCGGCGGGTGTAAAACTCACCCATGAGCCCGATAACCAACAGAACAAGGGCCACGGTCAACGCATACTCCCAGCTGCTGAAATGCGGGTTATAGTTCTTGAACGTATAGCCCCGCACCTGGTCGATACAGTGAAACAGCGGGTTCCAATCAAACATAACCAGCATGGATGACGGCAGCGTATTGGCGAGGAACATTTTACCAGAGGCGATCATGTTGGCGCGCTGATAGATCGTGGAGAAGATCCCAACCAGGGAAGGGGCCCAGGGTTTCATAATCAACAAAACCAGCCCGACACAGGAACCGGTCAGCCAGGCCAGCAACATCATCGCATAGGCGGAAATCGGATCCTCGATCACCACGGGCGTAAACGCGACGTGATAGCCGAACAGGATGATAAACAACGATAAGGTTTGCAGATATAGGGACCCGATGGCGGCCGATAAGATGGCGACAATTGTGTTCATCGGCGCGTGTTGCATCATCGGGCTGCTTGGCCCTTCGGCTCCGGCCACGGCGCTCACGGCTTTGGTGTGGGTTAGAAACAGGAACACCCCGGTCATGACATACACAAGGAAATCCCCGCGGATTGCAGACCCACGCACGCCCAAGATCTGAAACATCGCAAAGAAGATAACGACAAACATAACCGCCTGAAAAATCGTAGTTCCCAGCGCCATCAGTGCGTTGTTGTGTTTGGATCGCACGCTGCGCACGATGGCGTGAAACACCACCTCGGTCATCTGAAGGAGACCAAAGAACAAAGAGGGTTTAGTTGGGCGTTGCTGAAACATTGGAACCAATTGGGCTGATTGCTGCTTAATATGACACGGAATTCTTGCTGTTCCGTTGCCTGAGTACCATAAGAGGCTTTGAGAAAGTTTTCAAATTTGTACCGTTAGGCGGAGAATTAGTGTGACTTATGACGAACTGATCCCAGTTATTCGCAAGCTGGCGATCGAAGCCGGTGCCAAAATCATGGAGATCTACAACTCTGATGATTTTGAGGTGAAAGTTAAATCTGACGAGAGCCCTGTCACCGTTGCTGACGAAGCAGCAGATGCGTTGATATCGGATGGTTTGCGGGCTGCATTTCCAGACATGATGCTGGTCACCGAAGAACAGTCTGCATCGCACAAAGAACGTGGCGAGACCTTTTTGATTGTTGACCCGCTGGATGGCACCAAAGAATTCATCAACCGTCGTGGCGATTTTACTGTGAACATCGCTTTGGTCGAAAAAGGCGTGCCAACGCGCGGCGTGGTCTATGCACCGGCGCGGAACCGGATGTTCTTTACCTTGGCTGATGGCACAACGGTTGAAGAAACCGGCATCTTTGACCCGGACACAATTGGTGAAACCAAAGTGTTGAAGGTTGCCGATAGCGACAACGATGCGCTGATGGTTGTGGCATCTAAATCCCACCGCGATCAAGCCACCGACGACTACATCAACAAGTATAACGTGAAAGACAGCAAAAGTGCTGGGTCTTCGCTCAAGTTCTGCCTGGTGGCGACCGGTGAAGCGGATATTTACCCGCGTGTTGGCCGCACCATGGAGTGGGACACCGCCGCTGGACATGCCGTTCTGTTGGGCGCGGGTGGTAAGGTTGTGCGTTTTGACAATCACGAACCCCTTGAATACGGCAAAGAGGGTTACGCAAATCCCTTCTTTATCGCATATGCACCCGGTGTTGAGCTGAAAGAAGCTTAATCAGCCATGCTGTGTCCCAAGGTTTGTCAGAATAAACTTTGGGACACAGAATCAATAGACGTTAAAGGGGGGATTCTTGCCGATCCGGCTTTGACGCAGCCCGCCGACATGTATCTGTTGTACACGAACTCTAAAGAGTGTGCGGACTTGACCGTTAATGTATCAGAAGCGGGAATAGTTTGCCGAGAAGTTTAACCAATACCCACATGGTTAGGTACAAATAGTTCGAAGTTACTGTACCGTTAACAGTGGGATGACTGGTCAGCCGATTGATTTCTCCTCCTAAGCCATCGGGCTTGTCGGAAGGCCAAAGTGAAGAACCGACCCCTTGTCCTCTACTGTGACAGCGGTCATTGTGTATGAAAAAGAGAGCGAGTTATGCGTAAGAAAGTTACAAAAGCTATTTTCCCAGTTGCTGGTCTTGGCACTCGGTTCCTGCCCGCAACCAAATCCGTTCCAAAAGAAATCATGACTTTGGTGGACCGCCCCTTGGTCCAATACGCCATCGATGAAGCGCGCGCTGCTGGGATCAAAGAATTTATCTTTGTGACATCTCGCGGCAAAAGCGCTCTGGAAGACTATTTCGACCATTCGCCGATCCTTGAGCAGGAGCTGCGTAAAAAAGGCAAAGATGCGCTGTTGGAAACGCTGAAGCAGACCAACATGGATTCCGGCGCGATTGCTTATATCCGTCAGCACCAGGCGCTGGGTCTGGGTCACGCGGTATGGTGTGCTCGCCGTCTGATCGCAAACGAACCCTTTGCGGTAATTTTGCCTGATGACGTGATTGCAGCAGAAACGCCATGCCTGAAGCAAATGATCGAAGCCTATGAAGAGACCGGCGGCAACATGGTTGCAGCGATGGAAGTCGCACCGGAAAAAGCCTCGGCTTATGGTGTTCTGGACGTCAAAAACGACATGGGGTCCGTGGTCGAAGCCCGCGGCATGGTTGAGAAGCCAAAACCGGATGAAGCACCGTCCAACTTGGCCGTTATCGGTCGCTACGTTCTGTCCCCGACCGTGATGAGAAACCTGAACAAGAAAAAGCAGGGCGCCGGTGGTGAGATCCAGCTGACAGATGCGATTGCAGACGACATCGCAAACGATGTTCCGGTTTATGGCTATCGCTTCCGTGGTCAGCGGTTTGACTGTGGCTCCAAAGCTGGCTTCCTGCAGGCGACCGTTGCCTTTGCTCTGGCGCGCGATGAGCTGCGTGAAGAGCTGATGGGCTATATCCAGGAAGTTGCTCAAATGGATAAGGCGGCGCAATAAGCGCCACCTTTTCATCTGACAGACTTTGACGGACAAAGGACCAACGGTGTGAAAACTGTTCTTGTAACTGGCGGTGCGGGCTATATTGGCTCGCACGCCTGCAAAGCGCTCAAAGCGGCGGGTTATACGCCCGTTACTTATGATAATCTCGTAACGGGTTGGCAGGATGCCGTTAAATTTGGCCCGTTTGAACAAGGTGATTTGACGGATCGCGCTCGGCTGGATGAGGTTTTTGCCAAGCATAAACCAATTGCTGTGATGCATTTTGCCGCGCTGAGCCAGGTTGGCGAAGCCATGTCGCAGCCTGGCAAATATTGGGCCAATAATGTGGGTGGCTCACTCAATCTGATCGAGGCGGCAGTGGCGGCAGGCTGTATGGACTTTGTGTTCTCTTCCACCTGCGCGACCTATGGCGAACACGACAACGTTGTGTTGGATGAAAACACGCCCCAAGAGCCGCTGAATGCCTATGGTGCCAGCAAGCGCGCAGTCGAAGACATCCTCAAGGATTTTGAGGCGGCTTATGGTTTGCGCTCTGTCATCTTCCGCTATTTCAACGTGGCAGGCGCAGATCCAGAGGCAGAGGTCGGAGAGTTCCATCAGCCCGAGACCCATCTGATCCCGCTGATGATCCAGGCGATCAAAGGCGAACGAGATGCGTTGACCGTCTTTGGCACCGATTACGACACGCCGGATGGCACCTGTATTCGTGATTACGTCCACGTTTGCGATCTGGTCGACGCGCATGTTCTGGGTTTGAAATGGCTGGAAGACGGCAAGGGCAGCCAGGTGTTTAACCTTGGCACCGGGTCCGGGTTCTCTGTCATGGAGGTGATTGAACATTCTCGTTCGGTGACCAACCAAGAGGTGCCTTATAACACAGGTGATCGCCGCGCCGGGGATTGTACCAAACTGGTGTCGGGCTCGACCCGCGCGATCAAGGATTTGGGATGGGAGCCGTCACGCTCTACCTTGAATGAAATGATCGCAGATGCGTGGCGTTGGCATCAAAGCGGCCACTACGATCAGTAATGAACAAGGCGGGCTCTGACCTGTCGATGCCGCGTGTCTCTTGGCGCGCGGCTTATCGTTTGCGGCTCAAGCGAAAGCGCCTGCTGTGGCGTGCTTTTCGTGCGCGGCACCAGTTGCATCCGGTTCAGTTGCGACTGCGCACCTTTGCGCCGGACGCGGTGATTGTTGTCACCGTGCTGCGCAATGAACGCAGCCGATTGCCCTATTTCCTCGATTACTACCGCAAGCTTGGCGCTGCACATTTTCTGATGATCGACAACGGCAGCGCGGACGGCAGCGCAGCCTATCTTCAGACACAACAGGACGTCTCTGTGTGGCAGTGCACGGCGGGGTATCGCGCGGCGCGCTTTGGTTTGGATTGGAGCACTTGGCTGCAGCGCAAGTATTGCCACGATCGCTGGTCTTTGACGGTGGATGTGGATGAGCTGTTGGTGTTTGATAGCTGCGCCCAGAAGGGATTGCCGGATCTGACCCGATGGTTGGATCAGCAGGGGATCCAAGGATTTGGTGCCATGATGCTGGATCTTTACCCCAAGGGACGCCTGTCCCATCAAATCTACCAACCGGGTCAAGATCCAACAGAGGTGTTGGACTGGTTTGACACGGGGCCTTATCGGGCAGAGCGGCAAGCGCCATTGGGGAACCTTTGGCTGCAAGGAGGCGCGCGCGAGCGGGTGTTTTTTGCAGATCGCCCCGAACGATCTCCGACATTGAACAAAATCCCATTGGTCAAATGGGATCGCGCGTATGCTTATGTGAATTCCACGCACTCCATTCTGCCGCGCGATTTGAATGCAATTTACGACGGCCCCGGCACCTCACAGCCCTCTGGCGTCTTGTTGCACACGAAATTCCTGCCAGAGATCGTTTCCAAGTCGGAAACCGAAAAGGCGCGGCAACAGCATTTTCATACACCGTCGGATTTTGACGGCTATTACGTTCAACTGATGGCAGCTCCAGATTTATGGCAGCCGCAGTCGCAGAAATATACCGGTCCCAGCCAATTGGTCGATCTGGGATTGATGTCGAGAATCGCGTGGCGTGATTGATCAAACACGTAAAATCAGAAGTTTTGTAACGCTTTCTAAATGCATTGAAACCCATGGTTTAACCGTGACATATTGGCGAAAAGCAGAGGATCTGGTCCGCGCAGCAGGCTGGGATCGCATTTTTGCAAAAGTGGGCGGACAATTGGGGCTTTGGGATTCTTATCGCATGCGATTGCGGCGCAAACGCCGGATTGTCCGGTCCATGCGCAAATCCCGTGATCTGTCAGCCCTTCAGGACAATACAAAAAACATTCGCAAAGGGGACATTTTGTTGGTCTCCACCATGCGGAATGAACAGGTTCGACTGCCCTACTTCCTGCGGTATTACCGAAATCTCGGCGTGAATCATTTCCTTTTTGTGGACAATGGTTCGGAAGATGGGACGTCCGAATATCTGTCGGGGATGGCAGACGTGTCAGTCTGGCGAACTACCGCCAGTTACAAACGGGCGACCTTTGGTGTGGATTGGATGAACCACTTGAAACGGCGCTATGCCCATGGGCATTGGGTGCTGGTGGTCGACCCGGATGAGCTGTTTGTCTATCCGTTCTGCGACACGCGACCGTTGCGGGCGTTGACGGACTGGCTGGATGATGCATCGATCCGCAGCTTTTCTGCCATGCTGCTTGATGTGTACCCCAAGGGGGCGATCAATGCAGAACCTTATGAGCCGGGCCAGGATCCCTTGGAGATCGCGCATTGGTTCGACAGCGGCAATTACTCGGTCAAGCGCAACCCTACTTATGGCAACCTATGGATCCAGGGCGGTGTGCGGTCGCGCGTCTTCTTCCCGGATCAACCGAAAAAAGCACCGGCGCTGAACAAGATCCCATTGGTCAAATGGGACCGTAGATATGCCTATGTCAGTTCCACGCATATGTTGCTGCCGCGTGGCCTTAACCAGGTCTATGACAGCGGCGGTGGTGAGAAAGCCAGTGGCGTCCTGCTGCATACAAAATTCCTCGACACTTTTGCAGCCAAAGCCAACGAAGAGCAAACGCGTGGCCAGCACTATGCCCATTCCGTAGAATACCAAGCCTATGTACGTGAGTTGGAACGCCAACCGCAGCTGTGGTGTAAATGGAGTGAGCGATACATCAATTGGCGCCAGTTGGAAATTCTGGGTCTGATGTCCAAAGGAAACTGGGCATGAGCGCGGTGGGCATCGTCATGATGGTGCACACAGCTTTGTCGCGTGCGGCGCAGGTGGCACGCCATTGGGCGGCGGCCGGTTGCCCGGTTGTAATCCATGTGGACTCGCAAGTGTCAAAACATGCCAATTCAGAATTCACAGCCGCATTGAAATCGCAGCCGTTGATCAGTTTTTCCAAACGGCATCGGTGTGAATGGGGCACTTGGGGCATTGTAGCTGCGTCCCAAGCCGCGTCCGAGCAGATGTTGCGGATGCACCCTGAGGTCAATCATGTGTATTTGACCTCAGGCTCTTGCCTGCCGTTGCGCCCTGTTAGCGAGCTGCAGGATTATCTGTCGGAACGTCCGACCACAGATTTCATCGAAAGCGCGACAACGGCGGATGTGCCGTGGATTGTCGGTGGGCTGAGCGTTGAGCGGTTCACCTTGCGGTTTCCTTTTTCCTGGAAACGGCAGCGCGCCTTGTTTGATGGCTATGTGCGGTTGCAGCGCAAAATCCGTTTGAAACGTCGGATCCCACCGGGGCTTGTTCCACATATGGGCAGCCAATGGTGGTGCCTTACGCGGAAAACGTTGACTGCGATTTTGAATGATCCAGAACGCGGAACCTATGATCAGTACTTCCGCCGGGTCTGGATTCCGGATGAAAGCTATTATCAGACGTTGGTGCGCCAGCACGCGCGCCGGATCGAAAGCCGATCGCTGACATTGTCGAAATTCGACTATCAGGGCAAACCGCATGTCTTCTACGATGATCACCTGCATTTGCTGCGCCGGTCCGATTGTTTTGTGGCACGCAAAATCTGGCCCCATGCGGATCGCCTGTATCATGCGTTTTTGAATCCACCTGAAAGCCACGCCAATAGAACAGAGCCAAACCCACGCAAAATCGACCGGATTTTCTCCAAAGCCGTGGAGCGCAGAACACGGGGACGGGCTGGGCTCTATATGCAGAGCCGTCTGCCAAGGTACGGTTTGGAAAACGGGGTTACGTCCGGGGAGTATTCTGTCTTTCAAGGGTTCAGCGAACTGTTTGAGGACTTTGAAACCTGGTTGTTCAAAGCCACCGAGGCCCGCGTGCATGGGCATCTGTTTGCACCCGACCGGGTGGGTTTTGTGGATGGCCAGAGCTCTTACAACGGGGCACTCAGCGACAATGCGAAGCTGCGCGATTACAATCCTGAACGGTTTTTGACAAACTTCATATGGAACACGCGTGGCGAGCGGCAGTGTTTTCAATTTGGCCCGATGGATTCACAAGGGGCCATGGAACTGATGGCGCGGGATACCAATGCACAGATTTCGGTGATTTCCGGCGCTTGGGCGGTGCCTTTGTTTAAATCCGGCAAAGGGTTCACCGAATTGCGCCGGGACGCTGCCCGCCTGCAACAGATCGAGGCGGAGCAGCTGCGCGTTTTGCGCTCTCAATGGGCCAATGCACGCATCCGGATCTGGACCATGGCTGAATTTATTGAATCGCCCATGGAATCCTTGCAGGTCATTGTGGATGAGATCACCAAAGGGCATCATCGCCATCTCACCGAAGCACCGCAGATGGTCAATTTGGACGGCTTTGGCCAGTTCCTGCAAAACCTGAAAAACCAGGGCATGCATCCTTATTTGATGGGGGATTTCCCCTTGGAAGCCGGTCCAGCCCAAACGCCGTCTTTGCCGCGTAAACCCTATTTGGTCCGCTGATATGCCCGCAGATTTTGATTACTTTGTGATCTTTGCCGAAATGCGCACAGGTTCGAATTTCCTGGAAAGCAACCTCAACTCGATTGAGGGTGTGACAAGTTTTGGGGAGGCGTTTAACCCGCATTTTATTGGCTATCCAAATTCGGATGACGTCTTGGGCGTCACGTTGGATGCGCGTGAAAACGATCCGATGGAAATAATCAGCCGGATCAAAGCCCACCAAGGGTTCGGTGGGTTTCGCTATTTCCATGAACATGATCCGCGCGTGTTAGAGCCGGTTTTGGATGATGCGCGCTGTGCAAAAATCATCCTGACCCGCAATCCGCTTGACAGCTATATCTCGTTGAAGATTGCCAAAGAGACGGGGCAGTGGAAGCTGACAAATGTCAAACAGCGCAAAGATGCGCTGGTCGATTTTGATATGGCTGAGTTCACCAAACATCTGGATCGGCTGCAGGGGTTTCAGCTTCGCCTGCAGGAGGGGTTGCAAAGGCGGGGGCAAACGCCATTTTATGTCGCGTATGAGGATCTGCAAAGCGTTGGCGTTTTAAATGGACTGGCGCATTGGCTGGGTCTGCCAAATGGCATTGACGGGTTGGATGACAAACTGAAACGTCAAAATCCGTCACCGGCTTTGTCCAAAGTCTCTAACCCAGAGGAAATGATCCAAGCGCTGGCGACAATTGACACGTTCAACCTGTCGCGTACCCCTTGTTTTGAACCCCGCCGTGGGCCCAACGTGCGCAGCTATTTGGCTGCGCCGACATGTCCGCTGCTGTTTATGCCGATGCCTGGTGCCCCAAGAGCCGAGGTGTGCAAATGGATGGCAGCGCTGGACGGTGCACCCCAGCCGTTGCTGGAGATTGGTGGACAGAAAGATCTGCGCCAATGGATGAATGCACATCCGGGTCATCGACGGTTTACGGTGCTGCGTCACCCCTTGGCCCGGGCCCATGCGGCCTTTGTCGAGGTTGTGGTACACGGCCAAAGCCAGCTGTCCAAAAAGCTGCGTCAATCGCTGCGCCAGCAGGGACATGAGGTGCAGCCAAATCTGATACAGAAGGACCGCGAAAACCACGCTGCGGTCTTCTCTGGCTTCTTGGATTTCTTAAAGCAAAACCTCAATGGGCAGACATCTGTTCGGGTGGATGCACGATGGGCAAGCCAATCGCAAATCTTGTCCGGGTTTGAGGAATTCTGCGCCCCTGATCTGGTGCTGCGCGAAGAGGATCTGGCGGAGGATCTTCCCCATTTGGCGCGCAAAGTGACACAAAACTCTGCACCGACCCTGCAGTTCACGGGGGAAGAAACGTTGCGACTGGCCGATATCTATACGCGCGCCTTGGAAGACAAGGCGCGTGCCGCGTATCGGCGGGATTACATGATGTTTGGGTTTAGAGACTGGGTTGCGCCAAACGGCTGAAAGAAGCGCAGTTATGCAGCTTGCACCGATTGGTTTTCCGTCAGAATGGTATAAAGCGTGCTCGGATCCGGGTTTGAGCGCAGCTTGGTGCAATAGCTCTGTTCGCGCAGGGTCCGCGACACAAGCGCCAGCGCCTTCAGATGATCGACACCCGCGCTTTCGGGTGCAAACAGCGCAAAGACGATATCGACCGGCTGGCGATCAACGGCACCAAAATCCAACGGTTTTTCCAGAACGATAAAAACGCCGACCACCTCTTCGAGGTGATCCAGACGTGCATGGGGCAGCGCAACGCCATGGCCCACACCGGTGGGACCAAGGCTCTCTCGCTCCAAGAGAGCCTCAACCGTTTTTTCTGGAGCAAGACCATGGATTCCATGCGCAATATCCGCGATCTCCTGAAACAGGCGCTTCTTGCTGGAGGCAGAGCTAATAACACGCACTGCCTCTTGCTTGAGGATCTTGGAAATCTGCATTTACTTGCTCCGCTCGGGTGCCATTTCGGCCCGTTATCAGCCTATTACGGGTCGATCCAACCGATATTGCCGTCTTCGCGGCGGTACACAACGTTTAGACCATCTTTGTTTTCATTTCGGAAAACCAACACGGGAGAGCCTGCAAGTTCCATCTGCATGACCGCCTCCCCAACAGAAAGCGAGGGGATCTTGGTCTCCATTTCGGCGACGATAATGGGTTGCAGCGATTCCGGCTCGTTTTCATGCTCGGTCGATTCCGAAGCCAAGATATAAGATGCGGCCCCCAAAAGTTCAACCGGTTCGCTTCTGTCGCGATGGTGGTCCTTCAGGCGGCGCTTGTACCGGCGCAGCTGTTTCTCCATCTTTTCATTGCAGCCGTCAAAAGCGGCATAGATTTCAGTAGCATGCGCCTTGGCCTGCGCGGTCAAACCTGTCGACAGGTGAACGGTGGCCTCACATACGTATTCATGCGCAGAACGCGAAAAAACCACAGTCGCGTCCGTAGGTCGCTCAGCATATTTTGCAACAACTTCACCCAATTCGGATTGTACGTGAAATTGTAGAGCTTCGCCGATGTCGATCTGTTTTCCGCTGATTTTGTAACGCATGGGATCTCCTTGCTCTTTGCTCATCTGAACAGCCCGGTCGCAACAGCGACCAGAAAATTTAGAACTGGATTCAGATAGGTGTAACAGGCAGAGATATCGGTTGCAGGGCACCGGGCCTTGCGATCAAGGCTGTCCGATTTGCTGCAAAGGATTGCATCTGTGCCATGAAACAATTCGATGACAAACCAGCGGGAGAGTCAATGGCAAACCTAAAATTGGCAGGACCTCGCCGCTGGGAACAGGGGCAATTGCGACGATTTGTCGAGGCGTTTGCGTTTTAGGATATGCGGAAACTGTCGCCAAGATAGACACGGCGCACGTTTTCGTTTTGCACCACTTCTTCCGGGCTGCCGGACATTAAAACCTGCCCATCGTGCAAGATATAGGCCCGGTCCACAATTTCCAAAGTCTCGCGTACGTTGTGATCGGTGATTAACACACCGATACCGCGTTTTTTGAGGTCCGCGACCAAATGGCGAATATCGCCAACGCTGATCGGGTCGACGCCTGCAAAAGGTTCGTCCAACAGCAAATAGCTGGGGTTCGCAGCCAGACAGCGGGCAATTTCAACACGGCGACGTTCCCCACCTGACAGCGCTAGGGCCGGGGCGCGACGCAAATGCTCAACCGAGAAATCAGACAACAGCTCTTCGAGACGTTCGCGACGCTTATGCGCATGTTTTTCCGAGATATCGAGCACGGCCATGATGTTGTCTTCGACCGAAAGACCCCGGAATATCGACATCTCTTGTGGCAGATAGCCAATACCCAACCGCGCGCGGCGATACATGGGCAGGGACGTTACATTCTGCCCGTCAATCGAAACAGCGCCACCTTCGGGGAAAACTAGGCCGGCAATGGAGTAAAACGTCGTAGTCTTGCCCGAGCCATTTGGGCCCAGCAACGCAACAACTTCGCCCCGGTTCAACGACAGGGTGACGTCGCGGATGACCACACGATTGCGGTAGGATTTCCGCAGTTTCTCGATACGCAGCCCGGATGAACCTTCGGTGACAGAGAGTTGGGGGCGTGCCATTAGTTACCGTTCGGATTGAGAATAGTTTTGACCCGACCTGACATCTGGGCAGTTCCACTGTTCAGATTAACGGTCATCTGGCTTGATGTTAAAACAGCGTCGCCTTGGCTTAACAGCACATTGCCGCGCATGATTATCGTGCCGGAGTCGATATTGTATTCGGCCTCTTCGGCCTCGGCCGCGTCATCCCCGTTTACCAGGATCACCTGCCCCGTCGCGCGCATGCTTTGAATTCCGGTTTTTTGTTGATCGTCGCCGGTTTTGTAAGTCACCCGCACGGTGTCAGCCGAAAGCCGCATGAGGCCTTGGACAATAACAACATCCCCAGAGAATTGTGCAGTGCCGTCTGTTTGGTTGACTTCTAAGTTTTCGGCAGAGACTTCGACCGGCGCGTTAGGATCCGTTTTTACAGACCCAAACGCGATTGTCCCCTGTGCTGCCGCAAGAGCAGGAACACAAAAGGTGTAGAAGGCAATAAGGAGCGCACGCAGGAACATATCGCTTTATCTTTCTGGACTTTATGGTTGATATACCAATTTAACGCCGTTGTTGAACAGTATTTGGACTGAGTTTCCTTGAGATTCTGTTGTTATCGACATGGATCCGGCGGTAAGTTGACCCAATGGGCTGGTTGCACGGATCGTTCCCGGTGCTTTGGCATTTATTTCATTCAGATGCGTATCGAGACGTTCGGTTTCAACCCGCATTCCATCGTCGGTTTGCAAAACCACTTGGCCTTTGAACTGCGCAACTTCCATATCTGAGCCCAAGGAGCCACTGTCTGCACTTAATGTGACAGAGCCGCCTGAAACGAAACGAATGGTCGCCTGCAACGCTGTTGCGGTGGCCTCGCCGGAGGTTTGTGTAAATCGTGTATTCTCGGCACTGACCACGATCTCATCACCATCCGCAGTGCTGCCCGCGAAAAAAGGACCAGTGACCTGTTGCCCGCGCATACGCTCTTCGATCTCGGTCTGGGCAAAGGGAATTGCGGCCTCTTGATCACTGCCGCGAGAGATCAAAAAAACTGTTGATAACAACACAAGCGCTGCCAGTGGCAAAACCACTTTGAGCAGGGCAATCATGCGAGAGTAACGGTCCATTGCGGGCTTTTATCGTTCAGGAATGTGCAAAGATATCAATATCCGGCCAGCCTGCCAAATCCAGTTTGGCGCGCGTGGGCAGAAATTGGAAACAGGCGGCGGCGATCTCACTCCGGCCCTCGCGTGCAAGCCTTTGATCCAGAACCGCGCGCAGTCTGTGGAGATGCAGCACATCCGACGCGGCATAGTCCAACTGTGCGGCTGTCAGTTTTGGCGCGCCCCAGTCGCTCATCTGCTGTTGTTTGGATATATCCAGCCCCAGCAATTCCTGCGTTAGATTCTTAAGCCCATGGCGATCCGTATAGGTCCGAGTCAGGCGGCTTGCGATCTTGGTACAATAGACCGGAGCGGCCAGCGCGCCAAAGCTGTGATAAAGCGCGGCAATGTCAAAGCGGCCGTAATGGAACAGTTTCAGCACGTTTGGATCAACAAGAAGCGCAACAAGGTTCGGCGCATCGGTCTGCCCCTTTTGGATCTGAACAAGATGTGCATTGCCGTCGCCTGCGGACAATTGAACCACGCAAAGGCGATCGCGATGCGGGTTGAGCCCCATGGTTTCACAGTCGATGGCGACAACGGATCCAAGGTCTAAACCATCCGGCAGGTCATTTTGATAAAGATGGTTCGCCACCAGATTCGTCCCCTTGTCCCATTGGCTGTGCCGCAGCACCAAGGGCCGCTGATCCTGCAAAGCGACATAGGTGTTTTGTCGATCCGACTCAACAGTCAGAGGCGATAGATCAGCTCTATTGGGGGGGATGGTGCCCAGAAGAGGACTCGAACCTCCACGTCCATACGGACACTAGCACCTGAAGCTAGCGCGTCTACCAATTCCGCCATCTGGGCACAGATGTCGTGAGGAGGGCGTATAAGCGGGTTTTCAGAAGGCCGCAAGTGCAAAATGAGGTGGGGTGCACAATAATTGGCTTGGAAAATCACGACGTGAAAACAAGATGTTAATCCAATACGCAGCCGTTTAAGCGCTTGGTTGCACTGCCATCTTTGGGGGGATTGAAGTTTTGGGGAAGATGGTGCCCAGAAGAGGACTCGAACCTCCACGTCCATACGGACACTAGCACCTGAAGCTAGCGCGTCTACCAATTCCGCCATCTGGGCACAGATGTCGTGAAGCGGGCGTATAAGGGGAGTCGCTGGGGACGTCAAACGATATTTTGACGTTTTTGCAAAATAATATACTTCACAGGCTTGGGATGTGGGCTTTGCTGCAACGCGCGGATTTGACTTCAATCAACATCGTTTTGCGCCTTGTTCGGCACCCCTGACGGCGATAAATCAGGTCCATAGCTAATTTTAGGAGCCAACAGATGTCCAAACTGGTCACGATCTATGGTGGGTCCGGCTTTGTGGGGCGCTATATTGCGCGGCGCATGGCCAAGGAAGGCTGGCGGGTGCGCGTTGCGGTGCGTCGTCCCAACGAGGCAATGTATGTCAAACCCTATGGCGTGCCGGGTCAGGTTGAGCCGGTTCTGTGCAATATCCGCGATGACGCTTCGGTGGCGTCGGTCATGGAAGGTGCTGATGCGGTTGTGAACTGCGTGGGCGTTCTGAATGGCATTGGTAAGAACACGTTTGAAGCAGTGCATGCCAACGGGGCGGAGCGCATCGCGCGGATCTCTGCGCTGCAGGACATTCCTCAGATTGTTCACATCTCGGCCATTGGCGCGGATGCTGAAAGCGACAGCGCCTATGCGCGGACCAAAGCCGCCGGCGAAGCGGCAGTTTTGGAACATCGCGCGGATGCGATCATTCTGCGCCCCTCGGTCATCTTTGGCACCGAAGACGCGTTCTTTAACCGATTTGGCGCGATGGCGCGTATGGCTCCGGTTCTGCCGATCGCGGGCGGCAACACCAAGTTCCAGCCCGTGTTTGTGGATGACGTAGCCAAGGCCGCCGTTCTGGGCGCGCTGGGTCAGGCTGCGGCGGGCACCTATGAGCTGGGCGGGCCCGAGGTTAAAACTTTCCGCGCTTTGATGGAACAAATGCTGGAGGTGATCCACCGCCGTGCGATCATTGTCTCGTTGCCGGGCATGGCCGCCGGCTTGATGGCATTTGGCTTTGACATGGTTCAGAAGTTCTCTGGCGGTCTGATCGAGAATAAGACATTGACCGTGGATCAGCTGCGGAACCTGAAGGTTGACAATGTGGTCTCAGACGCGGCCAAGGGGTTTGCCGATCTGGGTATCCGCCCGGTGTCGCTGGCTTCAGTTCTTTCGGATTACCTGTGGAAATTCCGCCCCTCTGGCCAATATGACGAGATGGTTGGATCCGCCCGCAATCTGCGTGGCGATCTCTAAGGGCGCTCCCTCAGTTCAAATGACAAAAGGCGCCCTTGGGCGCCTTTTCCTTTTTTGGGATGTTCCATCAGGCTGAGTAGGCAATGATCAGCAGAATGACACCCAGGATCACTCGGTAGATTACATAAGGCGTAAAGCTGACGCTGCGCAAAAGCCGCATCATCAGCACCAACGCCACCAGCGCCGAGGCAAAGGCCAGCGCCGCCGCAATGGCCGCGTCGCGGATAATGGCGGCATTGGCTTCGACGGCCATTTCCATGCCCAGCAGCAGGCCCGATGCGATGATTGTCGGGATCGACATCAACATGGCAATTTTGGCCCCGTCTTCGCGGGTATACCCCAATTGGCGCGCACCGGTGATGGTGATGCCAGACCGGGATGTCCCGGGGATCAGTGCCAGCATCTGCCACAGGCCCATAATCACGGCATCTTTGACGCCCCAGTCTCCCAGCTCTTTGCGGGTTGGGCCCCATTGGTCGGCGACATAAAGAACAATCCCAAACCCGAGCATGGTCCACCCAATTACGGCCATGGAGCGCAGCGCGTCGCTGAGGCCAGTAAAATGCAGGAAGGCTCCAAACAGAACGGTTGGGATTGTGGCGATGATCAGACCCAGCGCAAGCCGTGCGCCCGGCGTATCCGTGCGCCCACGTGCAAGTGTTGCAAGCCCCACCAAGCCGTCGCGGACGTCGCTCCAGAAATACATAACAACTGCAAATAATGTGCCGACATGTACAGCGACATCAATAAGCTGGCCTTGATCATCCATGCCGGTGAGTTCCGGCAGCAGAATCAGATGTCCAGAGGACGAGATGGGAAGAAATTCGGTAATCCCCTGGATAACCGCGACAATAAAGAGGTGAAACAAAGACATGGGGGTTTCCGTCGGAGATAAACTGATACGAGTTCTATGGACTGTGTATAAGTCACTGGGATGAAAAGGAAGTCTCTCAATTGAGTCCGAATCGGACCTAAAACTTCTGTACATCCTCGTGAATCTGGGTATGACCAAGGTAACGAACGACCTAAAAGGTCAGCAAGGTTTACCAATAATCGCTACGCTCTGAGATATCCGGTTTTGGAGCTAGCCAAGAAGGAGTTCTTAGCTGTGGCCAAGCAACCGATGCTCAAATTCGTGCAGATCGACCGCGACATGCCCGAAAAGCGAACCGCTGAAGAACGCAGAGAAGATTTCGACGAGATCTATGCAGAGTTTGCTGCAGCCAAAGCAGAAGAGCAGGCCAGCCGCTGCAGCCAATGCGGTGTGCCTTATTGCCAGTCGCACTGCCCGTTGCACAATAATATCCCAGATTGGCTGCGTTTGACCGCAACAGGCCGTCTGGAAGAGGCTTATGTCACCAGCCAGTCCACCAATACCTTCCCAGAGATCTGTGGCCGCATTTGCCCGCAGGACCGTTTGTGCGAAGGCAATTGTGTGATCGAACAGTCCGGCCACGGCACTGTCACCATTGGCGCGGTTGAAAAATACATCACCGACACGGCCTGGGAAAAAGGATGGGTCAAGCCTGCGGCTCCTCTGGCAGAACGCTCAGAATCCGTTGGTATCATCGGCGCGGGTCCTGGTGGTCTGGCCGCAGCGGATATGCTGCGCAAAGCAGGCGTACAGGTCACGGTTTATGACCGTTATGACCGTGCTGGCGGTTTGCTGACTTATGGCATTCCGGGCTTTAAACTGGAAAAAGACGTGGTCATGCGCCGCAACAAGCTGTTGGAAGACGGCGGCGTAACCTTTGTGATGAACTGCAACATCGGTGAGGATATCTCGTTCGAGGAGATCCGCGCAAAGCATGATGCCGTGGTTATCGCCACCGGCGTGTATAAATCCCGCGATCTGGCGATGCCGGGTTCTGGCGCGACAGGGATCGTCAAGGCGATCGATTTCCTGACCGTGTCGAACAAGGCTTCAAACTTTGGCGACAGCATTCCGGAATTCGAAGATGGCACGCTGAACGCCGAAGGTAAGAAGGTCGTCGTGATCGGTGGTGGTGACACAGCCATGGATTGCGTACGTACATCGATCCGTCAGGGCGCGACCTCGGTCAAATGTCTCTATCGCCGGGACAAGGCCAATATGCCGGGTTCGCAACGCGAAGTGCAAAATGCCGAAGAAGAAGGCGTGATCTTTGAATGGCTTTCGGCTCCCAAAGGGTTCACCGATGCCGACGGCAAGGTTGCAGGCGTGATGGTGCAGCGGATGCGTTTGGGGCAACCTGATGCCTCTGGCCGTCAGGCCCCTGAGGTGATCGAAGGCGCGGATTACGTCGAAGAGGCGGATCTGGTGATCAAAGCGCTGGGTTTTGAACCCGAAGAGCTGCCGACCCTGTGGAACCAGCCGGACCTGCCAGTCACGCGTTGGGGCACAATCAAAGCCGAATTCCTGACCGGTGCGACCGAGATGGACGGCGTCTATGCCGTTGGTGACATCGTACGCGGTGCATCGCTGGTGGTCTGGGCGATCAAGGACGGGCGTGATTGCGCCAATGCGATCCTGGAACGTTTCGGCGCTGCCACAGCCGTTGCGGCCGAGTAATCCAAACAACATCCCAACCAGCGGCATGTGCGCCCCCAAACGGGTGAGGCGCCGCCGCCTGACAGAGGTACAGATATATGACCAAATATGATGCAGAATGGGTCCGCGCCGAAGAAGCCAAGCGCAAGTGGATGGCGGAGAACGGTCTTTACGCTGAAGCAGAAGAGCATTCTTCCTGTGGTGTGGGCCTTGTGGTGTCCATCGATGGCAAGAAAAGCCGCAAGGTGGTTGAGGCCGGGATCGAAGCGCTCAAGGCGATCTGGCATCGCGGTGCGGTGGACGCAGATGGTAAAACCGGCGACGGCGCTGGCATCCACGTTCAGATCCCGGAAGAGTTCTTTTACGATCAGATCAAACGCACAGGCCACGAGCCGCGCACCGATGAACGTGTGGCCGTCGGTCAGGTCTTTTTGCCGCGGACGGATTTTGGGGCTCAGGAAACCTGCCGGACCATCGTCGAAAGCGAAGTTCTGCGCATGGGTTACTACATCTATGGCTGGCGCCATGTGCCGGTGGATGTCAGCTGCCTGGGTGAAAAAGCAAACGCCACCCGTCCCGAGATTGAGCAGATCCTGATCTCAAACTCTAAAGGAGTGGATGAGGAAACCTTTGAGCGTGAGCTTTATGTAATCCGCCGTCGCATCGAAAAGGCGGCCGCAGCTGCCCAAGTGGGTGAGCTGTATATCGCCTCGCTGTCTTGCCGCTCGATCATCTACAAAGGCATGATGCTGGCGGAGCAGGTTGCGGTCTTCTACCCCGATCTGATGGATGAGCGGTTTGAATCCGCTTTTGCGCTGTATCACCAGCGGTATTCCACCAACACCTTCCCGCAGTGGTGGCTTGCGCAGCCGTTCCGCATGTTGGCCCACAACGGTGAGATCAACACGCTGAAAGGCAACCTAAACTGGATGAAAAGCCATGAGATCCGCATGGCATCTGCATCCTTTGGCGACCATGCGGAAGATATCAAGCCGATTGTGGCCTCTGGCTCTTCTGACTCTGCTGCGTTGGATTCGGTGTTTGAGGTTCTGGTGCGTGCAGGCCGCTCGGCTCCAATGGCAAAAACCATGCTGGTGCCCGAAAGCTGGTCGAAGCAGGCGCTGGAGCTGCCGCAAGCCTGGCGTGACATGTATTCCTACTGCAACTCGGTCATGGAACCCTGGGATGGCCCGGCCGCGCTGGCGATGACCGACGGCCGCTGGGTCTGCGCGGGTCTGGACCGCAACGGTCTGCGTCCGATGCGTTATGTGGTGACGGGCGATGGTCTGGTGATCGCAGGTTCTGAGACCGGTATGGTGTCGATAGATGAAGCCCACGTCGTCGAAAAGGGCGCGCTGGGCCCCGGTCAGATGTTGGCCGTGGATATGAAAAAGGGCAAGCTGTTCCACGACACTGAGATCAAGAACAAGCTGTCGCGCGCGCTGCCGTTTGGCGAGTGGGTTGAAAAGATCAACGATGTGGATGCGTCGCTGGCAGAGGTGACGGAACAGCCGCTGTTCCAAGGCGAGGAGCTGCGCCGCCGTCAGGTCGCGGCAGGCTATACCATCGAAGAGCTGGAACAGATCCTGTCGCCGATGGCCGAAGATGGCAAGGAATCGCTGGCCTCTATGGGGGATGACACCCCGTCTGCGGTTCTGTCGAAAATGTATCGCCCGCTCAGCCATTTCTTTCGCCAGAACTTTAGCCAGGTCACCAACCCACCAATCGACAGTTTGCGCGAATACCGGGTGATGTCCTTGAAAACTCGGTTCGGTAACCTCAAGAACGTGCTGGACGAAGACAGCTCGCAGACCGAGATCATCGTGCTCGAAAGCCCGTTTGTGGGCAACGCGCAGTGGGCCAAGTTGGTAGAGCAGTTTAACGCGCCGCTGGTTGAGATCGACTGTACCTTTGAACCCGGCCAAGCGGCGCTGAACGCGGGTCTGGCGCGTATTCGTGCTGAGGCCGAAGAGGCCGTGCGCTCTGGTGCGGGACATATCGTTCTGACGGATCAGCATTCCAACGGCGACAAAATTGCGATGCCGATGATCCTTGCCACCTCGGCGGTGCACTCGCATCTGACCCGCAAGGGGCTGCGCACCTTCTGCTCGCTCAACGTGCGGTCTGCGGAGTGTATCGACCCGCATTACTTTGCGGTTCTGATCGGCTGTGGCGCGACCGTTGTGAATGCCTATCTTGCCGAGGATTCGCTGGCAGATCGTATCGAACGCGGCCTGCTGGACGGCTCTTTGACCGAAAACGTTGCCCGCTTCCGCGAGGCTGTGGATCAGGGTCTGTTGAAGATCATGGCCAAGATGGGGATTTCGGTGATTTCCTCTTATCGTGGTGGTCTGAACTTTGAGGCCGTGGGCCTCAGCCGTGCGATGGTTGCCGAATACTTCCCGGGCATGACTTCGCGGATTTCCGGCATCGGTATCCACGGCATCCAGAAAAAAGCTGAAGAGATCCATGCAAAGGGTTGGACTTCGGCAGAAGGCGTGCTGCCAATTGGTGGTTTCTACAAGGCGCGCAAATCCGGTGAGACCCACGCTTGGGAGGCCACGTCAATGCATATGATGCAGATGGCGTGTAACCGCGCGTCGTTTGAGATGTGGAAGCAATACTCGGCCAAGATGCAATCCAATCCGCCGATCCATTTGCGGGACCTGTTGGACATCAAAGCCATCGGCAAGCCTGTGCCGCTGGAAGAAGTGGAATCGATCACCTCAATCCGGAAGCGGTTTGTGACACCAGGCATGTCGCTGGGGGCACTCAGCCCCGAAGCGCACAAGACCCTGAACGTTGCGATGAACCGGATTGGCGCCAAGTCTGACTCAGGCGAAGGCGGCGAAGATCCAGCGCACTTCCACCCAGAGCCCAATGGCGACAATCCGTCGGCCAAGATCAAACAGGTGGCGTCGGGCCGTTTTGGTGTAACCGCGGAATATCTGAACCAGTGTGAAGAGCTGGAGATCAAAGTCGCCCAGGGTGCAAAACCGGGTGAAGGTGGCCAGCTGCCGGGCATGAAGGTCACCGATTTGATTGCACGTCTGCGTCACTCCACCAAAGGTGTGACCCTGATCTCGCCGCCGCCGCACCACGATATCTACTCTATCGAGGATCTGGCGCAGCTGATCTATGACCTGAAGCAGATCAACCCGCGTTGTAAGGTGACCGTGAAACTGGTGGCGTCCTCGGGTGTTGGCACCATCGCAGCAGGTGTGGCCAAGGCCAAGGCAGACGTCATCCTGATCTCGGGCCACAATGGTGGCACCGGTGCGTCGCCTGCGACTTCGATCAAATATGCTGGTCTGCCATGGGAAATGGGTCTGACCGAGGCGCATCAGGTTCTGTCGATGAACAACCTGCGTGGCCGTGTGACCCTGCGGACCGACGGTGGTTTGCGCACAGGCCGTGACATCGTGATGGCAGCCATGCTTGGGGCCGAAGAGTACGGCATCGGTACTGCCGCCTTGATCGCGATGGGCTGTATCATGGTGCGCCAGTGTCAGTCGAACACCTGCCCGGTGGGTGTCTGCACCCAGGACGAAGCGCTGCGCGGTAAGTTCACCGGCAACGCCGACAAAGTTGTGAACCTCATCACTTTCTACGCACAAGAAGTGCGGGAAATCCTTGCCTCGATCGGTGCGCGGTCGCTGGACGAGGTGATCGGTCGTGCGGATCTGTTGGCGCAGGTTTCACGTGGATCAGCGCATCTGGATGATTTGGACCTCAATCCGATGCTGATCACCGTCGATGGGGCGCACAACATCGTCTACAACCGCGACAAGGACCGTAACGCGGTTCCGGATACGCTGGATGCGGAAATCGTCCAGGATGCTGCGCGCTTCCTCAAAGAAGGCGAAAAGATGCAGCTGTCCTATGCGGTTCAGAACACCCACCGCACCGTCGGCACCCGCACCTCAAGCCACATTGTCCAAAACTTTGGCATGCGCAATACGCTGCAGCCCGATCACCTGACTGTGAAACTGCAAGGGTCTGCCGGTCAGTCTCTGGGAGCCTTTGCGGCACCTGGCCTGAAACTGGAAGTTTCCGGTGACGCCAATGACTATGTGGGCAAAGGTCTTTCAGGTGGCATCATCACTGTGCGCCCGCCGCAGATCAGCCCGCTGACGGCAAGTGAGAACACAATTGTCGGAAACACTGTGCTTTACGGTGCAACGGACGGGTATCTTTTCGCAGCGGGTCGCGCAGGTGAACGATTTGCCGTGCGGAACTCTGGCGCAAAGGTTGTTGTCGAAGGTTGCGGATCCAACGGTTGTGAATACATGACTGGCGGGGTTGCCGTGATCCTGGGGTCCATCGGTGCCAATTTTGGTGCCGGTATGACCGGGGGGATGGCTTACCTCTATGATCCAGAGGCTCAGGCCGAAGCGCTGATGAACATGGAATCGCTTGTTCTGTGCCAGGTGACTGTTGCCCACTGGGAAGCAGAACTGAAGACACTGGTCGAACAGCATTTAAAGGAAACCGGAAGCCGAAAAGCAGCAGAAATATTGCAAAACTGGGACAATGAAAAATTTAACTTCCTCCAGGTTTGCCCCAAAGAGATGCTGAACAAGCTGCCCCATCCGCTATCGCTGGAGGATGCGGTCATCCCGGCCGAATAAAAGAGATCAAAGAATCCCCAACTGGACCCGCAGGCAAAAAACCTGCGGGTTATTTTTTCTCCTGAAACAGCCCTTGGACCCTTGGCGTTCACTGTTTTATAGATTGAGCATGGCAGTTCAGGCACGTCGCAAGCAGAAATCATCCAAAGCCACGAGACGTCGGTTCCAGCCGATCGCCTGGTTGCGACGTTGGCTGTTGCGTCTGGTGTTTGGAAGTATTGTAGCAACCGTTGCGTTGGTTCTGCTGTATTCCGTAGTCAACCCGCCCATAACCCATACGATTTGGTCCGAGAAACGCCGCCTGGGTGATGTGGATCGTGAATGGGTTCCCATTGAACATATCAGCCCGGTGCTTGTGCGGTCTGTTGTGGCTGCAGAAGACGCCAATTACTGCCAGCATTGGGGCTTTGACCTGAAGGCGATCCAGTCTGCTCTGCAGGACGGCGGCCAGCGCGGGGGATCCAGCCTGTCGCAACAAGTCGTCAAAAACGTGTTCCTGTGGCAGCATCGCAGCTGGTTTCGCAAAGCAGTTGAAACGTTGCTGACGCCTCTGGTTGAGGCGACCTGGAGCAAACGGCGGATTTTGGAAGTTTATTTGAATGTTGCTGAAACCGACGAAGGTGTTTTTGGCGTTGAAGCGGGCGCGCGCAAGTATTTTGGCAAAGGCCCAGATGAGCTGTCGGCGCGTGAAGCTGCGCTTTTGGCGGCTGTTTTACCCAATCCCAAGGCACGCTCTGCGGCGCGGCCAAGCGCATCCTTGCAGCGTCGTGCGGAACGGATTGCCGATGGGGCCGCCACGATCCGCGCAGATGGTCGATCTGCGTGTTTCGAGGATTGAATCTTTTGCCCGATTTGGGCATCTGTGCAAAGGTTCTCACATCGCATATTTGGAGTTTGCTTAGGTGGCCCGCCTTTATCACGTTCCGCTCTCACCTTTCTGTCGAAAGGTCCGACTGTCGCTGGCAGAAAAAAAGATCGAAGTTGAGCTGATCGAGGAACGCTATTGGGAGCAGGATCCCGATTTTTTGCGTCGCAACCCAGCGGGCAAAGTGCCGGTGCTGCGGCTGGATGGTATGATCTTGACCGAAAGTGCAGCAATCTGCGAATACATTGAAGAGACCCGACCGGAGCCTTCCCTGATGCCAAAGGACGCTGAAACCCGTGCGGAAATCCGGCGTTTGGTAGGATGGTTTGATGACAAGTTCCATCAAGAGGTCACCTCGAAACTGCTGTATGAGCGGGTGAACAAGAAGGTGACGGGTGAAGGATACCCGGACAGTAAAAATGTCAAAGCCGGTGCAAAGGCGATCAAGTATCATTTGGATTACATGGCCTGGTTGCTGGATCATCGCCGGTGGCTTGCGGGAGACCAGATGACGTTGGCGGATTTTGCGGCTGCCGCGCATCTGTCCTGTTTGGATTACATTTCGGATGTGGACTGGAATCGCTCGGCCGCGGTCAAGGATTGGTACGCCAAGATCAAGTCACGCCCGGCGTTCCGTTCGATCCTGGCGGATCAGATTGCGGGCTTCCGCCCACCGCCCCATTACGCCGATCTCGATTTCTGATAGGGTATTTGGGGGCTGTCTGCCCCCTCTTGGCTGGCGGCCAATTCACCCCCGAAAGTATTTTTGAAAAGATGAATGATCCGGCAGATTTGAAAGCCCGTTTGGTGGCCCAGGCGCATACCGAAGGCTTTGTGTCTTGTAGGGTGTGCAGGCCCTGGGATGTGCCCGAGGTGGCCGCGCGGTTGGCGGAGTTTGTTGAGAGGGGGTTTCACGGCCAGATGGGCTGGATGGGAGAGCGTCAGAATTGGCGTGCAGACCCGGCACAACTGTGGCCTGAGGCACGGTCGGTTATCATGTTGGCCGAAAGCTACACGCCGGATGAAGACCCGATGGCGGCGGTGGCGCGAGCTGATTGTGGCGCGGTGTCCGTCTACGCGCGCAACAAGGATTATCATGATCTGGTCAAAAAGCGCCTGAAACGCCTGGCGCGGTGGTTGATTGCGGAAGCTGGGGCCGAGATCGAGGTGAAGGTTTTTGTGGATACAGCTCCGGTGCCCGAAAAACCTTTGGCGCAGGCCGCGGGATTGGGATGGCAAGGGAAACACACCAATCTGGTGAGCCGGGATTTTGGCAATTGGGCTTTTTTAGGCTCTGTTTTTACTACATTGGATTTGCCGGTTGATGCGGCAGAGCCGGATCATTGCGGGTCTTGCCGTGCCTGTCTGACAGCCTGTCCGACAGATGCGTTTATCGCGCCCTATCAGATGGATGCGCGCAAGTGCATTTCTTACCTTACGATTGAGCACAAGGGCCCGGTGACGCCGGAACTGCGCCCCAAACTGGGCAATCGCATCTATGGCTGTGATGATTGTCTGGCGGCCTGTCCGTGGAACAAATTTGCGGTTGCGGCCAGCGATTTGCGTTATGAGGCGCGCCCTGAGTTGCGCGCGCCTAAATTGGCGGAGCTGGCCCAGCTTGATGATGCTGGGTTTCGCGCGTTTTTCTCAGGCTCTCCGATCAAGCGGATTGGGCGCGACCGGTTTGTGCGCAACGTGCTGTATGCCATTGGCAACAGCGGTCAGATGGATCTGCTGCCCGTGGCACGTGCCATGTGCGATGATCCTGATCCCACCGTGGCTGACGCCGCCGCCTGGGCAGTGGCGCAGCTGAACGGGTGATCTGTTACACCGCTGCTTCGACCGTGCGTTTGGGCAGAACCCAATCGGGACGTGGGAAATGGCAGGTATAGCCATTGGGCAGCCGTTGCAGGTAATCCTGATGCTCGGGCTCGGCCTCCCAAAAATCGCCTACAGGCTCGACTTCGGTAACGACTTTTCCGGGCCAAAGACCAGAAGCTTCGACGTCTGCGATCGTCTCTAACGCAGTTGCTTTTTGTGAGTCATCGACAAAATAGATTGCGGAGCGATAGCTCATCCCGATGTCATTGCCCTGACGGTCAACCGTGGTAGGATCGTGGATCTGAAAGAAGAACTCAAGCAATCTGCGAAAGCTTGTCTGGGTTGGGTCGAACTGGATTTCGATGCCTTCCGCATGGGTGCCATGATTGCGATACGTCGCATTGGCTACATCGCCGCCAGTATAACCCACCCGTGTGGAGATCACACCAGGCAGCGCACGGATCAGCTCTTGCATGCCCCAAAAGCAGCCCCCAGCGAGAACGGCACGTTCGGAATGTTTCATGTCTTAACCCTCCACTTGGTTTAAGTAAGCACCATAACCCTGCGCCTCCATCTCGTCGCGGTGAATGAACCGCAGTGACGCTGAATTGATGCAATAACGCAGACCGCCCCGGTCGCGGGGGCCATCGGGGAAGACGTGACCCAGATGGCTGTCGCCATGGGTGGATCGGACCTCGGTCCGGATCATACCGTGGCTTTTGTCTTCCTGCTCTTGCACGTGGGCCGGTTCAATCGGCTTGGTAAAGCTGGGCCAGCCGCAGCCGGATTCATATTTGTCGCCAGAGGCAAACAAGGGTTCGCCTGACACGATGTCGACGTAAATGCCGGGGTCTTTGTTGTACAAAAGCTTGCCGGTCCCCGGACGTTCGGTGCCGGATTGCTGTGTGACAAAGAACTCTTCTTCGGACAGCTGAGCAATTGCGTCATCGGATTTGGAATACTGTGTCATGGCGTCCCTTTTTGCTTTTGTCTTGCCCTCAAAATGGGGCGTTTGCGGATGGTTTCAAAGGGGGGAATTGCGGCTTGTAGAGGTTCGGTTGTTTTCTCACAAAAAAAGGGCCGCTGAACCAGCGACCCTTGGATCTTTGAACAGGGAAGTGGCGATTACTCGTCGCCGTTCACGCTGTCTTTCAGAGCCTTGGCAATGGTCATTTTCACAACCTTGTCGGCTTCCTTCATGAATTTCTCACCGGTGGCCGGGTTGCGCACTTCGCGCTCGGGACGCTCGCGGCAGTAGATCTTGCCAACGCCGGGCAGGGTTACAGCGCCACCGCCGGACACTTCGCGGGTGATCAGGCTGCAAACGGCTTCCAGCGCCGAGCCTGCGGTTTTCTTGTCACTGCCCATTTCGTCGGCCAGCGCGGCGACCAGCTGTGTTTTGGTCATCGGTTTGGACATTTTTTTGCTCTCCTTTGACTGCCCGATGTTTAGGGCCTCATCGCGCGATATTATCGGTATGTTGTGGTCGAACACAACGCATAGCGGGCGCAAACAAAAGGGTTTCGGCGATTTTTCGTTGATTTTCGAGGTTTTTACAGCGCTACAAGAACGCGGTTTCATCAAATGAGCGCAATTTACGACTGTGGAGCCGTTCAAGTGGCATGCTGCGCAGATCTTCCATGGCTTTGATGCCGATTTGCAGATGGCGCGAAACCTGGGTTCGGTAAAAGTCCGAAGCCATGCCAGGAAGCTTTAATTCCCCATGAAGCGGCTTGTCAGACACACATAAGAGCGTGCCATAAGGCACTCGAAACCGGTAGCCATTGGCGGCAATTGTGGCGCTTTCCATGTCCAGAGCGACGGCACGCGATTGGCTCAGGCGTTGAACGGGTCCGGATTGGTCACGCAACTCCCAGTTGCGGTTGTCGATGGTGGCGACGGTTCCTGTGCGCATGATACGTTTTAGGTCGTATCCTTCCAATTCGGTCACATCGGCAACGGCTTTTTCCAGCGCGACCTGGATCTCGGCCAGGGCTGGGATTGGGGTCCAGATGGGAAGATCATCATCCAACACGTGATCTTCGCGCAGGTAAGCATGGGCGAGGACAAAGTCTCCCAAAGACTGCGTGTTGCGCAGGCCTGCGCAGTGGCCGACCATCAACCAAGCATGGGGGCGCAGAACCGCGATATGGTCCGTGGCGGTTTTGGCGTTCGAGGGACCAACACCGATGTTCACCAGCGTAATCCCGTTCCCATCCGGCCGTTTCAGGTGATAGGTCGGCATTTGTGGCATCTTGGCGGTGGTTGCGATATCCGCCTGTGCATCCGTAATCTCGTGATTGCCGGTGCTGACAAAGCTGGTGTAGCCCGACGCAGGATCGGCAAGCATGTCGCGGGCATAGGCTTCAAACTCGGAGACATAGAACTGGTAGTTGGTGAACAACACGTGGTTCTGGAAATGCTCCGCATCTGTGGCGGTGTAATGGGACAGGCGTGCCAACGAATAATCCACGCGCTGCGCCGTAAACAGGGCCAGGGGGCCGACGCCGTCAGTGGGTTGATAGGTTCCGTTGACGATATCGTCATTGGTGGTGGCCAGATCCGGCACGTCAAATAGGTCCCGCAGAACAAAGCCCGCAGCACCTTCTTGGGGAACCGTGACGTCGCTGCGGTTGGCGACGGCGAAATGGACCGGAATGGGCGTATCCGAAGCCCCGATTGCCACCGGCTGGCCATGGTTGCGGATAAGAAGGGCGATTTGTTGTTCCAGATAGTGGCGGAACAAATCAGGACGCGTGATCGTGCTGACATAGGTGCCGGGCTCTGACACATGGCCAAAGCTCAAGCGGCTGTCCACCTGGGTGTAGGACGGATTCACAAAACGAATTTCCGGGTAGAACGCGCGATACCGGACCCCATCCTGGGTTCCGTTTTGCATCACACTTTCAAATGCCGTGCTCAGAAAATCAGTGGCGGTCTCATAAAGCTCGATCAGGCGCGCAACGGCAGCTTCGGCGTCGGTAAACTGCTCGGGGGCCGGGACCTTTGGGGTCATCAGGGTCATGGGGTGCTTTCTATAACCGGAATCTTTTTAAACTGGGTCACGTCAACAAGGCCAAGGTCCGAGATGCGCAGCTCGGGGATGACAACAAGTGCCAGCAGCGAATGTTGCATATAGGCGTTGTTCAGCGTGCAGCCGCAGGCCACCATCGCTTCGACCATTTTTTGGGCTTTGGCGGCAACTTCGGTCGCCGGTTGGTCAGACATCAAACCGGCGATGGGCAGTTCGACCAGCGCTAGCTCCTGACCGTCCCGGAAGATGGTCACCCCGCCGCCGACTTCAGCCAGACGGTTGGCGGCCAACGCCATCTGCGCCCGATCCGTGCCAACAACAATCATATGGTGGCTGTCATGTGCCACGGTTGACGCCATCGCCATCGGGCCGGAATAGCCAAAGCCTGAGACAAAGGCGTTGGTCACACCGCCCGTGCCCCGGTGGCGTTCCACCAGCGCAATCTGGCAGATGTCGCCGTGACCTTCGACCAGCCCGTCCTGCACCGGCAGCTCGGCCTTTAACGCTTTGGTTGGGGCCTGGTTTTCCACCACGCCAATGACATTTGCAGTGACCGTGTTAGCGCCAGTGGGGGCCGCAATCTCAAAATCGCTTTGCGACAATGCGTGACCCAGGTGAACGGTGCCACGGGCATGATCAGGCCACGCCAGATGCGGGCAATCCACCTTGATAGAGCCTGATTCAGCGACGATTTTACCCCGCGCAACAACCAGTTCAATCGGCAGATCAGTCAGGTCCGAGGTCAGGATCACATCGGCGCGCCGACCGGGTGTCAGCGACCCCAACTCACGTTCCAGCCCAAAATGGGTGGCGGTGTTGATCGTGGCCATCTGCAGCGCCACCAGCGGATCACAACCGCAAGCGATGGCGTGGCGCACAACGCGGTTCATGTGGCCGTCGTTGACCAATGTGCCGGAATGACAGTCATCCGTACACAGGATGAAATTGCGTGAGTCCAACCCTTTTTCAGTCACAGCCGTGATCTGGCTTTCTATGTCATACCAGGCCGAACCCAACCGCATCATTGATCGCATGCCTTGACGGGTGCGGGCAATGGCGTCGGCTTCGCAGGTGCCTTCGTGGTCATCCGCCGGGCCGCCAGCCACATAGGCCGCAAACTCAGGCCCCAAATCCGGAGAGGCATAATGCCCGCCAACGGTCTTGTGGGCGCGTTGTGCCGCGGCAATCTCGGCCAGCATCTTGGGGTCGCCATTGGCCACGCCGGGGAAGTTCATCATTTCACCCAATCCGATGATACCGGGCCAGGACATCGCCTCGGCGACATCTTCGGGTGAAATCTCATAGCCTGTTGTCTCTAACCCAGGGGCCGAGGGGGCGCAGCTCGGCATCTGGGTATAGATATTGACCGGCTGCATCAGCGCTTCGTCATGCATCAGCCGCACGCCTTCAAGGCCCAGAACATTGGCGATTTCATGCGGGTCGGTGAACATGGTGGTGGTGCCATGAGGGATGACCGCGCGGGCAAATTCCGCAGGCGTCAGCATGCCGGATTCAATGTGCATATGGGCATCGCACAGGCCGGGGATCATATAGCGCCCCTTGGCTTCGATCACCGCGGTCTCAGGTCCGGTGCAATAGGATGCATCCGGCCCCACAAAGGCGATGCGGCCACTGTGGATTGCGATATCGTGATTTGGCAGGATCTCACGGGTGTGGACATTCACCCATGTACCACCTCGGATCACAGTTTCGGCGGGACGGCGGCCTGCTGCAACTTCGATCAGATGGGGGGCGACGTCGGGCCAACTCGGGAACAGGTTCTGGGTCATGATTTATGTTCCACCGTTTGAACCGGGAAATTCAAGCGCAACTTGGCCTGTTTCATCAAAAGGTCATGCAAAAATAGGAAGACAATCGCATGGATATCGTCATTCACCACAACCCCGCATGTGGCACATCTCGCAATGTGCTGAAACTGATCCAAGACGCTGGTTATGCACCAACTGTTGTTGAATACATTGACACAGGTTGGACCCGACCGCAGCTGCAGGCTTTGTTTGCCGCCGCCGGTCTCACACCACGGCAGGCTCTGCGCACCAGCAAATCACCGGCCGAAGAGCTGGGTCTGCTGGATCCTTCCGTGACGGATGAGGTGTTGCTGGATCACATGTTGGAGCACCCGGTTCTGGTCAACCGCCCGATTGTGGCCTGCAAGAACGGCGTCAAGCTGTGCCGCCCCTCTGGTGCGGTGTTGGATCTGTTGGACAATTGGCCCCAAGGGCCCTGGGCCAAGGAAGACGGCGCTGCGCTGATCGACGCGGACGGCAATCGCTTGCCCGAGTGATGCGGTCGCCCGTGTTCTGATTGCGGATCTGGGCAAAGGGTTGATCCTGTGCCAAGGTGACACTCCATCTCCCACCACATGAGGTTCGCGATGTCAGATCCGGCAAAGCCCGTTGTCACAATCTCTTATTGTATCGGCTGCAATTGGCTGCTGCGCGCGTCCTGGATGGGGCAGGAGCTGTTGTCGACGTTCCATGGTCAATTGGGCGGCGTAACCTTGGTGCCGTCAGAGATCGGCGGCACCTTTGCAATCCAGATCGGTGAAACGGTGATCTGGGAGCGCAAGCGCGACGGCGGGTTCCCGGATGTAAAGGCGCTGAAATCCCGTGTGCGCGACCAGATCGCGCCAGACAAAGATCTGGGCCATCTGGATGGCCACAAGGCGCAATAAGCCGCAACCTGCATTTCCACGCTTGTCACCAAGCCAGGTCGCACGCATCTATGGGCCATGGAAAACACTCTACTTTGTCTTGGCTTTGGATATTCCGCACAGGCTCTGGCGCGGCGCTTGAAGCCGCAGGGCTGGCGCGTTTTTGGCACCACGCGGGATGGGCAGCTGATTGAGGGCGTGCAGACCGTGCAATGGCCCGGAAGCCCTCTGCCATTGCATGGGGTGACGCATGTCTTGTCCTCTATCGCCCCTACGGCGGATGGGGATCCGGTTTTGGCAAGTGTGTTGGAACAGTTGGATGGGCGGGATCTGAGTTGGGCCGGTTACCTGTCGACCACCGCTGTTTATGGTGATCATGGTGGTGCTTGGGTGGATGAGGACACTACCCTTGCGCCCAGTACCCGCCGGGGACACTGGCGCGTCGCTGCCGAAGAGGCTTGGTTCAACAGCGGCCTTCCCGTGCATGTGTTTCGCTTGGCCGGGATCTATGGACCCGGACGCGGCCCGTTTTCCAAGGTTAAATCAGGCCAAGCCCGCCGGATTGTGAAAACGGGACAAGTGTTCTCCCGGATCCATGTCGACGACATCGCCCAAGTGCTTGAGGCTTCGATTGCACAGCCAGATCCCGGCGCTGCGTATAACGTCTGTGATGATGAACCGGCGCCGCCACAGGATGTCATCGGCTATGCGGCTGAGCTTCTTGGCCTGCCCATGCCGCCCAGCGTGGATTTTGAGACGGCTGATATGAGCGCCATGGCACGCAGCTTTTACGCAGAGAACAAGCGGGTGAAAAACGACCGGATCAAAACGGAACTGGGTGTTCGGTTGAAGTATCCGGATTACCGCAGCGGCCTCAAGGCATTGGCGGGGCAGGGGACATAGTGGCGGGTCAATTCACAACATCGTAACCTATCTAATACCTTTTTACAGGTTACACTTTGATTTTCACACCCTAAGTTTGCTCTGTCGGGTGCAGTGCTGGTATTTGGGTCTCGGTGCTGTGCCTGACGTTCACATGAGCTAAATGTCAGGTAGAAACATGCCCCTAATCGAAGTCAAAGTGTTCAAAGATGAGCTGAGCGACGGTCAGTCCGAAGAGCTGATCGCAAAAATCACCGATGCCGTCACCGAAGTCACCAGCGAGAAGCTGCGCGATGTGACTTGGGTTGTCATCGAAGAAGTCAAAGATGGCCAATGGGGTGTCGGCGGCAAGGCGCTGGGCCTGCCGGACGTCAAAGCTCTGATGGCGAGCTAATACTTATCTCCCCTGCGCAACGTGGGCAGGGGAGGTTTCACCCCCGCCGTGCGGCCAGATCCACAACGCCCACAGTTTCCAGAACTTTGGCTTCGATCTGTTCCGCGTTCATGGCAGCAACCGCATACATATCCTTGGGGCTGGCCTGATCGATAAAGGTGTCGGGCAGAACCATAGACCGGTATTTAAAGCCGTGATCCAGCGCGCCTTCATCCAGCAACAGCTGCGCCACATGTGAGCCAAAGCCACCCACGGCACCCTCTTCGATGGAAATCATGGCGTCATGGTTGGCCACCAGATCGAGGATCAGATCGCGGTCCAGAGGTTTGGCAAAGCGCGCATCGGCAATTGTTGGGGTGATCCCTTTGGCCGACAGCGCTTCGGCAGCTTTTTGAACCTCGGACAGGCGGGTACCAAATGACAGAATCGCAACGCGCGCGCCGTCCTGAATGATCCGGCCTTTGCCGATCTCCAAGACCTGCGGCTCTTCGGACAGCTCAACACCTACACCTTCGCCGCGCGGATACCGAAAGGCGATGGGCCCCGCGTCATAGGCAGCAGCGGTCTTGACCATATGGGCCAATTCCGCCTCATCCGCGGCGGCCATGACCACCATGCCGGGCAAGTTGGTCATAAATGAGATGTCAAAAGATCCAGCATGGGTCGCGCCGTCCGCACCAACCAGCCCCGCACGATCGATGGCAAAGCGGACCGGCAGGCGCTGGATCGCCACGTCATGGACAACCTGATCATAGCCGCGCTGCAGGAACGTCGAATACATCGCGCAAAATGGCTTCATCCCGCCTGCGGCCAGCGCGGCTGAAAACGTTACCCCGTGCTGCTCTGCAATACCCACGTCAAAGGTCCGGGACGGGTAGCGTTCGGCCATGAGGTTCAAGCCGGTGCCATCCGGCATCGCAGCAGTCACAGCGCAGATCTTGTCGTCCTGAGCAGCCAGCTTGACCAATGTATCGCCAAAGACAGACGTATAAGACGGCGCATTAGACGGCGCTTTTTTCTGTTTGCCGGTCACCACATCGAATTTAGCGGTGGCGTGACCCTTGTCGCGTGCGGCTTCTGCGGGCGCATAGCCTTTGCCCTTTTTGGTCAGAACATGGATCAACACCGGCCCCGTGGCCCGTGCCTTGACGGTGCGCAGAACCGGCAACAGCTGGTCCATATCGTGGCCGTCAATCGGGCCGAGATAAGAAAACCCCAAAGCTTCAAACATCGTGCCGCCGACGGTCATTCCTTTGAGCATGTCTTTGGCGCGTTTGGCCCCTTCGCGGAAGGGTTCCGGCAACAGCGACACCGCGCCCTTGGCCACGGCTTTCAGATCCTGGAACGGCTCTTCGGCATAGATGCGGGACAAATAGGACGACAGCGCCCCAACCGGCGGGGCAATCGACATTTCATTGTCGTTCAGGATCACAAACAAACGTTTGCCCAAATGGCCTGCGTTGTTCATCGCTTCAAACGCCATGCCGGCAGACATGGATCCATCCCCGATGACGGCGATCGCATCACCATTGCCTTCGGGGATCACACCGCCCAGATCGCGGGCCACGGCAAAACCAAGTGCCGCCGAAATCGATGTAGAGCTATGTGCGGCCCCAAAGGGATCATAAGGGCTTTCACTGCGTTTGGTAAAACCGGACAGCCCGTCTTTCATCCGCAGGGTGCGAATGCGGTCCCGGCGTTCGGTCAGGATTTTGTGCGGATAGCATTGGTGGGACACATCCCAGATCAGCTTGTCCTTGGGCGTGTCAAACACCGCGTGCAGGGCCACGGTCAACTCCACCACGCCAAGACCTGCGCCCAAATGGCCGCCGGTTTCGGAGACCGCAGAAATCGTCTCTGATCGCAGCTCCTGAGAGACCTGTGTCAGCTGGGCATCGCTCAACCGCTTCAGATCGGCCGGGCGAGTGATCTGATCCAAGAGCGGGGTGTTCGGGCGGTCCGACATAACGGGCATGGCTCCTCAGGGGTGGTGTTAATTATCGCGCGAGATAACGAAGCGCGCTGCTTGCTTCAAGGTTTCGGCGTCATCCCCATAAGGATGTAGGGCTTCGCAGGCCTCTTCCACCAGATCTGACGCGCGTTTTTTTGCCGCATCCAGCCCCAACAGGGATACGAATGTCGCCTTGCCGGCGTCTTCATCCTTGCGCAGCGCTTTGCCGACCTTGTTCATGTCGCCTTCGACATCGAGGATGTCATCGGCAATCTGAAAGGCGAGGCCAAGGGCGCGGGCATAGGTCGCCAGCGGTGCGGGATCCGCGCCTGTCAAAACCGCTCCGGCAGTGGCGGACCATTCGATCAAACAGCCGGTTTTGCGTTGCTGCAGGCGGGTGATCTGGTCCAGATTCAGCGGTGTCTCGGCGCTTTCGGCAGCTATGTCCAGCATCTGCCCAGAGACCATGCCGTCCTTACCAGCCGATTGGGCCAATGTGCGCAGTGCAGCCAAAGCATGGGGGCCGACGACCGGTTCTGCCATCAGTTCAAAGGCAAAGGTCTGCAGGCTGTCACCGGCCAGAACAGCCATGGCGTCATCCCATTTGCGGTGCACGGTGGGCTGGCCCCGGCGCATATCATCATCGTCCATACAGGGCAGATCATCATGCACCAGCGAATAGGCGTGCACGCATTCAATGGCCAAGGCTGCGTTCATCGCAGCATCAGGTGCAAGCCCATGCAGACGTCCGCTCTCCAGAACCAGAAAGCCGCGTAGCATCTTGCCGCCGACCATGGCGTAACGCATGGCGGCGTGCAGATCATCAGCGCCGGTCAAGCGACTGTGCGCATAGTCGGTGATCCGCGCCTGAGCTGCGCGCAGGGCTACATCAAAAGAAGCCGGGGCGGTCATCGGGTTATCCTGCATCCAACGGTTGGGTGCCGGTGGCTGTGCCATTGGCGTCCAGGGTGATGGCCGCAACTTTCTCCTCGGCGCGCTTCAATTCGTCCTCGCAACGTTTTTTCAACGCCGCACCGCGTTCATAGAGCGCAATCGAAGCATCCAGCGCAACGTCACCCCGTTCCAATTGGTCGACCACAGTTTCCAGCTCACGCATGGCCTGTTCAAAGCTTAACTCTTCGACGGGGGTCTGGGTCATGATCCTGCCTTTATCAATTCGTCAACATGGGCCGCAGTGGCGGCGGTCAGCGCGTTCAGATCATATCCGCCCTCCAAAGTCGAGACGATACGACCACCGCAAACCTCTTGGGCAATGGCGCAAAGTGCGGCTGTGAGCCAGGCAAAATCTGATGTGGTCCAGTTGAGGCTGGCCAACGGGTCATCCTGATGCGCGTCAAAGCCCGCCGAGAGGATCAAAAGCTCGGGTTCAAAGGCCCGAATGCGCGGAAATGCCAATGTTTCATAGGCCTCGCGCATGGCATCTCCACCCGTTTCTGGGGCGAGCGGAATATTGACCATCTGGCCATGTGCGCCGTCTTCATCCGGCCGGCCTGAGCCCGGCCACAGCGGCATCTGTTGGGACGAGATAAACAAGGCGCGTGGTTCGTCCCACAAAAGGTCCTGGGTGCCGTTGCCGTGATGCACATCAAAATCAACCACCGCGACGCGTTTCAACCCGTGATGATCCAGCGCGTGTTTGGCGGCCAAGGCGGCGTTTCCAAACAGGCAGAAGCCCATTGATGTCTCGGTCTCAGTATGATGGCCCGGCGGGCGAATGGCGGCAAAGGCGTTTTGCACGCGTCCCGACAGCACCAGATCAACGGCCCGCACGGCCGCACCAGCCCCACGAAACGCCGCGTCCAGCGACCCCGGCGACAGGAACGTGTCCCCGTCCAGCTGGATGAAGCCCGCGTCAGGCCGCGCCTCTCGCAGGTCTTCGATGTAAGATTTGGGGTGAATGCGCAGCAGGTCGTCTTCAGCGGCCAAAGGTGCGGTGAACCGCTCCAGCGTTTTGCCTTCGAGCCCGTGCAAAACATGTTCCAAACGCGCCACACGTTCGGGATGACCGTCCGGTGTCACATGGGTCAGGCAGTCGGCATGGGTAATCAATGCGGTGGTCACGGGGCAGCTCTCCGACAATTGGGTCAGATCGCATCGTAAAAGCCTGTTTGCCCCAATCACAAGAGCCCGCAGCCTATGCTGGCGAAATCGTCAGAAGCTGCGGTGGCGGCGTATCAGTCGGGGGCCAGCATGTAACCGGCACCGCGAACGGTCTGAAGATACTGCGGCTGTTTCGGGTTGGGTTCGATTTTACGGCGCAGGCGGGTGATTTGAACATCAACGGCGCGTTCTTGGGCCTGTCCCCGGTCACGTCCCAGATCCTCAACCAGTTTGGCACGGCTTACCGGTTCGTTGGGCTGCGCTGAAAAGATCTTCATCAGCTGGCTTTCGGTGCTGGTCAAACGCACCAGATCCTGACCCTGCCACATCTCGCCGCGTTCGATGTCATATCGAATGTCGCCCAGGTGCAGCACCTTTGGAATGGTGTCTTCGGGTTTGGCTTCGGGCATGCGCCGCAAAATGGCGTTGATCCGCAACAGCAGTTCCTTGGGTTCAAACGGTTTGGCAAGATAATCATCTGCCCCGGCTTCGAGCCCCGCAATCCGGTTTTCCGTCTCCCCCTGTGCGGTCAGCAACAGAATAGGTGTTGTATGTGTCTCGCGCAGCGCTTTGGTCAGGGAAATCCCGTCTTCGCCCGGCATCATCACATCCAGAACGATCAGATCGAAATCCAGCCCCGACAGCACCCGGCGCGCGTGTTGGGCGTCGCGTGCGGCGGTGACCAGAAAGCCCGAGCGCATCAAAAACTTCTTGAGCAGTTCGCGGATCCGCTCGTCATCATCCACAATTAAAAGGTGGGCATCGCAATTCATGAACTGGTTTCCCGAAGTTTGGTATAGGCGCGGCGCATATCTGCATCCATCATCGCTTCTAGCACCTTTCTAAATCCTTGTACCGCCTCTGGCCCGGCTTCTTTGTAAGCGGCGCGCATTCGCGCGCGCTGGGCGTTGGACAGCTCCGCTTCCAGCGTTTGTCCGGCTTCTGTCAGGAAAAGGTGACGTTCTCGTTTATCTGCAGTGCCAACACGGCTTTCGACCAGACCATCTTCAATCAGAGCACGCAGAACACGGTTTAGAGATTGTTTGGTGACCCCAAGGATCGACAGCAGGTTGTTGACCGTTGTGCCCGGCGCGCGGTTGATAAAGTGGATCGCCCGGTGATGTGCCCGCCCATAGGCCAGTTTTGCCAGAATGCGATCCGGATCAGCGGTAAACCCACGATAAGCAAAGAACATTGCTTCGATGCCCTGGCGCAATTGCTCATCCGTCAAAAACAGCAGGCTTTCACCGCTGTTAAATTGACCACTTCGCCCGTCTGACATGGTATGCCTCGTAAATCTTTTGTTTGCAGCAGCTTAAGTCAGCGTTGTTGACATTCCAAGGGTGAAGATGTATCGAATCGCAGATTTGGCGCAATGAAATGTCCAAGACTCAGGTTGCGCACGCAATAAATGGAATAACCAAGACCCTCGGGAGGGTGCAGGATGACAGCATATGATGACCGCGATGGTCTGATTTGGATGGATGGGGAGCTGATCGAGTGGCGCGACGCCAAGGTTCATATCCTGACCCATGCCATGCACTATGCCTCTTCGGTATTCGAAGGGGAACGTGCCTATAATGGTAAGATCTTCAAAAGCCGGGAACATTCCGAACGGTTGATTGCCTCGGCTGAGGCGCTGGATATCCCGCTGAGCTATTCGGTGGATCAGATCGAAGCCGCCAAGGAAGAGGCGCTGAAAGCCTCTGGTCTTCAGGACGCTTACGTTCGCGCACTGGTTTGGCGCGGTTCTGGTGAAGACATGGGTGTCGCGTCCGCCAAGAACCCGGTGCATCTGGCCATCGCGATCTGGGGTTGGGGTGCCTATTACGGTGATGCCAAGATGCAGGGCGCCAAGCTCGACATCGCGGAATACAAACGCCCAAGCCCTGACACGATCCCGGTCCATGCCAAGGCGGCGGGTCTGTATATGATCTGCACCATCTCCAAGCATAAGGCTGAGGCCAAAGGCTGTTCCGACGCGCTGTTTATGGATTACCGCGGGTATGTGGCGGAGGCGACAGGCGCAAACATCTTCTTTGTCAAAGACGGCGAAGTTCACACGCCGCTGGCGGATTGCTTCCTGAACGGGATCACCCGGCAGACCGTGATCCAGATGCTGAAAGATAAAGGCATCACCGTCTATGAGCGTCACATCATGCCCGAAGAGATGGAAGGTTTTGAACAGTGCTGGCTGACAGGGACCGCTGCTGAGGTGACCCCGGTGGGTGAGATCGGCCCCTACACGTTTGAGGTTGGTGCGCTGACACGCGAAATCGCCGAGGATTACGAGGCGTTGGTCCGCGCCTAATCCGACTGTGTCGTGATGAACTAGACGGAGCGCAAGGGAAGCCCTTGCGCTCTTTTTTTGTTACAGAAGCCCGGTGGTCACGTCGACATTGCCGCGCTCGGCGTTCGAATAGGGGCAGATCCCATGCGCGACCTAGGTCAGGCGCTTAGCTGCCTCTACTTCGACACCCGGCAACAGGACTTCGAGGTGGACTTGAAGGCCAAACCCGCCGCAAAAAGCTGTTCCGGGTTTGCGCCATTGCCCTTTCCATCCATTTCGGCGGGCACAGCCAACGTCGCCCAGAGGATGAGCCCTCTTTGAAAGCGCTGCGCGAACAGCTGAAGGCCCTGGCCGAGAGTTTGCGCGCATAACGCACAGCCGATTTACCCCCCTTTGGGATCCATCAATGGTTTGGCCTTGCCCCGCTGGACGCCTAGTTTCCGCTCCCGCAGGATGACGATGACATTTGCCAGAATCACCAGGCTGGCCCCGGCAAGCACAACCAAGCTGGGCCATTCATCAAACCAGAGATAGCCGATAATCAGCGCAAAGATCATGGACACATAATCAACCGGTGCCAGAACGGAAGCAGGGGCAAACCGATAAGATGCGGTCACCAGAATTTGCGCAACGCCGCCAATAAGCCCACTGCCCACCAGCAACAAAAGCGTATGCATAGGCGGGACAACCCAGCCAAAAGGCAGGGTCAGCAGTGACAGCGCCGATGCGGTGAGCGAGAAGTAGAATACAATCGCCGCCGTGTTTTCCACCTGCGCCATCTTGCGCAAATGGATCTGCACAAAGCCGCGCGCGGCCGAGGCTGCCAGAATACACAGGCTGCCGATCAGCGCGGTGTCCTGCAGCGATTGATCCTGCCCCAACTGTGGTGACAGCATGATCACAACGCCCAACAGACCCACAGTCACAGCTGAGATACGGATCAAACGGATTCGCTCCCCCAACAAAAGCGCTGCCAGGATGAGTGTGAAAATTGGGGTCACATAGCTCAGCGCTGTGGCCTCGGGTAGGGACAAGAGGCCCAAGCCAACGAAATTGAACCCCATTGCAGTGCTGCCAACCAGACCGCGCCATACGTGCAGGCCCGGGTTCTTGGTGCGCAATCCACCCCGCAATTCGCCCCGGATCGCGAGCCACAAAAGGATAACCGGCAGGGCGCAGAAGCTTCGGAAAAACACAGTCTCGCCAACAGGGACCGTCTGCACCACCTCTTTGATCAGGCCCGCCATAACCGTAAACAGCCCAATCGCAACGGCTTTCAGTAAAATACCCTTGCCGGGGCTATGTGCTGTTTTGGAAGAGCCCGCCGAAGGCTGCGTCAATTTGGCCATGGCCGCACTCTGGCCACAACAGTGGGAGATTACAATGGCTCGCGGTGTGTCAGCACATTGTTTCTGTGCACAGAGCCCTGCGGTTCCAGTTACCCGATCTGGCCTTGGTTCTCACCAATTTGACCGCGGTGCAGCAACAGGTGGTCCAGGATCACACAGGCCATCATAGCCTCGGCCACGGGCACCGCGCGGATGCCGACACAGGGGTCGTGGCGGCCTTTGGTCACCACTTCGACGGAAGAGCCGTCTTTGCGGATCGATTGGCGCGGGGTCAGGATGGACGATGTGGGTTTAACGGCAAAGCGCACAACTACATCTTGGCCGGTGGAAATCCCACCCAGAATGCCGCCGGCGTGGTTGGACGAATAGACAGGCGCGCCATCATTGCCCAGGAAGATCTCATCCGCGTTTTCCGACCCTTTGAGCCGGGCCGCGTTCATGCCTTCGCCGATTTCAACGGCTTTGACGGCGTTGATCGACATCATCGCTGCAGCCAGATCCGTGTCGAGCTTACCATAGACCGGAGCGCCAATACCGGCGGGGACACCTTTGGCAACTACCTCGATCACCGCACCGACAGAATCATGGGCTTTGCGCAGGCCTTGCAGGTAATCTTCCCAGTCCTGAACGGCGGCCGCATCAGGGATCCAAAAATCATTTTGATCAATCGCGTCCCAGTCAAAGCGGCTGCGATCGATCTCCATCTCGCCCATCTGGGTCATGTAACCCTTGATCTCGAGCCCGGGCACCAAGGCTTTGATTGCTTCCCGTGCCACACCGCCCGCCGCCACGCGCGCCGCTGTTTCGCGCGCCGATGAGCGCCCACCGCCGCGATAGTCACGATTGCCGTATTTCTGGAAATACGTGATATCCGCATGGCCCGGACGGAAGGTCTGAGAAATCTCACCATAGTCGCGGCTGCGCTGATCGGTGTTTTCGATCATCAGCTGGATGGGGGTTCCGGTGGACATGCCATCAAACACGCCCGACAGGATCTTGACCGCGTCGGGCTCATTGCGCTGGGTTGTGTTTTTGTTTTGACCGGGACGGCGTTTGTCCAGCCAGACCTGCAGCATCTCGGGCGTGATCGCAACATTTGGCGGGCAGCCATCGACGGTCGCGCCAAGTGCGGGACCGTGGCTTTCACCCCAGGTGGTGACTCGGAAGAGGTGGCCAAAGCTGTTCATCGACATGAGGTGCGGTCTCCTTTGCGGATTGTGCTTACCCTCGCACGTCTCTGGCCTCAAGGGGGAAGGGGCGCATCGGTGCGCCCCATGCCATCGTCTTATTCGGCCGCAATTGCCAGATCGTGGGCAATTTTTGCGCGGGTTTCGGTCACCATCAGTGCAGCGCGAGCGGCTTCTTGGCCTTTCAGGACAAAATGTTCGCGGTAGATCGCATTGTGGTGGTCGGTTTCCTGATACTGATGCGGCGTCAGGGATACGGACAGGACCGGAACACCTGTATCCTGGCTGGCGCGCATCAGGCCGTCGACAACGGCTTGCGCAACAAAGTCATGCCGGTAGATACCACCGTCCACCACAAAGGCAGCGCAGGCAATGGCGGCGTATTTGCCGGTTTTGGCCAGATCCTGTGCAATCAACGGCATCTCAAACGCGCCGGGGACGTCAAATACGTCGACCTGTTCGGCGGGAATGAGCTCCAAAAAGCCCTTTAGGGCCTGATCAACGATGTCAGAATGCCAGTTGGCTTTGACAAATGCATATCGGGTGTGTGTCATCGATATCTCCTTTGGTTTGACACGTCACCCAAGGCGATAACGAACACCAGGACACACCGGTGGCGTGACCCTGCTGTACGTTCTCTTTCATCCGGACTTTAACCGTCGGCTCTGGCCTCTCACCAGATCTGCTGACACTTGAACCTGTGGTTCAAGCCGCTCGCGGGCTTACGGGTCATGCCCGCATACCGCCGGTGGGGAATTTCACCCCGCCCTGAGAACGGCGAGACCCTGCCAAGCTTTGGGTCAAATTGCAAGAGATATCCGGATGTTTGACTGTGCTATCACTGAAACGCGATGTGCAGAAACAGGCGGTGGTTGTTTTTGTGGCGACGCCTAACCTAGGGCCACCGAATCAGGAGGTTTACACATGCGTCTCTACTACGCGTCGGCGTCGCCCTATGTACGCAAGGTCAATGTTGTCTTGCAGGAAACCGGTCAAATGGAGGAGGTTGAGCGCGTCACGGTTATGACCACGCCATTAAACCCAGCCGAAGTGCTGCAGGCCGCGAATCCCATTTCCAAGATCCCCGCTTTGGAGCGCCCGGATGGGCCGACATTGTATGACAGCCGCGTCATTTGTGAGTTTTTGAACGAACGTGCCGCAGCGTCGCTTTATGCGCGGGGTTGGGAGAGCAAGATTCTGGAAGCCACGGGCGATGCCATCTCGGACGCCGCTGTGTTGATGTCCTATGAAAAACGCATGCGTCCCGAGGAAAAAGTCTGGGATGGCTGGCTTGGCGCACAATCGGCCAAAATACTTGACGTCAGTGCTGCGTTGACTGCGCGCTGGATGAGCCATCTGCAAGGGCCTTTGGATATTGGGCAAATTGCTGTTGGCTGCGCATTGGACTATGTGGACTTCCGTCATCCCGAAGTGGATTGGCGCAGCGGAAATGACCAGCTGGCGGCGTGGCATGCTCAATTTTTGGAAAAGCCTAGCATGGCAGCGACGAAACCAGCCTAATCAGCGAAAAAAAAGCGTTTTGGGGGTTGAAGTGGCATTAAAGACTCATCAAATAGGCGACGTGACTTCGTCTGTCTGTGAATGAAACGCCACATTGCGCCCCCTGCGCGGGTTTGACCGCTAGACGAATAGCCTTCTCCAATATAGACACCCGCTGAGGCACTGCCTTAAGTGGTGGTGTGCGCGCATGTTTGCCCTAAGCGGGCGCTTGAATTGGAGAAGCCTCGTGTCCCACGCAGAAGATACCGAAGGAACCCGCAGAGATTTCCTCTATTATGCCACCGCAGGTGCTGGTGCCGTTACGGCCGGCGCTGCGATTTGGCCCTTGGTTAACCAGATGAACCCTTCGGCCGACGTTCAGGCCCTGTCCTCGATTTTCGTGGATATCAGTGGTGTAGAGGTCGGAACCCAGATTTCCGTTATGTTCCTGGGCAAGCCGGTGTTTATTCGCCGCCGTACCCAAGAAGAGATCGACGAAGCCCGGGCCGTTGACCTGGCTGAGCTGCCCGATGGCGTTGCGCGCAATGCCAACAAGGGTGAAGTGGACGCGTCCGACGAAAACCGTTCCATGGACGAGGCCGGTGAATGGCTGGTGATGATGGGCGTGTGCACCCACCTGGGTTGCGTACCCTTGGGAGATGCCGGTGATTTCCACGGTTGGTTCTGCCCCTGCCACGGGTCGCACTACGACACGGCTGGCCGGATCCGCAAAGGCCCCGCGCCCGAGAACCTGCCGGTGCCTGTCGCCGAGTTCATCGACGCAAACACTCTCAAGCTCGGTTAAAGGAGGAGGTCGCTAGATGTCTGGTATCCCGCACGACCATTACGAGCCGAAATCTGGAGCAGAAAAGTGGCTGCACAGCCGCCTGCCCATCGTCGGCCTGATCTATGACACCATCATGATCCCCACCCCAAAAAACCTGAATTGGTGGTGGATCTGGGGCATCGTTCTGGCATTCTGCCTGGTGCTGCAAATTGTCACCGGTATCATCCTGGTGATGCACTATACCCCGCATGTTGACATGGCCTTTGCCAGCATCGAACACATCATGCGCAATGTGAACGGCGGTCATATGATCCGCTATGTCCACATGAACGGCGCATCCTTGTTCTTTGTGGCCGTTTACATTCACATTTTCCGTGGCCTTTTCTACGGCTCTTACAAGGCACCGCGTGAGATCACGTGGATTGTCGGCATGCTGATCTATCTCTTGATGATGGGCACCGCGTTTATGGGCTACGTTCTGCCCTGGGGTCAGATGTCCTTCTGGGGCGCGACCGTGATCACCGGTCTGTTTGGCGCGATCCCGTTCATTGGTGAGCCGATCCAAACCCTGCTGTTGGGTGGTCCTGCGGTGGATAACGCCACGCTGAACCGCTTCTTCTCGCTGCACTACCTGCTGCCGTTTGTGATTGCTGCACTGGTCATCGTCCACATCTGGGCGTTCCATACCACCGGCAACAACAACCCAACCGGTGTTGATGTGCGCAAAGGGTCCAAGGAAGAAGCGGAAAAAGACACGCTGCCGTTCTGGCCGTATTTTGTGATCAAGGATTTCCTGGGTCTGGCCGTTGTTCTGGTTGTCTTCTGGGCCATCGTTGGCTTTATGCCGAACTACCTGGGCCACCCGGACAACTATATCGAAGCAAACCCGCTGGTCACACCGGCGCACATCGTTCCGGAATGGTACTTCCTGCCGTTTTACGCGATCCTGCGTGCCTTTACGGGTGAAGTCTGGGTGGTGCAATTTGCCTCCTTCATCACCGGCGGCATTGTAGATGCCAAGTTCTTTGGTGTGCTTGCGATGTTTGGCGCAATCATCGCCATGGCGCTGGCCCCTTGGCTGGACACCTCAATGGTGCGTTCGGGCAAGTATCGTCCGCAGTTCAAATGGTGGTTCCTGCTGCTGGTCATCGACTTCTTTGCCCTGATGTGGCTGGGGGCGATGCCTGCAGAAGAGCCCTATGCCTCGCTGTCGCTGATCGCATCGGCCTATTGGTTCGGCTACTTCTTTGTCATCCTGCCGCTTCTGGGCGTGATCGAGAAACCCGAGGCCCAGCCCGCCACAATCGAAGAAGATTTCGACGCCCACTATGGCAAGAAATCCGAAGCTACTCCTGCTGAGTAAGAAGAAGGACAGCTACCTATGTTGAAGAAACTTGCAACCGGTGCTGCTTTTGCCTTGGCACTCATCCCTGCTGCTGCCTTTGCAGCAGGCGGTGGGGAGCAGCATATCGAGGATTTCTCCTTCTCGTTTGAGGGTCCGTTTGGCTCCTATGATCAAAACCAGCTGCAGCGTGGTCTGCAGATCTACACCGAGGTCTGCTCTGCCTGCCACGGTTTGAAACTGGTTCCGATCCGTACCCTGGCGGACGAGGGCGGCCCAAATCTGCCGGATGATCAGGTTCGCGCTTATGCGGCTGAGAATTTCTCGGTCTATGATGCGGAGCTGGACGAAGACCGCCCGGCCAAGCCTACCGATAATTTCCCGGTCAATGACGCGCTTGGCGCGCCTGATCTGAGCTTGATGGCCAAAGCTCGCGCAGGCTTCCACGGTCCTTATGGGCTTGGTCTGAACCAGCTGTTCAAAGGCATGGGCGGGGCGGAATACATCGCCTCGCTGATGACCGGCTACACAGGGAAGACCAAGGAAGAGGCGGGCACGACGTTCTATGAGAACACCGCTTTCCCGGGTGGTTGGATCTCTATGGCGCCGCCGTTGGATGACGAACAGGTTGAGTTCATCGATGGTCATGCCAATGACGTGCATCACCTGGCTGAAGATGTCTCAGCGTTTCTGATGTGGACTGCAGAACCCAAGATGATGGCGCGTAAACAGGCTGGTCTGACCGGCGTGTTGTTCCTGACTATCTTGTCGGTCCTGCTGTACCTGACGAACAAGCGTTTGTGGGCACCGCATAAAGGTAAAAAGACCTCTTAATGCCTCTTGTTTTAGAGTTATAAAAACAAGCCCCCGCGAGCATCGCTCGCGGGGGTTTTCGTTCTATTGAGGTCGTTCTTGACCAGAAAGTTAGGCAGATGTTGCGTGGTGTTAGACGATGATCAGGTCGTCGGCCAGGTCCGCTGTGCTGTCCAAATTTTCCAAGATCAACTCATTGTCGCCAAAATCTAGGACCAGCTGTCCGTCCCGCACAGTTCCAAACATATCGACAACTTCTTGTGCAGTTAGATCACCTTCCCAGAGATCATCATCCAGTACAATTTTATCTGCACCCAGTTCAAAATCGGTGATGGTATCTTGACCATATCCATCAGAGAAGATGAATTCGTCCGAGCCGTTGCCACCGGTCAGGATATCATTGCCGCGTCCACCATCCAATGTGTCGCGTGCAACGCCGCCGTCGAGCATGTCGTTGCCTCTGCCGCCGCTGAGGTCATCACGCCCGCGCTGGCCGTTCAGAATATCGTCTCCGACTCCACCGCGCAGAGCATCATTCCCCGAGTTCCCGAACAGTTGGTCGTCGCCGCCGCCGCCGCGTATCGTGTCACGCCCACTTCCAGCCCGAACGATGTCATCCCCTGCGCCAGTAAAGGCAACATCATTGCCCCCACCGAGATTGAATGTGTCGTTCCCGGAAAAATCTAAGGCACCTCCCCTGCGGATAAGGTCCGCCTGATCACTGCCGTTGATTGTGAAATCTTCGTCCGACAGCGCTTCGATCACTTTTTCTGGTGTCAGAACGGCAACTCCGGGGTTTCCCGAGGCGAGTAATATAGCCTGTTCGTAAAGGCTAGAAATGTCGATATCCAGGTCACTGAAATGCAGCGCTTCCCCCGTAAAGGATGTTCCGTCGTTTGTTTGTATCTCTGTTAAGGATATGTCGCTGATGGTTCCGACAACAGGTGTTACGATCCCTTCTCCAAAGTCTGTACCGGTCAAAACTGTGGATTCAAGGGAGCCCTGGGGTATAATGGTGCCTTCGTTAAAGACAACCAGCCCTCCTGTCAGGTCGTCAACGATCCGAGAGAAAAGTCTATTAAAGTTGCCACTTAGGTCAATCGTCGGCATGAAAAATCTCCGATATAGAAAACAAAATAATATCCTATATACAAAGCTTTGCCGATAAAATGGGCAAATAAACTAATTGTGATGTTTGGAAGTGATCTAAAAAAATTTCACGCAGTTTGCGGTCTTTAATAATTTGCTATCTTAAGTGGAAAAATCAAAATAGATTTTATGCAGTAAATTCAAATTATAAGGTTGCCTTGCTGAAACCAACAAAGAGCTTTGAACGTTTCGCGCAAAATTTTGGTCAAAGTGACGGCTTCCATGCGCTTCTCTCGCGCAGGATGCTGGTCGAGAGTTAAAGCAATGTACGTTTCGCCAGGAGGCATAAATCGGTTGCCAACATTGATCTGCCGCCGGTTGAAGCCTCACGAAGAAAGGGTGTCTGTGCCGACGGAGACGTTTTACCGTGTCACACGGTCAATTGCTTTCCATCGGTGCCGGTAATCTTTGCTTGAACCACCGCACCTTCAGTTTGAGACTTGGTAAACCTCACCTCTGTGAATTGCTCCGTGCGGCCCATATGAGAGTTTTCCATCAAAATAGAATGGGTGCGTCCTATTTGGTTCTGCAAGTGCAGTCGGACCTGCGCCTCTCCGATCTCACGCAGGCGCGCAGCGCGTTTCTTGATCACTGTTCCATCCACCTGATTGGGGATCTTGGCTGCGGGCGTTCCCTCGCGTTTGGAATAGGGGAAAACATGCAGCCAAGTGAGGTCGCATTCCGTTACCAGTTTCAACGCGTTCTCAAAATGGGCATCCGTCTCGGTCGGGAAGCCTGCGATGATATCCGCGCCAAAGGTCATGTCAGGGCGCAGCCGGCGGGCGTCTTCGCAGAAGCGGATGGCATCATCGCGGAGGTGACGGCGGGCCATGCGTTTGAGAATCAGGTCGTCGCCATGTTGCAGCGACAGATGCAGATGCGGCATCAGGCGGGGTTCGGTTGCGATCGCTTGCATCAGATTCTCATCCACTTCGATTGAATCGATGGATGAGATCCGCAGACGCGGCAGGTCTGGCACCAGCTTGAGGATACGCATCACCAGATCGCCCAATTTGGGCTGTGCTGGCAGGTCCGCGCCCCAGGAGGTGAGATCCACACCGGTTAAGACCACCTCGTTAAAGCCTTTGTCTACCAGGCGCTTGATTTGATCCACCACAACACCTGCGGGGACCGAGCGGGAATTGCCGCGGCCGTAGGGGATAATGCAGAAGGTGCAGCGGTGATCACACCCGTTTTGCACCTGCACATAGGCCCGGCTGCGGGTGCCAAAGCCGTCAATCAGATGGCTGGCGGTTTCCGTCACCGACATGATGTCATTGACCTGCACCTTTTCGGTGGTGCCAATAAAATCGGTGGCCATGTTCTGCCAGGTTTCCGGCTGCATCTTCTCGGTATTGCCGATGACCTTGTCGACCTCACCCATTTGGGCAAAGGTCTCGGGCTCTGTCTGTGCTGCGCAGCCGGTGACGATGATCTGCGCATCTGGGTTTTCGCGGCGCAGTTTGCGAATCTCTTGCCGTGCTTTGCGCACGGCTTCGGCTGTGACAGCGCAGGTGTTCACAATCACCGCATTGTCGAGGCCCGCGGCCTGGCTCAGCTCCTTCATCGCCTCGGTCTCATAGGCGTTGAGGCGGCAGCCCAACGTAGTGAATTTCGGCGCGCTCATGCGAGACTGTCCAAGAAGTCTTGGGTGAAAGTGCCGTTGCAGACATGCATGGTTTCGCCCGTCATCCAGACGCCATCGTCGCGCCAGTCAATCCACAGGGTGCCGCCGTCCAGATCGATCTGAACCTTGTGCCCGGTCAGACCCCGGCGTGCCGCCGCAACAGCGGTGGCACAGGAGGAGGAACCTGAGGACAGCGTCACGCCCACGCCTCGTTCCCAGACCCGCATACGAATGTGATCGGGTCCGACGATATGGGCAATCTGCACATTGGTGCGTTCGGGGTACAAAGGGTGATGCTCGTAGCGCGGGCCAAACTCTTCAAGCGGGATACGGTCTGCGTCTTCGACAAAGAAGGTACAATGAGGATTGCCCATGCCTGTGGCGGTGGGTGAACCTTCAATCGGCAGTTCCAGCGTATCGATGTCTTCGGCCAGCGGGATTTCATCCCAATTGAGCTGCGGTGGGCCCATATTGACGGATGTCAGCCCGGTGCCTGCCGCAACTGCATAAAGGTCGCCGCGTTCGGTAGTCAGATGCAGACGGTCTGTGTCCAGGTCATCCATCAGATAGCGCGCAACACAGCGCGTGGCATTGCCACAGGCACCAGAGGTCGAGCCGTCTGCGTTATAAAAGGTCAGATGCGCGTCACCTTGCCCCTGGGAGATCACGGCAAGCTGGTCAAAGCCGATGCCAAACCGGCGGTGGCCGATTCCCTTCGCCATGGCCGGGGTAATGGGGAGATGCTGGTGGCGGGCGTCCACGACGACAAAATCATTGCCGAGCCCGTGCATCTTCATAAAGGGAAACTGGGTGTGTGCTACGCTGTTCATAAGCGGCATATAACGGGGCCAAACAGAGGAATCCAGCCTTTGGCAAAAAAGTTGAAAAAAAGGGGTTGACCCTATCCTGCATTATCCGTAGATACGCCGCCTATCGGGACAGCGCGGCTGACTAAGCCACACCGTCCCAGCGCAAATTAAGTGGTTGAACTCCTTGGAGAAAACACTTAGACGAAGCGCACAGCAGCGATGCTAAACAAAGAGAGTGGGCCGTTAGCTCAGTTGGTAGAGCAACTGACTTTTAATCAGTGGGTCGCAGGTTCGAATCCTGCACGGCTCACCACTCCTTCAAAAATAATGGCAGTAATCTGCCTAGGAAATTGAGATCGCAGATCGATCCGATTTCCACAATTTCCGGGCACAGAGTGCCGCGGTCTGTTGCGGTACAACTTCCTGGTTTTGTTGATTTCAGGGCCGGGTTTTGTGTTCCGTCTCTCAGGAGGAAAGTCATCGCTTTCTAAGCAGCGTGGCGGGCGCAGCGGGTTCTGTTGCAAAGCTTCGATAATTCTTCAAAAATCTATATAATAAAAATTGAATTTATTTGGTCAGGAAATCATTACCCTCATGGCGGTATCAATTTATTGTTAGAGACACATTCAATGGTTAAGGTCACTGCTGAATGGTTGGCGTCTAATGGTCGAAGCTCTTTGATCCGATAGTGTACTGAAAAGTAATGGTTTTGTTGTTGCCGCGATTAGGGACCCGTTTCTATTTCGGGAATCACGCCAATTCTTAAACCTTCTCTTCTTTGAATACGTTGCCAATCAGCAGTTACGAAGGCGCTTTTGCGCAACGAATTTGACGAATTGATTGTTTGGGAGTGGTAAAAGATGGCTATTTTTCGGGGTAACCGGCGGCATGATGTTCTGCGTGGAACGGGTGACGATGATCGGTTGATTGGGATGGGTGGCCGCGACCGCTTGTTTGGTAACAATGGCGATGATGTCCTTCTGGGGGGCGTTGGTCGGGATCGTTTGTTCGGAGGTCGGGGTTCTGACACTCTTGACGGGGGACGCGGCAATGATCGTCTTGTGGGCGGCGCTGGTGCAGATGATCTGAATGGCGGTGTCGGGCGCGACCGGCTGATTGCTGGCACTGGCGCTGACACGCTGGCTGGTGGACGCGGCAATGATACTCTGACAGGTGGGCGCGGCGCAGACCAATTCAATTACGCGGAAGGCTGGGGCGACGACACGATCACTGACTTTAACGTCGGCGCGGGCGATGTTCTGGATTTTTCCGACACGGATCTGTCTTTCTCTGATCTCACCATTGCAGCACAAGGCGATGATGTCCTTGTTTCAGTCGGCAATGACAGCATCTTGCTGCGTAATGTGTCGCTGGACGAAGTGACCGAGGCCGCGTTTGAGTTCGACAAGGTAGACACCGATAACTCAGAGGATGAAGGTAAGGTCGAAACCACCGGCGGGCAGGGCGAACTTTCGACACTGTCCAACGAGGGTCGCGACATCATCGGCCTGGATCAGTATCAAAATGACGCGCGTTTCTCTGGTTTTGACGGCAGCGGTCAGACTGTTGTGGTGATCGACACCGGTATCGATCTGAACCATTCGGCCTTTGGCCCGGATGCCAATGGTGACGGTATTTCGGATCGCATCATCTATACCGAAGACTTCAGCCGGGATGGTGACGGTACCGCCAATGACATTCAGGGGCACGGCACAAATGTCGCCTCCATTGTTGGATCGTCAAACGCGTCCTATTTGGGCGTCGCGCCGGGTGTGAATATCATCGCGCTGCAGGGCTTGGGCAACAATGGGTCCGGCACCAACTCCGATATCGAACGGGCGCTTCAGTGGGTTGTCGACAATGCCGCAGCTTACAATATTGTTGCGGTGAACCTGTCGCTTGGCGCGGGCGATAACGTCAATACTGTAAGCCCCCACTACACATATGGTGACGAATTTGCGGCGCTGGCCTCGCAAAACGTGATTACTGTGGCGGCCGCAGGGAATGATTATTACCGCTATCAAACGCCAGGGGCGTCCTCGATTGCGGCGGATCCAAATGTAATCGGCGTTGGTGCGGTCTGGGAGGGAGACTTTGGCAGCATCCAGTGGGGGAGCGGAGCCAAGGACTTCTCTACCGACGTAGATCGTGTGACGTCTTTCAGCCAACGCAGCAACGATCTGGGCATTGTCTTTGCACCAGGTGCTTTGATTGATGGTGCACAGCCAGGCGGTGGCTTTTCGGCGCAGGGCGGAACCAGCCAAGCCACGCCATTTGTCGCGGGTATGGCCGCTTTGGCGCAGGACATTGCAACCGATGTTTTGGGTCGGCGTCTGACCCCTTCTGAATTCCAGCGTCTGTTGCGGGAAACCTCGACGACCATTCGTGATGGCGACGACGAAGACGATAATGTCGCAAACCTCAATGCTGAGATCCCGCGGGTCAATATGTTTGAGTTAGCCCAAGCGATTTATGATTTGGCAGAGGATGATCCCACCCCCGTGCCAGAACCGCGCGAGGATGACTTCAGCTCAGACACATCGACCACAGGTCGTATCGGCAGTAATAGCACGGCGACTGGCGAACTGGAGACCAGCGGCGACACAGATTGGTTCCGTGTACGTCTGCGGGAAGGCCGCACGTATGAGTTGTCCATGCGTGGCGACGATAGCGATGAGGGCACATTGAACGATCCGGTCCTTGCGCTAGTGGATGCCCAAGGCAACATTCTGGCCAGCAACGATGATGGGCCAGCCAACCACAACTCTCTGATCACATACACGGCCCAGTCGACCGGAAACTATTATCTTGTTGCGAGCGGGTATGGTTCAGAAACCGGAACCTATACGGTTGGTATTGAGCGGACGTCCAACCGCAGAGCACGTGACGATTTCTCGGCTGATACATCGACGACGTCCAATTTGGACGGGGACGGCACCATTGTGCGCGGCCGTATCGAGGTTCAGGGCGATCGCGATTGGCACCGTTTGGATGTCGCTGCCGGCGCGGAATACCGGATCGACATGCATTCACGCGGCGGCCCCAATGTGCGCTTGGAAGACAGCTACCTGCGGATCTATGACGAAAACGGCACTTTGCTTGCCAGCAATGATGACGGTGGCAACGGCCAGAATGCACGGCTGTTTTATACGGCGTCCTCAGATGGAACGATCTATGTAGAGACTGCCGCCAGCGGCGATGCCGGAAGCGGACGGTACCGGGTGCGGGTGCAAACCACTGAGGTGGAGGGTGATGTTCCAAATGACGCCAGCACCTCTGCGCGCGTCGAAGTGGGCGGACATTACGATGGCACATTGGAAGCCGCAGGCGACCGCGATTGGGTTGCCGTTTCCTTGGTAGGGGGCGTTGTTTACGATATCGCTCTGTTTGGCCATGGCGACACGCCTGTAAGCGACACTTACCTCCGGCTCTTTGATGCGAACGGATCCTTGATTGCATCCAATGATGACGCCGATGGGCTGAACTCGGCGCTGGACAGCATTTCGTTTAATGCCTCTGGGACGTATTTCATTTCGGCCGGTTCTTATGCTGATGGCGGCGAGGGCGACTACCGCGTCACCGTCGAAGAGCTATCGGGTGATGGCGCGGACATCCCAACGGATACAAGCACCGAGAGCGAGATCACAATCGGGGGCAGCGTTGTTTCTGATTTGGGCTTTGAAGGAGACCGCGACTGGCATCGCGCGACTTTGGTTGCAGGCCATACCTATGAAATCGAAGTCGAAGGTGTTGGGTCTGACGCGCTGGGTGACACCTATCTGCGGGTTTACAACGGGCAATCGTCCTTGTTGGCGCAGGATGACGATGGCGGCGACGGGCTGAACTCGCGCCTGTTGTTCAATGCGGGCAATGGCGGCGATTTCTATTTCTCGGTTGGGGCTTATGCGGACGGCGGAACCGGTGGTTATGAGATTTCTCTGGTCGACACGGGCGCAAGCGATGACTTTGCCGGCGACAGCTCGACCACAGGTCGCCTGACCACATCCGTTGATGGCGAGATCGAGCAGGTTGGCGACACCGATTGGTTCGCTTATCGCGTTCAAAACGGCGGTATCTACCAGTTTGATGCCCGCGGTGCCTCGACAAGTGATGGCACTCTGGGTGACCCGGTTCTGGCAATCCGTGATGAATACGGCAACCTGCTGGGGTATAATGACGACGGTGGTGATGGTCTCAACTCCCAAGCCGTCTTCTCGGCGACCTATTCCGGCACCGTCTATGTTGAGGTTTCCGGCTATGGCAGTACCTCCATCGGTACATATGAGCTGGATGCACAAGTTCTGTCGAACGGGGACGATGACCACGGCGATGCAATTGACCCAAGTCTGTTGTTGCTGGATGCCGATGAATTTGTGTTCGGCGAGATCGAGGAAGAGGGCGATGTCGATTTCTTCCGGCTCGAACTGGATGCTGGCGGGATTTATGACCTGTTTGCCCGTGGTGCGCCAACATCTGATGGATCACTCAATGACCCGATTATGGCGTTGTTTGACACGGATGGAGATGTGCTCGTCTTCAACGACGATGGTGGAACCGGTCTGAACGCGTTGATCGAGGACTTTGAGGCCGACAATTCTGGCACCTATTATCTTGGCGTTGGGGGCTATGGCGGCAACAACAGCGGAACTTATACCATCGGCTATACGCAGACCGGCTCGAACGCATCCAACGACGACTTTGGCCAAAGCGCTGGTTCAGCAGGTGCCTTGGCGTCTGGGTCATCCATCACAGGTACGCTGGAAGAAGCAGGAGACCGGGATTGGATTGCCGTGAACTTGCTGGGTGGGCGCGAGTATGAGGTCGATCTGCGCGGCGTTGCCAGCAACAGCGGCACACTGGTCGATCCATATCTGAACGTCTATGACTCTTCTGGATCCTTCCTCGGCAGCAACGACGATGGTGGCTTGGGCCTGGAAAGCAGCCTGTCCTTTGTGGCACCGTCGACCGATGTTTTCTATTTTGAAGCTGCGGCCTATGCTGACAGATACACCGGGACATGGGAGCTGGAAGTTGGCCTTGCCTAACCAATGCATGCGCGTCTTGGGGGCTCTGGGCTTTTTGGGGGCCAGCAGCCTCGCTTTGGTTGCCTGCGAAACGCAGGTCATCAAAGTCTCGGATGTGTCCAAGGCCTCTATCCTTGCCAGTGAAAATGGGAATAAATCGCATATGCCAGCCACAGACATTGTGACGGTGGGACGGGAAAATGGCGCTAAAGGCCAGGCCATTTTCTCATCCGATCACGTTGAATACATGCTTACAATCATGGCGCCGGACAGCTGTCACGTGGCTGAACCCATGTCGCAGGTGAAAGTTGGTCCAGGGAGCAATGTGCACGTTGGGCGCGTTTTAAACCGCAATCCGGGCTTGTGCGCGCAAGTTATGACACCTGTGGAATTTTTTGGCCAGGTTTCGGATTTGCCGGAGGAACCAGAGCTTCTGGTTCTGACGATCAAAAATGACCAAGGCCGCATATTGGACACGTTTGAGTTTCAGCGGAATAAGGCGCGCTGACGAGTTTTCGACTGGACCCCACTCGGACAAAAAGATCGCCCAGTTGTTGGGCGATCTTTTCCATTAGGGGGCATAGCTGCGAACCAATGCTCCTGCAATCATGCTCCAGCCATCGGCAACCACGAAGAAGGCCAGTTTAAACGGCAGGGAAACCACTGCTGGCGGAACCATCATCATGCCCATCGACATCAAGACGGCTGATACAACCATGTCGATGATCAGGAAGGGCAGGAAGATTAGAAACCCGATCTGAAAAGCACGCGAAATTTCTGACAGCAGAAAGCTCGGCACCAAAGCCGACAAAGGTGCATCGCCGTTCGGGTCTATGTCCGCTGTCTCTGGACGCAGGTCCGCAATCGCATAGAAGGTATCAGGATCAAGCCGCGCGGCCATGAACTCTTTGAACGGGTCCAAACTGCGGGTGAGCGCGGGGATCAAATCCAGTTGCTCTTCCAGCAATGGATTGATGCCAACGGCCCAGGCCTCTTGGAATACCGGCTCCATCACAAAATAGGTCAGGAACAACGCCAAGCTGATAATCAGCATGTTGGGCGGAGCCTGTTGCAGACCGATCCCTTGGCGCAGGATCGACAAAACAGTCACCATAAAAGGAAAGCAGGTGATCATCATCAAAATGCCCGGCGCGATGCTGAGCACTGTGATCAGGATAATAAGCTGAATGGACCGGGCCGAAATGGATTGGCCGTCCGCCAGCGAAAGGCTCAATTCTTGAGCCGCTGCGCCGCCAGGGATTGCCAGAATGGCGATCCCCAAAATTGCGACGCGCAATATGAAATTCGGTGTCATCCCAGCCCGCTTTGTAGATCGGCAATTTCAGTGAGGCGTACCGCCAGCTGCCCAGCCTGGTCGCCCTCCAGTTCTTCCAGTTGCCCCCGCGCCACCAAGCGATCGCCGACGTATAGGTCCACCGGGTCTTCGACTCGTTTGTCCAACGTCAGAATTGCGTTTTCGCCAAGGTTTACGAGGTCGCGGATCAACGGACGGGCTTTGCCGACAGAGACGACGACTTCCACCGGAACGGAGACAAAGGGATTGCCTGCCTCGGTGGCTTTGAAATTCTGGTCGGCTGCGTCATCCATAAAGACTGTCCTCTTTGAAGTGATAAGTGAATGCATCGATTGAATCACGAACCGATTCCAATAATGCACCGCTGTTGAGTTCCCGCTCGGCTGTACCGACGCGTAAATAGGCTTGGCCCGGTTCGAGAAGCGCATCCTCGCGCACGGTCACCGGTACAGAAAAGTTGTCGCCCAACAGGGCCCGCACCGAAGCTCCTTCGCCTGCGGAAACCATGATCTCCATGCCTTGGTCGGTCTGATCCTTGGCCATCTCGGTCAATTGCTCGACCATATGGTGGCCAAAGGACGCCGCCATAGCGTCCGGTAAAACCGCGCTGGTCAAAACTTTGAACATGGGGTCCAAGGATTCGATCAGCTGGTTTTGCGCCTCGGTATAGGTGAAGTTCAGATCCTGCAGAGACGTCGCCAAGGTCGCGGAAATTTTGTTCGTTTCCTGATCCTTGGCCGTGACAGCGTCCTCCCAGCCGGCGCTATAGCCGGTCTCGAAAGACTCTGCCTTGGCTTCATCCAGAACTTCTTCTGACATGGCCATTACGATGGGTTCAGCACTTGGGTTAAACCCAAAATCTTCCAGGAGATGTGCAATGGTCATCAGGCTCTCTCCTCTTTTTCTTCAAGCCAACCGCGCAAAATTTGAACTGTTTCTTCCTGACGCTCGCCAATCATCGAGCGCAGGCGATCCACGGGGTCTCCGCCACCGCCGCCGCCCAGAACGGGCAACCCGCCACCCAGACCGCCAAGCTCGCCCATTGAGTCGAACTGACCGGTTTCGGAGTCTTGGATCTCTCCATCCAATGCGATGCCTTCACCCAGGTTCGGGTTGGCCATAAAGCCGCCGCCGCCGCCCAATGCGGGCAGTTCCGGTAGATCGCCCAAACCACCGGCATCCGCCATATCCGGGCTCGGCAATGCCGCCGTCGCACCGCTACCGCTGGAGGCCAAGATTGGGCGCACAACAAACAGGCCAAGGACCAGGGTCACGATTGCCAGGGCCGCCATTTGGATCAGCGACATCGCGTCAATATAAAGATTGTCAAAGAAAGATGAGGTTGCCGTTGTTCCTTGTGGTTCGATCGTCGGCATTTCCATGGATTTCAGCGTGATAACATCACCCCGTTCCGCGTCAAAACCTACGGCAGCCGCGATCAGCTCATGCAGCGCTTCAAGCTCGGCTGCTGGACGGGCCTGAAACACATCTTCACCCTGGGCATTGGTGGCTGTGGTTCCGTTGACAAGAACCGCAACGGTCATGCGTTTGATTGCACCGGGCCCCCGCACAATTTCGGTTTCGGTTTCGGAAATCTCATAGTTGATTCGTTCCCGTGTCGCGCTGGTGTTGGCATTTGACCCCTCGCCAGAAGAGGCGTCACCGTCCGGAATATTTGAGGCAACAGTGACCTCTCCGGATTGATTCGTGGATGAATCTGCGCGTTCTTCGATGTCGGTGCTGACCGCCACACGGCTTTCGGGATCGACACGTTTCTGACGGATAGATTCCGTGTCAGTGACGGTCTCAACGCTCACCTCGACCACGGCATTGCCCTTGCCGACGCGCGCTTCCACCAGGCGCATGACCCGGTCTTTTACGGATTGCGACCGGTCATCACTGCCTGCGCCCGCTGCCGCAGCTGCTTCGGGCGTACCCACCAGGGTGCCATTGGCGTCAATCACGGCCACATTGTCCACCGGAAGGCCGGTCACCGCCGAAGACACCAAGAAGCGAATCGCGTTGGCCTGTGCCGGGGTGATATTGCCACCCATCGGAGTGATGGAGACCGATGCGGTGGGCTCAATCGAGCGTTGGAACGGGTTGCTGCCAGTATTGGCAATATGCACCCGCGCTTGTGCAATATGCGGGCTCGCAACAATTGTGCGGGCCAGCTCGCCTTCTTTTGCACGCCAATAGGCGGCATCAAACATCTGAGAGGTGGTGCCAAAACCGCTGAGATTATCCAGCAGCTCATAGCCTTTTCCACCGTTTGCTGGCAGCCCTTCGCTGGCCAGCGTCAACCGTAACTCATCTCGGTTGCTCGACGGGACATAAATTGAACCGCCGCGCACTTCATATTCTACACCGCGCTGATCCAGCGCGCTTACCACTTCGCCTGCAGTCCCGCTTTCGAGACCTGCATAAAGCAGTTGCATGGTTGGCCGACTCGCCATTTGCGACATCGCAAATACTGCCACAAACATGAAAACCGTGGCTCCCACGGCTATCAATCGTTGGCGCATCTCCAATCCTGCCCAGACATTCTTGATCTGCTGCACAATAACCTCCGTCATACCGGCTTTCTGTCCGGCGTACCTCCTTTTCCCTGATCGGCCTTAACATTCGGTTAGTCCATGCAGCGTTATGAAGAGGCACACGACGTTTTAGGGATAGCCATGACAGACGCTGTAGTTGATACAGAAGAAGATGCACCGGCCAAGAAAAGCAAACTGCCCTTGATTATCGGGGTGGTGCTTGGACTTGCGGGTGCGGGCGGCGGGTTTTTCGCCGCTCAGTCAGGCCTTCTTCCCTTTGGCCAAGATGACGCGCATTCAGAAGAATCGCACGCGGCCGAAGAGGCGCCAGAAGGCGTGGACACAGGTGAGTCTGCGGAAGAAATCGCAAACCTTGCCTTTATCGATATGGAACCGCTTGTGATCTCTCTGCGTAAAGCGAGTGGTCTAAATCATTTGCGGTTCCGTGCTCAACTTGAAGTCAGCCAGGAACACCAGGCGGAAGTTGAAAAGGTCCTTCCAAGGGTTGTCGATGTCCTCAACAGCTACCTAAGGGCTTTGGAAATCGAGGATCTGACTGATCCTATGGCATTGCCAAAGCTACGCTCGCAAATGTTGCGGCGGATCAATATTGCAACCGGCCAGGGCCGGGTGCGTGATCTGCTGATTATGGATTTCGTATTGAACTAGGAGGGACAGAATGGACCTTATTGCTGATATCCTGCTGGCCGCTGGTGCCATTGGAGCAGGTTTCTATTGTTTTGTACTGTCGCGCCGTTTGAAAAAATTCAACGACCTTGAAAAAGGGGTTGGCGGTGCGGTTGCTGTGCTGTCGTCTCAGGTTGACGATTTGAACAAATCGCTGAAAGAGGCGCAGGCTATTTCCAACGGGTCAAGCCAGAAGCTGCAACAGCTGACCGGGCGGGCCGAATCGGTGGCGCAGCGTCTTGAGCTGATGATGGCATCGATGCACGATATGCCTGAGGCTCAGCCCGCAGCAGCAGCGCCTGCAGCACCGGCGCCTGCCGCTGCTGAAGAAACAGACGCGCTGGCCGAAGCCTATGGGGCCGAAGCGCATGTTGAACCGGAACCGCAGCCCGAACCTGAGGAAGCAAAACCAGCAGGGCTGATGTTCGTGCGTCACAACCGCAGTCAGAATCAGGTGGCATGATGGCTAAATCTGTTAAATCAAAAGCGAAATCAGGCGCGCTATTTGCCTTGGCGTTCCTGTTGGTTGGCTCTGCCGTGATGCGAATTGGTCTGGAAGCGGGACCCGCCATCGCGCGCGAAGTCGCAGGATTGGGCAAAGATGGCCCCGAAAAAGAGATGCATGGAGAGATGGCAAAATCGTCCATCCCTTCCTCTGCTGAAATGGAAGCCATGCTCAAAGCGTTCAAGCAGCGCGAAGACATGTTGGCCAAACGCGAGGCAGAGATCCAGGATCGCATGAAAGCGCTTGAGATCGCGGACAAAGCGATCGAACAAAAGCTGGCTGCCTTGGAAAAGGCCGAGGAAGACCTGCGCGAAACCGTGGCCTTGGCGGATGGCGCCACCGAAGAAGACGTGAATCGGCTGACCTCTGTATATGAACAGATGAAGCCGAAAGAATCGGCTGCCCTGTTCGAGGAAATGGATCCCACTTTTGCCGCAGGTTTCTTGGCACGCATGCGCCCCGAAGCCGCCGCAGGCATCATGGCGGGTCTCAGCCCCGAAGCCGCTTATACCATCAGCGTTGTGCTTGCTGGTCGTAACGGTTCCGTGCCCAAGGAATAACTTGGGCACTGCCGCTTAGCCTTTATTAAGGCGACTCGGGCTACTCTCATTACAGAAACGAACTTTTGGAGTGAACCTATGATCGGCATTGTAGGTATTGCCACCATTTTTGTGATGGTGTTCGGGGGATACCTCGCAGCGGGCGGTAAGATGGGAATCATCATCAAATCGCTGCCGTTTGAAATGATGATGATCGGCGGTGCGGCCGTCGGTGCGTTTCTTATCAGCAATGATATGGGCGGTGTGAAACACACAATCAAAGACATTGGTAAAGTTTTCAAAGGGCCCAAGTGGAAGCCCGATGACTATCGCGACTTGTTGTGCCTGTTGTTTGCGCTGATCCGCATTCAAAAAGCCAATCCGGTTGAGGTGGAACAGCATATCGAAGATCCGGAAAACTCAGCGATCTTCAACAAGTATCCCAAAATCCTGGGAGACAAAGAGGCTGTGAACCTGATCTCTGATACCATGCGGTCGGCGTCCATGAACTATGACGACCCACATCAGGTGGAAGAGGTTCTGGAAAAGCGGATCGAAGCCAATATGCATCATGCGCTGCATTCCAGCCATGCCCTGCAGGCTATTGCCGACGGTCTTCCGGCTTTGGGAATTGTTGCGGCGGTTTTGGGTGTTATCAAAACCATGGCCTCGATTGACCAGCCGCCAGAAGTTCTTGGTACGTTGATTGGTGGTGCTCTTGTTGGGACGTTCCTTGGGGTGTTCTTGGCCTATGGTTTCTTTGGTCCTTTTGCGGGCAAGGTAAAATCGGTTGTCGAAGAAGATGGCCATTTCTACCAGCTGATCCGCGAAGTTCTGGTGGCAAACCTGCACAACCACGCAGCCGCCATCTGTATCGAAGTTGGGCGTCAGAACACGCCTTCTCATTTCCGGCCTGGGTTCTCTGAGCTGGAAGAAGCATTGAAATCGGTGAAACAGGACGCAGCATGAATTGGCGCGCTCTTACAATTGCTTTGTGCACTGTGGCGGCATCTGCCGCCCAGGCCGAAACAATTGTGGCCCGCTCTGGCGAGCATGACGGCTTTTCGCGCCTGGTCATGCGTCTGCCAGAAGGGGTCGACTGGTCGCTTACCCAGAACGGGCAAAGCGGCGTATTGAATATCAACTCGCCCGACGTGGTATATGATACCTCTGAGGTTTTTGGACTCATTCCCCGTACGCGCCTGAAGTCGCTGTCGCAGGTGGGTCCAGGACAGCCGCTAAAGCTGGAAATGGCCTGTGACTGCCAATTGCGCTCGCATGTCATGACCAACGGATATTTGGTCATTGATGTGCGTGACCGGCAAAAGCCAAGCTCGGAAATTGCCCAGCCAGCGCAATACCGGCCAGAGTCCTCGGTCTTGCCACTCTTGCCTGCAGCGCCTCCGACGACCGGCTATCGTTTCTCTCTGAATGAGACCGACATTCAAACGTCGCGACTGGAAAAAACCCTGCAGTCTGCGCTGGCAACAGACGGCAATTTGGTCAAGGCAGCGGTCGAGACACCCGCCCCCGAACCTGAGCCGCAAGACGTCTCAACCGAGGTTAGTGAACCGCTGGAACTGCCTGTGCTGACCGAAGAGGTCGTGCCGACGGCAACCGCCACCGCAGAAGCCGCGTTCGAGAGCGGTTTACTGGCGGATGCGGATCTACTGGATATGGAGGAAGCAGCCCGAACGGCCACGGTGAACGAATCTGAACGCCGTCTGCTGCAGCAGATCGGCCGCGCCACAAACCAAGGGCTGCTGGACCTGCTGGTGACCGAGGTTCAAGACGGAAGTACAGGTGGGATCGTGGACCCGCTGGGGTCACAGGACCGGCCGCTTAACCCGCTGGACCATATCTCGGTGACCACTGCAATTGACCGGGAAACAGGTCTCTTTGCGCGCCAAACGGACGAAGAAGAAACCGATCAGCTTTGTTTTGCGGATGTAGAGATCGCCGTCCATAAATGGGGTACAGAGGATCCTTTCTCTGTCCAGATCTCAAAACTGCGCAATGGTCTGGTAAAGGAATTTGACAAGTTCGACGAAGACAAAGTTGTCGAGCTTGCAAAAACATATCTGTTCTTTGGGTTCGGCGCTGAGGCCCGCGCAATGCTGGCTTTGCTGCCTGAAGGGCCGGGTCGACCAGATAACATTGACGTGTTAGAGGCCTTGGCCGATCTGCTGGATGGACAGCCGATGCCTGTGCACAACCCGTTTTCCGGTCAGCAAGTGTGTGCAGGGCACTCCGCCTTTTGGTCTGCCTTGGCCGAGGGGGAAATCAAAAACAACGCCAACACGGACGCAATTCAACAGGCTTACGCCCTGATGCCGGTTCATTTGCGGGTGCATTTGGGACCGCGGATTTCCACCCTCTTTTCACAGCTTGGCGAAAAACATATGGCCGAAGCGGCACTGCGTTCCGTTGAACGCACCGGCGTCGAACATGTGCCAGAGATCAACCTGGCGGAAGCCGCATTGGCCGAACTTGAAGGCGATACGGAAACCGTCGTCGAGGAGCTTGAGGAAGAGGTTGCAGAGCGGTCAGCTAACACGCCGCAAGCGCTGATTGATTTGATCAACCTGCACTATGAAGAGCGGCGCGCCCTGTCACCTGATGTGCCCGAGCTTGTTGGATCCTACGAGCTGGAAAACCGTGACACAGACCTTGGAACTGACTTGCGCAAAGCCGAAGTGACTTCGCTTGCTTTGGAAGGACGTTTTGATGAGGCGTTTCATGAATTGAATCGTGTGACGGAGCAGGACGGACCAGTTGCGCGCGCCGAGACACTCGAACCATTGTTGGTTTTGCTTACGGAGCGCGCCAGTGATGTGACATTTCTTCACTATGGGTTGACCTTCAGCAAACAAGCGACAACCGCAGAAGCCGCACCGGTAGTGGACCTGATGGCACGTCGGCTGTTGGATCTTGGGTTTGCAGAACATGCGCGATCGCTGATGCAAAAGGATGCGCTTGAAGCGCCCAGCCCCGAACGAAAGCTGATGATCGCGGAAGCTGCTGTTGCTTTGAACGAAGCGGACGTTGCGATTGCAGAGCTTGAAGGACTGCAAAGCTCGGAAGCAAACCGTCTGCGCGCCCGCGCCTATTGGCAGGATGGTGACTATAACAGCGCGAGCCAGGTTCTGTTAAAGGAAGAAGACACCGAAGAAGCTGCGCGCGGGTTCTGGTTGTCAGAAAACTACCAAGCCATCAGCGGTATTGATGGCGCCTCTGAGGCGCGCTTTGGAGCGGTTGCAAATGTGTCAACGGAAATTGACCGGGTTGCCCAAGATCCAGAAGGCATGCCGCCTTTGGCCGAGGCGCGTGCGCTGATGGAAACCAGTGCAGGGACTCGCACAAGGATCGAAGAGCTGCTGTCCCGTGTCGGAACAATCGACACGCAATAGGGTCCTAAAATCTCTATCACAAACATGGGCGTAGCTGTCGTTAATCCGACCGCTGCGCCCTTTCATTGTAACGGTTTGTAAATGATCGCGGCCTATTTTCAGATTGAGGGTGAAACCTGAGTTGGACTGGGCAGAATGCCGTTTTTAAAAACACTCTTTCGTAGAGGTAGACTGGGCTGCCATGCCGTGTGCATGGTGCTTGTGATGTATGGTTTTGCCGCGCCTGCATTGGCGCTTGGCGATCCGACTGTTGCCGGTGTATGCGATCTTGCCGCGCGGCAAGCCGCCCGTGACCAAGACATTCCGTTAAATGTTCTGCGTGCGATCACCCGCACGGAAACAGGCCGCGGTGGCAAAAGCGGCCTGCAGCCGTGGCCCTGGACCGTCAATATGGAAGGCGCGGGCAAGTGGTTTGAGACCGAGGCTGAAGCTAAGAGCTATGTTGCAGCTCATTTCAAGCGCGGCGCGCGCAGCTTTGATGTTGGATGCTTTCAGATAAACTACCGTTGGCATGGACATGCATTTGAATCGGTTGATCAGATGTTTGATCCGATCGTCAACGCGCAATACGCGGCGCGTTTCCTCCGGGAACTGTACGATGAGTTTGGCGATTGGTCCAAAGCGGCGGGTGCCTATCACTCTCGTACACCGACTTATGCTAATAAATACGCTGCGCGGTTTGAACGTGTGCGGGCCGGTCTTGGCCCGGATACAGCCGTTGGAACATTGCCAACCGCGCGTCGCCGGCGCGCGACATTCGGCGCGCCGCTTCCCCTGATTGCTGTTCATAACCCTGCGCCTTTGGTTGCCCAAGGCGCGGTCCAAATGGGGTCTTTGGTACCCCTCCAAGGTGCGGCCAACCGCGCTTTGATTCCCTTGAATTGAGAGAGCTGACCCGTGCCTAAACTAACCATACAACAGGTTTTCAGCCCAACCGTATTGCTGGCCATTGCGCTGATGGCAATCATTGTCATGATGATCCTGCCAGTACCGGCCTGGGTCTTGGATGTAGGTCTTGCCACTTCCTTTGCATTGGCCATTTTGATCTTTACCATCACATTGTTCATTGAACGGCCATTGGATTTCTCTTCCTTCCCGACGATCCTTTTGGCCTCGCTGATGCTGCGCCTGTCGCTTAACGTCTCCTCGACCAAGCTGATCATTGGTCAGGGTCATACCGGCACGGATGCCGCCGGCAACGTGATCCAGGGGTTTGCCCAGTTTGTGATGGGTGGCAGCGTGTTCTTGGGCCTTGTGATCTTTGGCGTGCTGTTGATCGTGAACTTCATGGTCATCACCAAGGGTGCCGCGCGGATGGCCGAAGTGGGCGCACGTTTTGCGCTTGATGGGATGCCAGGCAAACAATTGGCCATCGACGCAGACATGAGTGCCGGTGCAATTGACCACGAAACAGCAAAAGAACGCCGTGAGCTTGAGCAGAAGGAAACCACATTCTTTGGCTCGCTTGATGGTGCCTCTAAATTTGTGAAAGGCGACGCGGTTGCGGGTCTTTTGATCACGCTTCTCAACCTGATTGTCGGCTTGATCATGGGCACGCTTATCCACGGTATGAACGTGGGCGACGCGTTTGAGACCTATGCGATTTTGACCGTGGGTGACGGTCTTGTCTCCCAGATCCCGTCGGTCATTATTTCTATCGCGGCGGCGCTTTTGTTGGCACGGGGCGGTGCGGCAGGCTCTACTGATACCGCGCTTATCACGCAATTCTCTGGCCATCCCGCCGCATTGGCAACCGTCGCCGTTTTGATGGCACTTTTTGCTTTGGTGCCGGGCTTGCCCTTTGTCCCCTTTATGCTTGGTGCGATGGCACTGGGCTATGCAGGCTACAGAATTTACACGAAAAATTTGGCGGACGAAGAAGCCGCGGTTGATGAACAAATTGAGGAAAACGCGCAACCTTCCCAAGAACGCCCCCTTGGTGATGTTCTGGATCTGGATGATCTGCATTTGGAGTTCGCGCCGGATCTTGTGAGCATGGTGTTGGATGCGGGCACGGGCTTGGATGCCCGGATTGCAAATATGCGAACCCATGTGGCCACCTCCTTTGGTTTGATTCTGCCGGAAATTCGTCTCAGCGATCAGGCCGAGCTTGAAAACGGCACCTATGTGATCAAGGTCCAAGGTGTAGAACAGGCGCGTGGCATCCTGCATCCCGACATGGTGCTTGCGTTGATGCCAGACCAGCACGAGGCCCTGCCGCCGGGCACTGATGTGACGGAACCTGTCTATGGCGCGCCTGCGCGTTGGGTGGCAGGTAAACACAGGGAACAGGCCAATATGATGGGGGCAACCGTAGTGGCCCCGGCGGAAATCCTGGCGACCCATTTGCTGGAAGTGATCAAGCTGAACTTCTCCCGTCTTTTGACCCTTAAATCCCTGCGTCGTCTGTTGACCGAAATGACCGAACTCACCGATGGGTTCCGTGCCGAGGCAAACCGCAAACTGCTGGATGAGCTGGTCCCTGACAAGGTTCCGATCGACTCGCTCCATTCCGTGTTGCGCCTGCTTTTGGAGGAGCGCGTCTCGATCCGGAACATGCCGCTGATCCTTGAAGCCATTGCAGAGGCGCGGGTTCACACGACCTTGCCTGAACCGATCTGTGAGCATGTGCGCCAACGGTTGGGCTTCCAGTTGGTCGCGGAAATGAAACGCGACGATGGCACCATCCCGCTGATCCAGCTAGCGCCCGAGTGGGAGGATATCTTCTCAACCTACCAAGTGGATACCCAGGGTTCCGGCCTTGATATTGCGCTGCCGCCGGACCAGTTTAACCGCCTGGCCGAAGGGTTGAATGATCGTCTGGTCCAGGTCACAGAACAAGGGATCAATGCGGCTGTTGTAACCTCTACCCGACGTCGCAGGTATTTGAAAACCATTCTGAAATCGCGTGGTGTCAGCAATCCTGTTCTGTCGTTTGAGGAAATCGGGCTAGAGGCGCAGCCTGCGCTTGTGGGTTTGGTTCCGGCATGAGTTTGGATTTCTTGCCAGTCGAACTTGTGGCGCTGCTTGGCGCTGGGTTCTGGCACGCGGCTATCGTGTTCCTAAGAACGGCGGCAATTGTGTCTACGCTTCCTGCGATTGGCGAAGTCTTTGTTCCCACGCCGGTAAAGCTGGCGATGGCCTTTGTGTTCACAATGATTGTTGCTCCGATGGTGCCCCTGCAGCCGCCGCCGGACACTATACTCAGCTATGTTGGGCTTGCTGTGAGTGAAGCTATGGTTGGTCTGGCTCTTGGGTTTGCGGTCCGCATTTTTGTTCTTACGCTGCAAACGGCGGGTGCAATTGGTGCGCAAGGCACATCACTTGCCCAGGCCTTTGGCGGTCTTGGCGCGGAACCGATGCCAGCAATCGGCAGCATTTTGGTTTTTGGCGGAACTGCGCTAGCGGTTATTATGGGGCTTCATATCAAAGTGATCGAATATATGGCGCAATCCTACCTGATGTTTCCGGTGGGTGAATTTCCACCTGCGTCCGAGTTGTCACGTTGGATTGTACAGCGAGTCTCTCAGAGCTTCTCGATGTCGTTTGCGCTTGCAGCGCCATTTGTGATCACTTCGGTAATTTACAATATCACGCTTGGCTTCATCAACAGAGCGATGCCGCAGCTGATGGTCGCCTTTGTTGGTGCGCCGGTGATCACCTTTGGTGGTATGTTTATCATGTTGGTCGCGAGCCCGATGATCTTGATGCATTGGGTCGAAGTGTTCTTTACTTTCTTCGCGAACCCCACCGGAGGTGCTCAATGAGCGATCAGGACGACGATTCCGATAAGTCATTTGAGCCTACACCCGAAAAACTAAAAAAGGCGCGGGAAAGTGGCGACGTAGCCAAATCCACAGACTTGTCAGTTGCCGCGGCTTACCTGGGTGTTGTTATTGCTTTTTATGCGGCTGGCCGCGGGCCGGTCGAAAAACTGGGTACAACACTTATGGCGTTTCTGGATCAGCCGGACCGCCTGGTAGAACTGTATTTTGAAGGGTCTGCCTCCCAACCGATGATCAATCTTGTTCAATCGGTGATTTTGTCAGTGCTGCCTTGGTTTGCCGTGCCTGCAGTATTGGTATTACTTTCAATTATTGCACAAAAAGCTTTCGTGGTGGCTCCAAGTAAATTGGAGCCGAAACTTTCAAACCTGTCACTCTTAAAAAATGCCAAAAATAAGTTTGGCCGCTCGGGACTGTTCGAATTCGCCAAAAGCTTTTTCAAACTCCTGATTTATTCAATTGGTTTGGGATTTTACCTGTCCTATCGGATGCCTGACATGATCGCATCTGCGGCCACTGGTGCGTTTTCAGTACTGATGCTTCTGGGCAGCTTGGTACTAGAAATTCTGATTTTGGCCACGCTGATCGCAGTATCAATTGGGGTTGTGGACGCGGCATTTCAGCACGCTGAGTATCGCCGGAAAAACATGATGTCCCAGAAAGAGGTCAGGGACGAGCAGAAAAACGCGGAAGGCGACCCCCATTTCAAAGGGAAGCGCCGCCAGCGTGGACAGGAAATCGCACTCAGCCAGATGATCGGCGCGGTGCCCGATGCGGATGTGGTGATTGTGAACCCGACTCACTATGCCGTGGCTCTGAAGTGGACACGCGAACCAGGGTCGGCGCCGTCTTGTGTTGCCAAGGGCGTGGACGAGATTGCGGCTGCAATTCGTGAGAAGGCGCAGGAAAATGCGGTACCTATTCACAGCGACCCCCCCACTGCGCGCGCCCTTTTTGCAACCGTGGAAATTGGCGAAGAGATTTTGGAAGAACACTATGCTCCGGTTGCTGCGGCAATTCGATTTGCGGAAGCCATGCGTGAAAAGGCCAAAGGACGCATCTGATGAAAGACAAAATGCTGCATCAAATGAAACGCGTAACAGAGGCGCAGTACATGCAGGAACACGCGCGGGTGAAACCGATCCTGGACGCTGAAGCCTCGGCACGAGCCAAGCTTGCGCAGCTGGATCAACAAGTGAAGGACGCCCGCGAGCAGTCTGACGGTGATGTGGCCAATGGCGATCTTGCGATGAGGTCTCTGGGCGCGGATCTGTTGTGGGAAGGTTGGCACACCCGCATGCGGCGACAGCTGAACACAGAGCTGGCCCAGGCGACAGCGCAAAAACTGATGGCGATGGACCGCCTGCGAAAATCTTTTGGCCGAAAACACGCGGTCGAAACCATGGCGGAAGATGCAGCAAAACAGAAAAAAGCCGACCAAGCCGCCCGTCTTTATGCGCAGCTTATGAACCAGTGATTGCGCAGAGAGTTTTAACAACACGAAAAAACCGCTGACCTCCGTTCGGGATGTCAGCGGTTTATTTGATTGTCCGGAACTTCAGACGTCCTGGCGAGAGATCTCTACGATCAAAACATCATGAACACCGCCGCCGAGCTGCCGTTGCGCAGCTTCGCGCAATGCCGTGCGCAGGGGATCCAGCATATCGGACCGGGTGAATGCCCCCCGAAAACCGCCCATATTGGCGTGATCAAACAATACCTGCAGGAATACGTCCCGCAGCTTGGGCTCATAGGCGTGGACCATTTCGTTCATGCCGATATCGGTTTCCAAAGACAGGGAGACAACCACCAGCGATGCCAGCTCTTCGTGCTCAACAACCGGAACAACAAACTGATTCTGGATCTTGATGTATTCCACGGTCGGCTCAGCTTCCGGGTCATGCTTTGCCACTTCTTTCTCGTGGTCGTCTTCTTTCATCTCTTCTTTGTGCATGCCGTCTTCTTCGCCATGCATATCCGCCTCGGCATGTTCTTCTGGTTCAGGCTTCAGCATTATGCCGGCCCCGATGCCGCCTGCTGTGCCTACGATCAGCAAAATAACCGGAAGGAGTTTAGCTATCATGGTCTGTCCTTAGAACGGGAGCACTACGTCCAGCAGCTGCTGGCCATAACGCGGTTGTTGTACGTCGGTGATCTGACCACGGCCGCCATAGGAAACACGGGCCGAAGCGATCTTGTCATAAGTGATTTCGTTTTGACGGCTGATATCTTCGGGGCGCACATAGCCAGAGACCAGCAGCTCGCGGATTTCAAAGTTCACCCGCAGCTCTTGTGAGCCATTGATGGCAAGGACGCCGTTGGGCAATACATCCACAATCGTTGCCGCCACGCGCAGTTCCAGTTTCTCGCTTCGGCTGACAGAACCCGAGCCTCCGGATGATGAATTCGATGTCAGATCAACCGCATCTGCGAGGCTGGCCCCTTCGGGCAGGTGACGGTCCAGACGCTGGGGGACACCCAGCAACTGCGGCACCCCTAGGCTTTCGGATCCATTGCGGGAGCGTTGCGTATCGTTGGAAATCTCGGCTTCTTCGTCGATCTCAATCACAACAGTCAGGATGTCACCGCGTTTTACCGCCCGCCGGTCCCCAAGCAGCGATTGGCGTTCACCGCTCCAAAGCGAAGCATGGTCGACAGCGCGTTGTGGATGGTGCTCTTGCGGCAGCCCCTCCCACAGCATAGCCACATGTTCCGGCGTTTCATTTGCCGGGGTAAAAGAAGGCGGTTTGCCAAGGTGATCCATCCGAGCACAGGCACCAGTCGCGATCAGGCCGATCAGCGCCATTTTGGAAACTACTGACATGGGTTTCATTAATGTACCTCAATGGATCCATCGGACCGAACACGGCCGGATACAGTTGTGCGGGATGACAGGTTCATCACCCGAATGGATTCGCCCTCGGCTCCGCGCCCCAGCGCGCGCCCTTCGGTGGCGATGGTCAAAGAGCCGTTGCGAAAGATCAGAGTCACCAGATCATTGCGTTCGACAATGGCAGGAGGCCCAAAATCGCCGCGGCGAATGGGGCGGCCGGTGTAAAGCGCGACGCGGGCCTCTTGCCCGATCAGCTCGTCTACCGAGGCCACGGCGCCTGGAACTTCCACCTGTTTGACCATCAGATCGCTGGGCGCGATGATCTCTTTGGGGCGGATGTTGCGCGCAGGCACCAGGATTTCGGCCACAGCAGCCTGCGCCAGAACGGCAATCACAAAGGCAAGGGCGTATTTCATCAGCGCACCTGTGTTGTTGCACCCATCATCTGGTCAACGGCTGAGATGACTTTGGCATTCATTTCATAGCCCCGTTGCGCAGCGATCAGCTCGGTGACCTCACGTACAGCATCAACGGAGCTGGCTTCCAAATACCCTTGGCGCAGCGTGCCCAACCCATCTTCACCAGCGGTGGAGACATTGGCGCCGCCTGACGCTTCGGTTTCGACAAAGAGGTTGCCGCCAATCGCTTCAAGCCCCTTGGGGTTGGTGAAGTTCGCCAGGCTCAACTGTCCCAACAACTGACCCTCGGTTGTTTCATCGAAATAGGCAAAAACTTCACCCTCGGGGTTGATCGAAATGCTCAACGCATCGTCGGGGATCGTAATTTCGGGTGACACGGAAAAACCGTCAGACGTCACGATCAGACCTTCGGCATCCCGTTTCAATGCACCATCACGAGTATAGGCGGACTGACCAGAGGGGAGGGTGACCTCAAGGAAGCCATTACCATCAATCGCGACATCCAGATCATTGTTGGTTTGTGTCAACGCCCCTTGTTCCAGGTGGATAGAGACGGCAGCTGGACGCACGCCAAGGCCAACCTGAACACCTGTTGGCAGCACGGTGCCATCAGAGGCATTCACTGTTCCCGCACGCGATACCTGTTGGTAGTGCAAGTCCGCAAACTCGGCACGACGCGCGTTATAAGCGGTGGTGTTCATGTTTGAGAGGTTGTTCGAGATGGTTTCAACCCGCAGCTGCTGTGCGCTCATCCCGGTGGCAGCGATCTTAAGAGCCCGCATTGTCCGTCTCCTATGTTTTGATCAGTTTATCGATCGCGTCGCGGACGCGCTGATCTTCGGTTTCAAGGAAGCTTTGCCCCATTTCATAGGCGCGCTGGATTTCGATCATCCGCGTGATTTGATCGATGGAATTGACGTTGGACCCCTCAAGGAAACCTTGATGCACACGAGCATCCAGGCTTGCATCGATTTCGCCGTCAACGCGGAACATGACCCCGTCCTCGCGGATCATTGGGCTGCCTTCACTTGGCTGAAACAGGCCGATTTGCCCCAACGGACGCCCGTCCGCGCTCAGCGTGCCATCGGCGCCGAAACTAATGGATTGTGCGTCGCCTGGGATGAACACGGGTGCCCGGCCTGCGTCCAGCACACGCCGACCATCTGCTGTGACCAAATCGCCAGCCGCATTGGTTGAAAACGCGCCGGACCGTGTGAGACGTTCGCCATCTGGCGTCTCCACCAAAAAGAACGCATCGCCCTCGATTGCCAGGTCGAATGTACCACCTGTTTTTGTCAGCGCCCCTTGTTCCATGGAAGTGTTGCGGATGTTGGCGCGCGACATCGAGATTGATTCAGACCCCGGAGAAGAGGCCACAAATTCTGAGAAAATCAGCCCTTCCTGACGGTAGCCTGTTGTAGCCGAGTTCGCGATATTGTTTGCGACCACCCGCATCTCTCGGACAAGGCCCGTTTGGCGGGACAGAGTAGTAAAGCTTGAAGTATCCATTACAGACCTCCTGTGATCAGCGGCACCACGTGCCCGTCAAAAAACGCAACAAGCGTGTATGTCATGAAGCCCATGGTGGCCCAAAAGACGATAAGGATGGCGACCAGTTTTGGCACAAAGGTCAGCGTCATTTCCTGGATCGAGGTCAGGGCCTGAAAGAGGCCAACGGCAATACCAACCACCAGCGCTACGGCCAACACCGGCGTAGCCATTGTGACGGCCGTAAAGACCGCCTGACGCAACGTGTCAAAAAAGAGCCCGTCATTCATCATGGCGTTAGACCGGCATCCGCATGATTTCTTGGTAGGCTTCCACAACTTTGTTGCGTACTGTCACCGCTGTTTCGACCGCCAATTCGGTTTGGGCGAGGGCCTGCACCAAAGCATGCGGATCTGCGGAACCGGTCATCGCTTGAACCGAGACCTGTTCAGATGTTTGTAAGGTGGTCGCGAATTCCTCAAAATTGGCCTTCAGATGGTTCTGAATACCACCCGAAACATGGTCCGGGTCAGCTTGAGTTGCCGGGCGTGCCGCGGCATAGCCGCTGGTAGCGGACAGAGAGCGAATATCCATTCTGGATCTCCTAATTCAATTTTAGTTGCGCAACAGATCCATCAAGGCGGAGGACATGCTGCGTGTTTGGTCGAACATTTTCAGGTTGGCTTCATAGCTGCGTTGCGCTTCGCGGGCGTCGGCAATCTCGATCATCAGATCGACGTTGGAACCGTCGTAGTGACCACTGTCATCGGCCAGAGGGTGGGTCGGATCATAGATCTGTTCCAGATCGCTGCGGTCCAGGATCACGCGGCCCACGCGCACCTGCTCTGTATTAGTGTTCAGGTTCCGTACCGCTTCAAACGGAACGGATTTCCGGCGGTACCCTGGCGTGTCAGCGTTTGAAATGTTTTCTGCGACATGGCGGAGGCGATTGGCTTGAGCTTTCAGACCGCTGGATGAAACAGACAAAGAGTTTGCAAAATCACTCATTCTTCAAACCTCCGATCAATTGGCGCGAATGCTGGCGCGCAGCACATTCATGGAAGAGCGGTAGATCGCCAGCGCACGGTCGTGTTGGCGTTTGACTTCCACACCTTTCAGAATTTCATCTTCGATCGAAACAGAGTTGCCGTTGGGGCCTGCGCCGGTGTCATCTTCTGTGATTGCCCAATCCACGCCACCGCCTGCGCCGTTCAGATGCGAAGACCGGGTTGAAATCATGTCCCCTGACGATGCGCCACGGCGTGCGAAGACCTCTGAAAAGGGTCTGATATCTTTGGAATGGTAATCAGGTGTATTGGCGTTGGCGATGTTTTGCGACACCAATGCCTGACGGGTCCCTGCATGAGACGCCATCGAGTATGCAATTTTAAAGACGTTCAAATCTGCGAACACCGGGGCTTCTCCCTCGATCAATTTCAATCAAGGCTTAACCCCGATTCCTTTAGAAATTGTTTTCAGAGGCACTATGGAGAAGCCAAACATGATCCCTGCGCTAAAAGCTCTGACGGAAGAACTTGCATCAAAGAAGCTGTCCACGACGGTGGGCCGCGTGAGCGGAGTTGCAGATGGAGTCATAAAAGTCACTGGTCTTGCACACTTAGCCCGCATCGGTGACCGCGCCGAGCTGCGCCGTGGTCCGGACGATACGCTGATGGGTGAGATCATGAAGATCGATGACAACTTGGTCTTTATGTTGCCCGACACCGCTCCGGACCGAATCCGAATCGACGATCCGGTTTTGCTGTTGCCGACGCCAATTTTTGCCCCAAGCGACAATTGGGTGGGTCGTGTGATCGATCCTTTTGGCCAGCCACTGGATGGTCGCCCGCTGTTGCGCGGAGAAGAGGCACGGGATCTGATGGCCGCCCCACCCAAGGCCGCCGCGCGTCGCGGATTGGGGGAACGGTTGTCGACGGGATATGCTGTGACCAACACTTTGTTGCCCATCGTCAAAGGCCAGCGTGTTGGTCTCTTTGCCGGATCTGGTGTTGGTAAGTCGACCCTTCTTGCAAAGCTCGCGCAGAATATGGAAGCCGATGTGGTTGTTATGGCCCTGATTGGTGAGCGTGGGCGCGAGGTAAACCACTTTGTAAAAGACGTTTTGGGCGAAGAAGGTATGCGCCGGACGGTTGTGGTGGCGGCAACATCAGACCAATCCGCACTGGTGCGCAGGCGGTGCGCCTGGGCTGCAATGACTGTGGCCGAACATTTCCGGGACCAAGGCAAACACGTATTGTTCCTGGCTGACTCGGTCACCCGATTTGCCGAAGCGCACCGCGAAATCTCTGCCGCTGCGGGTGAGGCACCGGCGCTGCGGGGCTATCCGCCTTCTGTGACACCGTTGATTACCGGGATGTGTGAACGGTCCGGCCCCGGTCAGGATGAACAGGGCGACATCACGGCTGTTTACAGCGTCCTCGTCGCGGGTTCTGATATGGACGAGCCGATTGCCGATATTCTGCGCGGTGTTCTGGATGGGCACATTGTTTTGAACCGCGAAATTGCCGAACGCGGTCGGTTCCCGGCGATTGACGTGTCGCGCTCTGTCTCGCGAAGCCTGCCCGCTGCGGCCACTCCTGATGAAAACGAACAGATCCTGCAGGTGCGCAAGTTCCTTGGATCGTATGAGCAATCCGAAGTGATGATCCGCGCGGGGCTCTATTCTGCAGGCAATGACCTTGTATTGGATCAGGCGGTGAAGCTCTGGCCCGAGCTGGACGCATTCTTTGGTAAAGAAGAACCGGGAAAACCTGCTGAGAGTTTTTCACGTCTTGGTCTGATGCTGCGGCGGGCGGGACGCTAAATGTCAAAGAAATGCTGCAACTGCAGCATTTCTGCGCAAATCCTAAGCTCAGATCACATTAAATCCAATTTTTATTTAAATAATATCGCAAAAGCATTGAAAAAGCGTCACAGCATGTCTCTAAGTCCAGTGCTAGGGAACGTATTCAATTTCCGATGCCATAACCAAGTTTCAAGCGTTTAATTTCTGTGAGGTGTTGTTGTGCACGAAGCTGTATGTGTCCACGAACGTGAGCTGAATTTCACTGCATCCAAAGTGAGAAAGTCCATTTATCTCCCGATCGGGAAGCGGGTGTTTGATCTTGTTCTTGCGGTGCTGATGTTACCGATTTTGGCACCGGTGATTGCGATTTTGTATCTGATCGCGCGCAAAGATGGCGGACCGGGATTTTTTGGCCATAAACGGGTCGGGCAACATGGTCGCAGTTTCCGGTGCTGGAAAATCCGGACGATGGTTGTGGATGCCGAAGCCAAACTTGCCGCGCATTTGGTGTCCCACCCCGAAGCGGCCGCGGAATGGGCGCGGGATCACAAGCTGACGGATGATCCCCGGATCACGGGTGTCGGCAAATTTCTCCGTGAAACCAGCCTGGATGAGCTACCGCAAATCTGGAATGTTCTCAAAGGCGAGATGAGCTTTGTTGGTGCACGGCCTGTGGTGACAGCCGAACTCGAAAAATACGGTTCGGATGTTCAAGCTTATTACGCACAGAAACCTGGCATCACCGGACTGTGGCAAGTGTCAGGTCGCAACGATGTCAGCTATGAGGAACGGGTATCGATGGATGTCAGCTATTTGTCGCGATGTTCAGCATGGACGGATCTTAAGATCATTGTCAGCACTGGTCTGGAAGTGATTGGCAAGAGCGGGCGCTAAGTTCTAAATTATATGCCTAAAACGTCGCATTTGGTTCAGCTCAAATTTTGATATACTTAAATAAAAATACCGCTTGTTTGTGCATCCGACAGAGCGCAGTCAGGCAAGACGAAACTATGGAGCAGGTTACGTCTACCTCCCTCGATGTCGGTGAGTTTGTCTTTGTGGGAGAGCGACCTGATTTTGTTAGGAGGGTCCCATGAGGGACAAGCCGACCACAACCGCAAATGACTATTTCCCGCCATTTGGAGGATTGAAGGCCTTTTACGCCCTTGGCGTCACTGGCAGTGCGGTTGAGGCTGCCGCGCGTTTGAAAGTGACCCCATCCGCCGTCAGCCACCAACTGAAAGCTCTGGAAACGGAACTGGGCGTGCGTTTGCTCGAAAACCGCAAAGGCAAGCTGCATCTGACTGCGGATGGCAAACAGTTCTTCCAGCAGATCAAAGATCCTATGGCATCTATTGTCCGGGCTACAGATCTGGTGCGCTCTTCTCCTGCGCGAAAACGGGTGACCGTCACCTTGACGCCCTCCTTTGCCGCGGATTGGTTCTTGCACCGGATCGTCGATCTGGAACGGGAACACAGCGATATTGAGGTCAATCTGGTGACCACAACTCGGGTTGTGGATTTGGACCGGGAAGGTGTGGATCTGGCGATCCGCCGTGGCGATGGGCGTTGGACGGGAACAGTGGCCGATCCTTTGATGTCTGAAACCATTGTCCCTGTTATGTCGCAAGCGCTGTTTGAACAAACGGGGTGCACCAATTTGGCTGAATTGTTGCAATCTGCCCGCGTGCTGGAAAATGCAAATGTCGAAGGGGAATGGGACAGCTGGTGCCGCTCTTGTGATCTAAAAACGCCCGATTTGGCGCAGCGCTACAGTTTGCCGACCTACGAGCTGACGCTTCAGGCGGCGCGCGATGGACTGGGCGTGGCATTGGCGCGGCGGCCGCTGGCGGATCCTGATCTGGAAAATGGAACCCTGATCCAACCCTTTGCTGAGCAGGGCGCGCAGGTGGAAACGGGATATTATGTGGTCCGCTCTCCCGATCCTATGACATCCGTGGTCAAGCGGTTCCACAGCTGGTTGCTGAAGCAGGTTGAATGAATCTCATCTTCCAGTGATTTTTATTCATTTCTGACTTTACATTCGACTTCCTACCTTCTGATTACGGAAGAATTAGGAAGACGATTATGGATCAGGACACCACGGCCACATTCACAGGCCCTCTTGCCGGGATCAAGATCATCGATTTGACCACGGTCATCTCGGGCCCTATGTGCACGATGATGCTGGCGGATCAGGGCGCGGATGTGATCAAGGTGGAGCGCGCGGATGGGGATTACACCCGGCATCTAGCAACGCGACGTGGTGGACACTCGGCGTCCTTTTTGAACAACAACCGCAACAAACGCTCTGTTGTTGTCGACCTCAAGGACGCTGATGACCTTACGGCGCTCAAGGCGTTGATTGCGGATGCGGATGTATTCATCCAAAACTTTCGCCCCGGCGTCGCGGATCGTCTGGGCCTGGGATATGAAGCGCTGAGCGCCCTGAACCCGAAGCTGATCCATATGTCGATTGCAGGCTTTGGATTTTCTGGTCCTTTGGCAGGTAAGCCCGTGTATGATCCGCTGATCCAGGCGGTGTCTGCCCTTACAACTGTCCAGGCCGGCTCGGATGAGGAACGCCCCCGTTTGGTGCGCACGATCCTGCCGGACAAGCTGACGGCTGTTCAGGCCAGCCAGGCTGTGACTGCGGCGCTGTTTGCACGAGAACGCAGCGGACAAGGGCAGAAAGTCACCCTGTCCATGCTTGATACTGTTGCCACCTTCCTCTGGGCGTCTGACATGAACGGACATACCTTTGTCGGTGATGAGATGGAGAAGGAAGAAAGCCAGTCCTTCAGCGATCTGATCTACGATGTGGGCGACGGGTATCTGAGCATTTCGATCATGCAGGACAAACATTGGGCTGCCCTGGCCGAGGCGACCGGGCGGCCGGATATCCTGGAAGATCCGCGGTTCACGGATGCGGAGCTGCGCGAGATCAACCGGGATGCGCGGCTGACCCTGACGCAGGATATCGTGCGGGATATGGATCGTGACACGCTGTTGGCGGCGCTGGAACACGCTGGCGTTCCCTGTGCCCCTGTTCTGACACGTCACGAGATGCGCAACCATCCACAGATGGCCGCAAATGAGACGTTCTTTGAATACGACCACCCCACCGCAGGCCGCCTGCGTCAGGCCCGCAATCCGGCCGTGTTTTACGGAACGCCTGCGCAAAACCGTCGTCCGGCCCCAGAACTGGGCGCGCATACGGGCGAAATTTTGGACCACCTGCGTTCGCCAAAAACAGAGGATGAGGAATGATTGATTTCTATTATGCGCCCACGCCAAATGGCTGGAAAATCGCAATCATGCTCGAAGAGACGGGGCTGGAACACCGCACCATCCTGATGCGATTGACCGAGGGCGATCAGCTGACGCCGGCGTTCAAGGCGATCAGCCCAAACGCCAAAATCCCGGCTATTGTTGATCACAACGCCATCGGCGGTCGGATGTCGGTTTTTGAAAGCGGCGCAATCCTTTTGTATCTGGCCGAGAAAACCGGGAAATTTGGCCCAAACGGTGGGCTGGAGCGCAAAGAGTTTTACGAATGGCTCTTTTGGCAGGCCGCAAACCAAGGGCCGATGGCGGGTCAGCTGAGCCATTTTGTCAACTACGCACCCGAAGGGCAGGAATACGCCTTGCGCCGGTATCGTGGTGAATTTGAACGCAGCCTTGCCGTTCTTGAACATCAATTGATTGGCCGCGACTATTTGTTTGATGATTATTCCATTGCGGACATGGCAATCTTTCCCTGGGCCTTTATTTCTAAGCCCTTAGGTGTTGATTTGACCAAATTTCCAAACGTCGCGGCCTGGCGCCAACGGATCAAGTCGCGCCCAGCGGTCCGCGCGGCGATCAATTTGCACAAGGACCAGCAGTTTTCCAATACGGCCTCTGCCACCCAGAACGCCGTGTTGTTCAATCAATCCGCAGATCACATGCGGACGTAATAAAAACGAAAAACAAAAAGTAAATAAACAAAGCAACCAACATGGAGATTAAGACATGCCAAAGATCAAAGGCAGCTGCCTGTGCGGAGAAGTGACGTATTATTCTACCGCAGAAGAACCCACCATGACCGCTGTGTGCCATTGCCCGGATTGCCAAAAACAAAGCGGCTCGGCGTTTTCCACAAACGTTCTGGTGCCGATTTCTTCAGTGGTGTTCGAGGGGGACTGCCGCAAGCAATATGTTGTCAAAGGGGCCTCGGGTGAGGATGTCACCCGTAACTTCTGCGGCAATTGCGGCTCGCCACTGACCACGGAACTGCCCGCGTTCAACGATCTTGCCGCAGTCAAAGCCGGCACCATGGTCGACAGCTCCTGGGTAAAGCCGGATATTCAGATCTGGTGTGACAACACCAAACCCTGGAGCAAGATCGACGAAGATATCAAGAGCGCCGGGGCCAATCCTGGTTAAACACCACGCAGGCCACCATCCCCCGGTGGTATGACCCGGGGGATGTTTCGCCCGCTATCGGGCCGCCAACAAAAGAGAGCCGTACATGAAGATCGCCGCCGTCCAAGCTGCCCCGGTTTTCCTGGATCCCAAAGCCACCACAGACAAGCTTTTGACGCTGTTGCGGCTAGCCGCGAGTGAAGGCGCGCAATTGATCGCCTTTCCCGAGGTGTTTTTGTCCGGCTACCCCATTTGGCTGCGTGCACCCATTGTGTCGTCGTCGGACGAGCTGTTGAAGATCGGTCAGGTGGAATATCTGAAATCCGCAATCACGGTGGGCGGGCCCGAGATCGCGGCGATCTGCAAGGAGGCCCATGACTTGGGCGTCCATGTCTATACGGGAATTGTGGAACGCTCAGGTTCCATGGGGTCGGTCTATGCTTCGCTGGTGGCGATCGATCCGGACAAAGGTGTGGTGAACGTTCACCGCAAGCTCAAACCAACCTTTCACGAACGGCTCTTGTGGGCGGATGGGGATGCACATGGGCTTCAGGTGCAGGACGTCAACGGGTTCAAGGTTGGCGGGTTGAACTGCTATGAGAACTGGCAACCTCTGGCGCGACAAGCGCTTTATGAACAAGGGGAGCAGCTCCATATTGCGACCTGGCCCGGCGATCTGGACGTGACCGATCATATCACCCAATTCATCGCCATGGAGGGGCGGATTTACGTGGCGTCTGTCTCGGGGCTGTTGCGCGCATCCGACATTCCAAACAGCTTTCCGCTGCGCAAATACGTGGCCGAGGGCCGAGATGTCATCATGGATGGTGGGTCCATGATCGCCGCACCGGGGGGAGAGTTGATTGTGCCCCCGGTGCTGGGGGAGGAACATATCCTATATGCGGAACTCTCTATGGATGCGGTGATTGGGGCCCATATGAAACTGGATCCTGCGGGCCATTACAGCCGCCGGGATCTGTTGTCATTGAACCGAAATCCGCAGCGTTTGGACCCTTAGGGTTCCGGGAAACTGAATTCCGGCAGCTGCCCAAAGGCATCTTTGAGCGCGATCCCCCAACCAGACGAAAGCGCCAGGAAATAGGTGTCATTGTCCTGGATCCGAAACAGCCGCCCATTGCGCAGGCTACCGGTTTCATAGACATGCACATCCAAGGGCAGGCTGACCGAAAGATTGGCTTTGATTGTGGAATCAAAGCTGAGGCTCAGAAGCTTGATCGCGTCTTCAAATGACATCTCGGGATCATAGGCGCGCACCAGAATGGGGCGGCCATATTTGGTCTCACCGATCTGGAAAAACGGGGTGTCAAAGCTGGCTTCGATAAAATTGCCTTCGGGATAGATCAGAAACAAACGCGGTTCGCCGTCACCGATCTGCCCGCCCAGGATCATCGTCGCGTTAAAGGTGGAATCCGCGCGTTGCCCTGCCTCGGCATGGGTGGCGATGACCTCTTTCAATAGGTTGCCAACCATGGTTGCGACCTGGAACATCGACTCTTCTTCCAGAATTCCGGGCTGGCGTTCTCCGGGTTCCTTGCTGCGTTCTTCCAGCAGGCTCACCACGGATTGGGTTGTTGCGAGGTTTCCCGCAGTCATCAACGTAATCGAGCGGTCACCGGGCACATCCCAGGTGAACATCTTGCGAAAGGTCGAAATGTTATCAACGCCAGAATTGGTGCGGGTGTCGGACATAAAGACCAACCCTTGTTTCAGCATCAGGCCAACGCAATAGGTCATGTGATTTCCTTCTTTGCAGGCTGTTCAATCAGCCTATTGCTGAACCTGCAAGGAAACATGAAGATTTTCTGCACCAACACCTTGCCGAATGCCCAAGATCGGGGCCGCATCGCTGTAATCCCGCCCCGTCGCCACGCGCACATAACGCCCGTCCGGGGAAATCCCGTTCGAGACATCAAAGCCGACCCAGCCCAGCCCGGTAATCCAGATCTCAGCCCAGGCGTGGGTGGCGTCCTGCTGGTCGTACCCGTCCATAAACAAATAGCCGCTGATATAGCGCGCCGGATAGCCCAGAACACGCGCGGCGGCGATCATGATGTGGCTGTGATCCTGACAGACGCCATGCCCCGCCGACAGCGCCATCTCGGCTGTGGTGGTGCTGTCGGTTTGGCCTGTTTCATATGTGACACGGCTCAAAATCGCCTTGGACAGATGGTGCAGCCGGGCCACGTCGTCCAGATCCGCCGTCTCTTGGCGCACCAAAGACGCCAGATGGCGAATTTGGTTTCCGGCGGCTGTCATCGCGGTCGCCTCTTCAAACAGCCACAAGGGCGCGTAACCGTTGTGTTGGCCAATCACGCCATTTTGGTTGTGCACCTCCACTTCACCGGTGCTGATGATCTCAATCCGGGTGGTGCCGGGGGTGACCTTCACCAATTCGGTGTGGTTCACAAATTGATCGTCAAAGGTAACCTGTTTCTCGCCACCGTTGATTTCGGTCTGCCAGTTCAGCACGGTCTGCCCATGGCCCGTCCGCGGGATCAACCGCAGTTTCTGCAGCGCATAATGCACAGGCGTGTCATAGTCATAGGTGGTTTTATGGGTGATCGTCAGCTTCATGTCGTCACCCATAGTACCGGAAGTTTTCCTCAATCGCAGAGGCAAGCCCCGTGGTGCTTTTGATGAATTCCCCCAGAAACTCATGCAGCCCTTCTTGGAAAATGCCTTCAATCGAATGGCCGCGCATGCGGGCGCAAATTGCATCTGCCTTGTCCCGGCAAGGCTGGCGGGTGCCGTATTCTTCTTGCAGCTGCTTCAGGCATTCGTCGATTTCTTGGTAACAGAAGGCCAATGACCGAGGCATGCGCCGATCCAGGATCAGAAAATCTGCGATCATCATCGGAGAGACGGTGCCGCCATGCAGCCAGCGAAACGACAGCTCGGCTGAGACCGAGCGCAGGATTACCTCCCACTGGGCATTGTCGACATTGCTGCCCACATAGGCCGCCGACGGCAGCAGGACATAGTATTTCACATCCAGAATGCGCGCGGTGTTGTCAGCGCGTTCGATAAATGTGCCAAGCTGCGAGAAGCTGAAGATGTCATTGCGTAACATGGTGCCATGCAAGGCTCCGCGCACGACCGAGGTGCGATACCGGATGGCGGCCAGAACATCGTGCAGATTGCGTTCGCTGACGGGCCGTGCCAGCTCGTCTTTGATGGCCATCCAGCATTCATTGGTGGCTTCCCAAACCTCGCTCGACAGGGCGGTGCGCACCAGCCGTGCATTGGCGCGGGCTTGGTTCAGGGTCTCCATCACGCTTGACGGGTTTTCTTTGTCCCGCAGCAAATAGTTGATCACATTGGCCGCGTTATAGGTGTCGTGTTTTGCCTCAAAACCAATGTTCATCCCGGCGGTGGTGACAATCGATTTCCACTCGCTCTCGCTGTTGGAGGATCGGGTCAAAGCAATGCGCCAACCCGCTTCCAGCAGGCGCGCGGTGTTTTCAGCCCGCTCCAGATACCGAAACATCCAGAACAGACCGCCAGCAGTTTTTCCCAGCATCATGGCTTAATCCCCCAGCACCCAGGTGTCTTTTGTTCCGCCACCTTGGGAGGAGTTCACAACCAGCGACCCTTTCTTGAGCGCGACCCGCGTCAGGCCGCCCGGCGTGATCTCCACCTTGTTGGGCGAGACCAGAACAAAGGGGCGCAGATCCACATGACGCGGTGCCAGCCCTGACTTGGACAGGATCGGAACCGTCGACAGCGACAGCGTCGGCTGGGCGATGTAATTGGCAGGTTTGGCGCGCAGCTTGGCTTCAAAAGCTGCGATTTCCTTTTTGCTGGCGGCAGGGCCCACCAACATGCCATAGCCGCCGGAGCCATGCACCTCTTTAACCACCAGATCCTTGAGGTTGGACAGCACATAAGACAGCGCATCAGGCTCCGAACATCGCCAGGTTGGTACGTTCTTCAGGATCGCCTGTTCGCCCGTATAAAACTCAATTATATCAGGTAAATAGCTGTACAGCGCCTTGTCATCGGCGATGCCGGTGCCGGGCGCATTGGCGATGGTGATATTTCCCGCGCGATAGACGTCCATAATGCCGGGCACACCCAACAGGCTGTCGGGGTTAAAGGTCAAAGGATCCAGGTAATCATCGTCGACCCGACGATACAGCACGTCGATGGTTTGATACCCTTGCGTTGTGCGCATGGCCACGCGGCCGTCGACGATCTGCAGATCATGGCTTTCGACCAGCTCTGCGCCCATTTGATCGGCTAGGAAAGCATGTTCAAAATAGGCGGAGTTGTGGATGCCCGGCGTCAGGACCGCAATCACCGGCGCCGCATTTGGCGAGCTGCCGGGCGCGCTGGCAGAAAGGGAACGCCGCAGGGTCTGCGGATATGAGGAGACCGGGCGCACCTTCAGCTGGGTGAACAGCTCAGGGAACATCTGCAACATGGTCTCCCGGTTTTCCAGCATATAGGACACGCCAGACGGGGTACGCACATTGTCCTCCAGCACATAGAAATCATCTTCGCCTGTGCGCACCAGATCGACGCCGCAGATATGAGTATAGACGCCGCCGGGCGGATTGACGCCAATCATCTCAGGGCAAAAGGCTTCGTTGCCGCTGATCAGGGTGCGCGGAATGCGTCCGGCGCGCAGGATCTCTTGTCCGTGGTAAATGTCGTATAAAAACGCATTGATCGCCCGCACCCGCTGTTCAATGCCCCGTTCCAGTTTGGCCCATTCACGTGCTGCGATAATACGGGGAACGATGTCAAAGGGGATTAACCGTTCGTCGGCCTCTTCCTGACCATAAACATTAAACGTGATGCCGATCTTGCGAAAAAACGTCTCTGCATCCACGGATTTTCGTCGCAATCGTTTCAGGTCTTCGTTTTCGAACCAGTCGTAATAGACCTTGTAAGGATCCCGTGCACCCTCTGCGCCAGAGAGCATTTCGTCAAAGAACGTGGCTGCATGTGTCATGCCACCAGTTTTCCAGCCGACCGTTGCGCCGCAAGCGACCTGCCTCATAATCAAGCTTCTGCACGTCCCAGGTGAATTTGACCGTCTAATTACTGAGCGTGTCGGTTAAAAATTAAGCAGTTGAGAATCTTTAAGATAAGCAAGGCGCGCGCGTTTCGCAAAACCGGTAGGACAGGGAAAGAGATACCAACATTTCAATTTGTTTTTTACGCCGGGTTCACGACACAGGAGGGAACTTTGCCCCATCTTTTACGGCTGAACCAAGGGCGCAACCGCATGCCGGCAAACGACGCATAAATGCAGAGAGCTTCTAAAGAGGGACCAAGCGTCGTCGTAGCTTAAGTATCTGATTAGGATGGGTTTTAAGACCTAGCAGGTGTTGGTGCCCTGAAAAATCAAATGTGCCTACAAACTTAACCGTCCCAGCGGGCGACGTTTATCTCGCGTTAGCCTTTGTTATGCAAATTTTCCGATGTGAACGAGGGTATTGGTATGGTTATTCAGTTTCAAATTGCGGTTTCGCATGCGCGCCAATTGCTTGGCGCTGCAAACAGGCCAAGTGCGACCTGTTTTGCAATGTGGAGGCGTTGTGATGGCTGCTAAGGCACTCTTTGCACGCACGGCGGGCACACAAGTGATGATAAAACGCTTCTGGGGCTTATTGCTTCTGGTTTTGGTTCTGGCGGTGACGTCTTCGGCCATTGCCGTTCGCATGACCGCAACACCCTTTCTAATGCGAGAGGAGTATGAGGCGATCAACGCCCAGGCCAAGGCCGACATGCTGGCGCTGGAGGCCAAACTGGAGCGCTACAAGGCCATTTTGGATATCCTCAGCTACGCCCCCCCTGTTCACGGTGTGGCGACAGGTGCGCAGAACCAAGGTGAGGCGCTGCAGGCGCTGATGCAACAGCTTGAGCCCTCGGACACCGTGTCTTGGGTGCGGATCTATGACCAAGGCGGCAGGCTGATTTCTCACACATCCTTTGCCGAAACCCCCATGGATCCCGCGCTTGAGCCTTCTTTGGATATTCTTGTCGCGCGCACCAATCATGCGGATCAGGCAAAGGCACAGGATCTTGTGTTGTCCTTCAGCCCACAGGGGTTCGGCCTGGCGCTGGCCGCACCAATCCATGAAGGCGGTCAAACCCACGGGGCGGTCGTCGCAGCGCTGGATATTGAATATGCGGCCGTGTTGACGCCCCATGAAACGATCCAGGAAACATTTGTTGTGTCGGATGGCACCGCGGAGCTGCCCGAACACGCCATTTCCTACCCGTTGTCGTCATGGGACCTGACCTTGGTTTCGATACCAGATACAGAAGCGGTGGCGGATGCCGGCCGTCAACTGGTGACATCGACCATCAGTGTCTTGTTTGTGGTGCTTCTGGTTGCCTTTATGCTGTTTGCGGCTTTGGGTCGGGCCGCCCTGGTGGAGCCGCACCGTCGGCTTGAACGTCAAAAGAAATCCCTTTCTGAATTGGCTGCCGTTGCAAAACGGGCCAATGACGCGTTTCTGGTGACGGATGCGGACGGCTGCATTGTCTGGACCAATCCTGCCTTTGAAAAACTGTCTGGCTTTACCGGAATGGAAGCGCGCGGCCAGAAGCCCGGCGACATCTTGCAAGGGCCTGATACCGATCCGGACACAGTGTCAGAAATCCGCGAGGCGCTCCGCCTCAGGCGTCCGATCAAGACAGAGATCCTGAATTACAAGAAAACAGGTGAACCGTTCTGGGTGTCTTTGGGGATTTCTCCGCTGCGCAATGAAGACAGCAAGTTTTACGGCTTTATGGCTATTTCCCACGATGTGACCCAGGAACGCGCCCAGCGTGAGGCGATCCTGGCCGCCAAGAAAGAGATCGAACATCAGGCGCTTCATGACTCGTTGACGGGCCTGCCAAACCGTCGTGCCCTTGACATTGCGCTGTCTGCGCGCGGCGACCAAGCAGGATCAGATGCAACCGTTGTTCGCATCGACTTGGATCACTTTAAATATGTGAATGACACCCTGGGGCACGCAGCGGGGGATTTTGTTCTGTGCGATGTGGCCGACATCCTGCGCGAAGAAACCAAGTCCGAGGACTTGCCTGCCCGTGTTGGTGGGGATGAATTTGTCATCCTTCTGAGCGCCGGAAAATCGTCTGAGGACGGCCGTGTTGTGGCCGAACGCATGTTGAAACGGATCAAACAGCCCAAACAATTTGACAAGAAAACCATCCGAGTTGGCGCAAGTTTTGGGGTCGCCAGCACGTTGGATGGGCTGTTGCCGCTGGATGATCTTATTGTTGGTGCGGATGCCGCGCTGTATGAGGCCAAGGACAGCGGGCGCAACACGGTTCGCCTTTATACCCCGCAGCTGCACCACACCGTCCAAGGGCGCAGATCCCTCGCCTTGGAAATTCGCCGCGCTATCGTGAATGAGGAGTTCACACCCTTTTATCAGCCTCAGTTTGACGCCAAAACACATGAAATTGTGGGGGTTGAAACTTTGGTGCGCTGGCAGTCACCGGAACTGGGCCTGATGACACCAAATGTGTTTCTGCCGATTGCGGACCAATTGTCAGCCGTGGATGAGATCGACGCGTTGATATTTCGCAAGGCCACACAAGAGATCAGCGCATTGCGCAAACAGGGGGTGATTATCCCAAAACTCTCTTTCAATGTGACAGCAGATCGCATCCAGAACCCGGATATGTTCCTGGATTTGCCGAAACAGTCTGAAACCGGATATCAGATCGCGTTTGAAGTTCTGGAGTCCGTGTTGGTCGAAGAGCAATCCGATCTGTTTAACTTTAGCGTGGATCGCCTGCGGGATATGGGGATCTCGATCGAGATTGACGACTTTGGCTCGGGACATGCCTCAATTGTTGGGCTGATGCATTTGCAGCCGGATGTGATGAAAATCGACCAGCAGCTGGTTCTGCCGCTCACCAAATCGGATACGATCCGGGGGCTGCTCAAACAGATTGTGGGCATGGCGGATCTTATGGGGCTCAAAGTCACTGCGGAGGGTGTCGAAACCTGGGAACATGCGCGGATTTTGACGGATCTTGGCTGTGACACCTTGCAGGGCTTTGCCTTTGCACGACCACAAAGCGGAAGAGATCTGTTTCACTTTGCGCAGAATTGGTCGGCCGAACAATCCTTGCGACACAGTTCAAAATAAGTGGCGGCGACCCCACTGCCCGTCGGGCGGTGGGGGGCGCCATTCATGAGCTTGCGCCAAAGCTCTCTGTCTGGATCTGCGCGCTGGGCACGCCAAATTTGGTCAACCCGTCTACCCAATCCATTGTGAAACCATCAGGCCCACAGACAAAAACGGTGGTGTCCGGATCCAATGCCAGCGTGGACAGAAGCTGCGGGGTCAAACGCCCGACCTTCGCAGCTGGGTCGGCAATTGACGGATCCGGGCGGCTGTAACAGGTCACAGTGCTCAACGCTGGGAAACGACGTTCCAGCCGGTTCAGCTCATGGGCAAAGGGGTGATGGAGCGCATCACGGGCCCCGTGCAGGAAGGAGATCTTGCGCGATGGGTTGTCTTTCAACGCGGCCTGCAACAAGGAAATCATCGGCGTGATGCCAATTCCGGCGCTGATCAGCATGATCGGCGTGTCTGGTCCCGGCAGCGCAAAATCTCCGGCCGGTCGGAAGGCGGACAGAAAATCCCCAACCTCCAGAAAATCATGCAAGTAGCGGGACACAATCCCACGCGGGTCACGTTTGACGGTGATACGGTATAGGTTCTCGCCTGGAAGATTGGTCAATGAATAACTCCGGCGCAGCTTTTCGGGCACGCCGGGCAACGAGACCTCGACCGGCAGATATTGTCCCGCCCGAAACTCAGGCACCACACCGCGATCGCGTGCTTCAAACACAAAGGATTTCACATCCGCGCTTTCGGGACGTTTCTCCACCAGACGCAACTCGCGAATGGCATCGCCATCCGCCTGCCACCGCAGGCGCAACGCGCTGGGCAGTTCGACGATTTGTTCGATATCAACTGTCACCAACCGCCGCGCGCCGGGGAAGTGCTCCAGCTCGGATGGGGTGGCATCCACGGCTGCGCGTCCGCTGATTTGCAACAAAGAGCCAGAGGCAAAATCCAAGAACAGCAGCCCCGCGCGTTTGTCATTCAGAATATTGCCCAGCGTATTGTAGTAATTGTTGCCAGGGTAGTCCGGGAACCTCAGTTGGTGCGGCGACACAACCTCCACAAACCCCGGCGCGCCACCCCGATGGGAGGCATCCATGCCGTAACCCGCATGCGTGCCTGCGCCGCGAAAGCCGGTCGCGATGAAAAAGGTGTCCGCGCCGGTGATCCAGCGTTGCTGGTCGGCCGTTAATGCCGTGCTGCGGCTCACTGGACCGGGGGTTGCCTGATCCAGCAGGTGATAGGTTCGCGCATGAATATGTTGCGGACAATTGCCAAAGGATTGGCGCACCGCAAATTGCAAACCGCCATCGGTGGCGGCGGTGATCTGCCCATTGACTCGGTTGCGGCGCCGGGTGGCCAGTTCGATCCCGATCAACCCCAGATCATCACCGGGGTTCAACGCACCGCTCAAGGCATCGCCCGCAACTGTCTGGGTGTTCAGTGTCAGTGATTTATCATCCGAAGACGTGACAAATCCCACATCCCCTTCCAGAATCGTGGCCCACGGACGCCCGTCGCTGTCGCGTGCCGCAGCCACCATAAAGGGCTGGTTCATAAAAAAGTTGCGGTGCTGGTCGGGCATAAAGGGGCGAATGGCGCGACGTCCGACCGCTTCGATCCGGCGCACACCCAGCTGTTCCTGCATCGAGATCTCACCTGCATGAAAGGGCGACGGTGTCGCATCCCATTTTGGGTCAACGGTCATTGTGATCTCCGGCAAAGAATAGAAGTGGGAAACAAAAGGGGGCACAGCCGCGCCCCCTTGGAAACTGTGGGTTTACTCGGCGGCCAGGCCAACTTTGGTAACAGGCATCGCAACAAAGCCGGGCAGGGCTTCGATACGCGCCAAAAGCGCGCGAACATTCGGGTAAGGCTCAAGCGAGACGTTCCCTTCGGGCGCGTGCGCCGTGTAGCTGTAAAACGCAACATCTGCGATTGTTGGACGGGTGCCAACCAGCCATTCTTTGCCGTCCAGATACCCTTCAAGATAGGTGAAGGCGCGTTCAGAAACCGCTTGTGCGCGCTCAGCGTCCAGTTTGGCGCCAAAGACGGTAATCAGGCGCGCCGCACAGGGACCGCTGGCCAGTTCGCCGGCTGCAAAGGCCAGAAACTTGTGCACCAGGGCTTCGTCTTCGATTTCGCTGGGGATCCACTCGGGCGCGTATTTACGGGCCAGATAGACCAGGATCGCGTTGGAATCGGTCACCACGGTATCGGCGTCCTCAATAACCGGAACCAGACCGGCCGGGTTCAGCGACAGGAACGGCTCTTTCTTGTGGGTGCCATTGGCCAGATCAACGTCAATGGTTTCATAGTTGATACCGGTGAGGGCGGCGAACAGCTCAACACGGTGGCAGTGACCAGACAGCGGGTGACGGTGGATTTTGATAGCGTTGGACATCGGTACATTCCATTCAGTTTTACAGGGTTCGCTCAAAGGATCGGGGGATCGGCTTTGATGCCCATAGTATGCGTCTGGAACGCTTAGGCGATAATCTCTCGTTTTGTTCAATGATTATGTCTATGATGTTCATAATCAAGCGGAGAGGCAGATGGACAAGATTGAGACGATGCGCGCGTTCATTTCCGTCGCACAAGAGCATTCCTTTACCGGAGCGGGTCGCAGGCTGGGCATGTCGACCAAGCTGGTCAGCAAATATGTTCAACAGCTCGAAAGCCAGCTGCAGACCCGCCTGTTCCACCGCACCACCCGCAGCGTGACATTGACCGAGGTTGGGGTGGCCTATCTGGGGCGATGCCGCTCTATTCTGGAACAGATCGACGATCTGGATGCCTTGGTGCGCGAACATCAGGTGGAACTGGCCGGCCCCATTCGGATTACAGCCCCCACCGGGTTCGGCAGTACCCGCCTGACCGAAGCTTTGATCCCTTTTCTGCGCGCCCATCCGGATGTGCATCTGGATCTTAAGCTTTCGGACTCACGTGTCGCGCTGGTGGAAGAGGGGATGGATCTGGCGGTCCGCATCGGGGCGCTGCGCGATTCCACGCTGATCGTGCGCAAACTGGCGGATATGCCGTTGATCGTCAGCGCTGCGCCGGAATATCTGGACCGTTACGGCCGCCCCCAAGATCCGCGCGCCTTGGCCACGCACACCTGTTTGGTGGATGAAAACCAGGCCAATCTGAACGTCTGGCGGTTCTGGTCGAAATCCTCGGGTCAGGAACATGTGGCCCGGCTGAACGTGACCACACGGGCCAATGCGCCGGCGGTTCTGGCACGGATGGCCATTGGCGGGCTTGGGATCGCGCGCTCTCCAAAATACGCGATCCAAGAGGCCTTGGAACAAGGCATGTTGGAAGAAATCCTGCCAAACTATCGCACCGATGCCTATGGGGTTTACGCCCTTTATCCTCATAACAGGCATCTGACCCGCAGAGTGCGCGCGCTGATCGATCATCTGAGCCTTGAGTTCAGCCCTAAGCAGCCAGCCGCTCAGCACAGTCAATAAAGGCCTGCACCAACCGCAGACGCGCGCGATCCTTGGGGGCCAGGATCGAAATCTCGTGCTGGGCGCTCAGCTCGCGGATGGGGACCTCGACCAAGGACTGCGCCAGCCGCCCGCTGCGCGACAGAAAGATGGCAACGCCGATGCCGTGCAACACGGCTTCGCACATGACCGGAAATGTGGTCATGCGCAACGTCCGGGGCAAAGTGATCGCGTGGGATTTCAAAGCCGTACTGACAACGCGCTGCGTGAGGGAGCCAAATTCAGGCAAGATCACTGTCTGATGGGCCAGATCGGCAAGGCTCAGCTCCGTCCGCTGGGCCAGCGGGCTGTCGGGATGAACATAGGCCACGTATGAGATCTGTTGCAGCGGCACATGTTCGAAATCCTCCGACATCGGCGCGTCGGTGATTATGCCTACATCCACGTGCCGTTCACGAATTAGCCGCGTCGCGGTGGTCCAATCATGCAAGGCAAAGTCAATTTCAACAAAGGGGTGACGGGCCGCAAAATCGCGAATGGCTTCCAGCGCGGGTTGGGGCGCATTGGCAATCACTTTCAGATGGCCTTTTTCGAGGGTCTCAAACCCTTCCAGCCGTTCGGCAATCGCGCTTTCCAGCGCCACAAGGCGATCTGCAAGATCAAAGAACTCTTGCCCCGTGCGCGTCACACTCACACCGCCACGCCCCCGGATCAACAGTTGCGAACCGACCTGCGCTTCAAGCTTGGCCACATGCTGGGTAATGGTGGATTGCGTCACCCCCAGGCGATTGGCGGCAGCGGAAAAGCTGCCCTCGCGCACGACATAGGCAAAGGCGACAAACTGATGGGGATTGGGACGCATGCTGGGGCTCTGGTTTTGGTCTACGCTCGGATCGTAACCAGTATTAGTTTCACTAATATAACGTCATACAGATGAGGCGTGGCTGGCCTAGCGTGCCCCCAAACCAGGGGGAATCAAATGGCAGAGTTGGCAATCGAGAATGTCACCAAACGCTTTGGTGACACCGAAGTTTTAAAAGGTGTTTCGCTCACGATCCAAGATGGTGAGTTCCTGTCGCTGGTGGGCCCGTCGGGCTGCGGTAAATCCACGCTTTTGCGCCTAATCGCTGGATTAGAGACACAAACAAGTGGCTCTATTCGTCTGGCTGGACAAGACGTGCAGGGCGTCCGGGCGGCAGATCGCAACCTGTCAATGGTGTTCCAATCCTATGCGCTTTATCCGCATCTGAGCGTCCGGGACAATATCGCGGTGCCGTTGCGCATGCGCCGGATGACTGGACGGCAGCGATTGCCAGTGGTTGGCCGTGTCATGCCGGGCGCCCGTGCCGCAACACGGCAGATGGCAGCGGATGTGACCCACGCGGCCAAAACGCTTGAGATCGACCATCTGCTGGACCGCAAACCGGGTCAGCTCTCTGGTGGGCAACGGCAACGGGTTGCCCTGGCGCGCGCTATGGTCCGCGACCCAGCGGCCTTCCTGCTGGATGAGCCTCTTTCCAATCTGGATGCAAAACTGCGCGTACAGACCCGTGTGGAAATCGCCGAGCTGCACCGCAGGCTGGGCGCAACCTTTGTTTATGTGACCCATGACCAGGTTGAGGCGATGACGATGTCCAGCCGGATCGCGGTGATGATGGGTGGCCAGATCCTGCAATGCGCGGCCCCCGATCAGATCTACGAAGATCCGGCCGATATCCAAGTGGCTGAATTCATCGGCGCGCCTAAGATCAATATCCTACCGGTTGCAACGGCACCGGACCTGACGTTGACTCTGTTGGGCCAAAACCTTCCGCTGCGCGTGGCGCGGGCGACCACAGGGCTGCGGTTGGGGCTGCGGCCCCAGGCCCTGCATCTTGCGGGCGCTGACGCACGGCTGACGGGCATTGTCGCACATACCGAAAACCTTGGGGCGGAACTTTTTGCCCAGATCGAGGTGCCGGGGCTTGCGCAGCGGTTGGTCATGCGGGCGGAGCCCACGCAACGCAGCTCTCTGCGACTGGGGGCTCCGGTGGGGATTGATTTCGACTGTCGCGCGGCTTTGGTTTTTGATGGCGCCGGGCAGCGGGTCCGTGAGGTCGAACATCTGGCGCACCTTCCAATGGTCGAGGCGTTGTGAGCATGCAGGCCATTTCTCAAACCGTTGACAGCTTACGCTCGCCCGAGCAGGAAACGCTGCGCCGCCAGCGTCGGACGGCCTGGATGCTGACCTTGCCTGCGCTGGCGCTGATGGTGGTGATCCTCTTGGTGCCAGTGGGCATCGCTGGGGTTCTGTCGTTTACGGATTTCTCGCTGGGCAACAGCAGTTTCAATTGGGTTGGGGTCAAGAATTACGATCGTCTCCTCAGCCGCTCCACCTATGAAAAGATGTTTATCGCCACCTTTACCTATGTGGTGACCGTGGTGCCCCTGTCGGTTGGTCTGGGCCTTGGCGCGGCTTTGTTGGTCCAGTCGCTTGGCCGGTTTCGGGAACTCTACAAGACGATCTATTTCCTGCCGGTGATGGCGACGCTATTGGCCATGGCGATTGCGTGGGAATTTATGCTGCACCCGTCGATTGGTATGATCAACCGCACGCTTGAGCTGGGATGTGGCACCGTTCTGGAACGGATCTGGCCCTTTATGGCCAACGGCTGTGCCAAAACCTTCCCCGTATGGCTGGGTGACAAACGCTATGCCATTTGGGTGATCTGTTTCATCGGCATCTGGCAGGGCTTCGGGTTTAACATGGTGCTGTATCTGGCTGGGCTGACCGGGGTGCATCGTGAGCTGTATCACGCGGCTGAAATGGACGGGGCGAAATCCGGCTGGGAGCGGTTCCGGCTCGTGACCTGGCCTGCGCTGGGCCCGACAACCGTGTTTGTGGTCACCATCAGCTGCATCCGCGCCTTTCAGGTCTTTGACACGGTTGAGGCCTTCTGGCCCCAGGGCGGCGGTCCCAATAAATCCACCTATGTGATGATGTTCGCCATCTTTGAAAAAGGCGTTCAGCAGAACCTGATCGGGGTTGGCGCGTCTATCACCATCGTGTTCCTGGGTTTTGTGATGGTCCTGACCCTGATCCAGCGCTGGCTGGTCGAGCGAAAGGTACATTACGGATGACACGCGACTGGTGGAAACATCTGATCCTGACCTTGGGCGCGCTGATCGTGATTGCGCCGTTTTACATGATGGTCAGCTATTCGTTCAAATCGCCTGGTGAAATCGACCGGGGCGAGGGCGGCTTCTTCGGTCGCCAAGAGATGATGGTAGATGAGCGCTGTGTCAAACTGCGCGACCCCAATCGGGATGATATCGCGGCGGCTTTGCTGCGCTTTCCAAACCAAACGGATGCACAGATCCGCGACGCGCTGCTGGCTGAGGCCACCGCCGACTGTTCGATGCGCCCCGTGGTGTTCAACTACACCAAAGCTTTCACCGAGGCACCGCTGCTGCGGTATCTGCTGAACGGCGTCATTGTCACCGCCTCGATCTTTTTCATTCAGGTGCTGGTGGCGGTGCCGGCGGCCTATGCCTTGGCCAAGCTCAAATTCTGGGGGCGCGAAGCGGTGTTTTCCCTGGTTCTGTTCTGCCTGTTGATCCCGGTCCATGCCATCGCGCTGCCGCTTTACATCATGCTCGCGAAGCTGGGGTTGACCAACACCTATGCCGCGCTGGTGGTGCCCTGGACGATCTCGGTCTTTGGGATCTTCTTGATGCGGCAATTCTTTATGACCGTGCCAGATGACCTGATCGATGCTGCGCGCATGGACGGAATGGGTGAATTTGCCATCGTCTGGCGCGTGATGCTGCCCACCGCGATCCCGGCGCTGCTGGCCTTTGCGATCTTCTCAGTTGTGGCCCATTGGAACGACTATTTCTGGCCCCGCATCGTGGTGACTGGCAACCGTGACCTGTTCACCCCGCCACTGGGCCTGCGGGAATTCAAAGGCGACGGCGATGGCAGCTTCTTTGGTCCGATGATGGCCACAGCCACCGTGATTGTCATGCCGCTGATCGTGGCGTTCCTTCTGGCGCAGAAACGCTTCATCGAAGGGATCACGCTCAGCGGTATGAAATAACGAATTTCGGGTGCGGACACGCCGCACCCGACCCCGGATCCCGACAGGGATGAACCAGAAGCGCCGGATCGGCAAATCAGCGCGCTTTGAAGCTCAGGAGTGAGAGGTAAGAACCATGAAAACCACCGTATCCGCAATAGTTTTGTCCGCAATCGCCACCGTCGCGGCGGCCGAGGACAAAGTCACCATTGAATTCGCCTATCCCTACAGCCACCTGTTTGACGTGACCTATGAGGCGATGATGCCTGCTTTTCAGGAAGCGCACCCAAACATCGAGGTCAAGTTCCGCTCGACCTATGAATCCTATGAAGATGGCACCAACACCATCCTGCGCGAGGCCGTATCTGGCAACCTGCCTGATGTGACCATGCAAGGTCTGAACCGCCAGCAGATCTTGGTCGAAAAAGGCATCGCACAGTCGCTTGAGCCGTTTATTGCCAAGGAAGCTGATTTCGCCAAGGACGGCTACCACGATGCGATGCTGTCACTGTCAACCTTCGACAACAGCGTACACGGCCTGCCGTTCTCGGTTTCTTTGCCGGTTGGATATTACAACATGGACGTTCTGCGTGCCGGTGGCATCGAAGCGCTGCCCACCACCTGGGACGAGGTGATCGCGGCCTGTGAAACCATGAAAGCCAATGGCGTCAAGAACCCGATCTTCTGGGGTTGGAACATCACTGGCAATTGGTTCATGCAGGCGCTGATGTGGAGCCAGGACAAGGCGATCGTAGAAAACGCCGCCGTGACCCTCGACAGCCCTGAGGCGCTGAATGCGTTGACCCAAATGCAAGAGATCTTCACCAAATGTGAGATGCAGAACCTGGAGTGGAAAGCCGCTCTGGCGTCGTTTTCTGCAGGTGAGATCGGCATGATGTTCTGGTCGACCTCTGCGCTGGGCGCTGTTGAACGGTCGCAAGGTGATTTTGAACTGGTGACCGGCCCGTTCCCGGGCATGGGTGAAAAACCCCAAGGTCTGCCAGCGGGCGGCAACGCAGCCATGCTGACCTCCACCTCGGACGATCCGCGCGTGCAAGAGGCGGCCTGGGCTTGGCTCAAATTCATCACCTCGGGTGATGGCGCGGCTGAAGTTGCCAAAACCACCGGTTACATGCCGCCGAACAAGGCTGCAAACGAAGTAATCCTGGCAGACTTCTACACTCAGAACCCGAACAAACAGACCGCCGTGGACCAGCTGCCGCTACTGCGCGACTGGCTGGCTTATCCGGGCGATAACGGTCTGGCGATCACCCAGGTGATCTATGACGGGATCGAGCGTATCGTCACCGGTGACGCAACCGACATGCAGGAACTTCAAGAAGAGCTGGTCGAAGAAGTCAACGACCTCTTGCCAAACTCCTAAGACAACAACACCTTTGGGCCGCCCATCATACCGGGCGGCCCTCTTTTAAACTGAGGCAGAACATGAAAATCATCCATATCTCTGATATTCACCTGACCATTCCCGGTGAGCCGATGGGTGGGCTGAACCCGCACGCCCGCTTCGCCAAGGCGCTGGCGGATGTTGCAGAAAACCACAGTGACGCGACCCGGATCATCATCACGGGCGATCTGACCCATTGGGGTGAGATCGAGGCCTATGAGGCGTTGAAACAGGCGATTTCGGATGTGGATGTGCCGGTGCGGCTTCTGTTGGGCAACCACGACAACCGTGGCAATTTCCTTGCGGTGTTTCCCGACCACCCGGTGGATGCCAATGGTTACGTAAATCACGCTGAAACGATTGATGGCGTGCGCTACATCTATCTGGACACGGTTGGCGATCAGACGCACGCTGGCCATTTCGGGGCCGACCGGATTGAATGGCTGGCATCTCAGCTCGCGGGCTGCACGCGCGCGCGCCTGTTCCTGCATCACAATCCCATGCCAATTGGCCTGCCAGCCGAAGATCAGATTGCGCTGGTGGACCAAGATCAGCCCGCTTTTCATGCGCTGTTGTCGGAATATGCCGACCGGATTGAGTATTTCCACTTTGGACATGTGCATGCGCCAATACACGGCATCTTTCTTGGCGTTCCCTTTGCCTCGGTGCCGTCAACCGGCAATCAGTCCTATCCGGATCTGAGCGAGCAGACATGGCTGAAAGGCGGCGCGATGGAGCCTGCCTATTTTGTGCTGACGATCCATGGTGACAATACGTTGATTCATCAGATCCCTTTTGCTTGGGAGGGCGAGCTTGGCCAATACGGGACCCAGTGGGAAGACTGGGCCAAAGAGGATGCTGCGCCGTAAACGCCTCCCGTTTGTTCAACACCCATCAGCTGATTGGCTGCTTGCGGTTTGTGGCAAAATCATGTCGGCCATAAGGGAATTCTTAGTGCCCGCATCGTAAAAAGGATGAAGTCCCCGAACAGGGGCTTCTCTTTTGCCAGAATGCGCAGACCGAACATGACGTTGAGACTTCAGATCGTGGGATTGGTCCGGTTTTCGGTGCTAAGCCCTACGTTCTATACCCAGCGATTTCAGACAGTGGATGAAATCGCGGCCCATCTTTATGCAACTGACCGGATGGAACTGCGGTTTCGTCTGTTCGAAGCCTTGTGCCTGCCGTCTTTGGTGGGTCAAAACGATGATGGGTTTCAGGCGGTTGTTCTGACGTCCAAGCGGTTGCCGAAACCCTATTGGGAGCGTCTTCAGGCTTTGGTGGAACCCTATCCTCACATCACCTGCCAGCAGTTTTGGCCCAGCAAACATTATCGGTTGCTGAAACGGGGATTTGACAGCATTTCGCCTGGGGATGCGACGCACCGGGTGCAGTTCCGGCTGGATGATGACGATTGTCTGGACAATGATTTTATCGCGCGCCTGCGTCGCACGGCCGAAGGGCTCATCCCGTTACAGGGGGATGCGGAACCCTTTGCCTTGTGCGGTAACCGGGGGTTTTATGCCCATCGCACACGCATGGGGGTTCAGGTCTATGACAGTTGCGAACATATGCCCCTGTCTGCAGGTGCGACAATCGTGGGCAAGGTTGGTCAGCGGTTGAACCCTTATCGGTTCAATCACCGCAGATTTGCCCAGCACTATAACACCTATTCCGACATCTCGGTGCCGTCCTTTGTGCGCACGGTACATGGCGACAATAAGTCTGACGCGACGCAAATGGGCTTGACCCGCAGGTGGTCGCGGGCGCAGATCGACAAAGCGCTGCGAAAGCACTTTGATCTGACCCCCGACTTCCTGAATGAGCTTCTTGCATGACATCCAACCAAATTGGCGCGGTTTATATGATGGTGGCCATGACGGCCTACACCTTAAACGACGCAATGGTGAAACTTCTGGGCGCGGATCTGCCCCTGTGGCAGATCATGCTTTTGCGCGGCGTTTTGGCCTCGGTGCTGCTTTTCGCCCTTGCGCGGGTCTTGCGTGAAAAAATCTGGGTCTCTGGTCGGCGGGAATGGGGTTTTGTACTGCTGCGTGCCGCATTTGAGGTTGGCGCGACCTATTTCTTCCTGACCGCGCTTTTGGCGATGCCAATTGCCAATGCCACGGCGGTGATGCAGGCGATCCCCCTGACGGTGACTTTGGCGGCGGCGCTGTTCCTGCCAGAAAAGGTCGGGTGGCGCCGGTCGCTGGCGATTGTGGTTGGTTTTCTGGGCATGTTGCTGATCGTGCGTCCGGGGACTGCGGGGTTTGGACAAGGCACCGTCTTTGTCTTGATTGCGGTCTTGCTGATCACCGGGCGGGATATACTGACACGTTTTGTGCCCGCAGGGGTTCCATCGATGGCGATGGCGATCACAACAGCGGTTGGTGTTGCCCTGTTTGGCGGCGTCTCCGGTGTGGGGCAGGACTGGGTGGCGGTCACGCCGTTCCAATTGGGCCTGTTGCTGGCAACCTCTGGCCTGATCCTTTGTGGTTATGTGTTCTCCATTCTGTCGATGCGCGGCAGCGAGGTCTCGTTTACGGCGCCGTTTCGATACAGCGGCCTTGTGGTTGCGCTAATGGTGGGCCTTCTGGTGTTTGACGAATGGCCGGATGCAATCACCCTTGTGGGGGCGGCCATTGTTGTGGGGGCAGGGCTGTTCACCTTGGCCCGCGAAAATCAGCGCAAACGCGAAAGGGCGCGCAGCTGATCAAGCTGCGCATCGCCTATGGCAAAACAGCGTTGAAACAGCTGCCGGTCCTTGGCGGTGATCGGCTGCATCTCTTCCTTGGCCACATTCTGTCGGGAATCGTTGAACTGATTGTGGCTGCGCACATACATCGCCCGCTGGTTCAAAGTGACGGTTGGCATGTTCTGGTAGACTTTGTTGTGGCCGAAATTCATCACCGACTTTGTGTCGCCGCCGCTGATATAGATGCCCAAGGCGGCGGTTTGATAGGGGCGGCTGACTTCGGCGACCAAGACCTCACCCGCTTCAGGCCGCACCAAAAAGCCCGTGTTAAAGTCAATGGCAACCTGTGGATGCTGTTTCAACAGACCCGCACAGGTTTGAGTCGCCGCGCGCAGATGTTCGACAAAATCAACGGCAACCGCGTCGTCATCGTCCAATCGGAATTGCAGACAGGGGGCTGCAGGATCGCGACGCGCTTTGTTCAGGATCTTGCGCATGATCGGGCGGTGGCGGGCCGGAGCTTCGCTGCGGATCTGGATCTGGCGAACCCCTGCGCACAGGTCCCGCAGGCGTTGCTCATAATGGGCAGGCAGGCTGTCACCGATCACCACAATCAGATCAAAATCCGGATCGGTCTGGGATTTAAGCGCGGGCAGGGTAATCGCCTCAAACAGGGCAAACCGTTCTTCCATCCGCTCCGGCGCATACAGGTAGTCGATCCGCTCTTGGATCGTTTCATGCTCCACCTGAAAGCCGCCCAAAGCAGGATAGGAAAACCGGCAAAGACCGAGGACTTGCATAACGACGGATTTCCCTGTTTTTGGTGTTTTGTGAGTTTGAGCACAGCACCGGCACCGCCACAAGTCCTCACACAGGGGTGGGATGTTGACAAGCCTGGCGACTCCCCCTATACGCCCGCTATCCGGCTATGGGGGAACTCCCTTTGATGCCGAAATCAAAAGTTAAGTGGATCAAGGTTCAGGCACTTTTATCACCTGAATCCTCTGTTAACACACCGCGACGTTTACCTCGGAATGGAAACGTTTGCGGTTTTTGCGCTTGTTTAAGGGCCAGTTCCTGAGACCCGCGCAAAAAGAAATGAGCCGCACAGCCCGAGGGTTTGTGCATGACGAAATGTTGCAAAACGGGGAAATAACCGGAATGCCAACGATCCAACAGCTGATCCGCAAACCGCGGCAGCCGAAAGTAAAACGCTCCAAATCCATGCACCTGGAGCAGTGCCCTCAGAAGCGTGGCGTTTGTACCCGCGTTTACACCACCACACCAAAGAAACCGAACTCTGCGATGCGTAAAGTTGCGAAGGTTCGCCTGACCAACGGTTTCGAAGTGATCTCCTACATCCCGGGTGAAAGCCATAACCTTCAGGAACACTCTGTGGTTCTGATTCGTGGCGGTCGTGTAAAAGACCTTCCGGGTGTCCGTTACCACATCCTGCGCGGTGTTCTGGATACCCAAGGTGTTAAAGATCGTAAGCAACGTCGTTCGAAATACGGCGCAAAGCGTCCCAAGTAAGAAGGAGAGGCCGAGATGTCACGTCGTCACGCCGCCGAAAAACGCGAAGTTCTGCCCGACGCCAAATTTGGCGACAAAGTTCTGTCAAAATTCATGAACAACCTCATGATCGATGGCAAGAAGTCGGTTGCAGAAAAAATCGTCTACAACGCGCTGGATCGCGTTGAAAACAAGGTCAAGCGCGCCCCTGTGGAAGTCTTCCACGAAGCGCTGGACAACGTAAAACCGTCTGTCGAAGTTCGCTCCCGCCGTGTGGGTGGTGCAACTTACCAGGTTCCGGTTGAAGTGCGCCCCGAGCGCCGCGAAGCATTGGCCATTCGTTGGTTGATCACCGCTGCACGTGGTCGCAACGAGAACACAATGGAAGAACGCCTCGCCGGTGAGCTGCTTGACGCTGTACAAAGCCGTGGCACTGCCGTTAAGAAGCGCGAAGACACGCACAAGATGGCTGAGGCAAACAAAGCCTTCTCGCACTATCGCTGGTAAACCTTCAGAGGCTGATTCCAAATGGCACGCGAATATCCGCTCGACCGCTACCGTAACTTCGGTATCATGGCGCACATCGATGCAGGTAAAACTACCTGCTCCGAGCGCATCCTGTATTACACTGGTAAATCCCACAACATTGGTGAGGTGCACGATGGTGCGGCCACCATGGACTGGATGGAGCAGGAGCAGGAACGCGGCATCACCATCACTTCGGCTGCGACCACCACATTCTGGGAACGCACCGAAGACGGTAAGACCGCAGACACCGAAAAGCACCGTCTGAACATCATCGACACCCCTGGCCACGTTGACTTCACCATCGAAGTTGAACGTTCGCTGGCGGTTCTCGACGGTGCAGTCTGTGTTCTGGACGCCAACGCTGGCGTTGAACCCCAGACCGAAACCGTGTGGCGTCAGGCTGACCGCTACAAGGTTCCGCGTATGGTTTTTGTCAACAAGATGGACAAAATCGGCGCGGACTTCTTCAACTGTGTCAACATGATCGAAGACCGCACCGGCGCACGCGCTGTTCCGGTTGGTATTCCGATCGGCGCAGAGAACGAGCTGGAAGGTCTGCTGGACCTCGTGACCATGCAGGAATGGGTCTACGAAGGCGAAGATCTGGGTGCGTCCTGGGATAAACGCGACATTCGCCCTGAACTGCAGGACATGGCGAACGAGTGGCGCGAAAAGATGGTTGAAGCTGCGGTCGAGCAAGACGAAGCCGCAATGGAAGCCTATCTGGAAGGCGAAGAGCCTGACGTTGCAACTCTGCGCGCTCTGCTGCGCAAAGGTACTCTGGCGCTGGACTTCGTTCCGGTTCTGGGTGGCTCCGCGTTCAAAAACAAAGGTGTTCAACCTCTGCTGAACGCTGTGATCGACTATCTGCCGAGCCCGCTCGACGTTGTTGATTACATGGGCTTTAAGCCTGGCGACGAAACAGAAACACGTAACATTGCCCGCCGCGCGGATGATGACATGGCGTTCTCTGGTCTGGCGTTCAAAATCATGAACGACCCCTTCGTTGGCTCGCTGACCTTTACCCGCATCTACTCTGGTGTCCTCAACAAGGGTGATACCCTGTTGAACTCCACCAAAGGCCGCAAAGAGCGTGTTGGCCGTATGATGATGATGCACTCGAATGACCGTGAAGAGATCACGGAAGCATTCGCGGGCGACATTATCGCGCTGGCAGGTCTGAAAGACACCACCACTGGTGACACCCTGTGTGCAACCAACGAACCGGTTGTTCTTGAAACCATGACCTTCCCGACACCGGTTATCGAAATCGCTGTTGAGCCCAAGACCAAAGCGGACCAAGAGAAAATGTCTCAAGGTCTGGCGCGTCTGGCTGCCGAAGATCCGTCCTTCCGTGTTGAGACTGACCTGGAATCCGGTCAGACCATCATGAAAGGCATGGGCGAACTTCACCTGGATATTCTCGTCGATCGTCTGAAGCGTGAATTCAAGGTTGAAGCGAACATCGGTGCACCGCAGGTTGCCTATCGTGAGACCATCGGTCACGAAGTTGAACACAGCTACACCCACAAGAAACAGTCGGGTGGTTCTGGTCAGTTCGGCGAAGTCAAGATGATCATCTCTCCGACAGAAGCCGGCGAAGGCTACTCCTTCGAGAGCCGCATCGTTGGTGGTGCTGTTCCTAAGGAATACATCCCGGGTGTTGAAAAGGGTGTTAAATCGGTCATGGACTCCGGTCCGCTGGCTGGCTTCCCCGTGATCGACTTCAAAGTTGCTCTGATCGACGGTAAGTTCCACGACGTGGACTCCAGCGTTCTGGCCTTTGAAATCGCAGCTCGCATGTGTATGCGCGAAGGCATGAAAATGGCCGGCGCGAAACTTCTGGAACCGATCATGAAAGTAGAAGTGATCACTCCTGAAGAATACACCGGTGGCATCATTGGTGACCTCACCTCTCGCCGTGGTCAGGTGTCTGGCCAGGAAACACGCGGCAACGCGATTGCGATCGACGCAAACGTACCGCTGGCGAACATGTTCGGCTACATCAACACTCTGCGTTCGATGTCTTCTGGCCGCGCCCAGTTCACCATGCAGTTCTCGCATTACGATCCGGTTCCGCAGAACATCTCTGACGAGATCCAGGCGAAATACGCGTAAGCGTTTCAATAATTGGGGGGTGGGCAAGGGTGCCTGCCCCTCTCAACGAAAAGGAGGCCTCTCATGGCTAAGGAAAAGTTTGAACGTACAAAACCGCACGTCAACATCGGCACCATCGGCCACGTTGACCACGGTAAAACCACGCTGACCGCAGCGATCAC
>NZ_WIBF01000030.1:2500-6098 GCF_009496005.1 Tritonibacter litoralis
AAGATGTGCTTCTTAAACGTCCAATCGGGCGCAGTATTCCTTCTCTCAAGAGAGTGGAACTTGATATCGTTTATAGAGATTACAATCAACAACACCGTTGGTCTCCTCGAGTAAGGGGATGACCTCTTGAAGGTGATGCTGCTCTTGCAGCTGATAGCAGATTGGCTCGTCATGTTTCCTCAGACGACTTTCTGTATGCTTTCTTGAAATGACGGTAGTTGTCCAAGTCAAGTACACTAACCCGCATGATTAAGTTCATGCAAAGTTCGCTTCACCGACATGAAGCGAGCGGGAAAGTATGCTTTTGGTTCAGAAAGACAAGCGGCAGATCTTACCAGCTTCTGTCGTAGACTGTGTAAATGCACTCAAGGCGCTTCGGCGCGGTAGTGCAAATAGACTGTCTCTTTCTGGATCAAATCAAGCGCGAGAAGGGCGTTTGGTGGATGCCTTGGCAGTAAGAGGCGATGAAGGACGTGATACTCTGCGATAAGTCATGGGGAGCTGAGAATAAGCTTTGATCCATGAATTTCCGAATGGGGCAACCCACTGGATACTCTACTATAATCTGCATTGCAGTTTATAGCGGGGTAAACCCAGTACTTTTAACCTGAATACATAGGGTTTTAAGAGCAAACCCGGGGAACTGAAACATCTAAGTACCCGGAGGAAAGGAAATCAATGATACTCCCCTAGTAGCGGCGAGCGAACGGGGACCAGCCGAGCCTGATAAGTGACCAGAATATGTTGGGAAACATAGCCATAGCGGGTGATAGCCCCGTATGGGAAGCTTTGAAGGACGTATTAAGTAGGGCGGAACACGTGAAATTCTGTCTGAAGATCGGAGGACCACCTTCGAAGGCTAAGTACTCCTTACTGACCGATAGCGAACCAGTACCGTGAGGGAAAGGTGAAAAGCACCCCGACAAGGGGAGTGAAACAGTACCTGAAACCGAACGCCTACAATCAGTCGGAGGATCTTAAGATCTGACGGCGTACCTTTTGTATAATGGGTCATCGACTTGGTCTCACGTGCAAGCTTAAGCCGTTAGGTGTAGGCGTAGCGAAAGCGAGTCTTAATAGGGCGCATGAGTTCGTGGGATCAGACCCGAAACCGAGTGATCTAGGCATGACCAGGCTGAAGGTGCGGTAACACGCACTGGAGGGCCGAACCCACATCTGTTGAAAAAGATCGGGATGAGTTGTGCCTAGGGGTGAAAGGCCAATCAAACTCGGAGATAGCTGGTTCTCTGCGAAATCTATTTAGGTAGAGCGTCATCCGAATACCCCGGGGGGTAGAGCACTGGATGGGTAATGGGGCCCCACAGGCTTACTGATCCTAACCAAACTCCGAATACCCGGGAGTACTAGATGGCAGACACACTGCGGATGCTAACGTCCGTAGTGGAGAGGGAAACAACCCTGACCTCCGGCTAAGGCCCCTAATTCATGGCTAAGTGGGAAAGCAGGTGGGATGTCCAAAACAACCAGGAGGTTGGCTTAGAAGCAGCCATCCTTTAAAGATAGCGTAACAGCTCACTGGTCTAATTAAGACGTCCTGCGGCGAAGATGTAACGGGGCTCAAGCCATGAGCCGAAGCCGAGGATGCACATAGTGCATGGTAGCAGAGCGTAGTGTGATATAGTTCCATGCGTCTTTAACCTTCTCCGGAAGGTCTTAGACGCACGGAACTTTCGATGAAGCGGGCGCGTGAGCGATCCCGTGGAGAGATCACTAGTGAGAATGATGACATGAGTAGCGACAAAGAGTGTGAGAGACACTCTCGCCGAAAGTCCAAGGGTTCCTGCTTAAAGCTAATCTGAGCAGGGTAAGCCGGCCCCTAAGCCGAGGCCGAAAGGCGTAGGCGATGGGAACTAGGTTAATATTCCTAGGCCAGGAGGATGTGACGGATTGTGAAGGTAGTTTGCCCTTATCGGATTGGGTGGGCTGCTGATCAGTCCCTGGAAATAGCCCTCCATCAGACCGTACCCTAAACCGACACAGGTGGACTGGTAGAGAATACCAAGGCGCTTGAGAGAACGATGTTGAAGGAACTCGGCAAAATACCTCCGTAAGTTCGCGAGAAGGAGGCCCGGGTCCTACGCAAGTGGAATCCGGGGGCACAAACCAGGGGGTGGCGACTGTTTATTAAAAACATAGGGCTCTGCGAAGTCGCAAGACGACGTATAGGGTCTGACGCCTGCCCGGTGCCTGAAGGTTAAAAGGAGGGGTGAGAGCTCCGAATTGAAGCCCAGGTAAACGGCGGCCGTAACTATAACGGTCCTAAGGTAGCGAAATTCCTTGTCGGGTAAGTTCCGACCTGCACGAATGGCGTAACGACTTCCCCGCTGTCTCCAACATCGACTCAGCGAAATTGAATTGCCTGTCAAGATGCAGGCTTCCCGCGGTTAGACGGAAAGACCCCGTGCACCTTTACTACAGCTTCGCACTGGCATCAGGATTGTGACGTGCAGGATAGGTGGTAGGCATCGAAACTCAAACGCCAGTTTGAGTGGAGCCTCCCTTGAGATACCACCCTTCGCACTCTTGATGTCTAACCGCGGTCCATCATCTGGATCCGGGACCCTGCGTGGCGGGTAGTTTGACTGGGGCGGTCGCCTCCTAAAGAGTAACGGAGGCGCGCGAAGGTTGGCTCAGAGCGGTCGGAAATCGCTCGTTGAGTGCAATGGCAAAAGCCAGCCTGACTGCAAGACTGACAAGTCGAGCAGAGACGAAAGTCGGCCATAGTGATCCGGTGGTCCCGAGTGGAAGGGCCATCGCTCAACGGATAAAAGGTACGCCGGGGATAACAGGCTGATACTGCCCAAGAGTCCATATCGACGGCAGTGTTTGGCACCTCGATGTCGGCTCATCTCATCCTGGGGCTGGAGCAGGTCCCAAGGGTACGGCTGTTCGCCGTTTAAAGAGGTACGTGAGCTGGGTTTAGAACGTCGTGAGACAGTTCGGTCCCTATCTGCCGTGGGTGTAGGATACTTGAGAGGAGTTGCCCCTAGTACGAGAGGACCGGGGTGAACGATCCACTGGTGGACCAGTTATCATGCCAATGGTAGTGCTGGGTAGCTATGATCGGAAAGGATAACCGCTGAAGGCATCTAAGCGGGAAGCCCCCCTCAAAACAAGGTATCCCTGAGGGCCGTGGTAGACCACCACGTCAATAGGCCGGAGATGTAAGCACAGCAATGTGCTCAGTTGACCGGTACTAATCGCCCGATAGGCTTGATTTGATCCAGAAATAGACAGTGTAAAAAAAACACCGTCATCAAGCAAAAACCAAAAGCAAACTTAACTCGGACAACCTTGATTGTATGCGTCAAAAAAAAGACGCACGGTATTGCCTCGGTTTGGTGGCAACAGCAAGAGCAAAACACCCGGTCCCATCCCGAACCCGGAAGTTAAGTGCCTCAGCGCCAATGGTACTTGGGCTTAAGCCCTGGGAGAGTAGGTCACCGCCAAACCTAGACAATACCAATATCTCTATAAATCGATAAAAAAACAAAACCAACGCGGGATGGAGCAGCCAGGTAGCTCGTCAGGCTCATAACCTGAAGGTCGTAGGTTCAAATCCTACTCCCGCAACCAA
>NZ_WIBF01000031.1 GCF_009496005.1 Tritonibacter litoralis
CTGGTCCTCGATGAGGGAATGATCATCAGACCGAGAAAATGGGTTCCCGCGTTCTCAACAATTCATTGGCTTCAAATCCTGTGGTCGGGCTCCGTGGCGGCTTCGACAATCGACAGGACTTCATCTTTGTCAAAACCAATGACCCTCGCCAGAACTGTAAACTCCACGACGTCGATACGACGCTCGCCACTTTCGAGACGTGCCACAAACGACTGGTGGCGTTTGAGCTTCGCCGCCAACTGCTGCTGGCTGAGACCCGCATTTTGACGTGCTTCAACCAACGCACGGACGAGCGCCAACTGGCCATTTGTTCTGATTGTCTTTGCCACGCGTCACATACCTTTTGTGACGTCGCTAGCGGATGAAATCTGTTATCTAAAAAGTAGATATATGAGGGTGTTATCGGCGTCTGGTTTCCATGGGCTGCAAGTCTGATGCTCCCGAGGTTGCCCATCAATCCCCTACCAATTGCAGGAACCGGCCATAGTCCTCGCTGACTTCGCGCGCTTCCTCGAAGGCGCGGGCGCGTTCGCTGTCGAGGCAACGGAAGTAGCTCTGGATATCCTGGATATAGTCTTCGAAGTCCCCGCGGATGATATCCGCATAGTCCCGCGCGGCCTGCGAATCGCTTGGCAGGAAAGGACGGGACGGCGCAAAGCAGGATTCCGCCAAAACCGGCCCAGGAACGCAGATCAGAAGGACCATAGCTTGCAATGGGAACAGGCAAGTCAACCTTGGGTTTCTCAAACCTGTTATCTCCTTGATCGCAGACACTGGCCGTGACTAGTGTTTGCGTGACCAAACTACAGCTAAAGCACGATATTACATCTTGCGGTTGATAGTATACTATCGTAACTCTGGGCTTCAAGTAGGAATGCCTGGGGTCGCGCAATTGGAGAAAGCGTGAGCCGGGCCATGAACTGGGACATTGAAGCACCAAATGTGGTTACGGAAGCCAGGTTCCGCGAGCTCGTGGAAAGCGGCTATAGCGCAGAAATCCTGTGCCAGGAGTCGGCACATAAGAAAGGCCCCAGCTATTACGGGGTCTGGATCATGCGCGTTGTCTCTGATGACGGGGCGGAAAAGCTCCTCGTCACCGCCCGCACGCGGACGACCTACAACGATATCAAGATCCGCGAATTCAAAACGATCTCCGGCGTGGTGTCTTTCTTCATTGGCCTTGGTTTTGCGCATGTCGACCTGCCGCTTGAAGCGGGAACAAGCCGGAGCCACAAACTCGCGCCGTCAGACAAAGCCCCATCAGACAAGGACGCTGGCAGCTAACCTCGTCTGTCTCTGGCTGGTCGCAGCACCTGCCTCAGCGCAAATGGTCCTGGTCATGGAGAGCGACGGCTCTCTGACCCCATCCCGGTCTCAGAGCAGTTTTGCTCGGAACTACAATGACGGCATCGGTCAGGGATCGGCAGCCGACGAACTTGCGATTTTCGGCAGCGATGAAACTGTGCCAGAGCGAGAAGCGATGCGCTTTGCAGCCCGTGTCGGTCCGGCACCCCTGCCCCGTGCCGATGTCCTAAACGCCATAGAGACCACGGCCCTGCGTTATGCCAGCCACCCCGGCCTAAGGCGCGCGGAGCTTTCCGTCACGGATTGGCTGGCTCTCTATCGAGCCAATATCGAGGTTGAGAGCGCCTACCGGCAGGATGCGATTTCAAGTGCAGGTGCCATTGGCCTTGGCCAGTTGATGCCCGCCACTGCCCGTGATCTCGGCGTTGACCCACGCGACCCGCTGCAGAACCTCGACGGGGCCGCCCGCTACCTCGCGATGATGTTGGACACGTTCGGCGATCCACGCCTTGCCCTTGCAGCCTACAACGCCGGACCCGATGCGGTCCGCCAGTACGGCGGCATTCCCCCCTACCGAGAAACCCAGAACCACGTGGCCCGCGTCATGGCTGTCGTGGCCCGATTGGAAGGATCAAATTCATGAAGCACATATCTAACCTGTTTATTGCGTCGCTCGCGCTCTTCCTGCTCGTCGCAGAGCCCGCCCTAGCACAGAGCATCGATCTTTCCCCGATCCAGAGCTTGTTGCAGGGCATCGTCGATGCGCTGACCGGCCCGCTTGGTGTGGTCATCGCCACACTCGCGGTCCTCGGCGTTTTCTTGAGCTGGTTCTTCAACATCATCGACCTGCGCCAAGCGCTTTGGGTCCTCGTGGGCATCGCTGGTGTCGCGGCTGCCCCCACCATCGTTGCCGCGGTCTTTGCCGGTGGCTGAGCGCTCGCCCCTCTTTCTGGGTCTCGTGCGCCCGCCCAAGCTTTTGGGCCTGCCCATCATGTATGCGATGGTCTGGCTCTTTGGCTCGGTGCTCTTGTTCGTCTGGATCCAGCACATCGCGGTGCTGGGCGTGGCCGCCCTGCTCTATCCCGTGCTTTGGAAGGCCGCGGACTGGGACCCGCGCTTCATCGACGTGATGATGACGGCACTGCAGGAAACCCCACCAACGCGGAACCGCTCCATCCATGGCGGGGACAGCTATGCTCCGTGATGAAGCCTGTGATGCTGCGCTCGATCCCCGCACGATGACGCCCGAATGGTATGCACGCGAGACCCGCCTTGCGCATATGCTGCCGTACGTCAGCCAGGTCGATGACCGGACCGTGCGGACGCGGGTCAACGAGCTTTTCCAGTGCATTCGGCTCGACGGGGTCAACAGCTACACCACGGATGATGCCTATCTCGACAAGGTGACCGCGCTTTTTGCCCGGATCATCGCGCAGCTGGGGCCGGAGTTCAGCTACTACGTCCACAAGGTCTCGAAGGCGATCACGCCGGACCTCGAGCCCGTGCGCGAGGACAGTTTTGCTGGAGAAGTTGACCGGCTCTGGCGCAAGAAACTCGAGACCAGCGGGCTGCGCGACAAGACGCTGACGCTCACGGTCATCCATCGCCCGCCCCCGAAAAGCGTCCTGCCGTTCCTGAACCGCAGCGCACCGGATCGGCTGAAGGAGGCAACTGAGAAACGCCTTCGCCGATTGGGCGAGGCCGTGAGCGTGTTCGTGTCAGGCCTGACGGAGCTGAATCCGCGTGTGCTTTCGGCCAAGTCCGGCGAGTTGATCGGCTTTCTGGGGGCCCTCAACACTGGCCAGGAACTGCCGCTTTATCCGGCCAATACCTATGGTTTCCTGTCCTTCAACGTCGCCAACACGCGAGTGACGTTTCAAGGCGATCACTTCGAACTCTCCGAAGGCGTCGTGGGACACCGCTTTGGGAAGAGTTTCACCATCGGGGAATATTCCGAGGCAACCTCCTGCACCATGTTCGACATGCTGAACCTGCCTGTCGACATGATCGTCACGCATTCCTTCACGCCGATCAATTCGAACCTCATGGCGGGTCGGATCAAGCGGCAAAAGCGCCAGATGCAGGCGAGCCAGGACGCGGCGCTCTCGCTGATGGAAGCCCTCGACATCGCCGCCGATGATCTTGAGGCCAAGCGACAAAGCTTCGGTGAACACCACATGATCGCAACGATCTTCTGCGACACGCTCGACGAGCTACAGACACTCAGCGCCGAAATCGTGAACGCCGCCGCCGCCGAGGGCGTGAAGATGATCGGCGAGCGGGTTGCGGCCAAGGCCCACTACCTCAGCCAGCATCCTGGCAACCAGCCTAAGCGCGTGCGCGCCAGCGCGATCACCAATCGCAACTTTGCGGATTTCGCGGCGTTTCATCGGACGCAGCTTGGCAAGCCTGCTCAGAAAACCCCTTGGGGCAAGATCATCACCTATCTGCCCACACCCGAGCAGAGCGCCTATCGGTTTTCATATCACGAGCAAGGCAGCCCCGACAAAGAACCCACCAGCGGGCATACGCTGATCATGGGACGGCCTGGGTCTGGCAAGTCGGTCCTCTCGGCATTCCTCATGACCCAGGCCCGTCGAGCAGGGGCGCGGATCTTCGTCTTCGATTACCGTCTCGGTATGGAGATGGCGGTCCGCGCCAATGGCGGACGCTATGCGTCCCTGAAAGCGGGGCAACCCACAGGCCTCAACCCGCTCTGGACCGAGACCGATGCGCGCGGCACGGCATGGCTCTCGGACTGGCTCGCCACCCTGCTCTATCGCGCAGACAAGCCGCTGACGCCTGCCCAGACCAACCGCATCCAAGAGGTCGTGCGCCAGAACGCGCAGGCGACGAATCCCGGCTTGCGGAACTGGCGGGATTTCGCATCGCTATTCGTCTCCACCGATGATGGTGGCGATCTGCATCAGCGCCTGCTCGAATGGACCGAAGAGGGCCGTTACGGCTGGATATTCGGACAGACTCTGGAAGACACCTTCTCGCTCAAAGGCGATGTGGTGGGCTTCGATCTCACCGGCATACTCGACAGCGAGGCCGAGAAGGAACGCATGGCCGTTCTCTCTTATCTCTTCCGCCGGGTCGAGCGTGAGATCGAAGATCGCCGCCCAACGATCATCGTGATCGACGAGGCCTGGAAGGCGCTGGACAACGCCTATTTCGCGGAGCGGCTCTCGAACTGGCTGGTGACCGCGCGGAAGCAAAACACCGTCGCGGTGATGATGACGCAATACGCCAGTCAGCTCGAGCGCACCCGGACCGGCAAGACGATTGTCGAGGCCGTACCGACGCAGATTCTGCTTCCTAACATCCGCGCCCATGCGGCCGA
>NZ_WIBF01000032.1 GCF_009496005.1 Tritonibacter litoralis
ATCGGGCCGCCCCAAGATCGTCCTGGGGCGGCCCATCCTCGTCAGAGGATTTAGTCCTGGGGATCTTTCGCGCTCGGCGGGAACATCACCAGCTCCGAGACCGCGACCGGAAAATCGAGCTTGAGGCTGAAGAACTCCGAGCCATCCCCGTTGCGGGTGTTGCGGAACATGGCGCCCACGCGTTGAAAGCGGGTGCGCTCCTGGCCATCGGTATCGGTGAACTTAACGGGGACGGTGGCGACGTAGTGGTTGGTCATTTGGGTTACTCCTTGTTGCGATGGGGATCACCCAGCACGGGGGCAAGAGGCCCGGTCGCAAGCGCAAATGCGGAGGGTCCGCGGCTCCGCCGTGGAAGCCGTATTTGTGCTTGCCGAAGCGTGAGCAGAGGGCACGAACGGGCCGACCCCGTGCGATCCACATGCATAGCAAAAAGGAGGGACCCGATTGACCTGTGCCATCACGCAGTCGCCACCATCCGCGTCCACGTCCTGCCGAACCTGGCCGGGGTGCTGATGACGCCCGCCCGCGTGGATGCGATGTTCCGCGACACCACCCGAGGGTCGAGCAGGGCTTCAGCCTCAAGTGCGACGTCTCGACCCCTCGCGTCTTGCGCTGCTGACGATGTGCTAGGTGCGCACCATCCCCAGCCCGTACCGATGCGGATGGGCCGAACTCTGACGGGCTGGGTAGAGGGATGACGGTGCTGGACGCCGTGAGATGCAGATCAAGTGTGACCGATCGCACGCGCCATGAGATATGACGAAAGGACCGCCCGAAGGCGACCCGGTTATGGCCATCACGCGCCCAAGCTGTCGAGCATCCCCCTGGTATCAGGCATTCGCTTCAGCGAGTTGCCGATGTGCTCCCGCCAGCGCGGCCCAACCTCCATTGCGGTGGCATAGGCCCGAGCCAGATCATCGGGCCGGTCCTCGGCCATCGCTTCGATAAGGAAAGCCGCCTGCTCGCGGTCCTTCGCGGATTTCAGGCTCCCTGCCCCATCGCGGCGCCGGTCGGCAATGATCAGTTTGTGGATCGCATAGCGCTCCGGGCGGGGCACCTGCACCAGAACGCCGGATCTATAGATCGCCGCCGCGTGGATCGGCTCAGCGATCAGGAAGTTGAGATAGTTCAATCCTTGGGCGTTCACGCCCAATGCTGGCAGATCACGGAGGGTCTCATCTCCGAACGCCGGTGTGAGAAACTCGACCAACTGGCCGCTGCCACCCTGGGCCCATCGCCATGTCCGACCTTGGTCAAGAGATGGCAGAGGATCGAATTTGAGCGCCGAGAACGTCTCGGCAAGACCCGGGTCGACCTGATCCTGCAAGGCAACGCTGAGCTTTTCGAACTGCGCGATGTCGATGTCGCCAGTATTGGCCATACCGCCAATTGGGAGACGGATACCAAGCTCGCCTTCATAGAGGCGAAATGCATTGGTTCCGACGATGGTGCCACCCAACCGGAAGGTTCCGGCTGCGGCCATTGCCGACAGGATGGAACCGGTCGCACGGTCGATGGGCGTCATGCCTTCCGCACGCAAGAGCCGGACAAGCCGCGACCGTTCCACCTTCCGATCCTTGGCCGCCCGGCGCAGCTCTTCGATCCGGTCGATGCGCGCGCGCGTCTCGTCGCTGTCTTCGCCGATATAAATGAACCGCATCTCCGTCCCGACACGGCGCGCGGCATACCAATAGGCCTTAACCCCACGCTCCTTCAGCGTGGGCTTGCCTTCGACACCGGACAAGGCGTCGTCCTTCAAAAGTCGCACCAGGTCGGTATAGGCGCTCATCGCGATGCTGCTGAGGGGAGTCATGCCAATCATTTCCAAGTTTTGCTTGGCATACTTATACCTATCAAAACAGGAAATTGCTAGGCAAAGTGATTTGGAGAACGTCCACACCCATAAGAAACGACGAAAGGGCCGCCCGAAGGCGACCCTCTCTCTTCAATCCTGCGACGCCTTCTTCGCCGGGTCCGCAACCCGCATGACCGTCAGGCCTTTCGCTTCCGCCTTCTGCCCGAGGTTCAGCGCGACCCCGTTGCCGCCGAAGAGTACAACCCCCGTCGCCGCGAACTTGTCGTCCAGCATTTCGTCGTTGCACTTGAACGGTGCCGCCCGCCCGTGCGCGGACCAGCGCGGATCGAAGCGCGCCTGCGCTATCCCGCGTGCCCGGGCCCACCGAGCCGCAATCATCTCCGCCCCGTGCTTGCCACCCTTGTGGCAGAGGAAGATCTCCTGGTTGCGGTTCTGCTTGATCCGTTCGCGAACCTTGTCGAGCGTGTTGAAGATCACATCGACATCTGTCCAGTCGGTGGCTCCTGAGACGATCAGGGGCACCCCCTCGACTTTCGACTTCTCGGCGGTTTCACGGTCGTGCTGCTCCAGCAGCTGCCGCGCCTCGAAGACCGCCCCGGTCTCTTGCGCCCGGACGCTTGCGCGCGACCCGGCTGCCGGAATGAAGGCGTGACCCGTCTCGACCTCGTAGCATTCCGCCGCTGCCTCGCTCATCTCCTCGATGGCGCCGACGATCTCCCTCAGGTGCAGGAAGCGGGCCTGCGCTTCTTCGAGAGCAGTTTCAGCAATCTCCGATCCATCGTGGGATTTTGCCAGGGCACCGATCTTGTCCGCGGTGCGATCCACTTCCTTGCCAAGCGCCACCTTGCGGCGCTGGAGGATCGTGGCGAGCCCATGGGCCAGCGGTTCGATTTCTGCTTCAAGCCCGGTCCCGCGCAGCTGGCCGAGCAAAGCCTCGAAGCTCTCGCGGATGATGCGGTCGGTCAGGATGTGATCCTCGGGGATCGGGAGCTGTGCGTCCTTCTCGGTCAGCCCGAAAAGTTCGATAGTCTCGTAGGTGTTTGCGTTGTCGTAAGCCATGTCTGGTCTCCAGTGTTCGGTTGCAAGGCCACCACGTGAGTGTGGGGGCATGGCCGAATGCCTGGTTTCCGAATCTGCCCGGGTCAGGGACGGCGCAGCCGCCGGCTTGCCGGGCGCAAAAGTTTTCTGCGCGCAGCACCCGACACACGCGCGCCCTCACGCACGGGACCGCCCCAAGCCACAGACCCCGTCCTCGCCGAAAAGTTTTGCGATCCTTGACGCGGGCTGATTTGGGGGCCATCCGGAGGATATGCTTCCGCGCTCATGTGTGTGTGTTTTGACCGTAGGTTTGCCCGACCCGAGCAGGCAAACGGCCCGACCGGACGCGGGAGACGGATGAAGCGGCGGGCTCGTTTTGCCCCGCAAAACAGACCTGAGCGCAATCCGGCGGAGCGGCCGGGGAGGGACGTGCTCGCGAGGCGGGCAAACCGGGATGCCAAGCGCAACGCCGCGGTGAGGCCGCATGGCCGAATGCGCGACGGACCGAAGGGCCGTTCTCCCCTGCGACACGCGAAGCCGAGCTGGGGAGGCCGATAGGCTGTTGACGCATTTCGCTCGGTCGGCCTGACCTGCTTGCCAGAAGCGGCAAAGTTCGGTAGTCTGTTGGAGCACCAAGGAGCCCGCAATGAGCGTTCAAAAGCAATCTGTCAGTTTCACCGACACCGCCTACACCTTCGCAAGGGAACTGGTCGAAGCTGGCGAGTACCCCAATATGAGCGCCGCAGTTTCGGGTGAATTGGCGAAGGCCAAGGCAGAGCGAGATCGTGAACGGTCTCTCCTCGAAGCAGAATTGGAGCGCCGTCTGTCTCTGCCTCTCGATCAATGGGAACCCGTCGGCGATGCCGCCGACGTCACTAAAGGCGCACGGTCCCATCTTGCCGCGATGGCCAAAAAGACCTGATGCGATTTATCAGGCATCCGTTCTTCGAACGTGACCTTATCGGTATCGTTAATCATATTGTCGAGGTGACCGACGGTGACGTTGCAGCCGCGAGCCGTCGCCTGGATGAAGTAGACACGCTCTTAGAAGCGATTGCCTCAAATCCAAATTCAGGTGTCAGGCTGAACGGCAAACTGGATAGATGGCTCGTGCGCCACGGCGGCACCAGTCACCGACTGACCATCGTATTCAAACCGGACATGGATACTGAGGTCATCTATCTTGCACTCGCCGCCTTTGGAGGCAGAGATTGGATAAAGCTGGCGTCAGCAAGACGGGTATTCGCGGACTAATATTGGAGCCAACCTCAACATTAAAGTCCGAAACTGGACCTTCGCTGCGCTCGACTTGAATAGGAAACATGTAGGGCTTTTCGGGCTTTCGCTACGCCATTCAAGAAGGTCCGTTCCCCCCCTTCTTCAAGCTGGACTAAGCATCAAGCAACGCATCGATCACCGCGCATTCTGGGGCAGCATCACCGGTGCATCGCGCAACAGTGTCCGACAGGACGCGCTCGATACGCCGCAGATCGGCAATCTTGGCCTGAACGTCTGTCAGATGATCTTCAGCGATCAACTGCACATCGGCGCATGTCCGGGATCGGTCATCGACCAGCCCAAGCAGCCCGCGAACCTCTTCGAGAGAAAAGCCTAGATCGCG
>NZ_WIBF01000033.1 GCF_009496005.1 Tritonibacter litoralis
ACCCTGGATCTCAACGACACCCTCACCGGCAACCTGACCAATGTGGGTGATGCGGATATCGATGCCACAATCGATGGGAACGTCTCCAACGCCAGCACCCTTGATCTGGCTGGAAATATCACCGGCAGCTTGACCCAGAGCGCGGGTACCACCACCGTGTCCGGAACCAGCACGGTGACCGGCGGCTTGGACATCGACGGTGGCAATCTGATCCTCAACGCAGCCACAACCGGTGATGTGGATATCGCCTCAAACGCCACCCTGGATCTCAACGATACGCTCACCGGCAACCTGAGCATAGCTTCCGGTGGCACGGCCATGCTCAGCGCCGATATCACCGGCGCAACAACGGTTGCAGGCACAGCTGATATTGGCAGTAGCATAACGTTTGTCGGAGATGTGAACCAAAGCGGAACCTTCACCAATACTTCGGATGGTACCTTCACACTGTCTCAAAACAGCGGTATCTGGAGCAGCTCAGGTTTGATCGATGCGGGTAACGGCGGCGGCCAACTGATTATCGACGCGGAAAATATTCAATTTGCCGACGGCCATAGCACGAATGGAAGCGTTGTTTTTAACACCGACAATCTGACGATCTCCACAAACATCGACTTGGCAAGCGATCAGGCGTCAAACTTGCAAATCGACAGCGGTTCTACCTTGACGATCACCTCGGATGTGACCGTTGGCGTGAATGACGCTACCCCCGATGTGCAAAATCAGGGCACTTTGAATATCAACGCAAATCAAACCCTTACCGCCGGATCCTTTGACAACCAGGGTGCATTGACACTGAATACATCGGCGACTTTGGCAGGAACTGGCAACACACTTGTGAACACGGGTACAATCACGGTTGCCGATGGCGGAACGGTGACGGATGCTGGTGCGATCACCAATGCTGCTGGAGGGGCGATCACCTTCAACGGCGATGGCAGCTTGGACGCGGATAACGACAATGACAGCGGTGGCGTGGATGCGATCACCAACGCGGGTACGATCACGGTGAACGCAGGTGCTGGATCCACAACGCAGACGGTGAGTGTTGGAAACGACACGCTGGACAACCAAAGCACCGGTGTTTTGCAAATTAACTCGGGCGAACTTGACGGCATCACAACCTTGACCAACAGCGGCAGCATCGCGGTGGTTTCTGGAGCCACGCTTGATGTTAACAGTTTGAATTCCTCCGCCGGTAGCATCTCTCTGGCAGGCACGTTGGACGGCAATGTCGAGATTACGGGCACAACCGCGCTCACGCTTGATGGCACCATCACAGGCAGCCTGACACAGAGTGCGGGCACAACCACCGTGTCCGGGTCCAGCACGGTGACCGGCGGCTTGGACATCGACGGTGGTGATCTGATCCTCAACGCAGCCACAACCGGTGACATCGATATCGCCTCGGCCGCAACTCTGGATCTCAATGAAACGCTCACCGGCAGCCTAACCAATGCGGGTGATGCGGATATCGATGCCACAATCGACGGCAGCGTCTCCAACGCCGGCACCCTTGATCTGGCTGGAGACATCACAGGCAGCCTGACACAGAGTGCAGGCACAACCACCGTGTCCGGGACCAGCACAGTGACCGGCGGCTTGGACATCGACGGCGGCGATCTGATCCTCAACGCAACCACCACCGGTGATATCGATATCGCCTCGGCCGCAACCCTGGATCTCAACAACACGCTCACTGGCAATATTACCAATTCAGGTAATACAGATCTCGCCGGAAACATCACCGGCAGCTTGACACAGAGCGCAGGCACAACCACCGTGTCCGGAGCAAGCACAGTGACCGGCGGCTTGGATATAAACGGCGGTGATCTGATCCTCAACGCGGCCACCACCGGCGATGTCGATATCGCCTCGGCCGCAACTCTGGATCTCAATGACACGCTCACCGGCAACCTAACCAATGCAGGCAGCGCGGATATCGATGCCGCGATCACTGGGAACGTCTCCAACGCCAGCACCCTTGATCTGGCCGGGGACATCACCGGCGCGCTGACACAGAGTGCAGGCACAACCACTGTTTCCGGGACCAGCACAGTGACCGGCGGCTTGGACATCGACGGAGGCGCTTTGACTATCAACTCAGCCACCACTGGTGATATCGATATCGCCTCAACCGCGACCCTGGATCTCAATGACACGCTCACCGGCAGCTTAACCAACGCAGGCAGCGCGGATACTGATGCCACAATCGACGGTAGCGTCTCCAACGCCGGCACCCTTGATCTGGCCGGGGACATCACCGGCGCCCTCACACAGAGTGCGGGCACAACCACCGTGTCCGGAGTCAGCACAGTGACCGGCGGCTTGGATATCGACGGAGGTGCTTTGACTATCAACGCAGCCACCACCGGTGATGTGGATATCGCCTCAACCGCCACCCTGGATCTCAACGACACGCTCACCGGCAATATTACCAATGCGGGTAGTACAGATCTGGCCGGAAATATCACTGGCAGCCTGACACAGAGTGCGGGCACCACCACCGTGTCCGGGGCCAGCATAGTGACCGGTGGCTTGGATATCGACGGCGGTGATCTGATCCTCAACGCGGCCACCACCGGTGATGTCGATATCGCTTCAACCGCCACCCTGGATCTCAACGATACGCTTACCGGCAACATTACCAACGCAGGCAGCGCGGATATCGATGCCGCGATCACTGGCAACGTTTCCAACGCCAGCACCCTTGATCTGGCCGGAGACATTACCGGCACCCTGACACAGAGTACGGGCACAACCACCGTGTCCGGGACCAGCACGGTGACCGGTGGCTTGGACATCGACGGAGGTGCTTTGAATATCAATGCCGCCACAAGCGGTGACGTAGATATCGCCTCGGCCGCAACCCTGGATCTCAACGACACCCTCACCGGCAGCTTAACCAACGCAGGCAGCGCGGACATCGATGCCACGATCGACGGTAACGTCTCCAACGCCAGCACCCTTAATCTGGCCGGAGACGTCACAGGCGCCCTCACCCAGAGTGTAGGCACCACCACCGTGTCCGGGACCAGCACGGTGACCGGCGGCTTGGACATCGACGGTGGTGCTTTGATCCTCAACGCGGCCACCACCGGTGATATCGATATCGCCTCAAGCGCAATCCTGGATCTCAACAGCGCGCTCACCGGCAATATTACCAATGCGGGTAGTACAGATCTGGCCGGAAATATCACCGGCAGCCTGACACAGAGTGCAGGCACCACCACCGTGTCCGGGACCAGCACGGTGACCGGTGGCTTGGACATCAACGGCGGTGATCTGATCCTCAACGCGAGCACCACCGGCGATGTGGATATCGCCTCAAGCGCAACCCTGGATCTCAACGACACGCTCACCGGAAACATTACCAACGCGGGTAACACTGACCTGGCCGGGGACATCACCGGCAGTCTGACACAGAGTGCGGGTGCCACCACCGTGTCCGGGGCCAGCACGGTGACCGGCGGCTTGGATATTAACGGTGGCAATCTGATCCTCAACGCAGCCACCACCGGTGATATCGATATCGCCTCAACCGCTACCCTGGATCTCAACGACACCCTCACCGGCAGCTTAACCAACGCAGGCAGCGCGGACATCGATGCCACGATCGACGGTAACGTCTCCAACGCCAGCACCCTTAATCTGGCCGGAGACGTCACAGGCGCCCTCACCCAGAGTGTAGGCACCACCACCGTGTCCGGGACCAGCACGGTGACCGGCGGCTTGGACATCGACGGCGGTGATTTGATCCTCAACGCGGCCACCACCGGCGATGTCGATATCGCCTCAACCGCTACCCTGGATCTCAATGACACGCTCACCGGAAACATTACCAACGCGGGTAACACTGACCTGGCCGGGGACATCACCGGCAGCCTGACACAGAGTGCAGGCACAACCACTGTTTCCGGGACCAGCACGGTGACCGGTGGCTTGGACATCAACGGCGGTGATCTGATCCTCAACGCGAGCACCACCGGCGATGTGGATATCGCCTCAAGCGCAACCCTGGATCTCAACGACACGCTCACCGGAAACCTAACCAATGCAGGCAGCGCGGATATCGATGCCGCGATCACTGGCAACGTCTCCAACGCCGGCACCCTTGATCTGGCTGGAAATATCACAGGCGCCCTGACACAGAGCGCAGGCACCACCACTGTTTCTGGGGCCAGCTCAGTGACCGGTGGCTTGGATATTAACGGCGGTGATCTGATCCTCAACGCGGCCACCACCGGTGATGTGGATATCGCCTCAAGCGCAACCCTGGATCTCAATGACACGCTCACCGGAAACCTAACCAATGCAGGCAGCGCGGATATCGATGCCGCGATCACTGGCAACGTCTCCAACGCC
>NZ_WIBF01000034.1 GCF_009496005.1 Tritonibacter litoralis
GAAAGATCCCCAGGACTAAATCCTCTGACGAGGATGGGCCGCCCCAGGACGATCTTGGGGCGGCCCGATCCCTGTTCATGGGATGCCGGTCGCTGCGCGGGTGATCGATGGCAGCGACCTCCCCTTGGTGCCGGTCCCTGCGCGTTCAACGGACGCACTCCCCCGGAATGATCAGGCCGCGACAGACCGGCCAGTCAGCCTCAAGGGGGCCATCCACAAAAACCTATCGGCCAGGGCCTCCCGGTTTTTGCGGCAGAGATTTGGCGGAGCCAAATCTGGCCCTCCTTGACCCTGCCTGTCCGCCCTGTCGGTGGGGTTTGCGCCCGCCCGCGGTTCCGTCCGAACACATGCGTGGTCGGCCAGACCCTCGGGCGGTGCTGGGGAAGGGGACCCATTGGACAGGTGGGGTTCTTGATGGCGAGGGGGCAGGCCCGCGCCCCTGCGGGCCGCGGGGGAAGCGGACACCAAGGCTACCTGAGACTGAATGCGACGTAAGTATATAATTGACAGCTTGATATATTATCGTAATGTGGGGGCAGCCTTGGTGGAAGGTGGCAGGAAATAGGGGGTCTTTCTTCCGCATGTCCCGAACAAAACGCCTGACAGAGATCGAGAAGATGCAGATCGTCCGCGAGGCCGCGGAGGGTGTGTCGACGTCTGAGCTGGCTGAGCGTTTCGAGGTGACATCGCGGGCCGTGCGCTATGTCCTGAAAGCCGATGCCGAGCGCCAGGCAGATGCCGCGATCCCGGTTTCAGCGGTCAGTGTGAAGGTCACGGCTGCGGAGCTTGAGGCGCTCGACGCGGTGTTGGCAAAGGCGGGGATCGAGAGCCGGGCCGAGGGGCTGCGGCGGCTCATTCAGGCCGCAGGCGGGGTGTTCGTTCCGGACGCGCAGATGGCGGCCGAGATGGCGCGCTACCGCGCCTCTCTGCACGAGGTCGGCAATGGGGTCGCGCAGATCGCCAAGCAGATGACGCGGGCCAACCGGATGGGGCAGGGGGCTGATGGTGGCACGAGTGCCGAGTTCTCCGAATTGCGCCTAGCGCAGATGCGCGGGCTGGCGCGGTTCATCCTGGATTCTGCCGACGAGATCGACCTACTGCTGCGCCGCCGTCGGGACGCGATGCAGCTTGAGGCCACGGCCGCGTTGAGGGAGTTTGCCCATGCGGCTGAATGATGCCGTCCATGCCGTCACGGGCGAGGTCTTTCGGGATGGCTGGAGCCGCGTCCGGGGCTCGATGCAGGGGCTGCATGTCGCCAAGCAGACCCAGCTTACGCGCGCGGCTGCGGGGCATCGGCCAGCGGTCTTCAAGGCGATCCGGGGCGGGGGTACGCATACCAAATCGCAGCTCGCAAACCAGCTCGATTACCTCACCACGAAGTCGACCCATATCGTCGACTCGAGCGGGTTTCTGGATGGCAAGCCGAAGCTCGAGGCGGGTGACATCAAGAACCTGACCGAGCGCTTTGCCAAGCGTTGGGATGCGGGCTTCAAGCCCAAGCTGGGCCAGACGACCCATATGCTCATGTCGTTCCCCATCGGCACGCGGGGAGAGGATGTGCGCGACATTGCGACGGATGTGGCCGAGCGGTTCTTCCAGACCGACGCGGGGCATTTCGATTACATCATCGCGGTGCATGAGGACCGCGATCACCCGCATGCGCATCTGGTGCTGAACCGCCGCTCGCAAGAAGGCGAGTTCTTCTTCCTCGGCCGCAATCACCGCTTCAACTATGACGACTTCCGCCTCGCCATGGTCGAGGAGGCGGAGAAGTACGGCGTGCGCCTGGAGGCCACGCGCCGCGTCGATCGGGGGGTTGTGCATTACCCCGCCCGGACCCGCGAGGTCTATGCTGCCAAGGAAGAGGGTCGCGCGCCCCGCGAGCGCGAACGCGTGGGGCAGGACCTGACCCGGACGCTGGCGGAGATCGCCAACACCAGAACCGTCTACCATTCGCTTGCCGCAGAGGCCTCCCGGGAGACCTCCGAGGTCCGCGGGGCCCGCGAGGACATTGCCGCGGCACTCTTCCGCGCGGGCGAGGTGCTGGCGCGCGGCGGGCAGGTGGACCGAACAGGAGATGTGTATATGGCCGAGGATCAAAGCTTCGAGGATCTGAGAAGCCTTTATGCGGAGAAGCTCGCGCGGGTGCAGGGCATGATCGCCGAGAAGTCTGACGCGGAACGTCCCGTGCTGGAAAAACGCCTCATCGAGATCCAGACGCAGGTCCAGCATATGCAGCCTTTGGGGCTGCGCTCGGGTTCGCTCTCAGACGCGCCCTCGGAGGGCGGGATCTATTCCGAGGCCAATATTGACGCCAGCCAGCGCGAGCGACTGGCCGAGCCCGATCTGAGATCGCGCATCGACGCGGCCCTGCGCGGCACCGGGATCAGCACATCGGAAGTGGTGGCCCGGATCGAGACGGGCGCCTCAAATGCAGCGCTCGAGCATCAATGGATCGCCGATGATCTAACACGCGTGGCTGAGGCGCGCGATCTGAACCTTGAACGCCGCGCCGATCTGGAACAAGCCCGCGACATTCTCAACGATGTGCATGTCGCGCTCGGTACGCTCTTGGAACGGGAAAACGTGCTGCGCCGGGATGGTGTCATGGAAGCGGAACCGGTCAGCGAGCGGTTCCATTATCATGAGGGCGCGGTCCGGGCGATGGAAGGGACAATCCGTAAGGAGATGCGCGCAGACGGCCTGACCGCGCAGCAGATCGAGGACCGGGACTGGGAGGTTGTCTCAAGGGCGGAGCGCCCGATCGAGACCGAGCAGCGCGCATATCTCGAGGCACACCCGGACTTGCTCGCACGTCCCGGCGATGTGATCGACCGGTCTGAGCCCTACAGGGAGACCATCACCGATGCGGCCCGCGCCGGCGAAATCGCCCGCGAGGTCGACCGCATCATGGAGGGACGCGACGTCCGCACGCCCGTTGCAGATGCCGTCACGGATGACTTACGCGCGCGCTATCTGGACATGCCGTCCCACCTCGCCCGCGGGCTTGGCGCGACCTATGCAGCCGTCGTCGAGATCCGGGACACGGAGGCCATCAATCAGGTCCGCCGCGAAAACGAGTTGCGCGAGGGGCTTGGGGTTGGCACGCGCGACGACATCCTCGCAGCCCGCGATGAAACTGCGCCGCAGTCTGACCGTGCCGACCGCCTTGCAGACGAGATTACGCGTGTTCTGAACCATGAGCGGGCGGGGGAGTTGTCCGCGCCCTTCGAGACCGAGGCGGAGCGGGACTCCTTCCGCGGCGAGATTGCGCGGGTTCTTGATGACCGCCAACTCGCCCGGCTCACATCCGGCGATGCCGATGCGCTGGACAAGGTGCTCGAGGACCGCCTCGACCGGCTCTATGTCGCCAAGGTCTATCTGCAATCGGATGCAGCGACGGCCAACACGGAGGCTTTGCGCCAGGTGGTCGATGATCTCGCCGACACCGAATATGAAAAACACCGCGCGACAGACGTGGATGGCGAGACTGAGCGGGGTCAGGTCCATTGAGCGCCCCCATGGGAAAAGCGCGGATCGCCACAGGGATCTTGCTGGTAACGCTGGTGACCGGGGCCATGGGCTATACGATCGCTTCGGCGGTGCTGACCTACCAGGATCTCGGCTTCGGGGCAGAGATCGACTTTGCCTATATCGCGCAGAACTACATGGCGATCCTCGATCGCCGCCCGGAGGACGCGCAACTTATTCACCTGATCATCGGCAGTTTCGCCGCCGCCGGCCTGATGCTGAGCCTGGCCCTCTCAGGATCCGCCCTGACACGCTTTGGCCAGACCCATTGGCAGAGTGCGCGCGAGATGAAGGCCAACGGCTTCTTCGGGGCGCCGGGCACCGGGTTCATCCTCGGCAAGCTGGGGACGCCGGGCTCCCGCGCCAACTATATCTGCTCCAAGGTCTTCCCCCATGCGCTGATCGTGGCCCCCACGGGTCGCGGCAAGACCACGGGTTTCGTCATTCCGAACCTGCTGACCTGGCAAGGCTCCGCCGTGACGCTCGATGTGAAGGGCGAGTGCTTTGAGGCCACGGCCCGGCATCGCGAAGCCCAAGGCGACAAGGTCTATCGCTTTGCCCCCACCGATTGGGAGGGCAAGCGCACGCATCGCTACAACCCGCTCTTGCGCATCTTTGAGCAGAAAGACCCCGCCCGCCAGCAGATGGAATTGCAGCTCCTGGCGACGCTCTTCCTGCAGAGTGACAACGACCGGGTGCAGGGCCTCCTCAAAGGCGGAATCGATCTCTTCGTGGCGGCAGGCCTGCTGGCCTTCCAGCGCAAGCG
>NZ_WIBF01000035.1 GCF_009496005.1 Tritonibacter litoralis
GCCACGAGCGCCCCCGCAATGCTGTCGATCCCTGCAAGGATAGCGGCGGAAAGCGCGTTGAACTGCACCCAATTGGTCGCAAATATTCCGATCAACCCGATCTTGACTGCGAGCCAAAAGGCCGTGCGCCCGTCCATCGCCTTATACTGGTAGATCATGTTCAGGAAGACGAGGATCACCACCAGAGTTGTTCCCAGCACCAGAAGCGTGCCGACTGTCGCCGCGACCGACCCGAACTGGGTTTCCGCCGCGGTGTCGAGGTAGCCCTGGGAGGTTTCAACGAAGTAGGTGACGACGCTCATCTGGGATCAGCCTCACCAGTTACCTGCGGCTTCGCAGATCGCTTTGGCCGCGAGGCGAACGTCGTTGGCACGACTGTTGTAGGCGTCCGAGGCTTCCAGCATTTCCCATCGTTCGTCGCTGGCGTATCTCTCCCGAAATACCGCTTCTGCAGCGTCCCAGGACGGGAACCGGGTCGCGCAGTCGCAGTTGCCGATCTCAACGACCCGCTCGAGATTCTGGGCGCGATAGATGTCCTGAACCAGAACCCGCTGATAGGCTTGGCGCAGGGGGATCTCATGCATCCAGGCAGGCTCGGTGGGCCGGTCTGCACAGACGTCGAAGCTGCGATCGAGGGTCGGCACCATATTGCGCTCTGCCAAGGCGGGGACAGCCAGTAGGCTCACGGCCAGCGCGATTAGCGCAAGAGTTAGCCGCGCCGAATTCATGCCTTTGCCTCGGCCGCAGTCGTTTCCCGCTTCAAAAATACCGTGTAGCCAACGTTAGCGTATTCCGATGAAGTGAACGACACGACTTCCCATCCCTCTGCGCCTCGGGCATTCAGAACGTTTTTCATCTCAAATTCACCTGTCTTGCGGCTCATCGGGAAGGTCAGGATGTCATATTCAAAGGTCTTCATTGGGAAGCTCCGATCTCGGTTGCGCCGGGGAGGTAGAATTCAGTGATGCCGCGTTTGCCGTCGTGGCGACCGGCCTGGATGATTACGTCGATGGAGTTCTCGATGTACTGGATCATGTCGGCATAGGTCATGGGGATCTCGGTCTTGAGCGCGGCGATGGCCAGACGCTGCACGGCAAGTTGCGGGGTTTCTGCGTGCAGCGTGGTCATTGAGCCGCCATGGCCAGTGTTGATCGCCTCGAGGAAGGTCATGGCCTCCTTGCCGCGCACCTCGCCCAGGATGATCCGGTCGGGGCGCATGCGCAACGTTGCGGTGAGCAGCACATCGGCGGTCTGGAACTCCGCATCGCGATTGGCGATGAGGGTCACGGCATTGGGCTGGGTCGGCAGAAGCTCGGCGGCTTCCTCGATGGTGACGATGCGTTCCTCGGATGGCACGTGCGAGAGGATCTTGCGCGCAGCCACGGTCTTGCCGGTGGAGGTGCCGCCAGAGACGATCATGTTAAGCTTGTTGTCGACGCAAAAGGCCAGCGCATCGTCGATCACGCCCGCGGCCACAACGTCGCGCAGTTCCCGCGTCTTCTCGAGACGCAGTTCTTCGAGCTTGCGTTCTTTGCCATACAGAAAGTCGAGCGCGATGCCATCGAGCGGCAGGCTTGAAAAAAACCGAAGGCTGATCGACATCGCCGAGAGCACGGCAGGCGGGGTGATGACCTGTGCCCGGATCGGGCGGCCCTTGTAGGTGATCGAGACCGAGACGATCGGGCGGTCTTTGCTCATTGTGGTGTTGGCGGAGGAGGCGATCTGGTTGCCGAGGTCCTTCACTTCCGTTGCGGTTAGCTGCCGTTCCAGTTCTCGCATGGAGTGATCGCCCTGGAACTCGCCCCAGCAGCTGCCATCGGGGTTGATGCAGATCTCGATGACATCGTCGCGAGCGGCGGCGTCGATCCTGTCGAGGGAGGTTTCGAGATAGCTCAGCGACATGGACTCAGAATATCTCCAGATCGCGGTCGACCATCACCGTGACGCGGGCCCCTTGGTCGACATAGATGACGGGGCCGATGGAGAGGTAGTCGCCTATGACGCTGTCCGTGGCATCGGCCAGATCATCGCCCACGTCTTCGAGCACGTCCGCGGCGGTCTCATCCTGGACGTTTGCAGCAGCAGCGCTTGGCGCGGCGGAGATCAGCGATATCAACGCCGCTGAGCCGAAACGCTCATCGAAGCGCGTGTCGACAAAGCCGGTCACGCCGGAGCGGCCCAATTCGTCACCCCCGAAAGAGCTGATCTGGATCGTCTGGTTGTCGGGTAGCATGATCCGGTCCCAGGCGATGGTGACCCGGCGCTGCGCGATATCGACCCCCGAACGATAGCGCCCGATGAGACGGGCCCCGCGCGGGATAAGGAGGCGCGCGCCATCGACGCTGTAGACATCCTCGGACACCACGGCACGGGTCTGGCCGGGCAGGGAGCTGTCAAGGGCAGTTTCCATGACGGCCTGAATCATTGTGCCCTGGATGATGGTGTTGGACGGGTTGGCGATGACTTCTGCCTGCGTCACGGACGTGGGCAGTGCGCCGTTCAGCACGAAATCCGTCACGTCCCCGAAGGTGCGTTTGGTCAGTGCCGTCTCATTCGCACCGGATGCACCTCCAAAAGCGATCGTCGGCGAGGTGATGCGGCGCTCCTGGAATGCGCGTTCCTCAGCCGCGCGGCGTTCGAGTTCCGCCAGCCGCCGTGCTTCCTCCTCGCGGCGGAGCCGTTCTTCTTCCCGCGCGCGCAGTTCGTCTTCGGTTGGGCCGATGGGTGCGGGCAGGGGGCGGTTGGCCTCAAGCTGCGCGAGTTCGAGATCCATCCGGAGTTGCTCCAGTTCGCGGTCGCGCGCCGTAAGCTCATCGCGAAACTGCTGTTGCGCGGCTTCCGACGCAGCTTGCAGGGCGGCTATCTGCGCTGTCAGCGCATCAATGGCTTCAGCGGCTGCGGTATCTTCCTCTACTACCGGTTCGGGCGCGCTGCGCAATTCTTCGATCTGGGCCTGAAGGGCGGCGAGTTGCGCTAAAAGCTCGGCGTTCGGTTCCACCGGTTCAGGTGCGACCAGAACGACTTCGGGCTCCGGTGGAGGGAGGGTTTCGATGGCACCGAACCCGTCGCCTTCGTTCTGGAACACGTCTGGCGTGGCCGTAGGCAGAGCTTCTTCTTCCTCGGGTTGGGACAGGAGATAGAGCAATGCACCGCCGGCACCGATCACGAGGACGACGACCAGTGCGAGCAGCGGTGGGCGCCGTGGGGCAGGGGGCGAACCTGCGCCTTTGCCTTGCTCGAGAGCAGCGAGGCGTTTCTCGAGGTCCGCGTTTCCGGTGTCGCTCATGATCCGACCCCCGCCGTTGGTGTGGCCTCGATACAGACCACCTCCTCCCCAATCCGCAGCACCCATTGCCTGTTCACCCCGGAGACCCGGATCACGCCGTCCTCGGTCGCTTGCGTGTTGGCCGTCCGTTCTCGGCCATTGGCGTAGCGAAAGATTGCGGGCACCGGCGCGTTCCGCGGGAACTCGAAATACGTGAAGGTCCCATCATCCCAGACGCGCGTCGGGGTGAACTCGGTGCGCGCACTGGCACCGTAATTGTGGTTAGGGGCTTGGGCCGCGATGGCACGTGTGGGCCGTGCATTGTCTTTCGGATAGCGGAACTGCACCACGTAGAAGGTTGGGCTGCGGACCTCCTGGACGTTGAAGTAATAGCTGCGGCGGTTGGTATAGACGGTCACATTGGTATGGACGCCGCGCGCGACGGGCTTGATCGCGAAGGCTTGGCCACCCGGCACGCCGTCGATTTCAAAACCCTCCGTGTCGCCCGCGATAATCGAGCGGATGCTTTCGCCCTCGCTGAACTCGATGGTGGTGACATGGGTGAGCGAGACGCTGAGGCGGTAGACCTGGCCTTCTTGGTAGGTGGCCAGCCGCACGCGGCTGTCGTTGGGACCGCCACGCGGGATGGCTTCGGCAGAGGCGAGGAATGGCAGTAAGGCAAATAGGCCAGCAACAAAGAACTTACTGATCAAACTAATTCTCCAATCTGTCGGAGCGGATGGAATATTCGAGGACCGTGAAGCCGAAGGGGTTGGTCCAGACCTCATCGATGGAGCGGCGGGTCTCGGGACGGAACTCGAAGAGAAGCGTGGCGGTGAAGAG
>NZ_WIBF01000036.1 GCF_009496005.1 Tritonibacter litoralis
GCGGTCGAAGGATGTCGGACCGTGGGCGGGGCTTACGCCAAGGCGCACGCAATCCGGAGAGATGGACATCGTTGGACAAATCACGCGAGCCGGTGATCGCGGGCTTCGAACCGCGTTGTATCAGGCAGCGATGATCCTGATGCACCGTGGTGCCCCGAACTGGCTGCAATCTTGGGCACTTAAAGTAGCGCACAGGCGTGGAGCGAAGAGGGCCATGATTGCACTTGCTCGACGCATTGGCGTCGTCTTGCACCGCATGTGGATAGACGGCACGCCGTTCCGCTACACGCAGAACTCCGGCGCGACTGCATGAGCGGGAAGCTTCAAGGACAATTCAGAGCGGAGGGTTGAGCTGCGCCTCATGACAGGTACGTCGAGGTCCCTTGCCGGGACGAGGTTCCTGGAGATGCCGAAGGCCCGCAAGTTATCAGCAAATGCTGAATACGCGGGAAAGATGGGCACCCAGGACCAGATTTGGACCAGGCATAGAGTGGCAGCTATGAGGCTGACTACGGACGGAAGAACGAAGCCCGGGTAGGGGGTGTCCCTCAGTCCTGATGTGCGGTTGCAGTGAAAAAGGAAAAGTAAGCTTTTGAATTTGTGCCTTAAAACTCGGTGAAGAATGAGATCTTCGCCGGGATTTTTGACTTGCCCGAAACCCTTGACAGAGGCCCGCCCCATTACGGAAGCGGGCCTTCTGTCGTTGTGATCCCCGAAGCCGGGGATTGGTCACGCGCGTGAAGGCGTAGGCCACACCTCACCCACTTGGAAGGACATCCCATGACCACAAGCTTTGCCCCCCTCACCGTCGCGATCGGCGATCTTACTGCCCATCCCGCCAACGTGCGCAGCAACTCGCCGGAAACCTACGATCCCGAGAACATCGCGCATCTGCAGGCCAGCATCGCTGTGCTGGGCCTGCTCCAGCCGCTCCTCGTCCAGAAGCTCGACGGGAAATACGCCGTGCTTGCCGGTGGCCGTCGCCATGCCGCGCTGAAGGAGCTGGCCGCAGACAAGGCCGCCAAGGGGTTCACGGCCAAAACCAAGATCGACTGCCGCCTGGTGCCGGACGATTGCGACATCACCACGGCCCTGTCGCTCGCCGAAAACATCACCCAGGCGCCGATGAACGCAATCGACGAGTTCGAGGCATTCGCCCGGATGATGGAGGTCGATGGTCAGACGCCCGAGACCATCGCAAAAACCTTCGGCACGACGGTGGCCGCCGTGAAAGGCCGGTTGCGCTACGGGCTGATCCACCCCGATATCCGCGCCGCGGCCCGGGCCAAGGTGATCACGCTCGACACGATGAAGGCCTTTGCCGAGCACCCGAGCCAGGAGGTGCAGCGCGAGGTCTATGAGGCGCTCACCAAGGAAGACAGCTACCTGCAGGCCTACACCGTCCGCCAGGCGCTCAAGTCCCGCGGCGTCCAGGTCAGCGACGATATCGGGGCCTTCGTGCGTGAAGACTACGAGGCCCGCGGCGGAGCGATCGCGGCTGACCTTCTGGAAGAGCATTCCGTGCTTGAGGATGCGGCGCTGGTCGAGACCATCCTGCTCGAAAAGCTCGGTGCCGCTGCCGAAGAGGCCCGCATAAAGCTGGGCTTTGCCTGGGCCGATGCGGTGGTCCGCTACGATTACGCGACCATGGCTGACTACGGTCGCGTCTATCCCGGCTCGATCGAGCCGGATGAGACCGCCCAGAAGCGCATCGATGAGATCACCGCCGAGCTTGAGAAACTGCAGCTCGAGATGGAAGATGAGGGGCTCGAGGACGACGCCTACAACGCTCTCTACGACCGTGTCGACGCTCTGGAAGACGAAGCCCGCGGTCTACAGGAGGCCTACAGCGCCGAGGATCTGGCGCGGTCTGGGGTGATCGCGTCGTGGCAGGGTGGGCAGATCACACTCCATATCGGTCTCGTGCGCCCCGAGGACACCGCGAAAGAGGAGGGCGCGCGTGGCTCTTCAAGCAACCTAACGGGGGAGGAGGCCCCCGATGCCGGAGAAATCACCTACCCGGCCTCGCTGGCCGAGGACCTCAAGACCGAGCGGGCCATGGCACTGGGGGCCGCGATGGCGCTGCATCCCGAGGCCACGCTCGATCTGACGCTCTTCAAGCTGGTGAGCGACGTTCTGGCGAGCGGCATGAGCGTCACGCAGGCGATCAAGGTCGAGGCCCGCAAGGAATACCGCAGCCATGCCAAGATGGACGAGATCGACGAGACCTCGCTCGAGCAGGTGGCGGCGGCGCATGAGGCGCTGGACCTCTCCTGGCTCGATGACACCCGCGCGCCCGCCGATCAGTTCGCGGCGTTTCGCGCGCTGGAGGCTGGGGAGAAGGCCAAGCTCGTCGCCTATGCGACTGCCAGCACGACGCAGTCCTGTTTCGCGCGGGACCGGCAGCGTGACAGCCTGATGCATGAGTTCGAGATCGAGATCATGCCCGACATTCGCGCGCATTGGACGCCGAACGCGGCGCTCTTCAACCGCTTCAAGAAGGCTTGGCTCCTGAAGATCCTCGGCGAGGATTTGGGTCTCGCCCAAGAGGCGGTGACGCTGGCCTCGTCCAGCAAGAAGGAGATTGTCGCCTTCTGCGACAAGCTCTTCGCCGAGCCTTTCGCGACGCTGACGGATGCGCAGCGCGCTGCCGTGGCCGCCTGGTGCCCGCCCATGATGCAGACCGCAGGTGTCGACTGTGATGAGACGGCGCCCATCACGGAAACCCCTGAACCTGACGGCGAGGTCGCGCAAGCGGCCTGAGCCATCACGCGACCCGCGCGAGGTGCAGCGCCCGCGCGGGTCGACCCTTCCACACCCAACGGAAAGACATTCCCATGGCTATTCTCAAGTTCTCCGCCTCCGCTGTGGCGGCGCAAATCACCCATGCACGCGCCTGCAAGACCTTCCTGCCCAACTGGAACGGACCCGTGGACGGACCCGCCTTGATCCTCATCGTCGGCAATGGCGTGCATCTGCGCTCGAACGGTATCGATGGCACGACCACCCGCATCGTCACCACCGAGCAGGCCGATCCTTCCTTCGCCTTCGCCGACGGCATGAATCCGTTTCAGGACACCGACTGGATGGCGCAGCGCCGCATGGCTTTTCGTGATCTGACCGGACAGTTCTACACCGACATTCTCGACGATGTGCAGGCGCTGATTGACAGGGGGCAGGGCACGATCCGGCTCGCCACGGATGGCCACAGCATCCGCGTCTTCGTGCGCCGGGCAGCGGATTATCTCATCGGCGGAGCCTATGATGTACCCTCTGGTCTCGGGGGTACCTTCCGAGTCATCCTCAAGGACGCCTGCGACACCTTCGCGATCGTCCAGAACTGCGGCAATTGCGAGGATTTCGACGCCATGCAGCCCTACCGCGTGCCGCTCGATGCGCTGATGGAACTCGATGATCGGAGGGCGGCTTGATGGGTTGGCTCTTCTACACCGATCGCCGTGTCCAGACCTACGCGGATGAGAAAGCGGAGATTGCCCGGCTCTGCACCTTCGAGGGCGCCACGCGCAAAACTGAACTGGTCAAGGCCTGCAAGGTCGCCTCCACCTGGTATGCGGCGGCAAGGTTCACCAATCTCGACGGCACCGCTGTCGAAGACGCAACCTATGTGACCGATCCGGATGGCTCCATCACTTTCGGGGCTGTCTTCCTCACCCGATACGATGACGGCTGCTGGGGCTACAAGGATATGGAGGAAAGCGCTGGCCCGAACGAGTGTCGTGCTCCCCTTGGGCTGATCGAGCTTCTCTCCGATCTGAAAGACCCGGACAGCTACGCCCAGGACTGGCGCCAGCGTTGCCGGGATTGGGCGTCGATCCCGGACTACGAGGAAGGCGACAAGATCAGGCTCGCCACCCCTGTGACGCTCACCGATGGCAGCACCTGCCAGATCGTCACCGCGACCCACTACAAGCGGGGGCGGCAAAAACGCCGCTGCTACCGGATCGAGGAAACCGGCGGGCTCGTACGCCTCTCGAAGGCCTCGCTTGCGGGCTCGGAGCTGCTCAGCTCCGCGAAGGGCGCGGCCAGTCCTGTGCTGGCGGAGTATCTCGCGGGGC
>NZ_WIBF01000037.1 GCF_009496005.1 Tritonibacter litoralis
CCTTGGTGGAAGGTGGCAGGAAATAGGGGGTCTTTCTTCCGCATGTCCCGAACAAAACGCCTGACAGAGATCGAGAAAATGCAGATCGTTCGCGAGGCCGCGGAGGGTGTGTCGACGTCTGAACTTGCGGAGCGTTTTGGGGTTACGTCGCGGGCCGTGCGCTACGTCCTGAAAGCCGATGCCGAGCGCCAGACGGATGCCGCGATCCCGGTCTCGGCGGTCAGTGTGAAGGTCACCGCTGCGGAGCTTGCGGCGCTCGACGAGGTGCTGGCCGCCGCCGGGATCGAGAGCCGGGCCGAGGGGCTGCGGCGGCTCATTCAGGCGGCAGGCGGGGTGTTCGTTCCGGATGCGCAGATGGCAGCAGAGATGGCGCGCTACAGGGCCTCTCTGCACGAGGTCGGCAATGGGGTCGCGCAGATCGCCAAGCAGATGACTCAGGCCAATCGGCAGGGGCAGGGGGGCGGCTCGGAGTTCACCGAATTGCGGCTTGCGCAGATGCGCGGGCTGGCGCGGTTCATCCTGGATTCTGCTGACGAGATCGATCTGCTCCTGCGCCGTCGTCGCGACGCGATGCAGCTGGAGGCTACGGCCGCGCTGAGGGAGTTTGCCCATGCGGCTGAATGATGCCGTCCATACCGTCACTGGCGAGGTCTTCCGGGACGGCTGGAGCCGAATCCGAGGCTCGATGCAGGGGCTGCATGTCGCCAAGCAGAGCCAGCTTTCGCGCGCGGCAGCAGGGCATCGGCCAGCGGTCTTCAAGGCGATCCGGGGTGGGGGCACGCATACCAAATCGCAGCTCGCAAACCAGCTCGATTACCTCACCACCAAGTCCACCCATATCGTGGACAGTAGCGGGTTCCTGGATGGCAAGACGAAGCTCGAGGCGGGTGACATCAAGGACCTGACGGAGCGCTTTGCCAAGCGGTGGGATGCGGGCTTCAAGCCCAGGCTCGGACAGACCACCCACATGCTCATGTCCTTCCCCGTGGGCACGCGTGGGGAGGATGTGCGCGACATTGCGACGGACGTGGCCGAGCGGTTCTTCCAGACCGACGCGGGGCATTTCGACTACATCATCGCGGTGCATGAGGACCGCGATCACCCGCATGCGCATCTGGTGCTGAACCGTCGCTCGCAGGAAGGCGAGTTCTTCTTTCTGGGGCGCAATCATCGCTTCAACTATGATGATTTCCGCCTCGCCATGGTCGAGGAGGCGGAGAAGTACGGCGTGCGGCTGGAAGCCACGCGCCGGGTGGATCGCGGGGTTGTGCATTACCCCGCCCGGACCCGCGAGGTTTATGCGGCGAAAGAAGAGGGTCGCGCACCCCGCGAGCGCGAACGCGTGGGGGCCGACTTGACCCGGACGCTGGCGGAGATCGCCAACACCAGAACCGTCTACCATTCGCTTGCCGTGGAGGCCTCCCGGGAGACCTCCGAGGTCCGCGGGGCCCGCGAAGACATTGCCGCGGCACTCTTCCGCGCGGGCGAGGTGCTGGCGCATGGCGGGCAGGTGGACCGAACAGGAGATGTGTATATGGCCGAGGATCAAAGCTTCGAGGATCTGAGAAGCCTCTATGCGGAAAAGCTCGCGCGGGTGCAGGGCATGATCGCCGAGAAGTCTGACGCGGAACGTCCCGTGCTGGAAAAACGCCTCATCGAGATCCAGACGCAGGTCCAGCACATGCAGCCCTTGGGGCTGCGCTCGGGTTCGCTCTCAGACGCGCCCTCGGAGGGCGGGATCTATTCCGAGGCCAATATTGACGCCAGCCAGCGCGAGCGACTGGCCGAGCCCGATCTGAGATCGCGCATTGACGCGGCACTACACGGCACGGGGATCAGCACATCGGAAGTGGTGGCCCGGATCGAGACGGGCGCCTCAAATGCAGCGCTCGAGCATCAATGGATCGCCAATGATCTCTCCAAAGTGGCTGAGGCGCGCGATCTGAACCTTGAACGCCGCGCCGATCTGGAACAGGCGCGCGATATTCTCAACGATGTGCACGTCGAACTTGGCACGCTTTTGGAGCGGGAAAACGTGCTGCGCCGGGACGGCGTTGTGGAAGCCGAACCGGTCAGCGAGCGGTTCCACTATCAGGAGGACGCGGTCCGGGAGATGGAAGGGACAATCCGTCAGGAGATGCGCACGGAGGGTCTGACAGCGCAGCAGATCGACGACCGGGAGCGGGAGGTTGTCTCAAGGGCGGAGCGCCGGATCGAGACGGAGCAGCGCACGTATCTCGAAGCACATCCGGAACTGCTCGCACGGCCTGGCGATGTGATCGACCGGTCTGAGCCCTACAAGGAGACCATCACCGATGTGGCCCGCGCCAGCGAGATCACCCGCGAGGTCGACCGGATCATGGAGGTACGCGACCTCCGCACGTCCGTTGCGGATGCTGTCGCAGATGACTTGCGCGCGCGCTATCCGGACATGCCGTCCCACCTCACCCGTGGGCTCGGCGCGACCTATGCGGCCGTCGCCGAGATACGCGACACGGAGGCCATCAATCAGGTCCGCCGCGAAACCGTGATGCGCGAGGGGCTTGGGGTTGGCACCCGCGACGAAGTTCTCGCGGCTCGCGATGAAACTGCGCCGCTGTCTGAACGTTCCGACCGCATCGCAGACGAGATTGTGCGTGTCCTGGATCATGAGCGGGCGGGAGAGTTGTCCGCGCCCTTCGAGACCGAGGCGGAGCGGGACGCTTTCCGCGAGGAGATCGCGCGGGTGCTAGACGACCGCCAATTGGGCCGGCTCACTTCCGGCGATGCCGATGCGCTGGACAAGGTTCTCGAGGACCGTCTCGACCGGCTCTATGTGGCCAAGGTCTACCTGCAATCGGATGCCGCGACGGCCAACACCGAGGCCCTGCGCCAAGTGGTCGATGATCTCGCCGACGCCGAATACGAAAAACACCGCGCGACAGACGTGGATGGCGAAACCGAGAGGGGTCAGGTCCATTGAGCGCCTCCATGGGAAAGGTGCGGATCGCCACGGGTGTCTTGCTCGTGACGCTGGTGACCGCCGCGATAGGCTACACCATCGCCTCGGCGGTGCTGACCTACCAGGATCTCGGCTTCGGGGCCGAGTTCGACTTTGCTTATATCGCGCAGAACTATCTGGCGATTCTCGATCGCCGCCCCGAGGATGCCCAGCTCATCCATCTGATCATCGGCAGCTTTGCCGCCGCCGGCATGATGCTGAGCCTCGCCCTGTCAGGGTCCGCCCTGACACGCTTTGGCCAGACCCATTGGCAGACCGCGCGCGAGATGAAGGCCAATGGCTTCTTCGGGGCCCCCGGGACCGGGTTCATCCTCGGCAAACTCGGCTCTCCTAAATCCCGCGCGAAGTACATCTGCTCGAAGGTCTTCCCACACGCGCTGATCGTGGCCCCCACGGGTCGCGGCAAGACCACGGGCTTTGTCATTCCGAACCTGCTGACCTGGCAAGGCTCCGCCGTGACGCTCGATGTGAAGGGCGAGTGTTTCGAGGCCACGGCCCGGCACCGCGCCGCCCAAGGTGACAAGGTCTATCGCTTTGCCCCTACCGATTGGGAGGGCAAGCGCACGCATCGCTACAATCCGCTCCTGCGCATCTTCGAACTGAAAGACCCCGCGCGCCAGCAAATGGAATTGCAGCTCCTCGCGACGCTGTTCCTGCAGAGCGACAATGACCGGGTGCAGGGCCTCCTCAAAGGCGGAATCGATCTCTTCGTGGCGGCAGGCCTGCTGGCCTTCCAGCGCAAGCG
>NZ_WIBF01000038.1 GCF_009496005.1 Tritonibacter litoralis
ACCCGGACCGGCAAGACGATTGTCGAGGCCGTACCGACGCAGATTCTGCTTCCTAACATCCGCGCCCATGCGGCCGATTACGCGATGCTGAACCTCTATGAGAAGGAACTCGACGTGCTTCTCAACACCGGCAGCGACAGCCGCCTTGCGCTCATCCGAGACGACCAGGGCTCCATCGTGGTCGATGCCGATCTGAGCGCCCTCGGGCCCAATCTCACCATCCTCGGCGGCATGGAGAAAGGTGAGGCGCTGGTCGGCGCCGATTACCGCGACCGCCCCGACTTCTGGAGGCTTTCATGATCCGTGTTCTTTTCGCCTTGGCCGCGCTCGGCGCTTTGGCCTCCTGCGCCCAGTACCAGGAACCGCAGGCCAATTGCTTCACTTTCATGGCCTCGACGGCCCCCGTCGCGCCAGATTGCACCTTCACGCCCCTCGGCGCATCGGATGGTGACGTTGAGGTCTAAGCTGCCCCATATCCTCGCGCTTTGCTTGCTGCCCGGTCTCGCCTTGTCCCAAGGTGTGCCGACCAATGACAGCGGGCTGACCGCGCGCGATATCGTCGAAACAGGCGATCGCGAGGCCGACCTCGCCATTCAAGCGGACAAGCTTGCTGTACGCGAACTCATTGCCGAGATCGAACGGGAGCAGCTGGAAACCCTGCAACGCATCCTCGATGCCCAGACAAGTTTTGGCGGTCAAGGCCTGCCGGCCATGGTCTCCGGGCTGGAAAGTGGCAGCGGCGATCCGGCGCGGTCCGTCGAGGCGGTCTATGGCACGGGTGAGATCGATCCCAATCCCGGCGGCGCACAGATTTTCGGGGATGCTGCGGAAAACATCGAGCAACTCATCATCCGCGTCGCCCAGGAAACCAGCGGCTTTGCGGGCGTGGGCCGCGCGGGTCTCTCGCCGGTCCAATGGCGCGCCCTTCTGCAGGCGCTCATCTGGCAGGAAAGCCGCTTCACCATCGGCGCCCGCTCGCCGGTCGGCGCTTTTGGCCTCACCCAGATTATGCCCGGTACGGCCAGCGATCTCGGCATCAACCCGGAATATTATGACAGCCCCTACCTACAGGTGCATGGCGGCGCGCGCTATCTCGCAACGCAACTGAACACCTTCGATGGCAACATCATCAACGCGCTCGCGGCCTATAATGCCGGCCCCGGCCGGGTCTTTGAATATGGCGGTGTCCCGCCCTTTGCCGAGACCCAGCACTACGTCCAGGTCATTCCTGAACGCTACAATCTCTATCTGAGCCGCATCGGTGGGATCGAAGCGCTCGGCACGATCGATCCGGCGCTTCTAGCCAATGCGAACCTCTCAATCACCGGGCATGGCGCGGCCTTCTATGGCAACAATTCCCCTGCGGCGATTAGGCAGGCCACCTTGCGTATTGCGGACATCGTCGAGCGGATTTCCGAAACGGAAGATGTTCAGGAAAGCATCGCGCTCAACACCTATGCCCGCGCCGAACTCGTGCGCCTCGTCGCCGCCCGCATCCGGCTTCAGGCAGCGCGCACCCGCGTCCTTTCCGCCGAAGAGCTGGCTCAGGCCAGTGCCCGTATGGCAGAAGGCACGTTCATGGAATTCACGATCAGGGAGATAGACTGATGAGAGATTTGCTCGTGAGGATGGCATTGACCACGACGCTTGGGATCGGTCTGCATCTCGGCACCCTGTCCGCTGCCGTGGCGCAAGGTGTGCCGGTCGTCGACACCCAGAATATTGCGCAAAACATCCAGCAGCTCCGGCAGATGATCGAAGACGAGATCCTTCAGAACGAGCAGCTGACGCAGCTCCGCGAACAGCTTGCCACACTCACGGACCAACTCGCGGAGCTGCAAAGAACCTACGAAGCCCTGACCCGCCTTGCTGAACTGCCGGAAATCATCCGCACGGAAATGGAAGACGAATTGAACGGCCTGCTCGACCAAGAGTTCGGGGACATCCTCGCCACGATTGAAGCGATCAAGACGGGGGATTTCTCCGGCCTGTCCGGTTCTGGCTCAGGCGAGATTGAAACCCAGATGGAGCGGGTCCTGGCCGATCTCGGATTTGACGATGACACCCTCTCGGAAATGGCCACCAGCGGAAATCCCGGGGCCAATCGTGTGGCGACGCAAGCGACGACCGGCGCGCTCGTCTCGGCAGCTGCCCAGAACAGTTATGAAGACGCAGGCCAATCGCTGGAACGCGTCGACAGGCTGGTCGGTCTCATCGACGACATGGACGAACTCAAGGAAAGCATCGATCTCAACACGCGGGTGACGGCGGAACTGGCAATTGCGCTCGTCGCCATGTGGCAGCTCGAAGCGGTGCAGACCGTGGGCGACGGCACAGGCGGCGTGATCGATGCCGCAACCATCGCCGAGGAGCAGCGGTTTATGGACTTCACGCTGCCCGAGTTGCGGGCAGACTGATCAAGGGTTGTGACAAGTGGCGACTGAACAAGAAATCATCGAGGAAGAACTGGTCTACGGTGCCTTGCGCCGCGAACGGCTCTGGCAACGCCTTGGCCTGATGGGCCTTGTCTTCGGTGTCATCGGCTGCCTGAGCGCAGCGACTGTCGCAATTCTCGATGTCGATCCGCCGCCCGTGGTCGTGCCCTATGATCCCGCCACCGGTTTCGCGCTCCCCGAGGCCTCGGTGGGCGCGACGACTGTCACGGCCAACCAGGCGATCATCGAGGCGGAGGTCTTCCGCTATGTGACCGACCGCGAGGTCTACAATCAGCTCGACAATGACCTGCGCATCCGCAGCGTCCTGCGCCGCTCGGACGGGGCGGCCGAAAGCGGGCTGCGCCAAATCTGGAACAGCGCCAACGAGAACTACCCGCCGACGGTCTACGGCCCCAATGCCCGGCTTGATGTGGAGATTCTCAGCATCAACCGGATCGGAACCAACCGCGCGACGGTCCGTTTGCGCAAGCGCCTGACATCCATCAATGGCGTCCAAACGGGGCTCTTCACCGCCACGCTTCTCTTCGAGTTCCGTCCCGAGACCCGCCGCTCCATCGATGAGGTCTGGACCAACCCCTT
>NZ_WIBF01000039.1 GCF_009496005.1 Tritonibacter litoralis
ACCCGGACCGGCAAGACGATTGTCGAGGCCGTACCGACGCAGATTCTGCTTCCTAACATCCGCGCCCATGCGGCCGACTACGCCATGCTGAACCTCACGGAGAAGGAGCTCGACGTCCTTCTCAACACGGGCAGCAACAGCCGCCTCGCACTGATCCGCGACGATCAGGGCTCTATCGTCGTCGATGCCGATCTGAGCGCGCTTGGACCCAATCTCACCATCCTTGGCGGCATGGACAAAGGCGAGGCGCTCGTGGGTGCCGATTACCGCGACCGCCCTGATTTCTGGAGGCTTTCATGATCCGTATTCTTATCGCTTTGGCTGTGCTCGGCGCGCTGGCCTCCTGCACCCAGTATCGGGAGCCGCAGGCCAATTGCTTTTCCTTTCTCGCCTCGACGGCAGCGACAGCCCAGGATTGCCACTTCGCACCGCTCGGCGCGCCGGAGGGCGACGTTGAAGTCTAGCCTGCCTCATATCCTGGCGTTTTGCCTGCTGCCCGGTCTCGCCTTGTCTCAAGGCGTGCCGACCAATGACAGTGGGCTGACCGCGCGTGACATCGTCGAGACCAGCGATCGCGAGGCTGACTTGGCCGTTCAGTCGGACAAGCTTGCCGTGCGCGAACTCATTGCCGAGATCGAACGGGAGCAGCTGGAAACCCTGCAACGCATCCTCGATGCCCAGACCAGCTTCGGCGGTCAGGGCTTGCCAGCTATGGTCTCGGGGCTGGAAAGCGGCAGCGGGGATCCGGCCCGGTCAGTCGAGGCGGTCTATGGCACGGGCGAGATCGATCCCAATCGCGGCGGTGCGCAGATGTTCGGGGATGCGTCTGAGAACATCGAGCAGCTCATCATCCGGGTCGCCCAGGAGACCAGCGGCTTTGCGGGTGTTGGCCGCGCAGGGCTCTCGCCCCTCCAGTGGCGCGCGTTGCTGCAAGCGCTGATCTGGCAGGAAAGCCGGTTTACGATTGGGGCACGGTCTCCCGTCGGCGCTTATGGTCTCACCCAGATCATGCCTGGGACGGCCAGCGATCTGGGCATCAATCCGGAATACTATGACAGCCCCTACCTGCAGGTGCATGGCGGTGCACGCTATCTCGCGACCCAGCTCAACACCTTCGACGGCAATATCATCAATGCGCTCGCGGCCTATAACGCGGGACCCGGCCGGGTTTTCGAGTATGGCGGCGTGCCACCCTTTCGCGAGACCCAGCACTACGTCCAGGTGATCCCCGAACGCTATAACCTCTATTTGACCCGTATCGGCGGGATCGAAGCGCTTGGCACGATCGACCCCGCGCTTCTGGCCAATGCCAACCTCTCGCTCACTGGGCACGGCGCGGCCTTCTATGGCAACAACTCACCCGCCGCGATCAGGCAAGCCGCCCTACGTATTGCGGATATCGTCGAACGGATTTCCGAGACCGAGGATGTGCAGGAGAGCGTTGCGCTCAACACTTATGCCCGCGCCGAACTCGTGCGTCTCGTGGCCGCCCGCATCCGGCTTCAGGCCGCCCGCACCCGCGTGCTCTCCGCCGAAGAGCTGGCCCAGGCCAGCGCCCGCATGGCCGAAGGCGCGTTCATGGATTTTACGATCAGGGAGATTGAATGATGGGACATCTGCTCTTGAGGACAGCTTTGGCCACGACACTTGGGGTTGGTCTGCATCTTGGCGCCCTATCCCCCGTCCTCGCGCAAGGCGTGCCCGTCGTCGATACCCAGAACATCGCGCAAAACATCCAGCAGCTGCGGCAGATGATCGAGGACGAGATCTTGCAAAACGAGCAGCTGACGCAGCTCCGCGAACAGCTCGGCCTTCTCACGGACCAACTCGCGGAGCTGCAAAGAACCTACGAGGCCCTCACCCGCCTCGCCGAGCTTCCAGAAATCATCCGCACCGAGATGGAAGACGAACTCAATGGCCTACTCGACCAAGAGTTCGGCGATATCCTCGCCACGATTGAGGCGATCAAGACGGGAGATTTCTCGGGCCTCTCGGGCTCCGGCGCGGGCGAAATCGAAACCCAGATGGATCGGGTGCTGGCCGATCTCGGATTTGACGATGACACCCTCTCGGAAATGGCCACGAGCGGCAATCCCGGGGCCAACCGCGTGGCGACGCAGGCCACCACCGGTGCCCTTGTCTCGGCGGCAGCCCAGAACAGCTATGAGGATGCCGGCCAATCGCTCGAGCGGGTCGACCGCCTTGTCGGGCTCATCGACGACATGGACGAACTCAAGGAAAGCATCGATCTCAACACGCGCGTGACCGCGGAGCTCGCCATTGCACTGGTCGCCATGTGGCAACTCGAAGCCATCCAGACCGTGGGCGATGGCACCGGCGGCGTGATCGATGCCGCCACCATCGCCGAAGAGCAGCGCTTCATGGACTTTACGCTGCCGGACCTGCGCGCAGACTGATTTGAGGCATGACGCGTGGCGAGTGAACAGGAAATCATCGAAGAAGAGCTGGTCTATGGTGCTCTGCGCCGTGAACGCCTCTGGCAGCGCCTTGGGCTCATCGGGCTCATCTTCGGCATTCTCGGATGCCTGAGCGCGGCGGCTGTCGCGATCCTCGATGTCGATCCGCCGCCTGTGGTCGTGCCCTATGATCCCGCCACCGGCTTTGCCCTGCCCGAGGCTTCGGTGGGCGCGACGTCTGTCACAGCCAACCAGGCGATCATCGAGGCGGAGGTCTTCCGCTACGTGACCGACCGCGAGGTCTATAACCAGCTCGACAACGACCTGCGCATCCGCAGCGTCCTGCGCCGCTCGGACGGAGCTGCCGAGAGCGGGTTGCGCCAGATCTGGAACAGCGCCAACGAGAATTACCCGCCGACCGTCTATGGCCCCAACGCCAGGCTCGACGTGGAAATCCTCAGCATCAACCGGATCGGAACCAACCGCGCGACGGTCCGCCTGCGCAAGCGCCTGACGTCCATTAACGGCACCCAGACCGGCCTCTTCACCGCCACGCTTCTCTTCGAGTTCCGTCCCGAGACCCGCCGCTCCATCGATGAGGTCTGGACCAACCCCTT
>NZ_WIBF01000004.1 GCF_009496005.1 Tritonibacter litoralis
ACCGTCGGCGCGGGCGTTGTCTCCAAAATCATCGAGTAATCAACTCGTCTGATTTGACTTACGGAAAGGGCGCCCCACGGGGCGCCCTTTTTGCTGTGCGTGGCCCGAACGCGGGGCGTACAGGCGGGTTCACCAAAGCGCTGCTCTCCAGATGGTTCTCAGAAAAGAAGGGTGGTTTCCTTTACAATTCTAACCGTTTGGGATGTTGTTACGATGCACCTAATAGGAGAATCAAATGCTCAGAATGCGCCTTCAGACCTTTATCAAGTACTGTCATCTGGACCAGACTGAACTGGTCACCGCTCTAGATGAAAAGCTTAACAAAAGTGGCAAGGGCCATAACTTTCATTGGTCTTTGAAAAAGGCAATTCACAGCCACATTGAAGGGGCATCACAAGCTGAGATTGATAGTATTCTCGATTCTCCGAGCAAGGAAGCTGAAGTGAAGTACAATCGACAAGCCTTTCAGTGCTTCATAGACAGATTCGGTAAGGTAAAACAGATTGAGGTCGTAAACGATGAGCACTCATATCCCATTCATCAGTTCGGCTTAGAATTGAAGGTGGGTCCTTGGTTTAGAACCTTTGAGAAGGGGCAGAGCCATTTACACTTGGTTTGGGCAACTCAGAATCCTCAGTTGGAGCAGCGAAATGCAAACATAGGGACACTAATCCTGCTAGATGCGTTCAAGGGTACGCAATATGGTAACTCAAAGTTCTGCTTGATGGATCTGGTCAGACCCAAAAGGTATTCCGATAGCACCATTACAGACAAAACACGCCTTGCACTGAAACTTTCATGTCGGATGATTGAAGCGGCCGCAAAACTTGTTTGACTTGCGGTTCAACGATTGGCTGAGACAACTAAACAAACCCTAAATCCACCGCGCTCCTCTCACGCAACGCGTTTCGCTGCGAAACCCTCTTGCCACATGACCATTTCAGGCGTAAAGAGCGCCATCCCGCTCTGCGGGGCAAAGGCGGGGTGATTCCCGCCTTTTGGGTTCGATGAGGGTTCGTGATGGTCACATGCCCTCCTCTCAACTCCAACGCCTGGATAAAAAGGCATACTTATGCAAAGCCAAAACATCCGTATCCGGCTGAAGGCATTTGACTATCGCGTTCTGGACGCCAGCACGCAAGAGATCGTCAACACTGCCAAGCGCACCGGCGCCACCGTTCGTGGTCCGATCCCGCTGCCGAACAAGATCGAGAAATTCACCGTTCTGCGTGGTCCCCACGTTGACAAGAAATCCCGTGACCAGTTCGAGATCCGTACGCACAAGCGTATGCTCGACATCGTTGATCCGACTCCCCAGACCGTGGACGCGCTGATGAAGCTCGACCTCGCCGCTGGTGTTGACGTCGAAATCAAGCTGCAGTCGTAAGGTCGGAGGGTAATTTATATGCGCTCTGGTATTATCGCAAAGAAAGTGGGCATGACCCGCTTGTTCATGGAAGACGGCAAGCAGATCCCTGTAACCGTTCTTTCGCTGGACGGTCTGCAGGTTGTTGCACAACGCACCGAAGACAAAGACGGCTACACCGCAGTTCAGCTGGGTGCAGGTTCCGCAAAGGTTAAGCGCGTATCCCAAGCGATGCGTGGTCACTTTGCTGCTGCCAAGGTTGAACCCAAGCGTAAGCTGGTTGAATTCCGCGTTCCTGCCGATGGCCTGATCGAAGTTGGCGCAGAAATCTCTGCCGAGCACTTCCTGGAAGGTCAAAAAGTTGACGTCACCGGTACCTCCATTGGTAAAGGTTTCGCAGGTGCGATGAAGCGCCACAACTTTGGCGGTCTGCGTGCATCGCACGGTGTTTCGATCTCACACCGTTCGCACGGTTCGACTGGTCAGTGTCAGGATCCGGGCAAAGTTTTCAAAGGCAAGAAAATGGCCGGTCACATGGGTGCAGCCCGTGTCACCACCCAGAACCTTGAAGTTGTGAAAACCGACGCCGATCGTGGTCTGGTCTTCATCAAAGGCGCCGTACCTGGTCCGAAATCCGGCTGGGTCACCGTCAAAGACGCCGTGAAGAAGAAAGCCCCCGAGGGTCTGCCGTTCCCGGCCGCTCTGAAAACTGCGGAAGCTCCCGCGGAAGGTGGTGAAGCATGAAACTTGACGTGATCAAACTCGACGGTGCCAAAGCTGGCGATATTGAGCTGTCCGAAGACCTGTTTGGTCTGGAGCCGCGCGCAGACATTCTGCACCGTGTGGTTCGCTGGCAGCGCAACAACGCACAGGCCGGGACCCACAAGGTTCTGACCCGTTCGGAAACCAGCTACTCGACCAAGAAGATCTATCGCCAAAAAGGCACCGGTGGCGCACGTCACGGTGACCGTAACGCGCCGATCTTCCGCAAAGGTGGCATCTACAAAGGTCCGACCCCGCGTTCGCACGGTCACGACCTGCCGAAGAAGTTCCGCAAGCTGGGTCTGCGCCACGCGCTGTCCGCAAAAGCAAAAGCGGGTGAACTGGTCATCATCGAAGATGCTGCATCCGAAGGCAAAACCGCTGCTCTGGCAAAACAGGTCAAGAACCTGGGCTGGAAACGCGCGCTGGTCATCGATGGTGCGTCCGTGAATGAGGACTTCCTGAAGGCATCGCGCAACATCGAAGGTCTGGATATCCTGCCGACGATGGGTGCAAACGTCTATGACATCCTGAAGCGTGACACGCTGGTGATCACCAAAGCAGGTGTCGAAGCACTGGAGGCTCGCCTGAAATGAGTGCCAAGGCAGAACATTACGACGTGATCCGCAAGCCGATCATCACCGAGAAATCCACTCTGGCGTCCGAAAACGGCGCTGTGGTTTTCGAAGTCTCGATCGATGCGGCCAAACCACAGATCAAAGAAGCTGTTGAAGCGCTCTTTGGTGTGAAGGTCAAAGCGGTGAACACCACCATCACCAAGGGTAAGGTCAAGCGTTTCCGCGGCCAGTTGGGCAAGCGTAAAGACGTGAAAAAAGCCTATGTGACCCTGGAAGAAGGCAACACCATCGACGTGTCCACCGGTCTGTAAGATCGGCCTTCTGAAGACAATCAAAGAGCCCCTCGCCACCGGCGGGGGGCTTTTTTTATGGGGAAATGGTCAAAGAACTCCAGTTTTATGAGGATTTCGATTGACTCCAGAGCCTGCGGGCCTCATTCAGCGCGTGCTACGTTTTCGTTTCTCGACTCTTTTCTGGCCTCGCGGCGATAGGTATCGATGTTGCCTCGACGCGGCCGTGCTGTCGCATTTTGCGGGCAGCCCCATATTGAAAAGGATACACGGAATGGCTTCTGGCACCGTAAAATGGTTCAACTCCACCAAAGGTTTTGGTTTTATCGCACCCGAAGATGGCGGCAAAGATATCTTTGTGCACATCTCTGCGGTTGAACGTTCTGGTCTGACCGGTCTGGCAGACAACCAAAAAGTCACCTTCGACATCGAAGCTGGCCGGGACGGTCGCGAAAGCGCCACCAACCTGGAACTGGCATAAGCTTTTATCCAGTTGCTGGCCCCTGGGCCGGTCTTGGGAAAACCTCTGCAATTGCAGGGGTTTTTTTGTTTTGGGGAAACGGTTTTGCTTTAGGCTCCCGGTGAAGAAGAAAGCGGGCAGGGCGATGCTGAAACGACTTTTGATTTTGACGCTGGCTTTATTGGGCCTGGCCGGTTTCGCCTACGCGCAGATCTTTGACGAACACGCCTATGGGCCGCATCCCAAGCATCGGTTGGATGTCTATGTCCCCAAAGGGGCCGAGGGCGCGCCGGTGATCTTGATGCTGCACGGCGGTGGCTGGCAGACTGGCAGCAAGCGGGTGCCAAATGTCTGGTTTAATAAATCCCGTCATTATACGTCCCAGGGCTATGTCTTTGTCTCCACCAACACCCGGCTGATGCCAGAGGCGCATCCATTGGAGCAGGTGCAGGATCTGGCCCGCGCGCTGGCCTATGTGGAGGAGAATGCGCACAAGTGGGGCGGCGATCCCGAACGGATCATCTTGATGGGCCATTCCTCTGGCGCGCATGTGGCGACCCTCTTGGCGCTGCGGCAGGATCTACTGCAGGCCGCAGGGGTGCGTGCGCCAATGGCTGTGGTCTCACTGGATACCGCCGCCCTTGACGTGGCCCAAGGCATGTCAGGCGTGGCGCGGCGCTGGCTGGGACCGGTGTTTGGAGAGGATCAGACCCAGTGGCAGGCGGCCTCACCCGTGACCTACATCGACGCCGAGGATCCACCCCTGCTGATCGTCTGCTCCAGCACCCGCAGCTGGCCCTGCCCAATGGCCGAGCGCTTTGCGCAGCCCTTCTCCCAAGTCGACGTTCTCCCCGCGCCACTAGCACACCGAGCGATCAATGGGCGGTTGGGACGAAAGGGGCGTTATACGGACGCAGTGGATGCGTGGTTGGACCGAGTTCAGCTGCCGTAACGCAACGGAGTTGGTGTGGGAGGGAAATTTATGGCTGCGCAATTTCCGGTTGTGTTAAAGGCTTGCGTGATGTGATCGAGCACTATCGTTCTAACTTTCCAGATGTGATGAGGAAATGATGATAAGAAACGAGGTTGCGAATTTCTTAAAATTAGGCCCCCTTCCGACCGCAAGCCTTGACGAAGAGGAAGTGTGGAAATTTCAAAATGCTTTGGAACAGATACAGCCTCCTTTGACCGACGAGGAAGCATTCGCTTTGCTTTGGAGCTTCGGCGAGGATGACTGCTATGGTTTGGCGTGGACGTTGGTGCATTTGATCGAAACATCCCCTACACCGTATCCAGAGGAAGAGCCTGAAGAAGGGGATAATTTTTGGTTGCATGCCTTATACCAAGCTTACCTCAATAGTTTGATGCAACCTGAATGAAGGGTTGTTCTGGGCTAAATTGATATCAATACAGACGTTGGTGCCGAGGGTACTGGACTAAGGGATTTGAACGCTATGCCCTATTCAGTCGATGATGCAATAAAGGATGTCCTAAAACAGGATGATATATCAGTTGGCAAACGCTTTGCGGTAACTCGTGAACTTATTGCGCGTTATGAGCGCGAGCTTGGCTTGGAATTTTGCGAAGATTACAAGCAATTCTTGCTAAAGGTAAGCCAATCTTTCGTCGGTTATCTTTCTCCATTGAGGTTGGACGAATGTATGGTTTCTTCACCTGGGGAGCTTCTAGACGGGGTAAGTAACGCTCGCGAATTCGGAGTACCTTCTGAATGGCTTCCGTTTTGCGAAGATAATGGAGACTACTACTGCCTTTTGAGTAGCGGAGAGGTGCGTTTTTGGGACCACAACGGAGCTTCTACGGAGAAATGGGAAAGTCTAGCTGTCTGGATTAAGGAAGTTTGGCTGGAAGAAGACTAGGATTTGTTAGTCCTTCCCCGTTGCCACCCATCCACCTTTCCGCTATATCCCGCTCATTCTGTGGCCTCGGATTCGTTCCGGGGCCTCTGATATTTTGGAATCGGGGACCTTCGGGGCCCTATATACTTGGTCACCTGAACCCGTCGCACCACGATTAAGGCGCAGCAAGGCAGGGGGCTTTCACATAGCGGTATCCAGTTCTTCCCCGGGTATCGCACGCTAAACGGAAGACAGAAAGCATGGCACTCAAGTCGTATAAACCGACGACGCCGGGCCAGCGTGGGCTGGTTCTGATCGACCGTTCGGAGCTTTGGAAAGGGCGTCCGGTTAAATCTCTCACTGAGGGTTTGACCAAATCGGGCGGCCGGAACAACACCGGACGGATCACTTCACGCCGCCGCGGCGGTGGCGCAAAGCGTCTCTACCGGATCGTTGACTTCAAACGGAACAAGTTTGATGTCGCCGCAACTGTTGAGCGCATCGAATATGACCCCAACCGGACTGCCTTCATCGCATTGGTGAAGTATGAAGACGGCGAGCAGGCATACATCCTGGCTCCGCAGCGTCTGGCAGTTGGTGATCAGGTCATCGCCTCCAGCAAGGCCGACATCAAGCCGGGCAACGCAATGCCGTTCTCGGGCATGCCGATCGGTACCATCGTTCACAACATCGAGATTAAACCGGGCAAAGGCGGCCAGATCGCCCGTGCAGCCGGTACCTACGCACAATTCGTGGGTCGCGATGGTGGCTACGCTCAGATCCGCCTGTCCTCGGGCGAACTGCGCATGGTGCGTCAGGAATGCATGGCAACCGTTGGTGCGGTTTCCAACCCCGACAACTCAAACCAAGACTACGGTAAAGCCGGTCGTATGCGCCATAAAGGCAAGCGTCCTGCGGTTCGTGGTGTTGCGATGAACCCGATCGACCACCCGCACGGTGGTGGTGAAGGTCGGACCTCGGGTGGTCGTACTCCGGTTACACCTTGGGGTAAGGACACCAAAGGTACGCGTACCCGTAACAAAAACAAAGCGTCGCAAAAGCTTATCATCCGCTCGCGCCACGCCAAGAAGAAAGGGCGGTAATCTATGTCTCGCTCTGTTTGGAAGGGTCCTTTTGTTGACAGCTACGTCCTGAAAAAGGCCGAAGCTGCGCGTGAATCGGGCCGCAACGAAGTCATCAAAATCTGGTCGCGTCGTTCCACCATTCTGCCCCAATTTGTGGGTCTGACCTTTGGTGTGTACAACGGCCAGAAGCACATTCCCGTCAACGTCTCTGAGGACATGATTGGTCAGAAGTTCGGTGAATATGCGCCGACTCGCACCTATTACGGTCACGCAGCAGACAAAAAAGCGAAGCGGAAGTAAGTCATGGGTAAGGAAAAGAATCCCCGCCGCGTGGCAGACAATGAAGCAATGGCAAAACTGCGCATGCTTCGGACCTCCCCGCAAAAGCTGAATCTGGTCGCCGCAATGATCCGTGGCAAGAAAGTTGAGAAGGCGTTGACCGACCTGACTTTCTCGAACAAGCGGGTCGCACAGGACGTGAAGAAATGCCTTCAGTCCGCAATTGCGAATGCTGAGAACAACCACAACCTGGACGTCGACGAGCTGATCGTTGCCGAGGCCTATGTGGGCAAGAACCTGGTCATGAAGCGCGGTCGCCCGCGTGCACGTGGTCGGTACGGGAAAATCCTGAAGCCGTTCTCGGAACTCACCATCAAGGTGCGTCAAGTTGAGGAGCAAGCCTAATGGGACATAAAGTCAATCCGATCGGCATGCGCCTCCAGGTCAACCGCACCTGGGACAGCCGCTGGTACGCCGATAGCAAGGATTACGGTGATCTTCTGCTCGAAGACATCAAGATCCGTGACTTCATCAAAGCTGAGTGCAAACAAGCTGGTGTTGCACGTGTGATCATCGAACGTCCGCACAAGAAGTGCCGCGTTACGATCCACACCGCACGTCCAGGTGTTATCATTGGTAAGAAAGGTGCAGACATTGAAGTTCTGCGCAAGAAACTTGCCGCGATGACCGACTCTGAACTGCACCTCAACATTGTTGAAGTTCGCAAGCCCGAGCTCGACGCACAGCTGGTTGGCGAGTCCATCGCTCAGCAGCTGGAACGTCGTGTGTCCTTCCGTCGCGCAATGAAGCGTGCCGTTCAGAACGCAATGCGCATGGGCGCCCTGGGTATCCGGGTGAACGTCGCTGGCCGTCTGGGTGGTGCTGAAATCGCGCGTACCGAATGGTACCGTGAAGGCCGCGTGCCCTTGCACACTCTGCGTGCTGACATCGATTACGCACACTCTGAAGCCATGACCCCCTATGGTATCATCGGGATCAAGACATGGATCTTCAAAGGCGAAATCATGGAGCACGATCCGCAGGCGCGTGATCGCAAATCCCAAGAAGTCCAAGACGGCCCGGCACCTCGTGGTGCAGGCGGCAACCGTCGCGACCGCTAAGGAGAAGATACAATGCTTCAGCCAAAGCGTACAAAATTCCGCAAAATGCACAAAGGCCGGATCTCCGGTCTGGCAAAAGGCGGCTCTGATCTGAACTTCGGCACATTCGGTCTGAAAGCGCTTCAGCCTGAGCGTGTGACCGCGCGTCAGATCGAAGCGGCACGTCGTGCAATGACCCGTCACATGAAACGTCAAGGTCGTGTGTGGATCCGTATCTTCCCTGACACTCCGGTCACCTCGAAGCCGACCGAAGTTCGTATGGGTAAAGGTAAAGGTTCCGTTGACTATTGGGCGTGCAAGGTGAAGCCGGGCCGCGTGATGTTCGAAATCGACGGTGTCGACGAAGAAATCGCGCGCGAGGCTCTGCGCCTGGCGGCGATGAAACTGCCGATCAAAACCCGCGTTGTGGTTCGCGAAGACTGGTAAGTCTTTGCGCCCATACTGGGAATGAACAAGAACCCCCGCCGGGAAACTGGCGGGGGTTTTCTTTTCCTTTGAGGGCGCTGCCCTATTTTAGCGTCAGCGCGCCGCTTACGATGTTGGTATAGACGCCATTGCCGTCCACCCCTGAATCAAACGCGCCGCCGCCGCGGGCCTCTTGCCATTTGCCGGTGCCACCTTCCACAATCCAGGTGCCCTGCATCCGCCCGTTAGCGGTCATGGATCTGGCTTGCCAGGTGATCACAACCTCTTCGCTGTCCAGATCCGTGTAATGGCAGACACCGGTTCCCGTCGGGCTGCCGGAATGGATGACCACTGCGCCGGTACAGGGGCCGGTGACTAGGGCCAATGGATTGCCGGGGTCGCGCCCTTCAAATCCTGAATACTCGGTGTGAATGTCGACCAAGGTCAGTCGCGGTGTGACCTGGCGGATGACCGATTGCGTCTCTCCCAATCCGATCCCCGCGACGTCAAAGGTCTCCGCAAGGGCCGTGGTTCCCGTGACAATCATCACCGCCGCAAGGCCGTTTCGCATCCAGCACATCTGTCTTCCCCCGTTTCTGGCGGCGGCCTCCCCGCAGCCGATACGTTAAAATACCAGAAATGGATTATTGGGTCGATTTAACCATATGATCAGGGGTGCGCGGGCTGTTTCGCGTCTGCGGTTGGGACACCATAGGCCAGCATGTCATACAGATGCCAGGTCGCGTGGCCAAGCAGGGGCAGAGTGATGAACAGACCTAAAAAACCCGGCAACATCGACACCAGCGTCACCACACCAATAAAGGCAGCCCAGGGGATCATAACGCCCGGATACAGCTGTACATAGGTAAAGCTGGTGATCATCGCGGTGACAAAGTCGATCTCACGATCCAGCAACAAGGGCAGGGCGAGCACCGTGATCATATACAACAGCAGCGCAAAGGCCGCGCCGATCACAGTGCCAAAGCCCAACATCTTGATCCCTTGCATCGTGCTATAGACCTCAAGCGAAGAGGAGATATTGGTCATCGCCGAATGGCCTAGAAACAGCGCAAAGATCATATGCGCCAGAAAGAACCAGAACAGGAACATCACCACAATGATGGCGCAGATGGATGGCAATTGCCGTTTGGATTGCCGAAAGACCACCGTCAGCGTCTTGTTCATATCCATCGGCGCACCGCGGGCAAATCGACGGCTGACGTCGTAAAAGGCCACTGCGGCAAAGGGGGAGAACAGCGGGAACCCCACGGCCGCCAGCACCAGCCAATAGCTTTGGCCCGTGGCGCGGGTGACCCAGACCATGGCCCAGCCGATCAGCACATAGACCCCGGCGATGGCCAGCGCAAAAAGCGGTGCGCGGGTCATGTCTTGCCAACCGCGCCGCAGCGCCTCGCGCAGCACTGCAGGGGTCACGGGGGCAAGATCCGGCACACCGGGTTCCGGGAGACGTTGTGGTTGCCATTGCATCGCTGTTTCCTCCTCCTCAAGAGATCCAGCGCACGTTTCCAAGGATGAGCTTAACACGGAACCGGGATCTGTCGACGGGCAGGCGCAAGATTTATGCAGTTTCACTGCATGTTTAACGCCCCTCGTCAGCGGCGACGGCTTTCGCTAAGACAGGCGCATGGCACAGATCGATTCCCTTTTTGTCACCCGCTTCTATCGCGCAAGCCTGTCAGAGCACGGTCCCAAGATCGATGCAGCAGAGCTTGAAAACTCCTGCTTGGTCATCGCCGAAGATGATGAGGCCGGTCAGGACTGGTGCGAGGAGAACGGCTACCCCGGCTATACCTCCTATGCGTCGTTGACGGATCTGCCGTGGCGGTTCCCGATTTTTGAGGATCTGAAGACATCTTTGGATGCCCATGTTGCGGCTTTTGCCAAGGATTTGGAGCTGGACCTGGATGGGCGCGCGCTGGTTCTGGAAGACCTGTGGATCAACATCCTGCCCGAGGGCGGCACTCATGCCAGCCACATCCACCCGCATTCGGTGATCTCCGGCACCACCTATGTGTCGATGCCCGATGGCGCGTCGGCGTTAAAGCTGGAAGACCCGCGCCACGCCATGATGATGGCCCATCCCCCGCGCATCAAAGACGCACGCCAAGAGCTGCGCAGCTTTGTCTACCAGTCGCCCAAAGTGGGTGATGTGCTCCTGTGGGAAAGCTTCATTCGCCACGAGGTGCCGTTGAACATGGCCGAGGATGAGCGGATCTCCGTCTCGTTCAACTATCGCTGGGAGTGAGCGAGCTTGCTGGAAACGCTCCGGGGGAGCGTTTCGCTCGCGAACGGGCGGAGCCCAAGGCGCCGCTGCGCGACTGATTAGGTTGCAATCACCCGGATCGACAGCGGCGCTGCCCCGTTGATGATCGCCAGCAACAGATCAATATTGGGATGCGCGCCGGGGCGGCTTTTGGCATCCTCGGTATGTTCACCAAAGACCTCCACCCCATGCGCGGCGGCGGTGGCGTCCAGTTGCTCAAAGCTCTGCGCAAGGTATTGATAGACCGCGAGCGATCCCTGTTTGCCCGGTTTGTTTTCAATGCTGGCCACAGTCGCCCCGCTTGCATCCAGCAGCTCGATCCGCGCCAGCGCGTCGATGGAGGGCAGGAGGGCGAGGTTGTCTTTGAACGCACTGGTGGGCTGGATCATGGTCTTGTTCCTAGGTGGGTCATCCAGTGCTATGTAGCAGGCAATAAAGTGCGGCGCTATGTTGTCTAGCCCGATAGGTTCCAGCAAGCGCCACCAATCTTTTCCTTGCCTCCAACCCCTTAAACCCTTATAGGAGCCTATCGCTCATGGGGTTCCTTCTGCGAATCCCTTTGGGCGATATCTTTTTTCGGGGCTAAACCTTTGGTACGGCTCCGGAATTTACATAACCCACCAGGTGAATGAGTTACCCGCCATAAGGGGCTCTCTGGTGCCAAGGAAAGGAACGAAAGGCGATGAACGCCAAGGATCTTCGCGATAAGACCGTGGATGAGCTCCGCGATCTGCTCGCTTCTTATAAAAAAGAGAGCTTCAACCTGCGTTTTCAGCAGGCAACCGGTCAGTTGGAAAACACTTCGGGTATCCGTGCGGCACGCCGCAACGCCGCCCGTGTGAACACCATCCTGAACGAAAAAGCTGCAGCAGCAGCTGAATAAGGAGCTTCAAAGATGCCCAAACGTATCCTGCAAGGCGTCGTGACCTCCGACGCAAACGCTCAGACCGTCACCGTATCGGTTGAACGTCGCTTTACGCACCCCGTTCTGAAGAAAACCATCCGTAAGTCCAAGAAATACCGGGCCCACGATGAGCAGAACACATTCAAGGTTGGCGACAAAGTCCGCATCATCGAATGCGCACCGAAGTCGAAAACAAAACGCTGGGAAGTTCTGGAAGCCTAAGAGTCTGAACCTTCAGACTCCTGGCGACTAAACTTAACAGTTAGTCGAAACCCTGGGGATCTCAGCACGCATCGCTGCCCCATAGGTCGGGAGAAACCACATGATCCAGATGCAAACAAACCTGGATGTTGCTGACAACTCCGGCGCTCGCCGAGTTCAGTGCATCAAGGTTCTGGGTGGCTCCAAGCGTAAATACGCTTCCGTTGGCGACATTATCGTTGTCTCGGTTAAAGAAGCCATCCCGCGCGGCCGCGTGAAAAAAGGTGACGTCCGTAAGGCCGTTGTCGTCCGCACCGCCAAAGAAGTACGTCGCGAAGACGGCACAGCGATCCGTTTTGATCGCAACGCTGCCGTAATCCTGAACAACAACAACGAGCCGGTTGGTACCCGTATCTTTGGCCCGGTTGTTCGTGAACTGCGCGCGAAGAACTTCATGAAAATCATCTCGCTGGCTCCGGAGGTGCTGTAATCATGGCTGCTAAACTCCGCAAAGGCGATAAAGTGATCGTCCTGGCTGGCAAAGATAAGGGCAAAGAAGGCACCATCGCCTCTGTTGACCCCAAAGCCGGCAAAGCTGTGGTCGAAGGCATCAATATCGCCATCCGCCACACCCGTCAGACGCAAACGTCACAAGGTGGCCGCCTGCCCAAGGCTCAGCCGATCCAACTGTCGAACATTGCGCTGCTGGACTCCAACGGCAAAGCGACCCGCGTTGGCTTCCGTGAGGAAGACGGCAAGAAAGTCCGTTTCGCCAAAACCACCGGGGAGACTGTCTGATGCTGGATGATGCAAACTACACCCCGCGCCTGAAGACTCTTTATGTGGACAGCATTCGTGCGTCCCTGAAAGAAGAGTTCGGCTATAAGAACGAGATGCAGATCCCCAAGTTGGAGAAGATCGTTCTGAACATCGGTTGCGGCCGCGCTGCTGTTAAAGACAGCAAAAAAGCGAAATCCGCACAGGCTGACCTGACCGCAATTGCGGGCCAGAAAGCGCTGACCACCGTTGCCAAAAACTCGATCGCTGGTTTCCGCGTTCGTGAAGGCATGCCGATGGGTGCCAAGGTTACACTGCGCGGTGAGCGTATGTACGAATTCCTGGACCGTCTGATCACCATCGCGATGCCGCGTATCCGCGACTTCCGTGGCGTATCCGGCACGTCTTTTGATGGTCGTGGCAACTATGCCATGGGCCTGAAAGAACACATGGTGTTCCCGGAAATCGACTTTGACAAGATCGACGAGCCCTGGGGCATGGACATCGTAATCGCCACCACAGCGAAAACCGACGCTGAAGCAAAGGCACTGTTGAAAGCTTTCAACATGCCCTTCAACAGCTAAGCGCGGGAAGGATAGAGACATGGCTAAGAAAAGCATGATCGCACGCGAGAAAAAGCGTGAGCGCCTGGTGGCCAAATACGCTGCCAAACGCGCCGAGCTGAAAGAAATCGCAAACGACGAGAGCAAGCCGATGGAAGAGCGTTTCAAAGCGCGTCTGAAACTGGCGAAGCTGCCGCGGAACTCTTCCGCAACTCGTCTTCACAACCGTTGCCAGCTGACCGGCCGTCCGCACGCTTACTATCGTAAGCTGAAGATCAGCCGTATTGCGCTGCGCGAGCTGGGTTCTGCAGGTCAGATCCCCGGCATGGTCAAATCCAGCTGGTAAGGAGAGAGCATTATGAACGATCCTATCGGTGATATGCTGACCCGTATCCGCAACGCACAAATGCGTGGCAAATCCGTTGTTGAAACGCCTGCGTCGAAACTGCGCGCATGGGTTCTGGATGTGCTGGCGGACGAGGGCTACATTCGCGGTTACGAGAAGACCACCACAACTGATGGTCATCCGGCGATTGAAATCAGCCTGAAGTACTACGAAGGCGAACCTGTTATTCGCGAACTGAAGCGGGTCTCCAAACCCGGTCGTCGCGTATACATGGGCGTCAGTGACATCCCGTCGGTCCGTCAGGGCCTGGGCGTGTCGATTGTCTCCACCCCCAAGGGTGTGATGTCGGATGCAAACGCACGCGCAGCCAACGTTGGCGGCGAAGTGCTCTGCACCGTCTTCTAAGGAGGTATTCGATGTCTCGTATTGGTAAAAAACCAGTGGCTCTGCCCAGCGGCGTTACCGCCTCTGTGTCCGGCCAGACCATTGAAGTGAAAGGCCCGAAAGGCGCCCGCTCCTTCACTGCAACCGACGACGTCACCCTGTCTGTTGAAGAAAACGTGGTCAAAATTGACCCACGTGGCATGTCCAAACGTGCCCGTCAGCAGTGGGGCATGGCCCGCACCATGATCGAAAACTGTGTTGTTGGTGTCACCACCGGCTTCAAAAAAGAGTTGGAAATCAACGGTGTTGGTTACCGGGCTCAGATGCAGGGCAACACCCTGAAACTGAACCTTGGTTACAGCCACGATGTCGACTTCACCGCGCCTGATGGCATCACCATCACCGCGCCGAAGCAGACTGAAATCGTTGTGGAAGGTATCGACCAACAGCTTGTTGGCCAAGTTGCGGCAAACATCCGCAAATGGCGTGCACCTGAGCCCTACAAAGGCAAAGGCATCAAGTACAAGGACGAGTTTATCTTCCGCAAAGAAGGTAAGAAGAAGTAAGGACGCTCATCATGGCAAACAGCAAACGCACACTGTTTCTGAAACGCCGCCTGCGCGTTCGGAACAAACTTCGCAAAGTCAACGCAGGCCGTCCGCGTCTGTCCGTACATCGTTCGAACAAGAACATCTCTGTTCAGCTGATCGACGACGTACGTGGCGTGACACTGGCCGCAGCTTCGACCCTGGAAAAAGATCTGGGTTTTGTTGGCAAGAACAACATCGAAGCAGCGACCAAAGTGGGCGCAGTGATCGCAGAGCGCGCAAAAGCGGCTGGCGTATCCGAAGCCTACTTCGACCGCGGTGGTTTCCTCTTCCACGGCAAAGTGAAGGCTCTGGCCGACGCTGCGCGTGAAGGTGGTCTGAAGATCTAATGCTTTCGGGCGCTCCGATTGGGGCGCCCGGACATTTTGAATGTGGGAAGGCGCAAGCCACCCCCGATGATCCGGGCAGGGGTATCCTTGCACTAGGATTGGATAAATTTGGATGTGATCCATCACATCCACGTTCTGAAAGGAATGCCAAATGGCAGAACGTGAAAATCGCCGTGGCCGTGGCCGCCGCGAAGAAGAGACACCGGAATTTGCAGATCGCTTGGTTGCGATCAACCGCGTGTCCAAAACCGTAAAAGGCGGTAAGCGCTTTGGTTTCGCAGCTTTGGTTGTTGTTGGCGACCAAAAAGGCCGCGTTGGCTTCGGCAAAGGTAAAGCGAAAGAAGTGCCTGAGGCGATCCGCAAAGCGACTGAGCAAGCGAAGCGCCAAATGGTTCGTGTGCCTCTGAAAGAGGGCCGTACCCTGCACCACGACATGGAAGGTCGTCACGGTGCTGGCCGCGTTGTTATGCGCACCGCGCCTGAAGGTACTGGTATCATCGCCGGTGGTCCGATGCGTGCCGTGTTTGAGATGCTGGGCATCAAAGACGTGGTTTCTAAGTCGATCGGCACTCAGAACCCTTACAACATGATCCGCGCAACCATCGACGGTCTGAAGAAAGAATCGAGCCCGCGCTCGGTCGCTCAGCGTCGTGGCAAAAAAGTTGCCGATATCCTGGGTAAGCGCGACGAAGCACCGGCGGAAGCCGCTGCTGAAACCGCTGAAGCGTAAGGAGAGTTTGAACCATGGCTAAAACCATCGTCGTCAAGCAGATCGGTTCCCCGATCCGTCGCCCCGCCGACCAGCGCGCTACTCTGGTAGGTCTGGGCCTGAACAAGATGCACAAAACCCGCGAGCTGGAAGATACTCCTTCAGTCCGCGGTATGGTCAACAAGATCCCGCATCTGGTTGAGATCATCGAAGAGCGCGACTAAGCGTTTTCGAAGATAGACAACAAAATGAGCACCCCTTGCCCTTTGGTGAGGGGTGTTTTTTTGCTGATTTTGCTAATTTTACAGGCACATATCCGCCGCTTGAGAAACAGTTTCTTCTTCATTTTGCGACAATGGCGTTTCCGAGCAACCTATGCCTTAAAAGTTTAAATAAAAAACATAAGGTTAGGAGCCACGCCAAGCTACCGCTTTGGGGTCCAGGTGTTTTCAGAGCGTTTTATGGATTAGTCATCCGCAAATTGTTAACTTTTAGTTGAAAAGTAAATGTAAAAAACAAACCGATGATTCACCTCATCTGCATTAATGAGTGATTTTCACGGTAACTTCGACTGCCGCTGGGCCGTCGTGTCTGAAGTAGAAAGTGATTTTTTGCGATGACGATTGAAGGCACCAACGATAGGGATACTTTGCGCGCCGAGCAACCCGGTGATGTGGTTTATGGCTTCGGTGGCAACGATTTTATTTTCAATAACGCTGATGGAACCACGCTGATTGGCGGTTCAGGGAATGATCAGTATCGGCTGTTTTCCAGCGATACAACAATCATCGAGGAGGCCGACGGCGGCCATGACACCATCTGGGCTTATGATCATGTGACAATGCCCGATCATGTCGAGGATCTGGTGTTTAAGCGGGTTGCGAAATGGCATGCTATCCGGGGCAATGATCTGGACAACATGATTTCGGCCGGGGATGGCGAACAGGCCATTCGCGGAGCTGGCGGCAATGACACGTTGATTGGTGGCGGTGGGCGCGACAGCTTTGTGTTCGGGCTTGGTGATGGTCACGACACGATCATGGATTACACGCCCGGCGAGGATGATCTGGCCTTTTGGTCCTTGGGTGTGACCAGTTTGACCGATTTGATGGCTTTGGGCACGGACACCGATGATGGCTATTTGATCACCTTCAGCGCCGAGCAATCGGTGCTGTTGAAAGGCGTGCGCGGCGATGACTTGTCGGATGCGGATCTGCCGCTGTCAGAGATGCCAAGCGATCTGCTTGATGGGGCGGTTCTGACGTTCGAAGACTCCTTTGACAGTGAAGACTCATTGACCAACGGTCAATGGAACACCACGCCCAGCAACGGTCACCCAGTTGCGGCGGCTGCCGCACGGGGAAGCCGGTTTCATACATATGTAGATGAAAACTCCCAAACTCCCGAAGGCGAAGAAATTGGATACAACCCCTTCAGCGTCACGGATGGCGTGTTGTCGATTTCCGCAACCCGGACGCCGGATCATTTGACGGATGAACTGGAGCCATGGCTGTCGGGCCTTTTGGAAACACATGGCACATTTGAACAGACCTATGGGTATTTCGAAGTGCGCGCCAGAACACCCGAGGGCCAGGGGTTTTGGCCTGCGTTCTGGCTGATGCCTGCTGACTTCTCCTGGCCGCCCGAAGCCGATATCCTCGAGATCCTTGGCAGTCGCCCCGATATCTACCGCGCAGCGACCCATACTGAGCTTTGGGGGGACAAGGTCACAGCGGCTGAGTCCTGGTTGGTTCCCGATACCTCGGCTGATTTCCACACCTATGGGCTGTTGTGGACACCGGAAAAACTGATCTACACCTTTGACGGGCGCGTGATGATGGAGGTGCCAACCCCTCCGGATATGCACAGCCCCCATGCGATTCGTCTGAACCTCGCCTTGGGTGGATGGGACGGCGATCCCAATGCAGACACCCCGGATGGCGGCAGTCTGGATGTGGATTACGTACGTGCCTATCAAATTCCAGGCATTGAGGCCCTGCCGCGCAACACGGACTTCAGCGATTACGCAGATGTTGAAAACGGGGTTCTGAACATCAACGAGTTCGATCAGCTGGACCTTTACGGAGATGACGTCCGCCGCCTGGCTGACGATCCTGCTGCTGTATTGGCTCCGCTTGAGGCCGCAAGCACCGCGACATTGGTCGGCAATCAGTTTGACAACGAACTGACCGGCAACGACGAGGGCACTGTCATCAATGGGAAGGCAGGCAATGACACCTTATCCGGCAATGGCGGTGATGATTATCTGATCGGCGAAGACGGCAACGACGTGTTGGAAGGCGGCACCGGTCAGGACACATTGGTCGGGGGGCTCGGCGACGACACGTATATCATCCGTCGCAACGACGGGTCTGCAACACGTGCGTTTGAATTGATCTTGGAACAGCCCAATCAGGGCTACGACACGTTGTATCTGCCGGACTTTGTGCCAACAGATGTGCGCACAGTTATGGACTGGGCCCGCTGGCACATCGTTTTTGAAAGTGACACTGGCACACAGTATATCTCGATCAAGGCCACACCAGGGATTGGTGGCAATGACGTCGGCAGCTACATCGAACGCGTTGAATTTGGCGACGGCACCGTGTGGGATATGACCGGCGCGCTGTTCTTGCATGGCGATGACATGGATAATGTCAGCTCTGGCAGCCGGTACAATGACACCATTCTGGGGGCCGGCGGCGATGATACGCTGATCGGTATGGATGGTGACGACGATATCGACGGCGGTGACGGCGTGGATGATCTGTATGGCTGGAACGGCAATGACACCCTGCGCGACAGTGGTTCAGAAGGCGACGATCGTCTAATGGGCGAAGCTGGCCATGATGTGCTGCAGGCTGGCCGTGGCCTTGACTTCTTGTTCGGTGGAGCAGGGCGTGACAGCCTGTTTGCCAGTTCAGACGGGGATAACCTGGATGGCGGCGATGATGCGGATTATCTGCGCGGTCGCGGCGCGGCTGACACGCTGGACGGCGGTGCAGGTGATGACACGCTCCTTGCGGCGGGTGGCGACGACCTGGCCTCTGGTGGTGCGGGCAATGATATGGTCAAAGGGGCTGAAGGCAACGACACCCTGTCTGGAGGAGATGATCGCGATCGTCTGATCGGCGGGTTGGGCGCGGACAGCCTGTCGGGTGATGCGGGTGCTGATACGCTGCATGGGGGCAACGGCGCGGACCGCATCAACGGCGGAGCCGGGCGCGACATTCATATCGGTGGCGAAGGTGATGATGTCTTTGTCTTTGCTTTCAGCGAAATCGAACGGGACGTCATTCGTGACTTTGAGGCAGGCGACCAGATCGAAGTCCATGTCGACCATGATCCGTCTGAGTATAGCATTTCCCTATCGTCTGATTTGATCAAAATTCAACACACGGTCAGCAACGAGACGGTTGAGATTTTTGCACATAACGTAACTTTGAATGATGTTGATCTCCTGTAAGGTAATCAACTTTTACGGTGCTTGTACTTGCATGCAATCTCCTTTATATGATAGGAAAATGCTGCGCTGCATCGTCAATATTCTGCTCTGCAGCATCACTTTTGGGACACGAGCCTACCCGTTTGGCTAAGTGATTCTAACCATCTACCTAGCAACTTTCCATTTATTGTTGACGCAGCGTCCATAAAGACCTTGTGATTGCGCGATTGTCCATTTGCTGCAATCCATTTTATGCGGTTTGGCGCATGTGATTAATAAATAATTTTGTTTAATTTCCGTGCCTTACAGCTGTTTGGCGGTTTCTTGCTGCTGCTTTCATGTAATTCCCCCAAGACATAGGTTTTACTGTAGAAAATTATCATTAAAAAGGATTTTAGGACGGGGCGGCCCAACAGCAAGACGACGCGATTGCGGTCCATTCATGTATTAAGTTTAATAAGGGTACTTTTGCTATGCAGCATTATGCAGCGGACTCCGTACACTTGAACGCGACGGCAGTCGAACCTCAGAATAACGGGTTTTACATCGGCTTCGGCAAGCGTCTATTCGACCTGTGCTTGGCGGTTTTGATCTTGCCGATCTTGCTTCCGGTTATTGCAGTCTTGGCAATTTTGGTGCGTCGGGATGGCGGTCCAAGCTTCTTTGGACACACTCGGGTGGGTTTGAATGGAAAGACATTCAAATGCTGGAAAGTCAGAACCATGGTGGTCGACGCCGAGGCGAAGTTGCAGGCCTATCTGGCAGACAACCCAGCCGCCGCAGCCGAGTGGGCGCGGGATCACAAACTGACCAATGATCCGCGCATCAACAAAATTGGCCACATCCTGCGGGCTACCAGCCTGGATGAGCTGCCGCAGATCTGGAATGTCCTGAAAGGCGAGATGACATTTGTAGGTCCACGCCCGGTGGTGGTTGCCGAGCTTGAGAAATACGGCCCTTCTGTCTCCAGCTATTTGCAGCAAAAACCTGGCATCACGGGCCTGTGGCAGGTCTCTGGGCGCAATGACATCTCATATGACGAACGGGTCGAGCTGGATGTGATCTATCTGCACACACGCTCCTTGATGCTGGACCTCAAGATTATCGCAAAAACCGGTTTGGCGGTTCTGGATAAAACCGGCAAGTAACATCACACTGGTTTAGATCACAAACCAATCGCAAAAAGGCCGCGGGTGAAAACCGGCGGCTTTTTTACGTTTACATAAACCGAATCTATCGGTCATCCGCGCGGCGGACCGACGGTGGATGTTTCCATTGGTTTGGATATCAAGTTTCAAGAAAAGTTTTTCAAAATCATGAGCTTAACCCGAAATTCGCGCCCTTCAACTTCATTAAGACATCGTTAAAGAAGATAAAAATTGCATGGCCGGTCATGCAATTGCTGGAAACGTGACACATCTCGGCCCCAATTCCTTGGCAAACAGTTAACGAAGATTACTGGGGTATTTTCACGGCACATTGGCGCTGCCAGGTGGTTCTTGTCACTGCGACGGGACCGCACTCAGTCGGTGTGTGCGTAGAAGTCTAAAGGGTTTAAATATGTCGCAGGTTGCACCAAATTCGAACCGCGTGCAGGAATTTCTCGAAGATCCGAGGATCAACGACAGCTGGTACTTGGACAGTTCTACCAGATCGGCGTTGAGCATCGATATTGAAGGTGTGTGGGAAGAATACACCGGGCAGGATGTGACTGTTGGGGTCATCGACTCCCAGATCGACTATCATCACAAGGATCTGTCGCGCGCCTATGATGAGACTCAGGATTACGACTTTGATCGTGACACCGGTGACATCAGCATAAACTCAAAATACATCACAGATCACCACGGTACGATGGTGGCAGGTATGATTGCCGCAGAGGGTGGCAATGATGTGGGCAGCGTCGGTATCTCTCCGGACGCCACCTTGGTTGGGCTTGCGATCAATTACAGCAGCCCGGACATCAGCAATCAGGTGGTTCAGGCGCTGAACGCAGCCGTGGATCTGGATGTCGTCAACAACAGCTGGAGCTTTTCCGCCAATTTCCGCGACAACTTCCGCCTGTCCAGCTATGCAGACCACAGCGCAGCGCTGGAAAACCTGGCGACCAACGGACGTGACGGGCTGGGGACATCCGTTGTGTTTTCCGCCGGCAACGGGGGTATCGAAGGGGCGTCCAACTATCACAACTTCCAGAACTCGCCTTACTCAATCGCGGTGGGCGCGGTCGAGCGGTTTGGTGATGTCTGGGAAAACAGCAATACAGGTGCCAACGTCTTGTTGTCCGCCGCAGGTCATCAGGCGGTTACAACCTATTCGAACGACCGCTATGCTTTGCCGTCCGGCACGTCTTTTGCGGCGCCTCAGGTGGCGGGTGCCATTGCATTGATGCTTGAGGCCAATCCCGACCTTGGATATCGCGACATCCAGCAAATCCTTGCGCTGAGTTCAACGCGTGAAGGTCTGTCCGACACGCCGCTGGTTGGCGATGGGTGGCTGACCAACGGTGCCGACAACTTTAACGGCGGCGGCATGCATTACAGCGATGCCTTTGGCTATGGGTTCCTGAACGTCCGCAACGCCGTCCGCCTGGCCGAGACATGGGACAAACAACAGACTGCAGCCAATCTGGATACTGTTGTTGTTGAAGAAGACTTTTATCTGGCTCTGGAAGCCGGCACCAAGGATCACATTCAAGCAACCTTTGAGATGGACGAGACCGTTATGGTCGAACACGTCCGCCTTGCTTTGGATCTGAACTGGAAGAACAACGGCGATCTGGATGTCTATTTGACTAGCCCGGATGGGACCACTGTTCGTCTGGTGTATGATGCCGAGGGCACAAGCTATATTGGTGGCTTGCGCAACTTTACCCTGACTTCTGTGGCCACCATGGGCGAGCTGTCCAGCGGTGAATGGACCATCGATATCTATAACCGTGATCCCGATGCCGCCAGCGGCGACGGGTCTGCGATGACCGGTGTGCTCAATAGCGCGACCCTGACCCTTCATGGTGAGGCCGATGGGCTGGAGGATGACACCTATTTCTACACCGACGAGTTCGGGTCGCTTTATGCAGATGAAACGGCACGCCACATGTTGCAAGACAGCGACGGCGGTGTCGATACGCTCAATGCGGCGGCGGTCACCACCGACAGCGTGATCGACCTCAGCGGTGGTAAGAATACGACGATTGCGGGCGTCACGGTTGAGATGGATACCCCGTCCAATATTGAAAACGCCTATGCCGGTGACGGGAATGACACGGTGATTGGCAGCGAAGCCGACAACCATCTGCGTGCGGGCCGTGGCGATGATACGTTACAATTCAGCGCAGGCGAAGACGTACTGGCAGGCGGCGCGGGGATCGATACGCTGCGGTTTGAGTTCAACTTCAGCGAGGTCTACGGCTATCTGACCGAGGCGCAAACCCTGCTCCTGGGCGTGGTGGACTATGGCCTGGCCACGGTGTCTGGCGTCGAGAGTTTTGAATTCTACGATGTGACCTATTCCCTGGCCGAATTGACCAACCGTCTGGGCAACGGCACAGACACGCCGAATGAGACCCCGGACACCCCAGACGACGCGGATACACCAGACGATCCGGATACGACAGACTCAATTGATCCTGATCCGGTCGAGGATGAGCCGGAAGAGCAGCCAGTGGACGATACGCCTGCCGACCCGGTGGAACCGCCGGTTACCTTTGACGAAGTTCAGATCGGCACCGCAGCAGCGGATGCGTTGCGCGGCAGCAGCCTGCGCGACCATCTGACAAGTGCCGAGGGCAATGATACAGTCTTTGGCTTTGCGGGGGACGACCTCCTGGAAGGGGGCGACGGCAACGACAGGATCAAAGGTGGTGACGACAACGACAGCCTTCGCGGTGACAGCGGAACCGATGCCTTGTTCGGTGGCATGGGCGACGACCTGCTGGAAGGCGGCGCGGACAACGACAAGCTGATCGGCCACGAGGGCAACGATACTCTGATCGGCGGGTCGGGCCGGGATGTTCTGCGCGGCGGTGACGGTGCGGATACCTATGTCTTTGACCTCACTGAGGCAGATCAATTGGATGTGCTCTTTGGCTTCAGCGCGACCGAAGGTGACACGATTGTTGTTCAAGGCCTCGAAGAGGACGCAGCCGTAAGCTTTGACCTGCTTTTCAAAGACAATGGCAGCGTGTTCCTTCAGGCAGAGATCGACGGTGAGACCACCCGCCTGGCAAAGCTTGTCAACTTTGAAGAGGATGCTCTGACGGTTGATATGCAGGCGGATGGATCCGCATTCTTGTACTGATCGCCCCCCATCAGAACAAAAAAGCTTGCCCGATCTAGTTCGGGCAGGCTTTTTTCATGTCCAGGAATTCACGCCCAGGGCGCAGCACTTAGGATGCGAAACGCTCCCATGGCGGGGTCCGGTCGATCAGTTTTGCCAGTTCAGCTACATCATCGGCATAAAAATCGGTCAGCGCCGCCTCGGTATCGGCGGTCATTGGGGCCACCACATCGCGGACCGGCTCGCGGTTGGCATCACGCAGCTGCTTTACACCTGGGGCGCCTTTGACGGTTTCAATCAATCGGCCCATGCCGTTTTGACGCGCAAAATTCCCAATTTTCCACAGGGTCTCACCCACGGCCGCATTGCGGTAGCGCACGCTTTCATTGGCGCGCAGGTCCAGAAAATCCTCCAACTGCGGTAACCCCAAAGCCTGGGTGACCCGCAACGCCGATGCTTCGCGGTCCACGTGGATTTCCTCCTGGAACCACAGGTGGATCTGCTCGGTCGGGAAATGGTCGTACCACCGCGCCAGATGATGCGCATAACGCCCCTGATCTTTGTAGAGCGGATTGTTCGCCATCGCGGTTTCAAACACCAGATTGTCGCCCGAGATATGTTCCTTGCGGACCTCGTGCAGGTGATTGGAAAACGCCCGTTTGACCGGATCGCGTAGCGTGACAAAGACCTGCATGTCCGGGTTATAGGCCGCCGCGCGCGCTGCCGCGTCTGGATGAATGAAGTAAGAGGGTGAGATATCACCGCGATGGGTGGCTTCGGGGGCGTCGTGGAAATTGCGTTCGTACCATTCATATCCGCGGTCGAAATAATAGCTGAAAAAATCCACCTCTTTGATATCGCTGACTTTGACGGCCGCACATTGCTGTAGCACGCCATATAGCCAAGTAGAGGCACATTTCTGTGCGCCGATCCCGATGAAGGTTGCTTGAAAATCTCGCATATCTTGTTCCATTCGGTGTTGTTTCGGTCAAAAGGCGTCCAACGAAGCGGAGAGGAGCTTCGTCAACCGCCGTTTAAAATCTGTTCAACGTCCCGCAAAGGCAGGCCTTCGATCAGCAAGCTGTGGTTGGCTGAAAATTGGATCAGCGTCCCGTTGGGAACCGTCTTGAGCTGCCACGCGGTCCGGGTGGCCAAAAGATCCGGCGCCAAGGTCAGGCGATGCCCGTCATGAAAACCGCGCAGCTGGTCGTGACCGCCCCGCGCGTTGATCTTGATCGCGCAATTGCGGCTGTCCGGGTGGATGACAAACAGGTCATCCCCGGCCTTGCCCTCCAGAATGACAAAATTCGCAGCGGCTTCCAGACGCGCCCCCCGGTTTGACGCCCGCAAGGTCGCCTTGGGCTTTTGCTGAATGCCGACTTCGATGGGTTCCGGCACGGTGTAATTCGTGCGCGCCCACAAGGTGTCCACACCGCCGTTTTTAGGTTCAGCAATGATGCTGCGCCCATGGGCTACCACAAACCGATCCTCCAATTCGCTGCCGGTCATGCGCACAGGCTTGGCGCGATCGTTTAACCAGGCCCCCGGTTGATCGGGCGTCAGCGCGCCGTCGCCGTCCTGATCCAGTTGCGGACGATTGAGCCTCCCGGCTTCGGCGCGCCAGATGTCACGGGCCACGGGCCATTTGACCTCGAACTGTTTGGCGCGGAAATCCCCCACGCGGGCATCGCGGAAAATGATCGTATGCGGCCAGGCCGGATCTGCTCCGGTTGGCAGCCAGACGTCATCGCCAACCTGGGTAAGCCGTGCCAAAGCGTCCTTGGCGGTTGAGAACGGATACCCTTCAAGGACCAAGCGGTCGTTGCGGTCAAAACCAGAGATGATTTTATGCTCTTTGCCGCGGGTCAACAGAATACGATCCGCTCCGCCGCTGAGATGGATAATGTCAAAACCGGCACCGGGTGCGATCACATCAGCGCCTTTGGTGTCATGGATCACACTGCCATTTGCATCAAAACTTGTATCACCGGATTTGAGGTCCAAAACCAACTCGGGCTCAAAAGCCCGCACGGTGATGCTGCGAATACGATATGCGTTCTCGGGGTCCAGCACCGCATCCAACGCATCTTCACGCGGAGACCAGAAACCACCGCGCGCGGTAAACTGGTCATTGGCAATCACAAACATCGGTTCATGCACATCGTCGGGTGTCGGGGTGCGATAGACTTCGACCAGACTGTCGCGGTCCTTGCCAAAGTAGAAAATCACATGTTCCGGCGTCCAAAGGGCGGCATAGGTGTGAAAATCGTCATAGATATTGCTGCCATATTCCCCATTGGCATCAAAGGTGCGTTTGAAGTTATAAACTGTGTTCTTACCGCGAACCTTTGATTTTGGGATGATCTCCTCGGGCGTGCGACCAAAGGGGTTGGTGATCTCTACCTCATGAACGGGCGCGCGGTTGCGATCTAAGCGGTCGAAATAGACGGCGGTGTTGACCGCATTATCCCTTTTGGTGGGGACATTGATCCCGGCCCCAAAGGCCTCCATCACATCGATCTCTGGTGGCCAGCCGATGCCTGCAAAGGTCATCCAAAACGCAGGCCAACGCCCTTTGCCGCGGGGGATGCGGGCCTCGACTTCGAAATAGCCATAGGCCTGTGACCACGTGTGGGCGGTTGTAATCTCGCCCGTCGCAAAACGGATCTTGTCCGCGCGCCTGCCTTGTCCTGTCTGAGCCATATATTCGCGCACCGGCCCCAAAGCGGCATCGGGCAAGCGGGCGCTGCGCAACAGCAAGCCATCGGGCGTGACCTCATGCAGTTTGGGCAGATGCTGGTCTACTGCTGCGCCAAGAACCCCATAGTCCAGAAACACAGTTTGAGCCGCGTTGGTCATCAACTGACCCCGGCGGGGCAATGTCGACCAAAGACCGCTGGTCCCGTCATAGCGGTTCAGCCCGTCTTCAAAACGCTCCTCGAGGATTGGAATCGTGCGGTCCCAATTGGGTGCCGCCATTGCCGGGGGCGCAGCAAACAGCGCCAAATATAAGAAAAACCGAATAAACACAGTGCACCCTTTATGCCCTTTTGATGTCGAGAATGGTCGGTTTTTTGCTCAAAAACCTATGCCCGACCCGGGAACGCTTCTTTGCGATAAGAATCCCATTCAAACCACTAGCATTGGCTCTGCCGCTCTGTCATTAGACGGGTGCGCGCTGAGTGTAATAATCGGATTGGGTTTGACGATGCAGGCGAAAAACCGCGCGACCGGGACCGGCGGGTCGTTGTTTAAGTCACTTTTTAAAAAGGCCGTTTCTCTCTTGGGCGCACGGGTTGCGGGCAATGTTTTGACACTTGCCTATACGTTGATCCTGTCCAGGCTGGCGACACCGGCCGAGTTCGGCCTGGTGATGTCAGGGTTCTCCTGGGCGATGCTGTTGTCCATTGGGTTTGCGCTCAATGTCGAATCAGGATCGATCAGATTCCTTGTCAAATATCGTGAAAATGAACAAACCGCGCTGGCCGCCGGTTTTGTTCGCTTCAACAGGATAATCATAACCGCCGTCTCGGTGGTTCTGGCCGTGGGTTTGGTGACCGTTGTGGGGGCCGGGCTGGTCGATTGGACGGCCCAATGGTTCCAGATTTTCATCCTGGCCTCTGTTGCCGCGCCAATTGTGGCTCTGACCCGTGTGTATGCGCGCCATGCCACTGCCTTGGGGCAGGTGCTGCGTGGCGGTGTGCCCATTATGTTTGCCCGTCCGGCTGTCATTTTTGTCCTGGTCGGCGTGGTCTGGCTTTTGGGCATTCAAGCCACGGCCGTGCAGCTCTTGGCGCTGATCCTGGTTGGGTTTGTCGCCACGGCGCTGCTGCAGTACTGGCTGCTGCGCGACACGTTTTCCTTCCTCAAAGGTGCGGAACGGGATTTTTCAGATCGGCTCAAATGGATTGAAACGGGTGTGATGATGGCACCGTTGCTGGTGATCCGGGACAATCTGAAACATGTGATCGTCGCAAGCGCAGGTCTGGCTCTGGCGGCCGAAGATGTAGGCCTGGTGGCCTTGGGCCTCTCGATCATGAGTTTGCTCTATTTTGCGGTAAAAGCAGTTGATATTTCACTGTCTCCGCAGCTGTCGAGCGCATGCCAAAACGACAACAAACCCCGAGTTGCTCAGCTGATCAAGGTGGCCGCAAAACTGAAACTGGCTGTTGTCACCGCGGGAATTTTGATGCTCGCCGCCGCTGGGACCTGGCTCTTGGGACTGTTTGGCAGCGACTATACTGCGGCCTGGGCGCCGATGATGGCGGTTTTGTTGATCCCGGCGGCGGATGCCATTTGGGGACCTGCTCAGATTGTGCTGAACGTCAGTGGTCAACAGCGCAAGATTTTCGCCGTCGCGGGGCTCAGCACCGCAGTTCTGGTGGGGGCGACGGCGGTTGGGGGCTGGCTGGCGGGTGCCGTCGGCGCTGCAGCCGGTGCCGGGCTTGCCTATATGATGCAACAGGGGATTTTGTGTTTGATTGCAAACCGGGCGGTGGGTGTTCAGACCTCGATCCTGGGTCTGTTGCGCCCAGGCCCGTCCAATGCGCAAAATGCATGAGCCGTTCGCAAGATGTTTGAACAAGCAACAACGCGCTTAATTTCCAGCGCACAGAGGCGGTCCGCCGATAATTTTGCGGTTAACAGTTTGGCTAATGCGGGGCAATGAGATAAAAAATGCATGTTGCGATACGTTAACTTATCCGCCGTTGCAGTGTTGTAGCAAACCTGTCCTATGGCGGATGTGCTTTGGTGCAATATCGGATTTTAAATATTAACTTGGTGGAGAGCCATTGTGCGCCTTGAAGTAACAGAGCGTGACCGTTTCTTGCCCGAAGTAAAACTTGGAGATGTTATTCGGGACATCTGGCAAAAAATCCGTCGCCGGTGGCATTTGTTGGCCATCGCAGTCTGTGTGACGGCGCTTGCATCTATTTATTACGTGGCGACCGCGACGCCCCAGTACACGGCGAACGGATCCTTGTTGATCGACCCGCGGTACGGGCAGAACCCGGACCAGACAAGCCAGCTGATGCCGGGGCTTTTGATGTCGGATGCGCTCACCGTTGACAGTGAATTGCGCGTAATGGCCTCTCGCGAGCTGACCAAACGTGTGGTGCAGGTTCTGGAAATCGAACCCAAGCCTGCAAGTGACCCGTCTTTGCTGCAACGGGTCAAATCCATGGTAACGGGCGGCAGCGATACGTCAGAAGAAACCGACGCGGCGCCGTCCGCGCTGTCAGAGGACGCGGCGGAGCAACGCCGTCTTGAGGTGTTGCGCAAATCCTTTGTGCGTGGGCTCAAGATCCAGCGCTCTGGCGATAGTTTTGTGATCGATATTGCCTATACCTCGCCGAATATCGAATTTTCAGCGAAGGCAGTGAATACGATCATTCAGGAATATCTGTCGCTGTCGCGCGAAGAACATGTGACCAAGGTGGAGCGCAACCTGGATTGGCTGTCGGGTCGTATCAATGAGCTGCGCCAGAATATGCGCAATGCCCAAACTGCCGTGGCCGAGTTCCGCCAGACCAACAATCTGTTGGTGCCCGAAGGCTCTGCCTTGCCCTCCGAAGTCGCGTTGACCTCGGCGATCAATCAACTGGTTGACCTGCGCAGTGAATCCTTGGCTTTGGATGTGCAGATCCAACAGCTGGAAGAAGGCATCCGTTCTGGCAACCCAGATGTGGTTCAGGTCGCGCCGGAAGACCGCACCAATACGCTTGACCAGCTCGAAGAAAGCTATGACGCGCTGCAGCAACAGGTTCTGGAAGCCTTGGTCAGCCGCAGCGAAACCTCTCCTGTGGTGCAAAATCTGCGCAATCAAATGGCGCAAATTCAAGATCTGATTATTGCAGAATACGGCCAGATCCTGGAACGGCTGCGCTCACAAAGTGCGGCGTTTCAACGGCAGGTCCAAGCGACCGAGATGGTCAAGGATGAGCTTGAGGCAGAGCTGGGTACAGACGCCCAGAAGACCGTGGAACTGCGCGGGCTTGAGCTGGAAGCGGATGCTACGCGGGAGCAATATGAGCACCTCCTGGCGCAATATAACAGCGCCTCTCAGCTGGTGAGCTTTGACGCCACCTCTGCACGGGTGATTGCCTGGGCGGTTCCGCCGGACACCAAATCCGCCCCCAAGTCGAAACAGACAGTGATCCTGGCAGTATTTGCCGGCGTCGTGATGGCCATTGCGTTGATTGTCCTCTTGGAGGCTTTGGACGACACCTTCCGCATGCATTCCGATATTTCGCGCGAACTGGGGCTCACCTTCCTTGGTATTTCGCCGGTCTTTGGCTCGGATAAAAAATCACGCCTGCGGGCTTCGGGCTGGCAACCGCTGAGCCTGCGCGGCGCGCCGTGGGCCAAATTGGGTAAAAACGGCCAATGGCTGGATTTTGCCGCGTCCAACCCGGTGTCTTATTTCGCCGAGACGATGCGTTCGATCCATGTGAATATGACAATGGGCCGCGACCAACGCCCGAACGAGGGGCGCGGATATGTGGTTGGCATCACGTCTTCTGTTAAAGAAGAAGGCAAAACCAGCACCGCAATCAACTATGCTACTTTTCTGGCCAGCCAGGGTAAGAAAACGGTTCTGGTGGATCTCGACATCATCGCCCGGGGTACATCTCGTGCGCTGAAGCCGACCTTGAACCCGGAAAATGGCCTGCGCAAAGTTCTGGAGGATCCGACCACGGTTGTGCCAACGTTGCAGCCGGTGACCAATACACCGAACCTGACGGTTGTTGGCAATTTTGAGGATCTGGCCAACGTGGGCCCGCAGCATTCTTATGCAATTGCCCATGCGCTAGTCACCCTGTCGCAACAGTTCGACTATGTGGTGGTTGATCTGCCGCCGGTCCATGGCGTGGCAGAAACGCAGTTCCTGGGCAAAATTTGCGATGGTTTGGTGTTTGTCATCCGTTGGGGCCATACACGCCGGCCACAGGTCGCATCGGCGCTCAAACAGCTGGAAGGCGCGCGCAGCAAATTTGTGGGTGCGATCTTCTCGCAGGTGCGGGTGAAATCTTATGAAAACCACAATGGGCACGACACTTACACCTATTGATCTGGTTTTGCCTGCTGCGGCAGGCGGTTAATGATGATTTGAGGGTACAGCAGCGCATGCAGCGACTTTATTCCATCCAATATCTGCGCGCTTTGGCGGCTTTGTCGGTGGTGGCGCTGCATGCCAGCAATCGCGTCACTGATCTGTTGCCCGCCGGAGTGGTTGACGCGCTCCACCTGGGCCACGCAGGCGTTGATCTGTTCTTTGTGATCAGCGGCTTTATCATGTGGTACATCGGGCGCGAGACGTCGCAGTCGCCCATCCAGTTCTTTGCCCGCCGGTTTCTGCGGGTTGCGCCGCTCTATTGGATGGCCAGCCTGTCTTGGGCGGCCTTTGCCATTGCCGCCGGTTTTACCTGGATGACACTGGATCCGGTAAAAGTGGCGCAATCTCTTTTGTTCATTCCACATTTCAGCGCAACCTTCCCGGATCATGTTTGGCCGGTATTGGTGCCGGGCTGGACCTTGAACTATGAGATGTTCTTTTACCTGCTCTTTGCGCTTAGCCTCGGTTTGCCCAAAGGGGTTCGACTGCCCGGAATGTGTTTGGCCTTGTTGATCCTGGTCGCCGCCGGGCTGGTTCTTGCACCCGAAGGGGCCGTGGCCAAAACCTACACCAGCCCGCTGTTGTTGGAGTTTTGTTCCGGCTGTCTGGTGGCAGAACTCTGGCGCCGCCGTCCTGGTGGTCTGTTGCGCAATGCGGCGATTTTGGTCGCTGGCATCTTGGGCTTTATCTTGCTTGGCCCCCACGTGGATGAGGCAGAACCGCTCAGCCGGGTGCTTGGCTTTGGCCTGCCGGCGGCGCTTGTGCTGATGGGCACCATTGGGCTCAGCCCGGTGATCCCACATTGGCCGCTGTTGGAGCGGCTGGGGGACGCAAGCTTTGCCATTTACCTGTTCCACATTCTCGTCCTCAGCGCGGTGACGCAGGTCTGGGTGAAACTGCCCGCAATCCATTCGCCGCTGACGGCGGCTGTGTTCATTGTCGCCTTCCTCTGTGTCATCAGCGCCGTAGGGCTTTGGTTGTTCCGATACGTTGAACAACCTCTGCACCGCAGCCTGATGGCGGCCATCTCACCAGTCTCTAAAGGGGGCGCTTATGCCAAACGATAACCCCAACCCACCGGTTGCGGCGCCGCGCAATATCGTGGTGTTTGGCTTTGACGTAGCCGAAATCTCACAAATCCGCCGGATCCGCGCCATGAGCGCGCTGGGTCATCACGTTCACAGTTTCACCATGCGGCGGGACAATATGAACCAGGATTTCCAGCCGGAATGGCCCAACACGCATCTCTATATGACAGAGAATGAGAACCTGCCGAAACGCGCGGCTGTTGTGTTGAAATCCATCGTCAAGATGATCGGCCACCGTGCAAAAATCAAAGAGGCCGATGCGATCTTTGCGCGCAATCTGGATATGCTGGCCATCGCCTGGGCCGCGCGCGTTCTGGCGGGCGCGCAATCAACGCCATTGGTCTATGAATGCCTTGATATCAACGGGTCGCTGTGTCGACCTGGCAAGAAAGGCGATCTGATGCGCGCGGCCGAACGGTTCTTGTTGCGTCGGATCCAGATGTTGGTGGTGTCATCACCCGGTTTTATCCGCGAATTCTTTGCCCCGACCCAAGGGTACACGGGCCCCACCGCGCTGTGGGAAAACAAACTGGCCGCAGGCAGCCGCCTGCCGGAGCGCCCACAGACCCGCGCGCCCATATCCCAAGATCGCAGGATCCGTATCGGTTGGGTGGGCACAATCCGCTGTGAGGCCAGCCTCAAAATCCTGATGGGCGTCGCAGCCCAATTGCGCGACCGGGTGGAAATTGTGATCCATGGGATTGTCCACCATCATGCCATCGATGGTTTTGATGATCAGATCGCCGCCCATGACAATATCCATTACAGCGGTGGCTATGCCTATCCAGACGATTTGGCGCGGATCTACCAGGACTGCGATGTGGTCTGGGCGCAGGATCTGTGGCAGCGCGGAAACAATTCTGACTGGCTTTTGCCGAACCGGATCTACGAAGCCAGCTGGGCCGGTTGTCCCAGCATCGCTGTGGCCGCGACCGAAACCGGCCGCCGGATCGAGGAAGACGGGCTGGGCTGGGTTGTGGCAGAGCCCACAGCAGAGGCTTTGACAGCGTTGATCACCAGCCTGACCGCAGATCAGATCACCGCCAAAGGACAAGAGCTGCTGGACCGGCCCGACACGGATTTTGTCCAATCTCTCGCGGAGATCCAGACCGTGATCGACGCCGTTTCCCAAGCCTCCCCTGTTTCCGCACTTAAGGAGCCCGTGGCCCCATGACCGCGCCTGAACGTGACCTGCAAAATAATCCGGCGGTGGATGCCTCAAGTATTCTCGTTGCCATCCCAACCCTCAATGAAGAGGCGCATATCGCCGCAACGCTTACCGCGATACTTGGCGATAATCCTGAGATGAAAACGGTGAAAATCGTGGTGGCAGATGGCGGCAGCACCGACCGGACCTGCGCCATCGTTCAGGACATGGCCCAGACGCACCCCAATATCCACCTGATCAACAACCCCGACAAAATCCAGGCGGCGGCCATCAACAAGATCGTCGCAGACTGTGCCGAGCCGCATCACACGATCATGGTGCGGGTGGATGCCCATGCGCATTACCCGGCCGATTACGTGCTGAAAGTGGCCCAAAGCCTGGTTGCACACGCGGCTTCGGGGCTGGCAACGGTGATGGATTCGGTTGGGACCACCTGTTTTCAAAAAGGCTCGGCCTGGGCGATGGAGACCAAGATCGGTTCGGGTGGCTCCGGGCATCGCGGCGGCACCACCTCGGGCTATGTGGATCACGGCCATCACGCGGGTTTTGATCTGGCGATGTATCGCAAGGTTGGCGGCTATGACACCAGCTTTGTGGCGAATGAAGACGCCGAGCTGGACCACCGGATCAATCAGGCGGGCGGGCGGATCTGGCTCGATGCGACCATCCGCATGGATTATGTGATGCGAGGCTCGCTGGGCAAACTGTCCAAACAATACTGGCGCTATGGCAAAGGGCGCGCGCAAAACATCCTGCGCCACAAGATGAAGCCGCGCCCGCGCCAGATGATCCCACCTGTGATCTTGGTGGTCAATCTGCTGTCCCTCCTGCTAGCACCGCTCTTGCCTGTGTTCCTGCTGTTGCCATTGGCCTATGTGGGGCTGCTGGCTGCAACATCCGCTGCGCTGGTGGCCAAACACAAAAGCCTTTGTGCGCTTTGGGCAGGGCCTGCGCTTTTGGCCATGCACCAGGCTTGGGGCGCTGGGTTCCTGTCGCATATGATCGGCCACAGGGGGCAGTCATGAGCATTGATATCTGCATCTGCACGTTCCGCCGTGACCATATCGCCAAGACGATCTTGTCCATTGACGCAGCCCAGATGCCGACCGGCCACGATGTGCGCATTATTGTCACCGACAATGACGACACCCCCAGCGCGCAACATCTTGTCCAAGAGACGGCCAAGTCCATGCAAATCCCGGTGCTGTACCAACATGTGCCTGGCCGAAACATCTCAATCGCGCGCAATGCAGGGCTTGAGACGGCCACCGCAGAATGGGTCGCGTTCCTGGATGATGATGAGCTGGTCACGCCCGATTGGTTGGTGAACCTCTTTTCCCGCCAGCAGGCGACCGGCGCGGATGCCATCTTTGGCCACAGCCGCGCGGATTATGACGACACTGCGCCCGATTGGATTGTCCAAGGGGATTTCCACTCTCAATTTGCAGTCATGCGCGGTGGCGAAGTTGAAACCGGTCATACCTGCAACGCGCTGGTGCGCTGGTCTGACACGCCGTGGCAGATGGTGCGCTTTGATCTGGCGCGCGGAAAGTCGGGCGGAGAGGATACCGAATTCTTCTTTCGGATGCGGGCCTTGGGCGCGCAGTTTGCGATTGCCGACGACTCGATTGTTCACGAAGAGGTGCCGGAAAACCGGCTCACCCTTCAATGGCTGCTGCGGCGCCGGTTTCGGATCGGCCAAAGCTATTCCGCACATGCGACCTCTGTGCCGGCCCGTGTCAAACTGTTTGCGCTGGCGTCCGTCAAGTCTGCCTATTCGTTCCTGCGCGCGCTGGCGGCCTGGCCCAAAGCGGATCGCAAAGCGTTCTGGCTGATGCGTGGCACCATGCACGCAGGTGTCTGCGCCGGATGTATCGGCATGCGCCAACGCGCACTTTATGGCGGTAGCACGTCGCAAACGACGGTCAAGCAGGAGGAAGCGCTGTGAAGCTGGATGGACTTCAATGCGGGCGCGCTGTTGCCGCCCTGATGGTGGCAATTTTTCACGCCAATCTGTTCCTGCTGCCTGCCAAATTCTATGACGGGCAGGGCGCGGGGGCGATCTTTAACTTTGGATATGCAGGGGTAGAGTTCTTCTTTGTGCTGTCGGGCTTCATCATGATGTATGTCCACGACAAGGATTTTGGGCAACCCGCCCAAACCGTGACCTTCCTGAAAAAGCGGATCATCCGTATCTACCCGATCTACTGGGTGGTTTTGACGGGGCTGATCTTGCTGTATTTTGCGTCACCCGGCAGTGGTCCGGAAAATGCCCGCGATGGCCAGTCGATCCTGGCGTCCTATCTCCTGGTGCCGCTGCCGGGCGAGGATCCGATCCTGCGGGTGGCCTGGACGCTGCAGCATGAGATGTTGTTTTATCTCATCTTCTCGGTCCTCCTTCTGAATATTCGTCTGGGGATCGCGCTCTGCGCCTTGTGGGGGCTGGGTTGTGTCTATGCGTTGCTCACGGGGGGCTTGCAAAGCTTCCCGCTTGATATGGTGTTCAAATCGCATAACTTGTTGTTTGTCTTTGGTATTGTGGCTGCAAAAATTCTGCCCAAGGTCACACGTACCACGGCGGTTCTGTGTTTCTGGATTGGCGTCGCCACCTTCCTGGGGCAGGGCATGTTGGAAACACTTGCCCATCTGACCTTGCCCAAAAATGCGATCCCGCTGGGGTACGGGCTGTCGGCAACCCTGGTGATCCTGGGCCTTGCCAAAGGCGAACTGCCTGCGCCGCGCTGGCTGACCTACCTTGGGGATGCGTCATACTCGATCTATCTGGTGCACATGCCGACCATGGCCATTGCCGCTGTTCTTCTGCGCAAATTGGGCGTGCATGGAATGCTGCCGCCGCTGGCGATGCTGGTGCTCATCACGGGCATCATCACCGTGGCGGGTGTGATTCTACATGCCTTTGTCGAAAAACCTTTGATGAACGCGTTCAAGCGGAAACAAGCGGCGCGTGTTGCAACGTGACGCGTTTAGCTGTGAGACCTGTGAAATGACCGACTCTTCTTTGACCCTGCCGCATTTTATCATCATCGGTGCCATGAAATCTGGCACGACAACGCTGTACCGCTATTTGGACCTGCACCCCGATGTGGACATGTCGCGGGACAAAGAGACCGATTTCTTTGTCGCTGAAAAGACCTGGAAAAACGGGCTGGATTGGTACTGCGCGCAGTTCACAGGCGAAGACAAGGTGCGCGGTGAGGCCAGCCCAAACTATACCAAACTGCGCGACTTTGCAGGCGTGCCAGAGCGGATGGCGCAGCACGTGCCGGATGCCAAGCTGATCTATATCGTGCGGGATCCGGTGAAACGGGCGGTCTCCCAGTTTAAACACTCTTTCATTCTGGGGACATTGGACGCGGATCCGGCAACGTTTCATGGAACCCATGAATACAACCATATCATGGATGCCAGCCATTATGCCCGCCAGCTGGAGGCGTATTATGAACACTTCCCCAAAGAGGCGGTGCTGGTTCTGGACTTTGACGATCTGATCACCGACCCCCAAGGGGTGATGAACCGGGTCTTTGACCACATTGGCGTGGACCATCTGGAAATCACCAATTCGGGCGCGCAAAACGACAGCAACGAGCTGTCGAAAATTCCCGCTCCGATCCTGCGATTTGTGCAATCTCCGCTGGGCAAGCAACTGGCATCACTGGTGTCACGTGAAACACGGGACAAGGTGCGTGGCGCTTTGGCACGTGGCAAACAACGCACGCCGCCCAGCTTTCCGGACACATTGGTAGAGGCTATGGCCGCAGATCTCCAAGAGGATGTGAGCCGCTTTCGCGCGCTGACAGGCATGGCGTTTGCGGGCTGGAAGCTGTGATGGGCAGTTCAAAACCGCTGATGCATCAAGGCTGACACACGAAAGCTGACACATTTTAGCCGACACTGCCAAAAAGAGCGCCGCGATCCGGCGCTCTTTTTCTCTTTGGCCTTGTCCCTCAGCTGCCGATATCGGTTTTTACAACCAGAATATCGCCGGGGAACAAAGGCGTAGCCTCGGTGATCTCGCCTTCGGCAATCCGATCAGCGCGGGGACCGCTTAGGGCAAAGCTCAACCCTGGCCCGCCCGTTACAGCAGACAGGTTTTCGATCCCACCATACAGAATTGCAATTTCACTCAGCGTCAGGCGATAGCTTTGCTGCAGGAAGTCCATCCGAATTCGCGCGGCCTGCAGCGCCTCCAGCACATCCCGCTTGCGGTTGCTGATGAAATTGGTGCGGGTGATCTGGGTCTGTGAAACAGCCCGCGCAATGGTCAGCTTGGTGGTTTGCAGGGCCAGAAAATCTTCGCGTTCATCGGCCAGTCGCTGCACCGCATTGATGGTGCGTGTGTTTGTCGACAGACCTTGCTGTTTCAACGCATTGGCTTTGTCCAACTCGACCTCCAACTGGGCGATCAGCTCTTGTTTCAGGTCAATGCGATCGTCCAGCAGGGCAATCTGGTTGGCGCTGTCGGACAATGCCTTGTCCCAATTGGCCAGCAATTCTTCAGCCGTTGCACGGTCATTTTCCAAAATCTCGCTTTCGCCGCGCAGATGGTTGGCGATTACGGCGTCATCAGCACCCGGAATGCTTTGGCGCAGCGCGTCGCTCATCACCAAAGGTAATGCCGTGTTATCGCGGTCGGCTTCCAGGCGGGTGATCTGGACGGCTGTGGCGGCAATCTGGCTGGCAAAATCCACCGAACGCCGCTGTGCAGCCATAGAGGCAATTTCGGCCTGCGGGCCCGTTGTCGTTTGTAGGCCGTTGCTGCCGCCCGCCATCGCCAAAGCCACACCGACGGTCATGCCGGGGAAGAACTGGAACTGGCCGCCTTTTTCCGCAAGGCCAGTGACCACCACCGGAGCATATTCCTGGATCTCAAGCGAGACGGTGGGGATGCCGGAAAACCCGTTTTGCAGCATACGGCTTTCGATCAGCTCTTCGACCTGATCCAGGCTTTGCCCGTTGGCCCGCAGGCTGCCCAGTTCGGGCAAGCGAATATTACCATCCAGATCGACCACCATTTCTTTGGGTCGATCGACGAAATTATAGTCCAGCGACAGGCGGTCACCAATGGTCAGCTGGTAGTCCTGGGCAGACAGTGCGGTACCAAGGCCCAAGGTGGCAAACAGGGCAATTTTGAACAGGGAATGGGTCATATCGCGTGTCTTAGATATCCTGACTATAGGCGGTTACCGCCGCCACGGCACCCTTGGGGCGAGCGTCGGCGACAAGGATCAGATCTTCTTGGGCTGAGACGAAATACATCACCATCACCACAAACATAAACTCATGCCCCCGATAGAAGGACGGGCCCAGAAGCGATGTCAAGATGACGGCCACCCAAAACACCAATCCACAGGCCGAAGCCACCGAACCCGTGACGCGATGATGGCGCCACAATCGCATGAAACTTGCAGCAACAAAGGCCAAAATCCCAATCACCCCCGGCCAGCCCGTGCCAACCAGGATTTCCAGCACAAAGTTATGAAAGGAGACGGATGTTTCTGCCCCGGCATGCTGGGTCAAAAGCCGTTCATAGGCGAATTCAGGCGCTTGCCAAAAGGATCCGTAGCCCACGCCAAACAAAGGGTGGTCGCGACTGACTTCCATTGCAACATGCCACAGCTCTGTGCGCCCCGTCAGCGTTGCATCCTTGCCGACTGCGCCCAGGATGGTGGCGACCAGGTCAATGCCGTTCAGGCTCAGCATGATTGGCCCCAGCGCTACGGCGATCAGGACCACGGTGCATGCGACCACAAAAAACGTGCTTGGCAAATGGCTGCGACACAGCAGCATCATCATGCCAAAAAGCGGGAACAACAGCAAAACCGAGGTCATGGAGCGCGACAGGAACAAGGCCAGCACGGTGGCAATCATCCCGCCAGCCACATACAGTTTGACCTGCCCCGAGGCCCGCGCGCTTGGCATCAAGAGGATCGCGATAATCGCAATCACACAGAACAAGGCCCGCTGCCCCAGCATGTTCTTATGCGAAAACACCCCCAGCAATCCCCCCGCACGGCTGTAGACGCGCCAGGGAAACACACCCGTTGCCCAATGGACCAGGGACAACAGCATGGCGATGATCAATATCACCCCCAGCGCCTTGGTGATCGTCATCAGCGAATACCGCCACCCCAGAAAGGCGGCGATCAAAAAGGTCATACACAGCTGGATTGCCCCCGACAGCGAGCCGGTGGGGGTATGGGACCACAAGACAGAGGCCAGACAAGCCGCCGGGTAAATCAGGATCACCCGGTTGCGCATCAGCATCTCAAACACCGGCTGCCACAGCATTGTGACCCGCATCAATGTCACAGCATAACACAACAGCCAAATCAGCGACTGACCCTTGCCCAGATGCACAAAGGCATCCGCGCTGGCCAGGATCACCAAAAACAGCAGCCCCATGTCAACCACAGGCCAAAACAGCCCTTCAACCCGCGCGGGGGCGGGTTTTGGCGGTGCCAGGATATCCGAGGTCACGCTCATTCTTGGTCAGTCAGCTGCGGTGCGGCTTGCGATCACAGGGTCTTGGCAAACTCGAAAATCTCCTGATCCGGGGCACAAAGCGCATGGAACCGGTCCATCTGCGCCTGCGAATAATTCGGCTTCTTGCTCGGCGCGGCGTTCAGCTTGGCCATTCTGAGCGTCACGCCAAAGATCTCTTTGTAGCGTGAGAAAAAAGCATCCGTGTTGTCAAGGAAACCGACCAGCGCAAACCGTGACAGCCGCTCTTTTGCGACCTCGGTGGCCGCCGCTGTATCCGCCGCCGCGATGTCATTTTTACCATAGAGATATCGCAGAAACACCTGCGCATGACGCCGGGCGACATCGCTTTCAAGGTATTCATCCACGTCTTTGCCCACCAGGCCCGCGCGTTGCGTCATGCGAAAATTCGAGATCATCCGCGCCACGGGATCCCGCATCAGCGTGACATATTTGTAGGTTTCGCCAAAATGCGCGTCGGCTTTCTCGGACCACAGACAATGGCCGTGGATCAGCATTGTGTCCCAGGCCATATGCTGCAACAGCATATCCTCGCGCATGTCAAAGGTCAGCTGGCCTGCTTCGACATCTTCATGGCACAGGAACATGTCGTCTTTGCCGAAATGTTTGATCGCCGCCGCACGACGCGTCGACACCGCATCAATCACCCCGATCCTGTGGTTAAAGGGGACGGTGGCATACATCGCCTCGGACAAAGAGGTGCCGCCGCATTTGGGCATATGGAAATAGACGCTGGGATGCTTTGGTCCCGCATTGGGCAATGTGCGGCGGGTGCGACCTTCAAGGATCGAGAACCTGCGGCTCAGGCGCTCTTTGAACGGGGCTTTGCGTGCCATGTGATCGTTCCTGTCTTACTGATACATGCCCCGTGGGGCGAGTTACTTTTGGTCCGTGGTCTGGTCCAGTTTTGACAATTCGGTCGAAAACCACCCGGCCTCGGCGGCGCGCTTGCCAAACAGTTTCGCACCCTCCAGCGTCCAGTGGTTGCTGTCATACATGGCCTTAAACCCATCCGGCGTGACGATGGTGCAGCCCTTGGCAGTGCCATCCGCACTGCAGACCAGCTCGCGGCGCGAGTAAAACGTCACTTGCGCGTCCTGAGCGATCCGACGCAGCACGTTTTCGCGCTCCTTTGGGGTGGGTTCTTCAAACTTCAAAGCCAAAGCGTTGAGGTCAAACAAATCCGCATCGCCGCCGCTCATTTGCAGATACCAATCAAACAAAGGCTGCGCGCCGCCTGCGTCAAACTCAGCGCCGGGACCGATCAAAACGACCTCTTTTCCACTGGGCTGTACCGCAGCCAGGACGGTAGCGGTGGCCTCTTTGTATTCCCGATAATACCGCGGCGCAAAAACGATAATGTCCGCGGCTTCGAAATTTGGGGCGGCCAACAGTGTCGCCAGATCGTCGTCCAATGATTTTCGATGCAGGTTAAACCGGGCAAATTCAAAGTCTGGGAACAGATCTTGGTTCAAGGTCAGCGCGTTAAACAGATCCTTGGAATGGCTGTCGCCAATAATCAGCATCTTGCGGCTGTCGTCGCGGCTGAACCAAAGCCCGTGTTTTTCATGTTCTGACGGGCGTTGTGCGTTCCAGGATCCGATCTCTTCGTCCGGGGTGGCATCATCCAGTGGACCCCAGCTGGCCTGCGCCAGAATTGTGTTGTCCATTTCGTTCTTGCCATAAAGCTCGGCCATCGCCTGCAGACGTCCGGTCTGGGACAGGCTGCCGGTTGCCACCAAAGCGGTACCGCCCACAATCGGCACCAGCGCCGCAACCAGCGCCATCGCAAACCGTTTGGGAGCTACGTTAAACCGGAAGGGGCGTTCGACCAGGTAATAGCTTCCTGCCGCCAGAACAAAGGTCAACAGGACCCAGATCACCATATCCGCCAGCGGCGGGGACCCCAGCGTCGTCAACCGGCCAAACGCAAAGACCGGGAAATGCCAGAGGTAAATGGAGTAAGACAGCTTGCCGATGTAAACCATCGGACCAGAGGCAAGTACATCCGTCACCGGATCACCCGGACGCATGAACCAGATCAACCCGCAGGTGGCCAGGATAACGGGCAGGGTGACCAGGCCCGGATGGGCCAGTTTGGCCAGATCAAACGCGATGATACAGGCAAAAAACACCACCAGCGACAGGGCTGGCACCACACGTTGCAAGACACCGCCCATCAACCCATCAGGGCGCATCAGCGTCAGCGCCGCCAGGATCGACCCGGCCAGCAATTCCCAGGCCCGGCTGGTGGGAGAATAAAATGACAATGAGGGATGAAGCTCGGTCAATGCTTCTGAGGCGATCAACGACACAAGGGCGGCTCCGACCATCACCCACAAGGCAATGCGCAGCGATCCACGTCGCAACAAAAGGATCAAAAGGGGTGGAAAAACAATGTAGTATTGTTCCTCGATCGCCAGGCTCCACGTGTGCAAAAACGGCTGCAGAAGGCCAGATTGCGCGCCATATTCGCTCAGCTCAAAGAACCAGAACCCATTGCTGATAAAGGCCAGCGCGCTGAGCAGAGACAGTGAAAACCGCTCCAATTCGCTTGGCAGCAAGATCACCCAGGCCGCGGGCAAAGAGACCAGCATCACCGCAAGCAAGGGCGGCAAGATCCGCTTGGCCCGTCGCCAATAGAACTGGCGAATACTGATTTTGCCCGTTGTGTTGAACTCTCGGATCAGGATCTGCGTGATCAGGAAGCCCGACAATACAAAAAACAGATCCACGCCCAGAAAACCGCCCTTCAACAGGGTGGAGTCGCCCATTGAAATCTTGAGGTGATAGATCATCACCGAGATCACAGCGATGGCGCGCATGCCATCGATTTCGGGCCGATAGGCGAGAGCGTGGTTGGGGTGAGACATGGGGTTTAACGCGTTTCGTTGGTCATGATGGTTAAAGTTGAAATGGTTAAAGAAGAGACCCGGGTTGTTGCGGCTGGCACCAAAGCGCTGATTCCGGAGCCACTATAGATGTATGTCTGAACCGTCTGGTGCCAGATACCGTGGGAAGCTGTCGAAATTAAGACATGTGCCAAAGAAATGTTATGTCAGCGTGAGCAGTGCTGAATTACGTGGCTTTGAAGAAGGCTGCAAGCGGTCCTGAAATCTTGCAAAAAATGAGCAAAGAACCGTTCACAACAAAGCCCCCCCTTTTGCAAGGAGGGGCTTGTGTGTCGCAGAATATCTGCGGCTGTTTCTCTTAAGAGAACAGCGCTTCCAGGTCGGAAGATTCCAGACCGGTCAGCAGAACTTCGCCACCGGTGCTCAGCTCCAGAACAACGCCTTTTGCGGAGTCAGAGATGTTGTCGATGGTTACGCCATCTTCCAGACGGATGATGTCTTCCAGAACGTCGAAGTCCATGATCTTGCTGTCGCCAGTGGATTCGTCGCCGAAAACAAATGTGTCAGCGTCCGCGCCGCCGAACAGTTTGTTGTTGCCTTCGCCACCGTACAGGGTGTCTTCGCCGTTGCCGCCTGCCAGACGGTCGTTGCCTTCACCGCCAGCCAGTTTGTCAGCGCCGTCGCCACCGGACAGGGTGTCGTTGCCGTCACCGCCGGACAGGGTGTCGTCGCCAGTGCCGCCTTTCAGGAAGTCATTGCCGGTGCCGCCTTTGGAAAAGTCGTCGCCGCCAGCTGCCAGAATAACGTCATCGCCGCCAGCACCATTTACGGACTCTGCGTCGTTGTTGCCGTTGATAATGTTGTTGCCGTTGTCAGATGTAACAAGTGTCATTGTTGCCCCCAAGCAAACTCAAGAAAATGATTACAAGTAAGCGCGAATCTGCGCCATTTCACTTATAACATTATCCAATTATCTTCTTTAAAATCTATCGTAAAGCTTTTTCACAAATATAAGTTCACGCAAAGCAACGATAACTTTGCGTTGTGTGAAAGTGAAAAAGGCGAGAAAAACTTCAAAATTGGAATATGTTACACAGGTTTCAGTGAATCTAGGGGTAAACCACCGGCATTTTCTGCTGCTTAGAGATAATCTAGGGGAAATGCAAGGGATTGTTCCCGCTCTCTACACAGTTTGTATTCAGTTTTCATGAATGTGTTATTTTGTGATCAACGCAACTTGTGCACGCCCAAATCTTGAATGGACACTTTTTTTGCCGATTATGAGGCAAAAATTGCGCGTAACAATCAACGCAGGCGCCGACACATGTAATTTTGATTCGCTACTAAGAGTGATTCATACTGCAGTGGTTACGGGGTTCAACCGAAACAAAGCTCCATCTCGAATTTGTCGCAAGCGCGGCCAAAACCGGCCTAGTGGTTTTGCCAAGTTATCTCTGTTTTCCCCCGGGGTCTTCCGCGCCATTTACAGACACGGCGAAAAGATGCGCTCAGTGCGTAAAGTATGAACAAAGCGTATAGCTATCTATGCTGCAGGTGCATAACGGGCAGTCCAAGCCGGCAATTGTTAGCGCCCAACATCAAAGCTATCTTTGTCGTGTCAGTTAGGGAGCCTGGCGCGAGGAACCGGAATAGGTCCGGTCCAGACACGAAAGGTAGTCAAAATGACCGTTGCTGTATCAAACACAACCCCGTCCGCATTTGTTGCACGTATTCACATTGCAGCTGAAGCGGCCAATACATATTTCGCGCAACTGCGCACATACTATAAGGCCTGCAGCGAACTGAACGCGCTGTCGACCCGCGAGCTCGACGACATCGGTGTCAGCCGCGCCGACATCCGCGACATCGCATGGGACCACGCAAAACGATCCTAAGATCTGGATCTTTGTCCTTTTACGCGCTGATGTGGGGCTTTTGCCGCTGTTCGAGCTGCAGTTCCAAATCAGAATCGCCAGAAACGCCCCGCGACCGCGCCGGGCGTTTTTTTTTGTTTTTCCCGTTTAACGGTCAGGATGTCGGCTCAAACGCGAGGAGTTTTGCGTTACTCAACCAAAAATTGCTTAACTGATTACTTAAACAACCCCAAATGTATTTGCGTATTGTCATTTCCGTGTAATTCTATGCCACGGTGAGGGGAGTAATGCCGACGATGTGGTATGAGTTAGATATCAATGACCGTTTTGTTGCGGTTAGCGAAGACTGGAATGCGTCATCTGACATGCTTGGCGCACCAAACAATGTTTTTGAGAATATCCGATACTTACCTGTTTGGGATTTTGTAGCGGGGGAAGAAACACAGCGTTTTCTGCGGGCTATGTTCTTTTGGGTGCGCAACAAGCGCAGGCCGATTGTTTTGCCCTATCAGCTGGAAAACATGGGAGACGCCTCCCATTTCCGAATGCGGATCGAGCCGTTGCATCAGGGTGGTCTGCTGGTGTCGCATGATCCGGATGATGTACCAGGTGGGGCGCCGCAGCTTTTACCGTACACCACCAAGGATCTGACCAGATGCTCACAGTGTTTGAAGATCAACATTGACGGTGTCTGGTACAATGCCGAGCCGGAGAGCGAATTGCACGAATGTTCGGACTGGCGGGTGTGCCCCGATTGCAAGGAACGCGCGCTTAATCTCGTGCGCCAACCCACTGGCGCACCCGTTGCGCGCTATGCGCGCGCCACATTGGGCAAGTTTTAAAACGCGCGTTTTAAACTGTCCGGGTTCATGAACACCGGTCGGGCCTGACACCCCCGACCACCGGATACGGGACCCCGGCCTGACACGCCGGGGTGTCAAAAGACGTCTTTTGCGATGGCTCACCCCATCCCACTTTCCACCCGGCGGCGCCGCCACCCTTTATAGAATGCGGTCCAGCCCAAAACAGACACAGATCATGCATCAGCTACCGCGTTTTCGATAGGGAAACCGCGGGTAAAGGGCGTTGGTGTCATGGCAGGTAGAGGTTTACGAAGCGGTCAAATGTTTTTGCCAGTCTTTCGACTTCTAGAAAGTCGTGATCCCAGTAATACACAGAGGAGTTTGCGCCGGGCGACGCACGTAGAACAGTCAGGTCAAAGCAAAACAGATTTCCAGAACTGTCATTGGCAAATGGCAGAAGATGCTCGGGCAAGCCGAGCTCGCGCGATGAAAGAGCTTCCTGCATCTCTTCCGGTGTAAAGAAGTCATTCAGATGCGGCGGGGACGATTTGAAAAGCATGGCCAAGGTGAACCCGTATCGCGCGATCGCGGCATCCTCGCGATCGGTAAGCCAGTCCCAAAGCTCTGCCGTTGGACCGGGGAGGCCGAATTCCAGAACCTGTGCGCGATACCCTTTGGGGAAGCCAAACTGTAGTTCGGCTTCCAGATCTGACAAATCGCGTTCAGAAACTGAGGTTGGGGGATAGAGCTTTGATCCCCAGGCTCTTTGAAGTCGTTCCAGTGTGTGCATCTTCAAATCACTTCGCTCAAATAGAACCGCAGCGTAAGTCTCGCAGAAATGAGGTCAAATGTCTTTCCCGCTCTCAGACCTTGATCCGCCTGCGCATCCCGTCTATACGCCCCCGGTGGTGTTTCGGCATCACAAGAATCAACAAGCAAGAAAAGCCGTGGTTGACCTGCTTACGCTTCATTGGGTCATATCCGGCAATGGAGAAGCGAAATGAAACTGAACGAATTGCGCGACAATCCTGGCGCCTCCCCAAAACGGACCCGTGTTGGCCGTGGTCCGGGTTCCGGCAAAGGTAAAATGGGTGGCCGTGGTATCAAAGGTCAGAAATCCCGTTCCGGTGTAGCCATCAATGGTTACGAAGGCGGCCAAATGCCTTTGTACCAACGTCTGCCAAAGCGTGGCTTTAACAAGCCGAACCGCAAAGAATACGCTGTCATCAACCTGGGTCTGATCCAGAAGTTCATCGACGCGGGCAAGCTGGACGCGGCAAACATCACCGAAGACACTCTGGTTGCTTCCGGCGTTGTCCGTCGCAAGCTGGACGGTGTACGCGTTCTGGCCAAAGGTGAAATCACCGCCAAAGCAACCATCTCGGTCACCGGCGCCTCCAAGGCAGCTGTTGAGGCCGTAGAAAAAGCAGGCGGCGCGTTGACCGTGGCAACCGTGGCTGCGGCCGAGTGAACCGGCTTATGAACCTTGTGAGCGGCGGCAATGCCGCTTACATAGGGCATTAAGTTTTCCATCACGCCGTCCGAGCCGGAAAATGGTTCAGGGCGGCGTTTTTGCAAGAAGAGACCAATTTCATGGTATCAGCAGCTGAACAAATGGCCGCGAACACCAGCTGGGCCGCCTTGGGCAAGGCCACAGATCTGCGTAATCGCATCCTGTTCACCATCGGACTTTTGATCGTCTACCGGCTTGGCACATTCATTCCGGTCCCGGGCATCGACGCAAACGCATTGCGTCAGTTTATGGAATCCGCAGGCGCGGGCATTGGCGGCATGGTTTCCATGTTCACCGGTGGTGCGCTGGGACGGATGGGCATCTTTGCCCTGGGCATCATGCCCTATATCTCGGCCTCGATTATTGTCCAGCTTCTGACCTCCATGGTGCCTTCGCTTGAACAGCTCAAGAAAGAAGGCGAACAGGGTCGCAAGAAGATCAACCAATACACCCGCTACGGCACTGTGGCGTTGGCGACGGTGCAGGCCTATGGCCTGTCGGTCTCGCTAGAGTCGGGTGAGCTGGCGCATGATCCGGGCCTGTACTTCCGTCTGGCCTGTATGATCACCCTGGTTGGCGGCACTATGTTCCTGATGTGGCTGGGTGAACAGATCACCAACCGCGGCATCGGCAACGGTATCTCGCTCATCATCTTTGTGGGTATTATCGCCGAAGTTCCGGCGGCTCTGGCCCAGTTCTTTGCCTCTGGCCGCTCTGGCGCGCTGAGCCCTGCTGTGATTGTTGCCGTCATCCTGATGGTGGTGGGGATTATTATGTTTGTGGTCTTTATGGAGCGGGCGCTGCGCAAGATCCACATTCAGTACCCGCGTCGTCAGGTCGGCATGAAAGTCTATGACGGCGGCTCTTCGCACCTGCCGATCAAGGTGAACCCAGCGGGCGTGATCCCGGCGATCTTTGCATCATCGCTGCTGTTGTTGCCGACAACGATCGCAACCTTCTCAACCGACGCCGCCACTGGTCCGGTGATGTCCTGGCTTCTGGCGAACTTTGGTCCCGGCCAGCCGCTGTACCTGCTGTTCTTTGTGTCGATGATTGTGTTCTTTGCCTATTTCTACACGTTCAATGTCGCGTTCAAACCCGAAGACGTAGCGAACAACCTCAAGAACCAGAACGGCTTTGTTCCGGGCATTCGCCCAGGTGCAAAAACAGCCGAATATATGGAATATGTGGTCAATCGCGTGTTGGTCTTGGGCTCCGCCTACCTTGCGGCAGTTTGTCTCTTGCCAGAGATTTTGCGTAGCCAGTTTACAATTCCGTTCTACTTTGGTGGCACTTCGGTTCTGATTGTGGTCTCGGTTACAATGGACACCATTCAACAGGTGCAGAGCCACTTGCTTGCGCATCAATACGAAGGCCTGATTGAAAAGAGCCAGCTGCGTGGGCGTAACAAGAAACGGACGAGACGGGGACCGGCACGTCGATGACAAATATTATTCTTTTGGGCCCGCCTGGCGCGGGTAAAGGAACGCAAGCTAAAAACCTGGTAGAGTCGCGCAACATGGTGCAGCTCTCCACTGGTGACATGCTGCGGGAGGCGCAGGCGTCTGGCTCTGAAATGGGCAAGAAGGTTGCGGCGATCATGGCAGAGGGCAAGCTGGTCACCGACCAGATCGTCATCGGCCTGATCCGTGAGAAGATGCAAAAAGGCTCCGAGGGCGGCTTTATCTTTGATGGCTTCCCCCGCACGCTGCCGCAGGCGGATGCGTTGGAAAAGCTGATGCTCGAGATGGAGCTGAAGATCGACAGCGTCATCGAGATGCAGGTGAATGATGAGACGCTGGTACAGCGGATCGTCAACCGCGCCGAAGAAGCCCGCGCTGCGGGTCAGCCGGTGCGCGCTGATGACAACGAAGAAAGCGTCAAGATCCGCTTGATGGAATACTACAAAAAGACCTCGCCGCTGATCGGTTACTACTACGCCAAGGGCAACCTGCAGCGCGTGGACGGTCTGGCGTCGATTGACGAGGTTAAGACGTCCATCGACTGGATCCTGGGCAAGTAACCCAGCCAGACAGCATCTAGGCCACAGAACAACAAGGGGCTGCCATCAGGAATGACCTGAGGTGGCCCCTTGGTATTTGTCGATCGCCACTTGGGCGATGTCGCGAATGGCCCGCTGCTTCAATGTCGGGGTGGTCCAAGGCGTGAGCAGTGACAGGCGATAGGGCAGGCCATTGTCGGCCTGACCAAGGATGTGAAACCCCATTGACCACAGATCAAACAGGCGCGCTTCGATTTCACCTGACCAGATGTCAGTGTAGCCATAGATACGCCCGTCTTTGGCGATGCGATGGGCAAGGTCCAGCAGGACCTGCCGCTCCCCTTCCAGAACTTGGAAGTATTCATATTCATCGCGGATCAAAAAACCGGTCACATCATTGGCGCTGTTAAACGCCGTGGCGGTTCTAAGGATATCCAGATCGTGAAAGGTAAAGGGCGGATAGTTGGCCTTTGCCCGGTAGAGAAGCCGAAACAACATTGGATGTGCCAATCTTGGCTGAATCAAAAGAATGCAACAAATGTAGCCTGATTCAATGTCGTTTGCCGTAATGTGAGCGATAAACCGGCCGGATGGGCCAATTTTGACAGGGTAAATCCGCAAAGCATTTTACGCGGCGCAAATTGCCGCCTGTCGTTTCCGCGTTTCAAGCGGTTTGACGGGTTTGAATTTGACTGTTGGACTGAAGGTCAATTGAAATTTGCCGTAATCCCAAGGACTGCATCGCCGCCAAAGCCGTATCAACGGCATGTGTTTCAGGGCAAGACAGGAAATCTTGAATGGGGCAGTGCAAGGGTTTTGGCTGATTGTGTTCGTGATAGCTCATCGACCATGCGGGGTATTGTCGGTCTTCGGTTTTGGCGAAAGACAAGATCTCAAACCCAAAGGCACGCGGGTCGTTGGCCACTCGCGCCAGCATCGCCTCGACCTTGTCTTTTGGCCCTTCAACGACGTTTAAATACGTATTTCCATCGCGGAGCAAAAAACCGGTAATTCCGTCGCGTTCGTTGTTACGAAGTGCGGCGCGCATGATGTCTAAATCATGGACCGAGAAAACAGGAAACCGAGCCTTGGCTTTGAAAAAGGATCTTATCACCTTAAAACCATCTGTTGGAGGTATCATTAATTTTTCTACTTATTATACGCAGAACTACTTCAAGTTGTTCCGATTAACAATGAAAAATGGCCGCTCGGCGGGGCTAATTTAAGATTTTTGAAGAGTGTGTTGAGGATACTTCATTTGCAAGTGATCAAAACGCAGTATACACTGCCTACACCCCAAATGCATTAAGATGCATTTGCCGTCTGACGGGTTCTCTGACGTGATTGTCTGTTCACTCTTGACGGCCATCATAGAACCTCCTAAGCAGAATTCCTCAATGAGAATCATCTTGATCTGGCACCTCGGATCCATTTGGAGAGCCAGAAGATATTCGTTAGGCCCGAAGGCAGGACGCTTTCGGGCTTATGTTGTGAAAAAAGGTTCTGGAGCTACGGAACCGCAACTGAAAAAGGAACGTATAACGTGGCACGTATCGCCGGCGTAAACATCCCGACTGCAAAGCGGGTTCCGATCGCCCTCACTTATATCACCGGTATTGGTCCCGCATCGGCCAAAGCCATCTGCGAAGCTGTAAACATCGACGTCACCCGTCGTGTAAACGAACTGTCGGACGCCGAAGTCCTGGCCATTCGTGAGCACATCGACGCGACCTACACCGTAGAAGGTGACCTGCGTCGTGAAGTTCAGATGAACATCAAACGTCTGATGGACCTGGGCTGCTACCGTGGTCTGCGTCACCGTCGTAACCTGCCCGTTCGCGGTCAGCGTACCCACACCAACGCTCGTACCCGCAAAGGCCCTGCAAAGGCCATCGCTGGTAAGAAGAAGTAAGGGAGGGTTTGATCAATGGCACGTGAAAAGACTCGTACAAAGCGTAAAGAGCGCAAGAACATCGCCTCTGGCGTTGCACATGTGAACTCTTCGTTCAACAACACCAAAATCCTGATCTCTGACGTTCAGGGTAACGCGATTTCCTGGTCCTCGGCTGGTTCCATGGGCTTCAAAGGTTCGCGTAAATCCACACCTTATGCCGCGCAGATGGCTGCAGAAGATGCAGGCAAAAAAGCGCAAGAGCATGGCGTGAAGACCCTGGAAGTGGAAGTGCAAGGTCCCGGTTCCGGCCGTGAATCCGCACTGCGCGCCCTGGCGGCCATCGGTTTCAACATCACCTCGATCCGTGATGTGACCCCGATCGCCCACAACGGCTGCCGCCCACCAAAGCGTCGCCGCGTATAACAACAAAAAAACCTGCTGAGGTCCTGCGTTTTGCGGGGCCTTGGCGTGCTTCACAAAAACCTCGGGCGTCCGTCTCTTTTGGGACATGGGAGTCGGACAGGAATGGAGGGAACGCATGATCCACAAGAACTGGGCAGAGCTTATCAAGCCGACGCAGCTTGAAATTAAGCCAGGCAACGACCCCGCACGTCAAGCCACCATTATCGCTGAACCGCTGGAACGCGGCTTTGGTCTGACACTGGGCAACGCGCTGCGCCGCGTCCTGATGAGCAGCCTGCAAGGCGCCGCCATCACCAGCGTTCAGATCGACAACGTCCTACACGAGTTCTCCAGCGTTGCTGGCGTTCGTGAAGACGTGACTGACATTATCCTGAACCTCAAACAGGTTTCACTGCGCATGGAAGTCGAAGGCCCCAAGCGCCTGTCGATTTCGGCCAAAGGTCCCGCAATTGTGACCGCAGGTGACATCGCAGAAACCGCCGGGATCGAGGTTCTGAACCGTGAACATGTGATCTGCCACCTGGACGATGGCGCGGATCTGTTCATGGAGCTGACTGTGAACACCGGCAAAGGCTATGTCTCTGCCGAGAAGAACAAGCCCGAAGACGCACCCATCGGCCTGATCCCGATCGATGCGATCTATTCGCCGGTCAAAAAGGTTGCCTATGACGTTCAGCCGACCCGTGAAGGTCAGGTTCTGGACTATGACAAGCTGACCCTGAAGGTGGAAACCGATGGTTCCATCTCTCCGGATGACGCACTGGCCTTTGCGGCCCGTATCGTTCAGGACCAGCTGTCGATCTTTGTCAACTTTGACGAGCCGGAATCCGCAGGCCGCGCCGACGAAGACGATGGTCTCGAGTTCAACCCGCTTCTGCTCAAGAAAGTGGACGAGCTGGAACTGTCTGTCCGCTCTGCAAACTGCCTGAAGAACGACAATATTGTCTATATTGGCGATCTGATCCAGAAGACCGAAGCCGAGATGCTGCGCACTCCGAACTTTGGCCGCAAATCTTTGAACGAAATCAAAGAAGTGCTGTCAGGCATGGGTCTGCACCTGGGCATGGACGTCGAGGACTGGCCGCCGGACAACATCGAAGATCTGGCGAAGAAGTTCGAAGACAGCTTCTAATCCAATCCGAGGGGGGCCAATGGCCCCCTTCACAAATTCCCGGGGTTGGCCGGGGACAATATGGGCATCTGCCCCAAGGTGAGTGGCTGACACGCATCAGCTGCCTGACAAAGCAAAACACGCAAGATAAGGATTTTAACAATGCGTCACGCACGTGGTTACCGCCGCCTGAACCGTACTCATGAGCACCGTAAAGCCCTGTTCTCGAACATGGCCGGCTCGCTGATCGAGCACGAGCAAATCAAAACAACCCTGCCCAAAGCAAAAGAACTGCGCCCGATCATCGAAAAGATGATCACTCTGGCAAAACGCGGCGATCTGCACGCCCGCCGTCAGGCCGCGTCCAAGCTGAAGCAGGACCAATATGTTGCGAAACTGTTCGACGTTCTGGGCCCCCGGTACAAAGACCGTCAGGGCGGCTATGTCCGTATCCTGAAAGCTGGCTTCCGCTATGGCGACATGGCTCCGATGGCGATCATCGAATTTGTTGATCGTGATCTGGACGCCAAAGGCGCGGCCGACAAAGCCCGCCTGGCTGCAGAAGAAGTTGCGGCTGACGAATAAATAGATCTCAGGTGACTGACCTGAACTTGACCCCGCTCTGGCAACAGAGCGGGGTTTTTCGTTTGTGTTATGTTCCTGGATGTAAGTCATATTGTCCGAGTTGTGCGGAAACGCTTGGCCGATGGCAAAATCAGGGATACCCAAATGGCATGTTGTCTTGTCGCAAAGGTCGTCCAATGAAATCCCTTGCCCTTGTAGTTTTTGCAATCCACGCGGTGTTGGAGGCGGTGTTAGGCCTCAACGCGCTGATTTCCGGTGGGTTTTCGTCGCTGTCAGCAGAGCAGCTGGCAGAAATGCCACCCGAGGTTCGGGTGTCGGCGCGATTTCTGGGGGCGGCTTTGCTGTCGTTGGGGCTGATGGGGGCCTGGGTGATTTTCTGGCCGGGCGTGCGCAGCCCTGTAGGGCGTCAGATGGCGCTTCTGTTGGCCGGGTTTCATCTGATCGGGCTGGCGGGGGCAGCGTTTACCGCCCTTTTTGCGCCCGCCCTATGGATCAGTTTTCACACCTGGGGCGCGATGGTCATTCACGGGCTTCTAGGCCTTGGATTCCTGACCATTTCGCGCGGGGTAAAGCTGAAGCGGTAAACCGCTTCGAGCGCTTTGTTAGACAAACGGAATGGCGTGGAGCGTGGCGGTATAGGTCTTGTCCTCCACGATGATTTCCAAACCTTCGGCTGCCTCTGCCAGATCAGAGCGGATTAGGGCGTGGCCGATGGTTCCGCCGAACCGTTTTGAATACGCAAATTCCGCCACATGGCCGACCTCGACCCCGTTTTGCAGCAAAGGCAGCGGGTGGCCGGGCAGGGGGGGATTGTCCGCAATCACCAGCCCCACCCGTTGGCGGGCAGGTCCTTTGCTGGCGTGCGCGCGCAGGGCGTCGCGACCGATGAAATCATGGCTGTCCAGAGAGACCAGAGCCCCCAGGCCGATTTCATAAGGGGTCGCGCGGTGGTCCTGCCAGCGGATGTCCGCACCATATGACACCAAGCCGCTTTCGAGGCGTTCGATATCATTGGGCGCACCGGGGCCGATGTCCCAGGGCTGACCAGCGGTTTTTACAATGTCCCAAAGCGTGGTCCCCTGGCTGCGGTCCATCAGATAGAGCTCATACCCGCCCTGTTTTGACCAGCCGGAGCGGGCGAGAACAAGGGGGATGCCTTCAAGCGTGCATTCCTTGAAACCAAAGTATTTCATGTCGCGCACCCAGTCGCCAAACAAGGCGGCGGTGACCTCAACCGCCTTGGGGCCCTGGATGGCCAGCGGAGAGACATCGGGTTCGCTGACTTCGACATCCCAGCCCTTCTCGCGGCCAATGGCAGCGGCCCACAGGTGGATGTCACAATCGGCGACAGAGAGCCAATAACGGTCTTCGGCCAGTTTCAGCAGCACCGGATCATTGATCAGCCACCCGTCGTGGTCGCAGATCGGCACGTAACGCCCCTGACCGATTTGAGTCTTCGACAGGTCGCGCGGTGTCAGATATTGCACCAGCTTGCCGGCATCGGGTCCGGCGATCTGCACCTGACGCTGGGCGGCTACATCCCACATGGCGACGCCATTGATCAACCGGTCGTATTCCGCCTCGGGATCACCGAAATGCGCTGGGATATACATGTGATTATAGACCGAGAAGCTGCGTACCCCGTCGCGAACGGTGGCGTCGAAATAGGCGGATTTGCGGATATTGGGGCCAATTCCGATTGCAAAAGCCATGGGGATCTCCGGTTCTATGGGCTGATGTGTCAGGGGCGTTCTCTGTCACCTGTGGGGGGAAACTGCAAGTTGTCCGCTGCCTGTTTCCTGCTCATTGCGTTAATAAAGTGCCTGTTATGCGGGCAGATCATGGGATGCAAAGGTTTGTTCGGCACCCAGCCGCACAACGGGATGAGCAATCCTGCGGAGGACGCTTGCGCTGGCCAGGGGAGCGAGGTATGTAGATCAGTATTGCTGACCTATTTTCCTCCTCCTCAAAAGGATCAGCCATGACAGGAAAACGTGGACTATTTGACGTCCAGGGGCTCACCATCGGGGTGATCCTCTGTGCGCTTGGCATCTTGTTCTTAAAATCGGCCGGTTTGGTGACCGGGCAGGCGGCGGGGTTGGCGCTGTTGCTGTCCTATGTTTTGCCCTGGGAGTTCGGGGTCTTGTTCTTTGCGGTTGGGGCTCCGTTTCTTGTGCTCGCATGGGGGCGTCGCGGGCCGGTGTTTACCCTTCGCACGTTGATCGTTGTGATCGGGATTTCCCTTTCGGTGGAAGCTTTGGGCCGTGTGGTGCTGATTGCGGACCCTGGACGCCCTCTCGCGGCGCTTTTGGGAGGCGTGTTGATCGGGATTGGGGTTCTGGCCGTGTTTCGCCACAATGCATCGGCCGGGGGGCTGTCGATCCTGTCTCTGGTGATCGAGCAAAAGACCGGGATCAAGGCGGGCTGGGTGCAACTGGGGGTGGATGGGCTGATCTTTCTCGCGGCCTGTTTTGTGCTTGAGCCCACACAGGTGGCCTATTCCTTTGTGGCGGCGGCGCTGATGAATCTGATCATCATCTGGAACTTTGACATCCGTCAGGCCCGCAGCGGAGGGCCTCTGGTGGACGACCCGGCGCAATCAAACGGCGAAACGCTGAAATCCTAGGCGTCGGCGGTTTTTCTTCGGCGAGAAAGTTGACAAGTCAACATAATGGAGAGACGTAGGGCCCATATCGACTCCCGAAATCAGTACAGATTTGATGAGGCCGCCCCATGCGTTCACCAATTTCTTTTTATGATGTTCAAGGCATCGCCTTTGGCATTTTGATGTGTTCCCTGACGTTGCTGTTCCTGAAATCGGCGGGGCTGGTCACCGGGCAGCTGGCGGGGCTGGCGTTGCTTTTGTCCTATGTTCTACCGCTGAACTTTGGCACGTTGTTCTTTCTGGTGAGCCTGCCGTTTTTTGTGTTGGCTTGGCTCAAGCGTGGACCGGATTTCACCCTGCGGACCATTGCAGCAGTTGTCGGGATCTCGCTTCTGGCGCCGCAGCTGGCGCGGTTCATTTCCTTTGACAGCCTTGATCCCATGGTGGCGGCGGCCGTGGGTGGTTCGTTGGGAAGTATTGGCGTGATCGCCCTGTTTCGTCATGGCGCATCCGCGGGTGGCGGCACGATTTTGGCATTGGTGGTGGAGCAGAAAACCGGCTTCAAAGCCGGGTGGTTTCAGCTGTGTGTGGATGGGGCGATTTTCCTGGGCGCGGCCTTTGTTCTGTCCTGGGATTTGCTGCTTGTCTCTTTCCTGGGGGCGGCCGTGACCAATATGCTGATTGCCTGGAATTTCGACATCAGCCAGGCGCAGCGCAAGCCTGCAACCTGAGGCGCGTTGAAATCATTGGGAAAATTTCCTGTCGACAGGCGCGCGAATCTCCGCTAGCGTTTGCCGCATGACACAGACCTTTGCCTCCTTCTGGTATTTTTATTATCCGCGCCACATGGCGGTCGGAGGATCTGTCGCGTTCTGAACATACCCAGAGAAACGCACCATCCACACCAAACCGCCTCGCTCCCGCAGGCGGTTTTTTTGTTTCCGCTGCCCCAGGGACCCGAGGCTCCGCACACCACGACACAGGAAGCCCCGAGATGACACAACAAACCCAGGATCTGCGGATCACCAAGATGAAAGAACTGACCTCCCCCAAAGAGCTGGCTGAGGCGATTCCCGCCACATCCAAAGCGCTGGAGACCGTGATCGAAAGCCGCCGGACCATCCAGAACGTGCTGCACGGGCGCGATGACCGGCTGGTTGTTGTGGTGGGCCCGTGCTCGATCCACGATGTGCCGGCCGCGATGGAATACGCCCGCCGCCTGGCGCCCTTGCGCGCGGAACTGGGGGATGCGCTGGAGATTGTGATGCGCGTCTATTTCGAGAAACCCCGCACCATTGGCGGCTGGAAAGGGCTGATCAATGACCCCGGCATGGATGAGAGCTTCCGTATCAATCTGGGTCTGCACCGGGCGCGCCAGCTGTGTCAGGATATCAACGCCATGGGCCTGCCGGTGGGGACTGAATTCCTGGACGCTCATGTGCCGCAATACATCGCTGATCTGGTGGCCTGGGCCGCAATTGGCGCGCGCACAACCGAAAGCCAGATCCACCGCGAGATGGCATCGGGTCTGTCCTGCCCCGTGGGCTTCAAAAACGGCACCCGAGGCAATGTACAGATCGCGATTGACGCTGTGCGCTCGGCCGCACGCCCGCATCATTTCATGGCGCTTGCGCCCTCTGGTCGGGCAGCAATTGGTGGCACCGCGGGCAACCCCGATTGCCATGTGATCCTGCGCGGCGGCGGCGGCACCAACTTTGACGCAGACTCTGTGGATGCGACCTGCCGTATGGCGGAAAAGGACGGTATCCGCGGCCATGTGATGATTGACGCAAGCCACGCAAATTCCAGCAAAGATCCCGAAAAACAGCCCGAGGTTCTGGCCGATGTACGTGGACAGATCTCGGTGGGCGACAGCCGGATCACCGGGGTGATGGTCGAAAGCCATCTGGTCGCCGGTCGTCAGGATCTGCCCAAGGACGGCGATCTGTCAAAACTCACCTATGGCCAGTCGATCACCGATGGTTGCATCGGCTGGGAGGCCACCGAGGTTGAGATGAACAAGCTGGCCGAAGCCGTCCGCAACCGCCGCGCCGCGCTGTCTCGTCTGGCGGGGTAAGCGCTGCCGTTCTCTCTCCCCCTGACCCCAGGAAAATGGGGCACCTTGGGCGCGTCGATCACGGCGCGCTCTTTTTGTTGATTGGACCAGATGTGCTCGCCTCCTTAATCATAAGGGCATTTAGGTTTTAAATTTAGGGATGATTATTATGGCCTCTGGACATTCTATTGTCGCGGCAAAAATGGAGCCGCAAAAGTTCGGTGTTTATTTTGGTGGGAAGGTCCTGCCACCGGAAGAAGATGCCCCCGAATGGGGTCCTTGGGTGGCCAAACATGAAATGACCGGATGGAGCGTCATCAATACGCGCGATGCCACATTTTCAGCTCGCTTTATCGCGGACAATGCAGCGGATTTTGATGGTCCATTCCTAGCTTATACGGTGCTTTATGACACCAACGAAAGCTGGGTCTCTTTTTATGAGAGTGGTGAATGCCTGTGGTCGGTGTCTCATGACGGATCAACAGGCGACAAACACCACCTTGAGATCACAGGCAACCCGCCGAAAGTATTGGATGAAATCGTCACAGACCATCACGCGGTGATGGAGGAGCAGGGCCCGGATCATCCAATGGATTGGGGTCGGGAAATCCCGGTGGCCCTGGCCGAAGACATCATCGGGATGCGTCATGATGTGGAACTGTGTGAGCCGGACGTTCTGGAGTATTACGCGCTGCAACGCGCGGAAAAAACGGTTGATCTGGATGACTATGAACTAGTCCTGCCGGATCGGTCCAAAGGCTTGAACATCCTGGATTTGATGAGCATATTCTCCAAGAAGTGACTTGGGGAATATTAATGTTTCGTAATTGTTTGACAGCACTCACAATTGTTATGCTGGGTGCTCTGCCTATTCAGGCAGAAACGCGGGTGCCGGCCTCGCAGGCTGAGATCGCATTGGGCTTTGCGCCCTTGGTCAAAGAGGCCGCGCCCGCAGTGGTCAATATCTATGCCAAGATCATCACTGAAACGCAGGCGCGCTCGCCTTTTATGAATGATCCGTTTTTTGACGATCTGTTTCGTGGGTTTGGTCAGCAGCGTCGGCCACGGGTGCAGAACTCGCTTGGATCGGGGGTGATCCTGTCGGCCGACGGATATGTTGTGTCGAATTACCATGTGGTGGGCACCGCGTCGGAAATCCGGGTGGTGACCAATGACCGGCGCGAGTTCAACGCGCAAGTGGTGCTGGCCGATGAAGAGTCTGACTTGGCGATCCTGCAGTTGGATGAGGCAGAGGACCTGCCGTTCTTGACCCTGCGAGACAGTGATCGTGTGGAGGTCGGCGAGCTGGCGCTGGCGATCGGCAACCCCTTTGGCGTGGGGCAGACGGTGAGTTCGGGCATTATCTCGGGTCTGGCGCGGTCTGGCACTGCAACGGGCGCAGGACGCGGATATTATATCCAAACCGACGCGCCGATTAACCCCGGCAATTCGGGTGGGGCGCTGATTGATGTGAACGGCGATCTGATTGGGATCAATACCCGGATCCTCAGCCGATCAGGGGGCTCAAACGGGATTGGTTTTGCCATCCCTGCCAATCTGGTGCGCGAATTTGTGCGTCAGGCTCAGGAAGGGTCCGAGGCGTTCCAACGCCCCTGGGCGGGCATGTCCGGTCAACTGATGGATGCGGATCTGGCCGAGAGCCTGGGTCTGGGGCTGGTGGAAGGTATGATGATTTCCGATCTGCACCCCAAAAGCCCCTTTGGACGGGCCGGGTTTCAGGTGGGTGATGTGATTACCCAGGTGGACGGGGAGCCTGTGAACTCTCCGCCAGAAATGGTGTTTCGCATGACCGTTGCCGGGTTGGGACAGACGGCTGTTTTTACCCGCGTGCGTGACGGTGTCGCCGAAGACGTCGAGGTGGCGATGCTGCCAGCGCCCAATGATCCCCCAGCCGAGGCGCTGGCGCTGGGCGAGCGGTCGGTCTTTCCGGGGCTTGAGATCGCGCGGATCAACCCTGCGGTTGCCTCTGGCATGGGGCTGCCCTTTACCGCAGATGGCGTGGTGGTGACCCATGCAGGACCCTATGCGGCGCGGGCTGGCATCCAAGAGGCGGATATTCTGGTGCGTGTGAACGGCCGGGACATTGAACGCCCCACGGATGTGGAACAGGCTTTGCGCGAAAAGACCCGCTGGATGCAGGTGGAGCTGATGAGGCGCGGGCAACGGGTTGTCTTGCGCTTCCGCCTGTGATCCAGATGGGGTGTTATGGCAGACCTTTTTGACAGCCCGCCCCCCGAAGGCATCCCCGAAAGGGACCGACCCGAACCGCCACGCCCGCTGGCGGATCGCTTGCGCCCGCAAACGCTGGGAGAGGTGATCGGCCAGAGCCAGGTTCTGGGGCCCGAGGCGCCCTTGGGGGTGATGCTGGCGTCGGGGTCTTTGTCGTCCTTGATCTTTTGGGGACCGCCGGGCGTGGGCAAAACCACCATCGCGCGGCTGCTGGCGGCTGAGACGGATCTGCATTTTGTTCAGATCTCAGCGATCTTTACCGGCGTGCCGGAGCTGCGCAAGGTTTTTGAGGCCGCCAAGATCCGCCGCCAGAACGGGCAGGGCACATTGCTGTTCGTGGATGAGATCCATCGGTTCAACAAGGCGCAACAGGATGGGTTTCTGCCCCATATGGAGGATGGCACCATCCTGTTGGTCGGGGCCACCACCGAAAACCCGAGTTTCGAGCTGAATGCGGCGGTGCTGTCGCGGGCCCAGGTTCTGGTGTTGGAGCGGCTGGATGCGGATGATCTGGAGGCGCTGACCCGGCGCGCCGAGGATGAGCTGGGCCGTGCTTTGCCGCTGACTGCAGATGCGCGAGAGGCCTTGTTGGAGATGGCTGATGGCGACGGGCGCGCGTTGCTCAATCTGATCGAACAGGTTGCGGCCTGGCGCACGGCTGCCGATCTGGGGCGGGATGAGCTGGCCAGCCGGTTGATGAAACGCGCCGCAAAATACGACAAGGGCGGGGATGAACATTATAACCTTATTTCCGCGCTGCATAAATCCGTGCGCGGTTCGGACCCGGATGCGGCACTTTATTGGTTCGCACGGATGCTGGAGGGCGGCGAAGACCCGCGCTATCTGGCGCGGCGGCTGACCCGGATGGCGGTGGAGGATATTGCGCTGGCCGACCCGCAGGCGCAGGCGGTCTGTTTGCAATCCTGGGAGACCTATGAACGGCTGGGCAGCCCCGAAGGGGAGCTCGCACTGGCGCAGGCGGTGGTCTATCTGGCGCTCGCGCCCAAGACCAATGCTCATTACATGGCCTATAAGGCGGCCCGGCGTCTGGCCAAAAAAACCGGCAGCGCGCCACCGCCCAAACATATCCTGAACGCGCCGACCAAGCTGATGGAAGATCAGGGCTACGGTGCGGGCTATGCCTATGATCATGATGCCGAGGATGGGTTTTCCGGGCAGAATTACTTCCCCGACGGGATGGAGCGGCCGCAATTGTACAAACCCGTGGAGCGCGGTTTTGAACGCGATCTGAAGAAACGTCTGGAATATTTCGAACGTCTGCGCGCACAGAGAGGCGGCGATTAAAGCGCCCCTGCGGGGCGCGGCCTCCGGCGGAAGTATTTGGGAAAAGATGAATGCGGGCCGCATAGCCGCGCCGTCATGTGTGTGGCGCAGAGCAGGCAAAACTTGACATCTGGGCCCACCTGCGCGACTGACCGGCCTTATGGTTTCAACAGTGGCATATGTGGCGCTGGGCGGCGCGATTGGCGCATCGTTCCGGTTTTTGGTGGGTGTGTGGATCACCCGCGCCTTTGGCGTGCTTGGCTTCCCGCTGGGGGTGCTGAGCGTCAATGTGCTTGGCTCCTTTTTGATGGGGGTTTTTGTTGTTGTGGCGGCGCAACGGGGGGTAACCCATTTGTCGCCCTTTGTGATGACCGGGCTTCTGGGAGGCTTTACGACGTTTTCGGCCTTTTCATTGGAAGCGGTTACGTTGGTGGAACGCGGGAATTTGGGGCAGGCGGCTGTGTATGTCGCGCTGTCTGTTGGCCTCTCGATCGGGGCGTTGTTTTTGGGCCTGATGTTGGCCAGAGGGGTGCTGTGAGATGAGCGGCGTGCAGAATATTACCGTTTCCGAGGATGATGCGGGCCAGCGGATCGACCGGTGGCTGCGTCGGCTGTTTCCCCATGTGAACCAGGGCCGGATTGAGAAGATGTGTCGCAAGGGCGAGCTGCGGCTGGATGGCGGTCGGGTCAAGGCCAACACACGGGTGGAAGCGGGACAAACCGTGCGTGTGCCGCCCCTGGCTGCAAGCGATCTGAAACTTGCCGCTCCGCGAGAGGCGCGGATTTCCGAAGCGGATGCCAAGATGATCCGCGATTGCGTGATCTATAAAGACGACGCAGTGCTTGCGATCAACAAGCCTGCGGGCCTGGCGGTGCAAGGCGGCAGCGGCACCACCAAACATGTTGACGGTCTGGCCGAAGCGCTGAAGTTCGATCTGGACGAAAAGCCGCGTCTGGTGCACCGGTTGGACAAAGACACATCAGGTGTTCTGATCCTGGCGCGCACCCGTCTGGCGGCGCAGGCGCTGACGGCGGCGTTTCGCCATCATGCCACCCGCAAGATTTACTGGGCCTTGGTCGCCGGCGTTCCGACACCTTACTTGGGTGAGGTGAAATGCGGGCTGGTCAAGGCGGGTGGTCATGGGCGCAGTGGCGAAGGCGAAAAGATGATCGCCGTGCATCTGAACGAAGTGGACAGCACGCCGGGCGCAAAGCGATCCCACACGCAATATGCAACGCTGTATCGTGTGGCGAACCGGGCGTCCTGGGTGGCGATGGAGCCGATCACCGGCCGGACCCACCAGCTGCGCGCCCATATGGCTGAGATTGGCCACCCCATTGCTGGGGATGGCAAATACGGTGGCTCGGGGCAGGATAATATGGGGGACGGCTGGGGCGCGCAGATCGGTGGCGTGATCTCCAAGAAGCTGCATCTGCATTGCCGTCGCATGGCGTTTGAACATCCGGATACCAAAAAGCAGGTCTCTATCGTGGCTGAACTGCCGGAGCATATGAAACAGAGCTGGGATACCTTTGGCTGGACCGAAGATCTGGCGGCGGATGATCCGTTCGAGAGCCTGCGGTAATGTCGGACCTGCGGCTGGTTCTGTTTGATGTGGATGGCACGCTGGTGGACAGCCAGGGGGCAATCGTTGGTGCAATGACGGCGGCCTTTGGTGGATTGGATCTGCCAGTGCCACCACGTAATCAGATCCTGTCGATTGTGGGTCTGTCGCTGCCGCAGGCCGTTGCGCAGCTGGTGCCGGATCTGCCTGGTGATCTGCAGGCCGGCGTGGTTGAAGGCTATAAGCGTGCATATAAAGCCGCGCGGCTGGCGGGGGGGGCGGCGCATTCGCCGCTTTATTCCGGCGCGGCTGAGGCGCTGGCTGAGCTTCATGCGGTGCCCGAATATCTGCTGGGTGTGGCTACGGGCAAATCGCAGCGCGGTTTGGATGGGTTGCTGGAGGCGCATGACCTGACCTGTTTTGTCACCCGGCAGGTGGCGGATCATCACCCGTCGAAACCGAATCCTTCGATGGTGATGGCGGCGATGGCGGAAACGGGTGTGGCACCGGAACATACGGTGATGATTGGCGACACCTCTTATGACATGGACATGGGACGCGCCGCAGGGGTGACGACCATTGCAGTGCCCTGGGGATTTCACCCGGTGGAGCAGTTGCGAGCGGATCATGTGATCCGGGATTTTGCTGCGTTAAAACCCCTGTTGAATGAGATCTGGAAAGGCTGAGGCGATGAGCGAGTGGAAACAGAAACGGTTCTGGACCGAGGCAACAGCCGCGCCTGAGGGTGACGGGTTCACCGTGCTTTTGGATGGGCGCAAGGTGAAGACACCGGCCAAGGCTGCTTTGGTTTTGCCAACCCTTGCGATGGCCCAAGCGGTGGCCGCGGAATGGGACGCGCAGGTGGATCATGTGGATCCCAACAGTATGTCCTGCACAAGGTCCGCCAATGCGGCCATCGACAAGGTCGCAATCCAGCACGCAGAAGTCGCCGACATGCTGGCGGACTATGGTGATTCGGATTTGCTGTGTTACCGCGCAGATAGCCCGCAGGCGCTGGTTGAGCGCCAGTCAGAGGCTTGGGACGTTGCGTTAGTTTGGGCCGCAGAGGTTTTGGGCGCGCGCCTTGCTGCAAGAACGGGCATTATGCATGCGGGCCAAGATCCGGCGGCTTTGACCGTTTTACGGGAAAAAACCCATGCTTTTAGCGCCTTTGAGTTGGCTGCCTTTCACGATCTTGTGTCGATGTCGGGGTCGTTGGTTTTGGGCTTTGCCGCGGCACTGGATTGGCGGCCTGCTGATGCCATTTGGGAGCTGTCCCGAGTAGATGAAAAATGGCAGGAAGATCAATGGGGTGCAGATGAAGAAGCGGTTGAAATCGCGACCCGGAAACGCGGTGAATTTATGCACGCCAAACGCTTCTTTGATCTGTGCAAATGATACATAAAACCAGCGTAGCACAGGCGTAAACCCACAACCTCTGACCGAGTTTCAAGCAATTTGCGAATGGAACCATCGAAAATCCTGATCACGGTCTTGACGTTTGTTGATGATTGATCACACACTCAAGGCGAATTTGGGAGCAACTCAGGTTCATCTGATCCGGGGGGGAACAACTTTGTCCCGGAAATAACCGCAAATAAGCGGAAAATCAGGAAGAGGTAAAAATGAAGAAATCCGTATTTTTTGGTGCCATGACCGTTGCTGGTCTGGCAGCTGGTGCGGCTGCTGCAGCGACCCTGGATGACGTAAAGTCCCGTGGCAAGCTGAACTGCGGTGTGTCCACCGGTCTGACCGGCTTCTCTGCACCGGATGCGAATGGCGAATGGCAAGGTTTTGACGTTGCTGTCTGCCGTGCGGTTGCCGCTGCGGTTCTGGGTGATGCAAGCGCTGTCGAGTTTGTCCCGACCACCGGTAAAACCCGTTTCACCGCGCTGGCGTCCGGCGAGATCGACATGCTGGCCCGTAACACCACCTGGACCTTCTCGCGCGATGTCGACCTGAAGTTCGACTTTGTTGGCGTGAACTACTATGATGGTCAGGGCTTTATGGTTCCCAAAGAGCTGGGCGTGACCTCGGCCAAGGAACTGGATGGCGCAACTGTTTGTATCCAGACCGGCACCACCACCGAGCTGAACCTGGCGGATTTCTTCCGTGTGAACAACATCAGCTATGAGCCGGTTCCGATCGAAACCAATGCCGAAGCACAGCAGCAGTATCTGGCTGGCTCTTGCGACGTTTACACCACCGACGCATCTGGTCTGGCGGCAACCCGCGCGACTTTTGACGCGCCGGATGCACACGTCCTGCTGCCGGAAATCATCTCCAAAGAGCCGCTGGGCCCGCTGGTCCGCCACGGCGACAACGGCTGGGGTGACGTGGTTCGCTGGACCATGAACGCGCTGGTTGCAGCTGAAGAGCTGGGTATCACATCTGCCAACCTGGCCGAGATGGCAGCTGGCACCAACAACCCGGAAATCAACCGTCTGCTGGGCTCCGAAGGCACTCTGGGTGAGATGCTGGGCCTGGACGCTGACTTTGGCGCAAAAGCCATCGCAGCTGGCGGCAACTACGGCGAAGTGTTTGCCAAGAACATCGGTGAAGACACGCCGATTGGTCTGGCACGCGGTCTGAACGCATTGTGGACCGAAGGTGGCCTGCAGTACGCACCGCCTTTCCGTTAAAATGTAATCGGGAAAAGGGCGCGGGAAACCGCGCCCTTTTCTCATCCAAATAATTGCTGCGGGATGTACGGAGCGGGGGCAAACCTCCGACGGGACTGGATCACCGCACGCTTTGGGGATTTCACCACATGTCAACTTTGACTGACCCGCCGAAAACCGCTTTTCGGCTGTCGATGCTCATCAACGACACCCGTTACCGGTCGTTGACTTTCCAGGCTCTGGCCTTTCTGGCTTTGGCGCTTTCATTTGTCTATCTCGGGAACAATCTAGTTGAGAACCTGCGCACCGCGGGTTTGAACATCAACTTTGGCTTCCTGGGCGACACTGCCGGTTACGACATCAGCCAGCGTTTGGTTGAATATGGCAACCAGGACAGCCACAGCCGCGCCGCTTTGGTCGGTTTGCTGAATACGGTTCTGGTGGCCTTTCTGGCCTGTATCACCGCCACCGTCTTTGGTGTGATTGCCGGTGTTCTGCGCCTGTCGAACAACTGGCTTGTGTCCAAGCTGATGGCGTTCTACGTCGAGATCTTCCGGAACATTCCGGTGCTGATCTGGATCATCATCATCTTTACCGTGATGACCGCCGTGATGCCTGCACCGCGCGCCTATCGGGGCGACAATGCCACGGCGTCGATGCTGTTGGATGCGGTCGCCTTTACCAACCGGGGTGTCTATATCCCGATGCCGTTTTTTGAAAACGGGCTGATGCCGGGGCAGACGCTAAACTGGCTGGTGGTTCTGGTTGTGGCGGTCGGTTCATGGTTTGCAGCGCGTAAGATCAATGTCTGGGCCACCGCCAAACAAGAAGAAAGCGGCGTTCGCCCCAAGACCTTGCCGATGGTGCTGGGTGTCTGGCTTGTGCCCTTTGTGATCATGATGTTGATCATGGGGCTGGCCTGGGAATACCCGGCGCTCAAAGGGTTTAACTTCCAAGGTGGGATCAAAATTGGCGGTCCGCTGATCGCTCTGTGGTTTGCGCTGTCGATCTATACTGGGGCCTTTATCGCGGAAAACGTGCGCGCTGGTATTCAGGCTGTGTCCAAAGGCCAGACCGAAGCCGCCGCGGCGCTGGGTCTACGTCCGGGCAAGGTGATGAACCTGGTGGTTCTGCCACAGGCCCTGCGCATCATCATTCCACCGCTCATTTCACAATATCTGAACATTACCAAAAACTCTTCGCTGGCGATTGCCGTGGGCTATGCGGATATCACCGCGACGCTTGGCGGCATTACGTTGAACCAGACGGGGCGTGCCATTGAATGTGTTCTGCTGTTGATGGCCTTCTATCTGACCGCCTCTTTGCTGATCTCGGCGGTGATGAATGTCTACAACGCATCTGTGAAGCTGAAGGAGCGGTGAAGATGACGGATCAATCAACCAATTCCGTTGCTTTTGTCGCGGATGGCAATATCCCCCAATCACCGCCGCCAGCGCGTGAGACCGGGGCAATCAAATGGGTACGGGCCAACCTGTTTTCTTCGTGGATGAACGGCATTTTGACCGTTGCGGCCCTGCTGATCATCTACAAACTGCTGTCAGATGCGCTGCCGTGGATCTGGAACGGTGTCTGGACCACTTCGAGCCTGTCGGAATGCCGCGAGGTGCTGCAGGGCAAGACCGGGGCCTGTTTCTCGGTCCTGTCAGAACGCTGGAACCAGCTTCTGTTTGGGTTCAAATACCCGACGGATCAATACTGGCGCCCAACCCTGGCTTTTGTGCTGCTGTTTGTGGCGGCGGCGCCGGTTCTGTTCTTTGACCTGCCGCGCAAGCTTTTGGCGTTCACGGCGCTTTACCCATTCTTGGCCTTCTGGCTGATCTGGGGGGGCACCATTCTGGCCCCGATCGTGGCGCTTTTGGGTGTGGCGGCTGCGGCCTATGTGTTCCAGACCTATGGTAAGGCAAGCTTTGCCATCGGGTTCTTTGGCGCAATTGCTGCGGCTTTTGCGGTGTGGATCATCGGCGGCAAGCTGATCCCGGACGGGGCGTCAGACAACGCGCTGTTGCAGGCGGTTCCCTCGCGGGATCTGGGTGGGTTTATGCTCAATATGATGTTGGGCGTGACCTGTGTGTCGCTGTCAGTACCCCTGGGCATTGCGCTGGCGCTGGGGCGTCAGTCCAACATGCCGCTGATCAAATGGATCTGCGTGATCTTTATTGAGTTCGTGCGGGGCGTGCCGCTGATCACGCTGTTGTTTGTGGCCTCGGTGATGCTGAGCTACTTCTTCCCGCCCGACAGCACCGTGGACCTGTTCCTGCGGGTGGTGATTATGATCACCATGTTCTCGGCCGCTTATATTGCCGAGGTGATCCGCGGCGGTCTGGCTGCCCTGCCCAAAGGACAATATGAGGCTGCGGACAGTCTGGGGCTTGATTATGCGCAGGCGATGCGTCTGATCATCCTGCCCCAAGCGCTGAAGATCTCCATTCCCGGCATCGTGAACGTGGCCGTGGGTCTGTTCAAAGACACCACGCTGGTCTCGGTCATCTCCATGTTCGATTTGGTCGGCATGATCCGGGGTCCGATCCTGGCCTCCACCGAATGGAGCGGGGTCTACTGGGAGCTTCTGGGCGCGGCTGCGGTCCTGTTCTTCATCGTGTGCTACGGCATTTCTCAATATTCGCAGTGGCTTGAGCGTCGTCTCGCCACCGATCATCGCTAAGGAGTTCAAACCATGTCTGAATTGGCAATTGAACGTGAAATCGACCGCTCGAAAATGTCCATCTCGGATGAGGTGGCCATTCAAATCACCGGCATGAACAAGTGGTACGGCCAGTTCCACGTGCTGCGGGATATCAATCTGACCGTCAACCGGGGCGAACGGATTGTGATTGCCGGCCCGTCAGGCTCGGGTAAGTCCACCATGATCCGCTGTCTGAACGCTCTGGAAGAGCATCAGGAAGGGCAGATCATCGTCGATGGGACTGAGCTGACCTCGGATCTGAAAAACATCGACAAGATCCGCTCGGAAGTGGGCATGTGTTTCCAGCACTTCAACCTGTTCCCGCATCTGACGATCCTGGAAAACTGCACGCTGGCACCGATCTGGGTGCGTAAAACCCCCAAGAAGGAAGCCGAAGAGTTGGCGATGCACTTCCTGGAAAAGGTGAAGATCCCAGATCAGGCCCATAAGTATCCTGGCATGCTGTCCGGTGGTCAACAGCAGCGGGTGGCGATTGCACGGTCTTTGTGCATGAAACCGCGGATCATGCTGTTTGACGAGCCGACATCGGCGCTGGACCCGGAGATGATCAAAGAAGTGCTCGACACCATGATCGAGCTGGCCGAAGAGGGGATGACCATGCTCTGTGTGACCCACGAGATGGGCTTTGCCCGTCAGGTGGCGAACCGGGTGATCTTTATGGCCGATGGTCAGATCGTCGAACAGAACGAGCCGGAAGAGTTCTTTAACAACCCGAAATCAGAGCGGACACAGCAGTTCCTGAGCCAGATTTTGGGACACTGATCACAATCTGTTGTGAAACGGGAAGGCCGGGCATTCGCCCGGCCTTTTTTACTTCCTTTGGGGTTTCTTCAAGATGAGGCCTTGTTCAGTATTTGCTAACCAGGCTTTGATAGGGAGAAAAGCGTAAGGGTTATCATCCTTGAGGTGTTTATCGCAATGACCGCCATGAAAATCTGCCTTCTTGTCCCGACCTACAAACGTAACATTCCGCTCGTCCGTTTATTGACACAGATGCATCAGCGTCGATCACAGTATACTGGCCCTTGCGAATTTCACGTGGCGGTTACTGATAGTGATCGTAATAACGAAGCGCGGCATATAATTGAGCCGCTTTGCGACAAGTACATTACGAATGAAGGTGTCGGCTTCGACGACAATATGTACTTCTTCTATTCAAAATACTTGGATGGCTATGATTATGTCCTGTCAATCAGCGACGACGATCTGTTAAGCGTGGGAAGCTTGAACCCGCTTGACTTGATTGAGCTGGCTACCAAAGGCAAGGCCGACGCGGTGCTGTTCGGACACAGAAGCTATACAACGCCGGATATCAACGCGATGGACTTTCAATTGACGCTTCAATCGCATTTCTACGATCGAGAGCTTTTTCATGAAAGCTCTGAAACGTTTCGCCTTTTTATGCTCGGGTACATCCCGCGTCACATTGGGATTATGTATCGGTGCTCTCTAATCCAAAATTACTTGCCACAGGTTGAGCTGTTTCGTGACACTCTCCATCTTTTTGCGGCGCCGTTCATGTTGGCGGCACGTGATAACAAAATCGAATTTGCGGATGTCTCTCTCGCTTATTTCAACGATGACCAAAAGGGTGATGGCGCTTGGCAGAATGAAACATCTGTGATCTCTGGATTGATCAAATTTCAGAAGGTCTGCAAAACTCTGATGAGCCCAGCTGACTATGAAATTCTGGAACGAGGGTTTTGGGCGCATTACTTCGGCAACGGCGCAATGCTACGCTCCCTAATCAGAAAGAATTTCCCGTCCGAGGGCTCAATTCGTGCGGCTTTGGCTGCTTGAAACTGGAAAATTCATACGCCAATAAGTTCGCGCGGGACGGCGAAATCTAGGGCGCGCCCGCTGCCCCACTTTAAATCGCTCCAGCGGTCGATTTGGAAGCTGGCCACCAGCGTTGCTCCGGTTGGGTAGTCCTCGAACCGTGAATGGGCTGGTGCATGGTGTAAAATCGCATGGGCAAAGGCTGCGATGCCTGGATTGTGACCTATGATCATGACCTTGTTCTGCTCTGCTTCGCGCAGGACCTGAAACATCACCTCTGAACTGGCATGATAAAGGCGTTCGATGAATATCGCCGGTGCGTCGAGCTCCATCAATTCATAAGTTTCGCGTGTGCGGTTGGACGAGGAAGAGATTACTTGTTCTGGAACATGGCCACAGTCTCTGAGCCAGGCGCCAAGGGCAATCGATGATCGGATCCCGCGTTTGTTCAAAGGACGCGCATGATCGCTTGGGGCATCTGTGTCCCAAGCGGATTTGGCATGACGGGTGAGGATCAAAGTGCAGGTCATGGCGCGTGAAAATACCTCATGTGGTGGGCGGATTGGGCGTCCGATCGTGCCGCTCCGACAGAGAGCGGGCAACGTCGACGGGCCAGGCAGCCAAAGTCCATACAGTCTTGCCCTTTAGCTGTGTCCAAGTGTTTATGGCAGCTTGCCACTTGATACGGGCCGCCGTCAACCAATGCGCTTGCTGGGCAAGAGTAAATGCATGCTTTAATTGTGCAATCTGGGCATGGAGACTGCGCCAGCCGTGGTACTGGTATGTCAATCTTGTCCGCAAGGTGGAGGGCTCCGCGATAGGATAACATCAATCCCATCTCATCATGCACCAGCAATTGCGACGGCGATGTGAAAGCACGCCCTGAGGCCAGAGCCCATTGAACAAATGGTTTAAAAGGTGGGCCTCCAAACGGGAAATGCGTCTGGGCTGTAAACCGGTTTGCCAATTCCGTGACAACGCGGGTGGACCAGCGATCAATCGGGTCAGGCTGCCCATCGTTCCATTCCGGTGATCGCGTGAAAGGTTGCCAGAAGCTGCCATCTGTTCCAAGCAGGATTATGGTTCCACCGGTCACTGGGCCGGTGGACGGGTGGAAGGCACCATAGACAGCCAGATGCGCAGCCTGCGTAGCCGCTTCAATCTGACTGTAGATATCACAGTTCATTGGCCGTCCTGTTGTTGGAATGACAACAGGATAGCCAACTGGGTAGGATTACCAAGATTATTTTGGACAACAACGCGCGGGCGCGCCGTTATGCACGGATCATAGAGCCTGCGCCATGATCGGTGAAAAGTTCCAGCAGCACCGCGTTTTGAACCCGGCCATCCACGATGGTACAGGCCCGAACCCCACCGCGCACGGCCAGAAGGGCGGTTTCAGTCTTGGGGATCATGCCCCCGGCAATCACGCCTTCGGCCGTCATCGCCTCGACATCTGCGGCTTTGAGCTCGGTCATCACATCTCCGTCGGCGTTCTTTACACCCGCGACATCGGTCAGCAGCAGCAGGCGATCGGCTTTCAGACATTGCGCGATGGCGCCGGCAGCTGTGTCCCCATTGATATTGAGCGTGGCCCCATCCCTTCCCACACCAATGGGGGCGATGACCGGTACCATGTCCTTGTCAAAGAGGTTTTTCAGAACCGTGGGATCCATCTCGGCGGGTTGGCCGACAAAGCCCAGCTCCGGGTTTGGTACATCACAGGTGATCAGGTTGGCGTCCTTGCCCGAGAGCCCTACGGCGCGACCACCCTGACGGTTGAGCGCGTGAACAATCCGCTTGTTGACAACGCCCGACAGAACCATTTCGACCACTTCCATGGTGGCCGCATCTGTGACGCGTTTGCCGTTTACAAATGTGCTTTGGATCTGGAGCTTCTCAAGCATCGCATTGATCATTGGTCCGCCACCATGGACGATCACCGGGTTCACGCCGACCTGACGCAGCAGAACGATGTCTCGAGCGAAACTGTCCATGGCTTCGTCGCTGCCCATGGCATGACCACCCAGTTTGACAACCACAATCGCATCATCATAGCGCTGCAGATACGGCAATGCGCTGGAGAGTGTTTCGGCGGTGGCAATCCAATCCCGGTTCATATCCTGTTTCTTCATCGCTCTATCATCCCTTTGACGGGTGGGTTTAGGGACAATTTACACCGCTGCCAAGGGCCGGGAGCGTTATTCCATTGCAGCGCCCCCCGCAATTGGTAGATTTCCGGTAATTCCAGACAGGAGAGACCACATGCGGCAAAAGACTCTACTGCTGACGGGGGCGAGCCGGGGAATCGGTCATGCCACCGTGCGCCGGTTTCACAATGAAGGCTGGCGGGTAATCACCTGCTCTCGTCAGGCCCATCCAGAAGAATGCCCCTGGGGTGGCGGAGCCGAGGATCACGTTCAGCTGGATCTGGGCGACCCTGCCGATACGATCAATGCGGTAGGGCTGATCCAGGAGCGTATTGACGGCAAATTGGATGCGCTGGTGAACAACGCGGGCATTTCACCCAAGGCCGAGGATGGCGGCCGGTTGAATACATTGAACACAGATCTGGCCGATTGGGGGCGCGTGTTTCACGTGAACTTCTTTGCCCCGGTTGTGCTGGCGCGTGGTCTCAAGGATGAACTGGCAGCGGCCAAAGGATCGGTTGTGAATGTGACCTCGATTGCGGGCAGCCGTGTGCATCCTTTTGCGGGCGCGGCCTATGCGACCTCCAAGGCCGCACTGGCGGCGCTAACCCGTGAAATGGCCCATGACTTTGGCCCTATGGGGGTGCGGGTCAATGCAATTGCCCCTGGTGAGGTTGAAACCGCGATCCTGAGCCCAGGAACCGATAAAATCGTCGAGAAACTGCCGATGCAGCGTCTGGGCCAGCCGTCGGAAGTCGCGGATGCGATCTTTTACCTTTGTTCCGATCAAAGCTCCTATATCTCGGGTGCAGAGATCGAAGTGAACGGTGCCCAGCACGTATAAAACGCCGCCGCCTGCGCCTGTTGCGCGGGTGGAATTTTAAGTATTTGGGAAAAGATGAAAAAGAGCCTCCATCAGGACACCTCTGTTCTGTGTTGAGGCTATTTGCTTTCGTCTTTTTAAAAATACTTATGCGTGCCCTAAGGACTTGGAACCAAGGTTAAAAAAGGCCCGCATACCGCATGGGTTGCGGGCCAGTTTCGGGCATGGATGCCTGTCGCAAGCGTCATGCAGGGCACCAAAGGCGGCCTGCATTGGTCTGACTGGGAAGGGACGTCGACGCAGAGCATCCGTGCCCGTCGGCCTGGTGTGAAACAGGCTGACATAGCAGAGCGAAAGGTTAGCTAAGCGCCCGTTTTAGAACTGGCAGATTGCTCAGTAACAGTACGTCCAGTGCCAAAACGACCAGCAGTGTCACCCCCACAAGCGGGAAGGCCAGGGCGCAGAACAGACCAACAAGAAGGGCACCTTTCCAGAACGGTAGGTCTGCGGGCACAGGCGGAGCAGCCAGACGTGCTGCGCCGCTCGGGCGGCGTTTTACCCACATTACAATGCCCGAGACGCTGATGAAGATGACTGAGAGGCAGAATACAAGGTTCAGGACAAAGTTCCACGTGCCCATCAGCCCCATATGGAAGGGAATGCCAACGGCCATGGATTTGCCGGCCCAGGAATAATCCGCATAGGCCACATCAGCGAGGATCTTGCCGCTGTATTGATCCACATGGATGGTTCGGTCGATGAAAGGATCATCACTGTCCGATGACATGCTGTCGCGGTTGATGGTCCACACGCCTTTGTCGCTGCCGGGATAGGCCAGGCGGAAACGCCCCTCCATCCCCAAGGCGCGTCCCAGGGCGATGACGGTTTCGGCTGTTACCGGCTCACCTTCGGCAGTGCCGGTGATCCCGGCCTCTGAGCCTGAGGCTGGCATCGGTGTCTGTTCCAGCGCCCAGGGCACATCATTGGTGTGGCCGTGGTTCAGATGTGCGGCGTGGGTTGTGTCCGACAGGGGGACCGCATCCCATTTCTGCGCCGGAAAGGTCGACCAGGCCTGCACAAACTTGCCGCCCCAGATCCCGGTCCAGGACAGGCCCGAAATCAGGAAGACGATCAACAGCGCGGACATCCAGAACCCAACCACCCCGTGCAGACTTTTCCAAAGGGCGCGGCGCCGCGCGGAAAAGTCGGGCAGAAGAGCAGCGCGCCAGTTGTCGCGCGGCCACCAGATATAAAGCCCGGTCAGAACCAGCAAGAGGCCCAGACCGGCTGCGATCTCAATCAGCCGGTCACCGGTGTCGCCGATCAGAAGTGAGCCGTGCAGATTGTCGGCCCAGTCGTACCAGCCGGCGCGGCGGTCCCAGACCTTGAGCACCTCACCGGTGTATTGGTTCAGGGCGACCAGCCGCTGGCCCTCGTCGGTTTTGATCCGAAAAACCGTGGCCAATGTTTCGGACTTGGGACCGATCCATTCCGCCAGGTCTCCCGGTTGGGCCGCCAGCGCTGCGGCGGCCTGCCTGTCGTAGGGCAGCGCTTGTTCGGTCACGGTGGTGAGTTGGATTTTCTCGCCATCACGACCGTCGAACTGGGTGATCAACATCATCATCAGCCCGGTCACGGCCAGCATGATCATAAAGGGGACGACATAAAGGCCTGCGTAGAAATGCCAGCGCCATGCGGCAAAATAGAATTTTTGCGCCAGTTTATCAGGGTCTTGCGCAGCTGCGCGGGTGGGGTGGGGTTGGCGTGCTGCCGGTGTGGTTTCCATGCGGAATACTCTCCATACCAATGGGGCTCCGGACCCAGATCATGGGCCGGTGAATTCATACAAAGCTGTTGGGAATTCAGGAGAGTGTGGGTGGGCCGCGGGCGTCATAGCGCCAGTGGAACCCGGCGCTGTGATGGGTAAAGGCCGCGTGCGCCCAGGACGACCGGCGCAGGGACAGATCCAGCGGCAGGGCCGGACTTTCGGTCAGCATGGCTGTCTGTGACAGTGCAGCAAAGGGGCAAATGCGATCGCCGTCGTGATCCTCTCCGTCATGAGGAGAGGTGTCGTTGCCCAGGTCGACCCATTGTTCCACATCCCCTTCGGAGGTGCAGATCACCATCAGAACCTTGCCGTCGGTTCCCACCGTTGGCATCCAGCCAGACGGGACCATCCCGGCGACAGCCAGGGCAATCAACAGGAGATATGACGACAGGCGATTCATTCTTAGGGGAGATTGGCGATAATCGCGCGCAGTGTCGAGATACCGTCGCCTTTCTCGGATGAGGTCAGCACAATCTCGGGATAGGCGGCGGGGTGTTTGGACAGGGCGGTTTTGACCTGTTCTATCACCTTCTCGCGGTCTTTGGCTTTGACCTTGTCCGCTTTGGTCATCACACATTGGAAGGTGACGGCCGAGGTGTCCAGCAGCTTCATGATCTCCTCATCCACCGCCTTGACCCCATGGCGGCTGTCAATCAGCACAAAGGCGCGGCGCAGGTTCTGGCGTCCGGACAGGTATTTTTTCAGCAGCTTCTGCCATTTCTCCACCACATCCAGCGGCGCATTGGCATAGCCATATCCCGGCAGGTCGACCAGATAATGGTCTGCACCTTGCATGAAAAAGTTGATCTCTTGCGTGCGGCCGGGCGTGTTGGAGGCGCGCGCCAGACCTTTGGTCCCGGTCAGCGCGTTGATCAGTGAGGATTTGCCCACATTGGAACGACCGGCAAAACAGACCTCGGTCCGGTCCGCATCCGGCAGGCCATTCATGGCGACCACGCCTTTCAGAAACTCGGATTCGCGGGCAAACAGCTTGCGCCCTTTTTCCGAGGAGATCTCATCCGGCGCGTCCGCCAGGGTAAACTGCATCTGCATCAAAGGACTTTCACAGGATCGCCCAGGTTGATACGGCCAGGGCGGACAACTTCGGCGGCCACCGAGAAATGCTGGTGGCCAAAGCTTTCATTCAGGGTTTTTAGTGTCTCAGCGTCGCGTTCGCCCGTATCCGGGTTGGCGGTGGTTGCCATGCAGCGTTTGACGCGTTCGCGGACCTGCAGGACGGCTTCGCCAATCTGAACCTCACGGTCGATCCAGGCCTCTTCGGCCCAGGCCTCGCCCAGATCAAACCAGATATTGCTGCGCCAGCGGGTGCGGGCCAGATCCTGACCCATCGCGGTTTCGACCGCTTTGTGAGAGGCGAGGTTTGCCAGCGTGATCGAGGCATAGGGCGTATCGGTCATGGCGCGGGACTTTGCCCGGACCAGCTGGGCGGGTGCCGGACGGTTTTCTGCCACCAAGGGGCGCACCCATTCCAGAAAGGCGGATGCATTGCCATCCGGCAAAAAGGTGATTTGCCCGGCGGTTGGATGGGTCAGCGTCAGCTCACCGGTTTTGTCGTTGAGCTGCGAGGCAATGGCCATCAGCTGGGGCGAGCCGGCCGCGCGGGTAAAGTTACGACACGGTGCCCATTCAGAGCCATCGGCATCCTTGGCCTCCTCATGCGCAACCGCCCAAAGACGATCGCCGGGCAAAGCTTGCCCGGCGGTCAGGGTTACCTGTTCCAACGTTTCACGACCATGTGCTTTGATCGAGTGACGCCAGATTTCTGTAACGGTGTTGGTCATTCGCTCTCCGGCTTCTCGCCACGCTTGAAGCTTTTCCTGATGTTGCCAAACACATCCGGCGTATAGCCGTGGCTGCGCATGATCAGGTACTGCTGGGCAAAGGTGATGGTGTTGTTTGCAATCCAGTAAACCACCAGACCTGACGCAAAGCTACCCAGCATGAACATGAAGACCCACGGCATCCAGGCAAAAACCATCTGCTGTGTCGGATCGGTTGGCGCCGGGTTCAGTTTCTGTTGCAGCCACATGGACACGCCCAGAAGGATCGGCAGCACACCAATAAAGACCAGTGCCAGGATGCTTTCGGGGGCAGGGGAGGCCCAAGGCAACAGGCCAAAGAGGTTGAACAAAGAGGTCGGATCCGGGGCCGACAGATCCTGGAACGGACCAAAGAAAGGCGCGTGACGCAGTTCCAGGGTGACAAAGATCACCTTGTAGAGCGAGAAGAAGATCGGGATCTGAATGAGGATTGGCAGACAGCCTGCGGCCGGGTTGACCTTTTCCTTCTTATACAGCTCCATCATCTCTTTTTGCATTTTCTGGCGATCATCGCCTGCGCGCTCTTTCAGCTTCTCCATCTCGGGCTGGAGTTCCTTCATCTTCGCCATTGAAGAATAGGATTTCCATGCCAGAGGCAGCACCAAGACCTTGATCAGAATGGTCAGCGCGATAATCGCAACGCCCATATTGCCGATCAGCTGGTTCAGCCAGTGCAGCACGGCAAAGATCGGCTTGGTCAGCATAAAGAACCAACCCCAGTCGATGCTGTCGATAAAGCCTGCAATGCCTGCTTTTTCATAGGCTTTGATGGTGGCCCATTCCTTGGCACCGGCAAAAAGCTGGGTCGAGGTCGCGGCAGACGCGCCATCAGCAACCGTCATCGTCGGCATGACCACATCGGTCTGATAGATGTCACGGCGCGGGTCGTGTTTTGCAATGGCACGGTACGGCTGGCCGTTTTCTGGGATCAGCGTGGCCATCCAATAGTGGTCGGTAAAGCCGATCCAGCCGCTGTCTTCGACGGCGACGGTTTCCGCATTTGATGCATCACGTGGGTCGACTTCGAAATCCTCGAAGTTGCTGTATTTGACCTGGCTCAGCTCTCCGTCGGCTTCGCGCACCAGACCTTCGTGCAGAACAAAGAAGTTCTTGAGGTCTTGTGGCTCACCATGACGGGCAAGGGTGCCATAGGGGGCCAGCGCAACCGAAGCGCCGGTGGCATTGGTCACGGCCTGGTCGATTTTGAACATATAGTCCGCATCCACCGAGATGGTGCGGGTAAAGGACAAGCCCTTGCCGTTGTCCCAGGTCAGCGTGACGGGGGTCTCAGGCGTCAGGGTCGCGTCCGGGCTGGCGGACCACAACGTGTTTGCGCCGGGGACGTCATCAATGCCAAGGCCGGTACCAGGCGCCCAACCATAGAGCGCGTAATAGGCGTTGGCCTGACCCACGGGGGTCAGCAGATGAACAATGTCCGAGGCGGGATCATTGGTGACCTGATAATCCTTGAGCGCCAGATCATCGATACGACCGCCCTTGAGCGAGATCGAGCCTTTGAGGCGCGGGCTGTCGATGGCGACACGGGGCGCGTCGTCTTCGGCATCGGCTGTGGTGCTGACCGCCTGTGCGTCAGCGGCGCCGGCTGCAGCCGCCGCAGGCGCTGACACCGCACCATCTGTTGGCGGGGTCAGGTCGGACTGGGCCAGCTCTGTTGGCGCAGGCTCGTCAGCCGGCGGGGGGAAAAACGTATACCAACCGAGCAGCACGACAGCGCTGAGAGCGGTTGCAAGGAGAAGGTTCTTGTTCTGATCGTCCATCTGGGACTGCCACCTCATGCGTGCAAATGACAGGGTGGTTCAACAGACCTAGGTGCAAAAGGTCAAGCAGAATCCGGGCTGATGATCGGATCAGCTGGGTGTTTGTCTGCTTTTACAAAGCAAAATCGCGCTGCGGCGCGCCTATGAGGAGGCGCCGCCGATGGCTGGGGGTTCTTTCAATTTGGAGATATGGGCCGAAATCCAGTCCAGCGTCTGGTCAAAGGGCACTGGGCGGCCAATGCCATAGCCCTGCACGTGGTCGCAGCCCAGCTGCGCCAAAAGAGCATGTTCCCCGACGGTTTCCACCCCTTCGGCCAGGGTCTCCAGTTCAAGCCGTTCGGCCATTGTCAGGATCGCGGCGACCATTTTCTGCTGTTCTGCATCGCGGTCGGATTTGGTGACAAAGGACCGGTCGATCTTGATCCGGCTCACATTGAACCGGCGCACCGCACCGATTGACGCATGTCCCGTGCCAAAGTCGTCCAGATCGATGCCGCAGCCCAATTCACCCAATGCGGCAATATTGCGCACAATCATATCGTCGGGGCTGTCGCTGACCACGGTCTCCAGCACTTCGATGCACAGGCGGTTGGCGTCCAGACTAAATCGTTCCAGATCCCATTTGATCCGTTCGACCAGACCGGGGTTGCGCAGCTCATCGGCGGCAAAGTTCACGCCCACCTGCGGCACGTCCACACCAGCGGCATCCCAGGCTTTGAGCGCGGACAGAGACTGATACACCATCACTTCGCTCAACCGTTCCATCAGCCCGGCGTCTTCCAGCGCGGGCAAAAATGTGGTCGGCGGGATCATTCCATGCACGGGGTGCACCCAGCGGGCCAGCGCTTCAAAGCCGGAAATCTGGCCGGTGTCGGTGCTGATCTGCGGCTGGAACCAGGCCTGAATCTGACCGCTTTCCAGGGCTTGCACCACTTCGCCGTGCAGATTGCGGCGGCGTTTGGTGCGGTGGTGCAGTTCCGAGGAATAGGCGCGCATGCCCGAGGGGCCATTGTGCTTGGCCTCTTCCAGCGCGGCAAAGGCGGCGGCAACCCAGCTTTCGGATTCTTCTTCGGGCGATTGGCGGCGGGTGCAGAACCCGATCGAGCAGGTCACATAGATGCTGGTGCCGTCCAGCTGGATCGCTTCTTCCAGTTTGGTCTGATAACGGCTGGCAAGCTGGATGCAAAGTTCCAGATCCAATTGCGGCATCACACTGAGGCAAATGCCAAATTTATTGCTGGCGATCCGTGCCACACAATCGCGTGACCGGGTGGCCTCGCTCAGCCGTTGGCCCAATTGACGCAGTACATATTCAACCGATTGCTCGCCATATTCACTCTCAAGCTCGGCGAACTGGTCGATTTCAATGATAAAAACCGCGGAGTTTTGCTCTTTGCGCCCGGCGGTTTCAAACACCTCTTGGGTGACCATCTCAAACCCGTCGCGCAGCACAAGCCCGGTCGTTGAATCCAGCGGTGCGTTGGTTCCACGTGAAAAGAAGCCAAGGCCGGCAAAAAACAAGGGCAGGCCCAGGGCCGCAATCATCAGCGCGTGTTCGCCACCCATCCAATAGGTGCCCAACGTCAGAGCAGGCAGAAACGCCAACACAGGCGGACCCAACAGGACCGGCGCAAGAGAATTACGCAGCCGTGCCAGCAGACCTGAGTTTAACATGTTCATTTGCGGACCTTTCACCTTTATCACCGGCTTGGGTCCACACTAGGGGTTCTGATCTGACTGAACCTTTAACGCAAAAGCGGAATCTCCTCAGATTCAGACGAATTATCCGCTTTTTTTGTGGTGAGCTCCATGAAATCAAACAGTTTGGGGTCCAAAAGATGCGAGGGGCGCGCATTCATCAGGGCCCGAAACATCACCTGACGGCGACCGGGGCTGTTTGATTCCCACTGGTCCAGGATCTGTTTGACCTGCTGGCGCTGCAACCCGTCCTGGCTGCCGCACAGATCACAGGGGATAATCGGATAGCCCATGTCGCGGGCGAACTTCTCACAATCGGCCTCGGCCACATGGGCCAGCGGGCGATAGACAAACAGATCGCCTTCTTCGTTCACCAGCTTGGGCGGCATTGTCGCCAGACGTCCGCCATGAAAGAGATTCATGAAGAAGGTTTCCAGAATGTCGTCGCGATGATGCCCCAGAACCACGGCCGAACAGCCCTCTTCACGCGCGATCCGATACAGGTTGCCGCGCCGCAGACGAGAGCAAAGTGCGCAATAGGTCCGCCCTTGGGGCACTTTGTCCATCACAATCGAATAGGTGTCCTGATATTCGATCCGGTGGGGGACGCCCATTTTCTCCAGAAAGTCCGGCAGAACAGTGGCGGGAAAGCCAGGCTGACCCTGATCCAGATTACACGCCAGTAAATCCACCGGCAAAAGCCCGCGCCATTGCAATTCATAAAGAACCGCCAGCATGGTATAGCTGTCCTTGCCGCCCGACAGGCAGACCAGCCATTTGGGACGGCTGCCGTCTTCGCGCTTCTCGACCATGCCATACTGCTCGATCGCCTCGCGTGTATAGCGAACGATACGTTTGCGCAGCTTCTTGAAGGCGGTGGTGGTCGGCGCGCCTGCAAACAGCGGGTGGATTTCGTCCAGATCATCATCAAGCATGGCCCGCCCCCTACCGAAGGCGCAGGGTTTTGCCAAGAAAAAAAGGGCGCGAGCCGCAGTCCCAAATGATCTGCGCCGCCCGGTGCCACGTATACGTCCATGACTTGAGAGGAGAGAGAGTATGCTGCGTCACCACTGGCAGACCTTGGGGATCCTGGCCCTTGTGGGGGTGATGGGCTGTGGCCGTCCGGCGTTGGACGACCCAAAGCTCAGCCCGCAGGACCTTGATCTAGAGACGTATTTCCACGGCGAAACCGTGGCCTATGGCCAGTTTCAGGACCGGTTCGGCACCATCCGCCGCCGGTTCAAGGTTGAGATCAGCGGTGACTGGGATGGTGATGTTCTGACGCTGGATGAACGGTTCTTTTATTCTGACGGGGCAACAGAACGCCGTGTCTGGCGGTTGCGGAAAACCGGTGCAATTGGCCCGGATCAGACCTGGGAGGGCACCGCAGATGGCGTGCGCGGAGTGGCGATCGGCGCAGAACGCGGGGATACGTTCAATTGGCGCTACCAGTTTGATCTGCCAAAATCGGGTGGGCAGGGGACAATGGCCGTCCGGTTTGATGATTGGATGTGGCTGCTTGAGGACGGGCGCGTGTTAAACCGCGCCTATCTCAGCCGGTTTGGTGTGACCCTGGGTGAGGTCACTTTGTTCTTTGAACGCCGCTAGTCACTTCTCCGAAGATGTGCCGCAGCACCCACAGCCGCCCTTGGTCTTGGGGGCAGTGGGATCCGGAACCGGGTCATAGCCAGAGGATCCCAATGGATGACAGCGGCCAAGTCGGCGCAGGGTCAGCCAGCTGCCTTTGACCGCGCCGTGTTTTTCCAGCGCTTCCATCGCATAGGCCGAACAGGTCGGCTGAAACCGACAATTGTGCCCAACCCAGGGGCTGAATATCAGACGATAGGCCCGCACCGGCAGGGAGAGAACAAAAGCAAATGGCGTCATGGCTTTTACATAGTAAGCCTTCGCCCCAGGCGCAATCCGCGCCGCGCCAGCGGCGCTCGGCCCAACGGGGGAGGGGGCTTCTGTGAAGCCTCCGACACGGGCGGGAGCATTTGGTGCCTATGACGGGCCGTGAATTTTTTTCAACGCGTAGATGAGGTCTTTTTGCAGGTCGGCCAGGTCACGGCTGGCGGTGGCCTCTGCCCGGCCGATCAACACGTAATCCCATCCCGCGCGTCCATGGGCGGGCAGCACCAGTCGGGCAATCTCACGCAGTCGCCGTTTGGCCCGGTTGCGGGCCACGGCATTGCCGACCTTTTTGGAGCAGGTAAAGCCAACCCGTGCAGGACCATCGTCACCACGATTGCGTCCCTGCAGCATCATCGCTTTGGTGCCCTGCCGTTTGGCGCGGGCCGCCAGCAGGAAGTCGCTGCGTTTGGCAATGATTTCGACACCGCCCAGGTTCTTGACCTGTTTGGCGCTGGGCGTGGCGCAAACGGAAACCGCCGAAGGCGTTGTCCCTGCGATGGTGTCATCGTCCATGGGCGCCTCCGGCGGTTTTAAATCCGTTCCTGACGGAAATCACTTAAGCTGCGTAAACTTACGCGCTCAGCGACTTGCGGCCACGTGCGCGGCGTGCGTTCAGGATCTTGCGGCCTGCCTTAGTGGCCATGCGCGCACGGAAGCCGTGGCGGCGTTTGCGAACCAGGTTCGAAGGCTGATAGGTGCGTTTCATCGCTCCGGTCTCCTAATCTTTGCGGGAACAGTGCGGAATCACACACACCCGGGGTCAATCTCGAAGCCCGGTCTTTAGAAGTGAATCCCCGGTAAGTCAAACCCCTTTCCCGGCCTTTCCTCAGGTTTTGCCGTGAAACTGCAATATTTCCGCCAAAAAAGTTTCAAATCAGACGGCAAACCCCGCAAAGGCAGGGCGAAACTGTTGCAGACCTCACAAAATGTCCGGCCGGGGATCAAGGCGGCGTGAGAAGCCTCCTTGGATACTCGCTTTGCTCATACTTACCGCGTAGCACTGAAGGAAGACAATTCCTCATGATGGGTCTGCGGGGACCATTGAGGAGCCAGATACAGACGAGGCACGCCCATGAGCGACACAAGTGAACCCCAATCCACACCGGTCAAAAAAGCCGGTCTGGCGCGTCATCTGCCGCTGATTGCGGTGGTTCTGGTGGCGGTGATCGGGGCTGCAACCCTCAAGGACTACCTGTCCTTTGACACGCTGCGCGACAATCGTGAGGCCCTGGTGGCGTTTCGCGATCAGAACTTCCTGGCCATGTTGGCCCTGTTTATGGGGATCTATGTGGTGATTGTGGCCTTTTCGCTGCCCGGTGCAGCGGTGGCCTCGGTCACGGGCGGATTTCTGTTTGGTTTGGGCACGGGCACATTTGCCAATGTGGTGGCGGCCACGATCGGGGCGACGGGCATCTTTCTGGCGGCGCGCTGGGGGCTTGGTTCGTTTTTGAATGCCAAGATCGAAAACGCAGGCGGGCGGGTTCAATCCCTGAAAAACGCGCTGCGCAACAACGAGATCGAAGTGCTGCTGTTGCTGCGTCTGGTGCCGGCGGTGCCCTTCTTTGTTGCCAATCTGTTGCCCGCACTGGTTGGGGTGAAACTGCGCAACTTCCTGTGGACCACAGCTGTGGGCATTGTGCCGGGCGGGATTGTGTTCACCTGGATTGGCGTGGGCCTGGGTGAAGTGTTTGACCGCGGCGAAAACCCGGATCTCAGCCTCTTGTGGGAACCTCATATTATTGGCCCGATCCTGGGGCTCTGTGTTTTGGCGGCAATGCCAATTGTGATCAAGGCGGTACGACCCGCCAATACCACTGACAAGACCTCTGATAAGGCGGAATGATCCAATGGAAAAATTGACCTGTGATATCCTGGTGATCGGCGCCGGGTCGGGTGGCTTGTCGGTTGCGGCAGGCGCCAGCCAGATGGGCGCCAGCGTGATCCTGCTGGAAGGCCACAAGATGGGCGGCGATTGCCTGAACTTTGGCTGCGTCCCGTCCAAAGCGCTGCTGGCCGCGGGCAAGGCCGCTTATGGCCAGGCCCATGCCAATGACTTTGGCGTGGCGGATCAAACCCCGCTGGTTGATTACGCCGCCGCCAAAGATCACGTGCATGACGTGATTGCTCAGATTGCCCCCATGGACAGCGTGGAACGGTTTGAGGGGTTCGGCGTCAAGGTGATTCAGGAATTTGGCCGCTTTGTTTCTCCGACCGAGGTGGACGCGGGCGACACCCGCATCACCGCGCGCCGGGTGGTGATTGCCACCGGCTCCTCGCCGCTGGTGCCACCCATTCCGGGGCTGGACAGTGTGCCCTATGAAACCAACGAAACCCTGTTTGATCTGAAAGAAAAGCCGGATCATCTGCTGATCATCGGCGGTGGCCCCATCGGCTTGGAAATGGCGCAGGCGCATGTGCGGCTGGGCTCAAAAGTCACGGTCATCGAAGGGGCCAAGGCGCTGGGCAAGGATGATCCCGAAATGGCCGCCGTGGTGCTGGACAGCCTGCGCGCCGAAGGGGTTGAGATTGTCGAAGATGCGCTGGCGGCGGAAATCCGGGGGGAAGCGGGCGCCATTGAAGTGCTGACCAAGGACGGCGCGACCTATGCGGGCTCCCATCTGTTGATGGCCGTGGGGCGCAAGTCCAATGTCGACAAGCTAAACCTTGAAGCTGCCGGTATCGAAAGCACCCGCACGGGGATCAAGGTGGACGACAGTCTAAAAACCACCAACAAGAAGGTCTATGCCATTGGGGACGTGGCCGGCGGGCTGCAGTTCACCCATGTGGCCGGTTATCATGCCGGTGTGATCATCAAATCCGCGCTTTTTGGCATGCCGTCCAAGGTGAAAACCAACCACATTCCATGGGCCACCTATACGGATCCGGAACTGGCCCAGATCGGCCTGACCGAAGCCCAAGCCCGCGCGCAATATGGCGACAAGCTGGAGGTGGCGCGGTTTGAATATCACCACAATGACCGCGCGATTGCAGAACGCAAAACCAAAGGTCTGATCAAGGTCATGGTGGTCAAAGGACGCCCCATTGGCGTCTCCCTTGCGGGGCATCAGGCGGGTGAACAATGTGCGCTGTGGTCCATGGTATTGGCAAATAACATGAAGATGAGCCAGATTGCCGCAATGATTGCGCCCTATCCGACGATAGCAGAGCTTAACAAACGGGTCGCGGGAGCTTATTTCTCTCCTAAGTTATTCGACAGTCCGTTTGTTAAACGCATGGTAGGGTTTGTTCAGCGATGGATGCCCTAACGTAAAGTCGCACCATAAAGGGAGCAGAATGCTCAATACGCTTTCGGGAAGATTTCTGATCCTGACCACGGTCTTTGTCATGCTGGCCGAGGTCCTCATCTTTGTCCCGTCGATTGCGCGCTTTCGCCAGGAATATCTGCAAGACCGGCTGGAGCGCGCCCAGATCGCATCCCTGGCGCTGTTGGCGGATGACATGCTGGAGACAGAGCTGGAAGCGGAGCTTTTGCAGAACGCCGGCGTTTATAACGTGGTGTTGCGCCGGGACGAGCTGCGCCAGCTGATGCTGGCCTCTCCTATTCCAGAGCCCATTGCCAATACGTTTGACATTCGCAATGCCACCGCAATGGCCCTGATCCGGGATGCGATGATGCGGCTGGCGCGTCCGACCAACGAAGTTGTCCGTGTGATCGGGGAACCGGTGCGGGATGCGGGGCTGTTGATTGAAATCACCATCGAAACAGAGCCATTGCGGGCAGCCATGCTGGATTACGGGCTGCGCATTCTGGTACTGTCCGCGGTGATCTCGGTCTTTACTGCGCTGCTGTTGTTCTGGGCGGTGCGGTATCTTCTGGTGCGACCCATCAAAGGGGTCGTCGGCTATATGCAGCGCTATGCCCAAGCGCCCGAGGACGCGCGTGGGATCATCACCCCCTTGGCCACCGTGGTCGAGCTGCGCGAGGCCGAGGAAGCGCTGCAACAGATGCAGGTGGAATTGACCCATGCGCTGCGGCAACGGGAGCGTCTGGCTCAGCTGGGCGGGGCAGTGGCCAAAGTCAGCCATGATCTGCGCAATATCCTGACCTCGGCCCAGTTGTTCACCGACCGGATCGAGATGAGCGAAGACCCCACCGTGCGCCGCCTTGCGCCCAAGCTGGTAAACTCGATCACCCGCGCCGTGTCCCTGTGCGAAAGCACGCTGGCCTTTGGTCGCGCCGAAGAACCTGCGCCCACGCTGACCATGGTGCCCCTGTACTCTGTGGTGGATGATGTGGTTGCAGGCGAAACCCTGGCCGAAGACAGCGGGCTGGTGACCATCGCGTCCGAGGTGCCCGCCGATCTGGTGGTGCGCGCCGATCCCGAACAGCTGTTCCGGGTGATCATGAACCTCGTGCGCAACGCCCGCCAGGCCATTGCGGCAACCGGCAAAGCGGGCACGGTGCTGATCGAGGCCGGGGAAATCGGCCCCGATTGGTGTATCCAAGTGGTCGACAGCGGACCGGGCCTGCCGATGAAGGCGCAGGAAAACCTGTTCACCCCCTTTCAGGGCGGCACCCGCAAAGGCGGCTCGGGTCTGGGTCTGGCCATTGCAGCGGAACTGGCGCGGGGTCATGGCGGGCAGGTGCGTCTGAACCGCACCGGCCCCGAAGGCACCGCCTTTGAGATCATCCTGCCCAAGGGCGACGGCGCCTTGCAGGCGGTGGTTTGATCGCCTGGCAGGGCCCATTAAATTGTGTGGGTGTTTTGTCATTTATTTTGGTTTTTGGGGTTGCGACTCCCTCAACCTCGCTATACACCCCGGCTCCACAGTGGACCGATAGCTCAGCTGGATAGAGTACTTGACTACGAATCAAGGGGTCGGGGGTTCGAATCCTCCTCGGTCCGCCACTTCCCTCTAATCGCATCCAGGCGATTAAAACGGCACAGATAGGGCGTGTCAGACGACAGAACCGGGTTTGCCCAAGGGTTCTGTGGCAAATGGACCGATAGCTCAGCTGGATAGAGTACTTGACTACGAATCAAGGGGTCGGGGGTTCGAATCCTCCTCGGTCCGCCACTTCCCTCTAATCGCATCCAGGCGATTAAAACGGCACAGATAGGGCGTGTCAGACGACAGAACCGGGTTTGCCCAAGGGTTCTGTGGCAAATGGACCGATAGCTCAGCTGGATAGAGTACTTGACTACGAATCAAGGGGTCGGGGGTTCGAATCCTCCTCGGTCCGCCATTTGCCACTTGTTGAACGTCAGATGAACCTGACCCAAGTGTCATAACGTGACCCAATTCCCAGATTTGCCCCTGTGGCCCGTTTCGTTTAATCTGACTTCCTTTTGGGAAAATCAGGGCTGATTTGCAGATTAGCTACGTGGCGCACACGGGCGGGGGAAGGTCAGTAAAAGCTGGGCACGCCCACCAAATGGTCGGATACATATTGCACCCATCGGGGTGAGGCTGGCCAGATGAGGCCGTTTTGGGAGTGGTTAGGAAGCGATGGTCAATGGCCGCTGGGCACCCGGTTTTCCAGCCAGCGCAGACCCGCAATCAGGATCGCGCTGAGGCAGAGGTAGATCGCCACCAGCAGCAGAAGCGGTTCATAGGTCAGCAATGTGGCCTGCCGGACCCGCGTGACAATGGCATAAAGATCCGCCACCGCCACCGTGGCCACCAGCGGTGTGGATTTGAGCTGCAGGATGATCTCACCTGTCAGGGTTGGCAGGGCCCGGTGCACGGCGCGCGGCAACCAGACACGGGTAAAGACCTTGGTTCTGGGCATGCCAAAGGCATGGGCGGCTTCCAGTTCTCCATGGGGAACGCCGGCAAAGGCGCCGCGCATCACTTCGCCTTCATAGGCAGCAAAGGAGATGGTCAGCGCCAATAGCCCATAGGGCCAGGCCTGCCGCAAATAGGGCCACATCCAGGTCTCGCGGATTTCCGGGTATTGGGCAAAAAGCGACCCGAGCCCGTAGTAGAACAGCCAGAGCTGCAACAGGAGCGGCGTGCCGCGGATGACGGTGCAGAAACCGGTTGCGAGCCAGCGCAGGGGACGTGGGCCAACCACCTGCACCAGCCCCAGAGGAACCGCCAGAAGGAAGCCGAGGATCACGCTGCCAAACAGCATATAAAGCGTCATCAGAAGACCGCCCCAGAGGCGGGGCATGAACTGCGGCAGCCAGCTCCAGTCCATGGTCAGCACCATGGCGGCAACGCCCGACAGGGCCAGCGCCAGCATGACGATGCGATGGGGCAGGAAGAATGCGCGGATCTGGGCCAGTGCACCGGGTGTTCTGTCGGCGGTGGCGGGGATATTCATATCAGTCATCTCTTTGCCCCCCTTACCGCTGCACCGGGACCATGCCGCGACGGGCGTGACGTTCAAACCGGCGCAGGATCACGTTGGAGCCAAGGGTCAGGATCAGATAGAGGATCCCGGCGGCGATAAAGAACATGAAATACTCGCGGGTTGCTGCGGCGGCCTGTTTGGTGACCAAAGTCAGCTCGCTGAACCCGATGACCGCCAAAAGCGCCGTATCCTTGGTTGCGATCATCCACAGGTTGGCCATCCCCGGCAGCGCGTGGGGGGTCATGGCAGGCAGAGTCACCCGGCGCATCACCTTGCCCGGCGACATGCCAAAGGCGGCGGCGGCCTCGATCTGGCCCGGCGGCACCGCAAGGATCGCGCCGCGGATGACCTCGGTTGTGTACCCGCCCTGCACAAGACCAATCACAAGGATACCGGCCAACAGCCCGTTGACGTCGAACCCGTCATACCCCATCGCCTTGAGAACAGTATTCATCAGATCCGTGCCGGCGTAGTAAAACACCAGCATCAGAACCAGTTCCGGCACCGCACGGATCACCATCGTGTAGATCTCGGCCAGATCCTTGACGACCCGGTTGCCATAGAGCTTGGCACTGGCCCCCAGAATGCCGATCAGAATACCAATGGCATAGCCACCGGCGGCAAGCTGGATGGATTTCACAAACCCGTTGAGCAGGGCGCCACCCCACCCCGGAGGGTTGAAGGCTAAAAGGCTGAGGTCAATGGATTGCAACACGCAGGCACGCTTTCTGATCTGAGGGTTGGAAGGGACCGCCCGGCAGGGGCAGCCCCAGTCAGCGATTACTCGCCGTAGATGTCAAAGGTGAAGTAATCGGCCGAGATCTTCTCGTAGGTGCCGTCGGTGCGGATCTCTGCGATGGCCGCGTTTACTTTGGCCAGAAGCTCGGTGTCTTCCTTGCGCATGCCAACGCCAACGCCATAGCCCAGAACGTCCTGGTCAGCCGCTACGGCCCCTTTGAATTCACAGCAGGCTTTGCCTTCGTCAGAGGTGATGAACGGTTCCATCGCGAGGGAGTCGCCGATCACAACGTCGATACGGCCCGCCGCCAGATCCTGCAGTTCTTCGTCCAGGGTCTGGTAAAAGCGGATTTCGCTGGCGGTTTCGGCAAAATATTTCTCAGCATAGACTTGCTGGATCGAACCGGACTGCGCACCGATATAGGCGCCCTTCAGACCTTCGGGGCTGTTTTCGAATTTGCTGCCCTTGGCCATGACCAGCGCGGTTGGCGTGTCATAATATTTGTCAGAGAAGTTGATCTGTTCCGCCCGCGCCGGGGTGATGGACATGGAGCCGATGATCATATCGATCTTTTCCGAATTAAGCGCCGGGATGATGCCTTCCCATGCCACCGGGGTGACAATGCATTCGGCTTCGATACGCGCGCACAGCTCGTTCATGAAGTCGATTTCCCAGCCTTTCCATTCGCCGGATGCATCCGGGGCATAGAACGGCGGATAAGGTTCGGCGGAAACGCCAACTTTCAAGGTTTCGGCGGCAACTGGTGCGGCCAGTGCCGCGGCACTGGTGGCAAGAATGGCAAAGCTCAGTTTGCGAAGCATGGTATTCTCCCTATGGGTGACGTGATGGGGTAAAAAGGGCGCAGGACGACAGGCGTCAGGCGACAGAGCGAATGAACTGTTGCAGGTTCGGCGATTGCGGATCGCCAAAGATCTGCTCGGGTGGGCCTTCTTCCTCGATCCGACCATCACGCAAATAGATCACGTGGCTGGCCACATCGCGGGCAAAGGCCATTTCATGGGTGACCAGCACCATTGTGCGTTTTTCCGCCGCCAGATCCCGGATCACGCTGAGCACTTCGCCCACCAGTTCCGGATCAAGCGCCGAGGTCGGCTCATCAAACAGCATGGCCAGCGGGTCCACCGCCAGCACCCGCGCAATGGCCGCGCGCTGCTGCTGTCCACCGGACATAAAGGCCGGATAGACGTCTTCCTTTTCAGCCAGTCCAACACGGGCGAGCACGTCGCGACCACGTGCAACCGCCTGCTCCTTGGGTACGCCAAGGACATGGATCGGGACTTCGATCACATTCTGCAAAACGGTGCGATGTGGCCACAGGTTAAAGTTCTGAAACACCATCCCAAGCTGCGACCGGATCCGCTGCACCTGTTTCGGCGAAGCGGGCTCCATTGCGTTGGTCCCCAACTGGCGCATCTCATAGGCTTCGCCCTGGATCGCAATGCGACCCGAGCTTGGCTTTTCGAGCATATTGATACAGCGCAGCATTGTTGATTTGCCGGATCCAGAGCCCCCGATCACGGCAACCACGTCGCCCGGATAAGCGGTCATCGAAACGCCTTTCAGCACCTCTATCGCGCCATAGCTCTTGTGCAGATCGCGGATTTCAATCGCGGGATCTTGTGTCATCTTCTCTCCTGTTGGCCCCGTTTGGCGGCGCTTTTGCGCTCTTGACGGGTCTGTGCGAGTCTCGCCCTGTTGTACGACTGTAAAACAGGGAAAGCACATTTCGGGCGTTTTCTGCAAGCCGATAGCGTGTCTGCACCATGTTTGGCCGGTGTCAGACGGGCGTGCGCGCCTCTTTGGGTGTTAATCTCTCAGCGCTTGGTCAAGATCGCGGATCAGATCGTCCACGGTCTCAAGCCCGACGCTCAGCCGGAACAGACCATCGCCTGCATAGGCGCGGTAATCGGCCAGTTGTTCTCCCTGCAGTTTATAGGTGGATTTCATCATCACGTCGGTGTCGAGCAGCGTCAGAAGGCTGCGCTGATGGCCGACGGAAAAGGCATAGTGGATCACCTTCAGACGGTCCGCAAACCTCTGTTCCGTCGCGGCCAAGTCATTGGTTTCAAAGCTGATCAATGCGCCGGGCAGATCCATCTGTCGGGCGATCAGATCCACCTGCGGATGGCTGTCCAGACTTGGGTGCAGCACACGTTTGACACGCGGATGGTCTTCCAGAAACCGGGCGATTTGGCTGGCGCTGTCGCTCATGGTTTTCATGCGGGGGTAAAGCGTGTCGATCCCACGCAGGATCAGCCAGGCGTTCATCGCGCTGAGCGTAGACCCCAGGTAAACGCCGCTGCGGGCGCGGATTTTGGCAATCAGGGACTGGCTTCCGGCGACTGCCCCGCCCATGGCATCCCCGTGACCGTTGATAAATTTGGTCAGCGAATGAATCACCAGATCGCAGCCAAAATTCAGCGGCCGACAGGCCACCGGTGTTGCCAAAGTCGAATCCACACTGACCAGCGCGCCACCCCGATGGGCAATCTCGCTGATCCGGGCGAGGTCCGTGAACCGCAAGAGCGGATTACAGGGGCTCTCGCAATGCACCAGTTTGGTATTGGGTCGCATCGCTGCTGCGAGCGCGTCAGGATCAGACAGATTGACCTGGCTGACCTCGATCCCGAAATCGGGCAGTACACCGCGGGCCAGCTCGGCCGCACCGGCATAGCAGACATCGCTGATAATCAGGTGATCACCCGCCTTCAACAGCCCCAGAAACGTCGCCGAGATCGCCCCAACACCGCTGGCGGTGCACATGGCCTGTTCGGCCTCTTCCAGGGCGGCGACCCGTTGTTCCAGCTCGATCACCGTCGGGTTTGTCCAGCGCGCATACATATAGGGCAGCGCGGTCAGATCCTCGACCCCATCCGCGGAAAAGGCCCCCTCTCCCGGAGTAACCATATTGTTCACCGACATGGAGATATTGGGCTGGATCGCCCGCGTGCGGGGGTCAATCACCAACCCGGCATCAAGCGCCAAAGTCTCGCGGCCCAGGGGCTGTGGCTGCGGGATCTGCATTTTGGGGTCGATGGTGGTCATGAGGGTCTGTCGCTTTCGTCAGGCTGGCTTGGCAGAAATCTTGCAGCGAAAAAACGACCCCTTGGCAGCGAAATTGAACCAGATGCGCCTACATCAAGGCGCACGTGAATTGAAAGCGCCCCAAATGGAGCGTCAGCGGTCTTCATCCTGCAGCGGCAGCGCCAGTCCGGTTTTCAGCGACTTCAGCACCACATGGGTGGTGACGCGACGGATCTGGCGATGGGCTTTCATCATCTCGGCCGAGATGTCATCGTAATGTTCCGTGTCCCGTGCGAGGATAATCACCACGAGATCCAGCGAACCGGTCACATAGTAAAGCTGCTGGATATTGTCATTCTGCGCCACCCATTCGCGGAACCGGCCCAGCGCCTCATAGTTTTCACGCTCGATCTCGACCCCGGCAACAAAGGTCATCAGATTGCCAGCTGCCTTGGGGTTCACCACCACGACCTCTCCGGTGATGACATTTTCCGCCTTCAGCTTGCGAATGCGGCGTTGCACAGCAGAGGCGGACAGGCCCACCCGATCCGCAATCACATCCACTTTGGTCTGGGCATCGCGTTGCAACAGGTCCAGGATATGGCGGTCAAAACTGTCAAGCTGCATGAATGAAACCTTTGTCATGTTGGCGCGCCCACTTATTGTACAATTGAACAACAAGAAAGGAAGCCCGCCCGCCCCAACGGGAGGTTTGAAAGTGGAACCGCTTGAACCCGCGCGTTTATTGAACAAATGTAGATCTACAAAAACGCGCGACACAGGCGCAGGGCCGGGACAGGCCACCCCGTGGCAGGAAGAGGACACCCACCCAGATGACGCGCAAGACTTTTCAACGCCTGTCAGAAGACGTGCGCCGCCGTGAACTGATCGAAGCCACGTTGAATGTGGTCGCCGACCATGGGCTGCATGCGGCCAGTGCGCGGAAAATCGCGGCAGAGGCCGGTGTGTCAGCCGGGCTGATCCGCCACTATTTTGCCTCCAAGGATGAGATGGTGCGCGAGGCCTATGCCTATCTGATCGGAATGCTCACCGGTCAGGCCGCACGGGATGCGGATGCGCCGGACCGTTCGGCCGAAAGCCGTCTGGCGTCCTTTATCGCGCGCAACCTGTCCGAACCGAACCTGTCGAGTTTCAAGGTCTCTTTATGGGCGACATTTATTGGCGTGGTGCGGTCAGATCCTGAGTTTGATCGTATTCACAAGGAGTCATATGGTGAATTTCTGGAAATTCTCGAAGGACTGATCCCCGAGGTTCTGGCCGCCCACGGGCGCAGCGTTACCGCAGCAGAGACCAAGCGCCTGTCGATTGTGGTAAACGGTGTCATTGACGGGCTGTGGCTGGAAGGATCGCTGGAGCACGGGATTTACGACCCTTCGGGGCTGGCCGAAATCGGCGTCGCCGCCTGTGAGGATCTGTTGCATCTGCCGAAGGGAACTTTGACCCGGCACATTGATTTGGACGCCCGCGCACAAGACCGCGCGCGGGCATGAGGCCAACATCGGGGCGGACATATGCCCGGAGAGAATGTGGCTGTCGCCGACGCGGTCTGTAAACACACACTAAATGAAACTCAGAAGTCAGCGTCGTCCAGACACGCGCACTGCGGCTGAAACTGGTTTGGCGCGCCGGATCATCTGAACTCCCAACCAAATGAGGTATACGACCACCGCTCATTGATAAGGCTGAGGGCGATCGCGGATGCCGTGATAACTGCTGCAAGCCCCAACCCCGCCGCCAGCATCTGCAGTGCATTTGCAGAAAGGTCGCCTGCCGCGGTGGCAAGCGACCGGCGGAAGCCGTGAACACCACTATTTGTCAGCATCAACAGCTGGCTTGGCCCTGGCGTACTCATCAAGGCGAGAACAGTGAACACGTATAACGTCCAGGTTTCCAAGGGCTTAACTCGCTGTCCCTTTGTTTGGTTCTGTATTGCTTTGAAAAGACGGTCTCACAATTTCGCAGCATGTGTATGCAGGCAAACCTGAACTTCTTCTCATGTGTGATCAATGAATTTGCGCGCCTTGTCGACTGGCGAAAGCGCTGTGTCCTTCTGCGGCTTATTCTCCTATGGTTGCCTGGACCACCAACGCGGAAATCATCCCCATATGAGAAGATCGGTGTGAGACACGGTCGCCGGGTTGCAGAAAGCGGTAGGATTTGCGCTCTTCGTTTAAAAACGTCTCGACAACCGCCTGATAGGGCGTGCGCCCTTTCAGGACGTGGCCATCGATCACATACCGGAATGAACCGCGTAAAATTTGGCGCAGACTGGGCGGCATAAAGATCACCCCTTCGGCCGTTCCGGACATCAGGACCTGTCCTTGGGCAATTCGGGCATCTTCCACGAGATGCCAATACCGCGACTGATAAAGAAACCGTGCCTCTGTTGTATCGGCCAGGATTTTTTCCACCAGATCGCGAAACGAAAGGATCATGTCACCGGCGCGGGTATCTTGACGAGGCTCCCCGTTGACAGATGTCGTTAAGCGCTCGGTTTCAACAAACCTGCGCCAATCCCGTGGCACAACAAAAACTCCGCCAGAGGGGAAATGGTCCGGGCCACTTTTGGCGTCGCTGAACCCTTTGCCTGAATCCAGATTGTCCGGGTCGATCAAACGCATCAAAGCAGCCCGATCGGAAAAATCCCCGCACAAGAAGAACCCTTTGCGGGCTTGATCAAAATCCTCGACGCTTTTGATGTCGCGATCAAATCGCGCGCAAATCTCCACCTCATAATCAAGCAGTTCGTGTTCTGTCACAGATACGGTTGTAACCGGCGGTGTAGCTGCACCGAATTTTGGAAAATTGAACACCGATTGGGCCTGAGTTTCCTCCTGGTGCTCGGGGAAATTGGTGCCGCTTGCAATGTGGCGGCTGGCTGTACCAGCGGCGGGCAACAGGTCAGTGTACGGGTGGCTAACAAGGGGAAATGACGTCTCTCCGGTGGAAGGCACCGAAGCCAATGTGCGGAGGCGGTCCAAACCGATCTGCTCGATCACCTGAAAGAATTCGACCTCAGACGTGAGCCCCTGTGCGGTGAGGTCAAGGCCCGTAATGGACTGTGGCGTCACATCAGTCACCAACAGCACATGCGGTGCGGACGCAGGACCTTTGTCTATCAGCGCCAATGTGACGCCGTCTTCCGGGGGCAATACCCCCATCTTGAGAGGCGCGGTTTCGTGCATAAATGCGTTGCGGCGGTCGGGGTCTTCGGGGTGCAAAAGAAAAAGACCCGTGGCCAGGCCGATACCCGCCGCCGTGAGAAGGATTAAAATTCGCATCGCTCATCCTGTTTTGGCAAATGTGAAGGCACGATCAGCTCAGAACCGGAACAGGACGCCAGCGGTCAGGCTGGTTTGCGTGTCTTCCAGGCTCACACTGCTGTCTTTTGCGTCCCCCGTGAGCGTCGAGACATCGAGGCTTGTAAACAGGATTGTACGCGGTCGTAGCGCATAGCTCCCGGTCAGCACTATCCCTCCTTGAGCAACACCCGAATTGGCATCAAACGTCGCCAGACCTGATGCGACGGACTGGGTCGGCGTTACAGAAAAATAAGTGTCCATCCAGGAGTCATCTGCCCAGATGAAGTATGGCGTCGCCGACAGCCGCATGCGGTTGTTGACCTGCGCGCTATAGGTGCCAAAAAGCTTTACCTGGGTTCCGTCGGAGCCTTCATCGGACAAGCCATGTTGGAGTTCGACACCATATGTCAGCGGTCCGGTTTCATACTCCACAAACAGGGTTGCAATGGCGCCGGCTTCGATATCGGGCAAACCGTTCAGGTTTGGCTCATCCGCTGCGATCCGTTCCTCAAAATCATAGCCAAGACCAAACCCATATTTCAGATCACCGCTGCCAAATTTGTTGGAGTTTTGCAGGCCCAAACCACGTTGGTTCAGAAAACCATACCGGCCGATCTCAAGATCAAGGATCGGGATCAAATTGCTTTCTTGCTCGTCTGATCCAAGGAAGGTGGGCCCATATGATACGCCCAAGCCAACAGCACCGCGCACGCCGCGATCTTGCGCGTGGGCCGCGGGGGCGATCAGCGAAACTAGAATTGCAAAACTGGTAGCCGCGCGGGCATGGGATGGAATATCCAAGTTCATTTTGTGACCTTTCAAACGCTTGCTCAGACCACGCAGCACCGCAGTGCGACAGATCGCACCATCCGGCCTACGCTTGCGACATCTGCGCAGTGCGCTTTCCGGCCGAAAAGCCAAACCACTTGAAACCACGGGCTTATTTCGCCAACGGCAGGCCGCGTTTCGCGAACGGTAGATTTCAACCGTTCGCGAATTACCTGTGTTCCTCTGCGCCACTCGTGGCTAACGTCTCAGACGACTCCTATCCTATGTTCGGTGTTGTGGCCCCATGCCCTTAGAGTTCAAACTCAGCAATCTAATGACCTTTTTGGGTGGTGAAACCGTGTCACGGCGGCACCGGCTGTTGGTTGGCGCGATCCTCCTGTTGGCCTGCGCAACGGTGCTGGCCGGTCTGGAACCCGGCGCCACCAGAGAGCTTTCATTTCTCTGGGCTGTGATACATTGGATCGCCCATCTTTTGGGGGCGGTGCTGATCCTGGCTTTGCTCACGATTTTAGCAATGCGCCTGGGACTTCCCGACCTCTGGGCAATGGGGGCTGCAGTTTTATTGCTGCCGCTTTGCCTGGCGCCGCTCTCTTTGGGGATGGAGGCTGTCATCGCCAATGCCACTGGGGGAACTGATCTGGACCCAGATGGGTATTGGGAAGAACTCAGCCATGTCGCGTTACCCGCCATCGGCCTCACGACGTTGGCGGTTCTTGCGGTGTTCAAAGCGGCCGAGTTCGCCATGGCGCATCGTGCACCGCTGATGGCGCGCTTTGATAAAGAGCCGACCCTGCGGAGCCTGTTTGCGGATCTGCCCCATACCCTTGGTGAGGATTTGATCAGCGTCAGCGCCAATGATCATTATGTGCATCTGCGGACCGTGGAGGGCAGCACGATGCTGAACCTGAAATTCACTGATTGCGTGGAAAAACTTTCGCCCCTGAAAGGCGTTCAGGTACATCGATCCCATTGGGTGCGCCTAAAACACATTGACCAGGTGCGACCAAACGGCAGTAGCTATCTATGTATCATGCGGGACGGTTCTGAGATCTCAGTCAGCAGACGCAGATACGCAGGTCTCAAACAAGCGCTTGAAAGACACGCCGCAGGATAGCGGTCGCCACCATATTGTCAAAATACGGTGGCTCACGCATATCTACGGCTTTTTCCTGAAATCCTGCGTCAAGGGCGGTCAACAGCTCAGATCAATCCGCCATCTGTTGAAGGATGTAAGCCCCTCCTGGGTGCTGCGCAGATTTGTGTCTGGCGTATACCCTTCCAAGCGGTCCAAGAACCCACCCTGAAACACGGCAGAACATCCGGTTTCTGCTGCGACCGCCTGTTCCAGATCCGCGGCTGTATATGCAAAATTCGGGGCCGCAGGCGCGATCTGGGCAAAGTCCCGCGTGTCTGACACCGCAAATTCATAAGGCGCGCCGTTAAACGTGATGCGGGTGCGTGTCTCCCAGACAGCGTCATTTATCGCCTTGGACGCGGCAACATCTTCGGGGAAAGGGCCGCCGAATTCACAAGCAGACATCGCGACAAGCGCGGCCAATGCAATACCTGGCAACACGCCGGGGGCTTGTTTGTGAACGGATTGCTTTTTCATTCTAATACCACCTGAAATACCAAGGACGATGTTCATCGACCGGCTGCGCAATTGCACCGATCGGCCTCAGCTTAGTCTTGTGGGCAGGCGGGTCAATTCCATCAGGTAAAGGGGGCGGTGTTGGTGTTGCGCCGCCACAGGACGTTGCCTGCGCAGCGCGCGCGGCCAGGCAACCGTTTCGCTGCGAAACAGCTTGCAAAATAGGGCGGGGAAGCCTATGAACCGCGCATCCGGCGCTCCTGTGTGAGTCGCGCGGATCTTTTTGTTTTGGACACGTCCGGTTTCTTTCGACCGGTGCGCCAGACAAGAAGCCAAGATCAAAAGAATGTCGGATCATCTCTGGCGGGCGCGGTGGTTTCACAGGCGGACCCGATGAAGGCACAGAGCTCTGGGTCGAGAAATCACCTTCGTGGACAAAACCACGAGCAAAATAGGAGAAGGTCAGATGGATCTGATCGCACAGCTTGAGGCGGAACAAGTTGCCGCCCTGGGGAAAGAGATCCCCGATTTCAAAGCCGGTGACACCATTCGCGTCGGCTATAAGGTGACCGAAGGTTCGCGTTCGCGCGTCCAGAACTACGAAGGCGTTTGCATCAGCCGTAAAAACGGCGTTGGCATTGCTGGCTCGTTCACCGTCCGTAAGATTTCTTTTGGTGAAGGCGTTGAGCGTGTGTTCCCGCTGCACTCCACCAATATCGACAGCATCACCGTTGTCCGCCGCGGTCGCGTTCGTCGCGCGAAACTGTACTACCTGCGCACCCGCCGCGGTAAATCGGCACGTATTGCTGAAGACAGCAACTACAAGCCCAAAAAAGCCTAAGGAGTGGTTCAATGAAAGCCGATACACATCCCGACTACCACTTGATCGACGTCAAACTGACCGATGGCACCATCATCAAGATGAAGTCGACCTGGGGCAAAGAAGGCGACCAGCTGGCGCTGGATATTGATCCTTCTGCTCACCCGGCATGGACCGGCGGTTCGACCCGCCTGATGGACGCCGGTGGCCGCGTGTCCAAGTTCAAAAAGAAATACGAAGGTCTGGGCTTCTAAGCTCTGCTGTTTCGACATTTCACATGCAGACGCCGTCCCTTTGGGGCGGCGTTTTGCGTTGAGACGGGCGGTTTTTACGGCGGAACAATAAACCTCAGGAGAAGTTGCGCGGAATCTTTCCCTTTGAATGAGGTCAAGCTATAGTCTCTAAAAAGAAGCTTGCTGCAATATCTGGGGTAAAGACACAGTCATGGCGCATATTATCGTTGTGGGGAACGAAAAGGGCGGTGCTGGCAAATCCACGGTTTCGATGCATGTTGCAACCACTTTGGCGCGTACAGGCCATTCGGTTGCAGTGCTGGACATGGATCTGCGCCAGCGCTCCTTGGGGCGGTATCTGGAAAACCGCAAAGCCTTTGTGGCAGAGACCGGGATTGATCTGCCGTTTATCGAACTGACCGAACTGCCGGACATCGATGAAAGCGCCTTGGGCCCGAATGAGAACGTGTATGACCACCGCCTGTCGGCAGCGATTGCTGATCTCGAACCGCGGGTGGATTTTATCCTGATCGATTGTCCGGGCTCTCATACCCGGCTGAGCCAGGTGGCGCATTCCTTGGCGGATACGTTGATCACGCCGTTGAATGACAGCTTTGTCGATTTTGACCTTTTGGCCCGTACCGACCAAAAGGGTGAGAACATCCTAGGCCCATCTGTTTATTCCGAGATGGTGTGGAACGCTCGCCAATTGAGGTCGCAAGCCGGGTTAAAGCCCATTGACTGGATCGTCATCCGCAACCGGGTCGGCACCCAGCGGATGGTCAACAAGGAAAAGATGGAGCGGGCCGTCAAGATGCTGTCCAAACGCATCGGTTTCCGTGTGGCTCCTGGCTTTTCCGAGCGGGTGATCTTTCGCGAATTGTTCCCACGCGGGCTAACGCTGTTGGATCTGAAAGATATCGGCGTGAAGCAGCTGAACATCTCTAACATTGCAGCCCGTCAGGAGCTGCGCGAGATGATGAAAGCGCTCGACTTGCCGGAAGTAGAGATTGATATCTGAGGGGTGATGCTTTCCGCAAAGTCATAATTTTGCGGGAAGATCAGGTTTATGTGGTTCTGACGCAGGCCATCTGTATGTAAAGGATGCCGGTGCCAATGACCGTGCAACGGGGCCAATTGGATCACAGCCCTGGCGACGGGAATGAAGGGTAGCCGCAGGCGCCTTCTGTCCAAGACGCGTTGGACAGGCGCGCCGTTGGAAGCTTCATCCCGTAATCCAAAGGTATTTGGCGCAGCGCCTTACGACGGGCGAATGGCCAGCAATCGCTCCTCTCGTGGTAAGAGCGTGCGCAGAGCTTTTAGACACCGATAGTGGTTGTCATTCAGAATTGCATTTGTTGCCTCTGCCAAAGAGCTGCGGCTGTCGGGGTCGGTAAAGACCTGGCTCAGCTCTTCCAGCCGACGCAACATCGCCAGCCGATCCTCTTTGGGATCAACGTCGCCCGTGAGGATCAACTGCGCTGCATAGCAGACGCGGCGAACCGGGGTGTTTGCATCTTCTGGATGGATAGCGTCACGAAGACGCAGAATGTTTGCATCTGGTGTGACAATTGACAGACGGCTGCGGCGGTCCCCATTTTCGATAACTGCACCGTTTACCAGTACGCGCTCTTTAGGGGCCAGTTTTAGGACCAATCCACTCATAATTAGGTCGCTCCTCCTCGTAGGCCTCTCAAAACGGCCGTGTTGATTTCCAGGAGAGGCTGAACACCAGCTTCCCTCCGGAGGACTTTTGGGGTGTGTTGACGGGTGAACGCGGCCAGGTAGACCAAATTCTCTTTTGCGTCATCGGGCAATTGATTGCCTGAACTCAGAAGATCGTTTTCAAGAATGCGCCAAAGTTTGCGATTGGTCTCCAGTGCGCTTGCCAGCGCGGGGAAGCCTTTTTTACCTTTTCTTGCCGCATCCAAAAGCTCTCGTGTTACCCGTGCAATGACCTTGTACTCATAACTTTTTGGGGTGCTGGCGGACTTGGTCGCAGCGGCATAGGCATTTTTTGCCTTCAATTGGGCATTCACGTGTTTTCCTAACGTATTACATCAGATTCTCTGAGGTCGGCGGACCAGGGCGTCCAAGAACGCCCTGGTCAAGCTGTGGATTAACGGAACAGCTGCTGGATGGTCGAAGGCTGGTTGTTCGCGATCGACAGGGCCTGTACGCCCAGCTGCTGCTGTGTCTGCAGAGCCTTCAGTCGCGCGGACGCTTCTTCCATGTCGGTATCAACCAGAGCACCGATACCTTCTTTGGTCGCGTCTTTCACCTTGGTGATGAAGTCCATCTGACCATCGATACGGGCCGCAGCCGCACCCAGTTCAGCACCGGATGTCGTCAGGGTTTCCAGGTGCGCTTCGATGGCGTCCAGCGATGCTTCGGCTGCCGAAGAGCTGGTCACATCGATATCGGACAGATCCAAAGCGGTGGTGAAGTCCTGTGCCGCAACGGTGATGTTGGACACTGTTACACCGGAGCCACCCGCAGCACGGTTGACTGAGGACAGAACCGTCAGGTCAGAATTCGTGCCATCAACAGTATCTGAGTCCAGCAGGTTTGCACCGTTGAACTGGGCCGCGTCGATGATCTGCCCGATTTGGTCGGTCAGCTGGGTGATTTCGTCGCTGATTGCATCGTGGTCAACGTTTTCACCAGTCGCCTGAATGACTTTCTCACGAACGTCTTCCAGAATGTCGGTGATCTGTTCAACCGCAGCCAGAGCAACACCAACAGTGGACGCACCCAAAGCCAGGGAGTCTTCTACTGCTTCAAAGCTTGCTGCGTCTGCTTCCATTACTTTGGAGATGGACCAGATGGCAGAGTTGTCTTTTGCGGTGTTGATCTCACGGCCGGTGGAGATGGCGTTCTGAGTGTCGGTCAGGTTATTGTTGATCGAGCTCAGAGTCTGCAGCGCAACCATTGCACCGCTGTTGGTCAGAATGCTGGTCATAGCATTTAATCCTTGTGTGCGAGGGTTCTTTTTCCCTCGATTTATCCCTGCCCCATATGGGGCGCTCTCTGACGTCTTTCTGACTGTGCGAATTGCCTGTTGGCTTCCGCGCCACCCCGTCTCGAGGTGCAAGGTGACTTTGCACCGTGAGTTGCTAATGGAGTGCTAAAGCTCAAATTTGGATAAGTAGAATTTTTCCTAAATTGAGCAGGCTTAGGCGCGCTTCTCCAGCTTCTTGCTGACCATGGTTGAATAGCTGCTTTTGCGGCCAGATTTGTCATAGACATCGAGCCCTTTGCGCACACGGCGCAATTCCTGCATGCGGTTGGCCACCGACCGAATGCCTTGCATCGCGCTTTCCAACAAAAGCTGGTTGCGCGAGACTTTGTTATGCACCGTTTCCAATGCGTCCCGCTCCAGCTCATCCAGCATGTTCAAATCAGAGATCAGCGCGTCTTTTCGTTCCAATAAGGACTGAAGCTTGTCCAGCTTGCCCTCAATCAGCGCTTCACGTTCCAATTCCAGGATTTCATCCAATTCGTCGATTTTGTCTTGTGCGTGCAGCTCAGTCATTTTGGGCCTCCTTCAACGCATTATAAAGTGATTCAGCCAGGCCAATGCCGCCGGCCTTGGTCATTTGTTTGGCCTGCTCTTCTACGAGAAAGCTGGAAAACTGATCCTCGCCCGCGCCGCCGCCAAACGAGTCGCGTGCTTTGCCCATTCCGGCGGATTTCAACATTTCAGCAAGAAATGCGCTTTCAAGATCCATAGCAGCCTTGCGTATCGGATCCTGCGCGGGCGGAGTGGCCCGCGGGCTGCCCGCGTCTGGCGCCCGGACGGGTGAAGAGTGAATTTCCATTCTGGACCTCAACTAAAGACGGTTGGAGTTGTTTCGATTTTTCACAGAATGCCAGACGAGCGGTTAAAATTGCGGTAACCGATTTGATCTATTCTGAATATGTCAAGATAGAATGTCTGGAAACCAATGATGAATACCGCGATTGTTGGACAAGTAACTGATATTAGTCAGAATAAGCTGGGTTCTAAACCTGGGAAATCTTCCGGCGAATCGCCATCGGGCGATTCATTCGCTGCGGTTTATGCAGATTCCAGCCAAGCGGCACCGGAGGCAGAGCAGCCAGAGGTATCTGAAGCACAAGGTGCTGTACCCGGACCGGATTCTGCTGAAGAAAACGTCGAAGCGTCCGATGATCAAACGGATGAGACTCACACAGAGGTTGATGTTGCTGCGCTTGTATCAGCTGAGGCAGCAGCGGCACCTGCGGGCCAGGCCAGTACCGATGACAACAGCGTGTTTGAGCGGTCTGGTGCTTCACAAGAAGATGTCGCGGCGGTAGTGGCTAGTTCTGTTCCAGAAACGGGCGCTGCTGACGGGGGCGAGCCTGAAACGCAGGCGGTGGCCGATGGAACCGTGCAACCGGCCGGTGAGGGTGTGCCGTTGGCTGACGCGAGTTCCAGCGCACTACGGGCACAACAATCAACACCCAGCGGTAACGGGTTGGACGGCGCTGCGAAAGCGGCTGTGCCAACTACGGGATTGTCGCAAACAAACGGTATTTCCAATGGCGGACAGGTGCAGTCGCCACCTGGCGCGCAGCAAGAGGTGGCTGGGGCGGAGGAGACTCCGGTCAATGGCCCTGTGGCGTCACAGCAACCCATCGGAGCTGGGCTTACCCAAGCTGAAGTGCTTGCGGAATTGGCCCGTACCTCCAACGGTTCCATTCAAGACCTGCCTCTTGCCTATCGGGTGCGACTTGGCGCGCTTTCGCCTGCTGCGCAGCAGGCAATTCATAAAAGTGTCGCCTCTGCAGTTCCAACCGCAGCTCCTGTTTCGCCCATTGCGGCATCTGTTCAAAACGAACTGGCGCTGCGGCAGGTCACGGATTCGGGCAACGGGTTGGTTGCAAATGGTCCAATTGACCTTCCCGAAGGTGTTGAATTGGATGGCATCACGCAGTTTGAACCCGCGGCAGCCTCTAAAACGCTACCTGCGACACCTGCTGTTGCCGTTGCTCCGAACGCTGCAACGATACCGGCGGCTGCAGCGACGCCTGCTGATGATATCCCCGTCGCTGCTGAGACGCCCACTGCTGTCACGGCACCCGCAGCGGCTGCTGCACCTACCGCTGCGACAACTGTGGTTCCTGTAAATACCTCCCGCCTGACCCAGGCAGGAACCCGCTCTGAAAAGTCAGACGAAGTGCGGCTTGAAGAGGTTTCAACAGATACAACTGCGGAAGACGCGCTTCTACCGGGGCAAATCATACGAGAAGGTGGCATAGTTGGGGCAACACAGGTGTCGCAAGCTGCCCTGTTCGCACAGATAGGCCAACCGCAAAACAACGAACGGTTTGGCCATGGTGCTCAGCAGGATTTCCGGCTTGGACCCCAAGCGATTGGCATCACCCAGTCTCTCACCGAGGCGACGTTCCGGCCTGCCACAATTCCAACGCCTGAGGTTGCACAGCGGATTGCGGTGCAGCTGACCGAAGCTTTTGCGGCCAAAGGCGAGCGAAAAGTTGAAGTCATGCTGAACCCAAAAGAGCTGGGGCAGGTCAAAATGCAGTTGAGCACCAGCGAAAACGGGGTGCGCGTGATCATCCATGCTGAACGTTCAGAAACCGGCGATTTGATGCGTCGCCACATCAGCGCGTTGGAAAATGAGTTCAAAGATATGGGATTTGAAAACATCTCCTTCTCCTTCTCCAGCGGTGATTCCCAGTCGCAATCCGGCGGAAACAACCAATCGGGTGGCTCTGCGCGTCAAGGGCAAGCCGTAGCAGACGAAATCGAAACAACACCTGTCGGACAACAGTTGAACCTGGGCGGATCCGGGTTGGATATGAGAGTATAAAATGACCACACCAGTCACCGGGACGAACCCAACATCCTCATCGGTATTTACATCATCCTCCGGCGGATCCTCTGCCAGCGGGATTACCTCCGATTTCGAGACGTTCCTGCGTCTTTTGACCACCCAGGCAACCAACCAAGATCCGTTGGAGCCGCTTGATTCGACCGAATACGCCTCGCAGCTGGCCCAGTTCTCGATGGTGGAACAACAGGTTCAAGGCAACGAGCTGTTGCAGGGCCTCCAGTCCCAATTGGCGCTGTCGGCCATGTCAACGGTTACTCAATGGGTCGGGCTGGAAGCGCGCGCGCCTGTTGCGGGCTACTTTGACGGCGCCACACCGATTGTAGTCTCACCAAACCCTGACGAGACGGCGGATGATGTTCGCTTGGTCATCGAGGATTCGGAAGGTAACGTGGTCAACGATCTCCGCTTGCCCGTGTCGACCGACAACTATGAATGGGATGGCCGCGATTCGGACGGTGATCTGGTTGCAGTTGGAAACTATACTTTCTCCCTTGAAAACTATCGCAACGAAGAGGTGCTGACCAAGTCCACGCCAGAGGTTTACGGCAGAATCCGCGAAACGCAGTTTGTAAACAATGAAGTGGTCTTGATCATGGACGGCGGTTCGGCGATCAACTCAACGGATGTGACTGCGCTGCGTGATCCGGCCGCCTAAGGCGGACAGAAACAGGGCGCGTTTTGCCAATAGGAGCGCGCTCTGACCACCACCTGTTTCGACATTGATCCTTTGTTTTGGGACTGTTTGACCCGTCGCGGCCTGGCGGTTCAGAAACGTCAAAGACTTGTCGGGGGGCGGTCCAATCAGGTGTTTCAATTGGGGGCCACGGTCCTAAAAGTATACAACCCGGTGCGGGCGAACCCATTGTTTGCCAATGATCCGCAGCGCGAGGCGCTGATGCTGCGCTGTCTGGATGACACCGGACTGGTTCCACGGTTTGTCAATGCAGGCCTAGATGCCGGGCTGCATTGGATCGAATACGCGCATGTTTCGGGAACACCATGGCACAGCGGCGCGGGGCAGGTGGCGCAGATTTTGGCCAAGCTCCACCGCCAGAAGATCGCCATAGATCTGCCCAAAGGGGCCAATGGATCCGCGGATCTTGAGGCGCAGACAGAGGTGATTTTAGCGGCGTGTCAGACGGATCCAGGCCTTGGCACGTTAAGGCCGCGTTGCCCTGTCGCGCCTTTGGACACATGTGCGCTGATCCATGGCGACCCGGTTCCGGGCAATATTCTGGTCGCCAGTCCCCAGTGGCGTTTGATCGATTGGCAATGTCCGGTGTGGGGCGATCCGGCCGAAGATCTGGCTGTTTTCCTGTCACCCTCGATGCAGTTTCTGTATCGCGGCGCGGTTTTATCAGCGGCTGAGGAACAGGAATTCCTAAGCGCTTATCCCGATCCAAATGTGATGTCGCGCTATCTGACGCTGCGCCCCTGGTTCCATTGGCGCATGGCGGCCTATTGTGCGTGGCGGGCAGAAAAAGGTGCGGCGGCGGATCGTCAGGCCTTGTCACTGGAGGTGGCAAAGCTCAGATCTTTGAGCGCGTAGTAGCCATAAGCCAAGGGTAAAAAGGCACGTCGATAGGCGTTCAAAGGAAACCGGGGCGCGGTTTGGACAACGCTGGAATAGGGCAACACAGGGGTCGTGCCGCGCACCAAATCCGCCAGGATGCGGCCGGCGTAAGTGCCCATTGCGACGCCATTGCCGTGGTAATTCAACCCCGCAAACAGGCCCGGATGGTCTGGCACAGGCCCGATAAAGGGGACAAGCCCCGCGCCCAGGCTGACAAGGCCGGACCAGCGGTGGGTCACCTCGACCTCTCTCCAGGCAGGGAACAGCTTGTGGAAATGGCGCAGCAATTGGCGGCGAATTTGCGCCTCGGCCTTGGCTGACGCGCGCAAGCCACCGCGCATCCCAAACAGGAAACGGCGATCCGGCATCAAGCGGAAGTAGTGCAGCAGGTGCCGGGTGTCATAGGCCATCTGGTCACTGGTCCATCCCTGCGCTGCCAGCTCTTGGTCTTGCAGCGGGCGGGTGACCAGGACCGAGGACTGGCTGGGCAGGTAACGGGCCCGCAGCCAGGCGGGGATGTCGTCGCTGGAATAGCCGTTGGTGGCAAGGATCACCTGTTTGGCCTGCAAAACGCCACCGGGAAGGCGCAGGGTGAATTGACCCATATGCGGGCGCAGATCTGTGACGGGACTGTTTTGAAACAATTCGGCCCCTGCCTCGGCAGCGGCGGCTGCCAGTCCGAACAGGTATTTCTGAGGATTCAGGCCAAATCCAACGGGTGTTGTCAGCGCGCCAAAAAAACCGCCGTTCAGGCCGGCGGCGGCCAGATCCTGTGGTTCGGTCAAGGTGACCGGGACATTTGCCGCAGCGGCCGCATCCGCCGCGCGGCGCAGAGCCTCCATCGCGCGGGGGCTGTGCGCCATCTGTGTCTCGCCCTGGGAATGGGCATCCACGTCGATATTGTGGAAGTCGATCAGCTGTTTGGCCAGTTCAACGGCGGCAACTTCGCTGTGTAGATAGGTCTCGGTCGCCGCAACCCCAAACCGGCGCTGCATGGCCGTTTGTGAGAGTTTCGCGCCACCCAAGCAGCAAAACCCACCATTGCGGCCCGACGCGCCCCAAGCGGGCGTTTCCGCCTCAACCACGGCCACATGCACCCCGGCCCGCGCCAGGTGATAGGCCGCGGATATGCCGGTGAAGCCGCCACCGATGATGGCCACGTCCACAGTCCGGGTGCCGCCGAATGTGGGCCAGGTGGGACGTTTGATGGTGTCGTCCCACCAGCAATTGTCGCGGGGCCCTTCGCTATAGGTGAAAGCGGGAAAGATGCGTTGCATCAGTTCCGTTCCGCCTCCTGCTCTTCTTTCATCTGGCGGGTCATCTGGTATTTCGTCACCAGTGAGGCGATGCTGACCCCTACGGCAACAATAGCAATCATAATCGTCGACAGCGCGTTGATTTCGGGGCTGACGCCCAGACGCACAGCCGAGAAGATCTTGATCGGCAGGGTAGTGGCCGCTGGCCCTGATGTGAACGACGCGATGACCAGATCGTCCAGCGACAGTGTAAAGGCCAAAAGCCATCCCGAAATCACAGCCGGTGCGATGATCGGCAAAGTGACCAAGCGAAAGGCTTCGGAGCCGGTGCAGCCCAGATCCAGCGCGGCTTCTTCCAGGGAGCGGTCAAATGTGACCAGGCGGGACGAGACCACAACCGAGACAAAACACATGGAAAAGGTGGTATGCGCCAGAACAATGGTCAACACGCCCCGGTCCAGCCCGATGCCAATGAACAGCAACAACAGCGACAGGCCGGTGATGACTTCGGGCATTACCAAGGGCGCATAGATCATGCCGGAAAACAGCGTACGGCCAAAAAACCGCCCGCCGCGCACCAGCACATAGGCCGCCATCGTGCCGAGCACAGTTGCCAATGTGGAGGAGGCCACCGCAACTTTGAAGGTGACCCAGGCGGCTGTCAAGAAGGCCTCGTTCTTTAGCAGTTCCCCATACCATTTGGGCGAGAAACCGCCCCAGACCGTCACCAGTTTGCTTTCGTTGAAGCTGTAGACGATGAGAATCACCATCGGGATGTACAGGAACGCAAAGCCGAGCGTCAGGGAAACGGTGTTAAACCAGCTCATCCGGTTCATGTGTCGGCCTCCTGCTGTTTTTGCTGGTTGCGCTGGAACAGCACAATCGGGATCACCAGAAGCAGCAACAGAACCACCGCCACCGCAGAGGCCACGGGCCAGTCGCGGTTGGAGAAGAACTCCTCCCACAGGACCTTGCCGATCATCAGCGTGTCTGAGCCACCCAGAAGGGAGGGGATCACAAATTCACCCAAGGCGGGGATAAAGACGAGGAAACAGCCTGCGATGACGCCGGGGCGCGACAGGGGCAGGGTGACCAGCCAGAAGGCGGTTGTCCGGGAACAGCCCAGGTCTTCGGCCGCTTCGATCAGCGACCCGTCCATCCGTTCCAGCGCGGAATAAATCGGCAGGATCATAAACGGAAGATAGGTGTAAACGATGCCGATATAGACCGCGAGATTGGTGTTGAGGATCACCAGCGGTTCGGTGATAAAGCCGCTCCACAACAGAAACTGGTTCAACAGGCCTTCATTCGACAGGATCCCCATCCAAGCATAGACCCGGATCAGGAAACTGGTCCAAAACGGTAGGATCACAAACATCATCAGCGTCGGGCGCCACATCGGCGGCGCGCTGGCCATGCCATAGGCGATGGGATAACCCACCAGCAGCGTAAAGAACGTCGAGGTGATCGCGATCTTGAGCGAGCTGAGGTAAGCTTTCCAATAGAGATCATCCTGGGTGAGCCAGACGAAATTCTCAAAATCCAGCTGCGCTAAAAAGGCCCAGATTCCCTCGGCCCAGTCAAATTGCGGCAGATAGGGCGGGCGGGCAATGGCGGCGTCCGACAATGAGATTTTGAGGACAATGACAAAGGGCACCAGAAACAGGGCCAAAAGCCATGTATAGGGCACCAGGATCAGAAACGCGCGGCGCATCAGTTCGCCAACAGGACACCGGCGCTGGCGGTCCAGGACAGCCAAACAGTGTCTTCCCAAGTAAAGGCGCGGCGTGAAATGCGGCGGGTGTTGGCGGTCTGCGCCTTGATGATCGCGCCGGTTGGCAGCTCTACGTGATAGGTGGAGATATTGCCAAGATAGGCGATGTCCAGAACCTTGCCCTGCACCGCATTGGCGGCGTCTTCGGGCTTGTCTGCGGAAATTGCGATTTTTTCCGGGCGGATCGCCAGGTGGCAGTCCTGATCTGCGCTGAATGTGGTTTGCGACAGGGCCGTCAAGGGCGGCGCGGTGTCAGACCAGGTGACCGCAAAGCTTGCCTCGCCGTCGGGTTTGGCCGTGCCCTTGATAATGTTCACCTCGCCGATGAAATCCGCCACATAGACCGAATTGGGCTCTTCATAGATCTTGTCGGGGGTGGCGACCTGGACGATTTTGCCATGGTCCATAACAGCCACGCGGGAGGCGACGGTCATCGCCTCTTCCTGGTCGTGGGTCACGATGACAAAGGTGGTGCCGGTCTTTTCCTGAATATCCATCAGTTCAAACTGCGTTTCCTGACGCAGCTTTTTGTCGAGCGCGCCCAAGGGTTCATCCAGCAACAGCAGCTTGGGCGCTTTGGCCAGTGATCGGGCCAGCGCAACCCGTTGGCGTTGACCGCCAGAGATCTGGTGCGGTTTGCGCCGGGCAAAGCTTTCCATACGGGTGAGGCGCAGCATTTCTGTCACGCGCTCTTCGATCTGATCTTTTGGCAGACGTTCGCGGCGCAGGCCAAAGGCGATATTGTCCCAGATGCTGAGATGGGGAAACAGCGCGTAGGATTGGAACATCATATTGACCGACCGAAGGTTCGGAGGCACTGCGGCAATGTCTTGTCCTGCCAGCAGAATTTGCCCTTCGCTGGGGGCCTCAAAGCCGGCCAGCATGCGCATCAATGTGGTCTTGCCGCAGCCCGAGGGACCCAGGAGGGCAAAGAACTCGCGTTCGAAAATGTCGATGGTCAAATCGTCGATGGCGGTGAACTGGCCAAACCGTTTTGAGACGTTTTTGAACTGGATCAGGGGGTGAGCCAAAGGATCATCCCAGGGCGCAAAAACAGGAATAGACACGATGTACCTCTTGGACGTCATGGACAGAATTCGGTTGCCTATCCATGTGCTGAAAGCCGATGGTCGGACACCTTGGACCAGGGCGCGTGTTACGCCCTGGCCGGTTTCAAAGAGGGAACGGGATTAGATGCCCGATTTCACTTTGGTCCACATACGTGTCGCCACGCGCTGAACTTTGGCCGGGTAGGCTTCTTTGATGTAGAGGTTTTTGACAGTCTCTTCGTTGGGGTAGATGGCGGGGTCACCGATCACATCTTCCACCAGGAACTCCTGGCTCGCCTTGTTGCCATTGGCATAAAAGACATAGTTGGACGCGGCGGCCATGTTCTGAGCATCCATGATGAAGTTCAGGAACTTATGGGCACCTTCCGGGTTCGGAGCGTCGACCGGAATGGCCAGTTGGTCAAACCACATCAGCGCACCTTCTTTGGGCGGGTTATAGGCGATTTCAACACCGTTTTCGGCCTCAGCTGCGCGGTCACGAGCTTGCAGAATGTCGCCGGACCAGCCAAAGGACACGCAGATCTCGCCGTTGGCCAGAGCGTTGATGTTTTCTGAACTGTGGAATTTCTTGATGTAGGGGCGCACGGCCAGCAGAACCGCTTCGGCCTTTGCGACAACTTCGGGATCCATGCTGTTGGGATCTTCGCCGATGTATTTCAGCGCCGCTGGGATCATTTCGTCCGGCGCGTCCAGGAAGTAAACACCGCATTCGGCGAGTTTTTCCATATTGGCGGGATCAAACACCAGCGCCAGCGAATCCACAGGCGCGTCTGCGCCCAGAGCTTCGGCGACTTGTGCTGTGTTCACACCCAGACCTGTGGTGCCCCACATATAGTTGACGGAGTATGCGTTGCCGGGATCATAGAGCGCGGTGCGCTCTTCAATCGCGCCCCACATGTTTGAGGCGTTGCTCAGTTTGGATTTGTCCAGCTTTTGGAATGCACCAGCTTGGATCTGGCGGGCCAGGAAAGAGCCGGTTGGAACAACGACATCATAGCCGGAGCCGCCCGCAAGCATTTTGGTCTCCAGCAGTTCGTTGCTGTCAAAGACGTCATAGATCAGCTTGATGCCGGTCTCTTCTTCGAATTTGGTCAACAGCGACTCATCAATATAGTCGGACCAGTTATAGACGCGAATTTCTTCGGCGGAGGCTGCAACCGCGCTCAGCGCAGCGGCCGTTGTCAGTGTAATAAGTTTCGTGGTCATTTGACGCTCCCGATTGAGACCGGCTTCCTCGTCCGGCTGGTCATAATTTGATCAAGTTTAAGATCTGATCGCAACATGTTTATATTTCCTGCGACCGTTTCTTGGTGCATTCTGCCAAAAAAGTAGGAGGACGCGGAACAGTGACCGCCCCAGTTTTGCAGGACATGCAGACAACAGACGCCAACGAGAAACGTCCCACACATGAGGTGGTGTATCAACGCTTGCGTGAGAAAGTGTTGTTTGGAGAACTGGCGCCAGGCCAGCCTGTGACAATTCAGGGATTGGTGGAAACGCTGGACGTGGGCATGACACCCGTGCGCGAAGCGATCCGCAGAATGATTTCAGAAGGCGCATTGGTCTTCCAGGGCAATCGAAGGGTTTCTGTCCCGTCTTTGTCGACGCATGACATAGATCAAATGGTTTTTATAAGGAAATCAATTGAATGTGAGTTGGCGCGCCGGGCTGCCGAAACGGTTTCGGACGATGCGGTTGCGCAATTGGTTGCGATTGACGCAGCCCTCGATCAAGCGTTGGAAACCGGAGATGTGCATGGGTATTTGGTCCATAATTACCGGTTCCACGCAGAGCTTTATAAACATGCCAACGCGCCGGTTCTGACAGATATTGCCGAGCGGATCTGGTTGCGGTTTGGGCCGTCAATGCGCGTGGTCTGTGGCCAGTTGGAAGCCGGCCATTACCCGGATCGGCACAAAGACATTTTGGAAGCACTGCGTCGACAGGACGGTGAATTGGCCGCTTTGGCGATGGAACGGGACGTCAAACAGGGCATGGAACAGATTCGCCAAGGTCTGCTGGACCAAGTTGATTCGATTGACATTGGATAATTTGATCATATTCTTGGGATAACTTTGATTTGGGAGTTGCTCCATGTCTACGATCACCAACCATATGCCCACCGAAGAGCTGCAGGCTTTGGATGCGGCGCATCACATGCATCCGTTTACGGCCAACGGCGAGTTGGCGCAAAAAGGTGCACGAGTTATCACGCGCGCCGATGGCGTCACCCTGACCGATAGCGAAGGGAACCAGATCCTGGATGCTATGGCGGGCCTGTGGTGTGTGAACATCGGCTATGGCCGGGACGAACTGGCGGATGTCGCCGCCCGTCAGATGCGCGAGCTGCCGTATTACAATACGTTTTTCCAAACCACGCATCGTCCCGCAATCGAGCTGGCGCAGAAGATTGCGCAGCTGGCGCCTGGGGATCTGAACAATGTCTTCTTTGCGGGGTCGGGGTCCGAGGCCAATGACACCAATATCCGCATGGTACGTCATTACTGGGCGCTCAAGGGCAAGCCGTCCAAGTCGATCATCATCAGCCGCAAGAACGCCTATCACGGGTCGTCCGTTGGTTCTGGCTCCTTGGGTGGGATGAGCGCGATGCATGAACAGGGCGGGCTGCCCATTCCGGATGTGCATCACATCAATCAACCCAATTGGTGGGCTGAAGGGGGCGATATGTCGCCCGAAGACTTTGGCATTGCCCGCGCGCAAGAGCTGGAACAGGCGATTTTGGAGCTGGGTGAGGATCGTGTCGCCGCCTTTATCGCGGAGCCGGTACAAGGGGCCGGGGGTGTGATTGTTGCACCAGACAGCTATTGGCCCGAAGTGCAGAAGATCTGCGACAAATATGAGATCCTGTTGATTGCCGATGAGGTGATCTGTGGTTTTGGCCGGACCGGTGAATGGTTCGGGTCGCAAAAGCTGGACATCCGCCCGGACATCATGACCATCGCCAAGGGGCTCAGCTCGGGCTATGCGCCAATCGGTGGCTCTGTTGTGAGCGACGAGGTTGCCTCAGTCATCGCACAGAGTGAGTTTAACCACGGTTATACCTATTCGGGTCACCCGGTTGCGGCCGCAGTTGCGCTGGAAAATCTGCGCATCCTGGAAGAAGAAAACATTCTTGGTCATGTGCGCGATGTGGCGGCACCTTACCTCAAGGAAAAATGGGAAAGTCTGGTCGCGCATCCCTTGGTTGGGGAGGCGAAGATCGTTGGCATGATGGGATCCATCGCGCTGACCCCACACAAAGAGAGCCGAGCGGCGTTTGCAGCTGAAACGGGTACGGTTGGCTATATTTGTCGTGAGCGGTGTTTCGCCAATAACCTGGTGATGCGCCATGTGGGCGACCGGATGATAATTTCGCCGCCTTTGATTCTGAAGCCTGAGGAAATTGACATGTTAATGGACCGGGCTTTGACTTCGCTTGATGAATGCTATGCGCAGATCAAAGCGGACGGGTTGCTGAAAAGCGCTTAGCCTTTGATAATAAAATGCTTAAAAAAACAACAAGGCGCACCAATAGGTGCGCTTTTTTGTTTGGGGTGACGAAGTAGTGAGGTCTTGGAAGCTGGCGCAAAACCGAAGTTTGTTGGGCTGTGTTGACGCAAACTAGATATTTTGACGCAAATCGTGCATCACGTGACGTTTTTTAGATATTATTTTTTCTCGCATACAGGTGTTCTCGGGCCAGAGGTGAGCCGAGTTCTTTTGGCTCATAGGGCAGAGCGCCTGTTGCACTTGCACCTCTGAAGCAGAAATGTATGGTGAATCACCAAGAGCGGCTAACAGCCGCCAAGAACAAGATAATAACGGGGAGCCTATTTTGGCACATGTGTCTCGAAATGACGCGTTCGTAGAATTCGAACGCGTTCAAAAAAGCTATGATGGTGAAAATCTTGTTGTTAAAGATTTGAACCTTACTCTTCCCAAGGGCGAATTCTTGACAATGCTTGGCCCGTCGGGGTCCGGCAAGACGACGTGCTTGATGATGCTGGCTGGGTTTGAGACCGCGACCCATGGGGATATTCGTCTGGATGGGGTTTCGATCAACCACATCCCGCCGCATAAACGCGGCATTGGCATGGTGTTCCAAAACTATGCGCTGTTTCCACATATGACCATCGCGGAAAACCTGAGCTTCCCGCTGGAAGTGCGCAACATCGGCAAGTCCGATCGCGAGGAAAAGGTTAAGCGCGCGCTGGATATGGTAGAGATGGGCGCCTTTGGTGGCCGTCGCCCGTCGCAATTGTCCGGTGGTCAACAGCAGCGGATCGCTTTGGCGCGTGCGCTTGTGTTTGAGCCTGAACTGGTTCTGATGGACGAACCTCTGGGTGCGCTTGACAAGCAGCTGCGGGAAAAGATGCAGTTCGAAATCACGCGTCTGGCGCATAACCTGGGCATCACCACGGTTTATGTGACCCATGACCAGACCGAAGCATTGACTATGTCGGATCGTGTTGCGGTGTTTAACGATGGCCGCATCCAGCAGTTGGCCCCGCCGACCGAGCTGTATGAATCGCCGGTCAACAGTTTTGTGGCGCAGTTCATCGGCGAGAACAACACGCTTGAGGGCACGGTCGCTGAGGTCAACGGCAACCGCGCGTTGGTCAAACTGGACGACGGTGAAGTGATTGACTGTAAACCGGTGAATGTCTCCAAACCTGGAGAGCGCACCCGAGTCTCGATCCGTCCGGAACGTGTGGAATACAATAAAGACCGTATGCAGGAAGGGGTTCATACCCTTCAGGCGGAGGTATTGGAGTTCATCTATATGGGTGACATTTTCCGCACCCGACTGCGCGTTGCAGGCAATGACGAGTTTATCATCAAAACCAGGAACGCGCCGGATCAGGTGCGTCTGGAACCGGGCCAGCAGATTGACATCGGCTGGATGCCCGAGGATTGCCATGCGTTGGACGCTTAAGGCCAGCGCACGACTGTAAACCGGCAGAACATCGGCCCGAACTGCCGAAATCTAACGATAAAACGGGCTTCAACTGGGAGTTTATTATGAAAATCAAAACTGCACTTTTGGCATCTGCACTGACGACCGCAGCGGCTGTGGCACAAGCTCAAGAAGTGACTGTCATGTCTTGGGGTGGTGCTTACACCAAAAGCCAAGTCGAAGCGTATCACAAGCCTTTCACAGCAGAGACCGGTATCAAGATCGTTTCTGTTGACGCTGACAACCCTGCGACACCAATCAAAGCACAGGTTGAAGCAGGCAATGTGACCATCGATGTTGCAGACGTAGAATTCTCGGACGCGGTGCGTCTGTGCGACGAAGGCCTTTTGGAAGAGATCGATGTTTCGATCCTGCCGGCTGCACCTGATGGTACGCCTGCCGAGGATGACTTCATCGAAGGTGCCCTGCAGGACTGCGCGGTCGCTAACATCGTATGGTCCACTGTTTTTGCGTATAACACCGAAAACGTCTCCAGCGCGCCAGCGAGCATCGCAGACTTCTTTGACACAACAAAGATCCCCGGTAAGCGTGGTCTGCGCAAGTCGGCCAAAGCGACTTTGGAAATGGCTCTGATGGCGGACGGTGTTCCGGCAGCAGAAGTCTATGACATTCTGGATACCGAAGAAGGTGTTGATCGTGCCTTTGCGGTTCTGGATAAAATCAAAGACGATATCGTTTGGTGGGAAGCTGGTGCGCAGCCGCCGCAGTTGCTGGCCGATGGCGAAGTTGTAATGTCCACCGCCTACAACGGCCGTATCTTTAACGCAGCCGTGGCCGAAAGCCAGCCGCTGGAAGTTGTTTGGGACGGTCAGATCCTGGACTTTGACTTGTTCGTTGTCCCCAAAGGCGCACCCAACAAAGAAGCCGCGCTGGATTTCATCGCCTACTCGACCGACACACAGCGTCTGGCGGATCAGGCATCCTGGATCTCTTATGGTCCGGCACGCAAGTCTTCGGGGTCTTTGGTCGGTTTGTTCTCTGATGGAAAAACCGAAATGGCGCCGCACATGCCGACCGCCGAAGCAAACCTGGGCAACGCTCTGGTTAACAACTTTGAGTTCTGGGTCGACAAAGACACCGAGCTGAACGAGCGCTTCAACGCGTGGTTGGCTAACTAATCCATACATCCTGTTTAAACACAGGATGATACAACCATTGGGACCGGGCCAGTTCATAAGGCCCGGCCCATCTTTCGGGGAATAAGGTGTACATCCAATGAGTGACGCAACGCTTTCACAAGCTACAGCGGTCAACGAACCATCGGCCGGTTTAACGACGGCTGACGGAAAACCTCTGAAACAAGCGCTATTGCGCGCTCAGTCTCATGCGCGTCGTCGCGCGTTTTTACTGGTGGCGCCTTTGTTGGCGTTTATTCTTCTGACCTTTGTGATGCCCATCGGGCAGATGTTGCACCGGTCCGTGCACAATGAGGGCTTTACTTGGCATGAAGATGTGACAACAGGTCACCGTACGCCGATCATGACCAATCTCTCTCAGTGGTTTGATGACAATCCGCTTGGCACAGAGCCGGATGAGGCGGCGTTTGCTGCATTGGCCGCAGATCTCGTGGTTCTGCGTGAGGTCAAGGCTGCGGGGCAAGCGGGCACTCGGATCAACTATGAGCGCTCGGGCTCGCGGTCCATGTTCACCAAAGCCGCGCGGCGGGCGAACAAACTGGAAGCGCCTTACAAAGAAGCTTTGTTGGAGCTGGATGAGGATTGGGTCGACCCAAGCCTGTGGCGCGTTATGCGTGATGCCAGCTCGTCTTATACTGCGAATTTCTATCTCGCAGCTTTGGACCGGACCAAAGATGCGGATGGCAAGGTGACACAGGTGAATGAAAATCGCCAAGTCTACGTAAAGCTGTTCAAGCGCACCTTGTTCTTGTCGATCATTATTACCCTTTTGACCCTGATCCTTGCCTACCCAATCGCCCATCTTCTGGCGACTTTGCCTTTGGGCAAGTCCAACCTGCTGATGATCCTGGTCCTTTTGCCATTTTGGACATCACTTCTGGTGCGGACGACAAGCTGGATGGTGCTGCTTCAAAGTCAAGGCGTGGTCAATGATGCACTGGTGGGTATGGGCCTCTTGGGCGACGAAAACCGGCTTGAAATGATGTACAATCAAATGGGTACGTTGATTGCGATGACCCATATCCTGCTGCCATTTATGGTGCTGCCGCTTTACTCGGTTATGCGGCCGATCAACCCATCCTATGTGCGCGCCGCGCGCTCGCTGGGCGCAACCAGCTGGACGGCATTCCGTCGGATTTATTTCCCGCAGACTGTGCCTGGCATTGGGGCCGGGGCACTGTTGGTCTTTATTCTGGCGGTTGGCTATTACATCACGCCTGCTCTGGTGGGCGGGGCTGATGGTCAGCTGATTTCGAACCTTATTGCGTTCCACATGCAAAAATCGCTGAACTGGTCCTTGGCGGCCGCACTGGCGGCTCTGCTTCTGGGCGGTATTCTTATCCTCTACTGGCTGTATGACCGGCTGGTGGGCATCGACAACCTGAAGCTGGGGTAACGACATGGCTCTTCCGACACATGCATCCCGCCTGGAACGTATCTGGCACTACACCTATCTGGTAATCTGCGCTGCGATCTTCCTGTTCCTTATTGCGCCCATTCTGGTGGTGATCCCGCTCAGCTTCAACGCCGAGCCGTATTTCACCTTCACAGAGAAGATGCTGAAGCTTGATCCCACAGGGTATTCCACCCGCTGGTATGACTTGCTTTTGACCTTTGGCATGACCGATCCCGAGGCCCCGCGTGGGTGGAGCTGGTGGGCCGACACCTGGAGCAACGCAGCCTGGATCAATGCGGCCAAAAACTCGGTGATTGTGGGGTTCTTTTCCACTGTCTTGGCGACAGTTCTGGGCACTGTGGCGGCGCTTGGTCTGTCCCGTCCGGAAATGCCGGGGCGTCGCGTGATCATGGCCATCCTGATTTCGCCAATGATCGTCCCGATCATTATTGTGGCGACCGGGTTGTTCTTTTTCTACTCGTCCATCGGTATTCAGGACTGGGGTATTCCTTACCTTGGGGTGATCCTGGCCCACGCCACATTGGGCATTCCCTTTGTCATCATCACGGTGACCGCCACGCTTGTAGGGTTTGACCATTCCTTGACCCGTGCTGCTGCCAACCTTGGCGCGGATCCGGTGACAACCTTTCTGCGGGTGCAGATGCCATTGATCTTGCCAGGTGTGATTTCTGGCGCGCTCTTTGCCTTTGTCACCTCGTTTGACGAAGTGGTGGTTGTGCTCTTTGTGGGTGGTCTGGACGAACAGACGATCCCGCGCCAGATGTGGAATGGTATTCGTGAACAGATCAGCCCGGCGATCTTGTCGGTGGCAACCATTCTGGTCCTGATCTCAATCGCTCTGCTCACCACGGTTGAGCTGCTGCGCCGACGTTCCGAGAAACTGCGGGGCATGAGCCCGCAGTAACGCCCTGGACAAATGAGAAAAGAAAAGCCCCCTTGAAGGGGGCTTTTTTTATCGCAGGCTTTTCAAAAGGCTGAGCGAGGGGTAGCCGTCCTGTGTTAACCCCTGGGACGCTTGATAGGCGCGCACGGCGGCGATGGTGTTGGGGCCGATCTTGCCATCCACCCCTTGGGTGCTGAAACCCGCGCGGGTCAGGCGGCGCTGCATTTCCTTGCGTTCTTTGAAGGTCAGCGCGCGGTCGCTGCGGGGCCATTTGGCCTGAATGGGGCCTGCGCCCTTCAGCCGGTCGGACAGGTGGCCCACACCAATGACATAGGCATCCGCGGTGTTATAGCGTTCAATAACCGCAAAGTTCTTGAAGATCATAAAGGCCGCGCCCTGACCGCCCGCAGGCAAAAGGATCGAGGCGCTGCCATAGTTCGGCACGCTGCGCCCGTCCAACCCTTTGACGCCAAGCTTGGCCCAATCGGCGGGGGATTTCTGGATCTTGCGGCTGGCCAGCGCAAAGTTGAAATTGCGCGGCAGCTGGACTTCAACCCCCCAGGGCTGCCCTTTGACCCAGCCGAATTTCGCCAGATAGGCCGCAGTGGAAGCCAAGGCATCCGTAGGGTCATCGGACCAGATGTCGCGTTTGCCATCGCCGGTGAAATCCACCGCATAGGCCAGGTAAGACGTTGGAATAAACTGCGTATGCCCCATGGCGCCGGCCCAGCTGCCGGTCATCTTGCGCGGGGCGACATCCCCGGCTTGCAGGATCTTGAGCGCGGCAATCAGCTGGGATTCAAAAAACCGCCCGCGCCGCCCGTCATAGGCCAGCGTGGCCAGCGATTGGATGACGTCATTGTCACCTTTGTAGCTGCCATAAGCGCTTTCCAATCCCCAGACGGCGGCGACGACCTCTTTGGGAACGCCGTAATGCGCTTCGATCCGTTCCAGCGTGCGGCGATGTTCCCGCAGGGCGGATTTACCGTTTTTGATCCGCGTGTCCGAGGCGGCGCTGTCCAGATATTCCCAGATTGTTTTGGTGAATTCGGATTGGTTGCGATCCCGGCGGATGACGTCCGCGTCATAGGAAATGCCTTTGAAGGCGCGTTTCAGGGTGCGGTCGCTGATGCCTTGGCTGCGCGCGCGCGTGCGAAACCCGCGGGTCCAGGCATCAAAGCCAGGGTTTGCCGCAACAGGTGTTGCCTGTGTCTGCGACACCACCGCTGGCCGCGCGGTTGGGCGTTGAGCTTCAACAGAAGCCAATACCACGGGGCCTTGCGTCACAGGACGGGCTGCGGGCCGCAAAGAGATTTCAGGGGACGCCATTCCGGATGTGCCGAGCGCAACCAGCACAGCGGTTTTGGAAACCAACTTGATCATTGTGCACCTCAATAACAACTGCTCTGGTTCAGTGTAGCCGAGGCCAGATATTCAAAAAAGACTTCACATCGCAAAAGCGTCGCAATCGGCTATGAGTCGCCCGTGTTTTACTTACGCTTGCGGATCACTTTGCGTTTGACCTTGTCCTTCTTGATCTTGGCTTTGGCGGCTTTGCGTTTTGGCGCACGTCCCGCGGGGCTGCGGCGTCCGCGACCGGGCTTGTGGCCGTGCCCCTTGGGCATAACCGCATCTTCCAGCGTCAAAAGCTCAAGCTCCAAACCGCCCGTAACCGCCGCCGCCTGCGCCAGACGTACGGTCACCCGTTGACCAATGGACAGGATGATCCCGGTGTCGACACCCATCAAGGTGCCTGCTTGGGCGTCAAAGTTGAAGTACTCGCGTCCGATTGTGCGAATGGGCACCAGCCCGTCCGCACCGGTTTCATCCAGCTTCACAAAGATGCCGAACCGCGCCACACCGCTGATGCGGCCTTCAAACTCACTGCCGACGCGTTCGGACAGATAGGCCGCCAAATAACGGTCGGTTGTGTCCCGCTCGGCCACCATCGAGCGGCGTTCCGTGTCCGAGATATGCTGCGCGGTGTCGTCCAAACGCTCGATGTCGTCCGGTGTCAGCCCATCATCGCCCCACCCGTGGCTGGAGATCAGAGAGCGATGCACGATCAGATCCGCATAGCGCCGGATCGGAGAGGTGAAATGCGCATAGTTGCGCAGGGCGAGGCCAAAGTGGCCAAAGTTTTCCGGATTGTAATAGGCCTGCTGCATAGACCGCAGGGTGGTAATATTGATCACCTCTGCATCATCAGTGCCTGCCGCCGCATTCAGCAGCGCGTTCAGGTGCCGGGTTTGCAGAACCTGTCCTTTGGCCAGGGCAAAGCCCGCCGCTTTGGCGGTTTCGCGCAGGGATTCCAGTTTTTCCTCGGCTGGCTCTTCGTGCACGCGGAACAGTTGGGGAGAGCGTTTCTTGATCAGGGTTTCGGCGGCGGCGACATTGGCCAGCACCATGAACTCTTCGATCAGCTTATGCGCATCCAACCGATCCCGGAACGCGACCGAGGCCACCTGACCCTCGTCATCCAGCACAATCTTACGTTCCGGCAGATCCAGATCCAGCGGCTGGCGGGCTTTGCGGGCGTTCACCAGCGCGGCATAGGCCGCATAAAGCGGTTTGATCACATCGTCGAGAAAGGGCGCGCATTTCTCATTCGGGGTGCCATCAAAGGCCTCTTGCACCTCGGCGTAATGCAGCGAGGCGGCAGAGCGCATCAGGCCCCGCACAAAGCGCTGGCCGATCTTGTTGCCGTCCGCGTCGATCTGCATGCGCACAGCGATACAGGCGCGCGGAACCCCTTCGTGCAGAGAACACAGATCACCTGACAGGCGATCCGGCAGCATCGGCACAACCCTGTCCGGGAAATAGCTGGAATTGCCGCGTTTGCGGGCCTCGCGGTCCAGCGCGGTGCCGGGTTTCACATAGGCCGCGACATCGGCAATGGCGACCCAGATGATATGACCGCCGGGGTTATTGGGGTCATCATCCGCATGGGCGTAACAGGCGTCATCATGATCGCGCGCATCGGCTGGGTCGATGGTCACCAGCGGCAGTTCACGTAGATCCTCGCGCCCGTTCAGACCCATGGGTTTGGCCTGATCGGCCTCAGCAATGACCTTGTCGGGGAAATGGTCAGGGATGCCATGTTGGTGGATGGCAATCAGGGATACGGATTTCGGCGCAGAGGGATCGCCGAGACGTTCCACCACACGGGCGCGGGGCAGGCCCATGCGCCCCTTGGGGCCCGCTTGTTCGGCCTCCACCAGTTCACCGTCTTTGGCACCCATTACCGCATCGGGCGCCACCATCCATTCCAGATCGCTGGCCTTTTCGATGGGCACGATGCGCCCACCTTCGGCGCCCTCGCGAAAGATCCCCAACACCCGTTTGGGATTGGTGCCAATGCGGCGGATCAGCCGCGCCTCGTAATGATGATCCTCGCCCTGAACCAGCGTCAGACGACCGAGGATTCGGTCCCCTTTGCCCAGAGCCGGATCCGAGGCGCGCGGGCTCACCAACACGCGCGGTTCCTCGCCTTCGCCGTGCCATTCCATAGGCTGGGCAAACAGGTCGCCATCCTCATTCGGGGCCTTTACCACCAGCACGCTGACGGGGGGCAGACGATCCGGGTCGCGATAGGATCTTTTGCGTTTTTCCAGATGCCCTTCGGCCTCCAGCTCTTTGAGCACACGTTTCAAATCGATCCGGTCGGATCCTTTGATGCCAAAGGCTTTGGCGATATCACGTTTGGAGGTCTGGGTCGGGTGGGCGGAGATCCAATCGAGGATCTCGGCCTTGCTGGGAATAGAGCTCATATCCCTCGCCTAACACGGTCAGATCACAAGGTCATGAGTAAAATGCGACAGGTCAGCCTTGCACGCGACGCAGGTCTTCCACGGTGTCCACATCTGCCAAAGTATCGACCAGGGCGATGCGTTGATCCGGCAGGGTATTGAGCGTGTCTGACAGCGCATAGACACTGGACCAGCGGGCGCCGTGGAATGTGGTGCGGGGCAGGCGTTTGGGGTGTTTTGCCCCAACCAGCCAGAACCCGCCATCAGGTGCTGGACCAAAGACCGCGTCATGATCCCCCAACGCATTGAACGCGCGGGCAATATGGGTGCGGGAGATGCCGGGGATGTCCGCACCAATCAGACAGACAGGACCGTGGTCTGCGGCCTGTTTCAGCATCCGTGCCATGCGCTGGCCCAGATTGCCGCCGCCCTGTGGCAGCCGCTCAAGATCGGCAGGCCAAACGCGTGAGCCGATGGCCCCATCTGGTGCCGTGGCCAGAACAATGCGCCAGCGCGGATCCCGCAGCCGCCGCAGCAGGCGCGCGGATTGATGCCGAAACCACCAGGCCGAGGCCACAAGTCCGATGTCGCGCCCCAGGCGTGTTTTTACACGTCCCGGTCGCGGTTCCTTGATCATCACCACAAGGGTCTGTGTCATTTGAGTTCTTTCACCATATCACGATGCGGAATGCCGCCGTCATCGTAAATGGGGCCAAAGGCTTGAAAACCCAAGCCTTCATAGAAGCCAATCGCGTAAGTTTGAGCACCCAGCTTGGCGCGTGTCACATCTGGCCTTTGGGCCACCAGATCCAGCGCAAATTGCATCAGGTCCCGGCCCAAACCCGTGCCGCGACCGGATTTCAAAACGCAGACCCGGCCGATTTTGGCGGTGTCGCCGTTCACCAGCACCCGTGCGGTGCCAATGGGGGTGTCCCCGTCACGGGCTAGAATGTGAATGGCCTGATCGTCCAGATCATCCAGCTCATCTTCCACCGGGACGCCTTGTTCATGGACAAAGACCTCCATGCGCAGCGCCATACAGGGGGCATAGTCGGTGACGGTTTCAATTGTGAGGGTCACGCGAAATAGTCCTTGAGAATGCGGGAATAGATCGACTTTAGCTGATGCACATGGTCAATCACCACATGTTCGTCCACCTGGTGCATCGTCTTGCCCACCAGGCCAAATTCCACCACCGGGCAATGGTTTTTCACAAAACGCGCATCCGAGGTTCCGCCAGTGGTCGACAGTTCCGGTTGGACGCCTGTTTCAGCGGCAACCGCGCCAGAGACCAGATCCGACAGCGCTCCGGGTGGGGTGATAAAGCTTTCGCCCGAGATCTTGATCTTGGTCTCAATCGTAACCCCAAATTCTGCGGCGACCTTGGCGGCTTCGTCTTCCAGCCATTTTGACAGGCTGGCCCCGGAATGGGCATCGTTGAACCGGATATTGACGGCAGAGGTCGCCTGCGCCGGGATCACATTGGTGGCCGGGTTGCCGGTGTCCACGGTGACAACCGCCAGGGTCGAGGGGTCAAAATGTTCGGTGCCTGTGTCCAGCGTGTGGCTGGCCAGCCGGTCCATCAGGCGCACCATCGGGTTCAGCGGATTGTTGGCCCGATGCGGATAGGCAGAGTGCCCCTGTTTGCCTGTGACCGTAAACCATGCGGTCATGGATCCACGGCGGCCGATCTTGATCATGTCGCCCATCTGATTGGGGCAGGTTGGTTCACCCACCAGGCAGACGCTCATCTGTTCCTGTGCCGTCTCCATATAGTCCAACAAGGCGGTGGTGCCATCGGTGGCGTCGCCCTCCTCATCGCCGGTGATGGTCAGGAGGATCGCACCGTCGGGCGGTGTGTCCTGCACCAGGTCGATGGCGGCGGCGACAAAGGCCGCGACGCCGGACTTCATGTCTGTAGCCCCACGCCCATACAGCAGCCCGTCTTTTTCTGCGGCTCCAAAGGGGTCAACGGTCCAGGCAGCTGCGTCACCCACAGGCACCACATCGGTATGACCGTTAAAGCCAAAGCTGCGGGCATGCCCCTTGGCACCCCAACGGGCAAACAGATTGCTGGTGTCGCCGCGATCCACACGCGTGCATTCAAATCCGGCCGCGCTCAGCAGACGCTCCAACAGAACCAGCGCGCCACCTTCGACAGGCGTGACCGAGGGGCAACGGATCAGATCTGCGGTCAATTGGACGGGATCGGTGATGGGCATAAGGGGCTCCTGATCTATGGCGTTGGTTTGGCCTACCTCGGAACGCCCATGGGTGCAAATCGGCAGCGCGCTTATCTGTGGCAAAAAAACTGCGCAAATCAACTGTCTTCACGGAGCCGGATGACTCATGTGTTAAGTTTGATTAACCATTTCTTAACAAGACCCGAGGCAGGGCAGCAGACGTGTTGGACAACCGGAAAATCCGGGCCGACATCCATATCATCTTATGCAAGAGTCGCGGTATCCTCTTGCAAAGAACAACCGACGCCCGGCGCAGGCCGGATGTGGGCTGCGTATGCCTTGTTCAATTCTGTTGGTCCCTTGGGGGGCCAATCGGCAGGCAAAGGCAGAGCAAATGGTAGCAGCGTCCGAACTGACATATGATACCTCTGCAACCGCAGAGCAGTTGGCACAGACGATCTTTGGCGATGGCGTTTCCGTTGAAAGCGCAAGCTATACAGGGGATCCCCTGTCTTCGGCGATCTATTCTGGCGGAGATGCATTGGCGCGGGACGCGACACCGTCGGACACCGGCGTGATCTTCTCCACCGGGCGGGCGGCGGATTACACCAATTCGACGGGTGATGCGAACCAGTCCGCGTCGCGCACCACCAACACCGGCGGCCCCAATGATGTGGCCGAGTTTAACGCAGCAGCAGGCACACGCACCTTTGATGCGTCATTTCTGGACGTCGAATTCATCCCGACCGGCGACACGCTGACGATGCAGTTTGTCTTTGCCTCGGATGAATACCCGGAATTTCAGGACTCGGTGTTTCAGGATTTTGTCGGCGTCTGGGTCAATGACGAGTTTGTCGAACTGGGCATCGGCACTGGCGACACGGATCCCGGCAATATCAATGATGGCGAGAACCAGAACCTTTACCTCGACAATTCGGACAGTGATTTCAACACTGAAATGGACGGGCTGACCGTCACACTGACGCTTAAGGTGGATGTGAACCCGGATCAGATCAACACGATCCGGATCGGCATCGCGGATGTGTCAGACGCCGCCTTTGACAGCAGTTTGCTGATTGCGGCCGATTCTGTTCAGACCTCATTGGTGGCCAATCAGGACATTGTGCATGTGGACCCGGACGGCAGCAAAACTGTTGATGTTCTGGCCAATGATGAAAGTTCCAGCGGCAATGTGCTGACGATCACCCATATCAATGGGCAGCGCATCGAGGTTGGGGAGACCATCACCCTTGGCACTGGTCAGGATGTGATGCTGAACGAGGACGGCACCCTGACGCTGGTGGGCGATGGCGATGCTGAGGATTTCAATTTCACCTACACGGTGGCAGATGGCGACAATACGGACATCGGCTTTGTCGAAGCCAGCACCATTCCCTGTTTTGTGGCAGGCACGTTGATTGAAACGCCAAACGGGCTGCGCCGGGTCGAAGATCTGGCGGTGGGCGATCTGGTCAGGACCCGCGATCACGGCGATCAACCCATTCGCTGGGCAGGCAACCGCACTGTCACCGCCCAGGGGCGCATGGCTCCGATCCGCATTGCCAAAGGCGCGCTGGGCAATACCCGCGATCTGTGGTTGTCCCCGCAACATCGGGTGGTTCTGTCGGATGCGCGGGCCGAACTGCTGTTTGGGGAAGACGAAGTGTTGATCCCAGCCAAAGCGCTGTTGAATGACCAAACGGTCACACGGCGGCCCGGCGGTTGGGTGACCTATGTCCATCTTATGTTTGATGACCACCAGATTATTTTTGCCAATGGTCTGGCTAGCGAAAGCTTTCTGCCCGGTGATCAGACCAGCCGCCTGTTTGACCCAGCGGTGTTGGAAGAGATCTGCGCGATTTTCCCGGAACTGGACCCCAAAACCGGCGCAGGCTATGGCAGCGCTGCGCGCAGGGTGCTGCGTGGCTATGAAGGCCGTGTTGTGACAGCGGTGGCTTAGCGGATGACCTGGCTGGCGCTTTGGGATCGGGCTTCGGGGTTTGTGCCGTTGAGTGATCCCGAGCAGTTGACCACCGAAGGTGACCGGCTGTTGGCACAGGGGTCGCTGATGGTGGAATTCCAACTGCCCGACGGGCCAAGCCCGCGTCCATTGCTTGCCTTCGCGCAATCTGGCATCTGGCCGCTTCGTTTGGCGCTGACAGTATTGCCCAATGGCGCTGTTTCCTTTGTGCTTGATCAACTGGGGCAGGTGGCCCACCATGTGTTTGCGGGCTGTGACACATCGCGGATAGAGACACTGCGGTTGGTCTATGCCTGGGATGCGCCCTGTGGTTGGGGGCGGATCTCTCTGGAATGCCTCAGTACAGGTCGGATGCAGACACAGCCTGTTGCCAGGCCAAAGCCATGGCGGGTGGCAGATCTGTTGGCGGTTTTGCGTCCAAATAACGCTTGCAGGTCACGTCGTGAGGTGTCGCTACTAGGTCTTTCGGATCGACCGGAACCCATCGGTCCGCAGCCTGGGCTGCCCGGAGATCTGAAGGTCAGCACATCTGAGGGCGACCGCCCCATATGTGATCTGCGCCCCGGCGACAAAATCTTGACCGAAGATGGGCGAGACGTGCCTTTGATTGCCGCCGTCAGCCATAGGGTTCTTATGGCGGGGACGGCCCATCCCATTCAGCTGCGCGCGCCGTACCTTGGGGCCCGGCAAAACGTGACCCTAAGCGCCGCTCAAAGGCTTCTGGTCCACGGGGCTGAGGTCACGTATTTGTTTGGGACATCAGCCGCGTTGGTCCGCGCCGGCGATTTGCCAATGCCATTTGCGGTACAGGGTATTGCTGCTCCCAAAGTCGACCGTCTATGGCAATTGGTGCTGCCAATGGGTGAACCTTTCCAAGCCGCAGGGCTGTGGATACCCAGCCTGACCTTTGCCGCGCTGCGTCATGCGCCGGAGCAGATCGCGGCCAGCCTGGCTGCCAAACTGCCGACAAGCCAAATCAGGCGGCAGAACAGCGCGTCTTACCCCTGTTTGGGTGCCTTTGACGCAGAGACACTCTTGCAGGCGCGGGTCGCTTAATTTCTTGCTTGAACGCGCGCCTGCCCCTAATCATGCGCCGACATATTCTTTGTGAGAGAGAGCCTCCTTGACCCGAACGCGTGCATTTTTGTTTTTGGTGCTTCTGCATCTGGCAGGCGCAGCCTGGAGCCAATCTCTGATTGTGGACACCGTCACGCGCCCGCCGTTTTCGATGGTGGAAAACGGGCGTGATGCCGGGTTTTCCATGGATCTTGTCGCTGCATTGTTGAAGCGGATGGACCAGCCCTTCGAAGTGCGCCGAAACGACAGTTTTGGCGAGATGCTTCTGAATGTAAGCGAAGGTGAAACGGATATGGCCGCGGCCAATATTTCGGTCACTTCAGCACGCGAAGTTCATATGGACTTTAGCCACCCGATTTTCGAAAGCGGTTTGCAAATCATGGTGAAAACCGAAGATTTGCGGCAACCTTCCCTGGTTCGGGCGCTGTTTTCCAAAGACTTGGCGATTGCTATCGGGGTCGCATTCCTGCTTTTGGCGGGCGGGGGCATGTTGATGTGGGCCGTCGAGCGGCGTGCGCAACCCTATTTTGACCGCCCCCTCAAAGAGGCCTGGTTCCCATCTTTTTGGTGGGCCCTCAATCTGGTGGTCAACGGCGGCTTTGAAGAGCGGGTCCCGCGCACCCCCGTGGGGCGCGTTTTTGGCGTGTTGTTGGTGATCTCATCCCTGTTTATTGTGTCGGTTTTTGTGGCCAAAATCACGGCCGTTATGACGGTCGAGGCCATCAGCGGCAGCGTGAATTCAGTCAATGACCTTTATGGCAAACGGGTGGGTACCCTGTCGGGGTCTACCGCGGCTGGATTTCTGGACCGAAGAGAGGTGGATTTCCGCGGTTTTGGGGATCTCCAAGAGCTACTCGCCGCCTTTGAACGCGACGACGTGCAGATCGTGGTCTTTGATGCACCGGTGCTGAATTACTACACAAACCATTCCGGGCGCGGAATTGGTCAGACGGTGGGGCAGGTGTTTCTTCAGGAAAGCTACGGCATTGCATTGCCACAGGGCTCCCCTTTGAAAGAGGAGGTCAATCGGGTACTCTTGGAGCTGCGCGAAGACGGGACCTATGACCGGATCTATGCCAAATGGTTTGGGCGCATAAACTAACTGGGCGAGCCGTTAGTGCAGCGTATCTGGTGTGTCATCGTCAAAATAGGGCGTCATCTGCGCCACGATAACCGCATTTTCATCCTTTGCCCGCTGCATCAGTTCGCGTTCTTCCTGGCTGATGTCATGGCCCGCAGCTTCGCGTTCGGCCACCGAACCATATCCGGTCACGTCCAGCGGAGCCGTGTCTGCTTGTTTTAGGATCGCCACGGTCTCACGGACCGCTTCGGCTTCGTCAATACCTGACGCAAAGACCATCAACGCGGCCCCAGTTGCGTCTTTGGGTAGGCCATCCCCTTCCTTGCGCCCGATTTGGACCAGAAGGGTATAGATTTGTTGGCGGGATTTCTTTTTCTCGGACATGGGGCAAGCATGTGCCGGGAAAACCGGCTGGGGTCAAATGGTAAAACCGGGCAGTGTAACTTGCGCGGTCAGTTGAGGGGCTCTGCCCCCGCCGCTCACGCGGCTCCCCCGAAGTATTTATCAAAAAGGCGAAAAGGCAGCGCGTCTTTCATCTTTTTCCAAATACTTCGGGGTTTGGGGCAGAGCCCCAAGAAAAGACTTAATCGCGCAGCAATTCGTTGATGCCGGTTTTGGAGCGGGTTTTCTCATCCACGCGTTTCACGATGACCGCGCAATAGAGGTTGATACCGTTTTTCGACGGCATGGAGCCTGCAACAACCACCGAATAGGGCGGTACTTCGCCATAGAAGACTTCGCCTGTTTCACGGTCCACGATTTTGGTTGACTGGCCGATGAAAACACCCATGCCCAGAACCGAACCTTCGCGGATGATACAGCCTTCGACCACTTCGGAGCGCGCGCCGATGAAGCAATTGTCTTCAATGATGGTGGGGCCTGCCTGCATGGGTTCCAGAACGCCACCAATACCAACGCCGCCGGAGAGGTGCACGTTTTTGCCGATCTGAGCGCAGCTGCCGACGGTGGCCCAAGTGTCCACCATGGTGCCGGTGTCCACAAAGGCGCCGAGGTTCACAAAAGATGGCATCAGCACCACGCCCGGTGCGATATAGGCTGATTTGCGGACCACGGCATTTGGCACGGCGCGAAAACCTGCGTCTTTCCACTGGGTCTCGCCCCAGCCTTTGAACTTGCTGTCGACCTTGTCCCACCAGCCAGAGCCTTGGGCGCCACCGGACTGTTCTTCCATATCTTTGATGCGGAAGCCCAAAAGCACGGCTTTTTTGGCCCATTGGTTCACATGCCAATCGCCATTGTCCAGCTTTTCGGCCACGCGCAATGTGCCGCCGTCGAGCGCGTTCAGCGTGTCTTCGATGGCGTCGCGGGTTTCGCCCGTAGTGGCCGGAGTGATTGTGTCGCGCGCCTCCCAGGCGGCTTCGATTGCGGCTTCCAGCTGCGCATTGGACATAAGAGTTCTCCAAGGATCAAAATTCTTCGGCGTTACATAGCGGGAAAATGCACAGAGGTCATGCCTCAATCTGCACGGGCAGATGGGGATATTTATCGCACCCGTCGCAAATGGCGGCGCATCACGTCGCAGGCCCCGGCTGCGTCGCGGCGGTCAATGGCCTCCACCAGCGCGGCGTGATCCGAATCACGTCGCGGTTTCCAGGTGTCGCGCCAATGGGCGAACAGGTGGCGGGCGGCAGCCAGTTCCAGATCGGCAATTGTATCCAGCAGGCGGGGCATGGCGCAGGGCGTCAAGAGCGCCATGTGAAAGGCCCGGTTGGCCCGGTCCCAGGTCACCATATCGGTCGCTGCGTCGCAGGCGTCAAAGGCGGTGCGGATCGCGGTGACATCTTTTTCGCGCATGCGCGGCACCGCATGCGACAGAGCCAGCACTTCCAGGGCGACGCGCATTTCCACCACTTCGCGGATTTCCTGGGGATCAAGCGCGCTGACACGCATGCCGCGGCGGGGAATGGATGTGGCCAGCCCATGGGCCTCCAGCCGCAACAGGGCCTCGCGCACTGGGACGTGGCTTGCATCAAACTCGCGGGCGATGTGATCCTGACGCAGTTTTTCGTCTGCCGCCAATTCTCCGGTGACAATACGCTCGCGCAGCAGAAGGTAGATTTTATCGGCGATCGTTTGGGTCATCTGGCTTCAATGTTGATATCGCAGCTGCTGATCTTGCAGGCGCACAAGTTGCGACAACCTAGGAAAAAACCACGTCGGCTGCAATTCATCACATTGAAATCCATCTTTGGTCTGTGTGGGGCTGGCCTCCATTGCGACACGTGGATAGGGTTGAGTTCTAACGGAATTAACGAGGTCTTATTTCCATGACCGAAGAACGCCATAGCCGATTTCCCGACGCGCATTCTGACCGGGATCGCGCAGAACATGTGCCCCTGACACCCCAGACAGCGTCCCCGGCCTATGCGCTGGCATTTGCGGATGAAGAGTTTCTGTGCCGGGATGAATTGCGGCCGGTGCGTTTGCAGCTGGAATTGCTGAAACCTCAGCTGATGCTGGACGAGCAAGGGGTGGAAAGCACCATTGTGATGTTTGGCGGCGCGCGTATCCCTGCGCCCGCACAGAAGGGAAAGGCACGCACGCAGACCCTGGCAGATCTGTCGCATTTCTATGATGAGGCGCAGGAGTTTGCGCGTCTGATGACGTTGAAGTCGATGGAAACGGGCGGGCGCGAGAATGTGGTGGTCACCGGCGGTGGCCCCGGCGTGATGGAGGCCGGAAACAAAGGTGCGATTGAGGCAGGCGGGCGCTCGGTCGGGCTGAGTATTGTGTTGCCGCATGAGCAGGCGCCCAATGAATTTGTGACCCCTTCGCTCAGCTTCAACTTCCACTACTTCGCGATCCGCAAGATGCATTTCCTGATGCGCGCGCGGGCGATCACTGTGTTTCCCGGTGGGTTTGGAACCTTGGACGAGCTGTTTGAGAGCCTGACGCTTATTCAGACCGGGCGTATGGAGCGGGTGCCATTTATCCTGTTTGGGCGTGAATTCTGGGAGCGGATCATCAATTGGGATGCGCTGTCGGATGCGGGCACCATTTCCGCAGACGATCTGAACCTCTTTAAGTTCGCCGAAAGCGCACAAGAGGCGATGGAGATCTTTGAAGCTTGGGAAAGTGCGCCGCCGCGGGATAATTTGCCCGGCCGCGAGCGCTGATACAAAAAAGCCCGGCCAATGGCCGGGCGTTTTCTTATCCGTTGTTCATACCGGCTTCGGCTTCGATCTGCTTGCGCGACTTGCGGGCGCGTTCGGTGGCAGACTTCAGCTGGCCGCAGGCTGCCATAATATCCTCACCCCGCGTCTTGCGGATCGGTGAGGCATAGCCCGCTTGATAGATAATATTGGCAAAGGCCCGGATCCGGTTGTTTGAGGACCGCTTGTAGGGCGCGCCGGGCCATTCATTAAACGGGATCAGGTTGATCTTGGCCGGGATGTTGTAGCGTTTGATGTGGTCAATCAGGCGGTGTGCGTCTTCGTCGGTATCATTGACACCATCCAGCATCACATATTCAAAGGTAATCCGTTCAGAGTTCGATACCTTCGGGTAATCGGCCAGCGACTGCAGCAGCTGATCAATATTCCAGCGTTTGTTGATTGGAACCAGCACATCACGGGTGTCGTTGGTCGTCGCATGGAAGGAAATCGCCAGCAAACAACCGATTTCCTCGGCGGTGCGGGCAATTTCCGGCACCACGCCCGAGGTCGACAGGGTGATACGACGGCGCGACAGGGAGATCCCTTCGGGGTCCATGGCAATTTTCATCGCGTCGCGAACGTTCTCGAAGTTATAGAGTGGCTCCCCCATGCCCATCAGAACGATGTTGGACAGAAGGCGTGTCTCGTCCTTCGGCGCGCCAGGTACTGGCCATTCCTCCAGATCGTCACGGGCCATCATGACCTGACCGACAATCTCAGCCGGGGTCAGGTTGCGCACCAGCTTTTGGGTGCCAGTGTGGCAGAAGGAACAGGTCAAGGTGCAGCCCACCTGTGACGAGATACAGAGCGTGCCCCGATCGTCTTCGGGAATATACACGACCTCGACCTCGTGGCCGCCGTTGATGCGCACCAGATATTTGCGGGTGCCATCGGTGGAGACCTGTTTGCTGACCACTTCCGGAATGCGGATTTCGAATTTCTCTTCCAGATCCGCGCGATAGGCCTTGGCCAGGTTGGTCATTTCGGCAAAATCGCGTTTGCCCCATTGATAGATCCACTGCCAAATCTGGCCGACACGCATTTTGGCCTGCTTTTCCGGCGTGCCATTGGCAATTAGCACGTCCCGCATTTGCGGACGGGTCAGGCCAACAAGATTGATCTTGTCGCCTTCCGCGTCTTTGCGGGGCAGGGTCAGAACGTCTTGCGTGATCGGCGCTTTGGCGGTCATGGCTTGGGACTCGGCGGCTGTGATGGGATTGAAGGCGGTTCTATAGAGGAAAAAGCCGGTTCTGCCAAACGAAAGATGCGCACAGCCTACCGCATATCCGTTATGCGTCATGGCAAAAGAAAAAGACCGCCCAAACGGAGCGGCCTTTGAATACTGTACTGGATCGCGGTGGATCAGCTGCCGCAGCGCTTTTCCGCGTCTTCTACAGCGGCGGTGAACCCAAGCAAAGAGAACGTGTCTTTGGTTTGGGTGCCACGTGCGGAACGGGCGGTCAAAACGGCCTGCGCCCCACGTTTCATCGCCGCTACGATCTTGGCGTCCTCGGCGGGGGTGGACGGCCAGGCCCATTCGCGATCATCGCCGGGTGTGTTCGGATCATCCTTTGCGACGGTGAACAGCTGAAACACTTCATCCCCAATCGCCATGCTGACTGTCGAAGACGGTGCAAAAGGGTAGCCGCCGGTAAAGGACACCGAGGGATTGGACCCTGCACCCAGATTATAGGTGACAAACAGCTGAATTTGGCTGCGCCGGACCGAGACGACACGGCCATCGCGCGTGTTCACCGTCTCTTTTGGGGCGGAAACCCCCCAGCATTCCTTGGGGCTGTCCCCTTGAAACACGCTCCAATCGACATTGGCGCCGACGCGATTATCTGTTGTTGCTTGTTGTGCCACGGCCATGCTGGCAACGCAGGCCACGCTCAGTCCCGCAATTATGCGGACGAGTTTCGATGCCATTTGTCCCGACTCCAAAGACTGTCTTCTACCTCAATTGCGCTGGGGTCTTGCGGCGTTGTTGCACCGTCTTCGTCCCTGTCCCGCGCTTGCGTCACTCAAACATATTAGCGTATCAGACGCTATGGTTGAAAGGGAGTTTGGCGGGAAATCGCCAAGAAAAGAGGTCAAAATGACAAACCCGGTTCCTTTGGTAGAAGTTTGGCGCGGTGATCTACTGGAATCGTTTCATTTCGGCCACGCTGTGGTCTGTGATGGCGACGGTCAGATTGTCGAGGCCTGGGGCGATCCAGATGCGGTTGTCTATCCCCGCAGCTCGGCCAAGATGATCCAGGCTTTGCCCTTGGTGACCTCTGGTGCGGCTGAAAAATACGGCCTTGGCCCGCAGCAGCTGGCGTTGGCCTCAGCCTCTCACAGCGGCGCTGATCTGCATGTGACCGCCGTACAGAACTGGGTTGAGAAACTGGGCCTGGGTGAGGCTGATTTTTGCTGTGGTCCGCAAACTCCAAAAGACCGGGCGGAACGGGAACGGCTGATCCGCGCGGATCAGAAACCCAGCCAGTTTCACAACAATTGCTCGGGCAAACACGCAGGGTTCCTGACGCTGAACCAATATCTGGGTGGCGATGCCGATTACACTGCGGTGGATCATCCCGTACAGCAGACGGTCCGTGCGACTTTTGATGCGCTGACCGGTGAAACCTCGCAGCATGTTGGGCTGGATGGCTGTTCTGCGCCGAATTTCTCCTGCTCGATGCGGGGCATGGCGCGGGCAATGGCCTGGTTTGCCACGGCACATCACCGGGAGGATGCGCAATCCTTGGCGGCGGTGCAGATCCGCGATGCGATGATGGCGCATCCTGAACTGGTGGCGGGCGAAGGTCGTGCCTGCACACGTCTGATGCGGGCGATGGACGGCAAGGGAGCGGTGAAAACCGGGGCTGAGGCCTATTTTATTGCGATCTTGCCTGAGATTGAAAAGGGCGTCGCGCTCAAGATCACGGATGGTGGCACCCGCGCGGCGGAATCTGCGATTGCAGCGATTCTCGTACGGTTGGGCGTGTTGCACGCCGATCATCCTGACGCCCAGGCCTTTGTCCAGGCGCCCATCACAAATTGGCGTGGGCTCAAATGCGGCGAGATGCGTCCCGCCGCAGCATTGTTAAGCTAAGAGCTGTTACATCTCTAATTCAATGATTTCGGCAACTTCAACGGTGCCGGAGTCATCTTTGACAATCGGGCATCCCGCGGCCATGGCACAGGCGGCTTCGATTGTGTCTGCGTTGACGACAGTAAACCCCGACAGGGGGTTTGCCCCGCCGTTGTCGACCACGCCGGAACCTGTGACCGTTTTCGACAGCCCAACCGGATTGCCCGGGATGGCCACGGCCTCTCCCATGTCGTTGAACCATGTCATCCAGGCTGCCATTTCCTGTTCACCTTCCTCAGGTGTTTCAGGTGTTTTGCCGCCATGATAGGCGAAAATATATTGAGGCATTGGGACCATCCTTTACCGATTATGCACATTGGGAATGCGGTGCAGTCTATCAGAAAAGGCGCGTCAAAACATCTCCCACAGCAGCTTGGCCGCAAGAATAAGTGATGTCGCCACCAACAGAGGTTTGATCAATCGCGCGCCGATCTTTTGAGCCAGTGCAGCGCCACATTGGGCCCCGGCGATCTGTGCGGCGGCCATGGCCAGACCGGTCATCCACCAGGGTGTTGCAACCAGCGCAAAGACGGTCAAACCACCTAAGTTCGAGGCAAAATTCAACAGCTTTGTATGCGCCGTCGCCTTGAGGATCCCATAACCCGCGAGCGATACGAAACTCAGCATATAAAAACTGCCTGCGCCCGGTCCCAACACGCCATCATAGGCAGCACACAGCGGCACCGCCGTGGCGGCAAAGAGCGCGGGCGACAACCGTTGCTGCCGGTCGCCATCGCCCAGGCCTTTCTTGGTCGCGAAAAAGATCGCGATGCCGATCAAAAGAATTGGCAGGAACAAACGGATGGCGTCGGTTGGCAATACTGTCACCAGCAATGCGCCGGCCATCGCAGCACCAAAGGCGATGGTTGCGGGCCACAGTTGCCGACGCAGCTTGACATGGCCGCCACGAGCGTAAGACACCGCTGCGGTGCCTGCGCCGAAAACGCCTTGAACCTTGTTAGTGGCCAGAGCCGTTACGGGATCGGCGCCCGCCAGCAACAGTGTTGGAACGGTGATCAGCCCGCCTCCACCGGCCACGGCGTCGATAAAGCCCGCCAGAAATCCGGCTGCAATCAGCAGGACCAGCAGGTCAAAGCTGACTTCGAACATCAGGCGACAAAGTCGTCTTGGGCATAGCCTTGGATATACAGAAGCGCCGAGAGGTCGCCATGGTTGATGCGGATATCACATTGCGCCGCAACCGAGGGTTTGGCGTGCAGAGCGACGCCTGCGCCCGCACGTCCCAGCATGCCCAGATCATTGGCCCCGTCGCCCACCGCAATAACGTCAGTGTCCAACAGGCCAAGGCGTTGGGTGATCTGTTCCAAGGCCTCGACTTTGGCCTCGCGCCCCAGAATCGGGCGGCCCACGTCGCCGGTCAGCGTACCGTTTTCCACCAGCAACGTATTGGCGCGGTTTTCATCAAAGCCCAGTTCCGCCGCAACCTTGGCCGTAAAGGCAGTGAACCCGCCCGAGACCAGCGCCGCATAGGCTCCGTTGGCCTTCATCGTGGCAAGCAGTGCTTTGCCGCCGGGCATAAAGGTAATGCGGGTGGACAGCACCTGCGCGATCACCTCTTCGGGCAGACCTTTCAACAGGCCAACCCGTTCGGTTAGCGCGCCTTCGAAATCCAATTCGCCATTCATGGCGCGCGCAGTGATCTCTTTGACCCGTTCGCCGACGCCCGCTTCATCGGCCAGCTCGTCAATGCATTCCTGCTGGATCATGGTGGAATCCATATCCGCCAACAGCATCTTTTTCTGACGACCTTCAAGGGGTTGAAGGACCAGATCGACGCCGATCTTCTGCAGGTCTTCCCAAACGTCCCAGCGGTTTTCGGGCATCTCTGGCAGCGTGAATTCGGCAGCGATACCAGGGGCCAGCCACCGGAGCTCACCGCCGCCCCAGGCATTGCGCAGCGAGTCGGCGAGGGCCGGTTCCAGGGTCGGAGATGCGGGGTTGCACAGCAGGGTGGTGACAAACATGGGGCGCGCGTCCTTTGCAGTGATTCCCGGCAACTCATAGCGAGGCGCGCGCAGCGAAACCACCCCTCATCCGTGTTTCCACAAAGCGACCGCAGAGGGGCAAAAGTTTCCGAAAGGCGAAATTTATGGTCGCAATTGGAATCAGAAAGGCCGGTATTGGGCGATTTTGACGGTTGCTCAAATTTGCGGCGCTCTCTATTCCGGTCTGTGGGACACCTCTCCCCAACGAGAGGCATTTATCTGGAAGGGTAGCATTGATGGCTATTTCTCAACCGGCAACGCGGCCGGCGAACCCGCGTTTCTCCTCTGGCCCTTGTGCCAAACCCCCCGTTTTTGAATTGTCCAAACTTGCCGACGCGCCTCTTGGCCGTTCGCACCGCGCAGCTGTTGGTAAAGCCAAGCTGAAGGACGCCATCGAAGGCACCCGCGAAGTTCTGGGCATCCCCGCTGATTACAAAATCGGCATCGTTCCCGCATCTGACACCGGTGCGGTCGAAATGGCCCTGTGGAACCTTCTGGGTGAGCGCAAGGTTGAGATGCTGGCCTGGGAAAGCTTTGGCGCGGGCTGGGTCACGGATGTTGTGAAACAGCTGAAAATCGAAGCTGAGGTCAAAACCGCCGAATATGGTGAGATCGTTGATCTGGCGACTGTTGATCCCAAGAATGATGTTGTCTTCACGTGGAACGGCACCACCTCGGGCGTCAAAGTTCCCAATGGTGACTGGATTGCGGATGACCGCGAAGGTCTGACCATCTGTGATGCGACCTCTGCGGCGTTTGCGCAGGATCTGCCCTGGGACAAGCTGGATGTGACCACCTTCTCCTGGCAGAAGGTTCTGGGCGGCGAAGCGGCCCACGGCATGCTGATCCTGTCGCCGCGTGCGGTTGAACGTTTGGAAAGCTATACGCCTGCGTGGCCGCTGCCGAAAATCTTCCGCCTGACCAAAGGTGGCAAACTGATCGACGGTATCTTTACCGGTGCCACCATCAACACGCCCTCCATGCTGGCGGTTGAGGACTATCTGGTCGCACTGGACTGGGCGCGGTCTGTTGGTGGGTTCGAGGGTCTCAAGGCTCGCGCCGATGCAAACGCCAAGGTCGTGTTCGACTTCTGTGACGCCAATGATTGGATCGCCAATCTGGCCGTGGACGGTGCAACCCGCTCCAACACTTCGGTTTGCCTGAAATTCACCGATGACCGCATCCAAGACGGCGCAGCCTTTGCCAAGGCGGTTGCCAAGCGTCTGGAAGCCGAAGATGTGGCGCTGGATGTTGGTGCCTATCGTGACGCGCCGGCCGGTCTGCGCATCTGGTGTGGCGGCACGGTTGAGACTTCCGATCTGGAAGCCATGCTGCCTTGGCTCACCTGGGCCTTTGAGGCCGAAATCGAAGCGCAAGCTTAACTCCAATTGATCTGGGCGCGCACCAAACTGCGCGCCCTCCCGCACCCCATATTTGAAGGACCCAAACCCATGGCTCCCAAAGTACTCGTATCCGACAAACTGTCTGAAACCGCCGTCCAAATCTTCCGTGATCGTGGCATCGACGTTGATTTCATGCCCGACCTTGGCAAAGACAAAGAGAAGCTGGCCGAAGTGATTGGCCAATATGATGGTCTGGCGATCCGCTCTGCGACCAAAGTGACCCCGACCATCCTGGAAGCGGCAACCAACCTGAAAGTTGTTGGCCGCGCAGGTATCGGCACCGACAACGTGGACAAAGAAGCGTCGTCCAAAAAAGGCGTGATCGTCATGAACACGCCGTTCGGCAACATGATCACCACCGCCGAGCACGCGATCGCGATGATGTTCGCTGTTGCGCGTCAGATCCCGGAAGCCTCTGCCTCCACCCATGCCGGTAAATGGGAAAAGTCCAAGTTCATGGGCGTTGAGCTGACGAACAAGACCCTGGGCGTGATCGGCGCGGGTAACATCGGTGGCATCGTTTGCGACCGCGCGCGTGGTCTGAAAATGAAAGTTGTGGCTTATGACCCCTTCCTGTCGGAAGAGAAGGCCGAAAAGATGCAGGTCGAGAAAGTCGAGTTGGACGAGTTGCTGACCCGCGCGGATTTCATCACCCTGCACGTGCCGCTGACCGAAGGCACCAAGAACATCCTGTCTGCTGAAAACCTGGCCAAGACCAAAAAAGGCGTGCGCATCATCAACTGTGCCCGCGGTGGTCTGGTGGATGAGGCCGCGCTGGCTGAATTGCTCAAATCCGGCCATGTCGCAGGTGCGGCGTTCGACGTCTTCTCCGAAGAGCCGGCCAAGGAAAACGCGCTTTTCAACCTGCCGAATGTGGTCTGCACCCCGCACCTGGGCGCGGCGACCACCGAGGCACAGGAAAACGTGGCGCTGCAAGTGGCCGAGCAGATGTCCAACTACCTGCTGACCGGTGCAGTTGAAAACGCGCTGAACATGCCATCTGTGACGGCTGAAGAAGCCAAGGTTATGGGTCCGTGGATCAAACTGGCGGATCACCTGGGTGCTTTTGCCGGTCAGATGTCGGATGAACCGATCGAAGCCATCAACATTTGCTATGATGGTATCGTTGCCGATATGAACCTGGATGCGTTGAACTGTGCGGTCATCGCAGGCATCATGAAAAAGGCCAACCCGGATGTGAACATGGTCTCTGCTCCGGTTATCGCCAAAGAGCGCGGTATCCAGATCTCGACCACCACGCAGGACAAAACCGGTTCTTTTGATGGCTACGTCAAAGTGACCATCGTGACCTCCAAGCGTGAGCGTTCGGTTGCGGGCACCGTCTTCTCGGACGGCAAGCCGCGTTTCATCCAGATCAAAGGCATCAACATCGATGCCGAAGTTGGCGAACATATGCTCTATACCACCAACAAAGACGTGCCGGGCATCATCGGCGCGCTGGGTAAAACCATGGGTGATATGAACGTGAACATCGCGAACTTTACCCTGGGCCGCAGCGATGCGGGTGGTGAAGCGATTGCCCTGCTATATGTCGACGCTCCGGTTCCGGCCGAAGCGCGCGCAAAACTGGCAGAACTGGATTTGTTCACTCAGATCAAGCCGCTGGTCTTTGACGTCGCCTAAGGCGATCCGCAAATGCAACAATTGAAAAAGGTCGCCCCAATGGGCGGCCTTTTTTGTTGAGAACGTTACACAGCCCCATCATGTTGGCGCTGACATTTTCCCCGGTGAAGCCGCCCAAAGGAGGGATCGTCCCATGACTCAACCCACGTATGCGATTGGCGATATTCATGGCCAGATCGACCACTTGCATCAGGCGCTTGAGCTGATCGAGGCGGATGGCGGCCAAGACGCCAAGATTGTATTTCTGGGTGATTATGTGGACCGTGGCCCCGACAGCCGCGGGGTGATTGAACTGCTTAGCACAGGGATCGCCGCAGGGCGCAACTGGACCGCGCTTTTGGGCAATCACGACCGGATGTTCAAATGGTTCCTGGAAGACACGCCGCGCCATGATCCGCATATGAAAGTCGGCTATCACTGGCTACACCCCAAGCTGGGCGGGATAGAGACGCTGGAATCCTACGGTGTGATCCTCAATGAGACGGATCGCTTGGAGCAAGTGCATAAGGCGGCGCTGGCCAAAGTACCAGGCAGCCACATCGCGTTTCTCAACAGTCTGCCGACCTATCACTTGGCAGAGCCCTGTCTCTTTGTGCACGCAGGCATCCGTCCCGGAAAGAACCTCGGCGCCCAGCATGAGAACGATCTGGTCTGGATCCGTGACCCCTTTTTGACTCACACGGAGCCCTTTCCCTGGTTGGTCATCCACGGGCACACCGCGCTGCAGCACGCCACCCATTTTGGGAACCGCGTGGATCTGGATGGGGGCACCGGGTTTGGTCGTCCCTTGCATCCAGCAGTGGTTGAAGGGCGTGAAGTGCAGTTGCTGACGCCCAGCGGACGTCAGCCGGTTCCAATGTCACCGGATTGCGTGCCAGCTTAACCCAACCGGTTCGGCGACCCTGCGCAGCCCCTGCATCGGGCGTAGGCTGCGCATTTTGATCAGGCGTTCCAGTCCAAAACAACCTTGCCGCTTTTGCCGGATTTCATCGCGGCAAAGCCGTCGGCAAAGGCGTCCACCGGGAACTGATGGGTGATCACCCGGCTGACATCCAGACCGTTTTGCAACATCGCGATCATTTTGTACCATGTCTCAAACATCTCGCGGCCGTAGACCCCTTTGAGGGTGATGGCCTTGAACACGATGCGGGACCAATCCACCGGTGATTTGCCTGGCGGGATGCCCAACAGCGCGATTTTGCCGCCCATGACCAGTGCCTCAATCATCTGATCCAGCGCCATTTGATTGCCCGACATCTCAAGCCCGACATCAAACCCCTGGCTCAGACCCAGTTCATGGATCACATCGTTCAGATCTTCGGTTGCGACATTCACCGGGCGCACCGTCGGGGCCACATGTTCGGCCAGCGACAGGCGGTCGGGGTTTACATCGGTGATTACCACATTGCGCGCGCCCGCGTGGCGGGCAACTGCGGCGGCCATAATCCCGATGGGACCGGCCCCGGTGATCAAAACATCTTCGCCCAGCAGATCAAAGCTGAGCGCTGTATGAACCGCATTGCCCAAGGGATCCAGGATCGCGCCGATCTCATCCGGGATGTCATCGGGCAGGGGCACCACATTAAACGCGGGCAAGCGCAGATACTGGGCAAAGGCCCCCTGTACATTCACGCCAATGCCGCGGGTGCCCGGATCCAGGTGAAACTTGCCGGCCCGTGACTGTCGGCTGTCGTGTTCAATCAAATGCCCTTCGCCCGAACAGCGTTGGCCGATTTCAAGCCCGGTGACGTCTTTGCCGATCTCAACGATTTCACCGGCAAACTCATGCCCGGTGATCATCGGCACGGGCACGGTGGCTGCTGCCCAGTCATCCCAGTTCCAGATGTGAATATCGGTGCCGCAGATCCCGGTTTTGTTGACCTTGATCAAGACTTCATCGGGGCCAATTTCCGGAACCGGTGCTTGCACCATCCACAGGCCTTCTTGGGGTTTGGATTTCTCCAGTGCTTTCATCGTGTTGGGTCGCATCAGATCACTCCACAGGCCTTGCCAGCCACTTCAAACGCCTTGAGGGCACGATCCAGTTCTTCACGGGTCAGAGCCGCATTCATTTGCGTGCGGATCCGGGCCTGGCCGCGCGGCACCACGGGGAAGAAAAAGCCTGAGACATAGACGCCTTCTTCAAACAGACGGTTGGCCATATCCTGCGCCAATTGCGCTTCGCCCAGCATCACGGGGATGATCGGATGCTCCCCTGGCAAAAGCTCAAACCCCAGTTTTTCCAATCCCGCGCGCCAATAGGCGGCGTTTTCAAACAGCTGCGCGCGCCGGTCTGCGCCTTCCTCCACCAAACGCAGGGCTTCGATCCCAGCCGCGACAATTGCGGGCGGCAGTGAGTTAGAGAACAGATAGGGGCGGGCGCGTTGGCGCAGCAGGTCAATCACCGGCTGTGGACCCGCGATATAGCCGCCAATTGCACCGCCAAGCGCCTTGCCCAATGTGCCGGTCAGAATGTCGACATCCACGCCAAAATGATCCGGTGTGCCAGCCCCGCGTGGTCCCATAAACCCGGTGGCGTGGCAGTCATCCACCATCATCACCGCGTCATATTGATCGGCGAGGGCGCGAATGGCGGGCAGATTGGCCAGATAGCCATCCATGGAAAACACGCCATCTGTGGCAATCATGATGTGACGCGCGCCCTTTTCGCGGGCCTCCTTCAGCTTGGCTTCCAGATCGTCCATATCGTTGTTCGCATAGCGGTAGCGCTGAGCCTTACACAGGCGGATGCCATCGATGATGGAGGCGTGGTTCAAACTGTCTGAGATAATCGCGTCTTCGGCAGTCAACAGCGGTTCAAACAACCCACCATTGGCGTCAAAACAGGCCGCAAACAGGATCGAATCGTCTTTGCCCAGAAACTGCGCCAGCTTCTGTTCCAGGTCCCGGTGGATGTCCTGCGTGCCGCAGATAAACCGGACCGAGGCCATGCCAAACCCTTTGGGCTCCATCGCGCCTTTGGCGGCGGCGATCAGGTCGGGATGGTCCGCCAGACCCAAATAATTGTTTGCACAAAGGTTGATAACACTGCGCGCACCAACCTGGATTTCCCCCGCCTGCGGGGAGGTGATCATGCGCTCACGTTTATAAAGCCCATCCGCTTCGATCTGGGAGAGGGTGTCGGACAGGTGGGAATAGAAGGCTTGGGACATGACAGAACTCCGCTTGTTGCAGAAGTTCTGTCATATTGGATATACGTCCGTAAAGGGGGAATTTTGAAATAGTGGAAAACTATCCGTGATAGCGGACAATCGACGCAGACTGACGTTACGGTTCAGCGACGGTGTTTTTTGGGTTAGCCGTTTTTGACGATCAAGAAGACCCGCGCCGCATCCCCTTGGGCGGCGATGGAATGGGGCACGTCGGCAGCATATCGGCCGGTGTCCCCGGCGTGCAGGATCTCCTCCGCGCCGCCCGAGGTCAGGCGGACAGTGCCGTCCAACACAGTCAGCTGCTCTTGGGTTCCGACCGTATGAGGTTGGCTGATCAAAGCGCCATCGGGGGACAGTTGGATATCATAAACCTCATGCCCGCCAGCATCTTCGGGTGGGGATAAGATGCTGATTTTGCAACCTTGTCCCATGTTTTGAATGATTGGCACATCACTGGCGCGCAACACATCCACGCGATCCTGTTTGGCGCTGGCTTCCAGGAGCCCTGCAAAATCGACCTGCAAGGCGCGGGTCAGGTTCCAAAGCGTGGCAATGGTCGGGCTGGATTCGCCGCGCTCGATCTGGCTGACCATAGAGCGGCTGACACCCGACAGGTTTGCCACCGCCTCCAAGGACAGACCCTGGGCCCGGCGCGCCTCTTTCAGGCGGGCGGGGAGGAGGTTCAGGATATCGTCGGTGTGTTCCGTCATGCTGGAAACTCTGGTCGCCTTTGCGGAAATTGTCAAACTGCGGCTGGCAGACCTCAGGTCAGATAGGTCACGCCGAGGCACAGCAACACGCCCAGGCCCAATCCCACCGCCCCCGGAACAAGCCAGTCCATTTTGCGGTCTGACCGCTGCGGAGCGGGTTTGGATTGATCGATCAGCGCCCGTTCGACCAAGGCAGGCAGACGCGGTCCAAAGCGGGCCAGCACTTTGGCGGTTTTGGCCAGATCCGACGCAACGGCCTTGGGCCCGATCGAAGACTTGATGTAATCCTCCACCACCGGATGGGCGGATTCCCAGATGTTCATATGCGGATCAAGCGAGCGTGCAACGCCCTCCACCACAACCATCGTACGCTGCAACAGGATCAGCTCGGTCCGGGTCTCCATGCCAAAGCGTTCGGTGACCTCAAACAGATAATTCAGCAGCCGCCCCATCGAGATATGGGCCGCATCCATGCCAAAAATTGGCTCACCAACGGCGCGCAGGGCACGGGCGAATTCATCGACATCCTGATCGGCGGGGACATAACCGGCCTCAAAATGGACCTCGGCCACACGTTTGTAGTCGCGTTTGATAAAGCCATAGAGGATCTCGGCGTAGACCCGGCGGGTGTATTCGTCGATATGCCCCATGATGCCAAAGTCATAGGCGATGATATCGCCATTGGCGGCGACCTTCAGGTTGCCCTGATGCATATCGGCGTGGAAAAACCCATCGCGCAATGCGTGGCGCAGAAACAGCGACAGCACGCGTTCTGCCAGCACCCGGCGGTCATGACCCGCCGCATCCAAGGCCGCGTTGTCGCCCAAAGCTGTGCCATCAGCCCAGCCCAGGGTCATCACCCGGCGCCCGGAGTAGTTCCACAGAACCTGCGGCAGCTGGAACCCCTCGTCATTGACCGTATTGGCGGCAAACTCGGACGCAGCAGCGCTTTCGAGACGCAGGTCCAGTTCACCTTGGACCACACCGTCGAAATGTTTGATCACATCCATCGGCCGCAACCGGCGTGCGCCCGGGGCAAAAAGGTCTGCGATCCGCGCTGCCAGGTAAAACGCATCCACATCACGGTTAAAGGCACGTTCGATACCGGGGCGCAGCACTTTGACAGCCACCTCCTGGCCGCTGTCGACCAGACGCGCTTTGTGTACCTGCGCGATAGAGGCCGCCGCAATGGGTTCGCTGAACTCAGAGAAGACCTCACCCATCGGGCGACCCAATTCCTGTTCCACTTGCTGAATGGCCTCAGAACGCGAAAACGGCGGCAGCTTGTCCTGCAGCACCCGCAATTGTCGCGCCAGATCATTGCCGACCACATCGGGGCGCGTCGACAGAACCTGACCAAATTTGATGTAGGCCGGTCCCAGCGCCGTCAGCGCGCGGGTGGCGGCGGGCATTTCCTCGTCGCCTTTGTAGCCCATCCATTGAAACGGCCAGCCCAGGGTATAGGCCACAGCACGCAAAGGGCGCGGGGCTTCAAACGCATCCAGAACGGCGTTCATGGCACCCGTGCGCACCATCGTTGCGCCTGTTCGGATCAGGCGGACAATATTGTGAGGACCGCGCATAAATCAGATCTTCCAGCCAGAGTGCAGGGCCGCGATACCCATGGACAGGTTGCGGTATTTGGCGTTTTCAAACCCAGCTTCACGCAGCATATCCAAGAAGGTCTCTTGATCCGGGAATTTGCGGATTGATTCCACCAGATACTGATAGCTGTCATAGTCATCGGCAATCAGCTGACCCATACGTGGGATCACGTTGAAGGAATACAGGTCATAAAGCTTCTGCAACCCGTCATTGGGGAGCTGGCTGAATTCCAGAACCATCAAACGGCCACCCGGTTTTAACACGCGGTACGCTTCTTTGAGCGCCTCCAGCGGGCGGGTCACGTTCCGGATCCCAAATGAGATGGTGTAGACGTCAAACGTGTTGTCCTGAAACGGCAGCGCCATGGCGTCGCCGGTGACCCAATCCAGGCTGTCGGCCATCCGTTCCGCGTCTGCGCGTTTGCGCCCCTCTTCCAACATCGGGCGGGTCAGGTCCAGAACAGTCGAATGACCGTAGCCCGCGCGCTTCAGAAAGCGGAACGAGATGTCGCCGGTTCCACCGGCCACATCCAACAGCTTTTGCCCTGGACGGGGCGCCAGCCAATCCATCATCGCGTCTTTCCAGACTCGGTGAATACCCATGCTCATGACATCATTCATGATGTCATATTTTGAGGCGACCGAGTTAAAGACCCCCTGCACACGGCCCGCTTTTTCGTGTTCGGGCACGGTTTCAAATCCAAAATGGGTGGTGTTGTCCTGAGTATCGGTCATTCGGCTTGCCGTTTCCTGTGGTTCGCCCCAGTTATAGAGCGCAAATTGGGCGGCACAATGCGGCCCACCGTCATCTGTTGCAGGAGCGATGTAATGCCTGAACTGCCCGAGGTCGAGACCGTGATGCGAGGTTTAGCCCCGTCAATGGAAGGCGCGGTGATTACCCATGCGCAGGTGAACCGACCGGATCTGCGCTGGCCCTTCCCTGAAAACATGGCAGATCGGCTGACGGGCGCGCGTATTTTGGGGCTGCGACGGCGGTCGAAATACATCCTTGCCGCGCTGGACCGGGGTGAGACGTTGTTGGTGCATTTGGGCATGTCCGGGCGGATGACGGTGTCCGGTGACCCGTTGGGACAGTTCGTTCACGACCACCCGGCCCATCAGAAACACGATCATGTTATCTTTGACATGGAGAACGGCGCGCGCATCACCTTTAACGACCCGCGCAGGTTTGGGGCGATGGATCTGATCGCGACCGATCAGCTGGAGGCGCACAAGCTGTTGTCGGTTCTAGGGCCAGAGCCATTGGGCAATGAATTTGATGAAACCTATCTGATTGAGGCCTTTAAAGGGCGCAATACACCGGTGAAATCCGCCTTGTTGGATCAGGGAATCATCGCAGGTCTCGGCAATATTTATGTGTGCGAGACGTTGTTCCGTTGCGGAATTTCGCCAAAACGTAAGGCGGGTCAGATAGCGCCATCACGGGTTGCAAGCCTGGTTCCGGCCATTCGCGAAGTATTGCAAGATGCAATAAATGCCGGCGGCTCTTCGCTCAAGGATTTCCGCCAAGCCAATGGAGAACTTGGATATTTTCAACACAGCTTTGATGTTTATGGCCGTGAAGGAGAGCCTTGCCGACGTGGGGGATGTGGGGGAAAAGTGGCCCGAATTACCCAATCTGGACGGTCCACTTTCTATTGCAGTCAATGTCAAAGATAACTTGATCCGAGGCACGCGCATGGTAAGGAATCTGTCCTAAAGGGAACAACCGAAAGCAAAACCTTATGGCATTTGAGACGATTAACGTCGACGTGCAGGACCATGTTTGCCTCATTAAACTGAACCGCCCGGAGGCGTTGAACGCGCTCAACACCGAATTGTTGTCGGAACTTGCGACAGCATTGGAGGACGCAGATGCCAGCGACAAAGTGCGCTGCATTATTGTGACCGGCTCGGAAAAGGCATTTGCCGCCGGCGCTGACATCAAAGAGATGTCGGAAAAGAGCTTTGTTGATGTCTACAGCGAAGATCTTTTTGCCAAGGTCAGCAACCGTATCATTGGCATTCGCAAACCCATTATCGCGGCTGTGTCCGGTTATGCCTTGGGCGGCGGGTGCGAGCTGGCGATGATGTGCGATTTTATCATCGCCTCTGACACGGCCAAATTTGGCCAGCCTGAAATCAACCTGGGTGTGATGCCTGGCATGGGCGGCAGCCAGCGCTTGACCCGGTTTATTGGCAAATCCAAGGCGATGGATATGAACCTGACGGGCCGGTTTATGGAAGCCGAAGAAGCCGAGCGCGCAGGTCTTGTGTCGCGCGTGGTTCCGGCCAAGAAACTGATGGATGAAGCAACCGGCGCGGCGCAGAAGATTGCCGAAAAATCCCAGCTGAGCGTTATGGCCACCAAGGAAGCGGTGAACCGCAGCTATGAAGTTCCGCTGGCGGAAGGCCTGTTGTACGAACGTCGGCTGTTCCATTCGCTGTTTGCGACCGAAGACCAGAAAGAGGGCATGGGCGCGTTCCTGGAAAAGCGTGAAGCGCAGTTCCGCGACAAGTAAGCCGATCCCTTTTGCGCAAGCCCTAGGGTAATCACTTAAGTAAGAAAGCCAGCCACACGGCTGGCTTTTTCCTCTTTGTGAACAGCGCTTGCATTCTGCGGCTGATCTGGATAAACACCGCCGTCATACATGCGCGTGCAGCCCGCCTAGGCTAGAATCACACCGGCGATCGGACCCGGGGTTGGTTGGCATTGCGCCTATTCGAACACAAACCCTGTAGAGGTCCATCCAAATGGCAAATTCGCCCCAGGCCAAAAAACGCGCACGTCAGAACGAAAAGCGTTTTGCAGTCAACAAAGCCCGTCGTTCGCGCATCCGCACCTTCCTGCGTAACGTCGAAGAAGCAATCGAATCCGGCGACAAAGAAGCCGCAACCGCTGCTCTGCGTGCCGCTCAGCCTGAGCTGATGCGCGGCGTCACCAAAGGTGTTTACCACAAGAACACTGCGTCCCGTAAGGTGTCCCGCCTGTCGGCACGTGTCAAAGCGCTGGGTTGATTCTTTAACCCCTCTTTGACGGTGGAGTTCTACCACCACAAAATTGTGAGGCGCTGCGATTTGCGGCGTCTCTTTTTTTTTCCACAAGGACAAAACCTTATCCTGATCGGAAGAGATTCTTTGTGACCAAAGACAGAGTCAACATCATAGTTTCGTTGCTGCTGCCCATACGAAATTGCTACTAATATACAGCGATTCATGCGCTGGGGGGAACTGGCTGCCACAGGTGGTTCCACTGAGATCTTGAAAATTGAAGACGAGAGACTGGTGCGGTTGCAAAGTGGCCGTGAACTGTTTTGTTGACCAACTTTTCTGTGAGTTGGCCTGTCGTTTCTGAGATTTTCGATTCTCACATCATGAATTGTTGCATGGTGATGATTATCACCGATTGCTTGAAAAATTGATGGGAAAGAGGGGCGTGCCCTATGGCTGGCAAAGAAATGTCTTTTCGGCCACCGGGTTCTTTTTCCTTTAATATAAGCTCTGAAATGAGCACGGGACGAAACAATAGGCCCAAAGAGGCCACGCACGTGGGGACGCGAGAGGCGAGTAATGACGAACGATAAATGGGGCAGTGTACGGCAGAGACTGCTAAAAACCGTCGGGCAAAACAATTTCACAACGTGGATTGAACCACTGGAATTGCAAAACTTGGACGACGGGATCGCCGTTTTTAATGTGCCCACAAATTTTATGGGCAATTACGTTGGCCAGAACTTTTCCGATTTGATTCTGCATGAATTGAATATGTCTGGCGAGCACGTCCAACGTTTGGCGTTTAACGTTGCGGTGAATTCCCCCAGTCGCCCAGCAGCCAAATCCGGGCAGCCCCTGTTTGAGGTTGTTCAAAACGCGCCAGCTGCCGAAGTTGAGCCCGAGGACGTTCCCGCAACGCCTGCCGATGTGGTTGCACAACCCAAAGCGTCTTCTTTTGTGGAAACCAGTGGAAACGGAAAAGATACGTTGGAAGCGTTACAGGCTGCCCCTCTGGATCCGCGTTTTACCTTTGACACTTTTGTCGTGGGCAAGCCGAACGAGCTGGCACATGCCGCCGCCCGTCGTGTGGGTGAAGCTGGCCCCGTGACGTTCAATCCGCTGGTGCTTTATGGCGGCGTTGGCTTGGGTAAAACCCACCTGATGCACGCGATTGCATGGGAGCTGAAACGCTCCAAGCCGGATCTGAATGTGCTGTATCTGTCTGCCGAGCAGTTCATGTACCGTTTTGTGCAAGCCCTGCGTGAGCGCAAAATGATGGATTTCAAACATCTGTTCCGCTCTGTTGACGTGTTGATGGTTGATGACGTCCAGTTCATCGCCGGCAAGGACTCCACACAGGAGGAGTTCTTCCACACGTTTAACGCTTTGGTGGATCAAAACAAACAGATCATCATCTCGGCCGACCGTGCACCGGGTGAGATCAAAGAGCTGGAAGAGCGGGTGAAATCCCGCCTGCAATGTGGCCTTGTGGTGGATCTGCACCCGACTGATTACGAATTGCGTCTGGGCATTTTGCAGACCAAAGTGCAGCAGCACCGTCAGACCTTTCCAGATCTGCAAATCGCTGATGGCGTGCTGGAGTTTTTGGCCCATCGTATTTCGACCAACGTGCGCGTGCTGGAAGGCGCTCTGACCCGCCTGTTTGCTTTTGCATCCTTGGTCGGGCGCGAGATCGACATGGAGCTGACCCAGGACTGTCTGGCGGATGTTCTGCGGGCGTCAGAGCGAAAGATTACCGTCGAGGAAATCCAGCGCAAGGTTTCGGAATACTACAACATCCGCATGTCCGATATTATCGGCCCCAAACGTCTGCGCTCTTATGCGCGCCCGCGTCAGGTGGCGATGTATCTGAGCAAGCAGCTGACCAGCCGCTCGTTGCCTGAAATTGGCCGCCGGTTTGGGGGGCGCGACCACACTACAGTGATGCATGGGGTCAAGCGAATTGAAGAGCTGCGATTGATTGACGGCCAGATTGCAGAAGATGTGGAAATGCTGCGGCGCGCGCTGGAAGCGTAAGCTGCAACTGGAGCGAATTTGGAAACGGTCGCGCCCCCGGGGCGCGGCCGTTTTTTACGTAAAGACACAGCCAGAAAGCAACGTTTCACGGGCTTCTGTGAAATAGCGCCCTTTGGCCTCTTGACGCTGGTCACCTACAATTGGAGAAATCGAATAAAGTCTTGTCTTGGGGGCTGAAAAGGTTACCGTGGCCTCCCGGCTTGGCGCCCGGTTGCTGGTGAAGCCAGACGAAAGGAATGAGGGATATGAAGATCAGTATCGAACGCGGCACCCTTCTCAAAGCTGTGGCGCAAGCCCAGTCGGTTGTGGAGCGTCGCAACACCATTCCGATCCTGGCCAACGTGTTGATCGAAGCCGAAGGCGATACCGTACAGTTCCGGGCAACTGACCTGGATATTGAGGTCGTCGACAAAGCCAATGCCCAAGTGGAACGCGCCGGCGCCACAACGGTCGCCGCCACCACCCTGCATGAGATTGTGCGCAAACTGCCCGATGGTGCCTTGGTGACCCTGACCGCCGATGCCGCCACTGGTCGTCTGACGGTTGAGGCGGGGCGTTCGAACTTCTCATTGGCGACCCTGCCGCGCGAAGATTTCCCGGTGATGGCCTCGTCCGAGTATCAGTCGAATTTCGCCGCCAATGGCGCGGTCCTACGCCGTCTGTTTGATAAATCGAAATTTGCCATTTCCACCGAAGAGACGCGGTATTACCTGAACGGTGTCTACATGCATGTGTCCGACGGCAGCACCGGTGGACGGGTTCTGCGCTGTGTCGCAACCGACGGCCACCGTCTGGCCCGCATCGACGCGGATGTCCCGCCGGGTGCAGAAGACATGCCGGGTGTAATTGTTCCGCGCAAGACAGTGGGTGAGCTGCGCAAGCTGTTGGATGATGATGAGATGGACATCGCTGTCTCGGTCTCGGAAACCAAGGTACGCTTTGCGACGCCAAACATCACCCTGACCTCCAAGGTCATCGATGGCACCTTCCCGGATTACACGCGTGTTATTCCAGTGGGCAACACCCGCCGTCTGGAAGTGGATGCCAGCGAGTTTGCTCAGGCTGTGGACCGTGTGGCCACCGTGTCATCAGAGCGGTCGCGGGCCGTCAAGCTGCAGCTGGGCGAGGATCGTCTGGTTCTGTCGGTCAATGCGCCGGACAGCGGCGCCGCCGAGGAAGAGCTGGCCGTCGCCTATAACGACGAACATCTGGACATTGGGTTTAACGCCAAATACCTGCTGGAAATCGCCAATCAGGTGGATCGCGAAAACGCGGTGTTCATGTTCAACTCATCCGGGGATCCAACCCTGATGCGCGAAGGCGGCGATGAAAGCGCGGTTTACGTCGTGATGCCCATGCGGGTTTGATGTGCCTGACGGCACAGCCTCCGGCGGAAGTATTTCGGAAAAGATGAAAGCGAGGGCGGTCCCATGCGCGCACTGACCTCTTTGACGCTGTCGCATTTTCGCTCGCATCTGCGGGCGGATCTGGAATTGGATGGTCGTCCGGTGGCGCTGTTTGGCAACAATGGCGCTGGCAAAACCAATGTGTTGGAAGCCGTGTCGCTGTTTTCGCCGGGCCGTGGCATTCGCCGTGCCAGTGCGTCGGATATGGCGCGCAAACCCGAGGCTTTGGGCTGGAAGCTGAGCGGGGTTCTGGCCAGTGGCGGTCAGGATTTCGAGGTGGAGACCTGGTCCGAAGCCGGGGCCGCGCGGCAGGTGCGGATCGACAATAAGGCCAGTAATCAGATCGCGTTGGGGAAAATCGCGCGGGTGGTCTGGCTGGTGCCCGCAATGGATCGTCTGTGGATCGAAAGCGCCGAAGGGCGCCGGCGGTTTCTGGACCGGGTTGCGCTCAGTTTTGCACCGGATCACGCCGAAGCCACGCTGATCTATGAAAAAGCCATGCGGGAGCGCAACAAGCTGTTGAAGCAGGAAATCCGCGATGCGGTCTGGTATCGCGCGGTTGAACAGCAGATGGCAGAGGCCGGGCACCGCATCCATCAGGCGCGGGTTCAAGCCGTGGATTACCTGCATCAGGCGCAGTCCAACGCCGAGACGGCCTTTCCCACGGCTGAGCTTGAGTTGCTGCAGACCGATGGCGATATGCCCGACAGTGCTGCGGATCTGCAGGCCGCCTTGGAGGAAAGCCGGTTTCGCGATCTGGTAGCGGGGCGTACCTTGATCGGGCCCCACCGCACGGATCTTTTGGGGACCTATCGCGCGAAATCCCTGCCGGCCAAGGATTGTTCAACCGGTGAGCAGAAGGCGCTTTTGATCTCGTTGATCCTGGCCAATGCGCGCGCGCTGATGGAGCAGGGAAGCGGCCCGCCGATCCTGTTGCTGGACGAGGTTGCGGCGCATTTGGACAGCACACGTCGCGCCGCGCTTTATGATGAGATTTGCGCGCTTGGTGTGCAGGCCTGGATGACGGGCACGGGGCCTGAGCTCTTTGGTGAGCTTGGTGATCGGGCGCAAAGGGTTGAGGTGCGCGAAGACGATGGGCAATCAACCCTCGTTACGGGCTGAGCCAGGCGTGTAAAAAGGGGGGAAGCGCAGCTTTAGGGTCGCGCAGCTCATGTTCCATGCAAAAGCTGATGGCGAGGACATGGGCAAGAAAGGCCTCGATCCCTTCAGCCAGAAATTCAGGGTCCAGCCCCGTGCGCACTGTGCCTGCAGTCTGCATCTGGGAAATCCACCCTGTGACAAGGTCGCAGCGTCGGGTGAAGGATGCTGCTACAACCTCATTGGTCTCGGACCCTGTGGCGCCGGAATAGCGCAGCAGGATGTCAAAGATCATCCGATCCTTGGCGACAAAATCCACGTGAACAAACAGGCGCTCGGTCAAGTCGTGGATTGATTCGGGGCTGCCAAGGCCATGGATCTGGTCCAGCTGGCCCATGACTTCGCCACCGATCAGCACCGCAAGCAGCCCGTCCTTGTCGCCAAAATGGGAAAACAGCGTGCCCTTGGCCACGCCTGCACGGGCAACGACATCTTCGACCCGCAAGCCGCTGTAGCCCTGTTCGGACACGATTTCCTGTGCGACCAAAAGCAGTTTGGCGCGGGTTTCCAAGCGGCGTTTCTGGGGCGCGCGTGACATGAGGTCTCCATTAAATGTGACCATGGTCAAAAAAAAATTGACCTTGGTCATTTTTGTGAGTCATAAACTGACCAAGGTCAATTTAGCAATCTGGAGCCCGTCATGTCCACCAGGAAGATCATCCTCATCAATGGCCACCCCGGTCAGTCGTCGCTGAATAAATCCTTGGCGGAAACCTACCGTCAAAGCGCTGAGGCGCGTGGGCATGAGGTGCGCTATCACGATATCTCTGCCATGGAGTTTGACATGGATTACGGGGAAGGGGGCTATGCCAATCCCAAGCCGCTGGAGCCGGTGCTAGAGGCGCTATTGTCCGATCTGGAGTGGGCGGACCATGTGGTTTTGACCTCGCCGCTGTGGTGGGGTGCGATGCCTGCCAAGCTCAAGGGGGCCTTGGATCGGGCGCTGAAGCCGGGCCGCGCGTTTGACACCCGCAACACAACGGCCGTTGGGTTTCCAAAGCCGATGCTCAAAGGCAAAACCGCGCGTGTCCTGATGACATCGGATACCCCGGCGGTTCTGTTGTGGTTGATGTACGGCAATGCGATCAAGAAGATCTTTGCCCGTCAGATCTTTGGATTTGTCGGCATTCATCCCACCCGTTTCACCTGGTTTGCTCCGGCCTCTCATGCCGATGAGAAAACGGTGCAAAGCTGGCGTCAAAAAGTTGCGCAGCTTGGCGCTGACGCCGCCTGATTCGAGCCCCGATTCTGGCAAGAAAAAAGGGGGCTTGCGCGTGACAAGCCCCCGCTTTCAGCGTATAAAATCTGAAAGCTAAAGCAGGAAAATGTGAATGTCCGAAAACGAGCAGACCCCAGCAGAATATGGCGCAGATTCCATCAAAGTTCTCAAGGGGTTGGAGGCTGTACGCAAACGGCCTGGCATGTATATCGGTGATACGGATGATGGCTCGGGCCTCCACCATATGGTCTATGAGGTTGTCGACAATGGGATCGACGAAGCCCTGGCCGGTCATGCGGATGCCGTTACCGTTAAAATTCACGCGGATTCAAGTGTTTCTGTCAGCGACAACGGGCGCGGGATTCCGGTGGATATCCACCAAGAAGAAGGTGTTTCAGCGGCTGAGGTGATCATGACCCAGCTGCACGCCGGTGGTAAGTTTGACAGCAACTCCTATAAGGTGTCCGGCGGTCTGCATGGTGTGGGTGTGTCGGTGGTCAACGCGCTGTCAGATTGGCTGGAGCTGCGCATCTGGCGCAATGGCAAAGAACACGTGGCGCGGTTTGAACGCGGCGATACCGCCAAACATCTGGAAGTGGTCGGCGACTGCGGGGATCGCACAGGAACCGAAGTGCGGTTTCTGGCGTCAACGGATACGTTTTCCAACCTGGAGTATGTTTTTGACACGCTGGAAAAGCGCTTGCGGGAGCTGGCGTTTTTGAATTCAGGCGTGCGGATCATTTTGATCGACGAACGTCCCGCGGAACGGCTTGAGACAGAGCTGTACTACGAAGGCGGCGTCAATGAGTTTGTGAAATACCTTGATCGCTCCAAATCGCCGGTCATGGATGCGCCGATCTATATCAAGGGCGAAAAGGATGAGATTGGCGTGGAAATCGCCATGTGGTGGAACGACAGCTATCATGAAACCGTTCTGCCCTTTACCAACAACATCCCGCAGCGTGATGGCGGCACCCATGTGGCCGGTTTCCGGGGCGCGTTGACCCGGACCATCAACAACTATGCCCAGTCGTCCGGCATCGCCAAGAAGGAGAAGGTCTCCTTTACCGGTGATGACGCGCGCGAAGGCTTGACCTGTGTGTTGTCCGTCAAAGTGCCGGACCCGAAATTTTCGAGCCAAACCAAGGACAAGCTGGTTTCGTCTGAGGTGCGCCCGGTGGTCGAAAGCCTGATGGGGGAGAAACTGGCCGAGTGGTTCGAAGAAAATCCCAATGTGGCCAAACAGGTGGTGGGTAAAATCATCGAGGCCGCCCTGGCCCGTGAAGCCGCCCGAAAAGCCCGCGAACTGACCCGCCGCAAGACCGCGATGGATGTGAACTTCCTGGCCGGTAAGCTCAAGGATTGTTCGGAAAAAGACCCGTCCAAGACCGAAGTCTTCCTGGTGGAGGGTGACTCCGCTGGTGGTTCGGCACAGACAGGTCGTGACCGTCAGACGCAGGCGATCTTGCCCTTGCGCGGTAAAATCCTGAACGTGGAACGGGCGCGGTTTGATCGGATGCTGTCGTCGCAAGAGATCGGCAACCTTGTGATGGCGCTGGGAACCGGCATTGGCCGGGATGAATTCAACATCGACAAACTGCGTTACCACAAGATCGTCATCATGACCGATGCGGACGTCGACGGGGCCCATATCCGGACGCTGCTGTTGACGTTCTTCTATCGCCAGATGCCGGAGTTGATCGAAGGGGGCTACCTCTACATCGCGCAGCCGCCGCTTTATAAGGTTTCGCGCGGCAAGTCTGAGGTTTACCTCAAGGATCAGAATGCACTGGATGATTACCTGATCAATCAGGGCGTGGAAGGTGCGGTTCTGAAACTGGGCAACGGTGCGGAAATCGCCAGTGCCGACCTCACACGTGTGGTGGAGGAAGCGCGGCAGCTGAAACGTGTGCTGGATGCCTTCCCGACCCATTATCCGCGCCAGATCCTGGAACAGGCCGCAGTGGCCGGCGCCTTTATCCCCGGTGCGGTGGATTCCGATTTGCAAGGCGTGGCAGACAAGGTTGCGGCCCGTCTGGACCAGATTGCACTGGAATATGAACGCGGCTGGCAGGGCCGGATCACGCAGGACCATGGTATCCGCTTGGCGCGGATCCTGCGCGGCGTCGAAGAAGTGCGCACGTTGGACGGCCCAATGCTGCGCTCAGGCGAGGCGCGCAAAACCGGCAGCTTTACGGCTTCGTTGCAGGAGATCTATGGATCAACCGCCGTTCTTCAGCGCAAGGATCGCAGCCAGATGATCCACGGCCCGCTGGGGCTGTTGAAAGCGATCCTGGAAGAGGGTGAAAAGGGCCTCAGCCTGCAGCGTTACAAAGGTCTGGGTGAAATGAACCCTGATCAGCTGTGGGAAACCACATTGGATCCCGATGCGCGCACCCTGTTGCAGGTCCGTGTTGATGACAGCATGGAAGCTGACGACCTCTTTACCAAGCTGATGGGGGACGTTGTGGAACCCCGTCGTGAGTTCATCCAGAAAAACGCGCTGAGCGTCGAAAACCTGGACTTCTGATACCAATCCCCGGCTTTCAAGCCGGGGATTTTCATTTGCGCAGATCTATCCGAACTCACCACCCACAAAAGCGCGGGTTTTGGCGTTTTGTGCATGATCAAAGATCATCTGAGTCGGGCCGATCTCTAACAGTTTGCCCATGTGGAAATAGGCGACACGGTCAGCGATGCGGCGGGCTTCCATCATAGAATGGGTCACCACCACAATGGCGTGGTTGGATTTGAGCTCCACCATCAGCTCTTCGAGCTTGGCCGTTGCGATCGGGTCGATCGAGCCGGTGGGCTCATCCATCAACAGAACGTCTGGCTGCGTGGCCAAGGCTCGGGCCACACACAGACGTTGTTGTTGGCCGCCGGACAGGTCGGTGCCTTGTTTCTTGTGCAGATGGTCCTTGACCTCATCCCACAGGAACGCGCGGCGCAGGCAGTCTTCGACATGGGCCTCCATATCCGCCGAGGTGTTCATCAGCCCGTGGATCCGCGCGCCATAGGCGACGTTTTGCCAAATGGAGCTTGGAAACGGGTTCGGCTTTTGCGCCACCCAACCAAACCGACGCCGGTACAGCGGCGGGTCAATATCGGGATGGTGAATGTCACGCCCATCCATTTCAATACTGCCTTCGATCCGCACGCCACGGGTGCCGTCATGCATTCGGTTCAGGCATTTCAAGGCAGTGGTCTTGCCGCAGCCGGACGGGCCGATAAAGGCAAGGATCTCGCGCGGGAAAAGGTCAAAACTGACGTCCTCCAGCGCCTGTTTGGCTCCATAAAACAGGGACAGGTCACGCACTTGCATCAGTGGCGCGCTATTGTGGTTTAAAACTTGGGCAATCGGGGTCTTGAGAAAGGCTTGATCCAACATCGTGGCCTCCTTTGGGTTCCGCGCCCTCCAAGTGCCATGATTCCCGCCACCGTGAATTGATCTGCGACAAACCTCTGTTTGAAACTTGGTGAACACAGCACCAACGCACAAAAAGCCCGCAACCATCGGTGCGGGCTCGTCGGAACAGCACTAAATGGGCTGCTTTGAGAGGGGTTTTACAGGGCGGTCTTGCAGGCAGGTCTTACAGGGGATTGCCCGCATAGGTCTTGTCCCCGCGTTCCCGGGCCAGACGGATCTGTTTCTGCCGTTCGCGGAACCGCGCCTTGTCCGCCTCTGACGTTTCATGGGCGCAATGGTGGCAGGAGACACCCAGTTCAAATTCCGGGCGCTTCATATCCTCGGGCAAGATCGGGCGGCGGCAACCGTGGCACAACAAATGCGGCCCTTCTTCCAGCCCGTGACCGACGGAGACGCGGTTGTCGAAGACAAAGCATTCGCCCTGCCAGGTGCTGTCTTCGGCGGGCATTTCTTCCAAGTAGCGCAGAATGCCACCTTTTAGGTGATAGACATCCTCAACCCCTTGCCCCAGCAAGTAGTTCGTTGATTTTTCGCAACGAATCCCTCCGGTGCAGAACATTGCCACACGTTTGTTGTGGAATCGCGCTTGGTTTTCCTCCCACCAGTCCGGGAATTCACCAAAGCTCACGGTTTTCGGGTCGATTGCGCCCTCAAACGTGCCAATCGCCACCTCGTAATCGTTGCGGGTGTCGATCACCACAACATCGTCCTGACGGATCAGATCGTTCCACTCCTGTGGCTCGACATAGTTGCCAACCTTGGCGCGGGGATCGACGTCGGGTTGGCCCATGGTGACGATCTCTTTCTTCAGGCGTACCTTCATCTTGCCAAACGGCGGATGATCACTGGTCGCCTCTTTCCACTCCAGATCGGCACAACCCGGTAGGGCTTTGATATGGTTCAAAACCGCATCAATGCCGACACGGGGACCGGCGATGGTCCCGTTGATGCCTTCCTTGGCCAGCAGCAGCGAGCCTTTGACCTCTTGCGCCTGACACAGGTCCAGCAACGCAGGCTTGATGTCAGCCGGGTTTTCAAATCGGGTGAAGTGATAGAGAGCAGCGATTGTGTACATGCCTCGCCCTTAAATCGACACGCGCCGTAATTCAAGCGCAGGAAACACGCGCCAGACGCAGTATTTGCTGGGTTTGTGTTCCAAAAATAACATATCGTAAATATATTATTAACGCTTGCGTGATGCGCAGAGACAGGCAAAGTTTTGATAACGACAAAAAGAAGACCAGGCCAAAAGTCGAGGAGAGCAAACAAATGACCGCAGCATTACTTGTCATCGACGTGCAGAATGACTTTTGCCCGGGCGGTGCTCTTGCTGTGCCCGCAGGGGACGAGGTTGTCGCGCCGATCAATGCGATGATGGATGTGTTTGATACCGTCATTCTGACACAGGACTGGCACCCAGCGGGGCACCAATCCTTTGCCAGCGCCCATCCGGGCAAAGCGCCCTATGAGACAGTGACCCTGCCTTATGGGCCGCAGGTCCTGTGGCCCGACCACTGTGTGCAGGGCACCGAAGGTGCCGCGTTTCACCCGGAATTGCGCACGGACGGGGATCTGATTATCCGCAAAGGATTTCGCAGCGCCATCGACAGCTATTCCGCGTTTTTTGAAAACGACCAAGAGACGGTCACAGGTTTGCACGGCTATCTCAGCGAACGCGGAATAACCCAGCTGACGCTTGTGGGTTTGGCCACAGATTTCTGCGTATCTTATTCCGCTTTGGATGCCCGAAAGCTGGGATATGAGGTCACAGTGGGGCTGTCTGCCTGTCGCGGTATCGATCTGGACGGCTCGTTAGAGGCGTCATTGACTTACATGCGGGGCTCTGGCGTGACGCTAAAGAGTTAAACTACCAAAAAATAACCCTTAGTAGATAGAATCTCTAGTCAAAGGGATGTGCTCACAGGGAAGTTCTGTTCAATGTCTCCAGCCACCTGTCCGGTCGCCAAACATGAAAGAAGATACAGCCCTGTTGGCCTGCTGCAACGCTATGCCGGTCACAAGGTAGACCATCTTAATACGCGGCTTTTGTTTGCCGTCGGGTGGTGCAGTTTTGTTGCTGTCATGGCGTCTTTTGAAATCGCGATGATTTGTCTGGCGCTTGTCGTCGCGGGAGATCTGGTCGAGACGTATTTTATGCGCCGTTTGTCCGCAGCTCGCATTGACGAGATTGATGAACAGCGCGCAAAGCGTATCAGCATAGCTGCAGGCACGTTTGACGCTGTTTGCTTTGTTATTGCTGCCAGTTTGCCGACTTACCTTTGCTGTCTAGAGCCCGAGTATGGGCACGCGCATTGGAAGCCTATTTTCTCTATCTATTTGTTGATGGGCGCCGGGATCGCACATTTGATGTTTGTGCCGCTGAATCCCATAGGTGTTATCATTCGTGCGGTTATCTATTTTGTCGTACCCTTGGGGATTTTGGTATCCGGTGGGCCCCATCATGAATTTGGGTATTACGCCCACGAGTTGGATATTGGCGGGGTTGTTATTTTTGCCCTCACGTCCATTTGGATCGCCCGGCTGGTACAATCCCGCCACGTCCGCCGCCTCCAGACCGAGCTCAAGCAGGCCCGCCAACAACGTGAGCTACAAAACGCTTATGCGCAGATGTATTCGCAACAAGTTGAAGCCCGCCGGTTGGCATTGGTTGCCGAGAGCGCCAATGACAGTGTGATGATCATCAACCGAGATTTTCGGATCACATGGGTGAACGAAAGCTTTACACGCATAACGGGATACACGGCAAAGGACGCAATCGGCCAACGACCGGCGGATTTGTTAAATTGTGATGAAACCGACCTGGATGAGGTCGCTGATATGAACGCGCGGCTTATCAAAGGTGATACGGTTCGAACCGTGCTGTTCAGCCGCCGTAAAGATGGCCGGAGGATCTGGCTCGAAACCAGCCAAGTGCCAATGCTGAACGCCGCAGGTGAGCTGGAGACGCTTATTGCCGTCGAGCGGGACATCACAGCCACCAAAGAGCATGAAAAAGAGCTTGAGGAAGCCCGCCGCGCCGCCGAAGAAGGGGCCCGAACCAAGGCCGAATTCCTGGCCACGATGAGCCATGAGATCCGCACGCCGTTGAACGGTGTCATTGGCATGACCCAGCTGCTGGAACATACGCAGCTTGACGAAGACCAGCGAAAATACGCGGAAACCATCCACAGCTCTGCACGGTCGTTGCTGGCGCTGATCAATGACGTTTTGGAATTGTCCAAGATGGATGCGCGCGATGTCACCCTGACGCCGACCAATTTTGATGTGCGGCGCTGTTTTGAAAATACGATCGACCTGCTGAAACCTCTGGCGCAGGAGAAATCAATTTACTTCGAGCTCGATGTGGCTTCGGATGTGCCAGAGGTTCTGCATGGCGATGACCGCCGCATCACTCAGATATTGATGAATGTGGTTGGTAATGCACTAAAGTTCACGGCCAAAGGTGGCGTACGGGTGGTTGTGGATGTCAGTGGTACGCCCAAAGCTCCAAAGTTGAACTTCCATGTGTTTGATACCGGCATCGGCATCCCCGAAGAGCTGCAGGCCCGGATTTTTGAACGGTTTTCCCAAGCCGACACGGCGATTTCCCGCAAATTTGGCGGCACCGGACTGGGGCTGACGATCTCACAACGGTTGGCACATGCGATGGGGGGAACAATAACCGTGTCCTCGGCCGAAGGGCAGGGCTCCTGTTTCACCACTCAGCTGCAACTGGCCCCGGCCTGTCAGCTTGCTGAGGTGCCCGAAAAAAGAAGCCCGCAGGAGGTCGACCTCAATGGCGCGCGGATCCTGGTTGCAGATGATAATCAGGTGAACCGGCTCTTGGTTCAGAAATTCCTCAAAGGCACAGGGGCGCAGCTGTGTTTCGCTGTGGACGGGCAAGAGGCCATTGACCGCACAATCGAGCTGGAACCGCAGGTGATATTGATGGATTTGTCGATGCCGAATGTGAGCGGGCTTGAGGCGACGCAGAGCATTCGCCAATCCAGCGTGCCCCAGCCTTATATCATTGCGGTCACAGCCAATGCCTTTGACGAAGATCGGGACGCCTGTTTGAAGGCGGGCATGGATGAGTTCCTGTCTAAACCCGTGAGCCGACAACAACTTGTCGAGAGCTTGGTGCTGGCCTTTTCCCAGCATGACCTCGGCACACCCCTTTCTCTTTGCGCCGAACCCGGAGCTGCCTTACAAACGGAGAAAACGGTCAGGTAGGGCGACATGGTGGATATCGCGACACGGGTCTACAATCACAAATGGAAGATCGATCCGATTGTCCGATCCTTGATCGACACGGATTTCTACAAACTTCTGATGTGTCAGTCGGTGTTTCGCAACCGACCAGACGCACAGGTGCGGTTCTCGCTGATCAACCGATCGCAGGATGTGCCGCTGGCCCAGTTGATCGACGAAGGTGAACTGCGTGAACAGCTGGACCATATCCGCTCTCTGTCCTTGTCACGCGGCGAAAGCACCTGGCTGCGCGGCAATACGTTTTATGGCAAACGCCAGATGTTCCGCTCTGATTTTATGGAGTGGTTTGAGAACCTGCGGCTGCCCCCTTACGAGTTGGAGCGCAAGGGCGACCAATACGAGCTGACCTTTGAAGGCAAATGGCACGAGGTCATGTTGTGGGAAATCCCGGCACTGGCAGTGCTGATGGAACTGCGCTCGCGTGCGGTGCTGGACCAGATGGGCCGGTTTGAACTGCAGGTGCTGTATGCGCGCGCAATGACCCGGGTTTGGGAGAAAATCGAGCGTCTGCGTCAGATTGATGGACTGTCGGTTGCAGATTTCGGCACCCGCCGCCGTCACGGGTTCCTGTGGCAGGACTGGTGCGTACAAGCGATGATCGAAGGGTTGGGGCCGCGGTTTACCGGCACATCAAATTGTTTGATCGCCATGCGTCGCGAAGTTGAGGCGATCGGCACCAATGCCCATGAGTTGCCAATGGTTTATTCGGCGTTGGCAGCGGATGACGCCGCCCTGGCAAAGGCCCCTTATGAGGTTCTGTCGGATTGGCATGAGGAACACGACGGCAACCTGCGTATTATTCTGCCGGATACTTACGGCACCCAAGGATTCCTGGATCGGGCACCGGGCTGGTTGGCCGGGTGGACAGGCATTCGCATTGACAGTGGTGACCCGGCATCAGGAGCCGAGACCGCGATCCGCTGGTGGATCGAACGGGGGGAGGATCCAACGCAGAAACGGGTCATTTTCTCGGATGGGTTGGATGTGACCAAAATGGAAGAGTTACACGCCCAGTTTGCGGGCCGTGTGCAGGTCTCGTTTGGCTGGGGCACATTGTTGACCAATGATTTCCGCGGTCTAGTTCCTGATGATCGCCTCGCGCCGTTCTCGCTGGTCTGCAAAGCAGTGTCCGCCAATGGCAAACCCACGGTCAAGCTGTCGGACAATCCACAAAAGGCGATGGGCCCCGCAGATGAAATCGCGCGCTACAAACGTGTGTTCAACGTCGGACGCCAAGACAGTTTTGAGGTGGTTGTTTAACCGCAGCCGGGCAAGGGGGAGCTCCCGCGCGTCTGGTCTGCATTAAAAATGCATCCCCATCCTCTTGGGCCAGGCAGGCCGCGCCGAAGGCGCGGCCTGCCCCCCGGCGACGCGCATCGCGCGGCGCAAAACCTCTGACCTTGTATCAGGTGATACCGGGCTTAACGCAAAAGCTGAAGCTCTTGCTTTGACGGCTGGTAAATGGCGCGCCGGTGGCCACATTCTCCACATTGGCAAGCGAACTCAGGCAGGTGCCCCAAAAGGCTGCCGCGGCCAGGGACGTGCTGGATACGCCCATTCGCCAGCGCCCCGGAAACCGTGCAAACAGATGGCGCGCAGCCCGTTGGCCATACCCGTGGCGGCGGTGCTCCGGAAATATGGTGAAATCCGACAATTCGTGTTGCCCTTCGGGAAGGTGCAAAACCACGGCAAACCCGATCTCGCGCCCGGCATGGAGCAGCCAGAACGCGTCATGATCGGCGCGGTTCAAGGCGCGTTTGCTTTTCTTGATCGCATCAGAAACGGTCTGAGGATCGCTTTCCCCAAGATAGCGTGAAAACAGCGGCAGGAACCGCAAGGCCTCTTGTGGTGCGATGGGCCGCAGAACCAAACCGTCAACAGGCGATCGATCTGCCTGCACGCCCGTCGGAGTGTGCTGGAGAGACGTCAGATGCGTCGGTGCGGTCGTCGGTGGGCTGCTGCGCAAGTCTATGGACCCGGTGTTAAATGTCGAATCGTCGGCTCACAGTGCCGATAGCGCATTGGAGCCTAAGGCAAAGTGATTAACTCCGGCTGTAAAAGCAGTTTGGATCACGACGCGCTCGGGTTAGATCCAGACTATGCTTCATGATCCGCTCTTTATCGGCCACGATATTTACCGCCTCTCCAGCTATGGCAAAAGCCACCCTTTGCGCGTGCCACGGGTGTCGTCGGTGATGGACTTGTCCCGCGCCTTGGGCTGGCTGCCGCCCTCGGCCTTTCGGCGCGCGCCGCGGGCAAAACCCCGTGCGTTGGAGGCCTGGCATCACCCGGACTATATCGCTGCGCTGGTGGCCGCCGAACAGGCGCAACAGGTCACAGAAGACACCCGCAAGCGGCATCAGCTGGGCACCCATTCCAACCCCGTCTTTGCCGAGATGTTCCGCCGCCCGGCCACCTCAGCCGGGGCGTCCATTCTGGCGGGTGAGCTTTTGGCCCGGGGGGGGCAGGTCTATAACCCCGCGGGCGGGACCCACCACGGGATGCCGGACCGGGCCAATGGGTTCTGCTATTTGAACGATCCGGTCTTGGCGATTTTGTCCTTGCGCCATCAAGGTGTGCGCCGGGTGGTCTATGTGGACATCGACGCACATCACCCGGATGGGGTGGAGGTGGGTTTTCAAGGGGATCCGGAGGTTCTTATGATCTCCATCCACGAAGACAATCTGTGGCCACGGACCGGCGGCGTGCAGGAGACTGCAGGCGGATCGGCGGTCAACTTGCCGGTGCCACGTGGGTTCAACGACAGCGAAATGGCCCTGGCGCGGGAGGCTTTGGTTTTACCCCTGGTACAGCGGTTCGAGCCAGAGGCGATTATCCTGCAATGCGGAGCGGACGCGGTGGTTGAAGATCCGCTGGCGCATCTTGCCCTGTCCAACAATGCGCATTGGGCGTTTCTGGACCATCTGATGGGGGTGGCCCCCCGCCTGCTGGTTCTGGGTGGCGGCGGCTATAACCCCTGGTCGGTGGCACGACTGTGGACGGGAATTTGGGGCACGCTCAACGGGTTTGATATCCCAGCCCTATTGCCCGAACCAGCCCAGGCTGTTTTGCGGCAGCTGCGGTTTGATGGCCACCGGCTGGGGCGCAATCCGCCAGAGCATTGGTTTACAACGCTGCGGGACGCGCCGCGCAATGGGCCGATCAGCGACGAGGTCGCCGAGCGAATTGCGTTTTTGCAGGCCCGCCACCAGCTGTGATCACAGGAAAAGGCGTCATTTGACGCAACGCCCCGTATTTTTACGGAACCCTTTGAAGGTGCGGCCAAAGGGCTCAAATCAGAAAAGCCCACAGCGGGTAAACCCCTGTTTGGGTGGGGCTTTTTTATGAGCCGCGATCAAACGGTCGGGTAACAATCTTGCGCTGCAGCGCAGCGGGGCGGCGTTTGAACCACTGGAATCTCCTGTCCAAAATTGATAGGTCACCCCAACCGCAGCCGACTGGAGGACCGCCAATGAGCGCGACGGCCCGCAAAAAAGCACCAAATGCTGATGACATTCGAGCCCGCAAAGGGGGGGAGCCCCTGGTCTGCTTGACCGCCTATACCACGCCAATGGCGGGTTTGATGGATCCTCATTGCGACATTGTTCTGGTTGGAGACAGCGTTGGTATGGTGTTGCATGGTCTGCCTTCGACCCTGGCTGTGACGATGGAGATGATGATCATGCACGGGCAGGCGGTTGCCCGCGGCATTGAGAGATCCATGTTGGTGATCGACATGCCCTTTGCCTCATACGAGGAAGGACCGGCCCAGGCCTTTCGCAATGCGGCGCGTTTGATGGCGGAAACCGGCGCAGCGGCGGTCAAGCTGGAAGGTGGCGTCCATATGGAAGAGACCATCCGCTTCCTGACTCAGCGCGGCATTCCTGTGATGGCCCATATTGGTTTGACACCACAATCTGTGAACACATTGGGCGGATACAAGGTGCAGGGCCGGGATGCAGCCGCGGAACAGGTTCTGGCCGATGCCAAGGCGATTGAAGCGGCGGGGGCCTTTTCTGTTGTTCTGGAAAAACTGCCCGCTTCGCTTTCGGATCGGATCACTGCTGAAATCGCGATCCCGACCATTGGGATTGGAGCTTCTGTAGGCTGTGACGGGCAGATCCTTGTGGTGGATGACATGCTGGGCTTTTTCACCGCCTTTAAGCCGAAATTTGTGAAACGCTATGCAGATCTTGGCCCGGCAGCCGAAGCGGCGATTGCGGAATATGCAGCCGAAGTGCGCGCGCGAAGCTTCCCGGCCCCTGAACATGTCTTTGCAGATCAGGCCCCTGCCAAAAAAGGGACAGCCTCATGAGCGCGCCAATTGTGCGCGCCCTTGCGGATCTGCGGGCGCAATATCAAACTTGGGTGCGAGCAGGTGAAACTGTGGGTGTTGTGCCCACAATGGGCGCGCTGCACCAAGGTCATCTGTCGCTGGTCCAAGCCGCCAAAGCGGCCTGTGACCGGGTGATTGTTACCATCTTCGTGAACCCCAAACAGTTCAACAGCCCGGAAGACCTGGCAAAATACCCCCGAACCGAAGACCAGGATGCGGCCAAGCTGGCGCCCTTTGATGTGGATGTGGTCTTTGTCCCCAACGCGGATGAGATCTATCCTGAGGGCTATGCAACCACGGTGTCTGTAACCGGAGTCAGCGACACATTGGAAGGGGCCTTCCGTCCCGGCCATTTTGACGGGGTGGCAACGGTGGTGGCCAAGCTGTTCCTGATGACCGGCGCGCACAAGGCGTTTTTTGGCGAGAAGGATTATCAGCAGCTGATGTTGGTGCGTCAGATGGCGCGGGATCTGAACATCCCGATCGAGGTGGTCGGCTGTCCCACTGTGCGCGAAGCCTCGGGCCTTGCGATGTCCTCACGCAATCTGCGCCTTGGTGATGCGGCCAAGGCCAAAGCCTGTGTTCTGTATCAACTGATGACCGCTGCAACGGCGCAATTGGCGGAAGGCATGAATTGGGAAGAGGTTCAGAAATCCGCACTCACCGAACTGGCACAGGCCGGGTTTGGCGAGGTTGAGTATTTTGAACTGCGCTGCGCGGACACCTTGCAACCTGTGTCCGACCTTACAAAACCCGCGCGTCTTTTGGCGGCGGCCTGGCTGGATGGGGTTCGGCTGATCGACAATATTGCGGTGGCCTCTGCGTAAACGCGCGGCCGCTCAGATCTTGAGATCTGGGCCAAAAATCACATCGGCATAATCCGCCAAATAGATCTTGAGCCAGGGCGTGAAACGTTCCGGGTGGCGCGCGATCTCGGCCTGCAGGTCGTGATAATCCACCCAGCGGGTTTCCATAACTTCTTCGGGATTTGGCGTGACATTGATCACCCGGTGGGCGTGGGCCAGAAACACATCGACCTCTTCATGCTCGATCATGCCATTGCCGACATCTGCGCGGTATTCCAGCCGGTGCCGAAATTCGGGATAAAGGCCCCGAATGCCCAGTTCTTCGCGCAGCCGCCGCATGGCGCAGGCCACGGGTTCCTCATCCCATTTGGGATGGGTGCAGCAGCTGTTCGCCCACAGACCGGGCGTGTGATATTTGCTGAGCGCGCGCCGCTGCATCAGGATTGCGCCGGATTTCACCACAAACACCGACACGGCTTTGTGGCGCAGACCCTTCTCATGGGCTGCGACCTTGTCGACGGGTTGTAATTCTCCATTTACCCAAGCCGGGATGAGATGGCTCATGTGCAGACGGGATCCAGAAGGGTTGCGCGTGCCCAAATGGGCAGGGTGAGGAGAAAAGGATAGCAGGAGAACAAGGCCCTCGGCACAAGAAAAGCCGCGGCCCGTGGTCGCGGCTTTGAGAAAATCACAGAACCCGCGTCATCCAAGCGGGTGGTCGGCCTTATTCGGCGGCGACACTTTCCAGATAGGCGTAAACATCCTCAGCGCCATTTTTCAGGCGGAAGGACATTTTGGATTTGGCTTTTGAATCGCCAGTTGCCTCTTTCAGATACCCATTGGGATCTGCGGTGAACGCCGCAAAGGACTCCATGTCCCAGGCCTGACCAGCTTCACCCGCCGCAATCATCGACTTGCTGTATTTAAAGCCTTCTGCGGTGCCCAATGTACGTCCTGCAACGCCATAAAGGTTCGGACCGGTTTTGCCACCTTTGACGATGGTTTCACCTGCGTCCGAAACGATCATGTGGCAGGCTTTGCACTTCTTGAACCCTTTTTCGCCTTTGGCTGCATCTCCCGCATGTGCGGCAGAGCTGGCGAGCATGATCAGTCCAGCGACTGTTAAAATTCGTTTCATTTCAGCTTGCTCCAGTATATCCGGCTAGCTTCTATAAGGTCTGCAGGGGCATCAGAGTCAACGCGACGTTGGTCGTGAAACCGTCACAACGGGGCAATTGGGACAATCTGTCCTAGCGGCCTGCGGCGTTTTCCTGCCAACAGGGCAACAGATCGTCATCTTCTGGTTGAGCGTGGTATATCCCCCGCGCAATGGCGCGGCTCAGGCACAATGCAGCGGCATGGCAGAGGTCAGGCAAGATCGCCTCCCCATCGCTTGAGTCGTTTGTATTGGTCGACACCGCAAAGACGAGATCCCCATCCATGGGCGTATGGGCCGGTACAACAGCGCGGCCAATACCGTCATGGGCCGCAATGGCCAGACGTTGGCTTTGCGCCTTGGTCAAATCAGCATCTGTGGCCACAATGGCGATGGTGGTATTGGCGCGCTCCCCCAGCGCTGCATCTGGTGACCCCATAATTTTACGCATCGCGCGCAGCTTGGCGCTGTCAAGATCGCGGCCCAAACCCGCCCGTGGGTCTGGCCCAAGCCCGCCAAATTCGTCCTCAATCTCAAAAGGGGCCGCCCAGAAATGATGTGTGCCAGCGGTGGTCACCGACCCCATCGGATTGGCTGCAACCAGAGCCGCGACGGTGACGCCATTGTCCAGAACAAGCGACGCAGAGCCCAGCCCCCCTTTGAGCGATGCGGTTGTTGCACCGGTGCCCGCGCCGTGGCTGCCCAATGCAAACTCGGGTGCCGCAGCTGCCAATGCTGCGCGTCCCAGCTCCAAATAGGGGTTGGTGGTCCAGGATTTGTCACCACCGTTGAGCAGATCAAACAGGATTGCACCGGGGACAATGGGGATGATCGCAGGGCCCAATGTGAACCCGCGCCCTTGGGCGCGCAGCCCCTCGGACACGCCTGAACAGGCATCCAACCCAAAGGCAGAGCCGCCGGACAAAACCAGCGCGTCGACTTTGGCCACAGATTTATCCGGCGCCAAAAGATCGGTTTCCCGCGTGCCGGGCGCACCCCCCATCACATGGACTGCGGCGGTAAACGGCTCTGCGCCGATCAACACCGTAGTGCCGGATTTCAGGGCCGGATTCTTGGCATTTCCGACCTGCAAGCCCGGCACATCGGTGATCAGATTTCGGGGACCTGGCTGCATAGGGGGCTCCTTTTGGGGGAATGTTCAGTCGTCCTGCACCCGGCCACGCAGGGATTTGACCTCTCCACGCTGTTTTTTGGCAGAGAGACGACGTTGGACGGACCCGCGTGTGGGTTTGGTTGCAATCCTGCGCTTGGGCACTACGGTGGCCTGTTGGATCAGGGCAGCCAGACGTTCCCGCGCCAGATCCCGGTTGCGGGCCTGACTGCGGGTTTCGTCGCAAAACAGAATAATCGCCCCTTCTTTGGTCCAGCGACGCCCCGCCAGACGGCGCAGGCGTTTCTTGACCGCAGGTGTCAAAGAGGGGGAGCGTTCAGCCTCAAACCGCAGTTCGACGGCTGTGGACACTTTGTTCACATTCTGACCGCCAGGGCCAGAGGCGCGGATAAACTGTTCGGTCAGTTCCCAATCTTGCAAAGTGATGGTGTCAGAGATGCGCAGCATGAACGAGATCCTTCTGACCGGTTTATGCCGCGATTTGACCGTCAGGTTAAGAGGGGACAGCGTCGGGGTCCGATTTTGAGACACAACAGCTGTTTGAAACAACAAAAGGGCTGTTCGATTTTGCGCAACGAACAGCCCTTCTTGAGTATTCGGAGGTGCGCCGGTTAGGCGGTCACCAATTCAGGGTTAAACTCAGCTAAGGGCTGCCCTAGCCTTGCGCCTCCCGAACTGTTCCGACACCGATCTCCAAGTTCTCAATAGACACTAGAGCACCTCCTTTCTGAATGTTACGCGTAAGGGTAGCGTGCCACAGAATTGAGAGATGTCAAAACAAAATCATGTGGTCTGTGCGCCAAACCGCCCCACGATGATGCGGAAGGGCACAAGGGCCAGCAGCGCAAGGGCGAGTTTTACGCACCAATCGGCAAAGGCAAGCGAGACCCAAAGCGGCACCACAGCGCCTGCGCCCATAAAGGGAACACCCTCCCAGGACCAGTTGATGGCAGCGTCCGCATCTGCCCCAAAGAAAGGGATCGCGGCTGAAAAGGCGATGGTGAAAAAGAGAGCCGTGTCCAGCGCCGAGCCCACAAGGGTCGAGATCAAAGGCGCGCGCCACCAACGGCCGGATTTGAAGCGATCAAAAATCGCCACATCACACATCTGCGCCACCAGGAAAGCGGTGCCAGAGGCAACGGCAATCCGCAAGGGCACCGCGGGGCCAAATTCCAGCATGATCTGGCTGCCGATCAACGAGCAGATGACGCCGGTGACAAAGCCTGCGAACACGACCTTGCGCGCGGCGGCCATGCCATAGATGCGGTTCATCACATCGGTGACCAGAAAGGCCAGCGGATAGGTGAACGCGCCCCAGGTGAGCCATTGGCCGAAGAGGAATTGAACAAGAATATTGGACGCCACAACAATGGCGGCCATGGCGGCAATGCCGGGCAGATGTATACGTGTCATCAATAGGATCCGTTTTAACAAGGTCGCGGAGACTTGGGCCGCCGTGTGCGGCCGAAGCCGTGCCTTTAGCGCCTGTTGGGGATAAAATCAACCGGTGCGCTCCCGCCCGTCGCTGGGTGTTTTGGCAAAACACCGCTCCCGTTGGGCCAGGCAGCGCGCCAGGGGCGCGCTGCGGTTGCGTCAGTTGGGCAGGTGGTATTCCACCAATTCACTGCGTTGAAAGGGCATGAAATTGTCGTCCGAGACCATAGTGGCGCGCAGCCCGCCGGTGGCGGTGCGCCAGACGGAGAGCCCTTCGAGGTTGTCATGGGCGGCGAGGCCGGTGCGCAGCAGCTCGGTTTCATTGGTCAGCCCCTCTTCTGAGAGATCCCAACGCCGCAAGCGGCTGCGAAACCCGATCCAGACGAATTTACGTTCCAAGAGGTAGAACCGCCCGTCGGGGCCAATATCAAGACCGACGGGCAGGTAGCCATCGTATTTTGAGATGGAAAACGGCTGTTCCCACCGCGCCCCATCCCAGCGCCAGACCGGGAATTGGTCGCCGGGGCTGTTTTCGGGCACGGTATAAAGCTGCCCATGGCTGTCGATCCCCAGCGCTTCGAGGGCCTTGTTGTCTTCGTAGACACGAAACGCCTTGGGGCGGGGCAGATCCTGTGCGGCGGAGCGGTGGCTGTTGTAGCGGCTCACACGTGCCTGGCCTTCAAAAGAGACAAACAATGCCCCATCCGGTGCAAGCGCGAGCCCTTCGCTGTCCACAGAGTCGCGCCCGCTGGTCATGGTTTGCCCCTTGCGGTTGCGCAGTTGGTTGTGGCTGTGCACCAAAAGGCCGGAAATCCTGTCAGCTTGCCGCTCAATCACCCCTTCCAGCAGGTGAGAGCGATCGGTGAGCAGGACCACCTTTTGACCATCGGCCGCCACCGATATCGCGGAAAAGCCGCCAAACCATTGCGGTTTGGCGCGCAGCTCAAGACTGCTGAGGAACCGTGCCGGGCCGGGATCCACCTCGTTGCGGCCCGCGGCATAGCCGGCCACTGCCAGGCTGGCGCCTAACAGGAGGGGAACAATTACCTTGATTGCAAAACGGCGGCGCATTGTTGAGGAAGATCCGAAAGAGTGAAATCGCGTCTGGGTTTAGGCTTTGGCGCTTTGGGGTCGACTGGTTTTGGCGCAGGAGGGTTTAAAATGTCCCTAACCCAGCGTTCTGCATCCGCGCAGCCGTCGCCTTTTGGCGGCGCAGCCTGATCCACGCAGCCTTTTGCGCCACGTGGGCAGTTCAGCCGGACATGAAAATGATAGTGGTGCCCCCACCAGGGACGGATTTTACGCAGCCAGCGGCGATCTCCTTTGGCCTCCTTGCACATTTGCACTTTGGCCCCGGGAAAGACAAAGATCCGCGCCACACGTTTGTCCTTGGCGGCAGCGCGCAGGATGGCATGGTGCTGGGGGCTCCAGTTGCTGTTGACATAAGCGCCCCCCGCGCGACGCAATGAGATCGAAGAGATGTTTTCCCGCGCGTTGCGGGACAGACGCAGTTGATCCGCCGGGCGCATCCAGATGTCGATATCCAGACCAATCTGGTGACTGCGGTGCCCGGACAGCATCGGCCCACCTCGCGGTTGGCTGATATCCCCGATATAAAGCCCGTTCCAGCCGGGCTGTTTGGCCGCAAACCGGCTGAGATCCTGGACAAAATCAATTGCTGAGGGATGACCCCAGTTCCGGTTGCGCGACAAACGCATCGCTTGCCATGTCGGCCCGGTTTCCGGCAGTTCCACGGCACCGGCCACGCAGCCCTTGGCATAAGAGCCAAATGGAGCCGGGCGTTGGGCCGAGCCTTCCGCCTTGGCTCCGAACAGCTGTTTCGCCGGCGGGGCCGCAGCGGCTGGAGTGATTAAACTGAGGACAATGAAAAACGTGGCACAAAACAGTCTCAACCCTGATCTCCTTCTGCTCGGACCCACCCTAGCAGAAGAAGCCCAAGGACAAAGAGGACAATGAGCGGTGCCATTCCCAAACGCGCGCTTTCGCTTATGGTTGTGGCAATCCCAATCAACAGGGGCGCCAGAAACGCCGTTGCGCGCCCCGACAGCCCATAAAGGCCAAAGCTTTCGGCGGCGGCATGTGATGCCGTATGGCGCACCATCAAGGTGCGGCTGGCGGCCTGCAAAATACCGCCAAATCCGCCGATCAGAACACCACAGATGAAAAACACTGCGTCCGGTACAGGCGAACCCGCCGCCAGCGGGATGCCAAAAAGCTGTTCGCGCGACATGCCAACCACGACGGCACAAACGGCCATCAGAACCAGGATCGCAGTGACAATAACGGGTTTCGGACCAAATCTGCGGTCGGCAATCCCGCCCAGCCAGCTGAAGGCCGCGGCGGAAATGGCGGCGATTATGCCAAACACCCCGATTTGGGTGATCTCCCACTCCAGCACCAGCCGCGCATAGACCCCGCCAAACGCATAAAGCCCGTTCAGCGCATCGCGATACAGCATCGAGCCGGCTAGGAAGGCAGCCAGGCTTTTGCGGTGGCGCAGGGCCTTGACCGATTGCACTACACGCCCAACGGCCTGACCAGGGCTCAGCCTGCGTCCGGACACCGCGGGATCGCGCACCCACAGCGCATAAGGCAGCATAAAGATCACAAACCAAAGCGCCACAATGGGTCCCACCGCACGGGTGCCTTCGCGCGCGGCGGCGTCCAGGCCAAAGATCGGGTCCAGCCCGATCAGCGTCTTGCCATTGGCCTGTTCCACGAACAGCAACAGCATGATGAACAGCGATAAAACCCCGCCCAAATAACCAAAGGCAAAGCCCGAGCCCGAGATCGCGCCAACCGCGTCTCGCTTGCCCAGCGATGGCAGCTGCGCGTTGACAAAAATCGCAGCAAATTCGGCACCAATGAAGCCCACGCCAAAGCTGATCAGCATCAGATAGAGGTTGCTGCCGCCCGGATCCATGAACCACAGACCCAAGGCCCCCAGGACATAAAGCGCGGAAAACCCACCGATCCACGGCAGCTTGCGCCCCGACCCGTCCGCCATGGCCCCAACAAAGGGCGCCAAAAGACCGATGGTCAGGCCTGTGAGGGTCAGACATCTGGACCACAGGGTCTGCGCCTCGGCCTTGGCCGCCTCAGCACCAGCGCCCAGAGCCATAAAATGATCGGCGGCGACCGCTGCAAAAAACGGGCTGAACACAAAGGTCACCAGCAAAGTATGATAGGGCTGGCTGGCCCAATCAAAAAACCACCATCCCCAAATACGCTTGCGCGCTGAAACCTGCACCATGTCACTGCCTTCTGGTTAACCCAAGGGAACTTATGAAGGTGGCCCTATGGGCTGGCAACCCCGTCTTGTGCATCTTGGCGCTGCGGGGGCCAGGGACGCAGGTGATCTGCCGCACACCAGGCCTTGACCCAATCGGGCAGCTCGGGTGCGGGCCCCGTGGCCCCCAATGCCGCCAATAATTTGGACGGCGCCACGATCCCATGGGCATCGGTCACAGCCGTGCGCAACAGCGCGTGATTGGCGCAGTCGCCATTGGCTTTCCACATGCTCTGTTCCAAATAGATGAATTTGTCATCCCAGCCCACACAGACCGACCGCATCTCGATCCGCTCAAACAGGCGGATGCGTTTGCGAAACCGGACCGAGCTGCCGGCCACGGTGACGGACCAGCGTTTCTGTCGCAGAACCCGGATCAAACCAACCCGCCAAGACAGCATGGTGCGGCCCAGATCAAACAGGGTCATGGTGCGCCCGTTGTTCAGCTCCAGCCAGATATCCAGATCCCAGGGCCAGCAGATGTGAAAAGACCGGTGCTCCTCGAGCAGGTTCAGCTGGGGTTGGCGGGACGCGAGACAGAGATCCTTGACCATGCGCAGGACCGGGTACATATGACACTCCTTCATATGGGCCTTCAATGGGACTGTGCCTGTGATGCCATGGGTTTACCGCTCGTCAACCGCGACCTCGCGGAAGCCTTGCGTATTTGGATCGGGATGCATACCTATTGAGCCGTTGCAACAAAGGGAAAAGACATGCAGTCGTTGTTTCAAATCTTGATGCTGATCCTAGATGTCGTCTGGTTCTTCATCATTGCCCATGTGATCATGAGCTGGTTGATCAACTTCCAGGTCTTGAACCTGCATCAGCAGTTTGTCGGCCAGATCTGGTATGGCCTTAACCGCATTCTTGAGCCGATCTATGGTCCGGTGCGCCGTGTGCTGCCCAATATGTCGGGCATTGATATCGCGCCGCTGGTGGTGCTGATCGGCGTCTATGCGCTGCGGATTGTCCTGCAAAACAATATTGCGGCCTTCTATTAAAGCGCTCCAATAAAACTTGTGGCAACGGCGCGGCGGCCTCTTGCCGCCCGATTCGCCTTGTGAGATTGTGGCTGCCACACGAGCAGCAGTCATAACAGCACGAGGCCCGCATGACCGGCCCCACCGCCGCCACTCCGCTTTTGCGGGATATCTTTGGATTCGATGGGTTTCGTCCGGGTCAGGAGGAAATCGTCGATGCGGTGGCTGCGGGGGAAAATGTCCTTGCCATCATGCCCACCGGTGGCGGCAAATCGCTGTGTTTTCAACTTCCTGCGCTGATGCGCGAGGGTATTACCGTTGTCATTTCACCGCTGATTGCCTTGATGCGCGATCAGGTGCGCGCCCTGCAGGAGGCGGGTGTGTCGGCCGGGGCGCTGACCTCGGGCAACACAGAAGAAGAGACCGAAGCGGTTTGGGAAGCCATCGAACAGGGGCAGCTGAAGCTTTTGTACATGGCACCGGAACGTCTGGCCTCGGGCGCGGCGCTGGGCACGCTCAGACGGATCGGCGTCAGCCTGATCGCGGTGGACGAGGCCCATTGCGTGAGCCAATGGGGCCATGATTTCCGCCCTGACTACTTGCGAATTGGGGAATTGCGCCGCGCGCTGGATGTGCCTTTGGCAGCCTTTACAGCAACCGCGGATCAGGAAACCCGTGAAGAGATTGTTCAAAAGCTCTTTGACGGGGAAGCGCCGCGCAGTTTCTTGCGGGGGTTTGATCGTCCTAACATCCACTTGGCTTTTGCAGCCAAAGACGGCCCGCGTCGCCAGATTCTGGACTTTGCCGACGCACGCAAAGGGCAGTCCGGCATTGTTTATTGCGGAACACGAGCCAAGACGGAGGGGCTTGCACAGGCTTTACGGGAAGCGGGACATTCTGCCTGCCATTATCACGGTGGGATGGAGGCCGAGGATCGCCGTATTGTCGAAACCCGGTTTGCCCGCGAAGACGGGTTGATTGTGGTGGCCACCGTGGCCTTTGGCATGGGCATCGACAAGCCTGACATCCGTTGGGTGGCCCATGCGGATCTGCCCAAATCGATTGAATCCTATTATCAGGAAATCGGCCGCGCCGGTCGCGATGGTGCCCCGGCGGAGACGCTGACCCTGTTTGGCGCTGATGATATCCGCCTGCGCCGGTCGCAGATCGACGAAGGTCTGGCCCCGCCGGAACGCCGCGCCGCGGATCACGCGCGGCTGAATGCGCTGCTGGGCCTGTCCGAGGCGCTGAAATGTCGTCGCCAGACCCTGTTGGCCTATTTTGGCGAAGTTGCCGAACCCTGCGGGCATTGTGATCTGTGTGACAGCCCGGTGGATGTGTTTGATGGTACCACAGCGGTGCGCAAAGCGCTGTCAGCCATTTTGCGCACGGATGAGACCTATGGCAGTGGTCACCTGATTGATATTCTGACCGGCCAGCAGACCGACCGGATCCGCGAACGGCGCCATGACGAACTCTCGGTCTATGCCTGTGGTCAGGAATACAACAAACGCGAATGGCAGGCGGTGTTTCGCCAGATGATGGGCCATGATCTGGTGCGACCTGATCCGGAACGCCATGGGGCGCTGCGCATGACCGAAGCGGCGCTGCCGATCCTGAAAGGGCAGGCCTCGATTGAGTTGCGGCGCGACAGTATTGCCAAGGCAACCCGTCGTCCGGCGGTCAAAGCGCTGGTGTCTGAAGAGGATGCACCGCTGTTGTCGGCGCTCAAGGCCAAGCGGCGCGGGCTGGCCGAGGCGCAGAAAGTCCCGGCCTATGTGATTTTCCCGGACCGCACATTGATCGAAATGGCCGAGAAACGGCCGCAAACGCTGGATGACATGGCGCGGATCAACGGGGTGGGGGCCAAGAAGCTGGATCGCTATGGCGATGCGTTTCTGTCGGTCATCACAGGCGAGGCAGAACAGTTGCACCCTGCCCGGCGCAAGCTGGCCAGCGTGGGGGCAGGGGATGTTTATGATGCGCTTTTGGAAGCGCAGGCGCGGCTGGCCCGGGGTGAGACCGGGCTGGACAAACCGCTGAGCTGTTCGGCGTCGATGTTGGCCAAAGTGGCGCAGCTGCGCCCGGATGATGAATTTGGCGTGAACAAACTGCTGGGGGAGCGCCGCGCGCAACGTTTCGCGGCGGCGTTTCTGGACGTTCTGCGCGGCGTGAGCTAGGTCAGGTCAAGGATCAAAGGGAACAAGACGCGATGTTGGTGGTTGTATCTCCGGCCAAGAAGCTGGATTGGGCGGAACATGCAGGTGAGATGACGACGCCTGCGTTTCAGGATGACGCCATTGCATTGGCCGAAGTGGCCCGTGGCCTGAGTGTGGCGGATTTGCAGAAGCTGATGCATATCAGTGAAGCCCTGGCCCAGTTGAACCACGACCGGTTCCGCAGCTTTGCGCCGGCGCCGGATGAGACCGAGCTGCGCCACGCGGTCTTTGCCTTTGCGGGCGATACCTATCAGGGTCTGGAAGCTGCCTCGCTGGAGGCCGACGAACTGGACTGGGCGCAGCGCCATTTCCGTATTCTGTCAGGCCTTTACGGGCTGTTGCGCCCCCTGGACGGCATGCAGCCTTATCGGTTGGAGATGGGATCGCGGCTGAAAAACCCGCGCGGCAAGAATTTATATGACTATTGGGGGCGCCAGATTTCGGATGCGCTGAATGTACAGGCGGCTGAGGCCGGGGCACGCATGTTGGTGAACTGTGCAAGCCAAGAGTATTTCGGTGCTGTGGATCTGGACGCGCTGGAGATCCCGGTGGTCACGCCCGTCTTTATGGAAGATAAGGAGGGCACGCCCAAGATCGTGAGCTTTTACGCCAAACGGGCCCGCGGGGCGATGGCGCGCTTTGTGATCCAAAACCGGCTGACAGAGGCCAAAAGCCTGCTGGATTTTGACCTTGGCGGATATGCGTATCAGCCGAGCCTTTCGACCCCGGAAAAACCGGTGTTTCTGCGCAGCGGCGCGCGTTAACCCCGCAGCGGCTGTGCGCCCGTTGGCAGATGGGCGTCAATCCGTTCATGGATGAGGTTTTTGCGCAGCGGTTTGGTCAGATAAAAATCGAGACCCGCTGCCAGAATGCCATCGCTGTCGCCGGTCATCGCATGCGCCGTAAGCGCGACAATTGGCACGTGTTTTCCGGTGGTGGATTCGATCCGCCGGATTTCGCTTGTGGCCTGTTTGCCGTCCATGATGGGCATGGAGATATCCATGAAAATCAGATCCGGTTTGAAGTCCTGATAACCTTCGACCGCCTCCACCCCATTGTTGGCAAACTTCAGATCTATGTTCAGCTCTTTGACCATCTTGCGGAAGACCAATTGGTTGGTCTTGTTGTCTTCGGCCGCCAGAACGCGCATCTTTGGCGCGCCTGAGACAGCCACATGGGCCAAATCATCGCCAGCCTGAACCTCGACCGAGACGGTTTTTTCAGCCGGTGCCTGCGCCGCTGGGGCCGCCTGTGCCGCCGGGGCTGCCTGTGCCACGGGAGGGGCACCATTGGCGATTTCATTGAGCTTCTTGAACAATTCCAGACGGGGCACCGGCTTGGCGACGACTGCATTTGTCACCTGCTGCACGGTTTCATTGCTCACCACACCGGGTGAGGCGCTGAGCGCCAGGATGGGCACCTGTGGACCCAGGGCCGTGCGCAATTCCTGGGCCAGGGCCACACCATCGGTGCCAGCCATGTCACAGTCGCAGATCACCAGATCGGCCGGCGGCTGCAGCTTTTGCAGCACCTCTTCCCGGTTTGTTGCGCGTTCAATGGTCAGCCCCAGCTGCAGCAGCTGTTTTTCCACGATCTCGCGGCTGGCGTCCTGGTCGTCAATCAGCAGAACCCGTTTCAGCGTATCAGGCAGCTTGGGCACGTCCACTGTTTTGGGGTCGCCCACTGGCAGCACCAGACGGAAGCCGAAACAGGATCCCTTGCCCTCGTCACTTTCGACCCAGATCTCACCGCCCATCATTTCAATCAGACGTTTGGTGATCGCAAGACCCAGGCCGGTGCCTTCGAACTTGCGGTTGCGCTCATCCTCGACCTGATTGAATTCGCCGAAGATATGGCCCAGCTTTTCTTCGGGGATGCCGATGCCGGTGTCTTCGACGGTGATGTGAATGGCGCAGCTGTTTTCCTTGTGGGTGGGAACCCCGGTGGCGCGCAGCGCGACATGACCGGATTTGGTGAACTTCACCGCATTGCCCACAAGATTGGTCAGGATCTGCCGGAACCGGCCCGGATCGCCCACAAAGGTCGACGGCAGGAACAGATCGTAATCCACCATCATCGACAGACCTTTGTCCCGCGCTGATGGCTGCAGCAGCATCACCACCTCGTGGATGCTCTGTTCCAGATTGAACGGTTCCGGATGCAGGATCAGCTTCTCCGCCTCGATCTTGGAATAATCAAGCACGTCATTGATGATCACCAACAGCGCTTCGCCCGAGTTCTTGATCGTATTGGCATAAAGAGCCTGTTCCGAAGTCAGGCTGGTGTCGTTCAGCAGCTCAGCCATGCCCACAACACCGTTCATGGGCGTTCGGATCTCATGGCTCATATTGGCCAGGAAGGCGGATTTGGCGCGGTTTGCCGCCTCGGCGCGTTCCCGAGCGGTGCGCAGCTCTTCTTCGTATTGGACGGTGGTGGTGATATCCAGCGCCAGGCTGACCATATCGCCGCCATGGCCCCGCTGGTCCAACAGTTTCAGATACCGATCGTCCCACAGCCGCACCACAACCGGTTCGGGGGACGCCGACATCCAGCGTTCTGTCATCATCTTACGCCAGGCATCCATCGGCATGTCGCCGGTGTTGATCAACCCTTCGTCGGTCAACAGCTGCAGAATGCGGATATAGGAAATGCCGGGCACAACCTCTTCAAGACCGTCAAAGATATTGAGATAGGCCGCATTGGCGCCAATCAGATTGCTGTCATTGTCAAAAAACGCAAAGCCATCCTGGAACGCCTGAATGGAATGCCACAGCCGTTGTTCCGCCTGAACAACCTTCTCATGGGCTTGGCTGAGGTCGTTTTTAACCTTCTCGTTTTCCACACGGACGGTTTTGACTTCGGCCTGTGTGGCGCCAATTTGTTTGGTCAGGGCCAGCGCGTGGCGGCCCAATTTTCGGTTCGCGGCCGTCAACTCCGCCTGCTTGAGTTCAAGCAAACGCTCGGCCGCCAAACGCGCGCGCCGTTCTTCCGCTAACCGGTTTGCAAGGCTCATCCCTGCTCTACTCCAACAAAATGCGACCGTGGGGAAGACCACCCACCTGGTACCAAAGCCAAAATGTGACCTAAACTGAACTAGTGTTAAGGTGGAAATACTTGCTATGGCGTTAAGCACGTGCGAGCCTTTGGCCAACACAGGAGAGATTTATGCGGCGTTGGATTGTTGCCGGTTTTCTGGCCCTGAATTTGCCTTTGTCTGCGCCATTTGCAGCAGCCCAAGAGGTGGTTCCAGCATTTCGGTTTCAGGGATTTGAGAATACAGATTTTTATGGCGCGGATCTTCAGCCGCTTTTTGATTCGGATTTAAAATCCTGCATTCGTTTGTGCGAAGGCGATGCAAATTGCACTGGGTTTGTTTTTAATCGCAATTCCAATGCGTGCTTTCCAAAAGCGGAAATGGAAACGCCTTCTGTTTACGATGGTGCGTTTTCTGCATTGAAACGCCCGATATCCGATGCGCTGCGGGCGCAGGGGCAGGCGCGGGCGCAGGTCTTGTCGTTTCTGTCAGAGCAGGATCTGACACGCGCCGGAGCTCTTGCGCGGGATCTGGGGCTGGATGTGGCCTGGCCAGACCAACCGGTTGAGGTGCTGGTCCAGCAGGCGCGCCGGTTGTGGCGCGCGGATCAACCTAATCAGGCCGCTCAGATCATGGCGCAGGCCGTGCTGGCCAGTGATCGCGCGGATCTGTGGAGCGAATACGCCCGTTACTTGCGCAAGGATACGTCCGGCTCCGGCGACGTTTTGCAGGCCCGTCAAGCGCGGACCCTATCGGCTGCGGTGAACGGTTTCCTGCGGGCGCCTGAGACAGGTGGGCAGGCCAGTGCGCTGATGCAGGTGGCCTTGGCCTTGGAAGCGTTGAATCGCGGCCGCGACATGATCCCGACCCTGCGGTTGGCACAGGATCTGGAACCGCGTCAGGCAGCGGCGGATCTTTTGGACACTGCGATTGGAAAATATGGGTTCCGTGTCACCGGAAGCGATGTGCAGACCGATACCGCCCAGCCCGAAATCTGCGTGACCTTCAGCGAAAAACTCCATGGCGAAGCGCAGGATTACGAGGCCTTTGTCCGCCTGCCCAGCCCGGATCTGGTGGTGCGCAGCCGGGGCCAGCAGCTGTGTATCGACGGCGTGGAATTTGGCGTGCGATACGCCTTTACTCTGCGTCGCGGATTGCCGGCCGCCAGCGGGGAGCTGCTGCACAAGGATGTGACGCTGACCCATTATGTCCGCGACCGCGCGCCGTCTGTGCGCTTTCCCGGTCGGGCCTATGTTTTGGCGCGCACGGGCGATGCAGCCCTGCCCATTGAAACCGTGAACCTCGATGCTGTGGATTTGCGCCTGCGCCGGGTCAGCGACCGCAACCTGCTGCGCGCGATGCAGGAGGACTTCTTTGCCCGGCCCCTGTCCTATTGGCAGGAACAAAGCTTTGACGGTGACATCGCCCAAGAGGTCTGGCGCGGCACGGCTGAGGTTGATCAGAGCCTGAACAAGGACGTCACCAACCGATTGCCGCTAGACACTGCGCTTCAGGACCAGCCGGTGGGGATTTACGCGCTGTCGGCTGCGATCCCAGGGGCCGATCCCTATGACAATCCGGCGGCCACGCAATGGTTTGTGCTGACGGATTTGGGGCTATCTACAGTATCCGGCAGCGATGGCTTACATGTGCAGGTTCTGGGCCTCGGCGATGCCCGCCCGCGCGATGGGATCGATGTGACGTTGATCTCGGCGGCCAACGGTGTTCTGGGCCGCGCGTCAACGGATGCCACTGGCTATGCACGATTTGAACCGGGTCTGACCCGTGGGCAGGGCGGCGGGGCCCCGGCCTTGGTGCTGGCACGTCAGGGTGCGGATGATTTTGCCTTTTTGTCGCTGCAGGACGCGGCGTTTGACCTGTCAGATCGTGGCGTTGAAGGGCGCGCGCCCGCTGGTCCCATTGATGCGTTTTTGGCCACGGACCGTGGGGCCTATCGCGCTGGTGAAAGCATCCAGACCACCGTGTTGTTGCGCAATGACAAGGCTCAAGCGTTAGAGGGCGTGCCTGTCACCGCCGTCCTGACACGACCGGATGGGGTGGAATACAGCCGCCATATCTCGGACGCGGGCCAATTGGGCGGCCATCATTTTACCCTGCCCATCGCAGCCTCGGCCCCGCGCGGCACGTGGCGATTGACGGTTCATGTGGACCCAAACGCACCGCCGCTGGCCTCGAAATCCGTGCTGGTCGAGGATTTCCAACCAGAGCGCATCGATTTCACGCAGACCCTCGCGGCTGAGACGCTGACCTTTGGCCAACCCACCGCTTTGTCGGTGGATGCCCGTTACCTCTTTGGCGCACCGGGGGCGGATCTGACGGTCCAAAGCGATATGATCCTGCGCAGCAGTGCGCAATTGCCGGATTGGCCTGGCTATCACTTTGGCCGCCACGACCAACCGGATGAAACGCGCCGCATCACCCTCAGCGCACCCAATACGGATGCCGCCGGGCAAACGCGCCTGCCTGTCACCCTGCCAGAGCTGCGCTCCACCGGCCGACCAATTTCGGCTGAGATACTGACCCGTGTCAGCGATGGCGCTGCCCGCCCGGTGGAGCGCAGCCTGACCGTGCCCGTGCGCAGCGACACGCCGATGATTGGCATCAAACGCGGTTTTGACGATGTAGTTGCACAGGGCACCGAAGCCCGGTTTGACGTGATAGCGGTGACCGGCGACCAGCGCCCCACGCCCATGCCGGTGCGCTGGCGTCTGAACCGGATCGAGACCCGGTATCAGTGGTATCAGCTTTATGGCAACTGGAACTGGGAAGCGACCGAGCGTCGCCACCGCGTGGCCTCAGGCCAGAGCCTGCTGGCAGATAAGCCCCTGACCTTGGATCTGCCTGTTGATTGGGGTGAATATGAACTGGAGATCGAGCGGGATGGCGGCGCATATCTGTCGGCCTCTTACCGGTTTTATGCCGGCTGGTATGTCGACGACGACAACGGTGCGACGCCGGATCGGTTGGACATGTCGCTGGACCGTCCGGACTATGCCCCCGGTGACACGGCTCAGCTGCGCATTGTGTCTGCCACCGGCGGCACCGCTTTGGTTTCAGTCCTGTCCAATCGTCTGATCGAACGTCACGCGGTTGATGTTCAGCCCGGCGAAACCTTGGTCCCCCTCACGGTGTCAGACGCCTGGGGCAGCGGCGCTTATGTCATGGCGCAGGTGTTGCAGCCCTTGCAGGACAAACCAGAACATGCGCCAACACGGGCCTTGGGCATTGCCCATGCCAGCGTTGTCCAGCCCGGTCAGACGCTTGCGGTGACCATCGATGCGCCGGATCTGCTGCGCCCAGGTGGCCCGCGCGAGATCCGGTTGCAGGTCGCGGGCGCAGAACCCGGCGAGGAGGTCTTTGTCTCGGTGGCGGCGGTGGATCAGGGGATCCTGAACCTCACCGGGTTTGAAACACCCGATCCCAGCGCGCATTACTATGGCCAGCGCCGTTTGGGAGTCGAACTCCGCGATCTCTATGGGCGGCTGATTGATCCGGGCAATGGAGCTTTGGGGCGGATCCGCTCGGGCGGGGATGCGGGCAACGGGATGAACATGAAGTCGCCGCCCCCAACCCAAGAGCTGATGGCGCGCAGTTCCGGCGTGTTGCAGGTTGGCCCCGATGGTACGGTGCGTTTCCCGTTTGATATCCCGGCCTTTAACGGTGAAATCCGCGTGATGGCTATGGCCTGGAGCGCATCTGCCTTGGGGCAGGCCGAGGCTGAGATCCCGGTGCGCGACCCCATTGTTGTGGCCGCCAGCCTGCCGCAGTTCCTGGCACCTGGCGATCAAAGCCGCGTGCTTCTGGACATAACCCAGGTTGAAGACGGCGAAGGTCCGGTGGCGCTTTCTGTCACAACAGGCGGTGAGGGCCTCAGCATTGGTCCGGTTCCTCAGACGCTGGATCTGGAGCAGGGCCGCAAACTGTCGCTGCAGATCCCGGTGGCGGCTGGCACGCAGACCGGGGACAATCAGATTACCGTCACCCTGACCACTGCGGATGGCCGCACTTTGGAACAGGATCTGGCGCTGGCAGTGGTTGCCAATGATCCAGAAGTTGCCACAACCCAGCGTATCCAATTGGCGGCGGGCAGCCCGTTCCGGTTTTCCGATGATGTCTTTGCAAATCTCAAACCCGGTTCGGGCCGCGCGCTCTTGTCCGCCGGACCTGTGGCACGGTTTGACGTGCCGGGGCTTTTGACCCAACTGGATCGCTACCCTTATGGTTGCACAGAGCAGGTCACATCGCGCGCTTTGCCGCTGTTGTATCTCTCGTCTGTGGCCGAGCAATCTGGTCTGGGCAGCCAACCGGACCTGGACCTGCGCGTTGCCGAGGCGATTGATACCATCTTGTCGCGACAAACCCGCAGCGGCGGATTTGGACTGTGGCGGGCCTCTGGGACGGAACAATGGCTGGATGCCTATGTGACTGATTTCCTGGCCCGCGCCCGTGATCAGGGACATGCCGTGCCCCAACGAGCCTTTGACCAGGCTTTGGACAATCTGCAAAACCGCGTGAACTATGCGCCGGACTTTGATCAGGGCGGCGAAGCCATCGCCTATGCGCTGCTGGTACTGGCCCGCGAAGGCGCGGCGGCTCTGGGCGATCTGCGCTATTATGCCGATGTCAAAGCAGAGGCCTTTGCCACGCCGATGGCCGTGGCACAGCTGGGCGCTGCTCTGGCCACCTATGGCGATCAGACGCGGGCGGATGCGCTTTTTGCGCAAGCCGGGCAAATGCTGGCGACACAAAACAATGAAACCCCCATGTGGCGCGCGGATTTCGGCACGTATCGCCGCGACACTGCTGCTGTTTTGACGCTGGCGGCTGAGGTCGGATCCAACGCGGTGGACCATGACGCGTTGAGCCGCCGGGTGGCGCAGGGCGGCGATCATTCCACGCAAGAGGCCGTCTGGCAGCTGCTGGCCGCACAGGCACTGTTGGAACGTCCCGAACAATCCGGTCTGCGGATCAATGGCGTGGCGGTCACTGGCCCCTTTGTCGAACTGCGCGAAGCAGGGGGCGCGGAACAGATCGTGACCGCTGCCGAAGGTCAGCTGGTCGATCTCACCCTGACCACCTTTGGCGTGCCCCTGACCCCGCCCGAGGCACGCGGATATGGCTACCGGATCGAACGCAACCACTATGGGATGGATGGCACGCCCTTGCTGCTTTCGGAACTGGAAGTCGGGACACGGTTTGTGACCGTGGTGCGGGTGGTGCCCGCCAATAGCCAGGGCGCGCGGTTGATGATCAATGATCCGCTGCCTGCCGGGGTCGAAATCGACAATCCCAACCTGTTGCGCAGCGGAGACCTGCGCGATTTTGACTGGCTGAATATCTCGGACGTGGAACAGGCTGAATTCCGCAGTGATCGCTTTCTGGCCGCCGTGGACAGCAACGGTGGCGGTGCCATCACGCTGGCCTATGTGGCGCGCGCGGTTTCTCCGGGCGTGTTCCACCTGCCTGCAGCCACGGTCGAGGATATGTATCGCCCGATCTATCGCGCCAATACCGCCGCCGGTCAGGTCTCCATTCGATGATCCACCGCCGCCCCATTCTGGCGCTGGGGGTTGGGATCTTCCTGTGGGTCGGCGTGTTGCTGCTGGACCGCTGGGTGGAGCAGACCGATCTGCCGCCCCTGCTGGCCGAGACCTCGGTTGAGGTGCGCGACCGCCGGGGGGCGTTGCTGCGCGCCTATCCCGTGGCAGATGGGATCTGGCGGCTGCGGGTTACGCCGGACCAGGTGGATCCACGCTTTCTTCAGATGTTGATCCGCTACGAGGACAAGCGGTTTTACGAACACTCCGGTATTGATCCGCGTGCATTGATGCGGGCCGCAGCGCAGGCAGTCTGGAACCGACGTGCGGTGTCTGGTGGCTCGACCCTGACAATGCAGGTGGCACGGCTGTTGGAGGATGGCACAACCGGGCGCTGGCCCGGCAAGCTGCGCCAGATCCGACTGGCCTTGGCGCTGGAACGCCATCTGACCAAGGATGAGATCCTGACGCTGTACCTGACCCATGCCCCCTATGGCGGCAATCTTGAAGGGGTGCGCGCCGCCACTCGCGCCTGGTTCGGCAAAGAGCCACGGCGTCTGACCCCGGCCCAATCCGCCCTGCTAGTCGCCTTGCCCCAGTCGCCCGAAACACGCCGTCCGGATCGCGCCCCTGACCGGGCAGAAGCGGCGCGCAACCGGGTGGCCACGCGCTTGCGCCACGCGGGGCTGATCTCGGCTGAGGAACAGGCAGAGGTTCACCAGGCAAAAATTCCCACCCGCCAGCATCCCTTTCCCCAGATCGCAGCCCATCTGGCGGATCGGGTGACCCGCCATAACCCCACGGCCCGGCACCTTGATCTGACGGTGGACAGGGACTTGCAGCAGTCACTGGAACGTCTCGCAGCCGCTGCGGTGCGAGATCAGGATCCACAGATGTCGGTGGCCATTCTGGTTGCCGATCATCACAGCGGCGCAGTGCTGGCCTCGGTCGGCGCGCCCGCCTATCGCGCAGATCGCGCGGGGTTTGTGGATATGACGCAGGCCTATCGCTCGCCCGGGTCCACACTGAAACCGCTGGTCTATGGTCTAGCCTTTGACCGGGGGCTGGCCCATCCCGAAACCTTGATCCATGACGGGCCGGTAGAGTTTGACGGCTATGCGCCGCAGAACTTTGACGGGGTGTTTCGCGGTGACCTGCGCCTGCGCGCGGCGTTGCAGCAGTCGCTCAATACGCCGGTTGTGCGGCTGACGCAGGCCTTGGGCCCCGCCCGCCTGATGGATGTGATGCGGCGCGGCGGCGTTGCGGGTCAATTGCCCGCAGGGCGCGCGGGGCTTGCGGTTGCCCTGGGCGGAGTGGGCCTGCGGCTCTCGGATCTGGTGCAGCTTTATGCGGGGATTGCGGCTGGCGGGCAGGGGATGCACCTGCGGTATCTGCAAGACGCGCCAGAAACAGCGGGCGCACGGATGTTGTCGCCGGTGTCGGCCTGGTATCTGGGTGACATCCTGCGGGATCTGCCACCGCCTCCCGGCGCGCAACCGCGTCAGCTGGCCTATAAAACCGGCACGTCTTATGGCCACCGGGATGCTTGGGCCATTGGCTGGGATGGGGACCATGTGATTGGTGTCTGGATGGGCCGCGCGGATGGCACACCAGTGCCCGGCGCCTTTGGCGGCGATCTGGCGGCACCTGTGCTGTTTCAAAGCTTTGGCCGCCTGAAACCGCAATTCGCCCCGCTGCCTGCGGCCCCTGCAGCGGCGCTGACAGTGACCACCGATGCCTTGCCGCGCCCCCTGCAGCGGTTCGAAGACCGCGCACCCGTGCGCCAAAAGGCGGAGGCCCTGCAGCTGTTGTTCCCACCTGATGGCGCGAATTTGGTAGCCTCGGATGCGCTGACCCTCAAGATCCAAGGCGGCGAGGCCCCGTTTATGGTGCTGCACAATGGCACGCCCGTGCGCAGCCGCATTCACCGCCGCGCGTTTGAGATCCCGATCACCGGACAGGGGTTTTCGCAATTGGTGGTGGTGGACCGGCTGGGCAACAGCGACCGCGTCGACATCCGCTTGCACTAAAACAACAGGGCGGGGGAGAGGCGGCTGGGATTACCCGCGCCGCCCCTCGCGCAGCCAGGCCGCCAGAACCAAAATGACGCTCATCAGCAGCAACAGCCAGGACGGCACCAGCGGAGTTTGCCGCACCGCCAGCGTCTCATAGGCGTTGCGCGGTGTCAGACCAATCCAGCCGCGCCCGGCTGCGGGACGCCCCAGCCGCACATCGCGCAGGCGCGGCAACCCCTCGGCAATGGCCAGATCACCGCCCTGGGCTGCCTTGATCAACGGAGCAAGCACGGCACCTGTTGCAATCGTCTCTTCAAACTCACGCGGGGCGGCGGGGCCCAGACCAATCACCGCCTCTGCATCGCCTTCGGCCAGGCGGTACAGCCCGATTTCGGGCCCGGTGAACTGCGCCTCAAACTGTCCGGGAGAGACCTCCTCCATCGGGACTTGGGTCACCACACCGCTGGGGTCGGTCACCGTGACGTCCCCAACCGAGCCGGTCAGGCTGCGGCGCAGAATGCGCATGGTCTGGCCATTGGCCTCAGCCCACAGCATGTCCTCTTCGAGGTCGGGTTCCTTCATCATCCAATGGGCCAGCCGTCGCAACAATTCCAACTGCGGCCCGCCCCCCTCATAGCCGCGGCTCCACAGCCAGGCATGGTCCGAGGCCAACAGCGCCACGCGCCCTTCCTCCACCCGGTTCAGCACCAGCAACGGGCGGTTGTCGACGCCGTTCATCAACACATGACCCTCGGGGGCGTTGAGTTCAATCTGACGCAACCAACGCCCCCAGGTTTCGGCGCCGGTCAGATCGGCGGTGACCGGATGGCGCGCCCCCAGATCGGACACGGTGGGGCGATAATGCTCCTCGATCACCCGCGCGGTTGGCTGGGCCGGCATAATCCGGGACAGAGGCGAACGGTAGATACTGTCGGCACTGGCAAAATCGGGCCCGGCCGCCACCAGCACCGCACCACCCTTGCGCACATATTCCGCCACATTGTCCAAATAGACCGAGGGCAAAATCCCGCGCCGCTTGTAGCGGTCAAAGATGATCAGATCGAAATCCTCGATCTTTTCCAGAAACAGCTCCCGCGTGGGAAAGGCAATCAGCGACAGCTCTTCGACCGGCACGCCGTCCTGCTTCTCAGGCGGGCGCAGGATGGTGAAATGGACCAGATCCACGGCGCTGTCAGATTTCAACAAGTTGCGCCATGTGCGCCCACCGGGGTGCGGCTCGCCCGAGACCAGAAGCACCCGCAGCCGGTCCCGCACGCCATTGATTTGCACCAGGGCAGTGTTGTTGCGATCCGTCAACTCACCCTCGGCGGTGGGCACGGTAAACTGGATCACATTGCGCCCGCCATGGGGCAGGGCGATGGGCAGTTCAAAATCAACGCCAACCGGCAGGGTGAACTGCTGCGCCTCTCCCCCGTCGATGGAAATCTCCAGCCGGGAAACCCCGCCGGTATCAGGCGCGGCCCCCTGATCTTCGATCCGCAGCGACAGGGTGACAGGTTCGCCGATGATGGCAAAGCTTGGGGCCTGTTGCACCACCAGTCGCCGGTCCCAGTCGCTGTCCCGACCGGTCCGCAACAGATGCAGGGGGGCAGGCAGGTCTGGCGGCACATCCAGATCATGCACTTGCCCGTCTGAAATGGCGATGATACCCGCAACCCGGCCGCTGGGCTCATTGGCCAGCGCTTCGGTTATGGCGGTTACCAGCTCGGTGCCCGCATTGCCCGCGCCATCGGCCAAGACCACTTCCCGCAGTTCGGTATGGGCCCGGCTGGCGGCGGCCTCGCGAATATGGTCCAGAGCGCGACTGTTTTGGTCTGGCCGGTCCGACAAGCGCTGGCTGGCGCTTTGATCGCTCACAACCAAGACGATGTCATCCAATGGCGCCCGCTCTTCGGTCTGCGAAATCGGTCCGGCCAAGGCAACGGTCAGGATCACGGCGGCCAAGGCGCGCAACAGCCAGCCCGACAACCCTTTCCACGCGGCCAGCCCTGCCGCCAGCAGGCTGAGCACGCCAAGCGCCCAGATCACAGCCCAGGGCACCAATGGATCAAACAGGATATTGTGGCTCATCTTGACCCCTACTGCCCCAGGCGATCCAACAGCGCAGGCACATGCACCTGATCGGATTTATAGTTGCCGGTCAGCACATGCATGACCAGATTGACCCCAAACCGATAGGCCAGCTCGCGTTGGCGTTCACCTGCAAAGCCGCGTCCAACCGGCAGGCGCGCACGCCCGTTTTCATCCACCGCCCAGGCCGCGGCCCAATCATTGCCGCCGATGACCACCGGGCTGACCCCATCGTTTAGATTGCGAAACGGCAGCCCTTCGACCTGTTCGGCATCAGGCGGCGCCGCTTCGACCCAGACCGGCGCGCCACGTTGACGGCCGGGAAAGTCCTGTAGCAGGTAAAAGGCGCGCGTCAGCACATGGTCCTGCGGCACCGGCTCCAGCGGCGGAATATCCAGCGGTCGCGCCAGCCGTTGCAGATGCCGCGCTGCATCGCTGGTGGCCCCGACCCGCGCCAGATCCGCATCCCGCGTGTCAAACAGGATCATGCCACCGGATTGCAAATAGGTATTCAGCTTTTCATAGGCCTCCGGCGATGGCAGCGGTTGCTGCGGCGAGATCGGCCAATAAAGCAGCGGATAAAACGCCAGCTCGTCCGTCTCGATATCAACACCGGCTGGGTTTGCGGGCTCAACCGAGGTGCGGAAATACAGGATATCGCCCAGCCCTCGCAGCCCATCCTGCGCCAGCTGGTCCAACTGCGGATCCCCGGTCAACACATGGCCCAGGCTGACCTCGGAGGTCAGCGCCGGCGGATTGTCGGTCTCCTGTGCCTGACCCTCGGGCGCGCTCAGCATCAGCGCCACGGCCCAGACCGCCGCCGCACCACCGCCCAGCCGCAACAGGCCCGACACCGCCAGCGTTGCCACCGCATCGATCACCAGCGCCACAAGGGCTGCGGCCAGGAACAGGCCGCCAAGGATACGTTCCTGGCTCTGTTCAAATCCGCGCAAGGTCACTGATCCAGGCCAGACCGGCGCGGTCAGGATATCCTCGGTGCCGACCGCATTGCGGGCCAGGCTGCGGCCATTGCTGGTATAGACGCCGGGGCGCAGCTCTGCCCCCAGCGGTTCCGACACCAGATCGGGGCCCGCCACGCCCGGCAGGCTGCTGCCGTCCTGGATCTGTCCAAACCCATCCAACACCTGAACCGGGCTCCAGGTTGTGCCTTCCAGCTCGGCACCATCGGGGCTTTGAGCGGCGCTTGACACGGCCAGCCGCTCCAGCATTTCCACAAAAAGACCCGACAGGGGCAGGCTGCTCCATTCCGCATTGGCGGTCACGTGAAACAGCACCACTTGTCCCTGTGCCAATGGTTTGCGGGTCACCAACGGCGTGCCATCGCCCAATTCGGCAATCACCCGTTCCGCCAGATTGGGATCGGGCTGCGCCACCACTTGGGAGGTGACGGTGACCTCATCCGGGATCACCAGCCCGAAAAAGGGTGAGTTTTCTGCAAAAGGCGCCAGCGTCTTGGGAGCGCCCCAGCTCATGGCTCCACCCAGGCTGCGCCCGCCCGCTCGCAGGCGCACAGGCATCAGCACATGTTCCTCATTGCGTGCCGTGTCGCTGGCGGCAAGCCGTGGCCCGGCGAAGCGCACCAGCAGACCGCCGTTTTCCACCCATTCGACCAATGCGGCTTCTTGGCTTTGAGGCAGCTGGGCAACATCCGCCAGCACAATCACATCCGGATTGGCCGGCAGCAGATCGGTCAGATTGCCTTCCAGCAGATCCGTCGTCTCCACCAAAGCTTTACGCAAATAATGCAAGGGAGAGAGCAGCGCCAACCCTTCGTTGCCACTGACCGACCCGATCAAGGCCACCTCGCGCCGCCGCAGACTGTCATCGCTCAGCGCAATCGCGCCAGCGGACCGCCGCCCTTGCAGGGCAAACCACTGCAAACGGCCCCGCAGTTCCGCAGGCAGCGACAGCCGTGTTTCGCCTTCGGCCTCATCGGCGGCCAGATCAATAGTGGCGGTGGCCAGCGTGCGCAGGGTGCCGCCCGGATCCTTGCCCTGTGCCAGAACGGTCAGGGATTGTGCAGCACTTGTGTCTGCCCGCACGGCCTGCAGGGAAATGGCCCCGTCCACAAATGTGGGCGGGCGCAGGCCGATCACCGGTGCCGGGGGCGCAACAACGGTCACGTGACCGCGCGCCTCAAATGCATCCAACAGGGCGTCCTGCTGCTCCAAGGCCAGCCCATCGCTGTACCAATGGGTGTCAAACCCGCCGGTGACGCCCTCCAGATGGGCCAGGCTCTGTTCCACCGTGTCGGCGGTCGCGCGCCAGGCCTCGGGTGCCAGGCCAGGCAGTTGTTGGGCCCAGACATCGGCGGCTTGAAACACCAAAGGAGCGGGATCGGTCAGTCGCAGGATCGCCACAGGTCGCCCGGCGCGCCCGGCCTCGGTCAGGTCGCTGTCCAGCTGACGTTCCAACGCGCGCCAATGGCTTGCACCCGCCCAGCTGGCATCCAGCACCATCACAACAGGCCCGGTGCCATCGGCGCGGGCATTTGGGTTCAGCACGGGCCCGGCCAACCCGATGATCACCGCCGCAACCGCCAGCATCCGCAGCAGCAACAGCCACCAGGGGGTGCGGTCGGTCTGGCTATCGTCATCGCGCAGGCCCACCAGCAAGGTCACCGCGGGAAACAGCCGTTTGATTGGCGCCGGCGGCACCGCCCGCAGCAACAGCCATAAAGCCGGCAGCACCAAAAGCCCCAGCAACAACCACGGCGCGGTAAAGCCGATGCCCGCTATCACACTCATACCGGGCTCCTTTGCAGGGCGTGATAGATCCACATCAAGCCGGTTTGCGCATTGTCGCCAGTGTGATGGATCCCCATCCGCCAGCCCGCGTCCCGGCACAGGCGGTCCAAAAGATCACGCCGCTCCGCCAGCCGTTCCAGATAACGATCTTTCAGGGCAGAAGCTTTCAACGTCTCATGCTCCACCGCTCCGGTCACGCTTTGAAACCTTGTGCGCCCCACAAAAGGAAAGCTCTCCTCAGCCGGATCCAGCACCTGCAGAACCACACCCCGCACGCCCCGATCGGCGGCTTTGGTCAAGGCCAGCTGCAGCTCTTCAAACGGGCCGAGAAAGTCAGAGATAAACAGCGCCCGCGCATGGGGGATCAGCGCCCGGTGTTCGGGGGGGGCATAATCGGCCTGATCCGTGCGGCTGAACATCTCTGTCAGGCGCAGGATCTGTTGATTGCCACGTCGGGGTGGCAACAACCCGCCGGTCAGGCCGACGCGTTCGCCTGCACGGATCATCAGGATCGCTGCCGCCAGCGCCAGAACCCGCGCGCGGTCGATCTTGTGCGGCAACTGGTCAGAAGACGAAAACCGCATCGACGCCCCCAGATCGCACCACAGATGCACGGTCTGGGCGATCTGCCACTCGCGCTCGCGCACAAACTGCTGATCGCCTTTGGCAGAACGCCGATGGTCAATCATCCGACGGCTGTCGCCCTGTTGCAGCGGGCGGTATTGCCAGAAATCATCACCCATGCCCGCACGCCTGCGCCCGTGATCCCCCAACAGGACCGAGCCCGCCAGATGCTCCGCCTGTACCAAAAGCGGCGGCAGAGCGCTGGCTTCATCCTCGGCGTGGTGGCGTAATGCGCTGACCGGGGCGCTGTCGGGGGCGGGGGACAAGCTCACGCGGCGGCACCGCTGCGCTGCAGGCCCTGCACCTCATTGGCGATGGTTTCAATCAGATCCGTCAGACTGTCGCCGCGCGCCCGCGCCGCAAAGGTCAGCTGCATCCGGTGGCTGAGCACCGGCAAGGCCATGTCGATCACATCCTCTGCATTGGGCGCCAGACGCCCCTGCAACATGGCCCGCGCCCGCACCGCCAGCATCAAGGCCTGCGCCGCCCGCGGACCCGGCCCCCAGGCCACGGTCTCGCGCACCCGATCGCTGACGTCCGCCTCATTGGGGCGGAAGGCGCGCACCAGATCCAGGATCAGCTCAACCACCGATTCTCCAACCGGCATCCGCCGCAGCAGGGTCTGGGCCGCCAGCAATTCATCTCCGGTGAAAACTGTCGTGGCCTCGGCCTCTTCAACGCCGGTGGTGGCCAACAGAATATCCCGTTCAGTGTCGCGATCCGGATAGGGCACGGTGATCTGGAACAGGAACCGGTCCAGCTGCGCTTCGGGCAGGGGATAGGTGCCCTCTTGCTCGATCGGGTTCTGGGTGGCCAAGACATGAAACGGCGTGCCCAAGGACCGGGTTTCACCAGCCACGGTGACCTCACGCTCCTGCATCGCCTGCAACAGCGCCGATTGCGTCCGGGGGCTGGCGCGGTTGATCTCATCGGCCATCAACAGTTCACAGAAAATCGGCCCCTGAATAAAGCGAAACGCCCGGCTGCCGTCGTCGGTGGTGTCCAGAACCTCGGACCCCAAAATATCGGCGGGCATCAGATCCGGCGTGAACTGGATCCGGTTGCCACGCAGGCCCATGACGGTCGACAGGGTTTCCACCAAACGGGTCTTGCCCAGCCCCGGCAGACCGATCAACAGACCGTGACCCCCACACAGCAAAGTGGCCAGCGTCAGGTCCACAACCCGCTCCTGTCCGATAAACCGCCGCGTGATCGAAGCGCGCGCCTCTTGCAGCTTGGCTTCCAAAGTCTCGATTTCTGTCAATAAATCGTCGGGTTCGGACATGGCTTTCCCTTTGCACCGCCTATACACTGCCAGTCTATCGCGCTTCTGAGAAATGGCAAAAGCAATGAGTGGACAAAAAGCTGTGACGCCCTCGGCAGATGGGCTCGCCGCCGCCGCACAAGCGGCCTCTGACGGAAAACGCCTGCCCCCTGTGCATCTGTGGAATCCTCCCTTTTGTGGCGATTTAGACATGCGAATTGCCCGTGACGGGACCTGGTTTTACCTTGGAACGCCCATTGGGCGATTTGAACTGGTGAAACTCTTTTCGTCGATCCTCAAGCGGGAAGAGGGAAAATATTTTCTGGTCACCCCGGTCGAAAAAGTGGGCATTACCGTGGATGACGCCCCCTTTGTGGCGGTGGATTTCGAAGCGTCTGGCACAGGTGAGTCGCAATCGCTGCAATTTGTGACCCATGTTGACGATAGTGTTACGGCCGGGCCGGACCATCCGATCCGGGTGGAACGTGACCCCGAAACCGGCGAGCCGTCCCCCTATATTTTGATCCGCGCCAACCTTGAGGCGTTGATTGACCGCAAGAGCTTCTATCGCCTTGTTGATTTGGGCGCGCACCATGAGGACTGGTTTGGCCTGTGGTCGGGCGGCGTGTTTTTCCCGGTCATCCCCTCCGACGAATTGCCCTGACGTCTGGGATCCTGGATTGCTATTTCAGTAAGCTACCGACAAGGTTGCACCGGGGTCTGCGGAGGAGCAGGCCCCAAAAGGTACAAGGCAACAGGAGGAGCAGCCGTGACCCAAAAGCTTGCAATTGTGACCGGAGCCGCGCGCGGCATTGGTCTGGCCACCACAAAACTATTTCTGGATCAGGGCTGGTTGGTGGCCATGGTGGACCGCGATGCCGCCGAGCTTGAGCTGGTGGCAACAGATCTGGCGGGCGCAACAGCTTTTGTCTGTGATGTCTCCATCCCGGATCAGGTCACCGCAACACTGGCCGCAATTGAAGCCCAGTTTGGCCGTGCCGATGCTTTGGTCAATAATGCAGGGGTTGCCGATTTTGGCCCGCTGGAGGAACACGACTTTGCCCGCTGGCGTCGGGTTATGGAGACCAATCTGGACGGTGTGTTCCTGGTCAGCCAGGCGGCGTTGGCGCTGTTAAAGAAATGCCAGGGTGCCATTGTGAACATCGCCTCGATCTCGGGCCTGCGCGCCAGCACTTTGCGACTGGCCTATGGCACCTCCAAGGCGGCGGTCATTCATATGACCAAACAGCAGGCGGCAGAACTGGGGGAATATGGTATCCGCGCCAATTGTGTCTGCCCCGGACCTGTGCGCACCAAACTGGCGATGGCGGTGCATTCACAAGAGATCATCGATGCCTATCACGACGCGATCCCGCTCAATCGCTATGGGTCTGAACAGGAAATCGGCGAGGTGATCTGTTTTCTCTGTTCCGACAAGGCAAGCTATGTCACCGGGCAGATCATCGCAGCGGATGGCGGTTTTGAAAGCACAGGCGTGGGCCTGCCCGCTTTGCGTGCGACCAAAGGGTGATCCCTCTGCATCGGCGTTCTACCGCCATCGTGAGCTTTTGCGATAAATTGCGGGTTTTCGCGGACTTGGCGCTCGCTTAGGCTGCGCATAGATCCAAACGCGACGTTTTAAACGAGATCCGGGACCGCCGATGCCACGCTTTGCCGCTAACCTTTCGATGCTTTTTACCGAGCTGCCCTATCTGGAGCGGTTTGCCGCCGCGGCCGAGGCGGGGTTTGAGGCGGTGGAAGTGCTGTTTCCCTATGAGGTCGCAGCCAAAGAGACTCAGCGCGCTCTATTGGCCAACGGGCTGGAGCTGTTGTTGATCAATGCGCCGCCGCCCAATTACACCGGTGGTCAGCCGGGCTATGCCGCGATGCCCGAAATGGAAGACCGGTTCCGCCGCGATATCCGCCGGGTGATGCGCTATGCGGATGTGCTGCGCCCTAAGATGATCCATGTGATGGCGGGTTACGCCAAAGGTGCTGCGGCACAGGCGTGTTTTATCCGCAACCTCCAATATGCCGCCGATCAGGCACCGCAGCAGATGTTTACAATCGAACCTCTGAACCCAGAGGATCAGCCGGGCTATTTCTTGGACGACTATGCCTTGGCCAGGGATGTTCTGGAGGCGGTGGCCCGTCCCAATGTCTGTTTGCAATATGATGCCTACCACGCGCAGCTGATCCATGGCGATGCGGCGGCTGTCTGGGCGGAACATGGCGCGCAGGCGGCGCATATCCAGATCGCAGCAGCGCCAAGCCGGACGGAACCCGGCACCGGTGTTGTTGATTTTGCAGAGCTTTTTGCGGCGATTGACAGCAGCGGGTATGCGGGTTGGGTCAGCGCTGAATACACGCCGTCCGCAGCCCGGACCGAAGACACGCTGGCCTGGATGCGCTAAGCCAGATGTGATTGGCCTTTCCTACACTTTGGAAAGGAATTAGGGATAAGAAGGCACTGCCTGCCCAACGCCTGGAGTTTCCATGTTCCCCGCCCGTTTTGCGCCGATCCTGTTTGGATTTCTGCTGTCCGGAATTATGTCCTGCATCGTAACACTGGTTGCGAGTGTGAAGACGGTTGGACTGGGGGCAGACACAATAACCACCTGGTTGGGGTCTTGGGGATTTGCCTGGCCCGTCGCCTTTACGGTTGTGCTGGTTGTGGCACCCTTTGTGCGCCATGTGGTCAGCAAACTGGTCCGCGAGGCCGATACGTCCGCCTAGGGCTAAACCGGGTTTTATGTTATCTGAAGGGAAGTTCTCCCGCCCGTATCGGACCATTCTGACGAATGATCCTCTCCCGTTGGGCATGGCGCCGGGCTGACGCCCGGCGCGGCGTAAGACGAGAGCGGCCGTGACCGTCAAATCCAAATAAAGATAGGCGATCAGGCAGCTAAAACGTCTGGCGTGCCACAACCGCGCCGCGCGTCAGCGCGGCGCTACGCCCAACTGCGAGGCGCTCCTCTGCCAAGAGGAGGCGCTGGAGCAGGCGGGAGCCCCTGTCTGCTTCTTTACACCAGCGCCTGGGCCAAACGCTCTTAATGCGCCTCGGCCCAGTTCTGACCGCGGCCCGCGTCGACCACCAGTTTCACATCCAGATGCACCGCCGGATCGGCGGCACCTTCCATGGTGGCTTTGGCCACTGCAATTGTCTCTTCCACCGCCGCCTCCGGCACTTCAAACAGCAGTTCGTCGTGCACCTGCAACAACATCCGCGCGGGCAGATGCGCAATCGCCTCGGGCATCCGGATCATCGCCCGGCGGATCACATCGGCCGCGGTGCCTTGGATCGGCGCATTGATTGCCGCCCGTTTGGCAAACCCCGCCTTGGGCCCTTTGGCGGCAATCTCGGGCGTGTGGATCTTGCGGCCAAACAGCGTCTGCACATGACCGTGTTCCTTGGCGAACTCGACCGTTGTATCCATATAGCGGCGAATGCCCGGAAACCGTTCGAAATAGCGGTCAATGAACCCTTGCGCCTCTTTGCGCGGGATCCGCAGGTTGCGCGCCAGGCCAAAGCCCGAGATCCCGTAGATCACACCAAAGTTGATCGCCTTTGCCTGACGCCGAATGTCCGGCGTCATCTCCTCCAGCGGCACATCAAACACCTCAGAGGCGGTCATCGCGTGAATGTCCTGGCCTTGGGCAAAGGCTTCTTTCAGCGTCTCGATCCCCGCCACATGGGCGAGAATGCGCAATTCGATCTGGGAATAGTCCAGCGACAACAAAACATTGCCGGGCTCTGCCACAAAGGCCTCGCGGATGCGGCGGCCTTCCTCGCTACGCACGGGAATGTTCTGCAGGTTCGGATCGCTTGAGGCCATCCGACCCGTATTGGCCCCGGTCTGCAAATAGGACGTATGCACCCGGCCCGTATCCGGATTGATGTGATCCTGCAGCGCGTCGGTATAGGTTGATTTCAACTTGGACAGCTGCCGCCAGTCCAGCACCTTGCCCGGCAGATCATGTTCGGTGGCCAGATCCTCCAGAATATCCGCTCCGGTGGAGTACTTGCCGGTCTTGCCGCGCTTGCCACCGGGCAGAGACATCTTGTCAAACAGGATCTCCCCCAGCTGCGCCGGTGAGCCCACATTAAACGCCTCCCCGGCCAGATCGTGGATTTCCGCCTCCAGCCCCGCCATTTTTTGGGCAAAGGAGTTGGACATCCGGCTCAACGTCTCGCGGTCCACTTTGATGCCATGCATCTCCATCTCGGCGAGAACCGGCACCAGAGGGCGCTCCAAGGTCTCGTAAACCGTGGTCACCTGGCGTTGGTGCAGCTTGGGCTTGAACTGTTGCCACAAGCGCAGGGTGATGTCGGCGTCCTCGGCGGCATAGGCCGTGGCATCATCGATAGCCACTTTGTCAAAGGTGATCGCGGATTTGCCAGAACCCAACAGCGGTTTGATCGGGATCGGCGTATGGTCCAGATAGCGTTCGGACAGCGTGTCCATCCCATTGCCATGCTCACCGCCATGCAGCGCATAGGACATCAGCATCGTGTCATCGATGGGGGCCACCGTGACGCCATAACGGGTAAAGATTTTGGCGTCATATTTGATGTTCTGGCCGATTTTCAGGATCGCAGGATCTTCCAGCACTGGCTTTAACATGGCCAGCGCGTCGTCGAGTGGCATCTGACCTTCGGCCAACCCGTCGCCGCCAAACAGATCATCTTCCCCCGCCTTGTGGGTCAGCGGGATATAGCAGGCCGATCCTGCCTCCACACAGAGCGAGATCCCAACCAGATCCACCAGCATTTCATTCAGGCCGGTGGTCTCGGTATCCACGGCAACCCAGCCTCGCTCGCGGATCTGGTCAATCCATACCTGCAACGCAGCGGCGTCGCGGACGCATTCATATTTGCTGGCATCAAAGGGCACGGCTTCCGGCGCAGCCACTTCGGCCACCGCAGCGGGCGCTTCAGCAATTGTCGGGGCCTCCATGCCCAGCTGATCCGCCATCCGTTTGGAGAGGGTGCGAAACTCCATCTCTGCCAAAAAGCCCAACAACACCTCAGGCTCTGGCTCTTTGACCTCCAGATCCGCCAGGGTGAAATCCAGCTCCATGTCGCAATCCAGCTGCACCAGCTGTTTGGACAGTTCAATCTGGTCGCGTTTGTCGATTAGGGTCTGGCGGCGTTTGGGCTGTTTGATCTCTTCAGCGCGGTCCAGCAGGTCTTCGAGCGAGCCGTATTCATTGATCAACAGCGCCGCCGTTTTGATCCCGATGCCGGGCGCGCCGGGGACGTTATCGACACTGTCGCCTGCCAAGGCCTGCACATCCACCACCCGTTCCGGGCCGACGCCAAATTTCTCCACCACGCCGTCGCGGTCGATGCGTTTGTTCTTCATCGCATCCAGCATCTCGACGCCATCGCCCACCAGCTGCATCAGATCCTTGTCCGAGCTAATAATGGTACACCGCCCGCCCGCGGCCCGCGCCTGACAGGCCAGCGTTGCAATAATATCGTCCGCCTCAAAACCTTCGATTTCCTTGCAGGCAATATTAAACGCTCGCGTCGCATCCCGCGTCAGCGGAAACTGTGGGCGCAGATCCTCGGGCGCCGGCGGGCGGTTGGCCTTATATTGATCATAAAGGTCGTTGCGAAAGCTCTTGCCCGAGTGATCAAAGATCACAGCTACGTGCGTTGGCGCATCGGGCCCAGTGTTCCCCTCGACATAGCGCTGCAGCATGTTGCAAAATCCTGAAACCGCGCCAATCGGCAAACCGTCGGATTTCCGCGTCAGCGGCGGCAGCGCATGATAAGCCCGGAAGATAAATGCAGAACCATCGATAAGATGCAGGTGACAGCCTTTGCCGAATTCAGTATTGCTCATCACATTCTTCTCCAAGCTTCGTTCTCCGTTTACTGACATGTTCCGCTTTGTTCTACCAGCCGCTCTTTTTGTCTTGGGCACATCTTCGGGCTTTGCGGCCCCTTCTGATGAGGCGACGCAGCAGCGTGACCTCCAGGCCAAGTTTCCGCCCTGTGATCCAACCGCCACAACTGGCCAGCATTGTATGCGTGTCCTCGCCTGTATCGGGGATGATGGGCTGTACTTTGACGGTCAGGCACGCGGCGATGCGGTGGGCTTGATCCTGGGACGGACCAGCGACGGCGTGTCCTGTTCCGGTCATTGGAGCAATGTGCACGGCACCGACAGCCGCGGCGAGGGGCGTGCGCGCCTGAAATGCGGCGACGGTTCGCGGTTTCACCTGGTCTATGATAGCCGCGATCGGCAGGCAGGCACACACATCGGCGTCGGCAAAGACAGCAATGGCCGCATGATCCGCGCTTGGACCGGCGATGATGTGCTGCATTTCCTGAGCGATGAAAATGATCGCCCGTCCTTAAAATGCGGTGACCGGATGGTGCCGCTGCAGGACGAAGCGCGGATCGATTAAGTTTTTTTAAAAGAGGTGTTTTATGTCTTTTCTTTTGCGCTCCACCCGGTTTTGTCTTGCCAGCATTGCCTTCATCTTGGGAGGTCTTTCGCTGACAACAGCGCCTGTGGCAGCGCAAACGGTTTTAGCCAAAACGCAAACCGGCAGCATTTTCCCCAAGAATTGCAAGGCCCAACCGGGGCGGTCGGACTCGTGCACACTGGTTTTGGCTTGCATGGACGATGGGAATATCTTTGTTGGAACGGCCACCGGTTGGTTGCGTGGAGATCTGTCTGTCAGAAGCGACAGGGGAACCAGCTGCTCCGGCAGTTGGTTTATTCAAAACACCAACAGCAACCACGGGCAGGCCGGGTTTGAATGTAGCGATGGCCGCGCCGGTCAGGCCCAATTTTCTTACTTTGACGCGGCCACCTCATCGGTTTGGGGCGACGGAGAGTTATCGGATGGAACGCCGTTTCGGGCCTGGACCGGACCGCATTTGCGGCGTTTTGTGAAAAACAACCGACTGGATGTGACGACTTTCTGCCCGACGCTTTTGTTGGGGGCCATAAATTAAGCGCCAACTGCTTGTGTCGGCATATGCCGTGCCAACATGAGATTTGACAAATGAAAACGCGCCCCTTGGGGCGCGCCACAAGCCGAGAGTCGGCTGCCATTCGTCGGATAAGGTTTTCGCTCAGGCGACCTGATCAACAAAATCCCGGTGGATGTATTTGCAGTCGCAATAGGGGCAGATCACATAGCCCACGTCTTTGGGGATTTGCAGGTAGACGCGGGGATGGCCCAATGCGCCTTCGCTGCCGTCACATGCAACACGGTAGCTATCCACGATCTTGGTTTCACGCGCTTCAGTGCTCATCGCTGGCGATCCTCTTGGTTTTCGTATAGGCGCAGTTATGAGCCAAGCCAAAACCGGGGGCAAGTGTTGGTATGAGCGAAGATGCAATCCGTTTGGAATCGCTGCGGAAAACCTACAAAGGGCGCAAAGGTCAGCCCGAGAAACACGCGCTCAAAGGCGTGGATCTCAATATTCCGCGGGGGTCCGTTTTTGGGCTTCTGGGGCCAAATGGTGCGGGAAAGTCTACTTTGATCAATATCTTGGCCGGTCTGGTCAAGAAAACCAGCGGGCGTGTGTCGATCTGGGGGTTTGATCAGGACGAAAACCCGCGCCAGTCCCGCGCCTCGATTGGAGTGATGCCGCAGGAATTGAACCTCGATCCGTTCTTTACGCCGCGCGGCGCGCTTGAGGTGCAGGCAGGTCTTTATGGGGTGCCAAAAGCGGACCGGTACAGCGATGAGATTCTGCGGATGATCGGGTTGGAAGACAAGGCTGAGGCCTATGCCCGCACCCTGTCCGGCGGCATGCGGCGTCGGCTTCTGTTGGGCAAGGCGCTGGTGCACCGCCCCAATATTCTGGTGCTGGATGAACCAACTGCGGGCGTTGATATCGAATTGCGCCAGATGCTGTGGGACAATATCCGCAAGCTGAATGCGCAGGGGATGACCATTATCCTGACCACACATTACCTCGAAGAGGCTGAGGAGATGTGTGACGAGATCGCAATCATCAATCAGGGCAGCGTGGTTGCGCGCGACACCACCGCCAATATGCTGGGCCGTCTGGACGGGCGCGCCATGGTGGTCCATCCCGCCAGCCCGGTGGAAACCCTGCCACAGGGGCCGGGGATTGAAACCGAACTGCGCCCGGATGGCTCGGTTGTTCTGCGCTATCGCAGCCAGGTGACCACCGCCGAAGCCGTGCTGGAAACGGTGCGCGCCGCTGGGATTTCAATCCGGGACGTCAAAACCGAAGAGGCCGACCTCGAAGACGTGTTCCTGTCGCTCACCTCGTCGCTGGGATAGTTGTTGCCGGGGCTGCGTACGCCCAGTTAAGGTTAAATTATTAATTAAAACAATGGCATAGGTTTCGCTGCGAAACCTATGTCTGGTGTGTTGTGCAGGCTCTCCCGCTTGGATTTTGCGCAGGGGCTCCGCGGATGACAAAAACGTGCAGCGCAAAAGTGACACATTTGTGAAATGCATGTTTTCGATGCAGTTTTCCTGTGTCTTACTATCGACAGAACCTTCAACTGCACAAATACTCAGGGCTATGTCACAATCATCCCTTTGGCACGCCAGCCGCAGCGAAACTTGCGAAACCCAGCCATTGGCCGGTGATCTCAGGGTGGATCTGGTTGTGATCGGTGGCGGCTTTACCGGCTGCTCTGCCGCGCTTGAGGCGGCGGGAAAGGGCGCAAGCGTTGCCCTGCTGGAGGCACAGACCATCGGCTTTGGCGGGTCAGGGCGTAATGTGGGTCTGGTCAATGCAGGCCTGTGGCTGCCGCCGGATCAGGTGATCGATCAGATGGGGCAGGGCGCGGGTGAACGTCTGGTCCGGGTTCTTGGTGATGCGCCGCAACATGTGTTCGACCTGATCAAACAGCATCAGATCTCCTGCGAAGCAACGCGCAATGGCACCCTGCATCTGGCTCATTCCCCGGCGGGTCTGCAGGGTCTGGATGCCAGATTTCGTCAAGGCAACCGGTATGGGGCCAGCCTGCAGCTGTTGGATGCAGCAGAAACAGAGCAACGCACCGGATCCGCGCGCTATCATGGGGCGCTGTTTGATCCACGTGCGGGCACTATCCAGCCGCTGTCCTATTGCCAGGGTCTGGCCCGCGCGGCACAGGCTGCCGGCGCGCAGATTTTCACCCAAACGCCTGTGAACTGGATTTCCCGGCTGGGCAACGCATGGGAGGTCCGCACCGAAACCGGCGTGGTTACGGCCAAAAGCCTGCTGTTGGCGACCAATGCCTATTTCCAGGGGATCCGCACCTTGTTTCAACCGACCTTTGTGCCGGTGTCCTATTGCCAGTTTGCCACCGCGCCGCTCAGCGCTGCGGAACGCGAACAGGTGTTGGCAGGAGGCGAAGGCTGTTGGGACACGGCGCTGGTGATGTCCTCGTTCCGATTGGATCAGGCCGGGCGTTTGATCCTGGGCGGGATGGGCAACAGCGACGGCCTTGCCAGCCCGGTTCACCGCCAATGGGCGCGGCGCAAATTGGCGCAGGTATTTCCGGATCTCGCAGCGAAACCCTTTGAGCACAGCTGGAGCGGGCGGATTGCGATGACCGGGGATCACGTGCCTAAAGTGGTGGAGTTCGGCCCGCAAGCCATGGCGGTCTATGGGTATTCGGGGCGTGGTATTGGCCCGGGCACGGTCTTTGGCACCGCTGCGGCGCAGGCTTTGTTGACAGGGAAACGCACGCATCTTCCAGTGCCTGTGACCCCCGCTCATCGTGAAAACCTGACCGCGGTGCGGGCCGCTTTCTTTGAGACCGGCGCCGCGGCTGCGCATTTGGTTTCGGCCCGTACCTAAGGCAAATCACGGTTTTGCAACTTGCCTCTCTGGTGATTTCTGCGCAGACACATCCCATTGATTAAAGAATTTTTTGGAGGTGACGCTGATGGGGCAAATGCTGCTGTTGAGCGAGGTATCCGGACGACTGATGGGGCTGTTCGGACTTGTGTCCCTAGCGTTGGGGATCAAAGCGTATCAAGCGGGGACATCCACCTGGAGCTATGATTCCCTGATTTTTGTAGGCGGCCTGTGTTTTGCCTTTAGCCTGCTCTACTTGCTGCCCCGTACCCACCGCATGGTGATGCGTGTGACTCATCCATTTGGCCTGCGATTGCTGTTTGCCAAGTTCAGTGTGTTCTGGATGGCTGCAAACATGTTGTTTGCCGTTGATGCACAGGAGGGCAATGTGATTGCGGCTCATCCGGGCCTCAAAGCGGTGCTTTTCCTGTTGCTTATTGGGCTGCCTCCGGTGGTTTTTCTGCTGATGTATTTCCCCGTGGGCCTGTCATATCGTGCCCAAAGGCTGCGGCGCGAGGCGCTTGTGGCACAGCCCACATTGCCCAAAGTGAAACATCGCACCGTCCAATCAGACCAATCAGATCGGCGACGGCCAATGGCCGATGTCGCGCCCTCTGTGGAACCCAGCGCCCAACGCGGGTCGGTTTGGGTATGGCTGCCTTTGGCTCTGGTGACGGCGGTTGTGGTCTGGGTCAATGCAGAGATGACGGTGATCCCTTCACCGGATTACCTGCGGTTTGTTTCCACCTACCTGTGGCTGTTGATGGCTGGGATCTTTGTGTTGCTGTTCCTGCTCCCTTTGCGCAGCATGGCGCGGCACGGTCGGTCGCTGTTTGCGATGCCAAAGATCCTGGTTGTTGCTGGGATGGTGCCTTTGTTTCTTTTTGTGGCGGGAAACCTGATCTATGTGACGCTTCCCGCAGCCGAGGTGCTGGCGCGCGGGTCCTTTCCCCATAGTGATTTGGAGTATCACGTGCGTGCCGTTGAGGCCGGTTCCGAGGCGCAGCTTTGTCTGGATCTGGAACATCTGAGCCGCGCGCAGCGGCCGGTGCCAATTTGCGTGTCTTCGCAGGCTGATCTTCAGGTCGATGACACCGTTACGATTCGCGGCCCCTTGGGGTTTTGGGGACAAGAGGTGCGAGAGGTGCGCCCCCTGCTGCGAGACGGCAAGAAGCAAGGTTGAGGGCAAGCGCTCCCGCCCGGTTTTACCCTTTTGAAAAAAGGGCATAACCCGTTGGGCCGGGCGCCGCGCTGGTGCGCGGCGGGGCCTGTGTGGATCCGGACTCGCAATGAGAACAAAAGGGGAATATTCTGGCGGGGCCATGTCCCACTTTGCCGAATTCACCTGCCTGTCCAACTTCTCCTTCCTCACCGGGGCCTCCCATCCTGAGGAATATATCGCCCGTGCCGTGATCACCGGTACGGCCGCCGTGGCGATTGCCGATGTGAACTCGGTTGCGGGGATTGTGCGGGCCCATGCGGCGGCGGCGGATATCACCCGCCGGGTCAAGGAGCGCCGGGCCTGGGATCAGACCCATGGCCCCATGGGCCCGCCGAAACCTGACCACCTGCCAGAGGCACATGGCAGTTTCCCGGTCTATGCTTGCCCCCGGCTGATCCCGGCCGCCCGACTGGAGTTCACCGATGCGCCGCCGGTGATTGCCCTGCCCCAAAGCCGCAAGGGCTGGGGCAACCTTACGCGTCTCTTGTCCAAAGGGCGGCTGCGGGCGGAGAAAGGCAACTGCCATCTCGAGATTGCGGATCTTTGGGGCCACGCAGACGATCTCCACCTGCTTCTGGTGCCACAAGCGCAGCATCTGCCTGGCGGCGCGGGCGGGTGGGGGCCGCATATGGACGGGGTGACGCGCCGCTTTGGGGGGCGGATGCATCTGCTGATGGCGCCGCGCTATGATGGGGCGGACCGGACCTATTTCGCCGCCCTCACCGCCCTGGCCCAAGAGCTGGGTATCCCGACGCTCGCCAGTGCGGCGCCAATGATGCACCATGGGCGCAGACGGCGGCTGGCGGATGTTTTGTCGGCCATACGCCTGGGCCGCCGGGTCGAAGATCTGGGCCATGCGGCTTTGGCCAATGGGGAACGTCGCATGCGTTCAGAGGCCGAAATGCTGCGTCTGTTTCGCGGGTTTGAGGAGGCGGTGCACCGTGCGGGCGCGCTGGCCGAACAGCTGACATTCTCATTGGATGAGCTGCGCTATGACTACCCGGATGAGGCCGAGGGGGAGACCCCGACCCAACGTCTGCGCCGCCTGGCTGAGGAAGGTCTGCGCTGGCGGTACCCCGGCGGCGCATCGGACAAGGTGCGGGGCATGCTGGAACATGAACTCGCCCTGATCGCCAAGCTGCAGTATGAGCCCTATTTCCTGACCGTGCGCGACATCGTCCATTTTGCCCGCTCGCGCGATATCCTGTGTCAGGGGCGGGGGTCTGCGGCCAACTCGGTGGTCTGTTTCTGTCTGGGTGTCACCTCGGTCAGCCCCGAGATGGGCACGATGGTGTTTGAACGATTTGTCAGCGAAGCCCGCGATGAACCTCCTGATATTGATGTGGATTTTGAACATGAACGCCGCGAGGAGGTGATCCAGTGGATCTATCAGCGCTATGGTCGGGAACGGGCGGGGCTCTGTGCCACAGTGATCCACTACCGGGGCAAACGTGCCATCCGCGAGGTGGGTCGCGCCATGGGGTTGAGCGAGGATACCATTGCGGCCATGGCCTCGCAGCTGTGGGGGTTTTACGCCAGCAAATCGGTGGACGCAGACCGCCTGCGCGAGATTGGCCTGGATCCCAATGACCGCCGCTTGCGGCTGACGCTGGCGCTGGTCGAAGAGATCATCGGCTTTCCCCGGCATCTCTCGCAGCATGTGGGGGGATTTGTCATCACCCAGGGCCGTCTGGATGAGCTGGTGCCGATTGAAAACGCCACCATGGAGGGGCGCACGGTCATCTGCTGGGACAAGGATGATATTGAGGCGCTGGGCATTCTCAAGGTGGATGTGCTGTCCCTGGGCATGCTGACCTGTATCCGCAAGGCCTTTGATCTGATGCGACAACATCACCAGCTGGATTACGCGCTGGCCACCCTACCGCCCGAGGATCCGGCAGTTTATGACATGCTGTGCCGGGCGGACAGTATCGGTGTTTTTCAGGTGGAAAGCCGGGCGCAGATGAATTTCCTGCCGCGGATGAAGCCGCGCCATTTCTATGATCTGGTGATCGAGGTGGCGATCATCCGTCCGGGGCCCATTCAGGGTGATATGGTGCATCCCTATATTCGCCGCCGCAACGGTGAGGAGCGCGTTGATTTCCCTTCTGACGAACTGGGAGAAGTCTTGGGCAAAACCCTGGGTGTGCCGCTGTTTCAGGAACAAGCCATGCAGATTGCCATGGTGGGCGCGGGGTTTACGCCGGAACAGGCGGATCGGCTGCGCCGCTCGCTTGCGACGTTTAAAAAACACGGCAATGTCAGCGAGTTCCGCAGTCTGTTCCTGCGGGGGATGGCCAAAAACGGGTATGACGCCGCATTCTCGGAACGGTGTTTTTCCCAGATCGAAGGCTTTGGATCTTATGGGTTTCCCGAAAGCCATGCGGCCAGTTTTGCGCTGTTGGTCTATGCCTCGGCCTGGATCAAATGCCACCATCCGGGGATTTTTGCCTGTGCGCTTTTGAATGCGCAGCCGATGGGGTTTTATGCGCCCGCTCAGATCATTCGCGATGCCCGTGAACATGGGGTCGAGGTGCGGCCGGTCTGTGTGAACAGCTCTTATTGGGACAATGTGATGGAGCCCGATGGGCGCGGTGGGCTGGCGTTGCGGTTGGGGTTTCGCCAGATCAAGGGGATGAGTGATGAGGACGCCAGCTGGCTGACGGCAGCACGCGGCAATGGCTATCACGAGGTGGCGGATGTCTGGCGCAAGGCGGGCTTGTTGCCACCGGTCATTGAACGGCTGGCCGAGGCGGATGCCTTTGGCTCTCTTGGGATGAGCCGCCGCGAGGCCTTGTGGGCGGCCAAGGCCATCACCGCGCGCCGTCCGCTGCCGCTGTTTGAACGCGAAATGGAGGGGGAGGTGATTGCGGAGCCTGCCGCCCTTCTGCCCCAGATGACCCTGGGCGAAGAGGTGGTCGAGGATTATGTGGCCATGCGGCTGAGCCTCAAGGCACATCCCGTGGCCTTGTTGCGCCCGCTTCTGAGCCCGCAGAACGCTGAGGATCTGGGCAAGGCGGGGCCGGGGGATTAAGTATTTGGGAAAAGATGAAACAGGGTCCGGTGGGCGGCGCGAAGGAGGTTCCCCATTTCTGCCGGAGCCTATAGAAGGCAGGGGACCGAGACCAGAGCCAAGACCTTATCGGAGCAAAGTCATGAGTACACCCAAACCTGTTGTTCTATGCATTCTGGATGGCTGGGGCAGTGCCGAACCCGGTGCGGCCAATGCGCCTTATCTGGCCAAGACCCCCACATTGGATGGAATTGCCAAGACCTGCCCGATGGCCGAGCTGATCACCCATGGCCCCGACGTGGGCCTGCCCACCGGGCAGATGGGCAATTCGGAAGTGGGGCACACCAATATTGGCGCAGGCCGGGTGGTGGCGATGGATCTGGGCCAGATTGATCTGGCGATCGAGGATGGCTCGTTCTTTGACAATGGGGCCTTGCAGGCCTTTATCGCCAAGTTGAAGGACACCGGCGGTGCGGCGCATCTGATGGGGTTGGTGTCTGATGGCGGTGTTCATGGCCATGTGGTCCATATTCTGGCCGCGATCAAAGCCATTCGGGATGCGGGTGTGCCGGTCTATCTGCATGCGGTCACCGATGGGCGCGATGTGGCGCCGAAATCCGCGCTGGGCTATGTGGCTGAACTGGAAGAGAATATGGCGGATGGCGCGCAGATCGCCACCGTCACCGGTCGTTATTATGCCATGGATCGCGACAACCGCTGGGAACGCGTCAGCCAGGCCTATGCGGCGATGATCCAAGGGGCGGGACAGCACAGCGCCGATACGGCTGCGGCTGCGGTTGAGGCGTCTTATGGGCGTGAAGAGCTGGATGAATTTGTCAAAGCCACCGTCATTGGCGATTTTGCCGGGGTAAAGGATGGCGATGGGTTTTTCTGTCTAAACTTCCGTGCCGACCGGGCGCGCGAGATCCTGCGTGCCATTGGTGAGCCGGGCTTTGCCGAGTTTGAGACCGGCGCACGTCCCGATCTGGCTGCTCTTTTGGGCATGGTGGAATATTCCGACGGCCACAACGCCTATATGACCACAGCCTATCCCAAGCGGGAGATTGTCAACACGCTGGGCGCTTGGGTGTCCAAACAGGGCAAGCGGCAGTTCCGGCTGGCGGAGACCGAGAAATATCCGCATGTGACTTTTTTCCTGAACGGCGGGGTGGAGACACCATATGAGGGTGAGGATCGGTTTATGCCCAAATCGCCGAAGGTTGCGACCTATGATCTGCAGCCTGAGATGTCCGCGCCGGAAGTGACCGCAAAATTCGTGGAAGCGATTGCGGCGGGGTATGATCTGATTGTCACCAATTACGCCAATCCGGATATGGTGGGTCATACCGGGGATCTGCAGGCGGCGATTGCCGCCTGTGAGGCGGTGGATCAGGGGCTGGGTCACGTGATGCAGGCGCTGGAAAAAGCCGGGGGGGCAATGATTGTCACCGCGGATCATGGCAATTGCGAAATGATGATGGATCCCGAGACCGGAGGTGCCCATACGGCCCATACCACCAATCTGGTGCCGGTGGCGCTGGTGGGCGGGCCCGAAGGTGCCAGCCTGAAGAACGGGCGTCTGGCGGATCTGGCTCCAACCGTTCTGGAGCTGATGGGCCTTGAGAAGCCTGAGGAAATGACCGGGGAGAGCCTGCTGACATGATCCGTCGCGCAGCGTGGTCCATATGTTTGATCATGGGCGTGGTGGCCGCTTCGGCGGTAGGCGCACAAGAACCGGCTGCGGCGGCGCAGGCTGCGGCCGCGCGGCTTGAGGCGGCCGGGGAACGCCTGCGCGATGCATCTGGTGCGCGAGACCGCGTCCGGGCTCTGACCGAGACGGTTCAGGCCTATGAGGACGGGTTGGCGGCCATGCGCGATGGGTTGCGCCGGGTGGCGCGGCGCGAAACGGCCCTGTCGGCGCAATTAAAAGCGCGCGAGGGGGAGGTTGCGGATCTTTTGGGGATTTTGCAGACCATCGAGACCTCGGAACCGCCGGTTCTGATGCTGCACCCCGCAGGGCCCTTGGGCGCGGCGCGGTCCGCCATGACGCTGGCAGAAGTCACACCGGGGCTGCAGGCGCGGGTCAATGGGTTGAAGCGCGATCTGGATGAGGTCAAGACCCTGCGGTTGTTGCAGCAAAATGCCCTGGGGTCGTTGCAAGAGGGGCTGCAGGGGGTGCAAAACGCACGCACCGCCCTGTCGGTGGCCATTGCCGACCGCACGGATCTGCCAAAACGGTTTACCGAAGATCCGGTGCGCACGGCGATCCTGATCTCGTCCACCGAGACCCTATCAGGCTTTGCCAGCGGACTGGCGGAAATTGCGGGCGGTGAGATTGCAACGGACAACAGCGATATCAGCGCCCGGCGTGGGGATTTGACTCTGCCGGTGCAGGGCTTGCTGCTGCGCGGCTATGGCCAGCGTGATGCGGCCGGCGTTGCCCGTCCGGGCATGTTGGTGGCCACCCGTCCACGCGCATTGGTCGAATCGCCCACAGCCGCCACCATCCGGTATCGCGGGCCTTTGCTGGATCTTGGCAATGTTGTGATCCTGGAACCGCAGCCCGACACGTTGTTTGTGTTTTCCGGCCTCGCCGAGGTTTTTGGTGAGACAGGGCAGGTGATTCCAGAGGGCACGCCCGTTGGTTTGATGGGCGGTCAGACGCCGCAAGCGGATGCTATTTTGTCACTAAGCGGTGAAGGGGCTGGAACTGACCGTTCAGAAACGCTCTATATAGAAGTGAGAATGGACAATAGTCCGGTGGACCCGGAAACCTGGTTCCAAACCGGCAAGAATGGATGACGTTCATGAAGAAAATCGCGATGGCCGCAATTGGCGGCACGCTGGCAGGTATTGTGGCAACCGGATATGTAACGGGGCCGCTGCTGGCACAGGAGGGCGCGCGTGAGACAAGCGTCTATGAGCAGTTGGATTTGTTTGGGGACATTTTTGAGCGCATTCGCGTGCAATATGTTGAACAGGTCGACGACAAGGAACTGATCGAGGCGGCCATTTCCGGCATGCTGTCGTCATTGGATCCGCATTCGTCCTATTTGTCTCCGGATGATGCGGCGGCGATGCGGGTGCAGACACGCGGTGAATTTGGCGGTCTGGGGATCGAGGTCACGCAGGAAGAGGGCTTTGTCAAAGTTGTCTCGCCCATTGATGGCACGCCTGCGGATGAGGCTGGGATCGAGGCTGGCGACTTTATCACCCATGTGGACAACGAAAGCGTTCTGGGTCTGTCGCTGGACGAGGCTGTGGATCTGATGCGGGGCCCGGTGGGCTCTGAGATCGTGATCACAGTTGTGCGCGAGGGTTCGGATGAACCTTTTGATATCTCGATCATTCGCGACACCATCACCTTGACCGCTGTGCGTGCGCGCACCGAAGGCAAGACTGCGGTGCTGCGGGTGACGACGTTTAACGATCAGACCTATGACAATCTTGAAGCTGGTCTTGAAGAACAGATCGAAGCGGCCGGCGGCATCGAGAACATCGAAGGCATCGTTCTGGATCTGCGCAACAACCCAGGTGGTCTGTTGAACCAGGCGATCAAAGTGTCGGACGCTTTCCTGGACAAGGGTGAGATCGTCTCGACCCGCGGTCGTAATCCGGAAGACGGCGAGCGGTTTAATGCGGAACCCGGTGATCTGGCCGATGGTCTGCCGATGGTGGTGCTGATCAATGGTGGTTCTGCCTCGGCTTCCGAGATTGTGGCGGGTGCGCTGCAGGATCACCACCGGGCGATTGTTGTGGGCACCAAATCCTTTGGCAAAGGCTCGGTTCAGACCGTGATGCCACTGCGGGGCAATGGCGCGATGCGTCTGACGACTGCACGCTATTACACGCCGTCGGGCCGGTCGATCCAGGCATTGGGCGTGTCGCCGGATATCGTGGTGGAACAGCCGCGCCGCGATCCCAATGAAGAGGCCGAAGAGGAGACACCAAACCGGTTCCAGCGGTCCGAGGCCGATCTGCGGGGCAGCCTGAACAATGACAGCCTGACCGAGGATGAGGTCCGCCAGATCGAAGAAGATCGGGCCAAGGCCGAAGCGGCAGCCGAGCTGCGCGAAGAGGATTACCAGCTGGCCTATGCGATCGACATTCTGAAAGGCCTGTCCAAACTGGCGCCGAATTGATTTTCGCACCTTTCGGACACAATGAGACATGAGGAAAGGCCGTCCCGTGGGGCGGCCTTTTTGTGTTTGATTTCCACTTCCGTACCCGATTTGCGGCGTAGCCGCGCGCAGCGATGGGGTAGGGTTGGGCCATGATGTTTGACCTTCCTGATTCCCAGACGCTGTACCAGGCGCTTTTGAACCGTGATGACTCGTATGAGGGGCGGGCCTGGGTTGGCGTGTCCTCGACGGGGATTTTCTGCCGCCTGTCCTGCCCGGCGCGAAAGCCCAAATTCGAAAACTGTACCTTTTACCCCGCGATCAGCGATTGTCTGGATGCGGGGTTTCGCGCTTGCAAACGCTGCCGCCCGCTAGATCAGGCGGCGGGAGATGATCCGGTCGTGACGCCCTTGTTGGCGGCTTTGGACCACGACCCGTCCCGGCGCTGGCGCGAGGCGGATGTGGCGCAGATGGGGTTTGATCCGTCAAACGTGCGCCGCGTGTTCAAACGCCAGTTCGGGATGACGTTTCTGGAGATGGCCCGCCAGCGGCGGCTGCGCGAAGGGTTCACCACGCTCAAAGAGGGGGCACCGGTGATTGCGGCGCAAATTGATGCAGGTTTTGACAGCGCCAGCGCGTTTCGGGCGGCCTTTGGGCGGCGTATCGGCCTTGCACCGGGGCAGTTTCGCGCGGATGCTCTGATGAAAGTGGACTGGATCGACACGCCCTTGGGGCCGATGGTGGCGATTGCCTGCCAGCATCAGCTGCATCTGCTGGAGTTTTTTGACCGCAAGGCCCTGCCAACCGAGGTGCGCCGCCTGCAAGAGCGCCAACCGGGCGGTCTGGGGTTTGGTCGCACGCCGGTGATGGAACAGCTGACAGCCGAGCTTGCGCAGTTCTTTGCCGGGGAACTGTCGCGATTTGAAACGCCCTGCGCCTTTCATGGGACCGCGTTTGAGCAAGAAGTCTGGCGCGCGCTGCAGGATATCCCGGCGGGGCAGACGCGCAGCTATGGCGATTTGGCGACCGGTCTGGGCCGTCCCAGTGCCACCCGTGCGGTGGCGCGGGCCAATGGGAAAAACCAGATTGCCATATTGATCCCCTGTCACCGGATCATCGGCGCTGACGGCAACCTCACCGGTTATGGCGGTGGGATCTGGCGCAAGCGTCGCCTGATCGAGGTGGAAACAACCTATAAAGAGAGAGTATCCGCATGAGTTACGAGACCCGCGCCCAGGCCTTTGCTGCGTTGCATCAGCCGGGCGATCCAATTGTTCTGTATAACATCTGGGATGCGGGCAGTGCCCGCGCCATTGCGGGGGCCGGGGCCAAGGCGATTGCCACCGGCAGTCACCCCTTGGCCGGTGCGCAGGGGTATGAAGATGGCGAACAGATCCCATTGGACCGACTGCTGGAAACCGCCGAACAGATTGTCGGCGCGGTGGATCTGCCGGTGACCGTGGATTTTGAAGGCGGCTATGCCCGCGCACCCGAAGCGCTGACACAGAATGTCACGCGGTTGGTGGCAACCGGTGCCATTGGGCTGAATTTCGAAGATCAGATCGTCGGCACCGCCGAATTTTACCCCATCGCCGAACAGGCGACGCGGGTGGCAGCGGTCCGTGCGGCCCACAAGGATCTGTTTATCAACGCGCGCACCGATCTGTTTCTGAAGGAAAAAGACGCCAGCAAACACGCCGCGCTGATGCCCGAAGTGCTGGAACGCGCCGCAGCCTATGCCGAGGCCGGAGGCAGCAGCATTTTTGTGCCGGGTCTGCGGGATCTGGATCTGATTGCCCGGATCTGTTCGGACTGCCCGCTGCCGGTCAACGCCTTTATGCGCGGGCTGACCCTAGCTGAGGTTCGCGAGGCTGGCGTGGCGCGCGCCAGCTATGGGCCGCTGCCGCATGCGCAGTTGATGGCGGTTTTGGCTGAGCAGTTTCAGGCGTTGGAATAACGGCCAGGCCGCGCCAATCGTCAGTCCGTTTCGCGGCAGTGGCGGCGGAAGGCGCGTTTTAACATATCCAGCTCTGCGCGCAAAAGCTCAACCTCGGCGCGCAGATCATCGCTGGCGGGCTCGCCACCGATCAGGCAGAAACGGCCCAGTGTCTCTTCTTCCATTTTGTCATAGACCACAAAGGTCTGCACCCCTTCGCCCACAGCGCGGGTGGGGACCGGGATGGACAGGTTCCAGGTGTTGGGGCGCTCCCCCTCGGACAGCACCACATCTTCGAGCTCTTCGTCAAACAGGCGCACTTCAACCATGGGGCGGCCGCCATAGGTGGGTTTGCCTTCGATCCGGCCTTCCCACAGGCCGTTGCGAAATCGGGTTTGGCTGAGCGTCAGATCGGGCATCACAAATGACCTTGTTCGAGGTTAAAGAGCGGCGCGCGGCAGGCGCAACAGGGTGAGATCACGCAAGACCACTTGGTTCAAATCGGGCGCTTCAAAAATCAGATCAAGCCAGAGCTTTTCGATGCGTTTTTCATTGAGCCGTGAATAGGCGAGGTCAAATTCCACCATCTGGTCTTTTTGCGACGATGACAACTCGCGCACCAATTGTTCGGTGTTGGGACCGTGCTGGATGTTCAGCCGGGCAAAAATTTCAATGGGCTCTTCGCTTTCGACCAGGCTGTTTACGCGGATCAGATGGTGTTTGCTGAGGCCGCGTGCGGCGTCGGCCGGCAGATCCACCACCAGGCTGAGGAAGGAGCCGTCGAATTTAAACACATCCATCCGCAGGCCAAAGGGCGCAAGGTCACTTTCGCGGCTGTTGCGCAGCTGGCGCAGCGAAATCTCGGATTCGGCGCAGTCATGAAACATCTGCACCTCATGACCCAGCCGTGCCTTGGTCTGGACTGATGACAGCCCCGGCGTGGCCAGAGGGCCGCGCCAGAGTTCGGGACGCCAGGACCAATCAGTGCCATGGGGTTTGGGAAAGGCCGAAGAGCCGATTTGTGGCAGGGCCAGACGCCCTTCGGCCACATGGACGATCTGATCCAGATGCTGGCGCAGATGGCGAGCTTGGTTCAATTGCCCGCGTAGGGTCGACAGTGGGGTGTTGGCCGCATCCCGCGCGGCTTTGCGCCAGAACCGCCACGCGTGGCGCTGCATTACCCGGTCCAACAATTGACCCATGTTACCCTCGATCTGCCTTATGCTGACATGGCTTCTGCCTGTGCCTTGGGGGGCAATCTATTGAAAACGGATCAATTAAACAAATTGGCAATGCGCCAGCGGCGCGAAGATTTTTCCGGGCGCGGAGCTTGGGCAACGGTCCGCGGCGCATCTGAGCCCGGGCGCGGCTGTGGGCGCAGGGTTTCGGGCTGCAGCGTGCCTGCCTGTGGAGTATCAGCCTGTGAGGATTCGGTCTGCGCCAGGGCGGTTGGGCGCGCAACCGGGCGCTGGGGATCCGCCGCAGACACCAGCGGCAGCGCGTCGCGTGACCGGGTATCTGACCGGCGCGCGACCTCGCGCAGCAGTTTGGCCCCTTCGCTGCCCAAATAGGGGCTGCCTTCCGGCGCAAACAAAGAGACCGCAATCAGCCGGTCGCCGATGGCCATCGCACCGCGCCACTGGGTGGTGCTGGTGCCGGGAACGCCTGGCGCTGCGGCCTCCATCCGGATCATCGGCATCAGCGCATCCGGATGGCTGGCCAAGAGACGCACGGGATGGGAGGCCGAGACCAGCGCTTCAAGGGAGGGGGTCTGTGCATTCTCCAGCGGGCCCGAAATAGTGGCTGAGATCACCGCAGGTTCACCGCTTTTGGAGCGGTCAAAGAACAGGCGGTGGCGGGTCAGTGAACGCAGATTCTCGCAGCGCGCCAACAGGGCAAAGCCACCGTCGGGGCCGCGATCCAGTGATTGCTGGTCAAAACAGAACCCATCGGGGGCCGAGATCACCACGGGATCGTGGCCCATGCGAATCTCGGTCAAACCACGGGGCAGGGTGCGGCCCAGTTCCGCCGAGCGCGAGGCAAAGGAGAACCCAGCAGAGTCGCTGCAGCCCGCCAGCGTGGCGGTCAATGCAAGGAGGGCCAACAGGCGGCGACCGGAAGAAATTGGCGTCGACACGACCCGCATCCTTTCATTTCTGCAATAAGAGTCCCAAATGGGATAGACGCAGGGGCATGTGCAATCAAGCGTGGTGTTTACTGTAAATTAATCCAGACGGCCGGAAAGCAGCGATGCCACAGTTTTGGCCGTTTTCCTGCACCAACTTCGAGCAGCGGCGAGACATATGCAGCAGACAACACAGGCCATTGTTGAAACGATCCGCGTGATCTTTGAACCGCGCTATGCGGCGCAACAGGCTCAGGTTGCCGGTCAAAGCCGTGCCGTGTGGCGAATGTTTGCCGGTTTGGCGCTGGTGCTGTTCATCAGCTATTTGGGATCCGGTCTGGTTTACGGCCTTGCCCGCCGGTTTGGCGCAGACCCTGCGACCCTGCAGCTGGGCACAACACCAATTGCGATGCTGATCCTGTTGTTCAGCTTTGTCTTTGCCAGCATCGGTGTTGTTCTGGCGATGCCGCTGCTACAGCGCCGCCCGGTTGCGGAACTGTTCGGGCCGGTGCCGCTGTTTTTCCGGCAGTTTCGCAACACGGTGGCGGCGCTGATTCTGTTGTGGGGCGTGGTGACCGTGTTGCCGCCTTATGATCTGGGTGCGCCGCTGACGGCCAATTTAACCCTGGGCGCATGGCTGAGATGGCTGCCGTTGGCGGTGTTGGCGGTCCTGGTGCAGGTCGAAGCCGAAGAGCTGTTGTTTCGCGGCTATCTGCAACAGGCGCTGGCGGCGCGGTTTCGGTCGGGGTGGATCTGGATGGGGGCGCCCTCGGTGATCTTTGCACTGGGCCACTACCTGCCTGCGGAGGCCGGCGAAAACGCGATCTGGGTGGCGTTATGGGCGGGTCTGTTTGCTGTGTTGATGGCGGATCTGACGGCGCGTGCGGGCAGTCTGGGTCCGGCGGTTGCGGTGCATTTCGTCAACAACGCTGTGGCTTTGTTGATTGTAGGCGCGCCAGAGGGGCTGAATGGGCTGGCGCTGTTTCTTTCGCCTTATACGTTGAGCGACACCGCCGAGATCCGCCCCTGGCTGTGGGTGGACTTTGCAATGATGCTGGTTTCCTGGCTTGCAGCACGTCTGGCGATCAGGGCCTGATTGCAATTGCTGCAAACTCGCCTTATTTGATGGCCAAACCCCATGTGAAGGCATGATATGAACTGGATCTCTAACTACGTCCGGCCGCGGATCAATTCGATCTTCTCGCGCCGCGAAGTCCCTGAAAACCTGTGGAAGAAATGCGACAGCTGCGGCACGATGCTGTTTCACCGCGAGCTGAGCGACAATCAAAACGTCTGCCCGCATTGCAATCACCACATGCATATCACCCCGCGCGCACGGTTTGAGGCGTTGTTTGATGGCGGTATTTTCACTGAGGTCGAGGTGCCCGAACCGGTGGCCGACCCGCTTAAGTTCCGCGATCAGAAGAAATATCCGGACCGCATGAAAGCGGCGCAGAAAAAGACCGCCGAAGAGGAGGCGATGCTGGTCGCCTGTGGCGAGATCGGGCGTACGCCTATTGTCGCTGCGGCGCAGGACTTCTCGTTCATGGGTGGATCCATGGGCATGTATGTGGGCAATGCGATTATCGCCGCCGCCGAAGAAGCGGTGAAATTGGGCCGCCCGCTGGTGCTGTTCTCCGCCGCAGGGGGCGCGCGCATGCAAGAGGGGATCTTGTCCCTGATGCAGATGCCCCGCACCACTGTGGCAGTGCAGATGCTCAAAGAGGCAGGACTGCCCTATATCGTTGTGCTGACCCACCCAACCACCGGTGGTGTGACGGCGTCCTATGCGATGTTGGGGGATGTGCATATTTCGGAACCCAATGCGTTGATCTGTTTTGCCGGCCCGCGGGTGATTGAACAGACCATCCGCGAAAAGCTTCCCGAAGGTTTCCAGCGGGCGGAATACCTGCTGGATCACGGCATGCTGGACCGGGTGACTTCGCGTACTGAAATGCGTGACGAGCTGATCACCATCATCCGCATGTTGATGAAACAGCCGCCCCAAGTGGTTGGCGATCTGCCTGCCCCGGATGAGACCGCCATGGCAGAGACGGCGGACACAACGGCCGAGGCTGACGGGACGTCTGAAGACGCCTGAGGCACCAGACAGACCGTGACAGGGCCCGCCGCGTGATGGCGGGCTTTTTCCAATTTGAGGGCACCCGAATGACCAAAACCTCGGATGATATCCTGGCCCAGATGATGGCGCTGCACCCCAAGATCATTGATCTGACCTTGGATCGGGTCTGGCGCTTGCTGGCAGCGCTTGACAACCCCCAAGAGAGCCTGCCGCCGGTGATCCACATCGCGGGCACCAATGGCAAAGGCTCAACCCAGGCGATGCTGCGGGCTGGTTTGGAAGGCTGGGGGAAATCGGTCCACGCCTATACCTCGCCGCATCTGGCCCGGTTCCATGAACGTATCCGTCTGGCAGGCACGCTGATTTCCGAGCCGCATCTGATTGAAATCCTAGAGGAATGTTACGCTAAGAACGCAGGCGAAAACATTACCTATTTCGAGATCACAACCGTGGCCGGATTGTTGGCCTTTGCCCGGCATGATGCGGATTTCACCCTGCTGGAAGTTGGTCTGGGGGGACGGCTGGATGCCACCAATGTGGTCACGCCCGAGGTGTCGGTGATCACGCCGGTCTCGATCGATCATGAGCAGTTCCTGGGCAATACGCTGGCCAAGATCGCCGCCGAGAAAGCGGGCATTATCAAACGCGGCGTGCCCGTGGTGGTTGGCCCGCAACCGGATGAGGCGCTGGAGGTGATCGAATCTGTTGCTGCCCGTCTGGGAGCGCCGGTGATTGCCTATGGCCAGCACTGGCACGTCTGGGAAGAACACGAGCGCCTGATCTTTCAGGACGAGCGTGGCTTGCTGGATCTGCCAATGCCTGCATTGATGGGCAAACATCAGATCCAAAACGCCGGTGCTGCTTTGGCCGTATTGCGCTATCTCGGCGCAACTGAAACCGCCTGCGAGGCAGCGATGCGTGATGCGGTTTGGCCCGCCCGCATGCAACGCCTGAAGACAGGTCCATTGGTTGCAGCAGCGGGCAGGGCAGAGGTCTGGCTGGATGGTGGTCATAACCCGGCTGCGGGGGAGGCGCTGGCCGCAGTTCTGGCCGGTCTGCCCAAACGCCCGACCTATCTGATCTGCGGCATGCTCAATACCAAGGATGTTGCAGGCTATATGCGCCCACTGGCGGACCAGGCCAAACAGTTGATCGGTGTTCCCATCCCGGATGAGGTCAATACATTGCCGGCCGAAGAAACAGTCGCCGCCGCCACATCCGTGGGGCTGCCCGCTGTGTCTGCGCTATCGGTAGAGGCGGCATTGGCCAAGGTTTGCACGGCTGAGCCAAACGCCCGCATCCTGATCTGCGGCTCGCTTTACCTAGCGGGCCATGTCCTGCGCACAAACGGTTGATCCAATCCAGAAAGGCGCGCGCTCCCGCCCGTCTTCGATCTAAAGATCTCATCCCGTTGGGCCAAGCGCCGCTGTCGCGGCGAGGGCACGCCTGACCATAGGGCTTTCATCTTTTTTAAAAATACTTCGGGGTGAATTGGCCGCCAGGCCAAGAGGGGCAGAGCCCCCGCCTCCCTCAGGCTTTGCCCCAATCCTTGTCCTGCATTTCCCGCAGCCGACTGGCGGTGCGTTCAAATTCGAACACGCCTTCGCCTTCCAGATACAGAAACTCAGGCTCCGCCGCAGCCGAACAGATCAGCCGCACCCGTGCTTCATAAAGCGCATCAATCAGGGTCACAAACCGCTTGGCCTCGTTGAAATTGCTGCGGCTGAGACTTGGGATATCTTCCAGGATCAGGACCTTCACCTTTTCGGCAATGGCCAAATAGTCACCGGGGCCCAGCATCTTGCCACAGAGGTCAAAGAACCGGGCGCGGGCCACGCCATTGCGGAAGGCGGGCAATTCCACCACGCGGCCTTTGACTTCCAATTCCAACGGTGCGCCAACGCCGCCGGACAGGTCGGCCCAGATCGACTGGATCTGCGCGCGCGCCTCGGCGTTGTTTGGTGAGAAATAGACCTGCGAACCGGTCAGCCGGTCCTGGCGGTAATCCGTCGGAGAGGCCATCTCCCAGACCTGCATCTTCTCTTTGATAAGATCGATAAAAGGCAGGAACAATTGCCGATTAAGCCCGTCCTTGTAGAGGTCATCCGGCACCCGGTTGGATGTGGTGACCACGGTTACCCCGGCCTCAAACAACGCCTCAAACAGACGCCCCACAATCATCGCGTCGGTAATATCGGTGATCTGCATCTCGTCAAATGCCAGAAGTCGCACCGATTCTGCCACCTCGCGCACCACAGGCGCCAATGCGTCTGCTGTGTGTTTTTGCCGGGCCACATGCATCTGGGCGTGGATTTCCTGCATAAAGGCGTGAAAGTGCACGCGGCGGTTTGGAATATCGCCCAGGCTTTCAACAAAGAGATCCATCAACATAGATTTGCCGCGTCCGACGCCGCCCCACAGATACAGCCCCTTGACCGCCTGAGGTTGGGCCTTGCGAAACAGCCCCCGTTTGACCGGGGCCGCCCGCAGGCCGGTTCCGATCCGGTCAAACTCGGGGATCACGGCGGTTTGGGCGGGATCCGGGCGGATGTCTCCAGCGTCTGCCTTCGACTGGTAAAGAGCGTGCAATGTGGTCATGGGCCGAAGCCATAGCCTTTTGGGGACGGGTTGAAAAGAAAGCGATCACGTCGCGATAGGAATATTTCATGCAGATCTTTGTTTCAAAACCTCAAACAGCGCCCAAAGGTTCGTGGCGGGGTTAGTGGCCACAGTTAATGACCCGGCCTTGGTCTGTTGTATCCAGCCCTTGGGTGCAGGGCGTCAGTTCAGAAATTTTGAACGTCGCCTGCATATTTTCTGATTTGACTGAAACAGAGGGGCGACTAGGCTGCAGCGACCGCCAGAAAGGACGCCCTCATGACCCAGCCAGCAGCCGCAAACCCGGCCCGGCCCCTGCCGCTTTTTACGCCCGTTTTGATTGTGGGCTGTGTGATCATCATGGTCAGCTTTGCGGTGCGCGCCTCTTTTGGGGTGTTTCAAATTCCCATCGCAGAAGAGTTCGGCTGGGCGCGCGCCGAGTTTTCGCTGGCCATCGCAATCCAGAATCTGGCTTGGGGTGTCGGTCAGCCGATTTTTGGCGCTTTGGCCGAACGGATCGGGGATCGCAAAGCGATCATTCTGGGCGCGATCATCTATGCGGTTGGTCTGGTTCTAAGCGCAGGCGCCACCACACCCGGTGCCATGCAGGCCTATGAGTGGCTGGTGGGCTTTGGCGTCGCAGGCACAGGTTTTGGAGTGGTTCTGGCCGTGGTGGGCCGGTCAAGTTCAGATGAAAATCGCTCGATGTCCTTGGCCATTGTCACGGCTGCGGGCTCTGCCGGGCAGATCATCGGTGCGCCAACAGCGGAATGGCTGTTGTCCTTCCTCAGCTGGCAGGTGGTGTTTGTGATCTTTGCCGCCACGGTTTTGTCGTTGATCCTGACCCTGCCGCTGATGCGCGCACCTGCTATGGCCAGCAAGGCAGAACTGGAAGAGAGCCTGGGCGGCATCCTGAAGAAGGCAATGAAAGACCCGAGCTATACGCTGATCTTTCTGGGCTTTTTCAGCTGTGGTTATCAACTCGCCTTTATTACCGCGCATTTCCCTGCTTTCGTGACGGAAATGTGTGGCCCGATCATGCCCGGCAGCCTGCTGCATGGGATCGGGGTGACGACAACATCGGCGCTTGGGGCGGTGTCGATTGCCCTGATCGGAGCTGCAAATGTCGGCGGCACGCTGCTTGCGGGCTGGGCTGGAAAGCGGTTTTCCAAGAAATATCTGTTGGCGGGTATCTACCTGGCCCGGACCATTGTCGCGGCGGCTTTCATCCTGATGCCGATCACGCCGCTGTCGGTGATTGTGTTCTCGATCGTCATGGGGTCTTTGTGGCTGGCCACAGTGCCGCTGACCTCGGGGCTGATCGCGCATATCTACGGGCTGCGTTATATGGGAACACTTTATGGGATTGTGTTTTTCAGTCACCAGCTGGGTGGTTTCCTGGGCGTTTGGCTGGGTGGGCGGATGTATGATGTCTACGGGGATTATACTTTTGTTTGGTGGATTGGCGTTGCCGTTGGAGCCTTCAGCGCAATTGTGCATCTGCCGGTGAAAGAACGGCCCCTGACAGCGGTTGCGGCGTGAGGGTGGAGGGGGCTCTGCCCCTCTTGGCCTGCGGCCAATTCACCCCGAAGTATTTTCAAAAAGATGAAATCCATGCCGGGCACACCCGCGCCGCGATAGCGGCGCTTGGCCCAACGGGATGAGATCTTTAGATCGAAGACGGGCGGGAGCCTTTGGCTGTTTCTTGCCACAGCGACAGGATATGGCGGGCGGTCATCAGGTCCAGATGGGCGCCGCCGCCGTTTTTAAACAGGGTGATCTGATCTGTATCGAAGTTTGGGAATTGCTCCAGCCCATAGAAGTCTGCCTTCACATCCGAGCGTGAGATTACGCCCGCTGCCAATGGCAAGGCAAATTCGCCGATATGATCCAATGTGGTGTCAAAACTGTCGGTATAGATCTTGGACCGTATGAGAGCAGCGTCATCGGCTTCCCGCATATCGGGGCGGTAGGCCCCGATCATGTTGAGATGTTGCCCCGGGCGCAGCCATTCGCCCTGGATCACCGGAGTTTGTGTCATTGTGCAGGTGACAATGATGTCCGCCTGCCGCACCGCTGGTTCAAGATCCGCAGCAACTGCGATATCGGGATAGGTTTTGGCCAGGGCTTCGGCCTTGGCCTGTGTCCGGTTCCAGATCCGGATTTGCGCGGTGTCATAGCAGCTCGAAAACGCTTCGATCAGCGAGGCCGCCACGGTGCCTGCGCCGACGATCAGGATCTCTTTGGCCGCTGGATTGGCCAAGCGCAATGCTCCCAGCAGGCTGTCACCGGCCGTTTTCCATTTGGTAACCAGATGAAAATCAACCAAGGCTTCGGGCAGGCCGGTTTTATCGGCATAAAGCACAACCGAACCATTGATCGGCGCTTCACCGTGTTCTGGGTTGTTCGGGAAGATATTGGCGGTTTTTACGGCCATCCCAAGCCCATCGATCCAGGCTGCGCGGCTCAAAAGCGTATCCTCACCCCGATATAGGAATGTATCGCCGATCTCCGCTTTGGGGTGGTCGTGCCCCTTGGCCAGTGCCTCTGTCAAACCCCGCCAATCCAGCAGCGCTTCCCCTTCTGCAAATGAAATAGATGGCAGCACTTATTGCGCCTCCTCTTCGGTCAAAAGCTGTTCCGACACCAGTCGGTCCGCCCACCCTTGCGGTGTTGTGAACAAATGGGTGTGCCAGCCGCGCTGAGCCGCGGCTTTGACATTGTCGGTGCGGTCATCGGCAAAGATCAGTTCCGTACCGGAAAACCCACTGCCCGCCTCCAGATGTGCGTAAATTTCTGCGTCGGGTTTGATGCATTTCAGCTGACCCGACACATAGGATTGGTCAAACAGCGACAGGAACTCGTATTCCTCTTTGGCGATTTCAAAGGTCTCGACGCCAAAATTGGTCAGGGACAGGACCGGTATCCCTTTGGATTTGAGCGCGCGCAAAAGACGCTCGGAATGCGAAATACGCGGTGAGGCCATTTGCAGCCAATTGTCGTGCCACATCCAGATCTCGGTCTGCCATTCAGGATGCGCCTGGGCCAGATCCGCGATGGTGTCTCGAAACGGATAACCCCGGTCAATATTCAGGTTTGTCTCATGCATGGGCACCGCGTCAAAGAAGGCTTTGCGTCGCTCTGCGCCGATCTGGTTGTCAAAAAACGCCTCCGGCGCCCAGTTGATCAACACGTTTCCGAGGTCAAAAACAACGGCTTTGATGTCGTGCGTGTCGGGCATGAATGTCACCTTTTCTATGATCTAAGTATTGCGGGGTCGTGGGCGGCTGGGGGGCGCGTTGCGCAGGGTTTCCCGCCACAGCGACAAGAGGCCTGCCGCAATAATCAGCAGACCGCCACCCCAGACAAAGGGGTCCGGCCAGTCCTGAAATACCAGAACGCCCCATAGCGCGGCCAGGGGCAGGGCGATATATTCAAACGGCGCGATTAACCCCGCTTCGGCGGTTTTATAGGCGTGGCTGATCAAAAATCCGCCCACAGATCCGGCAAGTCCAGCTGCAATCAGCAGCGGCCATTCACCCCCCTCTGGCCAACGCCAGGCGCGCAATAGAAAACCGGTCACATCCGAAGTGCCTTGCGCCAAATGGCCATCACCAAAGGTGAGACCGGCCAGCGTGCTGATCAATAAAAACCCGCACAGCGGATAAAAGGACAGGGCAACCGTGGCGTCGCTTTTGCCAATCCGGCGCGACAACACATGCATGCCGGCATATCCGCAGGCCCCCAGAAACGGCAGCAGGCTGGCCCATTGAAAGCTTGTGCTGGCCGGGCGCATGATGATCACAACGCCCAGAAAACCCAGACCCACGGCGCTCCACCGCCAGGGGCCTACCTTCTCGCCCAAAATCACCACCGACAACAGGGTGACAATCAATGGCGTGGCAAAGCTGATGGCCACCGCATCGGCCAGCGGCAAAACGGCAAGGCCTGAGAAAAACGTGATATTCGCCCCCAGAACCAAGAGGCTGCGCAGCAGATGGAGGCGCGGGTGCCGGGTCCGCAATGTGTGATAGCCGCCGGCCAAGGGCGTCAGCACAGCCAGCAACAGCGTCAGCGCCACCAGCGTGCGGATAAAGACAACCTCATACAGTGGAAAATCAGTCGACAGGAACTTGAACAGCATGTCGATGATCGAAAAACAGGCCGCTCCACCAGTGGCGGCCAAAATGCCGATCAGCTTTGCTTGGTTTCCGTTGGTCTGCATCTTCAAATCTCCCGCTCTGCTTGTGGCGCAGGCCGGGGGCCAAGGCAAATGTATTCGCCCAGAGGTACAATTTTGGGAGGGTGCAGCTTGGCTGTGTCACTTTTAAACAGGCTGCGGCAAGGTCAGATTAGGCCACCAACCGCAGCGCCGTCAGGCGCTGCCCGGCCCAACGGCCGTCAGGGGATCTGTGATCCCCGTGCGGCGGGCGGGAGAACTTCGCGATGGTAAGGGAGCTCAACCGCGCGCCGCGCGCAACTCGCGTTCCAGGGCGTCCAGAAACCGGGAGCGGTCGGCTTTGGTAAAACCTTTGCCGCCGCCTTGGCTGCCCAATGGGTTGGCGGCGCGCAGATCGGCCATCAGATCGCGCATGGCCAGTTGTTGGCCGATATTGGCCTCGGTAAACCGCTCACCATTGTGGCGCAGCACCCGTGCGCCCGCTTCAATACATTTGGCTGCCAGCGGAATGTCACCGGTGACCACCACATCGCCTGGCCCACAGCGTTCGGCGATCCATTTGTCCGCCTCATCCGCGCCCTCGGCGACGATGACATTTTCCACCATTGGGTTCTGCGAGGGGCGCAGCCCGCCGTTTGACACGACGAACATGCGCAATTTGTGGCGTGTGGCAACCCGCTCTGCCTCGGCTTTGACCGGGCAGGCATCGGCATCCAGAAAAAGCGCGCTCACTCCGCCGCCTTGGTGGTTTTATCCGCATCTGCCTTGGCTTTGGCAGGCGCGGCTTTTTTGGCCTTTGCGGCCGTTGGCACCTTGTATTCCTCGGGGATTGGCATGCGGTTGAACGCATCCAGACCGGCGATTTTATAGGCTTCCGCCAGGGTGGGATAGTTGAACGTATTCTGCACAAAATAATCCACGGTGCCCTGCAGGTTCAAAACCGCCTGTGCGATATGGATCAGCTCGGTGGCGCCTTCGCCTACGATCTGCACGCCCAGAACCCGGCGGGTTTTCAGCGAGAACAGCATTTTCAGCATACCATGTTCCAGACCCATGATATGCCCACGCGAGGTCTCGCGGAAGCGGGCGATGCCAACTTCATAGGGCACACCGCGCTCCTGCAGCTCTTCCTCGGACATGCCACAGGTCGACATTTCCGGCACCGAATAGATGCCATAGGGGTACCAGGGGCTTTCGGGAACGGTTGGGGTTTCCAGCGCGTGGCAGGCGGCAACACGGCCCTGCTGCAGGGATGTGGAGGCGAGCGACGGGTGGCCGATCACGTCGCCGGTTGCATAGATGTGGCCGACCTTTGTCTGATAGGTTTTGCGCTCAACGGCCAAACGGCCGCGGTGGTCGGTTTCAAGCCCGACTGCGCCGAGATTCAAGCGATCCGTATTGCCCATACGTCCGGCGGCAAACAACAGCATCTCTCCGCGGATGTGGCGGCCGTTTTCCAGTGTCACCTCGATATGGCTGCCTTCGTCCTCGATGCTCTCAATCGCAGAGCCCAGACGCAGATCTACACCGTTTTCACGGATCTGATGGGTGAACTCCTGGATCAAGGTGCGGTCGATGAAATCCAGGAATGTGTCACGTGGTTCGATCAAGGTCACCCGCACATCCAGGGCGGCAAACATGGTGGCATATTCCACGCCAATCACGCCTGCACCCACCACAACCAGCGAGCGCGGGATTTCGGCCATCTCCAGGAACTCATCCCCATCCACCACGGTTTTGCCGTTAAAAGGCACATATTCCGGGCGATAGGTGCGGGTGCCAGTGGCGATCAGGAATTTTTCACCGGTAACACGAGTGGTGTCGCCGGCTTCAATTTCCACTTCAACCTCATTGGGGCCAACAAAATGTGCCATGCCCGCAAGGGTTTCCACGTGGTTTCGGTTGAACTGGTGCTCCAACACGTCGACCTCGTAATCCAGGGTCATATGCAGGCGCGCTTTCAGATCATCGGCTTTGATCTGATCTTTGACCCGGTAGGAGCGGCCATAAAAACTGCGCTCGCGCCAGCCGGTCAGGTTCAAAACTGTTTCCCGCAGGGTTTTGGAGGGGATGGTGCCGGTGTGAACAGACACACCACCCAGCCGGTCCTTGCGGTCGATGACCAGTACCCGGCGCTTCAGCTTGGCCGCTTGGATGGCCGCCGTGCGCCCCGAAGGGCCCGAGCCGATGACAATCAGATCATAATCAAATTTGCTCATAACAGGGCTCCTTGGTGTCTTGGGGGTGTCTCGGTTTAGCTGGCATAAAGCGCGTCAGCATGGAAGGCGACATGCTCTTCGATGAAGCTGGCGACAAAGAAATAGCTGTGGTCATAGCCGGGCTGCAGGCGCAGGGTGGCCTGCTGGCGGCGTGCGTTTGCGGCTTCGGCCAGAGCTTCGGGCTTCAGCAGGTCAATGAACTGGTCCTGGGTGCCGGTGTCGATCAGCACAGGGCCATTAAAGCCGGTCTCGCGCATCATCAGCGTGGCGTCATGCTTGGCCCAGAGGCTTTGATCATCGCCCAGATAGGCGCTCAGCTGCTTTTTGCCCCAGTCGCTGGCGGTGGGGTTTGAGATTGGCGCAAAGGCCGAGACTGATTTGAACCGGCCCGGCATACCCATCGCCAATGTCAGCGCGCCGTGGCCGCCCATGGAATGGCCGGTGATCGCCTGACGCTCCAGATCAATGGCAAAGTTTTCCCCCAGTAGGGCAGGCAGCTCGTCAGCGATATAGGTCCACATCTGGAAATGCGGGGCCCAGGGCGCTTGGGTGGCGTCGACATAAAAGCCAGCGCCCTGACCCAGATCATAGGCTGCGTCATCTGCAACATCTTCGCCGCGGGGGGAGGTGTCGGGGAAGACAATGGCGATCCCCTGTTCGGCGCACCAGGCCTGTGCGCCCGCTTTGGTCATGGCGTTTTCATGGGTGCATGTCAGGCCCGAGAGATACCACAGAATGGGAACCGGCCCATCCTGTGCTTCGGCGGGGAGGAACAGACCAAAGGTCATATCGCCGCCGGTGCTGCTGCTTTTGTGACGGTAAACGCCTTGGGTGCCGCCAAAACATGTGTTCTCAGAAATCGTTTCCATGAATCGCCTCCTACCTGTTTTGCCCTACCGCTAAAGCGCCAGTGCCGAGGCGTCCAGCATCAGGACGCCATGGAAAGGTGTTTTCGCGCCAATTGATTGCTTTTATCTGAAACTTTGGCGCTAAAACGTGGAAACCCAGGCGATAACGGCGGGCAGTGTGATGATGGATGCAAGGGTGGAAAGGAAAATCGCCGCCGAGACCCGTTGTGGCGCCACCCCATAGTGTTGCGCCAGCATATAGACATTGCCCGCCACCGGCAGCGCAGCGGTGGCAATGGCGATCTGCGCCGGGTAGGCGGCAACCGGGATCAGCCACAGCACACAGGCCGCCACGCAGGCCGGGTGGATCACCAGCTTGCCAAAGCTGAGCCAGGCGGCTACTTCGATCCGTTCGGCGGATTTGATGGCAAGGGACGCGCCAATGGCAAACAAAGCGCCAGGGGTGGCGGCCCCGGCCAGGATTGCCAGAAATTCATTCATCGGGTCGGGGATTGGCAGTTCCAGCGCGGCCCACAGAAGACCCGCGGTGATCGACAGGATCATTGGATTTGTCAGCAGGCCTTTGACCACCAGCCACAGCGTGCCCGGACGCAGGCCCTGACCCCGGCCCAGGTTGATCAGGATGACGATGAGAGAGGAAAACACGATCAGGTCGATGGCAAGGATCAACATGACGGGCGCAACCGACGCCTCGCCAAATAGGACCGCCATCATCGGAAGTCCGAGAAAACCGGTGTTGCCGATCGCAAAACACTGGGCTTCCACCGCTGTCACGGGCCCGCTTTGCCGCCGCCAAAGCGCGACCCCCACCGCCATGAGATAAGCGGCAGTTGTGCCGATCAGATAGGCCCACAAGAGATCGGGGTCAAAGATCTCACCAAAGGTGAGATTGGCCGCAAAGCGGAAGATCATGGCCGACAGGGGGAAGAAAAAGACAAACCGCGTCAGGGCGGCGGTGGCAGCGGGCTGCAGAAAGCCGCTCCGCCCGGCACCGAAACCGAGGCCGATGATTGCGAAAAAGGGGAGGGTTCTGAAGAAGATGTCCAGCATTGTGACAAGTGTTAGCGTGGTGGCGAAAAGGGTTCAAAGGCAGAAGTGGAATTGGTTCGAAAATTTTACCAGTGTTGCGCATTTGATGCCGCAAACCCTCCCGCCCGTCGTCGGATCACTAGTGTGATCCGCTTCCGTTGGGCGTGGCCCTGCACCCTGTCGGGTGCAGGGCGGACGTGCCAGCCATCCAGGGCTGATCTGGACGCAACCGCGCCGCGCGTTGCGCGCGGCGCTTGGCCCAACAGAGGAGGGGCAGTCTGTGACTGTCTCCGGATTTGGCGGGAGCCTCCCGGTGGGGCTTGGTGACGGCGCGCCTGGTTTTTGGCGCATGGCACAAGCTGCAGTACAAGAAAAGTTGAACGCGGGTGTTCCTGCCCTGCTCCATGCCCTAAGTTGAGGCAGCGTCTGACGATGATGGGAGCAGGTATGAGCGCCGAGACGGGGCAGTTGAAACTGGACAAGCCAAGTGCCGCGATTCAGCGGACGGGGCGTAAATTCGACCAGGTGCTGGAGGGCGCGCGCAAGCTCTTTATGTCCAAAGGGTTTGAACGCACCAGCGTGGATGACATTGCCCGTGAAGCCTCGGTGTCCAAGGCCACATTATACAGTTACTTCCCCGACAAACGCCTTTTGTTCAGCGAGGTTGTGCGCACCGAATGCCAGCGCCAGTCGGATCTGGCCGGAGATCCTTTGCCACCGGGCTGCGCGCCTGAAAAGGTCCTGTATTCCATTGCGCGTCAGGTCATGGGCTCCTACACCTCAGAAATCTCGCAACAGATGTTTCGGGTCTGCGTGGCCGAGGCCAAGCAGTTTCCGGAGCTGGGGGAGTTGTTTTATCAAAGCGGGCCAATGGCCATTCGCAACGAGGTCCGCGCCTATTTGGAAACCGCAACGGATGCGGGCCAGCTTCGGGTCGAAGATTATGACACCGCCGCCGACCAATTTGTGGAACTGTGCAAAGCGGACCTTCTGCTGCGGGCGGTGTTTCTGAACGAGCGTGATTTCCCCGAGGCGGATTTCCACCGGGTGGCCGCTGCGGCGGTGGATCTGTTCCTGGCCCGCTTTGGTGTCAGCGACACCTAAGTTAACGCCGCAGGATCAGTGGGTTGTAAACTCGTGGCCGGGGTTCTTGTAGGTATCATGGCAGGCATGACAGCTCTGGATCACGGCGGGTAAACTGCGGCGCAAGCCGGTGAGCGAGCGTGTGTTCAGCTCTTTGACCGCTGTATTTGCCCGTTTGGCGCGTGCTTTGAAGTCATCCCAATTGTGCCAAAGCGCTGCTTTTGCCAGGCTATGCGGGTCCCGGTGCGGGCGGCGGAACCGTTTTGGGATCTGGCTTGTGGTTTTCTCAAGAGATTTGCGTGCAGCACGTGCCTGGCTGCGGTCAAAGGGGCGCCGGGTGGAGGCCATCTCTGACAAAAGGGTGAGCGCGGCTTTCTGGGTGGTCATCAGATCCACCCGCGCCTGCACCTTGGGGTTTGTGACCCCGTGATTGGCGCTCAAACTGCCGCTGAGCGCCATAATCAGAACCGCGGTCGCGGCAAACAGGCTGGGCCAGAGCCGGCGTATTGACCGAATCGCCCAATGAGAACAAATATAGAACATATGCAGATCTGCCCCTGCTGTTGCCAACCATCATTCCAAATCACGCCCGGCCGAAACCGGTCGATTGCGTCTCACTTCACGCCCGCTGCCCATGCCACTACGACCTGAGCCACCACGACCTGAATCACCAGCCCCAGTGTCACCAACTCCTGCGTCACTACCTGCGCGTGCGCCGCACCGCCGGATCCTGTCGCTGTGGTTTCCCCGCTTGGGGGCGGACCGCATCCTGCGCCAGGACCGTGGCGGCATCACCGCGCCCTTGGCGGTGACAGAGGAAGTGTCCAACATGCAGGTTATTTCGTCGTTAAGCGCCGCAGCAGAAAATGCAGGGCTTTTGGTTGGACAAAGCCTGCGTGATGCTCATGCGGTCTGCGCCCATCTGGTGGCCCGCAGCCGCAACCGCCCGGCCGAACAGGCGTTTCTGGCGGCTTTGCAACGTTGGGCCGCACAATTCAGTCCTTGGGTTGCTGCCGAAGGCGAAGATGCGCTGGTGCTGGATCTGACGGGCTGCGCCCATCTTTTTGGCGGGGAGGCGGCGCTGGTGGCGCGGATTGATGCAGAGTGCGCGGCGATGGGGGTCAGTGTGGCCTTGGGGCTGGCGGACACGCGGGGGGCCGCCTGGGCGCTGGCGCGGTTCGTGCAGGGAGAGGTGGGCAGTGACCGTTCTGGCGATGCCATTCAGCAAGAGGCGCGCGCCACCCGGGCCCGTGCTCAGCCCAGCCGCGCTGGCGCGCCACAAAAGGGCAAAGGCCGCCACTGGACACGGGGCGGCACCGCGCCGGATCGGGTGGCCAGCCCGGCGGGACAGGTGCGGATCGCGCCACCGGGCCAGACCTATGGTGCACTGGCCCCTTTGCCGGTGGCGGCGCTGCGCCTTGATCCGGCGATGGTGGCGCAGCTGAACCGGTTGGGGCTGCGCCAGATCGGCGACTTGCTGGGTCAACCACGGGCGGCTTTGGCTCGCCGTTTTGGCCGGGGGCTGGTGCTGCGGCTGGATCAGGCCATGGGCAGCGCCCCCGAACCCATATCGCCTGCGCGCGCGCCGGATCATTTTGCCGTGCGATTGACCCTGCCCGAGCCCATTGGCCTGATGTCGGATCTCTTGGCGGCGTTGGATCGCATGTTGCCGCAGCTTTGCGCCCGGCTTGAGGCGCGGGGCAAGGGGGCACGGGTGCTGCGGCTTGAGGCGCAGCGCACCGATCAGGCGGCTGAGGTTGTGGAGGTGACATTGGCCCGCCCCAGCCGGACACCAGCGCGGATCCGCCCCTTGCTTGCGATGAAGCTAGAGCAGCTGGATGCCGGTTTTGGTATCGACCAGCTGCGGCTGCAGGTGCTGCAGGCCGAGCCGCTGCATGGTCGTCGCCAGGTTGGTCATCTTGAGGCAGGCGCGCGGGCGCGCGCCGCCGATCATCAGCTTGCGGATGTTCTGGGCCGCCTGGGCGCGCGGGTCGGGACCGAAGCGCTGACCCGCTATCATCCGGTGGAAACCCATGTGCCCGAGAAGACGGCACAGCTGCAGGCCGCCGCCTGGTCCGAAGCCGTCGCGCGCTGGCCGCATGTGGCGCGCCCTCGGCCGGTGCTGCTGTGGCCGCCGGAACTGGTGCAGGCTCAGGATGTGCCGGAGTTAGATGCGTGTTTTCGCTGGCGCGGTCGTGACTGGCACTGTCTGCAGCGCGAGGGACCGGAACGGATTGCGCCGGAATGGTGGCTGGATGATCCAAACTGGCGCAGCGGCGTGCGGGATTACTGGCGTGTGGTGACCGAGGACGGGCAGCGCCTGTGGCTCTATTTTGCCCATGGCGCGGCGCTGTCGCGGGGATGGTTCTGCCAGGGCAGCTTTGGCTGAACAGGGGGTATTCGTCCGGGATTGGCGGTGCAAAGCCGCGCATAGGCCCCGTCACAGATCGGCGAGGATTGCGGCGGGGTGCGGAAACACGCTTGATTTGATCGTAAAATCCCCGCAGGCTAAGGGTATGAGCTTTCAGCAACTTGGGCAGACATTGCGCCCCCACAGCCCGCAGGTGGCATTTGACAAGCGGGAGATGCAGATCATCCTGTCGCTTTATGGCCGGATGGTTGCTGCTGGAGAGTGGCGGGACTATGGCATCTCAAACCTGCGTGAACTGGCGGTGTTTTCCGTGTTTCGACGCACGGCTGAGACCCCGCTTTATCGGATCGAGAAACAGCCAAAACTGCGCAATCGCCAAGGACAGTATTCTGTTGTGGGAATGGACGGCCAGATTCTGAAACGAGGTCACGATCTGCGCACGGTGCTGCGGGTTCTCGAACGTAAGCTGATCCGCTCGGTGGACTAATCACTTGGCGGTGAACAGGGGCTATCGTCGTAAACAACATCCCCACCGCGCGGATCCTATCGTAAAGGGGGAGGGTGCCGGGGGCGCGGGTCCAAAGGACCCGCGCCCCCGCCACCCCCGGTCGGATCGCATCAGCGATCCGACATCCCTCATCTCGACGTCAGCTTATCCAGTAGACAGGCGTTTATGCGCGGTGACCGGCCCGTCGCCTTGGGCTGCGATGCGCGTGATGGCGGCGTGAATGTTTTCAAAAGCCACCGCCATGTGAAACACATTGGCGTGCAGCAGTCGATCCGCGTCGGCCATAATGCCCACATGGCCTTTCCAAAACAGCAGATCCCCCCGTTGGTATGACGCACCAGGTTCACAGGGCGCGCCCAGCTCAGCTTCTTGTTGATCGCTGTCGCCTGGACACTCTATTCCACAGGCCAGACAAGCGGCCTGTATGAGGCCGGAACAATCAATCCCCCAACGGCTGTTGCCCCCCCACAGATAAGGCGTACCCAGAAACATCTCGGCCACTGCCACGGGGTCAGAGGTCCGGGCGTCCAAGGGGCGTAGATGCGCATGCGGTACATACCCCCAGGGGGTTTTAGCAAAACGCGCGCCTTGAGCTTCGACGCGGATCTGGCTGCCGAAGCTCAGCGCCATCCGCTCAGGCGATTTGAAATCCGCCTCAGTATAGGCATGGCTTGCGGGCGCGCTGACCCAATGGGTGGCCTCAGCCGGTGTCCCTACCACATCGGTGGTGGCAACATAGCCGACATAACCGTCCTGCGCAGCCTGAACAAAACACCAGCCCGCGTACTGGTCAAAGATCTGCACCGTCGCGCCCAACAACAGTTGCCGGTCGCGCGGGCCGTCGGGGGCGCGACGCAGGTCTGTCACCGGCACCGTGACCTGTCCCAAACGCCCCGCCGTCACAGTGCGACCTTCAGCCTGCGCCGCCAGATGGGCTGCTGCCACCCGGTCATTGATCGGCGTGCGGCGTCGGTCAAAGGGGGGCGCACTCACAGCGACAACATCCCGGGCAGGCTGGCAAATAGCGCGCGCACGCCCTGGGTGACGCCGCCCTTGGCCAGTCCCGGTTTGGCGCTGGGACACCAGCCATAGATGTCGAAATGCATGTAACGTGCATTGCCCGCAAAGCGGCGCAGGAACAGGGCTGCGGTAATCGACCCGGCAAAACCGCCTGATGGCGCATTGTCCAGATCTGCAATCTGCGGCTCGATCATCGCCTCATAAGGCGTGTGAAACGGCATCTGCCAGACCGGGTCGGCGTGGTGCTGTGCGGCCTCAGCCAGTGCAGCGGCATCCTGCGCGTGATCGGTGTAAAAGGGCGCAAGATCCGGTCCCACGGCCACCCGCGCCGCGCCGGTCAGCGTCGCCATAGAGATCATCAGGTCCGGCTCCTCTTCCTGACCCAGCGCAAGCGCATCGGCCAGAACCAGCCGCCCTTCGGCATCGGTATTGTTGATCTCGACCGTCTGACCATTGCGCGCTGTCAGCACATCGCCGGGACGGAAGGCATTGCCTGCCACCGCATTTTCCACCGCCGGGATCAGCACCCGCAATTGCACCGGCAGGTTCGACGCCAAGATCAGCTGCGCCAGCCCCAGAACATTGGCGGCCCCGCCCATGTCCTTTTTCATCAGCCCCATGCTGCCGCCGGGTTTGAGGTTCAGACCGCCCGTGTCAAAACAGACCCCTTTGCCCACCAGCGTCAGCTTGGGACCGGTGTCGCCCTTGCGCAGCTCGATCAACCGTGGTGCCTGTGCGGCGGCGCGTCCAACCGCGTGGATCATCGGGAAGTTCTGTGCCAGCAGATCCGCGCCCGAGATGACCGAGATCTGCGCGCCCTGCGCCGTGGCAAGGTCCCGCGCCGCTGCCTCAAGGGCATCGGGCCCCATATCGGCGGCGGGCGTGTTGATCAGATCGCGGGTCAGGCGCTCGGCGGCAGCCAGCCGTTCCACCAAAGCTGCATCGACCCCTTCGGGTGCAACAAGGCGTGCGGCATGGCCCGCGGCGGCTTTGTAGCGATCAAACGCATATCCAGTCAGCAACCAGCCCAGCGTTTCTGTCGCCGCCACCGCCTCTGGCAGCCCTTCGACAATCTTGTAGGTGCCTGCGGGCAGCTTCAACGCGCCAGCAGCCAAGGGAAACCGTACCCGTGCCCGTTTGGCCGCTGTGCCATATCCGACCACAGCCAAACCAGGCGTTCCAGTGTCATTGGGGATCATCAACGCATCACCAAGGGCGCCAACAAATCCGTTGGCGTCCACCCAGGTCTGCACCGCATCAGGCTGCGATGCGTGCCAATTGGAAAAATCGTCCTGATGAACAACACAAAGAGGGATTGCAGATGCGCGTTCCTCAGCAAAAGCGAGTGTCATAAAGGGCTCCGGTCTGGGTCAATTTAGGTCCCGCCAGAGTAACCCGACCGTTTCATGCTGCAAACCTTTTACTCAGAAAATCAACCAAGTGGCGAACAAACATGCCAAATCATCAAAGGATTAGACGGATAAATCATGCTGGTCCCAAATCGCGGTCAGCGAGCGTTCGCCAACACGGATCAAACGGAACAGAACCGCCGCAATTGCAGGCTGATCCTCGGCGTCGATGGCCAAGGTCACATCGCGTGCGATGTTTGCCATGGCGGTCATGCCGATCTGATCTGCGATCGCAATCAAGGAACGCGAACTTTTTCTTAAGTTTGACATATCATTGTGCCGCCACAGGCGTTCACAATGGGTCAACCGCACGGCGAGCTCTTCGATCGCGCGGCAAACCACATCTTCGGCTCCGCGTTCACCGAGCTCGTTATAAAGGTCCGACAGTTTGTCAGGATCCAGGCGCACGGTTTCTGTGTGCACAACAGTGAGAATATTAGCCACCACTTTCACCCCAAAAATTTTTGTGCCCCCACGGCACACAGGCCAATTTGCGCCCGAACAGTTTTCAAAAGGTTTCTACGGGGGTTCGAAATATCTCGAATTTGCTAACAAATCAGGGTATCACGCTCGCTAGGCGTCAACTCAGGGACCGTAAACATGCAATTTGCCAAACCTCTCCCGAGCTATCTGGTCACGCGTTACCATGGTTGGAAAGCGACCACATATGATGAAAACCAAGGCTGGTATCGCCGCCTGGCAACCGAGGGGCAGCGCCCCCGTGCGATGGTGATTTCCTGCTGTGACAGCCGGGTACATGTCACGTCGATTTTTGGCGCCGATCAGGGTGAGTTCTTTATCCACCGCAATATTGCCAATCTGGTGCCGCCTTTTGCGCCCGATGGGGACCACCATGGCACCTCGGCTGCGGTGGAATATGCGGTGACCGCGCTGAAGGTGTCGCATTTGATCGTGCTGGGCCATTCCCAATGTGGCGGAGTACAGGGCTGTATCGACATGTGCAAAGGCAAAGCCCCGCATCTGGAAGAGAAAACCAGCTTTGTTGGCCGCTGGATGGATATCTTGAAACCCAAGTTCGCTGGGGTTGCGGATATTGATGATGAAGTCGAACAAGCCCGCCAGTTCGAGCGTCAGGCGGTTGTGGCGTCACTGGAGAACCTGATGACCTTCCCCTTTATCGACGATGCGGTCAAAGCCGGCCAGCTGAGCCTGCATGGGCTGTGGACGGATATCGGTGAGGGCGGGCTGGAAGCCTATGATCCCAAATCCGGTGGTTTTGCGCCCGTTTAACCGGTGTGACCGCAGGGTTAGGGCGGTCTGAATGACCTCAACCCAAATGGCGCGCGGCCTCGGCATAGCCACCGGCCGCGCCATCCACAAAATGGATGTGATCATCCGTAAAACTTGACGGAACAATGCAGGTCATCACGGCGGATGCCTGTTCATGATAACCAAATCGGATAATACCATCGGCCTGCGCCTGATTGAGGCGCGTCAACAGCTGGTCGCGAATCTCGGGGCTGCAATCCAGCGTCATCTTGAGCCCATCGTCAAACTTTCGAAAATCCGCATTGCGGGACAGAATGCGCCGGTAATGCACCGGGTCAAACCCCCCCGGTTTAAGGCCAAGCGCAAAAACACCCCAGACCAGCATATTGACCGCAATCAATTGTGCGGTGGCCCAAAGGGTCGGCTTGCCCTGGCGTGTCAACCGTGCCTCGTTGCGGAAACCGCGGGCTGGCAGGGCTAGGTCCGGGCCGTCTTCTGGCACCGGGTGGCCGTGGCGGTCCAATTTGGCTGCCAAAGACAGAACCTCATCGGCAATGGCAGCAAATTCGCGGTGCTGTGTGTGATCCTGCGGCAGCACCAATAGTGACAGGATGGTGCCGTTTTTGGATTGAATATTGTTCCAGCGACACGACAGACCGGTCAGATCAGGGGGCACGGCGTTGCTGGCCGGAGGGACTTCGAATCCGCCAAGCTTCATCTGCTGTTCAGCCCAGGCCAGACCACCGCCGTTGAACATGGCGTAATCGGCTTCGGGGCCCACAGCATAGCGGGCAACGGTGACATCATAGCCTTCGTCGCGGATCCATTTCACGGGAATCAGGGCCGCCCGTAATGAAATCGCAAACTCCCGGTCGACCCAGGCCCGCAGGCGCGCCAAAGTCTCCCGCGCCTGATGCTCAAATTCGCGCGGCACCGCAAAGGAAGCGCCGTCACCTGCAAAAACATAGGGAAACGCACGGTGGGACAGCGCGTTCAGCATGGCCGTGATCACCGCGGCGGCAATCATATTCACAGTGCGATATTTCCCCTGTGCAATAAGGCCACGGCTGTCGACAATATCGGTACAACAAATCAGCCAGTTTTCCGGCAAAGGCTTAAAACAGCTGGGCCGCGCCAGTTGATCAAAGTCATCCACGCGGGACAAATTCTCATAAAAGTGGCTGGTCGTTTGCGCCATGGAAACTGGGAACCTATGTCAAACCGATAGAAACAGACTTAGCGTGCCTTTGCTGTATGGCCAATGGGGCAGGGACGCCGATTGTCCCAGAAAGAATCGCCCTTGGTTGCGGCCCAATCAGCCCTTTGGGGGATATTGCCATAATGTTTGGTACGATTCCCGGAAAACGATACAATATTGTGTTACATTGCCGACTGCGGATGGGCTGCCGCTCTTTAATTGTCCGGGCATTCCTTTTAAGACAGCAGCGCTGGTCATGGGACCACATACATCTGGAGAAACAAAATGGGTTATCGCGTCGTTGTCGTTGGCGCCACTGGGAACGTGGGCCGCGAAATGCTGAACATTCTGGCAGAGCGCCAGTTTCCGGTCGAAGAAATTGCAGTTCTGGCGAGCCGCAAATCCTTGGGCACTGAGGTTACATTTGGCGAAACGACCCTGAAGACCCAGGATCTGGATACTTTTGATTTTGCCGGTTGGGACATGGCGCTGTTCGCCGTGGGCTCTGCCGCGACCAAGGATTACGCGCCCAAAGCGGCTGCGGCGGGCTGTGTGGTGATCGATAACTCGTCTCTGTACCGTTATGATCCTCAGATCCCGTTGATCGTTCCGGAAGTGAACCCGCAGGCGGTGCACGACTATAAGAACAAGAACATCATCGCCAACCCGAACTGTTCGACCGCGCAGATGGTTGTGGCGCTAAAGCCGCTGCATGACCGCGCCAAGATCAAACGCGTCGTGGTTTCGACCTATCAATCTGTGTCGGGGTCGGGCAAGGCCGCCATGGAAGAGCTGTGGGACCAGACCAAAGCGGTCTATAACCCCACCTCGGATGTGCCGCCGAAGGTCTACCCCAAGGAAATCGCGTTCAACGTGATCCCGCATATCGATGTGTTCCTGGATGATGGCTCCACCAAGGAAGAGTGGAAGATGGTTGCCGAGACCAAGAAGATCATCGACACCTCGATCAAGGTCACTGCGACCTGTGTGCGGGTGCCGGTCTTTGTGGGCCATTCCGAGGCGGTGAACATCGAGTTTGAAGATTTCCTGGACGAAGATGAAGCGCGCGACATCCTGCGCGAGGCACCGGGCATCATGGTGATCGACAAGCGCGAAGACGGTGGCTATGTCACCCCCAAAGAATGCGTTGGCGACTTTGCCACGTTCATCAGTCGCCTGCGTCAGGACCCAACCGTTGAAAACGGCCTGAACCTGTGGTGCGTCAGCGACAATCTGCGCAAAGGGGCGGCGCTGAATGCGGTACAGATCGCAGAACTGCTGGGCCGCGAGGTCCTGAAGAAGGGCTGATCTGGCGAGAAAAGCCAGGAACACACAACCAAAAGGATAGAGGGCGCTTCGGAAGAGGTGCCCTCTCGTCTTTTGCGGGAATGGGCGGGGTCCGGGATATCTGTCAAATTTGACTCATCTTCAATCTTTGACACATGGGAGATCGGTCATGTTTATCTGTAAATCGTTCACTAACACGCGGAATGAAGAGCAGTTGAATATGGCTCAGTCGCCCTGGGCCAGCGCCAGTGTGGGACGGCGGCTGGACAGTGAATTGGCAAGTCAGTTGCGCATTTTACTGCGGCCAGAGTTTGAAGCGGCACAAAGTTGGAGCGATTTGTGTCTGGCCCTAAAAGCAAAGGGTTTCAGTCTCCGGGTAGAGCAGGGCCGACTGCGATTGGTGGACAGTTTGAGCCGCGTTGATATCTGCTCTACCGGGTATCTGGGCTTTCCGATTGGGCAATTGGAACACGTTTTTGGCGTGAGGTTGCAGGAAGCCAATTGGGAGATCTGTGCGGTGGGATGACAGATCTTGGGGTTAAGGACGCGCTCCCGCCCGGTTTCATCGGGGCAAAGCCCCCATAAACCCCGTTGGGCAAAGCAGCCCGCCCCAAAAGGGCGGGCTGCTGTTGCGTTTTGTGGTGAAGGTCAGGACCGGCGCAACCGTCCCACCACTCCGGAGGGGAAGAAATAGACGCTGAGGACAAAGAGCACGCCAAGCCATAACAGCCAGCGATCGGCGCTGAGGAATTGCGGCAGGATCGGTATGTCCTGCATCAAGGTGGCCGCCGCCCCCATCAGGTTCCGCAGGTAGTTTTGGGCCAGCACAAAGACGGCAGCCCCCACAATCGCACCATAAAGCGTGCCCATGCCACCGATGACCACCATCAAGAGCACGTTGATCATGATCTCCATCGAGAGGGTGGTTTCCGGCCCCACATAGCGCAGCCAGATGGCATAAAGCGCCCCGGCACAGGCGGCGGTTATGGCCGAGATGCAGGAGGCGGCAACGCGGTATTGGATCACCGGATATCCGATGGCCTCGGCACGGAACTCATTTTCCCGGATGGCTTTGAGCACCCGGCCAAAGGGCGAGTTAACCAGTCGCAACAGCCCCAGAAACAGCAACACCGCGCTGAAGAATACCAGGTAATAGGCGAGGAGCTTGCCGTTCAGCCGCACGCCAAACAGGCGCCCATCCAGGGTTTCGGTCCCAAATTTGAACGCAGGCCCCAGAACGCGTGGCAGTTTGAAGGTCAAACCGTCCTCCCCCCCGGTGATCGACGACAGCTGGCTGAACAACACCGCCACAGCCGAAGCCACCGCCAGGGTGATCATCGCAAAGAAGATCGCCCGCACGCGCAGGGAAAACAGGCCGATGACAATGGCCACACAGGCTGCCGTCAGCGCGCCGCCTGCCGCGCCCAGGCCCATGGCCCAGAAACTGCGGTCCAGATGGATCAGGCCAAAGGCGACGCCATAGGCGCCAAAGCCAAAGAACATCGTATGGGCAAAGCTCACGATGCCGGTAAAGCCGATCAGGAGATCATAGCTGGCGACCAGCACGATAAAGATGCAGATCCGCGCAGCGGTATCCACCGTGCGCACGCCGGGAAACAAAAAGGGGGCCAAGGCCAGACAGAGCACAATCCCCAGCAACACAAGGGTTAGAACGCGGGAGCGGGGCAGATCATCAGACAGAAGCGCGCGGATCATTTTGCTTTTACCACCGGGATCATGCCCATCGGGCGCCAAATGAGGATCGCTACCATCAGACCGATATTGGACAACAGCGCGAATTTCGGAGCCAGAAAGCCCACATAGTTCTGCATCAGCCCCACCATCAGCGCGCCGAGGAAACAGCCTTCGACCGAGCCAAGACCGCCGATGATCACCACGATAAAGACCAGCACCATTGCCTGATTGCCCATATGGGCGGTGATCACCTCTTGGTACATGCCCCAAATGGCTCCGCCAAATCCAGCCAGCGCGCTGCCTGCGATAAAGACGCCGATAAACACCAGCCGCAGCCGGTAGCCCAGGGCCATCACCATCTCGCGGTCCTCAACTCCGGCGCGCACAATCAGGCCGATCTTGGTCTGGCGCAGGATCCAGCGCATCATCGCAAACATGCCCAGCCCCAGGGACACCACCAACAGGCGGAACTTTTCGATTGTGGCACCAAACAAATCGGCCGAACCTTTGAGCATTTCAGGTCGGGTGAAATAGATCTCTTCTGGGCCCCAGAACACGATGATCAGCTGTTCGGCAATAATCAGCCCGCCCATGGTCACAAGGATCTGGTTCAGGTGGCTGCCATAGACCGGGCGCACCACCAGACGTTCAAACCCCCAGCCCGCGATGGAACAGACCGCCATGGCAGCGGCAATCGACAGCAGCACCGCCGCGATGTTGAGCCACAGCGTCGGGCTTTCGGAGAACACACCAAGCTCCAGCAGCACGGTGACGCCCACAAATGCCCCCAATGAGATAAAGGCGCCATGGCCAAAGTTGATCACATCCATCAGACCAAAGACCAGCGTCAGGCCGGTGGCCATGATAAAATACATCATGCCCATCGCCAGCCCCGACAATGTCAGCGTCAGCCAGCTGGACGGGATGCCGATCGCCAGATAGCCGACGCAGATCAACAGCACCACAAGGGCCAGCGGCGTATAAGGCGCAATCTGTTCCGAGGAGGTGGGGCGGACAATCGTAGGGGTAGGTTCCGGCGCTGCGGTCATAAAAATGGCCCTTTGGGTCAGGAAGGAGGAGGGACGTTACGATCCGGCAAGGCTCAATCCCATCAGTTTCTGCTGCAGTTCAGCGTTTTCAGACAGGCGGGACATGGCGCCAGACCAGACGATGCGGCCGTCATCCATGACATCGCTGTAATCCCCCAGAGCTTGGGCCACGGCAAAGTTCTGTTCGACCAACAAGATCGCAGCCCCCTGCCGTTTCAGATCATTCAGCGCCCGCGCCATTGTGGTGACAATCGCCGGAGCCAACCCTTTGGTGGGTTCGTCAATCAGGTAAAGCTTGCGTTCTTCGATCATGGCACGGGCGATGGACAGCATCTGTTTTTGCCCGCCGGACAAGGTGCCGGCTGCGGAACGCCAGAACGTCTTGAGCGCGGGAAAAACGCCAAAGATCCAATCCAGTCGGGCGCTGTCGATCGGCCCCTGAATGGCGGCCAGGCGCATGTTCTCTTCCACCGTGAGATCCGAGAAAATGCCCATATGTTCGGGCACATAACCAATGCCTGCGCGGGCAATCTCGGCGGTGGGCATTTTGGTGATATCGACCCCGTCAAAGAAGATCCGCCCCTCGTGGCATCGCCAATGGCCCATGATTGAACGCAGGGTGGTGGTCTTGCCTGCGCCGTTGCGACCCAACAACATGGTGACGGTATTGGCGGGCACGTTCAAATCGACGCCGCGCAGTATGTGATACTGCCCGATGTCCGTTGAGACGCCGACCAGTTCCAGAATGGGTTCAGAGCTCATTCAATGCCCCTTCCAATCCGCGGCCAATATAGGCCTCTTGCACGATATCGGATTCCATCACCTCAGCCGGGGCGCCATCTGCCGCCAGACAGCCGTTGTTCAAGACAATAATGCGATCGGCCAGCGCGCGGATGACGTCCATCTTGTGCTCAACGAGCAAAATTGTCCGGTCGCGCCGCTGTTTCAGTGCCGCAATCAGATCCAGCACAACGGGGGCTTCATCCATGCTCATGCCCGCTGTTGGCTCATCAAACATATAGACCAGCGGATCCAGGGTCATCAGCATCGCGACCTCCAGCTTGCGCTGATCCCCATGCGACAGTTCCGAGATCTTCTGGAAACGTTGATCTTTCAGCTGAACCTGCTCCAACGCCTGTTCTGCTGCCTCGATCAGTGTGCGATGGCGGCTGGCCATGGACCAAATGCAGGCTCTGCGTTTTGATTTTGATTGCGCCACCAGCCGCAGGTTTTCCATAACGGACAGGTTGGGAAACAGGTTGGTCAGCTGAAATGCCCGGCCAATCCCAGCCCGCGCCCGCGCGGCAACCGGCATCCGGCTGATGTCACGACCGCCCAGAAACACTCGCCCTGTGCTGGCATTGACCTGGCCGGAGATCAAATCGAAATAGGTCGTCTTGCCCGCGCCGTTTGGACCGATGATGGCGGTCAAGGCTCCGGCGGCAAAGGCGCAGCTGACGCCGTCCACAGCAACATGTCCGCCAAAGCGGGCCGTCAGATCCTGCGTGCGCAACAAGGTGGATGACATGGGGTTCATATCTCCAAAGCTTAGATCAGGGACACCGGCAAATTGAAAAATCGCCCATAAAAAATACGGGCCCAAAGGTGTGGGATCTTTGGGCCCGTACCAATGCGCAAATTATTGGTTGCGCACCGGGACAGGAAGCTCGTCGATGGCAAGCTCTCGGACCAATGTGGGAACGGCCCATTCAACGTCGTCTTGGACGTCCAGCTTAAAGTGATACATCGACTGCATGGCTTGGTGATCTTGGGCGCGGAACTTCATTATGCCCTTTGGACTTTGCCACTCCATACCTTTCATTGACTCAATCAGGTCTTCGCTGTCGGTGGAGCCAGCTTTTCTGATTGCTTCAACGGCAGCAATTCCGGCGGCCATGCCTCCTGCCGTAAAGAAATCCGGAGGGCCGTCAAAACGTTCGAAATGCGTTTCAACCAACCAGTCATTCACCGGATTATCGGGTAATTCGTAGTAATAGTAGGTGCCGCCTTCCATGCCTTTGAAATCGCGGAACCCTTTCAGCGCGGCGAGGATGTTGCCGACGCCTGCAAATTCAATGCCAAAGCGTTGAGGGTTCATCGCTTTGATCTTGGCCCAGGGGTTGCCGCTGCCGGCCCACAGGATGAACAGCCGTTTCTCCCCCTCCAGACCTTTCATAGCGTTGAAAATCCGTTCTGCGGCGGCGGTGAAATCCGCTGTATCCGTGGGAACAAATTCTTCATGGACAATGCTGTGTCCCTGATTGGCCAGGGCTTCCCGAAACGCGGAAATCCCGTCGCGGCCAAAGGCATAGTCCTGCGCCAGGGTTGCGATATGCACATTCTCCCCGGCCAGGGCGACAGCGCTGGCCACCGCATCCTGCGAGGAATTGCGGGAGGTGCGAAACACATATCGGTTCCAGTTGGACCCGGTGATGGAATCCGCCACCGCAGGTTCGACAATCAGGATCTTTTCATATTCCTCGGCCACCGGCAGCATCGCCAGGGCCACACCAGAGCTGACCGGGCCAATGGCAAGGTCAACCTCGTCATCGCCATAGGCCTCTTCCAGCAGGGCGCGACCGTTTTCTGGTTTTAACTGCGTGTCTTTCTCAATCACAACAATCGGCTGGCCCAGAACCTCCATGGTGCCGCCGGTTGCATATTCCAGGCCCAGCATCAGCCCGTCATGCGATTGTTTTGCATAGGCTTCAAACGGACCTGTTTTTCCGTAGATATGCGCAATTTTGATCTCAGCAGAGACCTGTGTTGAGAGCGCAAATACGCCAAACACGCCAGCCAGAATAGAATTCTTCAAGTCGTCCTCCCCCTATGACGATCCCTCACCTGAGGGTTGAATGTTATAACTATCCTACAATTTATGCTAAGGCTGGTGAGAAATAACGGTCAATTCCGCGCAAATACGTAGTCATGCACGGTTTAGTGGGACAGGAGGCATCAACCGCAGCTTGATTGGATGGCTTTGTGTAAGGTATTGTAAAATTAGAAATAAACGGACCTGCTTCTGATTTTTCACTATGCTTCCGGATGAGCGCTGTCTTTGAACAGGATCCGCAATTGGTTTGCCTTTGGGCTGCAACAGAGCGATAATTAACCATGCCGCATCGTTTGCCACGTACATCCCGCTCTTTGCCCATCGCTCTTTTACGCGCCCGCGAACATGTCATGGGGCCGGTGCGCCTGTTGCTCAGCGAAAGCGGCGTGACAGAGCAGCAATGGCGGGTGTTGCGGGTGGTCGAAGAGAATGGCGCCATTGATCCAACACAGATTGCAGAACATTCCTGCCTTCTGCTGCCCAGCCTCACCCGCATTCTGCAAAAGCTTGAAGAAAAAGGCTTTATCGCCCGGGCCCGCGATACCCAAGATCGCAGACGTCAGTTGATTTCCGTCACGGACGAAGGGCGCGCATTGATCGCCGCAAATATTGATGCAGCTCTCGAACTGACAGAAGACACGCGGTCCAAGCTGGGGGCAGAACGTTATGACCTGCTGCTGGATCTGCTGAACGAACTGTATTTGGAAAACGAGGATCCGGAGAAAGGCTGAGCCCTTGCTCACTCTGGCAGGCGCAAGAAGATCTGAATATCCGCCACATTGGTGCCCGTACCGCCGGTGATGACCAAGGATTTTGCCACCGACAGCGCGGTGTAGCTGTCATTGTTGTCCAGCAACGCTTGTGGGTCATATCCCACTTTGGCGATCGCGGCCCAGGTCTGACCGTTTACAATACCCCCGGCCGCATCGGTTGGACCGTCGCGCCCATCGGTACCTGCGGACAGAAATAGCCAATTGCCGGACAACAGATCCGCCCCCACTTGGGCCACCCTCAGGGCCAGTTCCTGATTGCGCCCACCCCGGCCAGAGCCGGTGATCTGAACCGTGGTTTCTCCACCCCACAACAGCGCCACGGGCTGGCGGCTTGGCGCGGATTGGGCGGCCTGGATCACCTGACGCGCCGCATCGCGCACATCGCCAACCAACCCGTATGAGACCACCTGCGTTTGCCAGTTGTCCTTTTGGGCGGCCGCGGCCACCGCATCCAGGCTGAGCCGGTTTGACCCGATCAGCGTATTTTTGGCGCTGGGGCGCCTGCGGCTGCCCGTGGGTTGGGACAGGTGGTCGCGCACGGATTGGGGCACCGCCTCCCACAGATCCGACTGCTCCAGCATCTCACGCGCGGCGGCCCGGTCGGCAATGGCCGCCACAGTGGGTCCCGACGCAATGGCGCGCAGATCATCGCCGATCACATCCGACAACATAAACGCATAAACTGGCGCAGGCGCGGCCTGACGCAACAGGCCGCCGCCTTTCAGGTCCGACAATTGCTGACGCACCAGATTCATATGGTTGATGTCCATCCCTGCTCCCAGCAACAGCTGGTTGACCTGCGCCTTGTCCGCCAGGCTGATGCCCGCGCTGGGCGCCACGGCCAGCGCCGACCCACCGCCCGAGATCAAGGCGATCACCCGGTCCTGTGCCCCGGCGCGGCCCACAAAATCCAGGATCGCTTGACCGGCGTCGGCGCTGCTTTGATCCGGCACGGGATGGCTGCCGATCAAAACGCGCGCGCCTTCAACCTCTTTGGCGTTTTCACTGTTGGTAACGACCAGCGCCTCGTAGTCTTCGGTCACATGGGCCAGCGCTTCACGCATCATGGGAACGGCCGCCTTGCCCAAGGCGACCAAAAGATACCGCCCCCCGTCGGGCAACACAGGCAAGGGTTCCAGCATCAGCTGCTGGCGCAGGGCGCGCGCAGGATCGGCCCGGTCAACACCCGCCTGAAACAGCCGCAATGCGATTTCCTGAACGTCTTTCATCTGCGCCTCTTATGCGTTGTCCACGCCCGTTGCACGGGGCTGCCCGGCCGCATGCCGCAATGCCCGGCGCGGCCCGTCGTTGGTGATCATGTCATAGGATAACGTGTGATCTTGGTTCTGCAGTCTATGCTGCAGCATCGCCCGTGTCAGTCGTAAAACTTCGCTTTGGTAATCAGGATCTTGGGCTAGGTTCACCATTTCACCGTCTTGCGCATGATCAAACAGCAACGGCGGCAGGTCCGCCGCAAACTGCACCAGCGTGAACCGGGCATCGCGCAGGATGGTCAGGCAGGAATTGGCAGGCGTGGTTCCCAGCGCCGCCTGATGGGGCGTCGGTGTGATCGGATCGGCAAAGTCCAGTTCAGACACGGAAAACGTGCGCCAATCCGCGGGTGCCTCCCCATGGAGCAGAGGCAGCAGGGACCGGCCATCCACGGAATTGGGCACCTCTTGTCCAACCCAGTCCAGGATGGTGGGCATCAGGTCGATGGATTCGGTGATCGCTGACACGGATGTGCCGACCTGTGCTGCGGCCTCGGGCATGCGGATCATCAGCGGCGTGTGATACGCCGCGTCAAAGACGGAATGTTTGCCCCAGGCATGGCGGTCCCCCAGCATTTCGCCGTGATCTGCGCTGATGATCACCAGCGTGTCGTCATATTCGCCCGAGGTTTTCAGATAGTCGATCACCCGGCCAATGTGATGGTCCACCTCAGACGCCAGCCCCAAATAGACAGCGCGCAGGGTCTGAATGTTCTCATCCGTTGGTTCCAGATCGTCAAAACCTTCGACGAAACTGGCGGCTGTGGCACCGGGGGCGGCAAAGAATGGATGCAGCGCGGCCTCATCCTCAGGCCGTGGCAGGCGTTGGGGCAGAGGCAGCGTGTCAGGGTCATACATCCGGTTATAGGGCGCAGGCGCGACCAGCGGCGGATGCGGGCGAATATAGGTCAGATGCGCAAACCAACTTTGACCGTGGTAGCCGGGCATCAGATCCAGAAACCGATCTGTCAAAAAGGCGGTGTCGCTGTCCTTGGCCGCATAGATCGCGGGATCGTTGAGCTTTGGGGCTGCGCCGTCTGGGGCAACTGGGCGATACAGGTCCCAATAGCGGTCAAAGTGATAGCCCTCTTTGCGCAGATGCGCCCGCCAGGGAAAAGATTCCTCAAGCCGCATCTCCAGCATCTCGTGGAAATCCGCCATGTGGTATTCATAGCTTTGCACCCGTGGATCCTTGGGGTGGTGAACGCGCGGATCGTTAGAGGTGTCGGTATAGCCAAAGAGCATCGGCAAATACCCGGCCTTGCGCATTTCCGAGGCAACCGTGGGCGTGTCGTGGCGCAGCGGCGTGCCATTGCGCACCGCGCGGTGGTTCATCGCATATTGCCCCGTCAGGATCGAGGCCCGCGACGGCCCGCAGGGGTTCACCACCGTAAAGTTCCGCGTGAAACTGACCGCCTCTTGTTGAAACGCGCGCAGGTTTGGCAGGTCGACATGTTTGGCCATGGCCCCAAAGACGGCATCGGCCCGCAATTGGTCGATCAGGACAAGCAGCACATTGCGAGGACGGGACATATCGACTCCGAAGTTGGGGTTTGTCCTCAGCTATGCATGTTTTTGAGATCAGGTGAACCTGTTGTTTTCCAAAAGGATAGGGGTTTGGGCTTTGGGCTGAAACCCTGCCGACCCCTCAGACAAATCTGATCTCGCCTCCGGTCCAATCCTGCCCCGCGGGCAGGGCGTTGGTGATCACCAGATCCAGCGCATCAAAGCCGCAGACCCGGTGGCTGGCCTGGCCCTTCCATTTGCTGACATCCGCCAACAACAAGGTCTGGCGAGAGGCCGCGCGGATCGTATTGCTGACGTCGGCGTCGAATTGTTTGTAATCCAGAACCCCGTGATCGGGATCCAAAGCGCCGCAGCTGATGATGCCAAAATCCGCAACAAACCGGCGATAGCCCTCCAATGTGCCAGGCCCCACCAGATCGCGGTCCTCGGACCGCAGCTGGCCGCCAACCACATGGATGTCGGAATGTTCCACCCCATGCATCAAACTGGCCACTTCCAGATTGTTGGTCACCAGGGTGATGTCCGGGGTCTGGATCAAGGCTTCGGCGGTGTATTGCACGGTGGTGCCGATCCCCAGCAAAACCGTAGACCCCGGCGGGATCATCGCGGCGGCCGCGGCGGCAATGGCGCGTTTGGGTTCTTCGTTCAGGATGGAGCGTGCGCGAAAGTTCAGGTTCACCGGGTTGGCAGGTGGCGCCACACCGCCATGCACACGCCGCGCAAGCCCCTGATCACATAGCGCATTGATGTCACGGCGGATGGTCTGCGTTGCAACCCCGTATTGCTCGGCCAGATCATTGATCGACTGCTGATCCGAGACGCGCAAGCGTTCAACAATCTCGCGTTGCCTGTCGTTTAACTCACTCATACCGTGTTTTCTAAGCCAATGCAGATCGCGGGGCTAGATCGAAGGGGTGATCCAATCCGGTACAATACCGCTTTTCTCAATGAAGGGGGTGATATCCAGACCGGCAAACAGCCCGTGGTCTGTCACCAGAACGCTGGACCAGCCACGCGATTGCGCCCCCAGAATGTCTGTGTGAAGCGTATCGCCAACCATTGCGATACGGTCTTTTGGGATGCCGTCCAGCCGCCGCTCCACCTCATCATAGACCGAAGGGAAAGGTTTGCCGTGGAAGTCGGCGGCAAATCCCAGCTTGTCCTGCAGCTCTTGGGCATAGTAGCCGGGCTCCAGCGACAGGCCGGTCTCCCGTGGGGCCACCAGATCCGGATTGGCCACCACAATGGGGCGCGGCTCTTGCACCAGGCTGGCCGAGAGCATCGCCTGACGATGCGGCGTCCAATCCGCGCTCGACAGCAACAGGAAGCCCGCAACCTTGGCGTAATCAGCGGCATCATCGCCCAGCTGGATGGCTTTGACCGCCAGTTCCTGTGGGTGAAAGCCCAGCGGTGCCATAACGCCCCAGGTGCGCCCTTTGGGCAGGTGATCTTCGCAGACCTCCCGGCTTGAAACGATCTCATCCGCGGTAAAGTCAAATCCCAGCTTCTGGAATTTTTCCAATGTCTGCGGGCGGGTAAAGCTGGCCGCATTGGTCAGCACCTGCACCCGTTTGCCAGCGGCACGCAGGGCCGCAATGCGCATGCTGGCGCCGGGAATGGGCCGGTCGCCCACGTTCAAAACCCCATAGGCATCAAAGACAAAAGCATCAAACTGATCCGTCAACGCCCCCAGATCGGCAATCCGGCTGCCGTGTCCCTGGGGCGTACCCGCAGGATGCCCGCCGGGCAGACGGGGGCGGATCGCCTCGTATCGGTCAAAGGCCTGATCTGGGGTCATTGCGGAACACATGGCTCAATCCACCTTGTCACGCAGGGCCACGGCTGTGGCGGGCGCGTCGGTTACAATGCCATCAACACCGCGCGCCAATTCCGATTGGATGGTCGCGTCACCGTTCACGGTCCAGGTCATCACTGTCATCTCCAAGGACTGCGCCAGCGCCAGCGCCTCGGGTGTCAGATCCTTGTAAAAAGGGCTCCAATTGCGGGCACCACGTTCGGCAAGCTGCGGCAGCATGACGTCCGGATCATGGGACAGCCCATCCAGCCAGGGCGACCCGTCATAAAGCGAGCCATCGGGGTAAGACGCCCGGCTGCAGCTGAGATGCGACCGCGCCCAGTCGGGGGCCAGTTTGGCCGCCGCACGCAAGATTTGCCAGTTGAAGGCATGAACCGCGCTTTGTGCCATCAGATCATGACGTGACACGACCTCGGCCGCTGCCGCAACAAAAGCCTCGGGCGCAATTTCGCTGTCTGGCGTGTGTTTCAACTCAACCAGGACCCGCACAGGGCGCGGGGCTTTGGCGACCATGGACAACACGTCGTCCAATGTGGGCACCGGGGTGAACCCCTGGGCCTGCTGATTGAGATGCTTTTCCGCATGCGGGCCACCGGGACGGCATGCGCCCACGTCAAACCCCTGCAGTTCAGACAGAGAAAGCGATGCAATCTCTGGTCCAACCTCGTCCAGCCACTGGCCATCCGGCCCTTTGGTGGTGTCCGGCAAAAGACGGGGATTGTGGGTGACCACTGGGATGCCGTCGCGGGTCAAGAAGACATCCAGCTCAATCCCGTCTGCTCCTGCCGCGATGGCAGAGGTAAATCCTGCCATCGTGTTTTCAGGAAGGGTTGCGGGTGTGCCGCGGTGGCCAAAGATCAGAGGTTTGTTCATAACACCATCAATTCAAACGCCGACCTGTGGCGCTTTCAAAGATATGAAGATGTTCTGCATCGCTGCCAAGGGTCAAGACCGTGCCAGCCTCGGGCGCGTGAATCCCGGTCAGACGCAGCGCCAACGGGTTTTCAACGCCTTTTTGATAGCCATGGATCACCGTGTCCGCGCCCAGCTGTTCGACAAAATCAACGGTCAGGTTGAATTGCGCGCTGGTCGCGTCGGCTGCATGCAGGTGCTCTGGTCGCACGCCCACATCCACCTTGGTGCCGGGGGCGGTTTCCAATGCAATCGGCAAAGGCAGGGCGGTGCCATCGGCCAAAGTCACGCTGGCCTGATCTTCGCCCAAAGCGCCATGGACAATGTTCATGGCCGGGCTTCCGATGAAATCCGCGACAAACCGCGATGCGGGGCGCAGATACAGATCCATGGGCGTGCCAATCTGTTCCACCTGGCCTGCGCTCATGATGATGATGCGGTCCGCCAGGCTCATGGCTTCCACCTGATCGTGGGTCACATAGACAAAGGTTGCGCCCAGACGTTTGTGCAGCGCTTTCAGCTCGGCCCGCAGCTGGGTGCGCAGCTTGGCATCCAGGTTCGAGAGCGGCTCGTCAAACAGGAAGACCTTGGGATGGCGCACAATCGCGCGCCCCATGGCCACACGCTGGCGTTGACCGCCGGACAGCTGACCGGGCTTGCGTTCCAGATAGTCTTCCAGCCGCAGGGTGCGCGCCGCCTCTTCGATGCGGGAGGCGATCTCAGCCTTGTTCATGCGCTGGTTTTTCAACCCATAGGCCATGTTCTGGCGCACGCTCATATGCGGATACAAAGCATAGTTCTGGAACACCATCGCAATATCGCGCCGCGCCGGGTCCACGTCGTTTACAACCGCATTGTCGATCAGGATCTCGCCATCGGTGACATCTTCAAGGCCTGCAATCATCCGCAGCAGGGTGGATTTCCCGCAGCCCGAGGGGCCAACCAGCACGATGAACTCACCATCGCGGATCTGGAAATCGGCGCCATGCACGGCTTTGTAGCCATTGGGATACGTCTTGCGAACAGTGTCGAGGGTGACATTTGCCATGACTGTTGCTCCTTACTTATCAGATTCCGTCAGGCCCTTGACGAACCAGCTCTGGAAGAAAATTACGATGGCAACCGGCGGTGTCATGGCGATGATCGCCAAGGCCATGGCCAGGCCATAATCCGGGATATTGGCGCCGATCCAGACCTGCATGATCTGTTTGATCCCGCGCACCAGGGTGAACATGCCTTCGTCTGTCGTCATCAGCGTCGGCCACAGATATTGGTTCCAGCCAAAGACAAACATGATGATAAACATCGCCGCGATCATCGTCTGGCTCAGCGGCACCAGAATATCGATGAAGAACTTGAATGGCCCCGCGCCATCAATCCGCGCGGCTTCCAGCAGTTCTTCGGGAACGGATTTGAAGAACTGGCGGAAATAGAAGGTGCCCGTGGCCGAGGCGATCAACGGGATGATCAGACCTTGATAGGTATTGAGCATGCCCAGAGACTGCACCACCTCATATGAGGGCAGAATGCGCACTTCCAACGGCAGCAGCAGCGTGGTGAAGATCATCCAGAACGCCACGGTGCCGAACCGGAAGCGGAAATAGACAATCGCATAGGCCGCCATCATCGAAATCACGATCTTGCCCACTGCAAAGCCAATGCCCAAGATCAGGGAGTTCATCAGCATCCGCGCGCCATCCACCGTCTTGGTAAAGCCGCCTTTTTCAAACATCGCCTTGCGATAGTTCTCCGCGAACTGGTCACCGAAATAGAACTGGATGCCCTCTTTGTGGATGGTGACATTGTCAAAAGTTGAGGTGGTCAGCACCATCAACACCGGCACCAGCATCAGCAATGAGCCCGCAATCAGGATCGCATGATCACCGACCTTGCGCCATTTGATTGTTTTCTTGCGTCGCACGGTCTGGGGTGCCGCTGTGGTCTGTACATCGGTCATCGGGACACTCCTTAGTTATAGTGGACGCGGCGTTCCATAAAGCGGAACTGGAATACGGTTAGGGCCAGCACCAGCACCATCAGGATCACGGACTGGGCCGAGGATCCGCCCAGATCATTGCCGCGGAACCCGTCTAGGAACACCTTGTAAACCAGGGTGATCGGGTTGTTGCCGGGCTCGCCTTTCAGGACGATGTCGATGATGCCAAAGGTGTCAAACAGCGCATAGGTGATGTTGATGATCAGCAGGAAAAACGCGGTTGGTGCCAACAGCGGGAAGGTGATGGTAAAGAACCGGCTGGCAGGGGAGGGATCATCAATAATCGCCGCCTCGCGCACGCTGCGGGGGATCGATTGCAGACCCGCCAGGAAAAAGATGAAGTTGATCGGGATCTGCTTCCAGACCGAGATCACGATTATCGCGGTGGCTGTATCCCAATAGTTCACGCCAATGCGCAGCTCCCAGCCAATGAATTCCGCCAGATGCGTCAGCGGGCCCAGGCTTTGGTCGAACAACAGGATGCCCATCAATCCCGCAACCGGCGGGGCAACGGCATAGACCCACATCAAAAAGACACGATAGGATTTGGCCCCGCGAATGATGGTGTCGGCCTTCACCGCCAACAACAGCGCCAGCGACAAGGAGAAGAACGCCACCAAAACGGTGAAAACCAGCGTGAACTGGGCGATCGACCCATATTCAGAGCCCGAGATCACGTCGCGGTAATTGTCCAGTCCCACAAAGGTGGAGCCAAAACCAAACGGGTCTTCCAGGTAGAATGAGGACCGGATTGCTTCGGCCGCGGGCCAGTAAAAGAATAACAGGATGATGGACAGCTGTGGCACCAACAAAAGGTATGGAAACAGCGGTCGGGAGAATTGCACTCTTTTCATTCTCGGCTCCCAGCAAAAGCAATGCGAAAAAAAGACGGCGGACCATTTCTGGCCCGCCGCGTGGGGGTGGGGCTTAAATTAGCCCTGAGTTTTTGCGAAACGTGCCAGCAGTTTGTTGGCTTCGTCTTCGATGGTCTGGAACGCGTCTTCTACAGAAGCTTCGCCAGACAGGATCTTGCCGTACTCGCGGTTCATTACGTCACGCACCTGAACATAGAAGCCCATGCGGTAACCTTTGGTGTTCTCACCGGCAGGCAGGGTCAGCTGCTTGATGCCAACTTCAGCCGCAGGCGCGCGGTCATAGTGACCGTCTTTCTTGGCCAGGTCGTAGGCTGCGTTGGTGATCGGAACGTAACCGGTCTCTTTGTGCCAGTAGTACTGGGTCTCAGCCGAGGTCAGGAACTTGAAGAATTCAGCAGTTGCTTTGTTTTCTTCTTCAGACTTGCCTGCCATCGCAAACAGAGCTGCGCCACCGATGAAGGTGTTGGTCGGCTCTGCGTTTACACCGTCCCAATAAGGCAGGTAGGTGGCAGAGAATGGGAACTCAACAGTTTTGGACAGGCCGCCAAAGGAGCCAGAAGAACCCAGCCACATTGCAACTTCGCCTTGCTCGAACGGCTTCTGGTTGTCACCCCAGCCGGCACCATAATAGCCGAACAGACCGTCATCAACCCAACCCTTCAGCGCGGTGAAGTGGGCTTTGATTGCGTCGTTGTTGACCAGGATCTTGGTCTCGCCGTCGCCATAGCCATTGTCGTTAGACGCAAATGGCAGGTTGTGGCGGGACATGAAGTTCTCGGTGAAGATCCAAGGCAGGTGCGATTGTGCCATAGGAACGTAGCCGGCTTCTTTCAGTGCAGGCGCGGTCACAGACTGGAACTCTTCCCAGGTCTTCGGTGCGGAAACGCCGGCTTTTTTCATGGCGTCTTCGTTGAAGTACAGGATCGGAGTGGACGAGTTGAACGGCATGCCGATCATCTTGCCTTCGGAGTCAGCATAGAAGTTGCGAACGCCAGAGATGTAGTCGTTTGCATCAAACGCAACACCGTTTTCGGTCAGCAGGTCTTGAGCTGCAACAACAGCGCCTTTTGCACCGATGATGGTTGCGGCACCGGCGTCAAACACCTGGATGATGTCGGGCTGTTCGCCTGCGCGGAACGCGGCGATACCGGCAGTCAGGGTCTCTTCGTAGTTACCCTTGTAAACAGGCACCAGGGTGTAGTCTTCCTGGGAGGCGTTAAAGTCGGTCGCGATTTCGTTCACAACTTCACCCAGGCGACCGCCCATGGCGTGCCAGAATTCGATTTCGGTCTTGTCAGCAAATGCTGCGGTACCGGCGAAAGCAAAGACGGAGGCCGTCAATACGGACTTCAGGTTCATTTCTATCTCCTTCGACCAATCTGGGCAGCAAGCCGCAGCGGTCCCCTGTGACAGTGGTTCGGGTGGACACGCCACCTCTATTGCGGCGCATAAGGAGATTCTGTGACGTTCATGTGAAACCAAAAGAAGTTCACACGGACATTTTTTACACTGCGACGGATCGCAGTTGGAATTGAGTATGAAAACAGAGATTTAGCAGCAATGTCATTGATTATTGAAAGTTTTGTGACAGTTGCATGGCCATGCCAAGAGGCGCTTCGATGCTTTCAAGGTCATTTTATTTCAGTCTAAATTGTTCAAGTGAACCATTTCTGGACATATCGGCCTCTGAAATGTTCATTTTAACGGCCGCAGTCTGTGTTAACGACACCGTGATCCCAAGCGGGCAAACATTGTGGGAACCACCCGAATGTGACACAAGGACGCCCCAGTGCAGACCCAGGTAATTCTGGTGTCGTTTAACGTTAAACAGAAGGTGGCTATGGCTGTGGGAATTGGAGCAAAACCGACCCCCTGCACGCAGGTGCATGATTTGGTCACTTGGCTGGTTGACCGCGGCCTGAAGGGTGCCAGCCAAGAAGACATCCTGCAGGGCTATTGTGATCAAATGGTTGCGCTGGGCGTGCCTTTGTGGCGCTTCTTCCTGGGACAACGTGCGTTTCACCCCAAGTTCGGCAACATCGGTTTTAACTGGATGGCCGACGAAGGCGTCACCTCGCAGGTATTTGAATACCGCGAGACCCCGTCCGAAGATTGGCTACAAAGCCCCTTGTTCGCCATGGTCGAACAAGGTCTGAGCGAGATCCGGTTCGATTTGCGCAGCCAAACGGATTATCAGGAATTCCCACTTCTGGTCAGCCTCAAAGAGCGCGGCGTGACGGATTACGTTGCGGCCGGCCTAAAGTTTACCGACGAGGATTTTTCAATTGAAAGCAACGCAGGTTCCGAAGGTGTGTTGCTGAGCTGGTCGACCAATGATCCCAAAGGGTTCGATCCCAACCATCTGGACGCCATTCGCGCCTCACTGCCGCATCTGGGGCTGGCGCTGAAATCCTCTGCCAATCGGCGCATGGCAAGTGATCTGCTCAAAGTCTATCTGGGTCGTGATGCCGGGCGGCGGGTCTTGTCGGGCGAAATCCAACGCGGCTCATCGCGTGAGATCAACGCGGTCATTTGCCTGTTTGACCTGCGCGGCTTCACCAGCCTGGCTGAGCAGATCCCCGGGGCCGAGCTGATCGAGATGCTGAACGACTATTTTGGTCTGGCTGTGGCCGCAATTCAGTCCAAGGGTGGCAATATTCTCAAGTTCATGGGGGACGGGATCCTTGCGATCTTTGATCTGGGCGACCTCGAAGCGGATGCGGTGGCGGCGCTGGAAGCTGCCAAGGATCTGGATCGCGCCGTGCGCACCCGTAACTTAGAGCGAGAAGCGCAGGGGCTGACGGTGACGGATTTCACACTGGCTCTGCATGCGGGGCCGCTTCTTTATGGCAATATCGGTGCTGAGAACCGGCTGGATTTCACCGTGATTGGCCCGTCGGTCAATCTGGCAGCGCGGATCTCGGATATGCATGTCTCGGTCGGGCGGAACATCATCGTCTCGGAAAACGTGCAGCAGGTGGCTGGGGAGGCCAGCCACGATCTGGTCTCGCTTGGGCGTTATATGCTGCGGGGCGTGTCGGAGCCGATCGAGCTGTTCACCATCTACAGCCCGTCCTGACCTGCGCAAGAAACGCACAGGTTTCGCGGCGAAACCGTTGCAAATATTGCGCGCGGTGTCTTCAGGCTTGCGTAACCGCAGTTACTGCGTGGTGATCCATTCCGCATAACCGTCAAGCAGATCCTGTAATTCGTCTGCGGTTTGCGGGAACCCCGAGAAACTGCGCAGCGCAGTGGTTGTTGCCCAGGGCAGTTTCTGATCCGTCATCAATTCCACATAGGGTGCAAAGGCCGCAGCCTGATCCAGCAAGGATGTGCGCAGGTTGATCCGGGGATTATCCTCACCAATGTCGGAATAGATAAAGTTCAGACAAGATTTACAAAAATAATGTCTGCGCCCCGGGGTGCCAAGCGCGCCAATGATCAGTTCTCCGCTGCAGGAAAAAGCGGCGCGCGGAAACATGGTGGTCATGGAAAAGGCGCTGGCCGTCAGTTTCTGGCAATCTCGGCAATGGCAGGCCAACGTCAGCAAGGGCGGCGCGGTGACGTCGATCTGCACCGCGCCACACATGCAGGACCCGATGAGAGGAAGGCTATAGGGCATGCCCAAGCCTAGCCGGTTTTCCCAAGGTAGCGAAGGAAAACTCAAGTTGGCGTCTAGGTTTGTGTGTCGTCATTGTCTTTGTAGGCGTCCCACAGGTCGGGGCGGCGCTCCTGGGTGATCTTTTCACTCATCTCGCGGCGCCATTTTTCGACGTTGCCGTGGTGGCCGGACATCAGCACATCGGGGATGGTGCGGCCCTTCCATTCGGCGGGGCGGGTGTATTGGGGATGTTCCAGCAGGCCTGAGGAAAAGCTCTCTTCCTCGGTTGAGGCCTGATTGCCCAGAACACCGGGCAACAGGCGCACGGTGGCGTCAATCAGTGCCTGCGCGGCCAGCTCGCCGCCGGTCATGACAAAATCACCCAGCGAGACCTCCATGATGCCGTAATGCTCCAGCACCCGTTCATCGACCCCTTCAAAGCGGCCACACAGCAGGGTGACGCCATCGCAGCGGGCCAGGTTTTGCATCATGGTCTGATCCATGCGCCGTCCACGCGGAGAGAGGTAGATCAGCGGCCAGTTGCCGCTGGTGCCTGCCATCGTGTGTTCAATCGCATTGCCGAGCACGTCCGGGCGCAGCACCATGCCGGCGCCGCCGCCTGCGGGGGTGTCATCGACATTGCGATGTTTTCCAACCCCAAATTCCCGCAGATCCGTGGTTTCCAGCTGCCATAAACCCTGTTGTAAGGCTTTGCCCGTCAAACTTTCGCCCAAAACACCGGGGAAAGCTGTGGGGAACAAGGTCATCACCTTGGCCTTCCACACGCCAACAAGATCCGGCGTCGGCGTCATCAGCTCACGCGGTTTCAATGTGGGGCGAATGGCCTTGCGACCGTGGGATTTATTTGGTGCTGTCTTTTTTGGTGCTGTCATGGGACGGTGTTTAATTCAAACCGGCGCGCGCGCAATAGAAAGCTGTGATTTGACCAAGATAGAGCCGTCTAAAGCAGAAGTGCCTGAACAAAGCAAAGCAAAGCGACGCGAAGAGGCGCAGGCCCGGACCGAGGCGCTCTGGCCGGAAATTGCCGTGGACCTTGGCCTTGACGGGCATCAGGCCCGGTTTCGACCGATGCGGGTCAACAGCCGGTTTATCGACCGCCGTTGCGTTCTGGACGTGCGCTTGTCCAACGGACAGGAGCTGGTGCTGCGTGCCGATTTTGAGGACAGGCGGATCAAACGGATTCAAAATATCATCGCGCGACAACGTCGGTTGTCTGCTGCGCTGGCCGACGTGCCCGGGGTTTCTGTTCCGCAGGTATTGTGGCAGCATCCAAGCCGCTTTTTCACGGTGATGGAATTTGCCAAAGGCGAAACCGCGTTTCGTGAGCTGGATCTGGCGGATTTGGGCTTTGGTCGGCGGGCCGAGGTCTTGCATCGGATCGGGCGGGCGGTGGCCGATATGCACCGCTGTTCGGCCACCGGACCGCGTAAATTTTGGCCCAAGTTCAATCTGGACAAAGTCAGTGCCCGCGCCGAAGCCGCACGGACCGGTGACAGCCCGATCCGCCGACAGCCCAAATTTCTGGGGCTGTGTGCCTATTTGCACCGCGCCGGACGACGGGCACGCGGGGTGAGTTTTGATGGCGCGCTTGAACATGGGGATCTGCACTTCCGCAATGTTCTGATGGATGAAAAGACTGTGTCCTTCATCGATTTTGCCAATTTCTCCAATGATATCCCTCAGAATGATCTGGCCAACCTATGGGTCGCGAACTGCCCAGATCATCAGGCACCTATTGCAGAGCCGAGCGGTTATGGTCGGGTCAGAGAGGCGGATTGGGAAGCATTTCTGGCCGGATATGGGCGCGATGTTCGCGAAGACCCAGTGTTCCAGTTCTTCTATGCCATGCGGGTGTTTCGGACGTGGCAGCGGGTGCCAGTGCCCGGGGACGCGATCTCTCAAAAAGGAGAGGAGATGTTGGAGGGGTTGATTGACGTCACCAACTGGCTGTTGGCGCATGAGCCTGGGTGATCAGAACAGACCTTCAGGCGGGTCGGCGATGATGCGGCCTTTTTCCAGGTCCACCGTGGGCACCGCCGCAAGGGTGAAGGGCAGAAGCACCGTGGATTTCAAACCCGGCCCGTGCAGCTCCAGCAGGTCGCTTGCACCGTGGTTCAGTACGGTTTTGACCGTCCCCAACAAGGCCCCGCCAGTGTCATAGACCTCAAGCCCGATGAGGTCGGCGTGGTAGTATTCATCATCCGGCAGGCTGGGCATGCGGTCCCGCGCCACAAAGAGGCGCAGACCTTTGATCGCATCGGCCTGCTCTTTGGTCTCCACCCCGCTGAGATGGGCAGCAAAGCCGCCTTTGATCGCGCGGGTGAGGGTGAGAGAGTAACTCGCGGTGCCGGCCTCATCGGTCAGGGGGGAGTAATCCTCGATCTCATCTGGAATGGCGCAAAAGCTTTTGAGGCGGATTTCCCCGCGCACGCCAAAAGATCCCGCTACAGCTCCGACACAGATCAGATCGCTCATACTTCTATTTCCCAACGCAATAGCCCGACGCCCATTGGCCGCCGTTCTGGGCACATGTTTCGCGTTGGTGATAGCGTTCAAACAGGATGCCTGCAACAAAGCTTGCCGCCAAAAGGATCACCAGGCGGAGCAGCCGAAAGATAATCATCGCGTCTCGACCGGCACCGCACCTTTGCGGCGTTCCCAGCCGACGTCCTGCAGTTCAGGCGTGTTGGACCGGCGTTCGGGATAGCCGACACAGAAATAGCCGATCAGTTTCCATTCGGTCGGCACATCCAGGTCGCGGTTCATCTGCTCGGGGTCAAGGATCGACACCCAGCCAAGGCCCAGCCCATGGGCGCGCAAGCCCAGCCAGAACTGCATGATTGCTGACACCACAGAATAGCGCCGCATTTCGGGCATGGTGGCCGCACCCAACCCGCTGCCCTGTTCTGTGCCATCGTCGCAATAGACCGCAATCTGTTCTGGGGCATCGCGCATGCCGGACAGCTTGAGATTGGCATAAATCCCTGCTTGTTCGCCGCTGTAACCGGCCAGCGCGTCTGCATTGGCGGCTTCGAAATTCTTCAGGGCGGCGGCGCGGGCGGCGTCGCTTTGAACGCGGATGATCCGCCAGGGTTCGCTGAGCCCGACCGAGGGGGCCAGTTGAAACAGATCGAGGCAACGCACAAACGCTGCCTCGTCAATTGGATCTTGCCGAAAGTGGCGCACATCGCGTCGGAGCCGCATCAGCAGCTCCAACTCTTCGCGGAAGCTGTCCGTAAATTCCGTCGACTCCCGCGTGACCATGTGCTTACTCCGCTGTGGCTTCTTCTGGTGCCTCTGCTGCTGCTTCGGCGGCTTCAGCAGCCTTAGCAGCTTTTTCTTCAGCGCGCTCTTGCGCTTTTTTGCCAGGAACCGCTTTTTGCGGGTTTTTACGCTCTTTTTTCTCTGTCACGCCAGCAGCTTCCAGGAAGCGTGCAACACGGTCGGTCGGCTGAGCGCCTTGCTCCATCCAGTATTTAACGCGATCCAGGTCCAGCTTTACGCGCTCTTCGCTGTCTTTCGGCAGCAGCGGGTTATAGGTGCCCAGTTTCTCGATGAAACGGCCGTCGCGCGGCATGCGGCTGTCTGCAGCAACAACGCGGTAGAAGGGGCGTTTTTTCGAGCCACCACGGGCCAGACGGATTTTCATTGCCATTGTTTAAGTCTCCTTTGATGGCGGTGTCAGGGGTCAGGTCCCTGTTATTCCTGGTGTTTTTTGTGGTGCTGAATGACTTCAGCGATAATGAAGTTGAGAAACTTCTTGGCAAATTCGGGGTCCAGGTCGGCCCGTTTCGCCAGATCTTCAAGCCGCGCGATCTGTTTTCCTTCGCGCGCGGGGTCCGAGGGGGGCAGCGCGTGTTCGGCCTTGAGCTTGCCCACAGCCTGCGTGTGTTTGAACCGCTCGCCCAGAGTATAGACCAAAATGGCGTCCAGACGGTCGATGCTTTCGCGGTGCTCTTTCAGCACGTCGGCCGCACGGGTCACGGCATCGGTTGCAGTGTCAGTCAATGGCCCATCCTTTTGGTTTGAAAAGCGGATCCGCATAGTGGCTGATTTCCATTTCGATGCCATGCGCCAGCTGGCTGTCGGCCAGATCCCCCGGCGCCGGGTGGCGATAGACGGCGTCGTGGCCGTCGACAGTGGCGGCATCGTGATCCTTGGTCGCGCCCAGGCGTTCGGCCAGGCGGATTGAATCCAGGTTTTTCGGGTCGATATAGCTGACGGCGGTTTGCCAGCCCATCGTCTCGTAAAAGTAGTGACGTGCGGCGTTTGTGGCCTCCAGCGCGTAGCCTTTGCCAGCGGCACCGGGCCAGATGATCCAGGCGATCTCAGCCTCGGGCCAGCCTGCGGGCTGCCAGCCACCGGCCATGCCGTAGGTCTCATCCGTATGCTTGTCGTGGATCATCCACATGCCAAAGCCGCGCACCTGCCAATGGCCGATCTCAGCCGCGAACAGCATCCAGCTTTCATAGGCGTTGAGTGGCCCGCCCATAAAACGCGACCGGTAGGAGGCAAATGTGGCCTCGAAATTCGGGTAGGCTTCGGCGGTGGGGCCGCGCAGGATCAGGCGCGGGGTTTCGAGCGTCGGTATGGTCGGGGTCATGCCGCGCTCCCTTCCGCTGGATGGCGCCAGACCTGACAGACCTTGCCCAAGAGTTCTCCATCGCGTTCAAAGCGGGCGCCGAGACGGGTGGCCAATGCAATCGAACGGGTGTTCAGCGGCGCGATATAGGAAATCACCCCGTCGAGCTTGTATTCCTGCGCGCCAAAGGCCCGCGCGGCGCGGGTGGCTTCAAAGGCGATGCCTTTGCCTTCGGCATGGACATAAAGGTGCCAGCCCAATTCCGGTTCGTCCCAGCCTTCGTGGTAGATAAAGCCAACGCGGCCCAGTGGTGTGTCGTCTTTCTTGTCGGCGATCATCCACATGCCATAGCCACGCAGGACCCAATGGCCGATGCCGGAACAATAGCCACGCCATGCGTCCGGGCGGTCCTGAGGGCCGCCGACGTATTTTGCCCGGTCAGACGCCATGAATTCCACATGCGCCGCGAAGTCCTTTTTGCGCGGTGCGCGCAGGACAAGGCGTTGGGTTTCCAGCTCAGGGATGGGGAGGTCAAAGAAGGCGCTCATGTGCTATCGTCCGCTCGTTGTTTTAACGCTTCCGGTGCAGGGTGACGATAAACCCATTCGGTGCCATGGGTCACATTCTCATAGCTACGCTCGTAATGAGCACCCAAACGTTTCGCGAGCGCTATCGAGCGAGTGTTGCCCGGGATTATGTTTGAGCTGAGGGTCTCAAAGCCCAACACATCATAGGCATAGCGCCGAGCTTCTGTTGCGGCCTCAAAAGCGTAACCCTTGCCCTCAGTACCCGGAAACATTACCCAACCAAGTTCAGGTTCCGGCCAGCCTTCGGGTTCCCAAAGGCCAACAAATCCAGCAGGTTGCCCGTCGCGCGTATCGACCATCCACCAGCCAAAACCGCGTAGAGCCCAATGACCGATCATGCTAGCAAACCAGCGCCAGGCCTCATTGCGACCCAGTGGACCTCCAAAGCCCCAACTGCGTTCGCTATCAGCGAAGAAAGCTGCGACGTTTTCAAAGTCACCTTTGACGGGGGGGCGTAACACTAAGCGCTCGCTGGTCAACGTGGGGATGGAAAGAACTAGATGCTGTGACGTCGGGAGGCTCATGCGTAGGCCTCCACCGAACCGTCTGCGTCCGGGGCCGAGTGGCGATAGACCACATCCTCTTCGTCGCCTTTGGGGCGCGGGGCGTCCGGGTCATTGATGGCACCCAGGCTGCGGGCAACCGCCATGGAGGCCAGGTTTTCCGGATGGATATAGCTGACCAATGTGGTGTGACCATTGGCAAAACCCCAGTCGCGCGCCGCAGATGCGGCTTCGGCGGCGTAGCCCTTGCGTTGGAAGTCCGGCAGGATGCACCAGCCGATTTCCAATTCGGGGAAGCGGGGCGGTTGGTTGATGCCGACCTGACCGATCAGCGCGCCGGTGTCCTTGAGCGTCACGGCCCAGGAGCCAAAGCCCTGCCACGCCCAGCTGACGGTTTCCGCCGCGATCCAGCGGAACAGTTCGTCATGGCTGATGGGCCCGCCCATATATTGCGCCCAGTCGGACGCGAAATAGGGTGCCAACGCGGAGACATCGGTCATCACGTGGTGGCGCAGTCGCAGGCGCTGGGTTTCAAGGGTTGGTGCCGAGGTCATTTAAGATCCTCCGCGTGGAGCCAATAGACCAAAGAGTTTGGAAACCACGCAGGTGCGGGATCATCGCTGAGCTTGGCACCCAGTCGATCTGCAACGGCGCGCGACGCGGTGTTTTCCGCCTTGATATGGATAACCAGCTTGTCCCAGCCCAGATCCGCAAACAGGTGCTGGGCAGCGGCGCGGGCGGCTTCGGTTGCAAAGCCGTGGCCTTCTGCCTGCTCTGTCCAAAGCGTCCAGGTCAATTCGGGCGCGTCGGTGTCGCCTGAGAAATGCGGACCAACGTGCCCGATGGGTGCACCGTTTTGCTCAATGACATAGCGGCCATACCCGCGCAGGGTCCAATGACCGATGATGGTGGCGAATTTGTCAAAGGCCTGGGCTGCGGAAAACGGTCCCCGCACAAACTTCGTCCGATCCGACGCGCAATAGGCCTCATACAGGGGGAGATCCCCTGCAGTAGGCTGACGCAGCGTCAGTCGTTCGGTGTTTATGGTGGACCGGGCGTGCATTTACTTTTTCTTTCCGAACCCAGACAGGCCGCCGGGCAGGCCCATGCCGCCGCCGAGACCGGGCAGAGCACCGGGCATGCCGCCTTTGCCGCCCATGGCTTTGGCTGCGGCTTCAAGGGCCTTGGGGTCCAGCTGGCTGGGGTCCATGCCGCCCATATCAGGCATGCCACCTTTGCCGCCCAGCATGCCTTTCATGGCCTGCTTCAGCATCTTGCCTTTGCCCATTTTGGACATCTTCTTCATGACGTCGGACATCTGTCGGTGCATTTTCAAAAGCTTGTTCAGTTCAGACACTTCCAGACCTGCACCGGCCGCGATGCGTTTCTTGCGGCTGGCCTGCAGCAGCGCGGGGTTGGCGCGCTCTTTTTTGGTCATGGATTGGATCAGGGCGATCTGGCGTTTGACAACCTTGTCGTCCATGCCGGATTCTTCGACCTGTTTGGCCATTTTGCCCATGCCCGGCATCATCTGCATCATGCCCTGCATGCCGCCCATCTGGAGCATCTGTTCCAGCTGCATGCGCAGGTCATTCATGTTGAAATGACCCTTCATCATGCGCTTCATCATCTTTTCGGCTTTTTCAGCCTCGATGGTTTCCTGGGCCTTTTCAACCAGCGCAACAATGTCGCCCATGCCGAGGATCCGACCGGCGATCCGGTCGGGTTCAAAGGTCTCGATGGCGTCCATCTTCTCGCCCAGGCCGACAAAGCGGATCGGCTTGCCGGTGACCGCGCGCATCGAAAGCGCCGCACCGCCGCGACCGTCCCCGTCCATCCGGGTCAGGACGACGCCAGAGATGCCAACCTTGGCGTCGAACTCTTCGGCAACCTCAACGGCGACCTGCCCGGTCAGACCGTCGACCACCAGCAGGGTCTCGCGCGGTTGAACCGCGTTGCGAACCTCTTCGACCTCGCCCATCAGGACTTCGTCAATGTGCAGACGGCCGGCGGTGTCGAGCATATAGACATCATAACCGCCCAGCATCGCCTGTTGTTTGGCGCGTTTGGCGATATCGACCGGTTTCTGGCCCGCCACAATCGGCAGCGTGTCGACACCGATCTGGGTGCCCAGAACCGCCAGCTGGTCCATCGCCGCCGGGCGATAGATGTCGAGGGAGGCCATCAGGACCTTTTTGCCCTCTTTCTCTTTCAGGCGTTTGGCCAGCTTACCGGTGGTGGTGGTCTTACCAGAGCCCTGCAGACCGACCATCAGGATCGGGGCAGGCGGGTTGTCGATTTTCAGAACGTCGGGATCAACGTCACCACGCAGGGTGTCGACCAGCGCATCATGCACGATCTTGACGACCTGTTGGCCGGGGGTGACGGATTTGGTGACAGCCTGGCCGGTGGCCTGATCCTGTACCTTTTTAATGAATTCGCGGGCGACCGGCAGCGAGACGTCAGCTTCCAGAAGGGCGACGCGCACCTCGCGCAGGGCGGTTTTGACGTCTTCCTCGGACAGGGCACCCTGTTTGGTCAGCCGGTCGAAGACGCCGGATAGGCGTTCGGATAGATTTTCAAACATGCCCGCGGCCTCCTTTGCCGGTTATCGGTTGTGCCCCTAGATGTAAGGAGCGGATGGGTCATACGCAATCGCCGGCAGTGGTGCGCCACAACGTAAGGGCGAGCCAACCGCAAGCGCCCCCACGGGCGTAACACGCTGGTGGAGGGCGATCCCTGACATAGGTCCGGGACCGGAAGATTTAGATTCTTCCGGATGTAGGGGGTCGCGTACGGGTTTTGCGGCCGTGAGTCAAGCTTTTGCCGCTGCGTTTTGCCGATCCACAATCCTGTGATTGGCCTTTGGCACTCTAAGAAGTCATTATCCAGGAATTCTTTTGAGTCCTGACATTTTAGGGCACTGAATTTATTTTGTTTTTGATTTGGATAACTTTAGCGATGGAAAAACTTCGGGAATTTATTTGGGTCGCCTTTCAAGTCCTGTGGCCTGCGTTTGCTCTGGCGGGTGGTCTTATTGGCGTTTATTACGTTGTACTCCTGCTTGGAATTTCGACCATCGGCTCTGCCTTTCTGCTCGGGTTTCCGATTGTGTCGAGCATCGTGATCTTGAAGTTTCGTCCAAAGGGGCAGGCACACACGCTGTTGGGAGCCATCGCCTTTTTACTTGGGACCATGGTGTTGTCCATTTTAGGGACATTTGTTTTAGGCGTCGAAGGCTTGATCTGTATCGCCATGGCAATTGGGCCGCTTCTGTTTGGAACCCTGTTGGGGGGGGCGATCTATGTCCTGTACCTGCGCCAAAAGGAGGCCAAACGCAAAGGCGCAAATCTTGTCGTCATAATGCCCTTGCTGGCGCTGGTGGCATTGGATGGCGGTTTGAAAAGCATGGGGCCCACGGTCCACTCAATCTCGAACGAGATCGAAATCGCCGCGGCGCCCGAGGTTGTGTTTGGCATGTTGAAGTCCATCCCGGATATCAAGCCCGAGGAAGTGCAGACTCGGTTCTCGCATCTGTTGGGCGTGCCCAAACCGACCGAGGCCCGCTGGGTGAGCGGCCCGGAAGGTGTCGTGCGGCATTCCCATTGGGGGCCAGAGGTTCATTTCCAGGAACGCATTGTTGAGGTCGTGGAAAACCGCAAGATTGCCTGGGAGTTCGAGTTTCCAGAGGGCTGGATATCGGAGCGGATCGAAGATCCGCATGTGCGTGTTGGCGGTGAATACTTTGACGTCTTGTCGGGGGGCTATGTCTTGCAGGACCTGGATGGGCGGACGCGTCTGACCCTGACAACCCGCACATGGGATCATTCTGGTCTGGGGTTCTACGCAACATATTGGCACCATTTCTTTATCGAAGACTTCCACGAGGTGGTGCTGGAACTGGTCAAGTCACGGGTCGAAGCGTTGTAGCTTTTAACAGGGCGACCGGTGTCGCTGCGCCACGGTCAGGCTTGACGAGGTCGGGGGGTGTTGGCGTAACATAATACAGGCCCAAGCGCGATAGAGAGATCTGTCATGGACCCCTTGGGCCGGGGCAGAAGACCCGCAGGCATGTTTTGAACGCAGCTTTGCTGTTCCCTATCGGGCTGGGAGTGAGCAAAGGAGCCAGATGTCATGCGCGTATTTACTGTTTTAGGGCCGTCGCAGGCCGGGAAATCCACCCTGGTCAGGGCGATGGCCGGGCTGGATAAAGAGGCCGGTCAAAAGCTTGAGGCTGCGGGTGTTGTCACCTTGCAGCCTTTTTCATTTATGGGAGAGGACTGGGGCGCGATCGAAGTGGCCGGGGGTGCGGAAAACCTGGCCCAGGCCGGGCCCGCATTGGCGGCCAGCGATGCGGCTGTGGTCTGCGTGCCGGCGGATGCCGAGGCTGCGGTGCTGAGCGCGCCCTATCTGCGCAAGGTCGAAGAGGCCGGCCTGCCGGTGTTTTTGTTTATCAACCGGATGGATCAGACCCGCGATCGGGTGGCGGATGTTCTGGCGGGCTTGCAGACCTATTGCGCGCATCATCTGGTCTTGCGTCAGGTGCCCATGCGCGAAGGCGGGCAGGTCGTGGGGGCTGTTGATCTGATCTCTGAACGGGCGTGGTCTTATCAGGACGGCAAACCTTCGGCTTTGGTGGAGCTGCCGGATGGGGTGCGCCCGCGCGAGGTTGAAGCGCGCGGCGAGTTGCTGGAAGCGCTGGCGGATTTTGACGACCAGCTGATGGAAGAGCTGATCGAGGATCAGGAGATCCTGGTCAAGGAGATCTATGACGTGGCGACACGCACACTGCAGCACAGCCAGCTGATCCCGGTCTTTCTGGGCGCGGCAGAACATTGCAACGGGGTGATGCGGCTGATGAAATCCCTGCGTCATGAAGCGCCACCGGTGGAACAGGCTCTGGCGCGGTTGTCACCCGGTGGTCGGGTTGTGGCGGTGGGCTGCATGGGTGAATTGGTGAAACATCTGGGGAAATCCGTGCTGCTGCGGGCCATGAACGCAGATTGCAGCAGCGGCACCGAAATGGCAGGTCAGGCAATCGGTGGGCTGACGATGGTGGCCAAAGGCGGCAATGGCAGTCTGGCGATGGGGGATCTGGGCCGGGTGGTGAAATCGGATCATCTGCGTCTGGGGCAGGTCTATCTGAAAGACGGCGCGCGGGCCTTGCCGGATTGGGCGCAGCCCCGGCCCGCCACGTATCGCCGGTTGGTGACACCGGTGCATCAGCGTGACGAGGCGCGCCTGTCCACCGCGTTGGAGCGGATGGGAGAGATCGACCCGGCGATGGAAGTGACCCAGGATGAGGCCACGGGACATGCGCTGTTGAACCTGCAAGGGCCGCAGCATCTGCGCCGGGTGATACAGACGTTAAAGGCAGAGTTTGGCGTTGAGGTGACCGAGGATATGGTGCCGCCCGCGCTGCGCGAGACCATAACCAAACCGGTTGAGATCCATCACCGCCACCGCAAGCAATCCGGCGGGGCGGGGCAGTTTGCCGATGTGGTGATTGCGATCAAACCGCTGCCGCGCGGCAGTGGCGTGACGTTTGATGACTGTGTCAAAGGCGGGGCTGTGCCGAGGAATTACATCCCCTCGGTCGAGGCAGGCGCGCGGGAGGCGTTGATGCAGGGCACCAACGGTCACCCGGTGGTGGATGTAGCAATCACCCTGAAGGACGGTAAACATCATTCGGTAGACAGTTCTGATTATGCGTTTCGCATGGCGGGCAAGGCGGCGGTGCGCGAAGCGCTGGGGGAGGCCGGGCTGGTGCTGTTGCAGCCCATCGTCAAGGTCGCCATCCACGTGCCCTCGGTGTTTTCCGGCAATCTGGTGCCTATGGTCAGCGGTATGAAGGGGCAGATCCTCGGCTTTGAGGCGGAACAGGATGCGGCAGGATGGGATCTGTTTGAAACCCTGCTGCCGATGGCCGCGCAGGATGAGCTGTGCAGCGCCTTGGCCAGCGCAACGCGTGGAACGGCCTGGTTTCAAAGCGGTTTTGACCATTATGAGGAAGCGCGGCGGGGGGATTTCGGAGCCAAATAGGCATGGGGCTTGTCAAAACTGGGGCTGCCGCTTAGTGCGAAATACAGTACTTTTCAGGAGCCCCAAAACATGGATGCCTCATCTCTTTATCAAGACAGCCTACCCACCACATCGGACGCGCTGTTGGCGAAGTTGGATGATTGGGACATTCCTTATGTCCTATATAATCACGTGCCATTGCGTACGGTCGAAGATGCCAAGTCCGTAGAGGCTGAGTTGAGCGTCCCGGGGGAAACGGCATTCCGGATCAAGAATCTTTATCTGCGGGATCGCAAGAAGCGCAACCATCTGGTGACGTTGGAACAGGATCGAGAGATCGACCTGAAGGCCTTGGCCGGAGAGCTGGGATTGGGCAACTTGTCGTTTGGCTCGGCGGATCGGCTGTTGGAAAACCTTGGCATCCGCCCCGGCGCGGTCAGCCCGCTGGCCATGGTCAACGGGGTGGAAAACGGCGTGACCTTTTACATGGACGCCGCCGCGCAGGAGGCGGATGTGATCTATATGCACCCATTGGTCAATGATCGCACCATTGCCATGAAGCGGGCGGATCTGATGCGCTGGTTTGACCGTATCGGCTGTGTGGTGAACTGGATTTAACGCCCGAACCGCGCCGCTGCGGCACAGGCGTTGCGACGCTAACATATCTGTCTATATTCACAGAGACTTCAGATAGATTTTTGAGTAAAGCGGGGAAGAGCATCATGGACAATTGGGACGAGGTTCGCACCGCTTATCAAGTGGCCCGAATGGGTACAGTGAGCGGCGCTGCCGAAGTGCTGGGAGTGCACCATGCGACGGTGATCCGCCATATCGACGCGATTGAATCCCGGCTGGGCGTGAAACTGTTCCAACGTCATGCGCGAGGGTACACCCCAACCGAGGCGGGGCAGGACCTGTTGCGGGTGGCGCAGACGACGGATGATCAGTTCAATCAGCTGGTGGGCCGCCTCAAAGGGCAGGGTGATGATGTCTCGGGCGAGCTGGTGGTGACCTCGGTCGAGAGCATGTCCAGCATGTTGGTGCCCATTTTGACCAAGTTTCAGGACAGCCACCCCGGCCTTGTGATCCGGTTTCTGACCGGCCCGCGCCTGTTCCGGCTGGAATATGGCGAGGCCCATGTGGCCATTCGCGCCGGGGCAGTGCCGGACCAGCCTGACAATGTGGTGCAACCCTTTCGCAAGCAGAATTTCGCGCTTTATGCGCATCGCGATTATTTGGCAGCCATGGGCCCCTTTGGCGGTGTCAAAGATATGGCAAACCACCGGTTTGTTATGGATGACGACACCATCCCCAAGGCGCCCTTTGCCCGGTGGATGCGCAGCAATGCGCCAGAAGGCACCGCCAATTTCCGGGTGAGCCATATGAATTCGCTGGTGCATGCGGTTCTGGCCGGTGCGGGCATCGGTTTTGTCGCCTGTTGGGAGGCAGAGCGTTACCCCGAGCTGGTGCAGGTGATGGCGCCGCTGGATGAATGGCAGGCCCCTTTGTGGATTGTGACCCATGTGGATCTGCACCGAACCTCCAAAGTGCAGACCTTCCTCAGCTTCCTGAAGGACGAGGCCAAAGCGTGGGCGTAACGCCGCCTGGCCCATTGGGGTTAAGCCGGGCGCAATGGCAGGGGCATGGCGCCATGCTGTTGTTTTCGGCTTTGGTGGGGGGCTCCTTCTCGCTTGGTGGGCAGGTCGCAGGTGAGATTGCGCCAGCCGCTTTGAATGCGCTGCGGTTTGCACTGGCATCGCTGATTGTTGGGGTGGCTGTTGTGGCAACCACGGGGTTGCGGGCGCAGAACTTTCACGCGCCCTGGCGGTTTATGGTGATGGGCAGCATTTTTGCAGGCTATTTCCTGTTGATGTTTTATGGGCTGCAGCGGGCCAGCGCGGTCAGCACCTCGGCTGTTTATACGCTGACGCCGGTTATGGCGGCGGGGTTTGGTTGGCTGTTGCTGCGGCAGGTCACAACGCTGCACATGGGGATGGCGTTGCTGATCGGAGCGCTGGGCGCGTTGATTGTGATCTTTCGCGCGGATTGGCAGGCCTTTGTGCAGCTGGCGGTTGGACCAGGGGAAGCGATCTTTTTCATCGGCTGCGTGGCTCATGCGTTTTATACGCCATTGGTGCGGAAACTGAACCGGGGGGAGCCTGCGGCAAGTTTTACATTGGGCATGCTGCTGGCGGGCACGGGGGTTCTGACGTTGTTTGGCTGGTCCGACATTCGCGCAACGGATTGGAGCAACTTGCGACCGTTGGTCTGGATCACCATTGCCTATCTGGCGGTATTTGCCAGCGCGGCAACCTTTGTGCTGTTGCAATTTGCCACGATGCGCCTGCCCTCGGCCAAAGTCATGGCCTATACCTATCTGGTGCCCAGCTGGGTGATCCTGTGGGATCTTGCCGTTGGGATCGCCCCCCCTGGAGGCTGGGTCTTTGCCGGGCCGGTGCTGTCAGCGCTCGCGCTTTTGTTACTGTTGCGCGGTGAGCGGCGTCATGAAAGCGACATCTAAGGGCCTTAAGGCCTGCCGGGCTAAAACCGGGGGACATTCGGATGATTGAGCTGACCTATCGCTTTTCTGCAGCCAAAGGCACAAAATTTGTGGCTCCGATGGGGGTGATGACGCCCCATGCCGCGCCCCTGGGGTTCGACATTGACGGCGCCGAGGTTGGTGGCGTTGCCGCGCCCAATTGCGCGCAGATGCTGGCGCATGGGGTTGTCACGGGGGATGCGGTCACAATGCGGGTGCGTTTTGCGCCATCCGGGCCAAATTACCCTGACCAGATGTTTGTGCCGACAAACAGCCGGTACACCCGCAGCGCAACCGCCTTGGCCGGTGAGACGCAAGAGATTGCCAAGGCCGCAGGCGGCGGGCAGGCGGGGATTCTGGCGATTGTGAACCATGTGGCGGGCCTGTTTGAATATGGCCACCCAGAAGAGCGGTTTTACGATGGCCACGATGAGCTGCCACAGTTGTGCAGCCTGGCGCAGGGCTCGTGTGTGGATATCAACGCCTATCTCATCGCGTCCTTAAGGGCGGCGGGTTATGAAGCGGGCTATATCTATGGGGTTTTTGTGCCCGAAGAGAAAAAGACCTGGGCGGTGGATGGGCATTGCTGGGTGGTGACCCGTCACGATGGCCAATATCAGGAATGGGACATCGCGCATTTCCTCAAGATGGGTCGCCGAGAGGTTGCGCCCGCTTTGAACCCGAAACCGGGTGTGCGCCTGCCGATGGCGCATTCCATGGGCTGGACCGTGCCATTGCTGGGGATCGAGGATTTCAAATTGTTCGGTCTGCCCTTACAGCTGATCGACGGCGGGGTGACAGATTTCCCGGACCTTACCTTTGGCTTATCTGGCTATGAAGCGCTGGCTGCGCGGGGTTAACCCGCCGGCTGCTCTGCGCTGTCGCTGAGCTCGCGTTCCAGAAACCGTTCAAAATCATCCAGATTGACCGGCTCAAACTGGCCAAAGCCCTGCATCCAGACCGAAGCGTTGCGCAGGGCGTCTGGCTGCAGCTTGCACCATTTGACCCGCCCGCGTTTCTCCTGCGCGATCAGGCCCGCGCGGGTCAGGATGGTCAGATGTTTGGAAATGGCTGCCAGCGACATTTCAAACGGTTCCGCCACATCCGTCACGGCCATGTCGTCTTCCAACAGCATGGTCAGGATTGCGCGCCGGGTTGGATCGGCCAAAGCTGCAAAGACAGTGTCGAGTGTGTCGCTCATGGCGTTCACATTTAAACCGCATGCTTCGGATCGACAATGGGCAAGCGCTGCTCCATATCCCAACCTATCTGATTGGCGGTGAAAAGGGCAGGTCATGGCGTTGCGATATTGGTTGATCATCATTGGCCTTGGCATGGGGTGGGGGATGTCCTTTACCTTTAATGCCGTTTTGCTGCGCGAGCTGGATCCGCTGAGCATCACCGCAGGCCGGGTCGGGCTGGGCGCGCTGGGCTGCTGGATCTATCTGGTTGCGCGTGGGGTGAACTGGCGCGTGCCAGCCCAACGCGCGGCCAGCCTGATGGCGTTTGGTGTGCTGAGTTATGCGCTGCCCTTTACCTGCTATGCTGTTGGTCAACAGGATGTGGCCAGCGGCGTGGCTGGAATCATCAATGCGATGACACCGGCGCTGACCGTTGTGGTTGCGCATCTGTGGCCGGGCGGCGAGCGGGCGACGTGGCTCAAATCTGCGGGGGTTTTGACCGGGTTGGTTGGGATTGTCGTTCTGTCCGTGCCGATGCTGCTGGACGGCGGGGCCAGCGCAGGCTGGGCCATTTTGATCACCCTTGGCGCGCCGCTGTGTTATGCGTTTTCGGTCAATCTCGCCCGGAGTTTTGCGGATGTGGACCGTGTGGCCATGGTGTCCTGGGCGCTGTTGGGGGCGGCGCTGGTTCAGGTTCCGCTGGCCTTTCTGGTAGAGGGTGCTCCGCAAAGCCTGTCGCCAGCCGCCTGGGGTGCGCTGGCTGTGATCGGGTTTGGCCTGACCTCTGCGGCGTTTATCGTGTTCTATTGGGTTCTGCCGCGTGTGGGGCCGACAAATATCACCTTGCCCACCATGATCGCGCCGGCCTCTGCCCTGTTCTTTGGCAGCTACCTGCTGGGCGAGCCTTTGAGCATCAGCCATGGGGTGGGGCTTTTTGCAATCCTGTTTGGTCTTCTGATGATCGACGGTCGCCTGTTCCGGAAACCTGCAACATCGTCGTGAATTTCAAGATCAACCGTTTGGTTGAATATGGGTTTGGCGCGGTCTTGGGCGCTAACGCTGTGCCTTGGCTTGGGCTTGGAAAAGGGATTGACCCGCTAAGTGTCAGATAAATAACAGAAAAGACTGCGTCTTTTTGGTCTGTCTCGGTCGTTGACTCTGATCCTTTCACCCCTTAGCAACCAAGGCAGAATTCGCGTGAGGATGGTGCCCGTGATTGACGACGACCAAAAGCAGCGCTTGGCGCAGCTGGAGGCGCGGTTGAGCGAGGCGCGTAAGGCCCAAGAGCCCAAGCCGCGCACGGAGGAACACTATACGATGGCCAATCAGGCCTGGCGTATGGTGACAGAATTGGTGGCCGGTCTGGTGATTGGTCTTGGCATTGGATTCGGGCTGGACAGCCTGTTCGGGACAATCCCGATCTTTCTGGTGACCTTTACATTGTTGGGTCTGGTGGCAGGCATTCGGGTCATGATCCGAAGCGCCAACGAGATCCAGGAGAATAAACTGGCCGAAGAGGCCGAACAAGACGCGCAAGACCGGGATTGATCCCTCGGCGACAGGAGACACGGGACGATGGGCAAGATTTTCTTTTATGTGGCACTCGCCGCAGTCGTACTTTCGGGGCTGCTTTTTGCACCTGAGCATGCGGGCCTCGCAATTCACCCCACCGATCAGTTCCTGGTGAAGCCGCTGTTTGGCGGTGACCACGTGGGCGTCATGACCCCAACAAACGTGACCCTGTGGATGGTTCTGGCCATCGCTTCGATCTTTGCCCTGCTGGTTCTTGGCTCCTCGGGCCGCGCGATTGTCCCATCGCGTGCCCAGTCGATTGCCGAACTGGCCTATGGCTTTATCTACAAGATGGTGGAAGATGTGGCAGGCAAGGATGCCGTCAAGTTCTTCCCCTATATCATGACCCTGTTCATGTTCATCGTGACCGCCAACTTCCTTGGCCTGATCCCGATGTCCTTCACCACCACCTCTCACTTTGCGATCACCGGCGTTCTGGCGATCCTGGTGTTTGTGATCGTCACCATCACCGGTTTTGTCCTGCACGGCGCCAAGTTCCTGTCGCTGTTCTGGGTTTCTTCCGCGCCCTTGCCGCTGCGTCCGGTTCTGGCTCTGATCGAGGTGATCTCTTACTTTGTGCGCCCCGTCAGCCTGTGTATTCGTCTGGCTGGTAACATCATGGCGGGCCACGCTGTTCTGAAAGTTTTTGCGGGGTTTGCCGCGGGTCTGGGACTGTTCTCCTTCCTGCCGATCTTCGCCATCAGCGCCTTCTATGCGCTCGAAGTTCTCGTGGCCTTCATTCAGGCTTACGTTTTCACCATTCTGACCTGCGTGTACCTGAAAGACGCGCTGCACCCGTCGCACTAAGCCACGGTTTGCAAAGGTCCGAACTCTAAATCCGCAACTTCCAATCGTAAGGAGATTTCACAATGGAAGGCGAACTCGCACACATCGGCGCTGGTCTGGCTGGCATGGGTACTGGTATTGCTGCACTGGGTGTTGGCAACGTAGCAGCTAACTTCCTGGCAGGCGCACTGCGCAACCCTTCTGCAGCTGCATCGCAGACTGCAACCCTGTTCATCGGTATCGCATTTGCAGAAGCTCTGGGCATCTTCTCGTTCCTGGTTGCTCTGCTGCTGATGTTCGCCGTCTAAGAACCTTCGGAACCTTTTTCCTTACGGCCGGGCGGGAGGCATGCCCTTTCCGCCCGGTGTAACGGCAAGTTCCTTAGGAGGACGACATGGCATCAAACTCGCATGACGCAGGTCACGGTGCTGCAGACGCAGCCCACGGTGCCGCTGACGCCGCGCACCACGCAGCAGATGCTGCGCATGGTTCGGGCGGTATGCCGCAGCTGGACTTCTCGACCTATGGTAACCAGATCTTCTGGCTCCTGGTCACTCTTGTCGTGATCTACTTCATCCTGTCGCGCATCGCGCTGCCCCGTATTGCGGCGGTGCTGGCTGAGCGTCAGGGAACCATTACGAATGACTTGGCCGCGGCCGAGGATCTGAAAGCCAAAGCGGTTGAGGCGGAAGACGCCTATAACAAAGCTCTGGCGGACGCACGTGGTGAAGCGCAGAAAATCGCTGCTGAAACCCGCGCTGCGATCCAAAAGGATCTGGACGCAGCCATCGCAAAAGCTGACGAAGAAATCGCTGCAAAAGCCGCGGAATCTGAGAAAGCCCTTGCTGAGATCAAAGAAGGCGCATTGGAAGCTGTCAAAGTTGTTGCAGCTGACACCGCATCGGCACTGGTTTCTGCCCTGGGTGGTCAAGACGACGCAGATGCAGTTTCCGCATCGGTTGCTGAGCGGATGAAAGGATAAGAACATGCGTACTGTTATTGCTCTTGCCCTGACATTTGCTGCTGCAAGCCCGGCTTTGGCTGCATCTGGCGGCAAGTTCCTGGCGCTGGACAACACTGATTTTGTTGTCCTGCTGGCCTTCCTGCTGTTCGTTGGCATTCTGCTTTACGTCAAGGTGCCCGGCCTGTTGGGCAAGCAGCTGGACGATCGTGCCGAAGGCATCCGCAAGGAGCTGGACGAAGCACGTGCGCTGCGCGAAGAAGCCCAGACCATTCTGGCGTCTTATGAGCGCAAGCAAAAAGAAGTGAGCGCGCAGGCGGAACGTATTGTTGCCACTGCTCGCGAAGAGGCTACAGCTGCCGCGGAACAAGCCAAAGCGGATCTGAAAACTTCGATCGAGCGCCGTCTGGCGGCCGCCGAAGAGCAGATCGCATCGGCTGAAGCCTCGGCGTTGAAAGAAGTGCGGGATCGCGCGATTGATGTGGCTGTGAGCGTTGCGGATGACGTGATCTCCAAACAGCTGTCTGCCGCTGAGGCAAACAAACTGATCGACGCGGCCATCGCTGACGTGGACGCCAAGCTGCATTAAGCTGCTGATAGACGTTTAAAAAAACCCGGCCATTGTGCCGGGTTTTTTTATGTGACAATTGCGTGAAGTTGCAACAGTTGGTGGATTTGTTAAGCCGCTGCTAGTGTCCTAGGTGGTATTTGCGGAGGCAGATCGAATAGTAAGATTTTATCTGCAATGCTGTATGTAAATCCCATATTGGACTATCACGAACCCGTCGCGTCTGATGTTGCCAAACCGGTCCTGTCAACTCGCGGGCTAACGTTGCGGTTCGGCAGCAAAACGATTTTGGACGACATCTCCTTTGATCTTTTTGACAAAGAGGTGCTGTGTCTGGTCGGTCCGCCCAATTGTGGGAAATCTGTGCTGACGCGATGTTTGAACCGCACTGTCGAAGAGGAACGGGCCTCTGTTCAAAGCGGTCATGTTTTTGTGGATCGTCGGGACACGCAGGACCCGTCCTGGGATTTGCCACAAATCCGTCGGCAGGTCGCCTTGGTGCCGCAGGTTGCAAACCCCTTTCCAGCGACGATCTGGGACAATATCGCCTATGTCCTGAAGTTGCACCGTCTGGCTCCGACGTCCAAAGATATCGCCCTGCGGATCGAGGATTCGCTGCGCCGGGTGGGCATTTGGGATGAGCTCAAAGGGGAGCTGCATAAAAAACCGGTGCATCAGATGCCGATCATGACCCAACGTCTGATCTGTATCGCGCGGGCCCTTGCGCTGGAGCCGCGTCTGTTGGTGCTGGATGAGCCTTCAACCGGCCTTGGTGGTATCGAAGAGGGTCGGCTCAAGAGCATCCTGTCCGACTTGCAGCAGGATATGCCCGTTATTCTGTGCACGTCATCTTTGCGGATTGCAGCGCTTGTCGCGGATCGCATCGGCCATATTGAAGGTGGACGCCTGATGGAAATCGATACGGCTGAACTGCTTTTGACCAATGCGCAGACGGTAGCCACGCAGCGTTATGTTGAGTCCCACTAAGGGCAGCTAGGACCCGAGCTTTTGCGCCTTTTCCAGTTTTTGGCGGGCGATTTCAGCGTTCTTCTGGGTCTCCAGATCTTCCAGCAGGCAGGTTTTGACAAAATCCAGATGTGCCTCAACAGCGGCGCGGGCGGCGGCAGGGTTGCGGTCCTGAATGGCTGAGTTGATCGCGCTGTGCTGCGCCAGCAGGTTTTCCCGCGTGGTGGCGCGTTGGAACATGATGCGACGGTTGTAGAACACGCCCTTGTGCAGCAGCTCGAGCATGGAGCGCATCATATGCAGCATGACGACATTGTGGCCGGCATCCATAATGGCGGCATGGAACTGAGCGTCCAAATTGGCCGCTTCCTCGGAATCGTCGGGCCCTTGGGCGGCGGCCATCCGGTCATAGATGGACTGGATGATTTTCAGATCCTCGTCCGATCCCATACGCGCGGCACGTTCTGCGGCAAGCCCTTCGAGGTCGCGGCGAAACGAGAGATAGTCAAACACCGCCTCATCATGGCGAGCAAAGAGATCCACCAGAGCCGGTGAGAACGCAGAGCCCAAGACATCCGCCACATAAACGCCGGACCCTGCCTTGGCCGCCAGAAGGCCACGTTCCTGCAGTTCGCCCAATGCGTCGCGCAAAGATGGGCGGGAGACGCCCAAGCGTTCTGCCAAATCACGTTCTGAGGGCAGCCGGTCACCGGGTGTCAGGACGCCGCGCAGGATCAGGAGTTCGATTTGGCGGACAACAGAGGTTGAGAGCTTTGCCGTTGTGACTTTCTGAAAAGGCATGGAGATCCGCTGATATTTAAAATTGGTCAACTCATTGGACCACATTGGGTTGAGAGGCTCAAGCCGCTCGCGGGGAATAGTTTAGGTCAGAAATATTGACGTAAAAAGAGAATCCCTCTAGTGTCGAGACAGCAATGGAAAGGTGTGACATGGATTTCCGGAATAATTTTTCAAAACGGTCCGAAAAAATGAAAGCATCGGAAATTCGGGAGCTGTTGAAGCTTCTGAACCGGCCCAGTGTGATTTCTTTTGCGGGTGGCATTCCGGATCCCGCCCTATTCCCTGCGGAGGCGCTGGCGCACGCAGGTGAGGCGGCGTTGAGCGGACCCACCGCAGCAACGGCGCTGCAGTATTCCGTGAGCGAAGGCTATCTGCCGCTCAGGGAATGGATCGTGGGTCACATGGCCCGATTGGGGGTGAGCTGTGATGTCAGCAACGTCCTGATCACCTCGGGCTCGCAACAGGCACTGGATTATCTGGGCAAACTGTTTCTGTCGCCCGAGGATACCGCCCTGGTGCAATGGCCGACCTATCTGGGGGCGTTGGGCGCGTTCAACGCCTATGAACCCCGATTTGATCGATTGCAGCCTGGTGACAATCGCACGGCCAAGGATATAGCGGCTGATGCGGAACAGGCGGGCAGCCGGGTCAAGCTGTCTTATGTCACGCCCGAATTTGCGAACCCGACGGGGATCACCCTGTCCCGCGCTGAACGGCTGGCGGTTCTGGAGCAGGCGCGTGCCCTGGACGCGATGGTGATCGAGGACGCCGCTTATGAAGGGCTGCGGTATGACGGGTCGCCGGTTCCGCCGATCCTGGCGCTGGAGCAGGAAACAATTGCCGATATGAACGCCTGTCGTACGCTCTATTGCGGGACGTTTTCCAAAACACTGTCGCCCGGATTGCGGGTGGGCTGGGTTGTGGGCGCGCAGGATGTGATTGACCAGCTGGTTCTGATCAAACAGGCGGCGGACTTGCATACATCGACCCTCAACCAGATATTGGTGACTGAGGTTGTGGCGCAGGGGTTTGCGGACCATCTTGAGCAACTGACCACGGCCTATGGTGCGCGCCGGGATGAGATGCTGACGGCGCTGGCCCGTGAGATGCCCGATGGTGTGAGCTGGAGCCATCCCGAAGGTGGGATGTTCATCTGGCTGACCTTGCCGGATCAGATCGACGGGGCAGAGCTCTTGCAATATGCGCTGGACACTTATCACATTGCCTTTGTCCCCGGACAGGCTTTTTTTGCCGATGGCAGCGGCGCAAATACCCTGCGGCTGTCGTTTTCCTGCGCATCGGCAGAGCAGACCCAGACCGGTATTCACCGCTTGGGGCAGGCGATCCGCCACTTTTTGTAAGGGGACAACCGGCGGTTTTATGTCTTCAAATGGAGGGGACCGTTGCAGCCCCCGGTGATCCGCGATAGAGGGCTGTTTTTCAGCTCTCTGTTTTGGCGTCTGTGCAGGATGCGTGGGGTCAGGCAAGAGTTATCCACAAGATATAGGGCCAATAGCCCGGTTTCAGCCCGCATATGGGGCTCTGTGACGTTGACAAGCCCTGCGTCATTTGGCTGAGATCTCTGTTGAGTGTTGTCGAAAGAGGTCCCTTTGCGTTTTTCCAAACTGCGGTTGAACGGTTTCAAAAGCTTTGTTGATCCCACCGATCTGATTATTTCCGATGGTCTGACCGGCGTTGTTGGCCCCAATGGCTGTGGCAAGTCGAACCTGCTTGAGGCGTTGCGTTGGGTGATGGGGGAAAACCGCCCCAAGGCGATGCGCGGCGGGGGGATGGAAGATGTGATCTTTGCCGGGGCCAGTGCGCGTGCGGCGCGCAACTTTGCCGAAGTGAGCCTGCAGATCGACAATACAGACCGGCTGGCGCCTTCGGGGTTTAATGACGCGGATCAGCTGGACATTGTGCGCCGGATCACGCGGGACGTAGGCAGCGCCTACAAGGCCAACGGCAAAGATACCCGCGCCCGTGATGTGCAGATGCTGTTTGCCGATGCCTCAACCGGGGCTCATTCGCCGTCTCTGGTGCGGCAGGGGCAGATCTCGGAGTTGATCAACGCAAAGCCCAAGGCGCGCCGTCGTATCCTGGAGGAAGCGGCGGGGATTTCGGGGCTGTATCAGCGTCGTCACGAGGCGGAGCTGAAGCTGAAGAACACCGAACAGAACTTGTTGCGGGTGGATGATGTGATTGAACAGCTGGCGGGCCAATTGGGTCAGCTGGCGCGTCAGGCCCGTCAGGCCGCGCGGTATCGCAGCATCGGTGAAACGCTGCGCCATGCCGAAGGGGCGCTGTTGTATCGCCGCTGGAGGGAGGCGGATGTGGCGCGGCTGGCGTCAGAAGAGACCCTGCGCATTCGCGTCACCCAAGCTGCCAAGGGCGAGGCTTTGTCGCGCGCGGCGGCTGAAAAGCGCGGCGCGGCGGATGTCAAACTGCCCCCCTTGCGGGAGGAAGAGGCGATTGCGACCGCGATCCTGCAACGGCTTGTGGTGCAACGCGATGCGCTGTCGGATCAGGAAACACAGGCGCGCCAGACCATTGAAACGCTTAACAACCGGATCCGTCAACTGGGCGCGGATATCGAGCGCGAAAGCGGGTTGAACCGCGACGCCGGTGAGACGATCGAGCGTTTGGAGTGGGAACAGCGTGAGCTGGAAAAGGCAGGCGACGGGCAGGGCGACCGGCTGGAAGAGGCCGCCGAGCTGATGCGTAACGCCACAACGGTCTTGCAGCGGCGCGAGGATCATCTGGCGCAAGTCACCGAAGATGTGGCGCGTCTGGCCGCCCGCCATCAATCCGCGCGTCGTTTGGTCGAAGATTGCAAACGCGCGGCTGAGCGGGCCCACACCGAAGGGGCCACCGCGCGCGCGGCAATGGAAGCCGCGCGCGATGGGTTGGCGCAGGCGCAAGACCGTCGCGAAACGGTTATTGAGACCGAAGAAGAGGCGCGCGCCGCCTCTGAGGCGGCTGAAGAGGCGCTGGCTGCCGCGGATGAATTGCGCACCGAAACTCAGTCCCGCGAGGCGGAAGCCCGCGCGCAACGCTCCGAAGCGGATGGCGAATTGGGCGCGTTACGGTCCGAGGCTGCGGCCCTGGCGAAACTGGTGGCGCGCGACACAGCCGAAGGCGGCCAGGTTCTGGACGCGCTGCGTGTAGAGCCGGGATATGAAAAGGCGCTGGGGGCGGCACTGGCCGACGATCTGCGCGCGCCTTTGGCGGAGATTGATGGCCCATCCGGTTGGGTGACTTTGCAGGGGTATGACCGCGAGTCGGCGCTGCCCGAAGGGGTGAAGCCCCTGGCCTTGTTCGTGTCTGGGCCCGAGGCGTTGTCGCGGCGGATGACCCAGATTGGTGTGGTCGACGCGGATCAGGCGCGCCACATGCAGCCGCGCCTGCGTCCGGGGCAGCGTTTGGTGACCCTGGAAGGGGATCTGTGGCGTTGGGATGGTTATCGGACCTGGGCCGAGGACGCGCCAAGCGCTGCTGCGCTGCGTCTGGAGCAGATGAACCGGCTGGAGGCGCTCAAGCAAGAAGTCTCGCATGCGGAGGCGCGGGCCGATGGTCTGGCGGCGGCGCATGATGCGTTGCAGCGCCAATTGGCTGAGGTGACCGAAGCCGACCAAGCCGCGCGTCAGGCCCGCCGGGTGGCGGATCAGCGGGTGGCGGACGCAGCCCGCGCGCTCAGCAAGGCGGAGGCGGATTGCAATCTGGCAGAGGCCAAGCTGGAGACTTTGGCGGTGTCTTTGGCGCGTCATGATGAGGATGCCGAGGTCGCGCTGGAGCGATTGGAAGAGGCGCAGGAAGCCTCGGAAGAGCTGCCGGATCTGGAAACGGCCCGTGCAGGCGTCGAAGAGATCAAGCACAGTGTAGAGGCAGCGCGGATCACGATGATAAGCCACCGCTCGGCCCATGATGAGCTGCGTCGTGACGGAGAGGCGCGTATTCGCCGCAAGCAAGAGGTGATCAAAGAGCTGTCAGGCTGGAACCACCGTCTGGAAACGGCGGGCCGCCGGATTGCGGAACTGGTGGAACGTCGGGACGCCAGCCAAGACGAGCTGGAAGAGGCCATGGCCAAACCGGCTGAGATCGAAGAGACCCGTGAAGAGCTGAACGAGTCGATTGCAGATGCCGAGGCGCGCAAATCCGCCGCAACCGAGGCGTTGATTGCCGCCGAAGCGGCGGTGCGCGAGGCTGCGCAACACGAAAAGGAAGCCGAGCGTCTGGCCTCGGAAGCGCGCGAAGAGCGGGCCCGTGCCGAGGCCCTGACCGACAGTGCGCGCGAAGCCGTTCAGGCTGCTGCAGGCCGGATCATCGAAGAGCAGCAGGCAACGCCGCAGGTTCTATTGGAACGTCTGGCCGTGGATCCCGAAGAGATCGAAGCGGTTGAGGTTCTGGAAGAGCAGGTGGGGCAGCTCAAACGTCAGCGCGATTCGCTGGGGGCTGTGAACCTGCGTGCCGAAGAGGACGCGCGCGGGATTCAGGTCGAACATGACGAGCTGGTCAGTGAAAAGCAGGATCTGGAAGAGGCGGTGAAAACCCTGCGGGCGGGGATTTCCAGTCTGAACCGCGAAGGCCGCGAGCGCCTGTTGACGGCTTTTGAACAGGTCAACAGCAGCTTTTCATTGTTGTTTCAGCATTTGTTTGGCGGCGGTGAGGCCAATTTGGTGATGGTCGAAAGCGATGACCCGCTGGATGCAGGGCTCGAGATCATGTGCCAACCGCCAGGCAAGAAACTGTCGACCCTGTCGCTGTTGTCGGGCGGGGAACAGACGTTGACCGCGCTGGCGCTGATCTTTGCGGTGTTCCTGTCCAACCCCGCGCCGATCTGCGTGCTGGACGAGGTCGACGCGCCGCTGGATGATGCCAATGTCACCCGGTTCTGCGATCTTTTGGATGAGATGTGCCGCCAGACTGATACGCGTTTTCTGATCATCACCCACCATGCGGTGACGATGGCGCGGATGGATCGGCTGTTTGGGGTGACCATGCAGGAAAAAGGCGTGAGCCAGCTTGTCTCTGTTGACCTGAAAAAGGCCGAAGCACTGGTGGCGTAACGGATCTGTTTCTAAGGTGCGCCTGTAAGAGGAACCCATATTGGGAAGGGTATTATGAAAAACGGATTTTCACTATTGGGCGCAGTCGCCGCCCTGTCGCTGATGCTGACTCCTGCGGTTGCTGAGGAAGGCGAGAATGTCACCGCCTTGACCGCGGACAGTCTGGCGCAGTTTCTGGATGCAGAGGACATCAGTTACACGCTTGAGGCGGATGATGTTGGCGATCCGAAATTCTCGATCGATTATTACGGGATCGAGTTCAAAGTCTTTTACTATGGCTGTCGTGACAATGTGGATTGCGACGCGATCCAGTTTTACTCCGGCTATGATCTGAACGGCGGCATGCGCCTGTCCAAGATCAACACCTGGAACACCGAAAACCGTTTTTCGCGGGCCTATATCTCGGATGAGGGGTCGGTCTGGATCGAGCATGATGTGCTGTTGGGTCAGCACGGGCTGCACCCGGATGATTTTGCCCAGACCATCGGGGCCTGGGCCGGTGTTTTGAAAGAGTTTGAGGAGTTTATCGGCTGGTGAGCCACGGGCGTCACGGCAACGTGACGCCTGTTTCAGGGCTTTGTCCCTAAGATGATGGCATGAGACATCTTCTGCTTTTGATTATATGTGGCTTGCCATTGCCGGTGAGTGCCGGTGAATGGGCGTTGCGCCCCAATGATCGTCCGTTTACCGACGAAGAGCTGGCCCGCCTGCCAGAGCGCAGCTTTGTGTTCTATGATGATGGCGAGTCGATCTATGGGCCGGATGGGGCCTATTCCTATACGTTTTCCGCGGCCAATGGGGGCGGAACATCCTGGGGCAGTTATCACATCGCGCAGGATGGCAGCGTTTGTGTGGAGTTCGTTGGCGGTGCCACGCGCTGTGATGTGTTGGTTCACAGCGGATCACGGGTGGTGTTGCTGACCGAAGATGGCGAGCGCTATCCGGTGCGCTGACCTCCGGTCATGGTCAGAATGAACTGACCTCCAGTCACAGGCGGTTCAACAATTCCGGCGTTGGCCAAGCATCAGCTGGCAGGCCCAGACGGGATTGTTCAGCCTGCACCGCTTGGCGGGTTTTGGCGCCAAGGATGCCGTCGATCTTGCCCACGTCATAACCTTTGGCCTGAAGCCGCTGCTGCAGCTGTTTCATCTGGGTGCCGTTCAGACCGGTTTCGGGCTGGCCTGCATCATAGACCTGCGCGCCATCCAAACGGGTGGCGAAATAGGCGGCGGTCAGAACATAGGTAAAACTTTGGTTCCATTCGAAATAGACGTCGAAATTGGGATAGGCGAGGAACGCGGGCCCTTTGTGCCCCTGGGGCAGGATCAGGGCGGCGTTCATATCGTCAAAGGGCAGATCACCTGTGCGGGGCTGAACCCCCTTGGCGCGCCAATCCGAGATAAGGCGTTTGTTGGTAATGCCTGTTTCCGACAGGTCCAACCCTTCGGGGATACGCACCTCTTGCAGCCAGGGCTGATCTGCGGACCAACCCAGCTCTGACAGCATTTTGGCTGCAGACATCAGCGCATCCGGCGCTGAGGTCTTGAGCGTCACGTGGCCGTCGCCATCCGCATCCACCCCGTTTTCCAGAATGTCGCGGGGCAGCATCTGGACCATGCCAATCTCTCCGGCCCAGGCACCGGTTGTTTTATTGGGGTCAAAATCTCCCTTAGAAAACAATTCGATGGCTGCAAAGATCTGCGGGCGGAACAACTCGGGGCGGCGGCAGTCATGGGCTAGGGTCACCAGCGCATTGCGCGTGTTGAAATCGCCCTGAAATGCGCCGTAGTCGGTCTCAAACGCCCAGAATGCCAGAAGCACGCCCCGATCGATGCCATATGTCGTCTCGATTCGGCGGAACACGCTGTCAAATTTGGACGACATGGCCTGACCGCGATCAATCCGGTTTTGAGAGATCAGACGGCGGGAAAAATCGATAAAGGGTTTTTGAAACACCCCTTGGGCACGGTCGGCATTCAGGACCTTTTGATCCTTGCGCACACCGCGAAAGAAGTCGTTCACGGTCTTTTGGTCATAGCCTGCGCTGATGGCTTCGTTTTTGAGCCCCAGAACAAAATTGGAGAACTCCCCTCCACATTGAGCGGCGGCGGAAAGCGGTGCCAGAGCAAGCGCGATGGTAAAAGGCAAGAAACGCATAGGGGCCGTCCTGAAAATGTCTCCGGCCACTTTTTGCTAGAAGAGCAGCGCCAAAGCAACTGAAACTGTCAGAAATGTTGCCCAAACCCGCCAGAGAATTGCGCTGGTTTTACGAATGTCCTGCGGGGTGAGCGTTTTGCGCCCTGCGTCATGAACCCAGGGAAACACCTGCATTTTGCCATCATAAGAGCGCGGGCCCGCAAGGGCGCAACCCAGGACACGGGCCATAGCGGCCTCGGGCCAGCCTGCATTGGGGGAGCGGTGCAGGCGCGCGTCACGGCGGATGTCGAGGAGGTCGAGCACCCGCCCGCCCGTGGCTGCGATCAACAGGGATGTCAGCCGGGCTGGCACAAGGTTCAATAGATCATCGAGCCGGGCCGCAGCCCATCCGAATTGCAGGTAATGCGCGGTACGATAGCCGATCATACTGTCGGCGGTATTGACCATCTTGTAGATGATGATGCCCGGCAGCCCTGCCACCAGAAACCAGAAAGCTGGGGCAATCACCCCGTCCGAAAAATTCTCGGCCCCGCTTTCGATGGCAGAGCGGGCGACCTGGCTCTGATCCATGTTGCGGGTGTCGCGGCTGACGATCATCGAGACGGCATAACGCCCGGCTGACAGATCCCGGTCCAGCCCATCGGCCACGGCGTTCACGTGATCCACCAGCGAACGCTGTGCAAGAAGGATGGCCGCGATCACAACGCTGACCACCGGACCCAAGTGTGACGCGCCATAACCAAGGCCCGCACCAATCAGCAGCAGAAGGCCGACGGTCAACACGCCTTTTAAGCGGCGGTGGCTGCCGTGGTTCAAGTGCGCATCGCACCAGCCGACCAGCCGCCCCATCAGAACCGCAGGGTGGGGACAGCGCGACCAGAGCCATTTGGGCTCCCCCAGCAGCGCGTCCAGCAGGAGGGCCGGGATCAGTAACAGCGCGGTGCTCACACTGCAGCCTCGAGCCTTGACCACATGTCTGCGGGGGGCAATCCCAGACGCAAATAGGTGTCGGAATAGGGGAAAATGCGGCTCCAGATGTGGTGTTCTGCCAATTTGTTCTGCCAGGTCTTGGCATCTGGCACGTGATACAGGCGGAACAGATCGGTGCCGCCCGCCAGTGTCGCGCCGCGGGGGGCCATTAGCGCATCAAGGCGCGCGCAATCGGTTTTCAACCGCGCCCGTGTGGCATCGGCCCAATCGGTATCCGCAAGCGCCCGTGCGCCAATGCGGAGGGCGGGCCCCGAGACGGCCCAGGGCCCTTGCCAGTTGGACAGGCGCTGGATCAAGGCCGGATCACCAATCGCAAAGCCAAGGCGCAGCCCGGCCAGCCCCCAGAATTTGCCAAAGCTTTTGAGTATAAGGGTGCCGGGGCGTGTGGCCTCTGCCATCAGGCTGTGATCCGGACAGACGTCACAGAAGCTTTCGTCGATGATGGTCAGATCGGCGCTGATATCGCTGACCTGCCACAAACGTCCGTCGGGGTTGTTGGGGTGCACCATGACCTGCGCGTCCCGCGTCGGCGTGTCGCAGATCTGCCAGCCATGGCTGGCAAAGGCGGCCGCGTGTTCATTATAGGTGGGCCGGGTGATGTGCACCTGACCGGGGTCTGCCAGCGCGGGCAGCATCGCAATCAAGGCCGAGGCACCGGGCGCGGGCAGGATTGCCGCCCCCTCTGGCACCTGCCAGAACTGACGCGCGGCGGCGATCAGCGCATCCAGTTCAGCCTGATCCGGCAGAGCGCTCCAGTCGCGGTCCATGAGCTGTCCCGCCGGGTAGGGGGTTGGGTTGATGCCGGTCGACAGGTCAACCCAATCCGCGCGGGTGCCGCCAAATCGGGCCACAGCGGCAGACAGGTTGCCGCCGTGATCACGCGGGGTGTTTTGATCCTGCGTCATTGTCCGCCGTCCTCTTTACCGCTGGCTTGTGCGCAGGCGGTATGCCGGAGGCGGGCGCGTTAAACAAGAAACTTTGACGGGTTTCCGCGATTCACACCATTTGATCGCGCCCATGGGGCAGATCCCATTCCAGAACCGGATTGACCGGCAGGATGCGATGCGGGTTAATCGTGTCGTGGCTATAATGATAGTGACGCACGATGTGGTCAAAATTCACGGTCTGCGCCACGCCCGGCCATTGATACAGCTCCCGCGTATAGGCCCAGAGATTCGGGTAGTCGATCAACCGTTTCTTGTTGCATTTGAAATGCAGGTGATAGACCGGATCAAAGCGGACCAGCGTGGTGAATAGGCGCCAGTCGGCTTCGGTCACGCGGTTGCCCATCAGGTAGCGGTGCTGGGACAAGAGATCCTCGAGCCAGTCGAGCGTGTCAAACAGCGGGTGCACTGCCGTGTCATACGCATCCTGCGAGGTCGCAAATCCACATTTGTACACGCCGTTGTTGACCTGATGATAGATCCGCTCGTTCACGGTTTCGATCGGCTCGCGCAGTTCTTCGGGCCAGAAGTCCAATGTGTTTCCGGTGATGCCATCAAAGGCCGCGTTGAACATGCGGATGATCTCGGAGCTTTCGTTCGAGACCACGGTGTTCTGTTGCTTGTCCCACAGGATCGGCACCGTGACCCGGCCAGAATATTTGGGATCGGCGGTGGTGTAGATCTGATGTGCAAACTCTTTGCCCAAGAGCGTGTCACCGGTGGCGCCATGGTCATCTTTTTCAAAGGTCCAGCCTTTGTCCAACATGTCGGGGTTTACAACTGAAACCGAGATATGCGCGCTCAGATCTTTCAGCTCGCGAAAGATCAGCGTGCGGTGGGCCCAGGGGCAGGCCAGCGAGACATAAAGGTGGTAACGCCCGCTTTCGGCTTTGAACCCGTCACGGCCCGAGGGGCCCGCGCTGCCATCTGCGGTGATCCAGTTGCGAAACTGCGCGGCGGACCGTTTGAATGCGCCACCTGTTGATTTGGTGTCGTACCATGTGTCGTGCCAGATGCCGTCTACCAAAAGTCCCATGTGTCGCTCCCGCTGTTGCTTGTTTTCTACTTAAGGCAGACGTTCATATGCGAAAATGCTGTTTTGCGCGCAGAAGCTCTGTATTCTTGCACAGGGGCACCGGCAGGCTGCGGTGACCCTAAGATTCGGTTTATTCATAAAATTTTATCGTTTATCGCTTATGGTTAACGATACCGTTACGAAGACCAGAAGGTGTAAAAGCCATGACGACCTATGTCCCCAAAGCTGTCCAGGAGGCGCTGGATGCGGCCCGGATTGAGAACCTGCGCAAAAAGAGCCGTTTGCGGGTTGAAACGGATGGCCAGTTTTTTCCGGTGCTGCGCCTGTGGGAAGACGGGTTTTCGGTTGATACCGAGACAGTGCCGCAATTGCGGGGACGGGTTGATCTGTTTGATGGCGCGCGCCAATTGTCACAATGTCTAATCGTGGCGTCCGAAGAAGAGGGCGGCGAGATGCGGTATGAATTCAAGCGCTCTACCGCTGCCTCGGAACAGGCCCCGCTTGATTTTTATCAAGCGCCGGATGCGCCTGTTGGGCTGATCGAATCCAGCACAGAATAAGCGTGGATGCGCGGCCCCGCCTGTGAGCAGGGCCGCCGCTGCGACTTATTGCAGATCGCCAAAAGCCGTTTTGAGCCGGGCGCAGGCGTCTTCAACGCGGCTGCGTTGGGTGGCCAGATTGAACCGCAGGAAGCTTTCGCCGCCGGTGCCAAAGGTGGTGCCATGGTTGGCGGCAATCTTCGCCCCTTGTTCCACGCGGCTGGTGAACTCCTCTCGTGCCATGCCGGTGCCTGCAAAATCCACCCAGGCCAGATAGGTCGATTGAAGTTTCATCGACGAAAGCCCCGGGATCTCGGCCATGGCCGCGTCAAAGATCTGCCGATTGCCGTCGATATAAGCTAGCTGCGCGTCAGCCCATTTTGCCCCTTCGGGCGAATAGGCGGCGGCGGTTGCAAATTGCCCCAGTGAATTGGGAGCCAGCGACAGGGCCAGCATCCGCGCCTTGAACCGCGCGCGCAGATCGGGGTCGGGGATGATCACCTGACCGGTATGGAGCCCCGCGATGTTGAAGGTTTTTGATGGGGCCGTCAGCATCAAGAGCCGGTCCACTATATCCGGCGCGGCATTGGGCATAGGGATATGGGTATGGCCGTCAAAGACCAGATCCTGGTGGATCTCATCCGACACCAGCATCAGGTCATGGCGTTTGGCAAAATCGGCCACGGCGCGCAGCTCGTCCTGGGTCCAGACGCGACCGCCGGGATTGTGCGGCGAACACAGGATGACCATCTTTTCCGTGCCGGTCATCTGCGCGTCATAGGCGTCGAAATCCAACGTATAAAGCCCGTCGGAAACGCGCATCTCACATTCGACAACCGCGCGACCTGCATTGCGGATCACCTTGGCAAAGGCGTGGTAGACTGGGGTGAACAGCACTACACCGTCTCCGGGCTGGGTGAAGGTGTCCAGGCACATGCCCACCCCGTTAACCAGGCCGGTGGTGGTGAAAATGGCGTCGGTCTCCAGATCCCAACCGTGCCGGGTTTTCATCCACCACTGGATCGCGTCCCGATAGGGGGCTTCGGCGTCCACATAACCCAGGATACCTTCGTCCAGAACGCTGCGCAGCCGGTCCGAGATCACATCGGCGATTTTGAAATCACTGTCGGCCACCCACATGGCCAAGCCTTCGTCGCTGGGGACGCCATAGATCCGCTCCATTGCGTCCCATTTGTTGCAAAATGTGCCACGGCGGTCGATCAGCTCATCAAAATTCATCAAGGTGCTCCTTAAAATCCCGAATGCGAAGCTATCCTTTACATCAGCAGGCGCAAGGGGCGTTGCGAGCCTTGGTACAATCGCATAAATGGCTTTGGTATGAAGCGCCCAATTTTGATCCATCCTGATCCCCGCCTAAAAAAGGTCTGTGCCCCGGTTGCCGATATCTCGGACGAGCTGCGCGCGCTGGCTGATGATATGCTGGAAACCATGTATGATGCGCCCGGTGTTGGCCTGGCCGCGCCACAGATTGGCGTGTTAGATCGTGTGATTGTTCTGGACTGCGTCAAGGAAGACGGCGAACTGCCGCGTCCGCTGCAGATGTTCAATCCGCGTGTCATTGCGTCGTCGGATGAAACCAACGTTTATGAGGAAGGCTGCCTGTCGATCCCTGAACAATACGCCGATGTGACCCGCCCCAAAGTGGTGGATGTGGAATGGCTGGACCGGGACGGGAACTTGCAGACCGAGACCTTTGATGGGTTGTGGGCGACCTGTGTCCAGCATGAGATCGACCATCTGGAAGGCAAGCTGTTCATCGATTATCTGAAACCGATGAAGCGGCAGATGATCACCCGCAAGATGCAAAAGCTCAAGAAAGAGCGCGCCCGGAACAAGGACGCCTGACTATGACCGTGCGCCCTTGCTTGCCCTGGCCTGACAAACGGTTGCGCACGCGCGCCGATGAGGTCTCTGAGATCACCGACGAGATCCGCGCGATCTGGGACGATATGGTCGACACGATGGAGGCCATGCCCGGTGTCGGTCTGGGGGCCAATCAGATCGGCGTGCTGCTGCGTCTCGCGGTTGTTGATGGCTCGACGGAACGGGGCAAGGCGGTGCGTCTGGCAAACCCCGAGATCCTGCATAAATCGATCGAATTGCGCGAACATGAGGAAGCCAGCCCCAATCTCCCCGGTGTCTCGGCCAAGATCAAACGCCCGCGTGCGGTCACCGTCAAATTCATGGATGAGACCGGCGCTTGGGCGGAACGCGATTTCGTCGGGATCGAGGCGACCAGCGTCCAGCATCAGATCGACCATCTGATTGGAAAAATGTATTTTGATCACCTGTCCAAAACCAAACGCGACATGCTGATCAAAAAATCGAAGAAATTTACGGGCTAAGGAACACAGGCATGCGCGTCGTCTTTATGGGAACCCCTGATTTCTCGGTCCCGGTGCTGGACGCGCTGGTGGCCGCGGGGCACGATATTGCCGCGGTTTACTGTCAGCCCCCCCGGCCTGCGGGCCGCGGCAAGAAGGACCGCCCAACACCCGTCCACGCCCGCGCCGCTGCCTTGGATCTGGAGGTGCGCCACCCGGTGTCCTTGAAAGGCGCGGACGCGCAGGCCGCGTTTGCAGCGTTGAATGCGGATGTGGCCGTTGTGGTGGCCTATGGGCTGATCCTGCCACAGGTGATTTTGGACGCACCCACCCATGGCTGCCTGAACATTCACGCAAGCCTTCTGCCCCGTTGGCGTGGGGCTGCGCCGATCCATCGGTCGATTATGGCGGGCGATGCTGAGACCGGCGTCTGCATCATGCAGATGGAGGCGGGGCTGGATACTGGCCCCGTGTTGCTGCGCGCAGCGACCCCCATTGGCGACACGGAAACCACCGCCCAATTACATGACCGCCTGTCCGAAATGGGGGCGCGGCTGATTGTGCAGGCCTTGGACAAACTGCCGTCGCTCACACCAGAAGTGCAGCCCGAGGCAGGCGTGACCTATGCCCATAAGATCGACAAAAGCGAAGCACAGATTGACTGGTCCTTGCCTGCCGTTGAGGTGGATCGCAAAATTCGCGGACTTTCGCCATTTCCCGGTGCCTGGTGCGAGGTCGAGGGGCAGCGCGTGAAACTCTTGGCCTCACGCCTGGCGGACGGCCATGGCGTGGCAGGCACAGTTTTGGATGAAACGCTCAGGGTTGCCTGCGGGGATGGCGCGGTCGAGCTTCTGCGCTTGCAAAGAGCGGGCAAAGGGGCGCAGGATCGGGATGTGTTCCTACGTGGTTTCCCTATTGCAAAGGGCACACAGCTTTAACTGGCGAAAGGTCCGCAGATGTTCCTGGCTCTTTTTGGCACGGTCGTGATTGCCGGCATTATCGGATATGCCTCTGAGCGCACAGGCTGGACCAACAACGGCGTTATTCCGTCGATTATCATCTGCGTGGGCGGGGCGTTTCTGTTTTATTTTGTCCGGATCATGTTTGGCATCGGCTTTTCAGCACCAGGATGGAACGCAATTGCCTCATCCATCGGGGCCTTGATCATCGTGCCCACCCATTGGCGCCGCCGATAGGAGGCCAATAGGAGAATGTGTTATGTCTGTTGTTTTTCTGATCATTATCGGCGCGGCTGCCGGGTTCCTGGCGACGCGGTTTATGAAGGTTGAAACCGATCTGATCACCACTGTGGTCATCGGGATTGGTGGTGCGCTGATTGGCGGGTTTCTTTTGCGCGGGATCCTGAGCGTGCTGGGTCTGTTGTCCGGTCTGGTGGGCGCGGTTCTGGGGGCCATGGCGCTGATCTGGCTGTGGCAGACTTACGGCCCCAAGAAATAGCTCAGCCCCCTGGAGGGCGGCTTTTGTACACGGGCAGGTGCCAGCCAAAGGCAATGGAGCCCGCTCGCAGCCCCCAAGTGACACCGGCGCAGACCAACAAGGCGGTGGTCAGCTCTGCGCCGCCGGCCAGTGAAACCAGCGCTGAGATCGCGCCGAACATGGCGCATGAGATGTAAAGCTCGCCCTGTTTCAGAACCAGGGGCACTTCGTTACAGACCACATCGCGCATCAAACCGCCCAAAGATCCAGTGGCCATGCCCATCAGCACAACCACCACCGGATGCTGGCCGGTTTCGACCGCGGCCGCGACACCAGCCGGGACCGCAACGGCCAGGGCAAAACTGTCGAGCCAGACCACCCATTTCAGGCGGCTTTCAACCAGATGCGCGGTGAAGAAGATGGCCACAGCCGAGGCCACCGCCCACAGAATAAGAGAGGGGGTTTCGATCCAGAACACCGGGTGGCGATCCAGCAGCAGGTCGCGCACCGTGCCTCCGCCTACCGCTGTCAGGCAGGCGATAAAGGCAAAGCCCACAATATCCAGCTGCGCCCGACTGGCCACCAGCGCGCCGGTCAGGGCAAAAACCACAACCGAGGCGGGGTCCAGAAAGGTGAGCGGGGTCATTGTTATCCTTTGGCAGATTTCTTGAAGGGGGCCATACCCGCGCGGGCCAGTTCATCGGCGCGTTCGTTTTCAGGGTGGCCCGCATGGCCTTTGACCCATTCCCAAGTCACTTTATGGCGCGCTTGGGCTGCGTCAAGGCGCTGCCAGAGATCGACGTTCTTGACGGGCTTTTTTGCAGAGGTTTTCCAACCGTTTTTCTTCCAGCCGAAAATCCAGCCGGTGACGCCGTTTTTGACATAGGCGGAGTCGGTGACCACGGTGATGGTCGAGGGACGACTGAGGCTTTCCAGTGCGGAAATGGCGGCCATCAGCTCCATCTGATTGTTGGTGGTGGTGGCTTCGCCGCCTTTGAGCTCACGCTCTTTGACCACGGTGTCGCCGTCCATTGCCCGCAGCAGAACGCCCCAGCCGCCGGGGCCAGGGTTTCCGGAACATGCGCCATCGGTATATGCATAAAGGTCTGCCATGCAGGCGAAGTGCCAGCGGGCGGGCGAGAGGTCAAGCCCGTTCCAGAGCCAGTCGGCCCGCCAAAAGCGCAAAGACACCGGCAAAGCTGCGATTGAGCCAGGCCATGGCGCGTTGATTGGTCAGCAGCATGCGGCGGGCCTGTGCGGCAAAGACCCCGTAGAGGGAGAAGATCACAAAGGTTGCGAGCATAAAGACGGCCCCCAGGGTCAGCATCTCATACGTGGCGTTGTCTGGCACGCCGCTGAGGAAAGGGGGCAGAAGAGCCAGAAAGAACAGCGAGAGTTTTGGGTTGAGAATATTGATCAACGCAGCGCGCCGTCCAATGTGCCACCCGCTGCTAGCGGTGCGTTCGGCGCGCAGGGATAATGTTCCGCCCTCTTTCACCGCCTGATAGGCGAGCCAGAGGAGATAGGCGACGCCCAGCCATTTCACAATTGCAAAGGCCAGCGCCGAACTGTGCAGGATCGCAGCCAGACCAAAAATCGCGGCCATCAGATGGGGCACAATGCCAAGGGTGCAGCCCAAGGTCGCCCAAAGCGCGGCGCGGGCACCCTGGCCAAGCCCAATAGCCATCGTATAAATCACGCCTGTGCCGGGTGCGAGAACCACAACCAGGACTGTAATCAGAAACTGTGTTGAAATCATACCGAGCCGTCCGCCTTTTATTGCGTTTGAACAAAGATAGGCAGGCGAACGGTGGATGTCACCCAGTCAGAGCGTCACGCAGGGGCGCGCAGCACCCGCGGGACTTTGAACTCGACCCTTTCAACGGCGGTTTCCACCTGTTCGACCGTCACATCATAACGGGCGCGGAAGGCATCGATCACCTCATTGACCAGTAGCTCTGGCGCAGAGGCGCCGGCGGTGATCGCAATGGTGCGAATGCCCTCCAGCGCGCGCCAGTCAATATTGTCCGCGCGCTGCACCAGCTGCGCATAGGAGCAGCCTGCTTTGGCCCCAACTTCGACAAGACGGCGGGAGTTCGAAGAATTTGGTGCACCGACAACCAAAAGCGCATCGGATTTGGGAGCCACGGCTTTTACGGCCTCTTGGCGGTTGGTTGTTGCGTAACAAATGTCTTCTTTGTGCGGGCCGATAATGGCGGGAAACCGCGTCTGAAGTGCGGCCACGATGTCCTTGGTGTCATCCACAGACAAGGTGGTCTGAGTGACAAAAGCCAGGCGTTCGGGGTTACGGACATCAACGGTGGCCACATCCGCAACGGTTTCGACCAGCAGGACCTCTCCCGCAGGGAGCTGGCCCATGGTGCCGATGGTTTCGGGGTGCCCTTTGTGGCCGATCATAATGATCTGCAGGCCGCTTTCTGCGTGGCGTTCGGCCTCGATGTGTACCTTGGACACCAGAGGGCAGGTGGCGTCGACATAGACCATCTGACGGGTTTCTGCGGCCTCTGGCACAGATTTGGGAACGCCATGCGCCGAAAAGATCACGGGCCGGTCATCGGGGCATTCATCCAGCTCCTCGACAAAGACCGCGCCTTTGTCCCGCAGCCCATCGACGACAAATTTGTTGTGGACAATCTCGTGACGCACATAGACCGGAGCGCCCCATTTCTCGAGGGCCATTTCAACGATTTTAATGGCGCGGTCCACACCGGCGCAAAAGCCGCGGGGGGCGGCAAGAAACAGCGTGAGGGCGGGTTTGGTCATGATGCGTCTCCTTACGCGGTCACAGGTAAGGGTTTCCCAAGTCTGCGTCCAGAGGAGGGCCGATACGAAAAAGGGGGCGAATGTGCCCCCTGATCCAATTCAATGAAGTGATCGCACTTATTGCCCAGTTGCGATGGACAATGTGTGCTCTTCTCCGGGGATATCCCGCGGCGGGCGACCGATCACATCCTTGAGCTCTTCCAGTTCAATGAAGTTATCGGCCTGACGGCGCAATTCATCCGAAATCATCGGCGGTTGGCTACGAATGGTCGAGACCACGGAAACGCGAACACCCTGACGCTGCAAGCTGGCAATCAACGGGCGAAAATCCCCATCGCCCGAAAACAGCACAATATGATCAACACGAGGTGCAAGTTCCATGGCATCAACCGTCAGCTCGATGTCCATATTGCCTTTGACTTTCCGACGCCCCATGCTGTCGGTGTATTCTTTGGCGGGTTTGGTCACCATAGTGAAGCCGTTGTAATTCAGCCAATCCACCAGGGGCCGTATCGGGGAATATTCGTCGTTTTCCAAAAGCGCTGTGTAATAGAACGCCCGCAGTAATTTGCCGCGGCGCATAAATTCTTGCCGCAGTAGTTTATAGTCGATATCGAACCCCAGCGCTTTGGCGGCGGCGTATAAATTCGACCCGTCAATGAACAGCGCAAGCCGTTCGTCCTTGTAAAACATTAACTTGTCCTTCCGGTATAGCCCGCTGTGCCTTTTTTTATGTGAGTGAGTGGTAATCAGCTGAGCGGGGCGGGTGCATATAAATTAGATTTTTTACGAGCTGCCGCAAGTGTATCATCTTTGTGAAGAGGGGTCAAAAATGACAAAAAGACTACCCAGAGCCTTGGTGGCTCTCGGAGGTAATCTACCTATGGGGGATATGCTCCCCGTCGAAACTTTGACGCGGGCCATATCTGCACTGGAAGAGGCCGGTGTTAAACCGCTGAAGGTTTCACGATTCTTCACAACCCCGTGTTTTCCAAAGGGTGCAGGTCCGGATTATGTAAACGCTGCGCTGGCAACGGAAACTGATCTCGCGGCACCGGATCTTTTGGCGATTTTGCATGAGGTTGAGGCTGCGTTTTCGCGCCAGCGGGACCAACGCTGGGGCATGCGGACGTTGGACCTCGATTTGCTCGCAATGGATGAGCAAGTTGCGCCGGACCTTGCGACCTACACACGTTGGTTAAATTTACCAAAAAAAGAACAGGTGGCGGTGGCTCCGGACCAACTTATCCTGCCGCACCCGCGTATTCAGGACCGCGGTTTTGTTTTGATTCCTTTGTGCGATGTGGCGCCAGACTGGGTGCACCCGGTATTAAAGCAAAGCGCGAAACAGATGGCTGCGGCACTGTCTGCAGAAGAAATCAATGAGATTGTTCCAATTTCAGCAGGCGATTGACCCTTCTGCGCTTGTCAAGAGCCTTCATTGGGATTAAATCCATCATCTCTGGATCCATTTAACTTGGAGAGTCGCCTATGGCCCGCGTGACGGTTGAAGACTGCGTAGACAAAGTTCCCAACCGCTTTGAACTGGTAATGCTTGCCGCCCATCGGGCGCGCGAGATTTCGGCGGGTGCCGAACTTACCGTGGACCGCGACAACGACAAGAACCCGGTCGTTTCGCTGCGTGAAATTGCCGAAGAAACCCAAAGCGCAGACAGCCTGCGTGAGCGGATGATCGAGAGCAATCAAACTCAGATCGAAGTTGACGAGCCGGAAGAAGATTCCATGGCTCTGTTGATGGGCTCGGACAACGACAAACCCGAAGCGGACGATATGTCCGAAGAGAAACTGCTGCGCGCTCTGATGGAAGCGCAGGGTCAGGGCTGACCCCGCCGCAGTCACCAAAGAAAGTTGCGGACCACCTATGATTTCTGCTGAACGCCTGATTGAGCTGGTCCGCACCTACAACCCAAAGACAAACGCCGAAAAGATCGCTGCGGCCTTTGAATTTGGCAAGCAAATGCACGAAGGGCAGTTTCGCCATTCGGGCGAGCCCTATTTTACCCATCCTGTTGCCGTTGCCGCCATCCTGACCGAACAGCGTCTGGATGATGCGACGATTATTACGGCGCTGCTGCACGACACCATTGAAGACACCAAAGCTTCTTATGAAGAGGTGGCGGAGCGGTTTGGGGACGAGGTTGCCAAGCTGGTTGATGGGGTGACCAAGCTGACGAACCTGCAGCTGTCCAGCCGGGAAACCAAACAGGCCGAAAACTTCCGTAAGCTGTTTATGGCAATGTCCAAGGACCTGCGGGTGATCCTTGTGAAGCTTGCTGACCGTCTGCACAATATGCGCACGATCAAAGCCATGCGCCCGGAAAAACAGGCGCAAAAGGCGCGGGAAACCATGGATATCTATGCACCGCTTGCCGGGCGCATGGGCATGCAATGGATGCGTGAAGAGTTGGAAGATCTGGCGTTTCGGGTGTTGAATCCCGAAGGCCGTCAATCGATCATCCGCCGTTTCATCACGTTGCAGCGGGAAACCGGTGACGTGATCCATCGGATCACCGGCGATATGCGCATCGAACTGGATAAAACCGGGATCGAAGCCGAAGTCTTTGGTCGCGCCAAGAAGCCTTATTCCATCTGGCGCAAGATGCAGGCCAAGGATCAGGGGTTTTCCCGACTGTCGGATATTTACGGCTTCCGGGTGATCACTCAATCCGAAGAAGACGCCTATCGCGCGCTTGGGGCCATTCACCAGCGCTGGCGGGCGGTGCCGGGCCGGTTCAAGGATTACATCAGCCAGCCAAAATCCAACGGTTATCGCTCGATCCACACCACGGTGTCGGGACGCGATGGCAAACGGGTTGAGGTTCAGATCCGCACCCGCCAGATGCATGATGTGGCGGAATCCGGCGTGGCGGCGCATTGGTCCTATCGCGATGGTGTGCGATCGGAAAACCCCTTTGCGGTGGATCCAGCGAAATGGATTGCTTCGCTGACGGAACAGTTTGACGCCGAAGAAGACCATGATGAATTCCTCGAAGCGGTTAAGCTGGAGATGTATTCGGACCAGGTCTTCTGCTTCACGCCAAAAGGTGACGTGATCAAACTGCCCAAAGGGGCGACGCCGATTGACTTTGCCTATGCGATCCACACGCGGATTGGGCATGCCTGTGTGGGCGCCAAGGTCGACACGATCCGCGTGCCCCTGTGGACCCGGTTGCGCAATGGCCAATCGGTTGAAGTGATCACGGCCGAAGGGCAGACGCCGCAGGTCAGCTGGCTGGAGATCGCAACCACGGGCAAGGCCCGCACTGCCATTCGCCGTGCGCTGCGCGAAGCGGACCGGGAACGCTTTGTGAAACTGGGCCACGAGCTGGCGCGATCCGCCTTTGAGCATGTGCACAAGAAGGCCACCGACAAGGCGCTGGAAACCGCTGCGCGCGCGTTGCGGGTGAACGGGGTTGAGGATCTGTTGGCGCAGCTTGGATCGGCTGAGATTACCACACATGATGTGGTTCAAGCGGTCTACCCGGAGTTGTCGTCCGGTGAAGGGGACGAAATCTCACCCCGTCGGGCGGTGATCGGCCTGGAACCCGGCCAAAGCTTTGAACGCGCGCCATGTTGCCAGCCTTTGCCGGGGGAGCGGATCATCGGGATCACCTATCGCGGACGTGGTGTGGTGATTCATGCGGCCGATTGTGATACGTTGAGCGAGTTCGAAGAACAGCCCGAACGTTGGGTCGACGTCAATTGGCACAGCGGCACCCATCCAGCGGCCTATGCGACGACGCTTGAGCTCACAATTGGTAATGATGCAGGCGTTTTGGGTCGTATCTGCACATTGATTGGTGAAAAGAAGGCCAATATTTCCGATCTGGAGTTCATTGATCGGAAACCAGACTTTTACAAGCTTATGGTCAATGTGGAGTTTCGGGATGTAGAGCAACTGCATTCCGTCATGTTGACTTTGGAAGCCGAAAGCGATGTCGCTGCCGTAGCCCGGTATCGGGAAGTCCCGAACCAACCAGGCTGGAAGGGATAACGCTTTAGGCGGGGAATTTGGAAGGAAGACGCGTTGGTCTTTAAGCGCCGTGACAGACGGCCGCCTTTGCGGATGATTGCTGACTTTCTCTGGCCACGTGGTGGCTGGGGCAGGGCCTTCCTGTATGTGAAACACCGCATTCGCCGCCTGCCAGATTCGCCGGAACGCATTGCACGGGGTGTGGGCGTCGGGGTCTTCACGACATTCACACCGTTTTATGGCATGCATTTTGTGGTCGCAGCCATTCTGGCGCGGCTGTTCAACGGCAATATCCTGGCCGCCTTAAGCGGCACGTTTTTTGGCAATCCTCTCACATATGTGCCCATTGGCGTTGTGTCCTTGCAGGTGGGCCATTGGATCCTGGGTGCGGATCTGGTTGAGGATGTGGATACGTCATTGGTGTCCAAGTTTCTGGATGCGGGGCGGGATCTGAAAAACAATCTGATCGCGCTGTTTACAGACGCCCACGCGGATTGGACCGGGTTGATCCGCTTCTTTGACGAGGTGTTTTACCCCTATTTGCTGGGTGGGCTATTGCCGGGCGTTATCGCTGGCACCGTCTGCTACATGCTGAGCTTGCCGGTCATTCACGCCTATCAGCAGCGCCGCCGGGCACGGATCAAGGCCAAGTTTGATGCCATCAAACGGGCGGCGGCGATCAGCGATACAGAGCTGGCACCGATGCAACGGGGAAATGACGACCTGGCTACAGCGGACACGCCTGAGCCGCTGCGCAAAGCGAACTGATCAGATTGTATCATTTTGGACACGGACCCTTGCCCTTGGGCCGCGGCGCGTTAATCTCCGCGCAAAATGGCTATTCAAAGGACTGATGTCATGGCGGAAAACAACCTGCGTCTGGGCGTGAACATCGACCACGTTGCCACCGTGCGTAATGCGCGTGGTGGGGCGGTTCCGGATCCGGTGCGTGCGGCTTTGCTGGCCCAGGAGGCCGGCGCGGATGGGATCACCGCGCATCTTCGCGAAGATCGCCGCCATATTATGGATGCGGATATCGAAGCGTTGATGGAGCAGCTGACGGTGCCTCTGAATTTTGAGATGGCAGCTACGGACGAGATGCAGGCCATTGCCCTGCGTCACAAACCCCATGCGGTCTGCATCGTTCCTGAAAAACGCGAAGAGCGCACCACCGAAGGCGGTCTGGACGTGGCCCGCGACGAAAACCGGCTGGCGCATTACATCGCGCCGCTGCGGGATGCGGGCTGCCGGGTGTCCATCTTTATTGCGGCAGACAAGAAACAGATCGAAGCCGCCCATCGCATTGGGGCCGAAGTGATCGAGCTGCACACCGGGGCCTATTGCGATGCCCATGCCGAAGGGGATTTTGAAACCCGCGACCGCGAGCTGGACGCGCTGCGCGAGATGGCAACATTTGGCCATTCGCTGGGCCTGGAAGTTCACGCGGGTCACGGTCTGACCTATGAAACGGTCCAGCCGATTGCGGCGTGTCCTGAATTGCGGGAGCTGAACATCGGGCACTTTTTGATTGGTGAGGCGATTTTTGCCGGCCTCACACCTGCCATCGTGGAAATGCGTCGTCTGATGGACGAGGCCCGCGCATGATCGTCAATCTGCGCCGCTATGCTGCGGTCTATGTTGTGACGCTGATTGTGGGCGCGGTTCTGATTGCGGCGCTGCGCCACTTTACCGGACTGGATCTGGCGACCTCGTTCATTCCATTGCTGCCCGCCATGTGCGCGGCCATGTATGAAGGCAATAAACAGGCCATCGAAGGTGCGCCTGCGCCCAAAGGCAAAGCGGCCTGGATTGAATGCGCGCGGATGACCGGCATTGCGCTGGGTTTCAATATTCTTCTGGGTCTTGTGGTCTTTGCCAGCCTGATGCGCGGACAATTGCAGATGCAGCCGATCCTGTGGTTCCTGGGCTTTCTGGCGCTTTATAGCGTCTTGTGGTTGGTGACCAATCGGATCTTCTTGGGCATGGGATATAAAAACGCCTCTTCGGCAGCCAAGAAGCGGTGACATGATCCTTGGCATCGGAACAGATCTGGCCAATATCGAACGGATCCAGGGCACTTTGGACCGGTTTGGAGACCGGTTCAAAAACCGGGTCTTTACAGAGGTTGAGCAGAAAAAAGCCGAGCGTAGACATGATGTTGCGGGAACCTACGCCAAACGCTGGGCGGCCAAGGAGGCCTGTTCCAAAGCCTTGGGGACAGGCTTGCGGATGGGCATCGCCTGGAAGGACATGGCCGTGTCAAATCTGGACACCGGTCAGCCTGTGATGGCGGTGACAGGCTGGGCCAAAGACCGGCTGGAGGCGATGACCCCGCCGGGGCATCAGGCCATCATTCACGTGACGCTGACCGATGACCACCCCTGGGCGCAGGCCTTTGTTGTGATTGAGGCGCGACCATTAAACCCCGGCGAATTGCCCCGCAGCGCTTGACTCGGGCCACTGCACTGCGCATGTAGCCACGGACCTTCGATATAGAACTTGGAGAGCCTGATGGCCGCCAAAGCAAAGACCCAGAATCCGGTCATTGAGACGATCAAGACCGTTGTATACGCCTTGCTGATTGCAGGTGTGTTCCGCACCCTGTTTTTCCAGCCGTTCTGGATCCCATCAGGTTCGATGAAGCAGACACTGCTGATCGGAGATTTCCTCTTTGTGAACAAGATGGCCTATGGCTATTCCTACGCCTCGTGCCCATCCATCCGCCTGGCGCGTTTTGGCGTCAATATCGACGCCAAGGGCATCTGCGGCTTTATCGATGGGGACAACACCCGCATCATGGGGGGAGAGCCGCAGCGCGGCGATGTGGTGGTCTTCCGCCATCCGGTCCATGGCGCGGACTTTATCAAACGTCTGGTGGGCCTGCCGGGTGACACCATCCAAGTGAAAGACGGCGTTCTGTTTATCAACGGATCCGCTGTGAAACTGGAAGATGACGGGCTGTTTTCCGAAACCTACGAAGCGCAAGGCCCGCAAGGGTCCGCACCACGGTGTGAAAACGCACCTGTGGGTCGGGGCGGCACCTGCACCAAATCGCGACAGCTGGAAACTTTCCCGGGCGGCACGCCGCATGCGATCCTGAACATCGGCAACCAACCAATGGACCATACCGGTGTCTATCAGGTTCCCGAAGGGCACTTCTTCTTTATGGGGGACAACCGCGACAACTCCACCGACAGCCGTCTGCCGCAATCTGCGGGTGGCGCCGGCTTTGTACCTTTGGAAAACCTGATTGGGCGTGCGGATCGCATCATGTTCTCCTCCGCGGGACGGTCGATGTTGTTCTTCTGGACCTGGCGCGGAGATCGGTTCTTTAAGGCGATCGAGTGAGACTGTCCAAGGAACTCCGCGCGTTCGAACAGCGCATCGGCTACAGTTTCAACCAGCCGGAACTGCTGATGCAGGCGGTGACGCATGCCTCCATGTCGTCGCCGACCCGGCAGGACAACCAGCGGCTTGAATTCCTGGGCGACCGGGTGCTGGGTTTGGTCATGTCCACGGCTCTTCTGGATGCAGACCAGGACGCCACCGAAGGCCAGCTGGCGCCACGGTTCAACGCATTGGTGCGCAAGGAAGCCTGCGCCGAAGTCGCACGTGAGATTGATCTGGGGGCGGTGCTGAAACTGGGCCGGTCCGAGATGATGTCCGGCGGTCGCCGCAAACAGGCGCTGCTGGGGGATGCGATGGAGGCGGTGATTGCCGCCGTCTACAAAGACGCAGGCTTTGCTGCAGCGCAAGAGCTTATCCTGCGTCTCTGGGGGCGGCGGATCTATACGGTGGAAGAGGACGCCCGCGACCCCAAAACAGCACTGCAGGAATGGGCCCAGGCCCGTGGCCAGAAACCGCCGAGTTACACCGAGGTGTCCCGCAGCGGGCCGGATCACGCACCGGTCTTTACCATCGCGGTGCATCTGGATGACGGCCGCACCGCGCAGGCTGAAGCCGGGTCTAAACGCCATGCCGAACAGGCGGCTGCCCGATTGTTGCTGGCCGAGGTTGAGACCGCAGGCACCTAAGACGCCCCCACGGACTTCGCTATTGCCGCAGGCTTTGGGGCCTGCGACTATAGCTTTTGTGACGCCATGCAGCACACGCCCCCTCTGGCCCCTGTGCATTTTCTACGCTATGACTGCACCGCTTTAAACAGGATCGATAGTCACATGACCACACGCGCGGGCTTTGTTGCCCTGATCGGCGAACCCAATGCGGGGAAATCCACTCTGACCAATCTGATGGTCGGGGCCAAGGTTTCCATCGTCACCCACAAGGTGCAGACAACCCGGGCCCGCATTCGCGGCGTGGCACTGGAAGGCGATGCCCAGCTGGTCTTTGTCGACACGCCCGGCCTGTTCAAACCCCGCCGTCGTCTGGACCGCGCCATGGTTGCTGCGGCCTGGGGCGGGGCGGCAGATGCCGATGTGGTTGTCTTGATGGTTGAAGCCCATCGCGGCATCACCGAAGGCGTGGAACGCATCCTCGAAGGGCTTGCAGAAATCGGCCAGGGCCGCACGGTTGCCCTAGCGATCAATAAAATCGACAAGGTCGAAGCCCCGGATCTTCTGTCCCTGACCAAGGATCTGAACGAACGCTATGAGTTTGCCGAAACCTTCATGATCTCTGCCGAACGCGGCCATGGTGTCGACGCGTTGCGCGGCTGGCTTGCAACCCAACTGCCCGAAGGACCCTGGCTGTATCCCGAAGATCAGATCGCCGATCTGCCAATGCGCATGATCGCGGCCGAAATGACCCGTGAAAAACTGACCCTGCGCCTGCATCAGGAGCTGCCCTACCAGCTGACGGTGGAAACCGAGAACTGGGAAGAGCGCAAAGATGGCTCCGCCAAAGTGGATCAGGTGATCTATGTGGTGCGCGACGGCCACAAAGGGATCGTCCTTGGTAAACGCGGTGAAACCATCAAAGCCATCAGCCAGGCCGCCCGCGCGGAATTGGAAGAGTTCATGGGCCGCAAGATCCACTTGTTCCTGCAGGTCAAAGTGCGCCCGAATTGGCTCGAAGAGTCCGAGCGTTATTCTGAAATGGGTCTCGATTTCAAAGACGGGAATTGACGAAAGCTGTGCGCCCTTTCATCTTTTCCCAAATACTTCCGCCGGAGGCTCCCGCAGGTTCAACCAGATGGGGCCTGTGTTGCAATAAACGATCAAGGACGCTCCATGGCCCGTCTCACTGCTGAATTCTGGGTCCAGGCCTATCTGGCGCGCCTGCGGTTTCAGGACATCCCGGCCTTTGTCACCGCCCATGGCGATGACACGGCGGGCGCGGTTTTGGTCAAGCTGAACACATTGGACGGGGACGCGCAGGCTTTTCATCGCACCTATGATCTGATGAGCGGCGCGCGCACCTGGGATCAACTGGCCAGCGGCCCCGAAGGAGAGGTGGACGCCAGCATCCGCCGCCAGCAAGCGTTTGACCCGGATCTTTGGGTGATCGAGGTCGAAGACCGCCAGGGCCGCCACCTGTTGGACGAACCGGGATTGGAATAACCGATGGAGTGGCGGGACCAGGGATTTCTGATCAGTCAGCGCCGCCACGGGGAATCTTCGGTCATCATTGATGTCTTCACCCAAAGCCACGGCCGCCATTCCGGCGTGGTGCGCGGGGGGGCTGGGCGCAAGCTGGGTCCAATTCTGCAGCCCGGCGCGCAACTGGACCTGACCTGGCGGGCGCGTCTGGCGGATCAGCTTGGCAGCTTTAGCGTTGAACCCCTGCGCAGCCGGACCTATGCGGCGATTTCTGACCGAGTGGCGCTGGCGGGGCTCAATACGGTCTGCGCGCTTTTGCATTTCTGCCTGCCAGAGCGCGCGGCCCATCCAGCGCTTTATGAGAACACAAAATTCCTGCTCGACCTGTTGGAGCACCCCGAGGTCTGGCCGCTGGCCTATGTCAAATGGGAGCTGCAGCTTTTGGAGGAGGTGGGCTTTGGGCTTGATCTCAGTGCCTGTGCCGTGACGGGCAGCCTGCAGGATCTGGTCTATGTCTCGCCCAAGACGGGCCGTGCGGTGTCGCGGCAGGGCGCGGGAGAGTGGGCGGATCGGCTGTTGCCTCTGCCACCAGTGCTGCGCGGGGTGGGGGATGGTTCGCCTGCGGAAATCGCGCAGGCCTTGGGCACCACCGGGCATTTTCTGCAGCATCATGTGGCACCCAGCCTGGGCAACCGCGCGCTCCCAGAGGCGCGCGCGCGGTTTTTGACCGCTCTTAATCGACCGCGTTAAAGACCATTTCCTGACCGGCATCATTGCGCAGGATCAACACATTATCCAAAACCTCGGATTGGGTGATGGATTGCAGCAGAGTCAAAAAATCTTGCTCTTGGCTCAACGCGGGACAGGCGCGTTTTGTTGCAAGGATCGGCGACAGCGCAAACCAGGGATAAGGGGCGGTGTTCTGGGCTGCAAACCGGTTGCAGGGGGCGGCTCCCGATACAGCGCCATCTTCGCCAAATTCCATTGTCAGCGTTGCGGATGCTGGGGTGCCGTCAACTTCGGTCAGTCGCCACAGTATATCACCGGCACCATAGGCCGCGAGGGTCTCATCCGCGCTGCAGGCGGAGACACATGAAAATACGGAAAACACATAAAATAAACTGCGAAACACGGGAGATCACCTGTTGGCTTGGATGGTTGCGGCCAGGCGCGCGGCAATGGCGCGGCTGCCTTTTACGGAAGGGTGGATGCGGTCCAATGTATGAAAGCTTAAATCACCTTCGGGCACCAGATCCACCAGGGAAATGAAATGCAGGCCGGGGTCGTTGCCGGCAAATTCCGCAACTCGCTCCTCCATCATCGTGCCTTCATCGCGGCAGGATTCGATGGGGGAGCTGCGACCAGGGGTGCGCAGGTAGCCCACGTAGATCACCTGCGCTCCGGTGGCGCGTAATCGTGTCAACAGATCCGGAATCGCCCCCGTTTGCCCGTCTTCACTGACCAGGCGGTCGAGCTTGCGCGTGCAGCGGTGGCAGCCGCATCCGAGCCACAGATCATTGCCACCGCCGTTGACAACGATCCACTCCCACGGGCCTGCACGGAACTGTTTGGGAATGTTGAGACCCGCCGCACCCGAGACGGGCAGTTTGTAGATCATCCGGGCCGCAGTTGTGGCGCGGTTGATCACGGGTTCCCCAAGCTGGCGCGCCAACAGATCCGGCACCGCCCGGTCCGAAATCCCGTGCCAGGTCATCATGGAATCGCCGATGACCAAAATACGCGCCTCCGGCGCTTGCGCCGGGGTATCCGCACAGGCCATCAGGCTCAGCATCATCGCGAGCAGGGTTGAAAGCAGACGCGCCATAGGTGTGATGTAACATCATCGCACCGCCTCGTGGCATCACAACTTGGGCTGTGGCAAAAAAACGCCCGGCACCGTGATGACGGGCCGGGCTCAGTTTGGGATTAGAAACAGGTCAGGCCAGAAGACGGCGTGCAATAACCTGCGCTTGGATTTCGGCGGCCCCTTCAAAGATGTTCAGGATCCGCGCATCACACAGCACGCGTGAGATTTTATACTCCAGCGCAAAGCCGTTGCCGCCGTGGATCTGCAGGCCATTGTCTGCCGCAGCCCAGGCCACGCGCGCGCCCAACAGTTTGGCCATGCCAGCCTCAAGGTCGCAGCGGCGTCCGTGGTCTTTTTCCCAGGCCGAGAAATAGGTCAGCTGGCGCGCGACCATAATCTCTACCGCCATCATCGCAATCTTGGAGGACACACGTGGGAAGTTGATCAGGCTTTTGCCAAACTGCTTGCGGTCTTCGGCGTATTGCAGCGCAATATCCAGCGCCGATTGCGCAACGCCAATGGCGCGGGCGGCGGTCTGGATGCGGGCGCTTTCAAAGGTCTCCATCAGCTGCTTAAAGCCTTTGCCTTCTTCGCCGCCCAGCAGGTTTTCCCCTTTGACGTGGAAGCCGTCGAAGCCCAGCTCGTATTCTTTCATGCCGCGATAGCCAAGCACCTCGATCTCACCACCGGTCATGCCAGGTGTGGGAAACGGGTCTTCGTCCGTGCCGGGGGTTTTCTCGGCCAAGAACATCGACAGACCTTTGTGGTCGTCGGTATCGGGGTTGGTCCGCGCCAACAGGGTCATAACATGGGTGCGCGCGGCATGGGTGATCCAGGTCTTGTTACCGGTGATCTCATAATCGCCATCGGCGTTTTTCACCGCGCGGGTGCGCAAGGAGCCGAGGTCCGATCCGGTGTTTGGTTCCGTAAAGACCGCAGTTGGCAGAATCTCAGCCGATGCCAGACGCGGCAGCCAGCTTTCCTTTTGTGCGTCGGTCCCACCGGCAAGGATCAGCTCGGCCGCAATCTCGGACCGGGTGCCCAGCGAACCCACGCCAATATAGCCGCGCGACAGCTCTTCGGAGACCACACACATGGAGGCCTTGGACAGGCCAAGACCACCGAACTCTTCGGGGATGGTCAGGCCAAAGACGCCCATCTCCCCCAGTTCTTCGATGATTTCCAGTGGGATCAACTCATCCTTGAGGTGCCATTCATGGGCAAAAGGTTCGACCTTTTCCTGCGCATACCGGCGGAATTGTTCGCGGATCATCTCCAGCTCTTCTTCCAGGCCAGAAGCGCCAAACATGATCGCCGCTTGACCCTGTTCCTGGATCAGCTCTACCAGACGAGTCCGCGCCGCCGGGGAATTGCCAGATTGGATCAATGTCTGCACCGCATCGGTCATCCAGGCGGTGGTTGCATCAGCAGACAGGCCCAGATCCTGCAGGCGGATGATCTCACCCTGGTTCATCTGGATGCCACCCGCGATCTGCGCCAGATATTCGCCAAAGGCGATCTGGTGCAGCAGCTGTTCCATTTCACCAAACTTGCCCTCGGCCTGCAGTGCCTCGGCCCATTTCTGCATCTGCCGCAGCGCATAGACATAGGTGGCCAGCCACGACAGGCCGTGCGCGCCATATTGATGCGCCTCAACCAGCTTGCCCGACACACGCCCGTCCTCGGTCACTTGGTCTTTTACGGTTTTGGTTGCGCTGTCCAACAGCGCGTCAAGCGGCGCAACGGCGGCTCCGGTCACAGAGAGCAGATCCGGCAGAATGGTCGCGGTCATGGCAATGTCCTGTCCATCATGGGGCATGAATCAAATCCTTTATCGGCTGGCCCCTGTGTTAATTCATTTCGCAGTCGCAGCGCAACAAAAATTCACAGAATGCGGCAATTTGGTTTTAAAATTACGCATCCATTTTGCCCGTGCAGCACGAGATGGATGTGATACAGAGACCGTCATGGATACATTGATTTCGCTTATTTCACCGACGCAGATGGTCGTGGCCTTTGTGGTTGCGCTTGCGGCGGGCACGGTCAAAGGCATGGTTGGATTTGCTTTGCCGATGATTTTGATTTCCGGTCTCAGCTCTGTTTTGTCACCGGATCTGGCTTTGGCGGGCCTGATTTTCCCGACCTTGGTCACAAATGGTATGCAGGCCCTGCGCCAAGGGCGCGCGGCGGCGGTGGAGTCTGTTAAACGGTTCAAGGTTTTTCTTTTGGTTGGGCTGGTGTTTTTGCTGGCCAGTGCACAGCTGGTTCGGGTTCTGCCGCAAAGCGTGATGTTGTTGATTATAGGCGTGCCAGTGATGGGCTTTGCCTTGATGCAGATCGCCGGGCGCAACATCGTGTTGCACAGCGCCAACCGGCGGGTCGAAGCCTCGGTTGCCGCTGTTGCCGGTCTGATCGGTGGTGTTTCGGGTGTTTGGGGGCCGCCGACTGTGGCCTATCTGACCGCATTGGGCACGGAAAAAACGGAACAGATGCGGGTGCAGGGCGTGATTTATGGCTTGGGTGCAATTGCGTTGCTGTTTGCCCATATCGGGTCCGGCGTGGTCCGAGCTGAGACGGCACCGTTTTCGGTGGCGATGGTTGTGCCTGCTGTGATTGGCATGTGGATCGGCGGGAAACTGCAGGATCGGATCGATCAGTCTGCGTTCAAAAAGGCGACGCTTTGGGTGTTGTTGATTGCATCCGCCAATCTGATCCGACGTGCGGTGATGGGGTTTTAAGGAGAGCGTGATGGTGATGGAATGGGACCGTTTGCTGAATGCGGGATGTCTGTGTCGGCCTGATTTTCAACATCAGCCAGAGCGGCCGTTTTATCAGCAGGATTATGACCGGATCCTGTTCTCGGAGCCGTTCCGCAGGTTGGCGCAAAAGACCCAGGTGCACCCGTTGTATGACAATGATCATGTGCATCACCGGATGATCCATTCGATGGAGACCTCCAGCGTTGGGCGGTCATTGGGCATGGAAGTGGGCCAGCGGCTGGTCAACTTGGGGCGTCTGCGGGACGGGCAGCAACATCAAATGGCAGGTGTTGTTCAGGCGGCCTGTCTGGTCCATGACATCGGCAACCCGCCTTTTGGCCATTCTGGCGAGGAGAGCATTGGCGACTGGTTTGCCAAGCAGTTCCGATATGACACGGGGCTGGCCCAGGGGATCGCCACCGCGCATCGGAGTGAATTTGAAGCTTTTGAGGGCAATGCTCAGGGGTTTCGGATTGTCTCCAGCCTAGAACACGCCCGCCGCGACGGGGGGATGCGGCTGAGTTATGCAACCATTGGTGCCTTTGCCAAATACCCCTGCACAGCAGAAGCAAAACTGGCCAGCGATGCGGGCTATGTCGGGCTCAAGAAGTTTGGCGTCTTTCAAGGCGAGGTCGATCTGTTTGCCGAAGCCGCTGCAGCGCTTGGCCTGCCAGAAGAGGGCACAGGCTCAACACGGTGGTGGCGGCGTCATCCGCTGGCGTTCCTGGTCGAGGCGTCAGACGACATCTGTTACCGGATCCTTGATATCGAGGACGCGGCAACCGTGGGGGATTTGGATCGCGAAACGGTCACGGATGTGTTGGAGCAAATCACCGGCAAACCCAATGATCCTCGCTCAGCCGATATGCGGGTTCAGGACCGGGTTGGGCTGTTGCGGGCGCAGGCGATTGGCTCATCGATCCAGGCGGCGGTTGAGGCCTTCATTGACAATTACGATGCCATTATGGCGGGCACGTTCAACGACGGGCTGATCGAGGTTTCGAGCAAGGCACAGGCTTTCAAGAAGTTGAAAGACCTGTCAAACAATCGGATCTTTGTGGCGCGCCGCAAGACCGAGCTTGAGACATTGGGACACCAGGTGCTGCATATAGTGCTCGATCACTTCCATGAACTCTTCGTGGATCTGCGGGTCTGTGATTGGGATCAAGACCGTTTTTTGAGCAATCATGGCTATTGGGCCAAACTGATCCGCGCCGTGGATCTCGATTTGCGCAGCGTTGTGGATGACTATACGGCGGCCCATGCGCTGGGAGATTTTGTCTCGGGCATGACCGACCGCTATGCGGTGCGCGTGCGCGACATGGTCACCGGAACTTTGCCCAGCTGATTTCGGTCTCGCAGGAGTGAAGACCAAAAAACCCCGGCGCGGTGGCCGGGGTTTCTTTTTACTCGGTCAGACTAGCCTTAGCCAATTGCAGAGGCTTTTACGTCTTCATCGATGTAGGGCAGGTACTGTTCGAAGTTGTCCGAGAACATCTGAACCAGTTTAGCCGCCTGCGCGTCATAAGCGTCTTTGTCACCCCAAGTGCGGCGCGGATCCAGCAGAACCTCGGCGACACCCGGAACGGCAATCGGAACGTCAAAGCCAAAGTTCGGATCCTTGCGGAACTCTGCTTCGGCCAGCGAGCCGTCCAGCGCTGCGGTCAGCAGGCCACGGGTTGCTTTGATCGGCATGCGCGAACCGGTGCCATATGCGCCGCCGGTCCAGCCGGTGTTCACCAGCCAGCAGGTTGCGCCGTGCTGAGCGATCTTTTCACGCAAGAGGTTGCCATAGGCTTCTGGACGACGCGGCATGAACGGCGCGCCAAAGCAGGTGGAGAAGGTTGGTTCCGGCTCGGTCACGCCACGCTCGGTTCCGGCCACTTTGGAGGTGAAGCCAGACAGGAAGTGATACATGGCCTGCGCAGGCGTCAGACGTGCGATCGGAGGCAGAACGCCAAATGCGTCACATGTCAGCATGATGATGTTTTTCGGATGGCCCCCACGCGCGGTGCTGGATGCATTCGAGATGTAGTGCAGCGGGTAGGCGCAGCGCATGTTTGCGGTCAGGCTGTCGTCGTTGAAATCCAGCTCTTTGGTTTCTTCGTCAAACACCATGTTTTCGATCACGGTGCCGAACTTAGAAGTGGTCGCGTAGATTTCTGGCTCGGCTTCGGCGTTCAGGTTGATGGTCTTGGCATAGCAGCCGCCTTCAAAGTTGAACGTGCCGTTGTCCGCCCAGCCATGCTCGTCATCCCCGATCAGCACGCGATCCGGATCCGCAGATAGGGTGGTCTTACCGGTTCCCGACAGGCCAAAGAACACAGCCGTGTCGACCGGGTTGCCTTTGGCGTGGTTGGCAGAGCAGTGCATCGGCATGATGCCCTTTTCCGGCAGCAGATAGTTCAGCAGGGTAAAGACGGATTTCTTGTTCTCACCTGCGTATTCGGTGCCGCCGATCAGGATCAGCTTTTTGTCAAAGTTCAGCGCAATCACGGTCTCGGAACGGCAGTTGTGCTTTTCCGGGTTCGCTTGAAAGCTGGGGCTGTTGATGACGGTGAAATCCGCCAGGAAGCCATCCAGATCTTCGCGGTCGGGGCGGCGCAGCAGGTGACGGATGAACAGGTTGTGCCATGCCAGTTCTGTCACCATGCGTACGTTGATCGCATGCGCTGGGTCAGAACCACCCACCAGATCCTGAACAAAGAAATCTTTGCCCTTCATGTGTTCCAGCATATCGGCGTGCAGCGCGTCAAACCCTTCGGGGGTCATTGCGGCGTTGTTTTCCCACCAGATGCTGTCGGCAACACTGTCAGACTTTACAACGTGTTTGTCCTTGGGGGAGCGGCCTGTGAATTTGCCGGTGGTCACGAGGAACGCGCCGCCGTTGCCCAGGGTGCCTTCGCCGCGCTTGATCGCTGCTTCGATCAAAGCCGGTTCCATGAGGTTGTAATAGACATTTCCCAGACCCTCGATGCCCTGATCTTCGAGGCGGAATTGCGGGTTAACCCGACCGTATGTCATGTTCTGTGTCTCCTGTAGCGGCGAACAGCACGAATAAAATCTTCGTGCAATTGGGCAGAAAATAGTTGGACGCTAGTCCCGGTGCGGGAGGTCTTAACACGATGGTTTTGGGGAAGAATAGCGCCCTTTCGCGACGTTAGCGCCAACTGGAATACATTTAGCGCCACCATAGGCGCTTTCTTGCAAACAATGAGACACATAGGAAATTTTAGGCACGCGCTTGAAACAGTTTGTAAGGCGTTTGTGCACCACACTGTGCCAAAGAATTGCCCGATTCGTTAATGGGGATTGATTCGTCTCCATTTAAAAGCGAAAAAGGCGGAAAACCCAAATAACGAGCAGATAAGGGTGACCCTCATGTCAAAGATTGCACTAGTCGATGACGACAGAAACATCCTCACCTCCGTAGCCATGACGCTGGAAGCGGAAGGATTCGAGGTTGAGACCTATAACGACGGGCAGGCCGCGTTGGACGCCTTCAACAAAAAGCTGCCGGATATGGCGGTGCTGGACATTAAAATGCCGCGTATGGACGGTATGGACCTGTTGCAGCGCTTGCGCCAGAAAACCCAGATGCCGGTGATTTTCCTGACCTCCAAGGATGATGAAATCGACGAGGTTCTGGGCCTGCGTATGGGGGCAGACGACTACGTCAAAAAGCCGTTTTCGCAGCGGCTGCTGGTAGAGCGTATTCGCGCGCTCCTGCGTCGTCAGGAGGCCGTAAGCGGTGAAACCGTTGCGACCACGCCCGAGACCAAAGTGATGGAACGGGGCAACCTGCGGATGGACCCCTTGCGTCATGCGGTCAGCTGGAAAGGCGACGATGTCTCGTTGACCGTGACCGAATTCCTGCTGTTGCAAGCGCTTGCGCAGCGCCCGGGCTTTGTCAAAAGCCGCGATCAATTGATGGATGTGGCCTATGATGACCAGGTCTATGTGGATGACCGGACCATCGACAGTCACATCAAGCGTTTGCGCAAAAAGATGCGCAGTGTGGACTCAGATTTCTCCGCCATCGAAACCCTTTATGGAATCGGCTATCGTTACAACGAAGAGTAAGATCCACGGTTTGGGATCTTTAGGAGGCGTGGGCCCATGCGGGATACCGGGGTGAGCCAAAAGCGGCAATCCGCAGATGTTGTGCTGGGTGATGATTGGATTGCCCCGGCCACATCCGTGGAACAGGAAATGCAGGCGAAACGGGCACGGCGTGGGTTTTTCTCGCTGCGGGGGTCGCCATTGACGCGCAAGATCATCACGTTCAACCTGATTGCGATCACGCTGCTGGTGGCGGGTGTTCTGTATTTGAACGCATCGCGCAACAGTCTTGCCTATCAAAGCGCCGTCGCTCTTGTGTCTGAGGCCACGCTGGTTGCGGATGTGTTTGAAGCGCAGATCCCTGGCAGCGGCTCAGTGAACCTCGCGACATCCGATGGGATCGATGCCGCGCAGACATTGTCGCAAATCGACCTGCGCGCCGGGCTTGAGGTTCTGGTGTTTGATGCCCAGGGCAGTATGGTCACCCATTCCCAAGGCAGCAGCCAGGTCCGTGATGTTGTACAACCCGGCGCCACATCCGGCACCACAGTGTTTTCCGACGCATTGGGCAAGGTCTGGAGCCTAATCGACGGCGTCTTTGGTCAAAGCGACCGGTCCCCGCGCGCATCGCTTGAAACACAGGTCGCAGAGCTGGCAACCAGAACCTTGGATGGCGGGCAGGTCATACAGTCCGTTTTTGAACTGCCAGATGGTAAGGTTTTTGCCGCCTCGGCCCCGATCCTCAAAGGGGGAGAGCTTTTTGGCGTTGTGGCGCTTGCAACCCCGACCGGAGAGATCGAAGCGCTGGTTCGGGCCGGCCGCGAGCAAGTGTTGCAGCTGTTTGTGGTGGCCTTGCTGGTTTCGGTGGGTTTGAGCCTGGTGCTGGCGTCTACCATCGCAAATCCATTGGCTGACTTGGCTGAGGCGGCGGAACTGGGCCGCGACCGCAATGCGCGCAAAGTCAAATCCGGGAGGGTTCGCATCCCAGATCTGTCTGCCCGCCCCGATGAAATTGGCCGCCTGAGCCGCGCGCTGCGTGGCATGGTCAAGGCGCTTTACAATCGGATCGATGGCAACGAACAGTTCGCAGCCGATGTCGCCCATGAGATCAAGAACCCGCTGGCCAGCCTGCAGTCCGCCGTCGGCACCTTGCGAATGGTCAAACGCGATGACCAGCGTGAAAAACTGCTGGAAGTGATTGAACATGATGTGCGTCGGCTGGACCGGTTGGTTAGTGACATCTCCAATGCCTCACGACTGGATGCAGAGCTGGTCAAGGAAGAGGAAGAAGAGTTCGATCTGCTGAATATGCTGGGCAATCTGAACCAATATCTGGGCGAAGATGCACGGGCAAAGGGGATCGACTACATTACAGATCTGCCGCCACAGCCGATCCTGCTGCACGGGCTTGAGGCGCGGTTGGCGCAGGTTTTTGTCAATCTGATCACCAATGCGATTTCATTCTGCGAAGACGGCGATGCCATTCGCGTCTGGGCGCGGCGCCGGGACAATCGGGTACTGGTTGTGGTCGAAGACACGGGCCCCGGCATCCCGGAACAAGCTCTGACCAAAGTGTTCAAGCGGTTCTACTCGCAGCGCCCGGACGAGCATTTTGGCAATAACTCAGGCCTGGGCCTGGCGATCTCCAAGCAGATTGTTGAGGCACATGGCGGTGTGATCTGGGCCGAAAACATCCGTCCCACCGAAGCGGACATGACGTCTGATCCTTTGGGCGCTCGGTTTGTGGTCGGCTTGCCCGTGTAAACCGCGATGAAACCGCGGGTTCTTCATGCATCCTGCGTGGTCTTTGGGGGCCGCGCGGTGTTGATCTTGGGGGCGTCGGGCAGTGGAAAATCAAGCCTTGCGCTGCAGTTGCTGGCCTATGGTGCCACGCTGGTGTCCGACGATCGGACCGAGGTTATGTGCGAAGGCCATCAGCTGGTTGCAAAGGCACCCGCGGCGATCTCGGGCCTGATTGAGGCCCGAGGGCTTGGTATCTTGCGGGCGGAGACCTGCGAAAAGGCCACGGTTTGCGCAATCGTTACGATGGACGAGATTGAGACCGAGCGTTTGCCGCCGAAACGATGTATGGACATCCTGTCGGTGGCGGTTCCGGTCTTTCACAAGGGAGAGAGCCCGTCTTTTGCTGCTGGTGTGCTGCAATTCCTCAAAGGCGGAGCTTTGGATCCTGATGGGCACCCGTGAACAGACGCGGTTAAAGGTTGTTTTGGTGACGGGCCCTTCGGGGGCCGGACGGACCACGGCCATCAACGTGTTGGAAGACCTCGGATATGAGGCGATTGATAACCTGCCATTCAGCCTGCTGCCCGGTGTGGTTGACAGCGCGCCGGGGGATCGACCGCTTGCCCTGGGATTGGACAGCCGCAACCGCGATTTCTCTCCCACAGCTTTGCTGGATGCAATCAGCCTGATTGCCCAACGCCAAGATGTGGAATTGAGCGTCCTTTATATGGATGCACGCGCCGAAGTTCTGTTGCGCCGCTTCTCGGAAACCCGCAGGCGCCATCCGATGGCACCGGCAGAATCTCCGGAAATTGGCGTGCGCCGTGAGCTGACCCTGATGGCTGAGATCCGCGAACGGGCGGATATCCTGTTGGACACGTCTGACATGAATGTGCATCAGGCGCGGGAAGAGATCGAAAACATATTTGCCCCCGAAGGGCGCACCCTGGCGGTTTCGATCCAAAGCTTTTCCTATAAACGCGGCGTGCCCTATGCGGCGGATCTGGTGTTTGACTGCCGGTTTTTGAACAACCCCTATTGGGTGCCAGAACTGCGCGGGCTGGATGGGCGCGATACGCCGGTGCAAAACCATGTCAAAGGCGATTCGCGCTTTGATGCGTTCTTTGACAAGGTGCTGGACATGACTCGTTTTCTCTTGCCGGCCTACCAAGAGGAGGGCAAGTCGCATTTGTCGATTGCCTTTGGATGTACAGGAGGCCAACATCGTTCCGTCACACTGGCGGAAACTCTTGCGAAGGCCCTTGCAGAAGACGCGCCGCAGGTGTCAATTAGACATCGCGAGCTGCAAGGCTAGCAGAACGGAATGAGGCCGATTTGATCGGAATAGTAATCGTCGCCCATGGTGGCTTAGCGCGGGAGTATCGCGCTGCGGTAGAGCATGTTGTTGGCCCTTTGCCTTCATTGTTAACCGTAGCGATTGGTCCAGAGGACGACCGAAGCGCCAAACAGAATGAAATTTGCGCCGCCGCGGATCAGGTTGATTCCGGTGGGGGTGTTGTTGTGGTCACGGATCTATTTGGAGGTTCGCCGTCGAATCTGTCATTGCGGGCCTGTCAGCCATCAAACCGGCGCATTCTTTATGGGGCCAATTTGCCAATGCTGATTAAATTGGCAAAATCCCGCGACCTTCCGGTTGCCGACGCGGTGCGTCAGGCCATGGAAGCTGGGCGCAAGTATATCAACACTCAGAACATTACCCCAGAAGGGGAACAGGCGCAGTAGATGGTTCAAAAAACGCTCAAAATCGTGAATGAAAAAGGTCTGCATGCGCGGGCATCAGCAAAGCTGGTGGAGGTCGTCGAAGGCTTTGACGCCAGCGCCGAAGTCTCAAAAGACGGTATGTTCGCATCCGGTGATAGTATCATGGGGCTTTTGATGTTGGCAGCCTCCAAAGGAACGACTATTGACGTCGAAACTTCGGGCCCCGACGCAACCGCCCTTGCCGAAGCTTTGGAAGCGCTGGTCGCTGACAAATTCGGTGAAGGGTTTTAAGACCGGGACCGGCAGCAGAAGACGGGACGACAAAATTGGCGGATACCGCACACGACAGCAATAGCCGGGGCAGCGCTCCGGCAGAGGCCAGCACCGGAGAGGTTTATGACCGCCGCACGCTGACCTATGCGAATTCCTTTGACGATCGCTGGACGTCTTTGGCCATCAAAACCATGGAATGGCTGACCGGCAAGTTGACCATTTTGCGGATGGTCAAGAAATTCGAGAAGCAGAACGCGCTGTATCGCGGTCAGCGCTTCTGGCGCGGTGCGCTGAATGTGATGGGCATTGAGCTGACAACACCGCAGGCACAAATCGACAAGATCCCGACCGAAGGTCCGGTGGTTGTGGTGGCCAACCACCCTCATGGGATGGTCGACGGCATGATATTTGCCGACATCATTGGGCGCGTGCGTGAAGATTACCGGATCCTGACACGCTCGGTTCTGACGGGGCTGGATGAGGCGGCGACGTCATTTATGATCCCGGTGCCTTTCCCGCATGATCCAGATGCGCAACGCAAAATGGTCGAAATGCGGGCCAATGCCATGGCGCATCTGAAAGCAGGCGGTGTTGTGGCGCTGTTCCCCTCGGGCGTTGTCAGCTCGTCAGACAGCTGGTTTGGTCCGGTGATTGAACGGGAATGGAATGTCTTTACGGCGCAGATGATCCGCCGTTCGGGCGCGCGTGTGGTGCCGATGTTCTTTCCGGGTTCAAATTCGCGCTGGTATCAGATTGCTTGCCAGGTCTCGCCGATTTTGCGCCAGGGGCTTTTGCTGCATGAGATCGTGCGCTCTTGTAACAAACCGCAAGCGCCTGTTGTTGGCGAACCTTTGAGTGACGCGCAAATGGAGATGCTGCAAAGCGATCCGCGCGGGTTTATGGCCTGGCTGCGCGAACACACTTTGGCTTTGGGTCAGGGCAAAGCCTGAACCAAAGCGCCCCTGGACCAAAGCGCCAAGGGGCGCCTGCGGGATTTGAGTATTTTTGAAAAGATGAAAGGGGCGGGGGCGCAGTGGGCCACCGCCTTTTTTGTGATCAGCGGGTTGGGACGGGCGTCTCACCACGGTAGTCGTAGAAACCGCGCTGGGTTTTACGGCCGAGCCAGCCGGCCTCGACGTATTTGGTCAGCAGTGGGCAGGGGCGGTATTTGGTATCGGCCAGACCATCGTGCAGAACATTCATAATCGCCAGGCAGGTGTCCAGACCGATGAAATCAGCAAGCTCCAGCGGCCCCATTGGATGGTTGGCGCCCAGCTTCATGGATTGGTCAATCGATTCGACGTTTCCGACCCCTTCATAGAGCGTATAGACCGCTTCGTTGATCATCGGCATCAGGATGCGGTTTACGATGAAGGCGGGAAAATCCTCGGCGCTGGCAGCGGTTTTGCCCAGGCGTTCCACCACGGTTTTGCAGGCGGCAAAGGTTTCTTCGTCTGTGGCGATGCCGCGGATCAGTTCGACCAGTTGCATCACCGGAACCGGGTTCATGAAGTGAAACCCCATAAACCGCTCAGGGCGATCTGTTCGGCTGGCCAGCCGGGTGATCGAGATCGAGGAGGTGTTTGAGGTGAGAATCGTATTCGGTTTCAGATGTGGTTGCAGGTCTTCAAAAATCGCCTGTTTGACGGTTTCACGCTCTGTTGCGGCCTCAATCACAAGGTCAGTGGTTCCGACATCAGCCAAGGCAAGGGAGGCGCGAATACGTTTGGAGGCAGCATCCATTTCGGCCTGAGTGATCTTGTCCCGGCTGACCTGGCGGCTCATGTTTTTGTGAATCTGGCTGACAGCAGCATCCAGGGCTTGTTGGTTTACGTCATTTAAAACAACATCATAGCCCGAGAGCGCCATGACATGGGCAATCCCGTTGCCCATTTGGCCTGCGCCGATCACTCCGACGGATTGAATGTCCATACCACTGCCTTTCTGGTTTCTGCGTTGCAATAGTATCGGCGGTCAGCGCGGACGCAAGTGTCATCCGATCCGATTTAACGCAAATCCAAACATTAGCGAATTTGCAATTCTTCTGGCTCAGGGTGAGATTTGGGCGAAAACGGGTGAGAATTATGAGCTACGCAACGGGTAACGCGTCAGCATCAGACGTAGAAAACTGCCGCTATGGCGGATCGCGCTTGTCGGTTCGTGGGCCAGAGCGCCCCTTGGATCAGCCGTATCTGGCTTTCCTCGGCAGCACCGAAGTTTACGGACGCTTTATTGACACACCCTTTCCGGAGGATGTGGAAAAACTGTTGGGCATTCCTTGTGTGAATTTTGCGGCCGTTAACGGCGGTTTGGACAGTTATTTCTTTGACGCGACCCTGCGCGACGCGGCGGCGAACGCAGATGTGGCCATTGTTCAGGTGATGGGGGCGCAAAACCTGTCCAATGAGTTCTTCAAAGTGCACCCGCGGCGCAATGACCGGTTTCTGTGTGCCCATCCACAATTGCTGGCCCTGTTTCCCGAGGTGGATTTTACCGAGTTCCATTTTAACCGCCATCTTCTCAGCCATCTGGCCGGGTTGGATCCGGAACGGTTTATGGTGCTGCAAAAGCATCTGCAGGACACTTGGGTCACGCGCATGCGGGAGATGGTTCGCGGATTTGCTGGCGAGGTTGTTCTGCTGTGGTTGCGCTACAGTCTGAATCTGAGCGGTAGCTTTGCCCAAGAGCCAGTTCTGGTAACCCAGGAAATGGTCGGCACGTTGTGTGCAGAAGTCACGGATGTGATTGAGCTGGACGTGGCCACCGCGGGTGAGGCGGATGATGTGGCCGGGATGGCGGTGGAGCCACAGGATCTGCAATCCGCCCAGTTGATGCTGGGGCCGCGCGAACAGCATCGGATTGCCTGCTCGGTTGCGGAGCGTTTACAAGTTGTGATCTAGGCAGCCGAATGCCAGGGCTGAAATGAAAAAAGGCTCACAAAGATGCGAGCCTTTTTCCGTTTTTTCTTGGTGCGTTAGCCCAGCTTTTCCGTCAGCTCAGGCACGGCTTCAAACAGATCGGCAACCAGACCAAAATCGGCAACCTGGAAGATCGGTGCTTCTTCGTCCTTGTTGATTGCGACGATGATTTTGGAGTCTTTCATGCCGGCCAAGTGCTGGATCGCGCCGGAGATACCAACCGCGATGTAAAGATCAGGTGCCACAACCTTTCCGGTCTGACCAACCTGCCAGTCGTTTGGTGCAAAGCCTGAGTCAACCGCGGCACGGGATGCGCCAACAGCGGCACCCAGTTTGTCGGCCAGGGTTTCGATGATTTTGAAGTCCTCTTCGGACCCAACACCACGGCCGCCGGACACAACAACGCCAGCCGAGGTCAGCTCGGGACGGTCGCTTTCGGCAACTTTGTCTTCAACCCACTCGGACAGGCCCGGATTGTCTGCAGCTGCAATGGTTTCAACGGCTGCAGAGCCACCTTCGCCTGCGGCGTCAAAGGTGGATGTCCGGAAGGTGATGACCTTCTTTGCATCTGCAGATTTCACCACCTGAATGGCGTTGCCTGCATAGATCGGGCGTTCAAACGTGTCGCCATCCACAACGGCGGTCACATCAGACAGCACCATCACATCCAACAGTGCGGCAACACGGGGCAGGATGTTTTTGGCGTCTGTGGTTGCCGGTGCCACCACATAGGTGAAATCAGCAGCCAGACCAGCGATCAGCGCCGCGGTGGGTTCCGCCAGACGGTGACCCAGCGATGCGTCTTCGGCGACCAGAACTTTGGCCACGCCGTCGATTTTTGCAGCGGCTTCACCGGCTGCAGCCGCCGCGGCACCTGCGGCCAGAACGGTCACTTCACCCAAGCTTTTGGCCGCGGTGACGGCTTTGGCGGTCGCGTCCAGAGACAGTTCGCCATTGGTGACTTCTGCGAGAAGAAGAACAGACATTACACAGCCCCCGCTTCTTTGAGTTTCTCGACCAGCTCATCGACCGAGCCGACCTTGATCCCGGCGGCGCGCGCCTCGGGTTCTTTGGTTTCCACCACGGTCAGGCGCGGTGTGACATCAACACCAAAGTCAGCGGCTGTTTTCTCATCCAGCGGCTTTTTCTTGGCCTTCATGATGTTGGGCAGCGAGGCATAGCGCGGCTCGTTCAGGCGCAGGTCCACGGTCACGATGGCAGGCATCTTGACGCTGATGGTCTGCAGACCGCCGTCTACCTCACGGGTGACTTTGGCGGTGTCGCCTTCAACGTCCAGCTCGGACGCAAAGGTCGCCTGCGACCAACCCAGAAGCGCCGACACCATTTGGCCGGTTGCGTTCATGTCATTGTCGATCGCCTGCTTGCCTGCCAGAACCAGACCGGGCTGCTCTTCTTCGACAACTTTGGCCAGGATCTTGGCAACGGCCAGCGGTTCGATGTCCTGGTGCACGTCATCTGCAGCAACAACCAGGATCGCACGGTCTGCACCCATCGCCAGGGCGGTGCGCAGAGTTTCCTGTGCTTGCTTCACGCCGATGGAGACAGCAACAACTTCGTCGGCCTTGCCAGCTTCTTTCAGACGGATGGCTTCTTCGACGGCAATCTCGTCAAAGGGGTTCATCGACATCTTTACGTTTGCGAGATCAACACCGCTGCCGTCCGCTTTTACACGAACCTTCACGTTATAATCGATCACGCGTTTGACAGGTACGAGGACCTTCATGGGCGTTTTCTCCTTAACAATGTAGCCAGTCCAGAATTTGGGTGGCCGCTATGCTCTCGCAGCGTTGATAGCCGCTGCGTGCCCCGATCAACAGGGCAAAATCGTCATGTTGTGGTCTAGGGACGTCGCGTTTGCAAAAAACACGGCAAAAAAAACCTTGTTTCAGGGGTGTTTGCAGCCGTCAATGAGGTGCGACCTTCTGCGCAATAAAGTTACAGAGTTTGCGGATTTTTTGCAATATTCACAGTGTGTGAGTGATTCTGTTGCGCTGCGCCGCAGAATCAAGGAACTGCCAAAGGCGCTGAAAGTCAGCGGTTTGCACCAGGAACCCACAGCACATCCGCGGCACCATTATCATTGGCAATACGTGCGGCAACAAAGAACCAATCCGACAAGCGGTTCAAATAGGTCACAGCCACCGGGTTGATCGTTTCGACTGTGGCCAGTTCAGTGGCCAGACGTTCCGCGCGGCGCGCTACCGTGCGGCAGACATGGAGCTGCGCTGCCAGCGGAGAGCCGCCCGGCAGGATGAAGCTGCGCAACGGGCTGAGGTCGGCATTCATCGCATCGATCTCGGATTCCAGCCGATCCACCTGTGCCTGGGCCATCCGCAATGGTGGGTATTCGGCCTCTGCGTCTTTTTCCATTTCAGGGCGGCAAAGATCCGCGCCGAGATCAAACAGGTCATTTTGGATTCGCGACAGCGCGTCGTCGACCGCGCCCTCGGCTGCAAGGCGTGCAACACCGACAAACGCGTTCAACTCGTCCGAGGTGCCATAGGCATTCACGCGTGCATCATGTTTGGCCACACGATCCCCATTGCCAAGTGCGGTGTCGCCCTTGTCGCCAGTGCGCGTATAGATCTTGTTCAAAACCACCATGTTTACTGGCCTCCCTGATTGCGGAAATAAACAAAGCCTAATAGCGCAACGACCGCAATGAACTGGAACAGAATGCGTAGTCGCATCAGGCGGTTAGAGTTATTTTTATGGAATTTTCCTCCGGCACCAAAACTGCCGATTCCAAGGACCAACACAATGACGGTGACTCCTACGGCCAATAGGCCCAGGATATAGAATGGGTCGAGCATTATTCGTCCTTCTTTGAGACTGAGTTTGTAAAATTAATAAGTTGTTCGTGAATTTAATGAGTGAAATTTGGTTTGGCGACCGTTGTCCTATCGCAAACCCATCAAAATGCGGTCGATGGCGCGGGTGCCTAGGATGCGTTTCAGACGCCCGGCAATATGGGTGGGCGTGGTGACGTAATAGCGTGCGCGGGGGCGGCGGGCCTCACAGGCATGGGCCAGTTTTGCAGTCACCGCCGCGGCGGGCAATTCAAACCGGTCCGGGCCGTCACTGTGATAGAGCCGTTTCAGCAGCGTTTTTTCATAGAGCGCACGCAGGGAAGAGTTTTCCCAATCCACAAAACGTTCGAAATGCGGGATCGAGTTCTGGCGGATCTTGGAAGTCACCGGGCCGGGTTCAATCAACGAGATATGGATATTGGTATCCGCCAGCTCGACCCGCATGGTGTCGGTCAGCCCTTCCAACGCGAATTTGGTTGCCACATAGGCACCACGCCAGGGGAAGGCGACAAAGCCCAGGATTGATGAGTTGTGGATGATCCGACCGTGCCCTTGGGCGCGCATCACCGGCACAACGGCACGGGTCAGCGTGTGCCAGCCAAAGAAATTGGCTTCAAAAATCGCGCGCAGACCATCTGTGGGCAGATCCTCAACCGCGCCGGGCAAACCATGTGCGCCATTGTTAAACAGCACATCCAACGTGCCGCCGGTTTCGTTCAATACCATCTCAAGGCCTGCGTGAATGCTGGCCTCGTCGGTGTAATCGATACGTGGGCTGATAAACCCTTCGGCGCGCATCCGGTCACAGTCCCGCTGTTTGCGACACGAGGCAAAAACGGTCCAGCCTCGCTCTCGCATTCCACGCGCCGCATCCAAACCGATGCCCGAAGAGCATCCGGTGATCAGCAGTGTTTTTGACATGAAAGAGCCCTTTGACCAGATCCTGCCTGGAACTTATGGGGCTTTCTTGCTCAGCAGGGAAGCGGCAATCCAACCCACGCGGCCACTCTTGTCGACCTTAAGCCGCAGCCAGCCTGTTCCGCTGTCTTCGAGGACGATGACCTTGTCGTTGGCCAGCAGGCGGGTCAGGACCGAGTAATTGGTGCCGGGCCCCTGCCGCATATTGACCCGCGAAGCGCGCACAAACCGCACATCGGGGCCTTCAGGTTCAGGCCGAACGACCGGCTCAACCAGCGGCGCGACAGGTTGGGTTGTTATGGCAGACAGCCCGCCGTCCAGCGATACCAGCTGCAGCCCACCCGTGGGAATACGCCCGTCAAATCCAGCTGCAGATCCAAAAGCGTTGCCGATCTGGGTCAGGTTGTTGCGTGCAATCTCCTGGCGCAGGCCGGGATTCGCGGCTGGGCGTTCCGGTTGGGCGGCGGGCACCACCTCTTTTGAGGACAGTACAGGGGGTGGTGTGGCACGGGCCACCTGGATGGGTACGGCTTGCGTTTCACGTGCGACATTTACCGGTCCGACACGTTCCGCTGGGGCAAAATCGGCCCCGCCACTTAGCTCATAGAAAACGGCCCCTAGGCCCAAAAAACACACCACAACAAAGCGCATTGACATGACGCTCATCCCCCTGGAAACACACATAAAGTTGGCAGCTCGCAGGCGCTTTTACGCCGCGTGACCCAGCCTCCCCACACGAATCGACGGCTGGTGACATTCATTTAATCATATTTTAGCGATTCCCGCAGGGGAGAACGGGACGAATACTCCCCCAAGCGTGGAAACAAACTATTGATACTAGGCGGCCTCAATCAAAAGGATTGGATTAAAATCTGTGGACGGAATTCATGACCGCTTTACCCTGATCGGACGGGGCAGTATCACATTTCCATGACCGACCTGGTAGATGACCCCGACATGCCGTCCTCCCCGGAAGAGGGAGAAATCCTGGAACCTTTGCGCCGCGCCATTGGGGAGCGGTACCTGACCTATGCGCTCAGCACGATTATGCACCGGGCGCTGCCGGATGCGCGCGATGGGCTGAAGCCGGTGCACCGGCGGATCCTTTATGCGATGAACCGGCTGCGGTTGTCGTCCTCGGGTGGGTTCCTGAAATCGGCCAAGATCTCGGGCGATACGATGGGTGATTTCCACCCGCATGGGGACGCCGCCATTTATGATGCGATGGCGCGTCTGGCCCAGGATTTCAACGTGCGCTACCCGCTGGTGGATGGTCAGGGCAACTTTGGCAATATCGACGGCGATAACCCTGCGGCCTCGCGATACACCGAAGCGCGGATGACCTTTGTCGCTGAGGCGATGCTGGAAGGGCTGAACGAGGATTCGGTTGATTTCCGCGACAACTATGATGGCCGTCTGACCGAACCGGCGGTTCTGCCGGCTACCTTCCCGAATATTCTGGCCAATGGTGCGGCAGGGATCGCGGTGGGCATGGCGACCAATATTCCGCCCCATAATATCGCGGAACTGGTGGACGCCTGTATCCACCTGATCAAAACGCCCGGTGCCCATGATGATACGCTGCTGAACTATGTGCCGGGGCCGGATTTTCCGACCGGTGGCGTCATTGTCGAACCGCGTGAAAATATCGCCAAGGCCTACAGCACCGGTCGCGGTTCGTTCCGCCTGCGCTCTACTTACGAAGTTGAGGATCTGGGCCGTGGCCAGTGGCAGATCGTTGTGACCGAGATCCCGTATCAGGTTCAGAAGTCCAAGCTGATCGAAAAGATCGCCGAGCTGATCCAGACCAAGAAAGTGCCGATTCTCGCCGATATTCGCGACGAATCCGCAGAAGACATCCGTATCATCCTGGAACCGAAGTCCAAGAATGTGGATCCAGAGGTTCTGATGAACATGATGTTCCGTAACTCGGATCTTGAGACTCGGTTCAGCCTCAACATGAACGTGTTGATTGATGGGGTCACGCCCAAGGTCTGCTCGATGAAGGAGGTGCTGCGCGCCTTCCTGGATCACCGCCGCGATGTTCTGCAGCGCCGTGCCCGCCACCGGATGGAAAAGATCGACCACCGGTTGGAGGTTCTGGAAGGCTTTATCATCGCTTTCCTCAATCTGGATCGCGTGATCGACATCATCCGTTACGATGACGACCCAAAAGCCGCGTTGATGCGAGAAGACTGGAGTGTCGACCATCCCCGTGCCTTTAGCGAGGCCGAATATGTCACGCCCACAGACGGCGTTGGCGAGCTGACCGAGGTTCAGGCTGAGGCGATCCTCAACATGCGCCTGCGCTCTTTGCGCAAGCTGGAAGAGATCGAGCTGACCCGCGAACGCGACGCCCTGCGCGACGAGCGGGCCGAGCTGGTTGAGCTGTTGGGCTCGGAAGACATCCAGTGGACCCGCATCACCGAACAGCTGCGCGAGACCAAGAAAAAATTCGGCAAGGATTTCGCCGGCGGAGCCCGCCGCACACGCTTTGCCGAGGCGGCCGAGGTCGAAGAGGTGCCGCTGGAGGCGATGATCGAGCGGGAGCCGATCACCGTGGTGTGCTCCAAAATGGGCTGGATCCGTGCGATGACAGGTCATATCGACCTGAACCGCGAGCTGAAGTTCAAGGACGGCGACGGCCCGCGCTTTGTCTTCCATGCGGAAACCACCGACCGCCTGCTGGTCTTTGGTTCAAACGGGCGATTCTATACGCTGTCTGCGGCAAACCTGCCCGGTGGACGTGGCATGGGGGAACCTGTGCGCCTGATGGTGGATCTGCCCAATGAGGTCGAAATTGTCGACCTTCTGATCCACAACCCCGAAGGCAAGCTGCTGGTCGCCTCAGACTCGGGCAACGGATTTATCTGCGCCGAAAAAGAGATCGTCGCCCAGACCCGCAGCGGCAAACAGGTGTTGAACGTCAAGGACGAGGACCGCGCCAAGCTCTGTATCCCGGTGACCGGCGATCACGTCGCCGTAGTCTCAGAGAACGGCAAGTTCCTCGTCTTCTCGGTCGAAGAAATGCCGGAACTCAACCGCGGCAAAGGCGTGAAACTGCAGAAATACAATATGGCCCGCGGCAAACAGGGCGCTCTGGAGCTTGATGGCGGCTTGTCGGATATCACAACCTTCAACTGGGAAGAGGGGCTCAGCTGGGAGATGGGCGGCGGCAAGACCCGCCATGAACCGGATCTGAGCGAATGGCTTGGGAAACGGGCCAGCGTCGGTAAGCGGCCCCCCTATGGTTTCCCACGCAACTACAAGTTCAAGTAATCGCTTCACATGTGACCCGTGCGCCACCCGGCGCGCGGGTTTTTACTGTGAGCCTCTTTGCGAAGGCGGCCAAAGCTCGTTAAACCTTTGCCAAAATTGACGTCTAAAGGACTGGACCATGGCCCGACTGTTTACTGTGCTTGCGGGGTTGCTGATGCTGGCGGCCTGTGGCGCAACCCAATTGGATGAAACACCAGAAGACCTGGGCGCATTCAAAGCCCGCATCCTGCATGTCTATACGGAAAAAGCACTGCAATGGCCGTTGTCCCGCGACGCCGATCAAAGCGAATGGACCGAGCCGATGCAGCGCGCGTTGACGGCGCGTCTGGGACGCTATCAGGGCGCGCAGGAATATGATGTAGCGGTGACGCTGGAAGGCTTCATGCTGGCTCCGGGCGGGGTGCCGATCCTGTTCTCTCCCAAAAGCGTGGCGGTGGTGAACGTCTTTGTTTATGACGTCAAAGGCGCGTTGTTCCTGGCCGAAAAAGTCCAGATGGAGATCTTTGAAGACACTACAGGCGAAAGCGCGCTGCTGGGCTCTGGCCACAGCCGCACCAAACAGGAACAGATCGATGGTCTTGCCCTGAATATTGCCGACAAAATCGAAGAATACATCGCCGAAAAACACGCCGAAGAGGGCTGGTTCAACCCGCGCGCCGCAGATGCGGCGGCTGATGCAGACGTACAACAGGCAGGCTAGACGTCGCAGCAGACAGGAAGCGACTTGATTTTTGTGCGCAAACCAAATAAGCCGCGCGCGCAGAGGAAACCGGGTCATGGATGACCCCCCAATTTTCAAAAGGGCGCCTAGAGAATGGCAAAGGAAAAGTTTGAGCGTACAAAACCGCACGTCAACATCGGCACCATCGGCCACGTTGACCACGGTAAAACCACGCTGACCGCAGCGATCAC
>NZ_WIBF01000040.1 GCF_009496005.1 Tritonibacter litoralis
CGATTCGAACGCCCGACCCTAACCTTGGCAAGGTTATGCTCTACCCCTGAGCTACGCCCGCACTCCGTTTCGGTGAGCGGGGTTTACGAATATGGGGCGATAACCGCAAGGGGAAAAACCGACTTTTTCAGAAAAAATTGCCGCTCGCCAAGGCTTAGGTGTCGCCGATCGTCGGCAGCGCATCAAAGCCGAAATGGCGCGCCATATTACAGGCGTTTTGGCTGCGCGGTTGGTATGAGATAAAACTCCCCGCCGGGCACGGGGGCAGGTCAAAGGCCTTGATCAGCTGCGCGTCCGTGCGCCCCTCCATCAGCACAATCCCCTCGCGTTCCAAAATATCCCGCGTGCCGCGCCCTTTGTCCTTGCGAATGCGGCGCGTAAAATCCTTTTGCTGCGCCACGGCCTCGATCACGTCGCGTGGAATGGGGTGTTCCTGGATCTGGCGAAACAATTCCGCCATGCGCGCATTGCCGGATTTGCCTTGGAAAATACAGGCCACCGCGTCACTGGGAATGCTGCGCCAGAAATTCGCTGGATAGGGCTGTTCCTTCAAAAGCCAGAGGATATGGCGAAACCCCTCGGCCGAAATGCTGCGCTTGGCATCCTTGTTCTGACCCGTGGTTAGATAGTCTGGACGCGCAATAATGAGCCCCAGATAGCACAGTGCTCGGTCTTCATCAGCAGCCACCAGAATGCAGGGATGATCCACGGCTTCGGTGGGGATCATCCAATTGGTGCCCATGGTGTTTTTGATATCCACGTCATGACCCAGGATTTCCGTATCCAAACGCCCTTTGCGCAGACCAAGAAGAGCGCGCAATTCGATCTCGACCCGGGTCCCGATATAGGTTTTTTCAGTCTTTTCCAGCTCTTCATACCGCCGCCGCCCGGTTTTGGCGGTCATGATCACCGCATCGATACAGTTGCGCAGCATCTGTGGAAAGGTCTGGCTCAGCTCGAATGAACCGCCGGCCCTTGCGGTGATGTCGTGGGCCAGCGCATCCAGCAAGGCAGCATCACGGTGATCCGCATCAATGGCGCTGGGAGGGAGGGTGCGTTTCATGAGCCTGCGTTTCGCTTGGGGCGTCTGGTGTGCTGTAAGTATTTGGGAAAAGATGAAAGCACAAACGGCATCATTTTCATCTTTTTATAAATACTTAAAAAGCAACTGCGCAATAGGCGCTTAAGCCGAGATGGAGCGCAAACCGGGCCGCACGATGGCCTGGCTGATCTGTTTGGCCACAGCGGCAGCGACAGGTGGGGGGAAGGCATTGCCAACCTGGCGATAGGCGTTGGTTTTGGCGCCAGTGAAATGCCATTCATCCGGGAACCCTTGGATTCGGGCCACCATTCGGCAGGTCAGGCGCGGCATGTCGTTGTGAAACGGGTCTGGCGCTTCATTGGCGATGGTACGCCCTTCCACTCCAAGGGCGGCCCAAGCGCGACGGGCGCGGGTGGGGCCCAAATCGGGGCCGCCGTGTTTTTTGGAGCCACCAACAATGGTCGGCGCAATTTCATTGGCCTGTGTTTTCCAGGCCTCAGCACCGCGCCAGCCGCGTTCCTTCATCAGGTCGATTAGGGTCTCACCCACGGTTGGTGGATTATAGGGCAGCGGATCCGGCCACGAAAACTGACCGTTGAATTCCTTGCGCAGGGCAATAATGACAACCCGTGGACGCAGTTGCGGCACGCCAAAATCCGATGCGTTGAGCAAGCGCCAATCGGTTTCATAGCCAAGTTTTGCCAGCTGTTTTTTCAGCTTTTCCCGGTAGTCGACAAACACCGCGTCCAGAAAGCCACGTACGTTTTCGATCATGACGGCACGGGGGCGGGTGGCCTGCACAATTTCGATTGCGTCGTCAAACAGGTTGCGCTCGTCCTTTTCGCCAAGCTGTTTGCCTGCCACAGAAAACGGAGGGCAGGGGAGGCCGCCCGCCAGAAGGTCGATGCCGCGATAGTCATCCGCGCGATCTTTGAATTCGCGCACGTCTTCTTCCAATACGTTCCAGGCCGGGCGGTTGTGGCGCAAGGTTGCGCAGCAATGTTTGTCAATCTCAACCAAAGCCGTGTGATCAAAACCCGCCCGTTCCAATCCCAAAGCCTGCCCGCCTGCACCTGCGCAAAGTTCCACCGATGTAAGCATCCTGCCTCGTTCTTGTCTTTTGGACTGGGAATGATTGTTCGCCCTCTGTTCTTATCGGGCTGAACGATTCCGATCAAGGGCCAGAGGGGAGAATAGAAAAACAAAAGCCGCCCAGGAAGGCGGCTGTTTTGTCCGAATGGAGCGGGCGAGGCGATTCGAACGCCCGACCCTAACCTTGGCAAGGTTATGCTCTACCCCTGAGCTACGC
>NZ_WIBF01000041.1 GCF_009496005.1 Tritonibacter litoralis
ACCCAAGTCAAAGATGTGAGCTTTGCGCCGGGCAATGTGTCGATCAACTGGTTTGCCGATGGCACGCTGAATGTGGCCGCCAACTGCATCGACCGCCATCTGGAAACCCGTGGCGATCAGACTGCGATCATCTTTGAACCCGATGATCCAAACGAGGCCGCCCAGCACATCACCTATAAGCAGCTGCACACCAGCGTCTGCCGCATGGCCAATGTGCTGGAGACTCTGGGCGTGCGCAAAGGCGAGCGCGTGGTGCTCTATCTTCCGATGATCCCCGAAGCCGCCTATGCGATGCTGGCCTGTGCGCGCATCGGCGCGATCCATTCGATTGTGTTTGCCGGCTTCTCGCCCGATGCGCTGGCCGCCCGTGTAAACGGATCCGATGCCAAGCTGATCATCACCGCCGATGAAGCCCCACGCGGCGGGCGCAAGACGCCGCTGAAGTCCAATGCCGATGCAGCTTTGCTGCATTGCAAGGAAGACGTCAAATGTCTGGTGGTCAAACGCACCGGTGGTCAGACCACCTGGGTCGATGGTCGTGACTTTGATTATAATGAAATGGCGCTGGAGGCGAATGACTACTGCAAACCTGCAGAAATGAGTGCCGAAGACCCGCTGTTTATCCTCTATACCTCTGGCTCCACCGGCCAGCCCAAGGGGGTTGTGCACACCACCGGCGGCTATCTGGTCTATGCCGCACTGACCCATGAGGTGACCTTTGATTACCACGACGGCGACGTTTACTGGTGTACGGCGGATGTGGGCTGGGTGACCGGCCACAGCTATATCGTCTATGGGCCGCTCGCCAATGGGGCCACCACGGTGATGTTTGAGGGCGTGCCCACCTACCCGGATGCGGGTCGTTTCTGGGCGGTCTGTGAAAAGCACAAGGTCAACCAATTCTATACCGCGCCCACCGCCATTCGCGCGCTGATGGGGCAAGGCACCGAATTTGTTGAGAAATACGACCTCAGCGATCTCAAAGTTCTGGGCACCGTGGGGGAGCCGATCAACCCCGAGGCCTGGAATTGGTACAACGATGTGGTCGGCAAAGGCCGCTGCCCGATTGTCGACACCTGGTGGCAGACCGAGACCGGCGGCCATCTGATGACGCCCCTGCCCGGTGCCCATGCCACCAAACCCGGCGCTGCGATGAAGCCGTTTTTCGGCGTCCAGCCCGTGGTTCTGGATCCGCAATCAGGTGAAGAGATCACCGGCAATGATGTCGAGGGCGTTCTGTGCATGAAAGACAGCTGGCCCGGTCAGATGCGCACCGTCTGGGGCGATCACGACCGGTTTGAGAAGACCTACTTTTCGGATTACAAAAACTACTACTTCACCGGTGACGGCTGCCGCCGCGATGCGGATGGCGATTACTGGATCACGGGCCGTGTGGATGATGTGATCAACGTCTCGGGCCACCGCATGGGCACCGCCGAGGTCGAAAGCGCGCTGGTGGCACACGCCGCCGTGGCCGAAGCGGCCGTGGTCGGCTACCCCCATGAGATCAAGGGCCAGGGCATTTACTGCTATGTCACGCTGATGAATGACCGCGAACCCTCCGAGGAGCTCTACAAGGAGCTGCGCACCTGGGTGCGCACCGAAATCGGCCCGATTGCCAGCCCGGATGTGATCCAATGGGCGCCAGGCCTGCCGAAAACCCGTTCGGGCAAAATCATGCGCCGCATCTTGCGCAAAATTGCAGAAAACGACTTCGGAGCCTTGGGCGACACCTCAACCCTCGCCGA
>NZ_WIBF01000042.1 GCF_009496005.1 Tritonibacter litoralis
TGTGTGGATGGCTCCTGCATAGCAAGACATTTTTGATCTGATTTGTGCATTTGTCAGAAGCAGTCATGTGTCCGGCCTGTTTGCGCGGTTTTGACCGCTGGCCCTGATGGGTTCCGCAAACCAAGTTCCTATCAGCTTTACGGGCTATTATGCCCGCGCCATTCGGCGGAGTGTCTTGGCTTTGGCGGCAGACTTATGCACCATCATCTCGCGGGTCTTGCTAACTCATTGTTCTTTTCGTCTCAGGCTATAGTGCGTGGGCTGTAGGGTTCGTTGCGGGTCAGGACAGCCCAGACGATCCGGGCGGTCTTGTTGGCCATGGCAACAGTTGCGACACGCGCAGGTTTGCGTTCAAGCAAGGATGTAAGCCATTTGCTGGCTCGCTCGGGGTGGGATCGTGTTTGTCGAACGAGTGATGTCATACCAACGACAAGCAATGATCGCAGATACTGGTCACCCATCTTGGTGATCCGCCCCAACTTCTCTTTACCGCCGCTGGATTTGTTGGCAGGCGTTAAACCCAGCCATGCTGCGAACTCCCGGCCGTTTTTGAATTGGTGACCATCTCCAATGCTGGCGATGATCGCAGAAGCCGTCACCGCGCCGACGCCGGGTATAGTGCGCAGCAAACGGACACGCGTATCTTCTTTGGCCACTTGCTTGAGGCGCTCTTCATACCATCGGACCCGCTTATGCAGAGCCATGAGCTGTTCTGACAGGTTGCGGATCACCTCGTTGGCGATGTCTGGCAAGTCGAGCACTTCACCAAGAGTGATGTCCTCAGCAAATCCAATCACACGGGCCAGCCCTTTGGGAATGAAGATACCGAACTCCGCGACCAGACCACGCAGATTGTTGATGAGTTGCGTTCTTTGGCGCACCAAAAGGTCACGCGCCCGATGCAGCGACAACAGGGATTGCTGCTCGACTGTTTTGGTCGCAACAAACCGCATGGTGGGTCGAGTCACTGCCTCGCAAATTGCTTCGGCGTCAATGGCATCAGACTTACCGCGTTTGACATATGGCTTCACATACATCGGCGGAATCAGCCGAACCTCGTGACCAAGAGCTGTCAGTTCACGGGCCCAATGATGCGCACTGCTGCACGACTCCATGCCAATCAGGCACGGTTCCAGTTTTGCAAAGAACGGCAGAAATTGCGCTCGTCGCAGCGGCTTGTTGAACACGACTTCTTCGCTCGCGGTGATCCCGTGGACTTGGAAAACGTTCTTGGCCAGATCAACACCGATTGTGGTAACTTGCATGGGGTGGCTCCTCTCATAAGCAGATTTTGACACCTGCACTATGGCGCATTGCGACGCCGGTTGAAGCAGGAGCCATCCACCCCATCA
>NZ_WIBF01000043.1 GCF_009496005.1 Tritonibacter litoralis
CTGAACCGCCCCGGTTTTACCGGAGACTGTTAAGCTCGTATTTCAAGCTGCAATGTCGTCTGTTTTCAAGCCTTGATAGTATGCGTCCTCCGCTTCTTGGGGTGTAATGTATCCCAGTGGCTCCAGGAGCCGTTTGGTGTTGAACCAATCGACCCACTTAAGGGTTTCCCATTCAACCTGATCTTTGGACTTCCACGGCCCCAGTCGGTTGATAACTTCTGTCTTGAACAAACCGATCATCGTTTCGGCAAGTGCGTTATCATATGAGTCACCGACACTGCCGACAGATGGTTCCAGCCCGGCATCGACCAGCCGCTCGGTGTACTTGATTGATACGTATTGAGATCCCCGATCAGAATGATGGACCAAGTTCTCGGAGGGCCTGCGCGCATGAAGTGCCTGTTCCAAAGCGTCCAGCACGAACTGGGTGTCTTGGCTCGTTGATGCCTTCCATCCAACAATCCGGTTGGCGAAGGTATCGATGACAAAGGCGACATAGACAAAGCCGCGCCAGGTCGACACGAAAGTAAAGTCAGACACCCAAAGCTGGTTGGGTTGGGAGGCACGGAACTGCCTGTTCACCTTGTCCAAAGGGCAGAGTTCAGCAGGCTGCCCATGGGTGGTTTTGACCTTCTTGCCCCTTCTGACGCCTTCAATGCCGATGTCACGCATTAACCTTTCGACTGTGCAGCGTGCGATATCAAACTTCTCTCGTTTCATTGCATGCCAAAGCTTACGTGCACCATAGACCGACCGGTTTTCCTGCCAAATGCGCAACACCTCAGGGCGCAATTCATCGTCACGTTTGGCACGATCTGACGCGCGCGCTGGATCACGCGCAATGACCTGATGTTCATAGAAAGTCGAAGGGGCGATCTGCAGAACGCGGCACATCGGCTCAACCCCGTGTTGATCTCGGTGGTCCTGAATGAATGCGATCATTTCCGGAACGGGCGGTCGAGCTCCGCCTGAGCAAAATAAGCAGATGCCTTTTTCAATATCTCGTTCGCCTGACGCAACTGCCGGTTCTCACGTTCAAGCTCTTTGATCCGATCCCGCTCTGCCGTGGTCATCCCCCCACGTAGACCGCTGTCAGTCTCATGCTGCTTTATCCAGATGCGTAAGCTGTCCCGGCTGCACCCAACCTTCTGTGCAACCGATGAAATAGCGGCTGACCTGCTTCGATATTCGCTCTCGTGATCTAAGACCATCCGCACAGCGCGCGCACGCAGTTCGTCCGGATATCTCTTCCCAAAATTCTTCTTTTCCATAACCCAGTATCCTTACTTCTGGGTCTCCGGCAAACAAGGGGCGGTTCAC
>NZ_WIBF01000044.1 GCF_009496005.1 Tritonibacter litoralis
CTCGCTTGCGGGCTCGGAGCTGCTCAGCTCCGCGAAGGGCGCGGCCAGTCCTGTGCTGGCGGAGTATCTCGCGGGGCGAGATTAGGTCCTGCGCCGGACGGTTCATCGACCTGCCCGGCGACAGAAGATCCTGCGGCTTGTCTTGACAAGGCAATGCAAATGCATTACCTGTCGCGGGCAGCAAAGACCCTTTTCTTCAGGAGACTGCCATGACAGCCCTCGCACAAGATGTCTCGAAGCTCACGGATCGGTATCAGACGACCGTGCCGGCGGGTGTGCGCAAACAGCTCAAGTTGGGCAAGGGCGACCAGATTCGTTACTGCACCGAGCCGAGTGGCAGGGTCTATATCGAGCCCGTGCGCAGCGACGAGGAAGATCCCGTGCTCGGAGCCTTTCTCGATTTCGTCGAGGCCGATATCAAGGCGCATCCGGACCGCATTCGGGCGTTCGATGGGGCTTTGCATGACCGTCTTGCAGCACTGGTCGGAGACGTTGACGTCGATCTCGATGCGCCGCTATCGCTCGAGGATGAATGAGCGGCGATAGCGTGCCCGCCCAAGCGCCCCTTGTCGTAAACGGATGGTCGATTTATGCGCATCCGCTCTTTCTGGATCAGCTCGAAGGGCTGACCCTGGAGGTCGAGGCGCGTAAGGCACGCGATCCCAAGACCTGGCACAAGAAAAACCCGACGAAACGGCTGGCCGCCATCTTCAAGCTGGTCACCGAGGCCATACCGGCAGATCCGGGTGCCGCCGCCTTCCGGCAAGGCGGCACACTCGGCGATCACCGCAAGCACTGGTTCCGGGCGAAATTCTTCCAGCAGTATCGGCTGTTCTACCGGTTCAACAGCGATGCGAAGGTCATCGTGGTGGCCTGGGTGAACGACGACAAGACCCTGCGCGCCTATGGCAGCAAGACGGATGCCTATGCGACGTTCAAAGGGATGCTGGAAGATGGCAACCCACCTGACAATTTCGACGCGCTCTTGAAAGAAGCGGCGGCGGCGGACAAGCGGTTCGAGACGTCCCTTGAAGCGGCGCCCGATCGGTAAGTGGGGTCGAATGCCCGAGGGGCGGAATCCCACGCTAAGGCTGCCAGTGAGTGGGCATTATGCGTTTCAATCGCCGTCATACTTGGGCCAAGTGAAATAGGCGACATTGGTGTGTCATATGGCTGGTACGATGAAATTCTCAGAAGTCCCTCCCTATCCGTACACCTGATGGGGTGGATGGCTCCTGCTTCAACCGGCGTCGCAATGCGCCATAGTGCAGGTGTCAAAATCTGCTTATGAGAG
>NZ_WIBF01000045.1 GCF_009496005.1 Tritonibacter litoralis
TGGAACTGTCGCGGTTTGATGCCGCTCCTTTGATAGCATTTATTGCAGAAAAGGAGACGAACTATGGGACTGAAACGGACGGACGAATTCCGCGCTGATGCGGTGCGGCTCGCACTGACGAGTGGGCTGACACGGAAGCAGGTGGCGTCAGATTTGGGCGTTGGCCTGTCGACGTTGAATAAGTGGGTTACGGCGCATCGGGATACCGAGGTGGTGTCGGACAAAGACTTGGACCTTGCCCGTGAGAATGAACGGCTTCGACGCGAGAACCGTATTCTCAAGGAGGAGAGGGATATCTTAAAAAAGGCCACAGTCTTCTTCGCGAGCCAAAAGCCATGAGGTTCAGGTTCATCGAAGAGCACGGCTGCGATTTCCCGACCAACCGCCTCTGCCAGGTTCTAGACGTCAGCGAGCGAGGCTTACGCGCTTATCGAAGCCGCCCGGCCAGCCAACGGCAGCGAACCGACATGGTCGTGCTGGCACACATCAAGGAACAATCTCGCCTTAGCTTGGGCAGCTATGGCAGGCCGAGAATGACGGAAGAGTTGAAAGAGCTTGGTTTGAACATCGGCCATCGGCGCGTCGGTCGATTGATGCGCGAGAATGGTATCCGCGTTGAGCGGTCGAAGAAATACAAGGTGACCACTGACAGCAACCATGCGTTCAACATTGCCCCCAATCTGCTGAACCGGGACTTCCATGCGGATGCGCCCAATCAGAAATGGGCGGGCGACATCAGCTACGTGTGGACGCGTGAGGGATGGCTTTATCTCGCTGTGATCCTTGATCTGCACTCTCGGCGTGTAATTGGTTGGGCGGTCAGCAACCGGATGAAGCGTGATCTCGCGATCCGGGCTTTGAAGATGGCCATCGCGCTGCGAGAACCGCCCAAGGGCTGCGTCCATCACACGGATCGCGGGTCGCAATACTGCTCACATGACTACCAGAAGATATTGCGCCAGCACGGGTTCAAGGCGTCGATGAGCGCCAAAGGCAATTGTTATGACAACTCTGCCGTCGAGACGTTCTTCAAAACGATCAAAGCTGAGCTGATCTGGCGACGGACTTGGAAAACGCGGCGATATGCTGAAATGGCCATCTTCGAATACATCAACGGCTTCTACAATCCACGCCGACAGCACTCAGCATTGGGCTGGAAAAGCCCCGTCGCCTTCGAGCGAAAAGTGGCCTAAACGAGCACTGGGGGCGGCACAAAAGCGGGACAGGTCCA
>NZ_WIBF01000046.1 GCF_009496005.1 Tritonibacter litoralis
CGTACAAAACCGCACGTCAACATCGGCACCATCGGCCACGTTGACCACGGTAAAACCACGCTGACCGCAGCGATCACCAAATACTTTGGTGACTTCAAAGCCTACGACCAGATCGACGGCGCACCAGAAGAAAAGGCACGCGGCATCACCATCTCCACCGCCCACGTGGAATATGAGACCGAAGCACGTCACTACGCACACGTCGACTGCCCCGGCCACGCTGACTATGTGAAAAACATGATCACCGGTGCGGCGCAGATGGACGGCGCGATCCTGGTTGTGAACGCAGCGGACGGCCCGATGCCGCAGACTCGTGAACACATCCTCTTGGGCCGCCAGGTTGGCATCCCGAAGATGGTTGTCTTCATGAACAAAGTTGACCAGGTCGACGACGAAGAGCTGCTGGAACTGGTGGAAATGGAAATCCGCGAACTGCTGGAATCCTATGACTACCCGGGCGACGATATTCCGATCATCGCAGGTTCCGCTCTGGCGGCGATGGAAGGCAACAAGCCTGAAATCGGCGAAGAGAAAATCAAAGAGCTGATGGCGGCTGTTGACGAATACATCGACACCCCTGAGCGCGCTGTTGACCAGCCGTTCCTGATGCCGATCGAAGACGTGTTCTCGATCTCTGGTCGTGGTACCGTTGTGACCGGCCGTGTTGAGCGTGGCGTGATCAACGTGGGCGACGAGATTGAAATCGTTGGTATCCGCGACACCACCAAAACCACCTGTACCGGTGTTGAAATGTTCCGCAAACTGCTGGACAGCGGTGAAGCAGGCGACAACATCGGCGCCCTGCTGCGTGGTGTTGACCGTGAAGGTGTTGAGCGTGGCCAGGTTCTGTGTAAGCCGGGTTCCGTGACCCCGCACACCAAGTTTGAGGCGGAAGCCTACATCCTGACCAAAGAAGAAGGTGGTCGTCACACCCCGTTCTTCACCAACTACCGTCCTCAGTTCTACTTCCGTACAACTGACGTCACCGGCACCGTATCCCTGCCGGAAGGCACCGAGATGGTGATGCCGGGCGACAACGTGTCGTTCAACGCAGAGCTGATCGCACCGATCGCGATGGAAAACGGCCTGCGCTTCGCGATCCGCGAAGGCGGCCGCACCGTCGGCGCGGGCGTTGTCTCCAAAATCATCGAGTAATCAACTCGTCTGATTTGACTTACGGAAAGGGCGCCCCA
>NZ_WIBF01000047.1 GCF_009496005.1 Tritonibacter litoralis
CTCTCATAAGCAGATTTTGACACCTGCACTATGGCGCATTGCGACGCCGGTTGAAGCAGGAGCCATCCACCCCATCAGCTTTTGCTGGAAATGAAACTATGCTTCGTACCTGCAGCAAATGACCGCTATCCGCCCTCCCCGACAAACAGGCGATGTCCGCCACCCTATCGCGCAACCAGCCTTTCACCATCCTCCTCTCGCAGCATCGCTTCCATTTCGTCCAAGCCATCGACTGCAGAGCGCATCTGCGCCTCATCAGCTACGCTCGCAGCTTCAGAATCCACGACGCCGCTGCCAAAATCCATCTCCATCTGGCGCTGTTCCTCGGCGATGACGGCTTGAACGACAGGCGCGGTCTTCTTTGGAGCGGCGTCGGCTTGGCCTGACGGTTGACCATCGCCAGCCTGGCTCGCCCTCTCCACATCGGCTTCTGTTCCCCCTGGCCCATCCGACGGCGGCGTCATCGGCATGGCGCGCATACTCAGCGGCAGGTTCCCCTGCGGCCCCCCTCCTCCCGGCTTCGGAAACGGCAACTCCCCCGTCTGCGCCGCGTGGATCGCCTTGAACAGCCGATCGTCAAAATATTGGATCCGCTTCGCGCGGACCGGCATCTGCGCGTCGATCACCATGACGATCTCATCAAGCGGCAGGCGGCGCGCCTCGTCTTCAGGGAGCAAGGAGCTTTCTTCGGTCCGGGTCGACTGGCTGCGCCCTTCAAAGGGGTTCTTGCCGATGGACTGGGAGCGCGTGATGACGGTCTTCGTGGTCTTGCCAACCGCCTTGCTCAGTTCTTCAACTGTTTTTTCATCGGAGGGCGTCAGGTAGAGCTTTACACCCGCGTTGCCCTGTAGCGCGCGGCGGGTGTTCTCGCCATAGATTTCATCGAGGGCAGGGATGGTTTGGGTGACCACAGCGAGGTGGCCGCGATAGGTCCGCAGGGTCTCGAT
>NZ_WIBF01000048.1 GCF_009496005.1 Tritonibacter litoralis
TAGGTCATGTTGACAAAAGGGATTCACACGAAGGCTCATGCGTGATTCAAGCTGGTATCTGCTATGGAGACCAGCTTGCCCCGAGACCTTATGAGTGACGACGAGTGGTCGCTGTTTGAACACTTCATCCTTGCGATCCGTGCCCCAAATGGCCGCAAACCAGCCAACCATCGCCTTGTTTTGGATGGTATATTCTGGATAGCGCGTACGGGATCACCGTGGCGCGACTTACCCGAAGACTTCGGTAAATGGTCGAGCGTTTACAGGCAATTTCGACGATGGACCCTGGCAGGGCTTTGGGAGGACATTCTGGAGGCCTTAAACCAGAGTGGCACCGTCCCAGACGCTCTGCAAATGATCCCTCTCGGCGGCAAAGCCGCCTGCCGGGCAGCGGACAGCACTGTCATTCGCGCTCATCATCAGGCTGCGGGCGCAAAAGGGGGACTCCGCGACAGGGTTTTGGCCGTTCAAGAGGTGGGTTCACGACCAAGATCCACCTGCGTGTCAACGCGCACGGATTGCCCATGAGGACAGACATCACGCCAGGGCAAACGTCGGATTATCTGGGCTTTGATCTGGTGATGGATGACAATCTGCCGGAGCCAGGGGTGCTACTGGCCGATCGGGGCTATGATGCTGATCGTATTCGAAAAACCATGGGTGAGCGCGATATTCTGACCCAGATTCCCATGCGAAAAACGCGTAAGATGCGGGTTGGTGTGGATCATGGATTATATCGGCTGAGAAACTTGGTGGAGCGGTGTTTCAACAAGCTGAAGAACGCCCGCCGGGTCGCCACGCGATACGACAAAACGGCTGAAAGTTATCTTGGCTTTGTTGACGTCACTTCAATCCGGCTCTGGGTCCGCCATTTGTCAACATGACCTAG
>NZ_WIBF01000049.1 GCF_009496005.1 Tritonibacter litoralis
TGGAAAAGCCCCGTCGCCTTCGAGCGAAAAGTGGCCTAAACGAGCACTGGGGGCGGCACAAAAGCGGGACAGGTCCATTTCGTTCTTCAATGGATTTTAGACAAGTTGATTTTAAGGGCAAAAATCGCCGTTAGAGGCAAAACTTTGTGCACCTTCTCATACCTGTAAATGATCACATGGTTCTGCATTTTTAGGGTCAGGACCCATTGATTTTCGCATGGAGGCGTGATTCACGTTTCGAAAACGAGCGGTGAATGTGTCTGATCTTTTCTGGCTGACGGATGCGCAGATGGCGCGTCTTGAACCCTTTTTTCCGAAGTCTCACGACAAGCCCCGCGTTGATGATCGGCGTGTTCTGAGTGGGATTATCTTCATCAATCGCAATGGCTTACGATAGCGCGATGCGCCAGCGGCCTATGGCGCGCACTAGACGTTCTGCAATCGCTGGAAACGGTGGACCGATAAGGGCGTCTTCGCCCGGATGATGGCGGGCCTGGCTGCCGAGCACGGCGAAGAGAAGACCGTGATGATTTACGCAACCTACCTGAAAGCACATCGAACGACGACCAGCATTAGCGTGAAAAAGGGGGGGCGTGGGCGCCCGATCGGCAGGAGTGTGTAGGATCGGTATTTGATCCGGGGAATCAAGTACCCTGAAAACGGGCGGCATGAATACCAAGCAGCATGCCATCTGCGCCAGTCAGGGGCGGCCTCTTAACCTGTTCGTCACAGCCGGCCAAGTCAGCGATTACATCGGCGCGCGGGGATTTTTGAGCAGCTTGCCGAACATCGAATGGCTTGTGTGGATGGCTCCTGCATAGCAAGACATTTTTGATCTGATTTGTGCATTTGTCAGAAGCAGTCATGTGTCCGGCC
>NZ_WIBF01000005.1 GCF_009496005.1 Tritonibacter litoralis
GCGGGATGGAGCAGCCAGGTAGCTCGTCAGGCTCATAACCTGAAGGTCGTAGGTTCAAATCCTACTCCCGCAACCAAAGACTCTTCTGCAAAACAACACATCAAAGCACCTTCGGGGCTTGATTTGTGTGAGATACCCCACTGAAATTCGGACACTGACGTAAGCTACGATTTGCTGTCTGCTGATCTTCGACGAGAAGGAGATCACCCCGTATCTCGAACTCATGGCAGCGCGCGTCGGCGTCCCAGTGAACCGCGCCGATTTTGCCGGAGGCTCCAACTCCTGAGCAGGATGGAGCATTATAACAAAGACAACGAACAAGTTTTAACCAGAAGTGCGCGAGCGTGCTGTGCGGATGGTTTTGGATGGTGCAGGGCAGCATGAGATGTCGAAACGAAAGAACCAAAGCGTTGAATTTAAGGCGAAAATCGCGCTTGAAGCGTTGAGGGGCGAACGGACAGTTGCTGAGCTTGCCAGCCAGTTTTGCGTCCACCCTACCCATGATCCACAGTTAGAAGCGGGCGTTGCTTGAAGGCGCATCTGGCGTGTTTGAGCGTGGCGGCAAGAAAACTCTCGAGATTGGCGAAGAGCAGGTCAAAGAGCTGCACGCCAAGATTGGGGAATGTGCCATGTCGCGCCATTGGTCCGAGCGACAATGGCGAATGCGGTTGCCAACGATTTTTGGGCCAGAAAGCTCAAGCCCTGGGGCGTGAAGTGAGGCGCGGCAAGATCGAGCCGAACAATCCGAGCTTTCTATCGGCAAACAGTGCGAGCTGCTGTCGATCTCGCGGTCGTCGTTCTATTATCAGCCCAAGGGTGAGAGCCGGTGCGAAACTTGAGGACGCTTTGGCAGGATCTCATTGGTTAGTTTGAGCGCGCGCACTTCCAGGGAATATTTGTGCGTTGTCTTATTCGCGATGCTCTATTTAGCGCAAGAGTTGGAACATCCTACAAACCTAGAGCGTTTCAAGGTGACACAGGACTTGTGCTATGATCTTGGGCCGATTGTCTCGCAGGGTGTGTTGCGCGCCTGGAGACGACGACAGGCAAGCTCAGCATTCTCCTGGGTCATGCCCAGGAAGTTCGCATCAAACCCGCGTGGAGATTTCACAACCTTGCGGAGGGATCCGTTCAAAGTCGACATCTCGGTCAGGGCGGTTTTCAACAGCACTTTTTCGGCTTTGAACCGGTTGCCATAGCGGCCCACGTTGATCCCCCAATAGCGCCCGCCGGACGTCGACAGCCGGGTGACAACAATGGGTTCATCGCTTTGGCCATCAACGTCAATGAACCGGGCTGGGCGGGCTTGGGGCCGGACACCGCCGCGATAAGGCTGCACCAGAGATAAACGCTGCTGTTGGGCAGAAGCCACGGCGGCGATAACCTGCGCGTCTTCGGCTTCGCGACCCGTATCCGCTTGCGGAGGGGCGGATACCGAAGCCTCTGTCAGCGCTTCCTGAATGCTGGCTTGAAGCTCAGGGCTTTGGAGCGGCGCGGAAGAATTTGTCGCCAGTAAAGAGAAGGCGCTGCCGGTTGAGGCGGGCGCATTTGTCGCCACCAGAACCTGTTCCGGCTCGGTTGAGGAGGGCCGTGGTTTTGGGCGCAGGCTTGTATTGACCAATCCGGTCACGCGGATGGTTTTGCCGGCGGCACCTTTTTCTTCGCCTGAGGCGACCCGGATCCCCTGATTGCCGCGATAAGGGGGCAGGGTGGGCTTGCGCAATTTGGCGTGTTTTGAGGCGCGTCGAAAGCCCAGGTCCAACAGCTCAGCCACTTTGGCGTTACGTGATGTGGAAGATTTGCCGCCAAACACCGTTGCGATCACCCGTTTGTTGCCGCGTTTGGCTGATGCCACAAGGTTAAAGCCCGCGGCATTGGTGTAGCCCGTTTTGATCCCGTCTGCACCTTTGTAGGCGGCCAGCAAGCGGCGGTTGGTGTTGGCAACCGTGCGCACACCGGCATCTGCCGAGGTGCGGGAAAACAGGTTATAATATTCAGGGTAGTCATACAGAATGTGCCGCCCCAACGTTGTCATGTCCCGCGCCGTGGACAGATGCCCTTTGGCGGTCAGACCATGGGCGTTCTTGAAGGTCGTGCGCGTCATCCCCAAGGCTTTGGCTGTGCGGTTCATACGACGGGCAAATGCGGCTTCGGAGCCGGAAATGGCCTCGCCGATGGCCGTGGCCGCATCATTGCCGGATTTGATCGCAGCCGCCCGGATCAAGTAGCGCAGCGCAATTCGCTGGCCGCTTTTGAGACCCAATTTGGATGGCGGCTCAGCGGCAGCATTGCGGGAAATCTTCACCTTGGTATCCAGCGTGATCTCACCGTTTCGAACCGCTTCAAAGGCAATGTAAAGCGTCATCATCTTGGTCAGCGAGGCCGGGTGCAGGCGCGTGTCGGCATTGCGTGTATGCAGAACCTCGCCCGTGCGGCCATCCATCACCAAAGCTGCATAAGGCGCGGCCTGTGCTGATGACAGGGACCAAACCAACAACAGGAATAGAGACAAAACCCACAGGGTTAGGCCTCGACCTTTCTCGATTGCAATGCCCACGTTGTACCAACGCGAAACGGGATTCCGACCAAGGGGAACCTGCGCGATTTTTGCCATGTCTGCCTCATGTCGCCGATTTTCGGCTGACGTTTTTTGCTCGATTCGAGGGTAACATAGGGATGGTTAATAATAAACCGTCGTGGATTTTCGCAGGCGCGTTTTGACTGACGGGCACGAACGAAATCTGGTGGTTCTTTATCAGCTACCCACTAGATGCGCGGCTTGTTAAGGAAGGGTAAAGACATTTATTGCGACACAGCCGTGAAAAAATGGCCTAAAGACGTCAGCAAAATGATGACTGATGCCTCTATGCCACAATTCCTATGCTTGGTTTGACTGGTAAAAGGGCGACAAAAAGCACAGCTCGACGTTCAATGTGGTTGTCGGCGGAATCAGGGGCGATAACCCGTCCACCAAAGCCGTACACATCTGGTTCATCAACGCGTCATCGCGATGAGGTTTTTTCAACAGATGCACCTTTAACAGGATGTGAGAGTTGTGGGTGACCGCGATCGGGTGCGCCCTGCCTTTGCACGCGCCAGACGAAGGATCGGTCGAGTGGATTATGCCTTCGATCATGTCCAACGCATGGGCTGCGTCAAAATCCAGATCAGCAGAATAGGAAAGGTCAGCTTGGGGCATTACATGCTCCTGTAGTTACAGTTGAGAGATGAGGGTCGGCAGCGCGCCAAGATCGTCGATCTCGAAGTAGCGGGCGTGGTTTTCGGGAGGCTCGGCATGTTCATGGTCCCAGATCAGCCCATGCGGCACAAAGGTGGCCCAACCGCCAGCCTCCAGAACCGGCAAAATGTCAGAACGCATTGAATTCCCTACCATCATAGTCTGTTCCGGCGGATGACCGTGGCGTCGGAAGATATCGGAATAGACCTCTGGCGTCTTGTCGGAAACGATCTCTACCGCGTCGAAGAACTCTCCAAGGCCTGACTGTGCCAGTTTGCGTTCCTGGTCCAAAAGGTCGCCCTTGGTGATCAAAACCAAGTGATGATCAGTGGCCAGTTTTGTGACCGCGTCACGTGCATGTGGCAGCAATTCAATCGGGTAGCTCAGCATCATCTGACCTGCTTCCAGCAGTTCCTGGATGACCGAGGCGGGCACGCGCGCGTCAGTAACCTCGATGGCGGTTTCGATCATCGACAGCGTAAATCCTTTCACACCATAGCCATAACGGCCCAGATTGCGCATTTCAGCGTCCAAAAGCAGACGATCCAATTGCTCGGGGCCCATGTCCTGTGGCGTGTGGTCCATCAAAAGCTCGGCAAAACGTTCCTGGGTAACCCGAAAGAAACGTTCATTGTGCCAAAGGGTGTCATCGGCATCAAAAGCAATCGTCGTGAGTGTCTTTGGCATTCTTATTTCCCTTCGGTCTCTTTTCCTGCCGCCAAGAAAGGCTATATAAGCGCCCTAAGAATTTCCATGCTGGATCAACACGGCCTGCACATGACCTTTGAACCGATTATGATGACGGACAAGTCTGACGACGAAGGCGATCTGGACCTTCTCACGAAGACCAAGCCCAAAACGCAGCGCCCGCCGCGTTACAAAGTTCTGCTGCTGAACGATGACTACACCCCGATGGAGTTTGTGGTCATGGTGCTGGAGCGGTTCTTTGGCATGACCCACGCACAAGCGTTTGAGATCATGCTGGCCGTGCACAAGAAGGGCCTCGCCGTGGTTGGGGTCTTTAGCCATGAGATCGCCGAAACCAAGGTGGCGCAAGTGATGGATTTTGCGCGTCGTCATCAGCATCCGTTGCAATGCACCATGGAAAAAGAAGAGTAATCAAAGGGAAAGGGGCGCGTTGATGTCCGTTCGCCTGTCGCTGGCTCTGGAGGCAGGCGGTTTTGCCGTGCCCGAGACCGGCTCTGTTTTTGTGTTTCACCCCTCAGTGGATGCGGATCTGTCTGTTTTGCCCAAAGAGCGGGTGGTGATCATTCAACCACACCGCCCGGCCTATGCATTTTTTGAGGGGCAGGGGTATGAATGTGTACCGACCTGGGATGGCACACGCCGGGCCTGCGCTGCGGTTGTGTTTGCCACACGGGCCAAGGCACAGGCCCGCGATCTGATCGCCCAGGCCGCTGCGGCAACCGATGGCAGCGTGCTAATCGATGGAGCCAAGACAGACGGGATTGATTCGTTTCTGAAAGATCTGCGTAAGCTGGCCACGCCATCCGCGCCGATCTCCAAAGCCCATGGCAAAGTGTTTTGGATCGATGGTGGGGTGCAATTGCCCAATTGGCGGGCAGATGCGCCCACTGATGTGGATGGGTACAGGACCGCAGCCGGTGTGTTTTCCGCCGACGGGATTGATCCAGCGTCACACATGCTGGCAGAGGCGCTCCCGCAGAAATTGGGACGCCGGGGTTGCGATTTGGGGGCCGGTTGGGGGTATCTGTCGCGCCAGATCCTGAAACGCGACACCGTGGAGACCCTGCAATTGGTTGAGTCGGATTCTATCGCGTTGGACTGTGCACGCCACAATGTCTCGGACGATCGGGCATCCTTTCACTGGGCGGACGCCACCACTTGGAGCTCGTCGGAACCTTGCGATTTTGTCGTTATGAACCCCCCGTTTCACACCGGCCGTGCGGCAGAACCCGCGTTGGGACAGGCATTCATTCACACCGCTGCAAAGGTTCTGACCCCAGGCGGGCAGGTTTTTATGGTGGCTAACCGGCATCTTCCTTATGAGGTCACTTTGGCGGAACGCTTTGCCAAAGTTGAAGAAATTGCAGGCGACAATCGGTTCAAGATCCTATTTGCGCAGCGCCCCCGCCGGAGCAAGTCCTGAGGTTTGACTGACCGGTTTGCATGATGGCGCTTCCCGTATAAGGTCGGCCAAAACCACGTAACCACTCTGGGTCTCTCAATGTCCTTTTCTATTTCAGGTAAAACCGCGATTGTGACGGGCGCAGCCAGCGGGATTGGCCTGGCAATTGGCAGGCAATTCGCCGATGCCGGTGCCAATGTGATGTTCGTTGACTCCAATGAAGCTGCCCTGATTGCTGAATTGGGCGAGCCGAGCGAAGAGGGCAATATCCGTTACTTTGCGGGTGACCTACGTGAGAAGCTGACGATTGCCAATCTTCTGTCAGCCACCATTGATGCATTCGACGAGATCGACATTCTGGTGAACGGTGCACGTCAGGTGGAGCAAAGTGATGCGTTGGATCCGACGGATGAATCCTTGGATCGTTCGTTGAACCAAAACCTGATGCCAACCCTGCGCTTGTCGCAACAAGTGGCCCGGCGGATGATCAAACAGGGCGAAGGGCAGGAGGAAGACGCGCCGCGTGGATCGATCATCAACTTGTCCTCGATTGCGGCGCGGCGCACGCATCCGGAATTGCTGGCGTTTTCCATTGCCTCGGCCGCGCTGGACCAAATGACGCGGTCCTTGTCGGTGGCCTTTGCCCCGCATCACATCCGTGTCAACTCCATCGCCTTTGGTTCCGTCATGAGCGCGTCGTTGCAAGCCACGCTCAAGGAAAACCGCGCGTTTCGCGAAGACATCGAACAACACACGCCCCTGGGGCGCATTGCGGCCCCCGGCGAATTGACTGAGGCCGCGCAGTTTTTGGCATCTGATGCCTCGGCCTTTATGACCGGGCAGATCATGACCCTGGATGGCGGGCGGACCTTGTTGGATCCGGTTGCAGCGCCCGTTCACTAATCCGCCCTTTTAGCCTCCCAAAGAGAAGACCTAACCTATGTCCGTTGAAATGCAGTCCGAGAAAGAGCGCGCTTCTGCCTGGTTCAAATCCCTGCGGGACGAGATCGTCGCGGCGTTTGAGCGGCTGGAGGAGGATCACAGCGAAGGGCCGTTCGCTGACATGGACGCAGGTGAATTCGAGGTCAGCGAGACAACGCGCGCCTCACAGGATGGATCCGACGCGGGCGGCGGTTTGATGAGCGTCCTGCGCGAGGGGCGTGTATTTGAAAAGGTCGGTGTCAATATCTCAACCGTCTACGGCACCTTGGGAGAGCGGGCGCAAAACGCAATGGCCGCACGTAAGGGTATTCCGGGGATGAAAGATGATCCGCGGTTCTGGGCCTCGGGCATTTCCCTGGTGGCACATATGCGCAACCCGCATGTGCCGGCCGTGCATATGAACACACGGATGTTCTGGACGCCGCATGCGTGGTGGTTTGGCGGCGGCTCTGATCTGAACCCCTGTCTGGAATATGACGCGGACACCGCGCATTTTCACGACACCCAGAAAGCGCATCTGGATCCCCATGGGGCTGACCTTTATCCGAGCCTCAAGGCATGGGCGGATGAGTATTTCTTTATCCCCCATCGCGGCCGCGCCCGTGGGGTTGGCGGGATTTTTATGGATGACCGCAACAGCGGCAACTGGGAGGCGGATTTTGCCCTGACCCAGGATATCGGACGCGCCTTTTTGCCGGCCTTTGTACCCCTGGTCGAGAAGCGGCGGGTACAGGGCTGTGATGCAGCGGATCGGGAAGCGCAATTGGTCCATCGCGGGCTCTATGCGGAATACAATCTGGTCTATGATCGGGGCACCAAATTTGGCCTTGAGACCGGCCATGATGCCAATGCGGTTTTGATGAGCCTGCCGCCCCTGGCAAAGTGGGTGTAGGCTCACGGGCGGCCTGTGTCGGCGAATTCATGCTTTTTTGATGCACCTCTGATCGACCGCTAGCCTGCCTTCCCCTAGGGTCCAAAGGAGGAGGCGATCTCATGTGGCGAAGTTTGATCAGTCTTGTGGCGGTATTGGGTCTGATGGCTTGTGCACAGCCTGCCACGTCGACCTATGGTGTCGCACCTGTTGGTGCAGGGAGCACCGCGCAGCTGGTGAAATATCCGCGATTTGGTGACAGCGACCCCCATGAATGGGACCGCCGCAGCCCGCGCAGCTATCCCATACACGGGATTGATGTCTCGCGCTGGCAAGGGGAGATCGATTGGCCAAAGGCCCGGCGCAGCGGGGTGTCCTTTGCCTATCTAAAAGCGACCGAAGGCGGCGACGTTTTGGACCCGCGCTTCACAGAGAATTGGCGCCAGGCAAAACGCGCAGGCGTGCCGCGCGGGGCCTATCATTACTTCTATTTCTGCAGACCCGCCGCGGAGCAAGCGCGCTGGTTCATTCGCAATGTGCCACGGGATGGGCGGGCATTGCCGCATGTTCTGGATATGGAATGGAACCACAGATCCAAAACCTGCACCAAACGACCTTCTGGCGCAAAGGTCCGGGCCGAGGCACGCCGGTTCCTCTCCATCCTGGAACGCCACTACGGCAAGCGTCCGGTGGTCTATACCACCGTGGATTTTTATCGCGACACGGGGATTGGAAATTTGCCGGGCACGGAATTCTGGCTGCGGTCTGTCGCGGGTCACCCGGCGCAGGTCTACCCAAGGCAGGATTGGGTGTTTTGGCAATATACCGGCACCGGGCAGATCTCTGGCATTTCAGGGGATGTTGACATTAACGTCTTTCGCGGCAGCGCTCAGGCCTGGGTGCAATGGCTGGAAGGCTGACGACGACGCTGGCAACAAGCGCTCATGACATAAGAGGTTTTGCGCCCCGCCCAGCGGGTCGCCGGGGCGCAGGCCGCGCCTACGGCGCGGCCTGCCGGGCCCAAGGGCCCGTAGGCTGCCTATGGCAGCCTGAAGGGTGCGCGGGAGCATTTGGCCTTTGCGGCCTTCGTGTTCAGAGGTGGTCAGTGCCAATCAAAGAAGCCAGCGCCTGCGGTTTGAAGCAGCTCTTGGGCCATGTCACGTCCCAGTTCTGCCGCATCGCTCAGAGGTGCGGTGCGGCTGGCTTCGATCGCCTCAGACCCATCGGGCCGCAGAACCTGGCCGCGCAGTGACAGGGTTTGCCCCGTGACAGTTGCGAGCCCCGCAATTGGCGTCTCACAGGATCCATCCAACCCTGCCAGAAGCGCACGTTCCGCCGCCAGACGTTGGGAAGTCTCTTGGTGGTGAATGGCGGCCAGAAGATCGGCGGCACGGCTGTCGTTCTCACGCCGTTCGATTCCAATCGCGCCCTGTGCGATTGCAGGCAACATGTCATCCACCTCAACCGGCGTGGCGGGCACATCGGTCATCTGCAGGCGGTTCAATCCGGCCTGGGCAAGGAAGGTGCAGCTGGCCACACCATCTGCCAGCTTTTTGAGCCGGGTCTGCACATTGCCACGGAATTCCACCACCTGCAGGTCACTGCGCTTGTTCAACAACTGCGCGCGCCGTCGCAAGGAAGAGGTCCCGACCACCGCACCTTCGGGCAAGTCCGCGATGGCATTGAACTTGGGTGACACAAAGGCATCGCGCACATCTTCGCGCGGCAGGAACACATCCAGAACCAGCCCGGCGGGTTGCTCCACGGGCATATCCTTGGAGGAATGTACGGCGATGTCGATCACGCCCGCCAGCATCGCCTCCTCAATCTCTTTGGTGAACAGCCCCTTGTTGCCGATCTCTTTCAGCGGGCGATCTGCGTCAATCATCGCGCGATTGTCACCGGTGGTTTTGATCACCACAATCTCAAACGCGTCCTCGGGCAGATCAAACGCCGCCATCAACCGTGTGCGTGTCTCGTAAGCCTGGGCCAGCGCCAAAGGCGAGCCACGGGTGCCGATTTTCAGGGGTGAGGCGGGGGAGGGCAGGGTCAGTGTCATGTCCCAAACCATTAGTCGCGGCGATTTGCCATGGCAAGCACCGCACGGGCTCCCCTTGACAATTTGCCGCTGACAGCGGACCTCAGGGGGACGCGAAAGTGAGGGATATCCGATGGCCGAACAAAAGAAACTGCTGCGTGCGCTGGCTGGCGAAACCCAAGAGGTGCCGCCGATCTGGATGATGCGGCAAGCCGGGCGATATCTGCCTGAATACCGCGCCACCCGGGCGCAGGCCGGAGATTTCCTGTCGCTGTGCTACAATTCTGAATTGGCCGCTGAGGTGACCTTGCAGCCAATCCGCCGTTATGGGTTTGATGCGGCGATCCTGTTTGCTGACATTCTGCTGATCCCTCAGGCTTTGGGGGCAGACCTGTGGTTCGTGACTGGCGAAGGACCGCGCCTGTCGACGCTGACCAATCAGGCGGATTTTGACAAGCTGTCTGGCAAGGATGACATCCACGAAACGCTGAACCCGATCTATGAGACGGTCAGGATCCTGTCGCGCGAATTGCCGGCTGAGACCACGTTGATTGGTTTCGCTGGCGCGCCTTGGACGGTGGCCACCTATATGATTGCTGGGCGCGGCACGCCCGATCAGGCGCCTGCGCACAAGCTGATGGCCGAAAATCCAGCCGTGTTTGATGCGCTGATCGACCGGATCACTTTGGCCACGGTTGAATACCTGTCCAAACAGATCGAAGCTGGCGCAGAAGTGGTGAAGATCTTTGACAGCTGGGCGGGATCTCTTAAAGGGGAGGCGTTCCAGAAGTATGCTTTGGAGCCTTGCCGCCAGATCACAGCGGCATTGAAAGAACGCCACCCCAATGTCCCGATCATCGGTTTCCCGCGGGAAGCGGGGGACGCCTATGTTGGCTTTGCCAAGGCGACTGGCGTGGATTGCGTGGCCTTGGACAATTCGGTGGATCCGGAATGGGCCGCTGCGCATGTGCAGGTGGACGGCTGTGTGCAGGGCAATCTGGCCTCCCGCCATATGATCACAGGTGGTGCGGATCTGGTTGCCGACACGCGCCGGATTGTCAAAGCCTTTGGCAATGGGCCGCATATTTTCAACCTGGGCCATGGGATTACGCCGGACGCCGATCCGGATAATGTGCAATTGATGATCGATACGGTGCGCGACACCACTGCGCAGGCGGAGTAAGCCCGATGGACTACGGACGGATGGGCGCGCCCAAGATCAAGTCGAACAAGCCGCGCCATGCGGACCGGGATGGCAAAGGTGCTCCCAGAGATCAGGCGGGCCAGCAGGCCCAAAAAGAGGCCTTGTTGCAGCGGATGAAAGCTGCAGCAAAACGTCAGGACAGCGCCAATAAGTCTTGAAGCAACTCGCGCACTACGCCGTAAACAACGGAAAATGGGGGAGGTTTCCCCCATTGCAATCCTGCATCAATGCACATTCATCTGCGCGGGGCCGGCTGTGGTGCATGCGGTTTCATCGCGATAGGCTCACCGGGATCAAGCAATTGTGAACGGAGGCCCCATGTCGGCCATTCTGTCTGTGCAAAACCTGCGCAAAGCCTATGAAAACGGGTTTGAGGCGCTGAAACGCGTCAATCTTGAGATCAACGAGGGCGAGATCCTCGCTCTGTTGGGGCCCAATGGTGCGGGCAAGACCACGCTGATCTCGACCATCTGCGGCATCACCTTGCCCACCGAGGGGACAATCACCGTGGGTGGGTTTGACACCCAAAGCGATTTTCGCGCGGCCCGCAATCTGATTGGTCTGGTGCCACAAGAGATCAATCTGGAACCTTTTGAAAAAGTCATCAACACGGTGCGGTTTTCGCGCGGCTTGTTTGGCAAACCGCGCAATGACGCCTTGATCGAAGAGATTTTGAAAAAGCTGTCGTTGTGGGACAAACGCGATGCCCGGATCAATGAATTGTCCGGCGGTATGAAGCGGCGGGTGTTGATTGCCAAAGCGTTGAGCCACGAGCCCAAGGTCTTGTTCCTGGATGAACCTACGGCGGGTGTGGATGTCGAATTGCGGAAGGATATGTGGGATGTCGTAGCCGAACTGAAGGCCACAGGCGTCACCATTATCCTGACCACCCATTACATCGAAGAGGCCGAAGCGATTGCTGATCGGATCGGTGTGATCCGGCGGGGAGAAATCCTGTTGGTGGAAGACAAAGAACGTCTGATGGCGCAGATGGGCCAAAAAGAGCTGGAAGTACAGCTGAGCGCGCCGATCACTGAGATCCCGGCGTCGCTGGCGACGTTTGAACTGCGCCTGAACGATGCTGGCGATGCGGTGATCTATAGCTATGACACCCAAGGCGCGCGCACGGGTATCACCACTTTGCTCAATGCGATTTCAGAGGCCGGTCTGGTGCTGACGGATGTTCAGACCCGTCAAAGCAGCCTGGAGGAGATCTTTGTGGGGCTGGTTCATGAGGCAGAGACAGACAACAAGGAAACAGGCAATAAGGAGACTGCGGCATGAATTGGCATGGGGTATTGGCCATCTACCGGTTTGAGATGGCCCGGTTTTGGCGCACGTTGATGCAGAGCTTCCTGTCACCAGTGCTGTCGACCTCACTGTATTTTGTGGTGTTCGGATCGGCCATTGGCAGCCGCATCGAAGAGGTGGAAGGGATCCAATATGGCGCGTTTATTGTGCCGGGTTTGATCATGTTGAGCGTGATGACCCAAGGCATTTCAAATGCCTCCTTTGGCATCTATTTCCCCAAATTCCTTGGCACGATCTATGAGCTGCTGTCCGCACCCATTGACCACCGCGAGATTGTTTTGGGCTATGTCGGGGCGGCAGCGACAAAATCTTTGTTCATCGGGGTGGTGATCCTGGGCACTGCGGCGCTGTTTGTCGATCTGCCGGTGGCGCATCCCTGGGCGATGATCCTGTTTATGGTGCTCACCAGTTTGAGCTTCGCGCTGATGGGCTTCATCATCGGTATTTGGGCCCGCAGTTTTGAACAGCTGCAGCTGGTGCCGTTGTTGGTGGTGACGCCACTGGTGTTTCTGGGAGGAGCGTTTTACTCCATCTCGATGCTGCCACCGATCTGGCAAAGCATAACCCTATTCAATCCGGTGGTTTATTTGATTTCAGGCTTTCGCTGGTCTTTTTTTGATGCAGCCGATGTGCCGATTGCCATCAGCCTGGGCGCGATCGCTGGCTTTACCATTCTGTGCCTTGTCGTGATCGCCTGGATCTTCCGAACCGGCTGGCGCATCCGGTCCTAATGGTCGGTTTTTTCCCGCAATGGGGGAGGTCTCCCGCCCGTCTTGGAAGCTTTAAAAAAGCCACCGCGCCAGTTGGGGCAAGCGCCGCGCAGATGCGCGGCGCGGTTGCGTTTTGACGCAGGCGGGTCGCCTTTAGGCACGTTTTAGGAGAGGCGGGCCTCACATCTGCGGCAGGGATGTGACCTTTTTGCGAGTCTCGGGAGTTATGAGCCAAGCCCGCACTTGTTTCAGTGCGCCCGGCTCTCTACATGGGCGCCATGACATTGAAGCTTCCCTTTCGCAAAAAGCCCCCGTTGGTGGCCGTGGTGCGCCTTGCCGGTGTTATTGGCGGTGCCGGTCGTGGCACGTTAAATGACGCAAGCCTTGCAGCTGTTCTGGAAAAAGCCTTTCGCAAGGGAAAACCCAAGGCCGTGGCCTTGCAGATCAACTCTCCGGGCGGATCTCCGGTACAAAGTTCGCTGATTGGCGCGCGTATTCGACGCCTGTCCGAAGAGCTGGATGTGCCGGTCTATGCTTTTGTTGAGGATGTCGCGGCGTCGGGCGGATATTGGCTGGCGGCGGCTGCGGATGAGATCTGGGCGGATGACTCCTCGGTTGTGGGGTCCATCGGCGTGATCTCAGCCGGGTTTGGCGCCCATGTGTTTCTGGCCCGTCAGGGGATTGAACGCCGCGTGCACACGGCGGGGACCAGCAAATCCATGTTGGACCCGTTTCGCCCCGAACAAGAAGAGGATGTTGCGCGGCTGAAAGTGCTGCTTGAGGACATCCACACGAATTTCAAAGACCATGTGACCGCGCGCCGGGGCGACAAGCTGATGAAGGATGCGGATCTGTTCACCGGTGAGGTCTGGTTGGCCAAACGGGCGAAATCCTTGGGGTTGATTGATGGTATTGGCCATCTGAAGCCCGAGATGCAGGCGCGATTTGGCAAGAAAACCCGGTTCCGCCTTTATGGCGCGCGGCGTCCGCTGCTGAGCCGTTTGGGCATGCGCATGATGGAAGATGCAATGACCCAGATTGAGGAACGCGCATCGTTTGCGCGGTTTGGTCTTTAAGAATGCTGTCCAAGATTGTCGCCCTTTTTCTGGTGGGGATGGCTGTCTTGGCCATGTTTGGAAAATTGCGCGTACCGGGGAAAAAGCGGCTGTCGTCCGCGCGTTGCTCCCGGTGTGGTCGCTTTAAAATAGGCAAGGGCCCCTGCGCCTGCGAAGATGGAGGACGTGGCACATGATGCCATGGCTTTTTTCAGCCTTTGGGCTGATTATCCTGCTGCTGGCGGGGGATGCGCTGGTGCGCGGAGCGGTCAATTTGAGCCTGCGCGTGGGAATACCGGCCTTGATCGTCAGCCTGACGATTGTGGCCTTTGGTACGTCAGCACCTGAGCTGTTGATTGCCATTTCAGCGGTGGACGACAATGCGCCAGGGATTGCGCTGGGCAATGTCGTGGGGTCCAATACGGCCAATGTCCTTTTGGTGCTGGGCCTGCCTGCGGTGTTTGCCGGGCTTCACACCAGTGAATGTGATACGCGCAAGAATTACATGATGATGCTTGGAGCCTCGGTTCTGTTTATCGCTTTGGCTTTTGGCGGATCCTTCACAGCCGTCTCGGGTCTGATCCTGTTGTCGGTGCTTGCGGTGATCCTGTTCCTTGCTGCGCGTGAAGCACATAGCCATCGCAAAAACGGCCAAGCGGACCCGATGGAGGAATTGGAAGAGGCAGATCCCGATATGCCTTATTGGCGGATCGGGGTTTACCTGGCTCTGGGTCTGATTGGTCTGCCGCTTGGGGCCGATCTTCTGGTAGACAACGCGACGCTCATTGCGCGCACCTATGGAATTAGTGAAACCGTGATCGGGCTGACTTTGGTCGCGGTGGGCACGTCGCTTCCGGAATTGGCAACCACGACGATGGCGGCGATCCGGCGTCAGGCGGATGTGGCATTGGGCAATGTCATCGGCTCAAACATGTTCAACCTGCTCGCAATTATTGGCATCACCACTTTTGTGGGGCAAATCCCGGTTGATCCGGAATTCCTGCGGTTTGATCTGTGGGTGATGTTGGGGGCCTCTGTCATCCTGGTGCCGTTTGTGTTTTTCAAACAGGACATCACCCGGATTTGGGGCATCGTGCTGAGCGGCCTTTATGCGCTCTATATGTTTGTGCTGCTGTAACCGTCAGCGCTGTTGAGATGCAAGAAAGGACCGAGGTGCAAGCCTGGGTCCTTTTTTCATCGTGCGTGTGCCTGGCGCCGGTTAGAACCCTAATCAAACGGTTAATAACCACCTTAAAAGACCGGAATGAGTTAATAAAAGCTTAACCTGCAAGGGAAGTGTACACATTTCACCCTCCCGTAACGTAGCCGTTACAAAAAGGCCATTCTTCCCAATGGTTTGTCCATTAAACAAAAAAATTCGTTTGGAAATAAACGGTTGCAGTTTTGATTAAAAATTGGGCAAATCTCCAAAATCCCTCTGAAATAAGGGAAAATGGCGGATAGCCAGAAGATATCATCAGACTTATCCCCAAGATCCGTGGACTTGTTCCGGCTTGCCTTTTGGTTTGGATCATTGCAGCGCGCTCGCGGGGATTCTAAGACAGACCTATGAATGACACTCCGCTCCCACCCGTTGACCCAAGCCCAGAGGCCGCTGCGCCCCGGACTGGGTATGCGGTGATTCAGGACTACGTAAAAACACTGGATGGCTCGCCGGGCGTCTACAGGATGCTCGATGCGGAAAGCCGGGTGCTGTATGTGGGCAAGGCACGTAACCTCAAGGCGCGTGTCAGCAATTACACCCGGCCCGGTAACAGTCCGCGGATCGAAAAGATGATTTCGCTCACCGCGTCGATGATGTTCCTGACCACACGGACGGAAACCGAAGCGTTGCTGCTGGAGCAGAACCTGATCAAGCAGTTGAAGCCCAAATACAATGTGCTTCTGCGGGACGACAAAAGCTTTCCCAATATTCTGGTGGGTAAGGAGCACGGATTTCCACAAATCAAAAAACACCGGGGCGCACGCAAAGAGAAGGGCAGTTACTTTGGCCCCTTCGCCAGCGCGGGCGCGGTGAACCGGACGCTGAACCAATTGCAAAAGGCGTTTTTGCTGCGCAACTGCTCGGACAGCATGTTTGACACGCGTACACGTCCTTGTCTGCAGTATCAGATCAAACGCTGTTCCGGACCCTGTGTGGGGCTGATCTCCGAAGCGGATTATGGCCAGAGCGTGCGTGATGCGGAACGGTTCCTGTCGGGGCGGTCAACAAAAGTGCAGGAAGAACTGGCCGAGCAGATGATGGCGGCCTCTGAGGCGATGGAGTTCGAACGGGCTGCCGCATTGCGCGACCGGATCAAGGCATTGACACAGGTGCAGTCCAGCCAGGGGATCAACCCGCGCGGCGTGACCGAAGCGGATGTGATCGGTCTGCATATCGACAAAGGGCAGGCCTGTGTGCAGGTGTTTTTCATCCGGGCCAATCAGAACTGGGGCAACCAGGATTTCTACCCGCGTATTGATGCGGATAACTCCCCGGCTGAGGTGATGGAAGCCTTTGTAGGTCAGTTCTATTCCACCAAAGAGCCGCCGCGGCAGCTGATCCTGTCTGACGATATCGAGAATGCGGATCTTATGACCGAGGCGCTGACCGAGAAAGCGGGCCGCAAGGTTGACATCATGGTGCCACTGCGCGGGGAAAAGACAGAGCTGGTCGCCGGGGCAGTGCGCAACGCCCGGGAAAGCCTTGCGCGCAAGATGGCAGAAAGCGCCACACAGGCGAAGCTTTTGCGCGGCATTGCCGAGGCCTTTGAATTGGAACAGCCCCCAGCCCGGATCGAGGTCTATGATAACTCTCACATCCAAGGCAGCAATGCGGTGGGCGGGATGATCGTGGCAGGCCCCGAAGGGTTCATGAAAAACGCCTATCGCAAGTTCAATATCAAAGGGGATGATCTGGTCCCCGGCGATGACTTTGGCATGATGAAAGAGGTGTTGAACCGCCGCTTCTCTCGGTTGCTGAAAGAAGACCCGGATCGCGACAAAGGCATGTGGCCGGATCTGTTGCTGATCGACGGCGGCGCGGGACAGGTCAGCGCCGTGGCAGAGATCATGGCCGAACACGGCGTGCAGGACATACCGATGGTTGGCGTGGCCAAAGGCGTCGACCGCGACCATGGCAAAGAAGAGTTCCACCGTCTGGGCCAGCGACCCTTTGCGCTGCAACGCAATGACCCGGTTCTTTATTTTATCCAGCGGATGCGGGACGAAGCACACCGGTTTGCGATTGGCACCCATCGGGCCAAACGGGCAAAATCCATGGCCGCCAACCCGCTGGATGATGTGCCGGGCGTTGGGGCTGCGCGCAAACGTGCGCTGTTGAAACACTTTGGCAGCGCCAAGGCGGTCACCCGCGCGAATCTTTTGGATCTCAAAGCGGTTGATGGAATTTCCGAGGCCTTGGCCGAACGGATCTATGACCACTTTCACGGTGCAGACTGAACGAACGATTTTGGAGATCTCCTGACCCATGTTAGGCTGGGACCTTGTGTGTTCCCAGTTCTGGTGTGTGTGATGCCTGTGTCCTTGACGACAAAGACCGTGACCTATGAAACCTATTCGGTGAAGGGCAAGACCCTGGCCGACATAGCCAAGAGCATTAAGAAATCGGGCCCCAAAGATCCCAATGACAACAAGAAAGTGGCGTTTCTGACCACAACCGCCCTGGATGCAGAAATCACCAAGGGCAAATATGCCGCAGATGGGAAGCCCAAGGTCGACAAGAAAACCGGTTGGTATGAGGTCACGTTCAAGATCAAGTCGTTAAAGCTGATTCTGACCCCTTCGGTAAAATGTCCCAAACGCAGTGTCAGCGGGTTGTCTCCACGGGCCACAATCGAATGGTATCGGTTTTATGCCTCCGCTTTGGTGCATGAAGGCAAACATGTGGAGAAGGCTAAAAAGGAAAGCGAGAAGATCGCCAAGGAGATCGACAAGCTGCGTGGCAAGGGATTGGCCGAGACAGAGCGCGATGCCGCGACCATGGCCGAAGAAGATCTGAAGCACGTGATCCACAACTATTTCTTTATTGAACGCGAACGTCTCAACGAAATTCACCGCAAATTTGACCATTCGACACATCACGGTGAAAAGCAGGGCGCGCTGTTGGACACTTCGATCACCTGACGCAGAGTCGCGTTGCAATATGACATTTTGGAACCCTTCATAATTTCACTTGCTTTATGGTTAACTGATCTGTACACCTCCGATCACAAGGTTTACTAATCAGTTCACGTTCGCGCCGCTCCCTCTATGTCACAACTCAGCGCGGACAGGTGTATATGGAGATCGAAATGACACAGGAAGTTCTTTGCGCGATCCTTGCAGCTTTGGTCGCTGGAGTTTTGGTGACCCCTCTGACCATGCCCACAACCCACGTAGATCAGGGGCACAACCAATTGGTTGTTTTGGGCTAAGCTTTTGGAATTGGTTCCGGCCAGCCGGGCATTTTGTCCATGCTGCGTCAATGGCTCTTTTCGCTTTGGGATCCAGCCTGTAGGAAGGGGACATGAAATGGAACCTGCCCAATATCCTGACCACTCTGCGGCTGCTTGCGGCGCCGGGCGTGGCGATCATGTTTCTCTATTTTGCGCGCCCATTGGCGGATTGGCTGGCGCTTTTGCTGTTTATGGGAGCGGCCATCACCGATTGGTTTGACGGCTATCTCGCCCGCGCCTGGAAACAAGAGACCAAGATCGGTGCCATGTTGGATCCCATTGCGGACAAAGCTATGGTGGTGGTCGCGCTGATGGTCATCGTGGGCTATTCAGATGCCAATTGGATCCCGTGGCTGGTGTTGCCTGCCACTGTAATCCTCTTCCGCGAGGTGTTTGTCTCGGGCCTGCGTGAATATCTGGGCGACACCGCTGGAACGCTCAAGGTCACAAAACTGGCGAAATGGAAAACCACCGTTCAGATGGTAGCGATTGCGGTTCTGTTCAGCCGTGGCATTTTTGAACATTACCTTGGCATGTCGGTCTGGGGCATGGACCAGGCCATGGTGGATCAGATCATGGCCGGAGAGGTGGAAGACACGCTCAACATTCGTTTGATGTTCGATGGTCTGATCTGGAGCGGCCGCTTGGGGCTGTGGTTGTTGTGGCTTGCGGCAATCCTTACATTTGTGACCGGCGCGGATTATCTGCGCAAGGCGATGCCCCATCTTAAGGAGCCTGCATAATGGATGTTCTGTATTTTGCCTGGGTGCGTGAACGCATTGGTCTGCCACGTGAAAAGGTTGAAACCACAGCCGCAACGGTGATGGATCTGGTCCAAGAGTTAAAGGCCCGCGAAGAACGGTATGAGGCCGCCTTTGCGGATATCTCAGCGCTGCGGGTGGCTTTGGATCAAGAACTGAGCGAGTTTGATGCCCCTTTGGCGGGCGTGCGCGAAGTTGCGTTTTTCCCGCCAATGACCGGGGGGTAACAGATGCAGGTCACAGTTCAAGACGTGCCCTTTGATGTCGGTGCGGTCACATCCGAATTCACCCAAGGGGCCAAAGGGGCAGGGGCAATTGTGACCTTTACCGGCGTGGTGCGTGATGCGGATTTGGGCGCGATGACCGTGATGGAGATCGAGCATTACCCCGGCATGACGCAAAAAGCGCTCGAAAAGATCGCGGCAGAGGCAATGGACCGCTGGTCTTTGACGGATGCCTTGGTCATTCACCGGTATGGCAGACTTGTACCCGGCGATCAGATCATGATGGTTGCGACAGCGGCACGTCACCGAAAAGATGCGTTTGAGGCGGCTGAGTTTTTGATGGATTACCTCAAATCCCGCGCGCCGTTCTGGAAGAAAGAAATCCTGGATGATGGCCGCGCGGATTGGGTCAAGGCCAAAAAAGATGATGAAGACGCGCTTAAGAGGTGGTGAAACTATCGTAAGCATATCACAGTCACCTTTTACGTTCACATAAACCCTCTTTGCTGAAGGCTAGTGGACGTCTACAATTAAATCACTCTGCCGGATTGTCGTGTGTTTTTTGAATTGTAGGTGGCTGAGATGCAAAAGATCCATTGGTTGTTGTGTGCGGCCTCGGACAAATTGAACGTGCCTTACACCATGTTTGCTGTTCCGGACCTGTCAGCGGGCGCTCCTGTGGGTGCGCTGCAACTTGGTGTTTATTCCAAAGGTCACAGCGGGCTTCAATGGATAACCGTTCCAGGAGCTGGAACATATTGCAGTCAGGTGATGCGTGAAAGGCGCCAGATCACGGTGGTCAGCAGCCCTCTTGGTACGTTTTCGGCTTTCAGTGATGCGCTGAAAACAGAGCCGCTGACAGCTTATCTCGGGACACCTATCCCGGCGATGACCGGTGGTGCAATTGGGGCGCTGTCGGTCTTGCATTCAGGGCCCAGGATCTGGTCCGAAGAGAACCGGATGGATGCCACGTCAATCGCCCAATGGCTTGGCCGCGAGCTTGCTCCACCAGGCATGCAGGAGCAACAAGCCACGGCTTGGTAAAACCTTTACGAATTAATGACCCGATCTACCGCCCAAGGTGACTGCGCAGCTCTTCTGCTTCGCGTCGCGCATCGCGCAGACCATCCATAGCCGCGCGCAGTTCCGCATCGGTCTGTGTGAGCTGGTTCACCAGCTCCGACTCGCGTTGTTGCAAGTAGTTGATGGCCTGATCCCGCGTCTCCTCGGCGGCATGTAGCTCTTGGCTCATCCGGTCCAGGTCTGCCACATCGCTTTGCTTGACCCGGGTAAAGCGGTGGACCAGCCAATTGGCAAACCAGCCCAGGGAAAAGGCCACGAACAAAATGATCGCGGTGACAATAATAAACTCGGTCCGGTTCATGGGTTGGATCCTTCGCTGTCGCCCTCGGATTGGGTCGGCTCAAGGGTTTCATCGTTGCTGGCAGCAGGCTCTTCGGTTTCGGGCTCTTCGGCATTCAACACTTGAAAGACGATCCGGCGGTTGGCTTCGCGCCCTTCTTCAGTGTCATTGTCGGCGATCGGTTGTGTTTCGCCATACCCACGCGCCACAAAGGTCAGCGTTGGGATGCGGCGCGAGCGCAGTTCGTTCAGGATCGATTGAGCCCGCGATTGGCTCAGCCGTTCGTTCATGCTCTCCCGTCCCTGGCTGTCGGTGTGCCCCTGAATTTCCAGCTGCACCGGACCGCAGTGTTCCAGCACCAAAGCCACCTGATCCAAAGTCGCGCTGCTGCCAGACGCCACGGTGGCAGAGCCCGGCTCAAACGCGATCTTGCCGCTGTCTTGCACAAGGTTCAGCTGGCTCTGGCAGGCCTCGGACGTCAACGGCTGGTCTTTGGGCTGCGGCGGTTCTTCGTAGGTGATCGCCAACGCATAGGTCGCATTTTGGCCCAGCCGCGTCGAGAAGAGCTTTGCAACCTCAGCCGAAGCATCCGGATCAAAGCTGACACCACGGACGGTAATGGTCTTGGGTGACACGGTAACCAGACCACGGTTCAGATGCGACAGCGCCTCGATTGCGGCCAGAACCTGGATGTTCCAATCCATCGGCAGCTGTTGCCTGATCCGCGCAGCGCTGTGGACCTGATCTACGCCAAAACGCGCCTGGGCAAAACTGGTGGTCAATTCGTGCTGGATCTCATCCGCGATTTGGCCGCGCAACAAAACCTGCCCCTCGGGGCTGAGGGTTGCGGTGAAATCGGGCTGTGTGCTCTGCTCCGCGTCCTCGGGTTCCGGCAACACGGCGTGCAGGGCAAAAACCGAGGGCAGCTCACTTTTCAGACGGCCGACCACCCGGTCAAAGGCTGCTTGGTCAGTGCCCTGAACTGCAGCTAGGGTGATATCGGCATTGGCCAGGGTCACGGTGCCAGCGCCCAATTCTGCGAGGCTGGCCAGACTGTCCTCGACGGCCTCAGCCCAATAGGGGGAGGGCACGCCCATTCCGATGGTGCATTGCGCCTTGGCGCGCAAACCGGCCTGGGTCGCGGCTTTTAGGATCCGGGTCCGGCTTTCGACGCTGTCTGCAGAACAAGCATCAAAGCGACCGCCGCTTTCATCCAAGGTGAACCGTAACGTAAACGGTGTGATCACCGGGCGCGGCGCCTTGAGGTCCAGCGCCAAGCGCAGGCCGCCTTTGGCCATGCGGGTCAAACGGTTTTCCAGCCGGGCTTTTTCTTCGGGACTGTTTGTATTGGCCGTAATCGCCACCGCACCGGGTTTGACCGAGATCTTGGAACTTGGCAGAATTTCCAGCGCTTCCAGACCAAACCGAAGCGCGGCTGCCCAACCCTGTGGCGCGGCATAGGTCGTGGGTTCCAGAAAATCCGCAACCTGCCCGGTGCCAGCAAGATCCTGCATCTGCTCTATGATTTCTGCCCGGTCAGACCCAGCTGGGATCAAGCCGATGATCGACACCCCGGCTTCGTTCCTCAGGATTTCAGCCGAGAACTGCGGCGGCGCAATGCCGCGCGATGGCAGGATCTGCATCCGGTCGATGATCCTTGACCCATCCACCACCGTCGCCACCTGGGATTTTGCGGCAAATCGGTCAGCCTCATCCGGCGCGGTGCCTTCAAGGATGACGGCCAGACCATCTGCGGTGACTTCGGCCCAACCAAACCCGCTATCGTCCAGAACTTGGCGCACAGCGCTTTCGCTGCCACGTTCCATTCCGGTCGCGGCGAACCCTGCCACCACAAGGCTGAGCGCAGCCGCCGTGGCAAAGGTCGCCCCGGTCATCAGCACAGATGGTAGCCGCATGTTTCGCTCTATCCCTTAATCGTTCGCAAATGTCATACCGTTGTCATCGCCAGTTTTCAATCAGGCGAACAGGGCCAAACAGAGGAAGATCAGCGGAATCAAGCCTGTATCACGGTTGAGCTGAAACAGCTTCAAAAGCCTGTGGTTGTTTTCCATGTCAAAACCGCGCAATTGCCAGGTCAGGTGCCAGCCCATCGCCCATGGGGCAGCCAGAGCCAGGGCCAGCGCAACCGGTGAGCGATCAGTGCCAAGCGCTGCCAATACCGCCAGTGCCATCAGCGTCACGGTGGCTACAATAAACCGGCGCAGCCATTTGGGCGTATTGTCACCAAACAGGCGTGCGGTGGATTTGACCCCAATCAACGCGTCGTCTTCTGCGTCCTGGTGGGCATAGATCGTGTCATAGAAAAGGGTCCAAGAGATCCCCGCCAGATACAGCAGAACCGGTGCCCAGTGCAGACTGCCGGTATGCGCCACCCATGCCCAAAGCGCGCCCCAGTTAAAGGCGATGCCCAGGAAAACCTGCGGCCACCACGTAAACCGCTTGGCAAAGGGGTAGATCGCGACAGGCAGCAGGGCCAGAACACCCATGCCAATGGCGGCCCAGTTGTACGTCAGCAATATGGCGGCGCTGATCGCCGTTTGCAGCACCATCCACACGACTGCGCCTTTGACGGTCACTTGCCCCGATGGCAAGGGGCGTGAACGGGTGCGCTCCACCTCTGCGTCAAACTTGCGGTCAGAGATATCATTCCATGTACAGCCTGCGCCGCGCATCAACCAGGCCCCAGCCGCAGCCCCAATGGCGATCCACACATCCTCCCACCGGGGGCTTTGATCCCAAAGCATCGCAAGCACCAAGGACCACCAGGCAGGCAACAGCAACAGCCAGGTGCCGATGGGACGATCCGCCCGGCTGAGCCGCAGATAAGGACGGCTCCACTCGGGGGCATATGTGTCGACCCAGTTCCCTTTGACCGCATCTGCGACCTGACCATCTGGTGTTGGGGCGTTGCCTTGCATATGTAAGCTCTCATGAGTGCAAAAGTCAGACTGTATGTAGAGCACCCTTTGGGGGCAGGGCAATCGGTTCCTTTGGACCGGGATCAGGCGCATTACCTCTTTGGGGTGATGCGGCTGACTGTGGGCGCGCAGGTGGCGCTGTTTAACGGGCAGGACGGGGAATGGACCTGCGACGTGGCCGAGGCGGGGAAACGCGCCGGCCTGCTGACCTGTGTCGAACAGGCCAAACCGCTGCAAACCCCGCCGGATCTGTGGTTGATGTTTGCCCCGATCAAAAAGGCGCGCACCGATTTTATTGTCGAAAAGGCCACCGAAATGGGGGCTGCGAAGATTCTGCCGGTGCAGACGGAGTTCACCAATTCAGAACGGATCCGCCAGGACCGATTGCAAGCCCACGCGGTGGAAGCGGCGGAACAATGCGGTGGCACCTATGTGCCTGAGGTGCAAGAGCTGCAGAAACTGGCGCGCGTGCTGGACCATTGGCCCCAGGACCGCCAGCTGATGTTCTGCGACGAGGCCGAGGTGGGCAACGCGCTCGCGCTGGCGGCAGACACCCATCGCAGCGCGCCTTGGGCAATTTTGATCGGTCCCGAAGGTGGCTTTTCCGATGGGGAACGGAAACGCTTGCATGGGTTTGCGCAATCGCATGTTGTGAGCCTTGGCCCCCGCATTTTGCGGGCCGATACCGCGGCGGTGGCAGCGTTGACCTTGTGGCAGACAGCTTTGGGAGATTGGTGAGATGTGGCGCCCGGCGGTGGAACAGGATTTGGAATGGGTCTTCCCCTTCCTCATGGAGCATGTCCAAAGCTCGATGTTCCTGCTGGGCAACCTGCGCGACTTTGGCCTTGGATCTGACGCGCCCTATGGTCTGCGGCTTTGGGTGTTGGAGCAGGGGCGTGGTGTCTTTGGGATATCCAATTCGGGCACTGTTTTGTTGCAGGCACCAGAGTTTGATCGCTGGGACACGGCTGCTGCGCTGATTTGTGATCGCAAGATCGTTGGGGTTCTGGGAGATGCCCAACAGGCGCGTGCCTTTGTCGTCGCTGCTGGCTTGACCGGGCACGCGATGGAGCTGGACCGGGATGATCAAGGGTTTCGTCTTAACCTGGCGGATCTGCGTCTGAACGCCCGCCCTGATGATGTTTTGCTGCCCATGACGCAGGTGGATCGACCGCTTCTGGAAGCTTGGCGCGCGGCCTACAATATGGAAACGCTGGGCCAACCTGCCGAGAAGGCCACGCAAACGGCAGCCGGGGATATTGCAAAGTTTATAACGCAGGACAGTCACCGGGTGTTGGTATCCCACGGGGAGCCGGTCGCAATGACGGGTTTTAACACCCGGTTCGAGGATGTGGTCCAAATCGGTGGCGTCTTTACGCCGTCCGAAAAGCGTGGGCAAGGCCATGCGCGTCAAGCTCTGGCCATGCATCTGGCAGAAGCCCGGTCCCAAGGTGCCACACAAGCGGTCCTGTTTTCCGCCAATGCCGCAGCATCCCGCGCCTATGAGGCGGTTGGCTTTGAACCAGCCCGCGCCTTTGCCTTGATGCTGTTTTCTGAGGCGCAAAAAATTAGCACATCTGATGTGGAACCATGCACATGAGCTTTATTCGTCCCGAAGCCCGCGCCGCCTTGTGGCACTGGCGGGAGTTGATCGCAGCCGCCGCACTGGCTTTGTTTGGTCTGCGTCTTATCCTTTGGTCTTTTGGTTTCTGGCAGGTCTCGGGCTGGGCCTTGCTGTTGGTGTCGGTCATTGTTGCCATCATCGGCGGGCAGCGTCTGCGGTTTCGTCTCAGCGGTCGCGGCCCCGGTGTGGTGAAGGTGGATGAAGGGCAAATCGCCTATTTTGGCCCGCTCACAGGGGGGGCGGTGGCCGCATCCGAGCTGGAGCGGCTGCGGCTGGATCACACGGCCAAACCGGCCCATTGGCTTTTGGAACAACCGGGGCAGCCCCCCGTGGCGATCCCCGTGAATGCAACAGGTGCCGAAGGGTTGTTTGATGTCTTTGCCAGCCTGCCGGGGCTCAAGACCGAGCGGATGCTTGAAGAATTACATCGTCGCGGTCCTCACCAGGTCGTGATCTGGGAGCGCGCGCCAAGCCGCGATGCGCATCACAGGCTCCATTGACACTCTGGGCGTTTCCGCCCACTTCTGCAAAACGAGACAGACAACGGACGGAGTTCCCCATGTCCATCCCTCAATCCGGCGGCGGGCCGATCGAACGCCACGAACAGCTGGCAGAATATTTGGAATCGGGCTGCAAACCGAGCGCGGATTGGCGCATCGGGACCGAACATGAAAAGTTCGGCTATTGCAAAGACACGCTGAAGCCGCTGCCCTATGAAGGACGGCGGTCTATTGTGGCGGTGTTGGAGGGGTTACGGGACAGCTATGGCTGGGATCCGGTGACCGAAGGCGACAAACTGATTGGCCTGACCAAAGATGGTGCCAATGTCAGCCTCGAGCCGGGTGGCGCGGTCGAGTTGTCCGGCGCACCGCTGGAGACCATCCACGAGACCTGTGATGAGGTGAACACCCACCTGCACGAGGTGAAAGACATCGCCGATAAAATCGGCGTCGGCTTCATCGGTCTGGGAGCGGCTCCGATCTGGTCTCACGAGGAAATGCCGCTGATGCCCAAAGGGCGTTACAAGCTCATGAATGACTACATGGAGCGCGTGGGCACCACCGGACGCTGGATGATGCGGCGCACCTGTACGGTTCAGGTGAACCTCGATTTCGGGTCCGAGGCCGATATGGTCCAGAAACTGCGCGTGGCCTTGGCGCTGCAACCGGTTGCCACCGCTTTGTTTGCCAACTCGCCCTTCTTTGATGGCAAACCCAACGACCATAAATCCTGGCGCAGCTATATCTGGCGTCACATGGATGCAGCGCGCACCGGCATGTTACCCTTTGTCTTTGAAGACGGTATGGGGTTTGAGCGATATGTAGACTATGCGTTGGATGTGCCGATGTATTTCGTCTATCGCGATGGCGAATACATTAATGCGCTGGGGATGTCTTTCCGGGACTTCTTGCAAGGCAAACTGCCTGCGCTGCCGGGAGAGACACCAACCCTGTCGGATTGGGCGGATCACCTGACCACGGCCTTCCCCGAGGCGCGCATCAAGAAATACATGGAAATGCGGGGCGCAGATGGCGGCCCCTGGAGCCGCCTCTGTGCGCTGCCCGCTTTCTGGGTTGGTCTGATGTACAATCAATCCAGCTTGGATGCGGCTTGGGACCTGGTGAAGACCTGGGATGCAGAGACGCGCGAAGCGCTGCGTGTCGAGGCCTCGGTCGCAGGTCTGCAAGCTGAGGTTGGCGGCATCAAGATGCAAGAGCTGGCAGGGCAGGTTCTGGAGATTGCGACCTCCGGGCTGCAGGCGCGTGGCTATCAAAGTGCCGGCGGTTTTGTCCCGGATGAGACCCATTTCCTGAATACGCTGAAAGAAAGCGTCGAAACAGGCCAGGTCCCCGCCGATGAGTTGCTGGAGCGGTATCACGGCGACTGGAATGGGGATCTGAGCCGGATCTACGCTGAATACAGCTACTGATCCGTATTAAGTGACAGGACAGAAAGAGGGCGCCGCTGAGACGCCCTTTTTTCTTGCGCGCGTTGGTCCTGCGGCGCTGGTGACGGCTGCGAATGTGGCGATGGTCTCTGTGTGGCAGCGGGCGGTCTCGGAGACCCACAGTCGCACCAGTTGTCCGCTTAGCGGGGAGCTGGCCTCTGGCGCGGCATTCTGTCCGGCACTCAGCGCCATGCGCAGATCACATGACCCAGCCAGCCCTCAGGCTTGGCAGAGAAAAACCGCCAGCAGGGATCCTGCCGGCGGCTCTTGTCGCGTGAGTGGTCTTGGCCTGCTGTTTGGCGCTTATTGCGCTTGCAGCTCTTCTGGGGTCTTGTCTTCGATGTCTTCCCAGTTGACGTCCGCACGTTCAACAAAGCCCGGGATGTCGCCTTCCCAGCGTTCTTGAATGTCTTTGGACAGGTTCAGGTACAGAACGTCGTCAACGATTTTCCAATAGGTTGGGTCGCCGTCAAATTTGAAGCCCATAGCTGCACCAAATGCGCAGTAGCCGCCGTAGGCCGGGATGTAGGCTTCAGGGTTCTTTTCAAATGCAATTTTGTTTTCTTCGGACGCAAAGCGGTAAGTTGCATCGTCATAGGAAGTGGTGATTTTCCAGTTGCCTTTGGTTGGTTCGCCATCGGTGAAGTAAGCAACCGGGTCATAGCCCTGCAGCGCCAGACCGGTGGAGGTTGCGTTGTACTCAACACCGGCGGCCAAAGAAGAAGTTGCAACCGCAACGGACAATGCGATGCCGCCCAGGATGGATTTTGCGTTGATCATAATCTGATCCTTTCGTGGTGCATGCGGGACGGATCTGCCCACGCATGCTCAGGGTTTGGAGTGGTTGGACAACGCTGTTGCGCCGTCGCACTCTAGAAATTGGGGGGTGCCTAAATCTTGTTCAAATCAACTGAATTTGATTGTGCAGGAATGCACATGGACCACCAGATTTTCGCACCTTAACCGATCGGTGTACCCAAGGGCGGGTGCGGTATTATAGTTAATAATCAGATACTTATTATGTCAACGCGCAATCGCGCGACCAGTTTGGAAAGCTGCAAACAGCCGGGAATTATTTTTGCCCGATTTTTGGCTCAGTCCCTGACATCAGCCGTTTTATGTTGGCAGAGTGCCGCCAAATCACAAATACCGTGAGTAAAATCGTGAGAAGGATCACGCTTCCGTGACCAAAAGCGACCGCCCAAAGCGTCGACGAGAGGGCAGAGACCAGCGCCCCCATTGAGGAAATCCGGCTAAGGGCTGCAGCGGACAGCCATGTGAGGCAACATGCAATGCCAACGGGCCAGGCAAGTGCCAGCATCAAGCCCAGGAAGGTTGCAACTCCTTTGCCACCTTTGAACCCCAGCCAGACCGGGAAGCAATGGCCGACAAAGGCCATAAGCCCTGCAAGCTGCGCCGCATCCTCGCCTGCCAGAAAACGCGCCGCGAGAACCGCCGCCGCGCCCTTGCCGCCGTCCAGAAAGAGCGTCAGTGCCGCGGCAGCCTTGCTGCCGGTGCGCAGAACATTTGTGGTGCCAATATTGCCGGACCCGATCTCACGCAGGTTTCCCAACCCCATGGCTCGTGTCAGGAGCAGACCAAAAGGGATCGACCCCAAGAGATACCCAATCACACCCCACAGCAGCAGGGCCGTCACAGCGGTTTCAATCGGGGGCATGGCTTACCTTTCAAACACGCAGCGACCGGCGACAAACGTAGCCTGCACTCGGCCTTGCATTTTCTGAGTATCAAATGGGGTGTTTTGGGACTTGGACCGCAGTTTGAACCGATCAAGCACAAAGGGCGTGTCAGGGTCAAACAGCACCAGGTCGGCAGGTGCGCCCACAGACAGCCGCCCGCTGTCCAGCCCCAGCCGTTTGGCCGGGTTGAGCGACATCGCGCGGAACAGGGTCGGCAGATCCAACAGGTCCGCATGATACAGACGCAGTGCGGCAGGCAGAAGCGTCTCGAGCCCGACGGCGCCGGATGCGGCTTCTTCAAAGGGCAGTCGTTTGCTCTCTTCGTCCTGCGGCGTGTGCATCGACGAAATCACGTCAATCACCCCGGAGCGCACGGCCTCGACCACAGCCAGCCGGTCCTCTTCACTGCGCAGCGGCGGCTTCACCTTAAAGAAGGTGCGATAGTCCGCCACATCCAGCTCATTCAGCGTCAGGTGATGGATCGAGGTGCCCGCGGTGATATTAAGCCCGTTGTCTTTGGCGCGTTTGAGCGCAGGCAGGGCGCGGGCTGTTGTGATCTGATCCGCGTGATAGGCCGCGCCGGTCATCTCAAGCAGGGCAATATCGCGATCCAGCCCCATGCGTTCTGCCATGGGGGAGACGGCGGGCAGGCCGCGTAGGGTGGAGAACTTGCCAGAGGTTGCGGCTGCGCCAACGCTCAGGATTGGCTCCTGCGGGTGGGCCATGACCAGCGCGCCACAGGATTTGGCATAGGTTAGCGCGCGGCTGAACACTTTGGTGTTTTGGATGACGCGGTCACAGTCGGAAAAAGCCACCGCGCCTGCGTCCATCAAAAAGCCGATTTCCACCATCTCGCGCCCCTCACGGCCCTTGGTCAGGGCTGCCATAGGCAGGACGTTGACCGGCGCGTCTGCCTGCGCGCGCCGGGTCACAAATTCCAGCGTTTCCGGCGTGTCAATGGCAGGCAGCGTGTCGGGGCGGGTCACAACTGTGGTCACGCCGCCAGCTGCCGCCGCAAGCCCTGCGGTCTTGTAACTTTCCTTGTGACGCTCGCCGGGCTCGCAGATCTTGACTCCGATGTCGACAATCCCCGGCGCCAAGCATTTGCCGGCGCAATCCACGTGCTGTGCGGCCTTGGGCAGCGGGTCATCGGCGGCCAGAACGGCTGTGATGCGCCCGTTTTCAACCAGCAGATGCCCGGTGGTGTCGGTGCCTGCATCCGGGTCGATCAGGCGGGCATTGGTGAACAAAAGCGTCATGTCACGGGGCTCTTTCAAAATCGGTGTCACAGGATCAGCAGGGCGAGGACCAGCAGGAACAGGCTCATCACCACCACAAAGAAAATAAACCCAAGGCGGCGCGCCTCGGCGCGGGCCTGGCGGGGCGGCACCTTGGGCGTGTGCGGCTGCGGCTTTGCGCTGTTGGATGTCACTTGGCGTGCACTCCATTTGGCGGCTGGCTCGGTAAAGGTCGCGATCAATGAGATCTGGTCGGCGGGGGTCAACCGCACGGCCTCGCCCCCAAACGCACGGGATCTGAGAACCAGCATCGGCCCTGTCAGCGCCATTAGCATGTCGTGATCCGCGGTCAGATCTTCGGACGCCAAACCGCATCCCTCGGTCAGATAGCCCACAAGGCCCAGCTCTTCGAGGTCGGCCACGTCAAACAGATCCGCATGGGCCCTGTCCAACGAGGGCACGCCCAGAATTTGCGCCAAGGCGCCGGGCTCGTCCCGCAGGAACGCCAGTTGTTCGGGGCGCATATTCAGGCGAAACAGGCGCAGTTTGCCATGTTCCCCGGCGGGGATCTCGATCACCGGGACCTGAGGGGCAGGGTCAGGGGCGCTCATGGATCAGGCCGCCTCTGCCTGGCGGCGGGCGCGCAGGTTGCAGGCCAGAAGGTCCATGGCGGCCATGCGCACGGCAACGCCCATTTCCACCTGTTCCTGAATGACAGAACGGTTGATGTCATCGGCGATCGTGCCATCAATCTCAACACCGCGGTTCATTGGGCCGGGATGCATGACAATGGCGTCGGGCTTGGCCAGTGCCAGCTTGTCCGCATCCAGCCCGTAGCGATGGTAATACTCACGCTCAGACGGGATGAAACCGCCGTCCATACGTTCCTTTTGCAGGCGCAGCATCATGACAACATCCACGTCCTGCAGACCTTCGCGCATATCATCATAGATCTCAGCGCCAAATTCGGCAAAATGGCCGGGCACCAAAGTGGGCGGGCCGATCAGGCGGATGCGGTTTTCCATCTTGCCAAGCAGGATCAGATTGGATCGTGCCACCCGGCTGTGGGCGATGTCGCCGCAGATTGCAATGTTCAGCCGGTGCAACCGGCCCTTGGCGCGGCGAATGGTCAAAGCATCCAGCAGCGCCTGGGTGGGGTGTTCATGTTTGCCGTCGCCTGCGTTCAAAACGGCGCAGTTGACCTTTTGTGACAAAAGATCCACCGCGCCGGAATGCGGGTGGCGCACCACCAGAAGATCCGGGTGCATGGCGTTGAGCGTCATGGCCGTGTCGATCAGGGTCTCGCCCTTTTTGATCGACGAGGCCTGCATGGCCATATTCATCACATCCGCGCCCAGACGTTTGCCTGCCAGTTCAAAACTCGCCTGCGTGCGGGTGGAGTTCTCAAAGAACATATTGACCTGCGTCAGCCCGGCCAGCGCATCTGCGTGTTTCTGGGCTTGGCGGTTCAGATCGGCGTAGCGGTCTGCGAGGTCCAGGATTTCGGTGATTTCCAACGGATGCAGCGGCTCAATTCCCAAAAGATGGTTCTGACGGAAATACTTGGGCGCATCGGACATCGGCAGTCTCCCAGAAACAAGCGCCGAACAGGGTCAGGAACGGCGGATTTGGCGGCACTTATAGGAGGGCGCAAGAGGTGGGGCAAGATGTTCCATCCGGGCGCTGTGCGTTTGCCGCAGGCCGGAGATGCCTCCGGCGGAAGTATTTGGGAAAAGATGAAAGGCAGGGTGGTTTTGTTCACCGGCGCAGCGCGTTAGCTTGGGGTATGGAATCGGCATTGGATTATTGGAGCGCCAAAGCGCTGTTGGAGTGGCAGGTAGAGCTGGGCGCGACGGATGCGGTCTGCGACGCGCCGGTGGATCGCTATGGTTTACAGCAGGCAGCCCCCAAGCCAGCAAAGGCCAATGCTGCACCGCAGATCATCAAGCCCAAGGAAGTTGATCCGGTTGCTGAGGCAAAGACAGCTGCAGCCGGGGCCGCAAGCCTGGCTGCGCTGCGAGAGATTATGGCCGGATTTGAGCATTGCGCATTGAAACGCGGCGCGCGCAACCTTGTGTTTTCTGACGGGCAGGCCGGGGCGCGGGTGATGATTATCGGCGAAGCGCCGGGTCGGGAAGAGGATCTGCAGGGCAAACCCTTTGTAGGCCGCGCGGGTCAATTGCTGGACAAAATGCTGGCAGCGATCGATCTGAACCGGGCTGAAAATGTCTATATCACCAATGTTCTGCCCTGGCGCCCGCCGCAGAACCGGGATCCCGAAGCAGCTGAGATGGCGATGATGTTGCCGTTTCTGGAACGTCACGTGGCTTTGGCCAAGCCGGATGTGCTGGTCCTGATGGGCAATATCAGCTGTCAGGCTGTCCTGGGGCGGCGGGGCATTACCCGGTTGCGGGGGACATGGGATCAAGCCTGGGGGAAACCGGTGATGCCCATGTTCCACCCGGCGTTTCTGTTGCGGCAGCCGCAGCAGAAACGGCAGGCTTGGGCGGATCTGTTGGAATTGAAACAGCGGCTAAAGGCGCAGTGAACCGATGATTGAATGGATGACCTTGCTGGCCTTTGTGCCCGCGGCTTTGGCGCTGAATGTCACACCCGGTGCGGATATGCTGTTTTGCATTGGGCAAGGTATGCGCGCCGGACCGCGCGCCGCTTGGCTCGCGAGCGCGGGTGTCGCGGTTGGCGGCATGATCCACGTCACACTGGCGGGGCTTGGGCTTGGCGCTTTGGTCGCGCGCGTACCGGTGGTGTTTGAGGTGATCCGCTGGCTGGGCGTGGCGTATCTTCTGTATCTTGCGTGGGGCGCACTGCGCGCGCAGCCCAAGGCGCAGACGGATCTGCCAACGGGCGCTGCCCTGCAGGGGGCGGCTTTTCGCAGCGGGCTTATGGTGAACCTCACCAATCCAAAGGTGATTTTGTTCGTTCTGGCGTTTTTGCCGCAGTTCATCTCGGTCGAGGCCGGGTCCATATTGGGGCAGTTCCTGCTGTTGGGGGCGATCATCTCATGTGGGGGGCTGTTGGTGAACGGCAGCGTTGGGATGATGGCCGGACGGCTGGGGCGTGCATTTGCGACGGGCTCTGGCGCGTCGGTCTGGCTGGAACGGATGACTGGGGGCATTTTTGCAGCCCTTGCCGTGCGCCTGGCCATTATGGAAAGGATTTAAATCCCATGTCCCGCATAGACGAGACCAAAGAATTTATTCCGGTGCGGATCGCCATTTTGACGGTCTCTGACAGCCGCAGCCTTGAGGATGACCGTTCGGGTCAGGTTCTGGTGGATCGGCTGGTCAGCGCTGGCCATATTCTTGCAGAGCGTAAGATCCTGCGGGATGAACGCGGCGAGATTGCCGAACAGCTGCGGGCTTGGGTTGCCGATGAGGGCATCGATGTGGTGATTTCCACCGGCGGCACGGGCCTCACCGGGCGGGATGTCACCGTTGAAGCGCACCGCGATGTCTATGAAAAAGAGATCGAGGCCTTTGGCACCGTCTTCACCATGGTGTCGATGCAGAAAATCGGTACCTCTGCGGTGCAATCACGTGCCACAGGTGGCGTTGCGGGTACGACATATCTTTTTGCGCTGCCAGGCAGCCCGGGTGCCTGCAAAGATGGTTGGGATGAAATCCTGTCAAAACAGCTTGATTACAGACATTTGCCCTGTAACTTCGTTGAGATTATGCCCAGATTGGACGAACATTTGCGACGGAAGTGATCCACTTCTGCGTGAAAGCTCGTAACAGACCGGTAGAGTTGATAAACTTTGCTGAGCGATTTCGGTGATATTCCTGCATCGAATGCCAAAAAGGATCTTGGGATGCGCTTTCTGCGGCAAAGCCTGGCGGGCCTCTTTTTCACTGCTCTGGCAGTGGGATTGCTGGCCTATGCCGGGCAGATGGTCTTCCTCGCGGTCGAGGCCTATTTGAACGAAGATCCCCGCCAGCGCCCGGCGCGCGAGCGGGAGTTCTCGGTTCATGTGGTGACCGCAAGCCTAAGTGAGGAACATCCGGAACTTGTGGCCTATGGACGGGTGCAAAGCCGCCGCCGCCTGGAGCTACGGGTGCCTGTGGGCGGGCGGGTTGTGTCCCTGTCAGAGGCTTTTGTTGAAGGCGGCAGTGTGGCCGCGGACGAGGTTTTGGTTGAGCTTGATCCCGCTGATGCGCGTGCAACCCTGTCCAGCGCCATTGCCGATCAGATGGATGCTGTAGCCGAAGCGCGGGATGCCAACCGGGCGCTGTCTTTGGCGCGGGACGAGCTGGCAGCGGCCATGGAACAGGCGGAGCTGCGCACGCGGGCGTTTCAACGACAATCAGATCTGCAATCACGCGGCGTAGGCACCGCAGCCGCGGTGGAAGAGGCCGAGCTGATTGCAGCCCAGGCGCGGCAATCTGTGATCACCCGCCGCCAGGCGCTGAGCCAGGCCGAAGCGCGGGTGGATCAGGCGGCCACCCGGCAGTCGCGCGCTGAGATCGACGTGGATATTGCACGGCGTGATCTGGCGGATATGACGGTGGTGGCTGAGTTTGCGGGCACGTTGGAACAGGTCTCTTTGGTCAAAGGGCGACTGGTGTCGGCCAATGAAAAGCTCGCCGACCTTGTTGACCCCAGCCAGTTGGAAGTGGCTTTCCGCGTCTCAACCGTGCAATATGCGCGGCTGTTGGATGAAAACGGACGTCTGCAGCCCTTGCCGGTGACCGCGCGTCTGGATGCAACCGGCGCGGATTTGGAAGCACAGGGTGTGATCTCGCGCGACAGCGGTGCGGCAGGGGGCGGCCAAAGTGGGCGATTGATCTATGCCCGTTTGGATCGCGCCACCGGGATAAAGCCAAATGATTTTGTGACGGTAACCGTACAGGAACCTGCGATTAACGGGGTCGTCCGGGTGGCGGCTTCGGCCTATGGGTCGGATGGCGCTGTCTTGGTTCTGGGGGAGGACAGTCGGCTTGAAGTTCTGAAGGTTGAGCTGCTGCGTCGTCAGGGCGATGATGTGCTGATCCGGGGAGCAGGTCTTGTGGGGCGCGAGATTGTGACAGGTCGCACGCCATTATTGGGGGCGGGCATCCGGGTCACACCGTTGCGGCCCGAGGCTGCGGCGCCCGCTGCGCCTGAACTGATCGAACTCAGCGCTGATCGACGGGCGCGTTTGGTGTCTTTTGTCGAAGGCAACAGCCGCATGCCGGACGCCGCCAAGAAACAGATGTTAGGCCAGTTGGAACAGACCCAGGTGCCAGCGGCGCTGGTCGACCGGATTGAATCCCGGATGGGAGGGTAACCCATGGCCCGCGATCTGCCGGAACGCGCCCAAGGCATTCTGTCCTATTTCACCCGTCACAAGACGGCGGCCAACCTATTGCTGGTTGTGCTGCTGGTTCTGGGGGCGGCGGCGATTCCAAACATGCGGGCGCAGTTTTTTCCCGATGTCATCCTCGAAAGCGTCAGCGTTTCGGTCACCTGGGATGATGCGGGCCCCGAAGATGTGGATGCCGCCATTGTTCAGGCGTTGGAACCTGCTTTGCTGGCCGTGGAAGGTGTTGAAAGCACAGAGTCCACCTCACGCGAGGGCAGCGCAACCATCCGGATGGAGTTTGAGCCGGGCCGCGACATGGCACAGGCCACGGATGAGGTGCAAAGCACCGTGGATGCCATCACCACCTTGCCCGAAGAGGCTGACGAGCCCACCGTGCGGCGCGGCGCTTGGCGGGATCGGGTCACGGATGTTGTGATCGAGGGGCCGGTAGATCCGGAACAGCTGGCGCTTTTTGCCGATGAACTGGTGGTACGTCTTTTTGACGTGGGGGTCACGCGGACCACAATTCGCGGTCTGGCCGCACCACGGACCATTGTCGAGGTGCCTTCGGCCCAGCTGATCGCCAATGATGTCACCATGGCCCAGATCGCCAATGCAGTGGCTGCCGAAGCGGATGCCAACCCAGCGGGCGAGGTTGAAAGCGCCAACGCGCGTGTTCGCGCGGGCAACGCTCGCCGTAGCCCCGAAGAGCTGATGGAGGTCGCCATTCGCGTCAACCCGGATGGCTCCGTCCTGCGGGTGGGAGATGTGGCCACGGTGGTTGTCGAAGGTGTTGCGCGTGAGCGGGCCTATTTTGTCGGCGACCACCGCGCCATGTCGATCCGCGTTGACCGCTCCAATCAGGGTGACGCGATCCGGGTGCAGAAAACCGTACAGGAAACGGTCGACGCCTTTCAGGAAACCTTGCCCCAAGGTGTGACGGCCCAGTTGATCCGCACCCGGGCCGAGGCGATCTCGGGCCGATTGAACATCCTCTTGGACAACGGTCTGATGGGACTTGGCCTAGTCGTGCTGCTGCTGTTTTTGTTCCTGAACGCGCGTATCGCCTTTTGGGTGGCAGCGGGGATTCCCGCGGCCATGTTTGCGGCGGTTGCCGTGATGTATGCAGCGGGGTTGACGATCAATATGGTCAGCCTCTTTGGTCTGATCATCACCCTGGGCATTGTGGTGGACGACGCCATCGTTGTGGGTGAACACGCAGATTTCCGCGTGCGTCGGCTGGGAGAAAGCCCCAAACAAGCCGCGGAAAATGCTGCCCGTCGCATGGCCCTGCCTGTGATTGCCGCGGCCATAACCACAATTATTGCCTTCTTTGGCCTCACCAATATCAGCGGCCGCTTTGGCGAGTTGATCCGTGACATCCCCCTGACCGTGATTGCCGTCCTGGCGGCGTCTTTGGTGGAGTGTTTCCTGATCCTGCCCAACCACATGGCCCACGCGCTGGCCCATGCAAATCAGGGCAATTGGTATGAATACCCCAACCGCATGGTCAACAAGGGCTTTGTCTGGTGCCGCAAAAACCTGTTCCGCCCGCTGATGGGGCTGGTGGTACAGGCGCGCTATGTGGTTCTGGCTGGCGCGGTTCTTTTGCTGGCCACCCAGATGGTGCTGTTTATCAACGGTGATGTGCGCTGGCGCTTCTTTAACGCGCCCGAACGGGGCTCGGTCACGGGCAACTTTGCCATGGTCGAAGGGGCAAGCCGCGCAGATTCCTTTGAGATGATGCAGGAAATGCAACGCGCGACCGAGGCTTTGGGCAAAGAGTACGAAGAACGTTACGGCACCAACCCGCTGGTCTTTGTCATGGCTGAGGTCGGCGGCAATGCGGGCCGGGGCCTTGGCGGAGTGGACAGCAAAGACGCCGATCTGTTGGGCGGTATCTCGATTGAATTGATTGACGCGGATCAGCGGCCCTATTCCTCCTTTGCCTTTGTCGGAGAGCTGCAGGACAAGGTGCAGCGCCACCCGATGGCCGAGATTGTCTCCTTTCGCGGTTGGCGGTCCGGCCCCGGTGGGGATGCGCTGGATGTGCAGTTCTACGGCAGTGATCTGGATGTGTTGAAAGCCGCAGCCGAAGATCTGAAAACGGCGGTGTCTGTCTTTGGTGAAGTGTCAGCCGTAGAAGACACGCTGGCCTATGACAAAGAAGAGCTGGTGTTGGAGCTGACCCCCCAAGGGGAGGCGCTGGAATTTTCGATTGACGCTTTGGGCCGTGTGTTGCGCGCGCGGCTGGGCGGGATCGAGGCCGCGACCTATCCGGATGGTCCACGAAATGCGGAAATCCGGGTGGAGCTGCCGGAGGGAGAGCTGTCGGCGGATTTCCTTGAAACCATGCAATTGCGCACACCGGGCGGTGCCTATGTGCCCTTGGCTGATATCGTCTCTGTCACCCAGCGCAGCGGCTTTTCCACAGTGCAGCGTGAAAATGGTCTGCGCGTGCTCAGCGTCACCGGTGACATCTCAGAGGACGACCCCACCCGCGCCGCCGAAATCATCGAACAGCTGGAACAAGAGATCCTGCCGCAAATCGCCAGCACCCGGCAGGTGGCCTGGCAGCTGGCGGGCCTCAGCGAGCAGGAAGACACCTTCCTGACCGATGCGCGCAACGCGTTGATCCTGGTTCTGACCGGTATTTACCTTGTGCTTGCCTGGATTTTTGGCAGCTGGACGCGCCCATTTGTGGTGATGGCGATCATCCCCTTTGGCCTCGTCGGGACGATCTGGGGGCATTACATCTGGGAAGTGCCGCTGTCGATGTTCACCGTTGTGGGGCTGTTGGGAATGACGGGGATTATTATCAATGATTCCATTGTCTTGGTCTCAACCATCGATGAATACGCCGAAGCGCGGGGGCTTCGACCTTCGATCATCGACGGGGCGGCGGATCGTCTGCGCCCGGTTTTGCTGACCACATTGACCACTGTCTTGGGGCTGGCTCCCTTGCTGTATGAGGGCTCACAGCAGGCGCAGTTCTTGAAACCGACAGTGATCACGCTGGTTTACGGGCTTGGCTTTGGCATGGTGCTGGTGTTGTTGGTGGTGCCTGCGTTGATTGCCATTCAGGAAGATGTCCAACGTATTCGCACAGCCATGCGCCGGGGATTTTCGACGTCACGCCTGCGTCCGCTGATGGTCGGCGTGCTGGCCGCCCAAATGGCGTTGTTTGCCGTGACACTGGGATGGGTCATGGTGTCGGGCGCACTTTGGCCCCCCTTCGCCGCGCTTCCCGGGGCCGAAACAGCCCCCATGGTCCTTGCACTGGGCGTGTTTGTGACCGGTGCCGCAGGTGTCAGCGCGATTGGCTACGCCGTGGGAAGCTTAACTTACGCGTTCAAAAGAATTCGCGCCTGAGCTTTACGGGCGACCTCGGCCACTTGGTGTAAAAGGTCCAAACCCAAAGTCTCGATATCATCAACCGGTACCCAACGCACATCCGCTGCATCATCCAGCGCGGTTGGAGTGCCGGTTTCATAAGCACAGAGAACCGCGCCCAGCACATAGTGCAAGGTGACATCGCCCTGCGCGTTCCGCTCAATCACATCCAGCGGCGGCAGGGTTTCCAAGGGCTTGGCGGTGATGCTGGTTTCCTCGTGCAGCTCCCGTAATGCCGCTGCCACAATCACTTCACCACGTTCCACATGGCCGCCGGGAAATCCCCAGGCTCCGCGATTGGGTTCTTTGCCGCGCTGCACCAGCAAGACATGCGCGCGCCCGTCGATCACATGGCAAACCGCCGCGATGGCCCCCAAAACAGGTCGTTGTGCCGGGCTCATCCGGTTGTGCAGCCCTGGATGTCCACCGCGTGGCTGTTGCCAAGCACGGTGATCCGCACCGCCGACCGATCGATTGAAATCAGCCCGTCATCCACGCTGAAGAATTCGGTTTCAGCCACCAGATCACGCCCCTCGCGACGGGCTTCGGTGTCGCCAGCCTGCAAATAGGGCGAGCCGGGTTCAATCACCGCAATCTCACTCCCACCGGCAGAGGGCATGGTGATACGGGCGGTGACCTTCATCCCATATTGCGTGGGTGCCAGGCTACATGTGGCGGCGGTCACCCCCCCTTCGCGCGCCGAAAACGGGCGGCTGGCCAGGGCTGCAACAATGGCAGGGTTGCGCTTGGCTGAGCTATCCAGCGTGTGATCAAAACTCAGCTCAGACGGCACGCAGACTTCGCGGCAGATGCCGATACCCATACGCCCTTGCAGACGGACCGGCTTGCCCTGCGATTTGGGCGTAATTTCAACCGGTAGGACCATTTGGTCATGATACCCAAGCGTCCGGTAGCCTGAGGTCAAGAACACCTCCGGCGCGGGCCAGGTGATTTTGACATCGGCCACATTTTGCGACCCCTTCCAGGAGAACTGCGGCGGGATGCCTGCGTCGCCGGGCGTGCGCCAATAGGTCTTCCACCCGTCAGACAGGGTTACCCGCAGTGCCCCCATGACAGTCCCATTGCGCGTTGTGCCGCCATCCAGCACATCCAATTGCACCAGATCATCTGGCAGGTTTTGGGCGGCGGTCATGGATCCCGCCACTGACAGGGTCAGCGCGGCGGCAAGGGCAAAACAGGCGGAGGCGTTAAATTTCATCATGTCTTACTACATGCGCCCAATTGGTTAAGATTCCAAGCTGGCTTTTCTTCAAGCAAATATACTATCGCGTGAATTTGATTGCAGCATCAGCCCTTGCACGATGCGAGGGCCGGAGGCATGGTGGAGATGCAGCAGTCAACAAAAGCGAGCGACAGCCTATGGATCTGACCGGTAAACTCCTGATAGCGATGCCAGATATTGGAGATCCCCGGTTCGACCAGACGCTTGTCTATCTGTGTTCGCACACAGACGATGGGGCAATGGGGCTGATCGTGAACAAGGCGGCAACAGGTGTCTCCTTGCGCGACATTCTTGATCAATTGGAAATCGTGATCAAAGATGCGCCAAACGGTGACATCCCCGTGCGGTTCGGCGGCCCGGTTGAAACACAGCGCGGATTTGTCCTGCATTCCTCGGAATATGAATCCAGCGTCAGCTCGTTGGCAGTGGCCGAGGGTTTTTCCATGACCGCAACATTGGACGTGCTCGAAGATGTTGCCGCCGGGACTGGCCCAGAACAGTTTCTGATTATGCTCGGTTATGCCGGTTGGGGGCCGGGGCAGCTTGAGGCGGAAATCGGCGAAAACGGCTGGCTGACGGCGGATGCCACCCATGAATTAATCTTCGACACCATCGACGGGGACAAATGGGTCGCCGCGCTCAAGACGTTGGGGGTTGATCCCATCGTGCTATCCGCCAGCGCAGGACATGCCTGATCGGATTACTGGCGGGGCGCTGCTGCGCGCCGCAGCCGATCGTTGATCGCAGCTCCCAACCCATGATCCGGGATCGAGGCAACAGCAATCGGCGCGCCTTTGGCATCCAACCGGTGTAAATATTCAAACAGATTGGCCGCGGCTTCGGCCAGATTGCCGGTGGGGGAGAGGTTCAGATCCCCATCAACTGCCCCAAATCCTAACAGCAGTTCGCCCGGTTGAACCGTCTCAGCCTCCAACCGTACCGCGGCGTTGGGGGCGTAATGGGACAACAGCTGCCCCGGTGCCGTCAGCGGATCCGCTTGATCACGTCCTTTGAGGGGGCGGCCCAGAACCGCCTCGATCTCTTCGGCTGCCAATCCGCCGGGCCGCAACAACACGGGGCTTGGACCAGACAGGCCGATGATCGTGGATTCAAGGCCAACGCCACAGGGGCCGTCATCCACAACGGCTGCAATCTTGCCACCAAGTCCTGCGTGAACATGTGCGGCGGTGGTGGGGCTGATGCGGCCAGACGGATTGGCCGAGGGGGCCGCCACAGGCCCGCCCAACAGCGACAACAGACGCCGCGCAGTGGGATGGGCAGGCACCCGCACAGCCAGCGTTGAAAGCCCCGCAGTCACAAGCGAAGAGACCCCGTGACCCGCCCGCAACGGCAAAACCAACGTCAACGGTCCGGGCCAGAAGGCATCGGCCAATCGCTGGGCAAATTCCGACCATTGGACCAGTTCCTTGGCCGCGGCTTCATCCGCTACATGTGCAATCAGCGGGTTGAAACTGGGCCGCCCTTTGGCCGCATAAATCCCGGCCACGGCCTCTCCGACACGGGCATCACCGCCCAGGCCATAAACGGTCTCGGTCGGGAAGGCGACAAGCTCGCCCCAGCGCAAAAGATCGGCGGCCCGCGACAGGTCCGCCTCGCTTGGGCCAAGGGAAAGGGTGGTCTTTGATGTCATGCTGTGACGCGGCGTTTGGGTTGATCGACGGGATGAGAGGGGTAGGAATGAGGTCCAGGGTGGCCTTATGTACCGCCAAGCCCGCGCAAAGCCAAGTGCTCGCACAAAGACCAACGCCCGTATCGCACGGCGCCTGTGCAGCTGCAGCATGGGCGATCATCCGACGCAGTCACCACAGGAAGGGACGCCATGAGTTATCGCGCCGCCACATCTGAGTATGAATTCATCCTGAACGCGATCATCGGCATCGAAGAAGCCAGCCAGACCGAGAAGTTTTCCGAAACAACACCGGATCTGGTCACCGCGATTCTGGGTGAGGCGGGGCGCCTGAGCGATAATGTGATGGCGCCTTTGCAGCGCGGCAGTGACCTGGAAGGCGCGCGGTTGGAAAATGGCGTTGTACGCACCTCGCCGGGGTTTGCCGAAGGGTGGCAGGCGATTTCTGACGGCGGCTGGGTTGGCATGAGCGCCGATCCAGAATACGGCGGCATGGGGCTGCCGTTCTCGGTTGCGACGGCGGTGAATGAGATGATGGCAGGCGCATGCCTGTCGCTGCAATTGGCACCGCTGATGAGCCAGGGTCAGATCGAAGCCTTGGAGGCGCATGCTTCAGACGCGATCAAGGACCTTTATCTGCCCAAGCTGATTTCCGGCGAATGGACCGGGACCATGAACCTGACCGAACCACAGGCCGGATCGGATGTGGGCGCGCTGACCTCCAAGGCCGAGCCCAATGGCGATGGCACCTATGCGGTCACCGGGCAGAAGATTTTTATCTCTTGGGGGGATAATGATTTCACCGAAAACGTGGTGCATCTGGTGCTGGCGCGCCTGCCAGATGGGGTGCCGGGGACCAAGGGGATCTCACTCTTTGTGGTGCCAAAATTCATTCCGAATGAAAACGGCAAGCCGGGCCGCGCAAATGATCTGAAGGTGGTGAGCCTGGAACATAAAATGGGCCTTCATGGCTCTCCGACCTGTGTGATGCAATATGATGGGGCCACCGGCTGGCTTGTGGGGCAGGAACACGGTGGCATGGCAGCCATGTTCACCATGATGAACAACGCGCGTCTTGGCGTGGGCGGGCAGGGGGTCGGCACCGCAGAAGGCGCGTATCAGCATGCGCTGGAATATGCGCTGGAGCGCAAGCAGGGGCGCACCCCTTCGGGCACCATTGCCGACCACGCCGATGTACGCCGGATGTTGATGGAGATGAAGGCCGATATCTTTGCCTCCCGCGCCATTATGCTGGCCAATGCTCATGCGATCGATATGTCCCATGCGACAGACGCGGGGGACTGGACCAGCCGCGCGGCTTTTCTGACCCCGATCACCAAGGTTTTTGGCACCGAGGTGGGCATGCGCGTGGCTGAGACAGGCGTGCAGGTTTACGGTGGTATGGGCTTTATCGAAGAAAGCGGCGCGGCGCAGTACAGCCGCGATGTGCGGGTGACCGCGATTTATGAAGGCACCAACGGGATCCAATCCATGGATCTGGTGGGGCGCAAGATGATGGACGGCGGCGAAATGGCGGGCCGTCTGCTGGACGAGATTGAGGATCTCGCCGAAACCGGTCGCGGGGCCAACCCCAAAATGACGGACGCTTTGTGGAACGCCTGCGAGGCTTTGCGTGACGCAACCGATTGGATGGTGGCCCACGATATGCAGGACCGTTTCTCTGGCAGCCTGCATTATCTGCGCGCCTTTGCTCGGATCCTGGGCGGCTATTACCACCTCAAGGCGGCGCAGGCCGATCCCGGTGGTCCGCGTGAAAAGCTGGCACGTTTTTACATGTCACGTATGTTGCCGGAATATACCGCGCATCTGGCCGCCGCCACCGCTGGCAGTGACGGGGTGTTTGCGCTCAGCCTTGAAGACCTTGCAGGATAGATCCGATGACCAGCGTCCCCGACGTCTCGCTCAAGTTTCCGTTTGAAACCCCGCCCGAAGAAGGCGCCGCAATCGAGGTGGCCGAGGGCGTTTTATGGCTGCGCCTGCCGCTGCCGATGAAGCTTGATCACGTCAATATCTATGCCCTGGATGATGGCGACAGCTGGACGATTATCGACACTGGTATCAATTCCCGGCGGGGCCGCGCCCTGTGGGAACGGCTGATGGCGGGCCCATTGGGCGGCAAGCCGGTGGGCCGTGTGGTGGTCACCCATCACCATCCCGATCACGTGGGACTGGCGGGCTGGTTCCAATCGGAACATGGGGCCGAACTGGTCACCACACGTACTGCTTGGCTATTTTCTCGCATGTTGACCCTGGATGAACAGGACGTCTGGCCAGCGGAAACCCTGTCTTATTACCGCAGCTCTGGCATGGACGGCGAGATCTATGCTGCCCGTGCGGCGGATCGCCCGTTCAACTTTGCCGATACGGTCTATCCAATGCCGCTGGGGTTCACCCGGATCCAACAGGGCGATCAGATCCAGATGGGCGGACGCACTTGGGACGTACATATCGGCAATGGCCATGCGCCGGAACATGCAACCTTTTGGAGCAGGGATGACAATCTGGTGCTCTGCGGTGATCAGATCCTGTCGTCGATCAGCCCCAACATCGGCGTCTATGCCACCGAACCGATGGCCGATCCGTTGGCCGACTGGCTTGAGGCCTGCGAGCGGCTCTCGACCCTGGCGCGCGCGGACCACCTGGCGCTGGGCGGCCACAAGCTGCCGTTTCAACGTTTGCCCTTGCGCATGCGGCAGCTGATTGACAACCACCACGCCGCATTGGAGCGACTTGCAGAAGCCCTCAATGAACCCCATACCGCAGCCGATTGCTTTCCCTATCTGTTTAAACGCAAAATCGGCGGCGGCGAATATGGGCTGGCCCTGGTTGAAGCGGTGGCCCATGTGAACCATTTGTTCCATAAAGGAGAGGTGGAGCGCTGGGCGCGCGAGGATGGCGCTTGGCTGTATCGCCGCAAAGGGTAACGAGGGCCTCGGCCAATAAGGGGAAGACTATGGACAATAAGATCGAAACCAGCGCCGAGGTGGCGGAATCAGCCGTGCTGCCTTGTGTGCATGAAGTCCACACAGACCCGGACGCCTGCGCGGGTCTCACCGACGTGCCAGAAGAGCTGCAAAAGCCCGTTGAAACCAAGAGCCAAGCGCGCTGGGCCTATGAGCGGCTGGTGCTGTACATCCAGAACTTTGAACAGCAGCTGGACAGCGAACATGAGGTTGCCATGGGCATGACTGGCGGCGACGCGGGGGTGCTGCGGATCGAAGGGATCGGGTATTTCGACCCTGATATCGTTACCTTTTATGGCAGTGATGGCAGCGGTGCGCGCACCCAACTGGTGCAGCATGTCACCCAGTTGAATGTGATGCTGCGCGCCACGCAAAAGCCCGTCAAAGAAGCCCCCGCCAACCGCATTGGCTTCCGATTGGCCAAGGATCTGGAAACCCCAACTGCATGATCGCGGTGCACTTGGGTCACAACTGATGGCTCTGTTGCAGGGCGCATTGCATTTGACCAATTGCCACGGTGACAGGACGATGCGAATTCAGTATTTAAAGGTCAGCTTTAGGGACGAGGACTATACCAATGGCAGATCATGAGCACGGAACAATGGACATCACAGTTCAGGAGCAGACCTATACCGGGTTCATCACCTTTGTGACCCGCTTTTGCATGGCGCTGGTGGTGTTTGTGATCTTCTTGGCCATCTTTGCCATCTGATCAACGGAGCCGTTCCACGTGAAAAAATTGTTGTGCCTGGGCGCGTGCCTGGTTCTTTTGGCTGGCTGCGCAGCGCCGCAACAGCCCAATGCCGATTTGGCAACACTGCAACGTGTGGCCTATGTCGACCCAGGCGCACCGGCGCTGACGCTGATCACTGTGATCAACAATCGCACGGGGCAGGGTGGCCATACCGCATTGATGGTCAGCGGTTCGGAACGGGTGATCTTTGATCCCGCAGGGTCGTTTCACGCGGATATTGTGCCCGAATACAATGACGTGTTGTATGGCATCCGCCCGGCTGTGTTTCAGGCCTATCGCAGCGCCCATGCGCGCACGACATTTCATGTAAAAACCCAACGCCTTGAGGTCACGCCCGCACAGGCCGAGACCGCGTTGGAACTGGTGAAAACCAACGGCCGCGTGCCGGGGGTCTACTGCGCCAATGCGACCTCACGTATCCTGCAGCAGGTGCCGGGGCTGGAACAGATCAGTACCACATTTTACCCGGTGAAACTGTCGGAGCAGTTTGACGCTCTGGGTGCGGTTCAAAGCGAGCTGTATTACGAAGGCGACGATGAGGACCTGAAAAAGGGTATCGCCGCCAGCAATGCGGCCCTAAACGGGTAGGCCACGCGCTCAGCCAAAGAGGCTGATATAGCCCACTAATAAGAGCGCCCCGCTGCCCATGGCGGCAAAGACGTTTTTGGTGAAATATCCAACCGCAAGGGTTGTGCAAGCCGCAATCAGATGGATCAGGCTCGGCTCGCCCCCGGTTGGGGCTGGCCAGACGACCAGCGGTGCCACCAATGCCGGGATGATTGACACCGCCGTATACCTCAGGTGCCGCATCAGCCATTCGGGCATCTTCCGGCTGCCAACAATCCCGATAAAGGCAAAGCGCAGGGCAAAACTGCCAAGGCCCAGACCAATGATCACGGTCCACAGGGTGGCTGTGTCAATTCCGCTCATGGCTGCGCTCCTGCAAGTTTCCGGTTGAGCCAGACCTCAGTCTGAGCACCCGCCATCATGCCGATGACCCCGGCGACAAACAGGCCAAGGTTAAACGGCAAGACAGAGGCAGGGAGAGACACAGCGATGGCCGTGAAACACGCCGCCAGATGGGCAGGGGTGCGCAGCATCGGTCCGATCATCGCCAGGAAGGCAAGCGGCAGAACAAAGTCCAAACCCCAACTCTCGGGCACCTGATCGCCGATCAGCGCGCCACAGATGGTGGCAGCCATCCATCCCGGCATCACCAGCGCATTGGTGGCAAAGAAATACGCCAGCCGTTGTTGCACGGTCATATCGGGCTCATCCTCGAACTGGACAATCGACAGGGCATAGGCCTGATCAACAGTCACATAGGCCGCCAGCGCCCGCTGCCAGAGGGGTGCAGAACCCAGATAGGGGGTCAAGGATGCGGAATACATCGCCACCCGCAGGTTCACGGCCAGAGCCGAGGCCAAAACGATAAAAATCGGCGCGCCTTCCTGCATCAGCTGCAGGGCGGTGAACTGGGCAGAGCCTGCGTAAATCGCCATGGAGAAGGCAAAGGCTTCGATCACATCCAGCCCGGCCTCTCCTGCCAGGACGCCAAACAACAGGCCAAAGGGCCCGGTCACCAAGACAAAAGGCGCGCCGTCGCGAAGCCCTTTCCAAAATGCCGCACTGGTGGTGGAGATTGCCATGAGATACCTTTAAGAGAATGTCACTCTACCTATGCCGGATCAGGGAGCAATTCAATTGGCGAAGCTGGAATATAGCGGTCAGGACTATATGGTTGCCCCGAACCCTCAGGACGGGCGCTTGACGCGCGCCGTCACCGGCACCGATCAAGATGGCGCAGCGGTTGATCTTGCGGTTGTCGAAGAGCGCCCGTTGACGATTTACCTGAATTCTCAAGAGATTGTGACCGCCATGACCATTGGCGATTATCCCGAATACCTCGCGCTTGGGTTCCTGAAAAACCAAGGCATGCTGGGGACGGATGATGAGGTCACCCGGGTGGAGTTTGACGAGGATCTGGAGGTTGTGGTGGTACGCACCGCAATTGAGACCTCACATGAAGAAAAGCTGAAGAAGAAGACCCGCACGTCGGGCTGTGCGGTGGGCACGGTTTTCGGCGATATGATGGAAGGGCTAGAGGGCGTGAGCCTGCCAAAGGCGGAGCTGCGCACCAGCTGGCTTTACAAGCTGGCGCATCAGATCAACCGCACGCCGTCCCTGTATCTGGAAGCGGGCGCGATCCATGGCACGGTCCTGTGTCAACAGGACCGCCCCTTGGTCTATATGGAAGACGTGGGTCGTCACAATGCGGTGGACAAGATCGCAGGCTGGATGCTGTCCGAAGGGGCAAGCGCGGATGATAAGATCCTTTATACCACGGGGCGTTTGACGTCGGAGATGGTGATCAAAACCGCCATGATGGGCATCCCGGTGCTGGCGTCCCGGTCCGGGTTCACTGCTTGGGGGGTTGAGATTGCACGTGAAATCGGCCTCACCCTGATTGGTCGCATGCGGGGGCAGCGGTTTGTGTGTTTGAGTGGCGAGGAACGTCTGGTGCGGGACATGGATCCGGCGGATGCGCCGGTTGAAGAGAAGAAACATCGCCGCAAGAGCGCGGGTTGAGGCGCGGGGGCGCCCCTTGGGCCCATTGAGGGCCCGGCGGGGCGCGACCCGGCTGGCGCCGTGTCAAGCGCCTGTTGCGCAGGAGAGAATACATGGCTGAAAAAGTGCTTGGGGTGATTTTGGCCGGTGGGCTTGCAACCCGCATGGGCGGCGGTGACAAGGGCCTTCTGGAGGTCGGTGGGCAAAGCCTGTTGTCCCATGTGATCGAGCGCTTGTCCCCGCAAGTCGCCGGGCTTGCGCTCAATGCCAATGGGGATGCCGCACGGTTTGCGGAGTTGGATCTGCCGGTGATTGCCGACAGTATCGAAGGATTTGCCGGGCCGCTCGCAGGGGTTCTGGCCGGGCTGGACTGGGCAGCCGCGCAGGGGGCAGATGCGATTGTTACCGCCGCCGCCGACACGCCGTTTTTCCCAACGGATTTGGTGGCGCGACTGATCGAGGCTTCGGACGGGCAAACTTATCCTCTGGTTTTGGCGACCACGCCGCGCACCGGCGAAGAGCTGAAATCCGGTGGGCGTAGCAAGGTCAACCGACACCCAACGTTTGGCCTGTGGCCGGTTGCCTTGCGCGATGATCTGCGCGCGGCGCTCACGGATGGCCTGCGCAAAGTTGTCCTGTGGACGGACCAGCATGGCGGGCGCGAAGCTTTGTTTGAGGCAGAGCCCTTTGATCCCTTTTTCAACGTCAACACACCCGAGGATCTGCACCGCGCCGAAGGATTGTTGCCATGAAAGTCTATGGCGTCACAGGGTGGAAGAACAATGGCAAGACCGGATTGATGGAGCGCCTGGTGGCGGAGTTCACTGACCGTGGCTTGACCGTTTCGACCCTGAAACATGCCCATCACAGCACGGATGTGGACCAGCCGGGCACTGACAGCCACCGTCACCGGACCGCGGGCGCGCAAGAGGTGGTTCTGGCCTCACCTAATCGGGTGGCGATCATGCAGGAGCTGCGGGGCGCGGCGGAACCTTCGCTGACCGAGCTCTTGGCACGGATGCGCCCGGTCGATCTGATCTTGATTGAAGGGTATAAACGCGAAGCGCATCCCAAGGTGGAAGTGCACCGAAAGGCAGCGGGCCAGCCGCTGATCGCGCCACAGGATCCAAGCATTCGCGCGGTTGCGACGGATACGCCGTTGGATTTGGACCTGCCTCAGTTTGATCTGAACGATACGGTCGAGATCGCCGATTTTATCGCCAATGACTTGAACCTGACGTGAACCGAACCCGAAACGCGCGCTGGAGTTAAGGAAGGAAAGACCCATGACCCTGAAACCGCCGCCTTTGCGCAACGATTGTTTTGCCTTGCCTGCTGGGGTGAACTGGACACCGGTGGACGCGGCGTTGGCGTTGCTGCGCGACCGTCTTCATGCGGTGACCGAGGTGGAACAGGTGGCCCTTGGCGCGGCGTTAGGGCGTGTTTTGGCAGAGGATGTGGTGGCCCAACGGTCGAACCCGCCATTGCCGAATTCCGCCGTGGATGGCTATGGGTTTGCAGGTGGTCTGCCTGAGGGAGAACATGTGATCCCCCTTGCGCAAGGCAGGGCTGCTGCAGGTCTCGCCTTTGAAGGAGTGGTGCCTGCAGGGGAGGCCATCCGCATTCTGACAGGCGCCAGCCTGCCCAAAGGGGTGGATACGGTGATCCTGGAAGAGGATGTCACGACAGACGGGCAGTCCATTGCCTGTCGTGGCCCGTTGCGGCAGGGCGCGAATGCGCGCAAGGCGGGAGAAGATGTTGCCGCAGGAGAGGTGATCCTCGCCGCTGGGCGGCGTTTGACCCCGGCGGATTTGGCGCTCATTTCCGCCACGGGCGGAGCGGAGTTGCCTGTCCGAAAGCCTTTGCGGGTTGGTGTCTTGTCGACGGGGGATGAGTTGGTCGAGGCAGGTCAGACAGCGCGGCCCGGGCAGATTTTTGATGCCAATCGCCCGATGCTTCTGGGTCTGGTTGAGCGGATGGGGCATCACGCTCTGGATCTGGGACGTGTGATCGATGATCGGGCGACGTTAAGGGGACGATTGGACGAGGCCAGCCAGAAGGTGGATGTGATCGTGACCAGTGGCGGGGCCTCTGCTGGGGACGAAGACCATATGTCTGCGTTGTTGCGCGAAGCTGGTGCGATGCAGGAATGGCGGATTGCGATCAAGCCCGGTCGCCCTCTGGCGCTTGGGGTGTGGTCCGGCGTTCCGGTGTTTGGACTGCCAGGCAACCCAGTGGCGGCTTTGGTGTGTACCTTGATCTTTGCGCGGCCCGCGATGGAGCAACTGGCCGGTGCAGGATGGCGCGCGCCCCAAGGGTTTCTTGTTCCGGCGGGATTTGAAAAGCGTAAGAAGCCGGGCCGACGCGAATATTTGCGGGCCCGGGTGCGTGATGGGCGGGTCGAAGTGTTCAAATCAGAAGGCTCAGGCCGGATCAGCGGTCTCAGCTGGGCCGAAGGGCTGGTCGAGTTGGGCGACGGGGCGGCCGAAATCGCACCGGGTGATCCGGTGATGTTCTACCCTTACGCGAGTTTTGGTTTCTGAAACCAGAACGCGGTGCAAACAAACACTCCCGCCCGCTTCGCCGCATTCCAAAGGAATGCGCGTCGCGGTTGGGCGTGGCACCGTGCTGTTGCACGGTGCGGTCGGCGCCTGGAAACAACCGCAGCGCACCGCAGGTGCGCTGCCATGCCCAACGGGAGGAGGGGCCCTGAAAGGGGCCGAACGACGGGCGGGAGTTTCGGCTTAGTTGGGACATTTAGGCCCGCGCAACGAGCCCACCGGCATTAGTCGAACGTACCGGCCACCCGTCCCAACAGCATAAATGCGCGGGCAGTGCGGGTCTCGCTCAAAGCTGAGATCTCGGAGTCCGATGCAGAGCTCTCAAATTCCGCGAACATCTGGTCAAAGCGGCGTAGAAAGTGGTGGGCCGCATCGCGGAAGATCGGGTCTTGTTTCATCCGCGCTGACGCCAGCGCCAGGGCCGCACGGTCGCGCACACCGCCAAGGGCCGCGATTTCCTTGCCACGCGCCCCTTGGGCAAATTGCCGCCAGATCTCAGGCCGTGACATATCCGGGCGCAGATCATCCATATAGATCCCGTCCTGGCTCAGCAGCGTCAGGACATCCTGCGCGGCCTGGATCACTTGGCTTGCCTTGCGGTCTTGCAACGCCAGGCGCAGCGCGACAAACCCATCCTGATCCTCTGCCGTTTCCGGGAAATTCAGCGCCCGGATAAACTGATGGACCGGCAACGGTGGTTTGCTGTCTTCCGCAGGTGTTCCCAAGGCCAGCGCCCCTTGGTCATCCCCAGTTGGTGCGGACAGCGGCACAGGCTGCCCCTCCCGATGCGGTTCGCTGCGGCTGCTTTGAAAGGTTGCCAACGCGGTTTCCGTATTGCGGGCCGCTTCGATGATCTCTTCCAGCTTCTTGGTCATCGACGGTTCTGCCACGGCGGCCTGTTGTTGCGCCTGTGTCAGATAGGTGGTGCGCAGATTGTCGATCACAGCATGCAACCGGTCTCCTTCGGCCTGCACCAGACGGGTGGATCTGATCGACAGTGCGGCCACCCAGATCAACAGAACCGGCAGGGTCAAGGCCAGCAGGGATAACACCGGGTCAGACCAGCTGGAGACACCGGTTTCTGTCCCGCTCAATGCGCCATTCAGAAGAAAGAACAGAACCCACACCAGGCTCAGGCCTGCTGCAATCCATTCCGCCAAACCCAAGGGGCTGGCTTCAGTGCGCTCAAACACCGGCAGCGAATGTGCGCCGGATGTTTTGGACTCGGATGATGTGGGGCCTGACATGGCTCTGTTCTGGTTCAAAACGACTTAAGCATAGACAATTTCAAGAATCTCATAAGATCGCACACCGCCAGGTGTCCGCACGTCCACACTGTCGCCTTCGTCCTTACCAATCAAGGCGCGGGCGATGGGAGATTTGATATTTAACAACCCTGCTTCAATATTGGCTTCATGTTCGCCAACAATTTGCCAGGTCTTCTCCTCATCGGTGTCTTCATCAACGACGGTGACTTTTGCGCCAAATTTGATGGTGCCGCTCAGCTTGGCGGGATCGATCACGTCCGACAGCGACAGAATGCCTTCCAGCTCTTTGATGCGACCCTCAATAAAGGACTGCTTTTCACGGGCGGAATGGTATTCAGCGTTTTCCGACAAATCGCCCAATTCGCGGGCCTCGGCAATGGCCTGAATAATGGCGGGGCGTTCGACGGATTTCAGGTTTTTCAGCTCTGCCTCAAGCGCGGCAAAGCCAGCGGGCGTCATCGGGATTTTTTCCATAAGAAGTGTCCGGTGTCTTATTCGCTGTAAACAGCGGTTGTTGCTTGGTGTCGAACAGTTGAACCCCGCCGCATGGGCTGCGAGCGGGGCGACAGATCGAGTTGACAGATACCTGACCCAATCCTGACACGGATTGCAAGGGGGATGGCAGGGATTCCCACCCGGGAATTGCCGCCTTCCCTTGGCTATCAGCAGCAAATAGCCGAAACTTAACCGAATTTTTATGACGCTTTTGCTGCCTTTGCTTCAATCATATTGCACCACTTCATATTCCACGCCTTGATCGTCCAAGAAGTAAAACCGCCGTCCCGGTGCATAATCGGCATGGTTTATGGGCTCAAACCCCTGATCTCGAACCGCGGTTTCCGTGGCATCCAGATCTTCAACTACAACGGCCAGGTGGTTCAGCGCGCCTTTATGCGCATAGCGGGTCTGTGGCTCCCCCAGTTCATTGGCCGGGCTGTACAGCGCCAAATAGCTGTCTTTGCCGCCAACATGGACTGTGTATCCGCCGTTCAAGGCAGGCCCCTGCCAGCGAATGTGCCAGCCAAAGACATGTTCCATCCAGGCAGCCGTTTGGTTTGGATCGGCCACGGCCAGGTTTGCGTGTTCCAAAATCGCGCTCATTTGCGCCTCCTTTCATTCTGTTTGACGGTTGAGTCGCCTCACGCTAATTTCTAAACCTAACTTTAGGTCAAGATATTTTGTGAGGCACAGATGAGCGACGCAGCAGGAATTTCGATCGGCTATCTGGCAGAGCGCACAGGGCTCGCGGTTTCGGCGATCCGCTATTATGAGGCACAGGGGTTGATCAGCCCCTGGCGAAACGCCGGCGGGCAGCGCAGATTCATGCGTGCGGATATTCGCCGCCTCAGCTTTGTGATGATCGCCCAACAGTTCGGGTTCACCCTTCCCGAAATTCGCGAGCATCTGGCCGCGCTTCCCGGCAATCGCACACCGACCCCCGAAGACTGGGCCGAGATTTCGCTGAGCTTTCGTCAACACCTCGACCAGCGAATCGAAACATTGCAGAAATTGCGAGACAATCTGGACGGATGTATTGGCTGTGGGTGCCTGTCTCTGCCCAAGTGCAAGCTTTATAATCCCGAAGACCGCGCCCACAGCAAAGGGTCGGGCCCCAGATACCTGATGGGGGACCGCCCTGCGCCGCAAAGCAGCATCTAAATGGCGGAAATGAAAGACCAGGGAATTCCCTTTTCTGCGACGCAGTGTTGCAAACGCAGGGTTTGGATTGACGGGTTACGCTGTCAAACGCTAAGCAAGCGCGAAAGAATATTGCGCCCAGACGGGGCCGTAGCGAAATGTAGCCAGGGAGCGCCGAAGGATGGCCGAAATTGAACGGGAAATGATGGAATATGATGTCGTGATCGTGGGCGCAGGTCCCGCAGGTCTTTCGGCAGCAATCCGTTTGAAACAGCTGGACGCAGATCTTGACGTTGTCGTCCTTGAAAAAGGGTCCGAGGTCGGCGCACATATTCTGTCCGGTGCTGTGCTGGACCCCTGTGGCCTGGACGCGCTTATTCCCGACTGGAAAGAAAAAGGCGCACCGCTGAACACGCCGGTCACCGAAGACAACTTCTTTATGCTGGGTGAGGCGGGCAAGGTCCGCATCCCAAACTTTCCGATGCCGCCGTTGATGAACAACCACGGCAACTACATCGTGTCGATGGGCAACGTCTGCCGCTGGATGGCGGAACAAGCCGAAGAGCTGGGCGTTGAAATCTTCCCCGGCATGGCCTGTTCCGAACTGGTGTATGGCGACAAGGGCGAAGTCAAAGGCGTGGTCGCCGGTGTCTTTGGTCTTGAGGCAGACGGCTCGCTTGGTCCGAATTCGGAACCCGGTATGGAGCTGCACGGCAAATACGTCTTCCTGTCCGAAGGTGTGCGCGGGTCGCTCTCCAAAGAGGTGATCGAACGCTACGATCTGCAGTCCGGCAAAGAGCCGCAGAAATACGGCGTCGGCATGAAAGAGATCTGGGAAATTGACCCGGCCAAGCACAAAGAGGGCACTGTCACCCACACGATGGGCTGGCCGCTGGGCTCGAATGCGGGCGGTGGTTCCTTTATCTATCATCTGGAAAACAATCAGGTCTATGTCGGCTTTGTGGTGCACCTGAACTACAAGAACCCGCATCTGTTCCCCTATATGGAATTCCAGCGCTTCAAGCATCACCCGATTGTGGCGGACCTCTTGAAGGGCGGCAAACGCGTGGCCTATGGCGCGCGCGCAATCACCGAAGGCGGCTGGCAGTCGATGCCGAAATTGGTCGCCTCTGGCGTGGCGCTGCTGGGCTGTTCCGCAGGTATGGTCAACGTGCCGCGCATCAAAGGCAACCACAACGCCATGCTCTCAGGCAAGGCCGCAGCCGAAGCCGCCTATGCCGCGATCCAGGACGGCCGCTCCGGTGATGAGCTGCACGCATACGAAGAAGACGTGCGCAAAGGCCCGATTGGCAAAGACCTGAAAATGGTGCGCAACGTCAAACCGATGTGGTCCAAATGGGGGCTTGCAGCTTCGCTCACCCTGGGTGGGTTCGATATGTGGACCAACAACATCTTTGGTCTCTCGCTGTTCGGCACCATTGGCCATGGCAAAAACGACGCCCAGTCCACGGAACCGGCGGCGTCGCATAAGCCGATCGACTATCCCAAACCCGATGGTGTTCTCTCCTTTGACCGGCTGACCAACGTCTCCTTCTCGTTCACCAACCACGAAGAGAGCCAGCCCGCGCACTTGCGCCTGGCGGATGCGAACAAGCCGATCTATGACAACTTGCCCATGTATGACGAGCCTGCGCAGCGCTATTGCCCGGCTGGCGTTTACGAGGTGCTGGAAAAAGACGGTGAAAAACAGTTTGTGGTGAACTTCCAGAACTGCGTGCACTGCAAGACCTGTGACATCAAGGATCCGGCGCAGAACATCACCTGGACCACGCCACAAGGCGGCGACGGGCCCAACTATCCGAACATGTAAGATCGGGTCACAGTGACCAGACAGATTGGAAACCGCCGGTTCCGTTTTGGAGCTGGCGGTTTTTTATGGTTGGGTAACCTTCCTGCCCATAGAATTTGCGCGCCGTTGTGCGAATGGCAGCAAGTTGATCCAAGTGCCATTGCCTCCGGCAGGCCAAGCGCCTAGCTTAAACGTTAAAGATTTGCCCCTTTGATATGGAGACCCGTGTGGCCCTTCGCATTTTCCGCTCCCTGACCCTCGCCGCCACCTCTGTCGCGCTGCTTGCGACGACATCCCCTGCAGCTTTGGCCCAAAACACAGCCCATGGGCTGGCCGGGGCCTATCTGGCGGGGCGCGCGGCGACCTACGAAGGGGACTATGCCGCCACCGCCGATTACTTTGCCCGCGCCCTGGCGCGCGATCCCGAAAATGTGGTGCTGATGGACAATGTTGTCTTTTCACGCATGGCGCTGGGGGAATTGGAGCGGGCGGAACCCATCGCCCGCCGCCTGTGGGCGCAGGGCGCGGTCAGCCAGATTGCAAATGTGGCCGTTGCTGGCGCCATGGCCAAGGATGAGAACTTCTCGGGTCTCTTGGCACGGGATCTCGACACCCAAGGGGCGGGCAAGCTGACAGATGCGCTGATCAATGCCTGGGCCCAACTGGGCAACGGCTCTGTTAGCAAAGCGGTCGCCGAACTCACCACCCTGGGTGAGGATGAGAATCTGAGGTTCTTTGCCGATTTCCACCGGGCCCTCGTTTTGGCTTCGGTTGGCGATTATCAAAGCGCGGCCGCCTTGATGGAAGAAGGCGATCAACGTCTGGCCCGAGCCTCGCGCCGGGCCGCCTTGGCCTATGTGCAGATCCTGTCGCAACTGGACCGCAACGATGAGGCGGTGGACTATATGGCGCGCGCCTTTGGTGGTGGTTTTGACCCCGCTCTGGCACGGGTTGTGGATGCGCTCCAAGCCGGAGAGACGCTGGCATTTGACATCGCGCCAACGCCAGTTGATGGGCTGGCTGAAACCTTCTTTACCCTCAGCGTGGCATTGAACGGAGAGGCCAGCGCCGATCTGTCGCTGATTTACAGTCAGCTGGCCGTGGCTCTGCGGTCCGACCATGTGGATGCACTGTTGCACACCGCCAGCGTGCTGGACCAACTGGGGCGCTATGACCTCTCGATCGAGGCCTACAGCAAGGTGCCGGCAACCCATCCTGAATTCCACGCCGCGGAACTGGGCCGGGCCGAAGCCCTGCGCCGTTCAGCCAAGCCGGATGCTGCAGCCGAGGTTCTGCGCAATCTGGCCAAGGCACAGCCGGATGATCCCGCCGTTCATCTTGAACTGGGCGATCTGATGCGCCAGCAGGAAGACTACGCCAAGGCCGTGCCAGCCTATGATCGCGCATTGGAGCTGACACCTGCGGGTGCAGGGCGTGCCTGGGTCTTGCATTATGCCCGTGGTATCAGTCACGAGCGGCTGAAAAACTGGGAACAGGCCGAGGCGGATTTTCGCGCCGCTTTGGCCCTGAACCCGGATCAGCCGCAGGTGCTAAACTACCTAGGGTATTCCATGGTGGAGAAACAGATCAAACTGGACGAAGCGCTGTCAATGATCGAGCGCGCCGTCGCGGCGGAACCGCAATCCGGCTATATCGTCGATTCTCTGGGCTGGGTGCTTTATCGCCTTGGCCGCTATGAAGAGGCGGTGGGCCATATGGAAACCGCAGTTGAGCTGATGCCGGTCGATCCGGTGGTCAATGATCACCTGGGCGATGTCTACTGGGCGGTGGGCCGCGCGCGCGAGGCAGAGTTCCAATGGCGCCGTGCGCTGTCTTTCATTGATCCCGAAGAGGTCAATGGCGAAGCAGATCCCGACCGTATCCGTCGCAAGTTGGATGTGGGGCTGGATGCGGTTCTGGCCGAAGAAGGTGCCGAGCCGTTGAAGGTCGCCCAGGATGGCTGAGGCCTTTGCGCCCGCCAAGGTCAACCTGTCTCTCCATGTGGTCGGCCAGCGGGCCGATGGCTATCACCTGCTCGACAGCCTTGTGGTCTTTGCGGATATCGGCGACCGGGTGAGGGTTGAACCACGCCCCAGCGGATCGGGTCTCAGCTTGACGGTGACCGGCCCATTGGCCGCTGGCGTGCCCACGGGCCCCGAAAATCTGGTGATCAAAGCCGCCAAATTGGCGGGCGTTCGCGATGCCGCGATCACTCTGGACAAACACCTCCCCGCAGAGGCGGGGATTGGCGGCGGCTCCTCCGATGCTGCGGCCACTTTGCGGGCGATCCAAACGGCCCTGGATGTGCCAATCCCAAAAGGGCTGGAGCAACTTGGTGCCGATGTGCCGGTCTGCGCTGTGGCGCAGGCAGCGCGTATGGAAGGCACCGGTGAGCGGGTCACTGCCTTGCCCCGTTTCACGCCGCTCTCTGCGGTGCTAGCAAACCCCCGCGTGGCGGTTGCAACACCGCCGGTGTTCAAGGCACTGTCGGCAAAGGATAATGCGCCAATGCCAGCGGAGCTGCCCGATTTTGCAGCACCGTTTGATCTGCTGGAATGGCTGCAAAACACCCGCAACGATTTGCAGGATGCGGCCTGTGGTTTGCACTCTGCTATCGGTGCAACCCTTGATGCATTGTCCGCGCTGGAAGGCGCCAGACTTGTACGCATGTCGGGATCCGGTGCCACGTGTTTTGCGTTGTTCGCCAATCGGACAGCAGCCGAAGAGGCGGCAAGGGTGCTGCAGCAAAGAGAGCCCAATTGGTGGGTTGAGGCCTGTACGCTCTCCTAAGGACGCCTCGCTTTTTGAGCGATTGTCAGACGATGTGCTCCCGCCCGTCCTTGCCCCCTACCGGGGGCGGCGTCCCGTTGGGCGTGGCGCCGTGCTGACGCACGGCGTGCGCGACCGGTTGAATGGTGTGTAACACTGGCGCGGTTACGCAACCGCGCCGCGCGTCAGCGCGGCGCTTGGCCCAATGCTGTTTGCGATTTTTTGCTACAGCAAAGCATCGCACAGGCGCGGGAGACCACGCCTGCTGCCGTTAGCCTACTTGAGACGAGCCACCACATATTCCGCAAGGTCAGACAGGATCTGTCGCAAGGGATGCTCTGGCAATTTGGCCATCGCGGTTTGCGCTTTGGCGGCCCAGGCGAGCGCATCTTGGCGGGTGGCATCCAGAGTGCCGTATTTCGCCATCAATCCCAACGCCTGTTCTAGATCACCGTCTTCTTGGCGACCTTTCTCGATCGTGCGCACCCAAAACGCGCGTTCTGCGTCGGTTGCTTGCGCCACGGCCTTAATCACCGGCAGCGTCAGCTTGCGCTCGCGAAAGTCGTCACCGACGTTCTTGCCGGTCACTTTGCTGTCACCTTGGTAGTCCAACAGGTCATCCGCAATCTGGAAGGCAATCCCCAGCGCATCGCCATAGTCAAACAGCGCCTGCACCGCATCCTCTGACACGCCTGCAATCACGCCGCCCACCTCGGTGGCTGCAGAAAACAGCGCTGCGGTTTTGCCGCGCACCACCTGCAGATATACCGCCTCGTCTGTGCGCAGATCGCTGGCCGCTGTCATCTGCAGCACTTCTCCTTCGGCAATGGTTGCAGAGGCATTGGCCAGAATATCCAGAACCCGCAGGGATCCTGTCTCAACCATCAACTGGAAACTGCGAGAGAACAGGTAATCGCCCACCAGTACCGAGCTTTTGTTGTCCCACAAAAGATTCGCAGTTGGACGCCCGCGCCGCTGACCGCTTTCATCGACCACATCGTCGTGCAGCAGGGTCGCAGTGTGGATGAACTCAACCGTTGCGGCCAGCTTCAGGTGATCATCGCCTGCATAGCCGCACAGTTTTGCGGCGGCCAGCGTCAGCATCGGGCGCAGCCGCTTGCCGCCGGCTTCCACCAAATGCGCGGTCACCTCAGGGATGCGGGGCGCGTGTTTTGATGCCATACGGTCCCGGATCAAGGCGTTTACAGCCGTCATTTCCTGGTCCAATTGTTCCGCCAGCTGTTCATGCGGCTTTTGCGAGTTGACTTGATCCATCATTTTCCCGTTTGCAAGGCTCGACAATCTCGGTCCCTTGGCCTTAGATCCATCCCCATGAAAGAACTCTTGCGCAGCACAGATCCAACCATCCTGGCCTATGCTTCAGCCCTTCTTGAGGGTGAGGATATAGACTGCTTTCAGATGGACGTAAATATGAGCGTCTTGGAAGGTGGAATAGGAATTTTCCCGCGTCGCCTGATGGTGCGTACAGATGACCACGCCGCGGCAGAACGTGTGATGCGTGACAACGACATTCCACTGGGACGCTGAGACCGTGTTTGTGGAGGAAACCCTCAGCCAGGACGCATTCCTCGGCGGGCAAGTCACTCTGTTACAACCAAAAAACGGGTATCGCGCGGGCGTAGACCCGGTGTTGCTTGCGGCAGCTGTTCCGGCCAAGCCCGGCGACAGCGTGCTGGAACTGGGCTGCGGAGCGGGGCAGGCGCTTTTGTGTCTGGGGCATCGTGTCACGGGGCTGTCCCTGACCGGGGTTGAGCTGCAGCCGCCTTATGTGGATCTGGCGCGTCGCAACGGTGATTTGAATGAGCAGACACTCGACATTGTCCAAGCGGATCTGGCCGATCTGCCGCTGGATCTGCGCCAGCGCCGCTTTGATCATGTGATCGCCAATCCGCCGTATTACCGCAATGGCGCGCACAGCCCGGCGCAGGATGATGGCCGTCGCACTGCCCTGGGTGAAGAAACGCCCCTTGCGCACTGGATTGATACCGCGTCGCGCAGGCTTGCACCCAAAGGGTATCTGCACCTGATCCAACGGGCCGACCGGCTGGCGGATGTGCTGGTGGCCTGCACCAACAGACTGGGCAGTCTTGAGGTTTTGCCAATCGCGCCGCGTGTGGGGCGCGCGGCTGAACTGATCCTGGTCCGGGCGCGCAAAGCTGGCCGCGCGGATCTGCGCCTTCATGCGCCGTTGATTTTACACGAACATTCCACCCATCCCGGCGATCGGCCCGATTACCGCGCCGAGGTGGAGGCGATCCTGCGCAGCGGTGCGGCGCTAGAATGGCCAAAGTGATCAATGCTGCGCGCAAAATGCGTAATTTTGGCCCGAATTGCTCTATTTTCGGCATTTTAGCGCCGATCTGCCGAGATTGATTAGAATTTCTCGCAGCTGCAGCGTGACAGATGTTCCTGTTTCTGGTCCACTGTTTCAGCCGGGAACGCCCGGCGCACATCAACGCTCAACAGGAGGATAGCCATGAGCCTCAGCTCGCATCTTAATGAACTGAAAAAGAAGCACGAGCACCTGAGCAATGAAGTCGAGGTCGCCCAGCGGTCGCCAGGCGTGGATGGCCTGGAAATCGCGGTCCTCAAAAAACAAAAGTTGAAGATCAAGGAAGAAATATCCCGACTTTCCGGGGAGTAATAGGCAGATCTGGCTGCACATCCAGTTGGAATACGGCTGCACAACGGGCAGCGTGACACAAGGCTGTGGCAGTCAACACCCAAGGGTCATCGTGAGATGACCCTTTCTTTATTCCACGGGTCATCGTGAGATGGCCCTTTTTAGTTTTTTGGGGGCTAAATCAGGTCTTTGCCGCCTGCGCCCGGCTGGCCATGGCGGCAGATACAGCCGCCAGAGTGATTAAACCCGCCGCCGCTGCCAGGTTCCAGCTGAGCGCCGCAAAGCCGGTCACCACCAAAACAAGCGTCGACAGCAAAGGCGTGGCATAGGAAATCGTGCCCAGCATTTGAATGTCGCCCTTTTTGACCCCAACATCCCAGACAAAGAAGGCAAGCCCCACTGGCCCGAGCCCCAGCCCCAGCGCAGACATCCAGGCAATTGTGGTGGCAGGCCAGATCGTGTCCTCAACGGCGAAATGTAATCCCCATGAGGCGACGGCTGCGATCAGGCAATAAATGGTTACAGAGCTGGTTGGCACCGCCGAAAACCGGCGCGACAGGACCGAATAGCTGGACCAGGTCAGCGCACACAGCAACGCCAGCCCATATCCCGGCAGGTACTCGGTGCGAAACCCCGCGCCGCCGCCGGTCACGATCAACCCCGCTCCCACAAAGCCAAGCGCCGCCCCCAGCAGATGCCCGCCGCGCAACCGCTCGCCGGGCAGCAGCCCGGAAAAAAGCACGATAAGCAAAGGCCAGAGATAGGCAATCAACCCCGCCTCGGCCGCAGGCGCCAGTCGCAGGGCCGAGAAATAAAGCACGTGATAGCCAAACAACCCCAGCGCACCAAAGGCATAGATCTTCCAGGGCACGTCCCGCAGCGCGGCAAACCCACCGTTGACGGCAACCCAGGCCGCCCCCAAGGTTCCGCCGATCGTGAAACAGATCGCATTCAGCAGCAGGGGCGGGGTGGGTGCGGATCCTACGGTGAACAGGGCCAACAAGGCCCACAGTAAAATCGCGACAAAGCCAATGGCGGTTGCGCGGGGTTTGCTCATGTCGGGGAGACATCCTCAACTGGGACAATATCAAAATCTTCCGCGATATAGGCGGTTTTGGCCATCTCATCAATGAACCAATCCCGAAAGGCCACCACTTGGGGGCGATCCTCACTGCCGGGCGCGCTGATCATTCTGAACTTGGCTTTGGTCTGAAGGGCGGTTTTGAACGGGGCCACCAGACGTCCGGTGTGCAGATCCGTCAAAACCATGCTGCGGCGGCCCAACACAACGCCCGCACCGGTGATCGCCGCGTCAACCGCGTGATCAGCCTGGGAAAACCGCAACCCATGGGTCGGAACATAGCCGATGTTTTGGGTGCGAAACCAGGTGGGCCAATCACAGGGCGGATCCAGAAAATCGATGGATTCGTCAAAGATCAGCGGCGCTTTCATCAGGCTTTCAGGCGTGGTGTAGCGATCCGCCAGCTCGGGCGTCATCACCGGTGTGACCCATTCCGGCGGCACCGGAACCACATTCAACCCCTCGTCCGGGCCGAGGCCAAACCGCAGGGCGATGTCCACATCCTCCCGCTCCAGATCCACCATCCGCAAGGTAGCCGAAAACCGCAAATCAATATCCGGGTGACTGCGGGCAAATTCATACAGACGCGGTGCCAGCCACTTGGCGGTCAATGCCGGGCCCGCCGTCACTGTCAACGTGCTGTTGTCCTGCAGGCGTCGGGTTGCGGTCCAGGCTTCTGACAGCGTTAAAAATCCTTCGGCCACACCCGGTGCCAGGGTGCGTCCGGCCTCGGTCAGGGCGACGGCGCGATTGAGGCGGCGAAACAGCTTCTCTCCCAGATGCTCTTCCAAGGTCTTGATCTGGAACGACAAGGCCGCAGGCGTCACGTTCAATTCTTCTGCCGCCTTGGCAAAAGACATGTGGCGCGCGGCAGCATCAAAGGCACGCAAGGCGGTGAGAGGGGGCAGGCGGTCAGACATGTTCACACAAGTAATACTTAACTGAAGGTCTGAAAAGTCTCGTTTGTGCGTTTGAAACGAAAAGTGCATTTTGATTGCAGTTAAGACACGCTAACCCGAACAGGAGGCCAAGATGATTGAAGCAACAACCCAGGCGCATATCGCACAGGCCATGCACCGTGCCCATGCCGAACGGAGCAAGGCATTTTCGGTCCTTTGGGGCTGGCTGTGGAATCTATCAGTTCGGCGCAGCCGCGCCCCGTCTTCCCGCTGGGCCTAGGCGCCAGGTCCTTACGGGATACACAAGAGGGCCGCTCCGGTGTGGGCGGCCCTTGCTGTTGACACTGTAACGTCGCTTAGACGACGAATTGCGCCCCATTGGCGGAAATGGTCGAGCCGTTGATAAACGAGGCATCGTCCGACGCCAGGAAGGCAACACAGCGCGCGATTTCCTCAGGCTCACCCAGGCGGCCGGTTGGGATCTGACCGATGATCATGTCACGGACCTTCTCAGGAACCGCCATCACCATTTCGGTTGCAATGTAACCGGGGCAGATCGCGTTGGCGGTGATGCCTTTGGCAGCGCCTTCTTGTGCCAGCGATTTCACGATGCCCAGATCGCCCGCTTTGGTCGCAGCATAGTTCACCTGACCAAATTGACCCTTTTGACCGTTGATGGAAGAGATCACGATGACCCGGCCAAAACCGCGCTCACGCATGCCCGGCCACACCGGATGCACGGTGTTAAAAACGCCGGTCAGGTTGGTGTCGATCACTTGCTGCCACTGTTCTGGTGTCATCTTGTGAAACGGTGCGTCACGCGTGATGCCGGCATTGGCAACAACAACGTCAATCCCACCCAGCTCTTCTTCAACTTTTGCGATACCGGCTTTCGATTCTTCGTAATCGCCCACGTTCCACTTGAACGTTTTGATACCGGTCTCTTCGGTAAAATTGGCCGCGGCTTCGTCATTTCCCGCGTAGGTCGCTGCAACGGTATAACCCTCTGCTTTGAGGGTCTTAGAGATCGCTGCGCCGATTCCACGGGAACCCCCGGTGACGAGTGCAGTACGTGCCATGATAATCTTCCTCCACTTGAGTAGTCTCTTGGTAATTAAATTGCAAAATTCTGCGTCGCAGCGCAAGCAAATTGCGAGTATGATTTCACTTTTTTCAAAGTTCATTTTGCACGACTTATCGTAACGGGCAGATGTCAAAACAAAAGGGCACCCCTAGGGGTGCCCTCATAAATGACGGTATTTTAATCGTTTATGGACGTTCGACGCACAATGCGACACCCATGCCACCACCGATACACAGGGTCGCCAGACCCTTTTTGGCATCGCGGCGCTTCATCTCAAACAAAAGCGTATTCAGAACGCGGCAGCCCGAAGCACCAATTGGGTGACCGATAGCGATGGCACCACCGTTGACGTTTACGATCGCCGGATCCCAGCCCATGTCCTTGTTCACGGCGCAGGCCTGCGCTGCAAAAGCTTCGTTGGCTTCAACCAGATCCAGGTCATCAACGCTCCAGCCGGCTTTCTCCAGCGCTTTGCGCGATGCATAGATCGGGCCAACACCCATGATCGATGGATCCAGACCTGCGGTTGCATAAGAGGCGATTCGCGCCAGCGGCTCGATGCCGCGCTTTTCGGCCTCATCCGCGCTCATCAGCAGGGTTGCAGCCGCACCGTCATTCAGACCGGATGCGTTTGCAGCGGTGACAGAGCCGTCCTTGGCAAAGGCCGGGCGCAGTTTCTGCATGCCTTCGATGGTGGCACCGTGGCGGATGTATTCATCCGCATCCACGGTGATGTCACCTTTGCGGTGCTTTACGATAAACGGCACGATCTCATCGGCGAATTTACCGGCCTTTTGTGCCGCTTCCGCTTTGTTTTGCGAGGCCAGTGCGAACTCATCCTGCATCTCGCGGCTGATCTGCCATTTCTCAGCCACGTTTTCCGCAGTCTGACCCATGTGATAGCCATTAAACGCATCCCACAGACCGTCGCGGATCATGGTGTCGATGTATTTCATGTCACCCATCTTGTGACCGGCACGCAGGTTTGCGGCATGGGGCGACAGGGTCATGTTTTCCTGGCCACCGGCGGCCACAATCGATGCATCGCCCAGCATGATGTGTTGTGCACCCAGGGCAACAGCGCGCAGACCCGAGCCACAGACCTGGTTGATCCCCCAGGCGGCGCTTTCTTGCGGCAGGCCTGCGTTGATATGCGCCTGACGCGCGGGGTTCTGGCCTTGGGCGGCGGTCAGCACCTGGCCCAGAATGGTCTCTGATACTTCGGCTTTGTCGACGCCTGCGCGTTCAACCACGGCTTCCAGAACAGCTTTGCCCAGATCGTGGGCTGGCGTGGTGGCGAAAGAGCCGCCAAAGCTACCGACTGCGGTACGCGCAGCGGATGCAATTACAACATTGGTCATGACTTTTGGTCCTTTGACATCCAGATATTGCGGAAGCGGGTCACACGTATTTACGCTGTCTGTCGACCGGCATTCCCCCTCCCATCAGCGGTACATTACGCGAAGCTATGCACCTGCAGCAATTCGCAAGGTGTCGCAGCCACGGGTGCAAAGTCAACCGAAACCGGTGTTTTTTACCGTGTGTTGTCAGGGGAAATTAGCGCTAAAGTTGAGGTGGGGGTTGTCCCAACACTCCCCAATTAGGTCACGCGCGATGGCGTTGCTTCAAATCTTCGACCCAAGGTGCGCGCACAGTTGGCGCCCCAAACAGATACCCCTGCAGGCAGTCCACACCAATGGAAATCAGGAATTCTGCATCGTTCTGGGTCTCGACCGATTCGGCAACGGTCAGCATATCAAACTGCTTGGCCACGCCCACCAGCGCCCGCACAACAGCTTGATTATCATAGTTTTCTGAGACCTTACGCACAAACTGCCCGTCCAGTTTCACCGCATCAAAGAAGAACTGCCGGAAATGGGCAATCGACATGCTGCCTGCGCCAAAGTTATCCATGGCAAAGGCGATGCCATGCTCCTGCATCCGGGTCATGAAATCCAACACCAGCTCGGGCGCGCCCTGGGTGGAGGCTTCGGTGATTTCCAACAACAACCGCTCGCCAATGGTGCTGTCATTTTTCAGGAACCGTTTCAGCGCCTGATTCCAACGTTCATAGCCGATAGAGCGGGCCGACATGTTGATCGACAGGCGAATATCGGGATGTTTGCTGAGCGCCCGAAGGCCGTGTTGCAGGGCCAGACAGTCCAGTTCGCGCCCCAATTCTGTGTCTTCGACCACATCCATAAACTCACGCGCGGGAATCACCCGGCCGGTGGCATCCAGCACCCGGATGTAGCCTTCATAAAAGGCCACACCATTGGGCGGCAGCGCCTGCATGATCGGCTGATAGGCCAGCATCGTTTGGTCGTATTTGATTGCATCCGCAACCATATCCAGCGTCGACCGGTCCCGATTGGCCACGGCAGAGCCCAAAGGGGTGTCCGATCCCTCGGACATGTCGGCCATCTTGATGCGATCTTTCTTCACGGCAAAGGCTCCAGGCGGGTCACGTCGTCCAATATGCGTCAAACCACAGGATCCTGCAAAAGAGTGAAGCGGTGATTAAAGTTCGGATTTTAAACAGTGTTCCCGAAACAGAAAGAGAGCGGCTGAGGTCATCAGCGCTCTCTTCAATTTCTGTATCACAGCAGGTCTTTGCGGTTGGTAAAGCCGCGGTTACTCGGCGTCGATCATCGCCTGAACAATGGCCTTGGCGCTGTCGGAATTCCATTCCGCATCCCCCAACAGCCGGGCGACCTCTTCACCGTCGCGGTTGAGCAATACGGTAATCGGCAGACCGATGACGGCCATATTGCGAGCCAGGTTCTGACGGTCGTCTTGGTGGCGGGGCAGGTTGGTGATGCCGTTTTCGTCAAAAAACTTGCGGATGCCCGCCGGTGAATTGCGGCCTGTGGCAATGGTCAGGACCTCAAAATCCTCACCGCCGAACTCCTCTTGCAACTCGGCGATCTGTGGCATTTCCTTGCGGCAGGGCGCGCACCAGGTAGCCCAGAAGTTCAACAGAACAACTTTGCCTTTGTAGTCCTGCAGGGTTGCCGTGCCCGCATCATCGGCCAGGTTAAACGGCTGGTCCGAGACAGCTTTGGGCGCGCTGTGAACCACAAGACGGCGCAGGCTGTCTTCACGCAGCGCTTCCAGCGCGGCAGGATCCGCTGCATGAGCGGCATTTGCACCTATGGCCAAGGCCATATAAAGGGTGAGGTGACGAAACAGACGCATAATTTCTCCAGGGTTCCACCATGACAGATCAAACCTCGAACCAAATGTGGGGCGGCCGCTTTGCCGCTGGTCCAGACGCGATCATGGAGGCAATTAATGCCTCGATCGGTTTTGACAAGCGAATGGCAGCACAAGACATTGCCGGTTCCAGGGCCCACGCAGCGATGCTCGCTGCCACAGGCGTTATTACGGATAATGACGCGGACGCCATTCGGGAAGGTCTGCTCACCGTTTTGTCAGAGATTGAAACGGGAAAGTTTGAATATTCCACCGCTTTGGAAGACATTCACATGAATGTAGAGGCGCGGCTGAAGGAAATCATCGGCGAACCCGCTGGCCGACTGCACACCGGCCGGTCCCGTAACGATCAGGTGGCGACCGATTTCAAACTCTGGGTGCGCGACCAGTTTGACGCGGCGGAGAAAGGCCTGTTGGCGCTGATCGCGGCTTTGGTCGATCAGGCAGAAGCCGGCGCCGATTGGGTGATGCCGGGCTTCACTCACCTGCAAACCGCGCAACCGGTGACCTGGGGCCATCATATGATGGCCTATGTGGAGATGTTTGGCCGCGATCTGTCCCGTGTGCGTGACGCCCGCGCCCGGATGAACGAATCACCCCTGGGTTCGGCGGCTTTGGCGGGCACCTCTTTCCCGATTGATCGGGACATGACCGCCAGCGCGCTTGGCTTTGACCGTCCAACCGCAAATTCGCTGGATGCCGTCTCGGACCGGGATTTTGCGCTGGAATTCCTGTCGGTCGCCTCGATCTGCGCCATGCACCTGTCCCGCTTTGCCGAAGAGCTGGTGATCTGGTCCTCCGCCCAGTTCCGATTTGTGACGCTCTCGGACCGTTTCTCCACCGGCTCCTCGATCATGCCACAAAAGAAAAACCCCGACGCGGCTGAACTGATCCGCGCCAAGGTTGGCCGGATCTTTGGCGCCAACACCGCGCTGATGATGGTAATGAAAGGGCTGCCGCTGGCCTATTCCAAGGACATGCAGGAAGACAAAGAACAGGTCTTTGACGCCGCTGACAACTGGATGCTGGCGCTGGCAGCAATGGAAGGCATGGTCAAGGATATGACCGGCAACCGCGAAAGCCTTGCAGCAGCAGCCGGCTCTGGCTTCTCCACTGCCACGGATCTGGCCGACTGGATGGTCCGGGTGCTCAAGGTGCCGTTCCGCGACGCGCATCATGTGACCGGCACGCTGGTGGCCATGGCAGAAGCCCGCGGCTGTGATCTGCCGGACCTGAGCCTTGAGGACATGCAGGGCGTGCATGCGGGCATCACCGATGATATCTTTAGCGTGCTTGGCGTGGAGAACTCGGTAAACTCCCGTATGAGCTATGGGGGCACCGCACCGGCACAGGTCCGCGCGCAGGTCGCCCGCTGGAAAGAGATCCTGAACAGCTGATCCCGAAAGGGTCAGCGCGTGTAAAAAAGAAGGAGGCCCGATATGTCCAAATTGTTCTGCCTGATGGCGGCTTTGATGGTTCTGGCCTCCTGCGGCGCGGATGGCGAACCCATTCGCCCGACCTTTGGCGTTGGCGTCAATGTCTCCAGCAGCGGTGTGCATGTGGGCAGCAGCGTCGGCGTCAGCAAAGGGCCGGTGTCTGTCGCAGTTGGCCTGTAATCAGGCGACGTGGCAGTACGCACGGCATAACAAAAAAAAGGATATCCCCTTGCGAATTCTTTGCCTCTTGCTTCTCCTCGCGCCACTTGCAGCATGTGAAACAAGCCCGCGTTATCCTGATGCCGAACCCGACGCGTCAGACCAAACCCCAAAAACCGGCATCACGATTTCGGGCAGCGCACGGGTTGGCGTTTCGACAAAGCTGTAATCGCGTGTCATGTCTTTTGCTCTATTGTGTTGATCCACTCAGAAATGATTGATCCCCCGCGCCCTTTTCCCTAAACGCGGGGCCATGGATCATTTTCTCTACCGCGACGGCGCGCTTTACGCCGAGGACGTGCCGGTGGCCGAGATTGCGGCCGCCGTTGGCTCCCCGTGTTACATCTATTCCACCGCCACATTGTTGCGGCACTTCCGCCTGTTTGATGAGGCTCTGGAGGGCACCGAACACCTGGTCTGCTATGCGATGAAGGCCGCCTCCAATCAGGCGATCCTCAAGACACTGGCCCAGGCCGGGGCCGGTATGGATGTGGTGAGCCAGGGCGAATATCTGCGGGCCAAGGCTGCAGGCGTGCCAGGGGACAAGATCGTCTTTTCGGGCGTTGGCAAAACGGCTGAGGAGATTCGCACCGCTCTGACCGGTGGCATCCGCCAGTTCAACGTGGAATCCGAGCCCGAAATGGTTGTGATCAGCCGCGTTGCTCAGGAATTGGGCAAAACCGCGCCGATCACCATCCGGGTCAACCCAGACGTGGACGCCAAGACTCATGCCAAGATCGCAACTGGTAAGTCCGAGAATAAATTTGGCATTCCGATTTCGCGCGCCAAAGAAGTCTATGCGCTGGCGGCCTCGCTGCCGGGGCTCGAAGTGGTGGGGATCGACTGCCACATCGGCTCGCAATTGACCGAATTGGAACCGTTTAAACTGGCCTATGAGAAAGTCGCCGAGCTGACAGAAGCCCTACGCGCCGAAGGTCATAACATTCGCCGTCTTGATCTCGGCGGGGGCTTGGGCATCCCTTACGCGCGCTCCAACGAAGCGCCGCCCTTGCCGGTTGAATATGGCCAGCTGATCAAGGACACATTGGGCCACCTTGGCTGCGAGATTGAGATTGAGCCAGGCCGTCTGATCGCAGGCAACGCAGGCATCATGCTGTCCAAAGTGATCTATGTAAAATCCGGCGAAGACCGCGATTTCCTGATTGTTGACAGCGCCATGAACGACCTGATCCGCCCGGCCATGTATGAGGCGCATCACGATATCGTGGCGGTGAAGGAACCGGCACCGGGTGTCGAACAGCGCCCCTATGACATCGTGGGCCCGGTCTGTGAAACCGGCGACACCTTTGCCAAAGCGCGCAATATGCCCCCCTTGGAGGCGGGCGATCTGATCGCTTTCCGCAGTGCGGGCGCCTATGGTGCGGTGATGGCCAGCGAATACAATTCACGCCCGCTGATTCCCGAGGTTCTCGTTAACGGAAATCAATTCGCAGTTATTCGCCCGCGCCCAAGCTTTGACGAAATGATAAATCGCGATACCATGCCAGAGTGGCTCTGAAGCGTTTCGCCTTCGGAGCAAGCGGAGGCAACGCCAGATGGCCATTCACGACCGCCAAGGCAGCTCTGACACCAACAGGGCTGAACAACAAGACAGGGCTGAAACAGCCAGCGCCGAAAACCCGGCGCGCGCAGCAGGGAAGACAGGGCAACATCGCACGCCGTTTGGCGCGGCGGGTTTGGACGCACGGCTGTGGCCCCTGCGCCGTCAGCTCTGGCTGACCCGTATCGGTCTTCTGAGCGAGCAAATCCTGCGGGCCTTCTGGCCTGCGGCGTCGGTTCTGTTCCTGTCACTGGCTGCGGTGATGATTGGCGTCGCGGATTTCCTACCAATCGAAGCTTTCTGGGCTGGAAGCGTGGCACTTGGCCTGTCTTTGCTGGCGGCCATCATCTGGGGGCTGCGCAATCTGCGCTGGCCCAGCTGGCAGCGAACCCAGGACCATCTGGATAAAACCCTCAAAGGTCGCCCAATTGCGGCTCTGTTGGATGATCAGGCCATCGGGCGCGGCGATGCGGCGTCCTCTGAATTGTGGCGCCTGCATCAGGCGCGCATGGCCAAACGCGCCCAAGCGGCAAACGCGCCTGCGCCCAATTTGCGACTGGCGGCGGCCGACCCCTTTGGCATTCGGTTTATGGCGCTGACATTGTTTCTGGTGGCGCTGCTCTTTGGCTCGATCCTGCATGTGGGCAACCTGCGCCAAATGGCACCGGGAACCCAGCAGGCCCAGATCGGCCCCACCTGGGAAGGCTGGCTGGAGCCGCCCCATTATACTGGCCTGCCGGTTCTGTACCTTGCCGATCAACCAGGCAGCCGCTTGAACGTGGCCGCAGGTAGCACGGTAACGCTCAGGTTTTATGGCGAAATTGGCGATCTCACACTGGCCGAAACCGTCTCAGGCCGCACCGATGCGCTGCCATCTGCCGCTGACCCGGAACAGCGGTTTGAAGTGACACAAAGCGGTGTGATTGAAATTCAGGGCCCCGGCGGTCACAGCTGGCAGGTCACCCTGTTGCCGGACACGCCCCCGCAGGTCTCTGTCGCCGCAGAGCCCGAGGCCTCTGTGGATGGCAGTATGGAGATGCCGTTTACCGGACAGGATGATTACGGCATCGAACGCGGGCAGGTGACGATTGACCTCGACCTCCTGGCGCTGGAGCGCAGCCACGGGCTGGCGGCGGACCCAGACCCGCGTGCCCCAATTGTTCTGGACCTGCCGCTGCCGCTGACCGGTGACCGGCGGGAGTTTACCGAAGTGCTGACCGACAATTTCGCGCAGCACCCCTGGGCCAATATGCCCATGGTCTATACCTTCATGGTCGAAGACGCTGCGGGCCAAACGGGACAAAGCGCGGGCTTTGGCGCGCCCTTGGCCACCCGACGGTTTTTCGATCCAATGGCGGCGGCAATCATTGAACAGCGCCGCGACCTTCTGTGGACGCGCGCCAATGCCCCCCGGATTACCCAGATCCTGCGCACTTTGACCCACCGGCCCAAAGATCTGTTCCGTGACAGCGGCGATTACCTGCGCCTACGCGCAATCCTGCGGCGGCTGGAAACCTATGTGACACAGGCCGGAGCTGACGGGCTGCAAGAACCTCAGCAGGAAGAGATTGCCGCCGCTCTGTGGGATCTGGCGATCGAGTTGGAAGAGGGCGACATCGGCGACGCGCTGGAACGGATGCGCCGTGCACAGGACCGACTTAGCCAGGCGATGCGCGATGGGGCATCAGAACAAGAAATCGCCGAACTGATGCAGGAGCTGCGCGAGGCGACCCAGGATTACCTGCGCCAGTTGCAGCGCCAGGCCGACGCAGAGGCCGAGGATCTGGATCCGGGTGAGCGGGCGGAAAACACGCTTGAGCTCAGCCAGGACGACCTGCAGGCGATGATGGACCGGATCCAGGAGCTGATGGAACAGGGCCGCATGGCCGAAGCGGAGCAGGCTCTGCGTGAATTCCAGCAGATGATGGAAAACATGCAGGTCACGCAGGGCCAGCCGGGGCAGGGCAATTCTCCCGGTGATCAAGCCATGCAAGGCCTGGCAGAGACGCTGCGCGAGCAACAGGGCCTGTCGGATCAGGCCTTCCGCGATCTGCAGGAACAGTTCAATCCCAATGCGCAATCCGGTGAAAGCAGCCAGAATGAAGGTCGCAACGGCGGTCAGGGCCGCGGCCAAAGCCATGAACCGGGCCAAAGCCCTGATGGTCAAAGCGCCGAAGGCCAAGAGGGCGAGGGTGGCCAAGGCGCGCCGCAGTCGGGTCAGCAGCAATCACTGGCAGACCGTCAACAACAGCTGCGCGACGAGCTGCAGCGCCAGCAGGATGGTTTGCCCTTTGGCAGCTCACCCGAAGGCCAAGACACGCGCGAAGCGCTGGACCGGGCGGGCCGTGCCATGGAAAACGCCGAGGATGCGCTGCGGCAAGGTGACATGGCCGAAGCGCTGGATCGCCAGTCCGAGGCGATGGAAGCCCTGCGTGACGGTATGCGCTCCTTGGGCGAAGCGATGGCACAACAGGAAAGCGCACCGGGCAATCAGGGGCAAAACAGCCAGCAATCCAGATCAGAGAGCACCGACCCGCTGGGGCGTGGCAACCGGGGTGCCAGCCAGGGAGGCACCATTGGTGATGAACAGGCCTATCGCCGGGCATGGGATCTGCTCGAAGACATCCGCCGCCGCTCAGGCGATCAAAACCGCAGTGAAAGCGAACGCAATTACCTGCAGCGCCTGCTGGACCGGTTTTAACCGGAACCAGTTAGATTATTCCGCAGGGGCGGGTTGCTGGGCCAATTGTTCAACCTGCGTGTGCAGCCACACGCGGGTTTCATTGACCCAATCCACATAGGATTCCAGATAGGGGGCCGCCTCTGGCACTTGGGCCGCTAGGGTTCCAGCATTCTGATAGATCAACGCCGCGCCCACAGCCAACAGGATCACAATGGTAAACCCGCGCAGAAAGCCACTGCGCTGCCGTGGAGCCATCTCGTCATAGGCCAGCGCCTCCGCGGGGCCTGGGACTTCATAATTGCCCTTAAGCGTCGAGTTGATCTCTTCAATATCGGGCAACAACCCGCGGCGCGATCCCGGTAGATCCTCTGAAGGCTCATCAGGGTCTTCGCCACGCAACCGCGCCATACGCTCGCGGGTTTGCTGTGCGCGATGCGCGGTGTCATCCACCGATACCGCATCCAACCCCAGTTCAGGCTGCGTCTCCACGCCTGTCGCTTCAGCGGCCCGCAGCGCGGCTTCCCGTTCGGCTTCGGCGCGCAAGATATCCTTGACCGAAGTATCAAGCCCCCGGCCGCTGCGTTCTGGTTGAACGACAGGGACCTCTTCGGCATCGGCCTCATCAGGTTCCGGCTCAGGAGGTGGGGTTGCAAAATCTTCTTGCGGTGGATCCAGATCGTCGTCTGCATCAAAATCACTGTCTGCAACAGGGGCTTCTAAAGCTTCATCCTGGTCCAGATCCTCTTCTGGGACCGCTGACGGCACATTCTCAGGTTCAGCCTCAAGTGCGGGTTCAGCCGCAACGGGCTCCTCTTTTGGCGCTGGCGCTTGCAGCTCGTCCACATAGGGGCCGTCTTGAAACCACGTCGATCCGCAATTGGAACACTGCACATCCCGCCCCTCAGGGGGGATCACATCATCGGGCACCTCATATTGGGCCCCGCAATTGGGACATGTCAGACGCATCTGTCTCTCCTCACTCGCAGATGGTCTCAGCGCTCACCACCTTTGATTTTCCAGAAATCATAAGCATTTCCAACACATCGCGAAAGGCACAAATGCCCAAGCCCGGTTCCAATGGGGCGCATCGCGCCCTCAGTGGGACACCAGGGCCACAGCAACCATTGAAACCCGCTCCGGCCTGGGGCACAACGGGCGGGTATTTTGAGGGAGCAGCCGTGATCGAGCTGGACAATATAGCCTATAATTATGGCGGAGGAGAGCTGCTGAGCAATGTCTCGGTCGAGCTTGCGCCGGGGTCGTTTTATTTCCTGACCGGGCCGTCCGGGGCGGGAAAAACCACATTGCTGAAGCTCTGCTATGGCGCGCTGGCCCCCACCGCAGGCCGGGTGCGTGCCTTTAACATGGATGTGAACGGTCTGGACCGGGACCAGATGGCCTATTTACGCCGTCGGGTTGGCGTGGTGCATCAGGACTGCCGGTTTCTGGACCATTTGCCGCTGATCGAAAACATCGCGCTGCCCCTTACCGTATCGGGCAAAGACCTGAGCCAGGAAGAGGCCAACCTGCGCGAACTCCTGAATTGGGTGGGCCTGTCAGACCGCGCCCATGCGCTGCCGCCGGAATTGTCGGGCGGTGAACGCCAACGGGCGGCCTTGGCCCGTGCGGTGATCCTGTCACCGGATGTGATCATCGCCGATGAGCCCACTGGCAACGTGGACTGGGAAATGTCGCAACGGCTTCTGCGTCTGCTGGTCGAGCTGAATAACATGGGCAAGACGATCCTTGTTGCGACCCATGATCTGCCCCTGATCCGCGCGGCCAAAAACCAGGTGCAGGCGCGGGTCTTGCGGATTTCGAACCGGCAGCTGACCCTGGCGGGGGTCGACCTATGAGCGCACGCAACCTGATCCTTGGCGATGCCCAGGCCGACCGCGTGGTGCCCCCCAGCGGCTTTACCGCACAGCTGACCCTGTTTGTAGCGGGCGCGATGGCCTTTCTGACCGTTTTTGCGCTGGCGCTATCCGTCGCCTCTGGCCGTCTGGCAGATCGCTGGGCGGATGAACTGGCGGGTGCTGCAACCTTGCGCATCAATGCACCGGCAGACCAGCGTCAGGCCCAGACCGAGGCGGCAGTGACCATTCTGAACCAGACCCCGGGCGTGGCGAATGTGCGGGTCATCACCCCCGAAGAACAGGCCGCCATGCTGTCGCCCTGGTTCGGGTCCGATCTGCCCATCGACAGCCTGCCGGTGCCGCAATTGGTGGAGGTTCTGGCCGCAAACCCACCCTATGACGCCACCGGTCTGCGCCTGCGCCTTCAGGCCGAGGTGCCGGGTGCCGTTCTGGATGACCACACCCGCTGGCGTGAACCGCTGGTGGATGCGGCCCGTGCGCTACGCCGTCTGGCGGTGGTGTCCATCCTGCTGATCGGTGGTGCCACGGCGGCGATGATTACCCTGGCGGCCAATGCGGCACTGGCCGCCAATTCCCAAGTGATCGAGGTCTTGCGCCTGGTCGGCGCCATGGACACCTATATCGCCCAAGCCTTTATCCGCCGCTTTACACTGCGCGCGCTTCTGGGGGCGGCCGTTGGCGTTGCCTGTGGCATGATCGGTGTTCTGCTGCTGCCCGCCGCGTCCGAAGAAGGCGGCTTCCTCACCGGGCTTGGCTTTTCCGGCCTCAGCTGGCTCTTGCCGCTGGCCATTCCTCCCCTCGGCGCGCTTGTGGCTTTTGTTGCCACCAGCCGCGCCGCCAAGAAACGACTGGGAGAGCTGACGTGATCCTCTTTCAATGGCTGCGCTCGCTGGTGTTTGTGGTGCAGATCTATGCCATGATGCTGATCCTCGGCATCCTCTTTGCCCCATTGGCGCTGGTCTCCAAATCGGGCGCCAAATTCGCCTGCAAGGTCTATTGCGCCTGGGTCCTGTGGTCAGCGCGCTGGATGGTCGGGATCAAGACCGAGATCCGCGGCACCATCCCCACGAATGAGGTTGTGGTGGCCTCCAAACACCAAAGCTTTCTGGATATTTTGATCCTTTTTGGCCATATGCCCTGGCCCAAATTCATTATGAAACGCGAATTAATGTGGACCCCGGTGATTGGCCTTTATGCCAAACGGCTGGGCTGTGTTCCGGTGAACCGCGGCAAGGGCGGCGCAGCCATCGCCAAGATGGTGCAGGATGTCGCCAAAGAGTTCGCCGAACCCGGCCAGCTGGTGATCTATCCGCAAGGAACACGTGTGGCACCCGGGGCACACAAACCCTATAAGATCGGCGCAGCGGTACTTTACGAACAATTGAACCAGCCTTGTATTCCAGTTGCCACAAACGTCGGTCTATTTTGGCCCCGCACTGGGATCCTGCGCAAACCCGGCACGGCGGTGGTTGAATTTCTCGACCCGATCCCGGCCGGTCTGCCCAAGCCCGACTTTATGAAGATATTGGAAGACCGGGTCGAGGCCCGCTCTAATGCACTAATGAAAGAAGCAGGGTTTGACCCAAATGGACTACATCAACACAATTGATCAGCTTGAGGCGATTTACGGAAAACCGGGAGCGCCATCGTTACGTAAAGTGGTGCCCCAAATGACGCCACTGTATCGCAAATGGATTATGGCGTCGCGGTTTTGCGTGCTGACCACGGTCGGCCCCGAAGGCACCGATGGCAGCCCGCGCGGCGATGAAGGCCCGGTGGTGATGGAGCTGGATGCCAAAACCCTGGCGTTGCCTGATTGGCGTGGGAACAACCGCATCGACAGCTTGCGCAATATCGTGCGGGATAACCGCGTGTCGCTGATGTTTATGGTGCCGGGGTCCAACAATGTGATCCGCGTCAATGGCACAGCCCAGCTGACCGATGACGCCGAATTGCGTGCCCGGTTTGAGAAACACGACAAACAACCCGCCACCGTGATTGTGATCACCATCGCCGAGATCTACTCTCAATGCGCCCGCGCCCTGATCCGCTCCAAAACCTGGACCAGCGGCGATGAAAGCGCCGATCTGCCGACCGTAGGCCAACTGCTGGCCGAAGCCACGGATGGCGCTGAAGGCGGCGAAACCTACGACCGCGAATGGGGCCCGCGCGCAGCCAAAACCATGTGGTAAACGTGATGCGACTGGGGGCGATCATCCAATCTTGCCACGCCATGTGATCAATGTACAATGGCTTGCGCAGGCGGAAAGTATTGCCCTCAGAAAAAATAGAAATTTGATAAATTGCAGTTATGCAACAAAATGGCGAATGCGATCAGATTCAATCTGTTTACGGTTGTTTGATTGAGAGTTATCTGCGACATCGCCTCCAAATTTGCAATCGGAGGGGATTAATGTTGAAGAAATTCACTGCAGGAATATTTGTCAGCGCTTTGGTGCTGTCTGGCTGCGCGGAAAAGAGTGAGAACGTGGGGGAAGCCTATGTGTCTCCTTTGGCCTTTCAAAGCATGAGTTGCAAGCAGATCGGTCAGGAGGCGCGACGTGTGAGCGCCCGTGCGTCAACTGTGGCAGGTGTGCAGGATAAGAATGCCAACAATGATGCGGTAGCCACTGGCGTTGCGCTTGTACTGTTTTTCCCAGCCGCGTTCTTTATCAAGGGAAACAAGGAAAATGCGGCTGAGTTGGCGCGTCTCAAAGGGGAATTGACCGCGCTGGAGCAAGCCGCCAACGCCAAGAATTGCGGTATCGAATTTGCCGAGAAGCCTGCCAATTCCTAATTGCCGAAAACGATAACTTCAGGCATTATCCCGCCTTTTGGGTGATATTGCATCAGGCGTCATCGCGGAAGAGGGGCGCGCGCATAGCTTAAAGAACTCCCCGCGCGTTCTCCCAAATCTGGATAGGCAAATGAGTAAATGCCCCAACGTTCGGCTGATTGAACCGCGCCAGTCATCCACGCTGTCGCAAGCTCTGCACGGCCTAATTGGGACTTAGAATCAAACTGCAACTCAGGAAAGCGCTGCGGTGCAAAAGCGTTGACCAAATCGCGCAATTCTGCGGCCTCATCGTGGTCCAGAGCAAAAGGCGCGAAGGTACTTATTGTGCAACGCGTGGCATCAACACTCAGAATACTGCCAGATACGTCGTCCAACCATCCTTGGGATTCGCCAAATGGATGCCACTCATCTAGGTTTTGACGAAGCTCTTCCGCCAAATCTTCCGAATAGGGCGGCAGGCAATAGTGCGAGAACAACCACATAATCCGCTCCGCACGACTGTCACGCGGCCAAAGCCGTGATGCTCCGAAAAGGCCAATCCCAAAGCTAGTCAAAATAAAAAGAGTGAATGTAATCTTGCTCAAACGAAGCCCTTGCGACGAAAAAGCCCGCTCGAAAAACTGAGCGGGCTTTGCTGTGTATAGACTTACGCGTGGATCGCGCCGTCGCCGCAGGCCAGTGCGGCTTCACGCACGGCTTCGGAATAGGTCGGGTGGGCGTGGCAGGTCAGGGCGATATCCTCGGCAGAGGCGCCAAATTCCATCGCCACGCAGATCTCGTGGATCATGTCACCGGCGGCGGGGCCAATGATTGCGGCACCCAGCACACGGTCGGTTTCCGCATCCGCGATGATTTTCACAAAACCATCGGCCTGACCAACGGCCTTGGCGCGGCCATTGCCCATGAAGGAGAATTTGCCAACCTTGATCTTGCGACCTTCGGCCTTCAGCGCGTCCTCGGTGGCGCCCACATTGGCCACTTCCGGCGTGGTGTAGACCACGCCTGGGATCACGCCATAATTCACATGACCATGCTTACCCGCGATCACCTCGGCCACGGCCATGCCTTCGTCTTCCGCCTTATGCGCCAGCATCGGACCTTCGATCACGTCGCCAATGGCATAGATGCCGGGAACATTGGTGGCCCAATGGGCGTCCGTCGCGATCTGGCCGCGCTCGGTCAGTTTGACACCCAATGCGTCGAGACCCAGCCCCGCGGCAAAAGGCTTACGACCGGTGGCAACCAACACTACGTCGGCGTCGATCACTTCCTCATCGCCGCCTTTCTTGGGCTGGTATTTAACCTTGGCTTTGGTCTTGGTCGCATCTACGCCCTGAACCGCAGCACCCATGATGAAGGTGAGGCCCTGCTTTTCCAGGATCTTCTTGAAGGAGCGTTGAACGTCCTTGTCCATGCCGGGGCAGACCGCGTCCATGTATTCAACCACGGTGACCTCGGACCCCAGACGCGCATAGACCGAGCCAAGCTCCAGTCCAATGACGCCCGCGCCGATGACAACCATCTTCTTTGGCACTTTTGGCAAGCTCAGCGCGCCGGTCGAGTCGACAACAACGCCCGTTTCATTGTCCACGGTCACACCGGGCAGGGACGAGGGAACCGAGCCGGAGGCGATCACGATGTTTTTGGTCGCGTAGGTCTCATCACCGACCTTGACCTGACCGGCGGCCGGGATCGAGGCCCAGCCTTTCAGCCAGTCGATCTTGTTCTTCTTCATCAGGAACTCAATACCGCCGGTGTTCTGGCCGATGACCTCATCCTTATAGGATTTCATCTGGTTCCAATCGACCGAAGGCGATTTGCCTTTGAGGCCCATCTTGGCAAAGTTATGCTCTGCCTCATGCAGCTGGTGCGTCGCGTGCAGCAGCGCCTTGGAGGGGATACAGCCCACATTCAGGCAGGTGCCGCCGAGCGTCTCACGCCCCTCAACAATTGCGGTTTTCAGGCCCAGCTGGGCGCAGCGAATAGCCGACACATAGCCGCCAGGGCCCGCGCCGATGATGATGACGTCATAGGATGACATTTTGAATCCCCACCTTTTCTAAAGCGCCGGGTCACCAGCGTCTTGGGTTTCAGGTTGTTTTTACTGGTCTGCAAAAACAACGGAACTATCACGGTATGCGTAGACATCCTCCGAAGGATCCCTGCGCGATTTTTGAATGCCTGCGGAGATGCTACCAATAAAAGCACCAACCAGGCCACTGGCAGCCGCAGAAGAGTTGGAGCTCGCGTTGATGTCCGCCAGCGTTTTGTTATAGGGCTCCAAAACCACATGTTTTGTTTCGCCATTGTAGACGCAGGAGACGGACGCGACCTGCGTTCGGCCCCCCAATTCAGGAGCTTTCACAATGGCGGGCGTAGTGAAATTCGATTTGAAGCCTTGCCCTGTGAATTCGCATGGCACGCCTGTGATTTCTTTGCGTACTCCTGTTTCCCGCGTGTGCGTGCGCATGGTGAAAGCCGTGCTGCTGCGCGCTTGCAAGGCTTTGCTGGTTTGGTATTCGATCGGAGGTTGCTCGATCGTGGTGCCAACACAAGCAGAGAGCGCCGCTAATGCGGGAAAAAGAAAAAGTCGAAAAGAAATCATTGGGTCGTCCGTTCAAGTTTTTTTGTGTCCCTGCTCCAAAAATGTGGAGCAGGGAAGGGCGTAATTTGATTTACAGATCCATCAGCAGACGACGGGGATCTTCCAGCGCTTCTTTGACGCGGACCAGGAAGGTTACAGCGCCTTTGCCGTCAACGATGCGGTGGTCATAGGACAGCGCTAGATACATCATCGGGCGGATCTTGATTTCACCGTTGATGACCATCGGACGGTCCTGGATCTTGTGCATGCCGAGGATACCCGACTGCGGCGGGTTCAGGATCGGCGAGGACATCAGCGAGCCGTAGACACCACCGTTGGAGATGGTGAAGGTGCCGCCCTGCATTTCCGCCATGGACAGTTTGCCGTCACGGGCGCGCTTGCCCTTCTCAGCGATCGCCTTCTCGATGTCGGCAAAACCCATCGCATCGGCGTCACGGATCACCGGAACAACCAGACCAGTGGGGGTGCCGGCCGCGATGCCCATATGGACGTAGTTTTTGTACACGATGTCGGTGCCGTCGATTTCCGCGTTTACTTCCGGCACTTCTTTGAGCGCGTGGCAGCAGGCCTTGGTGAAGAAGGACATAAAGCCCAGACGCGCGCCGTGCTTCTTCTCAAAGAGGTCTTTGTACTCTTTGCGCAGCGCCATCACCTCGGTCATGTCGACCTCATTATAGGTGGTCAGCATCGCGGCGGTGTTCTGGCTGTCTTTCAGACGCTTGGCGATGGTCTGACGCAGGCGGGTCATCTTGACACGCTCTTCACGGGCGGCGTCATCGGCCGGAACCGGGGCGCGCACGGCAGCCGGTGCCGGAGCAGGGGCCGGGGCGGCAGCCGCAGCGGCAACCGCGCGGGCGACGTCGTCTTTCATGATGCGACCGTCGCGGCCTGTGCCTGCAACGCTGGCGGCGTTCAGACCGGCTTCGGCCATGGCCTTTTCCGCGGATGGCGCATTGGCGATGTCCTTGCCCGCAGCTGCCGGAGCCGGAGCTGCAGCAGGCGCAGCCGCCGGGGCAGCTGCCCCCGCCGATCCGCCAATCACACCGAGTTTGGCTGTGGCGTCAACGGTGGTGCCTTCGGGGGCTGTGATCTCGGTCAGGACACCCGCTGCCGGGGCAGGCACTTCGACGGAAACCTTGTCGGTTTCCAGTTCGCACAGCATCTCGTCCTGGGCCACGGTGTCGCCGACCGCTTTGAACCAGGTGGAAACAGTTGCTTCGGTCACGGATTCGCCCAGGGTCGGAACCATAACGTCGGTTGCCGCGCCGGTATCCGCTGCCGGTGCTGCCGCCGCCGGAGCCGCCGCAGGGGCGGGTGCTGCCGCTGCGCCGCCGGCGGTGATCATCGCCAGAAGCGCATCCACACCAACGGTTTCGCCTTCGGGCGCCACAATCTCACCCAGGGTGCCAGCCGCCGGGGCAGGCACTTCTACGGTCACCTTGTCGGTTTCCAGCTCACACAGCATTTCATCCTGCGCCACCGCGTCACCCGGTTTCTTGAACCAGGTGGCCACGGTTGCTTCAGTCACGGATTCGCCCAGGGTGGGCACGCGCACTTCAGTGGTCATTTCTCTGTCTTCCTCAGATGCTTAGCGCTTCGTTTACAAGCGCGGCTTGTTGGGCTTTGTGTTCGCTGGCCAGACCTGTCGCAGGCGAGGCCGATGTGGCGCGACCAACATAAGTCGGGCGCGAATGTTTCGCTTTGATACGGGTCAGCACCCATTCGATGTTGGGCTCGATAAAGGACCAGGCACCCTGGTTCTTGGGCTCTTCCTGGCACCAGACCATATGGGCATCTTTGAACCGCTCCAGCTCCTTCACCAGCGAGATCGCCGGGAACGGATAATACTGCTCGATCCGCATGATATAGACGTCATCGATGCCGCGGGCGTCGCGCTCTTCCAAGAGGTCATAATAGACCTTGCCGGAACACAGAACGACGCGTTTGATCTTGTCATCCGCAACCAGTTTGGTCGCTGAATTGCCCTGTTCCGCGTCATCCCACAACACACGGTGGAAGCTGGAACCGGTTGTGAATTCCGCTGCCTTTGATACCGCCAGCTTGTGGCGTAGCAGGGATTTCGGAGTCACCAAGATCAGCGGCTTGCGGAAGGTCCGGTGCAGCTGACGGCGCAGGATGTGGAAGTAGTTCGCAGGCGTTGTACAGTTCGCCACGATCCAGTTGTCCTGGCCACACATTTGCAGGAACCGTTCCAGACGTGCCGAAGAGTGTTCAGGGCCCTGGCCCTCAAATCCATGTGGCAACAGGCAGACAAGACCGGACATCCGCAGCCATTTGCTTTCACCGGAGGAGACGAACTGGTCAAACATGATTTGCGCGCCATTGGCAAAATCGCCAAACTGGGCTTCCCACAGGGTCAGCGCATTGGGTTCCGCCAATGAGTAGCCATATTCAAACCCCAGAACCGCATATTCCGACAGGGCCGAGTCAATGACTTCATACTGGGCCTGACCGGCGCGGATGTTGTTCAGCGGGTAGTAACGCTCTTCGGTGTCCTGGTTCACAATGCCGGAATGACGCTGCGAGAAGGTGCCGCGGGTCGCATCCTGACCGGCCAGACGCACCGGATACCCTTCGGTCATCAACGAGCCAAAGGCCATCGCCTCACCGGTGGCCCAGTCAAAGCCTTCGCCGGTTTCAAACATCTTGGCACGGGCGCCCAGGAAGCGGTTGATGGTTTTGTGAACCGGATAGCCCTCGGGCAGGGTGGTCAGACCCCGGCCCACTTCGGCCAGTGTTTCCGGCTTGATCGCGGTCTCACCGCGTTGGTAATCCGCATCCTGCTTGTCCAGATGTGACCAGCGCCCATCCAGCCAGTCGGCCTTGTTGGGTTTGAAGTCTTTGCCGGCCTCGAACTCTTCGTTCAGATGCGCCTGGAAGGCCGCCTTCATGTCTTCGATCTCGCCTTCCGGGATCAGGCCGTCTTTGACCAGACGCTCCGTGTACAGCGAAAGGGTGGTTTTGTGCCCTTTGATCTTCTTGTACATGATCGGGTTGGTGAACATCGGCTCGTCGCCTTCGTTATGACCAAACCGGCGGTAGCAGAAGATATCCAGAACCACGTCCTTGTGGAATTTCTGGCGGAATTCAGTTGCCACCTTGGCCGCATGCACCACGGCTTCAGGGTCATCGCCGTTGACGTGGAAGATCGGTGCTTCCACAACCAGCGCGTTGTCGGTCGGGTAAGGCGACGAACGCGAGAAATGCGGCGCGGTGGTGAAACCGATCTGGTTGTTCACCACGATATGGATGGTGCCGCCGGTGCGGTGACCGCGCAGGCCCGACAGGGCAAAACATTCTGCAACCACACCCTGACCGGCAAAGGCCGCATCCCCGTGCAGCAGAACCGGCAGAACCGCCGTGCGATCTGCGCGATCGCCCAATTGGTCCTGTTTGGCGCGCACTTTACCCAGAACAACCGGGTTCACCGCTTCCAGGTGCGACGGGTTCGCGGTCAGCGACAGGTGCACCTTGTTGTTGTCAAACTCGCGGTCGGAGGAGGCACCAAGGTGGTATTTCACGTCACCCGAACCATCGACGTCTTCGGGTTTGAACGAACCGCCCTGGAATTCGTTGAAGATCGCGCGATAGGGTTTCTGCATCACATTGGCCAGAACCGACAGACGGCCCCGGTGCGGCATGCCCACGACGATCTCCTGAACGCCCAGGTTACCGCCACGTTTGATGATCTGCTCCATCGCCGGGATCAGGCTTTCACCGCCGTCCAGACCAAAGCGTTTGGTGCCCATGTATTTCACATGCAGGAACTTCTCGAACCCTTCGGCCTCGACCAGCTTGTTCAGGATCGCCTTGCGCCCTTCACGGGTGAACTGGATTTCCTTGCCGTAACCTTCGATCCGCTCTTTCAGCCATGCGGACTGTTCGGGGTCCGAAATATGCATGTACTGCAGCGCAAAGGTGCCACAATAGGTGCGGCGGACAATGTCCACAATCTGGCGCATGGAAGCGACCTGCAGACCCAGAACATTGTCGATAAAGATCGGGCGATCCATATCCGCTTCGTTAAAGCCATAGGCCTTGGGATCCAGCTCTGGATGCGGGTCACGCCCATGCAGCCCCAACGGGTCCAGATTTGCCGCCAGATGCCCCCGGATCCGGTGCGCCCGGATCAGCATCAACGCCCGGATCGAATCCAGAACCGCGCGTTGCACCTGCGCGTCGGAAACTTCAACCCCTTTGGCAGCGGCCTGTTCCTTGATCTTCTTGCCCGCGCCTTTGACCTCAGCCGGGGCCACCGGCCACTCGCCAGTCAGCGCGGCAGTGTCCTCATCCGCAGGCACCGGCGGCCAGTCACCGCGCGCCCAGGACGGGCCCTGCGCTTCGGCTTTTACGTCCAGCTCTGCATCGCCCATCTGGCGGAAGAACTCACCCCAGGCCTGGTCAACGGCATTGGGGTCATTGGCGTATTGGGCATAAAGCTGCTCCAGATACTCCGCATTGTGCCCCTGCATGAAAGAGGAGGCGTGGAAGATGTCATTTGGGCTTTGTTCGGTCATATTAGGCTCCCGAAGAGACGGTATACGGGTGAAGGGCGCGGATCAGGGTTTGCATTCAAACGTCACCTGTTCCTTGGTCGGGTCTAGGGCCGGTTCCGGTCCGGATGTGATGGTGATGGAACCGGCGCCCTTGCAGATTTCATTGGCAAGCCGGGCTTTGATGTCTTCGATCTTGGTGCCGGGTTCAAAGTTCAGCACCCCCTGACGCGGCGCGGTAATGGCAGCGGCTGAGGTGACGGAAAACAGCACACAGCAAAAAGCGGCGGCTCCAACGGGCAATGGATTTAAGATACGAATGGAGCAAGTTGTCCTGGTCATTGGTGTGCCTCGTTCGGGTTCGGACCGTATCTTTTCAGTTCAATTGCGGCAGCGTGGCCTTGAAGGGGTTTCAGAAGAATGAAACCCGGACCGGATCGCGCTGCGAATAGGGCACTTGTGCCCGATTGGCAGCATGATCGTGCTGATTGCTGCGCCGCATGGGGGCAGAGGCGGGCGCAAAACGCCCACCCCAAATCTTCAGGTCGAGCCTGTCAAAGGGACAGTCTCGGCTCGGCATTACTTGCCGATCGCTTTCAGAACAGCTTCGCCCAGACCGGCAGGGCTGTCAGCAACAACGATGCCAGCGGATTTCATCGCTTCGATCTTGTCGTCTGCGCCGCCTTTACCACCGGCAACAATCGCGCCTGCGTGACCCATGCGACGGCCCGGAGGGGCGGTACGGCCCGCGATGAAGCCAGCAACCGGCTTCCAGCGGCCTTTTTTCTTCTGCTCGGCCAGGAATTCCGCCGCTTCTTCTTCAGCAGAACCACCGATTTCACCGATCATGATGATCGACGTGGTCTCATCATCGTCCAGGAACATGTCCAGAACGTCGATGTGCTCGGTGCCTTTGATCGGGTCGCCGCCGATGCCCACAGCGGTGGACTGGCCCAGACCGATGTCTGCGGTCTGTTTTACCGCTTCATAGGTCAAGGTGCCGGAACGGGACACAACGCCCACGGAACCGCGCTTGTGGATGTGGCCCGGCATAATGCCGATTTTGCACGCATCAGGGGTGATCACGCCGGGGCAGTTCGGGCCAATCAGGCGCGATTTGCTGTCTTCCAGCGCGCGCTTTACCTTCATCATGTCCAGAACCGGAATGCCTTCGGTGATGCAGACAATCAGTTCCATTTCCGCGTCAATCGCTTCCAGGATCGAGTCAGCTGCGAAGGGCGGCGGAACATAGATCACGGATGCATTGGCTTCGGTCACGTGCTTGGCTTCGTGAACAGAGTTGAACACGGGCAGGTTCAGGTGGGTCTGACCGCCTTTGCCGGGGGTGACGCCGCCAACCATTTTGGTGCCATATGCGATGGCCTGTTCAGAGTGGAATGTGCCCTGCGAGCCGGTAAAGCCCTGACAGATCACTTTGGTGTTTTCGTCGATGAGGACTGCCATGATGTCCCTTCCTTTCGATTATGCGGTTTGTGCCTGTGCGGCAGCCGCCGCGCTGTCGTCGGTGAATGTCCGGTCGGCATAGGTCACACGCGCCAGACGCGCGCGACCCGTGACCAGACGAAGGAGTTGCAGGGGCACGGCTTTTAATTCCGCGATGCCCCGCAGGCGTTTTTGACGTTTCAACAGCTCTCCCGAAGGCTTGCGCGCGGCATGCCCCAGAAAGCTGTCTTCGTCAGGAGGCGTATTGCCCTGTTTGATCAGGGCAGGTGCGATTTGATAAGGCTTCAGATCCCGCGCAGGCGCGGAAACCATCGGATTGAACAACAGCGCATCCACCGTCATGTCAAACGGTGCCTGCCCCAGCAGAACCTCGGCCCCTTTGCGCGTCAGCATATAGCCAGCGGCACCGGGGTAGCGGGACAACATCGGCGCAATCTTGCGACCCAGATGAGAGCGTGAAGACGCTCCCAACAGAACTCGCATTGATTTGCTGCGCCAGAACTCCAGGCTGACCATCTGGCAGCCTTCCGGCCACCAGCTGAGGTCCTCAAGCCAGTGATGCAGTTCCGGCGACAGGAAGACATCATCCTCCAGCACCAGCGCCACATCCGCATCCGAGGCCAGAAAAGTCTCCCAGACTTTTGCATGGCTCAGCGTGCAGGCCATATTGCCCGGCGCAAACACACCCCAGGGGCCAAAGCTCTTGCACTGCTGCAACAGCTTGTCTTCCGGGGTGTCCTGCAAATCCACCGCCTCGACGTATTCCGCCTCCACCTGCGCCTCCGCAAGCGTCACGCCCATCTGGGCATGTCGCCCGGTCGCCCGGGTCAGAGATATGAGATACGTCGCGAGTTTCATAAGTTACCGTTGTGACAACAGGCTTAGCTTGAAGTAATTCAATCCGTTCGATCGCGTGGGGTCAGTCAGCAAAACAAGCGTTGTCTTGCCGCCGCTTTGGTAGCCTGCAGTCTGGCCAAGTGGCGTTTGTGCAATCGGTCCAAAGGTTTTTTCATATGCAGCGAATGCCACGTCACGTGACTGTTGGCTCGCGTATACAAAAGAGCAGGACCGACCAGCGCCAGGGCCGTTGAGAAGCTTTACCGAAGCGTCTTCGCGGATGTTGAAAACAGTTCCAGTCGGTTCTTTATGAGTAAACCCGTTCTGCACCAACTTGGACTTCAGGTTTGCAAAATTCGGCAACGATGCACCGCATGTTGCCTTGAAGAGGGCAACAGCACGTTCCGCGGAAATTGGCTGAACAGCTTCGAGCGGAGTGTTATCGTTTTGCACAGGAACACTTGTTGTGGTCTGGCAAGCAGCCAGACCTACAAGTGCTGCAACGAGAAGTAACGGTTTCAACATCTGCAACGATTAACCCTTAACCGCCTTCACGATTTTCTCGGCACCGTCAGACAGGTTGTCCGCTGCGATGACGTCCAGGCCAGAGTTGTTGATGATCTCTTTGCCGAGCTCAACATTGGTGCCTTCCAGACGTACAACCAGCGGTACTTCGAGACCAACTTCTTTTACAGCCGCAATCACGCCTTCCGCGATCACGTCGCAGCGCATGATGCCACCAAAGATGTTGACCAGGATGCCTTTGACGTTCGGGTCAGAGGTGATGATCTTGAACGCCTCGGTCACTTTCTCTTTGGTCGCACCGCCACCAACATCAAGGAAGTTCGCAGGCTCAGCACCATAGAGTTTGATGATGTCCATTGTGGCCATCGCCAGACCTGCACCGTTCACCATACAGCCGATTTCACCATCAAGCGCGATGTAGTTCAGGTCGTATTTCGACGCTTCCAGCTCTTTGGGGTCTTCTTCGGTCTCGTCGCGCAGAGCTGCGATATCGGCGTGGCGGTAGACCGCGTTGCCGTCAAAGCCCAGCTTCGCGTCCAGAACCTTGAGCGTACCGGTGTCGGTTACGATCAGCGGGTTGATCTCCAGCATCTCCATGTCCTTCTCAACGAAGGCTTGGTACAGCTGACCCATCAGCTTGACGCATTCCTTGACCTGTGTGCCTTCCAGGCCCAGGGAGAAGGCGATGCGGCGGCCGTGATACGGCTGGTAACCGGTGGCCGGATCAACAGAGAACGACAGGATCTTCTCAGGGGTGCTCTCGGCAACCTCTTCGATGTCCATGCCACCCTCGGTGGAGCAAACAAAGGAAATGCGCGAGGTCTGGCGATCGACCAGCAGCGCCAGGTACAGCTCGGTCTGGATGCCAGAACCTGCTTCGATATAGATCCGGTTGACCTGCTTGCCCGCCGGGCCAGTCTGATGCGTGACCAGGGTGCGGCCCAGCATCTTCTTGGCTTCCTCAGCCGCTTCTTCGACCGATTTGGTCAGGCGTACACCGCCTTTTTCGCCCGCGTCGGCCTCTTTAAAAGAGCCTTTGCCGCGACCACCTGCGTGGATCTGCGCTTTTACAACCCAAAGAGGGCCGTCCAGCTCACCGGCTGCGGTTTTGGCGTCTTCTGCTTTCAGTACAGCGCGACCTTCAGATACTGGTGCGCCGTAGCTCTTCAAAAGGGCCTTGGCCTGATATTCATGGATGTTCATGAGAAACTGTCCCGTCTGGCTACAATTGTCCGTTTGTATTGAGACTGGATATGACAAAGGGTTAAAGGTTTTTCTGACAGCCGAGCAATAAATATCGAAGATTTTTTGATTTTGTGATCACGGTTTTTTCGGGTGTGATCACATAGCCAGTTCACGTGTCCGCTAACATGATTCGAACTTCCGTTTCGGCTTGTAAAGAGGTCACCCAGGGTGTGGCGCCTGCTTTTTTGTGGTGCTACGCATGTTTGGTTGCAAGCGTATGTAACCAAGCTGCCGCGACTACACAGACGCGCTGCACGCATGGCGCACGCGCAACCCAAGCATCTTTCAGAGGTAATATGCCCAATTTTCCATATCAGGCAAAGTGAAAGAGATCCGCCGCTTGGGGCAATGTCCGCTCTTTTTTGGACCTGAGGAACATTGGTGACACCCCGAAAGCTTTGGCCTCTGTGCGTTTCTTTGCTCTGCCATCTCGGCCGGGCTTGGGTATAACGCGAAGGATGTTGAGTCGCGGTTTTAGATTGGCACAGTCTCGTGCGGATGCCGCAAAAATTATTGGAGATTTCACTTGGTGACTTGGGATGTCGTTACGACTGCGCGTGAGCCTACATCAGTTCTTTTGGCGTTTGTCGCCCATCACTTGCAGCAGGGGGCATCAACGATTTGGCTTTGCCTTGATGCGCCGGACGCTGAGTTCGAAGCCTTGGTTGCAGACAAACCACGGGTCAAAGTGATCAATTGCGATGTTGCCTATTGGCGCAACGAACATGATAGCCGTCGCCCCCGCGATTTTCGCATTCGACAAAAGGCAAATGCGCGATGGGCCTATGCGCATTCAAAAAGCGACTGGATCGCGCATATCGATGCGGATGAGTTCATGACCAATGTTCCGCAGCTTATGGAGTTTCTGAAGGCGCAGCCCGAGGAAATCCTGACGGTCACCATGTGGAATGCCGAACGCGCGCAAATTCGTGGCCTGCCGGTGCGCAATGTCTATGGCGGTCTTTTCCGTGTGCCGCTGGAAAACCGCCGCAATGCGTTGACCACGCGGGTTTATGGCGCCAACGTGCGCTATCTGAACTTTGGCGTGGCCGGTTATAACAACGGCAAATCCATCTCTCGTGTTGGCAAGGGGTTGGACATGCTGTTGCATTATGCGGTGTTGCCCGAAGGGCAGGAAGAGCAAAACATTCGCGCCACGTTTGACGGGTTTTCCCTGCTGCATTTCGACGGTTTTACCCGCAACCACTGGGTCAACAAGATGTTGCTTAAGGCGCCGCGTGGCAAGCTGCTCAAGCGGAAGAACAAGGCGCGGATCAATCAGATTGTGGACACTTGGGAAGCGCGCGAAGACGTGCCTTTGCAGGATGAGATTTTCAAAGCAACCAAGATGCTCAGCCTGCGCCAGATCTTCTTGCTGTTGAAGGCACGCAAACTGTTGCCGCGAACCTTCAACATCACTCAGGCTGTGGCAAAGGAATTTCCAGGTCACAAGGTTGATTTCTCACCCGCTGCAATCGACCAAGAGCTGGTTAAATTGCAGGCCAAAGGGGATGTATTCGGCAAGGCTGCCAACCTCGACACCTCCGATAAAGAAGCGGAACCCGCTTAGAGCCGCGCGCGCCTTTGCGGCTCAAACGAACACAAAAAAACAGCCAGAGCCGTCCAAGCTCTGGCTGTTTTTCAATCTTTCAGGCGGTCGCTTATGCCAGCGAGCTGTCGATGCCTTTGCAGGCGTCAACCAGGCCTTTGACCGCGTTCACAGAGTTGTCGAACATTTCCTGCTCTTCTTTGGTCAGGGTGATGTCGACGATCTTCTCGATGCCGCCTGCGCCGATCACGGTCGGAACGCCAACATACATGTCCTTCACGCCGATCTCGCCGGTGCAGTATGCGGCACATGGCAGAACGCGCTTTTGGTCTTTCAGGTAAGATTCAGCCATCTCAATCGCCGAGGTCGCCGGAGCGTAATAGGCAGAGCCGGTTTTCAGCAGGCCAACGATTTCGGCACCGCCATCACGGGTACGCTGAACAATCGCGTCCAGTTTCTCTTGTGTGGTCCAGCCCATTTTGACCAGATCCGGCAGCGGGATGCCTGCAACGGTCGAATAACGGACCGAAGGCACCATAGTGTCGCCGTGACCACCCAGAACAAATGCGGTAACGTCTTTCATGGAGACGTTGAATTCTTCGGCCAGGAAGTGGCGGAAACGGGCTGAGTCCAGAACACCCGCCATGCCGCAAACTTTATGTGCGGGCAGGCCAGAGAACTGCTGCAGAGCCCAAACCATCGCGTCCAGCGGGTTGGTGATGCAGATCACAAAAGCGTCCGGCGCGTTGTCGCGGATGCCTTCGCCAACGGATTTCATAACCTTGAGGTTGATGCCCAGCAGATCGTCGCGGCTCATGCCCGGCTTGCGCGGGACACCTGCGGTTACGATCACAACATCTGCGCCTGCGATGTCGGCGTAATCCTGGGTGCCTTTCAGCGATGCGTCAAAGCCTTCCGACGGACCAGATTCAGCGATGTCCAGCGCTTTGCCTTCGGGGGTGCCTTCTGCGATGTCAAAGAGAACAACGTCGCCAAGTTCTTTCAGGGCTGCGAGGTGTGCCAGGGTGCCGCCGATTTGGCCTGCGCCGATAAGGGCAATTTTGGGTCGAGCCATTGGAATATATCTCCGGTCCGGTTGAAAGTCACGTGGATGCCTAAGGGCTTACGTCGCGTGGCGCAAGGGCGCAGCCACGTGCAATCCTATTCAAACCCTCTGAGTTGCAATCCATCAGACGACAAAAGAATCTGCAAATAAAGTATTTTCTGCGCTGCAGGAGGATTTAGCAGAGCCGCGAATTTTTTGCGTTTTTCTACAAGTCATTCGCGAAAACACCGGGGCAGTCATACGCTATCATCCTGACGCGGCACTCAAATCACCGGCCGGTTGGGGCGAATCTTTTGGCTATTCCGCTCGATTTGTGCGGTGTTCCACATGCGTTTAATTCGAACAATTGCGCCGCAATGCAGCGCATGCCCCGTCAGCCGCCAGCCACTTGGGGCCGGGGCAAAACGGCGGTCACGCTTGCGTCATCCTACGCGTCTTTTTCCTGTTCGGGCAGAACTTCGGCCAACGTCTCATAGGATTGGCCCGAAGCCACCAAACAGGTCACACCGGTCGGCATGGTCACGGTGATGGTCCAGGTGCCGGTGTCCTCGGACGCAAAGGTCTCCATCACGGTGCCTTGTTGGCCGATGCCAATGCTTTTTCGGCTTTCGCCGTATTTCTCGGCCAGGCGCTGAACCACCACTTCGCGTGGTGCACAGTTTCGACCCGAAGATTGGGCCTCAACAGTCTGCGCGGTCCAAACAGTTGAGACCAGCGCGGCGATTGCAGTCATAGTCGTCTTCTTCATGGGCTTTACCCTTTCAGGAACGGCCGTCGACAAAGGTGCATTCCACGCCCCCCGTTACGCTTCGCAAACAGACCGGTTTGACGAATAGGCAGGGTTTTCCTGCCAACGGATCCGCCTGCACGTGGTCGATGCAACATATTCGGTTCCGTCCTAAAACTGTCTCAGGAAGACCCTGAAAACTAGTTAACGACGCGCGCGCGCCTCCCGAAACACCATAATACATGTGGGAAATGTTGGTTTTTCGCACAAAATTTCTGCATCGCAGAAGAAATCGAGTTGAAATCTTATTTCTCACAGGTTAGCAATTCAGCAACTTTATGACTTCGTGGGAGAGATTCATGGCTTCGCGCAACCGTCCTTACCGTTCTGTTCTGTATATTCCGGGCTCCAAACCACGGGCGTTGGACAAGGCGCGTGGCCTGCCAGTGGATGCGATCATCTTTGATCTCGAAGATGCGGTCTCGCTGGAAGAAAAGGAAAACGCCCGCGCTACATTGGCCGAAGCACTGGCGGCTGGTGGATATGGCGCACGGGTCAAGATTGTGCGCATCAACGGGCTTGATACCGAATGGGGCCGCGCAGATGCCGAGGCGGCGGCGCAGATGGGATGCGACGCGATCCTGCTGCCCAAGGTCGACAGCCCCGCAGATCTGGACGCGCTGGCCGAAATCACCGGTGACATTGCGCTGTGGGCGATGATGGAAACCCCGCGCGGCATGTTAAACGCGGCCGCCATCGCGGCCCACCCCAAGCTTGCGGGGCTGGTGATGGGCACCAATGATCTGGCGAAAGAGTTGCAAACGCGTTTTCGTCCGGATCGCCTGCCGTTGATGGGGGGGCTGTCTCTGTGCCTCTTGGCGGCCAAGGCCGAAGGCAAGATCATCGTCGATGGTGTCTATAACGCCTTTAAGGACGCCGAAGGCCTGGCCGCCGAATGCGCCCAAGGGCGTGACATGGGCATGGACGGCAAGACGCTGATCCACCCGGCGCAGGTTGATGTGGCCAATGCCGCCTTTGCCCCGTCCGACGAAGAAATTGAGCTGGCCCGCCGCCAGATCGCCGCCTTTGAAGAGGCCGAAGCCGCAGGGCAGGGGGTTGCTGTTGTGGATGGTAAAATTGTCGAAAACCTCCATGTGGCCACAGCCCGTGAAATTCTTGGCAAAGCAGATGCAATCGCGGCGCTTGAGGCCTAAGTGTTGAGCAGATTTACATTCTGCGGAGACTGACATGGCACTTCTTGTCTTAGGCATCCTGCTCTGGTGGGCGGCTCATCTGTTCAAACGGCTGGCCCCAGCCGCGCGTGACCAATTGGGCGACAGGGGCAAAGGGCTGGTGGCCCTGGCTCTGGTCGCCAGCATCGTGTTGATGGTGCTGGGCTATAGATCGGCCGAGGTCTATGACCTGGCTGCCCCAAATGCGGCGCTCAAAGGGATCAACAACCTTCTGGTGCTGATCGCCCTCTTTATGATGAGCCCGGCCCCGAAAAAAGGCGCGCTGATGAACGGAATGCGCCACCCGATGCTGATGGGGTTTGGCCTCTGGGCGGTGGCGCATCTTCTGGTCAACTGGGATATGGCCTCCTTCCTGCTCTTTGGCTCGATGCTGGTCTGGGCCGTGGTGGAGATCAAGGTGATCAACCGCGCCGAACCCAATTGGACACCGGGACCCAAGGGGACATTGGCCAAGGACGGGATGTTCCTGGTGGCCTCGATTGTCCTGCTGGGCGCCATTGGCTATGTGCACGGGCTTGTCGGCCCATCGCCATTTGGCGGCTAAGCGGGCTTTAGGAGGCTAACGACATGAAACTTTATCGGTTTTTGAGCGAAGACGACACTTCTGCCTTTTGTCACAAAGTGACCGCCGCCCTGAACAAGGGCTGGGAACTGCACGGTGATCCCACCTATGCCTATGATGCCGCCAATGGCATCATGCGCTGTGGCCAAGCCGTGGTGAAAGAGGTGGAGGGCACCTATACCCCTGACACCAAATTAGGAGAGCACTGATGGCAAAGACCAATCCGGGCCGTTTTTTCGAAGATTATTCTGTGGGCGATGTGATCAAACACGCCGTGCCGCGCACCGTATCCGGTGGCGAGCGGGCGCTGTATCACGCGCTCTATCCGGCGCGTCATGCGCTTTATTCTTCGGATGAATTTGCGCGCGCGGTTGGTCTGCCCAAAGCGCCGCTGGATGATCTGGCGGCGTTTCATATCGTCTTTGGCAAGACGGTTCCGGATGTCTCGCTGAATGCGGTGGCAAACCTTGGATATGCCGAGGGGCGCTGGCATCTGCCGGTCTATGAAGGTGATACGCTCAGATCCGAGTCTGAGGTGATCGGGGTCAAACAGAACTCCAACGGGAAATCCGGCGTGGTCTATGTGCGCACGCGCGGTCTGAACCAGAATGATGATGTGGTCATGGACTATGTTCGCTGGGTCATGGTGCGCAAAGGCAATCTGGATGCCCCGGCGCCAGAGACTGTGATCCCCGAGCTGAGCAAGGTGATTGACCCCGCGGATCTGGTGATCCCCGCGGGCCTGGACTTCAGCAAGTATGATTTTGATCTGGCGGGTGAGACGCATCGCTGGGGAGATTACGAGATTGGCGAAACCATCGACCACGTGGACGGCGTCACTGTGGAAGAGGCCGAACATATGCTGGCCACCCGCCTGTGGCAGAACACCGCCAAGGTGCATTTTGACAGCACCGCCCGCCCCGATGGAACCCGGCTGATTTATGGGGGTCATGTGATCTCCATGGCGCGGGCGCTGTCATTTAACGGTCTTGCCAATGCACAGATGATTGTGGGGCTGAACGGCGGGGCGCATGCCAACCCGTGCCTGTCGGGTACAACCATCCGCGCCTGGTCCGAAGTGCTGGACAAGGCCGAGACATCCGCGCCTGGTGTGGGCGCCATTCGTCTGCGATTGGTGGCAACCTCGGGTGGGGACGCTTTTGCGCTCAAAGGCGAGGATGGCAAATATAAACCAGAGGTTCTGTTGGATCTGGATTACTGGGCATTGATGCCCGTTTGACGGCTGCCTTATGGGGAAAAGGAAGGAGAGGGGGCCAGCCCCCTCGCGCCTTTGGCGCTCACCCCCGAAGTATTTCTGAAAAAGTGAAAGCGGCAGGGCGGTTGCTGCAATCCATTGGTCGCACTCTTTTAGGGCGTGCGCTTTTCATCAAAATTTAAACCTTGTCGCGGCCTAGTATCGAGGCGATCACGCCGTGCGGCGGGGGGAAAACACCAGGTTTCTGAGTGGTTTTGTCGGGGAGCCGTGCGTATTTTACAATAAGGTCTGCATGGCTTACGTATGTGGCGCCTGTTCGCTGTGGCCTTTGCGGAATTGATTCTGATCCAATGCGCCCTGCCTGACGGTTTGTGATCACTTAAAGTGACGCTGTGATCACAATCAAAATTTTTTAGCGCCAACAGCCGTGCTGCAATGCAAAATTTACTCGGCCTTAGCGTGACAGCACGCAAAAATCCGGTAAAACGTGCACAGCTAACCGGAAAGGAGCCAACATGGCCGATGTGAATCGGGGCAATCGCCCGCTATCGCCCCATTTGACCATTTATCGCCCGCAAATGACGTCAGGATCCTCCATCATGGTGCGCATCACAGGGATTGCTGTGCTGGCGCTGGGGCTGTTTGTTGCGTGGTGGCTGTTGGCGGCTTCGACCTCTGCCGAGGCGTTTTCCGGCATTGACGGGTTTATGCGCAGCTGGTTTGGCGATCTGATGCTGCTCGGCGGCACCTGGGCGCTGTGGTACCACATGCTGGGCCGTCTGCGTCACGTGATCTGGGACTTTGGCTACTGCCTGGAAGTTGAGATTTCCGAGAAAATGGGATTGGGCATGTTTATCGGTGCCACCGTCCTGACAGTGTTCACCATGATTGTGGTGTGAGGAGCGAGCAATGCGATATTTGACGGACCGTAAACGGGCGCAAGGCCTTGGTGCGAGCGGTAATGGCACGCATCACCACTGGCAGATGATGGTTAGCTCAATTCTGCTGGTGCCGCTGGTGCCCTTGTTTGTGATCACCCTGGGCCTGGGAATCGGCGGCACTTATGACGAGGTGATCGCCTATTTCAGCCGTCCTGTTCCGGCTCTGATCACCGGGCTTGGTCTGGTTGTGATCACGCTGCATGTGATGCATGAGGCGCAGGTTGCGATCGAAGATTACATGCACGGCGTCGCCGAGAAATTGGCGCGGATCGCCGTTGGCGCCTTTGCTTACACAATCATTGCCGCGGGTCTTTTTGCCCTCGTCAAAATTGCCCTGTAAGCCGCGGGATAAGGAACAAGAACAATGACAGCAGCATATGAATATGAAACCCACGAATACGACGTCGTTGTCGTAGGCGCAGGTGGTGCTGGTTTGCGGGCGACACTGGGCATGGCCGAACAGGGCCTGCGCACCGCTTGTGTAACCAAAGTGTTCCCGACCCGCTCGCACACCGTTGCGGCGCAGGGTGGTATCGCGGCGTCTCTGTCCAATATGGGCCCCGACAATTGGCAGTGGCATATGTATGACACCGTCAAGGGCTCTGACTGGTTGGGTGACACCGACGCGATGGAATATCTGGCCCGCGAAGCGCCCAAGGCGGTTTATGAGCTGGAGCATTACGGCGTGCCGTTTTCGCGCACCGAAGAGGGCAAGATCTACCAGCGCCCCTTTGGCGGTCACACCACCGAGTTTGGTGAAGGCCCGCCGGTTCAGCGGACCTGTGCGGCGGCGGACCGGACCGGTCACGCGATCTTGCACACGCTTTATGGTCAGTCGGTCAAAAACCAGGCTGAATTCTATATCGAATATTTCGCCATCGACCTGATCATGTCCGAGGATGGCCAATGTCAGGGTGTTGTCTGCTGGAAGCTGGACGATGGCACCATGCATGTCTTCAACGCCAAGATGGTAGTGCTGGCGACAGGCGGTTATGGTCGTGCCTATTTCTCGGCAACCTCGGCGCACACCTGCACCGGTGACGGGGGTGGCATGGTGGCCCGTGCGGGCCTGGCGCTGCAGGATATGGAATTTGTGCAGTTCCACCCGACCGGCATCTATGGCTCAGGCTGTCTGATCACCGAAGGCGCACGCGGAGAGGGGGGGTATCTGACCAACTCCGAAGGCGAGCGTTTTATGGAACGTTACGCGCCGAACTATAAAGATCTGGCGCCGCGCGACTATGTCTCGCGCTCCATGACCATGGAGATCCGCGAAGGCCGCGGTGTGGGCGAACATGGCGATCACATTCACCTGAACCTCAGCCACCTGCCGGCCGATGCGCTGGCGGAACGTCTGCCGGGGATCTCGGAAAGCGCCAAGATCTTTGCCGGTGTGGACGTCACCAAAGAGCCGATCCCGGTTCTGCCAACCGTGCACTATAACATGGGCGGTATCCCAACCAACTATTGGGGTGAGGTTCTGAACCCGACCAATGACGATCCAAACGCCGTTGTACCGGGTCTGATGGCTGCGGGCGAAGCGGGCTGTGCCTCGGTTCATGGGGCCAACCGTTTGGGCTCTAACTCCTTGATCGACCTTGTTGTCTTTGGCCGCGCGGCCTCGATCCGGGCGGGTGAAGTGGTTGACAAAAACGCACCGAACCCGGTTTTGAACCAGGCCTCGATCGACAAGGCGTTTGACCGGTTCGACGCGCTGCGCAATGCAAATGGTTCCATGGCAACCGCTGAGCTGCGTCTGGAAATGCAGAAGACCATGCAGTCTGACGCTGCCGTGTTCCGCACCAACAAGACCCTGGAAGAGGGTGTTGAGAAGATGACCGCCATTGCGGCCAAGATGGATGATCTGAAGGTCACCGACCGCTCGCTGGTCTGGAACTCGGACCTGATGGAGACGCTGGAGCTGGACAACCTGATGCCCAATGCGCTGGCCACCATTGTTGGCGCTGAGGCACGTAAAGAGTCCCGCGGTGCGCACGCGCATGAGGATTATGCCGAGCGCGACGACACCGATTGGCGCAAACACTCGGTCACCCGCGTGGACGGCAACAAGGTCGACCTCAGCTTCCGCCCGGTTGTTCTGGATCCGCTCACCACCGAAGACGAAGGCGGCATCTCGCTGGCCAAAATCGCGCCTAAGGCGCGGACATTCTAAGGAGATTTCGAGATGGCCGAATTTACACTCCCAAAGAATTCCCGCATCACCGTGGGCAAGACCTGGCCGAAACCGGCAGGTGCCACCAATGTGCGCAAGTTCCAGATCTATCGCTGGAACCCGGATGACGGCAAAAATCCGAGCTTGGACACTTACTTCCTGGACATGGACAAATGTGGTCCCATGATCCTGGACGCGCTGATCAAGATCAAGAATGAGATCGACCCAACCCTGACCTTCCGCCGCTCCTGCCGCGAAGGGATCTGTGGCTCCTGTGCGATGAATATCGACGGCATCAACACGCTGGCCTGTATCTATGGTCTGGATGAAGTGAAGGGTGACGTGAAGATCTATCCGCTGCCGCATATGCCGGTGGTCAAAGACCTGATCCCAGATCTGACACATTTCTACGCGCAGCACGCGTCGATCATGCCGTGGCTGGAGACCAAGACCAACCGCCCGGCAAAAGAGTGGAAGCAGTCCATTGAGGACCGTAAGAAACTGGATGGTCTTTATGAATGTGTGATGTGCGCCAGCTGCTCGACCTCTTGCCCGAGCTACTGGTGGAATGGCGACAAATACCTCGGCCCCGCAGCCTTGCTGCATGCCTATCGTTGGCTGATCGACAGCCGTGACGAGGCCACCGGTGAGCGTTTGGACAATCTGGAAGACCCGTTCAAACTCTATCGCTGCCACACCATCATGAACTGTGCAAAAACCTGCCCTAAAGGTCTGAACCCGGCCAAGGCGATTGCGCATATCAAACAGATGATGGTCGAACGCGCGCATTAAGTGCTGCGACAGAAGATCTCAAAGATCCCCGCATGTTCCGGCATGTGGGGTTTTTTTGTATTTAGAGGGGCAGGCACATTTGAACGTAAGCTGTTGCTTCCCGTTGACAAACACGGGAGCATTTGACGTGAATTTTGAATGCTAAGAATGGATAGTATGCACCATGAACGGAATTGTTGCGCTGAATTTAGAGGGTTATGTTCTGTTTTTTGGAGTACTTGCCGTTGTTCTGGTGGTGCTCTTTTGGTTCCTGAGCAAGCGTGAGAAGAATGTCAGGACCGAGTACCTTAACCAATTTGATCCGTCGGAACTTCGTATGACGCCCTATAAAATCGGCCTGGTTTACCGGGTTGTTGAAACGCATGAGGATGCGGTGACGGTGGTTCCCGTTTGGAATGGAAAGTCCAAGCTTGAAGGCGCGGCGGAAACACGCGTGGAACACGGGGTGCTCATCCCATTTGATGCGACGCGGTTTCTGTAACGTTTCGCCGGGGCAGCAGAAATACCGCCGCGCACTGTTCAGTGTGGGCGTCGATTTGCTTCGGGGCTGTGTCAGGCGTCTGCCTCAACGTCAGGCGAATAAGAAGGCGGCCGCCGTGAGTGGGGCGGAGAGGTGGCTGGGGCCGGGTGAGGCCCCCTCCCATGTGATGCATTTCCTTGGGGGAGCTGCCCTGCACCCAATGAAGAGGTGGTCTTGGGGAACGGGCCGGATCTCCGATGTAGCTACGTCTGTCATTATGTCGGAGGCGGGTTAACAGGCCGACAGCGCGGCGTGCGCAGGCTGTGCAACACCCATTTAGGTGCGGGCGTCATAGGTGGCGCGGGCGTCCTCCACGTCCGGAAGCCGGGTCACCGCCCAGCTCATCAATCCTTTTTGCAGGTTTGCCAGTTCATGTCCCAGAGGGGTGAGTGTATAGGTCACGGCCACCGGAGGGCCGGGGTCCACATCGCGGGTGAGATAGCCGTCCCGTTCCAGGTTGCGCAGGTTTTCCGTGAGTACGCGTTGGGTCACATCGCCAATGGCGCGGCGCAGCGCATTGAAACGCAGGGGACCGCGCGACAGCTCATAAAGGATCAGCATATGCCATTTGCCCAGTGCCCGGTTCAATACATTGCGCACGGGGCAATCGCCGGTTTTGGGTTCGGGGGCGGTATCCTTGGCCATACCTGGTCTCCTTAAGGTGCGTAATTGACGCCTGGTGCGGAATTGATACCACATGAGCCATCAAGTGACCATACGCGGAACAGGAGAGCGAAAATGGCTGTGAAGGAAATTGTATTGGCGGCGGTGACGGCGCTGTTTGGGAACTACGATGTGGATGCCGCAAGAGAGCTGCTGGCGCCGGATTATATTCAACACAATCCAGCCGTTCCCACGGGTGCAGAGGCGATTTTGGGATTTGTGCCTGCCTTGCAGGAGATGGGTTTGACGGGTGTGCCGCATCGGGTTCTGGCCGAAGGCGATCTGGTGGTGCTGCACTCGACCTATGAAAACGCCCAGGCCTTTGGCGCCGAGAAGCTGGTGGCCTTTGACGTGTTCCGGGTCGAAAACGGCAAAGTGGCAGAGCATTGGGACAATCTGCAACCTCTGGTCCCTGCGTCAGAAACCGCATCAGGACGGTCGATGGTGGATGGCCCGACCGAGATTGTGGACCAGGAGAAAACCGCCGAAAACAAGGCGCTGGTCGAAGGGTTTGTGGATGCGGTTTTGCTTGGCAAGGCACCAGAGACGATCACGGACTATATCTCGACCGAGACCTATCATCAGCACAACCCCCATGTGGCCGATGGGCTGGAGGGGCTGGGCGCGGCTTTTGCTGCCTTTGCCGAACAGGGGCTGCAGGTGAAATATGACCAGGTGCATCTGGTGGTGGCCGAGGGCAATTTTGTCTTTACCGCGGCCGAGGGAAAATTCGGCGATCAGCCGACCGCGTTTTTTGACCTGTTCCGGGTCGACGCGGGCAAGATTGTTGAACATTGGGATGTGGTGTCCGAAATCCCAACCGAGTTTGCCCATGACAACGGAAAGTTCTAAGTCCTACCCTGAGGTATGAACCGTCCCGCCTGTGCGTTGTGCAGGCGGTTTTGTTGAGGGGAAATGTATTAGGCGACCTGCCGACCTTACCCCGCAATGAGGCCCAAGGCAGCCTGAGTGGTGGCTGCCTTGGCATTTTTAACTGGCAAATGCCGCTTTAAGCGCGATGTCGACCATGTCGCCAAAGCTGCGTTCGCGTTGATCTGATGGCAGTGCCTCGCCCGTTTGCAGATGGTCGGACACGGTCAGAACAGCCAGGGCGCGGGCGCCGTGGCGGGCCGCAAGCGTATAAAGCTCGGCGGCTTCCATCTCAACACCCAGGATGCCGTGGCGCACCATCTGTTCATTGAGATCGGGACGTTCATCATAGAAAGTATCCGAGGAATAAATTCCCCCGATGTGAACCCCGACGTCCAAGCCTTTGGCGGCTTGGGCTGCAGCCTGCAACAGGTTCCAGTCCGCGCAGGGGGCAAAATTCACCTCGCGAAAGATGCTGTCCGAGGGGGAGCCCACGGTTGTCGCTGTCATCGCGATAATGACATCGCGCACCTTCACGGAGGGCTGCATGCCACCGCATGAGCCGATGCGGATCAGGGTCTTTGCCCCGAAATCGCGGATCAGCTCGTTGGCGTAGATCGACAGCGACGGCATTCCCATGCCGCTGCCTTGGATCGTGACCACGTGGCCGTTCCAGGTGCCGGTATATCCCAACATGCCGCGCACGTCATTGACCAGGCGTGCATCCTGCAGAAAGGTCTCTGCCGCCCATTTGGCGCGGTAGGGGTCCCCTGGCATTAAAACCGTCTCGGCGATATCGCCAGGGGCGGCCCCAATATGAATGGTCATGAATTACCTCAGAATTGGGTTTAGATTTCCAAGTCCGAGATATCCACACCCGCTGTCAGCGCCGCATGAACCCAATGCGGTTTGCGTCCGCGCCCGCTCCAGGTTTCATCCGGGTTTTCCGGGTTGCGATATTTAGGCGCCGCTTTGCCTTTTTTGGCAGATGTGCGTGCGCTTGCTGCGATCTCTTCCAGCGAGAAACCGAATTTCGCCGCCGCTTCTTCTGCAGCGCGCAGAGCCTCGGTGCGCTCACGCTCTTCGGCGTGTTTGATCGCCTCGTCCAGATTGCCTCGCAATTCTACGAGTTCCATTCTGGACATAGTCGAAAGATCGATTGTCATTAGTCGTCTCCAAATTAGTGCCGTCATAATATATGACGTACTCTGCTTTATGAAATAAAACAGAAGTGGATTTCAGCAACTAATTTGGCAATTTTTCGCTTTTTTTCCCGGATTAACTCTTTTCCTCCCCAGAAATGGCGAGCTTTGTAATGTCACTCATCATAGAATTGAGTTCAAAATTCTTTGGAGTGAATACGAGGGAAACACCCATTTCCTTGAGTTTTGCGGCGTCTTCATCCGGAATAATGCCACCAACAATCACCGGAAGGTTTTCCATTCCGGCATCGCGCAGGCGTGTAAGCGTTTCCTGGACCAATGGCAAATGGCTGCCAGAAAGAATCGAAAGCCCCAGAACATGGGCTTTGTCATCCTGTGCGGATTGCACCAATTCCTCGGGAGTGAGGCGGATGCCGTCATAGGTGATGTCCATTCCGCAATCGCGGGCGCGATAGGCAATTTGTTCCGCGCCATTGGAATGGCCATCCAGGCCGGGTTTGCCGATCACAAACTTGAGACGGCGGCCCAATTTGTCACTGGCAGCGGCGACCTGATCGCGCAGATCTTCGAGGTTCTCAGTCTTGTTGGACACGCTGGCCGAGACCCCGGTGGGGCCACGATAGATGCCGTGGACGCGGCGCATTTCTTCGGCCCATTCACCTGTGGTGACGCCTGCTTTGGCGGCTGCGATCGAGGGTGGCATGATGTTTGCACCGCTTTGGGCCGCCTCCCGCAGGGCCTTGAGCGCGGCGGTGACAGCTGCTTCATCGCGATCCTTGCGCCAGGCATTTAGGCGGGTGATCTGCTCTTCCTCAACCGCGGGGTCCACAACCATGATGCCGCCGTCTTCGGTCTGCAGCGGCGAAGGCTCGCCCTCGGTCCATTTATTGACGCCCACCACAATGGTTTCCGCGCGTTCGATCCGGTTCAGGCGATCGGCGTTGGATTCCACCAGGCGGGATTTCATGTATTCAATGGATTCAATGGCACCGCCCATGGAGCCAAGGTTTGCCAATTCCGCCCGCGCGCCGTCTTTCAGCGCTTCGACTTTGGCGTCCACCACGGGGTTGCCGTCAAACAGATCGCCATATTCCAGTAGGTCCGTTTCATAGGCCATGATCTGCTGCATGCGCATGGACCATTGCTGGTCCCAGGGACGCGGCAGGCCCAAGGCCTCGTTCCAGGCGGGCAGCTGAACCGCACGGGCGCGGGCCTTTTTCGACAGCGTCACCGCCAGCATTTCAATTAGGATGCGGTAGACGTTGTTCTCTGGCTGCTGTTCGGTCAGCCCCAAAGAGTTCACCTGCACCCCATAGCGGAAGCGGCGGAACTTGGGGTTATCAACACAATAGCGTTCCTGACAGATCTCATCCCAGAGGTCGACAAAGGCGCGCATCTTGCACATCTCGGTCACAAAGCGGATGCCTGCGTTTACAAAGAAGGAGATACGCCCCACCAGCGCCGGGAAATCTTCGGGTGCAACGCGGGGTTTCAGCTCATCCAGAACCGCCTGCGCGGTGGCAAGCGCAAAGGCAAGCTCTTGTTCCGGTGTCGCGCCAGCCTCTTGCAAGTGATAAGAGCAGACGTTCATCGGGTTCCATTTGGGGATGTGCTGATAGCAGTATTCCGCCACATCGCCGATCATCTTTAGGCTGGGCTTTGGCGGGCAGATATAGGTGCCGCGGCTCAGATATTCCTTGATCAGGTCGTTTTGGACCGTGCCCTGCAGCTTGGTGGTGTCTGCGCCCTGTTCCTCGGCCACGGCAACATAAAGCGACAAGAGCCAGGGTGCGGTCGCGTTGATGGTCATCGAGGTGTTCATCTGTTCCAGCGGGATCTGGTCAAACAGGGTACGCATATCCCCCAGGTGACAAACAGGAACGCCGACTTTGCCGACCTCACCGCGGGCCAGGACATGGTCGCTGTCATAGCCGGTCTGGGTTGGCAGATCGAAGGCCACGGACAGGCCGGTCTGACCCTTTGCCAGGTTCGCGCGATACAGCGCGTTGGATTTGGTTGCCGTGGAATGGCCCGCATAGGTGCGGATCAGCCAGGGGCGGTCGGTCTTCTTCTCGTGCTGCGTCTGCGACATGGCGAACCTCGTGAATCCTGGAGGGTAATTTTGTTTCGTTGGGGTGATGTAAATCGTAATTTTAGACCCTTGTCAATTCGCTGCGTTGCGGCGCAGTCGGAATATGCGACAGAAGTCCTGCTCGAAAAGCGCGCTTAAGGTGCGGACATGCACATTTTACTCGCATTGGGAGAGTAATGAAATTATCGTTTATTGGCGTGGCGGCTTGTAAACGAATTGTTAATTATGCTTACCAAAAAGATGTGCATCGCCATCAATATTTCAAAATTTAGCTAACAAGATTATGCAAATGGCTTTGCGAGAGATGAAGTCGCGACATTGTGAAATGTTTCCTTGACGGCGTAATGCGGCCTATGCGTACATTTGGTTGGCAGTGTTCCGCTTATTGGTGTTTTGATTTTATTGGGGAAGTGCTCCCTCAGCATTCGTGTATCGCGGGTTTTAAATGTGTTGCAGATAGAGGCAGCGATAACGACGTCGGCAAGATCTGACGGATTAAGTAATGTGCACACTTACTTCTTCCATCCCTTAAGTAAGAATGGGTCTTCAGCTATGGGCTTGTGCACTTCTTTAACCAAGCATTCCGAAGTTTCGGCCCCTTCTACTGTTGCGCAAAGTGCAGTTCGTTTCGTGAAAGCCTTTCGCACTCGTTTTTAGATTAAGCTTTGGGTTTCTGCGGGCGACGGATTATTTTGGTGTGGGACCTTTGACACTTGCTGAATTTATTGACGTCGATAAAGATGAGAGCCGCCCGCTGGTGCATAAGCGGGATAGACTGGGGACAGGCGTGCACAACATCAACAGAAAATCCGCCATGGATCAGGCAGAACTTTCATCCTCCAGAACCGCGCGAAGCTCCTCGGGCGCGAAGGGTTTATAGAGGATCTTGGCGCCCAAGTCGGCGGCAACTGTGTCCAGATCCATACCGCGGTTTGCGGTGATCAAACAGGCGGGTGTATAGCCATAGCGCCGACGCAGATTGGCAATTGCGTCACTGCCCAGTTTGCCGTCATCCAATTGCACATCCGCCACGATGAAGTCCGGCACCACACCAATTTCTTCCAAAAGGTCAAAGGCCTCTTGCTCACCCCGGCAGGGCAGCACGCTGGCGCCCCAGTTTTCAATGGTGATCGACAGCGCATTGCGCAGATCATTGTCGTTTTCGATCAACAGGATGATCTGATCCAGAAACGCGTCTTCTTCTCCAACGGGTGCACGTGTCGCTTCTGGCAGCGGTGTCGCCCATTTTTCCTTGGCTCGTGGTAATTCGACGGAAAACATCGTGCCCCGTCCCAAAGCAGACTCCAGACAGATCGGATGGTTCAGTAAGCGACAGGCCCGTTCCACGATGGCCAGACCCAGCCCCAGCCCGTCGGCGGCGCTGGCTGTGGCGTGGACGCGGTGAAACTCGGTAAAGATCTTGTTGTGCTCAGTCTCGTCAATACCGGGGCCGGTATCCCAGACCTCGACACGTACCCGATTGCCCAAGCGGCGCACGCCAACCAGAACCTTGCCCCGATCTGTGTAACGTAAGGCGTTCGAGATCAGGTTCTGGAGGATCCGGCGCAGATAGGTCGGATCGCTCATGACCACGGCAGAGGTTGGCAAGACACGAAAGTCCAGCCCTTTTTCGACGGCGCGGTGCGCGAGTTCATCCCGCAGTTGGCGCAGAATTTGCTGCAGTGGTACGGCGGAGATATGGACGCTGGCCTGTTTTGAATCCAGTTTTGAAATATCCAGCAGTGCTTCCAGAATGCTTTCCACGCTTTGCAGGGCGCTGCCCGCTTTGTTCAAAAGACCACGCGCGCGGTCCTGGGGAACTTCCTGTTCGACCGTTGCCAGATACAATTTGGCCGCCGACAAAGGTTGCAGCAGATCATGGGAGGCAGCCGCCACAAAGCGGGACTTGGACGCATTGGCCCGTTCCGCATCGCTTAGCGCGTCCTGTAGCTCAAGCGTGCGTTCCAGAACCCGTTGTTCCAGAGTTTCTTTGGCCTCGGTCATGGTGCGGATGGCCTGACGTTCGGCGGTGATATCGGTGAAGCTGATCACAAAGCCACCGTCCGGCATCTCTTGCAGGAACACTGTCAGAAAGCGATCGTCGGAGCCGCGGATCTCAAAGGTCAGAGGGCTGCGTCCGGTGCTGCCGTTGACCCATTCCTCAAGGTCGGCGCCGGAAAACTGACCCAGAAAAGCAAAACCGCGCCGCAGTTGGCTGAAGATCGTTTCAAACCGGCTGCCGATGTGAAACCGGCTGGCGGGGATCGACAGCAGCTCACCGATGCGGCGGTTCCAGCCGACCAGTCGCCCCGGTGCATCAAACATGCAGACACCCTGTTTCAGATGTTCCAGCGTGGCCTGAATGAGGCGGGATTGATCGTCCAAAAGTCTTTCGCGCTCTTTGCGTTCCAGCCGCATAATGTCCGAGACATCGGTCTGCAGAATAACGGTACCGCCGTCCGAGGTGCGGTGTTCGCTGACCTGGACCCAGCGATTTCCAATGAGGCGCACGTTGAAAATGACGCTGACGTCGCGGTGACGCTCCATCCGTTTGGCCGCCCAATCGCGCGGGCATTCTTTGCGCGGCAAGGCCAGAAACCGGCTGCGGGAGACATGGTCCACATAGGCCTCAAACGGCAGGCCCGGTTTGAAGTGGCTGCGGATGTCGGGCATGTGCATGCCAAAGCGGCTGTTGCACATCACCAGTTCTTCTTGTGAGTTGAACAGGGCAAAGCCTTCTTGCACCGTTTCAATGGCATTGGCGAGGTTGGACCGCGCGGCTTCGGTTTCGCGGTTGGCCTGGGTTAGTGCGGCGTTGGATTGGTTCAAAAGATCCAGCGCCCGTTCCAGATCCTGGGTGCGGCTGCGCACTTCCTCTTCCAGCATGACGGCGCGCTGAAACTGGGTATAGGCCAGCCCCGATGCATCGGTGTCCTGTTCGACCCGACGCATCAAGGTTTCGACAATGCGCAACAGCTTTTCGTTCTGCCGTTCCAGCGAGTCTTCTGGGTTGATCAGCATGTTCATCAACCGTTACTCCGTTGGCGGCGGGTAAATGGCGACCCCGGTCAGGGTCTGGTTGACGTGCATAGAATTGACCTGTTCCCCATATGTGGAAAACCCGATCACGCGGTGTTTTCGCAGGATCTGCGACAGGGCGCGGGTCATCTGTTTTTCTTCGGCCTCCTGACGGCGCAGGATACAGTCACAGGCCAGAACGATGGCCGGTGGGTTTTTGTCGCAAAGGTCGGCCATTTCCTGTTGCAGGTGGCTGACCATATCATTGGGGTCCGCCAGCGTCAGGACCACGCCTTCGTCGATAGCGGAAAAAAACACCAGATCGCCATTGTCACAGACCCGCTGAATGGAGCGCACGTGATGGCTGCCGCCGACACGCACGACCACAGGGTGTGCGGCAAAGGTAAAGGTTGTCAGCGTTTCGGGATCTATGCCCAAGAGGCGTGCATATTCACGGGCCGCAGGTTCGGCGTTGATCTCGGTCACGATGCGGCGGGCCGGGTCCGCGCCGGTGACCACCATCCGGTCACGGGTGGGGCTCAGATGGTCGGTGTTGATCATCTGGACCGGGCAGGCGGTGCGCACCTGAACCAACACAGCCGCATTGGAGCGCGCGATCCCATTGTTGATGATAAACGTCCGTTCAAAGGAATCCCCATCCCCGGAAGACCCCCCAAACAGTGGCACAGGCCCCATGCCAGGGGCCATGTCGCTGGTGAGCGTGTCTTCTTTGGTGGAGAGACCATCCACCAGCAAAAAGTTGAACTCATGCTTCCATTTGGGTGTTTCCTGAACCATCTCATGACGGTTGCGTACCAGACGGTCGATCAGGTCTTGGCTGTTGTAGTCATCCAGATTGTCGACCGCCAGGATGCGGGTGCAAAAATGCTGCCGGGGCAGGCCAATGGCCACGATCTGACCCTCGCTGTAGCCCTCTTCGGTCAGTTCGCCTGCGGTGGTGCAGCCCACATAGGGGGCCGGACGAAAAAACCGCGCGGCCTGAGCGGTCACACGCGCCACATCTGCCTCGGGTGAGACAAACAGGATTACTAATTCCAAATCACTCGGCCTAAGCTGATGTGCAAGTTGTTCAATGGCATCTGGGTCACTGGCACTGGCAAAGGCAGAACGCACGATATCATCGGTGCCATCCAGCACCGGTGCAACATTCAGCTGCTTGCGCATTCGGTCTCCTCCCCGAATATAACACTTACAGCTTACGCAGGTCAGGCGCGGTCTTGCAAGACACTGTCAAAACTTGCTTCTTTGGCGATCAACACCGCTTGGGTGCGGCTTTGGACGCCAAGTTTGCGCATGATTGCGGTAACATGCGCTTTGACAGTGGTTTCGGCGATCGACAGGTCATAGGCGATCTGCTTGTTCAGCTTCCCTTCGCAGATCAACCGCAGAATACGAGCCTGTTGGTTGGTCAGCGAGGTCAGCCGTGAGACCGCGTCATTGGCGGCTGTTTCGCCGACGTTTTCCAAAAGCATATAGCCTGGCGGCACAAAGCTCTGTCCGGCCTCCATGGCGCTAAAGGCGTCCTGGAATACGCTGCGTTGGCTGTGTTTGGGCACAAAACCCGAGGCCCCGGCGTGGATCACCGAGCTGATCACCCGGTTGTCCGCCATGGAAGACACCACAACAATCGGCACCTTGACCATATTGCGCAGGGAGACCACCCCTTCGAGCCCGTTTACATCGGGCAGGTTCAGGTCCAACACCACCACATCCGGCGCCCCTTCGGCGCGGATCTTGGCCATGGCGCTATTCAGATCTGGTGCGGTTTCAATTTGATCAATGCCAATGGAAGCTTGAAGCGTCATGGACAGTGCATCACAAAACAGCGGGTGGTCATCTATGATCAGCGCTGTTTGAAACGCCTGAGGCTGCCTGTCACTACGCTGGGTCATCCGGTTCCTCGATCTTTGTCGCTCATATGTGATGCTAGCAAACACAACTCCACAAGCCTACTAGGAGAAAAGTCGTAGAGGCCAACGGAAAAAACTGCGCCCCCGGTGGGGAGCGCAGTCTGCCTGTAATCGCCTGATCTTATTGGATCAGTTCGCTGCCAGTTGACGGGGCAGCTTGAACGTCCAGACCATGCCACCCTGGTTGAGGTAGTTCACCTTCTTGGCCACTTCGCCGCCCCACAGAGGTACCGCGCCGCCCCAACCCGAGAGGATCGAGACAAACTGTTCGCCGTCTTGTTCCCAGGTCACGGGCTGGCCGACGATGCCGGAACCGGTCTGGAAGGACCACAGCTCTTCGCCGGTTTCATCGTCAAAGGCGATGAATTTACCCTCGGGCGTGCCGGTAAAGACCAGGCCACCAGCGGTGGTCATGACACCACCCCACAGAGGCGCGTCGTTCTTGAACTCCCATTTCACGTCACCGGTCATCGGGTCGATCGCCTTGAGGCTGCCGATATGATCTTCATAGTTCGGCTTGATCGTGAAACCCGCGCCCAAGTAAGCGGCACCTTTTTTGTAGGTGATCGGCTCGTTCCAGATGTCCATGCCCCATTCGTTGGAGGGCACATAGAAGTTGCCGGTTTTCTGGCTGTAGGCCATTGGCATCCAGTTCTTACCACCCAGGAAGGAGGGCGAGGCAAAGATGACTTCGCCTTTTTTGCCATCGGCCGCAGCCGCAGGATTGCCGGGGCGGTTGCCTTCGTTAAAGATCGGGCGACCGGTTTCATCAATGCCAGAGGCCCAGGAGATGTCTTTGACAAAGGGTGTTGCCGAGACAAAGGCGCCGTCTTCGCGGTTCAGAACATAGAAATAGCCGTTGCGGTCAGCGGTTGCGAAACGCTTGTTGCCTTCAGCATCGGTGTAGGGAACCACTTCGTTCACACCATCATAGTCCCAGCCTTCGCGCGGGGTGGTTTGGAAGTGCCATTTGATCTCACCTGTGGCGGGATCAATGCCAACGCGGCTGGCGGCATAAAGGTTGTCGCCCTTGTTGCCTTCCACCGGGGTGCCTGCATTGCGCAGGTGGCTGTTCCAGGGGGCGGGGTTGCCCGCGCCAAAGATCAGCGTGTCGGTGTCAATGTCATAAGAGCCGCCCAGCCAAGTCGCACCACCGCCGGTTTTCCACATGTCACCGGGCCAGGTTGCGTTCAGCTCACCGGTCATGGTGGAGGGTTCACCGTTCAGCGTGCCCATATGGCCTTCGATCATTGGACGGGTCCAGACCAGGTCGCCATTTTCAGCGTCATAGGCATAGACCATGCCCACGATGCCAAATTCACCGCCTGAATTGCCGACGATGACCTTGCCGTCCACGATCAGCGGCGCGGCCGTATAGGAATAGCCAGCCTTGTAATCGGCGATTTTCTTGCGCCATTCGACCTTGCCGGTCTTGAGGTCCAGCGCAACGATCCGCGCGTCCAGCGTGCCAAAGTAGAATTTGTCGCCATAGATCGCACCGCCCCGGTTGATCACATCGCAACATGGCAGGATGCCTTCGGGGAGACGTGCGTCATACTGCCAGATTTCCTGCCCGGTTTTTACATCAATGGCATAGACCCGGCTGTAGGAGCCTGTGACATACATGATGCCATCATAAACCAATGGCTGTGCTTCCTGTCCGCGCTGCTTTTCGCCGCCCAGCGAAAAGGCCCAAGCTGGGACCAGGTTTTTGACGTTGTCTTTGTTCAGCGTGTCCAGCGGGCTGTAGCGCTGCAAATGGCGCCCCATGCCGTTGGTCACGATCTGGTCTGTCTTGATCTGGTCGTTTTTCAGATCGTCTTCGGTGACACCTGCGCTGGCTGTGCCCGCAGCCAAAACACCTGCGATAACCGCTGTTATAAACCGGTTCATCCGTTCCTCCCGTTTATGGTCCTCTCCACAGCTTTCCGAAGGGTCGATACCGGACGGGAAGCTGCTGGCAGTATCAGGTTATGGGAGGTGTTATGGTATTGGCCAATGGTCGTACGACCTTGTTAAGAGTTTGATTTAAAATGATTTGTGTGAAGGTGGCTCAAGCCAAGAGACCTGCGTGGGGCCGCTGCCCCGCGCATTTTTTTTAAGTGTGACTTTGCTGAAAAGGGCGGGACCTAATTGGTTTGAAGCCCCGGTGCCATGGTCAAAACAGTGGAGCGTATTTCCAATTGTCCGCGTCGGGCGTGACTTCATCCAAATCATAGTCTGCGCCCTGCAGGCGGCGTGCGATATCCAGCCCTTGGCGGGCGGCCTGATCCACCAACGCGCGCCCCTGTGCCATGTCTTGGGTCACACCGTGGCCGCGCATCAGATCCAGGCCATAGTTGAATTGCCCAACGGGATCCCCGGCCTCGGCCGCACGGCGGTCCCAGTCGGCGGCGGCATCCGGGTTGTAATCTCCGCCCAGACCGTTGTTGTCGAGCTGGCTCATCCAGGTCATGGCACCTGTGTATCCGGCCTCGGCGCAGGCCTCAAACAGGCGACGGGCCAGCGCGTGGCGGCCGGATTTGGTGACATAATAGCCGGTGGCGCAGGTGGTCATATCGGCGATGCCATTGTCGATATTGCGAAACACCCGGCCAAAGCCGCTGTCTTGGGGGTTGAGCGTTCCGCCCTCGTCGTCAACGGTAATGTCCTTGGCCGCCACGGGTGTGGCGCAGGCCAGGGCAATGCAGATCGTCAGATAACGCATGGTCTCCTCCCTTTTGCGAGACAGGATAGGCCGGTTGGCGCTTTCGGGCTCTGGGACTTTGGTCGCATAGGGCGGTGCGTCACCTTTTGTGTCGGGTCAGCCCATGGGACGGATCATAACCCCAAAGCGCCAGCGCCAGAAAAACCACACCGGCCAGCGCGCTCCAGCCCAATGCGGTCAGGTTCAGCTGGCCATAAAGGGCAAATCGGATCAGTTCGACCACATGGGTAAAGGGGTTCACCGCACAGATGTCATGTAACAGTTCCGAGCTTTCGGCCATTTTCCATAAGGGGTAGAGCGCGGAGGACAGGAAGAACATGGGAAAGATCACAAAGTTCATGACGCCTGCAAAATTCTCCAACTGGCGGATCAGAGAAGAGAGCGCCAGCCCCAGCGCGCCCAAAGTCAGCCCTGCGATAATAAGCGCGGGCAGCACCAGCACATAGCCCTGCCACGGCAGATGAATGCCGTAGATCGCGGCAATTGCCAGAAAGGCATAGACCTGAAGGCCGGAAATCACAGTGGCGGCGATCAAGCGGCACAAGAGCAGCCACCAGCGCGGCAAGGGGCTGGTGAGCAACAGCCGCATCGAGCCCATCTCGCGGTCATACACCAGAGACAGCGCGCTTTGCATGCCGTTGAACAGGATGATCATGCCACAAAGACCCGGCACAATGTAGATCTCATAGGTGATATAGGTCTGATAGGGTGGGGTGATCGACAGGCCCAGGGCGGCTCGAAATCCAGCGGCAAAGACAATCAGCCACACCAGCGGGCGCACAAGGGCTGCGATAAAGCGTTCGCGTTGGCGAATGAACCGCAGCGCCTCGCGTTGGATAATGGCGGCAAGGGCGATGAACGCGGTCCTCATGTGGCGGCTCCGGTGCGCAAAAGGAAATCATCGGCCAAGGGGCGGTCGCCGCGTACCGTGGCGCAGCTGTCATTGGCCAGGATCTGTCCCCGGTGCAGCACCACCAGCTGGTCGCTGTCCTGCACCTCATCCGTCAAATGGGTGGCCCACAGGACGGTTTTGCCGGTCTGTTGCGCCAGATCATGCACATGATTGGTGATTGCGCGGCGGCTGGCCGCGTCCAGCCCCACGGTGGGTTCATCCAGCAAAAGGACCGCCGGGTCATGGATCAGGGCGCGTGCAATCTCGGCCCGGCGGCGGTGGCCGCCGTTCAGGTCGCGGGCGCGTTCGTCGGCGCGTTCGGCCATGTCCAGACGTTCAAGCGCGGCTAGGATCCGGACCTCGGCCTGTGCGCCAGACAGGCCATGCAGCGCCGCGAAATAGCGCAGGTTGCGCCGGACGCTCAGATCCAGATCCAGGGTCGATTGCTGAAACACCACGCCGATTTGCGCCAGCGCCACACGTGGCTGGCGGGCCAGGTCAGCGCCCGCCACGGTGATCTGCCCCTGGCGCGTGGTGAACAGCCGGGTCAACAGGGCAAACAGCGTCGATTTCCCCGCGCCGTTTGGCCCCAGAAGCGCGCAGAACTGACCTGGCTTTACCTCAAACGAGACACCGTTGAGCGCGGTTTTTGCCCCATAGGAAAAGCTGACGTCGGTGATCTTCAGACCGCCCATATGCCGGATCACTGGATGGTGATTTCAAGGCGTTGGGTGTCGCCCGTGCTGCCCGGAACTTTGAGGTAATAGCTGCCGGGTTTGATTGCGATAAAGCCGATTTCCATCTCGCCGGCCTCGTCAAATTCGATGCTGTCCAGGCCAAGGGGGCGGATTTCCAGCCCTTCGACGACAATTTCGTCCACCCAGATGGCGCGGAAAAACTCGGACCCGATCAGTGCGAGTTCCTGGCTGCCGTCGCCTTGGATTTCGAACTCATAGTACGTCCCGGATTCCAGCGTCCAGGGCGCATCTGACAATGGCATGCCAGCGGACAGGATGACGGGTGGCAGGTCTTCTTTGTTCTTGGCGGACAAGAGCCCCGCCAGGCCAAAGCCGTTGTCATCATCGTCATTGTCTGCCCAGGCATGGGTTCCGGTCAGGGCGACGCAGGTTGCAGCGGCATAAATCAATGCACGTTTCATTGGGGGTCCTCCTCGTTTGATTTTATTCTAATGCGTGTCGGGGGCGCATGGCTGCGCTCAGGCTTGCTTTAAGGGCGCATGGCTACGCCGAGGCTTGTTTTAGGGGCGCATGGCCGCACCCCAGGGAAACCGGCCAACCTTGATGGTTTTGATGGGGGTACGTTTGGCCACATCGATTACGGTGACATCGCCAGACACTCCATTGGTGGTGAAAAGCTTTGATTTGTCAGGCGAAAACGCCATGTGCCAGACCCGGCGGCCCACCAGAATGTAATCTTCGACCTCATAGGTTTCGGCATTCACAACAGCCACGTGGTTTGAGGGGCCAAGCGCCACAAAGGCGGTTTTCTCATCCTCTGTGAACTCAAACCCCACCGGTTGGACGCGGTCGGGGTGGACGCCTTTGACCTCAAAATTGATCTTGCCCTTCTCAGACTGGCTGGCCACGTCAAAGATCGAGACGGTGCCGCCGATCTCGGCGCTGACCCAGAGTTCGCGGCCTGCTTGGGCAAATTCCGCGTGACGCGGGCGGCTGTCGACCAGCGTATTGGCAAAAAGCTCTTGGGTTTCGGTGTCGATCCAATGGGCCATATTGGTGGTTTCGGATGTGGTGATTGCGATCTTGCCATCGGGAGAGACGGCCATGCCCTCGGGTTCAATCCCCACATCAATCTGGGCCACCACCTTGCGGGTTTGCGTATCCACCACTGTGGTGATCGCGTCATCTTCGTTTGCGATATAAAGGTGGCGGTCATCGGGGTGCAGAACAAATTGCTCCGGGTCTTCGCCCGACGGCAGATCAAACAGGATTTCGCCTGTGTCGGGATCCATCACCTGCACCGTGTCGCTGTCAGAGGCGCAGATATAGACGCGGCTGAAATCCTTGGAGAAGGTGATGCCACGTGGGCGTTCACCGGTTTCAATCGTGCGCGTCACCTCAAGCGTGTCGACGTCGATCACAGAGATGGTGTCGTCTTTTTCATTGGTGACCCAAATCTCGGCCGATTGGGCCAGGGTCGCCAATGGGATCAGGGTTGAGGCGAGGAATAGGGATTTAAGCGTCATTGGAAGGCCTCACATGTGGTTTCGGGTTGATCAAAGCCAAGGGTGTCCATTTCGCTGTGCTGGTGCAGATAGCCGGGCAAGGGGGCCTGGGTGACCACAGCGCGGGGGGTGACCAGCGGGATGGGCTGGCGCAATTGTCCATTCCAGGAACGATAGCTGAGGGGGCGGCCTTTGAAACCTGCGAGTTCGAACGCATCCGACAGGATAAAGTCGCGCAAGGTCTGGGCGTCCGCACTTCCGGTGCGAGTCACGGCTTCGCCGATGCTGCGCACGGCAGCCCAGGCCGCATAATCGCGGGATTGCATGTCGCGGGCATGTTCGTCGAGAAACCGTCCCTGAAGCTGGGCTGCGCCCCATTGTTCCACCACCGGGCTCCAGGTTTTGGGCATCAAACCGGCCGAACCTGCCACGGGGCGGGGGTGCCAGGTGTTAAACGGGATATAGCGGGCAAAATCATCAGCCTCATCCGCAACCAGCAGCAGGTCGTAATCGCCAAGGCTTTGGGTCAACAGCGGCACCTCTTGGGCGGCGTTGCGGCGCATGTCAGCGTCGATGTCCCAGGTGAGCTTGGTGTCGATCTTCAGGCCGAATTTGGCGGCGCTGTTTTCCAGGGCGGCGGCAAACCGTTGGTCCGCGGGACGCGGTCCCATCACCATCGCCAGGTCTTCCCAGCGTTTACTGCGTGCAAATTGCATCACAGCATCGGCGCGCATGGCGTCGCTGGGGATCGTATGCAAAAGGTTGGCGCGGCAGTCGGCATTGCGCAGATCTGCATCCGGGGCGCTGGCATTAAACAACAGCGCCGTTTGCGCTGCGGGCAGGTCCGCGACGGCGCGCGCAGTTGCGGCGGGCATGTCCAGAACCACAAGCTGTGAGGTCATGAGCGCCGTGGTCACCGCAGCTAGGGCATCGCCGTCTTCCGGCACCTCAACCAGGTTCAGTTTGTAATTGTGGCCAAGGAATTTTCCGGTGGTCAGATTGTCCAAAAGCGCGAGTTGCGCGCCTGCCGTCCCCAGGTCGTCAGGGCGGGGATCAAGGTTCGACAACGTTGCCAGAGGAGCCTGCTTTTGCCGAACATATGTAACGGGCACATCTATTGGTGCGCTGTGCGCCAACAGCGGCTGCACCGCTAGAAATAGCGTTGTACAGAAACGTCTTAGCATTGAACTTCCTCCCACTGGGAAGGGTAAGTCGGGGGGCGGTCTGGCGGATATAGGACCAAGGTCGAACTTTGCGCGCGCCTTAAACCAAGGTCGAATATCCCAAGGGTCGGAGGCTGGTCTATGACCGAAGTTGACGCTCGTAAGGGAGGTAAAAAATGAAACTGAAACGCGCGATTTCTGCTTCGCTTTTCTGTGTGGCCCCGGCTTTGGTGCTGGCCCATGGTGATGTGGCCCCACAGCCGATGAACACCGATGCTTTGCCCGATGTTGGGGAAGAATGGCTGATCGAAAACCCCTATCGTGACCAGGGCGAAGAGGTCTGGCAGGCTGCGATTGATATTGGTGACAGTGGCTACAACCAGAACTGCGCCCGTTGCCATGGGTTGGGTGTGGTCTCGGGTGGATTGGCGCCGGACCTGCGCTATCTTGAGGCCGAGGAATACGGGGATGAGTGGTACATGGAGCGCTTCCGCACCGGGTATACGCAAAACGGGATCACCAAAATGCCGGCCTTTGGCGATTTGCTGGGCCAAAAGGCTGCGTGGGCGATCCGCACCTATATTGAAACCCGCCCCGATGATGGTGCGCTGGATGAGGCGACGCCACGTTTGAAAGAGATCCGGGATACTTTGGAAGGCATGGCCAGCGCAGGTTCTGGTGATGTGACCGAACTGCAGGCCGAGCTGGCAGGTATTGCCGAAGCGGTCGAGACCGGATCGGGTGCACCGATTGCGGACAGTGTGGCCCTGCGCGCGGCAAACTTGTTGGTTGGGGATGCGCCGAATTATGGCAAGGCGGCTGAAGTTCTGACCATCGGCCTGTCCGCGGCCCATTAACCCGGACAACGCAGCAAAGCAGATAAAAGGAGGACGGCTTTGGGGAATAAATGGATGTACGCTCTATGCGTGATCGCTGCGACGGCCGGGTCCGCTTGGGCGCGCTGTGCGGATTATGTTCCCCAAGCCAAACCGCAAAATGCCTCGCGTGATATTGTGGGGCAGGATCTGGATCGGATCCAGGAACGCGGATTTATGACCTTTGCCGCTTATGAGAATTTCCCCCCCTGGTCCTGGGAAGAGGGGGGGAAGGCCAAAGGGGTTGATATTGAGATCGGCAAGCTGATTGCCGAGGCGCTGGGCGTCAGCGCGCGGTTCACCCTGGTCGCCGCCGGAGAGGATCTGGCCACGGATCTGCGCAATTGGGTCTGGAAAGGTCCAATTGTCGGCGGGCAGGTGGCCAATGTGATGCTGCATGTACCCTATGACAGCGAATTTGCCTGCAGGGTCGAACAGGTGGTGTTCACCGGGCAATATCACGTGGAAGAGGTGGCGATTGCTTATCGCACGCAGGCCTATCCCGAAGATCCCCCCATTCCCGCCTATTTCCGGTTTGACACTGTTGGGGTCGAAAATGACTCGATCGCGGATTTCTACCTGTCAGCGTTTCCCGGTGGGCAGCTGTCGCATAATGTGACGCGCTATTCCGAGATGGCAGAGGCAATGGCGGGATTGGCCGCTGGAGAGACTATGGCCGCCATGGGGCCGCTGGCGCAGCTGGAATATGGTCTGACCGATGAGCTGGACGTGCACACGCCGCCCTTGCCAGGGTTTGCCGTTGGCAATTGGACTGTGGGGGTTGGGGTGCACTTTGCCTATCGCCCCTTGGCCTATGCGGTGGAGGATGCGATTTATGCGGGTCTTCAGGACGGGCGCATCGCGCAGATCTTTGCCGATTTTGGTCTCTCTCACCGCGTGCCGGAGCTACGCTGAGGGCGTCAATCGTTGCAGTGCGCCGGTCTCGGAGACCAAGAGCACCGATGTCACGCCCGGCATGGCGCGGCAGGCGGTGCGTATCTCATCCTGTGACATCAGACAAAAGGCGGTAGAGGCCGCATCCGCAAGACCTGCGTCCTGTGCGGTGACCGACACTGTCGCCCATTTTGGGAGCTGACCGTTGGGGCCCAGAATATGGCTGTGATCGCGTCCCAGCGGCAGGGCTGCTGGGCTGGAGGTGGCGATGGCCGCGTTTTGCAGTGTTTCGACCGCCACCTGTCCAAACCGGGCATCTACCACCCCCAAGTTGAACGGCCCGCCAAGGGCTGCAAATTCACCCAGATTGATCAGACAGTGATCCAGCCCCATGGCGCGCCAGCGATCCCGCAGCACATCTGTCAGCACCCCTTGGGCGATGCCGTTCAAGGTCAGGGCCTGACCTGGCTCCAAGGTGATATGTTCTGCGCTCCAGCGGATGCGATGCCAGCCGAGGGCGGCCTGTGCGGCGGTGAGATTAGCGCCCTGTGCCAGCGCCTGCCACAGGGGTTGTACGGTTGGGTCAAAGCAGCCATCTGTCGCGCCATGGACGTGGTCCGCGATGTCCAACATATGCAGGAACAGCGGGTCGGGTTGGTGCAGCTGTGTGGTTCTGTTCAACCGGGTCAAATCGGACTGTGGATTGTACAGGCTAAAGAGCGCCTCGCCCTCAGCCAGGGTTGATTTTGCCACCGAGATGGCAGCAGCCGCCTGATCGGGATCTGCATGGATGGTCAGCGTGACCTCTGCCCCCAGGGCAAAGCCATGCCACCGGGTTGGCGTGGCCCAGGCCGGGGTGGCCATGGATGCGGCGGACAGAGACAGGAAGCGGCGGCGTGAGATCATTCGGCGGGCTCCAAAGCGTTGGTGTCGGTGCTGCGATTGCGCTGGCGTGCGGCCAGGATCAGCGGCACGCATTGGGTGTCGTCATTGTGGATCGTCACACAGTCCAGGCATTGGAAACATTCGCTGTATGAGATTTTTCCGCTTTTCTGAATGGCGCCATAATTGCATTTGACCCGGCACAGCTGGCAGGGTGAGCCGCAGTCCGCCCGGCGCGCGATCCAGTCACGCCCCCGCAACAGCCCGCCAATGGCCATCACCGCGCCAAGCGGGCAGACATAGCGGCAGAACCCTTTGAACAGCACCATCCCGGACAACAGCCACAGGGCCGCATAGGCGACATAATACCATTCGCGGATGAAAAACGTGGTGATGGCGGTTTTGAACGGCTCCACCTCGGCGGCCGTGTCCAAATGGTCTGGCGCCCAAAGGGTGACCGCGATAAGGGCGGCGAGGATCCCATATTTCACCGTTTTCAAACGTGCATCCCAGATCGCATTAGGGGTGATCTGGGGCAGGCGCAGCAGGCGGCCCAGATGGTGAGTGAATTCTTGCATCGCGCCAAAGGGGCAGAGCCAGCCGCAGAAATACCCTCGTCCCCACAGGACAAACCCGAGGATCACAAATCCCCAGATCAACAAGGAGAACGGATCATACAAGAGATAGGCAAAACTGCCGCCGTCCATTGCGGTGCGCAGCGTCGCCAAAGGCGTGACAATGGACAGCTGCCCCTGTCCCCACCAGCCGATAAACCCGGTGACCGCTGCCAAAATGATCAACCGCACAGGCGTGAATTTAGGATGATCCGCAAGCCGGTTCATGCCGCCCAGCAACACCAGCGTCAGCAGCACAAGACCGGCGGCCAGCACCAAAAGATCCGCTTGCCGGTTGCGCAGCGCTTCACGCCACGGCGGCACCGATTTGGGAGGTGTTTCGCGCAGGAAAAACCGCTCATCCGTCTGGTGGTTGGCTGAGAGGGTCACCGCGCCGACCTCGGGTCGGAAAATCCCATGTTCCCGTTCGGCTCGCAGGTTCAGCGTCCAGGGGCGGGCGGGGTCAAAGCCCAGGCGTCGGTCCGTGCGCAGGATCATGGCCACCCCATCGGGCACATCAGCGGCCAGATCAACAAACAGATCTGCATCCCGCAGGGCGACCGGCAAACCGTCCTGTTCCGCGCTTAAAAGATCGGGCGCGGTGTTGCGGACAAAATCCTCTCCGACCAGCCCGTGACGGGCGTTTTCGATCACCAGCAGCGGTTCGTCACTGTCTGAGATCCGAAGAAAACCCTGCAGCTCCTTAAACCCGTCTGCGCTGAGGGCGGCGCGGGCAATGGCGGGTGGGCCCAGATCGACGATCCATAGATCCAAATAGGGCGCATCAGGGTCGTCCTGCGCCTCTGGGTCGTCGTCCGCCCAGGTGGTGTCCTGAAACAGCGCGTCCACTTCGGCATTGGTTACAACGTGATGACTGGCCAAGCCTTGGTCCACCAGGTCCTGCCAGGTCAGCTGTTCATCATGCTCTGGATTGGGACGGGCCGGGGGAGCAGAGGCCAGGCCCTGCATCTTTTCCCGCGCGACGGCAAGCGTGGCCCCCATCACCGATTCATGGGCGATCCGGACCGAGGCGGTCGCCTTGGTCACCCCGTCCAGATAGACCAGCGCCGAACTGTCGCTGCCATCCCCGTAGGGCGTGCCCACTACAATCGAAGAGGAAATCGAGAGGCCCGGATATTGTTCAAAAAACTTGTGAAACGGAGCTTCGCCCAGACCCGAGACAAAGATCGGCTCATTGTGGTCCAGCAGGCGCACATCCAGGAACGTCCCTTCGAGGTCGAGGATCACCAACATATTGATGACGCCGCCAGAAAACCCAGGGAGTGGGGCAAGGGGGCCGGTTTCAAACACATAACCCGCTTCGGCACCGCCGGAATTCAGTAGGCTGTAGACACCTTGGTCATTGATCGCTTCGCCCAAGGAAAACGGTGGCATGACATATTCTGCCAATGCCGCGTGATCGCGGGGCTCGGCTTTGGCGGTACTGGCCCACGCCAAAGCGAAGACCCCAAGCCAAAGCGCAAGCGCTGCGCAAGAGATGTGCCGCTGTAACATGGCTGGCAGGTTATGGGCCGGGCGCGGGGTGGGATATGCGACGTTGGTCTGACAGGCGGCGGGCTTACGACCAAAGGATCATTTCCGCTGCCGGCTCCTCTGCCTATCGTCGTGGGATGACAACCAGCCACTGGAGGTGAAAAATGGCCTGGACTGCTCCGACACTGAAAGAAATCAACTGCGGTATGGAAATCAACATGTACAGCCCGTCCGAGGACGAAGGCGGCCGCGGTCATGATCCTGACCTGTTTTAAGCAAACTGATCTGCGCGGAGACCGTGCATGAAGTTTCTTGTATTAGGCGCTGCGGCAGGTGGTGGCCTGCCGCAGTGGAACTGTGGCTGTGCCAATTGCAATGATGCGCGGGCCGGACGAATTCCACCTGCAACACAGTCTTCGCTGGCCGTCTCTGTTGATGGCGAAACATGGGCTGTGCTGAATGCTTCTCCCGACATTCGGATGCAGATGCAAATGCTGTCCTCCCTACACCCGCGCAGCTTGCGGCACAGCCCGGTCGCTTCGGTTCTGGTAACCAATGGCGATATTGATCATGTGGCGGGCCTGCTGAGCCTGCGCGAGCAGACACCGTTTGAGCTGTTTGCGACGGGAGATATTCATCATGTACTGGCGCAGAACCGGATCTTTGACGCCGTGAACCGCGAGGTGGTGACACGCCATCAGATCGCGCTGGACCAGGGGTTTGAGATCCTGATGGGGGTTCAGGCCACCGTGTTTCCGATCCCGGGCAAAGTTCCGTTGTACATGGAAGGGGAGAATGTCCAGACGGATCTGGTGGGAGAGCAGACAGTTGGCGTGCGGTTGGATGACGGGCGTCGCGTTGCCTATTACATTCCCGGCTGCGCCTTGGTCGATGACCGGCTTTATGCTCGGATTGCGGATGCGGACATCCTGTTTTTTGACGGCACGCTGTGGGATGATGAGGAGATGATCCGCACGGGCACCGGGGTTAAAACCGGGCGGCGGATGGGCCATATCCCGATGTCGGGCGCGGAGGGATCGATTGCGGCTTTGGCTAGTCTCGATTGCCGCAAGGTCTTTACCCATATGAATAACACCAACCCGGTCTGGCGGCCGGACAGTGTCGAACGGATTCAGGCAGAGGCCGCGGGTTGGACAATCGCACAAGACGGGATGGAGATTGCACTATGAACCGCGAAAGCCTGGAAACCCGACTGCGGGCCATTGGCGCGGCGCGGTATCATGACAAACATCCCTTTCATCACAGGCTGCATGGCGGGGCGTGTACCCCAGATCAAGTGCGGGCTTGGGTGATCAATCGCTGGGCCTATCAGGCGGCGATCCCGATGAAGGACGCGGCCTTTTTGTCGCGCTGCTCTGATCCCGCAATGCGGCGTGAATGGCGGTCGCGGATCGAGGACCACGACGGCGGCGTTGACGAAGGTGGCGGCCTGCGTCGCTGGTTGAAACTGGCCGAGGCGGTGGGGCTGGATCCTGACTATGTCGCCTCGGGGCAGGGGATCCTGCCTGCCACGCAATTCGCGGTGGATGCCTATATTCGCTATGTGCGGGATATGCCGTTGCTGCAGGCGGTGGCCTCTTCTTTGACCGAGCTCTTTGCGCCATCGATCCATGAGCGGCGCATTGAAGGGCTGTTGGAACATTATGACTTCGCCAATCCCGACAGCCTGTCCTATTTCCGCAAACGGTTGAGTGAAGCGCCCAAGGATGTGGCCTTTGGTCTGGCCTGGGTGCTGGAACATGCGGATAGCCCGGAAAAGGAAGACATGGCCTGTGCGGCGTTGACGTTTAAAACGGATGTCCTGTGGGCGCAGCTGGATGCGATCTGGGGCGCTTATGTGGAACCGGGTCGTATTCCGCCGGGCGCTTGGCAGCCGGGGGAGGGGATGTTGTGACCTTGGAGTTGGCGATGGAAGACACCCCTGTGTTGCCGCGCGGCGTGCGTCTGCATCAGGACCGCGTGCGCGGCGGCTGGGTGCTGTTGGGGCCAGAAAAAGCGGTGGCGCTGGATGCGATTGGCACCGCAATCCTCAGCCGGGTGGATGGGCAGACGGATCTGGCCGCTTTGGTTGCGGATCTGGCAGCCACCTATGACGCGCCCGAAGCACAGATTGCGCAGGATGTGCAACGGTTTCTGGTTGGTCTGCGGGCGCGGATGTTTCTGACGGTGTCGGCATGACGGTCCAGCCTCCCATCGCGATGCTGGCTGAGCTGACCCATCGCTGCCCTTTGGCCTGTCCCTATTGTTCGAACCCTCTGGCGTTGGTTCAGAAGGACCGTGAATTGCCGACCGAGGTCTGGGCGGATGTGTTTCGCCAAGCAGCGGATATGGGCGTGTTGCAGCTGCATCTGTCAGGCGGGGAGCCAGCGGCGCGTCCGGATCTGGTGGCCCTGACCCAAGCGGCGCGGGAGGCCGGGCTTTATGTCAATCTGATCACCAGCGGCATTGGTCTGACGCCGCGCAGGATCGGCCAACTGGAAGACGCCGGTCTTGATCACATTCAACTGTCCCTGCAAGGCACCAATGCTGAATTGGCGGATTGGATCGGTGGGTATAACGGCGGGTTTGACCGCAAGATGCAGGTGGCGGATGAGATCAAGGCGCGCGGCATTCCGTTGACCCTGAATGCGGTGATGCACCGGCACAATCTGGATGATCTGGACCGGACGTTTGACATGGCGCTTGAGATGGGCGCGCGCCGACTTGAGGTGGCTTGTGTGCAGTTTCACGGCTGGGCGACCCAGAACCGGGGCATGCTGTTGCCCACACGCGCCCAGACAGCGGCAACCAAACGCAAGGTGGCCGAGGCTGCAAAACGCTTGCAGGGCATATTGGCCATCGATTTTGTACCACCGGATTACTATGCTGAATATCCCAAGGCCTGTATGGGCGGCTGGGGCACGGCGGGGTTGAATGTGACACCCGAAGGCAAGGTTTTGCCCTGTCACGCGGCCGAAACCATTCCGCATTTGCAGTTTGATACCGTGACCGACCGTCCTTTGGCAGAGATCTGGTATAATAGCGCGGCGTTCAACGCCTATCGCGGCACCGATTGGCTGCCGGAGCCCTGTCAAAGCTGCGACCGCAAAGAGGTGGATTTTGGCGGCTGCCGCTGTCAGGCGCTGGCCTTGGCCGGGGATGCTAATGCCACTGATCCCGTCTGTCGCCACGCGCCCGGACGCGGGCAGGTGGATGCATTGCTGGCCGCTGCAGAAGCGGATGAGACGACCGCGTTTACCTATCGCAGGGTTGCGGCCACCTAAGGCCTGCTTTCATTTACAATTTTGGTTGCAACTGGGGCAATTTGCGCCAGATGATGCGCTATGCCCAGGGTTTGACTTCTGCTGATGTCAGTGTCATCATGACGTCATGAAGGAGCGGGCGCATGGCAAAAGACAAACAAAACAAGTCCTCTGAAGGTGACAAGAAAAACACGTCCCTCCGTCTGGAGCGCAAGACGTTGAAAGCGTTGAAAATTCGCGCAATCGAAGAGGATACCAGTGTTCAAAAGATCATTGAGCAGCTGATCGAAGAGTATCTGGCTGGAACCAAAAAGAAAAATTGAGACCAGAAATGTCGAACCAACTGTTATCATATCCCAAAGCATTGCCACTGTCTGATTGGTCAAACATGGCAAGCGGCCTGTCGGCCCAAGCGGGCGAAGACGTCGAACCCAGCCCGTTTACTGTGCTGGATTGTTTTGATCAGAGCATTCGTCAATCCGGGCGGTTGTTGATTGAAACAGAAGGCGCACTTGTCCTGATGGAGGCGGATGGCCGCTTGTTGCGGCAACCAGCGGCGCGCAAGGGCAATTTTGTTGCGGATCTGGCGGATGGCCCGGTCAAACATCACCTGTCGGATATGTCCCCGCTGCGGTGCTTGTTGGATCTGGGACAGGGAGAGCTGGTCAAAGATCAGCTGCGTCTGGTGGATGATGAGGAAAAGACCCATTTGCGCGTGGATGTCCTGCGGTTTTCCAAAGACAACAAGACCGTAAGCCTGATGGCGCTGACGCCGGTGCGCGGCTATGACAAGGCGCAGAAACAGGTGACCAAAGGTTTGTTGACGGCGGGTGCATCGGTGGCGACACCGGGGCAGATCCAGTCGGTTCTGTTTCCGGATCTTGTGCCATATGTGGCCAAGCCCAAGCTGAGCTTTGCGCCCGAGACCACCGCCGTTGCAGCCGCCAATCAAATCATCGCCGCTTATCTGTCTGTGGCGCGCCAGAACGAGCCGGGCACAATTGCCGATTTTGACACCGAGTTTCTGCATGACTACCGCGTTGCGCTGCGCAAGATCCGATCGGTTCTGAGCCTGTTCAAAGGGGTCTATGGCGATGCGGCAACGGCCGAGTTGAAGCAGCGCTTCTCGGATCTCATGGCCCCAACCGGGGCGCTGCGGGATCTGGATGTTTATCTGCTGGAGCAGGATTACTATTTCGACATGCTGCCGGAAAACCTCCACGAGGGGCTGCGACTGATGTTTGAGACCTTTGCCACAGATCGCAAGGATGCGCTGACCACAGTGACCAAGCGGCTGAAAAGCGTCGCCTACAACCGTGAGATGGCCGAGCTGCAAGTGATGTTTGAGACACCGGGCGAGATTGTGCAGGGCCCACAAGGCGGTCTGACGGTTGGGGATTATGCCAAACGGCTGATCTGGAAGCGCTATCGCAAAGTCTGCAAAACCGCGGCCAAGATCGACGATCAGACCCCCGATGAAGAGGTGCACGAGCTGCGCATTTCCTGCAAGAAACTGCGGTATCTGATCGAGTTTTTTGCGCCCCAGTTTGACGGCGCAGAAATCAAGGCGATCCTGAAGCCGTTGAAGAAACTGCAGGATAATCTGGGTCTGTTCAACGATTATTCGGTGCAGCAAGAAAGCCTGCAGGCGTTGATTTCCTCCGGGCGGCTCAAAGGGCAGACCGCGCTGAAAGCCGCTCAAAGCATCGGTGCGCTGATCTCGATTTTGCACGGGCGGCAGTTGGAAGAACGGGCCCGTGTGGTCCAGAGCTTTGCCGGTTTTGACAGCCAAGGGACCCGCGAGAGGTTCCGCACATTGTTCCACGAGAAAGGGGCGCAGTCATGAAGATCATAGCCTGTTACAGCAACAAAGGCGGCGTGGGGAAAACCGCCTCGGCCGTGAACCTGGCCTATGCCTATGCCCAATCAGGCGCGCGCACCTTGTTGTGTGATCTGGACCCTCAAGGGGCGTCCGGGTTTTACTTCCGGGTGAAACCGTCGAAAAAGCTCAAAGAGGCAAAGTTCTTTGAGGATGTGGAGCGGTTCACCAAGGCCATTCGCGGTAGCGACTACGAAAACCTCGATATCCTGCCGGCAAACCTGACATTCCGGGATTTCGATATCTTCTTGTCGCGGATGAAAAACAGCCGCTCGCGTTTGAAAAAGGCGCTGCAAGGTGTGGATGGCGATTATGACGTGATCCTGCTTGACTGCCCACCTAACCTGTCGGCGCTTTCTGAGGCGGTGTTTAAGGCGGCCGATCATATTGTGGTGCCGGTGATCCCCTCGACCCTGACGGAACGGACCTTTGCACAGCTGGTGACCTTCTTTGATGAACAGGGGTTAAAGGCGAAGAAGCTGAAGCCGTTCTTTTCCATGGTGCAGGCGCGCAAGACGCTCCACGGGGATACGATGGCGCGGATGCGTAAATCCTATAAGGGGCGGTTTATGGACACCCATCTGCCGTTTTCCACCGATGTCGAGAAGATGGGCGTGCACCGGGAGCCTACCATGGCCTTTGCGGGCAATCGGCCTGCAGGCAAGGCCTATCAGGCCCTGTGGCAGGAACTGGAAAAGCGGACCTGAGGAGCGCGTCATGGAAGAGATCGAACGCAAGTTCCTTGTGCGCGAATTGCCCAATTTGGACGAGGCCAAGCGGACCGAGGTGCGTCAGGGCTATATCACCCATCCAACGGATGCGGTGGAAATGCGACTGCGCCAGAAAAACGCAACCTTTGTGATGACGTTCAAATCGGGCGAAGGCACGGTGCGCACGGAACGCGAGGCAGAGATTACCCAAGCGCAGTTTGAGACCTTCTGGCCGGAGACCGAAGGCCGCCGGGTGGAGAAGATCCGCTGGAGCGCCGCGCTGCCGGATGGGCTCATCTTTGAGCTGGACGTGTTTGAAGGGGCCTTGGCTGGATTGGTCCTGGTCGAGGTGGAGTTTGACACGCTGGCCGCCGCTGAGGCGTTTCAGCCGCCCCATTGGTTTGGGGCCGATGTCACCGATGACAAACGCTATAAGAACAAGAACATGGCCGTGAACGGCCTGCCGGATTAAGGCGCGGATCTGCGCAGCATATAGATATCCATCAACCAGCCATGATCCGCCCGTGCACGCGCGCGGGTTGTGGTGATCTTCTCCGTGACCTCGGACAAGGGGCCGGAGATTGAAATCTCATTTGTCATGCCAGCATAGGCCGTCCACCAGATCTGGATCCCTTGGGGGGGAAGGGTCTGGAAGGAACATTGCCCGTCGAGCATCACCACCACAGTATCGGCCGTGGCAGGCCAGCCGTGGTCGCGCAATTGGCGGCCGGTGGTAATGGTGACGGCCGCGTTGATCTGGTTCAACGGCTCTGTGTGGGCAGCGGTCAGCGCCTGGATCGACGTGATGCCGGGGATGACATTGACTGCGATGTCTCCCCTTTGGTGCAGCCGGTCGGCGATCCGCATCGTGCTGTCATAAAGCGATGGATCCCCCCAGACCAGAAATCCTACGGTGCCGCCTGCAGGCAGGGCTTGGGTCATGCTGTCCCACCAAATCGCGGCGATGGCATCGTGCCAATCGTCGACCCGGGTGTGGTAATCCCGGGTCGCTTCATCCCGCGTGGGCAGGTCAAATTCCACAATTTGTGGTCCCGGCGCGCGGATCACCTCGGCGCAGATCGCCTGACGGAGGGCGGCCAGATCATCCTTGCCCGCGCCTTTGTTGGGGATCAGGATCAGATCCACGGCATTCAAAGCCTCTACCGCTTCCAACGTCAGATGTTTGGGGTTGCCGGTGCCAATGCCGATCAGCGACAGGTTGTAAGGGATCGCGGACATCTTAGTTCTCATCCGCCAGTGGACCGTAAAGGATCAGAACCGGTGCGGTGGTTTCTAACTTGGGCAACAGATCCGGCAAAGCGCCCAGGGTCTCGCGCCGCAATTCCTGATCGGGCGTGGAGACGCCGCTGGCCACTAGCGCGGGTGTGTCAGCCGGTAGACCGTGGTTCAAAAGCTGCGTTGCCAGATCAGCAAAGGTGCGTTTGCCCATATAGACCACAGTTGTCGCCTCGGGGTCGGCAAGGGCTGCCATATTCATTTCTTCGGGCAGCGCGCCGGTGGCGCTGTGGCCGGTGATATATTGCAGACGCCGCGCCGTCATCCGACGGGTGAGCGGGATATTGGCAGCTGCAGCAGCGGCAGAGGCGGCGGTGACGCCGGGGATGATCTCAAACGCGATACCTTCGGCGCGCAGGGCGGTGATTTCCTCTTCGAGGCGGCCATAAACACCCGCGTCGCCGGATTTCAGACGCACGACTTTGGCCCCGGTTCTGGCATAATCCACCAACAGGCGGCTGACATGATCCTGTTTGGGCGACGGGCGGCCTGCGCGTTTGCCAACACCGATCAGATCCGCGTCATCACGCGCATGACTCAGGATCGGGCCTGAGGACAGATCGTCAAACAGAACCGCATCGGCGGTTTCCAGACGTTTGACCGCCTTGACCGTCAAAAGTTCCGGATCGCCGGGGCCAGAAGAAACAAAGGAGACAAAACCGGTCATGTGTCCTCTCCGGTGATCAGATGGAAGAAGGTGCCCGTCACATGACCGTTGACGGATCCGGTTTCCGGCACCGGATTGCCATCGGCGTCAAAAACACTGGCAAGCGGCGCATCGGGTTCATCCAAAATGGTTGAATAATGGAACTCATGCCCGCGCAGGGCTGACCCCGTCGCAAATCCCGGCATGGCGTTTTGCAACACGGCGCGACGATAGCCCAGGTGGAATTTGCGTTTCTCATAAGAGGTCACAAGCCCCAGGAGGCCTGCCATCTGGTGGCGGTTGCCCTGTTTGTCGATCAAGGCCTCTCCGAGCGCCATATAGCCCCCGCATTCGCCGTGGACGGGTTTGGTTTTGGCGTGTTTTTGCAGACCTCGGCGGAAGGTTTCTGCCGCCGCCAGCGTGCCGCCGTGGAGTTCAGGGTAGCCACCGGGCAGCCAGACCAGATCCGCGTCTGGCGCGGGGGCCTCATCCGCGAGGGGCGAAAACGGCAGGATTTCAGCCCCGGCCTGACGCCAGCCCTCTAACAGATGGGGATAGGTAAAGGAAAAGGCCGCATCGCGGGCCAGGGCAATCCGCTGTGCGGGCGGGGTCGGCAGCGGTGCCGCAGGCGTTTCGGGGCCCGAAAGCGCGGCTGCCTTGATCGCATCAAGGTCGACGTTCTCGCGCAGGAAACTGGCATAGCCTGCAATCGCGGCCTCCAGATCCGGGTGTTCGACCGCCTGGATCAGACCCAGATGCCGTTCCGGCAGGGCCAGGTCACCGCGTCGGGGCAGGGAACCGAGCACTTTGACCCCGGCGTGCTCCATCCCCAGCCGGGTGAGCCGTTCGTGACGGGGGCTGGCGACCCGGTTCAGGATGACCCCGGCAAAGGGCAGATCCGGGTCATAGGCTTTGAAGCCCAAGGCGGTGGCCGCAGCAGATTGCGCCTGCCCCCCCACATCGATCACCAGAATGACCGGCCAGCCCATGCGTTTGGCGGTTTCTGCAGAAGAGCCAAACCCAGATTGCCCCCGGGTGGCCACACCGTCAAAAAGTCCCATGGACCCTTCGGCCACGCAGATCTCGGCCCCTGTGGCCTGGGCGCTGATGGCGTTCAGCAAGGGGTCGTCCATGGCCCATGTGTCAAGGTTAAAGGACGCGCGTTTGGCCGCTGCCAGGTGGAAGGCCGGATCAATGTAGTCGGGGCCGCTTTTGAAGGGTTGCACGGTCAGGCCGTCCTCCGCCAGGGCGCGCAGAAGGCCAAGCATCACGGTGGTTTTGCCGGTGCCCGAAGAGGGGGCAGAGATCATCAATCCATGGGGCATCATTCTGTTCCTTCCGGGAAGCGCGGATCTGTGCCGACCGGGCGGTAGCGACGGTCATAGTCACCCGCATAAAGGCAGCTTTCGTCGAACTCTTCCGCTCCGATGGCGCGACCCACAAGGATCAGCGCTGTCCGGCCCCGTTCGCCTTGGGTCGCGTCCTCAAGTGTTTCGAGCGTGGCCTTGACGATGCGCTGGTCCGGCCAGGTTGCGCGCCAGATCACGGCCACAGGACAATCGGCGCCGTAATGGGGGGTGAGGCGGGCGATCACGTCCTCCAGCACATGCACGCTGAGGTGGATGGCGAGGGTTGCACCGGTTTTGCCAAAGTTTTCCAGCGTCTCTCCATCCGGCATGGCGGACGCGCGGCCCGAGGTGCGGGTGAGCACCAGCGATTGTGCGACGCCCGGCAGGGTGAGTTCTGATCCCAAAGCAGCGGCGGCCGCGGCAAAGGAGGGCACGCCGGGGGTCACGTCATAGGGGATGCCTTCAGCGCGCAGACGGCGCAGCTGTTCGCCCATGGCAGACCAGACCGACAGGTCGCCCGAATGGAGCCGCGCCACATCCTGACCGGCTGCATGGGCCGACTTGATCTCGGCAATGATTTCATCCAGCGACAAGGGCGCGGTGTTCACAATGCGCGCACCCTCTGGGCAATGGGCCAGCAGCGCCTCTGGCACCAGAGAGCCCGCATAAAGGCAGACCGGGCAGGCGGCGATCAGGTCGCGTCCGCGCAGGGTGATCAGATCAGCGGCTCCGGGGCCAGCACCAATAAAGTGAACGGTCATTGGGGGTGCACCTCTGCTAAGGCCACGGTGACGAGGCCATCCGTGGAGATATGTCTGGGGTGGATCAGCCGGGCGGTGCCGTGGCGGCGGGCCGCAACAAGGGCTGCGGCTTCGGCCAGTGATCCGGTGCCAAATCGCGCAAGGATGCGCGATGAGCGGGTTGGCGTCTCTATGCCTGCGATCTCATCCTCTTCCAAGAGGCAAGTGGCGAGGTTTTGGCTGCTGGCGAAGGATTGAAACACTTCGGTTTCGCCTTTGGCCCTGAGCGTGGCCAGGAGCTGGGGGTGGGCGGGTAGCCCTGACAGGGCCTGGGTCAGATCCACAAGGGATGCGGCGGCGCGCATGCCAAAGCCTGCAACAATCATCGGGTGACGCTCCATTGGATTACGGGGCGGGCCCGGTCCCAGCCGCGCATCGTGCCCAAGGGACCTGCTTCGGCGATCTCCACCTTCAAGAGCTGGCCGCCCCATTGGGCCTGGGCTTGCATCAGCAGGGTTTCGGTTTCCAGGGTGACGCCATTGGCAACGATCCGGGTGCCTGGCGGCAGGATCTGCCAAAGGTGGTCCAGCAAGGTTTGCGAGCCGCCGCCGCCAATAAACACACAATCCGGCAATGGCTGGTCGGCCAGACAGTCAGGCGCACGGTCCTGATGGGCCTGCATGCGGTGAGACAGGCCAAAGGCGGCAGCATTGGCGGTGATGTTTGCCATGCGATCTGCACGGGGTTCAAAGGTGAGGGCCCGGGTCCCACGCGCGGCCAGACACCATTCGACCGAGACCGAGCCAGAGCCACCGCCGATGTCCCACAGCAGCTCAGCCGGGCGCGGGGCGAGCGCCGAGAGGGTCAGGGCGCGGATGGGGCGTTTGGTGATTTGGCCGTCGTTTTGAAACAGATCATCCGCAAGCCCGCTGGCCTGGGACAACCCGCGGTGACCTGCAAGGTCAAGCGCCATTGCAACAGGGGCGCAGATCTCGGTGAGGTCAAACCCTTGGGCGGTGGTCTGACGCAGCCGTTCGCGCGGGCCACCAAGAGCCTCGGCCACCGTGAGGGAGGAGGCACCAAAGCCTTGCTCGGTGAGATAGGCGGCCAGTTCCGCTGCCGCGTCCCCGTCGCGTAGGGTGCAGAGGATGCGCGCCTGGTCCGCCAACAGGGGGCGTAGGCGTTGATAGGGTGCAGCGTGCAGCCCTTGGGTCAGCGTATCCTCCAGCTTCCAGCCCAATCGGTTGGCGAGCAGAGAAAACGTCGAGGGCGCGGGGTATGAGATCCAGTCCCCTGGTGCAAGCGCGCGCATCAGGGAGCCGCCGGCCCCATGCCAGAAAGGATCGCCCGAAGCCAGAACCACCACCGGGCGGCCACGGGCGGCCAGAACCGGGTCGATTGAGAAAGGCACCGGCCAGGGCTGCCCTTTGGGACCTGCGTCCACCAGATCCAGATGGCGCGGGCCGCCAAAAATGATCTCGGCCTGCGCCAGCGCTTTGCGGCTTGCATCTGTGAGGCCTGCCGGGCCATCTTCGCCAAGCCCGATGAGCGTGAGCCAGGGTGTGGGAAGAGGATCAGACATGGCGCAGATACTCCTGTTGGGCGGAACCACCGAAGCCTCGCAATTGGCGCGGGCGCTGGCCGATCACTGGACGGGGGCCGGGCGTCGGGCCGTGTTCTCTTATGCGGGCCGTACCGCACGCCCGGCGGCGCAACCTTTGCGTGTGCGGCAGGGCGGGTTTGGCGGTGTTGCGGGTCTTGTCGACTATATCCGCCGCGAAGGCGTGAGCCATGTGATTGACGCCACTCATCCCTTTGCGGCGCAGATGAGCCGCAATGCCGTGGCGGCCTGCGCCGAGACGGGCGTGCCGCTGGCCGCGCTGGAGCGGCCTGCCTGGCAGGCACAAGAGGGCGATGATTGGCGCCATGTGTGCGATGTCGACGCCGCGGTTGCGGATCTGCCCGACAGGGACGCGCGGGTTTTTCTGGCCATTGGCAAGCAAACGCTTTTGCCCTTTGCCGCAAAGCCTCAGAACTTCTATTTGCTGCGGCTGGTGGATCCGCCCGCAGGGGCGCTGCCTGTGCCAAAGGCGGATGTTGTAGTGGCCCGTGGGCCATTTGACCAGGCCGGGGATCAGGCGTTGATGAGGACCCATGGCATCACCCATGTTGTGGCCAAAAATGCAGGTGGCAGCGGTGCCGTCGCCAAGCTGCTGGCGGCGCGGGCCCTTGGACTGCCGGTGGTCATGATCGACCGGCCCGCTGTGCCTGCACGCCACATCTGTCACAGCGTCCGCGCGGTGATGTGCTGGCTGGCGGATCATTCGGCGTAGCGCGGCGTGAAGACATGGCGACCGATGCGGCGGGTGTCGCGGTTGCCCACAATCACCATGGTGCGCATATCGGCCATCTCGGGCGTGGCGTCGGCAAGGCGCACGGTGGTGATGTTCTGCGTGGGCTTGGTCACGTCGCGGGCAAAGCTGATCAACGTCTCGGGCCCGCAGGCTTCGCGCAGGATCTCAAGCGCGCGGGCAAATTGATGCGGGCGGGATTTGGAGCGCGGGTTGTAAAAGGCCATAGCAAATCCGGCGGCGCCCGCAGCGCGCAGGCGGGTTTCGATCAGATCCCAGGGTTTCAGGTTGTCGCTGAGGTTGATGGCCGCAAAGTCATGGCCCAGCGGGGCACCCAGCTGGGCGGCAGCGGCCAGCATGGCGGTGATGCCGGGCAGGACGCGGATATCCAGGTCGAGCCAGTCTTGGGGGCCGTTTTCCAGCGCCTCAAACACTGCTGAGGCCATGGCAAAGACGCCGGGATCTCCGGAGGAAACAACAACAACCCGTTTGCCTTCAGCGGCCATTTCCAGCGCATGGGTGGCGCGGTCAACCTCGACCCGGTTGTCGGTCGCATGCAGGGTAAGACCATCGCGCGGTGCGATCCGTTTGACATAGGGAATATAGCCCACCACATCAGTGGCGGCTGCCAGCGCCTGTCGGACCTCATCCGTGACCATCGCCTCATCTCCGGGGCCGAGGCCTGCAATGACAAGCGAACCGGTGTCTGCCTTTGTCAGGGGGGGCGTCACGGATTGTGTCATGGGCGGCGTCCTTGGCCGTGGATCAACACGATCGAGAAATAGGGGACAGGCCCGTCCACATCCGACAGTTTGCGCACCTGCTGCTGGGCCATGGTGCCATGTTCAACCAGCCAGGCGTCCTGCGCGCGGCCAGCCCGCTCCAGCGCCCGGCGCAGTTTGGGGAGGTTGCGGCCGATTTTCATGACCACCAGGGCATCGGTGTTTTGAGCCCGCGCCGCCAGCTCATCCTCCTCCAATGTGGCCATGGCCACCGTCAGCACGTCATCCCCCCAGGTGATCGGCTGGCCCGAGGCAGTCCAGCAGCCGGACATGCCGGTGATGCCGGGAATGACCTCAACCTCGGCGCGGCCTTGCAGCCGGGTGTAAAGATGCATGAAGGAGCCATAAAGGAATGGATCGCCTTCGCAGAGTACCACCACATCCTCGTCCTGTGAGATCTCGGTCAGCGTGTCAGCCCATTGATCATAAAAGGCAGAGAGGAGGCGGTTGTATTCCGGATCGCTGAAATGGATTTCGGTGGTGACCGGATATTCCATCGCATGTTCGACGGCGGTGTCGGGCAAGAGACCATCGACCAGGGTTCGCGCCTGTCCTTTGCGGCCTGCCTTGCGGAAATAAGCCACATGGCGCGCGCCTTGGATGGCGCGCCAGGAGCGGACGCTCATCAATTCCGGATCGCCCGGGCCAAGGCCTGCGCAGATGACTTTTCCCATAGTGTGTTTCCGTTACTCTTTCCAGCTGGCCAATGCGTTGACAGCGGCCACCGTGATTGCGGATCCGCCCAGACGGCCTTTTACTATCATCGATGGGACCGGCAAGTCCTGCATCAAAGCGTCCTTGGATTCCATGGCGCCGACAAATCCGACCGGGCAGCCGATAATGGCTGCGGGCCGGGGGCAACTGGGGTCTTTCAGCATGTTCAGCAGGTGGAACAGGGCGGTGGGTGCATTGCCAATGGCCACCAGCGCGCCCTCCAGTTTCGGGCGCCACAGTTCCAGCGCGGCGGCTGAGCGGGTGTTGCCCATTTCCTTGGCCAGGTCAGGGACGCTTGGGTCACGCAGGGTACAGATGACTGCGTTGTCTGCTGGCAGGCGCGGGCGGGTGATGCCTTCGCTGACCATATAGGCGTCACACAGGATGGGGGCCCCTTGGGCCAAAGCGGCACGGGCGGTTTCGGCCATCTGGGGGGAGAAACGGATGTGTTCTTCGAGACCCACCATGCCAGCGGCGTGGATCATTCGGACGGCAACGCTTTCCTCATCCTTGGTGAACCGTGCCAGATTGGCCTCGGCGCGGATGGTGGCAAAGCTTTCGGCATAGATCTTGGCACCATCGGTTTCATAAGTGTGGAGCATTGGTCTGCCCTTTCTGAAAGAGGCTCACAAGGGCGTCTGGCAAGGTCGCGGCTGATAGGCCGGTGTGGCGTGGCGCGTCCTGAGCTGTGCCCTGAAGGATGAGGTCGAATGTGTCGTTTTCCTGCGCCACGAGGGTGAGGTCACAGGGCGTGTTCCGGGCGCAGCCTTTGGCGCAGCCCGATATATGGAGTTGCGTGCCTTGGGGAAGCAGCGGGGCAAGATTGCGCGCCAAAGCGCGCGTTTGCGCGCGCGCCTGCAGGCAACCGGGTGCGCCGGTGCAGGCGATCACCTGCAGGCGGGGATCCGTTGCGTCAAGGATCAGACCGGGCAGGGGTGGGATCGGCTGTTGTGTCTTTACCAAGAGTTGCCGCCAAGGGGTGAGGCGCAGAGGTGCGATGTCAGCAAGGGCCTGAAAGCTTGTCGCAGGGATCTGGCCGAACTCCAACGCCACCAGTTGCCCGGCGGGCGTCAAGCCGGGGCTTGGCAAAGGTGCGCTGGCGCGGCGGGGGGCGGCAAACTCAGGCGGGAGCGCGCGGCGCGCAGTGAGACGGTGCATCCGGCCCCGACCGTCGGGCGCGCCGCCTTGGTCCAGAAACCAGCGGGCCAGTGCGATGGCGTCTTGCGCCGCCGTGCCCACCGTCATCGGCTTGCCAACATCGGCGCCATCTGCGACCAGCAACAGCCCAGCGTTGCCCTGTTCGATGCGGATATCCGCGGCGGTTGCGCCTAGAACCGGCTCTGGCCCTGCATCCACCGCAAAGCCAAACTTGCCCGGCAGCGAGAGGTCCTTCGCCTGTGTCAGCGCGTGGGTCAAGGACTGCGCAATGTGATGGGTGGCGTCTCCTTCGGACCAAAACGGTGTGAGGATCACATTGCGCAGGCTTTCTTGCGCCGCGGTCTCATCCACCAGATCCAATTCGCGCAAGGCGGCAATCACAGTTGGGTGTGCCTCGGGCGTAATGCCGCGCAGTTGCAGATTGGCACGCGACGACACATCCATACGTCCGTTGCCATAGGTCAGCGAGAGTTCAGCCAGCTTGTGCGCCTGCTCTTGGCTCAGCTGTCCCAAGGGCGGGCGGATCCGCACCACCAACCCGTCGCCAGACATCATGGGGCGCAGCGCGCCCGGACACCAGCCATAGACGTGGGGCGCACTCATGAGGTCCCCTCAAGCGTGGCCAGAATGGAATTGCGCCGGGTCTGCCATAGGCCTGCGTCTTGCAAGGCCCGGAACCGGTCGCGCATCGCTTGCAGCGCCGCCGGATTGGCATCCCCCATAAAAGCAACCAGATCGTCGCGTCCCAATGTGGCCTCGAAATACAGATCAAACAGATGTGGGGGCACCACTTGGGCCAGATGGGCAAAAGCTGCCATGTGGTCTAAGGTCGCTGCAATCTCTGCCGCGCCGCGGAACCCATGTGCCATCATCGAGGTGGCCCAATCTGGATTGGCGGCGCGGGCGCGGGTGACGCGGGCAATCTCTTCACCCAAGGCGCGCGCGGTGGGGCGGTCCACCCGCGTTGCGTCCATGTGATAAAGCGCAGGCGCCTCGTGTCCCAGCCGGGCCATGGCAGCGGCAAAGCCGGCTTCATGGGCCGCATAGTCCGAGGCGACCAGAACATCCGTCTCTGGCAAGTCTTGCAAGTGTACAAAACTGTCTGCGGTTTTGAGCCGGGTTTCCAAGGCCGCGCGGGCATCGTGGCTGTCCCCTTGCGCGGTGATCGCATGGGAGGAAGCGGCCAGCCAGGCCTCTCCGGCGGCGGCGCGTGCCTCTGGTGAATAATCATCCAGATGCGTCCCCATAGAGAGGCCATATTGCCCGGGGCGCGGGCCAAAGACGCGTGGGATTTTAGCCAGATAGGGGTTGTCGCCTGCGTCTTCGTCGCGGCCGGCCAATGCGGCGGCGGCTGTTTCAAACATTTGGGCCAGGCCCGGGAAGACATCGCGGAACAGGCCCGAGACGCGCAGGGTCACATCAATGCGGGGACGGCCCAGCAGGGCAAGGGGGATCACCTCAAAGCCGGACACCCGTTGCGAGCCTTCGTCCCAGCTCGGCGCAAGGCCCGCCAGATGCAGCGCCATGGCGAATTCCTCGCCCGCTGTGCGCATGGTGGCGGAGCCCCAGAGGTCGATCACCAGTCCTTTGGGCCAGTCGCCATGGTCCTGAAGGTGGCGGCGCAGCAGCTCTTCCGCCAGTTTGACCCCTTGCGCCTGCGCCGCGCGCGACGGCACCGCGCGTGGATCCGTGGTAAAGAGGTTGCGCCCGGTGGGAAGAACATCGGCCCGCCCACGATACGGCGAGCCGGACGGCCCCGGCGCAACCAGCTGCCCGTTGAGCGCTGCCACCAACCCGGCCCGTTCTGCGGGGCCACAATCGCCGGTGCCAAAGATATGCAACCCCTCGCCATATTGGCTTTCTTTGATGTCGCAGACGAAGGCATCAATCCGGGTGATCGCCTCGGCCGAGGAGGCCTCGGCAGGTATATTCAGATCGGCCTCAACCCCGGTGCCCTGTGCCTCGGCGCGGATGTCTTCAATCAGCCGGTCGCGGCGGGCGGGATCCAGACCATCGGCTGTGGAATATTCGTCCAGCAGGCTTTCCAGCCGACCCATACCTTCGGGCAGGGTGGTCTGTGCCAGAGGCGGTGGCAGGTGGCCGATGGTGACACCCGCGATGCGGCGTTTGGCCTGGGCCGCCTCACCAGGGTCGTTCACAATAAAGGGGTAGATCACCGGCAAAGGGCCGATCAGAGCCTCGGGCCAGCAGGTTTCGGACAGGGCCACCGCCTTGCCCGGCAGCCATTCCAGCGTGCCATGGGCGCCGATATGGACAATCGCATCGACCTGTGACTGCAGCCACAGATAAAACGCCACATAGGCGTGGCGTGGCGTGCGGTCGAGGTCGTGATAATCATCAACACGGGTTTTGACCTCACCACGTTCGGGTTGCAGCGCCAGTAGCGCCTTGCCCGCCCGGAGCGCGCGAAAGCGGAAGACCTGCCCATCACAATCGGGGTCGTCTTTGGGGTCGCCCCAGGCGGCTGCAAGATCTGCTTGCAACAGATCCGGTAGCGTCTGGAGCGCGTCCATATAGGTGGCAAGCGGCAGAGTTATCACCTCTTCCATCAGTCGCAGGCCCGCGCGGTCGAGGTCCGTGACGTCATATCCTTGACGGGAAAGCTCGGCCAGGATCTCATCACACGAGGCCAGCGCATCCAGGCCAACCGCATGGGCCAGATTGTGATCGCGCCCGGGATAGGTGGACACAACCAGCGCCAGATGTTTGTCGGCGTTTGCCGTGGTGGCCAGCGCCAGCTGCCCGTGAATGCGGTCCACAACCGCCTGCACCCGGTCCGGATCGGCACGGTGGGCAAAGCGGGAGTATTCCAGATCGGGGTCTTTCTTCCCCGGAGCCTTGAAACTGATGACACCGGCAAAGATGCGCCCGTCCACCTCAGGCAGGACCACATGCATGGCGAGGTCTGCCGGCGAAAGGCCCCGGTCCGCGTTGGCCCAATCCTTGCGCCGGGCGGTCGAGAGCGAGACTTGGAACACCGGGCAGCCAGTGGTCGACAGGGGCGAGGCGCTGCCATCACTGCCCTGAGCCGAAAAGGCAGTGGCATTGATGATGGCGGCGGGGTTTTCGGCAGGCAGCAGGGTGTTGAGCCAGGCCACAGCTGCGGGTGTTTTGAGGCTGGGCGCAAAGAGGCCAAAGGCCGCATAGCCGCGTGCGCGTAGCGCGTGGATCAGCGCATCCACCGGTGCGGTGTCGGCAGATGTGAGGTAAGAGCGATAAAAGCTCAGCAGAACGAGGGGTTTGCCGTCCGTGGTGATGTTTTCGACCACGCCCAGATCCGGGTCATAGATCCCTTGGTCGGGCATGGATTTCAACCCAGCCACAGGCCCGGCATAAAGGCCTGCTGCCAGGGCGAGCTGTGCCAATGCGGCCTGAGCTGCCACGGCCCCGCCGGCGTCGCACAGATGCTGCAACCGCCGTAGGGTTGAAACCGGCAGGGTCGACAGTTCATCCAGACGCGGATCCTCGCGCCCATCTGCGGGTAGGATTGCCAGGGCGATTCCCTTTCGGCGGGCCAGATCCTGCAAGGTGGCCAGACCATAGGACCAGTAGCTTTCGCCGCCAATCAAACGCACCAGAATGCCCTTGGCCCCCTCCAGCGTCTGTTCGGCGTAGACATCCACCGACAGCGGATGTTTCAACGCCACCAGATTGGCCAGACGCAGCTTGGGCAAGGATCCCTCCGCGCGATGCCAGCCCGCCGCAAAGGCCCCGAGGTCACTGTCGGAAAAGGACAGCACAATCAGATCCGCAGGCGTCTGCCCGAGATCCTGTGGTGTCTCACTTTCCTCTAACCCGTGGCTTTCGCGGAAGACGACATGCATCGTGGTTTAGGCTCCGAGATCTGCGTGGATACCAGCGGCATCGATATTGTGATGCTCTGCAATCACCACCAATTGGGTTTTGCGTGGCGCGCTGCCCCAGGGTTGGTCATATTGCGCGCGCAGGCGGTCGCCGACGGCCTGGATCAGCATCCGCATTGGTTTGCCTGCCACAGCGACATAGCCTTTGACACGCAGGATCTTGCGGTTGCGTGCCATTTCAATGATGCGGTTTTGCAGCGCTTCGGGGTCAGAGACTTCGCCCAATTCGACCACAATGCTTTCAAATTCGTCATGGCTGTGATCGTGATGGTGGTGATGATGCCCGTGATCATGGTCATGCGCGTCATCATGATCGTGGTCGTGATGATGATGATCATGGTTTGACGGGCGCGCATCCAGATCATCTTCGGCGGCAGCCTCAACCCCCAGAACCACACGGGGGTCAATCACGCCTTCGGTCATTGGCAGGATCGGCAGCTCACGCGGGGATTCTTTTTCGATGATGGCCCGTGCCGTGGCCAGACCGTCCTCACCGGCAAGATCCGCTTTGGACAAAAGGATGATGTCCGCGCAGGAGATCTGATCCTTGAACAGTTCAGACAATGGCGTTTCATGGTCGATGCCCTCATCGGCCTCGCGCTGGGCCTGCACCGCATCCAGGTCGGTGGCAAACTGGCCTTTGGCAACGGCCTCGGCATCGGCCAAAGCGATCACCCCATCCACGGTGATGCGCGACCGGATCGCGGGCCAGTCAAAGGCTTTGAGCAGCGGTTTTGGCAGCGCCAGGCCTGAGGTTTCGATCACAATATGTTCAGGCGCTTCGGGCAGGGCCATCAGCTGTTCGATGGTGGGGATGAAATCATCGGCCACGGTGCAGCAGATGCAGCCATTGGCCAGTTCCATAATGTTTTCGGCCGGGCAGTTTTCATCCGCGCAGGACTTTAGGATATTGCCGTCCACACCGGCGGTGCCGAACTCATTGACAACAACCGCCAGACGCTTGCCCTGTGGGTTTTGCATCAGGTGGCGGATCAGAGTGGTTTTGCCTGCGCCCAGAAAACCGGTGATGATGGTGACGGGGATCTTGTTCAGATTGCTCATTAAACTCAGGCCTCTGGCAGTTTCAACGGCGGGATGCGGGCAACGGTTTGCTTGCGAAAGCTTTGGGGACGTTCGCGCCAGGGCACCAGACCATCTGTGGTTTGGGCATAGGCCGCGATCCCGTCCAGAATTTCCGCCACATGGGTATCAGGATCCATGTCGCCATAGACATAGGTCCAGCGTTCAGATCCGCCGCTCAGCACCATGGAACAACCGCGGGTACAGGCCGACAAACACTCAACGCCGCGCAGCTGAACCCCCTCGGGCAGGGTGGCCTCTTTGAGAGCCTCAAGCATAACAGCACCTGGGCGCGGGCCTTCGGGGTCAACATCTGCACGTTTGCAGGTGGTGCAAACGGTCAACATGACCGGCGCGAGATCGTGAGTTTCAGCCATTTTAAACCGCTCCTATTCCATGTCCGTGGGGGAGGGAGCCAGCCAGTGGGGCGCATGTTTCATCAACGGCCCGCAACCGGTCGCAGAACACCCCGTCCGCCCGTTCTATCTGTGTTGGCAGGTCTCCCGGCTTGCGGATGTAGCCTTTGGGGGGCAGCGGTGTTCTGTCCTTCCCGGGCAAAACCCAGTGGATATCAGAAACCTCATCCGGTCACGGTCGCGGGGGCGGCTGTGCTTGGCGCGCAGGCGCTGGCACATTCCCTCTTCGCCCAGACCTAAGCCTGGGAACCAACATAAAACCCCTTGCGCTATTGGGGGCTTCCTTGTCAAGACATGGCAAAAGCCGAAGGAGCCTGTGATGAGCGAGAAACCTGATACCGTTATTTCCGAAGAAGAAGCGGCACGCCATGCCTCCAAGATGGCCAAGAAGAAGGCCGCACGTGACAAAATGATGAAAACCAAAGATGGCGAAAAGGGGTTGATCATCGTTCATACAGGGCCCGGCAAAGGGAAGTCGAGTTCGGGCTTTGGCATGATCATGCGCTGTATCGCGCACAAGATGCCCTGTGCGGTGGTGCAGTTTATCAAAGGGGCCTGGGCCACAGGTGAGCGGACGCTGATCGAAGAAAACTTTGGCGATCTGTGCCAATTTTACGCGATGGGTGAAGGCTTTACCTGGGAAACCCAAGACAAGGCCCGCGATATTGCGGCGGCGCGCAAAGGTTGGGAAAAGGCCAAGGAAATGATCCTGGATGAACGCAATACGATGGTTCTTCTGGATGAGATCAATATTGCATTGCGGTATGAATATCTGGACCTGGATGAGGTCTTGGAATTCCTGGTGGAACAGAAACCTGCCATGACGCATGTGGTTTTGACAGGGCGCAATGCCAAGGATGAGCTGATCGAAATTGCGGATCTGGTCACAGAAATGGGGCAGATCAAACACCCGTTTCGGGCGGGCATCAAAGCACAAAAAGGTGTGGAGTTTTAATCCTGGGTGGCAGGGCTTTGCCCTGCTGGCCTGACCTTTGGTCAGGCCAAGGCCGCGCGCTGGGGGGCTGGAGACTTTGTCTCCAGCCCCCCAGCGCGCGGCGCCCCCGTGTCAACCGACGGGGATCAGATGATTGTCCCATGCGGTTGCGCCTGTTGTAATTGGGCGCGCCTGTTCTGGGGAAAGCGATAGAACCTGGCCCAATCCGGTTGTGGCGACCCAGCCTGCTCCTGCTGTGGCCAGGCCACACACATCTGCGAGATTGTGTTCCTGCGTCATTTCAGCGCTGTGAACGTCCATGATTTGAACACGATCCCCGCGTGGGGACGACACTGCGACCGTCTCACCATCGGGGGCAAAGGCGATGGAGCCTCCATACCCGTTGAGATTTCGCAGACGCGGATCATCCTCGGCCAGCAGACGCGGTGCTGTGCCGCGCCGATGCAGCCCGACAATAGGAACCACGTCGCCCAGGTCTCCCTGCCATTGCATCGCAAACCCAACGGTTCCATCAGGCGCAAGCGCCAGGTGACGTATGGAGTTGAGACGCAGATCCGTAGGCAGCGCCACATGCTCCAGTAGGGCACCGTCAAAGCTCAGATAAGCAAGACTGGAGCGCATGGTCGGCAGGTTCAAAGGCGTGCGGCCGCTTTCGGGGTGGGTTTCGATCCCACCGTTTGCGACCACCAGATAGCCGTCCGGGTGGCGCAGGATGTCATGCGGGCCAATATCGCCCGAAGAAAAGCTGCCGATCCGGCGATAGGTCGCGCTGTCCCAGATCCCGATCACCCCGCGGGCATTTTCATAGTCGTTTTCGGTTGTGAACAGCCGACTGCCGTCCTCGGAAAAACAGCCGTGGCCGTAAAAATGCAAGCCCTCGGGCGGGGTGATGCGGGCGATCTGGCGGCCTGTGCGACAGTCCAGAACATCCGCAAACCGGCCGGGGCGGCGGGCAAAGGCGATGACCTCTGGGCGGAGCGGATGCGCGCTGGCGGCGTGGCCGCGCCCTGGCAACGGATGGCGGAACAGAACCTCGCCGCTGCGCGACAGCCCCGCCAGAATGTATTGGCCGTTTGGCTCCAAGCCTGCGGTCACAAAATCGGGCAGGCCCACATCCGCCCAACTGGCCCGAGGGGTTAGGCCTGCGGCCATCAGACCGCCCAAGAAACCGCGTCGTGTGGTCATATCAGTCTCCGTCCAATGCGTTGAAACCGGCGGCGACGCCCAAACGGGGGCCAAGCTCGGCCGCGACCAACGCGCGAATATCCGCAACCTCTTGTTTCAGCGCTTCGACCCGGAACCGGCTGGCGGGGTCTGAAACCCCGGCAAACTGTGGATCTTCCAACGCCTTGGCGCGGCGCAGAGCTTTGTCAAACGCCCGAGTCAACTTGTCCTGAAGGTTTGGGGCACCAACGGCCAAAGACTGGGCGAGCGGCTTTAGGGCCTCCAACGATAGGGTCAGATGGCGCAGAGAACGGGCAGATCGCCAGGCTTCGGCCCGACGGGGGCGGGGTTTGTCAAAGCTGCCCAGCGGTCGGCCAAGGCGCAGGTCCTCATCCACTTGCAAGCCGGTGGTCAGGGTTTTGAACAGCTCTTGGCGCACTTCGTCCTGGCTTTGATAACGGGCCGAGGGCGGGGAAAGCTGTTCTGCAAAACCCGTGCTCCAATCCGCGTCAATTGCTGTGGCCGTGGCTGCAATATCGGTGGTCATTGCGCCAACCAAAGCGCAGCGATAACTGGCAGAGCCAAGGGTCTGGGCTTGGGTGTCAAACATCAGATAGTCCAGCGCATAGAAACCTTTGCCAGCGATAGAGAATTGCGCGAACTCATCCGCGGCCAAAATGCCGGTATCCTCGCTGCGCAACAGCGCCCCAACGGTTTTGCCGATCTTGCCGCGGTTGTCGGGCCAGAAGGACAGCGAGAAGGCACGGGAGTCCGTCTCGGTCGGGCCAAAGCGCCAGATGCTCGCGGTGATCCAGGCGTCAAAGGCGCGCCCATAGGCTTCGGCCAGAGCCGTGTCAGAGGCGGTGGCGTCATGGCAGCTTGTGGCTGCAACATCTGCCAGGGCTGCGGTCTCATGGGCCAGCGTATCAAAGGCCGGTTGGATCAGATCGGCGACAATGGGCTGTGTCAGATCATCTGCAGCATGGGCCGACGACAGGCCGACAGCAGCCAGTCCAACAGAGATCACACAGGAGTAGGTCAAACGCATGGGTTACAGGCTTTCGATAAAGGCGATCAGATCCGCGCGTTCGTCTGCTGTCATCTCGGTCACTTTGGTTTTGGCAGTCTCTGCCTCGCCGCCGTGCCACAGGATGGCCTCAAGCAGGGTGCGGGCGCGCCCGTCGTGGAGGAAGCCGGCTTGCGGTGAGACTTGCTGTGTCAATCCGATGCCCCAGAGGGGCGGTGTGCGCCATTCTTCACCGGTGGCGCGGGCTTCGGGGCGGTTGTCGGCCAGACCCTCGCCCATGTCATGCAGCAACATATCGCTGTAGGGCCAGATCAGCTGGAAGCTTTGTTCATCGCGATCCTCCAGCCGGTGGGTCACAAACTTAGGCGTATGGCAGCTGATGCAGCCTGTGTCGTAAAACAGCTCTTTGCCGCGCAGAACGGCGGGGTCGGACATGTTGCGCCGGGCGGGCACCGCCAGGTTGCGGCTGTAAAAGGTGACCAGATCCATATTCGGCTGATCGATTTCGGTCCCGCGGACCTCATCATTGCCATGGGGCGCGGCGCGGCAATCGGTTTGCGCTTCGGTGCACTCGCCCCAATGGGCAGGGAACAAAGGTGTTGAAATGCCGATATCACCTGAAAAAGCGCCGGCAGATTGTTCGTGGACCGTGGGGCTGCCGGCTTTGAGGCCAAAGCGGCCCAGCAGGATGGTTTGATACTCCTGTGACCAGACCATGTTCGCCCGGCCAGAGATCCCATCGCCATCGACGTCCGCGTCATCCGCACCCGCCAGAATATCTGCCGCCGGGATCGCCTCCAGCAGGCCAAGGCCGATCATCGAAGGGGCGACGCGGGGCGAAAACATGGCGTCCGCCTGCATGGGGCCATAACCCAGATCAAGCGCCTGATAGGTGGGGTTGCGCAGGGTCACAACGGTGCCATCGGCGAGCGTGACGGGCAGATCCTCATATGTGGCGGCCAGACGGTATTCCGGGTTTATGCCGGGTGGGGAGAAATCCTGTAATTGGCGGCCATAGGTCGGCTCGGGCGCGTCGCCAATATAGTCATGGATGGCTTGCAGGTGTTCGGGCACCGGACCGGGCACCGAGACGCGCAGGAACATGGACACGGCTGCATCCGCCAGATCCTGTGGCGGGTGTCCGCGCCCATCCTTCAGGTGGCAACGCTGACAAGAGCGGGCGTTGTGCAAGGGGCCAAGACCGTCAGAGGCTTTGGTCGAGGCGGGTGCAAACACCCAGATCTTTTCAAACAGGGCATTGCCAAGTTTGAATTCCAGCTCTTCCTCAAACGACAGGTTGGCGCTGTGCTGTGAGAACGCGTCCCGGTCGGTGCGTGCCCGCGTTGTGGCGGCGCCTGCGGGATGGGCTTCAAACGCTTCGGGTGCATCAAACGTCGTTGCAGGCTGGGTTACCGTGTCGATCTTGGCACGGTCTTCATCGGTGCGGGGGATGAGGTTCAGGTGCGGATCTGTGGCCACGCTTGTGGGCCAATCAGAGGCCGCGACGGTGGTCGCCATCAATATGGCAAGGACGGAAAACGCCGAAGCGCGGGTGGTTTGGGTAAACATGCCTGAACCAAATCGTGGGAGGAGAAATACGTGGTGCAACCCCGGGCCAGGGAATGGCCCGGGGCGTGTGTTATTATTGGAAGACGGCTGTGGGGTTGTCCAGCGAGTCAGAGCCTTCGAACGCGATGCTGTCCAGTTTCAGTGCTGTAACAGCCCGTTCAAAAGAGCGGGTCTGGTCGATCAGACCGGTCACACCGCCCATGATCAGCGCTTCGCCTTTGGCATCGCCGGACGCCAGCATCTGGTCATAGGAATACCCTGCCTCGGCCGCCAGTTTGATCCGACCCAGGGCCATCATGGTGGTCGACAGTTTGGTCAGGATCTCAGCATCCAGCGCAGCGTCGGTTTCTGCAACCAGTTCTGACAGGGACGGACCGGAGACCAGGGATCCATCAACGCGCACATATTGACCCAGATAGACGTTCTGCACACCCAGCCCGTCGTAGTAATGGCTGTTGTGCGTGTTGTCCGAGAAGCAGTCATGCTCTTCTTCGGGGTCGTTCAGCATCACGCCAAGGCGCATCCGTTCGCCTGCTTGCTCACCGTAGGACAGCGACCCCATGCCGGTCAGCATGGTGGAAATGCCTGCGGTTACGTCCTCAAACAATGCGGTGCGACCGGCACCGGTGTCGGCCCATTGAGCGGTCATCCATTCCAGATCGCTCACCAGCAGATCCGTGGCCGCCTGCAGGTATTCGCCACGACGGTCACAATTGCCGCCGGTGCACGCGTCGCCCGAGGCAAAATCGGTCCATGGACGGTCGCCCGCGCCATGGTCGGTGCCTTTCAGATCCTGACCCCAAAGCAGGAATTCGATGGCATGATAGCCGGTGGCAACATTGGCCTCGATCCCGTCAGCCTCATGCAGGGTGCCTTCCAGCAGCGTCGGGGTGATTTTGGCGGCATCAATGGTTTTGCCGGACAGGTCAAAGCTGGGGTTGGCAACAACGTTCAACGCAGCCAGGCCGTTTTCATCGCTGGGGCCACCATAAGAGGCGTCGACATAGTCGATCAGACCTTCGTCCAGCGGCCATGCGTTCACTTTGCCTTCCCAATCATCCACAATCGCATTGCCAAAGCGGAACACTTCGGATTGCTGATAGGGGACGCGGGCCGCCAGCCATGCCGCGCGCGCAGCCTGCAGGTTTTCGGCTGAGGGGGCGTCCAGCAGGGCGTCAACCGCGCCTTTCAGGGTCTTGGCGGTGATCAGGCTGTCTTCGTAGGTGGCCAGAGCAATATCGGCGTAATTGGTCAGGACCGCTTCTTTTTCCACGGCAAACGCCGCTGTGGCAGAAAGGGTCATCGCGGACACGGCCGTGGTGCGCAGAATTTTGGAGATCATGGTGTGCTCATCGCTTGCGTTAAAAGGGCGCCACGGGGGCGCCTTGTAAATCGAAAGCCCGGCCCAGACTAGGACGGCCGGGCTGGCTTTATTTTGTCAGGATCAGTTTTCCAGCGCGGGTGATCCGCAGGCTGTAGACCTGGCCGTTCAAAAGAATACGGGCCTGGTTGCCACCTTTGGTCAAATCCTCGGCATAGAAGGTGGGGAAAACTTCAGTTGCAGTGGTCAATTCATTTGTGTCGATCTGTTTCATCTCATCTACCCAACGCTGTTTTGAGGTCATGACTGTCCCTCGTTAATCTCCTGACATCGGGCTGACCTGACTCGGCAGGTTGGCTGGATAGGTGTTTTCTGACTTGTTTAGTCGGATATGTCAATCTGAGTTTTTTAGTCGGTTATAAAATTGGTCACAAAAAAACGCACCCCGCAGGGTGCGTCCTTGATTTGGATCAAAAAAATGGCGGTTTAGGCGCGGGTGCCCGAAAATTTCTCTTGCCACTCTTCGCGCTGCTCGTCGGCGATTTTGGCAAAGAGCACATCCGGGACCGTAAAGGCGTGGCCCGCGGGCAGGGCGGCCAGGAAAGCGTCCACATCTGTCGGCCAGTTACGGTCTTCTGTACCCAGGGCCTCCAGCATCTTGTCCGCTGTATCCGGGATAAACGGCGCGCTGAGGACCGCATAAAGACGGATCAGGTTCAGGCCCAGTCGCACCTGTGCGGCGGCTTTCTCGGGCTCGGTTTTGAAGGTCGACCAGGGGGCTGCGGATTGCAGGTATTCATTGCCCGCAACCCAAATTGCGCGCAGCTCTTGGGCAGATTTGCGCACGTCCATGGCTTCCATATGGCCTTCATAAGCGCGGATGCGCTTGGTCAGATCGGCAATCAATGTCGCTTCTTGGTCGCCGAATTCACCACCGGCGGGGACTTCCTCGCCAAATTTAGAACGGCAGAATTTGGTGATGCGGCTGACAAAATTGCCCAGAACATCCGCCAGGTCCTTGTTCACGGATTGCTGGAAGTTCTCCCAGGTGAACTCGGAATCGCTGCTTTCGGGCGCATGGGACAAGAGCCACCAGCGCCAGTAATCCGAGGGCAACAGTTCGAGCGCTTGGTCCATAAACACGCCGCGCCCTTTGGAGGTAGAGAACTGGCCGCCGTCATAATTCAGGTAGTTGAAGGATTTGAGGTGGTCGACCATTTTCCACGGCTCGCCAGATCCCAGGATGGTGGCCGGGAAGGAGAGGGTGTGGAAGGGGACGTTGTCTTTGCCCATGAACTGGACATAGCGCACGTCATCGGCGCCCTTGTCGGTGCGCCACCAGCGTTCCCATTCGGCGTCGTCTTTGCCGTTGGCCTCGGCCCATTCTTTGGCGCAGGCGATGTATTCGATCGGCGCGTCAAACCAGACATAAAAGACCTTGCCTTCCATACCTTCCCAAGGCGCGTAACCTTTCTTGACCTCAATCCCCCAGTCCAGATCGCGGGTGATGCCCCGGTCCTGCAGACCGTCGCCATCATGCAACCATTTCTTGGCGATCGAGGTGGTCAGAACCGGCCAGTCCGTCTTGCTGTCGATCCAGGCATCCAGTTGGTCGCGCATCTGGGATTGACGCAGGAACAGGTGCTTGGTCTCGCGCACTTCCAGATCGGTAGAGCCGGAGATGGCCGAACGCGGATTGATCAGATCGGTGGGGTCCAGCTGTTTGGTGCATTCCTCGCACTGGTCGCCACGCGCATGTTCATAGCCACAGTTGGGGCAGGTGCCTTCGACATAGCGGTCGGGCAGGAAGCGGCCATCAGCGTGCGAATAGACCTGACGATCCGCAACCTCGGTAATCAAACCAGCCTCGGCCAGTTTCCCCGCAAAATGCTGTGTCAGCTTGTGGTTGGCCTCGCTGGAGGAGCGGCCAAAGTGGTCAAAGGACAGGCCAAAGCCACGCGCAATTTTGGCCTGAACCTCATGCATCTCGGCGCAATAGTCCGCAACAGGCTTGCCTGCTTTGGCCGCCGCCAGTTCCGCCGGCGTGCCATGTTCATCCGTGGCGCACAGAAACATAACCTCATTGCCGATACCACGTTGGAAACGGGCGAACAGATCAGCGGGCAGCTGGCTGCCAACCAGATTGCCCAGGTGCTTGATCCCATTGATGTAGGGCAGTGCCGAGGTGATGAGAATACGTGCCATGCGGTCCATCCAGAATACGAAGTTGGTGCACCGTCTACAGGAAGCGCGCGACAGGGGAAAGCCCGCGCTGAGGTTTGGGATGAAACAGTGTGTGGTAAAACGGGAAGCGGCCCGGAAAATCCGAGCCGCCGTTTGAAGCTGTTTCAAATGGTGCGCGCGATTACAGCTTTTCGACTGCCGTGCTGCGGATCTTGTCCCAGTTTTCGGACGCTTTTTCGATGGTGCCGCTGCGGTCCTTGTTGAAGGCTTCAAAGATCTCGGCATTCAGGAAGACATATAGCTTGTCATCAATCACGGCGGCGTATTCCGGGTCGCCGTCGAATTTTTTGCCGACCGAGACGCCAAAGGTGCAAAAGCCCCCGTTCTGCGGCAGGTAGGCGGCAGGGTTTGCCTCAAACTTTGCCTGGGTTTTGGCGTTTTTGAAGTAATAGGCAACGCCATCATGCACGGTGGTGTGGGCGGCTTTGCCTTCGGTTGGTTTGCCGGACTGGATAAAGGCCACCGGGTCCACGCCATGCAGGCCCAGCTGCGCCCCGGCAGCGGTCAGGCCGACCGAGGTGTTGTATTCATCCGCAGCAAACGCAGGTGCAGCCGCCAGCGCGCCAATTACGGTCAATGCGGCGATATTCAGTTTCGTGATCATGTCGTTTCCTTCCAAATGTTTTGGATCTGATTTGGCAGAAGGCTTGTCTGTGCCTTCGGTTGCCATTTGAGCGTGTTCCGAATGATCAGCAATGAATCAGGAATCCTGATGAACTGTTGGTAAAAAAGGCTGAACGATCTGCAGGTTTTCATGAAAAAGGCGACGGTCTCCCGTCGCCTCGTTCCGTTTTGTGCGGTGACGGATGTCAGACCGTTGCGCCCTCAGGCTCGGGTTTGTGCAGACCCACAACAATGGCCACCGCCAGACCGTTGACCCAATAGTAGTAGGCATCCAGCCCTTCAAAGCCAAAGACCATGGGGGCCAACAGGAAGGTTGCGCCAACCGCGCCATCAACAGCCAGATGCACCGAATAGGGCAGGACGCGGAAAATGCCGAGGTGGTGATCCGTCAGGACCGTCAGCACAAAGGCCGCGGCTCCCGTGATCACCGACAGCCACAGCGCCAGCGGGTTTGCCGCCCCAAGGCCAAGCGCAAAGGGCGCGGCCATCAGGGTCAGGGCAACGGGGTAGTCAAGGTAAGCGTGAATGCTTTTGGTTACGAATTTCAGGGACATGGAACCTCCTTTGAGATAAGAGCGCCGACCCCAAGTGGTCGGTGTCGATCAAAGGATAGGTATTGCCGGGCTTTGCCCCCATGACTGCGCGTTCAGCAGCCTGTACGGATCGTTCAAACGCGGCCTCAGGCGCGGGCGCGGTAACTGGCGGGGCTCAGGCCCATTTCCTTTTTAAAGACGCGGCTAAAGGCGCTTTCGGAGGAATAACCGGTGCGTGCGGCCACTTCGGCGATGCTGGCTTGATGTTTGCCCAGCCACTGACAGGCGATCTGCATCCGCCAGCTGGTCAGATATTGCATCGGCGGCATGCCCATCTTGGCATTGAATTGCACGGCAAAGCCGGTGCGTGACAGTCCCGCCTCACGCGCCAGACCTTCGACGGTCCAGTCATTGGCGGGCGCATTATGAAAGGCGGCCAGGGCGCGGGCCAGTTTGGGATCTGCAAACCCCGCAAGGCCAATGTGGTTGCTGCCTTGGGTTTCAATAAAACAGCGCAGCGCCTGGGCCAGGATCACCTCGGACAGGCGCAGGGCAATCAGGTCGCCGCCAAACTGCGATTTGCCCGCCTCATCCCCGATCATCCTGAGCGAGGCCTCCATCCAGCGCCCGGCGGCTTCGCCATAGTTTTTGATGTGCACATATTGCGGCAGCCGGTCAAAGATCAGGTGTTGCGCATGGGCGGCAAAAGAGAAATGCCCGCAGATCAGTTGGGTGTCGCGTTGGCTCTCTTCGCTGCCATAAACCAATGTGCCCTGACCGGTGTAGCCCGATGTCTCGAGCACGCGGTCCAGCGGCAAGGTTCGGTGGGCCTGATCGGGCCCTGAGATCAGATCATGGGCCGCGCCATGGGGAATGATGACCAGATCTCCCTGGGCCAGATGCAATATCTCAGCGCTTTGGGGTAGGCGCACGCTGCAATCCCCGCGGTGGGCAAAATGGAACCGCGCGACATTTTCAAAGGCGGGCACAGAGACGCCCCATTTGCCGGAAAAGCTGGTGCGGAAATAGAGCGTGCCCTCGACCGAGAGCTTGGTGAAGATATCGCTGAGCGTGTCGATCATGGTTTGTTTTTGCATGGGCTCATGCGCGGCGTCCAGAGGCGTGAACGATCGGTCATGTATCCTGAACGTTTGGGATCACCTCCAGCGGGGTGGGGCCGGTTGCGGATTGTAACAACCAGCTTTTGGGCGGCTGGGTGCGGGCGCGCAACCGTTCAAGTCGCCAGCGCGCGGCTGTGGGCGTATGGGCCGGGGCCATATGCCAGCGCGTTTCGATGCCCGGCGCCCCGCCCTGATCCGGGGTCAGCAGCAGCGCCATGGGGGCGGGGCCCTGGGTGCTGCCTTCTTCGGCGGCCAGATGCAGGCGGCGCACCGGGGTCATGGCTGGGGGGGCGGGCAGTTCACAGACCACAAGGGCGGCGGCACCGCTGCGCAGGCTTTCCTCGACACACCACAAAAGATCCTCTCCCCGTGTGGGGCGTACAAACAAAAACCGTGCAGGATCCGTGAACCGGCTGACCCCATCAGGGTTCAGCTGATCGCGAAACCAGGCAGGTACAATCCACAGAATCGGCCCCGCGATGGCCGAGGCCACCCAAAGCGCAAAGCTCCACCGCGCCGGGCCACAGACCTCATGCGCGCGGGCGCGGGGCAGGAGAATGTCATCACTGAGGCGCAGGCCATTGGCGGGGCGGTGTGCCTTGCGGCTGAGGAGGTGAGTCGTCATGAGATTACGTTAGCACGTTCTTTGTTTGTTCTCAATTTCTCACGGTGCTGCGGATGACATGCTGCGAGATGTAGCAGCAGCGATCGTGGGCGGTCTGACAGGTAAACGGCAGGACCAAGAGGGGTTGCACTGCCACAAATCCTTCGTAGGGTGCCGGAGAAAGACGCCCACACAGCACAAAGGATGCGCGCGATGAAACAGAACCGGCTTGGCCGCACTGATATTATGGTCTCGGAATATTGCTTGGGCACCATGACCTTTGGCACTCAGACCGACGAAGCAGATGCCCATGGGCAGCTGGACATGGCGTTGGATGCAGGGATCAATTTCCTGGATACGGCAGAAATGTATCCGGTGAACCCAATAAGGGCCGAAACGATTGGCGACAGCGAAGCCATCATTGGCCGCTGGATCGAGAAAAGCGGGCGGCGGGGTGACTATGTGCTGGCCACCAAACATTCCGGCGAAGGGCTGAAAGCCGTGCGCGATGGGGCGCCGATCAGCAAAGACAGCATTGCCGCCACGGTGGAAGGCTCGCTGAAGCGGTTGAAGACCGACTATATCGACCTCTATCAATTTCACTGGCCCAACCGCGGCAGTTTTATGTTCCGCAAGAACTGGTCGTTTGCGCCCTGGAACTCCGGCCACACCTTGGACGATATCCGCGCCGATATGGAAAGCTGCCTGGAAGCGTTGCAGGAGCAGGTGGACAAGGGCAATATCCGTGCCTTTGGTCTCAGCAATGAAGGGGCCTGGGGCACAGCGCAATGGCTGCAGCTGTCAGAAGCCGGCAAAGGCCCGCGGGTGTCGACGATGCAGAATGAATATTCGATGCTGTGCCGTCTTTATGACACCGACCTGGCAGAGATGAGCATCTATGAAGAGGTGGGGTTGATTGCCTATTCGCCGCTGGCAACTGGTCTGCTGACAGGCAAGTATCAGGGTGGTGAAATTCCAGAGGGCTCACGCATGTCGATCAATGACAACTTGGGCGGGCGGGTGTCGCCGCGGGTGTTTGCCGCTGTTGAGGCCTATCTGGAGATCGCCCGCAAACATGACCTGGATCCAACCCAAATGGCGCTGGCCTGGTGTAAAACGCGGCCCTTTATGGCGTCTGTCATTTTTGGCGCGACAAGCCAGACACAGCTGGCGCATATTATTGCGGGCAAGGATCTGGAGCTGAGCGCAGACGTGGTGGCCGAGATTGATGCGGCCCATAAAGCGCATCCAATGCCGTATTAAATGTAGTTGAACGGGGGCGAACAGCTCCCGCCCGGGCCTGCACGATTAAAATCGCGCGGGCCCCGTTGGGCCAAGCGCCGCGCCATGGGCGCGGCGCGGTTGCGTTCTGAGGTGCCGTTGGCGAAACCTGTCAATGACGGGTGGCAGAAGAGCGCGAAGCAAAGCGCGCCAAGCTATGGGGCAGAAGGCCCCGCCCTGACTGCTGTTGTTCGGTGCCGCTGTTGCGACCTGAAACAGCACCTTGGTCCTGACGGAACTCTTCCTGACGCAAGTCCCGGGCTGAGACCCCATGCGCGGTGCGGAAAGCGCGCGAGAAGCTGGATTGCGAGGTGAACCCCGTGGCCTCGGCCACTTCCATCAGCGGAAGGGATGTATCGGTGACCAATCGCCGTGCCTCTGCCAGGCGCAGTTGCAGATAATGATCCTGCGGCGTGGTGTTCAGGCGCAGGCGGAACTGTTGTTGCAACGTGCGGGTGCTGGTGCCCAGGATCTCGGCCATCATCGACAGGGGCATTGGCGTGGCCAGCGTGTCTTCCATCAGCGTATGGGCCTGGTCGGTCAACGCGGTGTCGCGCTCACCGCCAGAAGGCAGGGTGACAATCGCATCTTGGTCCGAGCCGTCCTGTGGCGATGCAAGAGGCGGCGCAAAGAGGTCGGCCATACGCCCTGCAAAGCCTGCGCCCATGCGTGCATTGATCACATGGAGCATCAGATCCACGGCTGCGGTGCCGCCACCTGCGGTGATGCACCCCTCGGCAACGGTAAAAGGGTCGTCAGACAGGGACACCTGCGGGAAGCGGCGGGCAAAGCTTTCGCGGGCATTCCAATGGGTGGTGGCAGGCAACCCGTCCAATAAACCCGCCTCGGCCATCAGCCAGGAGCCGCCGTCGATCCCGATCAACGTGGCGCCTGAGTCAGAAATCCGGCGTAGGCCTGACAACAAGCTGGGCGTGGCGTGGCGCGCCAGCTGGAAGCCTGCCAGAACAATCAACGCATCACAGGTTTCAAGCTGGGCCAGCGGAAAGCAGGGCACAGTCAGACCGCTGGAGAGCATCGGCACCTCATCCGTGGCGCTGACATAGTCCCAGTCAAAGATCGGACGCCCCGCCAGCCGGTTTGCCGCCCGCATCGGATCCACGGTGGCCGCAAAGGCCAGGGTGTTGGTTTCGTCCAGCACAAGCACGGCTGTGTTCAGCGCTTGGGCCTCGGGCTGGAGGATGTTCAGTGCGGATTTCATCAAGTCGATTCGCTTTGTGATAAGTCTTTCCACAAGGCTGAGCGATGGGCGATTTCGGCGCAAATGGGTTTCCGGGGGTAAGGCTGGGGATAACTTGGGGCACAACACGGTACATGGCGAGGAGAAGATTTTTTGCCCAAAAAGTGTTAAAATCAGCGGCAAGCGGGCGCTTTTTGTGGGGCAGATCCGCCAACGTGCTGGGGCCGGAAACCGGCGCAGATCAGGGCGACTTGCCCATAGCTCGCACCGCCAGAAGATGCCATAAGCGGGCCTATGTATTTATGGATCTTCATCGCTCTTGCGGCCGCCAGTTTTCAGACCATCCGCTTTATGCTGCAAAAGGTGCTTGCGTCCGTCAGTCTGACAGCTGCTGGTGCGACCTTTGCCCGGTTCCTGTATTCGATGCCGTTCATTCTGGGCGCGCTTGCGGTTTACCTCTGGCAAAGCGGCCAGTCGCTGCCGGACATGGGCGCGCGGTTCTGGATGTTTGCGCTGATTGGCGGGGTGGCGCAGATCCTTGGGACAATTTGCGTTGTGGCCTTGTTCAAACAGCGCAATTTTGCCGTTGGTATTACCTTTAAGAAGACCGAGGTTATTCAGACCGCCTTGGTTGGGCTGGTGATCCTGGGCGATCAGATCACGATGGGCGGCTGGGGGGCCATCCTGTTGGGCCTGGTTGCGGTTCTGATCCTGTCAAAACCTGCCCAAAGCAGCGGTCCCTGGTATCAGCATCTGACCAACCGGGCCTCATCCCTTGGGATTGCGTCGGGGGTGTTCTTTGCCTTCTCGGCAGTGGGCTACCGTGCTGCATCGCTAGAGTTTGCAGAGCTTGCGCCCATTGTGCGTGCGGGCGTGACGCTGGCGGCAGTGGTGACCTTGCAGACTGTGATCATGGCCGTGTGGCTGGTGCTGCGGGACCGGGGTGAGATCGCGCGGGTCTGGCAAGCCCGCCGTGTGGCGATCTGGGTGGGGTTGACCAGCATGGGCGGGTCGTTCTGCTGGTTCTGGGCCTTCACCTTGCAAAACGCAGCCTATGTCAAAGCCGTGGGGCAGGCGGAATTGTTGCTGTCGCTGTTGGCCTCGGTTTTGGTGTTCAAAGAGACGGTGACCCGGCGCGAGATAGTCGGCATGGCCGTCCTTGGCCTGTCGATCCTGCTGCTGATCCTGACGTTATAGTGTCCAAACACAACAGCTTAGCCCAGGGGCGAGGCCCCATTTAGACGCAGGAACAGGCTTTCTTCGTCGGAGTTTCGGAAAAATGGCACCGCCTCAAGCGGAGTAAGGTCTGGAAGGCGCGCGGTGAGCTCTGCCAGAACCACCTGGGTAATGAACGGCAGGTCAAAGCTGCGGGCGTTGGCCAAGGGCACCCATTGCAGGTTTGACAGCTCATCCGAGGCGCGTGAAAAGTCATCAAGGTCACTTGCAACCTGGCGCGCGTCCGCAAGGAAAAACCGCGCATCAAACCGGCGGGGACGGCCCACGGGGGTGATGGCGCGAAACACAAACTCAAGCGCGGTGGGGTCCGGTTGGTGACCGGTGGCGGCGAAGCTGGTCCAATCGGCGGGCGCGTCATCCCATCGGCCCGGACGCCCCAGGATCAGGCCGGTTTCCTCCCATAATTCGCGAATGGCGGCCGAAATCAGCGCTGGGCCAAGTGTGGCGCTGGATTGATCCGCCAGTTGCGCGGCGATCCGCGCCGAAATCTCCGAGGTCAGGGGGATATCTGCATCACCCGGATCCACAGCCCCACCGGGAAAGACAAATTTGCTGGGCATAAAGGCAGCCTTGGCACCGCGCTGCCCCATCAGAACGCTGGGTGCATCACCGCGCGGGTCGCGGATCAGAATAATAGTGGCAGCGTCGCGGAGTGCAGATTTGTCGGGCATTGAACCTCGGCTGGGTTAATCGTCGCGGTCAAACCCATGCATACCACGCGCCCATTGATAGGCAATGACTATCCCCTTCATGCGGGGCAGCAGATACAGAGAGGACACAAGGCAACCGATGCTGAACACAGAGAATGTCACCATGGGTGCAGGTTGCCAGGTGAAATAGACGATATGCAGCAAGGGGGCCATCAAATGCCCCACGATCAGGATCGTCAGATACGCAGGTCCGTCGTCGGCCTGAGCTTTTGACAGCTCCAAATCACAATGGCTGCAGGTGTCATTGACCTTGAGATAGGAATGAAGCGCCTTCCCCTCACCGCAGCGGGGGCACCGGCACCGCCATCCCTTCCACAGGGCCGGGCGGGTTGCGCGCGGTGCTGGGCTGGTTTCAAGTGGCGTGTCAGTCTGGCTTTGGGCGGCGCTGTTGTTCATAGCATTTATCCTACATGATCGATGCAGATTTGGGCGTTGTGAGAACAAAGTAAAGGTGAGTACGCCGCGTTGCGTCGGCGTGTCGCAATTTTTTTCGACGATCTGCGACGGAACTGCGGCCCCCGTCCGTTTCTCTTGGGCATCGGGCAGCAAGAGGCTGTCTGCGCCATAGGAGAGTTAAACATGAAACATATCACCTTTATTGCTTTGATTGTTACCGGCGCGAGTGTTCTGGCCGCAGGCGCAGCATTGGCTAAACCTCATGGCCATCACGGACCACGTGCAAGTTTTGAAGAACTGGACGCCAACGGTGATGGTGAGGTCACCCAGGCCGAAATGGAAGCATTGCGGACGCGCCACTTCTCGGCAGCGGATACCAATGGCGATGGGGCTTTGTCGCTGGAGGAGTTGACCGCGCGGGCGGCCGAACGGGCGCAAGACCGGGCTGAACGTATGCTGGAGAAACTGGATGCCAATAACGACGGGGTCCTGAGCACGGATGAGATGCCTCAGCCGCGCAACCCTGGCAAGCAGTTCGCGCGCTTGGATGCGGACAACAGCGGTGGTATCTCCAAGGAAGAGTTCGATACAGCCCGTGAAAAACACCGCAACGGGCAGGGTGGCAAGTGGAGAAAACATTGGCAGGGTCAGAACCAGGACCAGAACTGATCCAAGCTGAGTGTTTGATGCAACACAACACCAGTCACGGCGTGCCCCAAGCGTGGGGCCGCCGATGACGACTGCAGAAGCGCCGACGGATGATGCTCTGCTGGTCCTGTTTGCCAATGGCGACAGGGCCGCTGCCGCAGATCTGAGCCAAAGACTGGCGCCGCGCGCGCTGGGCGTGGCGATGCGGATGCTGGGCAATCGTGCTGAGGCGGAGGACATCACCCAAGAGGCGATGATGCGCCTGTGGCGGATGGCGCCCAATTGGCAACCGGGGCAGGCGCAGGTTTCGACTTGGCTGTACCGTGTGGTGACCAATCTATGTATCGATCTGAAACGCAGGCAACGCGGCGGGCATCTGGATCTGGATGCGATCCCAGAGCCTGCGGATGAGGCGCGCGGCGCAGCAGAAAAGTTGCAAGAACAAGCCCGTCGGGATGCGCTGCAGGAGGCATTGATGCAGCTGCCGGTGCGTCAGCGACAGGCGGTGGTGTTGCGCCACATCGAAGAATTGTCCAACCCCGAGATTGCTGAGATTATGGGTGTTGGGGTCGAAGCCGTCGAAAGCCTGACGGCGCGGGCAAAACGGGGTCTTGCCAAAGCTTTGGCCGGTCGCAAAGAAGAGTTGGGTTATCACGATGGCTGATGAACATAAGACAGATTTGAATCCTTCTCTGACGGAGGTGGATGCGCTGTTGCACACAGCCCGAGCCGCGCCGCCAGTGGTGTCTGACGATTTGATGGCCGCGATCCTGGCGGATGCAAGTCAGGTGCAAGCCGGTTTTCTGCCGCCAGAGATGCCCGTGCGCAGGCAAAACTTCTTTGCCGCGCTATTGTCGGTTCTGGGCGGGGGCGTCGGCGTCGGGGGGCTGGTGACGGCTGGACTTGCCGGGGTCTGGATCGGCGTGGCGCCGCCTGCGTTTTTGCCTGATCCAATGGAGCTGACCGGCATCACCACCACAAGTGAACTCTTTGACGGGTTTGATATGAGCGAATTAATCAGCGAGGATCTGCAATGAGCGATGCGCAAACCCCCCAAAAACCATCGAAAGGACCGCGTTGGGTGCGCATCTTGTTGGTGATCTCTCTTGCGGTGAATGTCGCAGTTGTTGGGGTGATGGCGGGGACCGCATATCGGATCAAGGACCGTCGCGGTGGTCATGATGGGCCACCGTCGCTGTCGGTGATGGTGTTTCGCGCGATGGAGCCAGAGATGCGTCGTGATCTGATGCGCCGGGCCGCAGGTCATCACAAAGATCTGCGCGCGCAGCGTCACGCCGATCGCGACGCATTGTATCAAGCCTTGCGGGCTGAGCCTTTTGATGCGGCGGCAGTGGCTGCCGTGCTAGAGGAACAGGCACAGCGACAGTATCAGGTTCGGGAAGGCCTGCGGATGGTCTGGTTGGAAGAGGTCAGCCAGATGAGCGCTGAAGAGCGGGCCCAGTTGATCGAACGGTTGGAAAACCCGCCACATCACCGCTTCAAAGAGCACAAACGCTGGGGTGGGCGCGATTAAGCGGCCACCGGGCTTTGCTTGCTGACGCTGACCCGATTGCGTCCGGCGTTCTTGGCTGCATAAAGCGCCTGATCCGCTTTGGCGATCAGATCAGCGGCTGACAGATCTCTCATCTGGCGCGTGCTGCCAATCACTGCGCCAACGCTGATGGTCATCTTGATCGGTTGATCGATGCCTGCGACCCGAAACGGACGTTCATTAATCGCGTCACAGAAATCCGCAGCGGATTTTGCGGCATCGCTGGCGCTTTGACCGGGGAGCACAAACAGGAACTCTTCACCGCCGATCCGCGCCAGCAGATCCTTGGGCGTGATCATCATTTTGAGCCGGGCGGCGGTTTCAATCAGCACCGCATCGCCGACGGGATGGCCATAAAGGTCGTTGACCTGTTTGAAATGGTCCAGATCCGCCACCATCAGCGCAAAGCTTTCGCCCGTGGCGCGGGCGTCCTGCAGAACCCGGTCCAGAAACGGCATCGCATAACGCCGGTTGTGCAGACCCGTCATCATATCCGAGGAGGCTGCCTTCAATTCGCTGTGGATACTGGCGCGCAGGCGGTCCTCTTGCAGCTTTTGGGTCAGCTGGGCTCGCAGCCGCATGGCCAGCTCGGCCGGGTTGAAGCCGGATTGAACGACATCATGGGCGCCGCGATCCAGGGCTTCGGCAGCAATCTCTGGTGTGTCCTGATCGGGCAGAGCTACAATGATCGATTGGCGCGTTGCCGCGCGGGCCCGCAGATCCGCAACCAGGCGCAGGCCCAGCCCGGCGGTGTCTGGGTTCAGCTCGATCACAATGGCATCCGGCACCGGCGCGCTCATCAAACCGCGAATATCCGTCAGGTCGTGGCAGCGCAGCCCAAAGGGGGCAAACTCTTCCAAGGCCTTTTTCCAGTTGCGCCCCATCAGCTTAGTCTCGGTGACCAAGGCAACGGTAGCGGCGCGCAGGGGTTCCATCTGGCCAAATTCAATCGAACTGTGGCGCATGGCACCGGCGGCATCGCGCTGCAGGCGCAGCTCTTCCTTGGCGCTGCGGGCGCGCAGCAGGCTGCGAATGCGGGCGTGTAGAACCAAATCATCAATCGGGTGACATATCACGTCTTCCACGCCGGCCGCCAATGCGTCCAGCCGCGCCGTTGTGCATCCTTTGGCATCAACTGCGATCACGGGAACGTTGCGCAGCCTCTCCTCGCGCTGCGTAGCGGATTTCACATCACAAGCGGTACCGTCCGAAACAGCCAGGGCGGTGATAATCAGGTCTGGGGTGCAAATGCGCAGTTTATGATGCATCTCCTTCAGGTCGCCTGCTTGGACCACATCAAAGAAAGCATCAGCCAGTTGCACCTTGAGCGCAATCCGGTTGGTGGAGACCCCGTCTATAACAAGGATTGTTCCTTGCACCTGATTTCCCTTCGAAGCTTGCATTCTGTTTGTTAGGAGTTTTTATGAGACTGGTTAAGAAACCCTTTCCCATCTAGCTAAAACTGTTCCGATATGCCGAAATCCGCTCATGCCGCTGAAACTCTGGCCCTGAAAGCACTGGCCTGGCTGGTCAGCCAAGAAGACCTGTTGCCGGTTTTCCTGGGGTCATCCGGTGCAAGCGAAGCGGATTTAAGGGAACAGGCGCAGGATCCGGTGTTTTTGGCTTCGGTGCTGGACTTTCTGTTGATGGATGATGCCTGGATTGTCGGGTTCTGCGATGCGGCTCAGGTCGGCTATGAAACGCCGATGCAGGCCCGTGCGCAACTTCCGGGTGGCGCACAGATCAACTGGACTTGATAATCCCGCGGAAAATGGCAGAACGCTTGGGCATTTGATACGAGCAGGAGAGGTGAGGCAATGTCAATTGATGCGATCTTGTTCGACAAAGATGGCACGCTGTTTGAATTTTCAGCGACGTGGGACACCTGGTCGGCGGGGATCATTCACACCCTGGCAGACGGTGCCGAGGACTTGGCCCACCGGCTGGCTGCTGCAATCGATTTTGATCTTGTAAATCAACAATTTCACCCCAATAGCATCGCGATTGCTGGCACCACCAGCGAGATCGTGACAGCGCTGTTGCCGCATCTGCCCGGACGGCAGCCTGATGAGTTGGAAGCCTTTTTGAGCGATGAGGCTGCAAGCGCGCCTTTGGTGGAGGCGGCGCCTTTGCAGGGGTTGCTGACTGGGTTGCGTGAAAACGGGTTGAAGCTGGGAGTTATGACAAACGACTCTGAGGCGTCTGCGCTCTCTCAGCTGGACAGGGCTGGGGTGCGGGATCACTTTACCTTTGTTGCTGGATGCGACAGCGGTTTTGGGGCCAAGCCGGATCCGGATCCGTTATTGGCCTTCTGCAATGCTGCACAGGTTGAACCTGCGCGGACCGTAATGGTTGGCGACAGTCTGCATGATCTTCATGCGGGCCGCGCCGCTGGCATGCAAAGCATCGGTGTTTTGACCGGAACCGCAACGCGGGCTGATCTGAGCCCTCACGCGGACGTCGTTTTAAATCATATTGGGGAGATACCAGCATGGATGACCGAGAATCGTTAAGCTTTCCCCTTGTTTCTATCGCCAGAATCTCATGTTTTGCGTGTCACATCAGCATGTTTTGCGTGTCGCACCAGATAGCATCTTAGCTTTGTGATTGTATTTTGCCGTGTTGTCGCCACGATTTTGGCTTGAAACATGGTTTTGTTGTACTGAGAGGCTGTGGAATTTGGAGAATTCGGCCTTTGTTAATAAAGCCGGGTCCATATTGGACAAATGAACAACAAGGGGCCAAGCGATGCATGGTCTAATCAACAAAGCGATACAAGCGTTTGTCACCGATACATATGGGGCAGACCGCTGGAGATCCGTGATGGATTTGGCCGGGCTCGGGTTTGTCGAGTTCGAGGCGATGTTGATTTATCCTGACGACCAATCCCACAAAGTGCTTTCAGCGATGGAAACAGTCTTGGAGCGGCCCTTGGTTGAGATGCTTGAGGATATGGGAACATTCCTTGTGTCCAATCCCCAGGCCGAAGCCCTGCGCCGCCTGTTGCGGTTTGGTGGGGTGGACTATGTGGAATTTCTTTATTCACTGGATGACCTTCCGGACCGGGCGCGGTTGGCGGTGTCTGATCTGCACCTTCCCGCGCTTGAATTGATCGAGCAGGGACCTGGGCAATTTGAACTGATATGCGCGCCGGGCCTGCCCGGATTTTCCAATGTCATGATGGGCATCTTGCGGGCCATGGCGGATGACTATGGCGATCTGGTGATCTTGGACCACGCAGGCCAGCGCGACGGTGCTGATATTATTGCGGTCACTCATGTCGAATCTCAGTTCGCAGAAGGTCGCTCCTTTAGCTTGGGAGCCCACAGCTTATGATGACGCCGCAGCAACTCTCAGATTTTGCCAGTAAAATCTGCCCTATGCATGTGATTATCGATGCATCTGGAAAGATCACATCAGCGGGGCCGACCCTGCGCAAACTGCGTCCTGAGCTTGAATGGGACGGGGCGGATTTCTTTGCTGTGTTTACCATGTCACGCCCCCGTTGGGTGCGCACGGTCAAGGATATGCTGTCCTCGGCCGGGGCCAAGCTGCATATGAATTTCGACAGTGAACCGCAAACCGGCCTGAAGGCAGTGTTGGCACCGTTGCCCGATGGCGGTGGCTTCTTGAACATGTCCTTTGGCATTTCCGTTCTGGAAGCCGTGCAGGATTATGACCTGACAAGCGCGGATTTTTCACCCACCGATCTCACGATCGAGATGCTGTATCTGGTGGAAGCAAAATCAGCGGCGATGGAAGCGTCGCGCCAGCTGAATATGCGCTTGCAAGGGGCAAAGATCGCTGCGGAAGAGCAGGCCTTTACCGATACACTGACTGGTTTGAAAAACCGTCGCGCGATGGACCACGTTCTGGCACGCATGATTGCGGCAGGCCGTGAATTTGCGTTGATGCATGTGGATCTGGACTTCTTCAAACAGGTCAACGACACGATGGGTCATGCGGCTGGGGATGCGGTGTTGCAGCGCGTGGCCCAAGTTCTGGTGGAATGCACGCGCGATGCGGACACCGCCGTGCGGGTCGGGGGTGATGAATTCATTCTGTTGCTGGACGGTTTGACCGATCCCAGCAAATTGGAAAACATTGCCAACCGCTTGATCCAAAAACTGGAACAGCCAATTCCGTTTGAGGGTAAGATGTGCCAGATCTCGGCCAGTGCGGGTACGACTCTGGCTAAAGGCGCCCCTCCACGAGATGCAGCAACCCTCATCCACGAGGCGGATCTGGCGCTCTATGCGGCCAAGAATGCGGGCCGTGGTCGGCATCTGTTCTACCAACCCCACATGGAAATGGCCGGTTAAGTCACACTTTGTGCCGTGCTGAACCGTTAGGTCGCGACGTCATTTGATGTACGGGGCGGGCACGGCCGTTTGTCCACTTGTCAAATCTACTTTGTGTTTTCACCTTGGGCTCCACAAATCATCGAAGGGGGAGATCAAGATGGATGTGCGTGGGCAGATTGCAGTGGTCACCGGTGCGGGCAGCGGATTGGGAGAAGCCACAGCGCGCCACCTGGCGGCACAAGGCGCGCGCGTGGCCGTGTTTGATGCCAACGAGACGGCGGCGCAGGCTGTTGCGCAAGACATCGATGGGCTTTCGGTTTTTGTTGATGTGACGGATCAAACAGCGGTTGAGGCGGGATTTGCAAAGACGCTGTCGACATTTGGCGACGCGCCCCGAATTGTTGTGAATTGCGCGGGCGTGGCCTTGGGCGCGCGGGTTGTTGGGCGCGAGGGCAAGATGTCCTTTGATGTGTTTGAAAAGACGCTGAAAGTGAACCTGTTTGGAACCTACAACGTCATGAGCCACGGGGTGCGCCATATGCTGGATCTGCCGGTGCAGCAGGATGGTGAACGTGGGGTGGTCATCAATACGGCTTCGATCGCTTACGAGGATGGGCAATTTGGCCAGACCGCCTATGCGGCGTCCAAAGGGGCGGTCGCGGCGATGTGTCTGCCCGCCGCGCGTGAGCTTGCTGCCTCAGCGGTGCGTGTGGTTGCCATTGCGCCGGGCCTGTTTGGCACACCAATGATGCAAAGCCTGCCGGATGAGGTGACCGATAAAATCACCGGCGATGTTCCCTTTCCCGCGCGGCTTGGAGATCCCCGGGAATATGGGTTGATGGTCGAGCATATTGTGACCAACCCCTATTTGAACGGGACAACCATCCGTCTGGACGGTGCACTGCGCCTGCCGCCGCGATAATGTGAGGTCAATGCTATCGCCCAGACCATAGTCCGTTCGAAGATTTTAATACTCAATCGGGGAAAAGTGGCAGCCCGTAGGGGAATCGAACCCCTCTTTCCAGGTTGAAAACCTGGCGTCCTAACCGATAGACGAACGGGCCACTCTGTGCGTGAGGGGGTGTTTACTCACTCTGCTTGTTGGGCGCAAGAGGAATTTTGTGGAAAACTGGAAAAAAGACCAACTTTTGTCGATCAGGTCTAAGGTGTTGTAAAGGTTTAAAGAAAGCTCTGTTTTGGGCAGGGCGCTGCCGGTGGGCGTCGACGCCGCCTTGGCCATAGGTGCCGGGGCTCGAATGTCATTGGGTGTTGCGCCTGCGCGGTGTTGCCGGGATACTTGGGCCCTAACCCTGGTGGCGCACCGTTGCGTCAGCGGCCCAAAAACACAAGAGACACTGATTGATGACTGAAGCGCGCACCGCGGTTTCGGCGGTAACGCCTGGACAAACACCCCTGTCACAAGACCCCCATGCAGTGCGCGAAGTGCGCGAGAAAAACCTGGAGGTCGCCATTGGTCGTCAGGTGCGTGAATTGCGCAAACGGCAACGGCTGACCGGTGCAGAGCTGGCCTCTCAGGCGGGTGTATCGGTGGGGATGCTGTCCAAGATTGAAAACGGTGTCATCTCTCCCTCGTTGACCACTTTGCAGGTCTTGGCCAATGCGCTGCGTGTTCCGGTTATGCAGTTGTTTTCGGGATATGAAGAAACCCGCGGCGCAATGCATGTCAAAGCAGGCGAGGGGGTAGAGACCGATCGTGCGGGAACCCGTGCGGGGCATCAATATCAGCTGCTGGGTCATATCGGCTCTAACAACACAGGTGTTGTGGTCGAGCCCTATTTGATCACCCTTTCAGACACCAGCGACCGCTTTCCGACCTTTCAACACGAAGGGATGGAGATGCTTTATGTGCTGGAGGGCGTCGTCGACTATCGCCATGGGGATCAGATGTACCGGTTGGAGCCGGGCGATACCCTGTTGTTTGACGCGGATGCGCCCCATGGACCTGCGGAAATGATCGAATTGCCGGTGAAGTTCCTGTCGATCATCAGCTATCCGCAACAGAAGTAATCCACATTTTTCAGATCTGAGCTCACAATTGCCCAAAACTTAAGCAGGTTTCGGGCCCTCTTGCCTTGTGTGAAAATAAATTTCCCACAGGGAAATAAAATTGATTGAAGGGAAATCAATTTTCCTGTTAGTCAATTTGTGACGGCGCAAAGCCGAAGCAATACGGAGAGAGATATGTGTGGCATCGTAGGGCTGTTCCTGAAAAAGGACGAGCTGCGCCCGCGTTTGGGGGATCTGCTGACGGATATGTTGATCACGATGACAGATCGTGGCCCTGACAGCGCAGGCATTGCAATTTATGGCGACGCGGTTGCCGGTCAGACCAAAGTGACAATTCAGTCGGACACGCCGGATGTGGATTTCGATGGGTTGGAAGCCGCGCTGAGCACTGCCATCGATGCGCCGGTCGCGGTCAAAGTGATCAGCACCCATGCGGTTGTGACCCTGCCTGAGGGAAAGGAAGCCGCAGGGATTGCCGCGCTTGAAGAAAAAGGCCTGCGGATTATGGGGTCGGGTCAGGCGATGGAAATCTTCAAAGAGGTTGGCCTGCCCAAGGATGTCGCAGAGCGCTTTGGCCTGCGGGACATGGGGGGCAGCCACGGCATTGGTCACACGCGGATGGCCACGGAATCTGCTGTAACAACGCTGGGCGCACACCCTTTCTCTACGGCGGATGATCAGTGTTTGGTCCACAATGGATCGCTGTCAAATCACAATCAGATGCGCCGCACCCTGGCCCGCAAAGGGGTGATGACCCGGACTGAGAACGACACAGAAGTGGGCGCGGCCTATATCTCGTCTCGGATCGCAGAGGGAGCTTCCCTGGGAGAGGCGTTGGAAGGCACGCTGGAAGATCTGGACGGGTTTTTCACTTTTGTGACCGGAACCAAGGACGGCTTTGGTGTTGTACGCGACCCGATTGCCTGCAAACCGGCGGTTATGGCCGAGACCGAAGACTACGTGGCCTTTGCTTCCGAGTATCGCGCGTTTGCGGATCTGCCGGGGATCGAGGCTGCCAAGGTTTGGGAGCCGGAACCCGCAACTGTTTATTTCTGGGAGCGCTAAGCGATGGGAAACACATTGGATATGGCGCAGCTTGAACTGCGCGCCGTGAACAGCACCCTGCAAGAGGCCGCAAGCACCAAGGCAAACGACGCCTATGTCATTGATAATCCGCGTGGCAGCCATGCGCTGGCCTGTGGCCTGAACGGCCCCGTGGATGTGACCATCAATGGTTCAACTGGCTATTACTGCGCGGGCATGAACCAGGATGCCTCGGTCACCGTCAAAGGGTCTGCGGGTCCGGGTGTGGCCGAAAACATGATGTCCGGAACCGTCACCATCGAAGGGGATGCCAGCCAATATGCAGGCGCGACCGGGCATGGTGGACTGCTGAATATCAAAGGCAATGCGTCGTCACGCTGCGGGATCTCGATGAAGGGGATCGACATCGTGGTGCATGGCTCCATCGGACATATGTCCGCTTTTATGGGCCAAAAGGGCAATCTTGTTGTGCTGGGCGACGCGGGCGATGCACTGGGTGACAGCCTGTACGAAGCGCGCCTGTTTGTGCGTGGGACCGTGAAGTCTCTGGGAGCGGATTGTGTCGAGAAGGAGATGCGACCCGAGCATCTGGAATTCCTGGCCGACATTCTTGCCAAGGCCGGAGCGGAAGCCAAACCGGAAGAGTTCAAACGTTATGGCTCGGCCCGGACGCTTTACAATTTCGACATCGACAATGCTGACGCCTACTGAGGAGTGACAGATGGATAAGACACCTAACACAACACCGCGTCAGTCCTGGACGTTCTCCAATGATGTGAATTCAGACATCCGTCGCGCTGCAGCCACCGGGATCTATGATATCCGGGGTGGTGGCGCAAAACGCCGGGTTCCGCATTTCGACGATCTGCTGTTTCTGGGCGCATCCATGTCGCGCTATCCGCTCGAAGGCTATCGCGAAAAATGCGATACCTCGGTCACGTTGGGCACACGCTTTGCCAAAAAGCCGATCGAGCTGAAGATCCCGGTGACCATTGCGGGCATGTCCTTTGGCGCGCTGTCGGGTCAGGCCAAGGAGGCACTGGGCCGCGGTGCGACGCTGGCGGGAACCTCGACCACCACGGGTGACGGCGGCATGACCCCTGAAGAGCGCGGCCATTCGGAAAAGCTGATCTATCAATATCTTCCCAGCCGATACGGTATGAACCCGGACGATCTGCGCCGTGCCGATGCGATTGAGATTGTGGTCGGGCAGGGTGCAAAACCCGGCGGCGGTGGCATGCTGTTGGGGCAGAAAATCACCGAACGTGTGGCAGGCATGCGTGACCTGCCAGAAGGGATCGACCAGCGGTCCGCCTGCCGGCACCCGGATTGGACCGGACCGGATGATCTGGAGATCAAGATCCTGGAGCTGCGGGAAATCACCAATTGGGAAAAGCCGATCTATATCAAGGTTGGCGGCGCGCGTCCTTATTATGACACCGCATTGGCCGTGAAAGCTGGCGCGGATGTGGTTGTTCTGGACGGCATGCAAGGTGGCACGGCTGCAACGCAGGATGTGTTTATTGAACACGTCGGCCAGCCCACGTTGGCCTGTATCCGCCCCGCCGTTCAGGCCCTGCAGGATCTGGGCATGCACCGCGAGGTTCAGCTGGTGGTCTCAGGCGGGATCCGCAATGGTGCGGATGTGGCCAAAGCTTTGGCGCTGGGCGCAGATGCGGTGGCTATCGGCACCGCTGCCTTGATCGCGCTGGGGGATAATGATCCCAAATGGGAAGACGAGTATCAAAAGCTCGGCACCACAGCGGGCGCCTATGACGACTGGCACGAAGGGCGCGATCCGGCTGGGATCACCACGCAGGACCCCGAACTTTCCGCCCGTCTGGATCCCATCGCCGCAGGTCGTCGTTTGCGCAATTACCTGAACGTGATGACGCTGGAATGCCAGACAATTGCCCGCGCATGCGGCAAAAGCCACGTTCACAACCTCGAACCTGAGGATCTGTGCGCCTTGACCATGGAAGCCGCCGCAATGGCGCGTGTACCCTTGGCGGGCACCGATTGGTATCCCGGTAAACCCGGTTTCTAAAACAACAGAGGGGCGCAAAAGCCCCTCGCTTCCTCCAACAGGGAACAAAGGACAAGACGAATGAGCGTTCTTGCAGAATTCGCCGCCAAGACCGGCGTGAAATATTTCATGATCTCCTTCACCGATCTGTTTGGCGGCCAACGCGCCAAACTGGTCCCCGCGCAAGCCATCGCTGATATGGAAGAAGACGGCGCAGGCTTTGCAGGCTTTGCCACCTGGCTTGATATGACGCCGGCGCATCCGGATATGCTGGCGGTTCCGGACCCGTCCACAGTGATTCAACTTCCGTGGAAGCCCGAGGTCGCCTGGGTGGCGGCCAACCCGATCATGGAAGGTCAGGACGTCGAACAGGCCCCGCGCAATGTGCTGCGCAAACTGGTGGCAGAGGCCGCTGAAAAAGGTATCCGGGTTAAAACGGGGATTGAGGCGGAGTTCTTCCTGCTGACACCCGAGGGCGACAAGATCTCGGACCCTGCTGATACGGCTGAAAAACCCTGCTATGACCAACAGGCGGTGATGCGCCGCTATGATGTGATCGCTGAGGTCTGCGACTACATGCTGGAGTTGGGCTGGGGGCCGTATCAGAACGACCACGAAGACGCGAACGGCCAGTTTGAAATGAACTGGGAATTTGCCGATGCGCTGGTCACCGCTGATCGCCACTCCTTCTTCAAGTTCATGGTGAAATCCGTGGCTGAAAAACACGGGCTGCGCGCGACCTTTATGCCCAAACCTGTCGAAGGGCTGACGGGCAATGGCTGCCACGCGCATATCTCGGTCTGGGATCTGGACGGGGTGAACAACGTCTTTGCCGCCGACAAAGGCGAAGGCCAGACCGGCGAGTTGGGCCTGTCACAGGACGGCGCGCATTTTCTGGGTGGCATCATGAAACACGCCGAAGCGCTGGCGGCCATCACCAATCCAACGGTCAACAGCTACAAGCGGATCAATGCGCCGCGCACCATGTCGGGTGCCACCTGGGCGCCCAATACCGTGACGTGGACCGGCAACAACCGCACCCATATGGTCCGCGTGCCCGGACCGGGGCGGTTCGAACTGCGCCTGCCGGATGGGGCCACCAACCCCTATCTGTTGCAAGCGGTGATCATTGCAGCCGGCCTCTCCGGCATGGCCAGCGAGGCGGACCCTGGCCCGCGCTATGACATTGATATGTATGCCGAAGGTCACACAATCACCGACGCGCCCAAGCTGCCGTTGAACCTCTTGGATGCGATCCGTTGGTTTGACAAGGACAAAGAGCTGAAAGCCAAGCTGGGCGGAGATTTCTCGGCCTCTTACATGAAAATGAAGATGCAGGAGTGGAACGCTTTTGTCTCTCACTTCTCCAGCTGGGAGCGGGACAATACCCTGGATATCTGACCGGATCGGAATTGTTCCACAGACGGGTCAGACCGATTGAGACTCATGTGGTGGCTGGAAGTTTCCGGCCACTGCAATTATGGTCCGGAGGCCGATACATATCGCAACAACTCCAAGGACCATTTTTGTGACTTCCAGCACGCGCCGACCCGCCACACCCGAGCCCGCCGGGCAAGCGATTGGGGTGACTGTGCAATATGTGCTGGACACGCTGACCACCCGCATTTTGTCCCTGGAATATGCCACCGACGAGCGTCTGCCGTCTGAACGGCAAATGGCCCAGGACCTGGGCGTTGCCCGCAACACGGTGCGCGAGGCGCTGGATATCCTGGAAGAACGCGACATGATCCGTCGCCGTGCGGGGTCAGGCTCATTTGTTACCTATGATCCCAGCGCCGCCTCGGATCCCCATACCCCGGTTGCGGCTGAAACCGGTCCACTGCATCTGCAAGTGGTGCGCGGGATGTTTGAACCCGAAATGGTGCGCCTGGCCATTATCCATATGTCACCGCGCCAAATTGATGCCTTGGGGGAAACCCTGTCCAAGATGGAGGCGGTGCAGACAGATGCGCTGCAATTCGTCCGGTTGGAAGAAGAGTTCCACCGCCAGATCGCTGAAGGTACGGATAATCCGTTGCTGGTGGCCTGTTACAATCTGGTGATCGACACACGGCGGCAGTCTTTTCGCTCAGCCATGTATCGCCGCCACCTGACCCCCAGCCGGATCGCCGCCTATCAACGCGGATATAATGCGCTGTTCAACGCCATCGCTGCGCGGGACATTGAGGAAGCCAGCGAGTTTATGAAGCTCACCCTGCTTGAGGATCAAAAGCTTCTGATGCAGGAAGATTAAGCCCCTCGGGCGCGGCGGCTAGGCGTTGTTGCCAGGTTTGCCCCAGGTCGCTCAGGTGTTTGCGCAGAAGATCCTCATGCTGGTCCAGCCAGTCCGGCACCGAGCCAAATTCCACAATCCGCGCATGGCCGTCGCGGATCTTGACTACGGGCCAATCCCCAACCAGCGCATTGTCGATGCCAAACAGATTGGTACCATACCAGCGTGCGGGTCCAAAGGCGTGGGGCATTTCCTGGCGTCTTTTCATGGCCGCCAGCACCGTTACGGGATGGGTGGTATCGGCAAGTTCTACCGCATTGTGCCACAGATCCAGAACCGAGGCATATTCCCAGCTCACCGCGTTCCATTTGCCCGGAAACATTTGATTATACGTGTCAAAAAACGCCTTGGGCCTGCGAAAGAAAAACGCGGTGTCGGCCAGTTTCGGGTCGTCGAAATCAGGAAACTGAAAGGTATATTTGCGCATAAAATCAGCTGAGGTGCGGGCGATCATTTTGGGGTAGTCATCCGCCGTGCAGGCCAGGATTTCGCCGTTGAACCCTTGGGCAAAGGCTGCCTCGGTCAGGGCCTGCATCATGGGCGGCGATGAGGAACACCAGCACAGGATATCGGGATCTTCGGCAATCATGGCGCGCACGATCCCGGCAGCATCCTGCGTGTCCGGCGCATATTGCACTTCTTTTACGGTTTGGTGCCCGGTGGCCTCAAAGGCGGCGCGATACACCGCCAGTGACGGCAGTCCCAACCGGTCGCTTTGGCTGCACAGCGCCACTTTGCGGGCTGCGGGTGCAACCCGTGCCAGCCATTCCACACCGGTGACATTGAACAACGGGTGCACCTCGGCCGGTGCGATCATGAAGGGGGTGTCGGGGGTTAAATCAGTCGGCAGCAAGGTTGCCACCAACATGCGTCGTTGCATCAGATAGGGGAGGACCGGCGCAAAACTGTCGCCGCCCAAGGTCAGGATCAAGCGCACTCTTTGGCGCTCCACCATACCGCGGGTTGCGTCCAGGGTGGCGGCGGCCCCTTGGGCACTGTCGTGGATCACAATCTCCACCCGATGCCTGCGGCCAGCCACCATCAATCCACCCGATGCGTTGATCCCATCGGCCCAGATCCGGCAGCCATCAATCCCTTGTTGACCCCATTCCGCTTCGGGGCCGGTTAGGGGCGTGACAAATCCGATCCGAACAGGAGCCCGATTCTGCGCGCCAAGCGGGCGCAGGGTTCCGGTGACTGCAAGGCGCTGAGAGAGAGAAGGAGTGCTCATAAAATCACCTATAGCCAAAATTGTTGTTTGAGAAATGGGAAATTTATTTTCCACACAGGAAAAAACCTTTGCCAGGGGGAAATTTTTGGCGCAGCTTTGGTTCAGATAAAAGGAACCAGTTGGAAAATTTGGTTCAGCCCAATTGGGCGCAACGGAAAACGGTAAGGGAGTTCACCATGGGAAAACGAGTCGCAGTCATCGGCGCAGGTCCGTCTGGTCTGGCACAGCTACGCGCGTTTCAGTCTGCTGCACAGAAGGGTGCGGAGATTCCAGAGGTTGTCTGCTTTGAAAAACAAAGCAACTGGGGCGGCCTGTGGAATTACACCTGGCGCACGGGGCTGGATGAGAATGGTGAACCGGTTCATTGTTCAATGTACCGGTATCTGTGGACCAATGGACCAAAAGAGGGATTGGAGTTTGCCGACTACTCGTTCGAAGAACACTTTGGCAAACAGATCGCCTCGTACCCTCCACGTGCGGTCATGTTTGACTACATCGAAGGGCGCGTGAACAAAGCGGGCGTTCGGGACTGGATCCGTTTTTCAACCGTGGTGCGGAATGTGGAGTTTGACGCAGGCGCGGAGGACTTCACGGTCACCGTGCATGATCTGGCTGAGGATCGCGTTTACAAAGAGCGGTTTGATCATGTGATCATCGCGTCCGGTCACTTCTCCACCCCGAATGTGCCGGAATACGAAGGGTTTTCGACCTTTAACGGTCGTATCGTGCACGCCCATGACTTCCGCGATGCGCGTGAATTTGCTGGCAAGGATGTGCTGATCCTCGGCTCCTCTTATTCGGCGGAGGACATCGGTTCCCAATGCTGGAAATACGGGGCCAAGACCGTCACCACCAGCTATCGGTCCGCGCCGATGGGGTTTGACTGGCCCGAAAACTGGGAAGAAAAACCAGCGCTGGAGAAGGTCGAGGACAAGACCGCGATCTTCTCGGATGGGACCACCAAAGATGTGGACGCGATCATCCTGTGCACTGGCTACAAGCATTACTTCAACTTCCTGCCGGACGATCTTCGCCTGAAAACAGCAAACCGGCTGGCGACGGCTGACCTTTATAAAGGCGTGGTCTATGCCCATAACCCCAAGCTGTTCTACCTGGGCATGCAGGACCAGTGGTTCACCTTCAATATGTTTGACGCACAGGCCTGGTACGTGCGCGACATCATCATGGACCGGATCGATGTCCCCGCTGACAAGGACGCGCTGCTGGCAGATGTCGCGGAACGGGAGCGACTGGAAGATGCCTCAAGCGATGTGAAATACGCGATCAAGTACCAGGGCGATTATGTCAAAGAGCTGATCGCCGAGACGGATTACCCCAGCTTTGATGTGGATGGTGCCTGTGCGGCCTTCTTTGAGTGGAAAGCGCATAAGGCAGATGACATTATGGCCTTCCGCAATCACAGCTATAAATCCGTGATCACCGGCACCATGGCACCGGCGCACCACACCCCGTGGAAAGATGCGCTGGATGATTCCATGGAAGCCTACCTCAAGAACTAAGTTGGGGCGGTTTCATGCTAGATTTCAACGCTTTGCAGGCGGCCCGTCGGGGGCCGCCCAAGCCGACGCGTGCGCGCCGACCGGTGGGGTTTGCCCGCTCCAGCGGGTCTGAACGCCATGTGGTGCCTGGGCGTGGTGCGGTCTTGGTTGAGATCGCGCCGGGCGACCGGCTGACCATCACAAATGACGAAGGTGGCCAGATCGCTGAACTGTTGGCGGCCCATCCGGATGGGCGGCTGGATGCGGGGCTTTTGGACGTGGGCGCGACGCATAGTGCTGATGGCCTGCGCACCTTGCTTGGGTCAGGTGAACCTAGTCTGCAGCGCCTGCATCAGGGCCTTGTTCAACGTGGCATAGACCTGTTTGACGCGCAGGCGGTTGTGCTGTTCGAAAGCAATACGCCCGCTGGAACACAGGCTGAATTTGTTGCCCAAGGCGCAGGCTTTGTCATTCTTGCCGCGCCCGCAGATGCGATGGATGTGGCGGGGCAGGGCACTGCGACACCGCTGTCCCTGGTGATTGAACGCGCAAATCCGGCCACGCGCCCGCTGTTTGATCTGCCGGATCCCTTGGCCGATCCGGTGCTGGATCTGCGGGTGACCTCGGCAACGGCCCAATCGTATCGCATTGCTGCCGGGCAGTATTTCCAGATTATTGATGTGGATGGCCGCCAATGCACCGATTTCCAGTGTTTTGATGCGCGCAAACTGGATCGCGGCATTGTTCGCCCGCTGGATGTGACCACAACGCGAACCCTGCAGCACCACGCCTATCCAATGCCGGGGCTGCATGGGAAATACTTTGATCAGGACATGACCCCGCTGGTTGAGGTCATCCAAGACACCTGTGGTCGCCATGACGCCTTTGCCATGGCCTGTGCCGCGAAATACTATGACGACATTGGCTACCCCGGCCACGCCAATTGCTCTGACAATTTCAACGCGGCCCTTGCTGCATATGACGTGCCCGCGCGGGCGGGTTGGATGGCGGCCAATTTCTTTTTCAACACATCAGTGGATGATCATGGTCAACTGCTGGCGGATGAGCCCTGGTCGCGTCCGGGCGATTACGTTTTGCTGCGCGCGCTGACGGATATTGTTTGCGTCTCCTCCGCCTGTCCCGATGACACCTCAGCCGCCAATGGCTGGAACCTCACCGACATCCATATTCGCGCCTATGACGGGAAGGAGCGTTTCCAGCGCGCCGCCGCCTGGCGTTCCAGCCCCGAGGCAGAACCGATCATGACCCGTGAAACCGCCTTTCATCAAAACTTTGCAGAAATGACCCGTGATTTCATCGATTACAAAGGGTTCTGGTTGCCAAACAGCTTCCCGCAGGTCGACGCGACCGAGGCCTATTGGGCCTGCCGCGAGGGCGTCGTGGCAATGGATCTGTCCGCGCTGCGCAAGTTTGAGGTCACAGGCCCCGATGCCGAGGCGCTGATGAACTGGGTATTGACCCGCAATGTGGAAAAGCTGGGCGTAGGGCAGGTGGTCTATTCCGCCATGTGTTACGAACATGGCGGCATGATCGACGATGGCACGCTGTTTCGCTTGGGCCCGCAGAATTTCCGCTGGATTGGCGGCTCGGACGAAGGCGGTGAATGGATGCGCCAACAGGCCCGCGAGCTGGGTCTGAATGTGATGATCCGCAGCTCGACCGATCAGATGCACAATCTGGCAGTGCAGGGGCCAAAGTCACGCAGCCTGATGAGTGAGATCATCTGGACCCCGCCGCATCAGACCGCCATGGCGGATCTGGAGTGGTTCCGCTTTACGGTTGGGCGCATTGGTGGGCCCATGGGTGCGCCGGTTGTGGTCTCGCGCACCGGATATACTGGCGAGCTGGGGTATGAGATCTTCTGCCACCCCAAGGATGGCGCGACTGTGTTTGACGCAGTCTGGACCGCCGGAGAGCCACTGGGCATCAAACCCATGGGATTGGATGGGTTGGATCTGGTCCGGATCGAGGCGGGGCTGGTCTTTGCGGATTATGAATTCTGCAGCCAGACCGACCCGTTTGAGGCTGGAATCGGCTTTACCGTGCCGCTGAAGTCCAAGACCGGCGATTTTATCGGACGCGACGCGCTACAGCGGCGCAAGGATACGCCCGCGCGCAAACTGGTTGGGCTGGATCTTGCAGGGCAAGAACCGGTCGCCCATGGCGATCCGGTCTGCAAGGGCCGCGCACAAGTGGGAGAGGTGACCTCCGCCATGTTTTCCCCACGCCTGGGACGGTGGATCGCGCTGGCGCGGTTGGATGTGACCCAGACCGAGCCCGGCACGGAATTGCATGTGGGCCAGCTGGAACCGGGGCTGAAACGCATCCCGGCCGCAGTTGTGCCTTTCCCCCATTACGACCCCAAGAAAACACGACCGCGCAGCTGAATGCGCGGCGATGAACCCCAAGAAGCGGACAAAACCGCCATCACCTAAACCCAACAAGGAGACAAGCTCGTGGAACAGGAGTTGCTAAATCTGACCGCCACGGTCGCCGAGTTAAAGGCAAAGGCGGATGCCACTGGCACCATCTTTTCTGAGACTTTCTATTATCTCACCATCCCATTGATGGTTCTTATTCACGTGGGCTTTTTGGCCTATGAAATGGGGGCGTCCCGATCCAAAAACGCGCTGGCCTCGGGGATCAAGAACATCCTGGCCTTTGCCATGATCGTGCCCTTCTTTTATTATGTCGGCTGGTGGATTTACTGGGCCTTCCCAACAGGTCTGACCCTGTCAGAAGGGGCTATGGGCATTTCTGGTCTGGCCTATGCCAACGAAGTTGCAAGCCCGCTGAGCCAATATATGGGCCCCAATCTGGATGACCGCGCATCGGGCGTGTTCTGGGGCGCATTTGTGCTCTTTGCGGCGACCACCGCATCAATCCTGTCTGGCGGCGTGATCGAACGTATCCAACTGACAGGCTTTATCGTTCTCGCTGTGGTTCTGGGCGCCTTTGTCTGGATTTTGGCTGCGGCTTGGGGCTGGCACGCAGATGGCTGGCTGGTCAGCCAGTTTGGCTATCATGACTTTGGTGCAGCAGGCGTTGTCCACATGATCGCAGGCTTCTTTGCGCTTGGTGTTCTGATCAACCTTGGACCGCGGATCGGTAAGTTCAATCCCGACGGCTCTGCCAATGCAATCTCTGGCCACTCCATGCCCATGACCCTGATTGGCCTGATGCTGATTATTGCGGGCTTCTGGGGCTTCTTGATGGGCTGTGTGATTGTGCCGGGTGAAGCCTGGTCCTGGTCTGGTGGTATTGAAACCTCGATCTATGGCACGCCGATGACCATGTCGGGCATGACCTTCAACATCCTGATGGGCTTTGCCGGTGGTATCATTGGTGCCTGGATGGTGACCCGCGATCCGTTCTGGATGATGTCCGGCGCGCTGGGTGGGATTATCTCCTGTGCGGCAGGCATTGATCTGTGGTGGCCGCCACTGGCCTTTGTCATCGCCTTTGTTGGCGCGGCCATGATGCCCTATGTCGCCAGCCTGGTGGAGAAATTTGGCATCGATGATGCGGTTGGCGCCTTTGCCGTCCACGGCTTCCTGGGCTTCTGGGGTGTCATCGTTGTTGGCATCGCAGCCACTGGCTATCCGGCCATCTTTGGCGAAGCGGATGTGATCGAGATCTCCTTTATGGGGCAGTTGATCGGCGCGGTTGTTATGGCACTTTTGGGCTTTGCTCCCGGCTATCTCATCTCCTTCGCTCTCAAAGTGATGGGCCTCTTGCGGGTGCCAGAAGCGGCTGAGCTGGTGGGCCTTGATGAAACCAAAGTGCCAGCTTCGGCCTATCCCGAAGCGCTGCACCCATCGGTCTCTCCGGCCGAATAATCCCAGACAGAAAGGTTGAAACAATGAATTCACCAGTCACTTCCGGCACTTGGGACGGCTTCACCGGAGCCTATTACACCGGCCTCGGATCGGGCGAGCTTCTGTGGCTCTTGGCGACCATGGCCTTGTTGGTGATCGCCATCGCATTGGGCGCGCGCCACGAAAAGGAAGCCTATGACGCGGTTGAAAAGAAGTAATCGCGCATCGGCAGGGGGCGGTTTGGGCCGCCCCTCCATCCCCCAACTCCTAAACCAATGAACGAAGGATAAGAAAATGACCGCATCATGGAGGTTTTCAGCCCTGGCAGAGCGTCACCGGGCGATGGGCTCTGACCTGGAGGACTGGAGCGGCATGGGCACCGCCTGGACCTATGACAAGGACCAGATGGAAGAATATATGGCGATCCGCACCAAGGCGGGGGTTATGGATGTCTCGGGCCTGAAAAAAGTCCATGTGATCGGCCCCCACGCCAGCCATGTGATTGACCGCGCCACCACCCGCAACGTTGAGAAACTGAAACCGGGCCGCTCCACCTATGCCTGCATGCTGAATGATCAGGGCAAATTTGTGGATGACTGCGTGATCTACCGCATGGGCCCGCACAGCTTTATGGTGGTGCATGGTTCTGGCGCGGGTCACGAGCAGCTGACCATGGCCGCAATGGGCCGCAATGTGACCGTTCAGTTTGACGACGACCTGCACGATATCTCGTTGCAGGGTCCTGTGGCCGTTGATTTTCTGGAAAAACATGTGCCCGGCATTCGCGACGTTGTCTATTTCAGCCATATCCACACGATGCTGTTTGACAAGCCGGTCACCATCTCGCGCACCGGGTACACGGGTGAGCGCGGCTATGAGATCTTTTGCCGCCGCCAGGATGCGGTCGAAATCTGGGATCGTATCGTGGCCGAAGGGGCCGACATGGGGATTATCCCCACCCGCTTTACCACGCTGGATATGTTGCGGGCCGAAAGCTATTTGCTGTTTTTCCCCTACGACAACTCGGAAATGTACCCGTTTGAGGATGAAGCCTGCGGCGACACCCTGTGGGAGCTTGGCCTCGACTTCACAGTGTCCAAGGGCAAAACGGGTTTTCGCGGTGCCGAAGAGCATTATCGCTTGAAGGGCAAGGAACGGTTCAAGATCTACGGCGTCAAGCTGGAAGGTACGGAGCCCGCGGCCGAAGGCGCGCCGATCCTGCGCGATGGTAAACAGGTGGGTGTGGTCACCATTGGCTTTTACAGCCCGCTCAATGACCACAACGTCGGCATTGCACGCATGCCGGTTGATTGCGCAGAGCCAGGTGTGCCGCTGACAATTCAAAACCCAGATGGTGAGATCGCAGCGGTGGCCAGCCCGATGCCATTTTACGATCCTGAGAAAAAGCGGCGCACCGCCAAAGGCTGACGCCCCTCCACCGGCGCGCGATCTGCGTGCGCCGGTGTCTTCCGCGCAAGGCAAAAGGAGAGAGAGACCCCATGACCCAAACGCCATTTACCCCATCCATTATCAGCCGCCCCACCTATGCTCAGTTGCAATCGAACGGCGGCAGCCCTTCTGTGTTGTTGGCCGAAGGCGCCGGCGCTGCAGCCTTGCTGGATCTTTTTGCGCGCGATGCGTCGGTGCTGGATCGCGGGCAGATCTTCTTTGTTACTGCGGGCTCCGATCTGGGGCCGAAACTGCGCGGCGCTGGTGCGCGGGCCTTTCATCAGGGCGACAGCTACAGCGATATCCAGGTCCAATTTCAAACCGCATTGAACGCGGCCCCCATGGGCACCTCGGTCTATCTTGCTGGGGGGGAAGGGGTCATTGGCCAGGCCACATCCGATGCGCTGGCGGCGGGTATCGAGCATGATGCCATTCAGGCCGAACATCGCGGATCGATCGCGCGCCGCATGCAATGTGTGCATTGCAAAGGCATCACCGAAAACGTCACCACCGACCCGTTTACCTGTTCCAACTGTGGTTTGACCCTGTTTGTGCGGGATCATTACTCCCGCCGCCTGGGCGCGTTCCAAGGTGTCTGCGTGGATGCTGAAACACCCGGCGTCATTCCGGAGCAACAGGAGATCCAGCTATGAACAGCCAAGCTTTGCGTGTGTCCGCAGTTGAGCCTTTGACCCCGCGGATCACTCGGTTCCGCTTTGAGCATCCCGAAGGTCAGCCTTTGCCGCTGTTTTCCGGCGGGGCACATGTGGTGGTGGAAATGCCCGACGGCGACACGCTGCGCCGAAATGCCTATTCGCTGATCTCTGATCCGATGGATGGCTCGGGCTATGAAATCGCCGTCCAACGTGAAGAGGAGGGCCGCGGCGGATCGCGGTTTATGCACACCCAAGTGAAGCCCGGCGATATGCTCAACATTGGCACGCCGCTGAACCTTCTGTCATTGGACCTGCGCGCGCGCAAACATGTGCTGATCGCAGGCGGCATTGGCATCACGCCGTTCCTCGCCCAGATCAAACAATTGATCCAGATGGGCCTGACCTACGAGCTGCACTATGCCGCGCGGTCCCGTGACGAGGCGGCGGGGCTGGCGTTGCTGCCCGAAGGCACGAACCTGCATCTCTATTTTGATGCGGAGGGTGAGGTTGTCCCGATCCAAGAGCTGTTGGCGCGCCAACCCACCGGAACGCATGTCTATACCTGCGGTCCCAAGGGTATGATTGCCGCCGTCAAGGAACAGGCGACCGCCTTGGGCTGGCCTGCCTCCGCCGTTCATTCCGAAGCTTTCACCGCGCCGCCGCCGGGTCAGGCCTTCACTGTGACGCTGGCTAAATCGGGCAAGACGCTGACAGTGGGTCCACACCAAAGCCTGCTGGAAGCGCTGGAAGCGGCAGAGGTCGATGTGTCCTGGAGCTGCCGGGGCGGCGCCTGCGGGCAATGTGAAACATCGGTTTCCACCTGCGCTGGCGAACTGCAGCACAATGATCACTGGCTGAGCGAGGAAGACCGCGCAGCCAACACCAAAATCATGCCCTGCGTTTCACGCTTTGTGGGGCAGGATCTGACGCTTGACCTTTAAAGGAGGGACCGATGACCATCCGTTTTAACGACGAAACCTTCCGCGACGATTACACGTTCTACAACTCTCCCGAGGCCATCCAGCGGTTCCCTTTTCCGTTTGACCGGGATGACTACATGTATTCCGTCAATATCGAGCCGCATAAAACGGGCCCCAAAGGCACGCCCTTTGACGTGGCCTTTGATGTGGACGAACATTACGTCAGCGAGATGCGCGACCGGGCCATCACGCTGGAGCAAGATCCCAAACGCTGCCAGTCGCTGCCTCATATGGAGCTGGCGGGCTGGGATCTGCTGGAGTTGATTATGACCTCCAAGGTTGCTGACTACCCGGATCTGTTTGAACTCCATCGTGACGGCAACAGCTGGCGCTGGATCAACAAGCCAATGGGGATCGACGACAGTTTCACTTTTCTGGATGCTTCAACGCTGCCTTACGGTCCGATGGAATATATCACCCGTCAGGCCCAGGGGGATTTTGCGCTGCTGGATCAACGCGATGATAACCTTTGGATGGATGCTGGCATGATCACCAGCCAGGCCGATTGGTCGCTGGATTTCGACATCGGCATGAACTTTTTTGAATGGCACGCGCCGGTGCCCAAAGCGCATGAGATGAAGATCTTCCAACGCGCGCTCAAATTCCTGATGAACGTTCAGCAAGGTGCCCAGTCGCGGCGGTTGAACTGGACGATGACGGTCAACCCGCGTCTGGACACCAGCCCGGAAAACTATCACCTGTGGGGTCCGGAAAAACGCACCGTGACGCCCGAAAATGTGGGCCAAAAACAATATCTGCGGGTTGAATTGCAGACCTTCTGGCGTCTGCCACGTTCCAATGCGCTGGCCTTTCCGATCCGTTGTTACCTGGCAAATTTGCAGGATCTGTCATCGGTTCCCAAATGGGGGCGTCGCCTGCATCGGGTGATCCGTGATCTGCCGGATGAGCTGGCAGATTACAAAGGGTTTGCGGTGAACCGCGCGATGATCATCGACTATCTGGCGCAATTCGATGACGGGGGCGAGACCTCACCGGGCATCTACCCAAACGAAGACAAGACGTGAACCGCGTCCCTGGCGTGCGGAGGATCCGCGCGCCTTTGCCATCAAAGGGGAGGGGGGCCATGGCCTGGTTGATCCTATTTGCTGCAGGTCTATTGGAAACGGCCTGGGCAATCTGTTTGAAATACACTGACGGGCTGACCCGCCTCGTTCCCTCCACGATCACGTTGGTTCTGGTGCTGGTCAGCCTATATATGCTGAGCCTTTCTTTGCGCCACATTCCAGTGGGGACGGCTTATGCGGTCTGGTCCGGTATAGGCGCGGCAGGAACCGTGGTGATTGGCATCCTGATCTACGCCGAACCTCTGTCGTGGCCACGTATGATCTGTGTCGGGCTGATCTTGATTGGTATCATCGGGCTGAAGATGGTGGATTCCGCATGATCTGCGGATCTGTCTTCTGTCTGATTTTGGGGAGAAGTGGCAGCCCGTAGGGGAATCGAACCCCTCTTTCCAGGTTGAAAACCTGGCGTCCTAACCGATAGACGAACGGGCCACTCTGAGTGTGAGCGGGTGTTTAGTTCCAAGAGCGAAGGGTCGCAAGCGGAAAAATACGTTTTTGTGAAATTTCTCAGACGCCAGCGCCCTGTGCGGTTTTAGGCAAGGATTTAAGCAGGCGCTGCGTCCTCCAGGCGCAGCTGGGGCATCTGACGGCCACCCCATGTGTTGATCTCAAGCCGCCCCGCGCAATGGAACCGTGCGCCGCCATGTTCCAACAGCCGCTGCCCCATAGGGGTGTCAAATGCGCCAAAACAGATCGCATCCAGCTTGGCCCCCATCCCATCCGTCAGGCTCAGCTTCAGATGGCTTTCGCCGACCCGCTTGGCAAATTTGATCGCCACATCCGGAAACCCATACCGCGGCGCAGGCGCGCCAGCGCCAAAAGGGCCTGCCAGTTCGATCTGTTCGATCAGATCGACCTTGGCGGCACCCGGCATCAGCATGCCATCCAGTTTCAGATCCTGTGGCCCCAATGCGCCCGCACCCTGTTTGTCCAACAGCTCAGCCAGTCGGGCCATCGCAGGCTCCAGCTGGTCCCGGGCCACGGTCAGACCCGCCGCCATCTTGTGCCCGCCGCCCTTTAACAGAAGGCCTTCTGCGGCGACCTTTTGGATCGACGCACCCAGATCGATGCCAGACACCGACCGGCCGGACCCTTTGCCCTCATCTCCGTCCAGACCAATCACCACCGCCGGACGACCGGTTGCTTCCTTGAGGCGCGAGGCGACGATCCCCACCACCCCCGGATGCCAGCCTTCGCCCGCCGCCCAGACCAATGGCGCATCCAAACCGCGCTCTTCAGCCTGTTCCAGTGCAGCAGCGCGCACGGCGCTTTCAATATCCCGCCGTTCGGTGTTCAACTGATCCAGCCGTTCAGCCATAGCGGCGGCCTCATGAGGATCCTGTGTTGCGAGCAGCCGCGCGCCCAGATCGGCCTTGCCAATGCGACCTCCCGCATTGACACGCGGCCCCAACAAAAAGCCAAGGTGATAGGTCGAAGGCGCGGCGTCCATCCGGCTTACATCGGCCAGGGCCACCAGGCCAGGGCGCTGTCGCCCCCCCATCACCTTCAATCCCTGACGCACCAGCGCCCGGTTTGCACCGATCAAGGGGGCGACATCCGCCACAGTGGCCAGTGCCACCAGATCCAACAGGCTCATCAAGTCCGGGCCTTTCTGCCCCGCCGCACGCATCTGTCGCCCGGTTTCGACCAGCATCAGGAACACAACGCCCGCAGCACAGAAATACCCCAGATCACCGCTTTCATCCTGCCGGTTTGGGTTCACTACCGCGACACACTCCGGCAGGGTTTCCCCACCCAGGTGGTGATCCAGCACGATCACATCCGCGCCTTTGGCGGCGGCAATAGGCTCATGGCTCAAGGTGCCGCAATCGACACAGATGATCAGATCGTGGGCCTCTGCCAATTGCTGCATAGCGGGCACATTGGGCCCATAACCCTCGTCAATCCGGTCTGGGATATAAAGCGTAGCATCCAACCCCATGGCCCGCAGCCAGACCAGCAACAGAGCAGAAGAAGAACCGCCGTCGACGTCATAATCAGCGAATACCGCGATCCGCTCGCGCCTGTTGACCGCCGCCAGAAACCGTGCAGCAGCGGCTTCCATATCTTTCATTTCACGCGGGTCAGGCAGCAGCTCTTTCAGCTTGGGCTGCAAGAACCCTTGCGCTTCCATCGGGGGGACCCCGCGGCGGGCCAGGACCTGACACACCGCAGCCGGCAGGGAGGTCTGCTGCGCCATCATCTCTGCCGCGCGCTCCACCTCCAACGCAGGCCCCACCCAACGGCGCCCGGTCAAAGAGGTCTCAACTCCCAGAAAACTCATGCTCTGCCCTTCGTTTCATGCCAAAAGGCCGGATCCAAATCGGAACCCGGCCCTTTCATCTTTTTATAAATACTCAAAATCCCAAGGTCTGCCCAACCCGGAAGCGCCTGCGATTACTGATGCGAGGCCAGCGGGGTGCGGTAGCTCATGCGGCGCACAGAACCGGTTTTCGAGCGCATCAGCAAGGTTGTGGTCTCAACCCAACCCGGCGAGCGCTTCAGAGCGGGCAGCAGCGACCCGCCGGTCACACCTGTCGCGGCAAAGATCACATCCTGGGTGACCATCTCGTCACGGCTGTAGATGCGGTCCAGATCAGTGATACCTGCTTTGGCTGCGCGGCCTTTTTCGTCATCATTGCGGAACAACAGGCGGCCAAAGATCTGACCACCCATACATTTCAGCGCAGCCGCTGCCAGAACACCCTCTGGCGCGCCGCCCGAACCCATATACATGTCGATGCCAGTGATCTCGGATTCGGCGCAATGCATCACGCCGGCCACGTCACCATCTGTGATCAGGCGGATCGACGCACCGGTTTCACGCACCTCTGCGATCATCGCTTCGTGGCGCGGACGTTCCAGGATGCAGACGGTGATGTCGGACGGGGCACAGCCCTTGGCTTTGGCCAGCGCCTCAACGCGTTCACGCGGGGACATGTCCAGCGTCACAACACCTTCTTCATAGCCCGGACCAATGGCCAGCTTGTCCATATAGGTGTCCGGCGCGTGCAGCATCGAGCCGCGCGGGCCCATGGCGATCACCGTCAGCGCATTGGGCATGTCTTTTGCGGTCAGCGTGGTGCCTTCCAGCGGGTCCAGTGCGATGTCCACACCCGGACCTTTGCCGGTGCCAACTTCTTCGCCAATATAAAGCATCGGCGCTTCATCGCGCTCACCTTCGCCGATCACCACAACACCGGCGATGTCCAACAGGTTCAGCTGCTCGCGCATGGCGTTTACGGCGGCCTGGTCTGCGGCTTTCTCGTCGCCGCGTCCAATCAACGACGCAGATGCCAAAGCCGCCTGTTCTGCAACGCGGGCCAGGCCCAGAGATAACATGCGATCGTGAAATTCAGGGGTGGACGACATTGCGATATCCTTGCTTTAAAACTCTTCTGATCGTCTAGCGCAGCATAAGGCCGCCGGACAAGCGCCTTGTCCTCGGATTTACGGGGTTTGCGCAACCAATTCGCTGCTATGTTTGGTTTTATAGCCGATCTGCAAATTCTGGTTGACGCTTCTGGCAAAAGAAGCGGTTTTTCGCTTCCTTTGCACGGTTTGATGCTGAATTGGGCTCAGACCGTTTCAATCCGCAGCGCAACAGGCGCGACTGAGACAACATCGATCTTTTCCAGCTCCTCCAGAGCTTGATCAATGCTGGCGCGACTGGATTTATGGGTCACAAACAACACCGGTGCCGAGGTTTCGGAATGGCCATATTGGCGCATTCGATCAATCGAAATGCCGCATTCGCCCAGAACCGCTGTCACTTTGGCCAATGCGCCTGGTTTATCCTGCAATGCCATGCGCAGATAAAACGGTGCAGGCAACTCGGCTTGCGCTGCAGGCGCGTCCTGCAGCATTTCGGCGGGTTGTCCAAAGGTCGGCAGGCGGAACCCACGGGCAATATCGCAGATATCGCCCAGAACCGCGCTGGCGGTGGGGCCTTCGCCGGCACCGGGGCCGCGCAACACGATCTGCTCCACCGCATCGCCTTCGATCACCACCATATTGGTGCCACCTTCCAGCTGACCCAAAGGCGAATTCGCAGGGACCAAACAAGGGGTCATGCGCTGTTCAAGCCCACGGCCCGTACGCTGCGCAACGCCCAGCAATTTGATGCGGAACCCCATGTCGGCTGCTGCGCTGATATCCTCAAGCGAGATCCGCTGGATGCCTTCCAGCTGCACATCATCAAACGCCGGTTTGGTGCCAAAGGCAATCGACGCCAAAATGGCCAGCTTGTGTCCCGCATCGATGCCGCCAACGTCCAGATTGGGATCCGCTTCCAGATATCCCAGGCGACCGCACTCCTCGAACAGGGCGTTATAGCCCTGACCGGTGGCTTCCATCTGAGTCAGGATATAATTGCAGGTGCCATTCATCACACCCATCACGCGGGTGATTTCATTGCCTGCCAACCCTTCGGTGAGGGATTTGATCACCGGGATGCCCCCGGCAACACCCGCCTCAAACCGGATCACACGCCCATTGGCCTCGGCGCATTCCGCCAATTCCTGACCGTGGATCGCCAGCAAAGCCTTGTTGGCGGTGACTACATCTTTGCCGGAGGTCAGTGCCGCCTCAACAGCGTCTTTGGCGGCTCCTTCGTGGCCCCCCATCAGCTCCACCAGAACGTCCACATCGTCACGTTTGGCCAGCGCCACGGGATCGGTTTCCCAGGCATAGTCAGACAAGGGAACACCGCGATCCTTGCTGGCGTCCCGTGCAGATACGGCGGTGATCACAATCGGACGTCCGGTGCGCGCTTCCAACATGGCGGCCTGGCGGCGAATGATTTTTACAACGCCGATGCCGACGGTTCCCAAACCTGCAATTCCAAGGCGAAGCGGCTTAGTCATTATCGGAAGTCCCTTTTGGTCATCTTTCGGTCCCCGCATATCGGGTTCAGTCCAAGGGTGCAATGTGGCGTGGCTGTAATGACATCGGATTTCCCGCCGATGTGAGCGACCAACGGGTCAGATCTCTCGGTTTTTCAGCGCCGCTGCGCGGGATTTCAGCCGTTGGGCGCGCGCTTTGAGTTCGGCGTCCAGCTCTTGGCCTTGGACCGTTGGGGCAACTTGGGTCGGGACCGCGTCGTCCAGTGGCAGCAAAGTCGGGTAGGCGGCTCCGCGCAAGTCTGGGGTCAGCTTGCTTTCGATCTCGGGCACCCGTGTGCATGCCGTGACGGCTGCTGCCAGGAACAGGCTCAGCACCATCCGTTTGGGGGCTGGCAGTTTTAAGGCTGGCAAAGAAGAAGCAGGGCGCAGCATCTGGGGGTCCTTTGTCGCAAGTTGCCCCTGTCAACCATATTTGCAGCAAAGCTGGCAAGAGTGGGTTTTTATTGAACGTTCGTTCATTAACCCTATACTGCAAGGATGGCACGCACCCAAGGATCCCATTCCGATATCACCGGACCCAAAATTCGCGCAGTGGCTTTGCGGCTGTTTGCGCAGCATGGTTATGCTGCGGTGTCCATGCGCCAGATTGCCAAAGAGGTGGGCGTTCAGGCCGGGGCTTTGTACAACTATATACCTGACAAGCAAAGCCTGCTGGTCACTTTGATGGAAACCCATATGACCGATGTTCTGGCGGCCTGGACGGCGCGGCTGGAGACTTTGGATGACGCAGATGTCCTCCACCGGCTGGAGGCTTTTACCCGGTTCCACATAAGGTTTCACATGGAACGCCCGGATGCGGTGTTTATTGCCTATATGGAGCTGCGAAACCTCACGCCCGCGCATTTCACCCATATTGAGGCGCTGCGCAGCCGGTATGAAAACGGGCTGCGCGACATTCTGGAAGAGGGTGTTTCCGCCAAGGCCTTCCAGATCACCGACCCCAAGATCACCACTTTGGCCGTGATTGGCATGCTGAACGGGGTCATGACTTGGTATCGGAGCGGCGGCCGTCTGTCCCTTGAGGAGGTGGAGACCATCTATTGGGATATGGTGCGCAAGGCCGTGGGGGCCTGACGCACCGCCACATGTCACTTTTGCCGCTGATCCGGATGCAGGGCGGTGCCCAGAATATGCTCTGACCGGTGGATCACGTGATGCGCCTGGCCGACGATCAAAGGATCCGGGCTGCCGATGAATTCATGATCCTTGTCGGGGTAGTCAATGGTCGACAAAAAGTGACGCATACAGTTCAGGCGTGCCCGTTTCTTGTCGTTGGACTTGATAATGGTCCAGGGCGCATCAGCGGTGTCAGTGTAGAAGAACATCGCCTCCTTGGCCTCGGTGTAATCATCCCATTTCGCCAGACTTGCTTTGTCGATCGGGCTCAGCTTCCATTGTTTCAGCGGATCTGTTTCGCGGGACTTGAACCGGCGGCGTTGCTCGTCTTGGGTGACTGAGAACCAGTATTTGTAGAACCGGATACCAGAGCGCACGAGCATCCGTTCCAGATCCGGTGTCTGACGCATGAATTCCAGGTATTCATTGGGCGAACAAAAGCCCATGACCCGCTCCACCCCGGCGCGGTTGTACCAAGACCGGTCATAAAAGACCATTTCGCCCACGGTTGGCAGCTCTTGGATATAGCGTTGGTAATACCATTGGCCTTTTTCTTCCCAAGTGGGTTTGTTCAAGGCCACCACGCGGGCCTGACGGGGGTTCAGATGCTCCATGAACCGTTTGATCGTTCCGCCTTTGCCAGCCGCATCGCGCCCTTCGAACAGTAATACAAACCGCTCACCGGTCTCTTGGGCCCAGAGCTGCACTTTTAACAGTTCCGCCTGCAATTTGGCTTTCTCCGCCTCATAGGTGCGGCGCGCCAGCTTGCGGCGATAAGGGTATTTGCCGCTTTCAAAGGCCTTGCGCACAGCCTCCGCACTGGGGGCGGCGGGCCTGGGTTTTTGGGCCGGGGCGGGCGCATCTTCTGAAATTTGGGGCGCAGGTTGGGGGGTAGGCTCGGAATTGGCAGGTTGCAGGTCCTGAGGCTCGATCCGGGTCACAGTCTCCATGGGCGGCGTCTCCTTTCATCACACTGAACTGTCGCTTTGCGCGATCGCGCAGAGGATGACTGGACCGGCCGGGTCTTGCGTTGATCCGTGTCAAGAAATCGTTACATTTCACGAGCCGGATCGCAAAAAGCCCACCAAATGCGGCGGGCTTTTCCGAGTGTTTAAGGTCGTTGCGAAAACGCTCAATGCGCGGGGCGAATGAAGGTCCCATTGCGCAGCTCACGAAAGGCTTTGCGCAGCTCTTCCTGGGTGTTCATCACAATTGGTCCGTGCCAGGCAACCGGCTCATCAATTGGCGCGCCGGAGATCAGCAAAAATCGGATCCCTTCAGGGCCCGCCTGAACCGTTACTTCGTCGCCCGAGCCAAAACGCACCAAGGTACGATTGCCGGACATGTCGCGGATATTGACCTCCTGGCCCATTACTTCTTTTTCGAGCAACACGCCTTCCGGCGCGGCGGCATCCACAAACATGCCCGCGCCATCAAAGACATAGGCAAAGGCGCGGCGATAGGTGTCGATCTTGAACGTCTTTTTGACACCAGCAGGCACATAGACGTCCAGATATTGCGGATCCGCCGCGATACCGTCCACCGGACCCTTTTGGCCCCAGAAATCGCCGACGATGATTTTGACACGGGTGCCGTCATCATCGATCACCTCGGGAATGTCCGTGCCTTGGATGTCCTGATACCGTGGCGCGTCCATTTTATGCGCGCTGGGCAGGTTGCCCCACAGCTGGAACCCATGCATCTGACCAGCGGTGTTTCCGGCGGGCATCTCCTGATGCAGGATCCCGGACCCAGCCGTCATCCACTGAATATCGCCTGCGCCCAAGGTGCCGGTATTGCCCAGCGAGTCGCTGTGCTCCACCGTTCCTGCCAGAACATAGGTGATTGTCTCGATCCCGCGGTGGGGGTGCCAGGGGAAACCTTTGGCGTAATCCGCGGGGCTTTCGCCACGGAAATCGTCAAACAGCAAAAACGGGTCCAGCTCGCTTGGATCCTGAAATCCAAAGGCGCGGTGCAGGTTTACACCGGCCCCTTCGACAGTGGGAACCGCCTGGCGTTGTTCAAGAACGGGTCTGAGTGACATAGCGCGTCTCCTGTGGCTTCGTGATGGCCAGAAACCTAGACTTTGCCCCCCCGAATGAGTAGAGGCACCCAGACACGGCCTTTGTTCAAAGGCGCACAATAGAGGGCGGGGCCCGCCCCAAGGGAGAGACAGATGAGCACCGAAGTCCTGGCAACCGTTTCCGCCTCAGCGCCCCGGCGTGTGATTGGGGTGGCCATGTTGGCGGCCTTGGGGGCGCTGGTTCTGTATCTCGCGCTGCAAGCCGGGCAGGGCGCTTTGTGGACTGTGTTCCTGGCTGCGATGGGAATTGGGTCGATCTGGCTGGCGCTGCGGATGTGGCAGGCAACCGAAGCCACCGTGATCCTGACCGCCGAAGGTCTGCACAGCAGCGATGGTACAGTGATTGCAGCCATTGAAGACATCGCCGCCGTCGAACGTGGTTTTCTGGCGATGAAACCGTCCAATGGCTTTGTAATCCGCACCAAAACCGCAGGCCCGCGTGCCTGGCAGCCAGGTCTGTGGTGGCGTCTGGGCAAACGGGTCGGCATTGGCGGGGTGACACCGGGAAGCCACTCCAAAACCATGTCCGAGATCCTGGCGGCGCTTCTGACCGATGCGACGTTGATTGATCAAATGAAAAACGGCCCGGACCAAGGATGATCCGGGCGCGTTGCGTCATTGAAATGTCTTTCTGAAATCAGATCGTCTCGTTCGTGAAGTCATCATGGGCAGGGCCGGGAATAATCTCGCCTTCAAATCGTACCAGGGGTGCAAAACGGGGACGGGTAAAAACAAACGTCTCGATATCCAGCAGAGATTTCTCCAGAAGGACATCTTCGTCCTGATCGAACCGCTCACCGCGCACATCCAGCATCGCAAAAGGGAAGACTGGAGTGACCTGATTGTGAGTCTCAACCAGAATGACGCGCTCCTGATCTGGCATATTGGGCAGACGGGTTGTGAGAGCCTCGACACTGCTGTCGTTCAGCTGCGCATAGGCTTGTCCGCGAACTCGTGACCAATCGACATAATACCGATCATCATCTTCGTCCCACCGCACGATTGTCACCCGCAGTGACAGAACTGAGTCCGGACGCACCAGCAACTCTGCCATGTTCTGCATACTGTCGATATAGTCCTCGTTCAGCTCCTGCGTTTCACGCGAGATCAAGTCTGACACAGTGTAAGCCGCCTTGAGATTGATACTTTCCTGACGGAAGGCATCAAAGAAGGTGACAATAACCGCAAAGATGAAAAGGATCAGCGGCAGGTAGATGGCAAATTCAACCGTGATTGAACCTTCGGTATCGGATGCAAACCGTTTTGCCTTTTGAGAAAACAACTTACGCATAGCTTACCTCGGTTCCTGAACAAATGCCGATGCCGCATAGAGTTTGATGCGACCTTCGCCATCCTTGGGCAGGGCGGCACCCAGACCCCAGGTGGGCATGAAAGGGTTAAATGTCATACAAGCGCGGATAAACATCAGCTCGTTGGACTGACCGTTTTCAAAACTGCGTACGGGATTGATGTCCGCAGCGGTTGACGTGTTGACACAGTCCGGAACCGGATCAATGTCGGTCCAGGCAAAGGGATCCACCTGCACCAGCTCCAACCGCATCTGGGTTCGGCAATCATCCACAAAACCTGCACGTTCGCAGATATTGTCACGCACCTCATCGTGTGAGAAGCTGCTGCCCGTGCCAAGGCGTAGATCACGTACCGTCAGATCCAACGCACGTTCCAACATTGATCCGCGCAGCTGGATCAACCCCAGCTCGATTGTTGTCAAAAGGATCAGCAACAGCAGCGGGAAGAAGATCGCGAACTCTACGGCAAAGGACCCTTCCTCGTTGCGGCGGAATTGGCGCAGCTTGTCTTTCAAGGTAAAACGGATCATTGGGTCAACCTCAGCTGGCGGATCGAGGTGGCGATGGATGCAAAGGCATCGTTGATCTCCAACCCATCCACATCAAAGAAATGCGCATCAGAGCTTGCGCAGTTGCGCAGCACGGCTTGTCCGCTGGAGGGCGCTTCAAATCCGATTGTGTAGACAATGATGCCTTCGGCCTTGGCCGCGTCGCAAATTGCCTGGGTTCGATTGTTCTTAGCGCTGCCGCCCACGGTGCTGTATGCGCCATAATAATAGGTGTTGCGGGCGGTGTTGGTGCCTTGCCAGTCGCCAAACAGGCGATCCGAGACATAGCGCAGACTGGTATCAGCCCAAAGGTCCACATAGCTCAGCCGTTCGGCAGATCCCGGTTCATCTTCCCACCAGCAGCTGTAATAGCCGCATCTGCGATATTCACCTTCGCCATAGGGATGGTCTTCCCAACGGTTGAACCCGTCCCACCAATATTCGTCGCGGGACGCGTTATAGGTGGAGTAAACATTCGCCGCATCATTGTACCAGACATCCGACATCAGACCTGCGTCGCGGAAGTGGTCGCGGATGTAATATTGCGAGGTGTTTTGGCCATCTGTCATCAGCACGATGATCTTGAGTGTTTCCGCATCCGTATAGGCCGCCGGGCGGGTCGCGAAATCAGGCGATATGTAAGGATCGTCGCCGGAACTCAGGTTCACAATCGCCGGGTTCAGACTGGGGTCCAGCAAGGCGGTGCCCCATTTCATTCCAAGATCGATCGAGGTGTTCCCCTCGGCAACCAAACCATCGATGAAGCCTTTTAACGTATCTTCGTCCTGCTGCATCAGCAGCATTTCCCGCGACGCCCGGTCGTCACAGGTTGGCAAGCGTACAAGGCGCGTGTCGTCGGTGCGTCGGTCAGTCGCGTACCACGGCGCAAAATGCATTGTGCGTTCGTAGGTTGCATCGAGATCCAGCGTTGTCGTATTGAAATCCGATGCATCAAAGTTGATGCAGTTGGAGTAGGGCTGTTCAACAGCGGTGTTCAACTGCGCATAAAGCTCGTCCGGGCCTGACACCTGTGTCGCATAGGGAATGATCGACATCGACATCTTTCCATCGATCGTGTTCAAGCCGATGGCATCCACAAACTGTTTCGCCGCAACCTTGAGGTTTGGCAGGCGTGAGTTGGAATTCATGGAACCTGATACGTCCAGTACCAGCGAGATCTCGATATCGTCGATACTCTCTTCGGCACGGGCGCGGGCAAACAGCGTCAATTCCGTATTGCCCACCAGTCCTAGGTATTGGGTTGCAAAAGACGTCTCGATCGAGCTTTCGACCTTGCGGTACCCTTGTCCCATATCAACAAACGGCGTCTCGTAGTATTCCGCGAGGCCAGATTTGGTCAGGTAGTCCTCAACGACAGCTTCGGGCTCAAAAGGCTGGTCCAGATCTGCCGCAGCCAGAACCGCACGGTCCAAAGTATATTGTAAAACAGTGCGGTCCCGCTCATAGCGCATCAAATCAATGCCGATACCGCCGACGATCAGCATTAAGACAGAGACCACGACCATAGGTTTGGCCAACACCCCGTCTTCCTGACGGCGAAAGGCACTGAACATCGCAAGTGCCGAAGACGACACGCGGCGCAATGGGGTTCTCACTTTTTGGTCGAACGCAGACATTGTAAATCACCTAGTGGACCACTTCCAACACACACTTAGTCAGCGCGGGAAGGTGGCCGGATTTCGAAAGATATTCTCATTTAGATATGGTTTAGGAAGGTGACCAAAATGGGGCGGAAACTGGCCGGATTTGCCAATGTTTGCAGGTAATTCTGGACAATTTCCGCAGAGTTTGTCGTGCTGTTTCTAGCTGGGAAACGGGGCACATCAGTTGGAAGGCGAATCGAGGTCAAACAGGTCTCGAAATATGTTTTTCATAAATTGCCTAAAAAATCAGCAAAGTGTAAACCTTTACTTACCCTCCCGCTTTATTGTGATGCGGTGAGTCGTCTTTAAAATTTTGGAGTAGGTGGAATGCACCCTCAAAAAGAGCCCAGCTTCCGTGAAAGCGTGGATTTGATGTTCAATCGGGCGGTCGCCCTGATGGATCTGGCACCGGGGCTGGAACAGAAAATTCGGGTTTGCAACGCGACCTATACCGTGCGGTTTGGTGTGCGCTTGCGTGGTGAGATCCGCACCTTTACCGGCTATCGCTCTGTTCATTCCGAACATATGGAACCGGTAAAAGGCGGTATTCGTTTCGCGCCAGAGGTCAATCAGGACGAGGTCGAGGCGCTGGCGGCTTTGATGACGTATAAATGCGCGCTGGTTGAGGCACCGTTTGGGGGCTCCAAAGGGGGCTTGTGCATTGACCCGCGCGAGTATGAGGAACATGAGCTGGAGCGGATCACCCGCCGCTTTGCTTATGAACTGGCAAAGCGCGATATGATCAACCCCGCGCAAAACGTACCCGCGCCCGATATGGGCACAGGTGAGCGTGAGATGGCCTGGATCGCTGACCAATATCAGCGCATGAACACCACCGACATCAATGGTCGTGCCTGTGTGACTGGCAAACCGCTGAATGCGGGCGGTATCTCGGGGCGGGTCGAAGCCACCGGTCGCGGTGTTCAATACGCCCTGCGTGAATTCTTCCGCCATCCCAAAGATGTCGCTGCCGCCAATCTGTCCGGTTCGCTTGAGGGTAAGCGGGTGATCGTACAGGGCCTGGGCAATGTGGGCTATCACGCGGCCAAATTCCTGTCTGAAGAAGACGGCAGCATCATCACCGGCATCATCGAACGCGACGGTGCGCTGTTTAGCGAAACAGGGTTTGACGTTGAAGCGGTGCGCAATTGGATTGTCGCCCATGGTGGCGTCAATGGGTACCCGCATGGCCAATATGTCGCCAACGGTGCCGTGGTTCTGGAAGAGGCCTGTGACATCCTGATCCCAGCGGCAATGGAAGGGGTGATCAACCTCTCGAACGCGGACCGGATCAAGGCGCCGCTGATCATCGAGGCCGCGAACGGTCCGGTCACTGCGGGCGCGGATGAGGTGCTGCGTGAGAAAGGCTGCGTGATCATTCCTGACATGTATGCCAACGCCGGTGGTGTGACGGTGTCGTATTTTGAGTGGGTGAAAAACCTCAGCCACATCCGCTTTGGCCGCATGCAGCGCCGTCAGGAAGAAGCGCGGCACCAGCTGGTGGTCGACGAGCTTGAAAAACTGTCATCCGCCATGGGCAACACCTGGACTCTGGATGGTAAATTCAAGGAACGCTACCTGCGCGGCGCGGATGAGCTGGAGCTGGTGCGCTCTGGTCTCGATGACACAATGCGCATTGCCTACCAAGCCATGAGCGAGACCTGGCATGCGCGCGACGATGTCGAGGATCTGCGCACCGCCGCATACCTGGTCTCCATCGACAAAGTGGCCAAAAGCTACCGCGCCAAAGGCCTGTGAGTTCGGCCGTTACCGCAGACAAAACCTAAAATTTATGCAAACCGCGCGTCCCCGTCTGGCGCGCGGTTTCACTTTGAGTGCGTCACAGGTGCTCACAGATTGCCAATCCGGCGTGGCGGTGGCAGACCTGCGCGGCTACTCTCGCGAGACCACGAAATGATTCCCGGAGCTCATTGATATGACGCGCGTCTTTTCCACCGCCCTGCGCCTGACCCTTGCAGCCGCGCTTGCGGTGCCCCTGTCCACAGCCCCTCTGATGGCACAGGACTCCGCCCCGGCCGACAGCAAAGAAGACAGCTGCCGGTATCAAGGACAAGTGATGGCCGCCGTCCAAATGGCCCATCGCCGCCGGGTTAAGGAAGAAAAGGCCGAGGCGCATATCCTAGCAGAAGATCCGGAATGGCCCGCCCAATATTCCAAAGCCATTCCCCAATTGGTGAAACATGTCTATGCTCAAAAACGCAGCGACCTGCGGGGCGTGGATCTGGGTGCGGTGTTTGAACAGCAGTGCCTTGAGAACTGGGACCAGATCCAGAAACTGCAACAAGATCTGCAACAGCCGTCGAATTAATCAACGCCCTTTTTGAGGACCAGCAGTAATACCATGGCTCTGCCGCCCGGCTTCTTAGATGAATTGCGCAACCGCATCAGCCTTTCCGACGTTGTCGGGCGCAAAGTCACGTGGGATCAACGCAAAAGCCAGACGGCCAAAGGGGATTACTGGGCCTGTTGCCCGTTTCACCACGAAAAAAGCCCCTCGTTCCATGTGGATGATCGCAAAGGGTATTACTACTGTTTCAGCTGCCAGGCCAAAGGCGATGCGCTGACCTTTGTCCGCGAGACTGAGAATGTCGGCTTTATGGAAGCGGTTGAGATCCTTGCGACCGAAGCCGGGATGGAAATACCCAAACGTGACCCGCGCGCCCAGCAGCAACAGGACCGTCGCGCGCTGTTGGCAGAAGTGATGGAACAGGCGGTGCAGTATTTCCGCCTGCAGCTGCGCACGGGCCGTGCAGCCGAGGCCCGCGCTTATCTGGAGCGCCGCGGCCTCAGCCCCGAGGCGCAAGAACGTTGGGAAATCGGCTTTGCGCCTGAGGGCTGGCAAAACCTGTGGGACGCGCTGCGCGCCAAGAATGTGCCCGAAGACCTGATTATTGCTGCAGGGCTTGCCAAACCATCCAACAAAGGCGGCAAACCCTATGACACGTTCCGCAACCGGATCATGTTTCCAATCCGGGATGCGCGTCGACGCGCCATTGCTTTTGGCGGCCGCGCTATGGATCCCAATGACAATGCCAAATACCTGAACTCCCCCGAGACCGAGTTGTTTGACAAAGGCCGCAGCCTTTATAATCACGGGCCTGCACGAGCGGCTTCGGGGCGTGAAGCCCCGTTGATTGTTGCCGAAGGCTATATGGATGTGATTGCCCTGTCTGAGGGCGGATTTACGGCCTCGGTCGCGCCTCTGGGCACGGCGGTCACGGAAAACCAGCTGCAAATGCTGTGGAAAATGTCGGATGAGCCGATCATCGCGCTGGATGGCGACAAGGCCGGTATCCGCGCCGCTATGCGCCTGATCGACATGGCCCTGCCGCAGCTTGAGGCGGGGAAATCCCTGCGTTTTGCCATTATGCCCGATGGCAAAGACCCCGATGACATGATCCGCGCCGAAGGGGCTGAGGCGGTGCAGGCGGTGCTGGATCAGGCGATCCCTATGGTGCGCCTGCTGTGGCAACGCGAGACCGAGGGGAAGGTTTTTGACAGCCCCGAACGCAAAGCCGCGCTCGACAAGGCGCTGCGCGAGAAAATCAAACTGATCCGTGATCCCTCGATCCGCAAACATTATGGCGAGGATATCAAAGAGCTGCGATGGCAGCTGTTTCGCGGCAACCGTTCCGGCGGGCAGGGGGGGACGTTTACACCGCGTGCCAAACAATCTGGCGGGTTTCGCGACGGTGCGCGTGCGCCTTGGCGCGGCGCTCCGGCGGGCCCGGCCTCAACCACGCGTGCCTCATTGCTGACCAATGCCGATGAGCGCGCGTTTGCCCAGATGCGCGAAGCCGTGGTTCTGGCGACATTAATTGCCACGCCGACTGTTATTGTTGAATACGAAAGCAATCTGGAACGGCTGGACTGTCAAGATGCCGACAATGCCCTATTGCGGGATCTTGTTCTGCGGGTGGGTATCGATGCGCCCGACCGTTTACGGGAAGAGATCGACTATAATTTGGGACCCCACGCCCTTGAAAACCTCATGGGGCTGCGCCATGTGGCAATCAGTGCAGGCGCGCGCAACCCTGGCGATGAAGAAACGGCTCGACTGGTTCTGGCCGAAGAATTCGCAAAACTTGAATCCGCGCGCGGCCTGGATGTGGAATTGGCAGAAGCAACCGACGACATTCGCGCGCTGGAAGATGAAGCGGTGACATGGCGGTTGAGCCAGGCGGCGGAAGCCCGCAACAAAGCGGTGCGCAGCGAAAGCGAAGACCGTGCAAACTACGATGTGGCCGACAATGGGGTCCGTCTCAATCGTGAGGAAAGAGACAGTTTTGGGGCGCTGTTGGACCGAATCGGCTTCGCTAAAAAATGATTCCGCCCGTGAAATGGTCGTTTTGCTAAGGAAGACCAAAAGAAAATTGGGTAAATGTGGTGACGAATCAAAACTTCGCGCTAATGATTCGGATCACCGAATCATACTGCCCTTGAATCCAGCCCCTTGTAAGGAGCATTGAATGGCCGCCAAAGACACTGACGACCGCAAACCTGATGACCAGGACGCCGAAATCTCGCTTGATATGAGCCAGACCCAGGTCAAGAAGATGATCGCGGAGGCCCGTGAGAAGGGCTACATCACCTACGATCAGCTCAATCAGGTTCTGCCTCCCGATCAGGTCAGCTCGGAGCAGATCGAAGACGTGATGTCGATGCTGTCTGAAATGGGCATCAATATCATCGAGGACGAAGAAGCCGAGGAGGAGGAGAACAAAGGCTCCACCGAACTGGTTGCAACAGAATCCAATCGCGAAGTTGCCGTTGCCGGTGCTGCGGCTGAAAAGCTGGACCGGACCGATGATCCGGTGCGTATGTACCTGCGCGAGATGGGCTCGGTTGAGCTTCTCAGCCGTGAAGGCGAGATCGCGATTGCGAAACGGATCGAAGCCGGCCGCAATACGATGATCGCAGGCCTGTGTGAAAGCCCGCTGACGTTCCAGGCGATCACCATCTGGCATGACGAACTGTTGTCCGAGGACATTCTGCTGCGCGACGTCATCGATCTGGAGGCCACCTTTGGCAATCAGTTGGATGAAGACGGCAGCGTAGAAGAGCCGGTGATTGATACATCCAAGGTCGAGACCAAGCCGAAAGGCGAGGCGCAGCCAGAGCTGGACGCAGATGGCAATCCGATCCTGAACAATGACGACGATGACGAGGATGATGATCAGGCGAATATGTCGCTTGCAGCGATGGAAGCCGCGCTCAAGGATCGTGTGCTGGAGTCGCTGGAACGCATCTCATCCGACTATGCGCAGCTTTCGGAAATGCAGGACAGCCGAATTTCCGCGACCCTGAACGAAGACGGCTCGTTTTCGCAGGCGGATGAAGCCACCTATCAAGCGCTGCGTTCGGAAATCGTACTGCTGGTGAACGAGCTTCACCTGCACAATAACCGTATCGAAGCGCTGATCGACCAGCTTTATGGCATCAACCGTCGTGTGATGTCCATCGACAGTTCTATGGTGAAACTGGCCGACCAGGCTCGGATCAACCGTCGTGAATTTGTCGAAGCCTACCGTGGCCGCGAACTGGATCCGAACTGGCTGTCAGATATGGCGCAAAAGCCGGGGCGTGGTTGGCAGATGTTCATCGAGCGCTCCGCTGATAAGGTGGAAGATTTGCGCGCTGATATGGCCCAGGTTGGTCAATACGTCGGTCTGGACATCTCGGAATTCCGCCGCATCGTCCAGCAGGTTCAAAAGGGTGAAAAAGAAGCCCGGCAGGCCAAGAAAGAAATGGTCGAAGCCAACCTGCGCCTGGTGATCTCGATTGCGAAGAAATACACCAACCGCGGTTTGCAGTTCCTCGACCTTATTCAGGAAGGCAACATCGGTCTGATGAAGGCGGTGGACAAATTTGAATACCGCCGGGGGTACAAGTTCTCCACCTATGCGACCTGGTGGATCCGTCAGGCCATCACCCGCTCGATTGCGGATCAGGCCCGTACGATCCGGATCCCGGTCCATATGATCGAGACCATTAACAAGCTGGTCCGCACCGGCCGTCAGATGCTGCATGAAATCGGCCGCGAGCCGACGCCGGAAGAACTGGCGGAAAAGCTGCAGATGCCGCTGGAAAAGGTCCGCAAGGTGATGAAAATCGCCAAAGAGCCAATCTCTCTGGAAACCCCAATCGGGGACGAGGAAGACAGCCAGCTGGGCGATTTCATCGAGGACAAGAATGCTGTGCTGCCCTTGGACAGCGCCATTCAGGAAAACCTCAAGGAAACCACGACCCGGGTCCTGGCGTCCCTTACCCCGCGTGAAGAACGGGTCCTGCGGATGCGTTTTGGCATCGGCATGAACACCGACCACACATTGGAAGAAGTTGGCCAGCAGTTTAGCGTGACCCGCGAACGGATCCGCCAGATCGAGGCGAAGGCCCTGCGCAAGCTGAAACACCCCAGCCGAAGCCGCAAATTGCGCAGCTTCCTGGATCAGTAATTCCGAGGTACAAGAAAAAGGCGCTCTTTGGGGCGCCTTTTTCTTTTGGAGTTTTTCATGCGTCTATTTACTTTGGGCCTTTGCTTCGTCGCGTCTACCGCAACCGCCTGTCCAGATGGCAGTGAAACCTTGGTGTCTTGCGCCCTTGAAGGGGGGCGCAAATACTTGCAAACCTGTTTGGTCGGCGATCAGGCCACCTATAGTTTCGGACGCACCGGGCGTACCCCGGATCTGCAGCTGAGCCGACATGTAACTGATGTCTTCCTCTATCCTTGGCCGGCTGCAAGCCGCACCATTTGGGAGAGCGTGACCTTCGAAAATGCAGGGGTGTCTTACCGGGTTTACTATGCACAAGAACGTGATCCCCGAACACCTGAAGTTTCTGGTGGCGTCTACGTAGAGCGGGGCGAGGATGTCTTGGCGGAGCTCACCTGCGATCCGGGAAGTGTTGAAACTGCAGGCTATCCTTTGCCGCTTTTTGACGCCAAAGAGGCCGCCGGTCAGATTTTCGACCGCAACAGTTATACCTGGGAGTAAGGCGCGCCAAAACACCTGTGGTCCAGTACGCTTTTACGGCGATTTATACAGCGGATTGAGCCAAAAGCTGTGGCGTCGTGTCGACTGAACTGTGCGCATAGCGCGCATCGCATACTCAATTTGTTAAAATTGATTGCGAATTCGTAAAATTTTACGCCCAAGGATGCAGCACCTGACCCAAGGGATATATATGCTTGAACCAAAGACACAGGGGACTCGTATTGCCGGTTTCAGCCCCTATGTTACCTTGTTCACACATTAACGTTTTATAAACAGTTCACGGGAGACCGCACTATGGCTTACACCAACGTAAACGAAGCTTTGGGCGCGCTGGATCGCAAGATTGAGGTCTTGAACAATCTTGTAGTGGCAAATGATTTTCTTGTGGCTTGCATGCGCGAAGAAGGTGAACGGTTGCAGATTATGGGCGGCGATGAAACGCGGAATATGCTGCGCCAGCGTGCCCGTCGCAAATTTCACCAAGACAGTGGCGAAGCACCGAACCCTGCGGTTCTTTCCATTCTGGAACAGGCTTTGGGCAATGGTCACACCGCCGAAGTGATCCCCTTCCCAGGCTCGGCTGCACGCGTCGGATGAGGATGATCCTGAAATAACGCGGTTGCGGGCTAGAACGGTTCGAAACAGCGGCGATGACACCGTATCAACGTGTCAGACGGGGGATCGCCCCGTTTTTTTATGAGTACCGCATAACGAAAGACTGCTGTAACAGGCATCCACAGCGATGTGATCGTGGTTTATTCGTAATGTGTCTGCAGATACCTAGATCAACGGATATCAGCGCGTCTCCGGCACATAACTGCCGTCGTGCATCTGTTTCGCAGTTTTACAAGGAAGGGTCTATGATGTCTGTTCGCTTCAAACCGCTTTTGACGGCTTTGCTCGCCACGCTTATTGCGGTGCCACTTCATGCGGAGGATCGGGTGTTTAAGGCTCGCAACCACATGACCGTGGCCGAGCTGGACAACGGGCTGATTGAGGTCGGCGGTTTTATACGCAATTCGGGTCTGGAAGACTACTGGTGCGCGGTTGGAGATTATCTGTACCGGGCCAAGCGTCTGCCTTGGGAGCAGAAAATCTACGTCGCGCGTGGGTTGGGCCCCGGGCAGGTCACTGCACATCGCGACGCGGTTCTGTTCACGCTGGATCCGGCTGCAGCTGGTATCAAACCGTTGGACAAGTCATTCCGTGTTGTGGGAACCCTGACGGTTGGTCGGTCAAAACAGGTCAATTCCGCTTTTTACAGCTGCCGTCAGTTCCCCCTTCGCGATCGCGATTGATCCGCCACATCATTTGACGCCTCTGTCGTGGGACCGCATAGTCCCGGGGCAGGTTCCGACACAAAAGGCAGGTCCCGTGATACAAAAGGAATTCACCGTACAGACCCACGGGCAGGGCACCTATGAGGTGACGCGGCCCGTTTGTGACTGGGTCGCGCAAACCGGAAAAGACGCGGGGCTTTTAACTCTCTTTGTGCGCCATACTTCGTGCTCGCTTTTGATCCAGGAGAACGCTGACGCCGAGGTCCAATCAGACCTTCTGGCATTCTTTTCGCGCTTGGTGCCGCCATCCAATGATCCGTCGATGTCTTATCTGCGCCATACCTATGAGGGCCCCGATGACATGCCCGCTCATATCAAGGCGGCGATCCTGCCTGTCAGCCTGACCATTCCGGTTATGCAGGGGCAGCCAGTGCTGGGAACCTGGCAGGGGATTTTCCTGTTTGAACACAGAAACGCCCCACATGGGCGTCGGATCGTTGCGCATCTGGCCTGAACACAGGTGCGCATCCCCCTAAGTCTAGAGAGTTCATTTCTCCTCTACCCAAATCCTAGCGGCTCCCCTATAGTTGTGGATAACTAGGCTATATACAGCACAAATTTTCCATCAGGGACGTGGAGGAGACAGGCCGATGCGCTGCCCGTTTTGCGGAAATGTTGACACACAGGTGAAGGATTCTCGCCCGGCAGAAGATCACGTCGCCATCCGCAGGCGCCGGTTCTGCCCCTCATGTGGCGGACGCTTCACAACCTACGAACGCGTTCAACTCCGGGATCTGGTGGTGGTGAAAACCAACGGCCGCCGCGAAGATTTCGACCGGGACAAGCTGGAACGGTCCATTCGTATCTCTATGCAGAAACGTCCGGTGGATCCCGAACGGATCGATCAGATGATTTCCGGCATCGTGCGGCGTCTGGAAAGCATGGGCGACACGGATATCCCGTCCAAGAAAATCGGCGAGATTGTGATGGAAACGCTCGCACGCATTGACACGGTTGCCTATGTACGCTTTGCAAGCGTTTATAAGAATTTCCAGGCTGCCGATGACTTCGAAGATTTCGTACATGAGCTGCGGCCGGATGTGCCACCGGAAGTGACCTGATCTTCCCCCAACTTTGGGATCTCTGGCGTGAGCGAGACTGACAAACGGTTTATGGCTATGGCTCTGTCTCTGGGCCGTCGCGGAATGGGCAATTGCTGGCCAAATCCTGCGGTAGGCTCGGTGATTGTCAAGGACGGGCGCGTCATCGGGCGCGGCTGGACGCAACCGGGCGGGCGCCCCCATTCCGAACCCGTGGCCTTGGCGCAGGCAGGCGCGGGGGCGCGTGGGTCAACCGTTTATGTGACGCTAGAGCCCTGTTCTCATTATGGCAAAACACCCCCCTGTTCGCTTGCCTTGATCGAGGCGGGCGTGGCCCGTGTGGTGGCCGCCATCGAAGACAGCGATCCGCGCGTCTCGGGGCAGGGGTTTCAGATGCTGCGGGATGCAGGCATCGAGGTCACAACCGGCGTTCTGGCGGAACAGGCGGCGCGCGATCATGCAGGCTTCTTCCGTCGCACAGAACAGGGGCGTCCCTGGGTCACCCTTAAAATGGCCAGTTCTTTTGACGGGCGTATTGCCACCGGCTCCGGCCAAAGCAAATGGATCACCGGCCCCGAAGCGCGCCGCATGGTGCACGCCATGCGCATGCGCCATGACGCGGTGATGGTGGGGGCGGGCACGGCCCGCGCCGATGACCCGTCGCTGACTGTGCGCGACATGGGTTCCAAACAACAGCCTGTGCGCGTGGTGATTTCCCGCCACCTCGATCTGCCGCTGATGGGTCAGCTGGCCCGCACTGCCAAGGACATCCCGGTGTGGCTCTGCCATGGTACAGGGGCCGGGGCGGAACGTATTCAGGCTTGGGAAGGTCTGGGGGCCAAACTTTTGCCTTGTGCGGTGCACGGCGTGCAGCTGGATCCCAATGACATCCTGCGTCAGCTGGGACAGGCGGGCTTGAACCGGGTCTTCTGCGAAGGGGGCTCGGCCCTGGCGGCCTCGCTGTTGGCGTTTGATCTGGTGGATGAGCTGATCGGCTTTACGGCGGGCATTGGTATTGGGGCCGAGGGGCTGCCCTCCATCGGCGCGCTCGGGCTTGGTCGCTTGGAAGAAGCGCCGCGGTTTGTGCTGGAAGAGGCCCGCCCTGTGGGGGCTGACATCCTCCACCGCTGGGTGCGTCGTCAGGAAAAAATGTGACTTAGCGCCGCCAAAGCGCGGCGTATGAGGCAAAGGCCCCCTGCAGTTTCGCCAGGCTCCGGTTGGCAAAGCCGGGATGTGGAATGTCGCCAGTTGCCAGCCGGTCCACCACCACTTCGACAGGGCAGGGCAGGCCGGTCTTGGGGTCAAAATAACGCGGATAGTCAATCAGCGCCGCATGGGCGAGGCCCAACAGTTTCGGGCGTGCTTTGCGCAAGCTCGGCACCGTCCCCAAATCGCGCGTCAGCCCCCAGCCCGCATAAAAAGGCGCGCCCAGCGTGGTCACTTTGACACCCCGCAACAAGGCCTCAAATCCCAGAAGCGAGGTCATGGTCCAAACTTCCTGCACCTCATCCAGCAGCGCCATGGGATCGGCCCCATGGGCGACTACATCGACCAGATCCCCGGGTACGGTGATCTGACCAGACCGCAGGCCTGCCTCCACATCGGGGTGGGGCTTATAGATGATCACCGCCTTGGGATTGCCCGCCCGCACCCGGCGCAACAGGTCCAGATTGGTGGCAATCCGTCCGGTGCCTTTCAGGATCGAGGCATCGTCTTCCACCTGTCCCGGCACCAGAATACGGTGGCCTTCGGGCAGGTCCGGCACCCCGCCGCCCAGATTGTATTTCGAAAGGCTGCTACGCACCAAACGCATCACCAAAGCTTCGGCGCGGCGTTCTTCTTCTGGGGTCATCACCTCTCGTGCGGCGATCAGATCCTGCAGGTCAGAGCCCTGGGTCGGGTCATAATATATCCCCTGCCGGTCCAGCACCAAGGACAAGGGGGGCACCAGTTCAGCCCCCAGCCCGCGGGAGCGTAGGAAGCCATCCTCCACCCGCCAGGCGCCGGCATGGGCCTCGCCCGCTTTGCTGGCCCAAACCATCCAGTTCTTGCCGCTTGAGCGAGCCACCGCGGCGTTATCGGCAAACGCCATCGCCTTGTGGCGGCCAAAGAAACGCTGCAAAGGCGCACGTTTCCACAGACGCATCTCGGACGCGACCCACCCGGCCCGGTCCTGCCGCCAGGCGCGCACTTCAGCTTCAAGGATATCGATGGCACGATCGAGCTCGCACAGGCGGTCCTCAAACGGGTCATACCAAGTGGGGTACAGCATCATTGCCCCCACAAACAGCTGCGCGCGGGTCAGGCGGCGCTGACGGCGATCCAGCGGGAACTCATCCTGCGTCAGCCCCCAACCCGCGTAAAACGGCTGGCCAAAGACACGGGGTTTGTGCCCCGCCAGAATGGCCTCGAACCCCATTTGGGAAGACACCGTATAGACTGCAATCGCCCCATCAAGCAGCGCCCAGGGAGAGACCGCGCGGTCAAACAGCTCGATCCGGCCCTGCGCGTCTTTGGCGGTGAAGTAACCTGGACGAAAGCCCGCGCGGGTCTCCGGGTGGGTTTTGATGAGGATCCGCGCGCCTGGATGTTCCTGCTGGGCAAAGACCAGCATCTCGCGAAAGCGGGCCAGATCTGCCCCTTCGGCATCTGGAACCGAAGCGCGGACCGATGCATCGCCGCGCGTCTGATCCACCACCAGAACATAACCCGGATCGGGCACCTCAGCCTCGGGCACAAAGGCGTTGTATTTTGACAGGTGCAAATCACGCAATCGGTCAATCAGCCCGCGGGCGCGTCGCATCATATGGCTGTCATCCAGCGGTGCGGTTGACAGCAAGGTCTCCAGATCGCTCGGCGTTGAGGGGTCAAAATGCAGCCCCGCGCGATCTAACAGCAGGCCCAAGGGCGGGCTGCCCGCGCGTCCCGGCAGGACGGACCGCAAAAAGGCGTCCTCGACCCGCAGCAGATCAACATTGTTCTCCTGCGCGATTTTTAGACCGCGATGGGCGGTGGGGGAATTGCCCCAGATCCCAACCAGATCCCCGGTGTCCGGCAGACCCAGCGACAGTTCGTACCCTTTGAGCGCCAGAATGCGCCGCAGGCGCTTTTGTGTTAAAAACCCGCCGTTATATACAAAAAGCCGAGAGCCTGCGCCCCCGGCTTCTGTCCGGCCAATCCGCAGCCGCATATGGTTAGCCGCCGTCAAACGCGGAAGAGACGCTGGACAGCGACCCCACCGGCGTGACCAGCAGCGAAATGGTTTTGGTCCATTGGGCGTATGGCGCCTCGGTCACATAAAGCGTGTCCTGATCGCGGATCACAAAATCCCGCGCCATGAATAGCCCGTTTGGCTCTTCAAGGTTCAAGACATAGACCAGACGCTGCGCGCCCACCAGATCACTGCGTCCCAGAACCTGATTGGCAATCTCTGCCGGTTCATTTCGCAGGACAAAAACGCCGGTCGGGTCAGACGCGGTGGAGACCAGACCGCCGACCTGGGCGATGGCCTCCAGCGCCGACAGATCGCGGCTTTCAAAGGGGACGCGGGCCTGGGCATTGGTGGCCCCCAATGCGGTAAAGGTGCGGCTGTCGGCCTCGACCAGGATTTTGTCCCCGCCGCGCAGGGCGATATCCAGCTGCGGATGTTCAAACAGATCCTGCAGCCAGATGGTGCCGGACTGGTCGCCGCGGATCAGGGTGATCTGGGCGATCTCCGGCTCGATCGACACACCACCGGCCTGCGACAGCATGGTCGCCAATGTCCGGGTTGGGCGTTCAATCGGATAGACACCTTGGCCGTTTACAGCCCCGGTTAGCGAGACCGACGCACCATCACCCGCCAGTCGGCGCACCTGCACCTGCGGATCCGGCGTCTGGCCTTCCAACTCTTCGGTGATGGATTCACGCAGCTGTTCCGGCGTGTTGCCCGAGGCGCGCACGCGGCCAGCATAGGGCACAAAGATATAACCGGCACTGTCAACCTGGACTTCTTCCAGAGTGGTGAATTTGGTCGCCTCTGCCGCCAGAAGCCCGTCATCAACGTTTTCCCAGACCGTCAGGCCCAGCACATCGCCGGGGCGGATCACGTCGGAAGTCAGCCGTGCTGCGTTGGTGAAATGGCTAGAAAAGCCAAGCGCGGGCACAACCGCAGTGGCGCGGGTCACACGGTCATTGACCGAAACCACAAAGGCGTCACCTTCGCGTTGTACGGATCCCGCAAAAATTTGGCGTTTGTTCGGGCCGACTTTTGGCAGGCCACAAGAGGCCACAATGCCAACGGCGGCACACAGGGCGACACCCTTCGCCCATCCAATGGATACGGATTTCACTGCTCGGTCTCCTGACCTGAAATTGTAACTGCCTGCGTTTTTTCTTGTAGGCTACCCAATGAGCAGAGAAAAATCCAGTCCCGCAGGTGTTTACGTGTCCTGGACCAGCCGTAACTGTTGCCGGGGTGCCGCTGTCCCCTGTTTCAACGCCTCGTAAGGGTCGTCGGCCGCAAGGATCAGATCTACCACTTGGCGCAGCAACTGGCGTCGGCCAGAGCGGGAATAAAACCCGCCTGCGATCTGCGATGTCTCCAGCAGGAAGCGGCGGAAATCACGATAGGCGCGGGCATCCGGTCGGGCCGGGGTGGCAAAGAACTCGGCCAGGGGCTGTTGTGAGACAAATTCAGGTTTGTCATAGACGGCCTTGCCAAAGACCCGCAGCGGAATGCCGCGCCACAGAACCTGTTGACCAGCCGTGGAATTCACGGTGACCGCCGTGCGCGCCTCGTTCAAAAGACCCGCCAGTTTGCCGCCGCGCAGATAATGCACCCGATGCGCAATGCCATGCGTCCGTGCCAGCTGTCGCAGGATCCGGCGCAGCGGAACGCGGCCATCTTCGAGCGGGTGCGCCTTGATCACCAGGTGGTGATGGCCTGGCGCGCCTTTGGCAAACTCGGACACCACCAGCTCCAGAAAATCCGCCATCGAGGAGAAGGGCGAGTGTTTCTGAAACGAGCTGTCATGTTCCAGCTGCAACAGCGCCAGGTGATAGGGGAAACCACCGTTGCGCACCCGCCAAGTGGCGATGCGGCGATCCAAGGACTGTAGCGGCTGCAGCAAAAGGCGCTGCACATACAGTTGAAACTCTTTGGTGACCGTCAGATCGCGGTGGGGGCGGAAATTGCGATACCGTTGGTTCAGGAACATCACAAACCAATGATAAGCCGCGCCGTAGAACACATGCTGACGCATGTCTCCCCAATGGGACGGCGGCAGGGGCGCTTCCATGTCAGATCGCGCCAGCGCTTCTTGCATCTCAGGTAGGGTCAGATCCATCAGTGGGGAATGCCCATTTGCGCCGCCGCGCTCATAGCTGACCCAATAGGGGCGCAGATACCCTTCCTCAAACACATGGATCTGGACACCGCGCGCCTTGGCAATCTCAACCGCTTGGGCGTGAATGGGGCGGGTGTCGCCATAAAGGACGATATCGGTAATCTGATGCTGATCCAGCAGTCCCGCAAAGGTGTCCGGCCAGGCATCGATTGTTTGGGTAAAGGGGATGTAGCTTTTGCGATTGGGCCAGAACGCCTGATCGCCCGCGTTAAACCCCACCCGCCAGACGGTGCAGCCTGCATGCCCCAGCATCTTGGCCAGTCGGGCAAAGAACGGACCATGTGGCCCTTGCAGAAACAGGAAATGGCGCGAAGCGGGGGCGTGGGTCATAGCAGGGCAATCATATGTGGGGCGGTCTTTGATATTGGTTAACGCTTTTAAGTAAATTCTCAGTGCGGCGAAACTGTGACCTTTTTTCACCGGGGGCAGGGCTTGGGCCGTGGGCTGATAATATGGCTTGCATCGGCTCAGGCTTCCCGCCAGCTTTGCGGAAACAAACGGGGAACAAACGGGGCTGCTATGACGCAATTGAGGATCGACAATGCAACGGCGCGCGCTCTGTGGCTGACGTCCCATGGTCTGGCTTCTGCGCCCACGGGGCCGCTGGACACGATCGGGGTCATTCGCGATCTGGGCTTTGTGCAGCTGGACACCATTCAGGTGGTGTCACGGGCCCATCACCATATCCTGTGGAGCCGCAACCAGAATTACCGCGAGCATATGTTAGAGCCACTGCTGCGCGAAAAACGTCAGGTGTTTGAACATTATACCCATGATGCCTCGGTTCTGCCGATGGAATTTCTGCCCATGTGGCAACGTCAGTTCCGTCGCAAAAAAGCCGAGGTCGGCCGGTCAAACTGGTTTGGCAAACATCTTGACCCGGATCTGATCGCCCATGTCATCCAGCGCATCCGCAACGAGGGCGCGCTGTCGACCCATGATTTTGAGACCAAGGTCAAAGGTGAAAAACAAATGTGGTCGCGCCCGCCGCATAAAATGGTGCTGGACTATCTTTGGTATGCGGGTGAGCTGGCGACCTCACATCGCGAGGGTTTTACAAAATTCTATGATCTGGCTGACCGCGTCTTTCCCCAGGATCAACCAGAGATGAACGATCAGGCGCAGATCACCGCGCTGTGCCAGAGTGCGCTGGCCCGGCTCGGCTTTGGCACATTGGGAGAGATTCGCAAATTCTGGGAGGCCTGTGACGTGGCTGAGGTCAAAGCCTGGGCGCAAACAGCCGATCTGGTCGCGGCTGAGGTGCAGGGCGCCGATGGCAGTTGGAGCGCAACCTGGGCCACCCCAGACATCGAAACCCGTATTGCCGGGTTGAAGCAACCCACATCGCGGCTGCGCATTTTGAACCCATTTGATCCGGCAATACGGGACCGTGTGCGGCTCGCTCGGCTGTTCGGCTTTGACTACACCGTGGAAATGTTTGTCCCCGCCGCCAAGCGCCAATGGGGCTATTATGTCTTTCCGCTGTTGGAAGGCAGCCGTTTTGTAGGGCGGATCGAGGCCAAAGGTGACCGCAAACGCGGGACGCTGACATTGACCAACTTTTGGACCGAAAGCGATCGGCTGCGCACCGACAAGCGCAAGGTGAAACTGGAGGCTGAGCTGCAGCGGCTTGCCAAATTGGCGGGGCTGGAACAAGTGGTCTGGGCGGCGGTGTGACTTTGCGCAAATCTGGGTGCGTTGACCCCCTTGCCGCCTGATCGTCAAGGCATTACCTCTGAGAGTAACACCACAGGAGCCGCGCGGCACAGGAGATTATTTCAGATGTTTACAGGCATTATCACCGATGTAGGGGTCATCACCGAGCTGGAACAAGCCGGGGACCTGCGCGCGCGGATCCAGACGTCTTATGACACCGCTGGCATCGACATGGGGGCGTCGATTGCCTCAAACGGGGTCTGCCTGACTGTGGTCGCGCTAGGTGAAGATTGGTATGATGTCCAGATCTCAGCCGAAAGCGTGGGCAAGACTAATATCGGTGACTGGCAGGTGGGCAGCCGTTTGAATCTGGAGCGTGCCTTGAAGGTCGGTGACGAGCTGGGCGGCCATATCGTGTCGGGTCATGTTGATGGCGTGGCGGAGATTGTGGCGATGCAGGACGAGGGCGACAGCACCCGCGTCACCCTGCGCGCGCCTGAAGCACTGGCAAAGTTTATCGCGCCCAAAGGCTCTGTGGCGCTGAACGGCACCTCGCTCACAGTGAACGAAGTGGAGGGCTGCGACTTTGGCATCAACTTTATCCCGCATACCAAGGAGGTCACGATCTGGGGCGACGCCAAAGTCGGTGATCGCATCAATCTAGAGATCGACACATTGGCGCGATACGTCGCACGCCTGGGTGAGTTCAAGTGAGCCGGGCGGGCATCGGCCACAATCAAGGGCCATCCATGGACGGGGGCCACCGCTGGCGCACTCATCAATGGCGCTCCGCCCAACGGCAGCTGATGCGCAAGACCATCCCGCTGATGGTGGTCAAGATGCGGATGAAACGTGCCGCTGAACTGGGCATGGATTACAAGACCTATGCCAGTATTCGCCAGGCCTCGGGGCAGGATATTCTGGCGCTGATGTTTTCGTCCAACGCGCTCAGGATTATCGGGCAGGGGGCCAAGATGCCCGATGCCGAGACCCGCGCGTTGGATGCCGTGCGCGCGGCGCAGAAATTGACCCTAGTCCATGCGCCAAACACGCCGGACGGGGTTCTGTCGGCCAATCCGGTGCTGGATGCAGCAGATGTGGCGCCTAAGTTCAACGAGAGCTGGAGTGCCATGCGAGACCGTGTGTCGGGGCTGATCCAATCGCAGAAATTGCCGGGCAATACGGTTCTGGTGATCGGCGATGCGCCAATGGAGCGCGATTGGAGCACCGCTGGGCGCGCGGCAGGCTATCTGCCTGCATCAGAGTACTTCCGCGCCGGAGCCTGAAAAAGGGCAAGGTGCTCCCGCGCCTTGGCCCGGCATCACAGATGCCCGGCCAGAAGCCTTGGGCGTGGCAGATCGCTGTCGCGATCTGCGGTTGCGATGGACACAGTTAGGTTTTTGGGAGATTTCAGATGAAAACGATCAACCTCGTCGACAAGTTGGCGCAATTTTCCAGTCATTGGGATCCGCATGTGGTGGCGGACTATAACAACAACGACGTGATGGTGGTGAAATTTCAGGGTGAATATCCGTTTCACCAACATGCGGACACCGACGATTTCTTTCTGGTTCTCGAAGGGGAAATGGAAATGGATATCGAAGGCGAGCCACCGCGCGTTGTAAAGGCAGGAGAGATGTTTGTTGTTCCCAAAGGTGTTGTGCATCGCCCCCGCGCGCCAAAAGAGGTGAAGGTTCTGCTGATCGAACCAAAAGGGGAGCCGAATTCAGGTGACAGCGATCGCCAGCCGGCGCCCAAACCACGAATTTGAATGCTGCGCCACGGCTCAAAATCGCCGGAACTCTTTGACACATAAAATCTTCAACAATTTTGGCTATGGGCGCTGTAAACAACGGTGGCCGCAGCGTGTTGGCTTTGCGACTTGGGGTGGTAAATGCCTGTGGGGTGGTCTATCCCTTTTGTCAGCAGAAGGCCCCCGCCGATGCGCGTCCGGGTCCCCCCAAAACATAGAGACTGCGCCATGAGTTATGCAACGCCCGGCCCAATTGAGGCAAAGTTGAAAGACGCTATCAGCCCGATTGAAGAGATCATTGAAGCCGCCCGCAATGGTGAGATGTATATCCTTGTCGACCACGAGGACCGTGAGAACGAAGGCGACCTGATTATCGCAGGCGAATTCGCGGATGCGGATGCGATCAACTTTATGGCGACCCACGGACGTGGGCTGATCTGCCTTCCGATGACCGCAGAACGCATTGATGCTCTGGGATTGCCATTGATGGCGGTCAACAATTCCTCGCGCCATGAAACCGCCTTTACTGTCTCGATCGAGGCTCGCGAAGGCGTTTCCACCGGGATTTCGGCCGCGGATCGTGCGTTGACCGTGGCTACGGCAATCAATGAACAAAACACAATGGCGACCCTGGCGACGCCGGGTCATGTCTTTCCGCTGCGGGCAAAAACAGGTGGGGTTCTGGTGCGCGCAGGCCATACAGAGGCCGCCGTAGATGTGTCCCGCCTGGCCGGTTTGAACCCCTCGGCGGTGATTTGCGAGATCATGAACGACGATGGCACCATGGCGCGCCTGCCGGAAATGGTCGATTTTGCGGCCAAGCACAATATGAAGATCGGCACCATTTCCGACCTTATCGCCTATCGCTCGCGCAATGATAATCTGGTGGTGGAAACCAGTCGCTCAATCGTGACGTCCGAAATCGGCGGTGACTGGGAAATGCGACTGTTTACCGACCAGATCCACGGCATCGAACATGTGGTGCTGATCAAGGGTGACATCACCACTCCGGACCCGGTTCTGGTGCGCACTCATGCGCTGCACGAAGCATCCGACCTGTTGGGACTGGGGCCCAAACCGGCGGGCGAATTACAAACTGCAATGCAGAAAATCGCTGACGAAGGCCGTGGCGTCGTGTGCCTGTTCCGTGCGCCCCACAACGCGCTTTATGCCGCCGATGAAGATGGGCCTCGTATCATTAAGGAAACCGGAATGGGGGCACAAATCCTGTCGGGTCTTGGTCTGAAAGAGCTCATTTTGCTCACGGATTCGCCCAAAACAACCTATCTTGGTCTGGACGCTTTTGATCTGACTATCGTGGGTAATCGCCCGATTATGAAGGACGCCTGATATGGCCGGACATGAACAACATTATATTCTGCCGCGCGCCGAATTCGACAAGCCGGTGAAGATCGCCATTGTGGTGTCGCCTTACTACAAGGATATCGCCGACAATCTGGTTGCGGGCGCTGCAGCTGAGATTGAGGCCGTTGGAGGCACATTCGAAGTGATCGAGATGCCGGGCGCGCTGGAAATCCCGACCGCTATTGCAATTACCGATAGGCGGTCGAACTTTGACGGCTATGTCGCCTTGGGCTGTGTGATCCGGGGGGAGACCACCCATTATGAGACCGTCTGTAATGACAGCTCCCGTGCGATCCAGCTTTTGGGTCTGCAGGGGCTGTGCATCGGCAATGGGATCCTCACGGTGGAAAATCGCACCCAGGCTGAGGTGCGCGCGAACCCGGCGGATCAGAATAAAGGTGGTGGCGCGGCTGCTGCGGCCTTGCATCTCATTGCACTCACGCGTAAGTGGGGCGCCCAGACCAAGGGTGTCGGCTTCAAGGCGCCCTCAGAGGCCATCAAGCTGGCCGGCGCAGATAATGGATCCACAACCGCATGACCGATCAGAACTCCACCGGCGAGACCGCCAAGCCCAAGAAGGCTGACAAACACCAGATGCGCTCGGCTGCACGGCTTTATGCGGTGCAGGCGTTGTTTCAGATGGAGCAGAGCGATCAGAGCTTTGACAAGGTGATTGTGGAGTTCGAAGACCACCGTTTTGGTGCGGTCTATGAAGGTGATGAGTTGGCCGAAGGTGATACCAAACTGTTTCGCGCGCTGGTCAAGGATGCTGTGAACAATCAGGCCAAAGTCGACCAGATGACAGACCGTGCCTTGGTGGCAAAATGGCCAATCGACCGGATCGACCCTACCTTACGCGCCCTGTTCCGGGCTGCGGGTGCCGAGCTGGTGGTGGGCAAGACCCCGCCCAAAGTGGTGATTGTGGAATTTGTCGACATTGCGCGCGCCTTCTTCCCTGAAGGCAAGGAACCCAAATTTGTTAACGCCGTCCTGGACCATATGGCCCGTGAGGCGCGCCCCGAAGCGTTCTGATCCAGCAGGGACAGCACAAAACAGAGACGCGCCCAACCGGGCGCGTTTTTTTGTGCGTTGCTCCAGGGAATGCCGACAAAAACAACGGCGCACCTGAGGATTAGATGCGCCGTCGGATCAATGCTCATTCTCAGGCTCTGAAACACCTGAATCCTGTTGGCTTAGGCCTGTGCAGCAACAACGCGCAGACGGCTGTCCAGCTCGCCGCGGTCCACATAGCAGCCATGCAAGTGACGGAAACCGGTGGACGGGTCGAAAGATTCGCGACCGTGTAGAACGCGGCGGTTGTCAAAGACCACCATTTCGCCGCCCGACAGACGCAGCGCGATACCGTATTTCGGTGCGCGCAGCATGCCCATGAATTTGCGGTATGCGCGGTAATAGGCAGGCATCTGTTCTGGATTCAGGTCCAGGATATCGGCCAGGTGTGCATTAAAGCAGATCTCGGAAACGTCTCCGTCGCTGTCCAGGGTGATTACCGCCTTGCGGCTGCGGATGTCGGTCACCTTGTCGTGGAAACGGAACGGAATGGTGATCGAGGTCAGCAGTTCAAACGCTTCGGCATCTTCCTTGCGCAGATCTTCGGCTGCGGCGGCACCGTCACAGAAGGTCGAACCACCCCCTTGCGCTTCGTTGGCCATGCAGTGCAGGAATTGGAAGCCCGGCGGCAGCTCTTGGTTGGTTAGGTCGGTGTGCAGCGGTAGCGCAACCGACGTATAGGCCAGGTTGTTCGGATCCGGCTTGGACATCACCTCAAAGGTCAGGCCAAAGTTGGTTTCGCGCAGGTGGCCGACACGACGTGCCACATCCATGCCCGCATCGGTGTTGTCGGCCAGGCCAGTGACAATCGCCAGACCATAACGTTTGCAATCCGCCATCCACTCAGACAAGGCCGCGTCCGAGGACATGATGCCCGCCGCGTCATGGCGCGGTACACCTTCGCCGCCCAATTCGCTGCGCCACAGAACCGGTTCAACAACAGCCGGGTCCGCGCGGCGCTGACCGGGACGATGCGCTTTGATCCACTCCAGGTCAAAGGCGCTTGGCTCTTGGGCGCCGGGCCATGTGACCATCAGCTTGCCGGGAGCCAGCTCAACATGGGTGGGGGCGATGTCCAGCTCAACGCTGGTCAATTCAAACACGCGCTCGCCGGTTTGCGGGTGGAAGCCGGACGGATCAGTGTCGCGCAGCCAGATGAAAGGGAATTGGCCGATGGTGCCGTCAGGCCAAGACAGTTCGAGGCTCTCGGCCCCAGTGGTGAGAGTCGGTTGCATAGCAATCTCCGGAAAAAGAATGGTTGTTTAGGATGTACGAAGTATTCCGCCCAAAGGGGGCGGCCACCATTCCTGATTCTTTGTATGTGGGTGGCCCGGGGACCGACCTAACACAGTGATCATTGCTTTGTTTCGCCGTTAAACCTTAGGGCAACATGCGCCTTTTTCCGAGCCTGTCAATTGGAATGCATAGGTATACGGACATCCGGGGCATGTTGGCGGTCACGTTTCAAAGAGTGTGCAAATGACGCAGGCGCTTTTTACGAAAAAAACTGAACAGGCCTCTGGACGTTGCGAACCCGCATGCTACCCTCTTGGAATGCAAATGGAGGATACCATGGTCGAGCAGCTTAAACGCGACCTTCAAACCGCAATCATGCACATCTTTGAAGGCCTTGGCCTTGTGCAGCGCGCCCGCGTTCAGGTCCGCCGTGACCAATCTGCGCAGCATCGCCAGATTCGCTCGCGCCGCTAAGGCGAACGGCCCCGCATCCACGCAGGGCAGATTGATCAAAAAACAGTCAAATCTGGGCGCTTTGTTGCGGAATTCGCAACAAATGGCCAGCTCATAGTATCCGTAGAAAGCCCGACATTTTTGATGTCACCGGGTTTGTGCTGCTCGGATATCTAGTCGCGCACCCGCAACCAGATGGCTGTGGCATCATCACTGGTTTTGAACCGCGGGAAACGCGTGCAGGCCGCGTCTGCTGTTTCGATCTCGCGGATCTCCTCGGCCAATTGCGCCAGGCCTTTGACACGCAGTGCTGCCATGAGCCCTGCGGCATCATAGGCGGCATAGTCGCTGACCAACGCTGAAAACCCGTCACTCATCACCAGCACCTCATCACCTGGACGCACCAAGCGCTTTTTGATCTGCGTAATACGGGCAGAGGCATCGGCGTCTGGGCTCAGCGCTGTGTGGTTCGGGCGCATGCGCTGCTGGCGACGATCCTCCAGCACAGCCCCTTCCAGCACTGGCGCGCCGCTGGTTCCGATCCCAAGTGCTGCGGCGTCCGCAACCTCAACCGAGGTATTAGGCGCGGCTGTTGCCCAGTCTACGCCGTCTTGATGCGCCAGAAGTACGGGGCAATCCGCAGCCCAGGCCGCCTCCAGCTGGTCTTGCACCAATTGCACCACAGCAAAGGCGGCTTTGGGCAATTCCCAGGCCGCCACAACCGGGCGCTGGCGCTCGGCCTCAAAGCGGTCGGCAACAAAGTCAAACATCGCATGGCATGTGGCGTTCACGTCAGCGCCTGTTACCGTGGAAAAGCCAAGACTGGCGGCAGTGGATAACCAGGCCGCTCCCCCTTGGCTGCCCAGCAGACCCGGTTCACCCAGATCTGTGGCCCCATCCACCACCCAGGCCCGCTGTGCGCTGGACCCAACCCGGTCGTCATTGGGCGTATCGATTTTACCGTTCAGGCTGATGGACTGCAGGGTTTCAAAATACATTCAAAGGCCTCTGGATCTCGCAAAAGGTGTTCTTTTACCGCGCTCATATGACGGCGAAATGACATCCCAAAGGTGGAGAATGCGGCGGGACCACCAGTCAACCGTGCTGCTTTGATTCCCGAGGACCTGTATATACAGGTGGGCGCCAGGTAATCAGGCCACGACCCGAACAGAGCCAGCTCCCTCGGATTTGCTTAAGGCCACCGGAATGCTGCGTTTCACAAGAAGGGCAGAACCCGCCTGACCGCTATCTAAGACGTTGGGGCGAAGGAGGCAAGGGTGACGGGAGGATAAGGTTTTGCGCGTCCAAGCCTGCCGGACCCTCAACCGGTTTGCTTTTGCGGTTCTGTGTCGCTCGGCGATGGCAAGGCCCAATCGTTTTGCGTGTTTTGAATGTCGTCCATCTGCGGTTCGGAATGCGCGTTCTGCACATCATCTGCCAGAACCACCCGATTTCGACCCAGCGCTTTGGCCTGATACAGCGCCTCATCCGCGGCGCGCAGCAGGAATTGCGGCAATGTCCCATTGGCCGGGTAGCTGGCCACCCCAATAGAAATGGTGATCCGTGGCAGGGTCTTCTCGCCATAGCGGACTTTGATGTTTTCCACTTTGCGCCGCAGCGTTTCAGCGCGAGCCATGCCATTTTGCACATCACAATCTGGCAGAATGACTGTGAACTCTTCGCCACCGGGACGGCAGGCTACTTCATCGCCATCACAATCCTGTTCCATCGTGGATCCAACCGCACGCAGCACCATATCACCGGCATCATGGCCATGGGTGTCGTTGAACTTTTTGAAATGGTCCACATCGATGGCCACCACCGTAAAGGCTGCGCCGCTGCGTTCGCTGTCGTTGATCAGTTTGCGCAGGCTGTCGGTCATATGGCGGCGGTTAAACAGACCGGTCAACGGATCGCGCACCGATTGGTCATGCAGCTCGTCCCGCATCCGCACATTCGCAATCGCCATGGAAATCTGTTCCGCACACATCTGTGCAAGGCCGCGATCTGCAAAAAACGTCTCAGCACAATCTGTTTTGGAATGCAGATGCAACAGGCCTACAGTTTCGCCGTGGGCCAAAAGCGGAAAGCAAAAGTAGGGATTGTCGTTTTTGGGATCAACATGACCACATTTGAAATTGATCTCATTGGCACCGTATTCATAGGTGCGCCCGCGCCGCAGCCCCCAGCATTCGTCTGGGTGAATATGCTCCTTGTGAGTGCCGCCGTTCCAACTGGCCCAACCATCCAAGACATCGCGAGAATTGGAATAGACGTAAACGCTCCCTTCCGCTTTGGGAAGAATATGCGTCAGGAAGCGCCCAACCATGTCAAACAACTCCTCTAACGAGCGGCTTGATTGCAGCCATTCGTTCAGCTCACCAAGCAGCTTCACATCGCGCGCCAGTCGCAGCTGTTCGCTCAACAATGTTTTTTCGGTGTCCGACTGCTGCATCAACGCCAGGTATCTGCTGCGATTGGTTCGGTACAGAATGGTTGAGATGACCCCAACAGTGATCAGGGCTATGGCTGTCAGCGCCGATAGTAACACCCGCACCCGTTTCAGAAAACTGTCGCGCAGGTCAGTGATGTCCGTGAAGAACTCAATTGCGCCAATGACTTGGCCATTGGAGATGATCGGTTCAAACACATTCGCCACCTCGTGGGTGGATACATCCTGACGCAGGGCATGCAGTGCAAGCCCGTCTATGTCTGATGCGGGCTTTTGCTCGCGATTATAGGATACCTGACCTTTGGCAAGCTCCTCCGCAGGGTAATGCGCGGGGGCCGCTGCTCCGATATCTTCAGGGCGGGTCGACCAAATAATGCGACCATCTGCATCATAAAGGTTAAAGCGATAGATATTGGACGCCTCAGGCAACAGGCTGAGGTATTTAATATCTTCTTCCCCTAGGATTTGATCCATAAAAGTGCGGTCAGGATCCTGAAGATGCAGGATGACCCGACGATGCCAAAGTTCGGATTGTTTGCGCGTGTCCGTCTCCATCAACCGTTCCACAATTGGAACCGATATCCGAAACACGACGAAAGCTGATGTAACAGCAGCTGACAATACGACGATTGAGAACAAGGAAATTTTAAAGAAATTGCGCATGGCGAGGCCATCTTTCAGAAGACTGATCGCGGTCACAATCGCAGGAAAGGTTAAGGAGGTGGTAAAGATAGGCAGGTCGGAATAAGTGATTTCCTGTACAATCCTATTAAAGTCAGAGTCGCTTACCAATTTCGTTTCTGTTCTTGGCCTCCACCGTTTATTGGAGTGCTGCCTGCGCGTCGGCGCATCAATCGCGCCCACTCAATTCAGTTTATCCCTGTGTTGTTCACTCCGGCTCATAGGAGACTACAAAGGATCTCTTGAGCTGCACCGAGAGCTATTATTTTGGCGACCCGTTCGGGTTTGCACGGGGAACCCGGTAGTATTCCGTTCAAGAAAAGGCCAAAATTCGCCGCACCCTGATCTGGGGCGCGGCAAAAAAGGTTGCAAATGTTCAGTGCGTTTGTGGCGATGGTGCCTGCCCGGAGAGATGCGCACGTAGGCTGTTTTCAAAGTACTGTTGCCAGCCCCTTGTGCAGACATCTTGGCAGGCCAGACCTGCATTCAACCCTTCATGTGTCAGCGTCACACGACTGCCTGTACCCAGTGGAGCAATCTGCCACAGCAGGCGTGTTCCCTTCCACTCCGAGGTGTCCTCCACGTTTTCGATGATCATATTCGCATCCCGGCAAGTCCACGTCATCGCCATCTGCGTGTCGCCATCTTCCATATCGAAATCAACATGGCTTCGGTTGAACCGGATCACAGCGCCGCCTGTGCGCGGCTCGATCCGATCACTCCACCACAGATGCATTTCATCCCGGATCGCTTTCCGTGCAACGTCCGGCGCGGCAGGCACAACAATGGTTGCACAATAATCGCCAGTGGCCTCTGCGCGGGTCTGTTCCTGCAGGTTCAATGTGAAGCCATGCCATCCGTGATCAAGCGCCAAAACCAGCCCGAAGCCTTCGCCAGACGTTGGCAGACCCGAATGCACTAGGCTTAGACGCGTGCCACCGGGGGCTGCTTCTAACTTCCATTCCACCGTTGTCATATGCCCATCCAGCGCGCCGACGGTAAAACTCCACCGCATATAGTCGGGCGCGCGCATTTTCTCGACTTTGCCCCAGCACATGCGGTCTCCGTCCAGGCCATTCAACAGGGTATATTCCTGCCCTTCGACTAAGTCTTGCTGGGCGGGGTGAAACCACTGTCCCAGCTTGTCTGCGCGGGTCAGGAATTCCCAGACTTTGGGCTTTTCAACCGCCAGGAAAACGGTTTTGTGTACAGTTGTTTCAAATGCGGTTTCTGACGCAGTCTCAGTCATCATCATTCTCCGTTTCAATAGCAGTTTTGAGCTGTTCCAGCTTGTCGTCCCAGAACTGATCAAAGGTCCCCAACCAGTCAAAAACCGGTTTCAGGCCATTGGCGTTTAGTGCGCTCAATGTCTCTCGCCCTTGGCGGCGCATATGGATCAATCCACCTTCTTCCAGAATATCCAAATGCTTGCGTACGGCAGCGCGCGTCATCGAAAATTCGGCGGTCACCTCACGCAGGGACATTTCCCGCTGACCCAATGTGTTTAGGATTTGGCGCCGCGTCGGATCGGCCAAGGCGCGAAAGGCTGGTTGCAAAGAGATCTGTGTCGCGCCTCTCATAGCGATACCAGTGACCAGTCAGGCGCGCAGCGGTGGTGTGTTGGGATCAGGGCGGGCGTAACTGATGTTTGGGCCAACAGAGGTGGCCGCAGGCTGGCGATTGGGCCGGCAGGTGTCGGCGATGTGATCAATGTCTTCATGCTGAACTCCAAATGGATACCTATTGGTATCTTAAATAATGATACCCTTTGGTATCCTGTCAAGGGGCTTGTACTTTGTTCCCTAATTGTTCACATTGCCGCCATGGTAGATGCAGCAGATTCATCGCAAGAACTCCAACCCGGACAACGCCTTGCCCGCGGGGTCATGCGGCATTTACGTTCGCATGGGTTTGCATCAGTGGATGAATTTGTACCTACCCGGGGCCTTCGGGTGGATGTCTTGGCGCTGGGCCCCAAGGGGGAAATCTGGGTGGTGGAATGCAAGTCCAGCCGCGCAGACTTCACCTCGGACCAAAAGTGGCAGGGCTACCTGGAGTGGTGTGATCGCTATTTCTGGGCGGTGGACATGGACTTCCCGACCGAGCTTTTGCCCGAGGGGACCGGTTTGATCATCGCCGACGACTACGACGGGGAGATCATCCGCATGGGCCCGGAGGCCAAGCTGGCGGCCGCGCGGCGCAAGAAGATGACCCACAAATTCGCCATGGACGTGGCCCGTCGGTTGCACAGTTTCCGCGACCCACGGCCGGGGCTGGGCGGTGCATTGCTGGGATCAGAAGACACCGAATAAAAGGGCGGTTTACTTTGCCAGCGCGCGGGCGGCCTGGGCAGCAGCCAGAATCTCTTCCGCGATCTCTTCCGCTTCTTCGGGATCAAAATCCATCGGGATCTCAACGCCATCTGCCTCGATAAACAGGCGGATCATGCCTTCGTCGGTGGGGCCGATCTGCAGATTGGCTTCGATATCGCGTTCGGTATTGATGCCCATGATGGCCTCCACTGGGATGGGTGAAACGAGGAAATCTGCTACCCTGTGGCGCGCAAATTTGCAAGCATCCCGTCCCACGACAATTGTTGCAGATCGCAGGGCAGGGGGAGAACTCGAAATATGAAAGTTTTTCGTCGTTCCAGATAAAAGTTTGATTTCCCCCTCTTGCGCTCCTCCAAAACGTGCTATAAATCGCCCCGCAGTGCCGCCTTAGCTCAGTTGGTTAGAGCGCCTGATTGTGGATCAGGAGGTCCCCCGTTCGAGCCGGGGAGGTGGTACCACTCCCATTATTTATAAATCTGTGCGTGTCAAGATGGCGGCAAGGATATTTGGCGCTGATCCCGACGCAAGCCAATTGCATGCGTTTGGTAAGTGTATCGCATGATACGAAAAATGCCCGCCGCAATACATGAGACGGGCACATGCGGTTTCAGATTTTGAACCGCCGAACTCTATTCAGTTGCTGTGCTGGTGGTTGTTGTACTGCCATCGCTTCCCCCCACGACAACACCCAAAACAACTGCTGCTGCAATTGCGCCGCCAACCGGGCCGGCCGTCAATGTTGTGCCGCCCAACGGGTTGGCCCGCGCTGTTTCTGCTGCTGCAGTATTGGTTGCGGCGCGTTGGGGAACATTCTGCCGACACGTCACTTCGATGGAGCCGTTTGGTAAATAAACCGCCGACACCGGTGTGCCGCTGCCACAAGCCAAGCGCACCCGCGCCTCTGCCAGCGCGGCCTCAACTGCTTGGGCCTGTGCTGAAATCGGCAGCACGATTATGGCCGTGCTTATGGCGAGCTTGCGCGCAGAAATGCTTATCTTCTCGAAAATCATTGGACTGTATACCTTATAACGCTGCGGCCACATGCTAGTTCAGTGATACCATATGGAGCAAGCCCGTAACGCTTTGTTGTATTCTTGGTGAAACCGGTCGCGACAAACGATAAGGCGTATGTTTATCCAGATTGCTATGCTACTTCTGTAATTGGGGGAAGACCTCCAGAGCGTTGTTTCAGGTATTGATTTTCAGAATGGAGAGTAAAATGCGCGCTGTACTACGTCCTGTGGTGACCACTTTGTCAATTGTCAGCATGACACTTGCGCCTGGGCTTGTGAGTGCTCAATCGACCGGTGTGCTTTTTACGGTTGTCGTCCCTGCAGGGGGATTTGGCTCTTCGCTTTACTTGCGTGAACTTCTGAGCAGCCTCACGGCAGCACGTCTGTTCTGTCAGCAACTGAACGATGAAACCTTGCAGGTGGACTGCTTATCCGATCGTTTGGGGCAGGTGGCCCAAGAAATTCCGGAAGACACCGACTATGATGAGGTAAGATCGATCCTTGCCGACACATCTGCTCAGTTGGGAGAACTTGCGCGTGCGAACCATGATCGCGCACGGGGCCGCCTCAGGGCGACGCAACCCGGTCAAGGTGAAAAGGGCGCAACCCGGCCCCTGCGCCCCATTGCTCCGGATGCGTTGGCTGCCGTGAATGCGCAGGCGGTTGATATTCTTGAAGAGGCCAAGACCAAGCTTTTGCGGTCCGCGGATGGTAAAAACCGCAATCAATATGCACGCATCGCCCAGGCGCTCGAAAGCAATAAGGTGCTGCTGCGCTCCTGATCTATTGTGCGTCCAGCGTGATTTCTTGCCGGATTGCGCCTGAGAGGCTGTTTAACACCAAAACGCGGTTGTCTGTGGTGACAACCGCAATCCAGCCGTCACCAAATGTCACGGCTTGCGCTGTCACTCCGGTCGGCAGGGCAATATTTTCCGGCAATTGCGGCCCGCTGTTGGACAGGCGGATGACAAGCAGCGCAACAATGACTAAAAGCCCGCAAACCATTACCGCAGTCAGCCCTGTCACCAATCGGCGCAGGAACTTCAGCTGACGTGGTTCCTCTTCTGTTTCAACGTCCAAAGGGTCAGTCATGGGCAGCCGCCAAATCTCATTTGTTATTGCGGAAAACCCGCCTAAACGGCTTGATAAAGCGCTTTCGCGTGATGTGCCAGAGGAGGCTGCCCTGTCGCGCACCCGATTGGCGCGGCTGATCACGGATGGGAGCGTGGCAGTGAACGGTGTGGCTTCAACCGATGCCAAGGCGCGCGTTGCGGCCGGTGATCAGGTGGAGATCACGGTCGAAGAGGCCGATGAAAGCCACATCGGCCCCGAAGACATCCCGCTGGAGGTGGTGTTTGAAGACGATGATCTGATTGTCGTGAACAAACCCGCAGGCATGGTGGTGCACCCGGCGCCGGGCTCGCCATCAGGCACGCTGGTCAATGCGTTGCTGCACCATTGCGGCGACAACCTGTCGGGTGTGGGTGGGGTGAAACGCCCCGGCATCGTCCACCGGATTGACAAGGAAACATCGGGCCTCCTGGTGGTTGCAAAATCCGATGCCGCCCATCAGGGTCTGGCAGCCCAGTTTGAAAAACACACCGTTGAACGCGCCTATCGCGCTGTGTGTTACGGGGTGCCAGCGAGCACTGACCCCCGTCTACGCGGCGTGCGCGGCGCCAGTTTTGAGCCTGGCAATATCCTGAAGCTCACCACCCAGCTGGCGCGTCACAAAACCGATCGCCAGCGTCAGGCGGTGCTGTTTGAAGGTGGTCGCCATGCGGTCACGCGGGTGCGGGTTGTGGAGAGCTTTGGCGCGCCTGCCGCGCTGGCGCTGGTGGAATGCTGGTTGGAAACCGGCCGTACCCATCAGATCCGGGTTCACATGGCGCATGCGGGTCACGGTCTGGTTGGCGACCCCACCTATGGCGGCAAACGCAAACTCTCTCCCAAGGCGCTGTCGGCTGCGGCCATAGCCGCGGTGTCGGGCTTTGACCGCCAAGCCTTGCACGCCGCCGTTCTGGGTTTTGACCATCCAGTGACCGGGGAGGCCCTCCGGTTTGAGGCACCTCTGCCACAAGATATGCAGGATCTGCTCGCGACACTGGCCTGAAACACCTGGCCCAAAGCTGGCCTGTCCAGAATACCGTTCCCAAGCTAGCCTGCGTCGGCACTGGCCACGGGGTGTTTCGCCTCGGGCACGCCCGAGGCGACCCGCGCCGCGCCTTTGGCGCGGCGCTTGGCCCAACGCCGGACGGGGTTCGCAAGAACACCAAGCCGGGGGCGGGAGGGCCTGTTGTTGCCCAAAGCCCTGCAAAGGCACGCAACAGACAGTGCAAATTGGATGATTTTGCCGCTTTGCGGGCGCTGGAATTGTAACAAATCGGGGTTTGGGCGTTTTTTTTATCAGAAAATCACCCTTGCAAAAGACGCCTCACAAAACGCCTGATTGTGCCTGTCCCGCCTGGCAAAGGCCTTAAAACGTTGCCAAAACCGGAAGGTTCGGATCAATCCCCAGCTCTTCGGCGCAGCTGCCAATGTTTCAGGGCCGCACATCACTGTGACGCGCATCACAGAGCTTTTGATGAAACCAAACTATACAGTTTATTAAAGACACATCTTGAAGCGCTGTTTGCGCTACCCCATATGCCTCAATGTTAAGCCCTTAAACATTACGGGAGGGACATCAAAATGGCCAACTACGCAAATCTACCGGCACCAAGCCCGGAAGGCGGCCTCAACCGCTACCTGCAGGAAATCCGCAAATTTCCGCTTTTGGAGCCCGAAGAAGAATACATGCTCGCCAAGCGCTGGGTCGAAGAACAAGACGCAGCCTCGGCACATAAAATGGTGACATCGCACCTGCGCCTCGCGGCCAAAATCGCTATGGGCTATCGTGGCTATGGTCTGCCACAGGCCGAGGTGATCTCTGAAGCCAACGTCGGCCTGATGCAGGCGGTCAAACGGTTTGACCCTGAAAAAGGCTTCCGTCTTGCGACCTATGCCATGTGGTGGATCCGCGCCTCGATCCAGGAATACATCCTTCGGTCTTGGTCCTTGGTGAAACTCGGCACCACCTCGGCGCAAAAAAAGCTGTTCTTTAACCTGCGCAAGGCCAAAGCCCGCATTGGTGCGCTGGACGAAGGAGATATGCATCCCGACAATGTGGCCCGCATCGCAAAAGACCTAGGCGTGACCGAGGATGAGGTGATTTCGATGAACCGCCGCATGTCCGGCGGCGATGCCTCGCTCAACGCGATGGTGGGCGGTGACGGCGAAAGCACCATGCAATGGCAGGATTGGCTGGAAGATGAAGATGCCGATCAAGCTGGTGATTATGAAGCCCGTGATGAGCTGGAAGCCCGCCGCGAGCTGCTGACCCAGGCCATGGATGTGTTGAACGATCGCGAAAAAGACATCCTGACCCAGCGTCGCTTGGCGGACCAAGCCAAAACACTGGAAGAGTTGAGCGGCCAATATGATGTGAGCCGCGAGCGGATCCGTCAGATCGAAGTGCGCGCTTTTGAAAAGCTGCAGAAGAAAATGCGAGAGCTGGCCAAGGACAAAGGCATGTTGGTCACGCATTAAACTTGCGGATTGTGCGGCATTTGATCTCCCCCACGGTCTGGCTTCCCTGAAGGCTTGCCTCCCAAATGGGACGTCAGACGTTGAAAACCCCGGTCCTCAGGGCCGGGGTTTTGCCGTATTTCAAGGGATCAGGATTTCGACAGGATCTCATCAAATCGTTTGGCGCAATTCACATCCACCGCAGTGACGCCACCGGCGTCATGGGTGGTGAAACGGATCTCAAAATACCCCCAACCCAATCGCATGTCCGGATGGTGGCCTGACTGATCCGCAAGAAACACCGCAAGGTTGCTGAGGTATACGGCCTTGGCAAATCCTTTGGTCTGCCATCGGCGCAGCAATGCGCTCTCATCACTGTCAAACTGCCAACCCGGCAGGTCCTGCTGCAGCGCTTGGGCTATGTCACTGTCGCTCAGACGGGGGGTGCCAAATCCGCAGCGAAGGTTTGTATCGGTTGTCATGTTGCAGATCCTTCAGGCAACTTTTGGGGGATATTTGGGCGCATGCAGCCCCAGCGACTGGGCGGTGCGAATATCCGCCATCAGATCCCGCTGGGCTGAGGAAAACAATTCATCCGCGTCGCGCAGCACAAAGTAGACGGGTTGCGGAATATCGATCCGATACGGCGTGCGCAGAATGTCGATCACGTCAAAAGGGCGCAGTTCCGGACTGCCCGAGCGGCTCCACTCCAGCTCTTCCGGTGAGGAGGCGAGGCCTGATCCCAGGCCTTTGATCTGACCATCTTCTTCCATCAGGCCAAATTCAACCGTGAACCAATACAGACGGATCAGCCATTTGTAATCGCTGGCTTCGCATTGGGACCCGGCCTGACCGATGGCCTGGGAAAAGGCCGCGAAACGGGGATCGGTCAGCAGGGGCGTGTGGCCAAAGAGTTCGTGGAAGATATCGGGTTCCTCGATATAGTCGAAATCTTCGCGTGAGCGGATAAAGCTGGCGGCTGGAAACACGCGGTTGGCCAGCATGTCGAAAAAGGTGCCAAAACCGATCAGCGCCGGCACTGGCGCGACGCTCCATCCTGTCAGCGCCTGCAGCCGTTCAGTGACCTCAACACATTGCGGGACCCGCTCATGGGGCAGGGCGATACGTTCGAAGCCTTCCAGATAGGGGCGTGCCATATGTTTGTGGATTTCGGGCTCCTGGCGCGCAAAGAGATCTGCCCAGACCGCGTCATCCTCTGCTGAGTAGGGAATGCGCCCATCTGGGCCTGGCGTCTTGGCCGCGTATTTCGTGGATTTTGGCATCTGCTCCTCCTGATCCTGTACCTGTAAGGTTCAGTTTTGCGCGAGATATGGAAAAATGCTTGCCTATCTTGCGTACTTTGGACTGAGATGAGGATAATCTGTTTGCCAAACGGGAAAGGATTGGAAAATTTCACTCACTCTGGATGATGCGGATCATCGGCTGCTGGCGGTTTTGCAAAACAATGGCAAAGCCTCGCTACAGGAGCTGGCCGAGGCCGCGGGGCTGTCGCAGTCGCCCTGTTGGCGGCGGATCAAGCGGATGGAGGATGCAGGCCTTATTCGCGGGTATGTGGCGCGGTTGGATCCCAAAGGGTTGGGGTTACATGCGCTTGCCTATGTCTTTGTCACCCTGATCGATCACCGCGAAGAAACCATTGCCGGGTTTGGGCGACTGGTCGCGCGGGAAGAGCGGATTGTCGAATGTGCCTCGATCACCGGGAGTGCGGATTTCATTCTGAAAGTTGCGGCCAAAGACCCCGAGGATCTGGAAACCTTCCTGATGAAAGGGGTGCTGGCAACCGGTATGGTGCGTGAAAGCCAGACGCATTTTATCCTGCGCCAGACAAAAACCCGCAGCCCTTGGCCCTTGCTTTGACGCGCTCTGAACCCGCGTCAATGTTGCGCGCGCGAAACACATGACCGTTTGATGGAAGTGATCAGCTTGCGTCAGGATTCAAAGGTCGCGGCAAAGGCTGTTTCGCCTTTGTCCGAAAAGGTCAACACCCGCGACCCTGCGCTGCGGGTGAGCCAGTCGAGCTCTTCCATGCGGGTTAGAAGCGCACGGCCCAATGAACCCGCTAGATGGGCGCGGCGTTCGCTCCAGTCGAGACAGTCGCGGCACAGAGGTGCGCGTTTGCGCGAGAGGGCGTCCAGATCAATGCCAAAATCGCGCATCAATGCAGCGCCTGTGTCAGTCAGAATCGGACCGTCATCTGTTTTGCACAGGTGCCCCTGCGCCATGAGGCCATCATACAGCCGGGTGCCCATGTCGCCGGCCAGATGGTTGTAACAGACGCGCGCCTTGCGCAGTGCCGCGTCACGGGGGCCGGTGCGGGTGCGAAAGTGTCCGGATTTGGCAGCAACGCCCATCAGGGCTTCCAGAACGCCTGCGACCTCATCAGAGGCCAAGGCGAAATATTTGTGCCGCCCCTGTTTCACCGTTTGCAACAGGCCACCGTCTACCAGTTTGGTCAGATGAGAGCTGGCGGTTTGTTGCGTCACCCCAGCCACGCGGGACAGCTCGCCAGCCGTGAGCGCTTTGCCACCCATCAGTTCCACCAGCATATTGGCGCGGGCGGGATCGCCGATCAGCGTGGCAATGCGGGCTATGTCGGGTCCGTCTTTCATAGTTCGATCATAATCGAAGCATTTGCGCATTTCAATCCATTAGGATCGGGGCAGCAGATGAAAGGACACCCGATGCTGACTTGTGTTATCCGATATCAGATTGATCCCACCAAACAGGCCGCCTTTGCGGAATATGCGCGCAATTGGGGGCAGGCGATCCCACGGTGTGGCGCGGATCTGGTGGGATATTTTGCGCCGCATGAAGGGTCATCCACGCTCGCCTATGGGATTTATAACGTGGCCAGCTTGGCCGCGTATGAGGAATACCGCACCCGTCTGGCCGCAGATCCGCTTGGGCAGAAGAATTATGAGTTTGCGCAGCAGGAAAAGTTCCTGTTACGAGAAGATCGGACCTGGCTCAAGCTGGTGTCTGCGCCCCATGGGCCCGCGAAATAAGGACGCCAGCCATGATTGTTGTGATCTTTGAAGTCGAGCCCAAAGAGGGCTGTGTGGACATGTATTTGGATATCGCCGCCGAACTGCGACCTCTGCTGGAGGAGGTGGAGGGTTTCATCTCGGTCGAGCGCTTCCAAAGCTTGACCGCGCCTGGGAAATACCTGTCGCTTTCGACGTTTGAAGATGAGGCGGCCGTGGCGCGCTGGCGTGAGCTGAGCGCCCACCGCGCGGCGCAGGGAAAGGGGCGTGCAAGCTTGTTTGAGGACTATCGCATCCGCGTGGCACAGGTCATGCGGGATTATGGCATGACCGTTCGGGACGAAGTGCCCGAGTAACCGTCAGTCGCTGTTTTCTAGGAAGAATGGCAGCTTGCGCAGGGTGGCTTCAGCATCGGTCAAAGTGGCGTGAATGCCTTCTGAGAGGGTTGCAAAACTCTCCCGATCGAGCGAGCCGAACAGGCTGTCGTTGACATTACGCAGGACCGGTGCCAGCGCATGGATCGCTTCGGCGCAGGTTGGGGTGATTTTGACCAATACTGACCGGCCATCGTCCGGATTTGCGGATTTTGACAGCAAATCCATTTCGACCAGCCGTCCGACTTCTTTGGTGACATGGGCACCAGAGACATGCAGCGCTTCGGCCACTTGGGCCACAGTGCGACCCAGCTCCCCCTGATGTTGGGCGACATGCAGCAGGATATTGTATTGCGGCTTGGTGACGCCCAGACGTTTGGCAAACTCTGTGCGCATCTGTTCAATGCGGGTGGCCAGAGCTGTGACGTCATAAAGCAGCCGCCGCAACAAACGGTCGTTCCCGTCGATCAAGAGTTCTTCGCGCGTGATTGTGCGCGGGAAGGTGAAAGATGTGTCATCCATTAACTGTCCTTCTAACTCTGGTGCGGCGCTGCGGTCCATCGGTGGTACTGGCTGCGCGCGAATTCTGTCAAGCATTTACACAGGTTTGTCAGGTCACATTCTCTTAGCGAAAAGGTTATTTGAAAAGCTAACTAAGGCAGGTAATTTCACCTCATCCTCTGTTTGATTGAGGGTTTAGAGTTCCAAGGAGACCCGCAAATGACTAAGTTTTTCCCGGCAGTTGCCGGTGCCGCAGCGGCCGTTTTGATGTCCGCAACCGTGACCCTGGCGCATGATGGCCACAAGGCGCCAACCGAGCACAAGGGCGTCAGCGTCTTTGGCAAGGATGCGCTGGAGTTGGGCGCACAGATCCCGGCGATGGAGGGCTTTCAGGTCCGCGTTCGTCAGGTCAAAGTTGAGCCCGGCGGAATTGTCGCCAACCACGATCACAGCACCCGTCCGGGCGCATACTATGTGATTTCCGGTGACGGCGTGACCGAACACCGCGGCAACGAAAAATTCAATGTTCCCGCAGGCACAGCCGTTCTGGAGAGCCAGGATGTGGATCACTGGATTTCCAACGATGGTGGCGAGGCGCATTTCTTTGTCTTCGACATCGTTCCTGTCGAAAACTAAAGCTATCCGGCGGGAGGAGATTATTCTGCCGCCGGATGGATTGGTATCTGTTGGGACAATACGCGCACAAGGTTGCGTGTGTCCTGGCAATTGAGAACAGGGCGCGCATAGGGGCCATAGCTTTTTTGCGCGTCCTCAGTAAGTTTGGGGAAAAGCCTCGCAATCGCGCCGCGGTGCTGGGGGGACAGGAGCTTCATAGCGGTCTGCCCTGGGTAAAAGCTTTCGGCCCGGGCGCCGTTGGCCCAAATCAATGCGTGCTGATCCAACATCAGAGCATAGTATCTTGCCTCGGATTTGCCCTTCATCTGGCGTATGTGGCGCATTTCGGTCAGCCCTTTGGCCACGGCCAGAATTTCGGCTGCACCATGAGCAAACAGTACCTCTGGACCGTCCAACAGAATGCGGTGCTGAGGCGAGACGGCAAGATCGGTGGTTGGGTAACCGGGGCCTAAACTGCCGGCCTTGATCTGGATGGGGCGGTGATGCGCATTTTCTGCGGTGAACACCATTTCGCGCCGCCCGATCCAGCGAATGGGCAGTGGGCCGTGATCTACGGTTGCGACCAAATCACCGGGTTTCAAGTTTTCAACCCGAGTTTCACCCAATGGCGTGCGTATCATTGTGCCCTGAAGGAAGCAGACTGGAGCCACGTTGTTGTCGCCCGAGACGTCCATTATTATGTCGTGACCAAATGGGTTCCAGTCCAGATCGCGGATCTGGATCGAGGTGATGTCGGGCAGGTCCCCAATGCTGTCGTCGAAAACAGTAAAATACCGATCAGATCCCCCGCCGAGAGGTGACGCGATGATAAAGGCGACTTCTGACATATAGCAGTCGCCGGTGAGGTCCACGGAAGAGGCTCCACCGTTGTAGGTTACAGTGACGGCTTGCGTGTCATCCGCTGGAGAGACCAGCTGGGTGATGTAGGCCTTGCCATCAATAATGAGCGTTCCACTGTCGCTAGCATAGGAATCATTCAGTTCTGAAATATGGGAATTGGAGTTAGCGCTGTCGCTATCCGAATAGGTTGCATTGTCCACGACCCCTTCAATATCCCCGCCGCCGCCCGGTGTGACGGTAAAGGTGGCATTTGAATTCAGGGAAGACAACTCGATCAGGTCAGGTAGGGGAGTGTTGCTGGCACCCATGGGTTGTCTCTTTACATTTAGAATTGAAAATCCAGCTTTTCACGAAGATGTTAAAATATATGTTATTGCGATTGATGAATGTGGCACAGGCTCTTGCGTTTTGATCTGGGCCGTCGGCGATTGCAGTTTTGGTTGGTGTACATCAACGGATCGTCCTTAGCGCGCTGCTGAAGGAAAGCAAGGCAATAGCCTGTGAATTAATTTTATCCTTCACGCCAAAACCGCATCTCCCTGCAGGACCTCATCCGAGTTGTGGGCAGTCCTTGTGCAACCCGAGGCCGTAAGCCTCTTATTTGACGGCAGTTTTTTAGCGCTTGAGGTGGGTGCTCTGGGCACCTTTCCGAGATTTTCTAACGTTCAAAGGGCGGTTTTTCAGTGCAGCGCTTCATGCGCAAATCAATGTGATATTACAGACGGTTAATTGTGATCTCGAACGACGTTAGAACCAAACTGGCGACCTGAGTGTTTGGCGCGCAGGCGCATTTTATTGGAGAGTATCTATGACATTTATAAATTCGTCTGTTGAGGCGTCTGTTCCCCAGAACATTAATTGGGCGAGCATGATCAACTCAGCGGCAGCTGCCGTGGTGCCAACCGCGGCGACGTTCGGTGTGTTGCTGGCCCTAAGCGCTGGTTCCGCCTTGGCCGCTGATGAAGACGAGACCTTCCGTATTGGCGTCATGCTTTATGACAGCATTCTGACCAGCGATGTCACTGCCCCGCTGGAGGTGTTTGGCGCAGCGATTGCCAATGAGGTTGTCGAAAATGTCGAGATTGTCACCATCGGCGCTGAGGCGGGTTTGATCAAGACCCATGAGGGGCTGACTTTGGCTGCGGAATACAGCGTTGCAAACGCGCCAGAGCTGGATGCGATTATCGTTGGCAGCAGCTATGACATGGATCCGGTTCTGGATAATGAAGCCTTTATGACTTTTGTTCGGGAGCGTGGCGCAGAAGCCGAATGGTTGGCGAGTAATTGTTCCGGTGCCTATGTGCTGGCCGACGCTGGTTTTCTGAAAGGGGTTCGGGCGACAACCTATCCCGGCGGGGAGGTTTGGCTGAAGCTCAACCACCCGTCTATCAACATTGATATCAACGAGACCGTGGTCGTGGATCAGAATGTGATTACCAGCAATGGCTCGATGGTGAGCTATGCCGCCGCGTTTGAGTTGCTGAAGCAGGTCGCCGGTGCCGAGGAAGCGCGAGAGATCGCGGATACGCTGTATTATTCTCGCCTGGTCAGAGCCTTTAACGAGGCGCAGTCTTAAGAGCTGCTTTTTTCTGCGTGTCGGGCTGCTTTGGTTCGGTACGCATTGCGCGCAACAAACCCCCGGTTCCATTATAATGGGCCGGGGGTCTTGAATTGCTGGCGTCCGCGGGCAGAGAAACCTGTCCTGGACGGGCCTGCCTCACGGTGGGTGCGTTCGGATGGGTGTCGGGAGGATCTGGCGAAAGCTGGATCAGACTGGCTGGCACTGGCTGAAAAACGCTGGCGAGCAAAAAACGACATGGCGGCTAGCTAGTGATCGGTCGGGGGCTGGCGTTGGCACGTCTGGCTGGCCCTTCGGCTGGCTGGTGTGTGCCGTGGCGAGCTGCCTTTGATTTTGGCTTGCTCATTTGTCTTGAACATTGATTACGATGATTCCGCTATGGAAGCAAGAAAAAACTGAGCAAAATCAAATAGTTGATTATTTTTGTCGGATTGCTGAAGGCGAGTATAATTCTCGGATTTTTCCGCGCTGCGCATTTTATGGGTGCGACCAGTTTGGTCATGTCAGAAAACAAGCCTTGGCCGGAGCAGAGTGTCTCAGGCGCGGGGCAGGGGAAGGCGCATCACCGCTTGAGGGCCAGCTGCACCGTGAAGCCAAACCTCGCCTGTGTTCTCAAATCCCGCGCGGGTATAGACTGACAGCGCTGTGAGATTTTGGAAATTGACGGTCAAATAGACAAAATTCGCGCCCGGATAGAGCGGGGCCAGATGGGGTGCGAGCCGGTGCATGGCGGCTGTTCCCACCCCTTGTCCCTGCACGCGGGCGTCAATGATCAGGGCACGCAGACCGATGTCCGTTACGGGCGCAAAGGTAAAACTGGTGTGATAACGGCGGTCAATTTTGAAAACGCCGACGGGTGTGGTGTCTCCGTCGGCATCTGTTGATAGGATCTGATGCAGGTCAAACCGCTCGGGTGGCTCTTTCAGGATCTCCTCCACCGTGCCGGCAAAGGGGATCTGGTCCGGGAAGGGCGCGATATGCGCCACTGTGTGGCCGTCAGACCAGTCCAGTGGCGCAAGGCTGATCACCCTTCCATCGCCTCAAGCTCGTCGATCATGTCAGAGATCATGCTGAGGCCCTTGTCCCAGAATTTGGGGTCCGAGGCATCCAAGCCAAAGGGTGCGAGCAGTTCTTTGTGGTGTTTCGAGCCACCTGCTTTGAGCATGTCGAAATACTTCTCTTCAAAGCCTTCTCCGCCCTCGGCATAGACCGAGTAGAGCGCGTTCACCAAGCCATCGCCAAAGGCATAGGCGTAGACGTAGAAAGGCGAATGCACGAAATGCGGGATATAGGCCCAGAAGGTCTCATAGCCTTCGACAAAATCAAAGGCTTCACCCAGGGATTCCGCCTGCACCGACATCCACAGCGCGTTGATGTCATCCGGTGTCAGCTCACCTTCGGCGCGGGCGGCATGCAGCTTGCATTCAAAATCATAGAACGCGATCTGGCGGATCACCGTGTTGATCATGTCCTCGACCTTGCCGGCCAGCAGGATCTTGCGCTGTTCTTGCGTTTCGGCCGCATCCAGCATTTTGCGGAAGGTGAGCATTTCGCCAAAGACAGACGCGGTTTCGGCCAAGGTCAGCGGGGTAGACGACAGCATCTCTCCCTGTTCGGCGGCTAGCACCTGGTGCACGCCATGGCCCAGTTCGTGCGCAAGGGTCATCACATCGCGCGGTTTGCCCAGGTAGTTCAGCATCACATAGGGGTGCACATCGGTGACGGTGGGATGGGCAAAGGCGCCGGGGGCCTTGCCTGGTTTTACACCGGCGTCGATCCAGCCCTTTGTAAAGAAGGGCGCGGCGATTTCACCCATGCGGGGATCAAAGGCGGTATAAGCGTCCATGACGGTTTTTTCCGCATCTTCCCAGCTCACGGTGCGGGTGTCTTCCATGGGCAGCGGCGCATTGCGATCCCAGACCTGCATGCGGTCCAGACCCAGCCATTTGCGCTTTAGATCGTAATAACGGTGGGAGAGCTTGGGGTAGGCGGCAACCACCGCCTCGCGCAGCGCCTCGACCACCTCGGGTTCCACGTGGTTGGACAGGTGACGCCCGGTTTGCGGCGTCGGCATGCCACGCCAGCGGTCAACGATCTCTTTTTCCTTGGCTTGCGTGTTGTGGACGCGGGCAAAGGTTTTGATGTTGTCGTTGAACACACGGGCCAGTTCGCGGGTTGCGGCCTCGCGTTTGGTGCGGTCCTGTTCAGTGAGCAGGTTCAGCGTGCCTTCGATGTTCAGCTCTTCGCCGTCGACGGTAAAGGTCAGGCCTGCGATGGTCTCGTCAAACAGACGTTCCCAGGCATCGCCCACAACGCCAAGGTCATGCAGGAACTTCTCCAGCTCATCGGACAGCTGGTAGGGTTTCATCGCGCGGATGCGGTCAAAGACGGGTTTATAGCGCGCCAGATCCGCGTTGGCGGCAAAATGCGCGGCCAGCACGTTGTCGTCGATCCGGTTCAATTCCAGCGTGAAGAACACCAGCGGTGTGGTGAAAATCGTGATCTGTTCCTGCATGTCGGACATGAACTTGGCCCGGCCCGCATCGGTGGTCAGCTGGTAATAGCGCAGACCCGCAAAGGACATGATGCGGCCTGCGATCTGGTTGATCTTTTCATTGCGCAACACGCATTGCAGCAGCCCGTCGGCGTCCAGCTCGGCCAGCTTGCCTTCGTAATCTTTGGCAAATGCGGCGCATTCCCCTTGGAGCCAGTCCAGATCGCGGGTGAGTTCGGGCGCGTCTTCGCCGGAGTAGAGATCAGAGAGATCCCATTCCGGCAGTTCGCCCAGATTGTCGGAACCCGAGGACGCATTGGCATCAAAGACTGGAAAGGGCAGGTGGAACATGTTGGCTCCTGATTTTGAAAAGGTCTGACACAACACTTATGGTGCCCTTGGGGCAAGCACAAGCAAAGCCCAGAGCTAGCGCGCAGTGGTAAAGAATTCGACCATCTCGCCCAGGATCAGATGCCGGGTTGCGGTGTCTTCCATCAGCACTTCGTGGCGTCCGGCGTCAACTATGCGCAATGCGCCTTTGGGCCAGCTGTCCATTCGCTCGTGAATGGCGCTGGTGCTGACGATCTGTTCTGCGCTGCCCAGAAAACAGAGCGTGGGAACATCCGGAGACGGCTGCGCCGCCAGATGGCTGCATTCGCGCATGCCTTCATAGACCCAGTTTATCGTTGGGCCAGATATGGCCAGATCTGGCACCGCTTTGAGCTGTTCGCGCAGCATGGTGTACATTTCCGCGTCATTGGTCAGCAGGTTGCCCATAAAGGCCTGCGCCTGCACATAAGGCGTGAGGCTGGTGGAGGGGGCCAGATGACCGCTGAGGCAAAGAGGTCGCGCAAAAGCGCCAATCGCATAGGCCAACGGCCGCAGGGGCGCGGGAAGTTTGATCCCCCACATGGGCGCGGAAAACGCGGCCGCCGCAACAGGCAACCCTTCCATCAAGGCGCGCAGCCCGATGGCGCCGCCCATAGAGTGACCTAACAAGAACCAGGGTTTGGGCAGATCTAGCGTTCGGGCCAGCTCAACCATGGCGGCGACGTCGTTTTGATAATTTGGAAACTCGTCCACATGGCCCAGCAGCCGATTGCTGAGCAGACGGTCAGCCAGACCCTGGCCGCGCCAGTCGATCACAAGGCTCTCCAACCCGTGCTGCGCAAAGAAACCCGCAGCGTCGCCATATTTTTCGATGTATTCTGTGCGGCCCGGAAACAGCAGTACGGTCCCCTTGGCCGGGCCCGCGGAGGGCCAGTGACCTGCGCGCAGGCGCAGGCCATCGTGGGTATGAATCCAATGCGCCGCGCCGCCTTCGGGGCCGCGTGCGATCTCCGCATGAAGCGGGGCTGTGGTCGGGCGCATGGATCCTCCGTCCATTAAGCGAGCACCGACGCCAATTGCATTGCGGTGCCCATATCGCCGTCAACGGACAGGCGACCAGACATAAAGGCGCTGGTGGGGTTCAGTTCACCCGCCAGAATGTCCTGAAACACATCCGCATCCGCAGACAGGGTGACATCCGTTTCGTCATCGCTGATCCGGGCGCCGTTTGCATCCAAGACAATAGCCCCAAGACCTTCGATTTCAAATTTTGCGGATGCCGGGAAATCAGCGCCGTCCAGTTTTTCGTTCAATGCCTCGACGGCTTTTGCCAAAATATCGCTCATGTCGCGCCTTCCTGATTTGTCTGCGCGTCACAAGTGCACATCTTTGTTACGAGTGAAAGACTCATACTGGAAAAATGCCACCACGCAGATAGACTGGAGCCATGATGTTGGAAAAGCTCTTAAGGTTCAAAGCTATCGTTGCGGCAGTTGCTGCGGTAGTCACGATTTCCAGCCCTGGAACCGGGGTTGCACAATCCCCAAGCGAAGCGGATCTTCTGGCCGCACTTGCGAGGGCCGATGCCGAAGAGGCGTTGCGGTTGGATCGGGAATTGCGGGCCCAATGGGACCACAGCGGGTCCGCGACAATGGATTTGCTACTGCGCCGCGGCCAAGACGCCATTGAACGCGGGGATCTTGTGGCAGCGATGGAGCATCTGACGGCCTTGGTCGATCACGCGCCGGGTTTTGCCTCGGGGTGGTTGAAACGCTCCGAAGCCTTTGCGCGGATGGAGAAATTTGGCCCCGCGGTGGCGGACCTGGAGCAGGCGCTGGCGTTGAATCCCAATGATTACGACGCGCTTTATATTCTGGGCACTGTGTTTGAGCATTTCCTGGACCCGGAAAAGGCCTATGAGGCCTATAAGCGCGCAAAGGCTATACATCCGCATCACGAAGAAGTAACCACAGCCTTGGAAAGACTGGCGCCCATCGTGATGGGCAAGGAACTGTAAGGCCCGCCATTGGGGCCGTTCAAGGGGTGATGCAATGACGCGCGCATCGCGGGTTGTGGCCGTTCTGGGCCCGACCAACACGGGCAAGACCCATTACGCAATCGAACGTATGCTGGGCTATCGAACCGGGATCATGGGCTTCCCGCTGCGTCTTCTGGCGCGCGAGGTCTATGACAAGGTTGTTGCCATCAAGGGGCCGTCCGTTGTGGCGCTGGTCACTGGCGAAGAACGCATTGTGCCGCCGCGCGCCGCCTATTGGATCTGTACCGTAGAAGCCATGCCCGAGGGGCTGGGCTGTGACTTTCTGGCCGTGGACGAGATCCAGCTCTGTGCCGATCCCGAACGGGGGCATGTGTTCACCAACCGTCTGTTGCGGGCGCGCGGCACCCATGAGACGCTGTTTCTCGGCGCGGATACCATGCGCAGCACCATTGCCGACCTGGTGGATGGTGTGGATTTCATGCGTCGCGAGCGGATGTCCGATCTGGTCTATGCAGGCTCCAAAAAGATCAGCCGCATGCCACCCCGCAGCGCCATTGTGGGCTTTAGCGTCGATAACGTCTATGCCATTGCCGAACTGATCCGCCGACAAAAGGGTGGGGCGGCCGTGGTGATGGGCGCACTCAGCCCGCGAACCCGCAATGCGCAGGTGGCGCTGTATCAAAACGGTGAGGTCGATTATCTGGTGGCAACCGATGCCATCGGCATGGGCCTGAACCTCGATATCGACCATGTCGCGTTTTCGTCGACTGCGAAATTTGACGGCCGCCGGATGCGGGACTTGGCCCCCAATGAACTGGCGCAGATCGCGGGACGTGCGGGGCGAGGCATGAGCCACGGCTCATTTGGTGTAACCGGCGATGCGCGCCCCTTGGATGAGGAAACCGCATCGGCGATCATGGACCATCGCTTTACGCCGTTGCGTAAACTGAATTGGCGATCGGCAGAGTTGCGGTTTGGCTCAATCGACGCGCTGGAACACTCCTTGGAGCAGAGCCCGAACCACGAACGGCTGATGAAAGCGCGCGAAGCGGATGATCTGCGCAGCCTCAAGATGTTGGGGCGTGATCCGGTGATCGCGGCCCGTGCCAGCACCGCACCAAGTGTAAAACTTTTGTGGGACGTATGCCGAATCCCTGATTTTCGTGGTATCAGCCACGCCGAACATACCTCGTTATTGACCACAATTTTTGAGCACCTACATGAACGTGGCCGTATTCCGGACGATTTTCTGGCGCGGCAGATCCGACATATCGACAGAACTGACGGAAATATCGATGCTTTATCCAAGAGATTGGCATTTATCCGCACATGGACTTATGTGGCGCAACGAAACGGTTGGGTTGGTGATGAAAGTCATTGGCGTGATCAAACACGCGCTGTAGAAGACAGATTGTCAGACGCGCTGCACGAGCGGCTGACTCAGCGATTTGTGGACCGGCGCACGTCCGTGCTTTTGCGCCGGCTCAAACAGAAGGAGGCCCTTTTGGCCGAAGTAAATGACCAAGGTGAAGTGACCGTCGAAGGCGAATTTGTCGGGCGGCTCGAAGGGTTCCGGTTCTCGCCGGACAAAAGTGCACAGGGTGCAGAAGCCAAGGCGCTGAAGTCGGCGTCCATGCAGGCATTGGCACCGCATTTCCATTTGCGTGCTGACCGATTCTATAATGCGCCCGATACCGAGATCGATTTTACCGAACAGGGCGGTCTGATGTGGGGCGAGCATGCCGTGGGCAAGCTGGTGGCAGGTGCCGATCCGCTGAGCCCGCAGGTTGAGGTGTTTGTCGATGATGCTGCTGGTGCCGATGTGGCACAAAAGGTTGAGCGTCGTCTGCAGCATTTCATCAGCCGCAAGATCACCACGCTGTTTGAGCCGATGCTGAACCTCAAAAACGATGAGGCGTTGACCGGTCTTGCGCGGGGCTTTGCCTTCCGAATGGTCGAAGCGCTGGGCATCCTGCCGCGTGCTGGCGTCGCCCAAGAGGTCAAGGATCTGGACCAGGATGCCCGTGCTGCGCTGCGCAAACATGGCATTCGCTTTGGTCAGTTCACCATCTTTATGCCGTTGTTGCTGAAGCCCGCACCGACACGTCTGCGCCTGGTTTTGTGGTCTTTGGCCAATGGTTTGCAGGATTTCCCCGATGCGCCGCCTCCGGGGCTGGTAACGGTTCCGACGATCGAAGGCACGCCCGAAGGGTATGACACCATGTGCGGCTATCGCGCAGCTGGTGAACGGATGATCCGGATCGATATGCTGGAGCGTCTGGCAGATATGCTGCGCAACGAAGACAGCCGGGGCGGGTTTGAAGCCAAGGCAGACATGTTGTCGATCACCGGTATGACGCTGGAGCAATTTGCGACCTTGATGCAGGGCCTGGGCTATCGCGCCGAAAAAGGTGAGCGTCAAAAGGTCAAAGCAGCGCCCGAAGCCGCAGCAGTTCCGGCTGATGCCGCGGAAACGCCTGCCGATACTCCGGAGGTTAGTGAAACTGCAGCTGAGGCCCCAGCCCAAGAAGCAGAAGCAGCGGTTGAAGCCGTGGCGGAAGCTCAGGCTGAGGCACCGACTGAGGCATCAACGGAAGCTGCGCCAGAGGCATCTGCCGAAGCATCTGAAGCGGAGCCCGAGATTGAGGTGTTTTACACCTTCACCTGGGGTGGCAACCGCAATCGTCAGAACGCAGGCCGTGGACGTCGTGGTGACAACCAAGCGGCGCCACGTGGCGGCGAACGTCAGGAGCGCAGCGGCGACCGCAATTCAGGTGATCGCCAGGCCCGCGGTGGTGGCAAGGGCAAACCCAAGGGCGGCAAGCCTGGTAAAAAGGGTGGCCCACGCCAGAACCAGGGAGCTAAGACCTTCTCGGCGCGTCCTCCCAAAAAGGAAAAGGCCATCGACCCGGACAACCCCTTTGCCGCAGCGCTTATGGGGCTGACCAAAGGCGATTAAGCCGGTTATGGCTGATCCAGCTGGCAAGATCCGCATCGACAAATGGCTGTGGTTCGCGCGGTTTTTCAAAACCCGCAGCTTGGCCAGTAAACAGGTTGGTGCGGGTCACGTCCGCCTAAACGGTCAGAAGATCCTGAAGCCCGCGCAAAGCGTGAGCATCGGGGATGTACTGACCTTTGCGCAAGGCTCACAAATCCGTGTGATCGAAGTTTTGCAACTTGGCGAACGCCGTGGACCCGCTAAAGAAGCGCAAACTCTCTATTTAGACAAAACCGAACCGCGGGACGATGTGCCGAAAAACCCGCGATATGAGGGAAAGGGACGCCCGGATAAGAAAGAGCGCAGGGCGCTTGATCTTACTCGCAGCAGGGATACCTATTGATCCCTTGAAGTGCCAGGCTTCCTGGATTAGCTAGTCGCCAAACAGACGAATGGAACCAAACGCCGATGACTTACGTCGTTACTGATAACTGCATCGCCTGCAAATACACCGATTGTGTCGAAGTGTGCCCGGTCGATTGTTTTTACGAAGGGGAAAACACCCTGGTCATCCACCCGGATGAATGTATCGACTGTGGCGTTTGTGAGCCGGAATGCCCGGCTGATGCGATTCGCCCGGACACCGATCCTGAGATGGATAAGTGGGTTGAGTTTAACCGTAAATACGCAGAAATCTGGCCGGTAATCGTAACGAAAAAAGATCCGATGCCGGGTCACGAAGAACGCGATGGCGAGACTGGTAAACTTGAGAAGTACTTCTCGGAAGAGCCTGGTGAAGGCGGTTAAGTCATAGAGACTGCGCTATATTCTGCATCTGTGGATTTCTGCGATGCAGCAGGTTGAAATCGCTCGTAAATTGTTTGCGCTGCGTAAATTCGCCCAAGCCAAGTGGAGCGCCTTTTAGGGGCGCTTTATTTATGGTATGGTCTTGGGATCTAGAAATGTTTCGAAGGGGACCGCTGGCAGGGCGATGGGGGAAATCGCGCTGACCTGGATTGTTTTTCGACAATAGCGCCAGAGCGAGATGGTTTTGCCCTCTCGGCTCGGTTTTTTTGTCTGTGCAAAAGGTTCACGAATAAGCCGGTGGAACCGGTACGTAAGTGAGGAAAGACCTATATGACCAAATCGAAGAAGCTCGAGTTCCGCCCGAATGAGTACGTTGTATACCCGGCTCATGGTGTTGGACAGATCATTTCGATTGAAGAGCAGGAAGTCGCAGGTTTCAAACTGGAATTGTTTGTTATCACCTTTGAAAAGGACAAGATGACCCTGCGTGTACCCACCAACAAGGCCGTTGAAGTTGGCATGCGGTCGCTCAGCTCACCTGATGTGATCGAACAGGCGATGAAAACCCTGAAAGGCAAGGCCAAGGTGAAACGTGCCATGTGGTCGCGTCGCGCTCAGGAATACGAGCAGAAGATTAACTCTGGTGATCTGATCTCGATTGCTGAAGTGGTGCGGGACCTGCACCGGGCCGACGACCAGCGCGAGCAGAGCTACTCTGAGCGTCAGCTGTATGAAGCCGCGCTGGAGCGTCTGACCCGTGAAGTTGCTGCGGTTGCTGGCAATGATGAGGTTCAGGCCGCACGCAAAGTGGACGAAGTCCTGACCTCGCGCGCCGCCTGATGAGCGCCTGAAACAATTGAACCCATTACCCGCACATGGAGTGGTGGGTTTTTCTATGCGCTGATCGCCGTCAACGCCAGCAGGCAGAGGATTTCGGTAATCTGTTGCGTTGCGCCCAGAACGTCGCCGGTGCGGCCGCCGACTTTGGCTCGCGCCAGATAATGCAGCGCCCAGACCGCTCCTGCAGAGATCAAAAGGCACAGGGTTGCGGGGCCAAGACCAAGGGCGGCCCAAGCAAGCAATGCTGCACAACAGAGTGCAATACCAGCGGGGTGTCGGCTGGGCGTGCCAACACGGTGGGCCAACCCGGTGTTGCGTGCATTGGGCAGAGACAGCATCAAAATTGGCATCATCGCCCGTGACAGTGCTGCGACGGCGACCACACTCAGCACGTTCCCTGCGGCGATAAGCGCGAATAGCGCAGTCCACCGCAAGCCAAGGGATAGGACAAGCGCTAGAACACCATAGGTTCCGATATGGCTGTCTTTCATGATTTCTAACCGACGTTCGGGCGTGAAGCCGCCCCAAAAGCCGTCAACTGTATCTGCAAGCCCATCTTCGTGCATCGCACCGGTCACGCAAACCATGGTCAACAATGCGAGACCCGCACAGATTGCAGGCGACAGGCCAATCCATTGGGCCAACACAACGATTGTTGCCGCAATCCCTCCGACAATCATTCCCACAGCGGGAAATGCCCAGACTGCCTGTGCTTGTCTTGCAAAGCTGCTATCGGGCAGGGCTGGGATAGGTAAGCGGGTCAGCAAAACCAGCGACAACAGAATATCACGCGGCGAGATGTCGGCTTTCATGTGGTTTTCGCCCCTGTCAAAACTTGATAGTCCTAATTAAGTCGATAAACAGACTGGGGCCGGTTAAAGCCTGTCCAAGACCAAGATGCAATGAGACCCGCCACTATGCCAATGCCCCCCTGTCTGACCGCGTTCAAAGCAGAACTGAACCGAGCGCCAGAAATCCACCATGAGATTGAGATCGCAGCTGCCGACCACAATAGCCAATTGACCAAACCGCCAGGTTCACTAGGGCGCATGGAAGACTTGGCTATTTGGTATGCCAGCTGGCGTGGCCAGTTGCGCCCGGCTGTGGAAAGTCCGCAGGTGATTGTCTTTGCGGGCAACCACGGCATCGCCTCGCGTGGGGTCTCGGCCTTTCCGCCTGAAGTGACGGCGCAGATGGTGAAAAATTTTGAATTGGGTGGCGCAGCAATCAATCAGTTGGCAAAGCTGTCAGGGGCAAAGCTGGACGTGATCGCGTTGGAGCTGGATCGGCCCACCCAGGATTTCACAGAAGATGCGGCCATGAATGAAGGTGAGCTGATGTCGGCGATTCACGCGGGTTGGCGCGCAGTGGACCCCAAGTCAGACCTTTTGGTCGTCGGGGAAATGGGCATTGGCAACACCACCTCCGCTGCCGCACTGTGTCTGGCCTTGTTTGGCGGTTGTGCGCAGAACTGGACCGGACGGGGCACCGGCGTTGATAACGAAGGGCTGGCTTTGAAATCCGATGTGGTTGCCGCAGGCGTCAATCGCCACAAAGCAGATATAGGCGATGGGATGGACGCGCTGATGCGGCTCGGCGGGAGAGAGATTGCGGGCATGGTCGGGGCGATTGCAGCGGCACGCATGTTGCGAATCCCTGTTATTCTGGATGGGTTTATCTGCTGTGCCGCCGCTGCCTGTTTGGCACAGACCGTAGAAGGCGCGCTGGATCATACGGTTGCGGGCCATGTAAGCGCGGAAACCGCGCATCAAAGCCTGCTGACAAAAATTGGCAAAGTGCCGCTGTTGTCGCTTGATATGCGGTTGGGAGAAGGGTCCGGTGCGACGCTTGCCATTCAGATCTTGCGCGGTGCTTTGGCCTGCCACAGCGGAATGGCGACCTTTGGTGAGGCCGGGGTTCACGCGGGTTAAGACCCGGCGGGTCTACCCGGTGCCAGTGTCACGCGATTTCTCATCCATTAGCTCTAGAAGGGCTGTTTCCAGGTCCTTCTCAAGCTCTTGGGCACGGGCGATGTACTCCTGATTTTGCGCCGTCGGGATATTGGGATCCCAATGACGGGCCAGCTCCCGCACGGTTCTCCGGTCGTGGGTAAAGAAGGTCTTCTCGGCTTGGGCGGCCTCATATTCGCTGAGACCGACGTTCTCCAAAACATAGCGACCGGCCCGCAAAGCACTGTCAAACATCTCGCGCACGATATCATTGGCACCTGCTTGATAAAGCGCAAAAACGTGGTGGCGGTCCCGCGCGCGGGCGATGATATGAATGTCAGGATAGTGACGGCGTGCGTAATCAGTAAGCTTGGTGGTGCTTTCTGGATCATCCAGCGCCACCACCAGGATCTTCGCGCGCGCAATGCCGGCTGCTTTTAACAGCTCTGGCCGGGTCGGGTCACCCAAGAAGCTTTTGACGCCAAAACGGCGCAACAGCTGTACGGTTTCAATGCTGTTGTCCAAAACCACAGTGCGATAGCCGCTGGCGCGCACCAGACGATTGACGATCTGACCAAAGCGGCCAATGCCTGCAATGATCACCGGTCCCACTTCGTCGATCTCATCCGCATCTGGCTCTGGGGTAGGGTCGCGCAGCTGTTGGGACAGCTGGTCGTAGGCGATGAACAAAAGCGGGGTGATCAACATCGTCAGCGCGACTACCAGCAACAGTTTTTCCGATAGGGCCACGGGCAAGAGCTCAAGCTGGTCGATGAACGCTAAAAGAACAAAACCGAACTCACCCGCCTGCGCGAGGCCCAGGGTGAACAGCCAGTGATTGCGATGGCGTAGTCCAAACAGACGCCCCACCACAAACAGAACCACGCCTTTCGCCAGAATTACCAAAGCTGCAAGCCCGATCAGATCACCTGGATTCTCCAGAAACAGACGATAATTGATGCCAGCCCCGACGGTAATGAAAAACAGCCCCAGCAACAGACCCTTGAACGGCGTGAGATCGCTTTCGATTTCGTGGCGAAACTCAGAGTTGGCCAGAACCACGCCCGCGAGAAAGGCCCCAAGCGCTGGCGAAAGACCAACCAGGGTCATCAGGAAGGAAATGCCAACCACGATCAACAAGGCCAGCGCCGTGTACATCTCGCGCAGGTTGGCCGCGTGGATAAAGCGGAACACGGGCCGGGTCAGATAAATGCCAGTTAGAATAATTGCGGCCAGAGCTGCCAACGTGACCAACGTGACACCCCAACCCGGCAGGCCGTCGACCAAGGACAGGTCAAAGCCATGCCCGGTGCCGTGGCCATGGTCATGGGGCATGGCGCGTGCAATCGATCCATCCGGTGCAATTTGTGGCGCATGGGCGGTGGCCAAAAGCGGCAAGAGTGCCAGGATCGGAATCACCGCGATATCCTGGGTTAAAAGCACCGCAAATGTCGCGCGCCCACCTCCGGTTTGCATCAGTCCTTTTTCGGACAGGGTCTGTAGCACAATCGCAGTGGAGGACAAAGACAGGGCAAGGCCAATCGCCAGACCCATTTGCCAAGTCAACCCTGCCGCCAGGGATGCGCCCAACAGCAGAAGTGTGGAGAACAGGATCTGTGCACCACCCAAGCCCAACAGGTTATGGCGCATGGCCCACAGGGCGCGGGGATCAAGCTCTAGCCCGATCAGGAACAGCATCATCACCACGCCAAATTCAGCAAAATGCTGCAAATCCGCGGTCTCGGCCCCGACCAGCCCCAGGATAGGACCAATTATAATGCCTGCCGCCAGATAACCGAGTACCGAGCCAAGCCCCAATCGTGCCGAAAGGGGGACGGCAATGACGGCGGCGGCCAGATAGATCGAGGCTTGGTAGAGAAAGCTTTCCATACCTCAGTTATGACAAGGTAAAGGGTCCGCCCGCAACGAATTTACCGCTTACATCGAGCTTTGATGAGGGGCGTGACAAATGCGGTGCAAACAGGTCGATTATTGCTCGTACGTGCAAGGAGTGCAGAGGTTTCCGGCGCTCTGCGCCGCGTGCGATTGAGGCCTTTCCCGCTGTTTCGGCTGTTGGCTTACCTTGAGCGCCAAACACCGCCACAATTGCGGCGGTGCGGTTTGTCTCGTGCAACGTAGAAAAAGAGGGCAGCGTGGCGTTTAGTTTTCCAACGTGCGGATTTCAGTGCTGAGGTTTGCAATCCGTTCCAAACGGTGCGAAATCCGCTCTTGGAAGTTTCCAAGTTGGTCGATGATATCCGAGAGGGTCTCACCAGATTCAGGCAGTCGTGCGCTTTCGATCTTACACAACACGCGAGTCGAGCTGAGGCCCAGGAAATGGCGATGCATCACTTGGCAGGCGCGCAGAATACGTACGGCTTCGTTGTCGACCTGAAGCATTTGCTTGGCTGCGTTGCCGGTTTGCGCTGAAACAAGTTCCGCGAGGATCTTGCGTTCGCCGTCCATATCAACCGCGCCCAGCATGTTGCGCTCTTGCTGTAGCTGAGTGTCGCATTCGATCAAGACGCGAGCCATACATTCCACAAACAAAGAGTTCTGTACGCAGTCCTGCACCGCAGAGAAATTGGTGTCTTTGCCTAACACATGCGTAGAGAACCAATCCCCCATTTCACGGGACATAGCGCCATAATTCTGGGAAAGAACCGTGACCGGGCCGCCCGAGGGTTCAATCCGCGACGCAATGACACGCAAGTTATGCGGGATCGTATTCATCGCCTCAAAATCTTTGATCAATCCTTCGGTCTCTTGGACCAGCGTTTGTGCATTGGAGAGCATTTCCCGCAGGTGAGAGATCTGTTGGTTTTCACCTTTGGATAGGCCGCGATCACGCGCCAGTAGCTCTTCGCAAAGCGCGTCGACGGCAAACTCGTGATAAGTCTCGTAGCCCTTTTCCTTGAGGAATTCCATCAAGTTGGCGGCGCTGTCCGCGGGTTCAAGCCCGTATTGTTCTTCGGCTTTTAGCATTTCCGCATAGAACCGCTGAATCTCCAGGAACATTTCGCTGGAGGGTTTGATGCGAGCAGACAGGTATCCATCCCCGCAAGGAACAACCACCGCATAGACCCAATAATGCAAACCGTCCTTGGACCGGTTTTTGACATAGGCTCCAATGGTCTTGCCTTGTTTGATGATGTCCCAGAACAAATGGAATACACCGCGCGGCATGTCCGCATGGCGAATGACCTTGTGCGGTGCGCCAATCAGCTCATCCCAGCTATAGTGAGAGACGCGCTGAAACACATAGTTACCAGCCTTGATCACGCCACGGTCATCGGTACGGGAAAAAAACACTTCATCCAGTGCAAACGGCGCTTCCCCGCTTTTGGGGCGTTGCTCAATGCTACGGTCAACATATGACACGGCAAGATCCATCCTTTGGGTCACAATAATCTTGCTGTCTGTCTACTAGGTAAGTCTTCTCAACCAGTTAAAAACACCCGAATCCTTCCCGGATAAATTGAATGAAAGTTGTGTGGTGTTGATGTTTTTCTTGAAGGGAAAGTGGTTAAGTACTTTTAAAATCAATACGTTGTGCGGCGGTTGGTTTGAGGGGTCCAATTCTGCCAACGTCGCTGATTTAGCTGGCTTTTAATTTGGGAAGTTTATCCTTTTACGATTAACCGTTTGGTAGCTGCAACGTCAGATTTCGGCCGCGTTTTTGGTACAGCAAGCGGCGGTTGTCGATGGCTGTGACACGGCCGCCGTCGATGCTGTCTCCAACTTGTACGCGGCGAATGCGGCCTGAGGGCATTCGTACTAGCGCCCGCCGATTGTTTGCGCTGCCGCTGATGCCGATTAAATTCAGTTTGCGCAGGTCAATGACATTAGCAACCGTTGCTTCGCGCGACACATTTGCACTGCTGGGCAGGCGGGGGGCAACCGTTGCGGATGCAGCCACAGCCGGTCCGCTAGGCTCAGGCGCTGGCTCTGCGCGCCGCGCCACACGTTGGAAATTGGACGGGCGAGTTCGGGGCAGGACCGAGCGGCCGACGGCCTGCGCTGTGGCCGCAGGCAGGTCTTCGGATGCAGGTGTCTCATCCACCTCAACGGCCTCGGCAAGGGCTGCAGTAACGGCGTCGGTTTCAACAGGGACGTCAACAGAAACAAGGGTCGCTGGTCGGCTGCGTGGGCGAACGCCAGACAGTTGGACGCGGCTCAACTCTTCTTGACGAGCGCGTTCTAGCCGGGTTTCCAGACGATCCGGCCGTTGACGTGGGCGCAGCCCTTGGAAAACCTGTGGTGCGGGTTCCGGCGTAGCAGCCGCGCGCGCGGGGCGGGCAGGCGGGATTTTATCCGGCTCACCCAAATAGATGGTAATCCCATCAGGGTTCAACGCCCCTTCGGGGGTGGCGACAACCAGTCCGCGGTCGTCCAGATCAAAGGTGCTGGTCGATGGCGCTGGTGAAGGCAGGGCCGTCTGGATCAGATCCGTATCAAATCCTGTGCCTTGGCTTAGCGCCAGCGCGTCGTGGGACAGTTTGCTGTTGTCGATCGCGGCCACATAAATGTCTTTGAGGTCCGCGCGATGACCAGTGGTGTCCTCTGGCAACAGATCCGGCACCCGCTGCCAGATGCCGGTCGCTGCATAGGTTGTGCGATGTGTTAGATCAGCCGGATCGGGTCGTGCCAATGGATCTTGTAACGCCAGCGCATCGGCGGCCGCCTCGGAATCCGTGCCCTCGGCAAGGTCCGGAACGGATGCCGCAGCCTCGGGCAACTGGTCGGTCTGGAGCAGCGGTTCAGGACGTGCAGCAGTTTCATTGGTCTGCAACGCGTCCAAAACCGCCGTGTCGGTTTCGGTCAGGGTTGGCGTGGTGGCCGCCTGAAGTGTGGGCGTTTGATCTGAAGCGGGTTCTGGTGCAGTGGCGGGCACGTTGCTGAGAAGCGGGGCTTCGGCCGGGGCCGTGTCGCCGCTTGGGTCGGCGTCCAATGCGGGCACTTCGCCTTGCACCTGCGGCCCGGCTTCGGTTGGGGGCTCGCTGTCAGTGGTCGATGTGGTGTTGGGCAGTTCAACTGGCGTATCTTCGGTTGTTTGCACTTGAGGTTCCGGGCTCTGCGGCTGCAGCGCTGGAACAGGGGCCAGACCATCCGAGTCAAACCGGGTGTCGGACCAATAGGCAACCGCTGCGACAACTGCCATGAGCAGCACCAGTAATGTGGTCAGCATCAATCCCAAAAACCGGGGCTTGCCTCCGATTGCGCGCGCGGTTGCCTTGGCCGGTTTGGCCTTATCCGCCTCATATGCTGCACGGGCAGCCGCAGCGTCCCGTGCCATTTGCGAGTCGGCCGGAACCGCGATCTTCTTCGGTTTGATCTGAGCAAGAACCGCGCCAGGATTGGGTGCCGTCGAAGCAGGGTCGCGTGCAGGCTTCGGCGCAACAGATGCAGGTGTTTCGCTGCGACGCGCAGCAATGGAGGGCGCCGCCGGTGCAACAGAAGGCGCGGCGGGCGATGCAATGGGGGAGGGGGCCATCGGCGCTTCACTCGAGCGGGCCGCCGACAACGTTGGGATCCGCGAAGCGGGGCGGGTTTCACGTGCCTCCACCTCTAAATTGGGTCTTAAGTCAGGGCTTGCGGACCGGCGGCTGGAAAAGCGAACAGCCGGGGTGGGTGCCTCATCCTCGTCTTTATCCTCAGCGCCGCTGTTTTCCTGGGACAATTTTTCCGAATGGACGGGTGCCAGCTCTGCTTTGACCTCGGCCTTGGGAGGGGGAGCCGATATCTCTGGCGTTGGCTCAGAGGGGGATGCGCCCAGCGTATCGATGGCGCTGAAATCCAACGCGTCAGGCAAGCCCGTAGGCTGGTCCGGGTTGACTTTGTCCGGCAGGTCGTCGCGGGACAAGGCCGCTGCCGCGCGCGCAGACAGCTGCGCGGCGATTTCTTCGATCGGCGTTTGGCTGGTCTCAGCAGGCTGCGGTGTTTCCGTTGATTGTGCAGGCGCTACGTCTTGCTGTTCTTCTGTGATTTCTGCAGCAGGTGGCGCTTCGACGTCTGGCATCGCAACTGCCTCTAACGCATCGCTTTCTGCGCTGGACAGCGCGCTTTGGGGTGCCAGTTCGTCTTCGATGGTTTGAAACGCATCCCCATCCGCCACGTCAAAGTCCGCCAAAGCGGCGTCATCGGTTGGGGGCGTTGCCTCTGGCTCTGCGTCGCGCTCTGGCTCAGGGCTCGTCAAGGCTTCGGGAAGCGGTGCCGGGCCAATATCGACAACAGCAATTCCGTCAGGTGTCACCTCTTCACCCTGCATGGCTGCGGCTGGGCCAAAGAAAGGTTCACCCAGAAAATCAGCGCTATCGGGTTGCGCCACAAAGCTGGTTGGACCGAAATGATACATCTGTGCAAAGGCTTCCGCCTCTTGCAGCGTCTCATAGGCCACGGCAGCAATATGCGTGCGGTTGCCATCGGCGCTGATGTCATAGGCCAGTTCATGCAGCGCATAAGGTGTGACCCCTTCCAACGCCATGCGCGCTTCGGCCAAGCGCGTCTCGTGGCTGATGTCGCCGGTCTCGACCGTTAAATAGCGGATCTGGTCGTTGGGCAGGATCAGTTTGCAGCGCAGATCCTCAGAAAATTGAAGCCCCTTGTTGCGCAGAATGGCCATGTCGCCATCCAGATCGCCACCGTCAAAACTTGCGGTGCCAATATGGTGCCAGCCCCCAGAGGCGCGCCGTAAAAGGGTAATGCCTGTCGAAGACAAAGAGAGTGCAAAACTCGGTTTCATTCCGCCGTCAAACCATCATTTTTTTTGTGAGCCGATGCATCATGCCGTGGCTTTCTTTTGTCGCTGCAGCTTAGAGGAGGTGATGCAAAAGTTAAAGAACAAGACACGCTCCCCCCTTGCAAAGTGGCGGGGGTTTGCCTTCATGTTGACGGACATAGTGGAGGGTTCATAGTGAAACGGAATTGGTCATTGAGACTTGTATCGGTGGTGGCGTGTCTTTGGGTTGTCGGAGCGCCGGTTCTGGCTGATTCCCACAGCAGCCCGTCGCGCCAGATTCAGGTCAGCGGCGAGGCGCGGATCTCGGCGCAGCCGGATATGGCAACGCTGACATTGGGGGTTACCAGCTTTGATCCAGAGGCCGCACGAGCCATGGCGCAGACCTCGCAAAAGATGGTGGCGGTGATCGACAAGCTGATCGCCTTTGGCATTCTGGGTGAGGACATGCAAACCAGCCAGCTGACTCTGACACCCAGATGGGAACAGGATCGCGCCTATGACAATCAAAGTGGGCGCAAATTGGTGGGGTTTGAGGCCGCCAATATGCTGACGGTCCGGGTAATGGACATCAACACAGTTGGCCCCTTGCTGGATCAAGTGTTGAAGGTTGGGGCCAACCATTTCCGGGGCTTGCGTTTTGGCCTGAAAGACACATCAGCCGTCGAGGATCAGCTGCGGGTGGCGGCGGTGCAAGATGCCATTGCCAAGGCCAAAGTGCTGACGGATGCGGCTGGTGTCGATCTGGGGGCGGTGCGCAGCATCAACGATCATGGAAACGGGCGCGCTGCGCCAATGATGGCGATGGAAGCCGCACGCAGCGATTTTTCCGCCATTGCGCCGGGTTCGCTAGAGTTCAACCACACGGTTTCGGTGGTGTTTGACCTCGAGGTTGCCGAGTAACAGAAACCGAAAACCGGGCGCGCGGACTATACGCGCCCGGTCTTTATCTTAGGCTGACGCAGCCGCCAGTGCCTGATCCAGATCCGCAATCAGATCATCCGCATCTTCGATCCCAATTGACAGGCGCACCACATTGGGGCCAGCCCCTGCGGCCTCTTGCTGTTCAGGGGTCAACTGGCGATGGGTGGTCGAGGCTGAGTGGATGATCAGCGACCGGGCATCACCGAGGTTTGCCACATGGCTGAACAGCTCCAGGCTGTTGACCAGTTTGACACAGGCGTCATAGCCCCCTTTGAGCGCAAAAGTGAACAGTCCCCCGGTGCCTTTGGGATAGCAGGCTTTGGCGCGCTCATAATAGGGAGAAGACGGCAGGCCCGCATAGGTCACATACTCAACCCGCGGATCCCGTTCGAGCCAGGCTGCGATCTTCTCAGCGTTTTCGGTGTGGCGCGCCATCCGCAGCGACAGGGTTTCGATCCCCATCAATGTGTAATGCGCCGCTTGTGGATTGAGGGTCATGCCCAGATCACGCAGACCCACCGCGATTGAGTGGAAGGTAAAGGCCATCGGCCCCAGTGCCTCGTGGAAGACCAGCCCGTGATAGGCGGGTTCTGGTTGTGACAGGGACGGGAATTTGTCGTTGGCAGACCAGTCGAATTTGCCACTGTCCACCACACACCCGCCGGTCACCGTGCCGTTGCCGGTCAGATATTTGGTGGTGGAATGCACCACCAGGGTTGCACCCTGTTTGATCGGATTACACAGGTAAGGCGTGGCGGACGTGTTGTCGATGATCAGCGGAATGCCTGCCGCATCTGACACATCGGCAATGGCGCGAATATCTGTGACATAGCCACCTGGATTGGCAACGGATTCTCCAAAAACCGCCCGCGTGTTGTCGTCAATGGCTGCAGCCACGGCTGCCGGGTCGTCAAAATCGACAAATTTTGCCGACCAGCCGAACCGTTTGATGGTTTGGCTGAACTGGGTCACCGTGCCGCCATAGAGCCGGGTCGAGGCAACCACATTGCAGCCAGGCCCCATCAAAGGGAACAGCGCCATGATCTGTGCTGCATGGCCCGAGGAACAGCAAACCGCGCCCGCGCCTCCTTCGAGCAGGGCAATCCGTTCCTGTAGCGCGGAAACCGTGGGGTTGGTTAGGCGCGAATAGATGTAGCCCACTTCTTCCAGGTTAAAGAGTTTGGCCGCATGTTCCGCGTCGCGAAACACATAGGCCGTGGTCTGGTAGATCGGCGTCTGCCGCGCGCCGGTTGCGGGATCCGGCTGCGCGCCGCCGTGGATCTGCAGGGTGTCAAAACCGTACTCTTTACCATCCGTCATGGTAGCTCCTCCTGGTAAATTTCGCGTGAGGTTAGGCCGGGTGCAGGCCATAGGCAAGACAGCCACTGCGGCAAAAAGGGGATGACATCTGGGATGTTTGCGGTGGACTGCGTAAAGACACAGGAAATCCGGGAGGCCCATGGAGCCTTGGAATTGTTATTCGCGGCCGTATGGGCTACGCTGCAATGCAGCAATGGTTTTGTAACCCGCGTTTCGGAGGTCCCATGACCCCATTTCCCACTTCTCTGCCTTTCTCTCCATTTGATGCCTTTGCAGCGGCTTTGAACCCTGTGCAATTTGCTCTGCGCCAGCAGATGAACGGGTTGGATCAGATGATCTATGGCCACCAAGGCCTCAGCCCTACCGAACTGCGCCAGCTGGCCAAAGCGGGCGGCCGTGGCGGTGGGATCTGGGTTGTCGCGCCGGGGGAGGGGCTGGCCTACTTTGAAGATCTGCCAGAGTTTCGCGCAGCACCTGGTCGGGCGGTGACTCGGTTTTCTGTGGCCGGTGGAGGCGGCAGTGACCTAGGCGCGGTGGCTTTGGCACGGCGTTTGGCCGACCACTATGGAGAGCCGGTGGCGGGCATCGTTGCAGGCTACAGTGCGCGCGATGCGCTGGGGGATGTGATGGGCGGTGTTGCGGGGCTAAATGCCGCCAACCTTGGCCTTCATATTCACCACCTTGCCCGGCGTGAGTTGGAAGCGATCGAACCCAATCCCGCACAGGTGGCGCAAACCCCGCGGGCTGAGGCGCGCGAACATGCCAGCCTGCGGGCGGCCTCTGGCACATTGGTAGAACTGCTGCAGGAGCCGGACCGAACCATCGCGTCCGTTGCAGGCCACAGCAAAGGGGCGCTGGCCATCAGTTTTGCATTGGATGCGCTGATGTTGTCTGGGGATATGGCGACGTTGAAACGGGTCTGCCGGATTGATCTTTTGTCCATCGGCGTGTTGTTGACGGTACCGCCGGTGATCCAGAACCTGACCCAGGTTATGGGAGAATACGATGCCTTTGGTGGAGTGAACTCTGACCTTTCAAACCCGCATCATATGGTGTCGGGCGCAGGCCACCACCTCAACACCGATCTGCCTTGCGCCTTGGACCTTGCGGCTTTCTTGCGCGACCAGCAGATTTAGCGGGTCCAATACCCTTCGGCCTTGATCCTGTTGCGGATTGCCTGTTCGCGGTGGGGCAGGGCATTTTGGTCAAACAAGGCGCGCACCTTGTGGCCTTTGCCTTGATAGATCATCCGCTTCATTGGCTCATAAGTCTTCAGAACCTTTTTCAACCAATTGGGCGCGGCCACCTGTTCCAGCACCTCGATCACCCGGTCGCTTTCGCGGGCATAAAGCAGAGGGAATAGACGGTAATGGCAGCTGACAGAGCCGTCCAAATAGCCCGCAGGCAGAGTGTCGCGCCCGCCACCAAGCGCATGGATCACCAAGGGCAGGGCGATTTGGTCCAGCCAGGGATCCAGCGCCTGCCCCACCAATTCCACCGGCGGATCGGTCCAGATCGCGCGTGCGTATTCCAGATAGAGCCGTCCGAACTCCACGGGGCAGGCCCCAAAAAAGAAGCCTGCATTGAAGTAAAGAAACCGCTGCCAGTATTCATCGGGCTGGCTCAGGTCGAGGCTGCTGTCAAAATCCAGACCAAACCGATCATAAAGTGATGCCCAGATGCCCGCGTAGCCCGGACCATACAAGGTGGGCTTTGGCCAGGTGCCTTCCCGTTTCAAAGAGGCGGACGGGCGATCGAAATCAAACGGGACCTGGGTGATATCACCCGTGATCAGCGTGTCGCTATCAAAAAAGACAAAGGGTTCTCCTGCAGGCAGGGCTGACAGCAGTTCGATCTTGTTGCCATTGGGATAGCTGGCGCCAAATTCCTTGTTTTCAAAAGGTAAAATCGTGGCATCCAGGCGTGCAAAAGTGTCCAGAACCGCCGAGTCGCGCACTGACGGGTCCTTGCTCCAGCGATCCCCGGCTTGCGGCACGGCCACAATTAGCTTGCCTGAGAAGTCAGGCGACATTTGCCGCAACGAAGCGGCAAACAGCAACGCCTCATACTGCAGGCGGCCAGCCTGGGCGACGACAACAATGTTAAAGGGACGCGGGGTCATCAATGGCACTCGGTTTGTTACGCGCAACAGAGGTTAAGGCTCAATCAGGGTCACGCCGTCCAACTGGCCGATCAGCTCCAGATCGCGATCATATACTTCTGTCGCATCCTCAATCAGCTCTTCAGTCCAACTTGGCATGTCCAGCTCTTCCTCAACGGCGTCATCCAGCGCGTATTTGTCCAGAAAGGCCATGGTCACGCGTTGTTTTTGTTCTTCGTTGAGCTGTGGATGCTGGTGCATATAGGCGCGCAGGCGTTGCATGCCTTCTTTGGACATGATCGATGACAACAGATCCATGCCACCGTTGATCCGCGCACCCGGCGCGAGGCCCGCCATATTCCGGATGACCTGCGCCCAAATCAGCGGCAGATCCTCATAACACCAGACGGTAATGGGAACGTCCGGAAACTGGCGGCTGAGCCGCAGCAGCAATTCAGACCAGCGGATCCGCAATGGATCATTGTGGCGCCGCAACTCTCGCTTGCGCTGCGGGTTGCCTTTTTCCAACAGCCCCGGAATGAACCCCGTGGGGCTGCGAAGTGCAAAGCTCAGCTGCAGCTCATCTTGGGGGAACAGCTGCCGCATAAAGGACAGTCGCTGCTCTGCATGCGGATAAAGCTGGTTGTCGGTCAGCGCCATCCGCTGCGAGCCCCAGAAATGCGGGTTGGACAAGATCACCCGATCTGCGTCTTCGCCATCCAAAATGGCATCCCACAACGCTTGGTCCTGATTGGCAGGCTGCTGCCCTTGTTCCATTGCCGCAAAGCAGGTTTTGATCAGCTCGCGATATTTTCCAGGGCCAGGCACTGCGGTGCGCGATTTCACAAAGATCTCTTTGTTGCGCAGCAAGCTCTTCAAAAGCCGATCTTCCTCGGTGCCATGGGCTCCACAATGAACGATCACCTGCATGAAAAGTCTTCCAAATATCCCAAAAGTCCCTCCAGCCTTACCGTCTTGTGGGGTACGGGTCAAATTTGCAGCGGTGTTTCAGGTGGAGTGAGTGTGATCCGCGTAGAAATTTCCAAATTTCTTGTCGATTGTCTCTTGCAGAGGTGCAATCGATAGGGTAATTCGCCCGCCAGTGCCCCTATAGCTCAGCTGGTAGAGCAACTGATTTGTAATCAGTAGGTCCGCGGTTCGAGTCCGTGTGGGGGCACCATATAAATCCTTGAAAGTGAACGGAAAAATTTGAAGTCACGCAGCCGGTGACGAGCGATTTTCAAACGTTTTTCAAACGTGGGCGTGATTTCAAGATCATTGATTCTGTTAACGCTTTGGTAACCTCAATTGGTTAACGATTGACGAAGAAATTCGTTTAATCGTTTTTCCTCAGAGGCTTGCCGACCGCGACCATGTTGCAGACGTTCGAAAATACGCGCCCATACGCTCAACCACTGTCGCCCATCGAGGCGAAGGGTGAACGCTATGCGCTGCCGCCGGACTTCGTGAACGGCCTAGGCTTTTTGCGGCCACTGTTATCGACGAAGGGCCAATGGCTCGACACGCAAGTTCACTTGCTCAACGGCAAGCTCTACGCCCTGACCAACAAACTGATCGTTGAGCACGATCCCGGAGGCTTAGAACTCCCAAACTGGTGGTTCAACTCAAAGACGATACGAACGCTTGAGGCGTTTCAGGCTCCGCCAAGCGAGGTGTTCGTGGACGGTGTTGAGTTGTGCTTTCGCTGGTGCGACGGCCAAGCGTACCATGTAAGACCTCTGCACGATCTTCTGCCGGGGGATGGGTATCAACGTGCAGCGGACGATGCTTTCAACCGCTTCTGGTGCTTCGATCAGGGGGGTGAGGTCGTTGAAGAAACACGTCGCTACATTCGAAAACTGATCAACGACAAGAATTTGGCCCCCGACATTTTCATTGATGGACAGGCGATAGCTTCACGCGCGAGCAGTAACGGCAAGAACTGGACCCTCGAAAGCAGCGACCCTTTCCCGACCAACGCTACCCGCATCATGCGGTTTGACCGAAAAGCCTTCCTCGACATGATCCGCGTCGCGGATGAAATCGACTTCACAGCCTCCCCCGTTTGCTTCCGCCATGCGCATGGCCGAGGATTGCTGATCGAACGCACGGCGACTTCGGACACTCCAGATTTCGGGTCGTTCGATGACTGAGATTCGTGACGGATTTTTCCGCCATCCTGATGGCGAGGCACCCGATAAGCAGAAGCAACGCCTGCTCGCGGGTGGACCTGTCCCGCTTTTGTGCCGCCCCCAGTGCTCGTTTAGGCCACTTTTCGCTCGAAGGCGACGGGGCTTTTCCA
>NZ_WIBF01000050.1 GCF_009496005.1 Tritonibacter litoralis
CCATCGATTGTGGCATCGATATCCGCATCACCCACATTGGTCAGGTTGCCGGTGAGGGTGTCGTTGAGATCCAGGGTTGCGGTTGAGGCGATATCTACGTCACCGCTTGTGGCGGCATTGATATTCAAAGCACCTCCGTCGATATCCAAGCCGCCGGTCACTGTGCTGACCCCGGACACGGTGGTTGTGCCCGCACTCTGTGTGAGGGCGCCGGTGATGTCCCCGGCCAGATCAAGGGTGCCGGCGTTGGAGACGCTACCGTCGATTGTGGCATCAGTATCCGCGCTGCCTGCGTTGGTCAGGTTTCCGGTGAGCGTGTCATTGAGATCCAGGGTCGCGGTTGAGGCGATATCGATATCACCAGTGGTGGCTGCGTTGATAGTCAAAGCGCCGCCGTCGATATCCAAACCGCCGGTCACCGTGCTTGCTCCGGACACGGTGGTTGTGCCTGCACTCTGTGACAAGCTGCCTGTGATGTCCCCGGCCAGATCAAGGGTGCTGGAGTTGGAGACGTTGCCAGTGATCGCGGCGTCGATATCCGCGCTGCCTGCATTGGTTAGGTTTCCGGTGAGCGTGTCATTGAGATCCAGGGTTGCGGTTGAGGCGATATCGACATCACCGGTGGTGGCTGCGTTGATAGTCAAAGCGCCGCCGTCGATATCCAAACCGCCGGTCAGCGTGCTTGCTCCGGACACTGTGGTAGTGCCTGCACTCTGTGACAAGCTGCCTGTGATGTCCCCGGCCAGATCAAGGGTGCCGGCGTTGGAGACGTTACCGTCGATCGTGGCATCGATGTCCGCGCTGCCTGCGTTGGTTAAGCTGCCGGTGAGGGTGTCGTTGAGATCCAGGGT
>NZ_WIBF01000051.1 GCF_009496005.1 Tritonibacter litoralis
TCCGGGGCAAGCATAGTGACCGGTGGCTTGGACATCGACGGTGGTGATCTGATCCTCAACGCGGCCACCACCGGTGATGTGGATATCGCCTCAACCGCCACCCTGGATCTCAATGACACGCTCACCGGTAACCTAACCAATGCGGGCAGTACAGATCTGGCCGGAAACATCACAGGCAGCCTAACTCAGAGTGTCGGCACAACCACCGTGTCCGGGTCCAGCAGGGTGACCGGCGGCTTGGATATCGACGGCGGTGATCTGATCCTCAACGCGGCCACCACCGGCGATGTGGATATCGCCTCGACCGCAACTCTGGATCTCAATGACACGCTCACCGGCAGCCTAACCAATGCGGGTGATGCGGATATTGATGCCGCGATCACTGGCAGCGTCTCCAACGCCAGCACCCTTGATCTGGCTGGAGACATCACCGGCAGCCTGACACAGAGTGCAGGCACCACCACCGTGTCCGGGGTCAGCACAGTGACCGGCGGCTTGGATATCACCGGTGGTGCTCTGATCCTCAACGCGGCCACCACCGGTGATGTGGATGTCGCCTCAACCGCCACCCTGGATCTCAACGACACCCTCACCGGCAACCTGACCAATGTGGGTGATGCGGATATCGATGCCACAATCGATGG
>NZ_WIBF01000052.1 GCF_009496005.1 Tritonibacter litoralis
GAGCTGACCGGGTCCGAGACATTTGTGCATTTGGACCACCATGGTGAGACCTGGGTGGGGCTGGTGCATGGGATCCACAACCTGGAGATCGGGGCGACGCTGCCGGTCTATCTGGATCCGGCGCATGTCTATATCTTTGATGAGAATGGCGCATTGGTGGCGCCGGCCTCTTACGCTTTGGTTGCATGAGGGGGGCTGGATATGGCACAAATCACGCTTGATAATCTGGCGCATTCCTATTTGCCCAACCCGACCCGCGAGGATGACTTCGCGCTGAAAGAGCTGAACCACGTTTGGAAAGACGGCGAGGCCTATGCGCTGCTCGGCTCTTCGGGATGCGGGAAATCGACACTGCTCAATATCATCTCGGGCCTGTTGCAGCCGAGCCAGGGGCGCATTCTGTTTGATGATCAGGATGTGACCCATGCGTCGACCGCAGATCGCAATATCGCCCAGGTGTTCCAGTTCCCGGTTGTTTACGACACCATGAGCGTGCGCGAGAACCTGGCGTTTCCGCTGAAAAACCGCGGTGCGGATCCCAAGTATATCGCCGAGCGCGTGCAGCAGATCGGTCAGATGATTGGTATGGAAGCCGAGCTGGACCGCCGTGCGCGCGGTCTGACGGCGGATGCCAA
>NZ_WIBF01000053.1 GCF_009496005.1 Tritonibacter litoralis
CCATAGATTTCATCGAGGGCAGGGATGGTTTGGGTGACCACAGCGAGGTGGCCGCGATAGGTCCGCAGGGTCTCGATGCTCTCGACCACGATGGGCATCTTGCCCAATCGGTTGAACTCGTCGAGCATGATCATCACCGGCCAGGGCTCGTCTGGCCCGGGATCCTTTTCCTGCATGGCGGAGAGAAGATCAGAGAAGAACAGCCGGATCAGCGGCGCGAGCGGTTTCACCATCAGAGGCTGGACGACAAGATAGACCGAGAAGGGCTTCTTGCGGATCGTCCGGAAATCAAAATCCGAGACTGCCGTCGCCTCGTCGATGGCCGGGTTCTGCCACTGGTCCAGCCCCGAGGTCATCAGGAGCGAAACGTAAGACGTCAGCGTATCGTTGTTGGTCGAAGCGAGCCGCGTGAAGATCAGCTTGGCGGCCCTGTTATCCACCTCGTGGCCCCGCGCGAAGTATTCCTTCTGCTTGTTCCCGCCCGAGGCCGCGATGCGGTAGATCTCGCCCAAGGTGGGGCGCTTGCGCTGGAAGGCCAGCAGGCCTGCCGCCACGAAGAGATCGATTCCGCCTTTGAGGAGGCCCTGCACCCGGTC
>NZ_WIBF01000054.1 GCF_009496005.1 Tritonibacter litoralis
CTGATGGAAAAGACAGTCAATCAAAAGGCCTGGTTCCTGATCCTTCCGGTTCTGATCCTGGTCGCGTTTTCGGCGGTGATCCCGTTGATGACGGTTGTGAATTACTCGGTTCAGGACACATTCGGCAACAACCAGTTCTTCTGGGCCGGTCTCGAATGGTTCGAAGAGATGCTGCATTCGGAACGGATGTGGGATGCTTTGGGTCAGCAGCTGATGTTCTCGGGCATTATTCTGGCGATTGAAATTCCGCTGGGAATTTTTGTGGCGCTGAACATGCCGAAATCGGGCTTCTGGTCAAGCTTCTGCCTGGTTCTGATGTCACTGCCTTTGCTGGTTCCGTGGAACGTGGTGGGCACCATCTGGCAGATCTTTGGCCGCGTGGACATTGGTCTGTTGGGCTATACGCTGGATGCGCTGGGGATCAATTATAACTATACCCAAGACACCTTTGCGGCCTGGGCCACCATCATTGTGATGGATGTCTGGCACTGGACCTCGCTGGTGGCGCTGTTGGCTTTTGCCGGTCTGAAATCGATCCCCGACGCCTATTA
>NZ_WIBF01000006.1 GCF_009496005.1 Tritonibacter litoralis
ACGGCTGAAAGTTATCTTGGCTTTGTTGACGTCACTTCAATCCGGCTCTGGGTCCGCCATTTGTCAACATGACCTAGGCGACATTGCATTGAAAAATCTTTTAGTGCTGGCAGGTGTGCCGATTGCCTTTCTGCTCGCTCTTTATGAAACAGTGACGCTCTTTTGGGAGGGCCAATTTAGGATCTTCTGCGCAGTCTTTCTGGTCGGCCTCCTTCTGATATGGGTCGGAGCGTGCAAGCTGCAACCGGTCCAAGGCGTTTGGGCGACCCTCTTACTGCCCCCAATTCTTCTGGTATTGGCATCATCTCTGCAGGCCCAGCTTACTGACAAAAAAGTCGCCGCGGCCATAGTCGAAATCGCACCAGACTGTGCTGTGCACACCCCGTTTGCTGCTTATTTTTGGAGCTCTAAACACAACAGATTCTCCTTCCACACATACATTCGTAAAGACAGCACCTATTTCAATTGGAGCTACCGGCAAGATCGTTTTGTACCGATCCCGAATTCACGTATTTCAAACGCTTCAAAATGCCATAAACGACTCTGAGCTGCCGACCCTGCCACAGCGCTGCCTCACTCTCCCGTCGGCAAGGCGCCATAGGGTCGACAAAAAAATTCCAAAAATCGCATAAAATCAATTCCCTACTCACCCCACGATAAGTGCAGATATTTTCACGTGACGGCGGCTTCCTCGCCCTGCCCGACAAGGTTTCAGAAACCTTTTGCTGCCAGTTTATGGGCTCAAATAGCGAGATGAGTTTTTACGGCCACTTGACGTGTGCGGCCGGAGTTTCAGGAATTTCAGATGCAGCAGATGCAGCGCCCGTATAATCCCCATGCGCCCCGCCCGCAGCCAACGCAGCCCGAAGCGCGTAAACTGACGGCGGAGGACAAGCAGAAGATCGGCGATTGGGTGGCCTCTAAATGCACCAGCCATGACTGCCCCGTCTGCGGTCAGAATTCATGGGCGATTGGCGATTATCTGATCCAGAACGGCTCTTATGTGGCGGGCAGCTCCAAACCCGGTCGCGCGTCCTATCCGGCGGCGATGCTGATGTGTTCGAACTGCGCCTATTTGCGCACCTTTATGGCCGCCCCCATCGGGCTGGTGGAGTAAGGCCACAGGCGTTCAGCCTCTCTTACCCATTTTGCGTTAAACCCATCCCCATCCTGCGGGACCCGTGATAGGGTCACCCCATGTAACGAGGAGTGGTTTTGCAATGAGATTTGGGAACATCAGTCGCGGTTTCTCTGTTATCACACGCATGCTGGCGGCGCTGTTGGTCTGCACCCTGCCCCTGTCGGCCTTTGGTGGTGAAAGCGGTGGCGGTTATGACGACGATGACAGCGGCGCAGGCGGCACGGTCAACCGGCGCACCACCAATGAACTGGTTCGCGCGCTGAGGGCCGGATCCGATCGCTGTGAACGGGAACAGAAGATCTATAAATGGGACTGCTACCGGTTGGTTTACCGCGATGTAGCCCGGATCTCCAAACGCAACAGCGATTATGATGAGGCGACCAAAGCGTTGAAACTGGTGGAAACCCGCATCGATGCCGTGGTGAGCAAGAACCTGGATCCTGAAACGCCCAAACGCCGCAAGCTGCTGCACACCTATCGCGCGGTAAAGCCAGAAGCCCTGCCCGAGATCAAACGCGAGACCGCAAAGGCGCTGGATGACGCGCAGAAAATCCTGCTGCGTTCGCCTGAGCGGAAGTCTCTGCATTACACACGGATCGCGGACGCGCTGGAATCAAACAAGGTTCTCTTGCGCTCAGCCCTCTTGTTGCTGCCTGACCCCATGGCCGCGCCGCTGGCCGCCGGGCTGCGCATCGCTGGTCTGGCGCTCGCCCTGCGAACGCCAGCCTAAGGCAACCGGGTCACCGCTTAATCAAACGTGGCGGTGACCTCATACATCACCGGTTCAAAACTGCGGCACATCGTGTTGAACGCGCGGGAGCGCTCTCGCATCTCGGGCGTGCGCAACATGGCCATAAAATCCTCACGGCGTTGCCATTGGGAATAATTGGCAATCCGGGTCTGCGCATCATTGACGTGCAGGCCAGCCGACACAAAACCCGGCTGTTTTGAGATGAACTCCTCCAGCGCGACCTGCAGCGCCTCCAGCAGGTCCTGGCAGGTGCCCGGCGTCACTTCAAATGTGGTGATCACGGTCTGGATATCGTTGGATGTCTTGATCGTTGGCATAAAATCCTCCCTCTCCTGACCAGCTTAGGACGTTTACGCCGGATGCCGAGGATTTTTTGATCGACGGATGCAAAATTGTCGCCTTGGCGGGCGTGGTCCCCCCATGCAAGATGCGCGGAAACGGAGGCACATTATGGTCAACCCCATCCGCGAAACCGATGACGCGGCACGCACGCAAGCGCAGAGCTTTCTGCAGACATGCCGCCACGCGGCGCTTGGGGTCTTGATCCGGGACGGCCAGCCCATGGTCACACGCATTGCCTTTGCCCCCGATCTGGACGGCCAACCGATCAGCCTCATTTCCGATCTGTCCGCCCACACCCAAGCGTTAAAGGCCCGCCCTGCCTGTTCCCTGCTGCTGGGCGAGCCGGAAGAGCGCGGCGACCCGCTGACTCATCCCCGCCTCAGCCTGATGGCGCAGGCAGAGTTTCTGCCCCGCGACAGCGCAGATCACGCCGCCCGCGCCGCCCATTATCTGCAGATCAACCCCAAAGCCAAACTCTACCTTGGGTTTTCTGATTTCACCTTTGTACGGTTTCGCATCACAGAGGCCGCCCTGAATGGCGGCTTTGGCAAGGCCTATCAGCTAACGCCACAAGACCTTGGCCTTTAGAAACGCGAGATCACGTATCCATGCGGAGCTGAACCATCACCGTGCCACGCAGGCTTTCGGACCAATGGAGTGTCACCCGATCACGCTGATTGCCCTGGCGAAGGTTCACAAAGGGAAAGACAAATCGATCCGCGCCACCTGCGGTCTCAATCGGCCCCAACGGCACGATACTGTCCACGCCCCGCGCCTCTCCCTCAAAGGGCAGCTGCCCCTCCGCATCCACAGTCCAGGTGCCCGAAGCCGAGCCCTGACTGTGGCGCAGCCGCAGCGGGTTGGCCACCTGAACATCCACATTGTGAAACGTATTGCCGTCAAAGAACACATCATTGGCACGGTTCATATCCAGATCGGAAAAGCTTGTATCGACCCGCTCGGCCCGTTCGATCCGCCCGCTGGAGGTTCGAAATTTATTCCCGGACACCGTGACACCATTCAGGAAATGGCCCGACCCATAAGGTTTGACCACGATCGGCGTGAACCAGGGCACCACATGGCTGGACAGGAACACATTGTCGCTGATTGACAGCGCGGAAAACGAAAACCCGCCGTCGAAATCCGGATCCTCATCCTGCTCATTGGTCCATTCGATAAAACAATTGTCTACGTAATTGTCCGAAATTGTGGTCGAGCAATAAGTCGACGTCAGCACAATGCCCGCGGTGCGCACCCCTTCGGTTGTGTCATCACCCTGAAAGAAGTGATTGCCGATGATCGTATTGTTCACCCCCGCCAGGACGCAGAAATGGCGGAACCGCGTGGCCCGGCAATTGCGCACCTTGGGGTCATTGGCGTTGACGTTAAACGCAATCGAGACGCGATCTGGCACCTCAAGCCCTTCTTCGGCAGAGAGGAACTGACAGTGATCCAACAACATTCCCTGGCAGCCCGTGTTAAAGGAGGTGATTCCACGGTCTTTGGGACGAGAGATAAAGCAGTTTTCCATGGAAAACGTGGCGCCGGTCTGCGCCAGCCGGATAGCGCTGCAGCGAGAGTTACACTGCAGTTCGATCTCAGCCATGTTGAATTTCGACAGCCGGTCAAAACCCGAAAAATCCAGCATGCATTTGAAATGACGGAAGGTGAAAGTCTGGGTGCCGGCCGCATCAAACAACCCTTGGTTCAGGGTCACCTCTCCTGCGCCCACATTCACCGCTGCCACATAGATCTCGCGCCCGACCCCATTGCCTTCGACCACCGATCCAACCTTGATATTGGCGGCATTGGACACATTGGTCAGCTTGCGTTTGTCATCGGGGTCATAGGTCGCCTGCGCGGTCACCGTTTCCGTGTCCCAGTTGCTGCTGTCCGCCGCCGTAAACTGCCCGTTGCGGATCATCCGACGGGTGGAATAAGAGCTGTGATTGGACACCGCCGCCTGCATATCAATTGGCGCGTTCACGGTGATCATACGCCCGCCCAGATCCAGTGAATCGTGATCCACATTGTTCAGCAACGCCTGAAACGCCTTTTTGAACCCTTCTTCCTCATCGCCAAAGGCTGCCGCATAGCTTGGGAAATCAAAGGTCTTGGTCAGCAACAGGATCCGGTTTTCTGGCATCCTCAGCCTGCCTTCAAACACCACCTCATGGTTCAACGACAGGGTATCGCCCAGGTAAAACTGCCCCTCAGGCACCAGAATACGCCGCCCATCGGCGGCTTGATCCGCGGCCTCAAATGCGGCGGTATTGTCGGTGGAATTGTCGCCCACCGCGCCAAAATCCACCACATCTACCAGGCTCAGCATGTCCCGCAGATAGATCCCGGTGACATCTTCCACCACCAGATCCTCAATGCGCACAACGGCCCCATTGGCTCCGGTCAGATCCAGCCCCACATGGCCATATTGCGCATCACGCCCCCAGGCCATATCCACGCCGCCGCGCTGGCCAGAGCCGATAATGGCGCTGACGTCAAAGACCTGCCCATATTGGGTCAGTGGTACAGAAGGCCCAACCTCAACCACCCCGTCCAGATGCGTGGTCCCGCCCGAACTGGCCCAGGCCGCAATCCGCACCGCAGGCAAGGCGCCGCTCAACACTTTGATGCGCGCCCGCACCTGCAGATAACAGCCGGGCGAAACCGGCGTCTGCCCCATATACCGCAGGCGCTGGGTGTTGTTTACTTTCTGCAGCTCCAGACAATCACCAAAATCCGCATCCGCCGCCACAAGCGTCGCATTGGCCGCCCCATCATAGGTATCAGACCCCGCGGTCCCATTGCCACTGGACCATTGATCCAGACCTTCGGCAAAGGCGGGGGGCATCAGGTTCAGGTTTTCGGTGATGGCCTTGTTCATGGGGGCTTCCTTTTCCAGCTGAGGATCGGATCACAAGTGGCCTCCGGTTCTACGGCCTGCGTCTTAAAAACCCCGATCCGATGCGCGCGCTGGGGGCGCAACACCGCTACCGATGCTTCGCTTGTGGAGCCGCCCATCGCCTGCGCCCCAAAGGACAGCGGCATAGGTCTTTGGGGCCAGAAAAATTGCGGAGGCTCCGCGCCCCTTGGGGCGTGGAAACCGTCATTTTACTTGCCGTAAAGGGCGGCGCTGTCATGCCGGGCAGCTGGGGATGGGCGGGGGCACAAGCTTCGCTTTGGAGAGTCCCTGAACCCCCTTTTCTTTCTTCCAAAAACAAAAAGGGCACCCATTGGATGCCCTTTTAAATCTGGTCTCAAACTTGGATCAGCCCAGCTCGCCCGCCAGACCCCTCTCGATCAGTTTAATGGTATCCTCAACACCATAAAGCGCGATAAACCCGCCAAAACGCGGACCTTGGCTTGCCCCCAGCAGCACCTCATAGATCGCCGTGAACCAGTTGCGCAGCGGTTCAAAGCCGTGGATTTTCCCGATGGCAAAGACCACGGACTGCAGGAATTCTTCAGAAGCAAAATCAGCCTCCGGCAGCGGATCCTCATTGCCGACGATCTCGTTTTTCTTGGCAATCGCCGTCAGCGCCGCCTCGGGAGTGCGCAGCGCATCGGCCAGATCCTGCAACGCAGCACGCTCTTGGTCGGTGGGCGCGCGGAAGGTCTTGGTCGGGCGGACCTTGTCGTTGAAATAGGCCACCGCAAAGCCTGCCGCCTTGTCCATGCCGGGGTGGGTTTCAGCTGTTGCATCGGGGGCGTATTTGTTGATGAAGCCCCACATGGTTTCCTTGTCCTCAGCGCTGGACGCCGACGCCAGATTGAGCAGCATGGAGAATGGCACCACCATATCCGATTCCGGCACGTCGCCGCCATGGATGTGCCACACAGGGTTGTTCAGCTTGCCCTTGGCATCCTGCGTCGCATAGGCGCGCAGCTGCTGGTGATACTCGTCAACCGCCTTGGGGATCACATCAAAATGCATCCGCTTGGCGGTTTTGGGCTTTTGATACATGAAATAGGACAGGCTCTCGGTCGAGGCATAGGTCAGCCATTCGTCGATGCTGACGCCGTTGCCCGAAGACTTCGAAATCTTCTGCCCGTTCTCATCCAGGAACAACTCATAGGAGAAATGCTCTGGCTGACGGCCGCCCAGCGCACGGCAGATCGCGTCATAGATCTTCTCGTTCGTGGCGTGTTCCTTGCCGTACATCTCAAAATCGACACCCAGCGCGGCCCAACGCGCGCCAAAATCCGGCTTCCACTGCAATTTCACATTGCCACCGGTCACCGGCAGGGTCCATTCCTTGCCGTCCTCATCGTCAAAGGTAACGGTATAGGTCTCGGCGCAGACTTTTTTCATCGGCACGTACAGAACACGGCCGGTTTCCGGGTGGATCGGCAGGAAGATCGAATAGGTCGCCGCACGCTCTTCGCGCAGGGACTTCAGCATGATCTTCATGATCGCATCATAATTGTCGACGGCCTTTTTCAGGATCTCGTCGAACTGGCCGGATTGATAAAACTCCTTGGCCGAATAAAATTCATACTCAAAGCCAAAGGTGTCCAAAAAGCGGCGCAGCATGGCGTTGTTGTGCGCACCAAAGCTGTCATGGGTGCCAAAGGGATCCGGCACCGAGGTCAGCGGGCGCTGCAGATGTTCTTCCAGCGCTTCGGGGTTCGGCACGTTCGATGGCACTTTGCGCAAGCCATCCAGATCGTCCGAGAAGCAGATCAGCTTGGTCGGAATGTCCGAGATTTCCTCGAACGCGCGTTTGATCATTGTAGTGCGCGCCACCTCACCAAAGGTGCCGATATGCGGCAGACCCGAGGGGCCATAGCCGGTTTCAAACAGCACATAACCCTTCTCTGGCGCGCCCTTGGCGTAACGTTTGACGATGCGGCGTGCTTCTTCAAACGGCCAGGCTTTGCTCTTCAGAGCTTCTTCGCGCAGTTCAGACATGGGTGTTCTCCAAAGGGTGTCTGTGTGTTTCAGGGATAACAGGTGCGGTCCAATCATAGTCCACAGGCGCACCGACGCACTCCTCTATTGTGCGTGGGGGGAGCGAGTCAACATGGCCCCGCGCTTTCACAGGGAATTCAGATAGGTTTCGTAAAGAAAACAAGGCGGTTTTCGTCCATTCCTCGGGCATCACACCTTGTCGGCGACCGGTGGGCCGCTTATCCTTGAACACTGTGCGTTATGGAAAAGGACCGTGCCCATGTCTGAACAAGACCCGCATCTGTTGACCCCGCAGGATTGCCTGGTTGCGCTCATGGTTGCGGTTTCCGCATCGGATGAGAACATCCGCACCGCAGAGCTGGTGAAAATCCAGAATGCGGTCAATATGTTGCCTGTTTTTGCCAGCTATGACGCGGATCGCACCAATGCGGTCAGCCAGACGGTTTATGACCTGTTTGAACAGGAAGACGGGCTGGATGCGCTGTTTGGATTGATCCGCGACAACCTGCCAGAGCGGCTGTTTGAAACGGCCTATGCGCTGGCCTGCGATGTGGCGGCGGCCGATGGCAGCCTTGCAGAGCCAGAGCTGCGCCTGCTGGAAGAGATCCGGTATGAGCTGAATATCGACCGGCTGCATGCGGCGGCGATTGAACGGGGCGCGCGGGCGCGTCACATCACCTAACGACGCCCAAACCAAGAGAGCCCGCAGTGTGAAAGACGTCCACAGCACCATGATTTTGGATGTGCTCGAGGCCGAGATCGTCTCGGGCCAGATCGAGCCGGGTGCGCGTCTGAACGAGGCTGCGCTGGCGGAACGCTTCGGCGTCTCGCGCACGCCGATCCGCGAGGTATTGCAGAACGTTGTTTCGCGGTCTCTGGCAGAGCGGGTGCCGTTCAAGGGTGTGGTTGTGCGTGCCTTTGACGAGGCGCGGATCCGGTCGATGTTTGAAGCCATGGCCGAGATCGAGGCGACCTGTGGCGGCCTTGCCGCACTTAGAATGGGGCCCGAGGCGTTGGATGCCCTGGAAACCGCGCATCTCAGGATGTCCGAGATGGCGTCATATAAGGCTGCGCGGGAATATGAGGCGATGAACATCGAGTTCCACAACCAGATCTTTCTCGGGTCGGGCAATGATGATCTGGCGCAGATGGCGATGGATATGCGGTTGAAGCTGGCGCCCTTTCGCAAGTCACAGCTGATGAAGCTGGACCGGATGCTGCAGTCCAATCGCGAGCATGGGATGATCGTGGCGCTTTTGCGGGCGCGCAACAAGGGTGGTGTCGAAACCGCCTTGCGGCAACATCTGGCGGGCGCTGCGGAAACTGTGGTGCAGACCCGCCAGTAAATCGACGTCTTTTGCTTAGCCCAGCAACATACGGATCGCGGTGATCCCCAGAAACAGCGCAAAGCCGCGTTTGACCCATTGCGGCTCGACCTTATGAGCCAGACGCGCGCCTATGGGGGCCAGCGCCGTGGTAAACGGGATGATCAGCACAACAGCGGGCAGGCTGACATAGCCCAGCGACAAAGGCGGACGTCCCGGCACCGTCGCGCCCGAGATCATAAACCCAATGGCCGCAGGCACTGCAATGATCAGGCCAAAGGCCGCCGCAGTGCCAACCGCACGTTTGATTGGAACCGAAAAGGCCGAAAGGGTTGGAACCCCAAGCGTGCCGCCGCCAATCCCCATCAAGGAGGAGACAAAGCCAATCGTGCCGGACATGCCGTAATTGGCCACCCGCGATTGGGGCAGCGTATCCGCCAGAACCAGACTGCGCGGCATCAGGAAGTTCGCCGCAACCAGCAGCCCCACGATGCCAAACACCGCCTGCAGGCCCGCCGGGTCGATAAACCGCGCCACCAAACCGCCTGCCAGCGCCCCCAGCGCGATGGGCGCGCCCCAGGCCCGCAAAAGCGCTGTATCGACACCGCCGCGTTTATAGTGGGAGCGGGCCGAGGAGATCGCGGTGAAGACAATCGTCGTCAGCGAGGTTGCCACCGCCATATGCATCGACAACGCCTCGGGAAAGTTGATCAGGTTAAACATCCAGAACATGGCGGGCACCAGCACAATGCCGCCGCCCACCCCCAGAAACCCGGCCAAAAGCCCTGCAAAAACCGAGGCACCGGCCAGTCCCAGCACCAGCGGGACAAAGGTCATCAGATCATGCCCCATCTTACCACCCGATCGCCTGGGGCAGCCAGGTCGCGATGCTGGGCACGCAGAACAGCAGAACCAGCGCCACCGCCTGAATACCGATAAAGGGCAGCACTCCGCGATAGATCATCGAGGTCGACACACCCGGCGGGGCCGCCCCTTTGAGGAAGAACAGGGCCCAGCCAAACGGCGGCGTCAGGAAGGACGTCTGCAGGTTCAGCGCAATCAACGTAGCCAGCCAGATCATATCGGTGCCCTGCGCCTGGAAGAAAGGCAACAACAGCGGTAGCGCGATATAGCTGATCTCGATCCACTCCAGGAAAAAGCCGAGGATAAACAGCAGCAGCATCAGGAAAATCAGCGCGCCGGTTTCGCCACCGGGCAGGACCGCCAGCATATCCTTGACCAGATCTTCGCCATGCAGACCCCGGAAGGCGATAGAGAACACCTGCGAGGCCACAAGAATGAAAAAGATCATCGCAGAGATGCGCAGCGTGCTTTGCGAGGCTTCCCAGATCATCGGCAGCGTCAGGCGGCCATAGATCGCGGCAATCAGGATGGAAAACACCGCGCCCACACTGGCGGCCTCGGTCGGGGCCGCGAAACCTCCAATGATCGACCCCAGCACACCACCCACCAGGATCAGCGGCGGTGCCAGCGCCTTTATCGCCTGCAGCGCCAAGGGCCAGCCGGTGATTTCGCCGCGTTCCTGTTCGGGCAGGGCCGGCACCATATCCGGACGGATTTTGCCCAGGATCACGATAAAGACGATGTAAAACCCAGCCAGCATCAGACCCGGCATCATCGCCGCCGCAAACAGCGTGCCCACGCTTTCACCCATAATGTCCGCCAGCAGGATCAACACCAGCGACGGTGGAATGATCTGTCCCAGCGTGCCGGATGCACAGATTGCCCCAGCGGCGATCCCGCCGTCATAGCCGCGTCGAAGAAGGACCGGCATTGTCAAAAGCGTGAGCGTCACCACGGTTGCTCCGACAATGCCGGTGGATGCGCCCATCAACACCCCAACCACGATGAGCGCAATGGCCATGCCGCCGTTCAGACGGCCAGAAAACCGCCCGACGACCTCTAACATATCTTCGGCGGCGCGGGATTTTTCCAGCATCACCCCCATAAAGATAAACAGCGGGATGGCCATAAATTCGTATTTTGTAACAACGCCATAGATCCGCGCAGGCGCCAGGTTAAAGAGGAAATCTCCAAATCCCATCCAGCCAAAGATAAAGCCAGCAACAGCAATGCCGATGCCCACCTGCATGCCCAGAAGCAAAAAGCCCATAAAGCCGAGGATCAAACCAATTGCGAGAATGCTTTCCATCGCCTTATGCCTCCCCGTTCAAAAAGGCATCGCCGTGGCGGATGGCATTGGCCAGACATTGCAGCGCCAAAAAACCAAAACCCACGGGAATAAACCCTTTGACCAGCCAGCGCCCCGGCAGACCTCCGGGATCGGGGGACCCTTCGAGGATGGAAAAGGAATTGGCGACATAGCCGCTGGCGTATTTGATAAACAGCAGCGACACGCAGACGCCCAGGATCATGGTCACACAGTCGATGGCGTGCTGGACCCTGCGGGGAAAACGGTCATACAGCATATCCACCCGCACATGGCCGCCATCCATCATCAAAACGGTGATGCCCAACAGGGCAATGGGCACCAGAAAATGCCATTCCAGCTCTTGCATCCAGATCGGGCTGGCACCGAACACATATCGGCCGGCCACATTAAAAAACACCAGGGAGATCATTCCCAGCAACAGGGCCGAGGCGATCCGGCCAATCAGCCGGGTCAGCCAGTCGATGCCATCCGCGAGGCGAAGCGCGTAACTCATGAGGGTCTCGTGTCTTGTCTTGAACGTGAAAAAGGGCCAGGGAGTCGAACACCCCCTGACCTTGGACCTTGTGCGCGGGGCTGGATCAGCCGTTGCGCAGCTGCTCGTGCCAGACTTCTTCGGAGGCGGCGGCCCAGAAATCATGCTCTGCTTTGAAGGCAAAGTAGTTGTCCATGACCTTCTTGAACAAAGGATCGCTGGCGCCCAGCTCCTCATAGACGGCTTTCATCTCGACACGCAGCGCCTCGACCACCTCTGTGGGCAGGGTGCGGATTTCGGTGCCATTGGCTGCAAACTCTTTCAGGGCAGCAGCGTTGTTCGCCTCACCCCAGCTGTGAGAGATCAGGTTACAGGCCACAGCGGCATTGGTGACAACCGCCTGCAGATCCGGTGCCAGACCGTCCCATTTGGCCTTGTTGATCGCCAATTCGGTAACGGTGGTCGGCTCGTGCCAGCCGGTGGTATAGTAATACTTGGCCGCCTTGTTCAGGCCCAGGATCTTGTCCTGTGCGGGGCCAACCCATTCTGCCGCGTCAATCACACCGCGCTCCAGCGCCGGGAAGATCTCACCACCTGGCAGGACTTTTACGTCCACACCGATGCGAGAGTAGCCTTTGCCCGCAAGGCCCGGAATACGCATGCGCAGGCCTTCCATATCGCTCAGCTGGTTGATTTCCTTGTTGAACCAACCGGTCATCTGAACGCCCGTTGTGCCGATCGGCATGCCCACCAGACCCAGCGGTTCGTAAACTTCGTTCCACAGCTTGATGCCGTCGCCAATATAGAACCAGGCGTTTTTCCCTTGGGTCGACATGCCAAACGGCGCCGCGCCAAAGAACTGTGCGGCCGGGACCTTGCCCGCGCCAAAGTATGAAATCCAGCTGTTCATCTCGACGATACCCTGACGGGCTGCGTCAAAGCCTTCAAAGGCCGGAACCAGCTCACCTGCATGGTAAACTTGGATTTCCATCTTGCCATCGGACATGGCTTTGACCCGATCTGCAAAATCGGTCAGCGAGCCGGGACCATTGGAATAGAACGGCTGGCCTGCCGGAAAGGCAGAGGTGAGCTTCCATTTTACCGGCGCACCGGCGGCAACGGCCGGCGCGGCCAATGAGGCGGCACCAACGGCACCAGCGGAGGTCAGAAAGGAGCGACGATCCATGAGTATTCTCCCAGTTGTATACGATATAGCGCGTTTTCTCGTTTTTCTTCGCCACATCCATGGGTCAATCATCAATTTGTACACAATAATAAAACTCACAAAGGGGCAAGAATTCATTTTTCCCGCTTCAAATGCCTATTTATTAACCCATTTGTCCGGACAAGGCCTAGTTTTCGAACGCACTACGGACAGAATTGTGTACAAAATGTCTCACGCGCCCTAGGGGATAAAGATATGAAACTGAATCACCACAACCGCTACAGCTACTCTGACATCACAACCCGTCCGCAATTTGACTGGCCCAATGGCACGCGGCTGGCGGTTTATCTTGGTATGAATCTAGAATGTTTCTCTTTTTCCGAAGGTCTGGGCGCTGAGCTTGCACCGGGAGGGCCGCAGCCAGACGTGCTGAACTACGCCTGGCGCGATTATGGAAACCGGGTTGGCGCGCCCCGCATGTTGGAGCTGTTTGACCGGTTAAACCTGCCAACAACCGCGTTGATCAACAGTGAATTGTACACAATGGCCTCAGGGTTGGCGCAGGCCTTTGCCGCACGCGGGGATGAAATTGCAGGTCATGGACGCAGCAACGCCGAGCGACAGGGCACCCTGGATGAGGCGCAGGAACGCGCCCTGATCACCGAGGCAACCGAGGTTCTGACAAAGCAGCATGGGCGCGCGCCCAAAGGGTGGCTGGGCCCTTGGATCTCACAATCTCTGGTGACGCCCGATCTGTTGCAGGAGGCCGGGTATGAATACTTGCTGGACTGGTGCCATGACGACCAGCCGACCTGGATGGAGACCCGCCAAGGGCGGATCCTCTCGGTGCCCTATCCGCAGGAACTGAACGACATTCCGCAAATTGTCGGACGCAAACGCGAAGGCGCAGAGTTTGGCGATATGATCATCGACGCCTTTGACGTGATGCTTGAGGAAAGCCAGAGCCGCCCTCTGGTGATGGGGATCGCGCTACATGGCTATCTGATGGGGCACCCACACCGGCTGAAACATCTGGAACGCGCGCTGCGCCATATGCTGGACACCGGTGGCGATGCGGTCTGGTGGACCACCGCCGGTGCCATCAACGACCATTTCCGCGGGCTCGGCCTTTAACGGGCGTAGCCTGCACCATCAGATCGGGGATCTGTTGCCGCCTCAACCAGACCATCGTTGTGGCGCACCACGGCACCGGCCTGCCCCATAACTCCGTGATGGGGCGGCATGACTTCCAACTCGTGCCCCGCTGCCCGCAGCGCCTCGATCAGCTCTGGGCCAAAGTCCGCTTCGACCTTCAATGTGGTTGAATCCTCGCCCCAGGATTTCCCCAACAGCCAGCGCGGCGCGGTGATGGCCTGCTGCAGGGGCGTGTCAAAGGCCGCATAGCGGGTAAAGATCGCCGCCTGTGTCTGTGGCTGCCCCTCGCCGCCCTGGGTGCCATAGGCCATGACGCGCCCGTCCGACAGCTCTGCCAGCGCGGGGTTCAGCGTGTGGAACGGGACCTTGCCCGGTGCCAATTGATTTACCCCCGGCGTCAGGGTGAAATCCGCGCCCCGGTTCTGGAACAGAACACCGGTTGTCGGGCATGTCAGACCGGATCCGAACTCCCAGAAAATCGACTGGATAAAGCTGACCACCGTGCCATCGGCATCCGCTGCACCCATCCAGATGGTATCGCCGTGCTGCGCCACTTCGGGCCAGTCCATTGCGTGTTTGGGGTCAATCTCAGCCGCCAGCGCATCCAGCCGTTCGGGCTGCAACAGCTCTTGCGCTGCGATCCGCATATGCGCGGGGTCGCCCAATTCCGCATTGCGCACCCGATAGGCACGTTTGATGGATTCCACGGCACCATGGATGTGGTCAAACCCTTCGCCCGTGGTGATGCCAAGGCGTTCAAAAATTCCAAGGATCGCCAAAGACGCCATCCCTTGGGTCGGGGCCTGAGTGTTATAAAGCGTGCCCCATTTGGTTTTGAGGCTCAGAGGCTCTGCAACCTTGGGCGCATAGGCGGCCAGATCCCCGGCGCGCAGAGGGCTGCCGACTTGCTCCAGAAAGGCCGCCATCGCCTGGGCGATGTCGCCTGTATAAAAGCTGTCAACACCGTCGCGGCCAATGGTTTCCAGCGTTGCGGCCAAAGCGGTCTGGCGCAGCACAGCCCCCGGTGTCGGGGCCTGCCCCTGATCCAGGAACACCTCTGCAAAGCCCGGAACATCCTGCAATTGGTCCAGCTTCGCAGCCGCAAGCCCGGCCTGATGACGGCTGGTGGCCACCCCGTCGCGCGCTGCCGCCACAGCCGGGGCCAACAGATCCACCAACGGGATATGCCCGCCCGGCAGCTGGTCCAGCGCCGCCTGCCAGCTGCCAACCGCCCCTGGCACCGTCAACGCCGCCTTGGGTCCACGGCTGGGGATCGCGTCAACGTTTGTATACCATTCGGGCGTCGCCAGCCCCGCCGCCCCACCGCAGCCCATAATCGACACCGGCGCTTGTCCGGGACGTTTGATCAGCCAGAACGCATCACCGCCGATCCCGTTCATATGGGGGTAAACCGCAGAAATCATAGCGGCCGCTGCCACCATCGCTTCAATCGCAGAGCCGCCGGCCTCCATCACGTCAGCGCCAGCTTTGGTTGCGATACGGTGGGGCGCAGTCATCGCGTAGCGCCGGCCCAATGCGGTCTCGATCATGTCAGCTCTCGATCTTTGTATACAATTCTACGGCATCTGTCCCCGTCTTAGGCACAAAGTCAAGTGCCCCCGCCCTCCAAAAGGGCAAGGCATTGCAACCGTTTTCCAACTTGAATGTGCAATCGCTGTCAGCGGCCGTACACCGCGTCCCAGCGTTCGATCAGCTGTTGCTGCAACTGTTTGGCGCGTTTGTTCCAGCTGCGCGCGCCTTGGGGGCGTTCGCGATTGGCGCGGGAAATCCCGGCACGCGCATCTTCATCTGCCGTAAAGATCGCAAAGGCCAGCTCGCGCCCATCCTGCGCGGTGACAAAGCCACCAAGGCCCGAAACAAAATTCAACGTGCCGGTTTTGGCCGCAACTTTGATCGGGTGCCCTTTGACAATCCGCCCCTGGCTATCGCGCAGCGCAAAGGGTTTGAGCAAGGGTTTCAACTGCCCATCCCGATGCGCCACAACCAATGCGCCCACCAGATCATTTGGCGTCATCCGAGATTTGGAGCCAAGCCCCGAATGATCCACCAATTTGGTCTGTGTCATGCCAAATCTGTCGGCGGCCCAACGGTTCATCTCGGAGGCGGACTGCGCCAAGGTTTTGGCCGCGACACCACGGGCGCGGCTGGCCGACAGCCCGATCATCTCGGCCATCAGATTGTTTGAATATTTCAGCATGCCCTTCAACATCACGGCCAGCTCGGGGCTTTGATGTACGGCAACCACCTGTCCACGGGGCGCAAGCTTGGCCCGTTTCGGCGCACCAAGGATCACGCCATGGGACCGCGCAAGGGTGCGAAACACATCCCCCGCATAGGCCGCAGGCCTGCGCACCGGCAACCAGCGCGCCCCCCCTTTGCCAAGGGCTGCGCTGGCGACGGTCCACTGATCCACGCCGCCCTTGTCCGCATAGGTATAGATCGGCGTTTTGCGCTGCGCGATCTTCATCCGCGCCATGGTGACGCCGGGTTTGTATTTGGCGGTGCGCGCATCCATAGCGACATTCCAGCCGCCGCTGCCACGCTTCCATTCGAAATGCACCCGGTTGAAATTCAACGCAATTCCGGAAATCGCAGGGCTATATCCCACGTGATCAGGCTGGCCGGGATCAATTGTGTCCACTTCGGCCAAAGCGCCGGACCAGACCCGAAAATCACCGCGCACCTCGCGGATGCCCGCGGTTTTGAGGCTGCGGGCCAGCTGGGCCAGATCATCGGTCGACAACATGCTGTCACCGCCGCCTGACAAGACCAGATCCCCCTGTAGAACCCCACCAGATACGGGGCCTGTGGCCACCAGCTCTGTGGAAAACCGATGCCCCGCGCCCAAGGTGTCCAGCGCATAAAGCGCCGTCAAGGCTTTGGCCACGCTGGCCGGTGGCAAAGCGGTGGTCCCGCCCGCCTCCTCCAGCCGTTTGCCGGTCTTAACATCTGCCACGGCACAAACGGCACGCCCCGGCAGGCCCGCGCGCTGCAAAAGCCCCAAAAGCCCGCCATTTGCATCGGCCCCCAAGGGACCGCCTGCGCGCGCCAATGGACGCAGCGACACAAGCGGCGCATTGGCCTGTGCCACATTGGCGGATACAGCAGCCCACAGCCCAGCAGCTAGGCTGTTTCGAAGGAAGGAACGACGGTTGGTCATCGCGCTCATTATGTTGTCAAACCCTTGCCAAACGACAAACGATCAGACCGGATTTGACAAGTCACTCTTTTGTATTTTCCTGGATTTGCGCGGCTTGGCCCCGCTCTGTTGCCCAGCCGCCGCGCGCCCGGATTTCAGAAGACGACAGATCCACCATCGGGACATTCACAAAACACCAGGCCGATCCCCCCCGACGGGCCAAAGCCTGGCTTTGCCGTCCTGTTAGACGTTTGTGCCGGAACATCCGTGCCGCAGGCGACAGCCGGGCGGAAATCTGGTCTCCCGGCCGGGCCAGAACACCGACGGACACAGTGTCCAGGATCTCACGCCAGTCGCGCCAGAGGTGAAAATGTTTGAGATTATCCGCCCCCATCAACCAGACAAAATGCACACCCGGATGGGCATGGCGCAGCAGGCGCAGGGTCTCGGCCGTATAGCGCGTGTTCAGATGCGCTTCGATGTCGCTGACATGGATCCGTGGATGGCTCTGCATCTCGCGCGACACCGCGATGCGGCGCGCCAGCGGCGCGGGCGCATGGGCTTTGAGCGGATTGCCCGGCGAGACCAGCCAAAACAGATGGTCCAGCCCAAACCGGCGCAGCGCCGCATGGCTGATCGCCACATGACCCCGGTGCGGCGGGTCAAAAGACCCACCGAGCAGGCCCACGGTCTGGCCAGGTCGGATATGAGGCAATCGATGCAGCACGCAAGCACTGATGCACAGAAAATTGCGCAAGTTCAATCGGAAGAGGCATATTTTCTGCGCAACCTTCAGTATGTTGACTCGTGCAAACTATTTGCCTATGTCAACCAAATGACTTTAGACCCGATATCCCGCATTCGCCGTTTCAACCGCGCGGTCACAACCGAAGTGGGCGCGTTGAACCAATCCTTTCTGGGGCGCGGACGCCCCCTGGGCCATGCCCGTGTGCTGCATGCCATTGACCACTTTGGCAGCGATCTTGGCACCATCCGCCGCCATCTGGATCTGGACAAAACCGTTCTGAGCCGGACGCTTAAGGCGCTGGAGCACGAGGGGTTGGTGCAGTTTGAAGACAATCCCAACGACGCCCGCAAACGCCGCGCGCTGTTGACAGAGACCGGCCAGGCAGAGGCCGCCGCCTATAATGCGCTGTCAGATGCGCAGGCACAGAAAGTGCTGGACCGCCACCCGCGCCCCGATGCCCTGTTGGCGGCGATGGATCTGGTGGCCTCGGCCTTGGCGGCAGAGCGGATGGAGATTGTGACCACAGATCCCCGTGCGCCGGATGCAATTGCCTGCCTTGAAGCTTATTATGCGGAGCTGGCCCAACGGTTGGAGCGCGGCTTTGATGTGTCTCTGTCTGCGGATCCAGAGGCTGCGGATATGCTGCCCCCCCGCGGCGCGTTTTTTGTCGCCCTGTCGGATGGGCTTGCGCAGGGCTGTGTGGGGTTGAAAGGCACCGACAAAGGTTATGCCGAGATCAAGCGCCTGTGGGTTGCGCCATCCGCGCGCGGATTGGGTCTGGCGCAACGGTTGATGGACTCTTGCGCGGCAGCGGCGCGGGACCTTGGCATTGACCTGTTGCGTCTGGACACCAATTCAGCCCTGCCCGAGGCAGCCGCACTTTATCGCAAATTGGGTTGGGCAGAGATCGATCGGTTTAACGACGATCCCTACCCGGATCTGTTCTTTGAAAAGCGGCTTTAACGTCAAGGGCCGCTGGCGTCGGTTTTTGGCGCGACCCTTGGGTCTAAGTACTTTTGAAAAGATGAAAGCAAGGGCTTACACCCGGTCTATCCGCGCCGCAAAACAGCCGCGTTGGGCAAAATGGGCGTGGATATAGGCGATGTCGGGGTTTTCAAACAGCCGCAGGATCAGTGGTTCGATGGCATCGCCGGTGGCCAGATCGGCGTCGACGATGTTTCCTGCGTCGTTTATACCCCGCAGTGCCAGGGTGCGGCGCTTCATCACTGCGGGCACCTCATCCGTCTGGCTGTAGGGGGTTGTTGCGCCTTCTTTGACATAGATCGCGTGGCGCGACCGATAGGGGCTGTCGACCGGCAGGTGTTCGTAGTTCAGCAAAAGTGCGGTTTCACCCGGTTCCAGATCCACCATGGTGATGCGATCCGGGCAGGCGTTTGGCGCGCTCACGTGGTGGCGCTGGATATGTCTTTCGGCAAGCTCCGCGTCCGAGAGGCCAAAGAGCGGCGCAAACTGCGCGGGGTCCAGGCCGGTGATGTGATAGGTCATAAGCGTCTCTCCAATTTAATGAGGTCTGCTTGTGGGTTTATTGGGGGTGAATGATCTGAGCAGCCCGGATCTTGCGGAAAGGTTGAGCGCAACTTTCTCGGGTATCTTACCGAGAACTATCTCGAGGTGTTTCAATTATAGAACTCGCTGTCCCTCGGTTTAGACCCGGCCCCCAGTGGCCCACCCGGTGTACCACATAAGGCCCGGGCCTGACCTTGGGGAGGTGCGAATGCGCCTTCCCGGGGGGAAGGTCAGGCGCGGGCCGTGCGGCTGACGCCTCACGTCCCAAAGACCAATTTGCGTTGGATCCAAAGACGAGTATGCGAAACGTAAGTATACAGGCTGCGTCCACTGTCCTCTTACTGCATCCCGCATTGCCCCCGCCCCTGCCATCCGCTATCACATCCGGCAAACTCATTCCCCTCTTTGACGGAGCTTTGCCATGGCGGCCTATCAATATGTCTACCACATGCAGGGGGTCTCTAAGACCTACCCCGGTGGCAAGAAATGCTTTGAAAACATCCACCTGTCCTTCCTGCCCGGTGTGAAAATCGGTGTGGTCGGCGTCAACGGTGCCGGTAAATCGACGCTGATGAAGATCATGGCCGGTCTCGATAAGGATTTCACCGGCGAGGCCTGGGCGGCGGAAGGGGCCAAGGTTGGCTATCTGCCGCAGGAGCCGCAGCTCGATGAAAGCCTCACAGTGCGTGAAAACGTCATGCTGGGTGTGGCCGAGAAAAAAGCCAAAGTGGATCGGTTCAACCAGATCGCGGTTGAGATGGCCGAGAACTACACCGACGAGCTGATGGAGGAGATGACCAAGCTGCAGGATGAGATCGACGCGGACAATCTGTGGGATCTGGACAGCCAGATTGACGTCTCGATGGAGGCGTTGCGCTGCCCGCCGGATGATGCTCCGATCAAGGATCTGTCAGGTGGTGAAAAACGCCGAGTGGCCTTGTGCAAGCTGCTTCTGGAAGCGCCGGACATGCTGCTGCTCGACGAACCGACCAACCACCTGGACGCCGAGACCATTGCCTGGCTGCAACAACACCTGATTGATTACAAGGGCACCATCCTCTGTGTGACCCACGACCGCTATTTCCTGGACGACATTACCAGCTGGATTCTGGAACTGGATCGTGGGCGCGGCATTCCTTACGAAGGGAACTACTCCAGCTGGCTGGAGCAGAAGGCCAAACGTCTGGAGCAGGAAGCGCGCGAAGACAAATCCAAGCAAAAGACGCTGGAACGCGAATTGGAATGGATGCGTCAGGGTCAAAAGGCCCGTCAGGCGAAATCCAAAGCGCGTATTGCTGCCTATAATGAGATGGCCTCGCAGTCCGAACGTGAGAAGGTCGGCCGCGCCCAGATCGTCATTCCAAACGGTCCGCGCCTGGGGTCCAAAGTGATCGAAGTGTCCGGTCTGAAAAAGGGCTTTGGCGACACGGTGCTGGTTGAGGGGCTGGAGTTCTCTCTGCCGCCGGGTGGCATCGTCGGTGTGATCGGCCCCAACGGCGCCGGTAAGTCGACCCTGTTCAAGATGCTGACCGGTCAGGAGCAACCTGACGAGGGCACCGTGGAATATGGTGACACCGTCAAACTGTCCTATGTGGATCAGTCCCGTGATGATCTGAACGACAATGAAACCGTCTGGGAAGCGATTTCCGGCGGGGCCGAGATTATTGAACTGGGCGACGCACAGGTGAACTCGCGCGCCTATTGTTCCTCATTCAATTTCAAAGGCGGCGACCAGCAAAAACCGCTCAACCTTCTGTCAGGGGGTGAACGCAACCGCGTCCATATGGCGCGTTTGTTGAAAGAAGGCGGCAACGTTCTGCTGCTTGACGAACCGACCAACGATTTGGACGTGGAGACCCTGCGGGCCTTGGAAGACGCGCTGGTGGATTTCGCGGGCTGCGCCGTGGTCATCTCGCACGACCGTTTCTTCCTCGACCGGATCTGTACCCACATCCTGGCGTTTGAAGGCGATGCGCATGTGGAGTGGTTCGAGGGCAACTTTGAGGATTACGAGGAAGACAAAAAGCGCCGCCTCGGCCCCGATGCGCTGGAGCCCAAGCGCCTGAAGCACAAGAAGTTCGCGCGTTAAAAGGTGGATGCCGATCATTTGATCGGCATCCTACCAAAGGGGTTGCGTGCCGCAACTTAGTTGCTAATATGTTCTCATTCACATAGAGCTTTTTGATAGTGTCCGTCGGTCTAAAACTGAGCCGCTCTCAACAAGGAGCCGCAAGTTACGACCCACCGTCGTCTGTCGAGACTCTCCATTTGACTAGCGCTTAGCGGCGCTGTGTGATCCCCTAGCGGGGTGAGCTAAGGCGGCCTCGAAAACGGGACGTTTTCGAGACAACCGCCGTGGGGTCGGACCAAGTGGCCATAGGTTTCGACCGAACTGCTATAAAGGGCAGTATAATCCACTGAGCGAACTTTAACGCTCATCCGGATGAGCATCGCTAGAGGCTTTAGCTAATGCGGTTTTCATTTAGATTGGAAGGGCGAGTGACTTATGGTGACGTAATCGGAACCGTTTCACTCTTGCTGACTATCATCGGATTATTCCTTTGAAGTTGGGCGGCCTTAGGCCGCCCTTCCCGTCATCTATTGCGTGAAAACCGCCAATATTCTTGGGGGCACTGTGCCTTTACGGCAGAAAAAACAAGTACTGGAGGAGCAACTTTGTGATATCCTCTAATGTCTCCGAGGAGTGATCAGCTACAAAAGCGCGCGGCAGCGGTCCTGTTACTCGGAGCACCACTAAGCGAACACATAAAGAACACTTCGCCGGGGCTGCTGCCCCTTCGCCGCTACTGCACATCCTATGTGCCCTGTGGACAAGTTTTACGAAGAACTACCTAAGGGGCGCATTTTCCACATTTCTCCCCACCAGAATCTCTTGCCGCACGGGGTTTGGACTGCCATATCTATAGGTGCTACTGCTTCTTTATCGACCTGCTGTTGTCCCCACTTGGGCGGCGTTCAGTCTTTCGATCAAGACTTGAATGCCGGGCTGTCGCATCTACGTGGACAGCAACAAACTTGGAGAGACCCGATGCCCTCAGGCACCGTGAAATGGTTCAACACCACCAAAGGCTATGGCTTCATCGCACCCGATGATGGCGGCAAAGACATCTTTGTACATATCTCTGCCGTTGAACGCGCCGGTTTGACCGGCCTGGCCGACAACCAGAAAGTTACCTTTGAACTGCGTGCCGGCCGTGACGGCCGCGAAAGCGCGGATCAGATCGAACTGGCATAAGCCCTTTTTCGATTAGGTTACCGAAACAGCCCGCCTTTGGTGGGCTGTTTTGCTTTGTCGCACCCCATGTCTCTCAGGGTTTCTGGGCATTGCATACTTATTCGGGCATTGGTAAGAAAAATTTACCAGTCGCCGAGGAGAGCATAGAATGCCGGTCATTACCAATATCCAGGATCTCAAGCGGATTTATGAACGTCGGGTGCCGCGGATGTTCTTTGATTATGCCGAAAGCGGCAGCTGGACCGAGCAGACCTTTCGCGACAACTCCTCCGATTTCGACCTGATCCGCCTGCGTCAGCGGGTGGCGGTGGATATGGCGGGGCGGTCAACCGCCAGCCAGATGATCGGCCAGGATGTGGCGATGCCTGTGGCGCTGGCTCCGGTCGGGCTGACCGGCATGCAGCACGCGGATGGGGAAATCAAAGCGGCCCGTGCCGCCGCCGCATTTGGCGTGCCCTTTACCCTGTCGACCATGTCCATCAATTCAATCGAGGATGTTGCAGCCGCGACGGACACGCCGTTCTGGTTCCAGCTTTATACGATGAAAGACATGGATTACACCGCGCGGCTGATCCAACGGGCCAAGGACGCGGGCTGTTCGGCGCTGGTGATCACGCTGGATCTGCAGATCCTGGGCCAGCGGCACAAAGATCTGAAAAACGGCCTGTCCGCCCCGCCAAAACTGACCCCCAAGACCATTGCCAACCTGATGACCAAATGGCGTTGGGGCATCGAAATGCTTAGCGCCACACGGCGAGAGTTTGGCAATATCGTGGGCCATGTGGATGGGATCTCGGACAATTCCTCGCTCAGCGCTTGGACCGCGGAACAGTTCGACCCCTCCTTGGATTGGGGCAAGATCGAGAAACTGATGGAGATGTGGGGCGGCAAGGTGATCCTGAAGGGGATCCTGGACGCCGATGACGCCAAAATGGCCGCCAAACTGGGGGCCGATGCGATTGTGGTTTCCAACCATGGCGGTCGTCAGCTGGACGGGGCGATGTCTTCGATTCAGATGCTGCCCGCGATCATGGATGCCGTGGGCGACCAGGTCGAAGTGCATCTGGACAGCGGCATCCGCTCGGGCCAGGACGTGTTGAAGGCGCTGGCACTGGGGGCCAAGGGCACGATGATTGGCCGCGCCTTTGTTTATGGTTTGGGCGCGATGGGCCAGGCGGGCGTGACCCGCGCGCTGGAGGTGATCCACAAAGAGCTGGACACCACAATGGCGCTGTGTGGTGAGAAGAACGTGGCCAATTTGGGCCGTCACAACCTGTTGGTCCCCCAAGACTTTGGCGGCCGCTGGCAGGCGTAACAGCGCCGCTTTTACACCGGGTCCGGGGCTGGGGCGTCGCTTGCGTCTCCCTGCCCGCCGGACCGCGCCAGATGGCGCAACATGGGCACCAGAACCAGCGTGATTGACGCCAGCGACGCGGCAATCACGGTAAAGGCAATGCGCAGGCCAAAGACCTCGGACAAAACGCCCAGCATCGGTGGGCCAAAGAAGAAGCCGGCATAGGCCACCATCACCACGCGGGAAATCGCCTGCGCGCGCAGATGGGGTGGCACAACCTTGCCCACCCAGGCCAGCGCCATCGGACCAGTGACCGAAACGCCCAGCCCAAACAGCGCAAACCCCAGATAAGCCAGCCAAAGGACCGGCGCCCAGACCCCAATCAGCACGCCCAAGGCCGAAAGCGCCCCAGCCATGCGCAACACGCGCCCTTCGGGCCAGCCCTGCAGCACAACCTGCCCCGACAGACGTCCGATGCCCATTGTCAGCCCCAAGATGGCGGGGCCCAAGGCGCTTTCATGGGCACGCACGTCGAACATCCGCTCCAGATGGAGGGCCGACCAATTGTCCACGGCCTGCTCCGACATAAAGGCAAACAACGTCACCAACCCCGCCATCAGCAACAGCATGTGTGGCAATCGTGGTTTGGTGACGGTTTCCTCAGGTGCCTGGTGCGCCGGATGGTGGCGCATCCCAAGACACAAGGCCAAGGTCATCAAAGCGGCGATGAGAAAACATTGCGCCGCGCCAAGCCCCTGCCCACGTGCGACACCTGCCAGGATCGCCGCCAGCCCATAGGCAAAGGAATAGATCGCGTGGTTCAGGTTCATCAGGGACCGCCCTGTCTCCGCTTCGATCTGGCTGACACGGGTGTTCATGATCACGTCCAGAACGCCAGTGAACCCCATGGCAAACAGCATCGCAATGGCAAACGGCCACCAGCCGGTCACGAGCCCCGGCACAACAAAGCAGACCGCCATCAGCCCCGCGCTGACGGACATGGCCCAGCGCCCAAGCTGGCGGTCCACCCAAGGGCCCAGGATCATCGACAGCGCCGCGCCAAAGGCCGCCAGAAACAGCGCCCCGCCAAAGGCCGCATCGCCCAGATCCACCTGCGCCTTGATCGCCGGGACATAGGCCCCAAAGATGCCCCAGAACAGCCCCATCGCCAAAAAGGCGCGCGCCGGTGCGCCGCTGGCGCGAATGTCAGTCACAAGTCTCATGACGCAAGCGGTAACAGTCGCGCTCCCCCTTGGGCCAGCAAAAAACGCAGGCTCCAAAACCTGTGGCGGGTGTGGGGGAGGTCACACCCGCCTGGACCGCGCGCTTAGGCTGTGAACATCGCCTGATACTGCGCGCGCAGAATGTTCTTTTGCACTTTGCCCATCGTGTTGCGGGGCAGCTCGTCCAGAACCACCAGTTTGCGGGGATGTTTGAACCGGGCAAGCGAGCCTTTTACCGCCTCCATCAGCTGATCCGTATCCGGCGTGGCACCGGGCGCGGGCACAATCACCCCCAGAACGGTTTCGCCAAAATCAGGATGGGGCACGCCGATCACAGCGCTTTCCAGAACACCAGGCTGGTCATCCAGGACCAGTTCGATTTCCTTGGGATAGATGTTATATCCACCCGAGATGATCAGATCCTTGTTGCGCCCAACGATATGGACATAACCATCCGCGTCGATCTTGCCCAAATCCCCGGTGATAAAGAACCCGTCCGCGCGCAGCTCGGCGGCGGTTTTCTCGGGCATCTGCCAATAGCCTTTGAAGACATTGGGGCCGCGGACCTCGATCTGGCCGACCGTGTCCTTGGCCAAGGTCTGGCCGGTTTCGGGATCGGTGATTTTCAGCTCCACGCCCGGCAGCGGGAAACCCACGGTGCCCGCCCGGCGTTCGCCGTCATAGGGGTTGGACGTGTTCATATTGGTTTCGGTCATACCATAGCGTTCCAGGATCCGATGACCGGTGCGTTCCTCAAACTGGATATGGGTTTCCGCCAAAAGCGGTGCCGAGCCCGAGATAAACAGGCGCATATGGGCGGCCAGGTCTTTGGTGAAACGCGCATCTCCCAGCAGACGGGTATAAAATGTGGGAACCCCCATCATCGTGGTCGCCTGCGGCATCTGACCAAGGATCTGATCCAGGTCGAATTTTGGCATAAAGATCATGCTGGCCTCGGCAGCCAGCACCACATTGGTGGCGACAAACAGACCATGCGTGTGAAAGATCGGCAGCGCATGCAACAAGACGTCGTCAGCTGTGAACCGCCATTCTTTGACCAAAGCATACGCGTTTGACAGCAGGTTGTTTTGGGTCAGCATGGCCCCTTTGGAACGGCCGGTTGTGCCGGATGTATAGAGGAAGGCGGCCAAATCTTCACCATCGCGGTCCACGGTCGAAAAACTGGCGGGCATGACCTGGGCCTGCGCCATCAACGTGCCGCTGCCATCGCCATTCAGCGTTTCAACCTTGGCCCCCAAGGTGGCGGCAACCTCGCCCAGTTTCTCTTCGCTTCTTTCATCACAGACAATCAGCGCGGCGCCGCTGTTTTCAATGAAGTAACTCAACTCATCCACGGTATAGGCGGTATTGAGCGGCAAAAACACCAGCCCAGCCTGCGCACAGGCCGCATAAAGCGCCAACGCTTCGGGGGATTTTTCGACCTGAACGGCGACGCGATCGCCCGGTTTCAACCCGATTTGCGCCGTCACATTGGCAATCTGGGCGCTGGTCGCAAGAAAGTCCTGATGGGTGATCACCTGACCGTCGGCCAGACGCAGGAACGGAGTTGTGTGCCCGGCGTGCTTGCCGAACAGACCGTCATAAAGCGGGTTGGACATGGGGTTACCTTTCTTCGGTCGTAGGAAGCGTGACCAGCCCGGCCAGAGATTGGACATCAGGCGTGGCAACAACTTCACGTGTATTGGCAAAGTTTTCGTGGTTCTGCGCGATCCGTGGCAGGTCGTAAAGATAGTTGACCATTGTTCCACCGGACTGGGCCCGGCCCTTGTCCGAGACATCGGCATCTGCGTGGACCGCATGGACAATGGCCCCATTGCCCAGGTGGAAGCGTGCCACCGGATCAAAGGGAAGATCACCGCGGGATTTGGCATTCAGCAGGTAATGCGCCGCAAGCGCCTGCATGTGTTCAGGCGCATCCGTGTTCCATGTCAGCCCCACCTGATCCAGCCATTTGGTCAGACCTGGAATGGGCGACAGTGTGACAAAGGTGCTGAGCCCCGACAATTCGGCCGAAAGATCCGCAGCAACCTGTTTGATCAGCGAATTGCCAAAAGAAATGCTGGCCAGACCTGCCTGGCAGTTGGAAATCGAATAAAACACCGCCGTATCCGCCGCTTCCGCAGGCAGCGCGTCCCGGTCCTCGGCCAGCAGCGCCTGTACAGATCCGGGCGTGCCCTTGGTCAGGGCCACCTCAACAAAGATCAACGGCTCGTCCGGCATCGATGGGTGAAAGAACGCAAAACAGCGGCGGTCTGTTGGCTCTAACCGGCGGCGCAGGTCGTCCCAGCTGTCGATGGCATGCACCGCCTCATAGGCGATGATCTTCTCCAGAATATGAGCCGGGCTTTCCCAGCTGATCGGGCGCAGCACAAGGAAGCCGCGATTGAACCACGAGGCAAAGAGATGGCGAAAATCCAAATCCAGCGCCTGCAGCTCTGGCTCCTTGCCACCCAGCCGCAACAGATCCGCGCGCATTTCAACCAGGCTGCCGGTGGCGCCCGGCACCCGGTTCAAGCGGCGCACGAACTCTTGCCGGGCTGGTTCCGCCGCCGCCGCAAAGGCGCGATAGGTGGCTTTGGACGGGCTTTCTTCATAGGCATCCAGAGTGGCGCGCACCGTCTCGGGATCCAGGTTCATGGTTGATGCGATGTTCCGGAAAAACGCAAGTTTTTCATCATCATCCAGCGCGCCAAACCGGGTCAGGATCTCTCGGGCCAAGGCCAGGCCCGAGGTTTCGCCAGCCGATCCCACCAAAGCGGTGGCCATTTCGGTTAGGGGGCGGCCATCCTCGGCCCCCTCTGATGCCTCGCGGCGATACCGCCGTTCAAACACCGTGGACAGAAGATCGGCAAGCAAGGTCATACTGCAACTCCCATGATTACATTGGGCAGCCAGGTCGCAAGGCCCGGGAACAGACACAGCAGGACAATCGCCAGCACCATACAGGCCACAAAAGGCAGCGACCCGGTCAGGATGGTTTTCAGCGAAATATCCGGCGCAATCCCGTTGATCACATAGAGGTTCAGGCCAACGGGCGGTGAAATCAGTCCAATTTCCATATTGATCGTCAACACCACCGCAAACCAGATCGGGTCAAACCCGGCGGCGTCAATGATCGGCAACAGGATCGGCGCGGCCATCAGGATCACGGCCACGGGCGGCAGAAAGAACCCCGCAATCAGCAGGAAGACGTTCACAACCCCCATCAAAACCCAGCGGTTCACGTCCAGCGTGCCGATCCATTCGGCAATTGATTGGGTGATGAACAGCGAGCTGAGCATATAAGAGAACACGCCAGCGGCTGCGATGATGAACAGGATCATCACGCTTTCCTTGGTGCTGTCGCGCAGGACCAGCCACAGATCTTTGGGGTTCCACAGTTTATAAATGATCATCGCGATCATCAGGCACAGCAAGGCCCCAACCGCTGCGGTTTCTGATGGTGTGGCGATGCCACCGTACATGGCATACAGCACGCCAAGGATAATCAGCAGGAACGGCAGCACCCGTGGCAGGATTTCAAAGCGTTGCGCCCAGGTGTAGCTGCCCGCGCTCAGCCGGGCGGCGTTGCCGGATTTCCAGGTCGAATAAAGCGACCAGACCATAAACAGGCCCACCAGCAATAGCCCCGGTATGACACCCGCCAGGAACAGGCGACCAATCGAAGTCTCGGTTGCGATGCCATAGACGATCATGGTGACCGAAGGCGGGATCAGAATGCCCAGCGTCCCGCCCGCCGCAATGGATCCCGCCGCAACACCATCGGGATAGCCGCGTTTGCGCATCTCTGGAATGCCCATCTTGCCAATGGCAGCACAGGTGGCAGGGGACGAGCCGGACATGGCCGCAAACAGCGCACAAGCGCCCAGATTGGACACAACCAGCCCACCGGGAACACGGGTCAGCCAGCGCTCCAGCGCCTCATACAAATCGGCCCCAGCCCGTGTCGAGGCAATCGACGCCCCCATTATGATAAACATTGGGATCGACAGAAGCGCAAAATTGTCCAGCTTGCCAAACAGCAGCTCGGGCATCAGCTCCAACGAGCGCGGCCCATCAAAGATCAGCAGAAAACTGGCCGAGACGATCAACAAGCCGATGGCCACGGAGACGCCGGAAAAAAGCACAAGGATGGTGGCAATGGCCACAATCGCGCCAAGCAGAAGCGGGTCCATCAGCGATCCTCCAGACCAAAAGGTTTGTCAACACCGGTCAAAACAGCGACCAGATCCGCGACCAGTTGCAACAGCAGCAATCCAAAACCAACCGGAATGGCCAGATAAGGAATCCACAAACGAACACCCCAGACCGTGTCGGATCTCCATCCGCGGTCCCAGGCAAAATGCCAGTACTCATAGCCGTAAAACAGCATGACTGCGGTGATGGCGATGGACAGGGATGAGGTCAGGATCGCCATGTAAAACCGCGGACGCGGTGGCAATGAGATCGGGATCAGGTCCACATTGACGTGCCCGCGCAGACGCTGAACATAGGGCAGCCCCACAAGGGTTGCGGCAATGACCAGATAAATGACCGCCTCGGTTTGCCAGACCGTCGACTTGTTCAGCACAAAGCGCACAACAATCATCTGGCAGGTGATGGCAACAGCGCTCACGATCATGGCCGCAGAACACCACCCGGCCAAGGTGGACAGGACCGCAACAAGACGGAGAAAGGGGTTGTTCCCGGTATGGGACACCACGGCAGAGCTATGGGTAGCCATCTGCACCTCCTTTATTTTTATTAGAATTTCAGGGGGGTGGCATGTGGCAGGGCACACATCAGGCGCCCCGCCGACAGATCATTCAACCGCCAACGCCATGTCGAGCAGCGCCTGTCCATCGCTGACTTCTTCGACAAATTTGGCATAAGAGGTTTCCATGGCCAGCGCCCGCCATGCGGCGAAATCCTCGGCGCTCATCTGAGCGATTTCTACACCTGCATTGGCAAAAACTTCGGCCGATGCCGCATCCTGTTTCTTGGCTTCTTCCAGGTAATAGGCTTCGGCCTTGGCCGAGGCCTCCAACAACGCGGTTTGCTGGGCCTCGGTCAGCCCGTCAAAGGTGCGCTTGTTCATCAACAGCGGCTGGTACATGAACCACAAGGCCACATCCCCCGCTGGCGTATAGCAGCTGACCTGTTCATAGATCCGATAGCTGACAAAGGACGAGGACGAGGTGTTCGCCGCCTGGAGAACACCGGTCTGCATTGCGTTGTAAATCTCGGACGAGGCCATCGACGCGATTGAGGCATCAGCCCCCGCCAGCATCTGTTCAAACGATTTGCCTGCCGCGCGGGTCTGCAAACCCTTTACATCCTCAGGCTTGGTGATGCATTTGTCCTTGCCTGCAAAACCACCAGCCAGATAGCCGTGTACCAGAACCATCACGTCATCTTCTGCCATCTTGGCTTCCAGCGCTTCCATAAAGGGCGAGGCGGCCAGGCGTGCAGCGTGATCATGATTTTTGACCAAACCGGGCATCAGGGTCAGGTTATACGCGGGTTGTTGTCCTCCGGCATATGACAGCGGCAGAACCGTCATATCCAACTGACCGCGGCTCAGGGGTTTGTACTGCTCACGGGGTTTGAACAGCGATTTCGAGCCAAAGATCTTAATCTCCAGATCCACGTCGGCGGCGGCGACTTCATCGGCCACAATCTGCGCGACCTGATGGCGAATGTCTTTGGTCGACCATTGGTGCGACAGCCGCAGTTCCGTTGCATGGGCCACTGCGCCGACCGACGCAAGCGCCAAAGCCGCGACGGCGGACTTAAGAATAGTTCTCATGGTTTCCTCCTCCAAGAATCCAACCCCAGGGTCACCAGGGCAGCTTCATGATAGATATGAGAAGTTTTTTAAGTCAATATTTTTGTATACAAGAATGATGGTCTTGAACGTTAAGACCATATTTGGTAACACAAATACATGGAAAAACGCCGCGCAGATATCATCGCTGAACAGCTGGAAGAACGCATCTTTGACGGAACCTTTGCCGATGGGGATCGCCTTGACGAAGCGCGTCTTGCTGAGCAGTTCGGCGTCTCGAGGACTCCATTAAGAGAGGCGTTACAAAGGCTTGCACGTTCTGGCCTGGTGGAGCTAATCCAACGCCGCGGCGCCTTTGTACGCCAGCCCGGCCCGGTGGAACTGCTGGAAATGTTTGAGGTCATGGCAGAGCTGGAAGCTGTCTGTGGGCGTCTGGCAGCCAAGCGGATTTCGGACACGGCGCTGGTGCATCTGGATGAGGCAAACCAGAAATGTCAGGCTGCGGTAGAGGCGCGCGACCCCGACGCTTACTATTCCGAGAATGAGCGGTTTCACAAAATCATTTATAAGGAATCAGGTAACAGCTTCCTGGAGACCGAAACCGTTCTGCTGCACCGGCGCCTGCAACCGTTCCGACGTCAACAGTTGCGGCTGCGTGGTCGCATGGTGCAATCCATGAGCGAACACACCAGCATTCTGGAGGCCCTCGAACGTGGCGACGCGGAAGCTGCCGCAAGCGCGCTGCGGGGGCATGTGGCCATCCAGGGGGAGAAATTCCACAGCCTAATGTCCACCCTCAAAAGCGCCGCGGAATAACGGGCTAATGCGCGCTGCTTTGCAGGCGACACCCCGCCCTTGGCAGCCTTAGTTTACAGCTTGAAACCTCAGCCGCGCGACAGATCTTGTCGCGCTCTCATCGTGCGCCTCGCATTCACATGCCCGTGGTGATCCGTTCTTGAAACCAGATCAGGGCGGGGTAAGCGCAGAGCCAGATCCAAAAAAACCGGTTCAGCCCAAAGAAACAGGCATTGGACAGGTGAAAGGCTGCGGTGCACAGCAGGGCAAGTTTCAGCATCACCGGGTCCAGCAAGGCCAGCGGAAACACCAGCTCAAGGAGGATCACGGCCCAGCCCATGGCCCATATAACACGGGGGCGATCAGCCCAACTGCGCAGCCCTTCGCTGACGGGATAGGCGGAATAGCGGAACACATCGTTCAGCGCAGAGCCTGACCGCCAGGCGGGGTTCCAGACCTTGACCCAGCCCGAGACAAAATAGGACAGCACCAGCTGCACCGCCAGATAGGACAGCGCCATTTCCTGCCAAAATCGGTTTGGGGCCACTTGCACCAGACACAGGCAGGTGAGGATCAGCAATGTCATCTTGTCACTGCCGCCATTGTAAGGGCCCTGAAACCGGTGCAGCATCCATAAGGCGATGCCCCACAGCCCATACATCGCCCAGGGCGCGCCATAGCCCACCGCAACCGAGACCGCGAGCGCCAGTCTGGCAACAAAAATCAGCCGGTGTCGCACCTCCAGATGAGGGGGAAGAATGTGCTCAAGGCTTTGCTGGGCAATGGCAAGGCCCAGCAGGATCTCCATCAGGCGCAGGGTGAATTCAAACGTCATGCGCCACCTTTGAGGGTTGAGATTGGCACCGGATCGCTTTCGTATTCGACTGTTTTGACCAGCGCCTCCCCTTCACGCGCGATAAACACCAGCCGGATTTGCAACAGCCCTTCCTGCGCCTCCAACAGACGGGCCACACGGATCAGGATCTCATTCAGACTGTGCGGGCTTGGCTCTTCGATCATCCGTTCGGCACAGGACACCAGAAACAGCTGTTCGTTCCACGCCGGGTTCCAGACCATCCGCCGCACCAACGTGGCAACCGAAATGGTGGCAGGTCGGGGCCGATCCTCCTGCCAATCCTGCGCATGAGCGCCGCCGATCACCCGGTATTCGACCCGGGGCGATGGCGCCACGGATTTGAAAAACCGCCAGGAGGGAATCAGCGCAGGCAGCAGCAGTGAAATCACGCGCAAAATCGCAGGCAGCACGGGCAATCCTTTGGATCAGACATCACAAAACCCGCCATTTCAGGCGGTCTGACCCAGTTTAAATCAGTGAATTTAACAGAGGGTTCCCAATACCCCGCGCTTTTGCCATTCCCCCCTTTGCAAACGGGGGAATCTGGTGTAAGCGGCGGGCTTCACGCGGGGTGACAGCCTTGGAGGCACCCTGCCCTAGAAACATTGGAGAATTCAAATGGCAAAAGAGATTCCTGATCTCGTCGCCCAGGAACGTGCGGGGACAGGCAAGGGCGCCGCTCGCGCAGCACGTCGTGCTGGCATGGTTCCGGGTGTGGTTTACGGTGGTGATGTTGATCCGCTGGCAATCCAGATCCCGTTCAACGAACTGCTGAAAAAGCTGAAAGCTGGTCAGTTCAAGTCCACATTGTGGAACCTGAAGGTTGAAGGCCAAGACGACGTTCGCGTCATCTGCCGCGACGTTCAGCGTGACGTTGTCAAAGACCTGCCAACCCACTTTGACCTGATGCGCCTGCGTCGTACTTCGAAGATCAACCTGTATATCCCGGTTGAATTCATCAACGAAGAAGCCGCACCTGGCATCAAAAAAGGTGGCGTTCTGACCGTTGTCCGTTCCGAAGTCGAGCTGATCGTAACCGCAGGTGACATCCCTGAGAAACTGGTTGTTGACCTGACCGGCAAAGACATCGGCGATGTGATCCACATCTCTGACGTTGATCTGCCTGCTGGTGCCAAGCCGACCATCGAGCGTGACTTTGTTGTTGCAAACCTCGCGGCTCCGTCCGGTCTGGCCGCCGCTGCTGACGACGAAGCCGAAGGAGAAGAAGCCGCTGCAGAAGCATAAGCCAAACGTCCCAATCGGGTATGTTTGCAAGAAGGGATCCCATCGGGGGTCCCTTTTTTGTTGCGCGGTTGACTGGTGACGGCCACCCTTGGTGAACATGCGTCAACACTGCAGTCAAACAGGACAATATGTCGAAGGTCCTTGGGAACACCGCCCGGAAATATGGCAAGCACAGGCCATCGGTTGTTCTGGTCCACGGCGGGCCGGGTGCAGCAGGCGAGCTGGCGCCCTTGGCCAAGCTGCTGGCCGCACGAGGGTTCGGCGTCTTGGAACCCTTTCAAACGGGCACCAGTGTCGACGCTCAAATCGCAGAGCTGCGTGATTTTCTGCAAGCCTTGAACCGGCCTGTGGCGCTGGTGGGCTGGTCCTGGGGTGCATGGCTGGCCCTGATGGTCGCTACGCGCAATCCAGAATTGCTGTCCCGTCTAGTGCTGATCGGCTGCCCGCCTTTTCTGGCTGAAGACGCCCGCAGCATTAACGCAACACGCATGGCGCGCCTGTCACCTGCCGCCCAAGACCAATGGGATCAATGGATGCCCCGGTTGGAGCAACCTGGCGTTATGGATCAGGCCATGACCCTGTTTGACACCACCGATTGTTTTGCCCGCGACGACAGCCCGCGCCCCAAAGTGTGCTTTGACCCCGACATCCACCATCAGGTCTGGGCAGAGGCTGCCGCGCTGCGCCGGAACAAGGCGCTGATCGTGGAACTGACACGGCTCCGCCTGCCGGTTCTTGCACTCCATGGGGATTATGACCCGCACCCCGCCGACGCTGTGCAGCGGTCCCTCCGGTTACACCAACCAAAGGCCGCGTTTCACCTTCTGCAGAACTGCGGCCATAAACCCTGGCAAGAGGTCCACGCAAAATCAAGCTTTCTGACCCTGCTATGCGCGGGATTGCCCCGCCAGGCCTGACGCAAAGCCACCCATCGATGGGCTGCCTTGCCCCAGCGCGACGATGTCCAGGGCCAGCTGCTCCAACATCTGGCGTGCCTGCTCCTGCCGGTTGGGCCGCAGGACCAAGGTTGAGATCCCCGCCAGCGCCGTTTGCACAGACTGGGCCAACGCGCGGCAATCCGCATCCGTCGCCAGCTCTCCGGCGCTGCGCGCCTGTTCGAACATCTCAGTGAATTGATCCTCAAATGCATCCGCCAACCGGTTGAGCGCCGCATGCACTTCGGGGGAGTCAATTCCGGTTTCCATCAGCGATTTACAGATGAAACAGGCGGCCTTGGGACCGTCGTGCTGGGCAATCGGATGGCTTTGACGCACGGCCTCTGCCAGCGCGTGCAGTTTGGTCTCGCCGACGCAGTCGGCGTAATGACCTGACATCATCTGATCAGCATAAAGCTGTAGCGCCCGCGCAAACAGCCCGGCCTTGGAGCCAAAGGCCGCATAGATCGAACCAGGATGCATCCCCAGATGATGCTCCAGATCCTTGATCGAGGTTCCGTTGAACCCCTTCTCCCAAAACAGATAAAGCGCCTTGTGCAATGCTTCGGCGCGGTCGTGTCGCTGTGCCATAGGGGCTTATAACCTGCCTTGGCGCAGGGCGCTATGTTTCCTGCCCTGGTCACGCTTGAGTGATCGCTTTAAATGAAACTTGAGCGATCACTCACCCCTACTTACATCCTTGGGACATCCAGACACTGGACCTCTAACCACAGGATACCGAGATGACCGAATTCAACACCTACACTGCGGAAACTGCGCCCGAAGGCTCCAAAGAGATCTTGAAAGGTGTCGAGGCAGAATACGGCTTTATCCCTGAGCTGATGAAGGTACTTGCAGGCTCGCCCGAGCTGCTGGCGACCTATATCCAAGCCCATACGCAATTCGTCAGCACCTCGTTTACGGCTGAGGAAAAGACCGTTGTCTGGCAGACCATCAATGTGATCCACGAATGCGTCTATTGTGTGCCGGCCCACACCGCGATTGCCAAATCCATGAATGTTGATGACGCGATCACCGACGCGCTGCGCAATGAAACCGCCTTGGGCGATGCCAAACTGGAAAGCCTGCGCGATTTTGTGACCGCCGTTGTGGTCAAGCGCGGCCATGTCTCTGGCGAAGATCTGGAGGCGTTCTATGGTGCTGGCTATTCGGAACAGAACGTGCTGGAGATCATCACAGGTCTGGCTCAGAAGGTGATCACCAACTACACCAACCACATTGCCAAAACCACTTCGGACCCGCAGTTCGCGGCCTTTGCCTGGAGCAAAGCCGAGAAAGTCGCGGCAGAGTAATCTGCTCGCCCCGTGAGACCCAGGACATGCGGGGGCGCTGATTGGCGTGCCCGCAACCACGACGAGCAGAACAAAGACCGCCATTTCCAAGGCCCTGATCAAGACCCCTGGTGAAAGGGGTCAATCCCGGCGCTCCAGCTTTGAACCTGGCCTCAGGCTGCAAAAAGCCGCCTACGCGCTATTTGTGAATCGCGCCTTTCTCCTCAAAATGCGGCGGGGCGCAGGCCTCCGGTCTGGATTTCCCATCTGAAACCAGTCAAAACCTGGCCAAGCAGAAATGGGGTCATGGCCATGAAACTCTTTGTCGGTCTGGGCAATCCGGGCGGGAAATACGCGCGCAATCGTCATAACATCGGCTTTATGGCGCTGGACCAGATCGCCAGCGACCACGGGTTCGCGCCGTGGAAGGGCAAGTTTCAGGCCGAGCTGAGCGAAGGCAACCTCGGCGGCAACAAGGTGCTGTTGCTGAAGCCACAGACCTTTATGAACAATTCCGGCCAGTCCGTGGGCGAAGCCATGCGGTTTTACAAGCTGACGCCGGCGGATGTGATTGTGTTGCATGATGAACTGGACCTGGCGCCTGGCAAATGCCGCGTCAAACAGGGGGGCGGCCATGCAGGCCACAACGGTCTGCGCTCGATCCATGCCCATATCGGCGCCGATTATGCGCGTGTGCGTTTGGGCATCGGCCACCCCGGTCACAAAGACGCCGTGGCCGGCTATGTGCTGCGCGACTTTCCCAAGGCGGATGAGGGCTGGCTTGACGATCTGATGCGCGGCATCTCGGATGGGGCGGCAGAGCTGGCCAAGGGCGACAGCGGCAAATTCATGAACGCCGTGGCCCTGCGCGTCGCCCCGCCCCGCAGCTCGACCGGAACCGCCAAGACAGGCGCGGCTGCGCAGAAGGCCGCGCAACCTGAGCCTGAAGAAAAGGCAGAGGACAAACGCTCTCCGGTCGAGCGCCTGATTGACAAATTCCGCTGACAGAACAGCGCTTTGTTTTGCATCAACGCTGCGCTAGGGTGAGCATATGGAAATGGATGACCGCATAAATGTCCTGGGCGCGCCACTTGCGCCCTGCTCAACCGATCCGCTGACCGGGTTCTTCCGTGACGGCCATTGCAACACCTGTGCGGCGGATGAGGGCAGCCATACCGTCTGCGCGGTCATGACCGAGGAGTTTCTGGCCTATTCCAAATACGTCGGCAACGACCTGTCGACGCCCCGGCCAGAATTCCGATTTCCGGGTCTCAAGGCGGGGGATAGCTGGTGCCTTTGTGCGGCGCGGTTCCTGCAGGCCGCCGATGAAGGCTGCGCCCCCAAGGTCGACCTGAACGCAACCCATCAGCGGGCATTGGACATTGTACCGCTTGAGCTGTTGCGCTTCCATGCCAGTGACAAGGCCGAGTAAGCTTGGTCAAAGCGCCCGAGCTGACACATAAGCAAGGTCACACACCCACACGCTCCGTCGACCCCAGAAACAGGTGGATCTCCCGCCCGTTGCGGATCACGTTTCACGTGATCCACGCCCGTTGGGTGTAGCGCCGGGCTGTGCCCGGCGCTACACCCAAGGCCGCCAAGGGGTGGCTGGCCCAAAGGGCCAGAACACCTGCGGGCGCGGGAGCTTTCCGCTCCGATCCAGCTGCCGCAGGTGCAAAATAAAAAGCGGCCCCCATGGGACCGCTCAAAGACCAATACATTGGCCTCGACGATTGGATTATTCGTCCAAATCCCGCCCTTCGGTGTCGGACATGTCAAAACCCAGATGCCGCGCCACGGTAAAGATATCCTTGTCGCCGCGCCCACACATATTCATCACGATGATATGCTCCTTGGGCAGGGTCGGTGCCAGCTTCAGCACATGCGCCAATGCATGGCTGGGCTCAAGCGCCGGGATGATCCCTTCGGCCGCACAGCAGACCTGAAACGCCTCCAGCGCCTCTTTGTCGGTCACAGAGACATATTGCGCCCGGCCCGTCTCATGCAGCCAAGCGTGCTCTGGCCCGATGCCAGGGTAATCAAGCCCCGCCGAGATCGAGAAACCTTCCTGGATCTGGCCATCCTCATCCTGCAAAAGATAGGTGCGGTTGCCATGCAGAACTCCCGGACGGCCGCCGGTTAGGGAGGCACAGTGCTGCATCTTCTCATCCACACCTTTGCCGCCAGCTTCCACACCAATGATGTTCACGGAAGGATCATCCAGGAACGGGTAAAACAGCCCCATCGCATTGGATCCCCCACCAATCGCGGCAATCACCGTATCGGGCAGGCGTCCTTCGCCCTCTTGCTCGGGCAGCTGCCAGCGGACTTCCTTGCCGATGATGGCCTGGAAATCACGCACCATTGCCGGATAGGGGTGCGGGCCTGCAACCGTGCCGATGCAATAAAACGTATCATGCACATTGGTCACCCAATCGCGCAGCGCGTCGTTCATCGCATCTTTCAATGTGCCCCGCCCTGAGGTCACCGGGATCACCTCGGCCCCCAACAGGCGCATGCGGAACACATTGGGTGCCTGACGCTGCACATCATGCGCGCCCATATAGACCACACATTTCAGGCCGAACTTGGCACAGACGGTCGCAGTCGCCACGCCGTGCTGACCCGCACCCGTTTCTGCAATAATCCGGGTCTTGCCCATCCGCCGCGCCAGCAGAATTTGCCCCAGCACATTGTTGACCTTATGCGCCCCCGTATGGTTCAGCTCGTCGCGCTTCATATAGACTTTGGCCCCGCCCAGGTCTTCGGTCAGACGCTCCGCGAAATACAAAGGGCTCGGACGGCCCACATAGTGTTTCCACAGGTCATCCATCTGCGCCCAGAACGTCGGATCATCCTTGGCCTTGTTGTATTCTTCTTCCAGGCTCAGGATCAGCGGCATCAGGGTTTCGCTCACGAAACGCCCGCCAAAAATCCCAAAGCGGCCCTTGTCATCAGGGCCGTTCATGAAGCTGTTGACTAGATCATCGGCCATCGGTCTCTCCATCGTCGTACCCAAGTGGTTCTAGTGCTGAACGCCAGCCGGGGAAACCTGTTTTCGAAAGATTTTTACCGCCAGACAGGGGAGAACGATCAATCTACCAGCAGGACGCGCCTGCATCGTTGCTCTATGGCAGATGATCCACAAAACCCGCCGCCACAAGTTGATCAAAGGCCGCTGTGACCGCGGGCGGGATCTCAACCGGTGTCTGAAATCCAAGATCAGGATAGGTTCGGATCCGGGACAGACTCACAATCCCAAGGGAGGGATTTCGCTTTGGGTGAAACCCAAAGCGACCAGCGCTGCGCCGCCTTCGGCGGCGCAGCGCTTGGCCCAACGGGATGATGGGGCCCAAAGGGCCACAAAGACGGGCGGGAGCGCCCCGTGCGTTCTAAAATTCAACGACCGCTGGCTGCAGCCACAAAAGCGCGGATCAGATCAGGGTCTTTTTGACCCGGCGCGCTTTCAACACCCGAGGCCACGTCAACCTGGCGCGCGCCTGTGCGGCGGATGGCCTGGCCAACATTTTCCGGCGTCAGCCCTCCGGCCAGCATCCAGGGGCATTGCCAGTATTTCTTTTTCGCAAGGATCGACCAATCAAAGGTCACCCCATTGCCCCCGGGCAGAACCGCACCCTTGGGGGCTTTGGCATCCACCAGGATCTGATCGGCAACCTGTTCATATTCGGCAATCCGTGCCAGGTCGGCAGGTTCGGAAATACCCAGAACCTTCATCACAGGCAGTCCATGGCGCGCTTTCAGCTCAGCCACGCGCTCCGGGCTTTCGTGGCCGTGAAGCTGCAGCATATCCAGCGGCACGCCCGCGACAATCGCATCCAGCTCGGTATCGTCCATATTGACCACCAGCGCGACTTTGCACAGGCCCACCGGGGCCTCCACCGCCAGCGCAGCAGCCTCTGCCACCGTCACCGAGCGCGGAGATTTTGGGAAAAAGTTAAACCCGATATAGGCGGCGCCGGCCTCGGCTGCCGCCTGAATATCCTCTGCAGTCTTCAAACCGCAGATCTTGCTTCTGATCTCTGTCATGTCAGCTCTGCTGCCGCCGCACCCGGCGTCAGCCTGCGTCTTCCAACAGGGCCAGAACCTCGTCCTTGCCCTCGTGCTTTTGCTTCTTCAGCTTGTTGACCTCACGCGACAGCTTGCGCACCTCGCGTTTCTGGGCCCCGGCTTCGCGGCGGTGTTTGCCTTCACGCAGGTATTCCGCAAAGAACCCCACCAGCAGCCCGGCACCGACACCGGCCAGGACAACTGCAAACAGCGGCAAGGAAATGCCAAGATTGAAACCCACCAGCTCAGCCAGCGCATCGGGCATCAGCTTCAGATCTACAAAAGCGCGATTGGCCAGAGCAATCGACGCAAGTACCAGGGCGAGTGTGCCCAAAACCGCATAGCGAATATAGCGCATCTATTCTTTTCCGTTTAGTCGGTCCCGCAAGAGCTTGCCGGTCTTGAAAAAGGGAACATGTTTCTCTTCAACATGGACTGTTTCACCGGTGCGGGGATTGCGACCTGTGCGCGCATCCCGCTGTTTGACCGAAAAGGCACCAAAGCCGCGAAGTTCAACCCGGTCGCCGCGGGCCATCGCCTCGGTCACCTCGTCAAACACCGTATTCACAATCCGTTCTACATCACGCTGATACAGGTGCGGGTTTTCGTCTGCAATCTTCTGAATCAATTCCGAGCGGATCATGTCGTCTCGGTCCTCCCAAGCCAGTTCAATCTTTATCTTTTCAAAGACTATAGGAAAAAAACCTTTATCCGGGAATAGTTTGGCGCAACCCCAAAGGATAAAAAGACGCGGTTTTCGCAGGAATACGCGCGGTAAAACCGGCGTGATGCGAGAAAAGCTGCCCAAGCATCCGTTTTCCAAGATGTGTGTGAAGCCCCCCGGAAATTGATTCGAACGGCAAAAGCCCCCCGTTCCACCGCCTCTAAACGCAATAAGGCCCCGCAGATTTGCATCTGCGAGGCCCAAGAATTGGCGTTTGAACGGACCTTAGTCGTTGTTCAGCGCAGCGCCCAGGATGTCGCCGAGGGACGCGCCAGAGTCGGAGGAGCCATACTGTTCGACGGCCTCTTTCTCTTCTGCGATCTCGCGGGCTTTGATCGACAGACCCAGACGGCGGGTCTTGGCGTCGATGTTGGTGACGCGCACGTCGACCTTGTCGCCCACGTTGAAACGCTCGGGACGCTGGTCGGCACGGTCACGGGACAGGTCGGAGCGGCGGATGAAGGATTTCATGCCTTCATATTCCACCTCAATACCGCCGTCTTCGATCGCGGTGACTTCAACAGTCACGATCGAGCCGCGTTTCACGCCGCCGGTTGCTTCGGCAAACTTGTCGCCACCCAGAGCTTTGATGGAGAGCGAGATACGCTCTTTTTCAACGTCCACTTCGGAGACAACGGCCGAAACCATGTCGCCTTTGCGGTAGTTCTGGATCGCATCTTCGCCACGCTCGTCCCAAGACAGGTCGGACAGGTGAACCATGCCGTCGATGTCGCCTTCCAGGCCGATGAACAGACCGAATTCGGTGATGTTCTTGACTTCGCCTTCGACCGGGGTGCCCTCGGGGTGGGTTTCTGCAAACACTTCCCATGGGTTGCGCTGAGTCTGCTTCAGGCCCAGAGACACGCGACGCTTGGCGCCGTCGATTTCCAGAACCATGACGTCGACTTCTTGCGAAGTGGAGACGATTTTGCCCGGGTGTACGTTCTTCTTGGTCCAGGACATCTCGGAGACGTGGACCAGACCTTCAACACCGGCTTCCAGCTCAACAAATGCACCGTAATCGGTGATGTTGGTGACGCGACCTTTGTGGACGGACTCCAGCGGGTATTTAACCGCAACAACATCCCACGGATCGTCCTGCAGCTGTTTCATGCCCAGGGAGATACGGTGGGTTTCTTTGTTGATCTTGATCACTTGAACTTTGACGGTTTCGCCGATGTTCAGGATCTCGTTCGGGTGGTTCACACGGCGCCATGCCATGTCGGTGACGTGCAGCAGGCCGTCAACGCCGCCCAGGTCAACAAACGCACCATATTCGGTGATGTTCTTGACCACACCTTCAACCGAGTCGCCTTCGGCCAGTTTGCCGATGACTTCTGCACGCTGTTCGGCGCGGGATTCTTCGAGGATCGCACGACGCGATACAACGATGTTGCCACGACGACGGTCCATTTTCAGGATCTGGAACGGCTGCTTCAGACCCATCAGCGGACCCGCGTCACGTACGGGGCGGACGTCAACTTGCGAGCCGGGCAGGAAGGCCACGGCGCCGCCGAGGTCGACGGTAAAGCCACCTTTGACACGGCCAAAGATCGCGCCTTCGACACGTGCGTCGTCTGCGTATGCTTTTTCCAGGCGGTCCCATGCTTCTTCACGGCGCGCCATCTCACGAGAGATAACAGCTTCGCCGCGGGCGTTTTCAGCCGCGCGCAGGTAGACTTCGACCTCATCGCCAACTGCGATTTCAGGTGCCTCGCCAGGATTTGCGAATTCTTTCAGATCAACGCGGCCTTCCATTTTGTAGCCGACGTCGATGATGGCTTGGCCGGCTTCAATCGCCAGAACCTTGCCTTTGACAACAGAACCCTCATCGGGTGTGTCCATTTCGAAGCTTTCTTGCAGGAGGGCTTCGAATTCCTCCATGGATGTATTAGCCATGTGGCGTTGTTTTCCTTTAAAACGTTTTCTGGCCGTGCGGTTGTCTCCGCCGGTCTTGGGGTTGGTCGTTTTCGTTGCAAGGCACCGGATGGTGCAGCGCGGTCAAAGGTTCAAACGTGCCAAACACACACATAACACAAAGGGCCGGAGGTTGCCCCGACCCTGCTCAAACCGATGTCCGTGCGATTCCCGCATCTTTATAGACAGCCGCCTTATAGGCAGAAACTGCGTTTCAGGCAAGGGGCGTTCTTTTCCCGCACCGACCTGCGTCTTGCACGTTTAAGCCGCGACCATCAAGCTTCTGTCACGCGCAAATAGTAAATTAAATTTACGTCAATCTCGGCCCGCGTTACGGTCGCCGAGTTGTTGGTTTGTGTTTTTGTGTAAAAGGTAGGGTCACATGCGTACGTTCACTGGTAGCACCGGGGATGATGTCCTCAACGGGAGTTTTGGACTTGATCTGATTGAAGGGGGCGACGGCAACGACACCCTTTATGGTCGGGCGCATCGAGACACATTGATCGGCGGTGATGGCGACGACAAGATCATCACGGGGGCCGGTCCCGATCTGGCCTATGGCGGGGCCGGCAACGATCTGATCATCGACGACTATACCGACGGCGGCGTCGAAAACCTGTATGGTGGCAGCGGCGACGACACGATCCGCGCCATAACAGGCGGCAACCTCGGTCCCTTTCCAAAGAAGACGGACTGGTGGATGTTTGGCGAGTCTGGCGACGACGTGCTGATTGGTGGTTTCGGCGGCACCTCTCACCTTTATGGCGGTAACGGCGATGACATGCTGGTCATGTCATCCTATGGCGGCGGCGATGCGCATGGCGGCAGCGGCCGCGACGTGCTGCTGTCCGAAGCCCGCAGCCGGGTGAACGAAGAGGTCGTGGACTTTGATAAATACGGACCCGGCGCGCGGGTCACCCTGGACGGCGGAACCGGCAATGACCGCTTGTTCGGCTACAGCTACAATTTTGACACCTTCGTGTTCCGGCCCGGCGATGGGCGCGATGTCATCCACAACTTTGACGGCGGCGCATGGGGGCTTGATCGGATCGACCTCACAGCTTTTGATTTCGATATGACCGCTGAAGAGGTCTTTGCCCTGTACGGGCATGAGCAGGAAAACCGAATCCTTCTCAACTTTGGTGCCGACAGCAAGATCATCATCAATGACACCGACTATTTGGGTGGCACAGATATCATGCCGCAGGATATTATCGACGCATTGATCCTGTAGCCGGGATGATCAAGTAACCATAGGCCGCCGCCGCCCCTCTTGTCGGCGTCGGCCTGTCTGCCTATGCAGGGCCTGCCCCGTGTCACATGGACCCCATATGCAGATCCTACACATATCAGCGGCCGACACCCTGCCCGTGCGCCAAATGGCGCTGTGGCCGGACCATCCCATGTCCGCCAGCCAGGTGGACGGTGATGACGATGCGTTGCACTTTGGTGGCTTTGTTGCAGATCAGCTGATCTGCGTGGCGTCGCTGTTTCCTGAGGGCGACAGCATCCGTCTGCGTAAATTCGCAACCCACCCCGAATTCCAAGGCCAAGGGGCCGGCAGTCTGATGGTGCGCCATCTCCTGGCCGAGGCCACGGCGCGGGGCCACACCCTGTTCTGGTTTGACGCCCGCGAAACCGCCCTGCCCTTTTATGTGCGGTTTGGATTTGAAACCAAAGGCGCGCGGTTCTTCAAGCGGGATCTGCCCTATGTCCGCATGGTCAAAAGGCTTTAGATCGCCTCGCCTTTTTTCAGCAGTTCCTGGATCAGCTCCTGCTGCAGATTGTTGCTGTCGCCGCCGCCATATTGCACCCCGCCCCCGGAATACAGCGTGCCATAGGTGCGCGCCACATTGACGGTCTGTCCCAGCCCCGAGATCAGCTGATCTTTTTTCAACGGCGACAGTGGGTGAATAAAGGTCGCCCACAAAGTTCCATTGGCCACCGCATATCGCGCATCCAGCGCACTGTCGAAATTGGCCTGCATCATCCGCATCATCTCTTCGGAGGTCAGCCCCTCAGCCCGGCGGATTGGCACCATCGCCCGCATCCGGTCCGCCCCTGTATCGGTGATCACAAAAACCGGGAAATCCAGAATGGTCAGCTGAAACGCCGGACCGCTCGGTTGCAGCTCGGGATCCAGTGCTGCCAGGATCCGGCCCAGACGTTCGTAATCCATCGGCGGCTCACTGGTGATTTCTGGCAATGGATCGGGCGTTGGCACCACATCCGGCTGCGCCTCTTGCGCCATCACCGCAAATCCCCCGCCAAAGGACAAGATCGCCACCAAGGACAGACAAGGCAAAACGGCGGGCAGGATGGGACGTGCGGGCATGGGGCTCTCCTTTGGGATCATCCTATCAAAGGTAGGGCGCATAGGCCGGTAAATCGATGCACGGATTGGTGAGACGCCTGTAACGCAGTCCTTGCGGCCGGAAACAGGCCATGATCTGCCCGTTTTACAGGCGGGGCGTATCAGGCCGCGCCGCGCTCGGTCACGGCCTGGATCGCAGCGGCAATCGCCGCGTCCACGTCCAATTCGCTGGTGTCGATCAGAACCGCATCCTCTGCCGGGCGCAGCGGCGCTTCGGCGCGGTTCATGTCCCGCTCATCCCGTGCTTTGACATCGGCCAGAACCTCTTCGAGGGAATTCGCCAGACCTTTGGCGGCCAATTCCTGAAACCGGCGTTTGGCCCGCACCTCGGCACTGGCGGTCACAAACAGCTTGGCTTCGGCGCGGGGGCAGATCACGGTGCCAATATCGCGCCCATCCATCACCGCACCGCCCGAACGGCGGGCAAAGGCACGTTGAAAATCAACCAAGGCCGCGCGCACTTCGGCGATCACCGCAACTTTGGAGGCCGCCTGCGCCACTTCGGGGCCGCGCAGGTCAGGATCGTCCAGGTCCTGCGGCAACAGGTTCTGCGCCGCCTCAACCGGGGGAACACCCGCCATCATCTTGGCCCCCACCGCGCGATAAAGAAGTCCGGTATCAAGATGCGCAAATCCAAAATGCTCTGCCACCGCGCGCGAAATTGTTCCTTTTCCTGCCGCGGCCGGGCCGTCAATTGCCACACAAAACATTCCTGTCCGTCCTCAAAATGCGTAAGTCTTCCGTTTCACCCCATTCCGCTACCGTTTTGAAACGGGAAAGACAACGCTTTGCGCTCGTGTTTCGCCTCATCAAAGTGCGCGAAGATGGCTGAATTTCGCGGCCTATTGACGGCGCTACGGGTAAAATGGCACATAAAAACACCCAATTCACCACCGCATCGAGATCTGGTAACCGTTACGCGGTTGCAGTGGGGCGATAAGTTCCCTCATAATGTGTCTAGTGCAGTTATCTTAGGGACAAAAGGGTGCCAAGCAGGTTCTTCAACAATCGGCTCTTGGATTTTGCAGACGCTCAGAACAGCCTGACAGCTCCCGAAGCTGCCTTTACTCTTCTTGATACCGAACTGAAAACCTTTGGTGCCAAAAGCGCGGTTTACGGCATGCTGCCAGCCCCATCCGTTCCGGGCGCAGAGCAAGTCAGCAATACGTTGAACCAGGCCCATACGTTTTTCAGCTACCCCGAAGAATACGCCGGCCATTATATGGTGGACGAATTGATCGGTGACGATCCCTTTGCCCGTTTCTGTGCCACCACCGAAGGCGGTGCCATGGGCTGGCATGACCCGCGCGCGGCCGCTTTTGCCACACAACGGTCCAAACAAGTTCTGTCCCTCGCCGCTGATTTTGGCCTGCAATATGGCATGAGCGTCCCCTTGCGGGACGGGTCTGGACAGGCTGTGGGCGGCATCGGCGTCGCGCTGGATCTGAATTCCACCCGCGAAGCTGATGACACGCTGCGGGCCTATGGTCATGATATCGAGATGGCGGCCCTGTTGTTCCATGCCAGGTTTCATGATGAGCTGAGCCCAAAGGACGTGATCAGCCTCTCCAGCCGCGAAATCGAATGTCTGAAATGGGCCGCTGCGGGGCTTTTGACCAAAGAGATCGCCTTCCGCTTGTCCCTGTCTGACAAAACCGTGGAATTTCACCTCCGCAACGCGACCAAGCGGTTGAATGCGCGCAACCGAACCCATGCGGTGGCACGGGCGCTCGTTTACGGCCTGCTTACACTATAAGCAATTCCACCAAGTCCATGCGATTCTTACTAAAACAAGAAATGCATGACACTACTCAACCAGTGATCGAAATTTATGGACAAAATGTCCCTGACGATACGCGTTTAGGTCATTTTGTCCCAAAAGTTCCGTAAACCTACAGTGAGAACTAGGGAATCCCCTAGCTAACTCCACATGCTCACGCGTGGAATATAGGGATCGACGGGATTGTCCTGTCGTTTTCCCAAGTGTCTGTACCCACACATATGCAGACAGGTCTGTGTCCAAACCCACCACAGACGGTATACACGTGGCACTCGTTCTGGTGAGTGAGATTGAGTGCCACGTGTATTCAACACCCCAGGCTTAAAAACCAGCCTGACGTTGATAACAATTTGGTTATTTCTCCACAAACGGGCAAAAATCCGCCGAAAGCGGAGGAGACCCCAATCTGATCGAGCGGGCTAAAACTGGCGGCAAACCCCGGAACAGGCTCTGCCGCCGCAGTTGAGATCAGCTGTTTCTACGCTCAATCTGAGCGCCAAGATTGCGCATCAGATCTTCGAAGATCGGGAAAGACGTGGCAATCGGGCTGCCATCATCCACAGACACGGCCTTTTGCGCGCCAAAACCCATGACCATAAAGGACATGGCAATGCGGTGATCCAGGAAGCTTTCACAGGTGGCACCACCCGGCACCCCATCAGGGCCCAGCCCCTCAACACTCCACCAGTCTTCGCCCTCGTCCACGGTCACGCCGTTGGCCCGCAAACCCCGTGCCATTGCATCTATCCGATCACTTTCCTTGACCCGCAGCTCTTTGACACCGGCCATCATCGTGGTGCCCGTGGCAAAAGAGGCCACAACCGAGAGAACCGGATATTCGTCAATCATCGAGGCCGCGCGCGCGGGCGGCACGTCGATGCCCTTCATATTCGGGGAGAATTTGGCCCGCAGATCCGCAACCGGCTCACCGCCTTCTTCGCGCTCGTTCTCATAGGTCAGATCCGCGCCCATCTCACGCAATGTGGTAAAGAGGCCCGCCCGGGTTGGGTTCAGACCAATCCCTGGCACCAGAACATCCGACCCCGGTGTCACCAAGGCGGCACAGACCGGGAAGGCGGCCGAAGACGGATCGCGCGGCACGGCAATGACCTGCGGTTTCAACTCGGGCTGCCCAGTCAGGGTGATCACGCGGCCCTCATCTGTGTCTTCCACCGTGATCTCGGCACCAAACCCGGCCAGCATCCGCTCGCTGTGGTCGCGGGTGGCTTCGCGTTCGATCACAACGGTCTGACCCGGTGCATTGAGCCCCGCCAGCAGCACCGCCGACTTCACCTGCGCCGATGGCACCGGAACCTCATACCGCACGGGGATCGGGTCTGCCGCGCCCACCAAAGTCATCGGCAAGCGCCCTCCGCTGCGCCCCACGGTCTGCGTGCCAAACAGCGCCAAAGGATCCGTCACCCGCGCCATCGGACGTTTGTTGAGCGAGGCATCCCCGGTAAAGGTCGCAGTGATCGGCTGGGTGGCCATGACCCCCATAATCAGACGCACACCAGTGCCCGAATTGCCGCAATCGATCACATTATCCGGCTCCTGAAAGCCACCAACGCCGACGCCATGCACTGTCCATTCGCCGCCGCCGTGGTCCGTGACCTCGGCCCCAAAGGCGCGCATGGCCTTGGCGGTGTCCAGCACATCTTCGCCTTCCAGCAGGCCGGTGATGCGGGTCTCACCCACAGCCAGCGCCCCCAGGATCAGCGCCCGATGCGAGATGGATTTGTCCCCGGGAACCTCAGCCACACCGGTCAGAGGGCCTGCGCGGCGAGAGGTCATCGGAATGGGCGTGCTGTGTCCGGACATGGGATCTTCCTCGTGATCTGCGTTGCCTAGGCTGTTACCGCATGACAGAGGGCGCGTCCACGGGGATGGCGTGTTCAGACAGCTATTCTTTTACTGGCCAGCAGCCCGCACCCTTACCGCCCCAAAGGACAACAGTTCGAACGAGGTCCTGCGGTACAAAGCACAGGTGTTCTCGCTCAATATTGGCGCAGCAGAGGTGTTGCGCCGCGCGATGCGCGTCGCGGTGGGGGCAGGGCCGCGCCTTCGGCGCGGCCCTGCCCGGCCCAAGGGGATGGCGGGCTTTTCCAAAGCACGCAAACCGCGCGGGAGCCGCCGGTTATGGATGCCTAGCTGCAGGAGCGAAAAAACCGAAACGCCGCCTCACCCCAACCGGCGGAAGGTCAGGTAATGCGGCCTGCGCCCCTCACGCAGCGCCTTTTGCTCGTAGCGCGTCGAGATCCAGTCACCCCAAGGTTCACGCCAATCTTCAGGACCTTCCGCCAGCCATTCAAAACCGGCCTTTGGCACCTCTTCCAGGGTCTGGCGGACGTAATCCGGAATATCCGTCGCCACCCGGAAGATTGCACCCGGTTTCAAAACCCGCGCCAAAGGCTCCAGATGTTCTTCGGTCACAAAACGGCGGCGGTGATGGCGGGCTTTGGGCCAGGGATCCGGATACAGAAGGAACGCCTTGGAAATCGACTGCATCGGCAAAACATCCATCAAATCCCGCGCATCGCCCGGATGAACCGCAATATTGCCTGTGGTCGCCGCGCGGATTTTGCCCAACAGCATCGCAACCCCATTGATATAGGGTTCCGCCCCGATGATCCCCACATCCGGATTGGATTTGGCCTGATGCACCAGATGCTCACCACCGCCAAAGCCGACCTCCAACCAGACATCACGGCCGCCAAACAGCGCCTCCAGATCCAATGGCGCGCGGTCCGGATTCACATCCCAGCCCACCGCACCTGGGCTCAAGGCCGCCAGGTCCTCGTCCAAATACCGCTGCTGCGCAGGTTTCAACTGCTTGCCTTTAATCCGACCATAGAAATTGCGCCACGGCGCACCGCTTGCGTGTTTATCCGCGGCAGAGGGCTTTTGATCGTCAGACATCACATTGGGTTCCTAGGCTGGCAAAGGAGGCATCGGGCTGCGCGCCCCTGTGCCGCATCTGATAGCTCAGGTCAAGCAAGAGGGCGACCTCAGTCACACCTTTGACCCACCGCGCGGCGATCTCATGCCGCGCCAAACACCGCCTGCCACACCCGGCTGACCTCACCCAGCGCGGGCGAAGGAAACCGTGCCAGAAAACGCAACCGATCCGCCCGCGCCACCAAAAATTGTTCTGCGCCCGCGGACTGTGGGTCTGGCAGGATCAACGCATTGGGGCGCGCGCCAATTGTGTGGCGTGGTGGCAGCTGTTCGGCCAGGGCATGCAGCACTCGCTGCGTCTCCGCTGCGCCGCCACCGTCTCGCTCCCCTTCAGCCCCGATCAACACCCAAGCCGAGCTTAGATCCGCAACACGCGTTTGAAACCGGCGCATCGGGCAGCCATGCGGGTTTTGCACGCCCGCATTTGACGGGCCAAAATGATCACGAATGGCCGCCACCGACAGGCTCTCGGCGCCGATGGGCGCTTGGGTGGCTTTTCGCTCAAACCGCAATGGTTCCTCACCACAGAGGCTCAAAAGCCGGGCGAGCCCCTCCATCAGATCGCCCTGCCAGCCACCGGTCAGGGCCAGTCCGACCAATCTGCGCTGGGACACCACCAAATGGGCAACCGCGCGCCCGGCGGCAAAGACAACGATCTGGCGCGGCAGCATAATGCCATCAACCTCGGACAGGATCTGATCCAACACAGAGCTCGCAGCACCCGAAACAGTTGGCCGCACCAAATCCATCAGGCGCTGCCGTAAATCCGCCGCCTCATTGGCTTGTCCCGAAACGGTCATCGCCGCGCCCCGCGGCGCAATACTTGCAAAGGATCGGCCCTGTGCTGTCTCAGCGCTCATCCCTCCGCCCCATCCGGAGCCACTGCCTGCAACACGTCTCGGGCCGCCGCTACAAGATCCTGCGCCGTATCCAACCTATCACAGGCCAAAAAGACCGCGTCGTCAGACTGTTCCGCCCGCAAAAACAAGCGTGTTTCCCCCGGAACCCAGGCCATCACCGGATCGCTGGCTCGCACCGGGCTGCCCAGGTTCTCGACCAGATTTTCGGCCAATTGATCCGCCAAGCGATCGGCCAGCGCATAAGCTTCGGCAGCCTGCACGCAAAGATCATCCAAAGCCTCTTGTGGTCGGGCCCCCGCCGGTTCCGCCCGCAACACCAATCGCGCACCCAGATCCCCGAACCCGGCCAAACGGCAGCCCTCAGCGCTCTGCTCCAGGGCTGTCAACGCCTCTGCCAGAGGGCCAAGCGCGCCAGATACTGGCGCAGGAGAAGAAGGGGGGCGAGTGGTCATGTCACCCTCAGCGCGGGGCCATCGGTGCACGGCCTGCCGCTGCGGTGGCGCGCCGTTCGGGGCGGGCACTGTGACGTTCACGTTTCACCCGGCGCGGCACCACACGGCCTTCGACCATGGCTTCGGGCTGGGGGCTTTCGGTCTTGCCACGATCCCGCGCCGCCTCGCGGGCCAGTTTTTCCGCCATCGTCACCTCAGGCGCGTTGGCAGAAGGCGCGGTTTTTGGATCACTCCACCGCACCAACAGTTCAATCAGGCTTTCGACAAAGGCATCCGCGCCGCTGGCCTGCCAGGCTTCGGCGTCATCTTCAGCCTCAACAGCCTGCAACAGTGAGATCGGGAAGACTGATTGGAACTTGTCTCCCGCTTCGCGCATCACCCGTTTCAGAACCCGCGCCTGATCGCGTTCGTTCTGTAACTTGTCAAAATGGGTGACCAACAGGGTCGAGGGCCCGGACAGACCCGCGCGAATGCTGTCCCAGGCCGCAGCCTCGGACTGGCGCCAGGCCTGGGTGGCATGGGTGCACCAGATCACCGCGTCCACCTCGGGCATCAGCGCCCGCCAGACCGAGGTCGGCATGTTCGGGTCCGAAATCCCCGGCATATCAATCAGATCGCACAGCTCCAGCGCCTCTGCCGGGAGGGTCAGGCGGATCAGCGCGGTGCTGTCCAGCGGCACGGTTTCAATCTCTTCCAGATCGATCGGCGTTTCCGCGCCATCGGTGCCCACAACCGTGGCCGAGGTGGGGCCATGGGTGATCCAGACAGGCGGCAGACGGGTGGCCGTCACCTTGACCGGCAGCGGTTCCAGCCCAACCAGCAGATGGGTCAGCGTGCTTTTGCCTGCGCTAAACTCCCCCATCAGCGCAAGGCGCGGCTTTCGTGCGGTGGGTTTGCTAACAGGCATGTCTACTCCAATCATCGACGCGCCGCACTCACCCGGTCGCATAGGTTTTTAACACAAGCATTGCCGCCCGGCTGGCTTTGCTCTGCGCTTCGGCGGTATGATTGTTGAACCGAGCCCGCAGATCACCGTCCTGAGCGTCAGTAATCTCCGCCAGGATATCACGCTGTTCGTCAAAAAATCCTTGCAGCCGCGCCAGAAATTCGGCGCGGGTGTCGGCAACCTGCACAGATTTCAGCTGGACCATGAAATCTTCGGTCTCTCCTTCGATTAAGCTGCGGAATTGATTAGCAAAAGCGCGATATCCCCGAGTGCGCCGCCACCAGCTGGCCCACCAGCCATCGTTGAAATCCAGCGCAATGGTCTGCCCCAAAGCCACAGGGGCGGCCACATCCGGCACCTGGGGCAAGGCCAGCTGCACGCCTTCGACCGCGCTGCCAAACCCTTGATGCAGCAATCCTGCCACATCCCGCACCGCCGCCTGATACCGCGCCTCAGCCGCCGCTTGCAGGCGGCTCGACATCACTGAATAGGCGGTGCGCAGCAACAGACGCAGACCCGCAGGATCATATTCCCAGACGCTTTGGTCGCCCCATTGCTCCAGATGTTCAATCAAGGCCCGCGTTGCACGATCTACAAAGGTCGCATGGGCCCGGTCCGCCCGCCCGCGATAGGCGGCCAGCACCTCGTCCAGCGCGCGTTCCAGCGCGTCCATATGCTGGTCGGCCAATTGCTCAAACGTCATTCGCACGGTGTTGGTGTCCAACCCGTGAACCGCATCCCCCTCGGTGCTGCCGCGCTGCGCCTGCACCCGGATGGCATGGGCCGCCTCTTGCCCGCTGGCCACGGTCAGGGCCGAGGTGGCAACCCGCGCCAGCGTCGCGCCGCCTTCGCCGACCAGGATCTGCTCCCCCAGGGTCCGATGCAGAGCCGGCAGGCCCGACAGCTGCCAGACCATATCCTGTGCCGGCCCTTTGGCGATCTGATGGGTGCCCGCTTTGACACTGGCCTCCGCCCAATTCAACAAGGCCGCCGCGCTGGCCGGTGGCAGGTTGTCCAATTGCCCCATCAGGGCCGCATTGGCCCAATAGGCGCTGCCAAACAGGATCTCGGCCTCTTGTGGTCCGTGATGATCACGCAGAGTCTCGCGGATGGCCGCCTCGATCTCGGGGACCTGTTGGGCCGGGTCCTGCAACTCATCGATCCGATTGACAAAGATCACCACCTCGCGCGCGTCCAGGCTGGCGATCATCCGGATCAAGCCAAGATCCACCGAGGTCAGCGCCTGCCCCGCCGACAAGACCACCACACACAGGCGACTGTCCCGCAGCGCCTGAATGGTGATCTGCTCGCGCATCATAAAGGTGTCATTCACCCCCGGTGTATCCCGCAGACACAGCGCATGGGGGATCATCCCGCTGTTCAGATAAAGATCCGCCGAACGGGTGATATCGGCAAACCGTCCCTGATCTGCCTGATCCGGCTCCAGATCCTCAAAATCATCGCCCAGGCAGATATAGCGTTCGATCAGGTTCTTGTCGAAATAGCCGTAATCATGGGTCTGCCCCATCAACATCTCAAACTTGCGGCCCAACCGAGCCCGCGACCGGTCCCGCATGGCTTCGATCTGTTCGCGGATCTTGTCCAGCTCGCTTTCGGCACCAGCGCGGCCTGCCATCTCTCCGATGCGGCCACCTTTGGTCAACAGGCGGTCCCATTCGCCTTCGGTCATAAACTGGAACCGGGCGCTGGTCTCAGCCCGCGCGGTATCCGGCGACAGGTGCAGCGAGGTCACAACAGACGTCCAGGGGTTCACATCGCTTGGCAAAAGATCGGACCAGCCGGCCATGGCATTGACCAGCGCGGTTTTGCCGGATTTGACCTGCCCCAGAACGGTGATGGCGGGTTCAAAACTGGTCAGCTCACCGCTCAACCGCGCCAGCGCGCGCTGCGCGGACTCCCCTGAAACCGCCGACAAACCATCCAAAGCCTTCAGGATCTGCTGACGCTGCGCCGCCAATTGCGCCAGCGGCTCCAGCCCTGCGGTCAGATTTCCAGGCGCCGCCGCAGACCGGATGTCCGCAGGTTCCGCCGCTGGTTTTGCAGGCGGCACAGAGGCCGTTTGTGGGTCGTGAATTGGATCAACCATCGTCATGAGCGTACCCCCGGTTTGGCAGGCAAGGCGGGATCTGACAGCTCTTTTTTCAGCTGCAACAACAGGGTCACCGCATCCACGGCGGCCTCTTCATCCTGTTCCAGCTGCAACAGCATCACCATCTCTTCGCCATCCTGACTGGCCTCTCTCGCGGCTTTCAACGCAGGCCCATCGCCGGGCGCATTGACCAGAACTTCGGCCATGTCACGCACGGCCAGCAGACAATGATCCAGCACTTTGGCGCTTTTGGGATCATCGCCCGCATCTGCCAGCATCGCCTCGGCCTGAGATTGCAGCTGCCCCAACGCCTGTTCCAACACCGCCGCCCCGCGGTTCTCGCTTGGGTTCGGCTGTGGGGCCGCCTCGGGAGGTTGCTGGGTGTGGGGACGGGAGTGTGAACGGGGGGCTGGATCCGGGGCCGGAACCGAAACAGGATTTTGACCGGTCGCCTGCGCCGGGTCCGGTAACGTCAACTGCCACAACAAGGCCTCGGCCTGATCCTGGGTGGCTTGGCGTCCCTGCGCCACCCGGCGGCGCAGATCCTCGGCCAGACGCTGGCCGCCACAGGCCCGCCACAGCTGGCGATCCGCGCCGGGCGCGCCGCCTTTGGCCTGCAGACCCTGTCGCGCGGCCACGGGATAAAGCCCCCAGAAGCTCTCCTCCACCACTGGGGCCAGCCGCGCCACCGTCTCGGGCAGGCTGCCACGCATGATCTGCTGGTCGGCCAAAGTCAGCACCAGAAAGCCATTGTCGCGCTTGCGCTCGGGCACCTCGGCCCACAGGGTCTGCTCATCGGTCTCAAAGGCGGGGCTGCACCACAGGATCACATCGCCATACTCCACCGCATGGCGCAACAAGGTCCGGCGCTGGTTCAGATCCCCCGCCAGCGTAATCTCGGTCAGATGCAGGGATTTCAACATGGGCAAGGGCAGCATCTGCCGCGCGCTCAGCGTGCCGGGCGGGATCTCGTAATCGCCCAGGGTTCCAGGACACAGCGCACCATCGCCATTGGCATCCTCAAACCGCACCTGGGGTTCGGCGCCATAGGCCAGCTCCACCAGCGCCAGCCGGTTGACCAGCCCAGCGACCTGAGTGCCTAGCAGCATATCAATCACCGCCGATTTGCCGCAGCCCGCGTCGCCCACCACAACCACCTGCACTGGGCGGGTCAAACGGGCCAACAGGCGCGCACCCCGCGTCGCCAGATCCGGGGCCACCCCCGGCGCAGCAAGCGCTGTGCGCAATTGCGCCTCAAGCGCGGGCGCGCCATCCGGCGCAAAATCCGGTGCGTCCTCAAAGTCAGAGCCATGGTTCGGGCCAGGGTTAGCGCCAGTGTTAGCGCCGGTCTGGGCGTGAGCGGTCTGGGTCAAAGTCTGGGTCATGGTTCGGGTCACTGAGACCTCTTGGAGAGGCTGTGGAAATGGAAATCGCCGCCCTGCTGATGGGCCGAAGCCACCAGCGTGGTCTTGCGACGACGGAAATGCGTGCGCGGCGCAGGCTGCTGGGCCGGGCGTGGACCCTGCCGCGTGACAGGCGCCATCGGTGGCAGCACCCGGATCAGGCAAAACGCCAGATTGTCCTGATCCAGACGCCCCAGCCCCGCGACCTCAGCCAGAACATGCTGGGCCATCTGCGCGGCGGGCTGGCCTGCGGCGCGGCTCAGCACCTGTTCCAACGCCGCCGTCTCCAGCGACATCACCCCATCACTGGCCGCCACAATAATGTCACCGGCCTGCAGGGTCAGCGGCGCGGGCGGGCAGTCCACCTCGGCAATCTCGCGCCCCGACAGGACCGAGGTGACGCAGGCCCGGTCCGGATGGCTGCGTGCGGTCTCTGGGTTGATACGCCCGGCCGCAACCGCCTGCGCCAGCCGGGCGGCCATGGAATGATCCGCATTCAACCGCCGCAGTGTCCCGTTGCGCCACAAAAACAACGGCGAATCCCCCACCGAGATCCAGAACAGCTTGCGCCCAACAAAAACAGGTGCCAGCAATGTGGCCCCCATGCCGTTGCGCTCCGGATTGCTGTCGACAAATTCCGCCAGACAGGCATTGGCCCCCTCTGCCGCGTCGCGCAGGATCGCGGTCACGTCCTGTTCCAGCGCTTTGGGATCGCCGCTGCGCAGTTTCAATTCGGCAAAGATCTCGGTCACCACGATCTTGCTGGCGATATCACCGCCAGCATGGCCACCCATCCCATCGGCCAGCACCGCAAACCCATGATCGCAGCCGGTCTGGAAATCGGCGACCACCGCATCCTCCTGCCGATCACGCCGCCCTTGGCTCAGCGCGGTGGCGGTATCAAACACCAGATCAGCCAAGATGCGCCCCGTTCCCTGCCTCTGTGCCAGAGGTGTCCTGCCAGGCAAAATCAGGCCCGCACAGCGGTACAAAGCGCAACGTGGTCTCTCCCACGCGGATCAGATCATTGGGTGCCAGCGCTTCGGTGCTCAGAACCGGACGCCCATTGCGTCGCACCAGATTGGCCTTGCCACCGTGACCGATGAAAAACCCCTGCTGTTCCGGGTCAAAGGCAATGGCCGCATGTTGATCTCGCGAAATGCTGCTGTCGCCAAAGTCCAGCCGGATGGTCTGCCCTTCGCCACGCCCCAGGGTGCTGACGCCCGCAAACAGGGTAAAACCCGCGCCACGGCCGGGCCCTTCGACCACCACCAGCCAGCCGACCGGGAACTGGGTCACACCGCCGTCACCCTGGCTGCCGGTCTGACCAAAGGGGTCGCCTGCCTCCATATCGCTCTCAAAGCCCAACAGACGTGTTTTCACCCGCCCGGCCCGGCCCACCGACAGGCCCAGATCCGCCTCGCCCAAGTCCAGTCCGGCTGCGGCGGCGGTTTCTGCAAATGCAGGCTCTGGGAAGGCCGCGCCCAGCTCGGGGCCAGACGCCGCGCGCGGGCCTGCGACCACAGGTGTTTCTGCCACAGGTGTTTGAACGGGCACTGTCGCGGGAACGTCCACAGGTGTTTGAGACCGCGAGATGGGCGCAACATCAGCTGGTGCCGGATCCGTGACCAGCTTTTCCAGATCCGGCACCATTGCCTGTCCCGATGCCTCGCCCAGGTCTGGTTCGCCATCCAGATCGTGGTCCTGTGCAAAGGGCGTGTGGCCTTGGGACGGGGCATCTTGAATTGGGTCTTGGTCTTTCAGCATGTCTGCCACCGCGCCCGCGAACTCTTCCACCGCTTCGGGCTCCGTAGGGGCGGCTGTGTCTTCTGTCGCCTGTCCCACATGCAGGAACTCATCCTCATCCAGATCCAACAGCCGGGTGTGGGCGCTCTGAGCGGCGTCGGTGTCTGGCAGGGCTGCGGTGTCTTGCGCCTGATTTGCAGCTTCGGCGGCGGCTTCCAGTTGCAACATTTTGGTCCGGTTGCGGCGGGTGAAAATCCGGTAAGGGCGCTCTAACCCGTCCGGCTCGTCCCCCTCTTGCCGGTCACCTGCGGATTTAATCTGCGGCGATGGAGGCGCTGGCTCAGCAGCGGATACATTACTCAACGCTTGGCTCTGCTGGGCCAGAAACGCCTCCAGCGCATCGCTGGTGGGGGTGACCGCCGCCGGGCGTGCCGGTTTTTCCGGCGCAGCAACCCGCGCGGCGGCCTCCAGCTTCAATGGAGCCGACTTCAATGGGGCCGGCGCTGCCTGTTCCTGCGTGCGCACCTCAGGCTGTTGTTGACTGCGGCTTTCCGCCAGGATCGCTGTCAACATATCACCCGGAGGGGCCTGCGGCGGAGACTCCACAGCCGTCAAACCCGGATCCAACGGCCCCTGTTCACGTTTTTCGCCGATGATGTCTTTGATGAACTTCATGTTGTCTTCCCGTTCATTGTCACTTTGTTCAGCCGTGGCTCACCACCACCCCAGATCCGGGCCACACGGTCCACCCAACCGGAGTCGCGGTTGCGTGGCAGCGGGGTGTCAGCCTGGGTTTTGGGTGGCGTATTCACAGGCTTTGCCGCGGGTTCCGGCGTACGTGCACGTGCCGTCGGCACCTGACCACGCGCCTGTTGATCCTGCGCCTCCAACCAGCGGTCCACATCGCCGATGGGTTCGCCAAACAGATCCACCATCTGCGTCGGTTTCTTGGGCTTTGGCGCCTCTTCGACCTTGGGCCCACGCCGCGCGGAACGTTGTTCCAACGCACGATTGGTCGAGGCAACCAGATCCGAGATCACCGCCGCAACGGGCTCCGCGGCGGGCATATCCGGGGCGTTTTCCTCGGGCACCAGCGTCGGGGCGGCCTGTGCAGACGTGTCACCCGCGACCTCTTCGCGGACCTCAGGTTCCGGCAGGCACTCCGCCCATTCCCCCGCGGATTGAAACCGCATCCCCGGCAAGATCGACATCGCCTTGTCAATCGCGCGTAAAAAAGCGGGATCAAAGGGCCAATCCCCCTCTTCCAACAGCGGGCAGGGATCGTCAAAACCCGCTGTCACCGCTTTGAGACGCGCCTGCGCATGGGCGGGCGGCTGGCCGGTGACCAGAAAGTGAAACGTCGCCCCCAACGCATACAGATCGCTGGAAAACCGCTGCGGCATATCGGGCTGATAAAACTCATGCGGAGAATAGCCATCCTTGACCGACAGCATCGCCCCCAGCGCCGTATCCGCATCCCCATGGGTGCCCCCGGCCGAGCCAAAATCAATCAGCGTCAGGTGATCCTTGGCATCAATCAGAAAATTATCCGGAGAGATGTCGCGGTGCAAAATCCCCTTGGCATGCAGAACCGACAGCGCCTGCAGGGATTGCTCCATCAGCCAGGTCATCAAAGACTGGTCCAGCCGTCCGGGATCGCGCTCACGCAGGGTGACCAGATCACACCCCGACACGTAGTCCATCGCGATATAGGCGGTGCCGTTTTCTTTGAACACCTGATGCACCGCGACAATATTGTCATGCTGGGCGCGAGCCAGCCACTGCGCCTCACGCAGGAAATGGCGCAGCACATTCTTGAAGGATTTCGCCCGATACGGCGAATGCGTGGCCACTTTGGCCCCTTCACGGGTGCAGAACCCAGCCGGAAAACACTCTTTGATCACCATCTGCCGATCCAGACTGTCACGCGCCAGATAGGTGATGCCAAACCCTCCCGCCATCAGCTCCCGCTCGATCCGGTATTGGCCCTGCAACAGGCTATGCCCAAAGGGCAGCGCCTGCGCGTCTTGGGGCGCGGCGGTGATCTCGGGCTGAGCAGGCGTGGAACACGGTTGAGGCTGCACGGGGTCTTTATCCTTGGCGATGGAGTGAGCGGGACGGCGATTTTGCGCCACGTCGCACCACCAATTCAGACAGTGCGGAAACTGCCTTTAAGGCTCATCAAGACCCGTGGCGGGAATGTGTCAGGCTTGCGGCAAATGCGGCAAGCCCGCCCAAAAGACGCCACAATTCGCGGTAAACGCATTGTAAACAAGGCGTTTATGCAAGCTTAACTTTATCAGTGAAGTTTTGGTAAAATTGCAGGAATTCAGGGATTTAAGGGAGAATCCCACAATTTTGGCCGCAAAACCTGCGTGGCGCTGCCCCAGGGCCATTTCCGACGGGTGGTTCGCATCGATGATTCTGCATATAGAACACCGCCCGGACAGTCTGCCTCAACCAGCGGGCAAGGGTTTTACACCGGCGTTGACCGATCAGTTACAGGGCGCAAATCCGGCAGAGTGAGACGGAACTCATTGCCAAAGCCTGCCACTTCGCAGGCAGCTACCCGCAGGGTGCCCCCCATCTGACGTGTGATCTCCAAAGCCACCGCAAGGCCAAGGCCAGCCCCGTCGACCCGATGCGGCAGATGGTCTTCGACGCGGGCAAACCGTTCAAAAACCCGGTCGCGGTCGCCATAGGCAATCACCGGCCCGCTGTCCCGCACCAGCACTTCCAATCCGTTGTTACACCCGTCGTCCTGCAAAGCCTTATCTTCCAAAGAGCGTAACAGGATCGCCACCTGCGCTCCCTTGGCCCCGCTGAGGCCTGAAAACTTCACCGCATTGTCAAGCAAACATTCCACCACGCGCGTTACACATTGGCGGTCCAGCCAGTATGCCGCCGCCAGCCTGGGATCCTGTTCAACCAGGACACGGATGTCCGGCCTTTCTGTGGCGCCTTGTGCATCGACCAGAAGCTGTGCATGATTTTTCCAGCTCTGCACCAATGGCTCCAGTTCGCTCACAGATACCAGCGGAGTGAAATCGTCACTGTCCAGACGGGAGAGATCCAGAATATTGTTCAGTTGCGAGACCATAGCATAGGCCGCATGCTGACCCAGTTTTGCTTGTCCCCGTGGCTTGTTGGGAAGGCTCTCATCCTCAGAGATCAGCTGAAACAAACCCCGAATGGATTTGAGCGATGGTTGAACATCTTGCCCAACATTGGCCAGAAACTGATTGCGCATCTGCTCGGCGCGGCGCGCTGAAATCTGTGCGGCGTCACGTTTTTCGATCTCTTGGTTCAGCTGCTGAACGTAACCCTCGACCCGGGTTTCAAAGCTGCGTATGGCCTGCACAATCTGATCCAGAACATCCGGATGCCGCGGCGGTTCCCGATCCAATCGCAGCCGCACCGCAGGCTCTTCGGGCTGCGCGCCCGAGGCAAACTTTGCCACTTTACGCAGATGCCGGATCACCATGTGGTGGACTAAAACCAACATCAAGACCGCACCCAAATAGGCTTTGACCACGTTGGAAATCAGCACTGTCCAGAACTGGATCCAAACCCGCGCATTCACCGTCTCAAACGACAGCTGGGCGGTCAGCCTGCCCACAGGCACCCGTTTCCCGTCACTGCCTACTGCCGTCAGCTTGAAGCTGCCCAAGTTATCCGCACCCGCAATCGGTTCCCCGCGCTCCCACCGGTGGCCCGTGGGGGACACCAGCGAAAGATGGCTCACTTCGCTTTGCGCCATTAACCCGTCCAGAATGATATCAACCTGGTCAAAATCAAATTCCCACAACGCCTGTTCCAACTGGCGCTGCATAAGGCGTTCAACCCGTTCAAACACATTTAAGACGTCGGCTTTCTGACGTGTGTAACTAGAGTAGACCTGAATTCCGGTGGCCAAAAAGGACAAGACCGAGCTGATCAACAAAGAGGCCAAGACCAATCGAAGGCTCAGATAATCCGGCACCACAGCGCGCAAACGGTTCCGCAGCATCGGCCGCAAGCGACGAAACTGGCGACGACCGAACCGTTGCCCCGGCGCATTCACCTCGCGTGCCACTGATCTCTCAGTCGGCCAATCCCCGCCCGTAGAACCCATCAATTCCACCGCCAAACTGGCTGTGGATCAATGGTCAACACCGTTGAAAAACACTGGCGCATCCCTGTTTCTGCCAACGGCTTATTTGTCATGACCAATGCACCATTTAACCGCGTAAACTTCAAAACAGAAAGCAGCGAACGACTGCGCAAAACTCAAACAACATGTCTCGCATTCGACCGACCGCCAAATTGCGATGGCCAAATTGCTACTTAGCAGCTGTTAAATTTCGGTATTTTGCGCTCGAAGAACTCTCCGAATCTCCCCGGCGCACTTTATATCTCAGGCATCAAAAAAAAACCGCAAAAAAATTCACGACCATAGTATATCGACGAAACACCGCAGCATAAAATTTGACCCATTGGTAAAATAGAGCTTTTTTTGCAACGAAGTTACCCAATTTCTTTTTATACAGGCGCTAGACCTTAAACCACCGGAACAGAAACGAAATTTTTGAAAAACCGCATCTTGTCAAGGTAGGCATTGCGCCCTTACCTATGCAGCCATGCGCACCGTTTCTTCCCCACTGCCCGACCTCATTGGCCCTATTCTCTTTCTGGACAGCATTGCGCCGGATGGCGACGCGATGCAGCTGGCAGCATTGTTTATTCAGAAGGTCGACGCCAATCTGCCACCGCTGACCGTAAACGGCGCGCTCTGCCCATTTGAAGAGATCGCCGAATACGACACGCACAAGGTTCAGGTGGCGCGGTTTGCGCTGCCTGCCGATGGCAGCGGCCAATATCACTGGAACGAGACTGAATACCCGGTCGCGGGACCGCTGGACCGGGATATGCAGATTGCGTTTGTCTCGTGTAATGGCGAGGAACACGGCGATTTGCACCGCGCGCCCGAGGAGCGCAACGCCATGTGGGCGCGCCTGTCGGATCAACATCGCGACCGCCCCTTTACATTGTTGCTGCATGGCGGTGATCAGGTCTATGCGGATGAGGCAACCCACGGCCACCCCTTGTCCGAGGACTGGCCGGACACCCTGCCCAAGGATCCTGCGCGCGCGGATCTGGACAGTCTGTATCACCACCTGCGACACAAGTTCTTTGAACGCTACGCGCATCTTTATGCCGCCACCGACTTCGCCTGGATCGCGGCGCGGGTGCCGTCGCTGATGCAGTGGGATGACCATGATATCTGTGATGGCTGGGGATCCCTACAACGGTCGCGCACCTACTCGCCAGTGGGGCAGACGCTGTTCACCGTAGCGCGCGAAGCCTATTTGACCTTTCAGGCCGCCACGCGTGAGGGGGCTTTGCCCGAACGGTTTGCCGATCCACGCGGCCATCATCTGGGCTGGCAGATCCAGACCCAAGGGTTGCGCATTCTGGCTCCGGACCTGCGAGGCCAGCGCACCCGCCGCGATGTGATGGGGCCATCGGGCTGGGCGATGATGGAAGCTGCCGCAACGGCCGCCTTTTCGGGACGCACGCTGTTGATGTCCAGCGTGCCTTTGTTGGGGCCGCGCCTGTCGATCCTTGAAGCCCTGCTGGTCGCGGTGCCTTCGATGCAGAAATATGAAGACGACCTGCGCGACCAATGGCAAAGCCGCGCCCATCGCGACAGCTGGCGGCGGATGCTGAAACTGGTGCTGCGCATGGGCGAGGCACCGGATCAGGATCTGACGGTGCTGTCCGGCGAGATCCACCTGGCCACCCGCGCCACATTGGATCTGACAGATGGCGGCGTCTTGCACCAGCTGGTGGCATCCGGCATTGCCCACCGTGCCCCGCCGGCGGCCTGGGCCCGCATCCTGGGCGCGCTGTCCTGGCTGGGCGAAGACCCGTTGCCAGAACACCCCGTCCGCATTCGCCGCATTCCCGGACAATCCTATCGCTATGTGGCGGAACGCAATTACCTGGTGTTGGAACGACAAGGTGTGGATTGGTCCGCACAGTGGGACATCGAATCTTCTGGCCGCTCCCCGGCGCTAGACCTTTAAATTTGCGGGAAAAGACCAGGTAATTTCCCCTGGCAAATTTTTCGGCCTGTGCGGTGACCACCCTGCAGAACCGGGAATCCGCGGCCTTTGGACCAAATGGTTAACAAATTCTTGATATTTTCACGTTCGTCATCTTTCTGTCATGGCTTGCGTTGCATCTCCGCTGGGAAATTTTCTTTTCCCTTTTCCGACAGTGGAGAAACGTATGTCCTTTGGTCGATTTGGCTTTTTTGGCCTGCAATTTCAGATTGGCAACAACCGCGACAACGTGCTGACCGGCACAGATCGCTCGGATATTGCCATCGGTCGCGGCGGCAATGACCAGTTTTTTGGAGGTCGTGGCAACGACTTCTTCTTTGGTCAGCGCGGCTTTGACACCTCAATCTACACCGGCAGCATCAACGATTACAAAATCGTTCAGCGCAGCGCCATCTTTGGCAACGGTGCGGTTTATGTGACATCCATCAACGATGATGTTGCCGATGCAGGTCGTGACCGTCTGGTTGGCGTCGAAGCGCTGCATTTCCAGGCGGACGACTACACCCTGTTCCTTGACGGCACCAACAACGCAGTTCTGGCCGGCGATGACGCGGTGGACGCTGGCGAAAACGGTGTCAGCTTTGCAGCGTCTGATCTGTTGGCCAACGACCAGGAATTTGACGGCGACGCCATTTCTGTGACCGGCGTTGACGCCACCTCAGCGGCGGGCGCCAGCGTGTCCTTGTCCGGCGGCGTCGTGACCTACACGCCCGGCACCCTGTTTGACAGCCTGCAAGCGGGTGAAACCGCAACCGACACCTTCACCTATACCGTTGACGACGGCAAAGGCGGCACCGACACCGCAACCGTGACCGTGACCATCCACGGTGAAAACGACGCGCCTCGCTTGGAACTGCCCGAGACCCTCACAGTGCTGGAAAACACCACCACTGTTGCAATCGTCTCTGCCACGGACGTGGACAGCTCGGATCTGACCTATGCGATCTCCGGCACGGACGCCGCGCTGTTTGACATCGACGAAGACACCGGTGAGCTGACGTTCCGTGCAGCCCCCGATTTCGAAGCGCCTGACGATCAGGACACCAACAACAGCTATGAGATCACCGTCACCGTATCGGATGAAGACGGCGGCGAAACCAGCCAAGACGTCTCCGTCGAGGTTCAGGACGTTGTTGAAATCCCACCGGTCACCGCCCGCATCAACGAGATCCACTATGACAACGCCGGCACCGATGCAGGCGAATTTGTTGAGATCCGCGTCAACGCAGGCGACGATATCTCGCAAGTGACAGTCGAGCTGTACAATGGCTCCAACGGTGCAACCTATGCCACAACCGCGCTGGCAGATCTGGTGATGACCACCGATGGCACCTTTGACTACTACGTCTGGAACCGCCCAACCAATGGCATCCAGAACGGCGCTCCGGATGGCCTGGCGCTGTCCAACGGCGGCGAAGTGATCGAGTTCCTGTCTTACGAAGGCACTCTGACAGCCACCAATGGCACCGCAGCGGGTCAGACCTCAACAGACATCGGCGTATCTGAAACCAGCGGCACCGAAGTTGGCCACTCTCTGCAGCGTGAGCTGGACGGCACCTGGCGCGCCGAGGCTGAGACCAACACAGCCGGTGCGGCCAATGTTGCAGCCCCGATCGCCATCACCGATCTGCGCATCAACGAGATCCACTATGACAACGCTGGCAGCGACGAAGGCGAATTTGTCGAGATCCGCGTCAACGCAGGCGCGGATGTGTCGGGCGTCACGCTGGAACTGCTGAACGGCTCTTCCTCTCAGCGCCGCGTCTACGCCACCTTCGATCTGGCTGAGGCAACTGTCTCAAGCGACGACACTTTTGACTATTATGTTGTTGCAACCCCCGGCATCCAGAACGGCAGCCCGGATGGTCTGGCCCTGGGTCTGGATGGCGCGCTGGTTGAGTTCCTGTCGTATGAGGGCACATTCACGGCGGTTGACGGTCTGGCCGCAGGCGAAACCTCAACCGACATCGGCGTTGCCGAAAACAGCGGCACCGAGATCGGCCAGTCCCTGCAACGCGGTGCAGATGACGCATGGTTTGAACCCTTCAGCAACACCGCAGGCGAAGCCAACATCAGCGGCAACGCAGCGGTCACCGATCTGCGCATCAATGAATTCCACTATGACAATGACGGTGGCGACGTTGGTGAATTTGTCGAGATCCGCGTCAACGCAGGTGCGGATGTCTCGGGCCTTGCGCTGGAGCTGGTAAACGGCAACGGCGGCGGCGTTTATGACGACTTCACCGTTTCGGACTTCAATGTCACCACCGATGGCGAGTTCGATTACTATGTTGTCAATCTGCCCGCCAATGGCATCCAGAACGGTCCGGACGGCCTGGTTCTGGGTCTGGACGGCGAAGTGGTCGAATTCATCTCTTACGAAGGTGAGATCACCGCAACCCAAGGCTTGGCCGCTGGTCAGACCTCAACCGACATCGGCGTGGCAGAAAGCTCCTCGACCGAGATCGGCCAGTCCCTGCAGCGTGACGCAGACGGCGTGTTCCAAGCGCCCGCCAATGACACCATGGGTGGCGCAAACGACGCTGACGGTGGTGACGGTGGTGACGGTGGTGATGGTGGTGATGGTGGCGACCTGCCAGACATCCAGCTGATCAGCGAGATCCAGGGCAGCGGCGCGGAAAGCGCCTTTGTGGGCGCGCAAACCCGCGTCTCGGCCGTTGTGACCCGCATCGAAAGCAATGGTTTCTGGCTGCAAGAAGAAGACAGCGACGCCGATGCGGATGCGCTGACCTCCGAAGGCATCTTTGTCTTTACCGGTGGCGGCTTTGCCGTGGCGCTGGGGGATCTGGTGGAAGTCACCGGCACCGTTGACGAGTTCTTTGGCCTGACCCAGATCGACACTGTGACCAACGTCAACGTTGTGAACGCAAATGCGCCAACCCCAACCGCGGCGCAAATCATTCTGGACCCAGAAACCGCGCAGAACTTTGAAGCCATCGAAGGCATGCTGGTCTCTGTTAGCTCGGGTACCGTTGATCCGCTGACCGTGATCACCAACTTTAACCTGGATCGCTTTGGCCAGATCGAAATCAGCGCCGGTGTGCAATACCAGCCAACCCAGCTGTTTGACGCACAAACCCAAGCTGAAGAAATCGAAGATCTGCGGGTGGCCAATGAAAACGCGCGCCTGCTGCTGGATGACGGGTCCAACCAGCAAAACCCGGATGAATACGCCTATCTGCCGGGTGGCCCTGGCGACAATGGCAACGGTATCCTGGATGCCGGTGACTTCTTTGGCGAAGACGGCTCTACCCTGCGTCTGGGTTCCGAACTGACCGCCCCGGTCGAAGGTGTCCTGACCTTCTCCTTTGGCAACTATCAGGTCAATGTCAGCGAGCAGCTGCAAATTGACGAAGCCACCAACTCTGGCGCACGCGAAGCCGCGCCGGCGGATGTGGGCGGAGACATTCAGGTCGCCTCCATCAACGTGCTGAACTACTTCACCACTCTGGATCAGGGCGGCAACGGCACCGGCCCCAGCGGCACGCTGGACCCGCGCGGTGCAGACAACGCCGAAGAGCTGGTCCGCCAGACCGACGCTTTGGTCGAGATGTTCCAGGGCACCGGCGCCGAAGCCTTTGCGATCCAAGAGATCGAAAACAACGGCTTTGGTGAAGACAGCGCAATTGCCACCCTGGTGGATGAGCTGAACAGCGCCGAAGGCTCCATCGGAACCTATGGTTTTGCCAACCCAACCGAAGGTCTGGACAGCGAATTCCTGGGCACCGACGCCATCACCACCGGCATCATCTATGACACCGCAAAACTGCGTCTGGTCCACAGCGAGTTCATCGTGTTCGAGGAAGCCTCAGCCGCAACCACCTTTGCGCTGGCAGAGCCTCTGAACGCGGTTGCATCCTCCGATGACCAGCTGGGTGACTTCCAACGCAACCGCCCGTCTGTTGCCGCCACCTTTGAAGACATCGAGAGCGGTAAGACCTTCACCCTCGTCTCCTCGCACTTCAAATCCAAAGGCGACAGCAACCTGCAGGATGTTGTGGATGACGCACAGGCTGCGCTGGACGGTGGCAGCACCGCCATCACCCAGGCACAGATCGACGCGCTGATCGCAGATCCGAACTTTGATCAAGGCGACGGTCAGGGCTTCTGGAACCAGGTCCGTGCCGATGCGGCAGCTGAACTGGCCGACTGGCTGGAGAACGACTACAACGGCGGCGGTACCACCAACTACCTGCTGCTGGGCGATCTGAATGCCTATGCGCAGGAAGATCCGGTTCAAACCTTGACCGATGACGCTGGTCTCACCGATCTGATCGATACGTTCATCGGTCAGGACGAAGCCTACAGCTTTGTCTTTGACGGTCAGCGCGGCGCATTGGATCACGGTCTGGCAGATGATGCGCTGGCCAGCCTGGTGACCGGTGCAACCGAATGGCACATCAACGCAGATGAGCCTGACCTGTTGAACTATGACACCTCGTTCAAGAACCCAGGCTTCTTTGCCGGTGGCCCCTTCGCCGCATCCGACCATGATCCGCTGATCATCGGTCTGGATCTGGATGGCCCTGACGCAATCGTCTAAGCGACGCCCGCCATACCGGGTGACCCCGGACGTTACAGCCAGCCGCACCTTTGGGTGCGGCTGGTTTGGTTTCAGTGCCCCCGACCTTGACCCTTGTTACTCTGTAACATATGAGGCCAGAGGACTCTTCTTGCGCAGGAACAGGACTCCCATGGCCGACAACCGCTTGCCTATCACGCTGCTCACCGGGTTTCTGGGGGCCGGAAAATCCACGCTTTTGAACCGGGTTCTGTCCACCACGGATGAAAAGATCGCCGTTGTCGTCAATGAATTTGGCGAAGTGGGGCTGGACCACGACCTGATCGAGACCTCGGATGAAGAGGTGGTGCTCCTGTCCTCGGGCTGTATCTGCTGTTCCATCAGTGGCGAGCTGTCCCAGACCTTGATGGACCTGATCCGGCGGCGCGCCTATGGAGAGCTGGATTTCGACCGTGTGGTGATTGAAACCACAGGCCTGGCCGACCCGGCTCCAATCCGGCAGCTGATTCTGGGCGATCACTACCTGTCGCGGGTGGCGGTAATGGACGGGGTGGTGACGCTGGTGGATGCGGTCAACGGGCAAAAGACGCTCGATGACCAGTTCGAAGCTGTCTCACAGGCGGCAACCGCCGATCTGATCCTGATGACCAAAACCGATCTGGCCGCGCAGCCCGAGGTCGACGCCCTGCGCCAGCGGATCGAAGGGCTTAATCCCACCGCTCAGATTCTTGAGGTCAGCGCCGCCGTTGCCGACCCGACGGTGTTGTGGGGGCTCTCGGCGATCCGGCGGGGGGCGGATGCCGACACGGCGCTGGCTTGGATGACCCGTGCGCCCAGCCCAGCACCTGCGGCAGATCCATTTGCCAATCTCTCAGGCCTGACCAAATCCGCACCGGTCCAGCACGGGTTTTCCGCCCATGACGCGCGGATCGCCTCGGCCTCTATCACGTTGGACGCGCCGCTGGAGGATGCGGTGTTTGACCGCTGGCTGGAAACTTTGGTGGCCGTCAAAGGCCGCAACCTCTTGCGGGTCAAAGGCATTGTCTTCCTCAAAGGGATCGACACCCCCTTTGTATTCCACGGCGTCCAGCATCTGTTTGAACCACCTGTGCCGCTCAAGAACTGGCCCGAAGGCGATACCACCACCCGCGTGGTGGTGATTGCCCGCGACATGACAGAGGCCCAGCTGGAACGCAGCCTCGACATGCTGCGGGCCGAGGCTGTGGAAAAATCCAAGCCCCTGTTTCCCGGCTGGAAAAAGACGGAAGGGGCCAATTGGGAGTGATGCTCCCGTGATCGCCCCCTTGGCGCAGGGGTCGGGTTTTGGCGCCCAGGCCCGGTTGCGGCACTTACCGGTTCTGAACCCGTCCGCTCCACAGCAACAAAAACCCAGCGCATAAGATCAGCGCCGAGCCCATCAACATGCTGGGTCGCAGGGCTTCGTCAAACCACAGAACCCCGATGCCAATGCCAATCAGCAGACGGGAGTATCGAAACGGCGTCACGGCCGAGACTTCGCCGGTGCGCATGGCCTTCATCAGCGACACATAAGCCAGAGCCCCAACGGCCACTGTCATCGCCAAAATGCCAAGCGCCGCCGCATCGGGCCACAGCCAGGCCGCGCCGCTCCAAATCCCAAAAAGCAGACCCGCAACCATAATGGCCACATAGCCATAGACCCCCAGAACCGCCGGGCTCAGGCTCTTGGGCGCGGCGCGGCTTGCCAGATCCCGCCCGGCAAAGCCCAGCATGCCGCAAACTGCCAGAACCGCGCTCCACTGGAAACTGTCGGCTCCGGGTTGCAAAACCACCAGAACGCCCAGAAATCCAATGGCAATGGCCGCAATGCGCCGCGGTCCCACCCGTTCGCCAAAGACCAGCGCGGCAGCAGCCACCACCACAACCGGCGTCGCCTGCAAGATTACCGTCGCCGCAGACAGGGGCGCAACCGCCAGCGCCAGCACGTAAAACAGCCGGCCAAAGACCTCAAACCCCATCCGGATCTGCATCGGCCGCGCGCGGGTGTCCCTGCTGAACACGCGGTCCCCGCGCAGCTGCGCAATGGCTGCAAAACCTGCGATACCCGCGAGCCCCACCAGAAACAGAACCTGCGCCACCGGCAGTTGGGTGGATGCAGCTTTGAACAGGGAATCCTCAATCGCGAACCCCAGCATCGCCAGCACCATCCACAGGCTGCCGATCAGATTGTCGCGCCGCAAGGCCGCAGCTGCGGTTGCGCTGGTCATCATAACTGTCCTCCCCCAGGGCGCATTTGCGCCACCCGGAGGTTGTGCAGCCCTTGGCGACAGAAGTCAAAACGCTTCTTCGGGCCAGAGGTCAGGTCCCGCGCAGCAACACCGCCAGCATCCCGGTCAGCGCCAAGGCGCCCAGCCCAAGCCCGCCCGCAAAATACCGCATACGCTGCTGCAAATCTCCGGTGGTTGTGCGCCACAGCCAAAGCGCCGCCAGAAAACCTTCGGCCACCACCATGGTGACCCCCACAACCCCAGCCAAAGGGGTTACGCTGCACATCCAATCGCTTTGCGCACCGTTGTCCGCTTGGCCCAGAACCGCAATCACAGTGCCCAGCACCACGCCCTGACAAAACCCGGCCGCCATGGACCCCAGGCAAAACGCCGTGCCCCAGGCACCGCCCCAACGGGTCTGGCTCCAGCTGTGCAGCACCGCCCAGGTCCGCAAGGCCAAAGCCGCCGCCATGCCCAGAACCGGCAGCGCAAGGGCAGGCCAGATGTGCATGAATTGTTCGGACGCCAGCGCCCAGACCAACAGCGCCGCCGCACCCAGGATCAGGCTTGGCCCGCGCCAGCCCTGCGGAACCGCCGCCAACATGCCCGCCCGGTCCCGCAGGCGTCGTGCAGTCGGCAACAACAGCCCGACCCCCAGATCAACGCCGCCCACCACAAGATGCCCAGTCATCAGCAGGCCCACCACGACCGCCCATATCACCGGCATATCCATTCCAGACCCTCGCCATCACCACTTGTCCACCCATGCTCAGGGTCGCACGGGTCTGTGACCAGGTTTATGTGGCAGCCCACCGCGCGACAGAATGCCCCGCGCAAAAAGAAACGGCCGCCGCAAAAACCGGCAGCCGCGTCATGTTGTTGATGTGGGCCCGTGCGGCAGGGCTTATTCGCCCCGTTGCAGGCTCATCCGATAAGAGAAGCGATCGATCGGGTAAAAATTGGCCGACCCCACCAGCATCTCACCGGATGAATTGGTGCAGCGCCGCAAGAATTTCACGGTCAACGCGCCCGGTTCCAGACCAACCGCAGAGGCCGCTTCCTGCGGCACCGGTGCCACGGTGATTTCCTGATGCACCTCATGGACCTGATCAGCCACCGCTTCGCTCAGCAGGTGACACAGGTCGCTGCCCTCCGGTGCGGCTTCAACGATGTGGCGCAAAGAGGCGTCCAGGAACATCATCGAATGGCAAATCGCCTCGCCGGTTTTGGCATCGCTGCGCACCCCCGTGACCCGCAGCCACGTGCCGGCCTCCGACAGGTTCATAAACGGGCAGCTAAAATCCGCTGCATCCACTTCGGCGATCACCGATGCGGTAAACCGCGCTTCCTGAACTTCGCGTAGGATTTCGGTAAAGGAAGAGATCGAATGCACATATGAGGTCTCTTCGGTGCGGCTCAGCACCCGGCTTCCGGACCCCTGCCGCCGCGCGATCAACCCGGCGCCGATCAGCAACCGCAAAGCCTCGCGTACGGTGTGGCGGCTGGTCGCAAACTCAAGACACAGCTCCGCCTCTGTTGGCAAGAAACTATCCAGCGGATAAAATCCGCTGCGAATGCGTTCCGTCAAGGTATCCGCCATCCGTACATACTGTGGCCGATTGATTGACGTTACGGCATCTGCTGTCCGTTTTATCGCTAACTGTCCGCCCATAAAACGGTCTCCCTGCCTATTCCAGCATACGTTCTTTCAGTAACATCATAGACTCGAACCCAGAACACTTCAGCGTCCAACATATCATAGATGTGTTATCTCAGAACTCTTTACTTCCCATCGGCGAACTGTCGCCATACGAGTTTAGCGTAACTGGCAGTCAGTTCTTAATGGTCGCGCGAGATCATATGGTGTAGCCTATTGCGACACAAACCTTTTATGAAAACACTCTCCCTTTGCGAGAGTTAAATCCTCAAAACGCACGCCGCACAAGGGGCAAATTTTGCAAAATCTCCCCGTAGTTACCGCAGATTGCGCAAATTGCGAGCACCCGGTCCCATGAATAAAAATATACAGCATCTTGAAGAGAAAATCGCCCATCTGACCCGTACCATCGATGACATGAGCGATATTCTGACCCGGCAACAAGACGACATTGACCGCCTGAACCGACGGGTGCAAATGTTGATGGAACGCGAAGCCGGCCGCGAGGCGGACGGCGGCGGCGGCGTAGTCTTTGGAGACGAACGCCCGCCCCATTACTAACCCGGCTGGCTCCATCCCTGTCACAAAACCGGGCACAGCGACAGCATCCGTCTATCGACCCTTGATCCCCAGACCGCCCTTGCGGCAGACTCTCAGCAGCGTTTCTTTTGCGCGTGTTTGGTTAAAGAGTACAAGAAGGGAGGGGCCAGGATGGCGCCGATAAATGATCCGATGACACCGGTTGAAAACCAGCTGACCACCCTGCATCGGCAAGTTGAGTTCTACTACAAGAAGCTTTGGAAACGCATATCCGCCAGCGTGGCCCCGCTGTGCAGTTTCCTGAAAAACGTGATCTCAGCGGCCAAAAAATTGGCCCAGACCGTCGGCAAAGCCGCGGTGGACAGCCTGATCACCACGGGTCGCTTTGTGCTGAACCTGATCGACAACCTTGCCACCGGACTCAGGCAGCTCTGGACCATCGGCAAACACATTCTAACCGGTTTCAAGCGCAAGCTTGAGGCAGATCGCGCTAAACTCATCCGAGTTCTGAAAACCAAACTCCGCAATTTTGTGGTCCTCTTTCGCAAGATCTTTGCCTGGGTCAACCAACTATGGGACCAAATCGCGCCCCTCGACCGCGCCCTGGCCATCCTTGCCCAGTTCCGCGGCATCCTGAAGCTGGTCCTTGGATGGATCGCCGATGTCACCCAGGTGATGGGCGCGTTGAACAAGATCAAACAGCTGATGCGTAAGATCTGGAAACCCATCAAACGCGAGGTGAAATCCGCCATCCAACTTGGCAAAGACATCGCCCGCATGCCGGTGCCCAAAAGCGCTTAGAATTGCTCTGTGCGCCTTCCGGCCATTTTTTTGCGAGGCTCTGCCTCGCGCTCCGAAGTATTTTCAAAAAGATGAAAGGGCGCCGCGCCAAGGACGGCTTTCATCTTTTCCTAAATACTTTGGGGTGAATTGGCGCAGCCAAGAGGGGCAAAGCCCCTAGATCTCTTCGACATCCATCACCCCATCCAGTGATTTGAGCGCACCTTTGATCTGGGGGTTGATGGGAAACATCTGACCCAATTCCAGCTCTACATCTCCGGGCAGGGTTGGATCCTGGAGATAGACATAGATCTCACCCGGGCTGGCGTTTCGGGCGGCTTTCTTGGCGTCTTCCAGCACGGTTGCCACCGTCTGTACGGCGCTTGCGCTGTCGAGGTACACCCGCAATGACGACCGTCCCGCATCGGCAATGGCGCTGTCGACGGGGCCAACCGAGCGCACCAACAGCTTGAGCTGGTCGCTTTCCATCGTGGCTTCGGCCGTGATCACAACCTTGGAGCCAGTGTCCAGAAACTCGCGGCTTTTCTCCAGAACCTCCGAAAACAGCGTGACTTCAAATGCGCCCGAGGGATCGGACAATTGCGCAAAGGCGAAACGGTTGCCGCGGGCGGATTTGCGTTCCTGGCGTCCCGCCACCACCCCAGCCATCTTTGCCATAAAGGGCCCGCGCTCGGCCTTGGCCGTGACCTCATCCAGTGTCAGCACATCCTTGCGTTTCAGCGCGGGCATATAGTCATCCAGTGGATGGCCCGAGAGATAAAAGCCGATGGCGCGAAACTCTTCGGACAGACGTTCCGCAGGCAGCCAATCCGGCACCCCGGCCATGCGCGGTTCGGGCAGGTCGTCACCCGCCTCACCAAACAGCGACACCTGGTTTGAATTCTTCTGTTCCTGAATGGCGGCAGAGTAATTCACCAGCCCTTCCAAACTGTCAAACACCCGCCGACGGTTCTTGTCCAGCTGATCAAAAGCCCCCGCGCGCGCCAGCATTTCAAGCGGGCGTTTGCCGACCTTTTTCAGATCCACCCGGCGCGCCAGATCATAAAGCGTGGCAAAGGGTTTATCCCCCCTGCCCTCCACAATCAGGTTCATCGCCTCAACGCCCACGTTTTTAAGTGCGCCCAGCGCATAGACCAGCTCACCCTTCACAACGTTAAACGTCGCCAGTGACCGGTTCACGCAAGGGGGCACATAGGGCAGCCCCAGCCCCTTTTTGACCTCTTCAAAATAGATCGCCAGCTTTTCCGTCAGATGGATATCGCAGTTCATGACACCGGCCATAAACTCAACCGGGTGGTTCGCCTTCAGCCAGCCGGTCTGATAGCTGACCACCGCATAGGCGGCTGCGTGGGATTTGTTAAAGCCGTAGTTCGCGAATTTCTCCAGAAGGTCAAAGACCTCGGACGCTTTCTTGGCCGGAACTCCGTTTTCGGCCGCGCCTTTTTCGAACTTGGGCCGCTCGGCGTCCATCGCCTCTTTGATCTTCTTACCCATCGCCCGACGCAGCAGGTCCGCGCCCCCCAGGGAATAGCCCGCCATCACCTGGGCAATCTGCATCACCTGTTCCTGATAGACGATGATGCCCTGGGTTTCCTCCAGAATATGGTCAATCAGCGGATGCACCGACTGGATCTTGCGCAGGCCGTTTTTAACCTCACAATAGACTGGAATGTTTTCCATCGGGCCCGGACGATAGAGCGCCACCAGCGCCACGATGTCTTCGATACAGGTCGGCTTCATGCGCTTCAGCGCATCCATCATACCCGTGGATTCCACCTGGAACACAGCGACGGTTTTGGCAGCGGAATAAAGGTCATAGGTGACCTTGTCATCCAGCGGAATGGCGTTGATCTCATTCACCGCACCTTCGGGCGGATCATAAAGCTGGCGCCCATCGGCCGCCACATGCAGATCGCGCCCCGACTGGCGGATCAGGTTCACCGCGTTCTGAATGACAGTCAGGGTTTTCAGACCCAGAAAGTCAAACTTGACCAGCCCCGCCTGTTCCACCCATTTCATATTGAACTGGGTCGCGGGCATATCGGATCGCGGGTCTTGGTACAGCGGCACCAGCGCATCCAGGGGCCTGTCACCGATTACCACACCCGCCGCGTGGGTGGAGGCATTCCTGAGCAGCCCTTCGACCTGCTGGCCATAGGTCAGCAAGCGATCCACCACCGGTTCTGACCGCGCTTCTTCCTTCAGCCGCGGTTCATCCACCAGCGCCTTTTCGATGGAAACGGGTTTCACGCCCTCAACCGGGATCATCTTGGACAGGCGATCCACCTGGCCAAAGGGCATCTGCAACACCCGGCCAATGTCGCGCACCGCCGCCTTGGACAACAGCGCACCAAAGGTGATGATCTGCCCCACCTTGTCGCGGCCATATTTCTGCTGCACATAGCGGATCACCTCTTCCCGGCGATCCATGCAAAAGTCGATGTCAAAGTCCGGCATCGAGACCCGCTCCGGGTTCAAAAACCGTTCAAACAGCAGGGAATAACGCAGCGGATCCAAATCGGTGATCGTCAGCGCATAGGCCACCAGCGAGCCCGCACCAGACCCCCGGCCTGGCCCCACCGGAATACCCTGATCCTTGCCCCATTGGATAAAATCCGCAACAATCAGGAAATAGCCAGGGAATCCCATGCTCTCAATAATACCCAGCTCGAAATCAAGCCGTTCCTGATATTCTTCGACCGTGACCGCATGGGGGATCACCGCCAGTCGCTTCTGCAGGCCTTCATTGGCGATGCGGCGCAGCTCTGCCACCTCATCATCGGCAAATTTCGGCAGGATGGGATCACGGCGATAGGCCATGAACGCACAGCGCTGCGCAATTTCCACCGTGTTTTCAATCGCCTCGGGCAGATCCGCAAACAGCGTGATCATCTCTTCGGGGCTTTTGAAATAATGCTGCGGCGTCAGGCGGCGACGCCCCTCCATCTGGTCGACATAGGCCCCTTCGGCGATGCAAATCAGCGCATCATGGGCCTCATACATCTCAGACTTTGGGAAATAGACGTCATTGGTCGCCACCAAGGGCAGCTCCATTGCATAGGCCATCTCGATCATCGGGCGTTCCGTCAGACGCTCCGCCTCGGGCTGGCCGTCCTCGCCCGGATGGCGCTGCAACTCCACATAGAGGCGATCCGGGAACATCGCCTTCAGCCGCAGCATCAATGCCTCGGCCTCAGGCCGTTTGCCCTGTTGCAACAACATCCCCACCGGCCCCAAGGGTCCGCCGGTCAGACAGATCAGCCCCGGCGCATTGGCCTCCAGCTCCTCCAGCGTGACCTGCGGCAGCTGACCGTCCCCATCCACATACAGGCAGGAGGACAGCCGCATCAGCCCCTCATACCCTTCTTCGTTCTGGGCCAAAAGAACAACCGGCGCGGGCAGTTTGGGCTTACCGCCGGGCTCTGCGGCCTCAAACGTCAGATCCACCTGACAGCCCACAATGGGTTGAATGCCAGCGCCGGACAGGGTGACGGAAAACTCTAACGCGGAAAACATCGCATTGGTATCCGTCACCGCAATGGCGGGCATATTGTTGGCTTTACACAGGTCGGGCAGCTTCTTCAGCCGCACAGCCCCTTCCAGCAGGGAGTATTCGGTATGGGTGCGCAGGTGAATGAATCGAGGAGCAGTCATACCCCAGACCTATCCCAACCCACCCCCGACAACCAAGCGGGTTTTCATCCACAGCCCTTTGCCGTAATGGTGAAAAATAAGGCATAATTATCAATTATTGTTTGAAAGTCTTAAACCCAGGCACCCCCGCAACCTCCTGCTTTAAAAGACGAACCCTTTGGCACCTGGGCATCTCCTGCCCGTTTCCACCTCACAGACTGGCCCAAAATGTGAAGTTTTTGTTGCCTCTTTGCGCCCCCTGTCCCTAGGCTAAGGCCAGCACGTTTTAAAACGCCCGCCACCTTCTACGTCGCATCGAAGGCCCGGCACGACCCCGCCGCATTTTCCACGGCAGGTCAGGGCACAAAGGGGTAAGGCGACGGGTAGACCAAATGACGCTCACCTTTCTCTTGAACGGTGAAGAAATCCAGGTGGAGCCTCCCTCCTCCACCACCACTTTACTTGATTTCCTCCGCGAGACCCGCGGCCTCACCGGCACCAAAGAAGGCTGCAACGAAGGCGATTGCGGCGCCTGCACCGTGATGGTGCAGGATGGCACCACCACCCAGGCGCTCAATGCCTGCATCCTTTTCCTGCCGCAACTTCATGGCAAATCCATCACCACCGTCGAAGGGCTCGCCGCCCCCGATGGCACGTTGCATCCGGTGCAACAGGCGATGATCACCCATCACGGCAGCCAATGTGGCTTCTGCACACCGGGCTTTGTCATGTCGATGGCCACCGCCCACACCAATGGCGACACCGACCATGCGGACCAATTGGCGGGCAACCTCTGTCGCTGCACTGGCTACGCGCCAATCCTGCGCGCCGCCAAAGCCTGCGAAGACGCGCCTGTCCCGCCCCATCTCACCGCCACCCCTTTCATCTTTTCCGAAATACTTCGGGGGGAGGTCGAAGACCGGGGGGCAGCGCCCCCCTCAATCAAACCGGCGCCCTCGCTCAACCACCCAACCAGCGCCGATGACCTGGCTGCAGCCTATGCCAAACAGCCCGATGCCACGCTGATTGCCGGGGCCACCGATGTGGGGCTCTGGGTCACCAAATCCCTGCGCGACCTGGACCCGGTGATCTTTCTGGAGGGCTGCGCCGATCTGAAACAGATTTCGGAAACAGACAGCGCATTCACCTTTGGGGCGATGGTTGACCTGAACCGCACCCGCAAAGCCCTTGAGCCCCATTACCCCTCGCTTGGGGAAATGCTGCGCCGCTTTGCCAGCCAGCAGGTTAGGAATGCCGCCACTTTGGGGGGCAATATCGCCAATGGCTCCCCTATCGGAGACAGCCCACCGCCGCTGATCGCCCTCGGCGCGACCCTTACCCTGCGCCACGGTGACCGGCGGCGTCAGATTCCGTTGCAGGATTTCTTCCTCGACTACGGCAAACAGGACCGCGCGCCCGGAGAATTTGTTGAAACCATCACGGTTCCCAAACAGGCTGATTCCTTGCGCGTCTACAAACTGTCGAAACGGTTTGATCAGGATATCTCTGCCGTCTTGGGCGCCTTTAACATCACGGTGCAGGACCAGATAATCACCGACGCGCGCATTGCCTTTGGCGGCATGGCGGGGATCCCCAAACGCGCCGCCCATGTGGAACAGGCCCTGATCGGACAGCCCTGGTCTCAGGCCAGTATCCAAGCGGCCAAACCCGCCTTTGCCCAGGATTTTGCGCCGCTCTCGGACATGCGCGCCTCATCTGAGTATCGTCTGGCCACGGCGCAAAACATGCTGGAGCGTGCTTTTGCGGATCTGTCGAACCCGCCAAAACCAGGTCACTCCACCTCGGTTCTGGAGGTGCACCCATGAGCGTTGCAAAACCTTTGCCCCACGATGCGGCGAAACTGCATGTGACGGGGGCTGCGCGCTATGTGGATGACATCCCCACCCCGCGCGATTGTTTGCATCTGGCCTTTGGCCTGTCCACCGTAGCCCATGGGGACATCACCGCGCTGGACCTGGACCCGGTGCGGGCCGCCCCCGACGTTGTGGCGGTGCTTGAAGCCTGTGACCTCCCCTTCGCCAATGACGTAAGCCCCTCGGCTCATGACGAACCTTTGCTGGCCACGGGATCCGTGCATTATCTGGGCCAGCCGCTGTTTCTGGTGGTCGCCACCTCCCACCGTGCCGCACGGGTGGCGGCGCGCCTTGCGCAGGTTGCCTATGCGGAAAAGCCTGCCCTGTTGACGGTTGAGGCGGCGCTGGCGGCCAACAGCCGTTTTGAGGATGGCCCCCGGATCTGGTCCCGTGGGGATGCGGACATGGCACTGGCCAAGGCCCCGCGCCGCCTGACCGGCACGTTTGACATTGGCGGGCAGGAGCATTTCTATCTGGAAGGTCAGGCCGCATTGGCGCTGCCCCAGGAAGATGGCGGCATGCATGTGCATTCCTCCACCCAGCACCCGACCGAGATCCAGCACAAAGTGGCCGAGGCCATTGGTTTGCCGATGCACAGCGTTCGGGTTAAAACCCGCCGTATGGGCGGTGGTTTTGGCGGCAAGGAAAGCCAGGGCAATGCGCTGGCGGTGGCCTGCGCGGTGGCGGCGGGGCTGACGGGACGCGCCTGCAAGATGCGGTATGACCGCGATGATGACATGGTGATCACCGGCAAACGCCATGCGTTTTCGGTGACTTATGATGTGGGATTTGATGACAGCGGCCGGGTGATGGCGGTGGATTTCACTCATCTGGTCAATTGCGGCTGGGCGATGGATCTGTCGCTGCCGGTGGCGGATCGCGCCATGCTGCACAGTGACAATGCCTATTGGCTGGAACATTTCCGCGTCACCTCGCACCGGTTGAAAACCAACCTGCAAAGCGCCACCGCCTATCGCGGCTTTGGCGGCCCACAGGGCATGTTGGCCATTGAGCGGGTGATGGATCATGTGGCGCATGATCTGGGTCTGGATCCGGTGATTTTGCGCCGCAGGAATTATTATCTGGACCCCGATAGCGGCGCGGACATGGAAACCGAGAAGGCGGGTGCTGCCTCAGATTCGATGGAGGGGGGCTCTGCCCCCCGGCCTGCGGCCTCCCCCCGGAGTATTTCGGAAAAGATGAAAGGCCGGCTCACGCCCTATGGGATGGAGGTGCGGGATTTTGAGCTGAACGGGATCACCGAGCGTTTGTTGACCTCGGCCGATTATGGGCGGCGCAGGGCCGAGATTGCGGACTGGAATGCGGGGCAATCCCATCTGCGGCGCGGGCTTGGCTTTTCACCGGTGAAATTTGGCATTTCCTTCACGCTCACGCATCTGAATCAGGCGGGCGCTTTGGTGCATGTCTATCAGGATGGGTCGATCCATCTGAACCATGGTGGCACCGAAATGGGCCAGGGGCTGTTTCAGAAGGTGGCGCAGGTGGCCGCGCATCGTTTTGGCGTGCCCTTGGACGCGATCAAGATCACCGCAACCGACACCGGCAAAGTGCCCAATACATCCGCCACTGCGGCCTCTTCCGGGTCGGATCTGAATGGCATGGCGGTCAAGGCCGCCTGTGACAGCATTCGCGACCGTATGGCCGCACATCTGGCGGCCGAACATCAGGTGAGCGCTGCGACAGTGGTGTTTGAGGGCGGGCATGTGCAGGTCGCAGGCGAGGAGATGAGCTTTGCTGAGGCGGCCATGCGCTGTTACACCGCACGCGTCAGCCTGTCGGCCACTGGGTTTTATAAAACGCCCAGTTTGGAATGGGACCGGATCAAAGGCGAGGGACGGCCGTTTTTCTATTTTGCCTATGGCGCGGCGCTGAGTGAGGTGGTGGTGGATCGCCTGACCGGCGAATACCGGATCCTGCGGGCGGACATTTTGCATGATGCCGGGGCGTCGCTTAATCCGGCGTTGGACATCGGTCAGGTGGAGGGCGGATACGTGCAGGGTGCGGGCTGGCTCACGACCGAGGAACTGGTCTGGGATGACAGGGGCCGTCTGCGCACCCATGCGCCATCGACCTATAAGATCCCCGCCGCATCTGATGCACCTGAGGTGTTTAATGTGGCGCTTTGGGATGGGCAGAACCGCGAAGATACCATTTACCGCTCCAAAGCGGTGGGGGAGCCGCCGTTTATGCTGGGGATCTCAGCCTATCTGGGCTTGAGCGATGCGGTGGCGGCCTTTGGCGATGGGCGCTATCCGGCACTGGATGCGCCGGCCACGCCCGAAGAGGTCTGGCGCGCCATCACCCGTGTGACAGGTGCGGTATGAGTTTTGATCTGGATGCATTGCGTCGGGCGGTGGCGGACCATGGGCGCGTGACGCGCGTGGTGATTGCTGCGATCCGGGGCTCTTCCCCGCGCGAGGTAGGCGCGGCGATGCTGGTTTGGGAGACGGGGCAATCCGGCACCATTGGCGGCGGCGCATTGGAATATGAACTGGCCGCGTCCGCCCGCAAGCAGCGCGCCCCAACCGCGGTGATCCGCCGGGCCCTGGGACCGGATCTGGGGCAATGCTGCGGTGGCGCGTTGACCCTGGTGAGCGAGGTCTATGATGCGGCGCGGCTGGCGGCGTTGGACACAGAGGTCATCGCCCGCCCGGTTGAAGCACCCGGCGATATGCCCCTGCGTGTGAGCCGTCTGCTGGCAGATGCACGGGGACAGGGGGAACGTCCTGCGGCCCAGCTGGTTGACGGCTGGCTGGTGGAGCCTGTTTTGCGCCCTGAAACCCCAGTCTGGATCTGGGGCGCAGGTCATGTGGGGCGCGCCATGGTAGATGTGATGCAGCCGCTGCCCGATCTGGACATCACCTGGGTGGACACAGCCGCGAACCGGTTCCCGGCCAAGATCCCCGAGCGTGTCACCGCGGTGCCCACCGCAGATCCGCTGGTGTTGGTGCCCCATGCGCCGCAAAATGCCCAACACCTGGTCCTGACCTATTCCCATGCGCTGGATCTGGCGCTATGCAACGCTTTGCTTGCACATGGGTTTGCCTTTGCAGGGGTGATCGGATCGGCCACCAAATGGGCGCGCTTCCGCCGCCGTCTGGCAGAGATGGGGCACAGCGCCGCCCGTATCGACCGGCTCACCTGCCCCATTGGCGACCCAGGCCTGGGCAAGCATCCGCAGATGATCGCCATTGGCGTCACGGCTGACATGCTGCGCCGGGCGGCGCAGGACCAACAAAGACCGGATCACATCCGGCAGGGGAACAGAGAGGACAGACGCGCGTGAGTGACGTATTGCTGAGCCTGAAGGGCCTGACCAAGGCCTATCCCGGAGTGGTGGCCAATGATCAGGTCTCCTTTGATATTGGCGTGGGCGAGGTCCATGCCTTGTTGGGGGAAAACGGCGCGGGGAAATCGACGCTGGTCAAGATGATCTATGGTCTGGTGAAGCCCGACAGCGGTGAGATGGTGCTGAACGGCACGCCCTATGCGCCGGCTGAGCCGCGCGCCGCACGGGCCGATGGGATTGCCATGGTGTTTCAGCATTTCTCCCTGTTTGATGCGTTGAATGTTGCGGAAAACATTGCGCTTGGGATGGAAAACCCGCCACCGATGCGCGATCTGGCGGCCCGCATTCGCGCGGTCTCGGAAACCTATGGCCTGCCGCTGGATCCCTATCGCACCGTGGGTGGCCTGTCGGCGGGGGAACGCCAACGGGTTGAAATCATTCGCTGTCTTTTGCAGGATCCCAAGCTGTTGATCATGGACGAGCCCACATCCGTGCTGACGCCCCAAGAGGTTGAGATCCTGTTTGAGACCCTGCGCAAGCTGAAGTCCGAGGGGACATCGATCCTTTATATCTCGCACAAGCTGGAAGAGATCCGTGCCTTATGTGATCACGCAACCATCCTGCGGCTGGGCAAGAATGTGGGCGAATGTGTGCCCCGCGACACCTCGGCACGTGACATGGCGGAGATGATGGTGGGCACCGCGCTGAAAACCCCGGAACGATCGGGGCGCGCGCTGGGGCCTGTGGCGCTGTCGATCAAAGGGCTGTCGGTTGCTGCGCCCTCGGCCTTTGGAACCGCGCTGAAAGATGTGACCCTGACCGTGCATCAGGGCGAGATCCTGGGCATTGGTGGTGTGGCGGGCAATGGGCAGGATGAGCTGTTGTCGGTTCTCTCTGGCGAAGTGCTGTGCGCCCCGGGTGAGGTGCTGTTACATGGGGAGGCCATTGGCCATCTGAACCCAATCAGACGCCGCAAGCTGGGGGTGCTGGCTGCGCCCGAAGAGCGGTTGGGCCATGCGGCGGCACCAGATATGAGCCTGACGGAAAACGCGCTGTTGACCGGCTCGGTTCGCGAAGGTCTGGCGCAGGGGGGCATGATCAACTGGGGCGCCACGCGGCGCTTTGCCCAACAGGTGATTGAGGCCTTTGACGTGCGCACCCCCGGCACGGAAAACGCCGCACGGTCGCTTTCGGGTGGCAATCTGCAGAAATTTGTCATTGGCCGCGAGGTGTTACAGGACCCGGATGTGCTGGTGGTGAACCAGCCGACCTGGGGTGTGGATGCCGCTGCGGCCGCCGCGATCCGGCAGGCGCTGCTGGATCTGGCCGCCAAAGGGGCTGCGGTGATCTGTATCAGTCAGGATCTGGATGAGCTGATGGAGATCTCGGATAATTTTGCGGCCCTGAACGAAGGGCGGTTGAGCGCGCCGCGCAGTGCCGAAGGCCTGAGTGTGGATGAGATCGGCCTAATGATGGGCGGGGCGCATGGGATGGAGGTTGCGCATGTGTAACCTCTGTTGGCGCCAAGAGGCGGCTTTGGGGAGCCTCCGGCGGAAGTATTTGGGAAAAGATGAAAGCGCGCCCGGACCAGAGGCGCAGATGTTGGGAGCGGCGTGATGGTGAGACTTGAGAAACGCGCCGAACCGTCGCGCGCCTGGTCGATGGCCACGCCGGTGGTGGCGGTCTTGGCCACGATGATAGCCGGGGGCTTGTTGTTTGCAGCCCTTGGCAAAGACCCGGTGGAGGCGATCCGCACCATTTTCTGGGAGCCGCTGTTTGGCGAGTTTTCCTTTTATTACCGCCCGCAGCTGGTGGTGAAAGGCGCGCCTTTGGTTCTGATCGCGATTGGCCTGTCCTTGGGGTTCAAGGCGGGGATCTGGAACATTGGCGCCGAAGGGCAGTATATTATTGGCGCGCTCACGGGTGCGGGCGTGGGGCTTGCGTTTTATCCGATGGAGAGCGTCGTGATCTTCCCGCTGATGGTTCTGGCCGGGGCTTTGGGAGGCTGGGCCTGGGCGATGATCCCGGCGGTGTTGAAGACGCGGTTTGGCACAAATGAGATTCTGGTGTCCTTGATGCTGGTCTATGTGGCGGAACAGCTGTTGGCGTCGATGTCCTTGGGATTGTTGAAAAACCCCGAAGGATACGGGTTTCCGGGCAGCCGCAACCTGCAGCAATATGCCAGCGCCCATAATGGCGATCTGATCGCGGGATCGGGTCTGCATTGGGGGGCTGCGGCGGCGCTGATTGCGGTGATCTTTGCCTATGTGCTGCTCAACCGTCATATGACCGGGTTTCACATCCGTCTGACGGGGGATGCGCCGCGTGCGGCCCGGTTTGCCGGGGTGTCGCCAACCCGGTTGGTGCTGTTCTGCATGGGGGTTTCGGGCGCTTTGGCTGGCCTTGCCGGCCTGTTTGAGGTGTCAGGCCCTGCCGGTGTGGTCAGCATTGATTTCAACGTAGGCTATGGGTTTACCGCGATCATCGTGGCGTTCCTCGGCCGGTTGCATCCCGTCGGAATTCTGCTCGCCGGCGCGTTGATGGCGCTGACTTACATTGGCGGCGATATCGCCCAGTCCAATCTGGGGCTTCCGTCCGCCGCAATCCAAGTGTTTCAAGGCATGTTGTTGTTCTTCCTTCTGGCCTTTGACGTATTGACCAATTTCCGCATCCGTCTGGGTGCCAGCGAGGTGGCGTGATGGATCTTTCTGCAATCAACCCGGTCCAGTTGATCGCCTTTTTGATGGTGGCTGCAACGCCGGTTCTGCTGGCGGCCATTGGCGAATTGGTGGTGGAAAAATCGGGCGTTTTGAACCTGGGTGTTGAGGGCATGATGATCACCGGCGCCATTGCCGGCTTTGCCGCCACGGTGGAAAGCGGATCACCTGCGGTGGGGTTTGTCGCGGCGGCTTTTGCGGGCGCGCTTTTGTCCTGTCTGTTTGTGGTGCTGACGCAGTTTGCCCTGGCCAATCAGGTGGCCTCGGGGCTGGCGCTGACGTTGTTTGGGCTTGGGCTTTCGGCTTTGATGGGGCAGACCTATGTGGGCGTAAAACCCCCGGCGACGGGTAAGGTCGACATCCCGGTGTTGTCTGATCTGCCGGTGGTGGGTCCAATCCTGTTTAACCATGATCTGATGGTCTATTTCGGAATTGCGTTGGTGGCCGCGACCTGGGCGGTTTTGAAGTACACCCGCGCCGGGTTGATCCTGCGGGCGGTGGGGGAAAACCATGATGCGGCCCATGCTTTGGGGTACAAAGTGGTGCGCATCCGCATTCTGGCGATCCTCTTTGGGGGGGCCTGTGCGGGTCTGGGCGGGGCCTATATCAGCCTCATTCGCGTGCCCCAATGGACCGAAGGCATGACCGCGGGCGTGGGCTGGATTGCGCTGGCGCTGGTGGTCTTTGCCAGCTGGAAACCCTGGCGGGCCTTGCTGGGTGCCTATCTTTTTGGCGGTGTCACCGTGGTGCAGCTTAATCTGCAGGCAGCTGGCGTTGCCATCCCGGTCGAGTATCTGGCAATGTCACCCTATCTGATCACCATCGTGGTGCTTGTCATTCTGTCTGCGGACAAAAGCAGCGCGCCTGCTGCGCTTGGCCGTATCTTTCACGCGTCACGGTAAAAGAGCCGCGGCGTGGACCTAACGCCTGGACCGGGTCAAATCCTGGCTGGGCCTCATAAAACCAACATGGGGGAACCCTTTGATGAAAATTACTGCACTTCTGGCAAGCGCTGCCATGGCGCTGGGACTGGCCTCTGCCGCGGTGGCAGACGACAAGACCAAGGTCGGCTTTGTCTATGTGGGCCCGGTGGGCGATGGCGGCTGGACCTATGAGCACGACCAGGGCCGCCTGGCGGTTGAGGAAGCTTTTGGTGACAAGGTTGAAACCGTCTATGTCGAGAGTGTTGCCGAAGGTCCAGACAGTGAGCGCGTGATGACGCAGATGGCGCTGGAGGGTGCGGATCTGATCTTTACCACCTCGTTTGGGTATATGGATCCGACCATCAATGTGGCAAAGAAATTCCCCAATGTGAAATTCGAGCACGCCACCGGCTATAAGCGCGCGGACAACGTGTCGACCTATTCCGCACGTTTCTATGAAGGGCGCGCAGTGCAGGGCACCATCGCGGGTCATATGACCAAATCCAACGTGATCGGCTATATCGGGTCCTTCCCGATCCCGGAAGTGATCCGTGGCATCAACGCCGCCTATATCCACGCCAAGAAAGTGAACCCGGATGTGGAGTTCAAGATCGTCTGGGCCTTTACCTGGTTTGATCCGGCAAAAGAGGCCGATGCGGCCAAGGTGCTGATCGAACAGGGTGCAGATGTGATCCTGCAGCACACCGATTCCACCGCGCCTCAGGCCGCGGCGCAAGCAGCGGGCAATGTTGTGACCTTTGGTCAGGCGTCTGATATGGCGGAATACGGCCCTTTCCCGCGGGTGTCCTCGATCATCGACAACTGGGCGCCTTATTACATTGCACGCACCAAAGCTGTGATGGATGGCACTTGGACCAGTGTTGACACTTGGGACGGGATTGCGCCGGGCATGGTTGGCATCGGTGAGATCTCCGATGCGGTTCCAGCAGAGGTGAAAGCCGAAGCGCTGGCGCTCAAGGAGGCGATCGCTTCCGGCGAATACCACCCGTTCACCGGTCCGCTGAAAAAGCAGGACGGCAGCGACTGGCTGGCAGCGGGCGCTGTGGCCGATGATGGGACGCTGGCTGGCATGAACTTCTTTGTTGAAGGTCTGACCGGCGACATCCCGCAATAAGCTGGATGTGACCTGAAGTAGTGTGAAAAGCCCGCCGGTTTCGGTGGGCTTTTTGCTGCGCGTGACGTCGCCAAGGATCCCGCAACACGCGAAGCCCTCCCGCCCGTCGCCCGATCCGCCACAGGCGCATCGGCTCCCGTTGGGCCAGGCTCGGCGCATGCGCCGAGCCTGGCCCAAGGCCGACATGGGGTCTTGCCACAGGCAAGGCATCTTGCGGGCGCGGGAGGGCTTGTTTGCGGTGGATACAACCACCGGGAACATATGCGTCGGCCGGGTGATGCCAAGCACCGGACTGTGATGACGCCCCCCTTTGCCCGCGCCACACATCATGAGAGAGTACCCTCACCTCAGAACCAAATGCGCCCCATTGCCCAACACAAGGAGGGTTCCCATATGCCCCTACGCAGCGTTCCAGGCTCTGCCTCTATTGCCGAAACCGATGCCGTTGGCCGCCTGTTTGCCCCCAGTGCCGCCCGCAATCAGGAAGCGCTGCTGGCGCAGCTTGTGCGGCTGGCCCCCCAGAGCGGGCGGGCGTTGGAGTTGGCCAGCGGCACCGGGCAGCATATCATTGCCTTTGCCGCCGCCCTGCCCGGCCTTCAGTGGCAGCCAAGCGACGTGGACCCCAGCCGCATTGCCAGCATCGATGCCTATATCGACGCTGATGGCACCGACAATATCCTGCCTGCCGCTCAGATCGACGCCACCACAGCGGGTTGGGCCGCTGAGCTGGACCCGCAGGATATGATCGTTCTGGTCAACCTTCTGCATCTGATCAGCGACCAAGAGGCCGAGACGTTGATCCGCGAGGCCTCCTCCTGTCTGGCACCCGGTGGGCGGATGGTGATCTACGGGCCATTTCGCCGTCAGGGGCGGCTGACCAGTGATGGGGACCAGCGGTTTGACGCCGGTCTGCGCGCCCATGATCCCGAGATTGGCTATAAGGATGACAGGGCCATTTGGGCTCTGTTTGAGCGCCTTGGCCTCTCTGTCATGGAACCCATCGAGATGCCTGCAAACAACCTTTTGCTGGTGGCGGAAATCTCGGCAGATGACGCAGGGTCATGACCCAGTGATCTGACCCAGATCAAAGATGCGACCTCCGGAAGATGTTCACGTTATTTTTACTAAAAAGCGAATGACAGGAGGTTGCTGTGACAGATGACAAGCGCCCCACCGGTCCGCATCTGCGGTTGGTGGATGGCACCCCGACCGTGGCCGGAGAGCCCATCCCGCAAGCAACAACACCGCAGGATCGAGCCCCGCCGCCCCCCCACGGCATTGGCCCCTATGAGCAAGCGCTGACGATGCTGGCGGTTGCGGTGACCATTGGTGCGCGGGCGCAGTATGACACGCAGCTGCGGGTTCTGCAGTATTGCGGGTTTTCCCGAGATCAGCTGCAAGAGATGCTGGATCTGGTCGCAGGCCTCACCGGTTCTGAAACCAAAACGGCCACCGCCGAGGTGATCGCACGGTATGATGTGATATTGACCGAGACCAGGCGATAGCCCCGACCGAGAATTGAAAAAGCCCCCGACAGCGATGTCGAGGGCTTTCTTCTGTGCGATCAACCGTTCTGTCGGATGGTTTCGTTTTTCGGGTCATAGGGGCTGTCGCAGGTGACAACCGCGTCCCAGAGTTTGTCCTGGATTTTGACCTTCAACTTGGTGCCTTCGACCGCATCTTGGGGGCGGACGTAGCCCATGCCGATGGATTTCTCAAACGCCACCGAATAGCCGCCCGAGGTCAGACGACCAACGCGGGTGCCGTCGAGGGCATAAAGCGCCTCGCGACCCCAGGGGTCGGCATCGTCGGGACCGTCGATCAACAGGGTGCAGCATTTGAAACGCACGCCTTTTTCGACCATCGCCTCTTTGCCGTGGAAGTCTTTTTCCAGGTCGATAAAGCGCGGCAGATCGGCCTCTTGCGGGGTCGCGTCGCGGCCCAGTTCGGTGCCGAACGCACGGTAGGATTTCTCCTGACGCAGCCAGTTTTGCGCACGCGCGCCGACCAGCTTCATCCCGTGTTTCTCACCAGCTTTTTCCAAGAGGTCGAACAGGTAGTTCTGCATCTCGATCGGGTGGTGCAACTCCCAGCCCAATTCCCCGGTATAGGCCACGCGGATCGCATTCACAGGACACATGCCCAGTTCGATCTGACGCGCCGAGAGCCATGGGAAGCGTTTGTTTGACAGGGCGGTTTCGGGATCGGCATCCACGATCACCTCTTTCAGCACGTCGCGGGATTTGGGTCCGGCGATGGCAAAGACGCCCCATTGGGTGGTGACATCCTGGATCTCGATATAGCCGAATTCCTCCATCTTGTCCTCGGCCGCTTTGCGCAGGTAGTCCGCGTCATATTCGGTCCAGGCCCCGGCAGAGACGAGGTAATAATTGTTCTCGCCATTGCGGACGATGGTGTATTCGGTGCGGGTGGTGCCCGCCGAGGTCAGCGCATAGGTCAGGTTGATGCGGCCGACCTTGGGCAGTTTGTTGCAGGTGAACCAGTCGAGGAACTGGGTCGCACCGGGCCCTTTGACCACATGTTTGGTGAAGGCCGTGGCGTCGATCAGACCAACACCGTTGCGGATCGCCTTGGCCTCATCCACCGCGTGTTGCCACCAGCCGCCACGACGGAACGAACGGCTTTCTTCGTCAAAGTTTTCCGGCGCATCCAGCGGGCCGAAATAGTTCGGACGTTCCCAGCCGTTGACCCAGCCAAATTGCGCGCCGCGCGCTTTTTGACGGTCATAGGCAGGTGAGGTGCGCAAGGGACGCGCTGCTGGGCGCTCTTCGTCCGGGTGGTGAAGGATGTAGACGTGTTCGTAGCACTCTTCGTTTTTGCGGGCTGCGAACTCGGTGGTCATCCAGTTGGAGGAATAGCGTTTCGGGTCCAGCGACGCCATGTCGATTTCGGCTTCGCCCTCGACCATCATCTGCGCGAGGTAATAGCCGGTGCCGCCTGCGGCGGTGATCCCGAACGAGAAGCCCTCGGCCAGCCACATGTTGCGCAGACCCGGTGCGGGGCCCACCAGCGGGTTGCCGTCCGGCGTATAGCAGATCGGGCCGTTGAAATCATCCTTGAGACCGGATTCGGCACAGGACGGCACGCGTTCGGTCATCGCCATATACTGTTCGGCGATCCGGTCCAGATCCAGCGGGAAGAGATCGGCGCGGAAGCTGTCGGGCACGCCATGTTCAAAGCGGGCCGGTGCGCCTTTTTCGTAGATGCCCAGGATCCAGCCGCCGCTTTCTTCGCGGGCATAGGATTCCTTATCCGCGTCGCGCACAACCGGGTGTTCTGGGTTACCAGCGGCGCGCCATTCGACCAATGCGGGGTCTTTGTCCATGACGATGAACGTGTGTTCCACCGGGATCGCAGGCATTTTGATGCCCAGCATTTTGGCGGTACGCTGTGCGTGGTTGCCCGAGGCGGTCACAACATGTTCAGCGGTGATGACGATCTGCTCGTCTGACGGCACCAGGTTGCCGCCTTTTTCGACCATTTTGGTGCAGGTGACTTCCCAATGGGTGCCGGTCCAATGGAAGGCGTCGGCCTGCAGTTTGCGGACGATGTCCACACCGCGTTGGCGCGCGCCTTTGGCCATCGCCTGGGTCACGTCGGCGGGGTTAATATAACCGTCTTCGGTGTGATACAGCGCACCTTTGAGGTCGGATGTTTCGATCAGCGGCCAGCGCTCCTTGATCTGATCCGGGGTCAGCCATTCATAGGCGACATCGCAGGTTTCTGCGGTGGAGGCATAGAGCATGAACTCATCCATACGCTCCTGCGTCTGCGCCATGCGCAGGTTGCCCACAACCGCAAAACCTGCGTTCAGGCCGGTCTCTTCCTCAAGCGTCTTGTAGAAATCAACCGAGTATTTGTGGATATGGGTCGTCGCATAAGACATGTTGAACAGCGGCAGTAGGCCAGCTGCGTGCCAGGTGGAACCGGACGTCAGCTCGTCCCGTTCAATCAGCATAACATCGTCCCAGCCTGCTTTGGCTAGGTGATAGGCGATCGAGGTGCCAATGGCTCCACCGCCAACGACCAGGGCTTTGACTTGCGTCTTCATTCTGCCGCACTCCACGAAAAATCAGAATCCATTGGACCTGTTTATGCCCAAACCACGGCCTGCCCCGCCCGGTGGCTCCGACGCAAAAAACGCTAAAACCGACCAAATGCGGTGACGTTTTCTGGTGCTCTCAGGGCTTAGCCCGCGCTGAGGCTGATGTCGGCGAAAAATCCATCGCTGCGGCTGCCGGTGTTGTCACTGTCACAGAAAAACCCAAACACGTCGAGCGTTGGGCTGCCGGTGCCGCCGATGTCGCGGTAAACTTGGCGCAGATCAACGCGGTTGTCCTGCCAAGTGTTCAGCGGCGCGTCGTGGCCTGTGGCCACCAGGTGATAGAACCCATCGATGATTTTGTAGTCGCCTGCTGCGTAGCTTTTGTTGCTCCAGATGATTTCAGTTCCGGTTTCGGTGCCAGTTTCATTGATAAAGCGCAGATAGAAGCGCAGCGCGTGATCATCGCCGTCGCGGGTGGTCTCGTCGATGTCACTGTCAATCGGCTGGGTGAGCTTCCAGGACCAGGACAGGATCGGCAGCGCCGCCAGCGCGATGTCCGTATCCCGCGCCAGGATCGAGGCCGCGTTGTCGGTGGTGCAGCGCAGCGCGGTCCGGTCATCTTCCTGTGTCAGCTGGTAGGTGGTTGGGGTGATGCGAAAGAACCGCCGTTCCTTCCAACCATCCGACGGCGCATCGGGGTCGAGGTCCGCCAGCAGATCCACCGGACCCGTGCGCGCCACCAAAGGCGTCGCTGTGTCCCAGACAGACGGTCGCGTCAGCAGATAGGCGGAGCCGCCTGCCATCACCACGGCCAGCGCCGCGATTAGTTTTACATATTTCTTTTGCATCAATGCACCGGGGTCTGAAAATGGGGTCATGGGATCCAAACGGATCTCCTCTCCCTTTACACCCGGACCGGATCCCGAACGACACACACTCCTGTTATCGCATCCGCCTGCGCCAAAAGCCCCAAGGGCGTGGATGCCGATGAGGGGAGGTTTGATGTCTGCGCGTCCTTTGGGGTTCGGGGTGGAATTGCCAAAGGTGACGTTAAAGGTGGGCGGGCCCGCACACAGGCGGAGGTGGACAGGGTTTCCCCTGCGCGTGAAGTCATCCAGTGCGGCCCGGCTGCCAAACCGGGCTCCTGTTCCTTGTGTGGCGGGGGTGTCAGTCCCGTCACGGATCGCGATCGGGTCCAAGCATCGCAGATTGCAGTAAACTCATCGTGATCCATGCGTGCGCTGGGTCAGCAACGGGCTGCACAATTCATTGGCAGAGGAGCCCTAAAACATTCAATTCTCTGCACAAATAAAACCTGTATTTCCCTTGCGTTTTCACAGGGTTAGTTGTGACTCTTGGCCACATATTTTACTGCGAATTAGAATTGATCTAAGTCAAAGGAGGCCCTAGCGGCGCTTGGTAGCGCGGGATCAGACGCGTGAGCCCTTAGGAGAATTTGAAATGGCTAAACATCTGACACTTGCCTGTGCAGCCTTGGCCCTGAGCGCAGGCAGCGCCTGGGCGGATCTGCGGGACGACGCGCTGGAGACCTTCCGCGCGCTGCCCTCGACCGTGCCCGCCGTCAAGGACAACCCCATCACCCCCGCCAAGATCGAGCTGGGCAAAGCGCTGTTCTTTGATCCGCGCATGTCGGCTTCGGGTGTGTTTTCCTGTAACTCCTGCCACAATCTGGCAACCGGCGGGGATGACAACCTTGAGACCTCGATCGGGCACGGCTGGCAGGCTGGGCCGCGCAACGCGCCCACCGCGCTGAACTCAGTCTTTAACGAAGCGCAATTCTGGGATGGCCGCGCCGCCGATCTGGCAGAACAGGCCAAAGGCCCGGTGCAGGCCAGTGTTGAAATGGCCAATACGCCGGAAAACGTGGTGCAAGCGCTGAATTCGATGCCGCAATATGTGACCTGGTTCGGCGAAGCCTTTGAGGGCGAAGCAGACCCTGTAAGTTTCGACAATTTCGCCAAGGCGATTGAGGCTTTTGAAGCCACGCTGATCACCCCTGCCCCGTTTGATGCCTGGCTGAACGGTGATGACGCGGCGCTGAGCGAGATGGAACTGGCGGGTCTGGAACAGTTTATGGAGCTGGGCTGCTCGTCCTGCCATTCGGGCGTCAACGTGGGCGGCCACGGCTATTATCCCTTTGGCCTGATTGAAAAACCCGGCGCTGAGGTTCTGCCGGTCGGGGACAAGGGGCGGTTTGCCGTGACCCAGACCGTGGATGACGAATATGTGTTCCGCGCAGCCCCTTTGCGCAATATCGCGCTGACTGCGCCTTACTTCCACTCAGGCAAGGTCTGGGATCTGAAGGTGGCCGTGCAGATCATGGCGGAATCGCAGCTGGGTGAGGAAATCTCGGACGAGACCGCAGATCAGCTGGTGGCGTTCCTGGGCGCGCTGACGGGTGAGCTGCCAGAGGTGACCTATCCGGTGTTGCCTGCAGAAACCCGCGCCACGCCGCGTCCAGACAACAGCTTTGTCGGGCAATAAGGGTCTGACAAAACGTAAAAAAGGGGCATTTGCAGATGCAAATGCCCCCAGTTTGGACGGCGCCTACCGAAAGGTGAGGGACGTGCGCCGACCCTTGAGCTGTTTCAGAAGGACCGGCTGGGATACGGAAACACGACAGCTCCGACGGGCCGTCCGAGGGATTAACGTGCCAGAAATTACATCAATGCGTCGGCATTGACGCCAACTGTCATGGCGCCGATCGCCTGACCGGTGGCCGGATCCGAAATAGTCAGCGAAATTTGACCCTGATACTCGCCAGAGCTCTCGTCGAGCTCAATGTCACCCAAGTGGTACGCATCTGCACCAACCCCGTAGGTTTTGGAGAATTTCGCTTCATCGCCCTGCCAGTAATCCGAGGTGATGCCAGAGGCTGCCACGTTCAGACCATGGGCGTCCATAATGAACACTTCGGTGATGACACCGTCGAGTTGGTCAACCTGACCACGCAGGAAACCTGCGGCATCGTTGTCCAGAACCGGGGTGATCGTTGGGGTGCTGTCGGTGCCAACCTCAGCACGCCACTGGGTGTCCAGCTGATCGATCATGGACTGATCGTAGCCGCCGGTTGCGACGTTCTGTGCATTGATGGCCGCAACAATCACATCGGACTGCGCCCAGCTGCGGATTTGGGATTCAAGGAAATTTTCCATTGCAGGGGCGTATTCATTGGCGTGCGCCGGTCCGGTGAGGGCTGTACCGGCAAGGGCAATGGCTGCTGTGGAGGCGAAGAAGAAAGGTTTCATGTCACACTCGTCATAGATGGCTGTTGCTAAACTTACCCCCTGAACCTTCGCCAAAATGGTTGGTTGAATATTAAAACAGTTGAAAAAAACAATTCTAAGGCGTTCAAAATTATCTATTTCATTCAATAGGTTGAACACCCCAGGCAAGATAGATCCAACCTCCACTCACCCTTAGATTTCAGACCGTGTTTTAGATGACGCGGATCAATCCTGGATTATTTTTCCGGGATTCATGATGTTATCCGGGTCCAGCGCCGACTTGATCGCGGACATAAAGCGTGTGGTTTCGCCCAGCTCGCGCTGGACATAGACGCGTTTGCCCTGCCCAACCCCATGTTCGCCAGTGCAGGTGCCTTCCATGGAGATTGCCGTGTCTGCCAGCCAGTTGAGGAACGAATCGGCCAGCGCCTGTTCATCGCGATTGCCTGGTTCGAGCAGAAGAAGCGCATGGAAGTTGCCGTCGCCTACGTGGCCAACCATCGGTGCCATCAGCCCCAGTTCTTCGGCCTTGGCGCGGGCCAGACCCACACATTCCGCCAGACGGGAGATCGGCACGCAGACATCTGTGGACAGGCCCTGACATCCCGGCCGCAAGGAAAGACCAGCCCAATAAGCGTCATGGCGCGCCTGCCAGAGTTTGTTGCGCTCTTCCGCTGTGGAGGTGGCGGTAAAGTCGCTGCCTTCGAATTCCTCTGCAATGCCGCCAAACACATCGGCCTGTTCCAACACCCCGGCCTCTGACCCGTGGAATTCGAGCAAAAGCAGTGGTGTTTCCGGCAGAGCGAGTTTGGAATACCCGTTGACGGCACGCACGCTCAGCGCGTCCAAAAGCTCGATCCGGGCGACGGGGATGCCATATTGAATGGTCATCATGACGGCCTGGCACGCGGCTTCGACGGTCGGAAAAGAACAGCGGGCCGAGCGGGTCGCCTCGGGGATGCCTTGCAGGCGCAGGGTCAGTTCGGTGATCACGCCCAGCGTGCCTTCGGATCCGATCAACAGCCGTGCCATGTCGTAGCCGGCCGATGATTTCTTGGCCCGCGCACCGGTGCGAATGATGGTGCCATCGGCCATCACGGCTTCAAGGCTGAGGATATTGTCTTTCATCGTGCCATAGCGCACCGCATTGGTGCCCGAGGCCCGCGTGGCCGCCATGCCACCCAAAGACGCGTTGGCACCGGGATCAATGGGAAAGAACAGACCCTGATCGCGCAGGTGTGTATTGAGCTGTTCGCGGGTGACGCCGGGCTGGACCACCACGTCCAGATCCTCCGCATGGACCGCCTTGATCTGGTCCATTTGGCTGAGGTCCAGCGAAATGCCACCGGCGGGCGCGTTCAGATGCCCCTCGAGCGAGGAACCGGTGCCAAAGGGGATCACCGGCACCTTGTGCTGGGCGCAAAGTTTGACAACCGCTGAAACCTCTTCGGTGCTGCGGGCAAAGACCACGGCATCGGGGATCTGGTTTTCTAGCCATGTGGTGGTGTGGCCATGTTGTTCGCGAATGGACTGGCCGGTTTGCAGGCGATCCTGGAACAGGTCCCCCAGGGCAGAGATGACCGCTGCAATGCCCACCTCGTTGCGCGGTAATGTGGTGATGTCGGCCATGTGGATCTCCCCGGGTCTTAAACGTCCGGGAAAGATCGCATGTTAAGTATCCATGTCAATGGGGGCTGATGTCGCTTTTGATTATTCCCCCAAGGCGATGCCTTCTCGGCGGGGATCGGCGGCCCCTTTGAGCGTCTGCCCCACCTCAATCGCGTGCAGACCCGAGTTCAGGCTGCGGGCGCTGACCTCAAACCCTTGCGCTTCCAAGGCCGGGTCCAGCGCGGTGGCTGCGGTGCCCTCTTCCACGTCATAGGTGCCAAAACGGTTGACCAGATGCGGCAAGGCCAGCGCCTGTTGCAGGGGCATGTCCCAATCGGCCCAGGCAATGATGGATTTCACCACATAGCCGATGATGCGGCTGCCGCCAGGAGAGCCGATGACCAGCGCAGGTTTGCCGTCCTGCATCACAATGGTCGGCGCCATGGACGAGCGCGGGCGTTTGCCGGGTTCCAGCCGGTTTGCAATTGCCACACCGTCGCGGTGGCTGCGGAAGGAGAAATCCGTCAGCTCATTGTTCAACAGAAAGCCGCCAACCATCAGGCGCGAGCCAAAGGCATTTTCGATGGTGGTGGTCATCGACAGGGCGTTGCCATAGGCATCAACGATGGAGATATGAGAGGTCGAGGGGAACTCGATCGCGTCATCATCCGCCCAGTTCAGCGCGTGGTCGAATGTCGGTTGGCCCGGCGCGACCTCGGGCAGCGCATCGTCACCTGCCAGCAGTTTGGCGCGATCTGCCAGATAGGCGGGGTCGACCAGCCCCTCTGTCGGCATAGGCACAAAATCACTGTCGGCCATATAACGCCCCCGGTCGGCAAATGCGAGGCGCGAGGCGTCGCCGATCAGCCGCCAGCTTTCGGGGTTTTCAGCCCCAAGTGCCGCGAGATCATATTGGCCAAGCATGCCGAGTATCTGCCCAACGGTCAGCGCGCCCGACGACGGCGGACCCATGCCGCAGACCTCGAAAGCGCGGTAGGTGGCGCAAACGGGCGCGCGTTCTTTGACCGTGTAAATCGCCAGATCCGTCGCCGACAGCACACCGGGGTTACCGGGGGCGGTTGTCACGGTTTCGACGATTTGCGCCGCGAGGGGGCCGGTATAGAACGCATCCGCCCCGCCACTGGCCAGCATCTGCAGCGTGGCGGCGTAATCGGGGTTCTTCAAGGTTGTGCCTGCGGTGATCGGGGCGCCACCGGGCAGGAAGTAGTCCGCGGTTGCGGGGAAACGCGCCAGACGTTCCGCGCCGCCCTCCACCAGCTGTGCCAAACGGGGAGAGACGGTGAAGCCCTCGGTCGCCAGATCTGTGGCCGCGTCAAACAAAGAGGGCCAATTGGCGCGTCCCCAGCGGCGGTGCGCCTCTTCCAACAGCGCAGGCGTGCCGGGTGTGCCTACCGAACGCCCCCCCACCACGGCATCAAAGAATTGCAACGGCTCGCCCGCCTCATCCTGAAACAGGCGCGGCGTGGCGGCCAAAGGCGCTGTTTCGCGGGCATCAAGCGTGGTGAGCGACCCTGTGGCCGCATCATACCAGACCAGAAACGCCCCCCCGCCCAGGCCTGAGGATTGCGGTTCAACCAGCCCCAAAACGGTCTGAACCGCCACCATCGCATCCGCCGCCGTGCCACCTGCGCGCAGAACATCCGCGCCGGCCTCAACCGCCAAGGGGTTGGCAGCAGCGATCATCCAATTGTCAGAGGTGACCTCCTGGCCCGCCTCCTTGGTCGCAAGCGCGGCCTGTACGGCAGGTGATGTGCTGGCAAAGGCCCCGGCGGTGGCGGCTTCGGGGGCCACCGTATCAGCGGCCTCTTGTGCCCAAACAGGGGCGGCCAGAAGGCAGGCAACAACGCTGAGAGATAGACGGCGCATGGGAGTTCTCCTCTGTCGGGCAATCCACGCCATGAGACCGCGTTTAGGGAGAATTGTCACGAGGGATTTGTGGGGACGTTGTTGACCAGGGTTAATTTATTAACCGCCCGCCGTGTGGGGCAAAGCGCCATTCTGCATTGGCTGTTTCATGGTTTGCTTAAGGTTTGGCAATACGTGCGCAGCCCTTTCAATCCGCTAGTCTTTCGCGGGCTGCAAAAATTGCGGTCAGCCATGCTGTCGATAGGGCGCGATTACCAGAATGGTCACCGTTCGGCACGACGATCAGTTCGTTGGATATGCCCAAACTGTCCAGATGTTCAGCATAGTTTTGACTAAGTAGAGTTGGCGTGATCGCATCTTGGTTGCCAGAAATCAGAGTGACATGAGCCGCAGTAGATGGGCTGAAATCTTTGGGTGAAACAGACCGAACAATCGTATCCTCCGGCCACTGAGGGTTCAGTTCTTGCCACACGTCAAGGTCACACGGACAAGCCACTAAGATCACCTCGTCGGCAATGTCGTTTCCGAAAGAAAGCGCAAGCGCCAACTGCGCCGCGCCTCCGGAATGCCCGATCGCCACAACAGGTCCATTTTGGCCAATCCGCTCGAGGTTCTTCGCGATCATTTTAGCGTTCTCAATGGTATACTGGTCGCGGCGTCCGAAATTTTCGCCAGGACTTTGCCGCCCCCATGGATCCCGATATCCAGGACGGAGTAACATATGCACAGTGGCTTCGGGAATGCGGCGCGCGATATCCGCACCAAAAGCGAAATAACTCAATGGGTCGCCGCCATTGCCTTCGTCGCCATGCAACATAACAATCGACAATTCAGAGCCATTCCCAATCTGTAGCCCGTCCAAAGTGTCTTGCGATATGGCCGGCGTGCCAAACGCCACCAAAAAAGCGAGTATCAGATGCTTCAAAGCGAATGCTGGTTTCACGTTTCCAAGCGCAGCGGGTTTCATAAGCGATAGGCTTTCCAGTTTCTTTCTTCGCATACAGACATTCGCAGCAGCGCAGAAAAACTGCAACATTGGGCTCGCTGCACCCATTCGCCGACCAACTGCAGAACCTCTCCTTTGATGGACCCCTCACCCTATGCGGACAAACAGATTTTGATCAACTGGCGACGCACGGCGGACTAAGGGTGAATTCGCTGCGCGAGCGCCGAGGTCTGCTTTCAAAAAGCACCCTGCCAAAAACGGTCGTTTGTGACCAATGACGCGCGCTCAATCCACGCGCGAGCGTGAGCTGTAGTTGGAGCACCTGTCGGCCAAGACGTCCGGGTTTGCTTTGTGGACACTCGTCGAAGCGGAGTGACCGTGAAAATCGGACACTGGGGAGCAACCGAAAACAGTTTCCTGGCACTTGTCACAGCCAATGTGCTGATGGAACTACAACCGCACTCAGATGACAGAACTTAGTTTCGCAAGGATTCGCTCGGCATATAGAACCCTCCATACAGCTCGCCGAACCCATGCTTCTCGATCGAGTTCGAAAATTGACTACGGAGCTTCTCAACATAAGAAAATACTTCATTTTTTGGTGGGTTCATTTGTATCTCATTTAAGTGCGGATTCTTTCTTTCAAATTCGCATATTACCGCTATTGCATTGTCGAGGGGAAAGTCGAATCTACACGATTCAACCAGTGGTTTAAGCGCGTCTATTTCGCTCCACGAATAAAATTTGCCCCCAATGTGAGCGCCTCCGTGGCCACGAAGATGTAAGAAAATGACCTCCATGATATATTGATATCTTGCAATTGTGCGAGAAATTATTTTCTCCGATGCTCCACTCAACATACTAAAGTTGGATTCGAAAACGAGTTCACGTAGCGCATCCATAGATAGTAATGATTGCATCACGTGCCCGATTGTTACCTCGAACTGCTCGAATATATTATCATTGAGAGGATCGTATGGGCGCCAGTGCGTCTGCAGAAAGGTTGCCGCAATAGAAACCCCCGCAAAATCTGCATCAACCTCTTCATCAGAAATGCCAATGGCGTTGTTATATCGATTACGCCGAACGCGATCTGCCCTCTCCACATCGTAAGGGAACAGACTTCCTGGACAGTTTCCAACTAAGTGGCCTATCTCATGGCATATGATAGTTGATCGAGCAGATTCCATTGTAGATTCGTGAGAGTCATATCGATACTGCCTATTTATAGGCATAGGCTCGCCGCGAAATTTAGAAAGGCTGGATATAATTGAACAGTAGTAATTCATGAGTTCACTACTCCAATGGAACCGACCGTAACTTAGAGCTGTTTCGCAAACGGACAAAATTGCCTTTCCAGTTGCGACTTCGCGCTGTCGGAAGTATCGGCATTGCAATGCGTAAGATACTGCATCCAGAACGCGGAGTTCGTCATGAATAATCAGTCGGTCTTCTGGCACGCAGTACGCACGACGTGTTATGTCAAACCGCACCTCTAGCTCTATGTCGGATATCTCTTCGGCCCAGTCCAATTTCTTGTTGTATCTTAAATGGCTCAGCCAATCCCTAAGATCAGCTACGCAATGGGCGCTATGCTCGAAAGAAGCACTTTGGCACGTGCGTTTTTCGCAAGCCTGCCTTAGGTACATCTCAATTCAGAACGTTTTTTATGTACTTTGCAATGTCCTTGATTGATGCGACTTTTATATGAATGCCGTCATTGTCAATCGTGAGTATCTTTCCCTTTGCGAGCCAGTAACCAAGTGTGACGTAGATGAATGGATCCTTGTTATCGACAACAAATCTTACTAAATCAGTCCCATCGAAACCATGTTCCTTCGTTTCTCGTAGGATTGGGATCTCTACTTGGTGGACTGTCATAATTCCGCGAAATTCGTCGCTATCACTTTGCTTGATTAGTATTTCCATAATGCTATCCTTATATATTCTAGCCTGTTGCTGAATCAGTCAGTCCTTGGGTGGCGGCATTCATTTATCGTCTAGCATACTTATTGGTGCTTGTAAGGAGCGAGTATCGCTCGGTGTTTCTGAGCGCGATAAGGACATAAGGAAGCGCATTGGGACGTCGAAGGTGGGCTGATCAGGCAAACCAAGCGACACTGAGGCTCGTACGCGGTCAAGCCTTCATGAAAGCGGCTGGGAGGCTATGCTGATGACAGTGTCGGCGTGGTCTCCTTCGCGAATCGGTCCTTCAAACCTCAATTATTGTCAGATCAAAGTGCATTGGCGAGCTTTGAGAGGCCTTGAGAGTTGTCCTTGAGGACGGCGCCAGTTGCAGGAACGTCCGGGATGGAGCTTCATCCTGACTTTCGGTTCATTGGAGGCTTTTCAATCTGGAGATGATCCCGACTCTGCCGTCCGGGGCAAAAACGGTCGTTTTTGTCACAGCCGTTGCGGACGCCGGAATCGTTGAAAAATCTTGTGCCACAAACCCTTGGCAAAACTGCCTTTGATTTTGTCACGTTTTTGGCCGCCCTTGAAATGCGGTCATTGGTGCAAGCTGCAGCATCAGGTAAATTGGGCTCTCAGCCTCCATTCGCCGCGCCTAGTACGAACCTCTCCTTTGATGGACCCCTCAGCCTATACGGACATACAGATTTTGATCAACTGGTGACGCACGGCGGACAAAGCCGCCGTCACTAATGAAGTGTTTAATGACTGCATTCTCCCGAAAGGAACGCTCGATGTCTAATGAGAGATCATCCACGGGCGTTTGGTGGGAAAGCTTTTGGCTCCGTTTGCGTGATGAAGTGTTTTGCTTGGTTTTTTGGTTCCTCCGCCACAACATCCACAACCTGGTCCATGGTTACTGCGTTTTGGGCTATCTGCGGAACGTTCGTTCGTTTCGTGAGCGTGACGCACGCGGCCAGATACCGCGGAAAGACGCGGCACGGTTATCATAACTCGGCGCGCCTCGATGCCACATTCAGGGCAAGGACAGGGGTCCTTGAAACGACTCATTGGTCGCATTTCTTCGAAAACGCCGCAGTCGTCACATTCATATTCATAGACCGGCATGATTTGCCTCCTACTGTGTTAGAAAAACCGCCCCCAGATTGACTGGGAGCGTCGGTCTCATTTACAGATCAGGTGCGAGAGGTACGTCGACGGAACCGTCCAGATACTTGGTTGGCCCTTCCGCATTCGGCATCATGTCCCATTCAAAAATATCGTTTGGCAACCACAGCGTCGCACAAGCGTTTGGTATGTCCACGACGCCTGAGATGTGGCCTTGGACCGGCGCCGTCCCCAAAATAGCGTATGCCTGTGCGCCGGTATAACCGAACTTTTTCAGATATTCGATCGCGTTCAAACAGGCCTGGCGATAGGCTACATGAACATCAAGGTAGTGTTGTTCGCCATATTCATCTACGCTGATGCCTTCAAAGATAAGGTAGTCGTTATATGACGGCGTGATCGGCGATGGTTTGAAGATCGGGTTTTTGACACCGTATTTCGAGACGCCCTCTTTGATCAAAGACACTTTCAGGTGCAGCCAACCCGCCATCTCGATCGCACCACAAAAGGTGATTTCGCCATCACCCTGACTGAAGTGTAGGTCGCCCATGGAAAGCCCTGCGCCGTCCACGTAGACTGGGAAGTAGATCTTTGAACCACGACTAAGGTCTTTGATGTCACAGTTCCCGCCATGTTCACGGGGTGGAACAGTCCGCGCAGCTTCTGCTGCTGCCGCGTCGCGCTCTTCGCCTTTCATCGCGCCCATATGAGCGCTCTGCGTGTTTGGCAGGGCAGCCAATGGAGGTGTGCGATTTGGGTCTGAGTTAAACAACTCAGTTTCGCGAGAGTTCCACATATCCAGCATCTTACGATCTGGCAAACAACCAATTAGACCCGGATGAATCAATCCGGCATATTTCACACCGGGCACGTGGCGCGACTTCGTGAACATCCCGTCGATATCCCAGATCGACTTTTGCGCTTCGGGGAAATGCTCTGTCAGGAAGCCGCCACCATTTTGCTTTGAAAAGAATCCGTTAAAGCCCCAAAGCATGTCTTCTTTGGCACCGATATCCAAGATTTCTACGACCAAAAGGTCACCCGGTTCAGCGCCTTTCACACCAATAGGGCCCGATAGGTAGTGAACCTGTTCCAGCTCGACATCGCGGACATCGCTCGCGTCGTCGTTGTTCTTGATCTGGCCGCCGGTCCAGTCATAGGTTTCGATTTTGAAATCATCGCCGGGCTCAACCCAGACATTAATCGGGATATCTGGATGCCAACGGTTGTGAATGTTCTCGTTTGTATGTGGGCTTTCACTAAGGTCCACAGAGATGAGCGTATCGGCCATAACGCAATCCTTTCTTTTGACTTCCGTTAAACTGAGAGAAATTTTGAGACCTTGGCCTCATCCACCCCATCGCGGGGGCTGTCGTGCACGAAGGTGCCATTTTCGATGACCATCACACGATCGGCGACGTCCAAAGCAAAGCTCAGAACCTGTTCTGACACGATGATGGTGAGGCCCTTCTGGTCGCGAATTTTGCGCAGGGTGCGTGCCATTTCGCGGATGATCGACGGCTGAATGCCCTCGGTGGGCTCATCCAGCAGCAACACCTTGGGGTTGGATGCCAACGCGCGGGCAATGGCGAGCTGCTGTTGTTGCCCACCAGAGAGATTTCCACCGCGCCGGTCTTTCATTTCCAAAAGAACCGGGAACAGCTCATAAATATCTTCGGGCACCTTTTTTTGTCCGGTGACGGTCAGACCTGTTTCAACGTTTTCTTGCACCGTCATGGAAGAAAATATCATCCGCCCCTGCGGCACATAGGCGATGCCATTGGCCACACGTTGGTGGGACTTCATGCCTGTGACGGCTTTGTCGCCAACCACGACATCGCCACCCTTTTCAGGCACGATGCCCATCAGAGTTTTCATCAATGTGGTTTTGCCCATGCCATTGCGGCCCATGATGGCGACGATCTCACCTGGTTTGACCTTCAGGTCGAGGCTGTGCAGGATTTCACTTTCGCCATAGGAGGCGCGCAGGGATTCTACGTTCAACATTTGGAATGCCCTTTCTTAATGGCCGAGGTAGACTTCAACGACTTTGGGATCGTTCTGGACGTGATCCATGGAGCCTTCGCTGAGCATCTCTCCGCGATGCAGAACCGTGACACGTGTGGCGATGTCCGCCACAAAACCCATGTCGTGTTCGATCACGATCACAGAGCGGTCCTGGATGATGCGGTTGAGCAGCTCAGCGGTTTTCTTGCGTTCTGCGACGGACATGCCCGCAACAGGCTCATCCAGCATCAAAAGCTCGGGATCTTGGATCAGTAACATTCCGATCTCTAACCATTGTTTCTGGCCATGACTGAGATAGGCGGCTTTTTCATCCAGCTGATCAGCGAGGAAAATGGTCTCGGCAATCTCCTGAATACGGTCTTGGACAACCTGATCCTGATTGAAAAAGATCGCGCCAAACACGCCGTGACCTTTCGGATAGCTCAGCTCCAAGTTTTCAAAGACCGAAAGGTCTTCGTAAACGCTTGGGGTTTGAAATTTCCGCCCGACACCCGCATGCACAATCTGGTCTTCGCGCATATCAAGGAGGTTCATTCCCTTGAACTTTACGGTTCCGCCTGTGGCTTTGGTGCGTCCGCAGATCAGGTCAAGGACCGTGGTCTTGCCGGCCCCGTTTGGCCCAATGATCACCCGGCATTCGTTTGGTTCGACATAAAAGCTGAGGTGGTCGACCGCCTTGAAGCCATCAAAGGAGACAGTCAGGTCTTCGACACTGAGAATAAAACGTTCTGGCATGGTTCGCTCCTATTCCGCGGGTGCTTTGTTGGGGTTAGCCGCCTCTGCGGATTGGGTTTTGCTGATCAAGCGGTTGAGCAAGGGCTCGACTTTTTCAGACCACAGACCGGCCAGACCGTTGGGGAAGGCCATCACAACCGCGATGAACAATCCGCCGAGACCCAGCAGCCAGAGTTCTGGGAAACCTTCGGAAAACGTGGTCTTGGCCAGGTTCACCAAGAGCGCGCCATAAACCGCGCCCAGGATGGACAACCGTCCGCCAACGGCGCAGAAGATCACCATCTCGATCGAGGGCACGATGCCGACAAGGGTTGGCGACATAAATCCAACCTGCAGGGTGAACATAGCGCCGCCCACGCCAGCAAAAGCCGCGCCAAGGCAGAAGATAAAGATCTTGAAATTCGCGACGTTATAGCCCGAAAACCGCACCCGGTCCTCTTGGTCGCGCATGGCGATCAACAGACGTCCAAGTTTTGATTTCCGCACAAACTGCGCAATCAGCAGCACCACAAACAAGAGCGCGCCATTGACAAAGTAGAGAATATTCTTGGCTTCATCCGTGCGGATGTCCCAGCCCAGCAGCGTGCGCAGGTCAGTGATCCCGTTTACCCCGCCAGTGTAACCTTGCTGACCAATGATCAGGATCGTCAGGATCGCCGCGAAGGCCTGTGTGATGATGGCAAAGTAGACGCCACCCACACGACGGGTGAACATCGCAAACCCGATGATAAAAGCAAAGACAACCGGCACCATTACCACGGCAAGCATGGTGAACGCGAGGCTATGGAACGGCTGCCACCAGATCGGCAATGCGGTCAGTTGGTTCCAGTCCATAAAGTCTGGAATGCCAGGGGTGGATTGGATCGCGGTGTTCTCTGGCGTTGAGGCCTCAAGTTTGAGAAACATCGCCATGCAGTACCCGCCAAGCCCGAAAAAGATGCCCTGGCCAAGGCTCAAAATACCGCCCGCCCCCCAGCATAGGGCCAGGCCAATCGCAACGAAGGCATAGGTCAGATATTTACCAAAGAGGTTCAGGCGGAAGGTGTCGAGTGCGAGGGGAAGAACGATGAAAATCACCGCCGCAAGGATCAAGAACCCCAGTAACTCTTTTCGATTCATATAGTTGGTGAGTGTCATTCCCAGGGTTCCTTATTTGCGGAGTTTCAGGGCAAAGAGACCTTGTGGGCGGATCATGAGGATGCCGACGACCACAAGCAGGGTGATGACCTTGGCCATCGAACCGGAGAGGAAGAACTCCATGATCGACTGCGCCTGAGAGATCGAGAATGCACTGGCAATGGTCCCCAACAGAGACGCCGCACCGCCAAAGACAACCACCAAAAAGGTGTCCACAATGTAGAGCTGCCCTGCGGTTGGACCGGTGGAGCCGATCATCGTAAAGGCTGACCCGGCGACGCCTGCAACACCACATCCGATGCCAAAGGTCAGCCGGTCGGTCCATTCGGTGTTGATCCCAACCGCACCCGCCATCACCCGATTTTGGTTGATCGCACGGACCTGGCGGCCCCAAGTGGAGCGGAACATCATGATGTAAACGGCTAGTGAGATGCTGACGGCCAGGACCATCACAAAAATACCGTTGATCGGAATTTCAATCAGATCGGTCAGCGGCAATGAGCCCATCATCCAATCCGGAATAGACACACCCACTTCGCGCGCGCCGAACACGCTGCGGTAGATCTGTTGCAGAATGAGGCTGAGGCCCCAAGTGGCCAACAGGGTATCCAGCGGCCGCTTGTAAAGGTGCCGGATCATCGCCCACTCGATAAAAAGCCCCAACGCACCAGAGGCAATAAAAGCGAGAAACATTGCAATGAAGAAGTAGATCCCAAACAGCGAAGGGAGATAGGCGGCAAATATGTTCGAGACGATATAGGTCACATAAGCGCCAAGGATCATGAATTCTCCATGCGCCATGTTGATTACACCCATCTGTCCAAAGATGATCGCCAGGCCGAGAGCCATCAGGACAAAGACGGAAAAGAGAATTAGGCCTGCAAAGCCTTGCATGGCGAAAATAGCGCCAAGCTCGGCCATAGAGTAGTCAGCAAACATGCCAGCCTCCGGTCAGGGACAACGTGGGGAGCCAGCCCGGGGGAATGCGCGGGCTGGCTTGGGGAAGTTCCAAGAGGGGTTTATTGGTACCCTTCTGGGAACGGATCAGGTTCCACGAGGTCCGCTGTCTCAAAGACAACTTCGTATTGACCATCAGCCAACGCCTTGCCGACGCGCGTTTTGGACCACAGGTGATGGTTTTCGTGGACCTTCACATACCCTTCCGGTGCTGTTGGAAGTTCGATCCCAACCTGGGCTTCGCGGACCTTATCGACGTCAAAGCTACCGGCTTTTTCAACAGCAGCTTTCCAGAGCCACGGGCCAAGATAGGCGGCCTGGGTCACGTCTCCGATCACAATGTCATCGCCCCACATCTCTTTGAACGATTTGACGAATTCCAGATTGTTTTCGTTCTCCAGAGACTGGAAGTACTTCATACAGGCGTAAGAACCCGCAATGTTTTCACCACCGATGCCGCGAATTTCGTCTTCGGTCACGGAAATGGTCAGGACCAGCGGCTTTTCTGCTGCTGGGTCGATACCGGCCGCCGTCAGCTGTTTATAGAAGGCGACGTTGGAGCCACCCACAACGATCGCATAGATCACGTCAGGCTTTTTCAGGCGGATTTTATTGATGACAGAGTTAAACTGGGTATGACCCAGCGGGTAGTACTCTTCCCCAACAACCTTACAGCCTTCCATAAAGTTCTCGATGTGCTTGCGTGCGATTTTGTTGGAGGTGCGCGGCCAGATGTAGTCAGACCCCAAGAGATAGAAGGACTTGGCGCCTTTCTCTTTGTTGACCCAATCCAATCCCGCAATAATCTGCTGGGTGGCTTCTTGGCCGGTGTAGATGACGTTGGGGCTTTCTTCCAAACCTTCATAGAACGTCGGATAGTAAAGGAAGCCGTTGTACTGCTCAAAGACTGGCAGAACAGCTTTGCGGCTTGCGGACGTCCAGCAGCCCATAACGCTTGCCACTTTATCGTTCACCAGAAGCTTCTTGGCCTTTTCCGCAAAGGTGGGCCAATCGGATGCGCCGTCTTCCTGAACATATTCGATTTTGCGACCCAAGATTCCGCCTTGTGCGTTGATCTGTTCAATCGCCAGCTTTTCGGCCTGTACCGAGCCGGTTTCAGAGATCGCCATTGTGCCGGTGATCGAGTGCAAGATCCCGACGGTGACCGTATCATCCGTCACGGCAAGACCGGTCGTGTTCACCTCGGAAGTTGGGTAGTCGGCAGCCTTCAACCCCTTTGGTGTAAACAGGGAGGCGGTTAAAGCCGCGCTGCCCGCGAGCATGGCGCGACGGCTCATACCCAGTGAATCAGTGGATTTTCCCTTGTCAGACATATCGCTTCCTTCTCAGTGCGCTTAAAAAGCGGGCGATTCAGGCTCACCCGTCCGACAAGAAGGTTCGTTGGGAATGCTGCACTGCAGTATACGTCAAATGACGTATACCCCTGCGCGTTTTGAGCAGTAACCTACTTTTCAATGACAGAAATATAGGCGGGTGGTGGAACCGCATTTGACGACAGGACCCTTGGCACCCCTGTTGCGATGCGATGTGGGTACGGGGGTAGCCAATTGGTCACGACATTTGGCGCAACGCGCGAAAAACGGAAATACAATCGTTGGGTTGCCAACGAAACAATGGAAGATTTTGCACTGCGTTTTACCGCCCGCCGCGCACGGCGGTGGAGCTATGCGCGCGTCGCAAATACAGCCTTGGGCTCAATCTCATTTCTTGCGCTGGAAGCAATTGGGGCCGCCATAACGCTGACATATGGCTTCGATATCGCGATATTTGCAATTATGGTGGTTGGAGCGATCCTGTTCCTCACGGGTATGCCCATCTCATATTATGCGGCCCGCTATGGTCTTGATATCGATCTGCTCACACGTGGGGCAGGCTTTGGATACATCGGCTCAACCATCACATCTCTGATCTACGCATCGTTTACCTTCATATTCTTCGCGCTGGAGGCCGCGATATTGGCGCTTGCTTTGGAGTTCTGTCTCAGAATTCCTCTGTTTGTTGGCTACGTCATGAGCTCCTTGATCGTTATCCCCCTGGTGGTCCATGGCTTCTCAAAGATTTCAACTTTTCAAACCTGGACGCAGCCATTTTGGGTCCTGTTACACGTTATGCCTTTCGTGTGTTTGGCATTTGTTGGCTATGACATTGACACGTGGACGCGCTTCACCGGCTCTTCTGACGTTCCGGACGGTTCGCGTTTGTTGATGATCGGTGCGGCATCAGGCGTCATCTTTTCGCTTGTCGCGCAAATCGGCGAACAGGTTGACTTCTTACGCTTTCTCCCAGAACCCAAATCGCCAGAAGAACGCAGGAAGTGGTGGGCTGCCTTGATCGCTGCGGGACCGGGGTGGTCGATTTTGGGTGTTCTGAAAATGCTCGCAGGCTCATATCTCGTCACCCTGGCGGTTCGCGAAGGTGTTGCCATAGAGGCGGCAACCGACCCAACTCGAATGTATTATGTGGCGTTCGAACAATTCATTGAGTCACCCTTGGTGGTTTTGACTCTGACCGGTGTTTTTGTTTGCTTGTCGCAGCTCAAGATCAATGTGACCAATGCATATGCGGGCTCGATCGCTTGGTCGAATTTCTTTTCACGGCTGACCAAGACCCATCCTGGGCGCGTTGTCTGGCTCGTCTTTAATGTCTGCATCGCCTTGATGCTGATGGAGCTTGGCGTCTTTACCGGTCTGGAGCATGTCCTGAGCGTTTATTCCCACGTGGCCGTGGCATGGATCGGCGCACTGGTGGCGGATTTGGTGATCAACAAACCGCTGGGCCTGAGCCCGAAGGGGATCGAATTTCGCCGCGCGCATCTTTATGACATCAACCCGGTCGGGATCGGTTCGATGTTTGCCGCCTGCCTCTTGTCTTTTATGGCCTATGGCGGGCTGCTTGGCACCCTGCTTCAAGCGCTTTCCTCCTTTGTGGCGCTGGGGGCGTCTTTTGTCCTGGCACCGGTGATCGCTTATGTGACCAAAGGTAAATATTATCTGGTGCGCGAGACGGTGCCTGACCTTAAGGGCATGCAGACATGTAATGTCTGCGAATACCACTTTGACGCGGAGGACATGACACATTGCCCTTTTCATTCTGGGCCGATTTGTTCGCTCTGCTGCACCTTGGAGACGTCCTGCCACGATGAGTGCCGAACACAGGCCGGGTTGAAAGAAAACATCCAAAGGTGGTTGTTCACGTATCTACCCGACCAAGTCGCACACATGTTGATGACGCGACTGGCGCAGTTCTTGTTGGCGACCCTGGGGATTTCGGTGTCGGTGGGCACGCTGTTGCTGGTGATCCGCAATTTCGAAGGCGAGGCCAATTTCGATGCGGTGCTGACAATTCTATATGGCTCAGCAATTATTGTGATTGGCATATGCGTTTGGATGTTCCTGCTGATTGGGGAAAGCCGCAAGAAGGCCACCGAAGAGGCAGAGCGACAGACCGATCGGTTGCTCAAAGAGATCCGCGCCCATGAACGCACAGACCGCGCGCTGCAAAAGGCCAAGGAAAAAGCAGAAGCCGCCAACAGCGCAAAGACCCGTTATATGTCAGGCCTCAGCCACGAACTGCGCACCCCGCTCAACGCCATCTACGGCTTTGCGCAACTTCTTGAGAAAGACAATGCGCTGACGCCTTGGCGGTCGTCGCTGTCCAGTATTCGCCGCTCTAGCGAACATTTGGCCGGTTTGATTGATGGTCTGCTGGACATATCTCGGATCGAGGCCGGGCGTTTGGAGATCATGAAAGACCGCATCAACTTGGTGGTTTTCCTCAATCAGGTGGCGTCGATATTTGAGGAAGAGGCGCGCAATAAAGGCATTTCGTTTGAGCTAAAAACCAAAGGCAATCTGCCTGCTTTCGTCAAATCGGACGAAAAACGCTTGCGCCAGATCATCATCAACCTGCTGTCAAACGCCATTCGTTACACCAATACTGGCTCTGTGTGTCTGAACTTTTCTTACCGCAATGAGGTGGCCATTATCGAGGTGGTCGATACTGGCGTTGGGATCGCCCCGGCGCATTTGGACAGCATCTGGAGACCGTTTGAGCGCGGCGAACGGCGTGGCGGTCAAGGTTCGGGACTTGGCCTCACCATCACCCGGCTGCTTGTTGAGGTTCTGGGTGGGGATATTGACGTTGAAAGCACGCGTGGAAAAGGGAGCACTTTCACCGTGCGTCTCATGTTGCCATCGGTGACCCCAAGCGCGTTTGAACCACAAGCCAGCGAGGCCGACAGCAGCTCTCTTCCGGTCACGGGGTATGAAGGGCCACGCAAAACGGTGCTTGTCGTGGACGATGACTTTAACCACTTGGCGCTGATAGACAATTTCCTCAGCAAGTTTGGGTTTGTGGTTCTGAGCGCCTCCACCGTCCTAATGGCCGAAACCTTGCTTGCGGATGCCAATGCAGACATCATCCTGCTTGATATCGACATGCCCGGCCGCGACGGATGGAGCTTTGCACGTGAGCTTCGCTCGGGCGAGCATGCCAACACTCCCATCGTCATGATCTCAGGCCACGCCCATGAAGAGGGGCTGCACCGGTCAGAAATTGGTCTGCATGATGCGTTCTTGGCCAAGCCTTACAATTTGGATGACTTGCTGTTGCAGATCGCAGAGCTGCTCAAAATCAAATTGGTATTCAAAGAGGTGCAGGCCTCTGAAATCCTGCGTTTACTGACGGATGAAGATGCGGACCGCCTGGTTGAATTCGCCCAAATTGGTCACGTCAGTGCCCTGCGAACTCTGCTTTTGGAACTCAAGATCGCGCGGACCGGACCTGACGCGCTGATGACTGCAATCAATGGCAAGCTTGAATCCTTTGATATGGCAGGGCTGGTCGAAACTGTTAGGGAGCGTAAACCATGATTGACTTTGGATCGCAAAGCATCGCGTTGGTGGTGGATGATAACCCTGAGTCCTTGGGAATGGTTTCTGCAGCCTTGGAAAAACAGGGATTGACCGTTCTGGTCGCGCGGGACGGTAAAGCTGCGATCCAACTGACCGAACGCGTACAGCCCGATGTGATCCTGATGGACGCTGTGATGCCCGAATTGGACGGGTTCGAAACATGTCGTATCCTCAAGACCGGCCCCAACCCAACACTTGCACCCATCATCTTTATGACTGGCCTCAGCGACCATGAACATGTGGTCAAAGGGCTAAACGCAGGCGGTGTCGACTATATCACCAAACCGGTTGTCATCGAAGAACTGCTCGCCCGTATGACCACCCATATTCTGAATTCACGTCTTCTTCAAAGCGCCCGTCAGGCCATTGATGTATCGGATCGCCTTGTCCTGGCATTCGATAATCAAGGCGTATTAAAATGGGGATCACAAAAAGCGATTGAGGAAACTGAAACCGGCGCAGTTGATGTTAATGCCGCATCCTTCAAAGCGTGGTTGCGCAGCTGTATTGCGCAGCCGGTGTCATCGGTGGAGCCGTTTGAAAACGCCGATTTTGCGATGCAGTTCATCGGTCATTCCGACGCGCAGGAAATATTGGTCAAACTTGTTGTTCAACGCTCCGGAACAAAAGAAGATTTACTCCAAAGAGCCTTTGGCCTCACGGCGCGAGAAGCAGAAGTTCTGTATTGGCTCACGCTTGGGAAAACCAACCGCGACATCAGTGCCATCCTGTCTCTCAGTGCCCGAACCGTGAATAAGCACCTCGAACAAGTGTTCCAAAAAATGGGTGTCGACAACCGAACCTCAGCTGCGGTCTTAGCAGACAGGCAATTGCACGTGGGAAATTGAATTGCGCAAAGTCCCAGGTCTATTGGACGAGAAGCAAAACTTGCGTGGGACAAATATTGGTCAAATAAGCTGCAACACGCATAACCACTCAGGCTTTGAACCTGACCATAATTGATGTTTCGGCGAAAAAACCTACCGCGCCCGCACTTTGCGCGCCCAATTGCATCTGTAAGCGTTTATCGGCCGTTCTCGCAAAGCGCAGAGAGTGCAATTCTGAGCGCGCAGCAGTCATTCGATCCAGCGCGCCTCACAACATCGCGGGCACCACCAGGTCTGGTGGGCGGTGGCCGTCCTCAAATGTTTTGATGTTCAACAGCACCTTCTCTCCCATCTCGATCCGGCCTTCGCGGGTGGCGGAGCCCATGTGGGGGAGGAGGACGACGTTTGAGAGCTCGCGCAAGCGGGGATTTACCTCGTGACCGTTTTCATAAACATCAAGGCCCGCGCCTGCGATCTCGGACGCGCGCAGCATGCGAGTCAGGGCGTTTTCGTCGATGACCTCCCCGCGCGAGGTGTTCACGATCACCGCGTCGGGTTTCATCAGCTTGAGGCGGCGCGCATTCATCAGGTGGTAGGTCGATGGTGTCGCCGGGCAATTGACGGAAATCACATCCATGCGGGCGATCATCTGGTCGAGGCTTTCCCAATAGGTGGCCTCTAACCGGTCTTCTATGTCGGCGTGCAGGCGGCGGCGGTTGTGATAGTGGATCTGCATGCCAAAGGCCGAGGCGCGTTTGGCGACGGCCTGACCCACGCCCCCCATGCCAAGGATGCCAATCCGGCGCCCGGCCAGACGTCCGCCGAGCATCGCAGTGGGGGCCCAACCTTCCCAGCCGCCCTGTTGCATCAGCGCCAGACCTTCGGGGATCCGGCGTACCACGGCCATGATCAGCGCCATGGCCATATCAGCGGTGTCATCGGTCAGAACACCGGGTGTGTTTGACACCAGAATGCCGCGCTGGCGGGCGGTGGCCACATCGATGTGATCCACCCCTGCCCCATAATTGGCAATCAGCTTCAGCTGCTCTCCAGCCTGACCCAAGAGGGCGGCATCCACCGTGTCAGTGACTGTGGGCACCAGGATATCCGCCGTTTTAACCGCCTCCAGCAGTTCAGAGCGGGACATGGGCGTATCGTCGCTGCGCAAAGAGACGTCAAACAGTTCACTCAGACGGGTTTCCACAGGCTCGGGCAACCGTCGCGTAACAACAACACTCAGTCGTTCTCTGGGCACTTTGCGCTCTCCTCAGCTTTTCTCAGTCAGGCCTCATGTGGCATGGTGACCGAGGACGCAGGCAGGCACAAGAACCCAAGTCATTATTGGTTGCAGCTTTTACAGAAAATCCCGTAAGGAGCTGGTGAAAGAGACCAGAAATGGCCAAAAGGGTCCGCCCCGATTCTGCGCCAATACAGGTCCGATGCACCATATCAAAACGAGTGAGCAGGCAGTGACACGATCGACAATTCAATGTCTCGCGGGGATGCGCGGGGTGCTTGTGGTTTTTGCATGTTTTATTGGGTGTTTTCTGTGTTTGGCCGCGCCGGTGGCGGCGATGGAGCGGGGTCCGGTGACCAATTTGCCCTTGCCGCGCTTTGTCTCGATGAAAGCCTCCGAAGGCAATGTGCGGCGTGGACCGTCGCTGACCCATCGCATCGACTGGGTGTTCAAGCGGCGCGGCATGCCTTTGGAGATCACGGCAGAGTACGGCCACTGGCGGCGGGTGCGGGACCGCGATGGTGCAGGCGGCTGGGTGCATTATGCGCTGTTGTCCGGTGCGCGCACCGTGTTGATCGAACAGGATATGACCCAAGTATACGCCCGCCCCGATCAGCGCGCGCAGGTGACGGCGGCGTTTGAACTGGGCGTGATTGCGCGGCTGGGGGAATGTAATCTGGACTGGTGCCAGGTCACCGCCGGTGGCTATCGGGGGTGGGCGCTCAAAGCACAGCTGTGGGGGGTCGCCCCCGAAGAGCTGCGCGAATAAAACCCAGCGTTATAGCGCGGCGTGATAAATCCGCTGCGCATCCTCAAAGGTCACAGGACGTGGGTTGTTCACCAACAGGCGGGTTTGCCGCATAGCATCCTGTGCCAGACGGCCAATATCCGCAGCAGAGATACCCACGCTTTTGAGCCCCGACTTCATGCGCAGCGAATGGATCAGGCTGGAGAGGCGGTCGATCAGTTCAGCGGTGGTGGTTTCCGCATGCTGGCTGGGCGTGATGTTTGGGAAGATATGGGGCGCAAGGACTGCATATTCCGTGGCGCAGGTGGGGGTGTTAAACCGCATAACCTCGGCCAGAACCAAGGCGTTGCTGAGGCCATGGGGCACGTGAAACTGGCTGCTGACGGGATAGGCCAGCGCATTGACCGCCGCCACCGGCGCATTGGCAAAGGCCTGACCGGCCAGCATCGACCCCAACAGCATATTGGCCCGCGCGGGCTTGTCTGTGCCGTCAAAAACGGCTGTGTGGATATTGGCGGCCAGCAGATCCAGCGCCTGCAGCGCCAGTTTCTTGCTGATCGGATTGGCATTTGGGCTGCGTGAGGTATAGGCCTCGATCGCGTGGACCATGGCGTCCACACCGGTGGCTGCGGTCACCTCTGGCGGCAGGCCCAGGGTCAGGTCCGCGTCCAGCACGGCCAGATCCGGCAAGAGGATTGGCGAGGATATTCCGCGCTTTTCCGCAGTGCCCGAGTGATGCCCTGTAGTCAGCACCGCAATCGGCGTCACCTCGGACCCGGTTCCAGCCGTTGTGGGCACCAGAACCAACGGCAGCCGCATGCCCCGCGCCGCATTCACGCCAAACATCTGCGCCAAAGGCTGGTCGCTGCCCAGACAAAGCGCCACGGCCTTGGCCACATCCATGGGGCTGCCGCCGCCAAACCCCACCACGGCGCGCGCGCGGGCTTTGCGGGCCAGGTCGGCCACATCTTCGACGGTTTCGACTTTGGGGTCGGGTTCCACCTGATCAAACAGCGTCACTGAAAACCCAGAGGCGCGCAAACTGTCGATGGCAGGCTGTGCCAATCCCAGTTTCATCAATCCCGGATCGGTCACAAACAAAACAGAAGCGCCCGTGGCGACGCGCCCTGTTGCCGTCAGCAGATCTCCCAATCTGCGGCTGCTGCCGGTGGCGCAATGAATCGACGGGGTGGTGCTGAATGTGAACTCAACAGCGGTCTCTGGCATCTTGGGCCCCTCCTGTTCCCAAACAGTATCAGGAGGGCGCATGGGGCAGACAACCCTGCGTTGACGTCAACTGGCATCAGAGCCCAAGATTTTACGCCGGTTTTGCTATGGCGCGTGGAGGTCCGGATGGGCGTCCCGAATGGCGGGGATCTGTTCTATGTGCGCCAGAACGCGTCTGGTTTTGGGATAGGGCGTCAGGTCCACCTCCCAGCGGCGCGCGTTATAGGCCTGCGGCACCAGACAAAGATCCGCCAGCGAAAGGCGGGCGCCGAAACAGAAATCACCCTCTGCGATCATCGCTTCAAATGCGGCAAGCCCGGGTGGGATGAAATGCTTCATCCAATCTGCCATGGACAGGTTTGGATTTTGCGCGGTGCCAAAACGCGCCACGCGCAGGTTGCAGACCGGGTGCAGATCCATGGCAATTGCATGGGCCAAGGCGCGCACATGGGCGCGATCAGCTGCGTTTTCCGGCAACAGGCCAAGGGCGCGGGTTTCATCCAGATATTCGACAATGGCCAGGGATTGAGTCAGCTGTAACCCGTCGATCTGCAGCACCGGCACCAGCCCTTGCGGGTTGCGCGCCAGGTGATCGGGGGCGGTCTGGTCACCTTGGACCAGGTCCACCAATGTGCTGGTCCAGGACAGCCCACACAGCCCCAGCGCGATCCGCACCCGGTAGCTGGCAGAGGATCGCCAGTAGTCAAAAAGATGGATCATTTCCTATTCCTTGAGCAGCCTGTCCAGACCTGCCTCAAACCCTTCCCGCGTCTCTCCCAATTGTTCCAGGATCTGATCCTGAAAGGCTTCGGCCAAGGGGAGAAGATCCACCATCATCGCCCGGCCTTTGTCCGTCAGCGCCAGATGCACCAGCCGCCGGTCACCAGGATTGACGGTTTTGACAACCAGCCCTGCCTCTTCCAACCGGGTGGCGGCGCGGCTGACTTTGGACTTCTCCATCGCCACCCGCGCTTCGATGTCACGGATCGAGACCCCGTCAGATTGGGTCAGATGCACCAGCACCCGCCAGTCCGGGATCGAAATGCCAAAATGGCTGCGGTATTGCCGCGCCAGCAGTTCCGACAGCTTCTGAGCCGCCACCGCAAGGCGGTAGGGGGTAAAGTTCTCCAGATCAAAATCTTCAAGGATCTGGGTCGGATCAACGGGAGTGTTAGTCATAAAGGGGTCGAGCCTGGCATTGGAGTAAGGGAACAGATTGATTTCACCCGCGGCCGGGCTGGGTTGCAAGTCCTCATTAACAGGTTTCAAAATATTCATTGCATGCGCAACAAATAACTTATCCCCATTGCAATTGCAATAATCATCAAAGCCCATCCAAACCAGCGCAGAATTGGCCTGTTGAGGTGAATTGGCGATTGCAGGAGCGGGAGGCGTAGCGCAGAACAGATGCCAGTCTGTGTCCCTGGCCTGGGTGGCCCCTGCGGCCCGTTAATTGATCGGAGGTTTCCTTGAACATCCTGTTTGTCATGTATGATCAGCTGCGGTTCGACTACCTCAGCTGCGCAGGTCATCCCACATTGCAGACCCCTCATTTTGACCGTGTGGCTAAAATGGGCGTGCGATTTACCAAGGCCTATGTGCAATCTCCGATCTGTGGCGCGTCACGGATGAGCTATTACACCGGGCGCTATGTTTCCTCGCACGGGGCGCAGTGGAACGGGTTTCCGTTGCGTGTGGGAGAGATCACGCTGGGGGATCACCTGCGCCAAGCGGGCATGGCCTGTTGGTTGCTGGGCAAGACCCATATGAAAGCCGATGCCAAAGGGATGGCGCGGCTGGGATTGTCGCCCGACAGCGTGATTGGCGCGCGCCAAGCGGAATGTGGATTTGACGCCTGGGCGCGCGATGACGGGCTGTGGGGACAAGGGCCGGATGGGTTTTATGACGCAAAACGCTCGCCCTATAATGAATATCTGAAATCCAAAGGCTATGACGGCGAAAACCCTTGGGCAGATTACGCCAATGCCGGTGTCGAGGGCGATCAGATGGCAAGCGGCTGGATGTTTGAAAACGCCGACAAACCCGCCAATATCCGCGAAGAAGACAGTGAGACCCCCTGGCTGACATCGCAGGCGATCGACTTTATCAACCAGGCCAAAGGTCCGTGGTGTGCGCATGTGTCATTTATCAAACCGCACTGGCCTTATATTGTGCCTGCCCCCTATCACGCGATGTATGGCACCGAGGACATCCAACCGGTGCAGCGGGACGACCGGGAATTGGAAAACCCGCATCCCGTTCTGGCCGCCTATCACGACATCAAAGTGGCCGATGCCTTTCGCAAACAAGAGGTGCGCGACAAGGTGATCCCGGCCTATATGGGGCTGATCAAACAATGTGACGATCAGCTGGGCCGTCTGCTGGACCACCTTGAGGCCACGGATCGGATGAAGGACACGATGATTGTCCTGACCTCGGATCATGGGGATTACCTGGGCGACCACTGGCTGGGAGAGAAGGATTTCTTCCATGAGGCCTCGGTCAAGGTGCCCATGATCATCTATGATCCGCGCGCCGAGGCCGACGCCACCCGCGGCAGCACCTGTGACGCGCTGGTCGAAGCCATTGATGTGGCGGCAACCTGTGTGGATGCCGCCGGCGGCGATGTCGCCGATCACATATTGGAAGGGCGGTCGCTGCTGCCCTGGCTGCATGGCAAATGCCCAAAAAACTGGCGTCAGGTGGTGATCAGCGAATATGATTATTCCGCGACCCCAAGGGCGGCAGCCCTGGGTGTATGCCCGCGGGACGCGCGGATGTTCATGGTGTTTGACGGGCGCTGGAAGCTGATCCATTTCGAGGGGGGCTTCCGCCCGATGTTGTTTGATCTGCAATGCGATCCGGATGAGTTTGTGGATCTGGGCGATGACCCCGCCTATGCAGGCGAAATTGCCGTTATGTATGAACATCTTGCGGCCTGGGGGCGGCGGATGTCGCAGCGGGTGACCATGTCGGATGCGGATATTGACGCCAATCGCGGCCGGTCGGCGCGCAAGGGGATCCTGCCGTTTCTGGTGGATGGCAGCGAAGTTCCGGACGCGCTGACCGAGAAATATCGGGGTCCAGTCCGGCAGGATTACACCCCGGATTGATGGGGCTCGCGTCCAGTTTGGATCTATTTTCTGGGTGCATTGGCCCTACTCTGTCCGGGCGATGCGTTCATATGAAGGAGCAAATCTGAACAAGAAGCGAGTCCCTCCTATGGCACAGCCCAACGCCCCTTTGTCTTTTGCCACCGCCGATGATGTGATCACCGCCTATACCCAGGTGAACCTGGTCGGTGGGGCCCGCGTGGCCAGTGCCGCAGCGCTGGATGTGAAAAACCCGGCCACCGGCGCAGTTCTGGGTAAAGCTGCCGCCAGCAACGCCGAAGAAACCGAAGCCGCCGTCGCCACCGCCAAAGCGGCTCAGGCCGGTTGGGCTGCGATTCCCGCCCGCACCCGCGGCAAGATGGTCGCCGAAGCCGCCCGCGCTGTGGCCGCACAATCCGAGATGATCGCCCAGGTTCTGGCGCGTGAGACCGGCAAGGCGATCCGCACCGAATGCCGGGGGGAGATCACTGTAGCCGCGGATATCCTGGAATTCTACGGCGCGCTTGGTTCCGAGCTGAAGGGGCAGACCGTACCGTTTAACCCACGCATGATGACCACCACCACGCTGGAGCCGCTGGGTGTTGTCGCCGCGATCCTGCCGTGGAACGTGCCGCTGGTTCTGGGGGCGCTGAAAATCGGCCCGGCGCTGGTTGCGGGCAATACTGTTGTGGTCAAAGCCTCGGAAGAAGCGCCTTTTGCCACCTTCCTGATGGCCGAGATCATGACCCAATACCTGCCTGCGGGCGTGTTGAACGTCATCAATGGTGACGGCAAGACCTGCGGCACTGCGCTGACCCACCACGAGGATGTGGCCAAGATCACCTTTACCGGGTCGGAAGCCGTGGGCGAGGCGATTTATAAGGTGGCCGCCAGCCGCATTATCCCGGCCTCGCTGGAACTGGGTGGCAAATCGCCGATGATCATCTGCGCCGATGCGGATCTGGACAAGGCGGTGGCCGGCGCGATTTCCGGCATGCGGTTCACCCGTCAGGGCCAAAGCTGCACCGCGGCCAGCCGGATCTATGTGCATGATGATCTGTTTGACAGCTTTATGGAGAAACTGGGCACCGAACTGGAGAAGCTGGTGATTGGTGATCCGCTGGATGAGTCCACCGATGTGGGCACCGTGATCAACCAGAAACAGATGGATGTGATCCAGGGCTTTGTGGCTCAGGCCGAAGCCACCGAAGGGGCTGATATCCGCCGCTTTGGCGCGCTGCCCGAAGGTGGTGATCTGGCGCCGGATCTGTTCATGCAGCCGACCCTCTTGCTGGGTCTGCCTGAGGATCACCCCTGCGTCACCCAAGAGATCTTTGGCCCTGTGGCCGCAATCCAGCGCTGGTCCGATTATGAGGACGTTATTGCCCGCGCCAATGGCACCCATTATGGGCTGGCGGCCTCGGTCTGGACCAAGGATCTGTCGACCGCGCTGGACAGCACGTCACGCCTGAATGCAGGCTATGTGCAGGTGAACCAGAACCTGACCATCCAGCCCAACGTCTCTTACGGCGGATTTGGCCGGTCTGGCTTGGGCAAGGAAGCCTCGCTTGAGGCGATGGTGGAGCATTTCACCCGCTCCAAGACCATTGTGATCAACTTCGATTAAGGCCCAGATATGGATCATGTGATTTTATTGTCCGCAGCGAGTTTCGCTGCGGGCTTTTTGCGTGGGGTGACCGGATTTGGTTTTGCCCTTGCGGCCGTGCCGATCTACAGCCTGATCGTCTCGCCGATATATGCGGTGCTGATGGCGCAGATCCTGCAGGTGGCAGCAGCGCCCGTGGATCTGGTGCAGAACCGCCGTCACATTGATCGTCAGGCGCTGGGGCGGCTGGTGATCGGCTCGGTTCCCGGTGTTGTCATTGGCGCGCTGATCGCCACCCAGCTGTCGCCGGATCTGTTGCGTCTGGTGATTGCGGCGCTTGTGTTGTTAGGGCTATTTGCGCTGATGGCCAAGGTCACCCTGCCGGACGGGCGTGGACCTGCGCTGATTGCCGGGAGCTGTTCCGGGCTATTGGCCGGGCTTGCGGCGATGCCGGGGCCACCTGCGGTGGCCTATTTCCTGGGACGCGGGGCCGACAAACAGGTGAGCCGGGCGTCCTTGCTGATCTTCTTTGCCTTTACGGCCACAGTCGCCCTTGGGTTTGTGGCGGCGACATCGGATGTGTTGAGCTGGAACATCGGCCTGAGCGCGGCGCTGTCTTTTCCTGCGATGATGGCAGGCAGCTGGGGCGGAACTTGGGTGTTTCAGCGCTTGGGCGATGGCTCCTATCGCAAGGCGGCCTTGGGCGTGTTGCTGCTGTCGGCGCTGATGACCGGTGGCAAAGGGCTGATGGGCCTGTTGTAAGTCATCTCTGTTGTTAAATGGAAAAGGGTCGGCATTTGCCGACCCTTTACAGTTTGAGGAAGGGGCTGAGGCGCCCCTTCCCGGTTGGGATATGCCGCACTCAGGGGCGACCTTGTTCTTGTTGGAGGTTGGAAAGGTCAGGAGCGACCTTTTCCTGTTTGGGGGTTGGAAAGGTCAGGAACGACCTTTCCAAGGAACCAAGATGGTTTCAGCCCGGCGCATCAGAATGTCGATGCCAAAGCCGATGAGACCGATGATCACAATACCCATGATCACAATGTCGGTGGCCTGGAACTTGGAGGCGGCTACGATCATCTTGCCTGCACCTTTCTCAGCCGCAACCAGTTCGGCGGCAACCACGGTACCCCAGCAGACGCCCATGGCGACACGGGCACCGGTGAAGATTTCCGGCAGCGAGTTCGGCACGATCACATGGCGCAGCACTTGCCATTTGGAGGCCCCGAGGGAATAGGCGGCCTGCACTTTGGTGATGTTGACACCAGAGACACCCGCGCGCGCGGCGATGATCATCACCCAGAGCGCAGCCAGGAACAAAAGCACCACTTTGCCGTTTTCGCCAATGCCGAACCAGATGATGACCAGCGGGATCAGCGCCAGAGGCGGCACCGGGCGCATGAATTCCACGATGGGATCAAACCAGCCGCGGGCCCAGCCCGAAAGCCCCATGGCATAGCCCAGGGGAACCCCGATCAGCGTGCCCAGGACAAAGCCTGCAAAGACGCGCCAGAGGGACCAGCCGACGTGTTCGAACAGGGCGGCGTTCTGGTAGCCGTTTGAGGCGATCTCAACCAATCGAGAAACCACATCTTCTGGGGGCGGCATCCAGATCGGCTCCATCTGGAGACCGGGATTGGGGGAGAAGTTCAGCGAGCCTTTGGCGGTCATGGTGACGCTGCCGTTTGGCACTTTGACCGTTTCACCGGGCGCAATGGCCTGACCTTCGACAGCGGTGGTTTTGGCCCCATCACCATCGTTTCGATGGGCGCGGATCAGAACCGAGCGCCAAGCGGCCACGGTTGCCGCATCACCTTGCGCAAAGCCTGTGGCGGCGGGCGCATCCGGCGTGTCGACCTTGGCACCGGTTTCATGCACCAGCACGTTCACGGTGGCATCAGATGTTTGCCCCGCGTCATTGGTCGAGGTGTAGGTGAAGGAGGTATACCCCACAAACGGTCCCGGCACATGGACCGGCACCAGTTTTGAGCCCGTGAAGGCTCCCCAGACCAGAAAGACCACCACAAGTGAGACCACCGACGCGGCTCGGTCGGCGCGCACCGCGCTTTCGTCGCCGAAGGTCACGGTTTTCAGCGAGTTAAAATCGGCCGCTGGCTGCATCGCTGCGCGCACCGTGCGAATGGCAAAATAGGTGCCCGCAAAAAGCGCCACGTAGATAAAGAGAATGAGTAGACCCGTCATTTAGCTCTCTGATGCTCCCATGATTTCTTCTTCCATTTCCCAGATCATCTCGAGGATCTCTTTCTTGGTCTCGCCAAACAGCGGATCCTCTTTAACGGCGCGCAGATCTGCCCCCACGGCACGGTCTGCAAAGGGAAGGCGGTATTCTTTGAAAATCCGCCCCGGACGAGGGGCCATGACCAGAAGCCGTTCACCCAACAAAAGCGCCTCGTCCACCGAGTGCGTGATCAAAATGATGGTCTTGCCCGTCTTCTTCCACAGATCGAGCACAAGGCCCTGCATCTTTTCCCGTGTCAGCGCATCCAGCGCGCCAAGGGGTTCATCCATCAGGATCACATCGGGATCATTGGCCAGACAGCGCGCCAAAGCCACACGTTGCTGCATGCCGCCCGAGAGTTCATAGACCGCCTTGTCCTTGAACGCGCGCAGACCCACGGTGTCGAGGAGGTTCTCCACGATGGTGTTGCGCTCAACCTCGGGCATGCCCTTCATACGGGGGCCAAATTCCACATTGTGGCGCACGCTCATCCACTCAAACAACGCGCCTTTTTGAAACACCATGCCGCGTTCGGCACTGGGGCCTGTCACCGTATTGCCATTCAGCGATACCTGTCCGGCGGTTGGGGCCAAAAAACCGGCCAAAATATTCAACAGTGTGGATTTCCCGCAACCTGATGGTCCCAGAACAGACAGGAGTTCACCCTGCTTCAGTTCCAGCCCCACATCCTGGAGGGCTTGCACATGCGATCCATCCGGAAGATCAAACCGCATGGAGACATCATTGATACTCAAGGCTCCCATATTCGGTGGCCCCCTTTCCCCAACTTCTAATATGACGAACCCGCAGACAGGAGCCTGCGGGTCCATAGGTTTAAATGTACTTACTTGGCGGCGGTCAAAGGACCTGCGTTGACCGCGTCCACATAGCTTTCGAGCGCGCCATCGATGGAGCCTGCGGTCACAAAGACGTCGGCGACACCTTTCATGAAGGTTTGCGCGTTGCCACCCAGCCATTTCTCGGACAGTTGCTCATCCACGGATGGGAAGGAGAAGGTCGAGATGGACGCTTTGGCCGCCTCGATGTCCATACCGGCTTCGCGGGCGATTTTATCCAGCATCTCGTCTGAATGGCTTTCGTTCCATGTGGCGTTGGCTTCTGCGGTTACGGCCAGGAACTTGGACACAAGCTCTTCGTTTTCGACAACAAAGTCGGCCGGTGAAGAGGAGACGTCAAAGACCAGGATGCCCAGCTCTTCTTTTTCGGCACCGGTCAGCAGAACATTGCCGTGTTCTTTCATGCGAGCCAGACCGCCGCCGAAGCCACAGGCAAAATCAACCGCGCCCTGGGCCAGGGCCGCAGCGCCATCGGTTGGGGCCATGTCAACAATATCCAACGAAGCGACATCGACGCCAAAGTGGTCCATCTGGCGCAGGAAACCATAGTGTGCGGCGGTCCCGATCGGAACGGCGACCTTTTTACCGGCCAGCTCATCCGCGCTGTCTTTGTCGATCTCAAGCTCGGCCGCCACAACGCAGTTGTCGTTTTCCGAGTAGCTGACAGCCACATCGATGACCTGCAATGGCTGCCCGGCAGAGGCCGCAACCACAAATGGCGGCACGCCTTGGGAGATGGAAATCTGCACATCGCCCGATGCCATTGCGGCGGACATGGCGGTGCCGGTTTCAAAGGCAACCCAGTTGACTTTTACACCCAGAGCTTCGTCATAGGCGCCATCTGCTTTGGCAGCCAGGAACGGCATCGGCCATTCCAGGAAATAGCCAACAGTCAGCTCCTCGGCGGCTGCGGCATATTGTGCGCTAAGGGCCAGGGCTGTGCCTGCCAGCAGCTTGGTGAATACTTTCATCTTACTCTCCTTGTCTGGACATCTACGGGACTAACCCGCGCTCGGGGCCTTGAGGAGCCCACTTTTTTGTGATTCAGCCACAGGGGCGAACGTGTGGTCAATAAGGCGTGCTCTGATGGGTGGGGACAACAAAAGAGCCACGTTGGATTCATCTCTGGTGGTATTTTGGATCTAAGAAATATCGCAAATGCCTAGTTTTTCATCAGTTTCGAAGCTGGCTTTACCACAATTACGGGCGTTGCCTGGGCTGGCTTGTCTCTGGTCACCAGCATTGGTAGCTTTAGCGCCAAACCGTCAGTGAGATAGATCCAATCATGGCCATCCCCCCCGAAATTTTCCTGCTTCCCCCTGGCGGCGAAGGGACATTACAGCAGAAAATTCAACAGGTTGTATCAGAATCCATTGTGTCCGGGCGCTGCGTGGTCGGGGAACGGATGCCCTCCACACGGCGGCTGGCAGAGCATCTGAATGTGGCCCGGATTACCGTGACGTTGGCCTATAATGAACTGGTGGCCAACGAGTATCTGACCTCCCGCGGGCGGTCGGGCTATTATGTGGCGGACACGGCCCCCAAACGGCCAACCTTTGATCCTTTGGCCACAGAGGCCCAGGAAAAGGTGCAATGGGGGAAGAAGTTCAATCAGAAATTCTCGGCCCATTTCGAAATCTCGCGCCCGCCCAATTGGCGCGATTATCGTTACCCCTTTATCTATGGGCAGTCGGATGCGGATCTGTTTGACCACCGCAACTGGCGCGCCTGTGCCCTGCGCGCTGTGGGGCGGCGGGATTTTGATACGCTGGCCACCGATCATTATCAGCGCGACGATCCGATGTTGGTGGAGTTCATCCTGCGTCAGATCCTGCCCCGGCGCGGGATTGCGGCGCAGCCGCAGGAAATCCTGATCACGATGGGGTCACAAAACGCCCTGTGGCTGGTGGTCGAATTGCTGCTGAACCGGCGCCGCAAGGCCGTGATCGAAAATCCAGGTTATCCGGGCCTGCGGCAGATCCTGGCCCCCAAACGCTGCGCGGTTGAGGCGATTGATGTGGATCACGACGGCCTGCCGCCCGATCTGATCCCCCAGGACGCCGATCTGGTCTTTACCACGCCCAGCCATCACTGCCCGACCAATGTGACCATGTCGCTTGCACGCCGGCAGGCCCTGTTGGACCGCGCGGCGCGGGATGACTTTGTGATTGTCGAAGATGACTATGAGTTTGAGCTGTCGTTTCTCAAATCCCCTTCCCCCGCGCTCAAGTCGTTGGATCAGGCGGGGGCTGTGATCTATGTCGGCTCCTTCTCGAAATCGGTCTTCCCCGGATTGCGCCTGGGCTACATGGTGGCCCCAGAAGAGGTGATCGACGAGGCGCGCGCCCTGCGCAGTGCGGTATTGCGCCACCCGCCCAGCCATGTGCAGCGCACCGCCGCCTATTTCCTGTCGCTTGGCCATTTTGACGCGCAGTTGGCACGCCAGTCCCGCAGTTTCAGCCGACGCCGCACGGTGATGGAGGCTTGCCTACGCAAACATGGGCTGCTGAACAGCCAGCGCGGCGATTTTGGCGGCTCGTCCTTTTGGCTACGCGCGCCGGATGGGGTGGATACCTCACAACTGGCCTATGACCTGCGCAAAGACAGCGTGCTGATCGAGCCGGGTGCTGCGTTTTTTGCCCCCGAAAAGCCCGACCGGCGGCATTACCGGCTGGCCTATTCCTCGATCCCTTCGGGGCGGATCGAGGCGGGGATTGATCTGATGGCGGAACGGATGGCTGCCACGCTTTAGCGCAACGCGGGTCATCAATACCCGCGCGCCTGCCTGTCATCGGTGTGGGTTCCGGCCGCCACCCGTGCAAGGCTGTCGCGAATCGAGAGCACAACCGCACGCGAATCCGGTGCGCTGGCGGTATGAGGAGTCACCAGAACCCTTGGGTGGACCCAAAAGGGATGTCCCTGCGGCAAAGGTTCCGTCACAAAGGCATCCAACGACGCGCCAGAGATCTGACCCGTTTCAAGTGCGGCCAACAGGGCCGTTTCGTCCAGATGTTCCCCCCGACCAATGTTGATCACGGCGGCCCCTTTAGGCAGCGCCGCGAACAGCTCAGCGTTCATAATGTTGCGCGTTGCTTCGGTCAGCGGCAGGACGTTGATCAGAATATCCGTGCGGGCCAGGAATGCAGCGCGGTCATCGTCCAGAAAATGGGTGACCCCTTGGACCACGGGAGCCGGCATGCGGCGCGACAGGCTGGCGGTGGGATAGCCAAGTGCCGCGATCTGAGTGGCCACCTGCCGCCCCATCAGACCAAAGCCCATCACCCCAACCCGGCGTTCCATCGGTGAGCGGCCAAACATCGGACGGTTCCAATGCTGTGCCGCCTGATCCGCCAGATGTTGATCCATGCCCCGGTGATGCCACAGCACATGGAAGGCGGCAAACCCCGCCATCTGCAGGGCCTGATCCTGATCTTCGACCCGCAGGACCGGTACGTTGTCCGGCAGCGATGGGCAGGACAGGATCGCATCCACCCCAGCAGCGGCAGACACCACCGCTTGGAGGTTGGGATATGCCGCAAACGCATCCGCAGGCGGACGAAATGTCACCACAAAATCCACCGCGCCCGGATCTGTCACCTGTTCAGGCCGCAGCATGGTCAGATTGGGGGCATGCTCCGCAAAGGCCGCGCCATGAAGGTTCAGGATGTCAAAGCCTTCGCTGATGGCAACACCAATCATGTGCCGCTCCGCAGGTCATGGGCCTGTTGCCAATCGGCTCCGGGCACAGCCGCCAGGAGCTGTTTCGTATAGGGATGTTGCGGGGTCAGAAACACCTGTTGCACGGGGCCGATCTCCACCAATTGTCCGGTTTGCATGACAGCTATGCGATCACACAGCTGGGCCGCAACCCGCAAGTCGTGGGTGATGAACAAGATCGACAATCCCATGCGGGCGCGCAAATCCCGCAACAGGTCCAGAACCTGCGCCTGAATGGACACATCCAACGCCGAGACCGCTTCGTCCGCGACAATCAGATCGGGTTCCATCGCCAGGGCGCGGGCAATGCCGATCCGCTGCCGCTGGCCGCCGGAAAACTCATGCGGGAACCGGCTGGCGGCTTCGGCGCCAAGGCCGACGATCTCTAACAGTTCATGCGCGCGGGTGGTGGCGTCGGATTTGGACTTGCCCATGGCAATCGGCCCGTCGATCAAGGCGCGCAAGATCCGGTGGCGCGGGTTGAGCGAGGCATAGGGATCCTGAAACACCATCTGCACCTTGTCGCGCTGATGGCGCAGCTCTTCCTCTGTCAGGGCGGCCAGGTCCACGCCATCCACCAGGACCTGGCCGCTGTCTGGGGTCACCAAACGCACCACACTGCGCCCCAGAGTCGATTTTCCCGACCCGCTTTCGCCAACCAGGCCCAGGACTTCGCCCCGTGCCACCGAAAGTGAGATATTGTCCACAGCGCGCACTTCGCGGGCGGTGCGGAACAGACCGCCGCCGGTGCGAAACACCTTGTTCAGATTGCGCAACTCCAGAACCGGCACTGGTGCAATCTCGCGCGCGTCCGGCAAAGCGCCGCTGGGGATCGCCGCGAGCAGGCGTTTTGTGTAGTCATGCTGGGGGTGGGTCAGAACCACTGCGGCAGCGCCGCGTTCAACCACCTGCCCCTGACGCATCACAATCACCTGATCGGCGATTTCGGCCACCACGCCAAAATCATGGGTGATGAACATCACCGCCATGCCGCGTCTGCTGCGCAGATCCAGGATCAGCTGCAGGATCTGGGCCTGTGTGGTCACATCCAGCGCCGTGGTGGGTTCATCGGCAATCAACACCTCGGGCTCAAGCGCCAGCGCCATGGCAATCATCGCCCGTTGCCGCTGCCCGCCTGACAATTGGAACGGATAGGCGCGGATGATCTTCTTGGGGTCCGGCAGGCCAACCTCTTGGATCAGGTCCAGCGCTTTTTGCCGCCGCTCGGCCGGGGTGAATTTATTGTGGGCGGCAAAGACCTCGGCGATTTGGTCACCAATGCGCATCAACGGGTTCAGCGCGGTCATCGGTTCCTGAAAGATCATCGCGATGCGGGATCCGCGCAGCTGTTGGCGGGCGGTTTCGGGCAATTGCAACACATCCTGGCCGTGAAACAAAGCCGTGCCGCCCCCGACCGTGACGCCACCGGGCAAGAGCCCCATCAAAGCGTTGGCGGTCATCGACTTGCCAGAGCCGCTTTCGCCCACCACGCACAGGATCTCACCCGCGTTGAGGGTCAGGGTCATGTCCGACACGGCCAAGGGGCGGTCAGCACCGGCTGGCAGGGCAATCGACAGGTCAGTGATTTCCAGAACCGGGCTCATGCGTGACCCTTTCGGCTGAGATGGGGGTTCAGCGCGTCGTTCAGCCCTTCACCAATCAGGTTCAGCGCCAAAACGGTCAGGACAATCGCGACCCCCGGAAAGAAACTAAGCCACCAGGCCGAGCGGATCACAGTGCGCGCCGCGCCAATCATATAGCCCCAGCTCATGATATTAGGATCGCCAAGCCCCAGAAAAGACAGCGAGCTTTCCAGCAGGATGGCCGTGGCCACCATCAGCGAGGCCAGAACGATGATCGGCGAGACTGTATTTGGCAGCACCTGTTCGATCAGAATGCGCCGGTTGCTGAGGCCAGACAGGCGCGCGGCGTCCACATATTCGCGGCTTTTGACCGCCATGACCTCTGCCCGGACCAGACGCGCCACGGGCGGCCAGCTGACGATGGCGATGGCCAAAGTGATCGAGGTCAGAGAGGGTTCCAGAATGGCCACCAGCACAATCGCCAGGGCGAAATTTGGGATGGTCTGGAAAAACTCGGTAAACCGCATCGCGCCCTCATCAACCCACGCGCCATAAAACCCGGCCAAAGCGCCGAGGGGCACGCCGATCAGCAGGGCAACAAGGGTGGAGACGAGGCCAACGAGCAGGGAGACCCGCGCGCCGTGGACCAGCCCCGCCGCCACATCGCGGCCCAAAGTGTCCGTGCCCAGAAGGAAGCCCTCCATCGCCATCGGCTGCAGGAAGGGGCGTTGCACCATGGCCCAGGGACCGCGAGGGTAAAGAAGCGGTGCAAAGACCGCCAAAGCCACCACAATGGCCAGGATCAGGACGCCGATCATTGCGCCCTTGTGTTTGGAAAATCTGCGGATCATGTGCGGGCTCCGATCCTTGGATCGACCAGACGGTAGATCACGTCGGTCAGAATATTGAAAAAAATCACCATTGCGGCTGACACCAGAAAGACGCCGAGGATGGTGTTGTAATCACGGGCGGCGAGGCTTTCGAACATCAACCGTCCGATGCCGGGCCAGGCAAAAACCGTTTCTGTCAGCACCGCGCCGCCGATCAATTGGCCCGCTTGCAGCCCCGCCAATGTCACCACCGGCAGGATCGCGTTGCGCAGGATGTGACGGCGGCGGATGACCGGGCCGCTCAACCCTTTGGCCTTGGCGGTGCGGACAAAATCCATCTGGCTGACCTCCAGCATCGAGGCGCGCGTCATCCGCATATAGACCGCCATAAAGAATAGCCCCAGCGTTGCGGCAGGCAGGATCAGGTGTTTCAGGATGTCCAGCACACGGGCCAGGCCCGAATAATCCGCGCCCACGGTTTCATAGCCAAACCCCGGCAACCAGCCGAGTTGTACGGAAAAGACCAGAACCGCCATCAGCGCCGCCCAATAGAGCGGCGTGGCATAAAACAAGAGCGCAAAGGTGGTGAGGATACTGTCCGAAACCTTGCCCACCCGTGCCGAGGCGGCCACGCCCAATGCGATGCCAAAGGTCAGCGAAATCACAAAGGCCGACAGCGTCAGCAACAGTGTGGCAGGCAGGCGATCCAGGATCAGATCCAGAACCGGCGCCCCTTGGCGGAAGGAATAGCCAAGATCCAGCGTCAGCACATTGGAGACATAGGTCCACAGTTGCACGTGAAACGGCTGATCCAGACCAAACCGCGCCCGCAGCTGGGCGATCATCTGCTCATCGGCAGCGCCCGCTTCCCCGGCCAGAACCACGGCTGGGTCTCCGGGGGCGGCGTGGACCAGAAAGAAGTTCAAGACGGCAATGGCCAGCAGCGTCAGAACCGCCTTGAGCAAACGGCCAAACACTTGGGTGAGGGCAGCCATGGGCGGCATTCCTCCTTTGATATTTAGAATTGGGTTGGCCCGCGCGGGAGAGGCGGGCCAACGACGAGCTTACTTCTCGAGCCAGGCGTCGCGCAGGCCGTCGTTGATCCCGATGGCTGTTGTCACCAGATCCTGGACGTCGCAGCGGTAGATGGTCGGGAATTCAAGCTCGAGGAGCCAGGCCACCGGCACATCGTCAACAATGGTCTTTTGGATGTCGACATAGGCGTCGGCGCGCGCGGATGGGTCCGCCATCACCGCAGCCGCATCCCATTTGGCGTCAAGCCCTTCGTTCACGTAGCCTTGGACATTGTTCCACGGTGACCCTTTGGCGATATTGGACGCCACATAGGTCCGCGATACGCCCAGCGCCGGATCGCCGTATTGGTAGAGATAGGTGAACGCCATGTCATAATCCCATTGGGCGGTCTTCTCATTCCAGCCGGCCACATCCGTTGCATCAATCTCAATCTTGATCCCAACCTCCGAGAGGTTCTGGCGCACCGCTTCGGCCCAGCGCTGCCAGGTCTCACCATATGGCAAGGGCAACAGGCGCACTGGCTCGCCGTTGTATCCCATCTCGTCCAACAACGCTTTGGCCTTGGCGGGATCATGCTCGTAGATGTTCACATCATCCGTGTAGAAATTGGTTTTGGAGGACACCGGTCCGGTGGGCACTTTGCCAAAGCCGTTCCAGACCACATCGCGCACAAATTCGCGGTCCATGGCGTACATCACGGCCTGACGGAAGCGTTTGTCCGCGGTAGGACCTTCGCGGTTGTTCAGCCACATCCAGGCGTGCGGGGCAAAGAATTCCCAGCCCTTGCCGGTGGAACAGACACCCTCCATCGCCGTCAGACGCGGCACATCCCAGTTTTCCACGGATCCCCCCGGCAGAACGTCCACCTCACCGGTTTCAAAGGCCACGGCGCGGGCGGCGGCATCTGGGATCACGCGGTAGAACACCTCATCCAGTTTGGGCAGCCCGTCGAGATAGTAATCCTCGTTCTTGACCAGATGGATATAGCTGCCCTTTTCCCAGGCCGAGAACTTGAACGGGCCGGTGCCGATCGGCGTCGCATTGGCCGGGTTGTTGGCGTAATCCGTGCCCTCATAGATGTGTTTGGGCACAATCGGCATGGTGCCCGTCTCAAAGATCGAGATGAAGGGGCCAAAGGGTTCGTTGAGCGTAAAGACCACGGTTTGCGCATCGGGGGCCGTGATGCTGTCGACATATTTCAGCGATGAACGCAGGCGGGCGTGGGTTTCGCGCAGGAACACATCGGCCGAGAACACCACGTCATCGGCAGAAAACGCTGTTCCATCGTGCCATTTCACACCGTCTTGCAGTGTAAACGTATAAACCAACCCGTCATCAGAAATGGTCCAGGATTTCGCTAGGCTGGGCTGTGGCTCCAGATCGGTGTTATAGCGCAGAAGGCTTTCGTAAATGTCGCCCGCCACCAATTGGGTTGGGCCGTTTTGCACCAGACCCAACATCAACCCCGGCGGTTCAGGCTGTACTACAATGTCCAGACGGCCCCCGGTTTCGGCTGCCAATGCGGTGCCAGCCAGGGCGGCGGCTATAAGAAAAGTCGTCGCTTTAAGATAGTTCATCATTTTCCCTGTCGTTGTTGGATAAGAGCGCCGCGGTTTTCCGTGGTCATTGTCTTCGGTGAAGTGTTGCTTTGGGTAAATTACTGTTCGAATGCAGGTGCCTTTCGTCTGAGGAGCCGCAAAATCGCCTCCCATTCAGGATCCGACGCGCCGTTGAGCTCAACCGCGTCATAAGAGCGGGCGTATTGTCCTGCGGTGTGTTCGGCCACATCGTCCGGCAGCACATCCGGCGTCAGCCCCATGCCAAGGGCTGCGATCTGCGCCTTGCAGGACCGCTCCAGATTGATGGTGTATTTCACCGCCTCAGCAATGGATCGGCCCAGCACCAGAGTGCCGTGATTGCGCAAGAACATGATGAATTTATCGCCAAGGTCCGCCACAATCCGGGCCCGTTCATCCAGATTGAGGGCAATCCCTTCATAGGCGTGAAAGGCGATCCGGTTGTGAAACTGTGCGGACCATTGATTGAGGGACAAGAGCCCCTCTTTGACCGAAGACACGGCAACACCTGCTTCGGTATGGGTGTGCAGCACACAGACCGCATCATGGCGCGCCATGTGAACCGCCGAGTGAATGGTAAAGCCCGCCGCGTTGACACCAGCCCCGTAGGGGTCATCCACAACGGCTCCGGTTTCATCCACGGTGACCAGATTGGAGGCCGTGACCTCGTCAAAGCGCAGTCCAAAAGGGTTCAGCAAAAAGCGGCGCGCGCCATCAGGACCGTCGGGCAGCCGGGCTGAGATATGGGTGTAGATCCCGTCGTCCATACCCAGATGGGCGATCAATTGATAGGCCGCCGCCAGATCACGGCGCAGGGTTTCGATGTCGGATTTATGGTCGAGCATCCCTGCTCCTTTCCTTGCTGTTGCCGTCATTAGGGGGTGCGCTTTGATTCATGTCAAGAAATTGTCGACAATCGACAAAGTGAGCGATATTCTTGCCTCAAGCCTGCGCGAAGAGTGATCAGAGAATGAAGACATCGGAGAATTCCGCCAAATTTCAGCCCATTGACCGGGATGGCTTGGTCGAACGTGTCGCCAATTTGCTGAGCGATGCGATCATCAAAGGGCAGATGAAGCCCGGTGATCGTCTGTCGGAATCGGTAATTGCCCGCGAAATGGGCCTAAGCCGCGCCCCTGTGCGGGAGGCCGCACGGCTATTGGAAAGCTCGGGCCTTGTGGCCTATCAGCCCAACCGGGGCTTTTTTGTGCGCAAAATCTCGGCGCAGCAGCTGGATGACCTTTATGATCTGCGGATCGCAATCGAGGTCGCCGCCGCACGTCGGGTGCTGCGGCATGGTGATGATGCGCTGCTGGATGGGCTGCGAGAGCAATATGAGACGCTGAAAGCCGTCTCAAACATTGAAACGGATATGCATGTGCAGGTCGAAGCGGACATGGAGTTCCACCGCCGCATGATCCTGGCCTCGGGAAATCCCCGGTTTCTGAAGATCTTTGACCAGATCGCCCGCGAAACCGAGCTGAGCATTGTGGTGATCGGCACGCTTTATGGCGATCCCGAATGGATTGCCGAGACCCATGTGCCCATTCTTGAGGCGCTGGCCGCGCGTGATGAGCCGGGAGTCGTTGCCGCAATTGAATATCACATCGGGGAAGCCCAGCGTCTGGTGACCCAGCAATTCCGCCTTCTTGAGGACAAGTGACAGATGAAATGCTTTTATGCGCCAGAAACCGAACAGCATAATCCCCAGTTCCGCCTGACCCATGGCCGCCCCAGCAGCAATGCAGAGCTGCCCAAGCGGGCCGAATTGCTGTTGGCGGGTCTGAAACAGATGGGGTTTGAAACCACAGAGCCCCCCCAAGCGCCGCGCAGCGCCTATGAGGCTGTGCACACGCCCGAGCTGCTGGCGTTTCTGGAAACCGGATGGGAGGCCTGGCAAAAGCTGCCGGGCGCGTCCGAAGAGATCATTCCAAACCTGTCACCTGACAAAAATATCGCAACCTATCCCGACAGCATTCTGGGGCGCGCGGGCTGGCATATGGGCGATGCCTCTGCCCCGGTGGGACCCCATTCGTGGAACGCCACCTGTCGAGCCGCGGATTGCGCCGTGGCTGCGGCCGATGCGGTCGCGGATGGTGCGCCGGTTGCCTATGCGCTGACCCGCCCGCCGGGACATCACAGCAGCGCCGATGTTGTGGCAGGCCACTGTTTGATGAATATTTCCGCCATCGCCGTGGAGCGCCTGCGCCAGACCAAGCCTCGTGTGGCGACGCTGGATATTGACGTGCACCACGGCAATGGCACCCAGGCGATTTTCTATGACCGCGACGATGTGCTGACCGTGTCGATCCATGCGGACCCTTCTGATTACTACCCGTTCTACGTCGGTCATGCCCATGAAACAGGCAACGGCGCTGGCGACGGGTTCAACCTGAACCTCCCCCTGCCCCGCACAACCTCCGATGACGTCTGGATGGCTGCGGTGACCCAGGGGTTAGAGCGGATCGCAGCCTTTGAACCGGATGTTTTGGTGGTGCCCCTGGGGTTGGACGCCCATGAAAATGACCCGTTGGATGGGATGCAAGTGTCTTGGGACGGGTTCCGCCGTGCCGGTGCCGCCATCGCGGCCACCGGGCTGCCCACCGTTTTGATCCAAGAGGGGGGGTATCTGTCTGATGATTTGACCACGTCCCTCGTCTCCTTCCTGTCAGGCATGCTGGACCGCGCCTGATCTCTCTTTCTTCCTTTTGTGGAGCCATACGACCATGAGCACACTTTCCAACTCTCTGCATGCCGCTGATGTGGCGCATTCGATCCACCCCTACACCAACGCCCGCCTGCACGAAGAACAGGGCCCGCTGATCATGACACGCGGCGATGGCGCGCGGGTGTATGACAGCGAGGGCAAGGAATACATCGAAGGGCTGGCGGGCCTGTGGTCTGTGGCCGTTGGGTTTTCGGAACCGCGCCTGCGCGAAGCTGCGATGAAGCAGATGGAAGAGCTGCCCTATTACCATTCCTTTGCGCATAAGGCGAATGAACCCGCCATCCGCCTGGCCGAGAAACTGGCCGAGATGACGCCAGACGGGTTGAACCGCGCGTTTTTCACCAATTCGGGATCCGAAGCCAATGACACCGTGATCAAGATGGTCTGGTTCATGAACAACGCCCTGGGTCGACCCGAAAAGAAGAAGTTTCTGTCGCGCACCAAAGCCTATCATGGGATCACCGTTGCGTCGGGTTCCTTGACCGGCCTGCCCGGCAACCACCGGGATTTTGATCTGCCGATCATTCCGGTCACCCATCTGACCTGCCCGCATTTCTGGCGCAATGGCGCAGAAGGCGAGACCGAGGCAGAATTCACCGCTCGCCTACTGACAGAGCTGGAAGAGACCATTGTGGCAGAGGGGCCCGACACCATTGCCGCCTTTATTGGTGAGCCGGTGATGGGGGCCGGTGGTGTCATAACCCCGCCCCAAGGGTACTGGCCCGGCGTCGCAGAGATCTGCGCCAAATACGATATCCTGCTGGTCTCGGACGAGGTTATCAACGGGTTTGGCCGCCTGGGCGCGCGCTTTGGCTGCGAGAAATACGGGTTTGTGCCCGACATCATGGTTGTGTCCAAACAGCTGACCTCCTCTTATATGCCGCTGGCCGCGATTATGATGAACGACAAGGTCTATAACGCCATTGCCGACAACACCGCCAAGCTGGGCACCTTTGGCCATGGTTACACCACCTCGGGGCACCCTGTGTCCTGTGCGGTGGCCCTAGAGAACCTTGCGATCCTGGAAGAGCGGGATCTGATGGGCAATGCTGCGCGTCTTGCGCCGCTGTTTCAAGAGAAGCTGCAAGCACTGGCCAGCCACCCGCTGGTGGGTGAGGCCCGTGGCGTTGGCTTGATCGGTGGTTTGGAGCTGGTGGCAGATAAAGAGACTAAAGCCGCGTTTGAACCTGCAGGCTCCATGGCGGCGCGGGTGGTCAAACACGCCCAAGAGGCCGGGCTGATCTGCCGCAATATCTATGAAACCGTCGCGCTCTGCCCGCCGTTGATGATCACCGAAGAAGATGTGGAGATCATCTTTGCCCGCCTGACCCAGGCCTTGGATCAAGCGGCCGATTGGGCCCGCGAAACAGGCGCAATGTAACCATAAAATGCAAGCGGCCACGCCTTGGCTTGGCCGCTTCGCTCTTTACGTCGGCAAACGGTCTTGCTAAAAGCCTAGTATTTTAGTAGGAAATAAAAACCCAGCCGCATCGCCCTCTCGATTCAGCCCGGCTTCATTCCTGAAATCGTGGTGATCCCAGAGGGCCGAGCATGAAATCCCCAAAGAAAATCGAGCGCACGCATATCCCAACCGGCCGACCCAAGGTGCAGTTCCCCAAGTCTTGCACCCGCGCCCCATCGGCCAAAGAACGCCCCATTGCGACCTCGGGTGCGGATCAGGATGAGGTCACCTGCCTTCAAGTGGCCCGCCATTTGTTTTGCGCGTTCACCATGCCTGCCTCGCAGGCCTGGATGACGGCGTTTTCTTTGGCCGAAGCCCATTTTGATTATAAAAACGGCCCTGCGATTGCTTCCCTGGTCGCGCGGGTTCTGGATGCGGTGCGCCGGTCCCGGCGTTCTGGTTTTCACTACAACTCACCCAATTGCGAGAAATGTTCCGCCATTTTGACCGAACACGAACGTCGCCTGATGGACGCATTGATGATGGTGCGGCGGGGACGTCTGGAACGGGCGGAGTTGGAATTGATGATGCTGTGCGAAGGCAATGACACAGCCCGCGCCATGATGTGGATCCGGGAATTGGCGCTGGCGCTGCCCCCGTTACGCCATAAACAGCCCTCGCAACGACTGCAGTAGGTACGGTTTCAGGCCCCACGGGTTTGGGCCGCCACGCACTGTCTGGGACGTTACGATTGCGAAGAAGGTCCCGCCAGGCTGTCCCCCCAGCGCGCCCTCAGACGGCCCGCACCGGGCGTGTCTGGCTTTAGCTGTTCCTTGATCAGATGCGAGCGGTGTTCAAAGACGTTTTCATCCGTGAACGGCAGCCCATCGGCACGGGCCTGACCGATCAAACGCGCCATACGCGCCCGATCCGCGGCCAGATTGGCAATTTCATAGGTCAGCAGTTCCACATCATCGCGGGGCACCAAAACCCCGCCCGCATGGGCCGAAATCAGATCCTGAGCATAGGAGCTGTCGTATCCGACAATCGGTGTTCCATTGCTGAGCGCCTCGATCAGGCAACGCGGGCTTTCGGGGGTTTTGTGGCAGAACATAAAGACATGTGCACTGCGCAGCGCCTCCAACACTTGGTCATGGGCCGAGACAAATCCGGGCAAAAACACCTGATCTGACAGTCCGGCGCGGTGGATGCGGGTGCGCATCTGGTCAAGCTCTTCGCCCGCACCCAGCCAGGTTGCGCGGAAATCCACCCCCATGACTTGCAGCCGCTCAAGCACGGCAATCCAATCCAGCGGCCCTTTCATGGCGTCGGCACGTCCGGCATAGACGATCTGTATGGGGCCTGCATCTGCGGTTTTGATCTTCTCGTCCAGACGGCTGGCGGAAATATGATCTTCGGCCCGGATGTGAATATCATGCACCAGATGCGGATTGCTGCTAGAGGGGCTGTAGGCGTCAAACGTGTCTTTGCCATGGAACAGGCCAAGCGCCGCCATCGACACCACCTTATGTTCCAGCCAGACCATCGGGCGATAATAAAGCCGGGCGCGCCAGCGGTTGCGCCGGTCCGGATCCTTGAGGTCCTGGCGCATCACCTCGGATTCGACACGGTCCGTCCAGACCGCAAACCGACGCCCCTGACGGCGCGCCTCAAACCCGGCAACCGCGCCCCAGTCACCAAACAGGCCGCCAATAGCAAAACTGAGATACTCTGCCTGTCTGATCAGATCCGCGATCTGGCGGCGGGTGCTGCGGAGGCAGCGCAGAAACTGGTCCGGACGATAGGCCGTCGGCAAGGGTTCAAAGCGCACACGCTCCAGCTCCTCTTGGAATTCTGCTGCGGGCAACCAACCCGCAGGTGGCGGCGCCTCTTCTACGGGCATCATGGCGGTGACGTGGTCAAAGTGGCTGGCCCACAGGCGCAAACCGTTGATCGCCTGCCGCTCCACATAGAGCTCCCCGCCAAAACGGAACAACGGCACCGGTGCATAGATCAGCAATCGCCCTTCACGGCTCGCCCCCTGTCTGTCAGTCATAATGCACTCTCCACCCGTGACGGGCATAAAACGCCGCGCCCGCTGCTCAGAACCTTTTACCACTCTAGCCGAAATTCTATGCATACGTCCCATAGAACACAGGCGTACCGTGAAAATTCTACGCATTAAATGACGGCAAAGTATGAATATCCCGCCCATAAGGAGAGGACCCTATTCGATATTCCCGTTTTTTGGACGCAATGCCCCGCTTGGACCCCTTTATGCTGGCCCCAATCCCACAGGAAAATGGTCAGGACAAAGGCCCGGGACGCATGCGCGTCACTGTGACTTACAGAAATATGCAGCTAAGAATTGCACGAAAGCCGCGTCTGATTTACACGGGGGCCATGACAGCCGCCGAAGACAAGGGGTTTTCCCTCCTGAATCCAGCTGGCGCATTTCTTCCACAGCGCGGGTTTTGCCCGTGCCCCGTCCAACCACCTCCGTTATCGCTGAAAGGGTATGGAACATGACAGACACTTCGAACCCCGATATTTTGTATACCATTGTAGACGAAGCGCCTGAACTGGCCTCCGCTTCGTTCTTGCCAATCATCCGCACCTTTGCGGCGGCAGCGGGTGTTTCCGTTGGCACCAAGGATATCTCCCTCGCGGGCCGAATCATTGCGACCTTTCCGGAGAAGCTGACCGACGCACAGCGTCAGGATGACGATCTGGCCGCATTGGGTGAGCTGGTGAAAACCGCTGACGCCAACGTTATCAAACTGCCGAACATCTCTGCATCCGTGCCGCAGCTGGTTGCGGCGATCACCGAACTGCAGGCACAGGGTTACGACATTCCGAACTACCCGGAAGATCCCGCCTCTGATGAAGAGAAAGAGATCCAGGCCCGCTACGACGCCATCAAAGGTTCGGCTGTGAACCCGGTGCTGCGCGAAGGCAACTCGGACCGTCGTTCGGCCAAAGCGGTGAAGAACTACGCCCAGAACAATCCGCATTCGATGGGGACCTGGGACGCGGCAAGCAAGACCAAAGTGTCCTCCATGCCCGGCGATGATTTTTATGCGAACGAGAAGTCCGCGACCATCACCGCCGCACAAGCGGGTGACGCAAAAATCGAATTTGTTGCGGCCGACGGCTCTGTCACCGTTCTGAAGGACGTCTATCCGCTGGCGGAAGGCACCGTTGCGGATGCGACCTTCATGTCGGCCAAAGCGCTGGCTGCTTTCCTGGCAGAGGCCATCGAAGACACCAAAGCCGACGGCACCATGTTCTCGCTGCACATGAAAGCGACCATGATGAAGGTCTCGGACCCGATCATCTTTGGCCACGCGGTCAAAGCCTGGCTTGGCCCGGTTTGGGAAGCCCATGGTGACGCAATCACCGCAGCAGGCGGCTCTGCAAACTCTGGCCTGGGCGCGGTTCTGGCGGCCATCGACACGCTGGACAATGCCGACGCCATCAAGGCGGAGATCGCGGCCCTGGACCGTCCGTCCATGTATATGGTCGACAGCGACAAGGGCATCACCAACCTGCACGTGCCGTCTGATGTGATCATCGACGCATCGATGCCAGCCGTGATCCGCGCCGGCGGCAAAGGCTGGGATGAAGCAGGCAACAAGGGCGACACCAACTGTGTGATCCCCGACCGCTGCTATTCCACCGTCTATGACGAAAGCATCAATTTCTTCAAAGCCAATGGCGCGCTGGACGTGACCAAAGCGGGTTCGGTTGCAAACGTTGGTCTGATGGCCCAGAAGGCCGAGGAATACGGCTCTCACCCGACCACTTTTGAAGCGCCTGCAGATGGTGCAATCCGCATCGTTCTGGCCAATGGCGAGACCCTGCACAGCCACGCGGTTGAGGCTGGCGACATTTGGCGGTCCTGCACCGTAAAGAAAGCCCCGATCGAGAACTGGATCGAACTGGCACTGGACCGTCAGCGTCTGACCGGTTCCGAGGCAATTTTCTGGCTGGACGCAAACCGCGCCCATGATGCAGAGCTGATCAAATACGTCACCCCTGCCCTCGAAGCCGCGGGCAAGGCGGATCTGTTCCAGATCCTCGCCCCGCGTGAAGCAACGGCTCAGTCGTTGAAAACCATCACCGCAGGCAACGACAGCATCGCCATCACCGGCAACGTGCTGCGCGACTATCTGACCGACCTGTTCCCGATCCTGGAACTGGGCACCTCGGCCAAGATGCTGTCCATCGTGAAACTGATGCAGGGCGGCGGTCTGTTTGAAACCGGTGCGGGTGGTTCGGCTCCGAAACACGTGCAGCAGCTGGTTGAAGAAAACCACCTGCGCTGGGATTCCATGGGTGAATTCTGCGCTCTTGGCGAAAGCCTGAACTTCCTGGCTGATGTCAAAGGCAACGCCAAAGCGGGCGTTCTGGGCACTGCAGCCGAGGTTGCCACCCAAGGCATCCTGGACAACAACAAATCGCCCTCGCGCAAGGTTGGCCAGCCGGACAACCGTGACAGCCATTACTGGTTCGCCCGCTACTGGGCCGAAGCACTGGCCGCACAGGGTGAGGACGCAGAACTGGCCGCTCATTTTGCCCCAATCGCCAAAGCCCTAGCAGAGGGTGAAGAAGCGATTCTGGCAGAATTGGCAGCCGCACAAGGCAAAGCAGCTGATATCGGTGGTTACTACCGCCCTTCGGTTGAGAAGAAGGCTGAAGTCATGCGCCCAAGTGCCACATTGAATGGCATTATTGGATAAGTTCCGAAGCCGGAAAAATCTTATACAAACTTTTGGAATCTCACCCGACCCCGGGTGAGATTTCTTGATTCTTGAATATTTCCTTTTAAAAACGGCACTTTATAGGTGATTTTTTTATGCATCTTTTGCGGTATCAACCTAAAGCTTCATTTCGACTACAGAAAACATTCAAATAGAGGAAACAGGCGAAACACCTCGTTAACACTCCCCGTCCTACCAAGGTACTGACTGTAACCATTCTACTTTCGACCAGTTAGGACTCGTAAAGAATGCCCGCATTTATGCATAAATTGTCCCTGCGCATCTACGCAGGCGCTGCTCTGGCTCTCCTTTTGACAATCGCCATGAGCGTTATCGTGGACAAACAAGTTCGTGCCGCAGCCTTTGATATGCGTGAACAAGAGCTGGCACGCCTCACTGAAACAGCCGCCAGCCTGTTGGCGGATCTGGAAACCAAGGTTCAAGCAGGCGAATTGACGCCCGAAGCGGCCCAGGCCCAAGGGCAAGCCGCCATCACTTCGCTTCGGTACGAAGGCTCTGGCTACTTTTTTGTCTTTGACCGGCAAAACCACATGATTGTCCACCCGTTCCGTCCCCAATGGATCGGCGAAGACAAATCTGATATAAAAGACGTCAACGGCCTTCCTATCTTCATTGAGATGAACCGCATCGTCTCAGAACAAGGTGAAGGCAAGCTGACTTATTGGTTCAACAAGCCCAACACCGACATCCCTGAGCCCAAGATGGGTTATGTGCATCTGTTCGAACCTTGGGGTTGGGTGATCGGAACCGGCACTTATGTAAATGACGTTGAAGACACATTGGCGACCATGCGAACCAATCAGTTGATCGTGTTTTCGATCGGTTTGGCCTTGGTGATCGCCGTAGCCTATCTCTGTTCGCGCAGTGTGATCAAACCGCTAGATGGTCTCAAGAAACGCATGACAACCCTGACCGAGGGCGACATCGACTCTGAAATCCCGTTTGGCACCTACAAAAGCGAATTGGGCGACATGTCCCGCTCGTTATCCGTATTCCGGGATGGGCTGCATCGCCAAAAAGAGCTTGAGGTGGAGCAGCAGGTTCAATCAAAAGAAATCTCTCAGGTCATCGATGTGCTTAGTAGCCACTTGGCAAAGATGTCCAATGGCGACCTGGACATCAAGATCGCTGAGAGTTTCCCACAGCAATACGAGCAGCTGCGCCAGGACTTCAACAAGACGCTGGATCAACTACAAGAGACCATTTCGCAGGTTGTGGACGCTGCTGCATCAATCCGCAGTGGCGCCTCTGAAATCAGCCAAGCATCGGATGACCTGTCACATCGCACCGAAAGCCAGGCCGCAACTCTGGAAGAAACGGCAGCGGCGCTGGATGAACTGACGACCAGTGTACGCTCGGCCGCAGAAGGTGCCCGTGGTGTGGAAACCACTATGGGAGAGGCGCGAGCACAGGCGGAAACCAGTGGCGACGTGGTGCGCAATGCGGTGTCGGCGATGACCGAGATCGAACAAAGCTCCAGCCATATTGCGCAGATCATCAGCGTGATTGATGACATCGCATTCCAAACCAACCTCTTGGCTTTGAACGCCGGTGTTGAGGCCGCGCGCGCTGGTGAAGCAGGCCGCGGCTTTGCGGTGGTTGCTTCTGAAGTTCGTGCACTGGCGCAACGCTCCTCGGATGCGGCGATGGAGATCAAAAAACTGATCTCTGACAGTTCGCAACAAGTGGAACGTGGCGTGGATCTGGTCGGCAAAGCGGGAGAAGCGCTGGAGCAGATCGTTGATCGCGTCAGCCATATCTCGACCCTGATCTCCAACATCGCCGAAGGTGCCGCCGAGCAATCCACTGGACTTGCTGAGATCAATACCGGCATGACCCAATTGGATCAGGTGACCCAGCAGAACGCTGCCATGGTTGAACAGGCAACAGCTGCCGGTCACATGCTGAACACGGACGCCGGGAAACTGGCCGAATTGGTGGCTTACTTCAACACGGGCAATGGATCGGTTACTCCAATGCCGCGCAGCACACCAGCTGCAGCGCCGTCGGCGCATGGCGACATCAGTGAGGAGATGGCTCCGGTGGCTGCATCTGGCGGGAAAGCCTGGCAGGATTTCTAAGGACCACCTTAAAGCGCAACTCTACGCAATACAGAAAACGATCGCTGTTACAGCGGTCGTTTTTTCGTAAAAAAAAAATTCATCGAATCCAAACTTACGTGACCTGGATGGCGTTTCGAAGCGTTGCGACAGCTTGCTTTCCGGCGAAGCTCTCTCAAACTCAATCACAAACATGTGAAAAGGCAAAAAAACGTTACTCAACCCCAAAGCTGCAGGACCACGCAACGGTATTATTTTGTTTATTTACAGATACTTGCATGAATTCACCTGAGAACATTGCCCGTTTGCGGGCGCTTTTCGGTTTTTCGATGAATTAACTTCTGAACGGTTAGGGATCAGTGACCCCGCGCGCCGCTTTGCGGGAATTTGAAACGAGATACGTCCAGTCAAAGGAACGTTTTAGAGATGCCTAACTTCATTCGCCTCCTTCAAACGCGCATTTACGCAATTGTCGTCCTTGCGATTGCTATGGCGACCGCGCTGACCTTCTTTTTGCTCAACCGATCTGCAGAATTTGCCTATGACTTGCGCCGAGACGAGCTGCGCACGCTGGTTGAAACCGCAATCAGCACGCTTGACGATTTAGACAAGCAAGTGAAATCAGGTGAAATCTCCCTTGCAGACGCGCAGCTCCAAGGCCGTTTTGAGCTGGAGAAACTGAAATTCGGCGATCAGGGGTACTTCTTTGCCTATGATCACAACCACATCACCAAAGCGATCCGACCGCGTCCCGAATGGATCGGCACGGATAAGTCCGACGTCCAAGACAAAACCGGCATCTTCATCGTGAGAGAGCTGGTCAAAATTGCCAAAACCAAGGGCCAAGGCGAGCTGACGTATTGGTTCAATCGCCCTGGTGCTGGCGACGCTTTGGAAGAGAAGCTAAGCTATGTCATCAACTTTGACGCCTGGAATTGGGCGGTTGCGGCAGGCACCTATCTGAATGACATCAAAAGCCAATTGGCTGCGCAACGACGGACTGCTCTGATCTCTTTGGGCGGGGCGTTGCTGGTTCTGTTGGCGATCAGCGTTGTCCTGACCCGCACCATCACACGTCCGCTGTCTGCGCTGAACACGCGGATGAAAAAGCTTGCTGAGGGGGATGAGACCACGGCCATTCCTGGTATGGGGCTGCAAAACGAATTGGGTGCCATGGCCCGCACAACCGATGTCTTGCGCAAAAACCTGATGCATCAGAGCGGGTTGGAAGAAAAGCAAAAAGAAGAAGAACAGCTACGCACCGAGGTGGTGGAGCAATTGCGCACCCATCTGGGGAAGCTGTCGCGCGGCAATCTGGACACCAAGATCCACGCCAATTTCCCACAGGAATATGAACAGCTACGCCAGGACTTCAACACCACGATCGATCAGCTGCAAAGCACAATTTCCCAGGTCATCGATGTATCCAGCAGCATCCGCAATGGGGCCAATGAGATCAACCAATCCTCGGATGACCTGTCCCACCGGACCGAAAGCCAGGCAGCAACACTGGAGCAGACCGCTGCTGCCTTGGAAGAGATGACCGCCAGCGTGCGCTCTGCCGCAGATAGTGCCCGCAGCGTCGAAACCACGATGCAGGAGGCCCGTCAGCAAGCCGAAAACAGCGGTCAAGTGGTGCAGAACGCGGTGTCGGCCATGACCGAGATCGAGCGCAGTTCCAGCCATATCTCACAAATCATTGGCGTGATTGACGATATTGCCTTCCAAACCAACCTCTTGGCCCTGAACGCGGGTGTTGAGGCGGCGCGGGCAGGCGACGCAGGCCGCGGCTTTGCGGTTGTGGCCTCGGAAGTGCGCGGCCTGGCACAGCGCTCCTCGGACGCGGCGATGGAGATCAAAAAGCTGATCTCTGACAGTTCGGAACAGGTTGAACGTGGGGTGGATCTGGTTGGCAAAGCCGGTGAAGCGCTGGAGCAGATTGTGGATCGGGTCAGCCATATCTCGACCCTCATCTCGGCCATTGCCGAAGGCGCGGCAGAACAGTCGACCGGTCTGGCGGAAATCAACACAGGCATGACGCAGCTGGATCAGGTCACCCAACAAAACGCGGCTATGGTCGAAGAAGCAACGGCCGCAGGCCATATGCTGAATTCGGACGCGGGGAAGCTGGGGCAATTGGTGGCCCACTTTGAGATCGGCAAAGGCTCCGTTGCAACGCTCAGATCTTCCAACGCACAGGCCGCAGCCCCAACTGCCCCGACTGCCCATGGGGATGGGATGGACGAATGGAACGCCGAAGCCGATGCGCCCGCCGCTCCCAAACCCGCTGCTGTCGCCAATGGCCGGGACATGTGGCAGGACTTTTAACCGTCCTGCGTTTCACGGAACATCACAGAAGGCCGACCCAAACGGGTTGGCCTTTTTTCTTGCTCAAACCCTAAGAGCCTGCCCCTAAGTTAATGATTTATATACATTTTAGGAGTTGAATTTTTTATCGAGCGAAGATTACATTTTTGCAAAAAAGTGCTTGCACGCCCCCCGCACAAGCATTAGAACGCCCCTCACAAGCGCTGGGATGTAGCCAAGTGGTAAGGCAACTGTTTTTGGTACAGTGTACCGTAGGTTCGAATCCTACCATCCCAGCCAATTTTACCCGCCCCCCGATACGCACCGTATCGGGTTTTTTTGCTTTAAAGAAGCAAAAACAATGACTTACCTGTGGGGCTGGATTTGGCCACTTGACCGCAACATCCTTATCCCGCAACATTTCCCGCAACAAATCCCGCAACATTTTGGCAATCAGTGGATGGTGCAAATGGATGACCGAGGATTAAGACCGAGATACAATCGAAACCCGAGCCGCTGTGAACGTTCCATTGATTGGTTGTTGTTGGCGGTTTCTTTTTCCATTGGCGGTGTGCAATTGCTTGGCATCATCAACACAGTAGTTGAGGCCGGAAAAACCCTCTGGATGAGCCATTTTTTTGCTCAACCCGATAGGGTAGCCATTTGCTTTAGTGTGGTTTCGGCGGCTATTGCACTGACAGTTTTTGCGTGTATCATTATTGGAAAAGCAACCAAAGATAGATTTCAGGGCTGAGGGTCTAATAATTGGGAGTCGTTAATGATCGGGGGCGGTTCTATTGGGTCAAGCGCGTGCCGAAACGATTTGCCGGGATGGTTTTGGGTGCGGATGGCAAGCCTGTAACGCAAGTCAGGCAAGCGCTGCATACAGATAACAAAGCGGAGGCACAGTTGAAGGCGGCGCAAGTTGAGGCTGCCAGACTTGCCGAATGGGAAGCGATGGCAGCGGGTTACAACGATGATGCCCGCGCACACTATGAGGCCGCAAAGAAGCTCGCACAGGCGCGCGGCTTTCCGTACCAGCCGATTTCAGCCCTATCAACCGGCGACACAGAACAGCTTGTGGAACGCATCAAATCGGTTTCGGGGGAAAACCTTGCAAGTAAATCTGTTGCTCAAGCGGTGCTTGGCACCGTTCCTGAGATCTACCCTAATCTTGCTGAGATGAAGGATGAGTATTTCACCCTCACGCGCACACGCCACCTGAAAAAAACAGCCCCCCAGCTAAAGCGCTGGCGTCAACCGCGCGACCGTGCCGTGAAAAATTTTCTTGAGGTCGTGGCGCAACGAGATGGCCGGAATATCCCAATCGCAATGCCGATTAATGAAATCACCCGTGAGCAAGCGTTGACCTTTCGCGACTGGTGGTCCGCGCGGGTTGAGGGTGGCCTAAAGCCGGAATCGGCCAACAAGGACTTTGGCCACTTGTCAGAAATGTGGAACACATGGGCATCCCTGAATAAGGTTGACCTGCCAAACCCGTTCTCAAAACTGTGGTTTGAGATCAAGGGGCGGAAAAAGACCAAGACACCCCCTTTCACAGGGGAATGGATTAAGAAAAAGATGCTTTGTGACGGCGCATTTGACGGGTTGAATGATGAGGCCCGTGATGTGTTTTTGGTCACCGTAAACACCGGATTGCGCCCCAGTGAGGTGACCGATGCGCCTTTGGAGGATTTTGTCATAACGCACAATATTCCACATATCAAAGTGCGCGAGAATGGCCGTGAGATCAAAGTTGCACACACCGAGCGCGACGTTCCCCTCACCGGCGTATCCCTAGAGGCCGCCAGACGCATTGTGGCACGTGGCGGCATTCAGCGATATCGGCACAAGGCTAATTCATGGTCTGCCGCAATCAATAAGTTTCTCGCCAATAACGGCATGAAGGAAACACCAGACCATTCAGCTTATTCCATCCGGCACTATGTCGAGGACGCATTACTTGCGGCTGATGTTGATGATCGAATACGGGCGGATATCTTGGGGCATGAATATGACCGCCCGAATTATGGCACCGGCGGCGCGTTGGAGGGCCGCCTCAAGGCCCTGTCTCGCATCGCACTATGAGGCCGCTTATAATCCCATCGTTTCAACAACCGCGCGCGCCCTCGCTACCGCCGCTGATTTTTCTGACAGAGCGCCAATTTCTCGCTCCATGCGAGTGAAGGCGGGCAAAAATTCATCCCCATAAAGTTTAACAAGTTGCGCAGCACCCTGCAGAGCTTTTTTGTACTCAATTTCTTTCTCTGTCATGACAAAGAAACCTTTGTCTTAACTGTGTATCTGGCAAGCTTGTCCCTCAAGGTTGTATTTGAAAGACCAGCCAATTCAGCGGCTTTTGTTCGATTTCCACCGGCCTGCGTCAACACATATTCCAGATAAATCCGTTCGACCTCCATAATCACTTGAGGCAACGTTTGGCAATCTTGGCACAAGTGGATTTCACCACCCTCACTAATGCAAATCTTGCTTTGTTTTCCCATGGAAGCACCTAACCCAAGACACCAACAACTCGAAATCCATAAGTAGTGATAGCTAAACTAGAGTTATTCACATGTTTTGGGAAGTATATGTAGCATAAAATATCACAAAGCATCATTCACGGGAAAATATCTGGACATATAAGTTTATAAAGCTAATATATCCCTATGGATGATATGGATGCAAAATCACATCGCCTGTTAGCAAAATACCTCTCCCGTTTACGCGAGGGGTTGCGAAACACGGGCGTAACTCTTGAGGAAGCCTCAATAAAAGCAGGCCGCAATAAACAATATGCCTCAAGGGTATTGAGCGGAAAAATTAACCCAACACTTGAGGCCATTATACAACTTTCGGTAGCAAACAATATTGATCCTGATTTTGTGTTTTTGGACGGTGAAGCCTATGCCCGGATATCCTCCTACAAATCCGCGCGGCAGGTTATTCCGAATCAGCGTGAAGAGCTGGCGGCACAGCTTGCAGCCAGCTTCCGCAAAGGCGGTAAATGGTAATGAGTGAAAATCTTAAAAGAGCCGCGCTTGAGGAGTTTGAGCGCGCGTGCCCGGCAGGCTTTGCAATTGTGGTCAATATCGAGTCTTTTCAATATGATTGGGTGGAGTTCCGCTATCCCGATGCATGGGTGGAACGCTACGTGCAGCGCGAATACATTTTGGAAGATCCCACCCTTGTGATTTCAAAACATCGCTCTGGGCATGTGACATGGGAAGAGCTGCGCCAACTGTTCCCCGACAATGTTGTAATGAATGAGGCAAAGCGCTTTGGGTTGAAGCATGGAAACACGCTCATTCTGAACTTTGGCGGCATGAGAACCATCGCAAGTGGCGCGGGAAAGGTCTGGTCCGAAGAGGACATTAAGACACTCACGGCTGCCCTGCGTTTACTTCACGGATTGCATGCAAAGCCACATGACGCGCAACTAAACGAAAAGCAATTGGCGGTGTTGCGCCTTATGGCAGATGGTCTGCGTGACGCAGAGATTGCTGAACGTATGAATGTTGCGCCAATTTCAATAAGAACGTGGCGATCTACTGCGCAGAAGGCGACCGGCACCAAGACGCCTGCGCAACTGTTGGCTTTTGCGATCCGAGCGCAATTGATTTAGGCATAAGCAGCCCACCCCACTTGGGTGCGAGTCGCGCCATTTACTCTTCTTAGGCGTGCATACTTACATCATAGGCGTTTCCCAACAAAGGAGTCGCCTTATGGAAATTTCTATTGCCTCATTCGCTCAATCACCTGCCTCTTGGTCGTTCTTTGATCAATACCTTGAGCTGCGCCGCCGCAAATTCTGCAGTGAGCTTGGTTGGTCTATCTGGTCAGATGACAGGGTTGAATTGGATCAATACGACAACCCAAATACGTTTTACTCTTACGTCCATGAAAAAGGTGTGCTTGTGGCAGCCGCGCGCCTGATACCCGCAGACCTTGAGTGGCACGGGTGGCGCAATCTCTTGGTTGATGCTCACAAGGGGATGGTGCCCGCGATCCCGCCCGGCTTTCTTCCACCAGACTTTGATTTTACAAGTTCATTTGAATGCTCACGTTTGGTTGTGGATGAGGACAACCTCCCCTCAACATCCAAAGCCCATCTATCGGCCCTGAACCTCTTGGTGCAGGGCCTCATTCATGCCGCAAGCCTGCAAAATGGGCGCAAGATGCTTTCCCTTTCACCGCCGCCCCTCAAGCGTGGCCTTCGCATGGCTGGTTTTGACGTGGCCTTTGAGGGCGCGCCCTACACCTGCCCTGATGACCAACGCAGCTATCGTGTGTTGAGCATGCCTGTACCGCGAATGCCCGATGAGATGCGCGAAATTCCGCACTTTTCGCGGCAAGCCGCGCGGGTCGCATAAATACTGTTGACCCCCACCGATAGCCGCTAAAATCCTCCGATAAACCGTTTACTCACAACGCCTTACCGCGAAAACCAACGGTTTATCGGCCTGCCGTTCCATCCCAAAACGGCACATAAATTTTCCAGATCCTTCACGAGGAGACTGGAAATGGAACACATCGAATGCACCCCGCCGGACAACGGCTTTGCAAATCTTCGCAAGTCTTTGCGCGGTGGATTGATCATCTCAAAGACTCTGCCGTTTGACGTGGTTTTGTCCCACATGAACCACTTGGGTGTGCAACCTGACGATGGCGCAAAAGCCATTCTGTCACTGATTGATGACGGGGTGGCAGCCGTTGTGCGCCAAGATGGCGGCGGCATTTTGCAAGCTGCGCCAAACCTCAAATCAACGCATGATCGCTGCCGCTATTTTGATTGCCTGACCTTTTTGCAAATCAACAAGGAGGCGGGCCATGCGTAACCCGTCCTTGCTGCGGTTCCTTGCCGCTGTTGATGAGTACACAAAGACCGGAGCTTTGCTCATGACCGTTTCAGGTTATGACCCCGCCGAATTGGCGGTGGCTGTTCGATCTGCCATGGAGTTGGGCTTCATTGAGGGCACCGGTGAGGTGCACCCCTCGCTGCGTATCACAGATGCGGGCCGCGATTGGGCGGCAGAGGAATTGGCCCCGTTTGCGCGCCTTATGGCCGCCACATCAGCAATCGGGAGGGCCGCATAATGGTTGCCCTGACCTTGCATGAGGGTGATTGCCTAGAAGTTTTGGCGCAACTCCCCGAGGCGCATTTTGACGCCATCGTGACAGACCCCCCTTATCACCTCACGAGCATTGTAAAGCGTTTCGGCGGTGATGCCGCCGCCGAGGCAAAACATGGCACGGATGGACTGTTTCAGCGTTCTTCCAAAGGGTTCATGGGTAAGACGTGGGACGGCGGGGACATTGCGTTTCGACAGGAAACATGGGCGGCTGCCCTGCGTGTCCTGAAACCCGGCGGTCATCTTGTCGCTTTCAACCATTCCCGCACCTATCATCACATGGCGGTTGCAATCGAATTGGCGGGGTTTGAACTACGCGATTGCATCCAGAATCTCTATGGCGCTGAACCCGCTTGGTCCGTGTTCTTGGACACTTTGCAACCTGAACAGATCGGGGCCTTGGCGCGCGCAATGGAGGCAGCTTCACCAAGCCTGCTGGCGTGGTTCTATGGTTCAGGATTTCCCAAAAGCCACGATGTAGCGAAAGGCATTGATAAGTTGCTGGGTGTGGAACGCGAAAGCCTCGGCCTAGATCCGCAGAAGTCCGGCAAAAAACGTAACAGTATGGCGGGCGGTTTCGCAGGTGAATACCACATCACACAACCCGCAAGCCCTGAGGCAGCCGACTGGGCCGGGCACGGTACAGCACTTAAGCCCGCCTTTGAACCAATCGTTCTTGCGCGCAAGCCCCTGCAGGAGAAATCCGTTGCGCGCCAATACCTAGCGACCGGCACCGGCGGGTTGAATATCGACGCCGCCCGCATCCCCGCCGATGATGATCAGTTGGCGCAGAAATATGCTTCTGTTCAGGGTACGGGGGCGCGCCACAATAACGTCTTTGGCTCTGATACACGCCCCCGTGACGGTGCTGCACCACATGAGGCGGGCCGCTGGCCTGCAAATATCTGCCATGACGGCAGCCCTGAGGTGTTGGCTAAATTTCCACAAGAGCCAGTGCCGGGCCACAAAATTGCAACCCAAAGCATGGCCCGTTTCTTTTATTCAGGCAAAGCAACCAAAGCAGACCGCAGAGGGTCAAAACACCCCACGGTGAAGCCACAAGAACTTATGCGCTGGCTGGTTCGCCTGACCACTGCGCGCGGCGGGCGAGTTTTGGATATGTTTGCCGGTTCGGGGGCCACAGGTTGGGCTGCTGCAATGGAGGGGCGTGAATGCCACCTCATTGAACGTGACCCCGGATATGCCGAACACATCCGAACCCAATTGGCTGATTTTGACCCCGAAAAGCTCACCGGTGCCCCTGCCTTGCAAGACGCAGACTCCCTTGAACCAGATCTATTTGGGGGTGAGTCATGAACGGTCTGGCCATTTCGTCTGACGCTCTTTCTGCGTACCTGCGAAACATTATGCAGTGCAGCTCAATGCGCCAAATCGCGGCGCAGGATGGTTGCCAGCCTTCTACAGTCCTGCGCCGGATACGCAGGGTGGAAGATCTGCGCGACATTCCCGAATGGGACCATATACTTTCAGCGGTGGAGGATCATCTCGGCACTGAGCAAAGTCCCGATTTCTCAAAGATCGACCGGCAAACGGTACTAACAGCCCTGAACCTCACCGCCAGACGCGTTGAGCGTGAATTCAAAGGTGCTTTTGAAGCGCTTGCGGACTTGGATTGTTTCCTTTTGTGCGGGGATTTCCCAAAGGCAGCGGTCATTCATGGGGAGAAGACAGTGGGTTCAATGCCCCGTGTTGTCTTGTTGGCCGCGCTCGCGTTTGGCTGGCTGACCCTGTTGGCAGGAAGCACAGACAAAATGCGCTGCTACAAGCCGACCACGGCAGCGCCCGGATGCACTCAAATGTTAGCTCAAATTCCGCAATTCAGCGCCTTAGAAGTTCTGCACAAGCGCAATCCTGAATTGGTGACCATCGAACACCTGAGCACAGGCAAGTCCTTTCAAGTGGCTTACCTGATGCGCGGTGCCACCACCGGTGAGACCTATCGCAAAACCACGGCCCATATCCCACCGAGGTTGTTGTGTATTCTTGAGGAAGTGTGCGGCAAAGGCGCTGGTTTTGAAGCTGTTGAACGCAAGATGAACCTGCCCGCCCGATCTGCAAAGGTGCTTGCGGTCGCGGCGTTGGAAGTTTTCGCACACCCTGCGCAGCCTTCTATTGAACCATAATGCGCCCCCTGACCCCCAAATGTGAGGTCTGTGGCGGGCTCAAACCCACACGCGGCGTTGGCTTCCCTCTACTCCGCCCACCGGCCCCAGACCTCCCCCACCGCTTGCGTGGCGCAGTCCTGTGGATCTGCGACAGCACCCGCTGTGACCGCATCGCACAAATGCGCGCCCGCAAGGCCGCTGCGGCTGAAGGTGTGGAACTCACAACCTTTGACCGCGTTCACATCGTCACCCCTTGAAGCTCACCCCAACAGAAAGGGAACTACTATGGCTGTAAATGTAGACATTCAGATCCGATGCCGAGGTAATCACGACGCCATTTCAATGCACTTGCGCCCGGCCCAAAACGGCTTTGTTGCGGCCTTCGAAATGGGACGCAATCGGGATGATTACGGTTTCAGATCCGATTCATCAGAGCTTGTGGCAACCAGCCCCGCCGCAATCAAGCGGGCGGTCATGGCTGAGTTTGAACGCCGTCTTGATACCCAGCTTGCCGAATTGAAGGGCAGCAAGCCTGACAACAAGGCCGGGGGCGCAAAATGAGTGATTTCAAAAGCACCCAGAGCACCGTTCATGATGCCGCGATCTGGACGGGCACTTGTTACATGGATTTGCTTGACCCAAATCCTGCCGAGATCCACCTAACAGACATAGCCCGCGCCCTGTCTCGCCTTGCCCGCTTCAATGGTTTTGGCCGCGCGTTCTATTCTGTGGCTGAGCATTCCGTTTGGTGTGTGCGCGTATTTGAGGTGCACGCGGCAGGTGATATCTATTCCGATCCGGTCTTACGCGACATTGCACGTGATATCCTCTTGCACGATGCACCCGAGGCGTATCTTGGGGACGTGACAAGCCCACTCAAGGCGCACCTTCCAGACTACCAGCGCCTTGAAACCCGCATGGCCGCTGCAATCGCCGCACGCTTTAACTTGACGGGCAGCGCCCCGGAATGGGTCAAGCGCTGTGATCGCGAAATGCTGGCGATTGAAAAGGCCGATCTACTGCCAACCGCAGGGCCGTGGCCGGTGGATGGCTTGGAATACCCACCCAATATCTCGCCACTACACCTGACCCCAAGCCAAGCGGAAAACTTCTTTCTACAGGAAGCGCAAAAGCTCGGTTTCGACACGCGAGCCGGGGGCTAAACGCATGGCTCTTTCGGATGAGGTCAAAGCCCGGGTTTCGCTGCGCGAAATTGTAGAGCAAACGGTGACGTGGGATCGGCGCAAGAGCAACCCCGCGCGCGGGGAGTATTGGGCACCCTGCCCGTTCCACGGTGAAAAGACAGCCTCTTTTCACATCACAGAACCCAAGGGGCACGGCGGGCAGTTTTACTGTTTCGGCTGCGGGTCCAAAGGCTCGGTCATTGATTTCATCATGGCCCGCGACTCCATTCCCTTCACAGCCGCTGTGCGCGCGTTGGCGGATCACGGCAATATTGATCGCACAGCAGATCCCGCCCGCATCGCCCGCTTTAAGGCTGAGTCCGAGGCACGCCAACAAAAGGCAGAGGATGAGGCAAAGGAACTGGCAGAGCGGGGCGTTACGCAGGCGTCCCGCATCTGGCGGGCATCGCTTGCCGATCACCCGACGCTCATCACCTACCTCGAGCAAGGCCGGGGTGTAAGTGTTGCCGCACTTGGCGGTATCCCCCCAACGCTACGCCTGCACCCGGATTTGCCATGTTATGAGGGCGACGGCGGCAAACGCCCCCGGATCGTGCATCGCGGCCCCGCCATGGTTGGCTTTATCGGTCGTGACCGGTTGGTTGGCGTCCACCTTACGTGGGTTGATCCCGTCAATCCAGCATTGGGCCGGGCGCGTTTTGCGAATGGCATCAAGGTGCCCAAGAAATTCAAGGGCCGCACCGGCGAAATCTGGGGGCAGCCGGTGGTGCTTTCAAAACCTGAGGGCACACTTGTTGTTGCGGGTGAGGGCATTGAAACCACACTGGCGGTGCAATCTGCCACGCTTGTAAAAAATCCGGGCTTTGAGGGGCGATTTGAGGCGGCGCTTTCGCTGGGTGCCTTGTGTGGCCCTGAGGCCAAGACCGGTGCTCGACGCGGCAAGAGCGCGCGCACCGGCAAAACACTGCCCTCCCCCATCCCAGACCTTGAGTCCCCGCGCCCCGGTTGGCTCCCCCCGGCGGGCGTCACCCGCGCAACAATCCTTGCCGACCCAAGCACCAAGTGCCCCGAAAGCGCCCGCCTCAACGCAGAGCGCGCCGAGGCAAAAGCAGCACACCATTGCCCCCACGGCGCGCGCCTCGCCATCCCGCGCGGGCAATGGGATCACAATGACGATTTTGCAGATCTAGCCAAGAAAGGTGAACTCAATGCCTGATACCTCTACACGCCTCGGAATCCCGTTCCTGCAGGCCGCTCAAGCGCAAAAGCATGTGACCGTTAATGAGGCACTGACCACGCTGGATGCGCTCACAAATATGGTGTTGCAGTCCATTTCCACCGCGACCCCACCTGCCATGCCAGAAGAAAGCCAGTGTTATTTTGTGCCCGACAGCCCAACCGGCGATTGGGCAAATGAAGCGGGAAAAATCGCGCATGTCTTTAATGGCGGCTGGCGTTTTGTCACGCCGTTGACCGGCATGCGTGCTTGGCTTGCGGATGAGGACAAGGCGGTGGTTTGGAATGGCAGCGCATGGCAGCCGATAACAACCATAAGCGCCGCCAATGGAGCCACAACTAAAACCGATGTGGTCACCGCGTCCCACACCGTTACAGCCGGGGCCACAAACGACACCGGGCTGATTATTCCTGAGCGCTCAATCCTGTTTGCAGTTTCCGGCACGGTTTCCACCGCGTTTTCAGGGACATTGGCAAGCTTTGCGGTTGGCCTGCCCGGGCAAGAGACGCGCTTTTCCAATGGGCTTTGGATCGGGCAAGGATCAACTTTTGTTGGCCCCAGCACGCCAGAGGTCATTTGGTCTGATACCCCGGTCCGACTTTCAGCCGAGGGCGGTGATTTCACTGGTGGTGAGATCAACCTTGCTGCCCACGTGATGCGCTTCACCGCGCCATTTTAATCCGCGACCGATCAACGTAATGAAGGAAAGCGCAAAATGACACCCGAAGCCCATCAAAAAGCCTCTGAACTTCTGAGCCAAATCAAAGCCATCCAGTCGGCAATTCACTACTGGACCGAGGTTATCAAATCGCCGCAGGAATGGTTGCGCAAGGGTGATGCCGCGCAGCCCAGAAGTGCTTACGAGTACCCCGACTACGCATTCCCGGCGCAAGCGACACCAACCGAGGATGAATTCAGCTCCCTCAAAACCGCAGTGCTCAAACGTCTGCGGCGCGAATATGAGCGCCTAAAAACCGAGTTTGCTGAGCTTTGAGCTTGAGGCTGCGGCGCGTTCCAGCGTGCCGCGTCCCTCACCGCCGAATAAAACCACAAACCGGAGGCTATACCCATGGAAACAGCAGGCACTATTGTTTCCCATCAGCGCGCCACAGAATTGACGCTTGATGAGCGGCTTGAGCTTGAAATGAATGATGAAGACAATGCCGCCCGCATTCTGTCTGTCTATGGCGAGGAGTTGGTTTTTGTATCGGGCAAAGGCTGGGCGGTTTGGGATGGCACCCGGTATTCGTTCCGGTCGGGTCACCTTGCTGCGCGCGAGATCGCGCATAAATTGCGCCAACTGGTCCTTGAGGAAGCCGATTACCTACAGCGCACCCTCAATCCCAGCGACAAGGAAATTGACGATTTTATTGAAGCAATGGCCCGCAAGCGCCCGCCCATTTTTGTGAGAACGCCAGAGGATGCCCGCCGCATGATGGGCTTTGCGGCTTCTGCAAAGCTGCGCCAACACGCCACAAAATGCGGCAACGCGGCCAAGGTCAAAAGCGCCCTGGAGACATGCGAACACCAGCGCCGTGCCGAAGTTGAAGATATGGACGCAGACCCGTGGACATTGGTCTTGCCCAATGGCGCGCTTGACCTGCGCGCCGTGAAGGGCTGGGAAAAGCCATTGGCGGCAACTGAGGCTGAGGTGATCGCCAGCAAGATGACGTGGCTGCGGGAGACCGATCGCGCCAAGCTCCCAACAAAATGCGGCGGTGTACTGTTTGACCCTGCCTCCACCTGCCCGGGGTGGGAAGAATTTATAGAACTCATCATCCCCGACCCCGCCACCCGCGCATGCACAAAACGCATCTTTGGCGCGTTCCTTTTTGGCGAAAACCGGGCACAGATCTGCGTTTTCTTGCGCGGCCCGGGCGGCAATGGGAAGTCCACATTGCTGAACACGCTGGCGCATGTCTTGGGGCGGCGGGACGGGTACGCCGCCACTTGCAAGGTAGAAATGTTTCTTGATACCGGCAACCAAAGCCCCTCAGGCGCGAACCCTGAGGAGGTCGATTTGCCCGGTGCCCGGGTCTATATCGCGACCGAGCCGGGCGCACGCGATGTTTTGAGTGCAAAGAAGGTCAAAGGGCTTACGGGCGGTGACCGCCGCATGAGCCGGGGCAATTATCAAGACCCGTTTTTCTGGACCCCAACCGGCATCCCGGTCGTATCAATCAACAGAACGCCCAAGATCAAAGATGAGGATGAGGGCACAAAGCGGCGCTTGGTCTTTATCCCTTTTGACGTGAACTTGCGCGCCCTGCCGCCCGAAAAACAGCGCTCTCAGGGTGAGGTTGAGGCGGAATTGCGCGAGGAAGGAAGCGGAATTTTGAACTGGCTGATTGAAGGCTTTCAAGAGTTTATGCAACGCGGCATTGATCTGCCCGAACCTATGACCCGGCTGAAAGAGCAACTGCTTGAAGCGGCTGACCCTGTGGGGGTTTTCCTTGAGGAAATGACCACGAAAGAGACCAAAGGCCGCCTGTCTGTCAGCGACTTCTACAAGGTGCATGAGGCATGGTGTGAACAAGAGGGCCGCCAGCTTTACCAAATGAAGACCGTGGGTGACATCATGGTTGAAAAGGGCTTTGAGCGTGGCCCGGTGCGCGGTCGCTCGCATTGGAAGGGCTTGGAATGGAGCGTTGCCGCTGCCGATTTGGTGGAACGTGAAACCGGTGTGCGGATCAGCACAGCACGCGACGTGAGCGATGATAACCCACCGCCGTTTTGACCGCCTTTATCCCTCCCCGCGCACGTCACCTCCCCGCCCCGCGCCCCGGGTGAGGGGGTGAAAAAAGGTCACCCCGAATGAGAAACAGGGCGTGGGGAAAGCGGCCCCCGCCGTGGTCCGGCGGGGAAGGGATATGCGAAAACGGCAAATTTTGAAAACTTACCTCACCCTCTTCACCACAAGGTCACCCTCTTTTTCTCTTATAAGTAATTGAAATTATTGGGTGTGGTGAAGAGGGTGAAGAGGGTGAGTGTCGCGCTATATGGGCGAATTTGTCTTGTAGCCGAAAAAATAGAAATCAATGGGGGTTGGTTCACCCATCCCACCCGGAAAAGGGCAAGTATGATGGCCAGAAAAGGTAAGAAGCGTCCAGCACCCAAAGTCACGCTACCACCGTTTACGTGGGACACCGAAGCCACTTTGTCTGATGGTGGCACATACAACCTAGCGCGCCCGGCTGTTAGGCAGGACAACATTGAAACGCTTGGCGTAGAGGATGATCGCATCGTGTCGCACCGTGCGCGCGTGTGGCGTGTCAAGCAACCCCCGGTCTTGCGCATCCTGAACCCAGCCGCAAAGGCCGCTGTGCTGGATTACGTGGACGTGTTCGAAACGGTGCATTCCTCAGGTGGCACCAGTGACCCTACAGGTGGGGGTGGCGGTGGGGCTGGTGCGCGCGGCCCCAGCCTCCGTGCCATCACCGCCGCAGAACGCCTGCGCACAATGCACACGGCACTTGAGGGGGGTGAAATGATAGTGCCAATCAAGGACGCGCAACGCCAAAGGCGTGGCCCGCGCACAGCCCGCATTGCGTTACGCCAGCTTGTACAGTGGGCCGCCATCGACGAAATGAACGGTGCGGAGATCCTGAAAAAAGCAGGTGCTGCGCCTTCAAATGAGATCGCACAAGATGCCGTTACGGTTGCGGTTGCTGAGATCGGAACCCGCCTTGCGGTCTGTTGCGGTTATATGCCCGCCGCAGAACTCACTTGCTGAAAAAACGCAACGGCCCGTAGGCTTGAGATATAACCCTTGGCATCGTCAAAGAGGTGCGAGAGGCGATCAGCAACAGCGCTAGCCCTCTTGGAGACACCCCCAAGTCACCGGTGGCGCAATCACAGGTTGGTCAAGCTGGTCAAACCGGGGCTTGGGGGTTTGGGTAAGAGAGGCGCCCGCCTTGGATCTGAGAATTAAAAACAACATCAGGGAATTTCGGCGTGGCCTCAATGATGTGGCACAGCGCCAAATCCCATTCGCGCTAAGTCTCGCGATCAACGATGTGTTGAATGAAATCCGCAAGAATTGGGAAAAGCGCTTGCGCCGCGCGATTGATCGCCCCACCCCATTCACCTTGAGGGCCTTTTCAGTGCGCCGTGCAAGCAAACGCACACTCACCGGCACGGTGTTTGCAAAGGCCATACAGGGCGAATATCTCAAACACCTTGAAGATGGTGGCGACCGCAGACCTGCGCGCCGGGCCATCCTTGTGCCGGTGGGCCAGCGGCTCAATAAATACGGGAACATGCCACGGGGCGCGGTTGGCCGTACCCTCAACAGCCAGAAGGTTTTCAGCGGAAAACCCAAAGGGCACCGCCGGGCTGGCATCTGGCAGCGCAATAAGCGCAATGGCTCGCTGAAACTCTTGATCCACTACGCTGACCGCGCGCGCTATGCGCCGCGCTTAAAGCTGGTGATGGGGGCCGCAAAGACTGCCACAGCCCGAATGCCCTCAGCAATGCTCAAGGCAATGCGCAAAGCGGTAGGAAGTGCCCGATAGGTTCTTTCCAGCCGCACGCCACATGGGTAATTCGCGCGCATGTGTGATTTGTGACTTTCTGTTTCTGGGCAACTTGCACTTTGGGTTGTGGTTGTTGTTTTTCCATTCGGTAAAGGACGGTTTGCAATGACAGATCAGACGCAAGATCTGCGCGAACTAACCAGCGTTGAGGTCGAACTTGTAGAAACCCACCCGCTGCCCGAAGGGGTGCCCGACGCTTTGGTGAATAAAGCACAGCTTGAGGTTGGGCTTGGCGTATCTGGCACCACAATTTCAAACTGGTTGCGCCGTCCAGACAATCCTTTGCCCTTTGAAGATGCTGGAACAAATGGGCGCTCCTATCAATTCCGCCTCTCTGTAGCATTCGCTTGGATGAAGGCAATGCGGGCTGAGGAAGAAAGCGCCAAGGCGGCAGGTGATGCCGCCACCGCCCAACTTTCCATGGCCCTGCTGGGTGGCGAGTCTGCTGCTGGGTCATCTGGGAAAATGAGCCTTTCAGATCAGCGCAAACTCATTGAACTTGAGGCGTTGCGGCGTGTTGAAGCGACCAACCGGCGCGAGCTTGTGTGGATGGATGACGTTGTGGCGGCGTTTGAGGCTTACAACGAAACGGTGCGCGATGCGCTTGATGCGCTGCCCGACAAATTGGCACGTGCCCTTGGCCTTGAGGGGCGTGACTTAGAAAAAGTCGAACGTGTTTGTGATGACGTGCTTGAGGGCGCGGAAAGCAAAATCGGGGAGTTAATCGACAATGGCGAAAGCGAATGACGCCCTATTTGATATTGAGCCGCTACCGCCGTTCTCCCGCGCTACAAAAGCAATTCGATCCGCCTTGCCCTCAATTCGGCCACGGGCGCGCGTCTCGGTTTTGGATACCGCCCCGCGCCGCCTGATCAAAAGCGGCGGCCAATGGGTAAAGTGGCGTCCAGATGTAGCGCCTTACATGAATGAACCGATGGAGGTTGTCACATCCAGACGGTTTGACAGCATTGCCTTTGTTGGCCCGGCGCGGTCTTCGAAGTCTGAGGGCTTGGTTATGAACCCGCTGGCCCATGCAATCCTTGCGCAACCGCGCGTGGTCGCGGTGTTCAGCCCCACCAAGGGGGCCGCGCAAGAATGGTCAGAGGGTGCGCTTGATGAATTGATCAAGAACAGCCCCGATTTGCGCGAACGTCTGGCCAAGGGTAAGGGCGCAGATAACGTTTTTACCAAGAAATTCCGGGGCGGGATGCGGTTAACGATTGACTGGCCTGTCAAAGATAAGCTGGCGCAACGTTCTATCGCTTTGGTGGTCGGCACTGATTACGATGCCTTCCCTGCTGATATCGGTCGAAACGCTGAGGGGATGGGAGAGGGCAGCGCCTTTGGCCTGATGCGCAAACGCACCGAGGATGCGGGTTCCCGGGCTATGACGATCATCGAATCGTCACCGCGTTACCCGGTGATTGATGAAACATGGACGCCAAGCACACCACATGAGGCCCCGCCGGTCAGTGGCGGTATCGTTCCAATTTACAACAGCGGGTCGCGTGGTCGGCTGTATTGGCAGTGCCACGATTGCCACGAACATTTTGAACCTCGTTTTGAGAGGCTGCAATTCCCGGAGGCGGGGTCACCACTTGAGCGCGGCGCGGCTGCATATATGGCCTGCCCCCATTGTGGCAGCGTTATGGAGGCGCGCCACAAAGCTGAATTGAACCTTGCTGCCAAATGGCTGCATGAGGATACAAATGGAGAGTTGGTTCCCTTGGCGGATCTGACCCGCGAGGTGGCAACCGCATCCTATTGGCTGCCCGGCCCCGCCGCAGCGTTGGCCCCGTGGTCCCGCATTGTCAGCCGTCACATCGAAGCTGAGGAAGAGCACAGCAAAACCGGTGGTGAGGGCGGTTTGAAATCGGTCACCAATACCGAGCTTGGCTTGCCATACCTGCCGCGCGCGCGGTCTGTTTCAGCCGGTCTAACCGTGGAGGTTCTAAAAGAGGCCGCCACGGATCACGCATGGCAGGTTGCACCGGAGGGCACCGCCTTTCTCACCGCCGCCATCGACGTACAGAAAGGGAAATTCGTTTGCCAAGTGGAAGCTTGGACGCTTGACCTTGAGCGTGTGGTCATTGACCGTTTTGATATCGTCAACCCGCCGGAGACGGCCCCACACCATGAAGGGCGCGGCATCCGGCCCGACCGATATGGTGAAGATTGGGATGCCATTCTCCCGTTGATGGAGAAAACATACCCATCCGCCACCGGTGGCTATGCGCTGAAAGTCTTGGCAATTGTGTGCGATCTGCGCGGCGAACCGGGGGTCACACCACGGGCGCGAGACTTCTACCGAAAGTGCCGTCTTCTACACCCGAACCGGTTTTATCTGGCCATGGGTAAAGGTGGTGATAGGCCCCCACGCGCCGCGTTGAAATATCCAGACACAGCACACCGTGGCAAAGAGCATGTCGCGCGCGATGTACCGGCCATTGAGGCGGGCACGGACAAGCTGAAAGATGAGGTGGCCGCCTCGCTCATGCAGGAATTCGGCGGTTCGAGAAAGTTGAACGTGCCGAAATACGCCTCGCATGAGGTGTTTGAAGAATTTTGCGCCGAACGCCGCTATGATGACGGATGGGCAAAACGCCCGGGCGTTCAACGCAATGAAGCCTTGGATCTTAGCGTTTACAGCCTTGCCCTTGTCATCGTGCTGGAAGCTGAGGCGATCAACCGGGAAAATCCGCCCCTCTGGGCACTGCCCGGCCCGGGCAACCTGATGGCCATCACCTACACTGATGAGGATGGCCAGACCAAAACAGGCACCCTCACTGAACCGAAACCCACCCCCACTGAACAGCCCGCAAAGGCACCTCAGTGGAAGGTGAAGCGAGCAAGGAGAAAGTGGTAATGGCTCTCAACCGTGCTGAAATCATCGGCAATCTTGGGTCCGACCCGGATGTGCGCAGTTTTTCAAATGGTGGCAAGGTCGCCAACCTCAGTATCGCCACCACACGCAAATGGCGTGATCGCCAATCAGGCGAGACGCGCGAAGAAACAGAGTGGCACCGCGTTGCGATCACCGCAGAGGGTCTTGCAGGGGTTGCGGAGCGCTACCTCAAGAAAGGCTCCAAAGTCTTTATCGCTGGACGTCTGCGCACGCGCAAATGGCAAGACCAAAATGGCCAAGACCGGTACAGCACCGAGATTGTTGTATCTGGATTTGAGGGCACGCTTGAGATGTTGGGCGGCCCGCGCAGCGGTGAGGGCGATCAGTCCGGCGGCGGATATGGCAGCCAGCAGGGTGGCGGTTACGGTGGCGGGTCTAGCGGCACCCATGGCGGCACGGGTGGTGGTTCTTCAAACCCCATTGATGACGATGAAATCCCGTTTTGATGGGGGGCGCTGAACTGCCCGACCTACTGGCGGTGATTATAACCTTTGGGTTCTTTTTATTGCTGCCAACACCCCCCACCGGTGGAGATGATAGATGACAAATGAAACGAACATCCCGTCGCAGCTTGTTGCGGGTGACAGTTGGGCTTGGTCTGATGCTCCCGCTTTCGCATCGCACCCGCCCCCGGATTGGTCACTTCATTACATCTTGCGGCCCGTCACTGGTGGTGACCCGATCACCATAGTGGCGAGCCATGGCGAAACCAGCTTTGTGATCACTCATCCTGCATCTGAAACCCAAAGCCTTGCGCCCGGGGAATATGAATGGTCTGCGCTGGCCTTTAACGCTGGTACAGGCGACCGCGCCCGGCTGAGCGTCGGGCGGATCTGCATTTTGCCAGATCCCTTGCAGGCGACAGGTGATCAACGTAGCGGCGCTGAGCGCATCCTTGCCGCAATTGACGCAACCCTTGAAGGGCGTGTGAGTAAGGATGCTGAAAGCTACACGATTGAAGGCCGCAGTATCGCCCGCACGCCGATAGAAGACCTGACCCGGCTGCAGTCCATCTATTCCCAACGGGTCGCGCAAGAGCGCAACCCGGGCGGATCACCTATCCAATATCGGAGGGTCTCGTTTTGAAGCTTTGGCCTTTTGCACGCCGGTCTGAAAAACCGGCCTCCCCGCCTTCTCACCGCCGTGAACCCGCCCTATCGACACGATCATACCGCGCGGCCTATCCCGACCGTCTTGCGTCTGGTTTCAATATCTTTGGCACCACAACCCGAGATGAGACGCGCCGTGAGATCCGTGGTCTTGTTGGTCATTCCCGGCATGCATCCCACAATTTCGACCTTGCACGGTCCTATGAAATGCTTATCCGCCGCCATGCAATTGGTCCAAGCGGTATTCGCTTACAGATGAATGTGCGTGACCCAAACGGGTCGAAGGACACCCGCGCGAACGCCACTGTTGAGGCTGCATGGACGAAATGGGGCAAAAAGGGTTCACCAACGATCTGCGGCAACCTGTCTTGGTGGGGGCTGGAATGCCAAATCGCCACCGGCATTGCACGTGAAGGCGGAGCATTTATTCGCATGTATGAGGGGCGCGGCTATGGTCCCTTTGGCTTTCAGGTGGAGCCGGTGCTGTTTGACCGGCTTGACTTGGATCTGACGCAAGCCCTGCCCGGCGGCAACTACATTGAGGCCGGGATTGAGTTTAATCAAAATGGCCGCGTGCTTGCTTTCCATATTTGGAACAAACCCCAATCAGAAGCGCACCACGGCACCGCCCGCATCCGCGAACGGGTGCCCGCTAAGAACATGATCTATGTGGTTGTACCTGAGGAAATTGGCCAAGTCCTTGGTGTTCCTCGCTCATCCACGGCGTTGCGCCTCCTCAATATGATTGAAGGCTTTCAAGAGTCGGCCATGGCCGCCGCGAACTATGGCGCGGCGCAGATGTTGTTTTTCGAACAAGAAAACGCGGGCCAACAACTCAGTGCAGCTCATGAAAATACGCCTATTGACGAAATCGAGGCGGGCACCATTGGAATGCTGCCCCCGGGCGTCAAAGCGACTTGGAGTCAAAGCAAGTATCCAGATCAGGCGGTTGAGCCATTTATCTGGCACATGACCACATCAGCCGCCGCCGGGCTTGGTGTGGCCCCGGAAAGCCTCACCGGCAATATGAAAAACTCATCTTTCGTGACACTGCGTGCGGGCAAAGGTGAGGAACGCGACGAATGGCGCATGTTGCAGCGCGCGATCTATGAGGGCTTGCACGATCAAGTTTTCTCAAGGTGGCTGCACCTTGCGCTGCTAACGGGTGCGCTGGCCTTGCCAATTTCCAAATTCGACAAATTCAACGCGGCGACATGGCGACCACGCGGATGGGCAAGCGTCAATCCAAAGGATGACGCCAACGCCAACGCCACTGCTTTGGCAAACGGGGACAAGTCCCTGACCGAAATTTGCGCCGAGCGTGGTCGTTCCTTTGAAGATGTGCTGGATGAACGCGCAGCAGAAGTGGCCGCGTTCCAAAAGCGCGGCTTGCCGGTGCCTGAATGGCTTGGGGTGCTGGATGAGGGCACGCCGGGCGATCACGACCCACCACAAAAGGAGTGACAGCATGAGCCTTAAAATTCCGGCATTCGCCCATCGCATGGGTGAGATCACAGGGGCACCAGACGGTGCCCCTTCTGATTCCCGGGAGGTGGAAATCTCATTCTCAAGCGAAACGCCATACAAGCGTTACAACTTTGAGCGTGAGGAAAGCTTTCTGGAAGTTTTGGGGCACGGTGAGAGTGAGGTTGACCTAACACGCCTCAACTCTGGTGCTGCCCCATTGCTGAAAGATCATAAGCCCGTTCTTGACGCCAAAATTGGTGTTGTGGTTCGGGCGTGGCTGGAGGGGGCACGCGGCAAAGCGTTGGTCCGTTTTTCCAAATCCCCCGCCGCCGAAGACGTCCTTGCCCGGGTTCGGGATGGGGACATTACTTGTGTGAGCGTTGGATACGCCATCACACATGCAGAGCGGATGCCTGAACAGGACGGGCACCCGGTCGTGCGCGTCACCCGTTGGGTGCCAAAGGAAATCTCTTTCGTCGCCATTCCGGCTGACCCGACCGTTGGTTACGGGCGGGCAGATCAGAACGCAGCGGCCACCATCATCATCACCGAAAAGGAGGCAGAGATGCCGAACACCGCCACCACTGAAACCCGTGACGACAACCAAACGCCTGCAACCCCAGCCGTAGCAGCAGCGCCCGACGCGCCCCAACAGCGCAGCGAACCAGGCGTGGCTGACGCTCTCACCGCCGAACGCCGCCGCTCCAGCGAAATCATTGCGATTGGTGAGCGTTTCAACATGGCCACTGAAACCGTGCGCAACGCGCTGGACAAGGGCACATCCGTGGGTTCTTTCCGCGAAATCGTGATGGATCAAATCACGGAAACCAACACCGCCGAGCGCAACGCTTCACAAAATCACATCGGCCTCAATCAACAGGAAATTCGCGATTTCTCACTGATGAACCTTGTGCGTTACATGGCAAATCCATCTGATGCCAACGAACGTGCCGCCGGTATGGAAATTGAAGCGGCCCGCACAGCGGCCAACGAAAAGGGCGCAAACACCGAATTCACGCTGCCCACCGACATTCTATTTGACCGCAGCTTTGCAACGCGCGCGCAGAACGTGGGCACCCCGGCTGCTGGTGGCAATCTGGTTGCAACCAACCTGATGGCGGGTTCATTTATCGACACGCTTAAAGATGCAATGCCGTTGGCAGGGGCTGGGGCGGTTGTTCTGCCCGGTCTGGTGGGTGATGTGGATATCCCCAAGCAAACCGGTGATGTGACCGAATACTGGCTGGGTGAAGATGAAGACGGTACAGATAGCGAGATCACCGTGGGGACCGTTTCTCTCTCACCTCACACAGTTGGCTTTGGCACACCCATCACCCGCAAGATGATGAAGCAAGGCACGCCGGGCATTGAAACGCTGGTGCGCAACAGCATTATTTACACTGCCGCGCGCGCAATTGAACGCGCGGCTGTTCCGGGCCACGCATCCCCCAACGCCCCAACATCCGTGCGCTCTCAGATTGTTGCATCAGCGACCGACTGGAGCACTACTGATGAAATCACACGCCGAGAACTGGTTGGTATGAAAACCGCTGTAAAGTCTGCCAACGCGATGGGGTCCAATCCAAAGTGGCTGATGAACTCAGTTTCCTATGGCGGCCTTGAGGAACAACTTGACGGGAACGGCAACCCGCTGTTCTTCCGCAACACTGACAAGCTGCTGCAGTACGGCGTCAACGAAAGCAATGTTCTGGCTGATTTCGAAGTTTTCTTTGGCGTCTGGTCCAACTTGGTGATTGGCATGTGGTCGGGTCTTGACCTTTCAATTGACAAGGCAGCAAAGGCGGCATCCGGCGGCATCGTCCTGCGTGCCTTCCAAGATGTGGACTTTGCCTTGCGCCACATTGAGTCCTTCAAAATGGGCAAAAACGCCTAAGGCGCACAACCCCATGTAATTGAGCGGCACCCCAACCTGAGGGTGTCGCCTTTCCCGGAGGGTTCCCCAATGGAATTGGCTTATTACGCAAAGGCGATCACCGCCTTTGTTTTCTCTCTGATTGTCCCACCTGTGTTGCTGTGGCTCCTAGGTGGTGACTCAAATGACCTTCTGGGCGCTGCAATTCTTGGTGCAACCAGCGCCCTCATCACTGCTTTTGCGGTGTTCTTGGTCCCAAACCGGACCCATGGCTTCAACGTCAACGATATCGCAGCCTCGCTGGTCCAAGCGGGATTTGATGCCGTTGAGCAACGCGAGGAGATCGAAGATGACAAACCCCAAGTCCACTAACCCCATTGCCAATGGCCGCGTCAAAATTGAGGGTGCGATTTACAACAAAGGCGATGAGATCCCGGCAGGACGGGTTGCCGCCGAGCGCCTGTCTCGCCTGATTGACAAGGGCCTTGTTGGCTATCCCGGTCAAGACGTCCAATCCGCTAAGGGCAGCGGCGCTGAAACAGCCGCTGCGGCACCAAAAGCTGTGGAAACACCTGCCCCGGAAAACCGCGCCGAGGGTAAATCTGGTCGCCCTGACCTCAAAGTGCCAGAGGGTAAAACCGAGGCATGATTGAAGGCCCCGAAGAGTGGGCAATTTTCACTGACCCAGACGTATTTGGCGAGGTGATCACCTATCAGGGCCAAGGTCAGACCCCGGCGGAAATCACCGCCGTGTTTTCTGCACCTTATGCGCTCATTGATGGCGGCCCCGGTCCCGGGGTTGCCACGACCCAGCCCACCCTAACTTTTGGGTCCGAACAACTCACATTCACGCCCCGCCAAGGCGATCAGGTGACCCTCACCCAGTCGCACCCGGGTTTTCCGGCTGGCACCACCCTTCGCGTGGCAGACCCGCAACCTGATGGCGCGGGTCTGATCCGGCTTATTCTCGAAAGGAACTGATATCATGTTGAAAGGTAAGGATGGGGTTTTCCGCTACGGTGCCTCAAAGGAGCGCGTTGGCGCGGTCCAAAACTGGAACATTGACGAATCCGCTGATGTGGTGGCGGGGTGGGGAATGGGTGATGCAGGTGAAAGCGCTTTTACCACTGTGTCCCGCTTTTCTGGCTCGGTCGAATTCTACCTAGATCCCACTGACCCCGGCGACGATATTGCAATTGGCGATACGTTTGAGATTGATCTTTACCCGGGCGGTGAAACCAGCGGATCTGCGTACTTCACCGGCACCATCTTGGTTACAGCCACGCCGATGGCGGGCAGTAAAGATGGCATCCCAACCAAGACCGTCAATTTCCGCAACGCCTCTGGCACTCTCAGCAAAAACACGGTGGCATGATGAACGACGCATTGACCTCACTGACCCAACACTATGACCGGCTGCGCAATCAGACTTTCACCGTGCCGGGCGTCACCAAGTCGGACGGTGAACCCTTGGTGATCTATTTTGATCCACCCACCAACGCGCAAGCCGCACAGGTTCGTGCGCGTGCCGGGAATGCGCAAGATGAAGCGCGCATTACCCTCTACACCGTCCTGTTGCTGGCCAAGGATAAGGATGGAAACCGCTTGTTTGACGACAAGGCCGAGACTGTTCAAGCGCTCACCGAGAACGTGCCCGGGCGCATCCTTACGCAGATCGCAAATGCGATTATGCGTTTCTCAAGCGTTCCCGACTTGGGAAACTGATACAGGCAAGCGGCGAGGCGAAAATGGTTTATCGCCTCGCTGTGCGCCTGAACAAATTCCCATCTGAAATCATTGAACGACCCATTGAAGAATTGCGCGGCCTTTATGCCTTCCTTGAGTGCGAGGCGAGCGCGCAAAGCAAAAGGTGAGCTATGTTCGGTAAAGTAAAAGACCTGTTTTTCAACATCACGGGCCGCGATCAAAGCGGCCCGGCCTTTGGGTCGGTTAATCGACGTCTGCGCGAAACTGATGCGCTTGCAGCAAGTGTTAGCGAGCGCACAGCCCGCGCCGGGCGTTCAATGCAGCGCTTTGGCGCAGCGGGTACATTGGCTACGGGGGCGGTTGCCTTGGCGTTTCGCGATGTGATCGGCCTCTATGATGAGCAAGCCCGGGCTGAGGCGAAAGTTGCGCAGGCAGTGCGCCAGACCGGCGGCGCTGCTGGTTTCACCGCCGCACAGCTCAATGAACAGGCCAGCGCCTTACAAGACCTCACCCGGTTTGGCGATGAGGATATCCTGAACAAGGTCACCGCCCAATTGCTGACATTTGGCAATGTGTCTGGCCAGATCTTTACCGACGCTCAAAGCCTTGCGCTTGATTTGGCGACCACTCTGGATGGCGACCTACAAAGCGCGTCAATCATGCTTGGCAAGGCCCTCAATGATCCGGTGAAGGGTTTGAGCGCTATGAGCCGCGCGGGCATCACGTTTAGTGAGACGCAAGCCGAGGTTATCAAAGACCTCGCCAAAACCGGCGACATTGCCGAGGCACAGCGCCTAATCCTTGATGAGATCGCAACATATTACGGTGGGCAAGCTGCCGCCGCGCGGGACGCCGGGGCCGGTATTGTTGATGCGTGGTCAAATACATGGGGCGACGTCAAAGAAATCGTTGGCGGTGTTATTGTGGACACCTTGCCGCCCATCATTGCGGGTTTGAAAGACCTGATCGGGTGGTTCACTGACCTCACCCCAGAGGGTCAAAAAACCGTTGTGATGTTTGGCGCGCTGGCCGTTGCAATCCCGCCCGTTACCGCAGCAATCGGCCTTATGGCGGTTGGGGTTTCGGCCCTCATGGGGCCGGTGGGATTGATCGCCGCAGGCTTGGCGGCAATAACGGGCGCGGCAATTGCCCTTACGCCTGAACAAACCAAACTCTCAACAGCGACCGATAATGTCACATTGGCGCTGGGTGACGAAATCACCCAATCACAGCTATTATCCGAGGTTCTGGGCACAAGCACACGCATGTCACTGGATGCGGCAAACAAAAAGCTTGATGAGGCCCGGGCGCGTCATGAAAACGTCAAAGCAATCGTGGCTGAGCAACGCGCGCTAAAGCTTCAATCATCCGACTATCAAGACATTCTGGGGGCGATTTCGGACACTGAAAACGCCCTAAACTCTCTTGGCTTTCCGTCCATCGACGTGGCACCCGCGCGCAGCTCTGAGGCGTTTGAGGACTTGCAGTTGCGAATGGTCGAACTCCGAAAGCAGCAACAGGAATTTCTGCGCGCCGGGACTGAATATGAGGATCAGCTTAAACGGACTGAGGAAAATATTCGCTCATTGGAGGAGGCGATTGCCGACGCAGCCGGTGGGACGGTCACGCTTGGTGGTGACGATTTGATCACCCCCATCTCCCCCGGCGACCGTGCGGATACGCCAGACACACCGGGCGGCGGTGGTGGTGTGGCCAACGCCTTGCGCGACATCGGTTCGGCCATAGATGAAACGGCTGATGCGGATGGTTGGGACGTGGTGAAAGGAAACCTGCGTGCCCTGTTGTTTGAGGGGCAGAGCTTTGGTGACACCTTCGCAAACGTTGTGTCATCGGCCCTTGATCGCTTGTTTGACCTTGCCTTTTCGCCCGCGTGGGATGCGCTCTTTGACAACCTGTCAGAAAGCTTTTCCGGCACCGGCGGCGGATCAGGTGGCGGCGGTTTGTTGCAGGGTCTGTTCTCTGGGGCAAACAACTTTGTCGGCAACATCCTTGGCCTTGATACAGGTGGTGACGTAACTGTCAGCGGTAAGGCCGGGATCGACCGAAACTTGACCGTGCTGCGCACTTCGGACGCTGAACAGGTTAGCGTGCGTAGGCCGGGGGATATGGGCGGCATGGGTCGGGCGGTGAATGTCTACATCCAGACACCAGACCCGCAAGCTTTTCAGGCCAGCCGGGCACAGATCGGGCAGCAAATTTCCCGGGCGGTTGCTGTGGGAAATCGGGCAACGTAGCTTTAGGGCGGTTTTTGTTGAGGGATTGGCGCGTTAGTCCTGTTTCGCGCTGGTTCCCCAAAGCTTGAAAAGCCGCTTTCCTGAGATGACCAACAAAACTGCCACGGTCACAGAAATGACAAGCGCGCCAAATCCCTGAGCCTCAAGAAAACCAAGTTTCACATTGGTTTCTGAGACTAGCTCAACAAGTATTTTCATTTGGATCTTCCTTAAAAATAAGGAGCGGGAATGATTACCGCTCGAGGGTGAGATCCCAAAGCCTCTCAACTTCGGGGTATAGAAATCGTATTGGCAGCGCGACCGCAGCCAACCGAACCTGTCGCTTTATCACTCTCTCTTTACTTATCTCCGCGCTATGGCACACGTCCTTAGCGTGTGCGCCCGTCCCTTAGCGCTCCCACACAGTGCCATCATGATTCTAACAGCACTATGTAGTGGGGCAAGCTTATCAAACCACTCCATCTTGCGCAAGCACTGCGTGAGTTACTGACGCTTGTTTAACTTTCAAACCGAAGGAAGCGGCAATGGCCCACTATTCAATCGAATTCCCGCGCGATATTGCACAGGGCTGCCAAGCCATCCTTGAGCGCCGTGATGAAGTGGTCATGTTGGCAAGTGGTCATGAGGAATCCAATCAGCGTTGGACACATGCCCGGCGTTCTTGGGCCGCCGGTCTGGCAATCCGCTCACATGCTGATCTTGCCAAAGTGGTTGAGCTGTTTGAGGAGGTGCGGGGCCGCGCCAACTCGTTCCACTTTCGCGATTGGCTGGATTGGCGCAGCGCTTTAGCACCCGGGCCAATCACGCCGACTGACCAACCCCTTGGCAGCCCAATCACAGGCAGCACCGAATATGAGCCTGCATTTGGGGATGGGGTCACAACTGCATTCCAGATCACCAAACGATATGGACTGACCAATCCTTACTTGCGCCCCATCGCGCTGCCGCACTCAACATCCCTAAGGGTGGCCGTTGATGGCACCGAGATCGTTTCAGGATGGACGCTTTCACCCACTGGTGGCGTGCTGACATTTGACACGCCGCCCGCTGCTGGTCTCCCCCTCACTGCCGGGTTCACCTTTGATGTACCGGTTCGGTTTTCAGACAGCTCGCTTTCCTTGGAGTGGGCTTATTTCAATGAAAACGGCGGCTCTGGCATGGCCCCGGATATCACGCTGATTGAAAAACGCCTTGATTGGCTGAGCTGAGGAACATCTGACATGAGTGCTTATTCAGACGCCCTTGAAACGGGCAGCACAACCTTGTGCCGTTGTTTCCGCATCACCCGCGCCGATGAGACGGTAATGGGGTTCACCGATCATGACGCGGATATCAGTTTTGACGGCGTAACCTACAGCGCAGAGGCCGCACTGAGCGCAAGTGAAGCAGCCTCAACACTTGGATTTGCGCCTGATGAAATGGAGGCGCACGGTGCGCTTTCTCATCAGGCCATCACGGAGGCCGATCTTATTGCCGGGCGCTTTGATGGTGCCGCTGTTGAGGTCTGGGATGTGGATTGGCGCAACACTGCGACACGTGCGCTTTTGGGGCGCTACACGGTCGGTGAAGTTGAACGCGGTGGTGTGGCATTTCGTGCCGAGCTGCGGTCCTTGGCCGCCTCTTTGGATCGGCCAGAGGGTCGCGTACATACCACACTTTGCGATGTGCGCCGCCTTGGGGATGGGCGCTGCGGGCTTGATCTTACCGCTTGGCAAGCCACCGCCACTGTTGTTTCGGTTGATGGCCTTGAGGTCTGGGTATCAGGTTTGGACGAGTTCAATCCGGGCTTTTTTGACAAAGGCACGGTGGAATGGCTGACAGGGGGCAACGCGGGATCGGCAGGTGACATCCGGGCGACTTTGGATAGTGCGGGATCACTGGTCTTGTCGCTTTGGCGGGCACCGGCGGCAACCATTGCTATTGGTGATACGCTGACAGTGACAGCGGGCTGCAACAGAACGGCTGACACTTGCCGCAATCGGTTCAACAACTTGGTGAACTTTCGGGGCTTCCCGCACATGCCCGGCGAGGCGTTCTTGCGTGATTATGGCATTGAGGGTGACCCGGATCAGACCGGAGGCAGCCGTTTTGAATGATGCGTTAAACCCCGCCTTAGTCATAGCTCACGCCCGGGCTTGGATTGGTACACCCTTTATTCAGCAGGGCGCATTTCGCGGCGCAGGTGCGGATTGTGTCGGATTGATCCGGGGCTTGTTTTCCGAGGTCGCAGGAAAGGTGGTCACCCCACCACCGTGGCATCACGATTGGTCAAGCGGGGTTGGTGAGCCGATATTGAAAACCTTGCCGCAGCATGTCACCCCGATTGCTATTTCGGATGCGCGCCCGGGCAATATCGTGACCTATCGCGTTGGCAAGAAGCGCGCGGCCCATGTTGGCATTCTCACCGATCTGGGAATCATTCACGCTTGGGAACATTGCGGCGTAACCGAAAGCCCTGACCATATCCGATCCGTTACAAGTGCTTGGGCCATACCTTGCCCCTCAGGCTGCGAAACCGGGCCTAAAAGCCTGAGGTTAGACGATTGCCTTGCGGTGATCTATCCAGACCCCAACGGCTATTATGCGGAAATATCGCTCTTGGTCGACGGCTCTCCCCTCGCCCGGTCCCGACATTACACGTCTCAAGCGCAAGCTCTGGCTATGCTTGATCCGATTTATTCAAACATCGAAACAGTGGAGTAAGCTTCATGGCAACGCTATTACTTGGTGCGGCAGGGGCCGCCGTTGGTGGCGCTATTGGCGGCACTGTGTTCGGGATTGGTGCGGCAGCGATTGGCAAAGCGGTTGGCGCTTCCATTGGCCGCGCCATTGATCAGCGCCTTTTATCGGCTCTGGCTCCCGCAACCAAGCAAGAGGGGCCGCGCTTGGAAACGCTGGATGTTATGACCAGTGAAGAAGGTGCCCCGCTTTTTAGCTTGAATGGACGGGTTGCCATCGCCGGGGAGGTCATCTGGGCAGCAAAGCTCAAAGAGGTCGTGAAGACATCCACCCAAAAAGTTGGGTCAGGCAAGCGCAAGCAAAAAGTTGAAAAAACTGAATACAGCTATTTTGCCTCCTTTGCGGTCTCGCTGGGCGAGGGGCAATTGTCTGGGTTTGGCCGAATTTGGGCCAATGGAGAACTGCTGGACATCACCGATTTGTTGAGCGATGGGCGGTTGCGGTTTTACCCGGGGTCTGAGACGCAAACGACAGACCCTTTGATTTTGGCGATTGAAGGTTCAGCCCCTGCTTATCGCGGCACCGCGTACATCCTATTTGAGGATTTGCCACTTGCAGATTTCAACAACGCGGTGCCTCAGATCAAGGTCGAAGTGTTTGGCCAAAGCGGTGAAATGGAGCAACTGGTCAAGGGTGTGAACATCATCCCCGGCTCTACCGAGTGGGGCTATATGCCTGAGGTTGTGCATAAGCAGGAACTCAACAATCAAGGTGAGGTTGTTCAACAGGAAGCCGACAATGCAGCGCGTTACAGCGGTGTTTCTGATTGGACTGTCAGTTTAAACCACATGGAAACTGTGCTCCCTGAGGCCAACACCGTGAGCCTTGTTGTTGCATGGTTTGGCACCGACTTGCGCGCTGGTCTTTGTGAGATTGAACCACGCATTGAAGATCGGGAGAAATCCACAAGCGTACCATGGGGTGCATCTGGACTGACCAAAGAGACCGCAAACGAGGTTTCGCAAACTTCGGACGAGCGGCCCGCCTTTGGCTCAACGCCCGCCGATATTGCGGTGATCAGCGCCATTCGCGACCTGCGCGCACGCGGAAAGCGTGTGTTGCTCTATCCGTTTGTGATGATGGATGTGACAGACAGCCAAGCCCTACCCGATCCATCGGGCGACGGTGTGCAAGGTGCCTATCCTTGGCGTGGCAGGATCGCGCCGCGCAACGGTGAGGGTGTTGGCACTGAAATCGCCGCATTCATGGGCACCGCCGCTCCTTCTGATTTCACCGCCGCCGAGAATGCCGTGACATATAGCGGCCCGGCAGAATGGCGTTTTCGCCGGTTCATTCTGCACCTTGCGCACCTCGCCTCAGTTGCGGGTGGGGTTGACGCATTTCTGATCGGCACCGAAATGCGGGGGCTATCAATGGCCCCAAGTGAACCGGGTGTGTATCCGTTTGTGTCTGCGCTCAAAACGCTGGCAGCCGATGTTCGCACAATTCTGCCCACCTCGCTCATCAGCTATGGTGCAGACTGGTCAGAATATCACTCCCATCAGGATGGTGACGATTTGCGGTTTCACTTGGACCCGCTTTGGTCTGATCCCAACATAGACTTTGTGGGCATTGATAATTATTTGCCTATCTCAGATTGGCGACCGGGCACGTCTCACTTGGACTATGACCCGGTGCGCGGTCACACCTCGCCATATTCTCTGGACTATTTGAAAGGGAATATTGAGGGCGGGGAATATTGGGATTGGTACTATCAATCCGACGCCGACCGGGCCGCGCAGATCCGCACACCAATTGAAGATCTGGCCTATGGTGAGCCTTGGGTCTATCGGCAAAAAGCGGTGCGGGATTGGCAGTCATACACGCACCATGAGCGCCTTAGCGGCATCCGGGAAACACCTTCCACCGATTGGGTCGCTGGTTCAAAACCGGTATGGTTCACAGAGCTTGGATGCCCGGCGGTCACTTTTGGGGCCAATCAACCAAACGTCTTTTACGCGCCGAAATCCTCGGAAAGCTTTTTGCCGTGGTTTTCAGTTGGCGTGCGAGATGACTTCATGCAACGCCAATACTTGCGCGCCAGTTTGGAATGGTGGCGCGACAACGGCGGCACCGCTGTCAGCATTGACGATGTTCAAATTTGGTGCTGGGACGCCCGGCCATGGCCTGAATTCCCGCTGCAAACCTCGTTATGGTCAGATGGCCCCGATTGGTTCTCGGGCCACTGGCTCAATGGTCGCGCAGGAGCCGCCCCGGCGGCTGAGGCCATTGAGCGCCGCCTGACAGGATACCATGGGTTGTCTGACAGCGACTTGAACCTGAGCGCCTGCTTTGGTCAAGCGGACGGCTACCCGGCCTCTGCCCCGATAGGTTTCCGGGACTTTCTGCAACCGCTGGAGGTGGGGCTGGCCTTGCAGTCCCATGAGGCGGGCGGGCGGGTTTTGGTTGAGTCGCGCGGGGCTGCCATCACCGTGCCTGAGGTTCAGGAGTCATGGTTCATAGATGTGGAAAATGGCCCCTTGTTCACAGCTAAGCGCGGCGCGCTTGAGGATGTGGCATCAACCGCAATTGTTCGGTTCTTGGATGGACTGGGTAATTATGAGCGTGTTTCCACGCGAGCAATTATCGGTGCGGGCCGTGAGGGGGGAACGTCAACGGCTGAATCACCTCTGGTGATGGATTTCAACTCCGGCACCATGGCCGCTGAACACTTGTTGCGGGTCGCGGCGGACGGTCGCGAAAGTCTCAGTTTCCGACTGCCGCGATCTTCCACCCGCATCAGGCCCGGCGTGGTTGTACCCGTGCGCTTGGGTGATGAGGCGGTGCGACCAATGATGATTGAGCGCGTGGTTGAAGGCGAAACCAAAACCATTGAAGCGCGTTCTTACAACTATGGCAGTTTTGCCCCAACAGGCAATCTTACCCGCCCCGCGCTTTCACGGCGTGTGCGAGGGTCTTCTGCAGTGATTGCGCGGATCTTGGATGTTCCGGTCTTGCCGGGCAGCATCGCTGAGGAATGGGATTCGCTTGTCGCATTCCATTCTGATCCATGGCCACAGGGCATTGTCTGGGCGATAGGTTCAGATGACACCACGGGTTTTGCCGATAGTGGCGATGCGCCGGTGCGGTCTGCAATCGGTGAAACCACAAGCGCGCTTGCTGCGGGTGGCTCTCACACATGGCAAGAGGTGACCGTCACTGTGCGCTTAAACAGCGGTGTTTTAACATCAGCCGCCGCCGCTGATGTGCTCAACAACAGCAATGGGCTTGCCATTGAGCATGCCGCCGGTTGGGAGGTTGTTCAGTTTCGTGATGCCGAGCTAATCGGGCATCGTGAATGGCGATTAAGTGGTTTATTGCGTGGCCGCCTAGGTACGGACGGCGTTGTATCAAATTCCGCGTTGCCATCAGGTGCCACTGTGGTTGCCTTAGACACCGCGCTGCAGCCGCTTGGCCTTGCGTCATCTGAGGTTGGATTACAGCGATATGTGCGCTTTGGTCCTGTGGATCTTGATGTGTCGAAACACGATGTGCGCCCGCATGTGGGCCAAGCTGCTGGCCGTCGCCCTTATGCGCCCTGTCATCTGCGTCTTTTGGAAAGTAACAGCGACACGGTTCTGACTTGGGTTAGACGCACGCGCACGGACGGGGAGGCCGATTGGCGTGATGAGGTCACGGATGTGCCCCTTGGTGAAGCAAGTGAGCGCTACGCCGTTGAGGTTATCAGCGGTGACACCCTTGTGCACACAACCGAGGTCACCGAGCCAAATTTTACCTACACCGCCGCACAGGCCGCGTCTGATGGCGTGCCCACCCCCTTCACTATGCGGGTTGCGATGATTTCCGAAACCTACGGCCCCGGCATGTGGGCCAGTATTGAAGTCACCTAGGAGGTTACATGAGTGACGCTATTTTGATGGCTGCAGCCGCCCGGCTGGCTGCGGCATTTCCTGATTGGAATGATGCGACCGGCAACGCCCATCCTACGCCTGCCAGCAGCCTCCCGGCATTCGCTTTGCGGCTGACCTACTCCGATTCTGAGCGTGTCGGGATGGGTGACCATCGCTTTATTCATGAGGGTCAGCTTGAAATTGGCATTGAAATCAACACGCCGCCTGACAGTGAGACTGGCCTCCATGACTTAGCGAGGCAGATCAACCAAGTCTTGCTGGCTGACCCGCCAGACCTCAACGGCACGGCTTGGTCAATTGAAAAAGGCAGCTTTGAAGCTGACCACGAAAAGGCAGAAACACCGATCAGTCGGGGTGAACTTCTGATGCCCATTCAAGTTCTCGAGTAGCGCGATCAGCGCCGTTTTTTTTAACTAGACACCGGCCCGGGCATTCCCCGGGCCTTTTCATTGGAGGCGACATGCACCCCCATGGCATCGCAACAATGATGGGTAGCACAGCGCTCACCGCGCCGCTCTGGCTGACCTATCTTGGACCCTTCCTGCAAACCATCGACCCACTTGTGCAGTTTCTTGCAGCGGCCCTTGGTCTGCTGATTTTGGTTCTGACCGCTTGGAACAAGGCACTTGAGGTGAAACTCAAGCGTTCCCGCCTCAACGAAATTGAGGAGGCCGAGGATGGCAACCAAGCAAAAAAATAAAACTGCCGCCCGCCGCTCCCCCATAACCCCTGCTGAGGCCCGTGATGCTGTTTTGGCCGTTGAGGCCCATGGCGGCCTCAGCCAAGCCGCAAGTGCGCTCAACGTCAAGGTTCCTTGGCTTCAGCGGCGGTTGCGCAAGGCTGATGTGTGGGGCATCTCGGCGCATGGTGAGATCACGGCAAGCGTTGCGCGCCGCTTGCCCCGCCCCTCTGGCGGCCCGGCCCGTTACATCCTCACCGCCGCGCAGTCGAACACAAAGGTGCACCCAGAACTTTGGGAAAACCTGAAAGCTCTGGCAGAACATTACCACGCTGAAATTATGGTTGGGCGTATCCGTTACAACCACACAGCGTGGCAGATCGGCCAAGAGGCCGTGAAACGCTCAGCGGATAGTTCGCTTTGGTATGACGACGCCCTTGAGGCGTTTTTCTGTGATGAACGTGTGGAAATAGCGCCCGGCCTTTTGTGGGTGGGTGATATGAATATCATTCCCACAGCAACCGACCCGCTATCTGGTCTGGATAGCTTTGCCGGGTCGCCAAGTTGCATTTTTCCTCACCCTCAAGTGGCACTCAAATCGGTTGCAACCGCACCGGGTACAGATACCAAAATTCTGTACACCACCGGCGCAGCAACGCTTAAAAACTACATCAAGCGCAAAGCGGGTCTGAAAGCCGAATTTCACCACGCCTATGCAGCCTTGATTGTTGAGGTGGACTCCGCTGGTGATTGGTTTGTGCGGCAAATCAATGCTGATACCAACGGCGTTGTTCATGACCTAGATTTACGTGTTGAGGGCGGGAAGGTGGCAACCGGCCAGCAGGTGCTGGTGCTCACCCCGGGCGACATTCACGGCACTGAGGTGGACCCCGTTGCCTTGCAAACCGTTTGGGGCGACGGTGGTTTGATCGACGTGCTGCAGCCCGCGCACCAAGTGCTGCATGACGTGCTGAATTTCGGCAGGCGGTCACACCACAATACTGTGTTTGACCTGATCGCAGCCCACTACAACCGGGCAGAGTCGGTGGAGGGCGAGATTGAGGGCACCGCCGCCATCCTTAACCGCATACTGCGCCCGGGCGTTGCCACCCACGTTGTCAAAGCAAACCATGATGAGCACTTTGACCGATGGGTGCGAGAGGCCGATTTTCGCCGCGATCCGGTGAATGCTGCTTTCTACCTTGAGGCCGCCGGGCAGAAAGTCGCTGCACTCAAACGCGGTGACCTGAGCTTTGACCTTGCTGAATGGGCACTGAAGCGCGCCGGGCTTGCCGCAGAGGTCCGTTTTTTGGCGCGGGATGAGCGCCTTGAAATCGCAGGTATTCGCCATGATCAGCATGGCGATATTGGCCCAAACGGCGCGCGCGGATCGGCGGCCAACCTTTCCCGCACAGGTGAGAAATCCAATATCGGCCACTCGCATTCAGCGCGCATTTATCATGGTTGCTACCAGATGGGCACGATGAGCCTTTTGGACATGGGTTACAACCAAGGCCCCTCAAGCTGGTCGCACTCGCTGATTGTCACCTACGGGAATGGCAAGCGCACAATCATCACTCTGAAAAACGGAAAATGGAGGGCCGCATGAGCTACCAGAACGCCAAGTCTTTGGGTTTTGACCCACAGGACCGACCTACTCCCCACCCTAACGACCCAAAGCAAGAGGCTGGGCTGGAAAAGATCCCATTTGCCTGCCTTCCAATTGCGGTGCTGGCCGAGGATGCCGTTGCCCATGGTGAGGGTGCACTGAAATACGGGCGGCACAATTGGCGCAATGGTGACGTTTTGGCCAGCACCTATTTTGCCGCCACCTTGCGCCATCTGTTTGCGTGGTTTGAGGGCGAGGATATCGACCCTGACAGTGGGCTTTCGCACCTCACCAAAGCGCGCGCCTCGTTGGGCGTCCTGCGCGATGCACAAATCCAAGGCCGCGCGATTGATGACCGCCCCCCAGCCAGCCCGGCTGACCTCATGGAAAAACTCAATCAAGTTTCGGGCGACATGGCCCGGCGCGTTGCAGCACTCAAAGGAGGCAACCAATGATCTTTTTCAAACACTGGAGCCATGTACCTGCTGACCTTTGGCGTTGGCCGAATTTCTCACCCGAAGAAATCGCCTGCCGAGGCACTAGTAAGGTAGGCATTGATTTTGATGCCATGGAAAAGCTGCAAGCACTACGCAACCGGCTTGGCACTCCGATCATACTCAATTCGGCCTACCGTTCACCCGAACACAACAGCGCTGTAGGTGGTGCTACCAGATCGCAACACCTGAAAGCCAAAGCCTTTGATGTGTCTATGGCGAACCATGACCCAGAACAGTTTGAACTTGCAGCCCGCGCGGTTGGTTTTACCGGATTTGGCTTCTACAAGCGCAACAATTTCATTCACATTGACACAGGCCCGGATCGTGAATGGGGTGATCGCTGGAAATCCCCCAAAACAACAACCTTGCCCCCACCCCGTTTCTCACCGCCGCCAGCACCAGTGCCTGAGCGCCCACGGGATGATATTGACCTTAAGGGGTTAGGCGCGGGTGCAATCGGGGGTGTAGCCACGGTCGGGCCGGTGCTATCTGGCATCGGCAACCTGACCCCCGTGGCGCAGGTTGTGGCCGTTTTGGGGGCCTTGTTGCTGGTTGCCGGATTGGCTGTAATGGCCCGCAGAAAGCTTCGCGAATGGGCTTAACGTGGCTCATTCTTGCCAAGGTGCCCCGCTTTGCTTGGGGCACGCTTGCAGCGCTGTTCGTGATTTTCCTCGCATACAATTTCGGCAGCCGGAACAAGGCGTCCGAGATTGCAAAAAGAGAATTGGAATCCTATCGTGAAACAACTCGAAAGATTGACAGCGCGACTAGCGCTGATAGCAATGCTAACGCTGCCCGTGAGCGCTTGCGCGATAAGTTCGGGAAATGGACAAGCGATATGTGATCGCCTGTCACCACTCGCCGTGAAACACGGTCGCGCCCTCCTGAACCCGCAAGCACCGGACCAAATTGTAACAACCGGTGAGCCGTTGGTGATGGGCCTTATTGCAGCTTGTTGATTCAGCCCCGCCATACAATGGCGGGGCTTTTCTTGTTGGGGTAGATTCTACGTTTGGCAACCACAAAAGAAGCGAACGGAAGGGGTGCGGGACTTTACCGACGTTCGGCAAATGACTGCATTGGGGGGACAAATCCAAATTACATACCGCGTTGTTGTTTTTTTGTTTGCAGATACAACGTAAGAAGTAGCAACCTGCGAGACAGGATGTGTGAGAAGCTATGTCGCCAAGCCGGGCTGGAGGTAACTTATGAATGACGAAGAGCATGAGTTGGACTATAATCTGAAGCCTCCTGAGCCGTTCGACAGAGCAATCGCTAATCTTAACCTTCGAGGCATTTCAAACACCTCAAGTGAGGGATTAGATCTGGAAATCACTGCCAGCTTTGGCAACGACTATATTGATATCCCCTTGTCAGACGGCGGCATCTTAGAAGCAAGATGCAACATCTTCGAAGCGCTGATTGTGGCGAAGCCGTACAACTGCCATTTCACTGATAAAAATAGCACCGAGCGCGATGGCGGATATCAAATAGTCCAGAAGTTCCATGGAGAGAGATCATCGTCTCAGATGGTACAGAGGAATAGTTCAGTCGGCGGAGAAGTATCTGGGGGAAAATATGGCGCGTCGGCGTCTGCTAGCCATACGAGAACGAAGAACAAGGAAACTGGGACTTCTGATAAGCACACCATCACAGGAGAGAAGCAGTTCCGTCAGGTTCAATATGGTTTAGATCAGATTAGGATTTTCCCCAATCCTGACAAGGCTGCGTTGGTGGGAAACCTGGTTGACCATTCCCAGTGCTTTAGAGTCCTGCCCATTGACAGTTCAAAGCCATTTGGCGTCCTTGTCCAATTGTTGGTTCGTCGGAACTGGCTTTTGTTGAGTGACCCCAAACCTATTTCATTATCTGAGCAGCTAACGAGTTTTTTAGACCGTGCCCTGAAGGGAAACGATCCTATTGATCGGTTTCATAAAGAGGCGTTCCAAGTGCTGCTCCAACATCTGGTCTCAACTGGCTTGCAGGCTGTTGGAGAAAGCACATATGCGACATTCGCCGCCCGTGCTATTCGGGCAATCCCAGTGTCGGGCAACGACTTAGAGCATCGGCACATTGACCTACACCCCCGCTCACTGGAGCTGCCCGTTCGTGACATTGAGGCCGTTCTTTCCGAAGACCCGGTCGCCGTACGAAGGGTGTTACTTGAGCACGGTGTTGATGAAGCTAACATCCCGGGCTTGCCCAGAAGGTTCGCTTTTCTCCCTACCGGTGTATTGCTTGAAGACCTCGAGCAACCCGTTGAACTTCTGGAATTGATGAGATCGTGGACTGACCGATACGATAGGAGTGATTTCGACATCTTAACTTCGATTGACTCCAATTCACCGATTAGGCCTTGGGACAAAGTGATAGTTCCTGCTGGCCACGAGAGCTTTTCGACAGGTCGAATGCGCGTAAAGCGAATAAGAGAAGTGGACTATACTGGCATTCGCGCCTTGATAGAAAAGACAGCGGTTTCTTTTCAGTACATCCGAAAGTCAAGAAAGTACCCTTCAAAGAACTTTGACTATGTAGAAGGCGAGTTTGTGCAAATTACAGACGATCGCCAGACAGGGATTTCGGAGTCTTTGAATGCAAACTGAGAGGCAGGTTCCGACCCAGCTTTGATTGCGCTCCACAACGCGAAACACACGCGCAATTTCTTGTTTGATCAGCTTAGTTCGCACGGGTTCGGCCAACAGCTTCTTCAGCTTCCCGGAAGCAGACACTCAGCGGCTTAAGGCTGCCCGATCTGGTGCTGCGCCCCGCATGAATGTCAGCGAAGCGCAGTTAGTACCTTTGCAAAGTCACTGGTTTGACCCGCTCAATCAAGACTTCAACCGGAGGAGAAAACGGTAAAATCTTACGTTATTAGAGCGTTGCTGCTTGATGCCTGCCCGTCGACCTGAACATGCTATGCATGTCCGTGCTTAATCAACACTACCAATTACCTGTTTTAAATAGTTTTTGCCTCTCTTCGTCCACCGCAGTAGCCAGCTCATTTAGCGAGTCTACAAGTCCGCTGTGTCCAGCATCTTTTTTGTCGTAGTGAATCGTCTGTATTCTTCGGTTGTTTTGGAGCGAACCTTCCAGCTCAGGCTTTTGTTCATGTGAGAGCCTGAAGTGCATTCGAGCTTCATCTGATACGGAACCAAAGTTGTGATTCTCCAGGAGAAGGTTAAAGTCCGGATCGGTGGTTCCACAGCCAATGAAGAGCAAGGAGTGGGTCTGGATTACAGCTTCTACCACGCGATAGAAATTCGCATAGTTGTTTCTGACATTTGAGTAATCGCGTTGTGTCAGAATAACTTTATCAAAGGAATTCTTGCTTCCGTGAACATACACTAGGTAGCGCAAATCTCCGGTTAAAATCTGCGAAACATCTTCATCATGGTACTTCGTGACTGTGAGCGTATCTCCAAACTCACTTGTGGCAGCTCTTTCAAAAATACCGTCAAAATTCAGCGAAAAGAAAATTCTCTGATCGAGGTTGGATATTTGAGTATGGATCTCCGAAAAATCATAGTTTGGTTTAACAAACTGCTCACGTAAGAAGTTGCGCCATGCCTCGCCGCCGATGTGTTCGCGAAGCCATTCAGCGGCATGTAGCAGATCGTTCGCCTGCAAGGCCTCTTGAACGGCAGCAGGACATCCGTCGTAGCTTTCCAAGCAGCTTTCCAGCAGTTCTTTCCAAAGGGGAGGTCGTTTCACACCATCAGCTGCAAGAGAATGCTTCGAAACACCTGAGCCAATTACGGGTACAACCCGGCGCCTTGCAAGCTCTCTAACGAGGTATTCTTGTTGGCCCCAATCAGTCATCGATGCGATCCCGAAGTACTTTTGCGACGTCCACTAGAACCTTGCGAGCTTCTTTAACTCTAGCGAAGTGGGAGCCAACCACACCATCTTGGGATGTGAGTTCGAAGATTGGCCGTCGTACAGACTGTGACATTGGTACCAAACTAAAGAGATTGGGAATGCTACCAATTTCATAGTCTTGTTCAGAAGCGGGCAACTTTTTCCCATACTTCAGAACTTCTTGTTCGATCTGCCCCCTAATTTTCTCATAGGATTGAACAGGCCGTTTGACGCCTTTTTCGGACTTTTGCTTGTATTGTTGCGTTACATATCCAACGAACGCAGCGCCACTAGCACGCTTCCGGGCAAACTCTATTATCGGCTCATCGGAAAGTTGCGGATTTGTGAGAATGTGATTTAGCGAGGCTGCGTTACCGTTGAACCACTCAACAATGTTCCCGAACGCTTTGAGCGAAAAAATATCAATGGTCATTGGGCTGACAAAGTAGTCACAAGCCATTAGAACCACTCGATTGATAGAGCCAAGTGATGGTCCAACATCATAGAAGACGAAGTCATAATCGGACAGAAACTCTTCGTTCAGTTTTGCGAGAGCAAAGGTTGTCTGGAGCCCACGTTCCACTTCGGTAGATAGCCATTCTCTTGCCAGAAAATCTTCGACCATGGCTAGCGCAGGATGTCCCGGCACGAGGTCGACATTGAACCCTTCGCTGCGCACAGCGGTGACCTTGCCGCTTGAAGCTCGGCCCGCACGCAATTCAAAGAAGAACTCCGCAATTGTTCCTTCTTTGGTTTCAATTATCTGTTCAAATTGATTTTCTGAAAGAAGGTACTGTGACGCATTACACTGTGGATCACAGTCCACAACGCAGACCTTCTTGTTAAAGACCTCAGAAAACACAGCGGCCATGTTGCAAAGGAGTGTCGTCTTGCCAACGCCACCCTTGTTGTTAAAAAACGCTAAAGATTTCATGAAAATTCCCTCAAGGGTTGCGAGATTTCATGACAACATGTACTCGCTAGCAGTTCCATATTTCAACACCTTACATTTCGTCGTATATTTGGGGACAAGGGCCTGACGCAAACCTCACGTGTTGCGCTGCCGCTGATAGGCTTGGCTTCGGCCGCGAAGACGGCACCCGCCACCGGGCATATAGTTTAGCCTCACCGGCCAGATATTTCCCTTATACATGGTGGCTTTCGGTAAATCGCATTGTCTGTTCACACCCAATGCGCAAACTTGGCTAAGCGTCGGTCAAATGTCCAGAAAGGGCTGAGAACAGACATAGACAATATGTTCCGGCTTTGCCTTTTAGTCGATTCGACTGCACGACGCGACAAAAACATCCCGCAACATTTCCCGCAACAAATCCCGCAACATTTTCTGAATGAAGCGCAGGCAAGCCATTGTTTTAAATATATTTATTGCGCTACTTTTAATCCTACCATCCCAGCCATTTTCAAGTTTCGTCGTCTTGCTTGAAGTTGGATTTATCCAGCTTGAAGTCGCATTTCGTCCAACCAAAACTTGAACTTCGCACATCCTGGGCATTGGAACACGGTCGCTAACGCAAAAGCTGCTCGGTGAACAAAAACGCTTTTGAGGCGTGAATACCATATGCTTCGGTTTTATGGTCTCGAAGTACTGCCTGGTTATGCGGCGGCCACCCTCCCCACGCCCGGTGCAAATTGACCTCGGTCACCGCCCGTTCAGAAGCGGTTATAGTGATCAAGATGCTGCGGCGATTTCAAATCATGCGCTGTTTCCCGTTGACAGCTGGGAGCGTGAGACTGGCTTTGTCGACAGCTCCCGCGAAGAAATGGAAGCAATCCTTAGCGGCTCTCAACCGGCGGTGAAGGCACGAATCGACGCCACAGAAGAGGCCACCCAATGGCCTTCTGGAACCGCGATCTGCTGAACCTCTGGAGTAAAGGGCGCTTGTGTCGGCTAGGACTACGACCGCTGGCCGCCTGTCCCGTTGTAAATCTGTCGACCACAGTGACATCATGGCCCCGTGTCAGCAGGGCAAGCGCCGCACCAACTCCGGCCATTCCCGCCCCCAGAACAAGGAACTCAGCCATGGGGGTTTACTCTTCCGCAATCACGGTGATTTCGACTTTGGCGTCGATGACAAGCGAACACACCACGGTCGTGCGCACCGGATAAGGCTCTGGAAAGGCTTCCGCATAGACCTTGTTGAAATCGGCAAAATCCGCCGGGTCGGTCAGATAGCAGGCGCAGGACACGACATTGGACAGATCCATACCCTCTTTGGCCAACGTCGCCTTGATGTTGTTCAGAGTGTTTTCCGATTGCGCGGTGATGCCTTCCGGGATTCTGCCATCGGCGTCAAAGCCCAGCTCGCCGGACAGATAAAGCGTGGTGCCAACGCGGCGGGTCTTGGACAGGGGGATGTTCATGTTGTTGATCCTTTAGTTGAAAGTCAGAAATTCATCGGCATCGCTGAGGTTCGGCGCGGCTTTCAGCGCTGCCAAATCCGGCGGCGGGACACGCAGATCACTACCAGCAATGATCGCTTCGATTTCAGCTGCAACCGCCAGCACACCCAGATCGTCATGGCGTTTGCCAACGATCTGAAGCCCGAAGGGCATGCCATTGGCATCCAGACCGCAGGGAATGGTAATCGAGGGATGCCCCGCGATGGTTGAGGCGTAGGCCATAGCCAGCCAGTGATAATAGCTCTGCGTGGCAACCCCGTCGATTTCGGTCGGGTAAAGCTCACGCCAGGGGCGCGGGCTGATGGTCACGGTCGGCGAGATGACAAAATCATGCGTCTCAAAAAACGCCTGCCAGTCCCAATAGTACCGACCCTGGGCAAAGATCGCCTGAGCAACATCCTCGGCCGAGTACCGGCGCCCCTCTTCGACATTGTCGGCGACATTGGGGCCAACAAACGCACGCTGTTCATCATACAGCTTGGCGTGAATGCCAAGGAACTGCACCGCGCGCAGCACCGCAAAGATCCGGTCTGCGTCAACACATTTTGGCGCAGTCTCTTCAACCTGACCGAAGACCGGCGTTAGCTGGGGCAGGACTTTACGGAAATGGTCGCGGATCAGGTTTTCCGCCGGAGCAAATCCATAATCCTCGGTCACCGCGATTTTCAAGGACGACAGATCCCGGCGCGGCAGGTTGGCAAAAGCGCTGCCCTCCCAGGGTGTTTGCCCGTCAATCACCACAGTGCAGGGGTCATTGCGGTCAGCCCGCGCCAGAACCGACAGCATCAGCCCCGCATCCGCCACGCTGCGCGCCATCGGGCCGGAGGTGGGCATCGGGATCAGGCCCGCGGCGCGGGTGTTTCCAGGCACCACACCGGGGCTTGGACGATAGCCCACTATCCCGCAATAGGCTGCCGGGTTGCGCAGGGAGCCACCCGTATCTGACCCGGTGGCCAGCGGAGCATAGCCACAGGCCAGCGCCACCGCAGATCCCCCGGAAGATCCGGCACAGGTACGGGACAGATCATAGGGGTTCGCTGTCACCCCATAAACACGGTTGCGGGTATTTCCACCCGCGCTCCATTCCGGATTATTGGCCTTGCCCAAAGGCAGGCCGCCCTGCCCACGCATCGCCGCCACAATTGCATCATCTCCCTGGGCGATATTGTCCTTGAAGGCTTCAGAGCCAAAGGTTGTGGGCAGGCCTTTGACATCAATCATATCCTTGACCGCAAAGGGCAGGCCCTGCAGCGCCCCCAGAGGCTCACCCGCCATCACGGCTGCTTCGGCGGCCCTGGCCCCGTCCATCATCGCCTGATCATCACGCGCCACAATGGCGTTCACGGCATGATCCAACGCATCCACACGGGCCAGACAGGCCTCTGCCAGTTCTACCGGTGACAGGGCTTTGCGATCAATCAGACGGCGCGCTTCAATCGCGCCAAGGTCAGCAGGGTCTGTCGCCGTCATGGCAGTCTCCTTCTTTTATCGGGCCCTCAGCCCATCAGCGCCTTGCGCAGCATATTGCCGGTCAAAAGCAAGATCGTACAGGCAAACACCAACCTGAGCCGAGCCGGGCTGAGGCTATGCGCCAGTCGCACCCCCAAGGGTACGGTGAACATGGTCGACAGCACGATCAGAACCACGGTGGGCAGGTTGACGTAACCCAGGGTCAAAGGTGGCTTCCCCTCCACATTCCAGCCCGTCAGCATGAATGTGACAAAGGCCGGAACCGAGATCAGCACACCGAATCCCGGCGATGTTCCCACCGCCCGATGAGGCGCCACATTATAGGCGGTCAGCAACGGCACTGTGAACGAGCCGCCGCCGATGCCCATCAGCGCCGATAGAAATCCGATTGTACCGCCATATGCTGCCCCCAAAGGGCGCGGCGGCAGGTGGTCGGCAATTCGCCAGTGTTTCTTTCCCAATAGCATATAGAGACCCAGACAGGCTCCGATTATGCCAAAGACCAGCTGTAGCTCTTGAGATCTGAGCGCCGTGGCCGCCAGCACTCCGGCAATGGACCCCAGAGCAATAAAGGGTCCCCAGCTTCTGATCAGTTCAAGGCTGACCGCTCCGCGTTTGGCATGGGAGGACACCGAGCGCAGCGAGGTGAAGATAATGGTTCCGGTCGAGGTTGCCACACAGATCTGCATCAGCTGATCCGGATGATAGCCAAGCGCGTGATAGGCGTAGAAGAAAGCCGGCACCAGCACCACTCCACCGCCCACACCCAGCATGCCAGAGATAATCCCCGCAACCAGACCGGCCCCCACCATCATGGCAAGCAATGTCACATATTCCATCGGCTGTGCCTTATTCGCAGGGGAGCCCGTGTTCCGCCAGATCGGCAAAAAGGCCGGTCATGACCAGAAGCGCCTGCCGGGACAGGGATTTGAGGACGTGCTCGTTTGGCGCATGTTGCGAACACCCGGCGTAGGAGTGCGGCACCCAGATGGTGGGCAGGCCCAAAACTTCGGCAAAACAGTCATTCGGAAGCGAGCCGCCCAGGTTCGGCAACAGATGCGGAGCCGCCCCCAGAGTCTGTTCCACCGAGTGCGCTGCAAATTGCACCATCGGGTGATCGGGATCCAGCCGGGTGGCCGGGAAAGCGTGTCCTGACGCCTCGATCGCGACCTGTTCGAACCCATGGGCATCCAGATGCCGCCGCAGGGCGGGCAGGATTTCCTTGGTGTCCGTGCCGACAACAAAACGCAGCTGGCAGGTGGCCCGCGCGGATCCGGCAATCGCATTGACAGGCGCTTCCGGCACCCCCGACGTCATCGCCAGAACCGCAAAACTGTTCCAGCCAAAAACCCGCTCGGCCGGGCTCAGCCCGTCTTCGCCCCAGTCGGCGTCCAATGCGATCCCGGTCTCATGGGGTGGAAGCGCGGCCAGCACCTCGCGCACCCTTGCGGTCAGACTGGTGGGGCGCCACTCCGGGATCTTGATCTGCCCGCGTGCATCGGTGATGCAGGCCAGCGCATGTGCCAGGATGATCGCCGGATCGGCCAGAAGCCCGCCGAAATTGCCCGAATGGTTGCCGCCTTCACGCAGATCGAGACGAAGATCAAACCCAATGCCCCCCCGAGATCCGGTGAAGATTGTTGGCAGATCCGGCCGCAGCCGCGGCCCGTCCGACGCAATAAAGACATCCGCCGCCAGGAGTTCTTTGTTCTGTGCGCAAAACGCCTTGAGCCCCGGAGAGCCGGTCTCTTCGCCCATCTCGATCAGGACTTTGGCATTGAACCCCAGCTTGCCCTGCGCCGCAATCACAGCAGCCATGCTGCGCAGGTTGATCAGATGCTGCACCTTATTGTCGGCACTTCCCCGCCCATAAAGGCGATCACCGTCCTCGATCAACACAAATGGGTCCAGCCCGTCGCGCCACTGCCCTTCCTGGGCGCGCACCACATCACCGTGACCATAGGTCAGCACCGTGGGCAGATCCGGATCTTCGGTCCGTTCGGCGGTCAGAATCGGCGGCCCACCCTCTGTGGGATTGTCGTGGATCTGACAGGAGAACCCCAGGCCCATCAGCAAAGGTTCCATTGCCTCCTTCAGATAGGCGATCAGATGCGGCGCACCACGGGGGTCCTGACTTTCGGTAGGACGCGCCACCAGCGCAGCCAGCTCCTGCTGAAAATGCCCGTCATCAAAATACTGCGCCACATGGGCAAACGCGGTGTCGCGAAGAGTCATTCCTGTCCTCATTTATTTGGCACTTCCGCCACTCCATCCCCCCAGGGAGAGAAGGTCTCGGTGGTGCCGGAATTGATCTCACCCTCGCGCATCACCCCGGCAGGGCAGGCAAAGGCAAAGGGGAACGGCAGGCGCTGTGCAGTTGCCAGCGGGAACACCTCACCCAGGGCTTCGGTAACGGGACCGATCAAACGCGCATCCGCGACCACAAGATCGCCCCCCGATGCATCCAGACGCGGGGCTTCGATTGCCTCCTGCATGGTCATACCCTGCTCCATCAGATAGGCTGCGATTTGTGAGACCGCTGGCATGATCTTACGCCCGCCACTTGCACCCAGGGCAAAGCGGCGCGTGCCCGTTTCACCCACCACAGGACAGACGTTCATCAGACAGGCCTTGCCCGCTGCGAGCGTGTTCGGCTTGCCCGGTTCCGGGTCAAACCACATGATCCCGTTGTTCATCAGCAGACCGGTTGAGGGTGAGACCACTTTGGCGCCAAAGATCGACAGCAGGGTCTGGGTCATCGACACCATGTTCCCCGCTCGGTCTACGATGGAGAAATGCGTGGTACAGCCTGGTGTTTTGGCGCTTTCATGGTCGCCCATCGTGGCCAGTCGTGTCGCATAGGCATCGCGCAAACCGCTGGCACGCCCTACAAAAGCCGCGGGCGTTGCCGCATCTTCGGAGGCATATCCAGTCTGCCACTGTGCCACCGCATCCGACAATGTCGGACCTGCAGTCAGTCCAGGCACCGCAAAGATCGTGCCCCCCCGGAACGGAACCTGCAACGGATCGGCCCAGATCGGCGCATAGCTGGCCAAGTCCCCAGCCGTCAGGAACCCGCCTTTTTCGGTCACATCCCTGACCAGCGCCTGCGCCAGATCCCCGGTGTAAAAATCCTGCGCTCCGGCATCTGCCAGATGGGTCAAGGTGGCCGCCATCTTCGATTGGTCCAGCCGCTGGTTGGCCTGCGCCGTCCAACCGGAGCCTTTGGGCCACTGACCATCGTCAAGGAACAAATCCGCCGCGTCCGGATCGCGGGCCAGATCCCGCGCTGACGCGGCAATTATCAGCGCCGCATACCAATCCACATGCATCCCGGCCTGCGCATGTTCAATTGCAGGGGCCAGCAGCTCTGACCATGGCATCCGGCCAAACCGGCTATGGGCGGCCGCAATCCCGGCCACCGTCCCCGGTACGGCAATCGAACTCGCCCCGGTAATGTTGCGATCCTCGACCACGGCCTCCCAGGGGAAAAGATCGGACGCCTTGCCCGCACCAGAGAGTGGAAAATGCCCCGGATCAAGCGACGCTGAAGATCGCATTCCATAGGTCAACGCATGGGCACGGTTTTCATCGGCGCGCCAAAGCATCATGGCCCCACCACCGGCGGGGCCAGACATCCAGGGTTCCAGAACGCCCATGGCAAAGCTCACGGCGACTGCGGCATCCACCGCATCACCACCTGCCGCCAGAACCTCGGCCCCGGCCTTGGCCGCCAGCACATGCTGCGCGGCCACAACCCCGCCCGAGGTGGCAGTCACGCCCGGTTTGCGCGTCACCTGTGACGGGGCGAACGAACCGCTCATACCGTCACCGGCGGCAGTTTGGAGACATCAGGAACCTCCCAGCCCTTGCCGGGCTGCGCATCCAGAAGCATCCGTGTATAGGCATGGGACGGCGCACCAAAGACCTGATCAACCGTCCCACGTTCGACGATTTCGCCCTTTTGCATCACAATCAGATTGTCGCAGACCTGTGCCGCCACCCGCAGGTCATGGGTGATAAACAGAACAGTCAGCCCCATCCGGTCGCGGATCTCGTTCAGGAGCTTCAGAACCTCCTTTTGCACCGACACATCCAGGGCCGATACGGCCTCATCCGCGATCAGCACCTTCGGTTCAACCATCAGCGCGCGTGCAATACAGATCCGTTGCCGCTGCCCGCCCGAGAACTGGTTGGGGTAACGGTTGAGCGCATCGGGATCCAGCCGCACAATCCGCATCAACTCGCGTGCTTTCTCCATCGCATCGGCGCGGTTTGCACCAAAATTCACCGGCCCTTCGACCAGCTGGTCCCCAATGGTGCGGCGCGGGTTTAGTGACCCGTAAGGGTCCTGAAACACGATCTGGATCATCTTGCGATAGGGATGCAGCCCCTTGCGCGAATAGCCTGCAATGTTCTTGCCCTCGACCCAGACCGAACCATCATCGGGATCTTCCAGACGGATCAGACATTTGACCAGCGTCGACTTACCCGAGCCGCTTTCGCCCACAATCCCCAGCGTTTCACCCGGGCGGACTTTGAAATTGATGTCCTTACAGGCATGCACGTCACGCGCCTTTTTGAACATGGATCCGGGGATGTGATAGGTCTTGTTCAACCCCTCAACCTTCAGCATCGCCTCTCCATCCCCCAGATCCCGCTGATCACGGGTCCGACGCGGCACTGCGTCAATCAACAGCCGGGTATAGGGATGGCGCGGACGGTTCAGGACCTCTTCGGCTGTGCCCTCTTCGACAATCTGACCGTGCTGCATGACCACAACCCGGTCGGCAATCTCGGCCACTACGTCAAAGTCATGGGTTACAAACATAATGCCTGCGTCGTGTTTCTCGCGCAGTTCCTTGAACAGATGCAGTATTTGCGCCTGGGTCGACAGATCCAGCGCCGTGGTCGGCTCATCCGCGATCAACAGCTTGGGGTCCAGCGCCAGCGCCATAGCGATCACGATCCGCTGACGCTGCCCGCCCGACAGCTGATGGGGATAGCTGGAATAGATCCGTGCCGGTTCCGGCAGATGCACCTCTTCCAACAGTGTCATGGTGCGCGCCTTGCGCTCCGCCTTGGGCAGGCTTGTATGCTCCTGAAACATCTCCTCGATCTGATCGCCGACGGTATAGCAGGGGTTCAGCGCTGACATCGGTTCCTGGAACACCATGGCCATTTGCGATCCGCGCATCTTGGCATGTTCATCGGCCCCAACCTTCAACAGGTCTTTGCCGTCAAACACCACCTCACCGGTCGATGGCGTCAGCGCCTTGGGCAAGAGCCCCATAGTCGTGAAAGAGGTGATCGACTTGCCCGAACCGGACTCGCCCACGATGCAGACGATTTCCTTTGGCGCGATGGTCAGCGACAGATCCTGCACCGCAAAAGGACGGTCGCCCCCTTTGGGCAGGTCCACGGTCAGGTTGAGAATAGAGAGAATTGGGGTGCTCATCAGTTACGACCCTCCGGTGCGGTGACATCGCGGATACCGTCCCCCATCATGTTGATCGCCAGAACCAACAGGAACAAGGCAATGCCGGGAATGGTGATCATCCAGGGTTCAAATAACAGCATTTCTTTCCCTTCCGAGATCATCAGACCCCAGCTTGGCGTCGGAGGCTGCACCCCCAGACCCAGAAAGCTCAGCGCGGCTTCAAGGATAATTGCATGGGCCATCTCAAGTGTGAAAATCACGATCAGATGGTTCATGACGTTGGGCAGGATGTCCTTGATCAGAATACGCGGCAGGGAAGCACCCAGAACTTCGGCTGCGGCCACATATTCCTGCTTGCGCACCTGCATGGTGGCAGATCGCAGAACCACCGCAAAACGATCCCACAGCAACAATCCCAGAACCGAGACCACAACCATCAGCGACCCGCCAAACAGGGCCACGACAGCCAGCGCCACCAGAACCACCGGCATCGCCAGACGCACGTTGATCAGGAAGGTAACAACCGTATCAACACGGCCACCGAAGTATCCCGCCATAATCCCCATGGTGGAGCCAATGAGGCCCGAAATCACCGCTGCCAGCAGGCCAATCATCAACGAGATCCGAGCGCCATAGGCCAGCCGCGCCCAGTAATCACGCCCCAATGCATCAGTGCCCAAGACGTGGTTTTCGTCCCCCCCCATAAAGACCGGAGGTTTCATCCGCGCCAGAAGGCTTTGTTTGAACGGGTCGTGTTCGGTCAGAAACGGTGCAAACACCGCGATAAAGACAATCGCCAGGATCACAGCGGATCCAAACAGCAGCCCTTTGTGGCGCAGTGCGCGCCGGACCATCGCCTGCCGCGGCGTCAGGGGTTTGCTCTGGTCTGTTGCGGTCACAACCGGCTCCAGTTCAGTCGTTGTATCAGTCATTGGTCAATCCCCTCAGCTCACGCGCAGACGCGGATCCAGCCAGGCGTTCAGCACGTCAGCCAGGAAGGTGAAAAAGATATAGAAGGTCGAGAAAATCAGGATCAGCGCCTGCATCGTCGGCAAGTCATTGCGCGAGATCGACTCCCACGCCAGATAGCCCGCTCCATGCAGCGCAAAGATCGACTCCACCACGATGGACCCTCCCAGCATAAATCCCATCTGCACCGCAGCCAGGCTGACAACCGGAATGATCGCATTGCGCAGCGCATGTTTGAACATGATCTTGCGCGTCCCCAGCCCTTTTGCGCGGGCGGTGCGGATGTAATCAGCGGAAAGCACCTCAATCATGCCCGCACGGGTCAGACGCATGATGGCAGGCGTTGCATAGTAGCCCAGCACCACAGTTGGCAGGATGAAGTGGCGCCATGTCTCATTGCCCGAGGCCGGAACCAGCCCGAGGTTGATGGAGAAAATCACCACCAGAATAAGGCCAAACCAAAAGGACGGGATTGCCTGCCCCACAACCGAGATCAACAGCGCCGCACGGTCGATCAGCGAATTCGGGCGCGCCGCCGCCGCCACCCCCATCGGGATGGCCAGAACCAAAGCAAAGGTGATCGCCGACAGACCCAATCGCATGGTCACCGACAAGCGATCCGCAATAAGCTCGGTCACCGGCAGATCGAAATACCAGGACATGCCCAGATCGCCCTGCACCGCGTTCCTCAACCAGTCGAGATATTGGATAGGTAGGGGGCGGTCGAAGCCGAAGCGTTCGTTTATCGCCGCAATATCCTGTTGCGACGCGTTCTCACCGGCGATGGCCACCGCCGGATCCCCGGCCAGGAACAGCAGGCTGAAACTGATTGCAGAAACAGTAAGCGCCACAAGGAGAGCAAGCCCCAGGCGCTTAAGGATGAACATGAGCATTGGAATAGCCCTTATTTAGGAGGGTCAGCGTGGTCGGCCCCCATAGGGGACCGATCGTTGGCTGCGGTAGAATTAGTTCCAGGAGATGTCGAAGAAACGCACGATCTCGTCGTTGGTTGGCGTATAGGCCACATCTGGGGACATCACGTAGTTCACGTTGTACGTCCACAGCGGAACCCAATAGGCCTCATCCGCAATCTTTTTCAGCGCTTTGGAATATAGGCCCTTACGCTTTTCCTTGTCGCCGGTTGAATCCGCTTCCTTGATCCAATCGATTACTTCCGCGTCCATGGCATCATCCAGCACACCGCCGGTGAAGAATTCGCCTGTGATCGCCGAGGCATCCGCCAGCGAGTAAGATCCCCAGGTCTGGAAGGAAATCGCCACTTCATCCTTGGTACGCTTTTCACGCAGGGCCGCATATTTCAGATAGTTGAAGTTGGTGGTGATACCGACTTCGTTGAGGAAGCCCATCATTGCTTCGGCATAGGGGCGGTTGCGATAGGCGTAAAAATCAATCTCGAAGCCGTCCGGATACCCGGCTTCTGCCAGTAAGGCCTTTGCCTTTTCAGGATCATAGTCATAGGAGGTCAGGTCCTGCTCGCATCCAAACTGGATCGGCGCGCAGGCCGAGTTCACAACAATCGACGAGCCTTTGACCAACGCATCCACAATCGCCTGACGGTCAATCGCGTGATAGATCGCCTGACGGACCAGCTTGTTGGTCATCGGACCTTCGGGGTCCACCGAACCGGCGGCGTCCATTGCGATGTAACCAATCCGCATCGCTTGCGCGTTTTCAACGTTGTATTTGCCCAGGCCATCCAGCTTTTCGGTTTGATCCGCCGGTACATTCCACAGGTAGTCCAGCTCACCGTTGAACAGCTCTGCCACTTGGGTGTTGATGTCCGGAATGGTTTCGATATCAATCTTGCCGATAGAGCCTTTGCCCTTGGGGCCACCGAAATAGTTGTCATTCAGCTCCAGCAAATAATGCTTGCCCGGCTCCAGCTCCGCCATTTTATAGGGTCCAGTGCCAATTGGCTTCAACGCCATGCCTGCGGGGCCAACCTCTTCGTAATATTCATTCGGGTAAATCACCACCGGACCTGCCAGGAACTCTTCAGCCGGTGGGAACGGAGCCTTTAGGATGATGCGAACAGTGTAATCATCCACCTTCTCGGCGTGATCCATCCATGAGACGTTTTTGACAACTTTGACGTTTGAGTCCGGGTTGGTGACATAGTTTACCGTATACACAACGTCATCGGCGTTGAACGGTTCACCGTTATGGAAGGTTACACCTTCGCGCAGCTTCAGCTCCAGCGTAACATCGTCGACCCAGGTCCATTCGGTTGCCAGATTGCCCTTGTATTCGCCTGAAACCGGATCACGATACAGCAGACTGTCCCACAGAGCACGCGCCAGCAGAATACCTTCACGAGCGGAGTTGTAATAAATGTCTACGGACTCCAGCTCACGCTGAAAGGCCATTTTCAGGGTGTCGTCGGCTTTGCCAGCCAGGGCACCGGTCGTTGCGGTTGCCGCAATTGCTGTGCTGGCAAGCAATGTCTTAAAGTTCATTGTTCATCCTCTCTGTCGAATCTGGCGCAGCTGTTTTTGTGTTCTCGTTCTGCATCTTGTATACAATGATCGAATTCAGTATTCGGTCAAGAAGAGAGTATGTATGCACAAATAATCTCGATGAGCTGCATGGTTCTGCCCTTAAATTGGACAAAGTACCGCAGACGGCCGATTTCGAGGCGGACAGAAACTGAACGCAACCTGGCTGGCAACAGAACTCAATGCACCCCGCACAGCATTGCCCGAGGCCATCGTCCTCCTGTATCGACTATAGAAGCGATTGAAATACCGCATGACGTTGAGTGCATGACACCCAACGAGCCACATGCAAATTTCATCTGGATGTGAGGGCGTTTCTACCCGCCTTTAACTGGTAAAAGGCTGGACGCGGCGCTTTTCAGCATGGATTGATCTGAGCCGCAAACGAACAGTGTTACGCCCTTGGCATGCCAATCCGGAATGTGCGCAGCATTTCCAACAAACAGACCAATCGCCTTGTCATGTTTCTGCCCCGCGGCCACGATGCGGAGTATAGCCTCATCCAGCGCGTCCGAAGGATAGCCGACCTGCATAGACTGCGCCAGATCGGCAGGGCCGATAAAGAGCATATCAACGTCATCAATGGCGGCGATGTCATCCAGATGATCCAACGCGCTGGCGTCCTCGATCTGAACCATCGCAACGCTGGAGGCATCGCAGTTGTGTTGATAGTCCTGTATCGTCATACCGCCGTAGTTTCCGGCGCGGGGGGATGGGGAAAGCCCGCGTTTGCCACGTGAAAACCGAACCGCATCGCAGACCGCCTCGGCGTCAGTGCGGTCCATCACATGGGGCACCATGACCCCGGCCACTCCCAAATCCAGAAGTGGCGCAATCCAATCACGGGATGTGCCCCAGCGACGGGACAGTATTGGCATCCCGGCCGCACGTGACGCCAGTGCCATCATGTCCATCTGAGCAATGCCAATCGGAGCATGTTCCTGATCAACGACCGCAAAATCCAACCCTGCCTCTCCCAGGATTTCCACAATTTGCGGGGCCGGTGTTTTGATGAATGTTCCGATCAAAAGATCTTTGGCTTCGATGCGGGATCTGAGATCTTGCATTCTTGCCTCCTCAGTCGTTCAGGCCGATGACATCGGCAGCGTTTTTGGCCATCATCTGGCGGATTTCGTCATCCGAACAGCCAAGCGCGAGACAGGTCGCAACCCCGCGCTGGAACCCATGCAACGGTGTCAGCGTTCCGACCTGTCCCAGATCAGAGCACAAGATTGTACGTTCCGCGCCGACCAAATCGATAAAGGCGCGCAGCTCGTCGTTGGTGCGGGTCCTGAACTTGGACCCTTCGACAAAGAACGCCAGCGAATGTTCGACAAAGGCGCCCATATCCGCGATTTCCTTGGTGTCCTCCATCGAGGCGCCGACAATGTCCTCGGGATGGGTAAAGATCAGCCGCTCAACCCCGCGTTTGCGCGCCTCGGCAAAGACGGTCTTGGTTTCCGAGACGTGAATATGGCCGCTGGCAAGCGCCATACCGGTGGCGGCCATCACATCCAACAGGTCAAGAACTTCGGGCCGCAGCTTGCCGTTTTCAAACAGTGGCACTGGCGTAGCCGGGCGTATTTTCTGGGTCGAGGCCGGATGCGCCCAGCCTGAGGACTTCTCCCATTCCAGATGGTTCTCGGCGGCCAGGGTCGGCAGCCAGACAATCCGCCCCCCCATCGCGCCTGTGTGTTCGACCGCATAGGGGTTGATGCCGCCCACCACATTATTCAGCACGATTCCCGAAAACACCTTGGTTTTGAGGTCCGGATAATGATCCGTAATCATCCGCGCGCAGATCACGCCGGAATAGTCGTGATCCTTGGTGACCATCGCGGCAAAGCCGTTTTCCGAATATATGCGCGCCAGGTCCAGATGATCTACCGCACGCGGCGCGATAGAGGGGCCGGAATGCACATGTGGGTCAACCGCGCCGGTCAGGAGCTCGGCGATGCGCGCTGACTCTCTGGTTTCGATCTGTTCAATCTTGCTATTTTCTGGCTCGCTCATGTCCGGGCCTCCTTTCCCATAGGGGTTGATGTGCTTTGGGCGGGCTTTATCCTTTGTGCGCCCAGGCGCCGTCGGGGACACTGTCAAGGGCGGTGCGCCAAGCGTCGCTGCGTTCACAAGGCTGTTCAGCCAGCGTCAGTGCGGCCTGGGTGGCGGCAGATAAATAGGACTGGCGCGCGGCGTCATCAGTGCGCGGCACGCCATAGCTGACAACCGGTTCGGAGACGTCAAAGCCCATATATTCCAGCGCCAGTTTGCGGACCGGCATCAAGAGCGGGCCAATCGGGCCATAGGAGCCGTCGTGGGAAAACCGCTCGGGCGTGCCGCCGGTGGTGACGCTGATCATGGCGCGGCGACCGCGGAACAGGCCGGTGTCAAAGCGCCGCCCGTCGACATAGGCAAACCCATAGCTCAGCACCCGGTCAATCCAGCCTTTCATCAGCGCGGGCGGCCCCCCCCACCACAGTGGAAATTGTAGGATCAGATTGTCGGCTTCGGCCACGCGCGCCTGTTCCCGCGCGATATCAGCGGCAAAGCCGTTATGACGCGCCGCATGGGCCTGTTCAGCCTGAATGTGGAACTGGTCCGGGTCGGCCATGTCAAGCATGTCGTGGCGACCAATATCGGCGCGGAACCCTTCGGCGGCCAGATCGGACACCGTTACCTGATGCCCGGCTTTGCCCAGCTCTTTGGCCATGGCTCCGGCCAATGCATGATTAAATGAACCCGGCGCGGGATGGGCCACGACAATCAGAATGTTGCGCGTGTTGGGCATCGACTAGAACTCCACCCGATCGGCGCCCTTGAGGTTCAGCATGGCGCGCGCCTCATCCGGCGACGCAATTTCAAAGCCCAGGCTTTCGGCCAGCTCACGCGCGGTGCGGACTTGTTGTGCGTTGCTGGTGGCCAATTCGCCGCGTTTGGCAAAGAGCGAGTCTTCCAGCCCGACGCGCATGTTCCCACCCAGCAACAGCGATTGCAGCGCGACCGGCATCTGGTGGCGTCCCGCTCCCAGAACCGACCAGTGGTAGTCTTCACCAAACAGCCGATCTGCAGTGCGGCGCATATGGGCGACATCTTCTGGATGGGCGCCAATGCCGCCCAAAATACCAAAGACGCTCTGCACAAAAAACGGCGGTTTGACCAAGCCGCGCTGCACAAAATGGTGCAGCGTGTAGAGATGGCCGATGTCATAGCATTCCACTTCGAACCTTGTGCCACTGGCCGAACAGGTATTCAGAACATGTTCAATCTCGGCAAAGCTATTGTGGAAAATACGCGAGCGTGACCCTTCGATAAAATCTCTTTCCCAGTCGAACTTGAAGTCCTTCATCTTGTCCAACAACGGGTAGAATCCAAAATTCATCGTGCCCATATTCAACGACGCGATTTCGGGCTGGAAAGTTGCGGCGGGACGCAGTCGCTCTTCGACACTCATCTGGGGCGACCCGCCGGTGGTGATGTTTATGATCACATCCGAGCGTTGTTTTATCACCTTCAGGAAGGGCTCAAATCGCTCTGGAGATTGGTCAGGGCGCCCGGTTTCAGGGTCACGGGCATGCAAGTGCACAATCGCTGCCCCGGCCTCTCGCGCCTCCAGTGCGGCAGTGGCGATTTCTTCTGCGGTGATCGGCAAATGCGGCGACATGGACGGGGTGTGAATACCGCCAGTGACTGCGCATGTGATGATGATTTTACGTTTTGTCATGTGGTCCTCAGAACAGGGCGCGCGGGATGAAAAGGGTCAGTTGCGGGATCAGCGCGATCAGAGCCAATACACATAGGCAGATCCCCACCAGCGGCAGAGCCTCGCGGATGACCCGTGTCACTGGCTCTCCAGAAATAGCCGACGCAATGAACAGAAGGATACCGACCGGCGGTGTCGCCATGCCGATCACGACATTCAGCACGACAACCGTTCCGAACTGCACCGGGTCCATGCCAATCAGAACCTGCATTTTCAGCAGGATCGGCATGGTCAGGATCAGGATCGAGATCGGCTCAAGAAACATGCCCAGCGCCAAAAGGAAAATGTTCAGCAACAGCAGGATAAGCCAGGGGTTCTCGGTGATCTGAAGCATGGCTTCAGCGATCAGGGTCGGGACCTGCTCAAGCGTAAAGACAAAGGACACAATGCTTGCCATCGAGGTGATGAACAAGATCGAGGCCGACACAAGCGCCGTGGCAATCAACGCGTTCCAGACGCGTTCAACCGTCAGGTCCTTATAGATAAACCCGATGACCAGCGCATAGGCGACAGCGACCGCCGCGGCCTCGGTTGGGGTAAAGATACCGGCCTTAATCCCAACCAGAATGATCAGCGGCAAGATGAGGGCTGGCAAGGTGCGCCGGGTGGCCGCCAACCGCTCGGCCAGCCCCATTTTTTCGGTGACGGGAAAGCCGTCGCGCCGGGCACGCCAGCTGGCATAGATCAACAGGCCAGAGGCAATGGCGATGCCGGGCACAACCCCGGCCAGGAACAACTGACCGATCGACGCCCCAGAGAGAACGCCGTAGATAATCATGGTGATCGAGGGCGGAATGATCGGCCCCATGACCGAGCTCACGGCGATCAGCGCGGCGGCATAGGCCGGGGGCATGCCTTGTTTCGACATAGTGGGGATCAGGATGGTGCCGAGCGCCGAAGCCTCTGCAGTCGCACTGCCGGAAATTCCCGCAAAAAAGCCCGAAGACAGGATCGATACCGACGACATGCCGCCACGCCGATGTCCAACCATGGCACGGGCGAAGTTGACGATCCGGTCCGTCACGCCGCCGACATTCATCAACGATCCTGCCAGGAGGAAAAGAGGGATGGTCAGCAAAACGAATTGATCAATGCCCGCGATCATCCGCTGCGGCAGCATCAATGCCATCATGCCATTGCCCGACAGATATAGATAGGCCGTACCCCCAATCCCTAGAGCAAGCGCAATGGGAATGCCGCTGGCCAACAAACCCGCAAAGACCACAAAGAAACTGCCCATCAAGACGCCCCTTCAGACGGTGCAAGGCCGTCGTTTCCTTGATTTTCTATGAATTCAGGGTGAAACCGCGTGATCAGATCTGCGACAACATGCAACGCCATTAAGGACAGACCAACCGTAACCGACACGTAGACCCAGCGGATCGACAACCCCAGCGGTTCGCCAGCCAGCGACTCCCAGATGAAATCCAGCGCCGGGATTGTCTGGCGATCAAAACGTGAGGCAAAGTCATAGCCATGCCACGCGATCAGCCCCAAAAAGAACAGGATTGGCACCGCCATCACCGCGCTGAGCAGCCATTTCCCGCGCGGCGGCAGATGCGTGGGCAGAAAGTCCAGCGCGACAAATTCACCACGACTATAGGCCAGGCCTAGCACCAGAAAGGTCTGCCAGATCAACAGATAGCGGCACAGCTCTTCGGCCCAAATCAGCGAGTCACCAAGCACGTAGCGGGCGCAAACCTGCGCGACCATAATGCCAACAATCAGCGCCATGCACAGGCCCGCCAAAACACGCACGGTCCGGATATAGACACGGATGATCAAAGGATGAGGGGACACAGATGTCATAATCTGCCTTTCGAGTTGCGCCCCGCGCGGTTTCAGACCGCGCGGAGAGTGGACTGCGGCGGTCAACCGGCGGCGGCGACCAATTCAGCAATCAGCGGATCCTTAGCCGCCCAATCTGCGGTCATACCCGACACCTTGGTGCGCATCGCATCCAGATCCGTCAGCTCCAGCACTTCGACCCCCTTAGCTTTGAGCGTCTCGCGCCCCTCGGCGTCCTGGGTTTTGGCATAGTTCAACGTGGCGGTTACCGAACGGCGACCGGCCTCGGTCACGGCGGCTTTTTCTTCGTCGTTCAGCGTGTTCCAATACCGGTCCGACATGATGGTTGTCATGTGCCAAGGGTAATGGCCCGTCAGGGTGAAGTGCTTGCCGACCTCCCACAGGTTTTCGCCCAGCATCGACGAAACATTGATTTCTACCGCATCCAGAACACCTGTTTCCAGCGCGCCATAGATTTCGCCATAGGGCAAACCGACAGGGGAAGTTCCAAGCGTCTCCCAAATCTGTTTGTGCAGCGGCACCGGAACGATGCGGGTTTTCAGACCCGACAGATCATTCAGCGAGGCTACAGGGTCTTTCACGGACAGGAAATGTCGTTGACCAGTGTCGGCGGTGGCGAGGCTGACCAACCCCGCATTGTGCAGATCGTCTTGAATTTTCAAGCCAACCTCGCCCAGTGCCAATTCGCCAAAATGGTCGTAATCCCGCACAAGGAAAGGCAACTGCCAGGCGCTCATCGCTTGGCGACCGGTGACCAAAGGAATAAGCACGCCCGACACGGCCGTAACATCCATTGTTCCGGCAACAGTGCCTTCCAGCAGTTGTTTGTCGCCGCCCAACTGACGGTTGGGAAAGATGTTGATGTTGAATGCACCGGGCAAAAGCTCTTCGAGAGTTTCGGCAAAGCTTGTAGCCAGCTTGTGGCCAGGGTGCACTTCGTTTGCCGCATGTGCGATCTTCATGGATTTGCCCGCAGCTCGCGCGACGTGTGGCGCGGCCAGGCTTCCTGCAATGGCGGCTGTGCCAGTCTGCAAAAGGGTTCTTCTTGTGATCATCGGTCTCTCCTCCCAAGTGATCGATTGGTTCCGATTTTCCGCCGGGTTGTCCCCCGGTGATGTCGGTTTGGTGCCGCTACGTGCCCTCCGGCATTGGGTAGTCGTCGGCGTTCAGCACCCAGCCCGGCTTCATCGAGAAATCCATGCGGGGCGGGCTGAAAATGTCGATGAGCTCATTACACCCTTCCCCTGTTGCGCGCGTGGTATGGATGACCGGCGGGGGGATTACCAACATCGAAGGCGACGCCATTTCAATCGCTTCATCATCGCGCCAATCCGCCATATCGCTGGTCCAAGCCCAACGCAGATAGTGGGTAAACTTACCCTGCAGCGCCAAAGAGCCTTGCTCAAAATCGTCATGATGATGCGGAGACATCTTGGACGGGTCACGCGGGCCCTCAAAAGGCTCCAGCACATTGATCATTAATGTGGTGCAGCGGAAAATGCGGCCAAAACGACCCTCTTCCTGGGGGACATCCAAGCTGTAGGCGCGGATCTTCCACCCATCCTTAGGCTCCGGCCAAGGTTGAAACGGTGGGATATGCGTTCGCGGCACTTTATAGCCCTGCGCGTTGCCGCAACCCTCGGCCAAGTCAGTGTTCTGGGTGGACAAGATCCGCACCAAAACGCCACCTTCGGGCAAAGTTACGGAGCTGTCTCCGGGTGGCACAAAGACGAGACTGTTGCCCGGCACATGCAGCTGCGATCCGTTCCACTCGATCAGGGCTGAGGCCTTGGGCAGAAGCACCGCGTATTCGTCAATCTGCGCTTTTCGCTCATGGGCAACGCCTGGGGCGGCCTCGGTGTAAGCGACCAGGAAGTTGTGACCCCGATGCATCCAGGCTTTTCCCGCGTCGTTCGTTAATTGCGGATCATCGGCGTAGAAATGTGCCTCTTGTGGTTCGGCAATAAGCCCCGTTTGCGCAATGGTGCTAGCCGGTGCCTTGAGCGCCAGGGAAGCGCGCGGATCTGACTTGTCATACATCACTTAAACCTCTCGGCGCGCGCCCAGAGAGGAATGTGAACACATCTTTTGCTATCGAACATTTGCCTGTCCTCCCCTTGCATATGTTTCGCTAGTCGATACAATGTATCTTAGTTCGAAACATATGATCCTGACCGGGATGCTGTCAAGCGTGGTATCTGCCGCGCATTCCGGGCCCGTTTTTAAGGGCCGACAATTGAAGGAGGTGCAGAAATTGAATCCGGGAACTGACGACAAATCAGACATTATCCAAAGCGTCGCTCTGGCTCTCCAACTGCTTGAAACACTGGCAGAAAGTGACGCGGAAATAGGCGTAACCGCGCTGGCCTCATCGCTTGGAACAACAAAAAGCCGCATCTATCGGCATCTGCGAACACTGGTTACACTGGGCTATATCTCACAATCCGAAGAAACCGAACGGTATCGAATCGGCGCACGACTGATCGCCTTGGGCAAGGCAGCCTCTGGATCGGCTGACCTGACGTCAGTGGCCTTGCCTCATATGCGCGTGCTTCGAGATGTTACGGGACATGCCGTCAGCCTTGGCCAAGTCGAACAAGACGGCATCCGTATCCTCAACACACTGGCTGGCAACATGCAAATCGAAGTGGGTGTTCGTCCTGGCTCATTGCTGGCGTTTACCAATTCAGCGCAAGGCAAGGTCGCGCTGGCATCAATGTCTGACGAAGATCGCGCTGCCGTGATCCCCTCGAAACTGTCGGCCGCCACACAGTTCACGATTACGGACCAAGAGGAGTTCCGGGCGCATATCGACAAAATTCGCGATCAACGTTGGGCGACGGCACCGAATGAGACCATGCTGGGACTTAATGCGCTGGCCTGCCCGATTATCGATGCTGATCGCAAAACGATCGCCACAATCGCGATTGTCAGCCTGACGCAGTACATCGAAATTCCGCCAGACCCGGTTCAAATACAAGCCGTCTCAGAGGCCGCAGAGCGCATATCTTTGCAACTCGGTTGTCCGAAGGACATGTGGGAGAATTGACGCAGCAGAACCTGTTGACCATCACTATATTTATCTGCTGGGAAGCTAACCTGTGACCACCTCAAAGCGTTCAAACCTGCGATCCGTATTTGCAAAAAGGAAGGGCAACCTGTGCTGCCCTTCTCGCATCGCTATTTAGCAAGCTTACTTGGAGCCAATTTCTTGGATGCGGAAGCTATCCAGCAAAGGTGTCTCTCCCTTGAGGCTTCCACCCAAAGTGTTCAGCCGCCCGTAGCTGACAAAGATCTTACCATCACGCAGGGTTCCGGTGGTGGCATATACGTTTCCAGTGTCAAAAGTGTCAGCGATTTTTGCGCTTTCCCAATCATCGTTTGTGGTCAGCTTGAAGATCGTGTCCGACTGGACGCCAGAAGCAACATTCGTGATCGCAACGAGAGTATTGGCATCCGCCAGCACCAAACCATCGGTTCCAATCAGCGCTTTTGGCAGTTTCACTTCGCTAAAATTCTCCGGCGCGTCCAAAGGCACTTTGAACAGCGACCCATCGCTTTTCTTGGCGACCAACAGATAACCCTCCGGATGGGTTTGAATTCCATTGAGATTGAAACCCTCCCCGCGGAAGCGCTCATTGGTCAGGAAAACGCTTGCCTGGCCATCGGGCGTCACTTTGTAGATTGCAGCGGCCAGACTGTCGGTGACATAGGCATTGCCGTCTTCATCCACTGTCAGATCATTGGCAAATCTCTTCTCATCCGGACGCAAGCCTGAGAGATCCACATAGTGCAGCGGCTCACCTGTCGCGAGATCATAAATAGCAAGGGCAACAGTATCGAATTTGTCCGACGGCGCACTGCGCTCGGCCACGCCATAGTCTGAGTTATTGACGAGCAGCCGCCCACGTTCCGCATCCACCCGGATCCCAACCGCAGAGCGCAAACGTTCATCCTGGATCAGATCGCGGACTTTGCCCTCTGGCGAGATGGCCACGACCTTGCCTTTGCGGATTGAGCCCAGAATAAATTCACCGGTTGTCGGGTGTGTTTCAATTCCTTCCGGATAAAGGCTCGGAGCGTCATAGGCGAGGAAGGCGCTATCATCCTTCGCCAGTGTAACAGCCTTTCCTGCAAAAGCAGGTGTGCTGATCATCAGCGCAGTGGAAAAGATGGCAAGTGCCTTGGTGGAAAAGACGGTCATTCTTAATCTCCGCAATTTGAAAATGATGCGCTTCACAAGTAGGCAAACAGGGCAGAGCCGACGACTGAAGGTTTTTCAAGGCACGGATGAGACTGGCTATGCAAGATCACGCACGCTTTATTTGCGTTATCTGAAATGCATCTTTTGCGCTCGACTGCAGCCGCGATGCACATCTGCGACCGGTGGTTTAGCCCGTGCCCCCATCCAGCACACGCAGCCCGATTTCGCTGTCCCGAAACAGGTCAGCCTGCGCCAGTATCCACTCCTGAAACACGCGCACTTTGGCCTGGGCGAAATTGGCGGGCGGGCAGACAAGATAATAGCTTTTGTCTTTCAGCTTGATGTCGAACGGCATTTCCAATTGATTGTGTTCGAGGTCCCGCGCCGCCGCGATTACGCTAACAAGCGCGACGCCGTGACCATCACGCGCGGCTTGCAGACACATATGAGCATCGCTGAACGTTGAGATCACCGAGCTGGAAACGTCTTTCACCCCGGCCGCATGAAACCATTTTGCCCAACTGGGATCAATTTTGGAGAACCTGCTCCATTCATAGTTCACCAATGGTTGGTCCAGCAGGTCCGAAGGCTGTTGAAGCTGTGCGCTGATTTCCTTGGTGCAAACGGGAGCCGCAAAATCATCCAACACCCACGCCGCATGAAAGTCCTTATACTCCCCAAAGCCATAGCGGATGGCCACATCAATTCCATCCCGGGCAAAGTCAGTCACTGTATCAGAACTAAGGATGCGCACGGACAGCCCAGGATACTCTTTCAAGAATTCCGGCAATCGATGGGCCAACCACTGACCTGCAAAAGAGGTGGTGGTACTGACGACCAGCTCCCCTTTCACTTCGTCGGAACCCAACACGTTCGATGCCTCTGCAAGTTTCTGAAATCCCTGTATTACCAGCCGCGCATAGGCTTCGCCCTCCCCTGTCAATCGCAGTGAGCGCGTCAGGCGGTGAAAAAGCTTCACCCCAAGATAATCCTCCAGTGCTTTGACCTGATGGCTGATCGCGGTTGGGGTTACACACAATTCTTCTGCGGCCAATTTGAAGCTCAAATGGCGCGCTGCTGACTCAAAAGCTTGCAGTGCTTTCAGTGGTGGGAGACGGTTGGGACGGTCCGAGTGCGGCATTGAAGATCCAGTTTTCCAAGCTCTATATCAAAGCCGAGCCAAAAAATAACAATTCATACACGGATCCTTTGTCACCCGTCGGATGAGAAAACGGCATGTGACGTGACCCGTGAGCAAACCTAGTTTGATCGGACAAACTACAGTCTCGATTGAGGTTAACATGAAAATCCTACGGATAGATTCAAGTGCGCGGACCAACAGGTCGATTACGCGCGATCTTGCCGATACATTCATTCACGAAGTTCAGACACTGCATGGGAAAGCAGATGTGATTGTGCGCGACGTGGGGCGTGCGCCGCCACCTTTCATCGACGAAGAATGGATCGCGGCCTGTTTCACCCCGGATGCTGAACGCAGCCCCGCCCAACAGCGCAAACTGTCGTTGTCAGACACATTGATATCAGAAGTGAGCGCGGCACAGATCATCCTAATTGCTGTACCGATGTACAACTATGGCATGCCCGCAGCGCTGAAGGCATGGGTTGACCAGGTTGTTCGGGTGAACAAGACGTTTTCATTTGACCTGTCGCGCGGCGATTGGCCGCTTGAGCCGATATTGTCGGGAAAACAGTTGCTGGTTGTTTCATCCCGAGGGGAATTTGGATTTGAACCGGGCGGAGTCCGCGTAGAAATGAACAGTCTCGACCCCCATATCGCCGCATGCGCGCGCTATCTGGGGGTGTCGGATATCAAAACGGTTGCGGTGGAATATCAAGAATTTGGAGATGACCGCCACGCGGCATCAATAAAGTCTGCAAAAGCAGAACTGGCTGCAATTGCGCAGGAAATATGCCCTTCCCAATTACCAGAAATCGTTTGAAGAAACGTCTGATTAGCGGCGCACGAACCTCGGCATCCGCAGAAACCGCCACACGCTAGGTGCCCAGTGTGGCGGTTGCACCTTTTTCAAAGAACCTTGGGAACATCGATTAGGACCCATCAACGACCTTTCGCATAAGCCTGCGAAGTTCGCTAATTTCATCTTGGCTCAAACCGCCCAAGATCTCTTGCTCCACTGCTCTCATCTTTGGAACCAAATGGGAAAAGACCTTTTGTCCTTCTGCAGAGGTGCGCAGTATACGGCTTCGTCCGTCTTTCTTGTTCGACCGAGACAAGAGCCAACCTCGTTTTGAAAGACTGGCGATCGCTCGGCTGACCGTGACTTTGTCCATACTGGAGAGAGTTACGAGTTCCGCGGGGGTGTAGCTGTTTGACATGCCCAAAATTGCGAGCGCACGCCACTCATAGGGTTTCATGCCGTATTCATCGACATACACACGCGCAACCGCTTCGCTTACGCATTTGTAGAACACGCGGGTCTGGTAGGGAAAAAAATCTGGAAGATCAAAGTCAGTCTCTGCGTCAGTTCCCGTCTGACATGTAGGGATGTCTTTCATCTGCGCGTCCCGCTTCAAACTTGCTCCTCCCTTTTTGAACTGACCCTTAGCGTAACTTTCTGTGACTTGGAAAGTAAATATAGTTTCTTTTGAAATTACTGTTGACATAGTTTCTTTTGAAACATCTTATCTCCGCAGATCAGCTTATGAAAAATGCAAGCTGAACAGATTCTAAAGCGTGCTGAACGGATTCTTTAGGGAGGAAAACAAATGCAATTTTTGCGGAAATCACTCGCGCAGATGACACTGGCAGGGGCTATGGCCACCATGACAGCTGGTATTGTTTGGGCAGAAGAGCTTGTTCTGTCATCATGGCTGCCACCGCAGCATCCTATTGTGGTCGGGGTGGTGGAACCTTGGGCCGCAAAAGTTGAAGAGGTCACCGAAGGTCGCGTGACGGTTCGCGTCTTGCCGCGTCCTTTGGGCCCACCGCCTGCGCATTTCGACCTGGCTGCTGATGGCGACGCTGACGTCGTGTATGGCTTGCACTCCTTCACGCGCGACAACCGGTTTTTGCGATCGCGGATTGGCCAATTCTCATTCCTTGGAGATGACGCCGTATCGACGTCCAAAGCCTACTGGAATGTCTATACCGACAAGTTGGACGCAGCTTCGGAACACGAAGGCACCCACCTATTGTCCCTGTGGGTCCACGGTCCTGGCATGTTCCACAACAATCAGCGTGCCATCGAAAGCCCCGCGGATTTTGAAGGCCTGAAAATCCGTGTACCCGGCGGTTATGTGTCTGAATTGGTGGAAGCACTTGGCTCAACCACACAGTTCATGGGACCGGGTGAGGTTTTTGAACGTCTGTCCACCGGCGTTATCGACGGTGTAACCTTCCCGGTCGAAGCGCTGCGGGCCTTTAACCTTTCCGAACATGTCACCCACGCGATGTCTGTGCCGGGTGGCCTTTACAACACGAGCTGGTTCATGGTCATGAACCAAGATCGTTGGGACGACCTATCTGCCGAAGATCAAGAAGCCATCAGCAAAATTTCTGGCGCAACACTTGCCGGGCTCGCTGGAGAGGTCTGGAACGCGGCTGATGCAGGTGGTCTCGCCGACGCTGAGGCCGCGAACATTACCATCACCCCAGCAAATGACGATGTCATGTCGGCATTGACTGAATTTGCGGACACAGCAGAAGCAGCGTGGGCAGCTGAGCTGGATGCACAGGGTTTTGACGGTGCCGCTGCTCTTGTAGAATTGCGCGCGCAAGCCGCGCAGTAATGTCAATGCCAGACCAAAACAAATTGGCCAAAGCAGGCTCCCTCGTGGCGTCTGCTCTTGGATTGGCCTGTGCCCTCGTCTTGCTATCGATGATGTGTTTGACGGGGGCCGATGTGCTTGCCCGATATGTTTTTAACGCGCCGATCAAAGGCGCGTTTGAACTGGTTGAAATTATGATGGTGCTGCTGGTTTATCTCGCTTTCCCGCTTGCCATTCTCGCCAACTCCCACGTGGAAGTAGAACTTTGGGAGCCCAAATCAGTTTTTGCGAACAAATTCCGCATTATTTTGGCCTCCATATGTGGATTGGCGGTCTTTTCGATCTTTGCCTTCGAGCTGTTCGAACATGCGCAGAAATACACCAAGCGCGAGACCGTAACAAACTCTCTGAGTTTTCCACTAAATTACATCGCTTACGCGGCCATGGTAGGGGCTGCTGCTTGCGTGCTTTTCACTGTCACCTCTGCGATTGATAGGCTCAAATCCAAATGATTGAATCTGTTATTGGCATAATCGCCCTTTTCGGGCTTGTGCTGCTTCGTGTCCCTATTGCTTTTGCAATGGTCGTTGTCGGCACCCTTGGCTATGCGGCTCTGCGCAGCTGGGATTCAGCATTTAGATTGGCTGGAAACGCAGCCTTTGATGTGCCGCTGTCGTTCACGCTATCGGTCATTCCACTTTTCATTTTGATGGGGAACCTCTTGACCCTATCAGGCGTATCAGACGCCTTGTTCTTGACCGCACATCGTGGCTTGCATCGTTTGAAAGGCGGCTTGGCCATGTCGACCATTGTGGCCTGTGGAGGCTTCTCCGCTGTATGTGGATCGTCCCTGGCAACGGCCGCTACGATGTCCAAAGTTGCAATGCCAACAATGCGCAAGACGGGCTACGCTGACGGTCTTGCAACGGGATCCATTGCCGCGGGCGGCACACTTGGCATTCTGATCCCGCCGTCCGTTGTCATGATCATCTATGGCCTGATCACCGAAGCCGATATCGGCAAATTGTTTATCGCAGGTATGTTACCCGGTCTGTTGGGCGTCTGCTTCTACCTATTGACCGTCGCCGTAGTCGTAAGGCTGCGCCCTGGTGATGCGCCGGCAGAAGGTGAGCTCGCGCCAATTTCCCGCAGTGACATCAATGGCGTAATCGCAGTCGTTTCATTGTTCATTGTGATCATCGTCGGGATTTATGGCGGCATTTTTACACCCTCTGAAGCCGCTGCCGTGGGTGCCGTTGTGTCTTTGATTATCGCAATCGCACGTCGGTCGCTTACGATACGCAATCTGTATTCAGCCTGTGTGGAAACCACGCGGACAACGGCGATGATCTTTGCGCTGATTATCGGTGCAGAGGTGTTCTCAAACTTCATCAATTTTGCCGGCCTACCTGATGCGATCCTGACCTGGGTAAGCGGGATGGATGTTGGCCCCTTTGCGGTCATCCTGGTGATCATGCTGGTCTACGTGGTGCTTGGCGCCGTGCTCGAAAGCCTTTCCATGATCCTTTTGACCGTGCCAATCTTTTATCCCTTGGTTCTGTCGTTGGATTTTGGATCAACTTGGCTGGCCACAGATGCAGCCGTTACGATCTGGTTTGGGATATTGGTTGTGGTAGTTACAGAAATCAGCCTGATTTCTCCACCAATCGGATTGAATGTCTTTGTCCTGCGCTCGGTGCTGCGCGACGTGCCGATTATGACAATTTTTCGCGGTGTTCTACCATTCTGGATGGCTGACATGGTGCGCCTGGCGGTGCTGATCGCACTGCCCGCGGTTTCACTCGTGCTGATTTGAACGCTATTTGGGAACCAGCTGCAAGAAGACCAGCACAGTAACTTAGAGCCTTGCCCAATGTGAGCACAGTAACTTCACGGCCATTGCGGAACTCGAGCGACACGCCCGAATGCCGCTTTGGCCTTGAAATCAAAACGTTTGAGAGTGCCTGCCTCAAAGTTTGAACAGAGCAGGTCAAAGCCCGCCAAAATGGAAGGCTTTGGTTTCGAGATACTCTTCAATGCCTTCCTGTGCCCCTTCACGACCGAGGCCCGAAGACTTCACGCCACCAAATGGTGCCTCGGCATTGCTCACAGCTCCGGTATTCAACCCAACAAGGCCAAATTCAAGCGCTTCGCCAAACCGAAACGCTCGGGCCAGATCTTGGGTGTAGAAATAAGCTGCCAAACCAAAAGGCGTACCATTGGCCAGATTGAGCGCTTCTTCTTCGGTCTCAAACCGAAAGACGGGCGCAACGGGGCCAAATGTCTCTTCCGAAGCTAACAACATCTCAGGCGTTGCATCTCGCAAGACAACAGGATCAGCAAATTGCGAAGCCAGCTGGCGGGACTGTGTCGTGGGGCGCGCGCCTTTTGCTACGGCGTCTTGAACATGCGTGCTGATTTTGGACAAGGCGGCCGCATTGATCATCGGGCCAATATCCACGCCCGGCTGATCGCCCTGGCCAACCTTCAGCGCATCAACTCGCGCCGATAATTTCGCGACGAACGTCTCATATACTCCGGATTGCACCAAAATCCGGTTAGCGCAAACGCAGGTTTGCCCGCCATTGCGAAATTTAGACATCATTGCGCCGTCGACGGCTGCGTCAATATCTGCATCATCAAAGACAATAAACGGCGCATTACCTCCCAGCTCGAGACTCAGTTTCTTCAACGTCGATGCGCATTGCTCTGCCAATAATGCACCCACGCGGGTTGACCCTGTAAAGGACAGTTTGCGCACAATGGCGCTCGACGTCAGGGCGCGACCAATGCCTACGGGCAAACCGGTCACAATGTTTATGGCCCCTGCCGGAATACCGGCCCTTTCTGCGAGCACACCCAGGGCCAGCGCAGAATAAGGAGTGAAATCTGAAGGTTTGATCACCACGGTGCAACCTGCAGCCAGTGCAGGCGCAACTTTGCGAGTGATCATTGCGTTTGGGAAATTCCAAGGCGTGATGATTGCCGCGACACCTACCGGCTCTTTCAACGCAAACAGTTTCTTCCCTGGCACCGGGATCACTTTGCCATTGATGCGGCGCGCTTCTTCGGCAAACCAACGAACAAAGCTGGCCCCATATACAACTTCGCCCTCGGCTTCGGCCAATGGTTTACCCTGCTCTGCACTTAGAATGCGGCCCAGATCTTGCTTGTGGATTAGCATAAGGTCGTGCCACGCCATCAGCAAATCTGCCCGCTCTGCATTGGGACGTTGGCGCCATGCAACCATGGCAGTTTCTGCGGCGGAAATCGCTCTATGTGTTTCTGCTTCTGAACAGTCAGGCACACAGCCTATCACCGCGTCTGTTGCCGGATTGGTGACCGGTAAATCCGGCCGTTCCAACCACTCTCCATTCACAAATGCCGCATGTCGTAACAGATCGGGATCATTTAATCGCATGATCAATGCTCCAGTTCAGCCACAATACCCGCGGTGATTGCCGCGGTTGTGTGTTTGCCAGGCCGCGTGCCAATGCCCTTTGCGGTGGTGGCTTCAATCGCACGCAACAATGCAGCTGCGGCTTGAGACTCCCCCAAGTGTTCCAGCATCATGGCTGCCGACCAAATCGCTGCAATCGGATTGGCAATGTTCTGCCCAGCAATATCAGGGGCCGAACCGTGCACGGGTTCAAACATCGAAGGTCCAGAGCGATCCGGGCAAATATTGGCAGAAGCCGCAAAACCAAGCCCGCCTTGGATTGCCGCCCCCAGATCCGTCAGGATGTCACCAAACAGGTTTGACGCCACAATCACATCCAGATCCTGCGGGGCCATCACCATTTTGGCCGCCATTGCGTCGATATGCATATTGCTGACAGTCACATCCGGGTATTCTGCCGAAAGTTCGCGGGTGACTTCATCCCAGAAAACCATCGAGTACTTCTGCGCGTTGGACTTGGTGACGGACGTCAAATGTCCGCGCCTGGCGCGAGCTTGTTCAAAACCGAACCGCAAAATGCGCTCCACACCGGTGCGTGTGAAGACAGAGGTTTCCACGGCCACCTCATCATTGGTCCCTTGATGGACACGTCCGCCTGCACCGGAATATTCGCCTTCGGTGTTTTCGCGAATGCAAAGAATATCAAAGGCGTCCGCGACCAGCGGCCCTTTAACGCCTGGCAACAGCCGGTGCGGGCGAATGTTGGCATATTGGGTAAACGCCTTTCGTATTGGCAAAAGCAGCCCGTGCAATGAAACCGAATCCGGTACGGTATCAGGCCAGCCAACCGCGCCCAGAAAAATTGCATCAAAGCCGCGAAGCGTTTCAATGCCGTCTACTGGCATCATTGTTCCATGTTCCAGATACCATTCGCAGGACCAGGGAAATTGAGTGTTGTTCAAAACAAACCCAAACTTTTGGGCGACCACATCCAAGACGTGAACTGTGGCCTCTGTCACATCCACACCGATACCATCGCCGGGGACTAAAGCGACTTCATAAGATTTCATACTACTAGCTTTCTCTTGAGGTCACAGATCGATCAATACGGACTTGCTGCGGCGGTTTGCCAGAAACGCTTCGCGCCCCAAGTCTTTACCCAGGCCGCTGGACTTCCAACCACCCGTTGGCAGAATGTGATCTTGTGACCGGCCATAACGATTGACCCAAACGGTGCCCGCTTCAAGCGCCTTGGTCACACGCACTGCTCGCGACAGATCACGTGTATAGACACCTGCGCACAATCCGTAGGTCGGATGATTGCCCAACGCCAGAGCCTCTTCTTCCCTGTCAAAGGTCTGGAAGGTGACAACTGGGCCAAAAATCTCTTCGGTCACAGCGGGATTGCTGTCGGTGACACCTGTGATGATGGTCGGCTGATAAAAACTGCCCGCCCGGTCAAACACAGCCCCGCCACACAACACTTCGCCACCTTCGGCTTTGGCGGCCTGAACAATTCCATCAATGCGCTGCAGCTGTTGGTTTGAGATTATTGGAGAAAACCCGGCTGGATCGTCCCATGTCGCAGCTGGTTGTTCTTGTGCAAAGGCCTGAACCAGACGCTGAGACAGCTCATCCGCCACATCGCGGTGGACAATCAAGCGCGTCCCTGCAACGCAGGTCTGCCCCGCATTTGGCAGCACACCCCGGGCCAGGCAATCAGCCACCAGATCAAGGTCCGCATCGGCAAAGACAATCTGCGGAGATTTGCCGCCAAGTTCCAGCGTCATCGGCTTGATACCGGTTTTTGCGATATTTTCCATGATCGCTCCGCCCGCACGGGTAGAACCGGTGAAACTGACCTTGGCGATATCCGGGTGACCGGTAATGGCACTACCCGTCGTTTGTCCATCCCCAAGCACAATATTGATCAACCCTTCGGGGATACCTGCGCGCACCGCCAGTTCCGCCATAAACAATGTCGAGAACGGTGTCATTTCTGAGGGTTTCAAAACCACTGCATTTCCGGCGGCAAGAGCGGGCGCCAGCTTCCAACCCGCCATTGAAATTGGATAATTCCAAGGGGTAATGGCCCCAACAACCCCATACGGCTCATGCGACACAAAACCCAATTGGCCTGCAGAGGTCGGAGCCAGATCTCCGCCTTCCTTATCTGCAAATTCAGCAAAAAACCTGATCTGCGTGGCCGTTATTTTAGCATCCCCAACGGCCACATGGCCCACCGGTCGGGTGGAACACACAGCTTCAAGCTTTGCCAGCGTTTCAGCCTCGGCTTCGATCAGATCCGCCCAAGCATGGAGCGCACGCAAACGATCGCGCGGAGCACAGTTTGCCCAACCGGTTGTACGCAAGGCGCGCTGTGCAGTCTCAACCGCTTGATCCACGGTGTCGGCATCTGCCTTGGCTATGTCTCCCAGGATGCGACCATCAGAGGGCGCCGCAACCGAAAGCGCCGCAGCGCCAGAAACATATGAACGTCCAATAAAATGGCCGTTGGGAAGCGTCAGTGTGCTGGGGTCAAAGGAACGTTTCATTGGCGCCGATCTTGTTTGAATTCATCACTAATCTACGTACTGAACCTCAGCAAAAAGGGCCGAAATGCAGCCGAATGCAGCACAATATTTTCTTACGGCTGCTCTTTCACGCATTCACTATTAAGCACTGCTGAAATCGGCACCGGGCGGATTGGTGGCTGCGCCCGCAATCGCCCCACTTCACGGGGCGCGGTTTGTCCAATGCCCGCAAGAACTTGGCTCGCTGCAAACTGGCAATATCGCCCCTGACAGCGCCCCATCCCCACACGACACTGGGACTTTACCCGATTGATTTCAATGCCAACGCGCTGTGCGGCCTTGGTAATGTCATTCACCGTAACGCCTTCGCATCGGCATACCACGGTGTCGCCGGGAAGCTGTTTCATCAAATCTTGAGGCAGTTGAAAAGCCGTAGCCAAACCACTGGCGAACCGACGCATTCGAGCATAACGCCGCAATACCCTTTTGTTGAGTTCAGGCGAGAGCGACATATCCGCCAAACACGCGCTTGCCGCTATGTGGCCGGCACATTCTGCGGCGTCCGCCCCCAAAATGCGCGTGCCGTCCCCTGCAAGATAGACGCCCTTGCCGATGCGTCCAACTTTATCAATGGTCGGCAACCACTGGGACCACTCAGGTGACCATTCGAATTGCGCGCCGACAAGATCCGCAAGCTGCGTGTCGGCCATAAGATGCCATCCCAAACCCACGGCATCGCAGGGTGTTTGATGCTGTTGGCCTTTGTGATCATGCCAATGCAGATGGGTCGGTCCCCTTTTGTTGGTCTTGATGCTCAAGGTGTTGACCCCAGCATGGTAACGTCGACCAATAACAGACCGCAGATAACCGCCCCGCAGTGTCACAATAGGGCGCGCCATAGCCATAGCCCATGCGCCCTTTAGCTGTTGGCGCATGGGAGCAGTGTCCAATACAGCCAAGACATCCGCGCCCGCTTTAATCAATTGCGCGGCCACCAATGTCAGCAGCGGACCTGTGCCTGCCAGCACCAACCTACGCCCCAGCGCAGCCTCTTGGGTTTTTAGCGCAATTTGCATCGCACCCAGAGAGAAAACACCAGCTGATTGCCAACCCGGTATGGGCAAGAGACGATCACCGGCACCGGTGGCTAAAATAAGCCTCTCAAACCGAAGACACTGGATGCCGTCATCTGTCAGAATTTGCGCGTTGTTCTGGCCAATGGACGTCACTGAGCTGTGTGGAAGATGTGTCAGTTGCCCCTTTGCGACCATCTGATCAAAACACCGATGCAGCGCTACAGCCTTTGCGGCTTCGGACCCATACCGACCTTTGGCCCCATAGTTTGTCTCGATTGAAGGTCGCCGATAAATTTGTCCGCCTGCCTGTTTCGCCTCATCCACCACAACCGGGTGTAACCCTGCCTTTACGCAGGTTTCAGCCGCACGAATACCTGCTGGTCCCGCACCAACGATGAGGACACGCGTCATGTCAGCCATCCGTCACCCGCCGTGGATCTCAACCGCATGCCTGCTCGAATCTCAGTGGAGCAGGCGCGCAGGCGCTGACCCTCTTCTTGCCAGACCCAACAGTCCTGGCAGGCCCCCATCAGACAAAACCCGGCGCGCTGTTCCGGGCCGAACTCAGCCTGTCGCAGCGCGCCTGTTTGCGACAATACCGCCATCAGGATTGTATCCCCTTGCAGGCCTTGCATCGGCTGGCCATCAAAGAAAAAGTCGACGCTGGCCCGTGTTGTTGATGTCAAACGGTGCAGCCGTCCAGTCATGTGTCACAACTTGGGCTGGCTGGATTGAGCAGCTCTGCCAGCTCCGGGAACCTTATTTCGATTTCCGCCAAGGCCGCGTCTACACCTTCCGCACCTTTGCGGCCGTCCATCCGGGCAAAGACCTCGGTTTTTGTAAAAAACCGCCAATGGGTCGGCAATTGCGCAAGGGCTTTGGTCAACGCGTCATAGGCGGCGTCAGTCCATTGTGCCTCATAGGCATTCCGCTCCGCCCCAAAATGGAACATCGTATCGCGCAAGGAACGGGATTGGCGCAAGGTCTGCGTTTGTTTGTAGTCAACAACCCCATTGTTTATCACAACGCCATAGGCGCTTTGCGCCGCTTTGGACGAAACATACCCACAGGTGACATCCCGTGCGACACGATCCGGATCGCGCAAGTACGGGTCTCCACGCCCTCCTCCGCCAGCCGAGCGGATCGTCAGCACATCACCGGGTTGCAACACTGCGGTGTCCTGATTGCCCAGATCAAATCTGCTCTCTGTATCAGGATTCATGACCATATGCGCCAACCCTGCAGAACACCCACCCAAAGTACCCCATGGGCGAAATTTCGATCGATCCCGGTTGCGAGCTGTGATCCGCGTATCCGGTGAAAAAACCCGAAACGAGAGTTCTGTCGCAAGGCCTCCACGCCATTGCCCTGCCCCACCGGAATCTGTCGCAAGACCATATTTCAGGACCTCCACCGGCACTTCGGTCTCGGTGATCTCAATCGGTGTATTTTTCAGATAGGCAGCGTCGGCACCTGATCCATTGGTGCCATCCCGGTGAGGCATCCCGCCCCCACCGCCAACCACGGGATTGACGGCTGCAATCACCGTCTTTTGCCTCCGCTCATCGCGGGTCATCACATTCACGATGCAATTGTTGCCCGCTGGCGCCGCGGGCATTTTTTCTGGAATGGCTTGTGCAAAGGCCCCAAAGATAACCGAGCGCAACCGCGCGCATGTCAAAGACCGCATACCAACCGCGGCTGGCGCAACGGGGTTCAGCACGGAACCTTCAGGCGTGATGCAGGTAAAGGCGCGTGTCAGGCCTGTATTCAACAAAATTTGCGGGTTGAGCGTATACAAAACATAATAAACCCCAACCAAAAGCATTGTGTGGCGCGGATCCCCACCAGAGGGCACATTTAATGAAGACCCGAGCTGAGGATCAGATCCCGAAAAATCCAGAACGGCCGCGTCGTCTTGAATGGTCAGTTTCAGATGCAAGCGACAGGGGTTGCCTATGTTGCTGTCTTCGTCAGCATAATCCGCAAAGCTGTATTCACCGTCAGGAATTGCTCGCAAAATGGCCCGCGCTTCGGCTTCTGCCTGATCCATCAGCGTGGCGACACCGCTCACGAAACCCGTTTTGCCAAATCGCTGGATCATCGCCTGCACTTTGCGCTCACCAGTGTTCAGTGCCCCAACAAGCGCCTTGATGTCTCCGATATTCAGCTCAGGCTTACGCACATTAGTTTCCATGATCCGCATCAGCGTTTCATCAAACACACCTTCGCGTACCAGTTTCATGGGCGGAAAGCGCAAGCCTTCTTGGTGCACCTCGGTCAGCGACCGGCTCAGCGAGGCGGGGACAGCGCCTCCCATGTCTGTGTTGTGAATATGGCCGCCTGTCCAGGCAACAATTTCACCGTCGCTGAACACCGGCTTCCACAAATGTGTATCAGGAGCATGGGTTGCGACATGGCCTGAGTAAGGATCGTTGGTAAAAGCAATATCGCCCGGCCGATAATCCGCCACCATATCGATGGCCCGCCCATAGGTCAGACCCGGATACCAGGTCGCGCCAAGCTCCATTGGCACAGCAAAGGTATCGCCACGCCGGTCCATCAGCATAACGGTGAAATCCTGCGTTTCTTTCACAAAAGCGGAATGCGCCGTGCGGTGCAACGTGTGTGCCATATTCTCGGCAGCCGCGCGAGCATGGTTGGCCAGGACCCGCAGTGTCATTTTATCAGTCATTTGAAACCCCATCAAAACGCACCACAATATTTGACATTGGATCAACCGTCGCTGTGCAATCCTGTGGGATGATCAACGTCGTGTCTTCTTGGGAGACAATGGCAGGACCTTTCAACTGGGCGCCGGGCGGTAGGGCCTCACGCTGATACAGCGGGATATCGCAGGCCATTCCGGTGAAAACAGGTACAGTTTTTTGGGGTTCAACCTTACAGGGCTTGGCAGTGTGCACCGGAAAGTCCGGGTCCGGCCCGGCCCCCACAATGGCCAGCCTCAGGTTGATAACTTCGATCTGACCTGTTGGATCCGCAAAATCGTACAAACGCGCGTGGGTATTATGGAAGGCCTGAGCGATATCCTCGGCAGAGTCCAACCACTCCTGTTTGAGCGCTACTTCAACTTCATAACTTTGCCCCGAATACCGCATTTCAGCAGTGAGGTTCAGCTCGGCAGCACCTTCGTGGCCCTGCTTGGCCAACCACGCACGCGCCTCTTCCACGAGATCAGCAAACAGAACTTGTAAGTCGGAACCAAGCTGACCATCCAGTGGGGCAAAGACCGTGCGGATGAAGTCCCCGCGTAAATCCGCAACCAGCCCTCCCAGTGCAGACACCACTCCGGGCCGGCGCGGCGCAATCATGCGCCCCATTCCAAGATCCTTTGCAAGGAACGCTCCAAGCATCGGCCCTCCCCCACCAAAGGGCAACAGAGTAAAGTCCCTGAGATCAACGCCCTCCCGCGACGCGAGCTTTTCAACTTCGACAAACATTTCCGACAAAGCGATGTTCAAAATTGCCTGTGCCGTCTCTTCTACACTGCGCCCCAATGTTTTGGCCAAAGCGCCAACTGCATTCCGCGCGAGGCTTTGATCCATCCGAAGTTGCCCATAGGCCAGATCACTGTGCCCCAGCCAACCGCAAACAGCCATGGCATCTGTCACTGTTGCGTCGGTCCCGCCACGCCCATAGCAGGCCGGACCTGGAATCGAACCTGCCGAAGTTGGTCCAACACGCAACACTCCGTGACCGTCAACAGATGCAATCGATCCACCGCCGATAGCGATGGAACTTACTGAAACCGAAGGGATATAAAGCGGGAAATCCCCGATCATCTCACCCGTACCGAACTGAGCGGCACCGTCGATAATAAGAGCGATGTCGGCCGAAGTACCGCCAATGTCCAATGTCAGAATACGGTCCTCACCCGCCTGACGCGCCAACCAGGCTGCTCCGGTCACACCTGACGCGGTGCCAGACAACAGCATCGACACGCAGTTTTCTCGCCCGTCCCGCGCGCTCATCACGCCACCATTGGACTTGGTCAACAAGGCCTTCGCCGGGATGCTCTTTTGTTCCAGACGCTTTTCAAGCGCTTCGAGGTAACCTGCAACACGTGGGTGCACATATCCGTTCAGAATAGCAGTACAACTGCGTTCATATTCACGGATCACGGGCCAAACCTCGGACGAACTAAAGGCAAAAACACTCGGTTCCATTTCCAAAATCATGCGTTTCACCAAACGCTCATGCGCGTCATTGCGCCAACTGTGTAAGAAGGAAACGATGATGCCCTCAGCCCCCGAAGCCAAAGCCTGTTTTATGGCCGTTGCCACAGACTGCGCATCTGGTGCTGTGGTCTCTTCACCCTGTGCATTCAGCCGGGCTTTGACCCCAAAAATTCGATCGCGGGGGATGAGAGGGTCTGCACGGTGGCAAAACAGGGAATACATGTCAGGCATCCGCAACCGCGCCAACTCCAACACGTCTTCAAAACCCGCGTTGGTGATCATCGCGAGCTTGGCCCCTTTGCGTTGCAACACTGTATTGATCCCAACCGTGGTGCCATGGACAAAGCGAGTCACAGCCTCTGGGGCGAGCCCTTCTTGCTCTTGAAGAACAGATAGGCCCGTCGTCAGTTCTGCCCCTGGATCATCAGGCGTCGTCAGAACTTTCAGCGTTGCCAAACGGCCGGAATTCACCTCAAGCGCACAGAAATCCATGAAGGTACCGCCGATGTCGACACCAATTTTCCAATCTTCACGGGGGGGGCTCGTCCCATCCATCGTATCGCGTCCTTTGCAATCTGTTGACGCAAAGGGAACAGATATAGCCGAAAGCGTCCAAGACGCTTACAATGCCCGGCCATAAGAAAAACTTATGATTTTGTTTTGCCTCTTAAGTCACAAACAGCACGCAACTCCTTTGACATTATCTGATCCGCTTGGGACAGCTGTCGATCCTTCAAGGTGAGAAGGGACAAAGGTATTGTGGGGCTGTCGGCTAACGGTCGCACCTTTATGCCTTGGAAGTGCTCCCAGGGTAGCAAGGCGTCAACCAGAGCGACACCCAACCCAGCCTGTACAAACCCGACCGCAGATATTGATGAATCAATTTCCAAATCAGGCTCAAACGATATCCCTTGTCTTTGGGCGGCCTGTTGCAATTCATCCCTGGGGCGGGTCTGCGTACGGTATGAAATAACTGTGCGCTCCGCCATCATATCGAACCTTACCTCTGCCTCATTCGACAGCTCAGAGTGTTCAGACATCAGACAGCAAAATGATGTTTTATCAATAACTTCCGCGCGAATATCTGAAGGAACTTGGTCATCCAAGGCCAACGCCAATGTGGCATCTCCTGTCCTTAACATCGAAATCAGAGTGCTGATGGGCGCCACATGTACGCGCAACTGGATATTGGGATGCTTCTGCCGCAATCGGCTCAATGCATTCGGCAAGACCGACATGGAAGGCGGGGCGGACGCCGCGATACGGACAAGCCCAGATCGCCCCTTGCGCAGATCTGTCGACTTCCGACGCAACCCCTCAAGCCCCGAAAACAGGCGTTCCGCATCGGGATACAGCTCCAAAGCCTCCGGCGTTGGATGGAGACGGCCCTTTTCACGATTAAAAAGAAGAAAGCCAAGTTCGTCCTCAGTGTGACGCAATACCTGGCTTAACGCAGGCTGTGAGATATTGAGCACGCGCGCTGCACCCGTGACGGTGCCAATCCGCATAACGGCTGTAAACACTTCCAATTGACGCGCGCGCATTGTGACTCCATAGGCTGAACTTATAGTCGTCGCAGAAAGCTGTCTTTGACGCAAGCCGCAGATCCCTTTTTGATGGCAAAAGGAGGTACGATACCTTGCATGTGATCATCTTGGGCGGTGGCCTAATGGGAACCGCGACGGCTTATTTTCTAACTAAACGAGGGGCACGCGTCACACTGATTGAACGTGGCCAAATTGGTGCAGGTGCAACCGTCGCCTCATTTGGAAACATTCGGCGCTCTGGACGTTATCTGCCGCAAATGCCTTTGGCTAATCGTTCGCTGGCTCTGTGGTCACAGCTTGAAGCCTGGCTGGATCTTGATGTCGAGTTTCGCCCAACCGGTCATTTGCGGCTGATCTTTGATCAAGACGGCCTATCCATGATGCAACAGTTCCGCAAGGACGCCATGGAATGGGGCCTGACACTGGAAGTTTTGGAGCCAAAAGACATCCAGCGACGCTTTCCGGGCTTGGGGCCAGAGGCGGTCGCGGCCTCTTATTCACCGGATGATGGCTCTGCCAATCCGCGCCTCATAGCGCCTGCATTTGCAGCCGCCGCCGCGCGCAATGGCGCACGCCTCCACGAACAGGTCTGTGTTTCAGACATACAACACAAAGACGATGGCTTTGCGGTAAAGACCACAGCTGGGACCTTTCAGGCGGACACGTTGCTAAATTGTGCCGGAGCCTGGGGCGCTTATATTGCTGGTCACTTTGGCGAAAAGGTTCCGATCACATTGGCCGGACCGCAAATGGGTGTCACCGAGCCTCTGCCCCACCGCATACTCCCCGTGGTTGGGGTTTGGTCAAAAAGTCATGGGGCCTATCTGCGCCAGGTCGAGCGCGGGAATGTTGTTTTTGGTGGCGCTGTGGCGCGGAGCCAAGTGGGCGAAGACGGATATGCCAAGGTTAATCCGTGCGCTTTGCCGACCCAAATGAAAGAAGTGGTGAAACTGGTGCCCGCCCTTCGGGAAGCGACGATCATTCGGCAATGGTCAGGGGTCGAAGGTTACATAGACGACATGCTGCCGGTGATGGGCTCCTCCCACACCACCAAGCGGCTGTTTCATGCCTTTGGGTTTTGCGGACACGGTTTTCAGCTGGGCCCCGGTGTGGGGGATGCGATGGCTGAGCTGATCACAACTGGGACCTGCTCCACACCTCTGTCGCCCTTTGATATCGGAAGGTTTGCCGCATGACGTCAGAAATCGGATACTTTGCCCCATTGGCTGCCCGAAAAACGAGACAGTTTGTATTGCGACATCTGCGTAATGGGTGCACGCGCCAACACCATATCTGCCATCAAATGGCCAACACCGGGGCCAATCCCAAAGCCATGCCCAGACAATCCAGCGGCCAGAGCCAAGCCTGGGACGCCAATATCACTGTCGATAACTGGCACCCCATCTGGCGTGCTGTCGATATAGCCCGCCCAAGACGCCTGAATAGGAACTTGGTTCAACGCCGGAAAGAGCTGTCGCCCGCGTGCCAGAGTTTTTGCAATCGTTCGCGCATCTGGGCGCGGGTCCAAAATGCGTATGTGTTCCATCGGCGTCGGCTGGTCCATTTGCCATTTCTGCACCCCATCAAACCCCGCACGCCAGGCCTGCGTGCCGCCGGGGGCCAGCGAGCGCCAGCGCCGCAGGAACATGGGCAGGAAATGTTGCGCGCCGCGCAGCATACGCGGCGTCGGATCGACCTTTGCAAGCCCCGAAATCGCGAGCGTGTAGCCGCCATCACCGCGTTTGGTGATCGAGACATCTTTGGTATGCACCGCATCCGGCACGCCTTGCGCTCCCGGAGCCACGGACAATATGGAACTGCGAACCGAGGATTGGGGAAAAAACACACCGATCTGGTGCAGGAAACTCCCCGCCCAGACACCACCGGCGAGAACCACCTGAGTGGTTTTGATCAGACCTTTCTCGGTCACAACACCAGACACAGCACCGGCGCTCAATTCAACTCCACGCGCCGCACAGCCCTGCAGAACAATCCCACCATGTTTTTTGATGCCCCGCGCAATCGCAGGCGCAGCTGCGGCTGGATCGGCTATGCCATCTGTCGGAGACCAAACGCCGCCTTTCCAGGATTGTCCGGTTGCCGCAGCGTGCTCGGCTGCTGCTGCAGCGCTCAACATGCGGGTATCAACACCTTCGCCGCGCGCAAACCGTCCCCAGTTTGCCCAGCCATCAATTTCAGCTTCGTTCTTGGACAGATACAGCAGACCACAGCGGCGGAACCCGATGTCTGCGCCGCAGTCCTGCATCATCTGTTCCCACAAGGTCAGACTGATACGCGACAAAGGCAATTCGCGCGCATCGCGGTTTTGTTGTCGGCACCAACCCCAATTGCGGCTGGATTGCTCGGCTCCGATGCGCCCTTTCTCCAAGAGCACAACATTTTGCCCGGCCCGTGCCAGCCAGTAGGCAGTGCAAACACCAATGATCCCGCCACCTATGACAACGGTGTCTGCCTGCCGAGGGCAATTGGAAGCAGAGTTAATGTGCAGAAGCGGAGCCGTCATCGATCATTCCCAATTCTTTTCTTAGGAAGTACCTTGAAACAAACGCTGCGAACTACCGGATTGTACGGGAATTCAGCATATTCTGTTAAAGAGCGCCCCGGCGAATGGCTTGTGTGGATGGCTCCTGCATAGCAAGACATTTTTGATCTGATTTGTGCATTTGTCAGAAGCAGTCATGTGTCCGGCC
>NZ_WIBF01000007.1 GCF_009496005.1 Tritonibacter litoralis
CGCCCCCTCCGCTCGCCGCAGGCGCGCCCGCGCTCTGTGCGGGCATGCCGCCGCCAGGGCCACTGGGGCCGCCCGGCAGTGGCGGTGGTGGGGTGTCCTGCAGTTTGCGCAGCAATTCTTCGGGGCTAGGCAAATCGGCCACATGGGTCAGGCGGATCACGGCCATTTCGGCTGCCATCATCGCATTGGGTGCGGCTGCAACCTCTTCCAGCGCCTTGAGCAACATTTGCCACATCCGGGTCAGCACCCGCATTGGCAGGGCCTCGGCCATGGCCTGACCACGCGCGCGTTCATCGGGGCTGATGGTTGGGTCTGCGGCGGCGTCCGGTGTGATTTTTACAACCGAAACCCAATGGGTGATCTCGGCGAGATCACGCAACACCGCCAGAGGATCTGCGCCGGCGGCGTATTGTGAGGAGAGCTCGGTCAGGGCCGCAGCGGCATCGCCGCGCAGGATCATGTCGATCAGATCCAGAACCCGACCCCGGTCGGCCAGACCCAGCATGGCGCGCACCTGATCCGCTGTGGTTTCTCCGGCACCATGAGAGATCGCCTGATCCAACAGCGACGTTGCATCCCGGGCTGAGCCTTCTGCAGCGCGGGTGATCAGGGCCAGCGCGTCCTCGGCAATCGCGGCCCCCTCGGATGTGGCGATCTTGCGCATCAGCGCGATCATCACTTCCGGTTCGATCCGGCGCAGGTCAAACCGTTGGCATCGCGACAGAACCGTGACCGGAACTTTGCGGATTTCGGTGGTGGCAAAGATGAATTTCACATGGGCTGGTGGCTCTTCCAGCGTTTTCAACAGCGCGTTGAAGGCCGAGGTTGACAGCATGTGCACTTCGTCGATGATATAGATCTTGTAGCGGGCCGAGGCCGCGCGGTAGGCGACGCTGTCGATGATCTCGCGGATGTCATTCACACCGGTGCGCGAGGCGGCGTCCATTTCCATCACATCGACATGGCGACCTTCCATAATGGCGCGGCAATGTTCGCAGACGCCGCAGGGTTCCGTGGTTGGTCCGCCGTTGCCATCGGGACCAATGCAGTTCATCCCCTTGGCAATGATCCGCGCGGTGGTGGTCTTGCCGGTGCCGCGGATGCCGGTCATCACAAAGGCCTGCGCGATCCGGCCCGTCTCAAACGCGTTTTTCAGCGTGCGCACCATCGCGTCTTGGCCGACCAGATCGGCAAAGGTCTCGGGCCGGTACTTGCGGGCAAGGACCTGATATTTGGGCGTATCGCCCGCTTCGCCCATGGGGGTGTCGCTCATGATTGTATACCGGATTCGTATTCTTTTGATAGTCCGGCCCAAGGTAAGGAAGCGGGTCAGTTTCGTCCACCGCTCATCTGCCCGAAGCAAGCTTGGCTGATCGAAAGACGAGCAAATCACCCAGAGGTAAAAGAAAACTCTAGGCGCGGGACGCATTCCAGAGTTAGAGTTTGAAGGTAGGAGTGGCGGTACTCTGGCCCAGCTGGGGAGGCGCTGATGCGGATGGAACGCACAACAACTATGACCCCGGGTTCACAGCTACGCGAACCCGGTCAAGCAACACTGACAATTCATGCCCTTTCGGTGGCGAACGGGAGTTTGGCCTTGTGCCGAATGCCTGGGGAGACCGGACACTATCGCGCGGATTTGCAGGATATCAATGATTGGAAGCCCGGGCTGGTGTTGTCGATGACCACCGGAGCTGAACAGGAGGCTGTGGGCGCATTGACGCTGGGGGCGGACATTCAAAGCATGGCGAGCCGATGGTTTCATCTGCCGGTGCCGCGCTGTGGTATCCCGCCGTCAAACGTGCTGTTCAAATGGCCCAAAGCCAGCCATGCCGCGCGCAAAGCATTGGTGGGCGGGGGCCGGGTCTTGGTCCATGCAGGTTGCGGCTCTGGCCGGGCGGGCATGGCGGTGTTGCGTCTGATGATCGAAGTGGGGGAGCCGCCGCATGCGGCTTTGAACCGGCTGCGCAGCTTGGATCCCTTGGCGGTTGAAACGGATGAGCAATTGGCCTGGGCCATCTCGGCGCGCCGTGTGTAACCCCGATTAAACCGCCCGATTAAACCGGCTGTCTGAGGGCTGTATCAATGTGTCGGGTCGTGGCGATCTGCAAAGGCAATGCCTGTGCCACGGCGCAGGGCAGATGGTCGCTGGAGGGGCGCGCTATGCTGGGTATGAGGTCGTTGGAAAACATCGCATCCGCCAGCTGATCCAAAACCTTCTGTTCGGCGCTGTCAGAGACATCACAGAACACGCGTATCTGGGCGTGGGAGGCGACAAAACGGGCTTGGCAGCCTGCGCCACAGGCCTTCAGCGTGCTGTGACCTGTCATTTCAAAATCATCTTGTGTGACGGGTTTGGCCTGGGTCATGGCAGCGCTCAAAGCTTGGAGCATCTCCAACGCGGCAGGACAGGGGCGGCCAAGTTTTGGGCAGTGGGTTGCCGCCATTTCATGGGTTTCACCGGTCCAGATCATTGCATCCTCCATCCGCAAAATTTGCTAGACAGGGCGCAGGTCAGGTCAAAGGCGGTTGTGGTCTCCCCGGGCGTTGCCCTGTTCCAAACCCGCATTTGGATCCCGCCCCGGAGCACCCCGCCCGGTTTCGAGTTATCGTTTTGATGGCAGGTCTCCTGACTTGCGGGTCATCGCGTCCCCGAACCTTCCCGGCGGGTGATCCAGATCACCCATGGCCAGTGGTTCGTTTCGGGGCAGCTCGCCGCTTACAGTTGCGGGGGCAGTCGCGGCATTAAAACAACCTGTGTCACAGGCGTGCTTTGCACCGTGTTCCCTTTTCATCCGGGCCACACATAACGCGCGGCCAAGAACCATCACACACAGGGGTAAAGAACAGGCCCCAGAGTCGTCAAACGAATTCCGGTGTGGCCCGTGTTAATACGGGTGCCGAAGCATGGCATGCGACAAAGCACGCAGGAGATCCGGTCATTTGCGGAAAAATGAGAGTGTGGGAAAGTGAGAGGTTGGACATCGACCCAAGCGGGGCTCGTTGTGGCTGCTTCCTTCCGGACCTGACCAGGTTGGCGAGGCGCCTGCCCGCGCCAACCTCTCGAATCCGGATATAGAGGGCGAGGCCTAGAATGACAAGAGCGTGACAGAAGTTATCGAGGCTCTGCGCGAAGGGGGGCGTTTCGCGCAGAGCCTGTGATCAGAGCTGCAATCGCAGCCCTAAAAACCCGTTGGTATCCACGGGCAAGAGTGAAAGACGATCGGCTGGCAGTTCGGCGATATGGGCCGAAGCCGCGGGGCCTGTGCGCAGTAAAACCTGGGTGTCGCCTATTGGCGCGAACCGCCAAGGGGAGGGAGCTTCTTCCAGCGGGTCGCGCATGAGTTGGCCGGAAATGTAATCCCGAACAACATCGCGCAGGCGGACCTGTGGCAGCGACAATTGCGGAGCATAGCGTACCATATTGAAATGACCGCCGCCGCTGGCGCGATAGCTGCTCAAAGCCACCAGAAAGCGTTGGTCTGGGCGTATAAGGTCGCCGTTCCAGCGCAGGTTTCGGATGCGTTTTGCGGTTGGATTCACCAATGTGCCAACGGCATTGAAACGCGCAGGTTGGGTTACATCAATGTCATATTCAATGCCAAAGATCACATCGTAGTTGTGGCCCGCGCGCGCTTCGTCCACCAGCGCAGCATCCTGGCTGCCGGGGGTGATGCGGTTGAAAATGCCTGCAGACATTTCCAACCAATCCAACAGCTCTATCCCGGTGATCTCCACCGCGCGCAATTGGTTGGGGAATATTTGTAGATCTGTCACATGCCGCATGGTGACGGGGCCCGCAGGTACATCCGTGTAAAAGCTCGGCCCAGCCCGTGCGCCAAATTTGCTGGGAGCGGCGGCCGACAACAAGGGCAAATCGGCCGCGGGCGTTCCAGCCACATAAGCGCGCACAGCAGCCGCCTGCGCACTGGCCGTGAGCGCAAGGGAGCGGTCATGTGAGAAAAAGGTGAAAAACGAATGTAGGGGGGCGTCGACCCGCCCGACGGGCTGGTTGAGGCGGCCGCAGGCTTCGATGTGATCATCATGCAAGGCGGCTTTGAGTTGTGCGTCTTCAGCTACCATTGCAGAGTCACTTGGGGCAACGCTTTGCAATGTGGCCTTCGTGTTCTGGACTTGCCAACCTGTGCCATCCCAGTGAAGCGCGATGTCGATCAGCCCCAAATGGCTGCCAAAGGCGCCGGGCATGACCACGGGGCTGGTTGTGGGAGTCTGCGGATCCGGCAGCGCCAGATGGGTATGGCCGGCAACATAAGCGTCAATGTCAGGCAGAGCCATCAACGGGTAAAGCGCGTTCTCCATATTGAGCACCGCGTCCTGGTCGCCCAGCCCGGTATGCGCCAATGCGACCACCACGTCACAGCCCTGGTCGCGTAAGGCGCGGGCGGCATCCTTGGCGGCGTTGACCATATCCTGAACAACCACCCGTCCTTCCAGGAAATAGGCATCCCAGATTACCGTTTGCGGCGGCAGGACCGACAGGATACCGATCCGCAACGGTGGCGCGTCAGGCACAGCTGGGATGGTTTTGTCGACGATTGTTGATGACACAAAGGGTAATTCCAGACCCGGTTCAATCGCGCTCATATTAGAGCAGATCGCAGGGCAGGGGGCGTCCTTTAACAGCCGGGCCAATGTGGGCAACCCATAGTTGAAATCATGGTTGCCAAGCCCCATCGCGTCATAGCCCATGATCGAAAACGCAGTCATCAGCGGGTGGCGCGCCTCTTGGCCGTGCAGGATGTTTTCGCCCAGGGGCGCACCCTGAAACCCGTCGCCATTGTCCACCAACAAGGTGGCGTTTCCGTCCTCTTGGGCTTTGGCCCTTGCGGTTTTTACAAGTGTTGCAACGCGGGTTAGGCCAAGTGGAATTCCGGAGCTGTCAGAGTAATAATCATGCGCCACAAGATGCGCATGCAGGTCTGTTGTCGCCATGACGCGTAGCCGAGCCGGTTGGCTTTGCGAGGGCGATTGTCTTCCTGTCATTTTGCCGATGCTGGGCGCATATTGAGCCTGCTCACAGTTTGAATTCTTCTATATTCTTACACATAGAAGCAATGTTTAAAGCATGTGCAAAGGGTAGAATCTTAACAATTCGCCATTTTTGGGGGGGTCGAACAACTAGGGCGAGAGGTTGGCGGTAAAATATTGGCAAAGAAGCGATTTTTTGCGAAAACTTGCCGCGAGGTTATTTGAATTTTGCAGGCTGTGAGCTAAGCGAACGCCGTGTCCTGTTAATCTTTAGGCAATAGGCAACGAGCAGATGAAAAACGCAGAAACGGTGACTTTTGGCGGGGGCGGGCTCAATCGGGCGGCGCACCTCCGCAATGATGCGGCAGGGCTTGGACAGCGGTGGGAAAACGGCGGGTTGGTGCTGCTGTTCTGGGAAGGTAAACCGCTGGTGCAACGCAATGATGTGGATGGTGAGGCAGGGCCCGATCAACTGGTTTGGTTAAGCAGCGACCACCCATTGGTGACGGGTGCCGCCGCGCGGTCGGTGTTCCTGGGGCTGAATTCAAGCGGTGACGCGTTGTTTGCCGCCGAGCTTTTGGAGTGGCAGCCGGATGGCGAGGATCTGAGCCAGATCGGTGCCTTTCGTGATCTGACCGAGCAACAACACCCGGATCTGCCAGAGGGTCAGATCTTTGCCGAGCTGCGCAGTTTTATGGCTGGTTTGTCGCCCTGGGATGCCGAAGTTGCCGCCACTGGCAAAGCGGTTTTGGCTTGGCATCACACCCATGGGTTCTGCGCCAAATGTGGCGCAAAAAGCGAGATGATCGAAGGCGGTTGGCAGCGGCAGTGCCCGGACTGCGGTGCGCGCCATTTCCCCCGCACGGACCCGGTTGTGATCATGCTGATCACCCGTGGCGACAAGGTGTTGATCGGGCGCTCTCCGGGGTGGCCAGAGGGGATGTATTCACTGTTGGCGGGCTTTGTGGAGCCCGGCGAAACCCTGGAGGCTGCGGTTCGGCGTGAGGTGTTTGAAGAGACCGGCGTCACGGTCGGGCCGGTTGGTTACCTGGCTAGCCAACCCTGGGCATTTCCGATGTCCTTGATGTTTGGCTGCTGGGGAGAGGCGACCAGCGAAGAGATCACCATTGATCCCCATGAAATCGAAGATGCGCTGTGGGCCAGCAAGCAGGACATCATGGAAGCGCAGGCGGAAATGCACCCAAAAATCCGCCCCGCCCGCAAAGGCGCAATTGCGCGTTTCCTACTTGATAACTGGCTTGCGGATAGACTGCAGTGAAAGAGCCCGCCCATTTTGTGCATTTAGCCGTTGCGAACAGGTGAACACATGGAATTGAAAACGTCCGAAGACATCGATGCCCCGATTGAGCAGGTTTTTGGCCTGTTGTCGGATTTTGACAATCTGGAACGCCTGGCCGCCCGTCGCGGTCTGGAGGTTGAACGGTTGAGCCAAGGCGCTGTGCAGGAGGGGATGGAATGGCGTGTCGGCTATCGCCTGCGTGGCAAGGATCGCAGTCTGGATCTGCGGCTGACCCAACTGCAGCCCTCCACCTTTATGGCGGTGACAGGCGAAGGCAGCGGCGTGTCCGGCCAGTTCGGGATCGAGCTGCTGGCGCTGTCGCCGCGGTGCACGCGGGTGTCGATCTCGGTCGATCTGGCCGCCAGCAGCCTGCCGGGGCGGTTGTTGCTGCAATCGCTGAAACTGGCGCGCGGCAAGGTTGAAAAGCGCTTCAAAGAACGCGTTGGTCGGTTTACGGCCGTGTTGGAAGAGCGGCTGAACGACTACGCCTGAGGCCGCAAGGGGTGGGCCTGCAGCTTAGTGGCGCTGCAGGCTGGCCGGGAAGACGCCCAGGATCTTGATGTTGGTGGTGAAATAGGCCAGCTCGTCCATGGCGAGCTGGACATTGGGGTCGTCGGGATGGCCTTCGATGTCGGCGTAGAACTGGGTCGCGGTGAACGAGCCGTCGACCATATAGCTTTCGAGTTTGACCATGTTGATCCCATTGGTCGCAAACCCCCCCATGGCCTTGTAGAGCGCGGCGGGGATGTTGCGGACCTGAAAGACAAAGCTGGTGACCATCCCATGTTCGCCGCGGCGCTCATAATTGGCCTGACGATCCATAATCAAAAAGCGCGTCGTGTTGTTGCCATTGTCCTCGATATGATGGGCAAGGACGTCCAGCCCGTAGATCTCTCCCGCCAGCTCACTGGCCAGCGCCGCAATGGTTGGATCATTGCGTTCCGCAACGTCACGGGCGGCACGGGCGTTATCGGGGCTGACCCGGCCAATGATGTTGCGCTCTTTCAGGAAGCTTGCGCATTGGGGCAAGAGCACCAGATGGGAATAGGCTTCCTTGACATCCGACAAGGTGGCGCCCGGCACGCCCAGCACATTAATGTGCACCCGCACAAAGGCTTCGTCCACGATGTGGAGGTTGGATGTGGGCAAAAGGCGGTGAATATCCGCCACGCGCCCATAGGTGGAGTTTTCAACCGGCAGCATGGCTTGGTCGGCGACGCCTGAGTTTACCGCATCAATCGCTTGTTCAAAGGTGCGGCACGGCAGGACCTCCATATCGGGGCGGGCTGCGCGGCAGGCTTCGTGGCTATAGGAGCCAAGCTCTCCTTGAATGGCGATTTTGCGGGTCATTTGCGTCACTTCCGTAGAAAACATCAATAAACGGGCATTTGGTCGCGCTGTCTATACCTTGTCAGACTATAGGGGAAGCCTTAGACACCTTGGCAGACAGCTAAATGGAAAAGCGATCATGTTCGACACGATGACCCTTACCAAAGCGACCGCAGGCTTCTGTGGCGCCTTTCTCGTTTTCCTGCTCGGCAAATGGGCGGCGACTGAGATCTATGCAATGGATAGCCATGGTGAGGCATCCTATGTGATCGAAGTGGCTGACGCGGGCGGCGCCGAAGAAGTGGAAGAAGTAAGCTTTGAAGAGCTTCTGGCTTCTGCTGACGTCGGCAAAGGGGCCAAGGTTTTCAAAAAATGCGCAGCTTGCCACAAGCTGGAAGATGGCGCCAACGCAACCGGCCCGTATCTGTTTAATGTGGTCGGGCGCGACATTGGCTCGGCCTCCGGCTTTGGCTACTCGGGCAGCTTGCCGGCAGGCGCGTGGACCGAAGACGAGCTGAACGCCTTCCTGACCAAACCGTCCGACTATGCGCCGGGCACATCAATGAGCTTTGCGGGTCTGAAGAAAGACACCGACCGCGCAAACCTGATCGCCTACCTCGCGACGATCAAATAAACACGAGATTGTGTTTCGATGAATTTCAGGCCGTTGTCCCCTGGGACAGCGGCTTTTTATGTTTGCGGGCAGCACTTCGCCTCTTCACGGGCTGTTCACATTCTCTAAACTTGTATTAGCTGTGCTTGGACACATACAAGTAATCCATAACTCTGGCAGTAGAACCCAAATGGAGGATCCGTCGATGCAGTCACCCCGAGCCGAGGCCCGTGTAACCGTCGCCCCGCGAACTGGAACGCTGATGAGGTTGATGGGTATGGGGATTGGCGCGCTGATCCTGGCCGCAGGCATGGCCAAGGCCGAAGAGGGCATCATCAAAAGCCACGGGTATTCGTATTTTGGAAATCTCGACTATCCGGCGGACTTCAAACATCTGGATTATGTGAACCCGGATGCGCCCAAAGGCGGAGAGATGGCGCTGGCCGCATCGGGCACGTTTGACAATCTGAACCCCTATACGGTCAAGGGACGGTCCGGCGCGCTGACGACGTTGCAATATGACAGTCTGATCGACAGCACCGTGAACGAGGTTGGACAGTATTACGGGTTGTTGGCCGAAAGCCTGGAATATGACGAAGGGCGCAATTGGGTGATCTTTCACATGCGGCCCGAGGCGACGTTCTGGGATGGCACACCGGTGACGGCCGAGGATGTGGTGTACAGCCACACGCTGTTCATCACCCAAGGTCTGCCATCCTATGCGCAGGCGGTCAGCCATATGGTCACCGGGGCCGAGGCGCTGGATGATCACACGGTCAAATTCACGTTTAACCCGGATGTGTCGCGACGCAGCTTGATCGAAACCGTAGGCAATACGCCGGTGTTCTCCAAGGCTTGGTTCGAAGCCGATGAAAGCCGCCGTCTGGATGAACCCCGCTACGAGGTCGCGGTGGGCTCTGGTCCTTACAAGCTGGACAGCTATGACGTGAACCGCCGCATTGTGTACAAACGACGGGATGACTATTGGGCCAAGGATCTGCCGATCAATGTGGGTCGCCACAATTACGATACGATCCGGATTGAGTATTTTGCCGATCAGACCGCATCCTTTGAAGGGTTTAAGGCCGGTGAATACACCTTCCGGATCGAATCCGATGCCAAGGTCTGGGCAACCAGCTATGATTTCCCAAAGCTGAGCGAAGGCCTGGTGGTCAAAGAGGAGATCGCCGATCAAAGCGCGCCGTCTCCGTCTGGGTTTGTGTTCAACTTGGGCAAACCGCAGCTAGCGGATAAATCCGTGCGGGAGGCGCTGGCGCTGGCGTTTAACTTTGAATGGGTGAATGAATCGCTGTTGTTTGGCCTGTCCACGCAACGCAGCTCCTTTGTTGAGGGCACCCATCTGGAGGCCAAAGACGTGCCGAAGGATGGTGAGCTGACGTTCCTGAATGGGTTGGGTGATGTGGTTCCTTCTGAGGTTCTGACCACACCGGTTTCTGCAAGCCATACGTCAAAATCCGAACGTCTGCGGGATCGCCGCAACCTGCGCAAGGCGGCCAAGATGCTGGATGCGGCCGGCTGGCCTGTCGGCGAAGACAAGCTGCGCCGCAATGCTGCCGGAGAGACGCTGAAGATTGAAATCCCCTATGCCACCAGCATTCCGGAAACAACTGCCACGATGATTGAGACCTATGTCCAGAACCTGCAGGCGCTGGGTGTGGATGCCAAAGCCGAGAAGGTCGATCCCTCACAGTTCACCCTGCGCCAGCGCGAACGCGATTACGATATGGTCTATTCGGCGCGGTACGGCTCATTCCTGTCCACCGGCGGCGGGCTGACACAGATGTATGGGTCCAAAGAAGCGGCCTTTAGCCTGTTTAACCCAGCGGGGCTTGCCAGCCCCTTGGTTGACGCCATTATCGAGGCCTCCTTTGAAACCACCAATCAGGCAGATCAGGATGCAGCCTTGATGGCCCTGGACCGGGCGTTGCGCTATGAGTTTTTTGTGGTGCCGGACGGCTATGTGCCCAATTACTGGGTCAGCTATTTCGACATGTATGAACACCCAGAAAATATGCCCAAGTTCGCGCTGGGCTGGTTGGATCTGTGGTGGGTCAACCCTGAAAAAGAAGTCGAACTGAAAGCCAAAGGCGCGTTGCGGTAACCATGGCAGCCTATATCCTTCGACGCCTGTTGTTGGTGATCCCCACGCTGTTGGGGATCATGATTGTGAACTTTACCCTGGTGCAATTTGTCCCCGGCGGTCCCATTGAACAGATCATTGCCCAGCAACAGGGGCAGGGCGATGTATTCGCCGGATTTGCCGGTGGTGGCGGGGACAACCTGTCAGAAATCGAAAATGACCTGACCCTTGGCGGCAGTGGGGGAGAGGAAAAATATGCCGGTGCCCGCGGCCTGCCACCCGAGTTCATCGAGGAGCTGGAGCGCGAGTTTGGGTTTGATAAACCACCCTTGCAACGGTTTCTGCTGATGCTTGGCAATTACGTACGCTTTGATTTCGGGGAGAGCTATTTCCGCAAGATCGGTGTGATTGATCTGGTGCTGGAGAAAATGCCGGTGTCGATCACGCTGGGACTTTGGTCCACGCTGATCGCCTATGTGATCTCGATCCCTTTGGGCATTCGCAAGGCGATGCGGGACGGTTCCCAATTCGACACGTGGACCAGTGGTATCATCATCGCGGCCTATTCCATTCCGGGGTTCCTGTTTGCAATTTTGTTGTTGGTTCTGTTTGCTGGTGGGTCCTATTGGCAGGTCTTCCCGCTGCGGGGGCTGACGTCCGATAACTTCAGCGAGCTGAGCCTGATTGGCAAAATTGGCGACTATTTCTGGCACATTGCGCTGCCGGTTCTGGCCTCGACCATTGCAAGCTTTGCGACGCTGACATTGCTGACCAAAAACTCCTTCCTGGATGAGATCAAGAAGCACTATGTCATGACCGCCCGAGCCAAGGGGCTGACCGAGAACCGGGTGCTTTATGGCCATGTGTTCCGCAATGCGATGCTGATTGTGATCGCAGGCTTCCCGGCCGCATTCATGAGCGTGTTTTTTGGTGCCAGCCTGATTATCGAGACGATTTTCTCGCTGGATGGGCTGGGGCGTCTGGGGTTTGAGGCCGCCGTTGCGCGGGATTACCCGATTGTCTTTGGCACGCTGTTCATCTTTGGTCTAATGGGGCTGTTGATCGGCATCATCTCGGACCTGATGTATGTGCTGGTCGATCCGCGCATCGATTTTGAAAGTCGGGAGGGGTAAATGGCTGGATCTGTGTTCAAACTGTCTCCGCTGAACCAACGCCGCTGGCGTAACTTCCGCAACAACAAGCGGGCCTATTGGTCGCTTGTTCTGTTCTCCATTCTGTTTGGCCTGTCACTGCTGGCGGATGTTGTGGCCAACGACAAACCGATCCTGGTGCAATATCGCGGCTCGTTCTATGTGCCTGTGGTCCATTCCTATGCCGAAACCACCTTTGGCGGTGATTTCGAGACCGAAGCCGCCTATCGCGATCCTGAGGTGCAATGTCTGATCCGCTCCGGAGGGGTTGAGGATTGTTTTGACGACCCCGAAGGCATTATCGATGAGATCAACGCTGGCACCTATGCGGCGGATGGGTTTGAAAAAGGCTGGTCGATCTGGCCGCTCATTCCCTATTCCTTTGACACGCCGGTGGATCGTCCGGGTGCGGCACCGTTGCCACCCAATGGCCAGAATTGGCTGGGCACCGACAGCCGCAAACGCGATGTACTGGCGCGGGTGATCCATGGCTTCCGCCTGTCCATCGTCTTTACGCTGATGGTCACCGTGGCGGCGACGGTGATTGGTATCATTGCTGGCGCGGTGCAGGGGTATTTTGGCGGCTGGCTGGATCTGATCTTCCAGCGTGTGATTGAGGTCTGGGCCTCGACCCCTTCGTTGTATGTGATCATCATCCTGTTTGCCATTTTGGGGCGCAGTTTCTGGCTGTTGGTTCTGCTCAGCGTGCTGTTTGGCTGGACCGCGCTGGTGGGCGTGGTGCGCGCGGAATTCCTGCGCGCACGGAACCTGGAATATGTGCGCGCGGCCAAGGCCCTGGGCGTTGGCAATATGACCATCATGTTCCGCCATATGCTGCCCAATGCAATGGTGGCCACGCTGACGATGCTGCCCTTTATCGTGACGGGTACCATTGGCGCGCTGGCCAGTCTGGATTTTCTGGGCTTTGGTCTGCCATCCTCGGCGCCCTCACTGGGAGAGCTGACCTTGCAGGCAAAACAGAACCTGCAGGCCCCCTGGCTGGCCTTTACTGCCTTTATTACCTTTGCCCTGATGCTGTCGCTTCTGGTCTTCATCTTTGAAGGCGTGCGCGATGCCTTTGACCCAAGAAAGACCTTTTCATGAGCGCAGTTTTGCAAGTGAAAGACCTCCGCGTGGCCTTCCAGCAGGACGGCCAATTGGTTGAGGCGGTAAAAGGCGTATCCTTTGCGGTCGACAAGGGGGAAACCGTGGCCTTGGTCGGGGAATCCGGGTCGGGGAAATCGGTCTCGGCACTGTCGACCGTGTCCTTGCTGGGAGATAACGCCCATGTGAGCGGCTCTGTCACCTACGGCGGCACAGAAATGGTGGGCGCGGATGAGGCCCATCTGCGTCAGGTGCGTGGCAATGATATCTCGTTCATTTTTCAGGAGCCGATGACCTCGCTCAACCCGCTGCACACGCTGGAAAAACAGCTGGCGGAAAGCCTGGCCCTGCACCAAGGCCTGGTGGGAGAGGCAGCACGAAAGCGGATCCTGGAATTGATGGATCGGGTGGGGATCCGGGACGCCGAAAGCCGTCTGAACGCCTATCCCCATCAGCTGTCCGGCGGGCAGCGCCAGCGGGTGATGATCGCCATGGCGCTGGCCAACAAGCCCGATATCCTGATCGCGGACGAGCCGACAACGGCGCTGGATGTGACCATTCAGGCGCAGATCCTGGATTTGCTGGCCGAGCTGAAAGAGATCGAGGGGATGGGTGTTTTGTTCATCACCCATGACCTGGCCATCGTGCGCCGGATTGCCGACCGTGTCTGTGTGATGAAAGACGGTGAGATTGTTGAGGCCGGACCAACGGCCGAGATCTTTGCCAATCCGCAGCACCCCTATACGCAAAAGCTTTTGGCGGCTGAGCCTTCTGGGGTGCCAGATCCCGTGGCCGAGGACGCCCCTATGATGGTGGAAACCGAAGGGTTAAAGGTCTGGTTCCCGATCCAGCGCGGTTTTCTGCGCAAGACGGTGGGGCACGTCAAAGCGGTGAACCCCTGTTCGATCTCAATCCGGGCCGGGGAAACCCTGGGCATTGTGGGCGAGTCAGGCTCGGGCAAGACAACAATGGCACTTGCGATTATGCGGCTGATTGCATCCGAAGGGGCGGTGTTGTTTCAGGGGCAGGACTTGCGGCATTGGTCGAGCAGAGATCTGCGCGGCCTGCGCAAGGATATGCAGATTGTGTTCCAGGACCCCTTTGGCGCCTTGTCGCCACGGATGACCTGTGCCCAGATCATTGCCGAAGGCCTGTCGGTCCATGAGGTGGACAAAGGGCGCAACCCCCGCGAATTGGTGGCCGATGTCATGGAAGAGGTGGGGCTGGATCCGGTGGCCATGGACCGTTATCCGCATGAGTTTTCCGGCGGGCAACGGCAGCGGATTGCGATCGCGCGTGCCATGGTGCTGCGCCCCAAGCTGGTGGTGCTGGATGAGCCCACATCCGCGCTGGACATGACGGTGCAGGTGCAGATCGTAGAGCTGCTGCGGGATCTGCAGAAACGCTATGGGCTGGCCTATATGTTCATCAGCCACGATCTGAATGTGGTGCGGGCGATGTCTCACCAAGTGGTGGTGATGAGCCAAGGCGATGTGGTCGAGAGCGGGACGGCAGAACAGATCTTCTCAGCCCCCAAAGAGCTTTATACGCAGCAACTCTTGTCCGTTGCGTCCCCGGCTGGGTAGGCCGGGTCGCACCTTACGTGTCGGACGGATTGCCAACAACGGGGTACTCCCGCGCCCGCAGGTGCCTTGCCTATGGCAAGACCCCTTGGCGGCCTTGGGCCAGGCTCGGCGCGAATGCGCCGAGCCTGGCCCAACGGGAACGGTGCATGTCATACATGCGCCAGTGACGGGCGGGAGCCTTTGGTGGGACGTGCTGCGCGGATAGTGCAAAGGCGCACAGCCCGGCGGGCTTAGATCGCAGCGCTGTGCCCGGCTTTGCTAAGATCATACGCGTCAAAAGCACGCGCGATGACCCGGGTCAGGGGCTGGGCGCGCGGTGGGATCAGGAAATCATTACCCTTCAGCTCCACCATGTCCGGGAACTGAACCGCTACCCGTTCAAACAGGCTGTTGAGCTCCGTTGCGGACACAGCAAACCGCGCCATCACCTCTGCTCCGTCAATGCGGAAGTCGCACATCAAGGCTTCGATCAACCGGGCGCGCAGCTTGTCCTCATCCGTGAACACATGTCCGCGTGACGTCGAAAAACGCCCCGCGCGCACCGCTGAGGTATGCGCGGATGTCGCCGGTGCATTCTGGGCGTAACCCTGTGGAAAGCGGGAAATCGAAGACGCGCCCAGACCGATCAGAACTTCGGAGCGGTCATCGGTGTACCCTTGGAAATTGCGACGCAGCTGCCCCAGCGTCTGGGCCACGGACAACCCGTCTTCGGGGCGGGCGAAATGGTCGATGCCGATGTCTTTGTAGCCGTCCCACCGGAACAGTTGCTGCGCCGTTTCAAAGAGCTCCAGCCGCGCCTCGGGTGTGGGCAGCGCCTCGGACGGGATCATGTTTTGACGACGCGCCATCCATGGCACATGGGCATAGCCATAAAGCGCCACCCGGTCTGGCGACAAGGACAAAAGCTTTTGCACGCTGTCGGCCATGCGCCGGTTGGTCTGATGCGGCAGGCCATAGAGGATATCCGCATTCAAACTGTCGATCCCATTGGCGCGCAGCATTTCAACCGTTGCCAGTGTCGTCTCATAACTTTGCGGGCGCCCGATGGTTTCCTGGATCTGCGGATCAAAATCCTGCACTCCGATCGAGGCGCGGTTCATGCCCGCCGCAACCAAAGCCTCAATCCGCGCGCTGTCGATCTCATTCGGGTCGATTTCGACTGAGAATTCGGCGTCCTTGGCCAAGGGGGCAACCGCAGCTATGGAGGCTGCGAGATCGCGCATCATATCCGGGGACAACAGAGTTGGCGTGCCCCCGCCCCAATGTAGGCGCGACAGCGTCACACCTTGTGGCAAATGCTGGGCCAGCAGGTCCAGTTCAGCCTTGAGAACATCCAGATAGGCACGCACCGGAGAATCAGACTGTGTGCCTTGCGTGCGGCAAGCGCAAAACCAGCATAACCTGCGGCAAAATGGTACATGCACGTAAAGCGAGATAGAGCTGTCGGGGGTAATTGCGCTGATCCACCTTGTAAACAAGGTAGAATCCACAGATGACCCAAAATGAGGCGCTGTTGGGTAACTGGTATAGCGCGGCACTTTGGCGTCGAATAAACCGAGGCGGGCCAATTGTGATTTCGTATCCATGACTATAGTTTAAGAAGAACACACTCCCCAGGTCATTGACCCAGATCAATTGGAAAAAATGATGGCAGCCCCTGTACTCACCCATGTCAAATGCGCTGACTGCCCCATTCGGCACCGTGCTGTGTGCGCGCGATGTAATGCGGATGAGCTGGAGGAACTTGATACGATCAAATACTATCGCAGCTACGAGGCCGGTCAGCCGATTGTCTGGTCAGGCGATTCAATGGATTTTGTTGGCTCTGTGGTCTCTGGCGTAGCGACGCTGACGCAGACAATGGAGGATGGGCGGACCCAGATGGTTGGCCTGTTGCTGCCATCGGATTTTGTGGGTCGCCCAGGACGCAGCGGTGCGGCCTATAATGTGGTGGCAACGAACAACGTGATGATGTGCTGTTTCCGCAAGAAGCCCTTTGAAGAGATGATGGCGCGGACACCGCATATTGCCCATCGTCTGTTGGAGATGACGCTGGACGAATTGGATGCGGCGCGGGAATGGATGCTAGTGCTGGGGCGCAAAACAGCGCGTGAAAAGATCGCGAGCCTGTTGTCAATTATCGCCCGCCGGGATGCGTCGCTGGAAAAAGGACCGCTGGACCGGCTTGAATTCGAACTGCCTTTGACCCGCGAAGCCATGGCCGATTACCTGGGTCTGACACTGGAAACTGTCAGCCGCCAGATCTCAGCCCTCAAGAAATCCGGCGTGATCGAGCTGGAAGGCAAGCGCCATATCATCGTGCCCGATATGAGCCGGCTGATGGATGAAGCCGGCGACGACAGCGACGGTGGTTTTCTGGGCTGATTGCGGGCGCGGCCCAGTCCGTCTGAAAGCAGCCCATCAGGATGCCGGTCGACGCGAGACGCCTTTGAAAAAAGGGACCCGCACCGGGATGGAATGGGTGCGGGTCAACCGAGCCGCCCACCGGAAATTTGGAGACATGGTGCGCGGGCTCGTCCGGGGAAACCGGAGATTGCAGGTTTTAATGCGCCATCAAGACGGGGCGGTTCGCCGCCTCAAGGATGTTGCGGGTGGCTCCACCCAGGATGGCTTCGCGGAACCGGGAGTGGCCATAGGCCCCCATGACCAGCAGATCCGCATCTGTGTCCTCAGCATGACGCAGCAGCACATCAGCGGTGCGCGGCAGGGATTTCGACAGCACGTTGACCTCGCAATGGATGCCATGACGCGACAGCATTTGACACAAAAGCCCACCGGGGTCTGAGCGATCCGGACCATGGCGCGGTGGGTCAATAACCACCACATGGACAGAGCGCGCGGCTTTTAGGAAGGGCATCGCCTTGCGCACGGCGGACAGGGCTTCGGCGCTTTCATTCCAACCGATCTGGACCGTTTTGGGAACCTTCAGGACCGGTGTGTCCTGTGGCACCACCAGAACCGGGGCTGCGCTTTCAAACAGTCCGGCCTCTACAATCGCCTCGCCTTCGATGGCCGCATTGTCCCCATAGGGTTTGGCAACAACCATCAAATCACAAAAGCGCCCGCGGCGCGCAATATGGCGGGTGACTTCGCCCAGCGGCGCAACCGCTGTGGTGGCCGAGAAGGGCAGGCCGTTGCGGGCCAGATGCTCTTCGGCAAAAGCCTGCAGCGCGGCGGCCTGGTCGCGCGCCACTTGCAAGGATTGTTGCAGCAGCATCGCGTTGGCCATCCCATAGTCATAGCTGGTCTGGGTGCGGTCGATGCCCAGACAAAGCGCATCTGTGTGGGCCTCAAACTGCTGTGCCAAAGCGCTGGCTTGATCCAGCGGTGCCTTGGCTTGGTCAATGTCACTGATCACGGTCAGCAAAGTTTTATAACTCATCTTGCACCTCATCCGGTTCAAGGGTTGCGCGTCTCGTCTTGTTTCATGCCACGGTTTGCCGCGTCAGGTTTTGATGCAGATCAAGGCTAGGTTTTGCCAATTCAGGCATCACGGCGTCGGTCTGTAACCGCCCGAAGTCTCTCAAAGAATCGATAAGGGCAAGGTAAAGGGACGAGAAATGTCTAACTATATCAAGCTGATAGCGCTTGGTCTCATCACGTTCTTCGCGATGCTTGGGATCAACTTTGCGCGCGACTTGGCGTATCAGGTGCATGCTGTGATCATCATGCTGGTGGCGGGAGGTTTGTTCCTCTACACGCTGCGCAAGACCGATGAGCCGGTCGCACCTCTGCCAACCAATGAATATATGGACGGCGTAGTACGCGCCGGTGTGATTGCCACTGCGTTTTGGGGTGTCGTCGGGTTTCTGGCGGGCACCTTTATTGCGTTCCAACTCGCCTTTCCGGCGTTGAACTTTAACTGGGCCGAAGGCTTTGCCAACTTTGGTCGCCTGCGCCCGCTGCATACGTCAGCTGTGATTTTTGCCTTTGGCGGCAACGCCTTGCTGGCATCGTCCTTCTATGTGGTGCAACGGACATCGGCGGCACGCCTGTGGGGCGGGAACCTGGCGTGGTTCGTGTTCTGGGGCTACCAGCTTTTTATTGTGCTGGCAGCAACAGGCTACCTGCTGGGCGGCACCCAGTCCAAAGAATATGCGGAACCTGAATGGTATGTTGACCTGTGGCTGACAGTGGTCTGGGTGGCCTATCTGGCGGTCTACCTCGGCACAATCATCAAACGCCGCGAGCCGCATATCTATGTGGCCAACTGGTTCTTCCTCGCCTTTATCGTCACCGTTGCGATGTTGCACGTTGTGAACAACCTGACCATTCCGGTGTCGATCTGGGGGTCCAAATCCGTCATCGTCTGGCCCGGCGTCCAAGACGCGATGGTGCAATGGTGGTATGGCCACAATGCGGTGGGCTTCTTCCTGACTGCGGGCTTCCTGGGCATGATGTACTATTTCATCCCAAAACAAGCTGAACGGCCTGTGTTCAGCTATAAGCTGTCGATCATCCACTTCTGGGCGCTGATCTTCATCTACATCTGGGCCGGTCCGCACCACTTGCATTACACCGCGCTGCCTGACTGGGCCTCGACCCTAGGTATGGTGTTCTCGGTTGTGCTTTGGATGCCCAGCTGGGGTGGTATGATCAACGGTCTGATGACCCTGTCCGGTGCCTGGGACAAGCTGCGCACCGATCCGGTTCTGCGGATGCTGGTGATCTCGGTTGCCTTCTACGGCATGACCACTTTCGAAGGTCCGATGATGTCGATCCGTGCAGTGAACTCGCTGTCGCACTATACCGACTGGACCATCGGTCACGTACACTCTGGTGCGCTGGGTTGGAACGGTATGATCTCCTTTGGGGCGCTGTATTACCTGACACCGGTTCTGTGGAAACGCGACCGTCTGTACTCGCTCGGCCTGGTGTCCTGGCACTTCTGGCTCGCGACCATCGGAATCGTGCTTTATGCCGCGTCGATGTGGGTCACCGGTATCATGGAAGGCCTGATGTGGCGTGAAGTGGATGCCAACGGCTTCCTGGTCAACTCCTTCGCTGACACCGTTGCTGCGAAATTCCCGATGTATGTGGTGCGCGGCCTGGGTGGGGTGATGTACCTCAGCGGTGCGTTGATCATGTGCTACAACCTCTGGATGACTGTCCGTAAGGCCCCGGCTAAAGAAGCCAGCCTGTCGGTTGCAGTCCCGGCTGAATAAGGAGGGCTGCAGAGATGGCAATTCTTGACAAACACAAGGTCCTTGAGACCAACGCGACCCTGCTTTTGATCTTCTCTTTCCTGGTGGTGACCATCGGCGGTCTGGTTCAGATCACCCCGCTGTTCTACTTGGAAAACACCATTGAAAAGGTCGAAGGCATGCGCCCCTACACGCCGCTTGAGCTGGCGGGGCGCGAGGTCTACATCCGCGAAGGCTGTTATGTCTGCCACAGTCAGATGATCCGCCCGATGCGAGATGAGGTCGAACGCTATGGTCACTACTCCCTGGCGGCCGAGTCCATGTATGATCACCCGTTCCAGTGGGGGTCCAAACGCACCGGGCCGGATCTGGCCCGTGTGGGTGGCCGTTACTCGGACGATTGGCATGTGGACCACCTGCGGGATCCGCAGTCGGTGGTGCCGGAATCCGTGATGCCGAAATATGGCTTCCTGGAACGCACTATGCTCGAAGGTGAGTACATCGGCGACCTCATGGCGACCCAAGCGATTGTTGGTGTGCCTTATACTGACGATATGGTTGCGCAAGCGCAGATCGATTTCCGTGTCCAAGCTGACCCGGACAGCGATTATGATGGTTTGCTTGAACGCTATGGCGAAGACATCAATGTGCGTAACTTTGATGGCCAGCCCGGTGTTTCCGAGGCCGACGCGCTGATCGCTTATCTGCAAATGTTGGGGACTTTGGTTGATTTCTCGACCTTCACCCCCGACGCCAGCCGCTAAGGAGGGGATGATATGGAAATCTATACGCTCCTTCGGCAGTTTGCTGACAGCTGGATGCTGCTGATGTTGTTCACCTTCTTTATCGGCGTTGTTGTCTGGGCCTTTCGGCCCGGCAGCACCAAGGTCTATGCCGACAGCGCCGATATCCCTTTTCGCCATGCGGATAAACCCGCCGAGCCCGAGGAGACCCGGACATGAGTAAGAAACCGGTCCAACCTCATGAGATCCCAACCACCGGCCACAGCTGGGACGGGATCGAGGAATTCGACAACCCGATGCCGCGTTGGTGGCTGTGGACCTTCTACCTTTGTATCATCTGGGGGATTGGCTACACCATCGCGTTCCCGGCCTGGCCTTTGGTCAGCGGTGCCACTGCTGGTCTCTTGGGCTGGTCCACACGCGGTGATGTTGCGGCGGATATTGCGGCCGTGGATGAGGCCAATGGCCCAATCAACGCCCGTCTGGAAGCGGCTGACATGACCGCGCTGACCTCTGATCCAGAGCTGCATGGCTATGCGGTATCTGCCGGTGCGGCGGTGTTCAAAACCTGGTGTGCCCAATGCCACGGCTCTGGTGCCGCGGGCGCGGTGGGCTACCCGAACCTGCTGGACGATGACTGGCTGTGGGGCGGCACCATCGAGGACATCCAAACCACCGTGGCGCACGGCATCCGCAACGAAGAGGATGACGACGCGCGGTACTCCCAGATGCCCGCCTTTGGTCGTGACGAGCTGCTTGAGCAGACAGAGATCGCGGCGATTGCCAACTATGTGGTGTCTTTGTCGGGTGAGCCGCAAGATGCATCCGTAGTTGCAAACGGCGCGGTTCTGTTTGAGGAAAACTGCGCATCCTGCCACGGGGAAAACGCCGAAGGCGACATCTACCAAGGGGCTCCGAACCTTGCGGATGCGATCTGGCTTTACGGCGGGTCCTATGCGGATGTGGTTGAAACCATCTCCAATGCCCGCTTTGGCGTGATGCCCGCATGGTCTGGCCGCCTGAGCGAGGCTGAGATCCGCTCGGTCACGGCTTATGTGCACCAGCTGGGTGGCGGCGAGTAACGTCAACCTTTCATTCACACCATTAAAAAGGGCCGCAGTCAGCGGCCCTTTTTGTTTGCGAACATGTTAACAGGTTTTCTCTGTCGGTTTGATGCAGATCAAAGTTCGCGCCTGGCAAAGCTGTCACAAGTAACGCGTGGGTCTTGTGCCGGTTTCGATCGGCGGTCCAAGACAGACCTTCCCCTTTTCGTGCTTACTTTAAGCGCGATGTCGTCGCCGGTGCTTCGTATTGTTCGCGCGTTTCCCGAAGTGTCGGCGACGATTTTTTCCAGACTTCAAAACGTCTTGGTGCCTTTTTGCGGCGCGGTTTCTGGGCGTCATCAATCGGTGGCAATTGGGAGCTATCAAAGCCTGCTGCCGTCAAAAACACATGCGCATAAACATTGGTCAACATCGTCATTCTCCTGATCCTGATTGGGTGTGCCTTGCCTGTACCCTTGCCAATTTTGCGCCTTTATGCGATTCAATAAAAAATCGATTATGTAAGTTGGGATTACATATGGATTGGATGAAGATGCCGCCACTGTCGGCGCTGCGCGCCTTTTCCGCCTTTGCGGAACAGGGGGGTGTTGCCGAAGCTGGGGCCAGCCTGAATGTGAGCCACGCTGCTGTCAGCCAACAGATCAGAGCGCTGGAAAAGCATATGGATGTGGCGCTTGTCGATCGTCAGGGTCGCGCGCTGGAGCTGACGTTTGCTGGTCACCGATTGGCCCAAGCACTGCAACTTGGGTTTGGCGCGATTGGCACGGCGGTGCAGGATCTGGCACAAGAAAGCGACGCGCGGCCAGTGAAAATGACATTGACCCCGATGTTCGCCGCGAAATGGCTGATGCCACGGCTTGGCGATTTTCGCGAGAAACACCCTGACATTGATCTGGTTCTGGATCCAACCGGCGCTGTTGTGGATATGCGAAACGGTGGTTTTGATCTTGCCATTCGGTATGGTGACGGGAATTGGCCCGGTCTGGAGGCGCATATGTTGTTGCCGGTGCAGCGTATCGTGACAGCCGCGCCTGCTTTGTTGAAAAACGAGACAATCACGACCCCTGCGGATTTGCTGGATCTGCCATGGGTCGAAGAGCTGGGCACAACCGAGGCATCATCCTGGCTACGAGAGCGCGGCGTGACCTCAGAGCCCCGAGGCCCACGCATTCGTGTTCCCGGCAATCTGTTGCTGGAAGCGGTGTTGAACGGGCAGGGCGTGGCGGTCAAAATCCGTGAGTTTGTGCAGGACGAGTTGGACAGTGGGCGCCTGACCGAGCTGTTCCATGAAGAAGATGATTGCGGATATTACATCGTTACGCGGCCAGGGGATCTTCGCAGCTCTGCGCGGCGTTTTGTGACATGGCTGCGCCGTCAGGGGCAAAGTTAACACCGCCGCGACAATTTGCGCAGGGAGAGCGGCGCGAAAACATCCATGCGCAATGCCCTTTTTGATCCACGTCAAAGTCGGTTTTGCGCATGTTTGGCAAAAGTCGGGTCGGTCCTATAATTATTCTTGGAGCACGCCCGTGAGCGATTCCAGCCAAACCCCCAGCCTTTATGCCGCCAGGGAACCTATTTTTCCGCGACGCGTTTCTGGTAAATTCCGCAACCTAAAATGGATCATCATGGCGGTGACCCTTGGGATTTATTACCTGACTCCGTTTCTGCGGTGGGATCGGGGGCCGAACCTGCCGGATCAGGCGGTGTTGGTGGATCTGGCGAACCGGCGGTTTTACTTCTTCTGGATCGAGATTTGGCCGCATGAGTTCTATTTTGTGGCGGGTCTTTTGATTATGGCAGGCCTTGGCCTGTTTCTGTTTACATCGGCTCTGGGTCGGGTCTGGTGTGGCTATACCTGCCCACAGACCGTTTGGACCGACCTTTACATACTGGTGGAGCGTTGGATCGAAGGGGATCGTAACGCCCGTCTGCGTTTGCACCGGCAAAAGAAACTGGACCTGCGCAAGATCCGCTTGCGGGTGACCAAATGGATTGTCTGGCTGTTGATCGGCATGGCAACGGGCGGGGCCTGGGTCTTTTACTTTGCGGATGCGCCGACCTTGGCTGTGGATTTGTTCACCGGGCAGGCGCATATCATCGCTTACTCCACGGTCGCCATTTTGACCTTTACCACCTTCTTGTTTGGCGGTTTCGCACGGGAGCAGATCTGCATCTATGCCTGCCCCTGGCCGCGTATTCAGGCGGCGATGATGGATGAGGATACGCTGACGGTAGCCTATCGCGACTGGCGTGGGGAGCCGCGCGGCAAACATCGCAAGGCCAATGCGGACAAGCCTTTGGGCGATTGCGTGGACTGTATGGCCTGTGTGAACGTCTGCCCGATGGGGATCGACATCCGCGAAGGCCAGCAGATGGAATGTATCACCTGCGCGCTGTGTATCGATGCCTGCGATGACGTGATGGACAAGCTGGGCCGCCCCCGTGGGTTGATTGACTATATGGCCCTGTCGGATGAGTCGCGCGAACGGGACGGTGGCAAGGCGAAACCGGTCTGGTCACACATCTTGCGCCCGCGTACCGTCCTTTACACCGCTTTGTGGTCGATGGTTGGCGTCGCGCTGGTCTATGCGCTGTTTATCCGGCCCGAGGTGGATCTGACGGTCGCGCCGGTGCGCAACCCAACCTATGTCACCTTGTCGGATGGATCGATCCGCAACACCTATGACGTGCGCCTGCGCAACAAACACGGCGATGCGCGCCCGTTTGAGGTCACGGTCTCCGGTGACCCTGCCTATCAGATCGAGTTGGAAAATGTTGCGGGTGCTATTGTCGAGGTGCCAGCGGATGCGGCGCATTTGCAGCGTGTCTATGTGATTGCGCCCAAAGAGACCGGGCCTGCACAGGGCGAAGCCACCGATGTACGCATCTGGGTCGAAGACACTGTCAGCGGTGAACGGGCCTACAAAGACAGTACCTTTAACGGACGGGGACAGTAACGATGGAAAAGCCACAGCGCGAATTTACTGGTCGCCATGCTTTGATGCTGTTTGGTGGTGCCTTTGCGATCATCATCGGCGTCAACATCACCCTTGCGGTCAAGGCGGTGTCGACCTTTCCGGGATTGGAAGTTGCGAACTCTTATGTGGCTAGCCAAGAGTTTGATGCGCGCCGTCAGGCGCAGCAGGCCCTAGGCTGGGAGGTTTACGGCGAAGTTCAAGACGATGTCTTGCGCCTGTCGATCACCGACCGTGACGGGCAACCGGTTGAGGTTGCCAAGCTGACCGCCACCTTTGGGCGTGCGACCCACGTCAAGGATGACCAGACGCCGGATTTCACCTTTGATGGCAGCGCCTATGTGGCGCCTGTCACGGTTGGAGGCGGCAACTGGAACCTGCGGATGGTGGCCCGCGCCACGGATGGGACCGAGTTCACCCAGCGTGTGGTGATCCACGTGCGTGAGGGGCAAGAATGAGCGCCAACGCCGATCCGCATCGCCCGCATATAGCTGTCTGCCCAGGCTGTATCGCGGCTCCGGACGGACCTGTCGAGGCCGCGCCGACCGAAGCCCGGTTGGCGTTGTCTTTGCCAACCATCCATTGCCAGGCCTGTATCTCCAAAGTTGAACGCGGTCTGGCCGATGTTCCGGGGATCCGGTCGGCCCGTGTTAACCTGACCTTGAAACGTGCGTTGATCGAGGCCGATCCAGACCTTCATGCCGCAGATTTGATCCCGGTTGTCGAAGGGCTGGGGTATGAGGCGCACGAACTGGATCTGGCGCAGCTGTCCAGCACCCAGACCGATCGGGTTGGGCGTGACCTGGCCATGCGACTGGCGGTTGCGGGCTTTGCCTCAATGAATGTGATGCTCTTGTCGATCTCGGTCTGGTCGGGGGCGTCGGATGCCACGCGGGATATGTTCCACTGGATCTCAGCGGCGATCTCCCTGCCGGCCGTGGCCTATGCGGGCAAGCCGTTTTTTGTCAACGCGTGGAGCGCGTTGCGGGTGCGACGGCTGAATATGGATGTGCCGATTGTGCTGGCCCTGTTGTTGGCTTTGGTGACCTCACTGTGGGAAACCAGCCTCAGCGGGGAACACGCCTATTTCGATGCGGCGCTGACGCTGACATTTTTCCTGCTGGCCGGGCGGTATCTGGATCAACGCACCCGCGCTGTTGCGCGCTCGGCCGCCGAAGAGCTGGCCGCGCTGGAGGTGCCACGCGCCCTTCGCGTGGTGGACGGCGAGGAGACCGAGGTGGCCGTGACCGAATTGGCCATTGGAGATCACGTCCGCGTGCGTCCCGGTGGGCGCATGCCGGTGGACGGGGTCATTGTAGAGGGGCAGTCCGAATTGGATCGCTCGCTTTTGACGGGGGAAACGGTTCCGGTTTTTGCATCCGCGGGGCAGGTCGTGTCGGCGGGTGAGGTGAACCTGACGGGGCCGCTGATGGTCCAAGCCACCGCTGTGGGCGAAGAGACCTCGCTGCATCGAATGGCCGATTTGGTTGCCATCGCCGAAAGCGGGCGGTCACGGTACACATCGCTTGCGGATAAGGCTGCCAAGCTTTATGCGCCGGGTGTTCATATCCTGTCGGCGCTGGCCTTTGTGGGTTGGTATCTGTGGACGCTTGATCTGCGCACCGCGCTGAACATTGCTGCGGCCGTTTTGATCATCACATGTCCCTGCGCCCTTGGGTTGGCGGTGCCTGCCGTCACCACTGCGGCGTCGGGCCGTCTGTTCAAGCGCGGTCTTCTGATCAAAAACGCAACCGCGCTGGAGCGCTTGGCCGAAGTGGACACGGTTGTCTTTGACAAGACCGGCACCTTGACCGAGGGCGCGCCCGCGGTGACCAACCTGGGCGATCACAGCCGCCGCGACCTTGAGGTGGCGCTGGCCCTGGCTGAGGCGTCTTCGCACCCATTGGCGCAGGCGCTGGCGCGGGCTGTGCAGTCTGCAGGCATCAAACCAGCGCGGGTCTCGGATGTGGTTGAACTGCCGGGCTTTGGCACCGAAGGACAGCTGCATGATCAGACCGTGCGTCTGGGGCGTTTGGAGTGGGTTGGCGGCACGCCGGTTGAGGCGACAGCGGCCTATCTGGATGCAGGCGACGGCAAAATCCGTGTCTTTACCTTTGCGGACAGCCTGCGGGCTGGCGCAGAAGAGGCTGTGGCAGCCTTGCAAGCGGCCGGCAAACAGGTGGTTCTGTTGTCGGGTGATACCGAAGGCCCAGTGGCCGCGCTGGCAACACGGCTTGGCATTGCAAACTGGACGTCGGCCGCCTTGCCTGAAGACAAGTTGGAACGAATTCATGCGCTTACTGCGGATGGCCACAAAGTACTGATGGTGGGGGACGGCTTAAACGACACTGCCGCACTGGCGGCCGCGCATGTTTCGATCTCCCCGGCAACCGCTCTGGATGCGGCTCGTGTTGCCTCAGATGTGGTGCTGTTGGGGCGCGATCTGGCTCCCATTGCAGAGGCGTGCACCACCGCGCAAAAAGCCACCCGCCGCATCCGCGAGAACTTTCGTCTGGCAACGGCCTATAACGTGATCGCCGTGCCTTTGGCCATTGCCGGTCTGGCGACGCCTTTGATTGCTGCTTTGGCGATGTCGCTGTCGTCCATAACCGTTTCGCTGAACGCGCTGCGTCTGCGATAAAGGAGGGGTGCGCATGACCGTGATTTCATATTTGATCCCGATTTCCCTGATCCTGGGCGGGCTTGGACTGGCGGGATTTGTGTATACCATCCGCTCCAGCCAATATGACGACCCCGAGGGGGATTCACGCAGGATCCTCAGCGATGATTGGGACGAACATCCCAAACCGTGACACGACTTTTGCCGTGAAATGACAGCACAGATGCACCCGAACCGTGCGGTTCGGGTGTTTTTGTCTGGAAAAATCCGATGAAACCGCTGCGTTACGGCTTCGCAAAAAGAGGGTACAAAATGTTGCGGGAAAAACATCGGAAATGTTTGGGGTGAAGTTGGTTCACCTGTTGAACTGACGCCGTCGGCTTCTTATCCTTTGGTAAACTCAAAGGTTTACCAAAGCCGTCGGCAGGGACGGCGATTTCTTAAGAAAGAGAGCTTGATGCAATACCGTAAGCTTGGAACCAGCGATTTGAACGTATCGCGGATTTGCCTGGGGACCATGACCTGGGGCGTGCAGAACACCTATGAAGAGGCAGCAGCGCAGATGGATCTGGCGCTGGAGCATGGGGTGAACTTCTGGGACACTGCCGAGATCTACCCGGTGCCGCCGACCAATGACACCGCCGGGCGCACCGAAGAGATTATTGGCCAGTGGTTTGAGGCCACAGGCCGTCGTGATGAGGTGCTGATTGCCACCAAAATGGCTGGACCTGCGCCGCTGTGCCGAGGCCGTGGTCTGACCCCTGCGGATGTGGAAGAGGCGGTTGATGGCTCGCTGAAGCGGCTGAAAACCGACGTGATCGACCTGTATCAGCTGCATTGGCCGCAGCGTCAGACCAACACCTTTGCCCAGCGGGATTTCCAGCCCTTCCTGCACACTTCCGATTGTGGCGAGGACATAGAGGGCATGTTGGAGGCCCTTGGCAAGATGGTCGAAAAAGGCAAGATCCGCGAGATTGGCGTGTCGAATGAGACCTCGTGGGGGATCATGAAATACCTGAAGCTGGCGGAAGAAAAAGGCCTGCCGCGCATTCAGTCGAGCCAGAACCCATACAGCCTGCTGCAGCGCAATTGGGATACGTCGACCGCTGAGGTGGCGATGCAGGAGCGGGTCGATCTGCTGGCCTATTCGCCGCTGGCGGGTGGCATTTTGTCGGGCAAGTATCTGGACGGGATGTCGCCGCAAGGGGCGCGGTTTGATCTGCCCTGGGGGCAGGGGATTATGAACCGCCATTACAGCAACCGTGACAGTGTTTATGTGCGCCAATATGTGGATCTGGCCAAGGACCACGGGTTGACCCCCACCCAGCTGGCCATCGCCTTTGTAAACTCACGCCCCTATTTGGGGTCGAACATCATTGGGGCCACATCAGTGACCCAGCTGGAAGAGATCCTGTCCGCCGAGGATGTGACGTTGAGCGAAGAGGTGCTGGACGCCATCGAAGAGCTGCACAACGCCTTCCCAAGCCCATCCTTGGGTCGTGAGGGGCCGAGCGACAACCGCCGGTAATCCGGTGTGACCCGTGGCGGCGCGCGTCCCCTGCGGTGCGCGCCGTTTTTTGTGAATAAGGTGATTGTATACCGCTGCATTGCAGCATTTGCATAGCGAGACTGCAAAATCGTCTGATGTAACAGCTCTGTAAAAGCCTTTTATTGGTGGCATCACGAGACTCACATCCGATCAAAGGAAGCTCGAAATGTCGCAAGCTGTAAACCTGTCCGAGACCCAAAACGCAAAGGCCGCGCAAGAGGCGCTGGCTGTTTTGAACGAAGCCTGGAGCTATTATACCCCCGAGGCGTTGCCTGCAAAAGACGAAGCAGAACCCAAGGCGGGTTATGTGGATTACTACTCCGAAGCTGCGTAATCGCTGCGTGTTAAAGCAACGGCGCCCCAGACGTTGAAACGGGGCGCCGCTTTGGGGTATGGGGCCTTATGCCCGTGATCCTTATTGTCCTTTTGGTGGGTGTGCTTGCCTATTTGCTGTGGAAGCGCAAAACCACCACATTGACCCGCAATTGCCGATGGCGGCGATCCGTGGCGGCGCAGGACTGGCGCTGTGCATATTGTGGGGCAAAATCTGACGACGCAGAGGCGCCCAAATGGTGTGCCAATCGCGCCAAGCCCAACTGAGCGCAAGGATCTGCGCGCATACGGGGGCTTGCATTCTCTGATCCTGCCGGATTGTGTGGGGGAAAACAGGGAATGGACAATGACCAAGCAAGAGATAACAGCACCTGCAGATGCGGCGGCGCGCCGGGCGGTGGCCCCGGTGATTTGTTACCCCAACGAGACCCTGCCTACTGTGGCGATGGATCTGTACCACGCCGCGCGTGAAACGGCGCAAAAGGTGGATGAGGTTCTGGTGCCGCCGCGTGATGCGCGCAGTTTCACTGTTCCACAGGGGCAGTTCTTTCGCATCACCTCGGTTGAGGGGCCACAGGTGGGGGATTTGAACCTGTGGAACGCCAAGGATCTGGGCGAACGGTTTTATTCCGGCAAGACCCGCGCATTACATGGTACTCATCTGACCGCAGGGGAGCAGATGTGGTCGTCCTTTCCCACATTGCGTCCCATGGCGACGATCACCGCAGATACGCTTGGCTGGTATGGGATCGATGAATTTGGGGGATCGGTCCATGATGTGATTGGAACGCGCTGCGATCCCTATACGGGGAAGTTGTTGAAGGGCGTCGATTATCACAACTGCTGCCATTCCAACCTGACGCGGGCATTGGCGGATCATCTGGGCGTGTCCCTGGCAGAGGCCGAACCCCATGTGCATGATGTGTTGAATGTGTTCATGTGCACAGGGTTCACCCGCGACACCGGCCAGTATTTTATGAAGGCGAGCCCGGTGCGCCCTGGAGATTACCTTGAATTCTTTGCTGAAATCGATCTGGTGGGAGCGCTCAGCGCCTGTCCTGGGGGGGATTGTTCATCGGAACATACCAGCGATGCTGCGGCCTGCTATCCGTTGTTGGTTGAGGTCTTTGCCCCCGCCGATGGCGCGCTGGGCGATCGGCAGCCGCCTGCCGTCAATACATATGACCGCAGTCACGGGCGGTGATCTCTGGCGGAGGCCCAAAGCAGCCAGAGGGGTGAACGCAGCTGATCTTTGTTGGTCAAGCCAGCGAGGCGGAACAGGGATTGATCCAGGATCAAACTCCCCGAGAGCGAGCGGCACGAGCACAAAATTGCGCGCGAGCTGAGACAGTTAAAGGCATTCTCTGAATCTCTTCGTGGCTGATGAACACGTCAGCTGTGATTTTGCGCGGTGGGTCTCGTTGGTCATCTTCTAAAGGTCGGTTGATCGCTCATCAGTAGGGAATTATTTGTCGCGACACAAAATTACAAAATAAGTACCTATGGGGTTGCAAAATTACTCTCCTGTTTCTATCCCTACTAGGGAAGTCGCGATTCTGCATTGCGGCAATTTAGTTTGAGGGAAGGAGGCCATGATGGCTTTGGACAATGAAAATCTGACGCTGGCATATGATGCGCCAGAAAAAGACCTCTATGAGATTGGTGAAATTCCTCCTATGGGATTTGTGCCGAAACAAATGTACGCTTGGGCGATCCGTCGCGAACGGCAGGGTGAGCCAAACAAGGCCATGCTGCAGGAAGTTGTGGATGTTCCAGAGCTTGACAGCCATGAGGTGCTGGTTCTGGTGATGGCCGCTGGCGTGAACTACAACGGTGTCTGGGCCGGCCTGGGTGTTCCGATTTCCATGTTCGACGTGCACAAGCAGCCCTATCATATTGCCGGTTCTGATGCTTCGGGCATTGTTTGGGCCGTTGGCGATAAGGTAAAGCGCTGGAAGGTTGGCGATGAGGTTGTGATCCACTGCAACCAGGATGACGGGGACGACGAGCACTGCAACGGTGGCGACCCCATGTTCTCGGACAGCCAACGTATTTGGGGCTATGAGACTCCGGATGGGTCCTTCTCACAGTTCACACGGGTTCAGGCCCAACAGCTGATGCCGCGTCCCAAGCATCTGACCTGGGAAGAAAGCGCCTGTTACACGCTGACGCTGGCGACTGCCTATCGGATGCTGTTTGGTCACGAACCACATGATCTGAAACCAGGCCAGAACGTTCTAGTGTGGGGCGCGTCGGGTGGTCTGGGCTCCTATGCGATCCAGTTGATCAACACCGCAGGTGCCAATGCAATCGGTGTGATCTCGGATGAGAGCAAGCGTGACTTTGTCATGGGGCTGGGTGCCAAAGGAGTGATCAACCGCAACGACTTTAGCTGCTGGGGCCAGCTGCCGACCGTCAACACGCCTGAGTACAACGATTGGCTGAAAGAGGCGCGTAAATTCGGCAAGGCGATCTGGGAGATCACTGGCAAAGGCGTCAATGTCGACATGGTGTTTGAACACCCTGGCGAGAAGACGTTCCCTGTGTCGTCTCTGGTCTGCAAAAAAGGCGGCATGGTTGTGATCTGTGCCGGGACGTCTGGCTTCAACTGCACATTTGATGTGCGCTACATGTGGATGCATCAGAAACGCCTTCAAGGCAGCCACTTTGCCCACCTGAAGCAAGCGGCAGCTGCAAACCTGCTGATGGTTGAACGCCGTCTTGACCCTTGCATGTCCGAGGTGTTCCCCTGGGCTGAACTGCCCGATGCGCATATGAAAATGCTGCGCAACGAGCACAAGCCAGGCAATATGTCGGTGCTTGTTCAAGCTCCTAAAACCGGGCTGCGCACCCTAGAGGACGTACTAGACGCTGGCCGCTGAGGCGAGCCTCAATCCAGGGAAAAATTGGCCTCGCCTCATCAGGAGTTTCTCCGGTGTGGCGGGGCTTTTTTTGTTTTTGAGCGGACTTACCTCGCAGCGGAGCGGATTACCGCATTGTCGCTTGTGCAGTTGAATGGCTAGGGATTTTGCGCGGTTGCTATAGCACGTGGTGGACGGCTTGCGGTGGTGAAAGCTGACTTTGAAGGCTTTCAGAAACGTGAATGTAACGTATCAACGTGAATGAAAGTGTTCACATACAGAACACTGTGCTACAAAATAAGAACAAATTTAGCGGCTCAGAGATCTTTTCCTTGACCAAAAATATATTAGAGCGGAAACGTGTTAATCGTTAACATATGATAAAAATCGAACTAGGGTGACCGAGGAATGTTGCCTTGATTTCGAGATTAATGGAATTGAATCAGTATATTATGGAGAAAATACAAGACTTGGATCAGATCCTTGATCTGTTGGCAGCGACACGTACTTTGCCGAGCTTGCAGCAGATTGTGGAAAAACTGACCGAGTACCTCCAAGTCGATCACGCCGTATACCATTGGGTCGACAGTTTGGGCGATCATTACCATTTTGGAACCTATCCCAGCGACTGGGTCGAGCGTTATCAAAGCGAAGAATATGTGCGTATCGACCCAGTTGTTACTGGCTGCTATCAAAGCTTTCATCCGGTGGATTGGCGGCGATTGGATTGGTCCCCGCGCAAGGTACGCTTGTTTCTGCGTGATGCGTTGGCACATGGAATAGGGAACCAAGGCTATTCGATACCGATCCGCGGACCAAGTGGCCAGTTTGCGGTATTTACCATCAGTCACAACTGTGACGATTCGGATTGGGACGCGCTGATCTCGAACTACAACCGAGAGCTTCTTCTTCTTGCTCATTTCTTCAACCGCAAAGCACTGGAATTTGAGCCAGGGCGTCTCGACACACAAGAAATCAGCCTATCGCCACGCGAAATTGATGCACTAACTTTGTTAGGACAGGGTCAAAGCAGGGCACAGGTGGCGCAGGCTTTGTCCATATCTGAACATACGTTACGGGTATACATAGAAAGCGCGCGATACAAATTGGGTGCGGCCAACACAACTCATGCGATTGCACGTGCCACGAGTTATGGTTTGATCGTCATATAACGCCTGGATGACTGTCGTTTAATATTAGTGCTTTGGCCCACCCTTTGGGTCGTGCCTAACTGTCCTCGTTTCAAGCAAAAGGGGACAAATTATGCTTCGTTACATCTATCGCCATGACCTTCACCTGTTTCCGAAACTGCGTCGCTCGATGCATCTGGACCGTGCCGACCAGTTTCACACCCGGCTTGGCTGGGAGGTCCAAGTGGATGAGACAGGGGAAGAGCATGATCAATATGACCAACTCGACCCGCTTTATGTTATCTGGGAGAAGCCTGATGGCAGCCATGGTGGTTCGATGCGGTTTTTGCCAACCACAGGGCCAGTTATGGTGAATGACTTCTTCCTGGACTTGAACAACGGGGTGCCCTTGCAAAGCCCGTTGATCTGGGAAAGCACACGGTTTTGCCTGTCGCGTGATGCTTCGGGCAATGTGGCCGGTGCGTTGACCCTGGCCGGGATCGAGATCATGCGCAATTTTGGCATCCAGCATTTCGCCGGTGTCTTTGACCGGCGGATGGTACGTATCTATCGCAGTCTTGGGTTCAGCCCCGAGGTTGTTGGCCGCCGTGGAGAAGGGCGCGATCAGATCTGCCTGGGACTTTGGGAGTTTTCACCCGAAGTGTATGAACGGGTGGCAGAGCGGGCGGGCATTGCACCGCACACCTCGCAGGCTTGGTTTGATCATTCTTTTGGGGCCATTTCAAATGCGGCTGTGATGCCAGCAGCGCATATCGCTGCAGAATAATGCACAGGTGAAGGACGGGGGCGGCGCGTCGTGTCTGGCGCTGCCGGCCCCATCCCTGTAGGGTCGCGCCATGACAGCGATCCCCGTACAATTCTCCGAAGATCAGGCCTCGGCCTTTGACAGTGTAACCGAGCTTTTGCGTGGCGCGGGCGTCGACCTTGATGATGGCCTGTTGCAACCGCCCAAAGGGGAAAGCGGCGTGATGGCTGTGATCGGCAAAGCGGGGTCGGGCAAAACGCTGTTGCTGGCCGAACTGTATAAAGCCTTGGAAAATGCAGGGGTTGATGTGGTTTCGGGCGATTATGAGAACCGCAAGAAAGGCGACCGGCGGACCCTGGCGATTTTGGCCCCCACAAACAAAGCCGCAAGTGTTCTGCGTCTGCGCGGCGTACCTGCCACCACGATCCACCGTATTCTCTACACCCCGGTCTATGATCCCGAATACGAAAAGATCGCGGAATGGCTTGCCGATCAGGGCGATGAGCCTGACATTGAAGGTCTGACCGAAGAAGCGCTGGCGCGTGCCAAAGGTTTTTATGAGAAGAACAAATCCATCCCCGGTGCGCTGGCAGCGGCCGGGTTGCGGGGCTCTGATTTTATCACCGGCTGGAAACGGCGGGAGGAGCCATTGGACATCGGCTTTGTCGACGAGGCCTCGATGCTGGATGACCGCCAATTTGATGACCTAAAAGAGATCTTCCCCAATCTGGTGCTGTTTGGCGACCCGGCCCAGTTGGCACCGGTGAACCAATCGGGTTCGATGGTGTTTGACGGGCTGGAGGAGGATCGCCGTTTGATCCTGAACCGGATCCACCGGCAAGAGGCCGGGAACCCTATTCTGGATCTGGCGCATGCGCTGGCGGACCCGCAGCTGGGGTTTGAGGACTTTGAGCGCATGGTCGAAGAGACGGCCCGCCGGGACGACCGTGTGGTCTGGGGGCAGCGGGTTGAGGTTGATCTGATGGCGCGCTCGCCGGTTCTGGTGTGGCGCAACAACACGCGCATACGGCTGATCAATGCCTTTCGGGCCGTCTATGGCGCGCCCGAGGATGAGCTTTTGCCGGGCGAGCCGCTGATCTGCGACGGGATTGAGCTGCCGATGAAACATCGCAAGAAACGATTGGATCTTGAGGCACGCGGGCTGATCAAAGGGGCGCAGGTGGTGTATCTGGGCCCCGGCCGCAAGCCCGGGTTTTCGCGACTGCATGTGATGGGCGCCGAAGATCCGCAGGTGTCGGCGGCCTCGATTGTAAAGATCGAAAAGCCTGAGGAAGAAGAACCCTTTATCCCGTTTGCCGCGCGGATGGGGGCGACGTTTCTGCATGGGGCAGCGGTCACGATCCACAAGGCGCAAGGGTCACAATGGGACACAGCGCAGGTGTTTGCGCCGGATATCTATGCGGCCGCGCGAATGGGCCGGGTTGAGGCCGGGCAGCCCTTGTGGAAACGGTTGGCCTATGTGGCGATCACCCGCGCTCAGGAGCGGTTGATCTGGGTGGTGCGCAATCGGTTGGCCAAACCCAGCGGGACCTTGCGGGTGGATGATTTGAAGACTGCGCCCGTGGCACTGCAGTTGGAAACACAGCTGGAGGGAGAGATATGAGCAAGTCGATCCTAATCACCGGTGCCAGTTCAGGGATCGGGCGGGCAACGGCAGAGCTGTTCCTTGGGTCCGGCTGGACGGTGGGTCTGTTGGCACGGCGGGCGGACCGTCTGGAGGAGGTCGCAAACGGTCATCGCCGTGCCATTGTGTTGGCAGCAGATGTCACCAAGCCCCTTGAGGTCGAAACGGCGGTGGCAGAATTTGCCACACAGGCGGGACGCTTGGATGTGGTGTTCAACAACGCCGGGATCTTCACCGCTTCGGGGTTGATTGATGAGATCCCGCTGGAGGATTGGTATGCCTCGCTCAATGTCAATCTCTCTGGCATGTTCCTAACCGCGCGTGCGGCTTTTGCTCAGATGCGGAACCAAGCGCCAATCGGCGGTCGGATCATCAACAATGGCTCGATCGCAGCGCATGTGCCACGGCCGCAATCTACACCTTATGCGACGACCAAGGCCGCGATCACCGGGCTGACCAAGTCGCTGTCACTGGATGGCCGCGCATATAATATTGCTTGTGGTCAGATCGACATCGGTAATGCGCGTACCCCGATGGTGGAGGATCTGATCGCGCGCGCCGCAGATGCGGATCCAAATGCGCCGGTGATGGAAAGCTTTGCGGTTGAAGACGCAGCCAGATCTGTTCTTCATATGGCAGAGCTGCCCCTGGAGGCCAACGTACAGTTTATGACGGTTATGGCGACCAAAATGCCCTATATCGGGCGGGGGTGAACACCGGCGACGGCGTTCTCCCGCCACCCCCTTTGAGGCCGCAAGCGGCCACAGGGGCTGTTGGGCCAGGCCTCTGGCCCGCGATGCGGACCAGAGGCGGTTTGCGTCCAGATCACCCGTAGCGCAGAAGACGGAAAATTGCAGAGGCACCCCAACCTGCGACCATGGCGATCGCCAATGCGAGCAGCCCGTAGATCACCGGTTGTTCGCGCGATAGGGTGAACAAGAACCGTTCCAAACCAACTTTGCGGACATCGATGCTGCTGCTGTGGTCGGCAATGACCTGCCCGTCGCGGGTCAGGAGAATACGCGCCTGGTATTCCCCTTCGGTGAGGTCAGGGGGCATCTGAATACGTGTGCGAAACAGGGTCTGCTGGTCGACTTGGACGGTGTCTTCCAACAGGATGTATTTCTCTTGGTTCTCGCGGATGCGGACCAGAGCGGCCACGTAATCCTCAGCCTCGGCATGAGCAACCTTTGCACCAATCGAGAGAATGGCGCGCTCAATCGATACGCGGTAGCGGCGGTCGTTGGACTGGCTCAACATCTCTTCAAACGGGGCGCTGGTGGCGACGGCGTAAAAGATCGGTGCCTTGTCTACGGTGACTGAATCCACATTGGTCCAGATGCCAAAGAGTTTCCCCTTGCGTCGAACAACGGTTGGGAGAGAGGGGCCGGACAGGGTGACAAGCACATGCAGGGGGGCGCTGGTTGGAATAGGCCCTTCGCGTTTCACAGCGCCGAAAATCAAAATCTCGGACCCATCAAAATCCGTGGTGATTTCTACCCGGTTTTGGCTGAGCCCAAGAACAACCTCTTCTTTGTCGGTGGTTTGCGCGGTTGCCATGCCGGAAAGCGCCAGGAAACCAAAGGCAAGGATCGTCAGAAACAGGCGCATCTTATCCTCGCTTCAAAATGCTAACAGAAAACAGCTCTGAGGGTTCCAGCAACAGGTCCAGCGCCAGCTTGCCGCAAACCGCCAGAACGATAACAGCCAGCAAAATGCGCAGCTGTTCCGCTTTGAGGTAGGTGCCCAGCCGGGTGCCAAATTGCGCCCCGACCACGCCGCCAATCAAGAGCAGCACGGCCAAGACGATATCAACTGTCTGGTTGGTGATCGCATGCAACATCGTGGTGGCACTGGTGACGGTTATGATTTGGAACAGGGACGTGCCGATCACCACCTTTGTAGGGATCCCAAGCACGTAGATCATCGCGGGCACCATAATAAATCCACCGCCCACCCCCATGACAGCGGTCAGGATCCCCACGAGGAAACCGACCAGAATCGGAGGCAGCACCGAGATGTAAAGCTGGGAGGTGCGAAACCGGGTTTTGAACGGCATCTTGTGCACCCAGTTGCGCTGTTTCCGCTTGGGCGGGGCACCGCGTTTGGATTTGCGCAGAGCGTTGACGCTTTCGATGAACATCAACCCGCCGACAATGCCCAAGAACACGACGTAACACAGCGTGACAAACAGATCGACCTGGCCCAGAGATTTCAGGTAGTTAAAGACCGCCACACCAAAGGCGGCCCCAATCAGCCCGCCGATTTGCAGCACGATCCCCATTTTGAAATCCACCGTGCGTCTTCGCAGATGCGCCAGCACACCAGAGACCGAGGAGGCTACAATCTGGTTGGCACCGGTGGCCACGGCAACAGCTGGGGGAATGCCGATAAAGAACAACAGCGGCGTTAACAGGAAACCACCGCCGACCCCAAACATACCCGACAAGATGCCAACAAGCCCGCCGAGACCGAGCAACGTGAAGGCGTTGACCGAAATTTCCGCGATGGGAAGGTAAATATTCATGGCACTTGTTAGCCCCGAGCTTAGGACAAAATCAATACAATTTGCTGCTGTGCGGCATGGCAACGTGCCAATCCTGTGGGAGGCCAATTAAATAATCAGCCTCCCACAGAACAGCGTATCAGCGTTCTTTCACGTAGGGTTCACCACCTGCTTTGGGCGGGATCGCCTTGCCGACAAAGCCTGCCAGGATCACAACAGTCATAATGTAGGGCAGGGCGCCAAGGAGTTGAGCTTGGATTTTGACGCGCAGCAGAGATTCCAGCACATCCGGGCGCAGTTCCAGCGCTTGGAACAGGCCAAAGAGCAGGCAAGCGCCCAATGCGTGCCACGGTCGCCATTTGGCAAAGATCAGCGCAGCCAATGCGATGAAGCCACGGCCTGCGGACATCTCTTTGACAAATCCGGCCTGTAGCGCGGTCGACAGATAGGCACCGGCCAGACCACAGAGGATCCCGCAGATGCCCACAGCGGCAAAGCGCAGCGTGATGACCGAGACACCCGCGGTATCCACGGCCGCTGGGTTTTCCCCAACGGCCCGCAGACGCAGACCAAAACGGGTGCCAAACAGAACCCAAGCTGTCAAAGGCACCAAGAGGATTGACAGGTACACTAGGATCGAATGGCCCGAGATCAGCTCAGAATAGGCTTGTTGGATTGGACCTGCTTCTGCAAGCAGTTGGGACAGCGGGCGACCTGCAGCCTCGGCTTCGGTCGGGCCAATGGCAAAGGGCAGTTCAATCGGTTCAAACCGCGCGCCCTCTGTGAGGGAGGGGGTGCGACCACCTTGTTTGAACCAGTGCTGGGCCACCAGTACCGTCAGCCCCGAGGCAAGGAAGTTGATGGCAACGCCTGAGATCAGCTGGTTGCCGCGAAAGGTGATAGAGGCCACGCCGTGAAGTGCCGCAAGCACAAGGGACGCTGCAACGCCAGAGAACAGGCCAAGCCACGCGTTGCCGGTTGTGGCCGCAATCGCCGCCGAGAAGAACGCGGCCATCAGCATCTTGCCCTCAAGACCGATGTCAAAAATCCCTGCGCGTTCCGAGAAGAGGCCAGCCAAGCAGGCCAGCAACAGCGGAGTGGCCAAGCGGACAGAGCTGTCGAAAATCTGGATCAGAGTGAGAAAATCCATCAGGTCTTCTCCCGGTGCAGGGCAATCGCCGTAAAGAGTTTTTCAAGGGGCATACGCACCATATTGTCCAAAGCGCCGGTCAACAGGATCACCAGCGCCTGAATAACGGTAATCAGCTCACGCGGGATCGAGGTCCACAGCGCCAGTTCGGCACCGCCCTGATACAGAAAGCCAAAGAGGATCGCGGCCAGAAAGACCCCAAACGGGTGGTTTCGCCCCATGAGCGCCACGGCGATGCCGATAAAACCAGCGCCCTCGGTTGCATTCAGAACCAAACGCTCTGCCTCGCCCATCACATTGTTGATCGCCATCATGCCGCACAGCGCGCCAGAGATCAGCATGGCAATCATGGTGATCTTAAACGGGGACATGCCCGCGTAACGCGCGCCGGTTTCGGATTTGCCATAAGAGCGGATTTCATAGCCAAGCCAGGTGCGCCAGATCAGCAGCCAGACCAGAACACAGGCCACAAGACCCACCAGCAGGCTGACGTTTGCGGGCGCGGATTTGGAGAAGTTGATGCCCAGCGGCAAGAGGATCTCATGCAATGAAGGCAAATGCACGGTTTCAGAGAAACGCGCAGTGGCTGGATCAAAAGAGCCTTCGGGCTTCAGAACGTTCACCAGCATATAGTTCAGCAAGGCTGCAGCGATGAAGTTGAACATGATGGTGGTAATCACCACGTGGCTGCCCCGTTTGGCTTGCAGGAAGGCGGGGATTGCCGCCCAAGCTGCGCCAAAGATGCCGGCGGCAAGCGTTGCAAACAGCAAGGCGACGGTCCAATGGGGCCAGTCGATGAACAGGCAGACATAGGCCACACCCAGCCCTCCAAGCATCGCCTGACCTTCGCCGCCGATGTTAAACAGGCCGGCATGATATGCCACGGCCACCGCGAGGCCGGTAAACAAGAAGTTTGTCGCGTAATACAGCGTATACCCCCAGCCATAGGTCGACCCCAGAGCGCCATCAATCATGAGGCTAAGCGCTTCAACGGGGCTTTCACCGATCCCAAGGATCACCAGAGCTGACAACAGCGCTGCCAGCAAAAGGCTGATCAGAGGGATCAGGACAACGTCCGCCCATTTTGGCATTTTTTCCATTATGCGTTCTCCGATGCCACGCCTGCCATCAACAGGCCCAGCTCTTTTTCATCTGTGTCTGCGGCTTGACGTTCGCCCATGATATGGCCGTCAAACATCACCGCCACGCGGTCCGAGAGGGACAGGATTTCTTCCAGCTCGACCGAGACCAAAAGCACGGCTTTGCCTTGGTCGCGCAGGGCAACGATCTGCTGGTGAATAAACTCGATCGCGCCGATGTCGACGCCACGGGTGGGCTGGCCGATCAGCAACAGATCCGGGTTGCGTTCGATTTCTCGCGCGACGACGATCTTTTGCTGGTTGCCGCCGGAAAAATTCTTGGCCGCAAGCCAGGGGTTTGGCGGTCGAACGTCAAACTTTTCCATCTTGGCAGCGGTATCCGCGCGCAACGCCACATTGTCCATCAAGGGGCCCAATTGGAATTCGGGCGCGCGGTGATAGCCAAAGGCCACGTTCTCCCATGCATAAAAATCCATGATCAGGCCTTCGCGCTGACGGTCTTCGGGCACATGGCCAATATGCGCTGCCCGCCGCGACCGCCCGTCGGCACCTTGGCCAGACAATGGCAGAGACGTGCCATGCAGTTTCACGGAACCGGCACCCGGGCGCATTCCGCCCAAAACCTCCAGCAATTCGGACTGGCCATTGCCCGCAACGCCAGCAATGCCAAGGATTTCACCAGCGCGTACCGTCAGGTTGATGCCTTTGACGCGTTCGACACCGGCATCATCCGAGACGCGCAGGTTCTCGACTTCCAGGATGGGTCTGCCGGGCATTGCAGGAGTTTTGTCAACTTGCAAGAGCACCTTGCGCCCGACCATCAATTCCGCGAGTTGTTCTGGACTGGTCTCAGCGGTTTTGACGGTTGCGGTCATCTGTCCCCGCCGCATAACCGATACAGTATCGGTATATTCCATGATTTCGCGCAGCTTGTGCGTGATCAGGATGATCGTTTTGCCCTCGCTGCGCAGGCGGTCAAGGATGCGAAACAGCTGGTCGGCCTCGGCCGGGGTCAGAACACCGGTGGGTTCGTCCAAAATCAGTATGTCCGCGTGGCGATACAGCGCCTTGAGGATTTCGACCCGCTGCTGCATGCCGACGCCGATTTCATCGATGCGCGCGTCTGGGTCGACGTTCAGTTCATATTCAGTTGCAAGGCTTTGCAGGGTCTTGCGAGCCTTCGCAAGGGACGGACGCAGCAACCCGCCGTCTTCGGCACCCAGGATGATGTTTTCAAGAACCGTAAAGTTCTCCACCAGTTTAAAGTGCTGGAACACCATGCCAATCCCTGCGGCAATCGCGGCCTGGCTGTCTGGTATCTCGGTTCTTTGTCCGTTGATCCAGATCTCGCCTTTGTCCGCTTTGTAAAACCCGTAAAGGATGCTCATCAACGTGGATTTACCAGCGCCGTTTTCGCCGATGATCCCGTGGATGGTACCGGGTTGTACGCGGATTGAGATGTCCTTGTTGGCCTGAACGGGACCAAAGGATTTGGAAATGCTTTTGAGCTCGATTGCGGGGGCGGTCATCGGGGCTCCTGTTGTCGTCTCGGGCGTTACTTATATCGTCTCGGGGCGGGGTGGTTTCTTCGCTGGTTGAGGCGACATTAAATTCAAAGGGCAGCCCGGTATCATGGTAAATCAGGATGCGAAACCCGGAAGACGCAATGGTGGCGCCCTCCGGGTGAAGAATTATTGAGAGAGTGCAAACTCTCCCAGTTTGGATTTTCTGATTAGAAGTCCAGAACCGGGCAGCTGCTGTCGGTGTAATAAGAGACCACGTTCAGCTCACCATCGATGATTTTTTGACGTGCTTCCGTAACCTTAGCCGCCATCTCTTCGCTGACGAGGCTGGCGTTATTTTCATCCATCGCAAAGCCAACGCCTTCTTCGGCCAGGCCCATGCTGAACACACCGGTCTCAACGTCCGCGCCTGCTTTCATTGCTTCATATACCGCAACGTCAACACGCTTCAGCATAGAGGTGAGAACCTTGCCAGGGTGCAGGTGATTCTGGTTGCTGTCGACGCCGATGGACAGGATGCCCTCGTCCGCAGCAGTCTGCAGAACGCCAACCCCTGTGCCACCAGCCGCAGCGTAGACCACATCGGCACCTTGGGAGATTTGCGCCTTGGTCAGCTCAGAGCCTTTAACCGGATCGTTCCAAGCAGCCGGGGTTGTGCCGGTCATGTTAGCCACAACGGTTGCGTCCGGGTTCACGGCTTTGACGCCCTGTGCGTAACCGCAGGCAAAGTGACGGATCAGAGGAACGTCCATACCACCGATGAAACCAACGGTGCCGGATTCAGAGGCCATCGCAGCCAGCATGCCCACAAGATACGAGCCTTCATGTTCCGCAAAACCAACCTGGCGCAGGTTCGGCGCATCCAGCCAGTTCACGTCGATTACAACAAATTTGGTGTCAGGATAGTCGCCAACAACTGTGGTCAACGGATCCGCCATGCCAAAGCCCATGGTGATAATTGGGTTTGACCCTGCTTCGGCAAAGCGACGCAGCGCCTGTTCCCGCTGGGCTTCGGACTGCAGTTCGATCTCACGGTATTTGCCACCGGTTTCCTCTGCCCAACGCTCGGCACCATTAAAGGCCGCTTCGTTGAAGGATTTGTCGAATTTGCCGCCCAGATCAAAGATCAGCGCCGGTTCTGCGCTCGCCAGACCAGCGGTGACGGCCAAAGTTGCGGTTGCGCCCAGAAGGGTTTTCATCAGGCTCATGGTGTTACTCCCAAGTTGGTGTCTTTTGACAGGTTATGTGCTGGCCCATGTGGGGGCAATTGTCGTTTTTTGACCAATCGATTAAGGGCACAGTGACTGGTATGGTCAATGGTTTTTTACACATTGATGTGACCTTGCCGGCGGGAAAAGTAAAAACGTGGAGTAAATTCTGGGCAGACAGTGATGTTGGACGGTGTCTTCCGCTCAAACAAATGCGTGACGCATCACCAGCGCATCCACGTCTGGCCCGTCGGATCTTGCGTAATATCCAGGCCGGGTTGCCACGGTTTCATATGCGCATGTGTCATATAGGCGACGCGCGGCTGAGTTGTCTGCTGCGACTTCCAAAAAGGCATGCTGCGCCCCACGCTGTTGCGCAACTCTGTGCCAGTCCTCCATCAGACCACGGGCCAATCCATGGCGCTGGTGGTCTGGATGTGTGGCCAAGGTGAGCAACTCAGCCTCATCCGCAACCACACGAACCAGCGCGAAACAACGGTTGTCGCCATGGGCAAAGACCAGCGGGCTTTGCAAAAGGGATGTGAACTCCGCCGACGTCCAGGCGCGCCCCTTGGAAAATGCGGCCAGATGGGTTTGGGCCAGCTGGTCTGCGGTCAATGCCTCAGCCATCCAATAACACAGGCCCTTGATCTTTGGACGGGGCGGCGTCTGCGGGCTTCAGATAGAGGGGCGCGGGGGGCGGCAGATCCGTTCCACCCTGTGCCATCATTGCTGCCGCAGATTGGGCAATTCGACCGGCGATGTCAGGGGGGCTGGCCACAGACACCAAGGTCAGCCCCGCGCCGCGGGCGATCTCTTCGGCCTCAGGCATCGGCAGAAGACGCGGCGCTTTGCCCGGCGGCGACACATAGACATGGTCGCGGGGGGCAGGAACCGCGGCCAGTGTGCCGTCAGTTTGACGGCTTTGAAACCCGTCAATGCCAATGGCCGGGATGCCAAGACCCAGGGCCAGACCGCGCGCAGCAGAAACCGAAATGCGGATTCCAGTAAAATTCCCTGGCCCAACGCCCACACCGATGGCGGTCAGATCAGACCAGGATGTTCCAGCTTCCGCCAGAACCTCGTCCAGCAGTGGTATCAAACGTTCGGCCTGTCCGCGCGCCATGGGCTCCAGCCGTTCAGCCAATATCTGATCACCCCAAAGCACGGCGGCCGCGCAATGCGCGGCCGATGTATCAAATGCCAGGACGATGGGACCGCTTGCGACTGGATCAGACGGCAACGGGGCGCACCTCGATCACCTCTGGAATATAATGGCGCAACAGGTTTTCAATTCCCATCTTCAAGGTCACGGTGGACGAGGGGCAGCCAGCGCAAGCGCCTTGCATGTGCAGATACACAATCCCACGATCAAATCCGTGGAAGGTGATGTCACCCCCATCCTGTGCCACGGCTGGACGCACGCGACTGTCCAGAAGCTCTTTGATCTGGTTCACAACTTCTGCGTCTTCACCTGTGTGTTCGGAATGGCCCGAGCTGGTTTCCGCATCCGACGCCATCACTGGCTGGCCGGATTGGAAATGTTCCATCACAGCACCAAGGATGGCCGGTTTGATGTGATCCCATTCCACCGTTTCTGATTTTGTGACGGTGACAAAATCATTGCCAAAGAACACACCTTCAACGCCAGCCACAGCAAAGATGCGCAGCGCCAAAGGGGATTTATCCGCCGCATCAGCGGTTGGAAAATCAGCTGTTCCCGTGTTCAGAACCGTTTGACCGGGCAAAAACTTGAGCGTTGCCGGGTTTGGCGTGGATTCGGTCTGAATAAACATGCGGGATCCTCCTTTGGGGTGCCCAAGGGATATGCGCTTGCAACAGGAATAAGTCAAGTTTTGGAATCGTTCTAAAACAATAAAAACGGCCGCACGAGACGCGCGACCGTTCTTCTTTTCCGCTCCTAAACCCAAAGGGGCGGATAAACCTTACAGCGCTTTCAGCTCCGCCAGTGCCGCGTCATAGCCCGCTTGCGGGTCTGCGGTCAGCAGGGAGGGTTGGTAACGTACGGTATCGACGTCCTTGATACCGATGGTTTCCAGCCACCACTGCAGGTAGTTCGAGTGGAAGTCCGTGCCGTATTTCGCATCTGCACCGGGTGCCCAAACGCCGGAAGACACAACCAAAGTGGCTTTTTTGTTTTCCAGCAGGCCAAAGTAGCCTTTTTCCGGATCAAAGCCGAACAGCATGCCAGGTTGCGTGATGATGTCGATGTAGTGCTTCAGACGATAAGAAACGCCACCGTTCCACATCGGCGCGCCGATGACGATGTGATCTGCAGACATGAAACGCTGGGTGATAGACGCAACCTGATCCCAGGCTTTTTCTTTTGCCGGGTCCATTTCGCCAACGCCAAAGAATGTCATCTTTGCAGCGGCTGGATCGCCGTCAAATGCAGGCAGCTCTTCTGCGAACAGGTCCAGGACGTCAACTTCCAGGCCTGGGTTCTTTTCTTTTTGGGACTCAACAAAAGCCGTCGCCAGAGCGTTGGATTTCGATTCAGCGCCACGCGGGGAGGCAACAATATGCAGCAGTTTGGTCATGGATCATCTCCGTAACTATCTAAGTGATGCTTAGATGGTTACTGGCGACTCGCGTAACTTGTCAAACTCTGTTATGGTGGTTGCAGCATTGCACACAGAGTTGTGAAGAGATTGACCGGAAGGCGGAATAATGGCGTCAAAACTACCCGACCCCTATCTGATCGCAGACCACAAGGGGCTGGAGATCGTGAATACAATTGGAGCTCCTTATGGGGAGGAGCTGGACTGGATTTTTAATGGTCAGGAACTTCTGGCTTGGATGCAAGCGGTGGAATTACTGACCGCAGCCGAGTGCGAAAGCCTGCAGAAACGCCTGACTATTGAAGAGCTAGACGCGGCAGCGCAAAGCCTTCGAGAACTGCGTGCAGAGGTGCAGGAAAACGTACCGGATGCCTCGCCTGCGTTTCTGGAGCGTCTGAACCAGATGCTGACGCAGGGGCGGGGGCATTATGAGATCACGACAACCAAAGATGGCGTGCGCACAATGCGGTTCCAACCTCTGTTGGAAACAGCCGAGGACCTTGTGGTGCGTGTGGCTGTTGAGGTCGCCGAGATGTTTTGTCTCAATGCACCAGATCGGATCCGCAAATGCGCGAATCCCTCGTGCACCTATTGGTTTCACGACACCACACGCAACAATCGCCGCCGGTGGTGCAGCATGGCTGTTTGTGGCAATCGGGCCAAAGTGGCAGCACATCGGGCGCGTCAATAAAAGCGGTGGCGTGCCGGGGACAGGCAGGTCCGGCACGCAAGAGTGACCTGTGATCAGGTGATCTCTTCCAGCTTTTCCTTGGACAGATCACCAGGGACAATGGTGACGGGCACCGGCAAACTGCCGGATGATTTTGTCAGCTGGCTGACCAACGGACCTGGACCTTTGCGTTCAGTGCCCGCTCCCAGAACCAGAACGCCGATTTCTGGATCCTCGGTAATCTGGGCCAGGATCTCGGGCACTGCATCGCCTTCGCGGATCACCAGTTCAGGGTCCACGTTTTGACGGTCACGCATCCATTTGGCGAAGACCTCATAGTGAACTTCGATCCGTTCCCGTGCCTCTTCACGCATTACTTCGCCGACACCAATCCAATGGTTGAACTCATCCGGCGGGATGATCGACAGGATGGTGACGCCACCGCCTGTATGGGCCGCGCGCATCGCCGCAAAGCGCATCGCGTTCAGACATTCGCGACTGTCATCAAGAACAACAAGGAATTTACGCATCCGGTTTCCATTTGCAACGTGTTGAGCGATCATGACGCAAGCGCGGGAAGGGCGCAATAGAGGCAACTCTATCGCCGGTCTCCTTTTCGGTATGTTAGCGATTTCTGGGCCAGGGATTTGCGGGCATTGCCTTGTATGCCTAGCGCTCCTGTCGCTATAGAGACCGCAAATCATCTTATGACAGGACCGAGACCCATGTCTTTTGACCGTAAAATCAAAATCGCCCCGTCCATCCTTTCGGCGGATTTCGCCAATTTCGGCCAAGAGATCCAGGCGATTGAAGGGCAGGGCGCGGATTGGGTCCATATCGATGTGATGGATGGTCATTTTGTTCCGAACCTGACCTTTGGCCCGCAAGCGGTTAAATCCTTTCGTCCGCACGTCAAAACGGTCATGGACGTGCATCTGATGATCGCCCCGGTGGACACTTACATTGACGCCTATGCCGAGGCGGGTGCGGATGTGCTGACCGCCCATATCGAGGCTGGCCCCCATATTCACCGGACGCTGCAGGCCATTCGCGGCGCAGGGATGAAGGCGGGGGTTGCCTTGAATCCTGGCACGCCGGCGGAGGCTGTCGAACATCTGCTGGACCTCACAGATCTTGTCTGCGTCATGACCGTGAACCCCGGTTTTGGCGGGCAGAAGTTCATCGATATGACGGCCAAGGTGCGCAAGCTGCGCGCCATGATCGGCGATCGCCCCATCCATATCGAGATCGACGGAGGTGTGGACCCCAAGACCGCGCCGCTGGTGGCAAAGGCCGGAGCGGATGTGTTGGTGGCAGGTTCAGCGGTGTTCCGTGGTGGTTCCGTCGAAAATCCGGATGTCTATGGTGAAAACATCAAGGCGATCCGTGCGGCTGCCGAAGGCGTTTGGGTGTGATTCATATTCAAAACGCAATGTGTTAGAAGGGGCCGCCAGCGTAAGGCGGCTTTTTTCCGATTTTGCGACAGGGATGAATGGGAATTTGCAACGTTCTAGAACGTGACTATTACTGAAGAGCATTAAAAGCGCTGCGGTACTTTGAATGGGGCACAAGCTTAACCAGACACCCTTGGTGTGTCATGAAACCTTTACGTAACGTTCACAAATCCTTTGAGGCCGCTCATTAAGACCTCCGTCAACTGAGATGGGGGCCGCACGTGCTGCGTATTGAAAAACTAACCAAACGCTTTGGCGATAAGATCGCGGTCGACAGCGCGACTTTGGAAATCGACAAGCCATGTATGCTGGGCATTATTGGTCGCTCTGGCGCAGGTAAATCGACTTTGTTGCGGATGATTAACCGCTTGGGTGATGCCTCTGAAGGCTCGATCAATTTTGAAGGTCGTGAGATCACCACATTAAAAGGATCGGCTAAGCGCGCATGGCAGTCCGAATGCGCGATGATCTTTCAACAGTTTAATCTGGTGCCGCGTATGGATGTTGTGTCCAACGTGCTGCACGGAACGTTGAATCGCCGCTCCACATTGGCCACGATGTTCAACCTGTATCCGATGGCGGATATTCACCGCGCCATTGATATTCTGGACCGTCTGGGGATTGCTGAACACGCACCCAAACGCGCTGAGGCTTTGTCGGGTGGTCAACAGCAACGTGTGGCGATTGCCCGCGCGCTGATGCAGGACCCCAAGATCATTCTTGCGGACGAGCCGATTGCATCGCTGGACCCGATGAACGCACAGACCGTGATGCAGGCCCTGCGCCGCATCCACGAAGAAGATGGCCGCACCGTGGTCGCCAACCTGCACACGCTGGACACGGCACGCCGGTATTGTGACCGGGTGATTGGTATGCGGGACGGTCGCATCGTCTTTGACGGATTGCCGGACCAACTGACCACCGGCGTCGCGCGCGAGATTTACGGCGCGGGCGAGGAATTCTCGGAAGCGGCGACGTCGACCGAGATTGACACACTGGAAAAGACCGCAGGCGAATACGGCGCGGCCCCTGTTCCAGCGCAATAAACTTTCGTGTTTTCATCCTCCCGGAGTGAAAGCACTCCGGGGTAACCAACCTGGAGAGCTTTTGAGATGAAAAAAGTAATCGCGGCCGTTCTGGCCACCACAGCCCTGACCACCCCTGTTTTTGCAGAAGGTATCACTGAATTCCGCATCGGCATCCTGGGCGGCGAAAACGCACAGGACCGTCTGAACGCACATGAGTGCCTGAAGGCGCATGTTGAAGAAACTCTGGGCGTTCCAGTGAAAATCTTCACCCCTGCTGACTATGCTGGTGTTATCCAAGGTCTCGTAGGCGGCACCCTGGACTATGCATGGTTGGGCGCGTCTTCTTACGCTGCGACCTACCTGCAGGACCCGGAAGCGGTTGAGCCTGTTCTGGTTAAAATCAACGTTGACGGTTCTTTTGCTTACCACTCCATCGGTTTTGCCCGCGCAGACAGCGCGATCGCATCCCTGGACGACATGGAAGGCAAAGTCTTTGGCTTTGGTGACCCGAACTCCACTTCCGGCTACCTGATCCCTTCCATCGAGATCCCGACATACAAAGACGGCATCACCATGGAATCTGGCGACTACTTTGGTGAAGTAAAGTTCACCGGCGGTCACGAGCAGACTGTTCTGGCGGTTGTAAACGGCGACGTTGACGGCGGCGTAACCTGGGCCGACGGTCTGGGCGAGTGGGAAGATGGCTACAACTCTGGCCAGCTGCGCAAGATGGTCGACAACGGCCTGATCGACATGAACGACCTGGTTCAAATCTGGAAATCCAAGCCGATCCCAGAAGGCCCGATTGTTCTGCGTAAAGCGCTGCCTGCTGACGTAAAAGAGAAAATGGTCGCTCTGATCGACGGCATGTATGAGAACGACAAAGAGTGCGCCTACAACATCTCTGCAGGTGAATCCCTGGGTTTCGATCCGATCACACACGACGCTTATGAATCCATCATCGGTGCGCGTCTGGCGAAGTCCAAAAACTAATCTGGACTAATTCTATCAGGCGAGCTGGCTCAAAGCCGGCTCGCCGTTTTTAATACGGGGGCGCCCTGATGGCTGACTTGGCCACAACCAAACTGCACGCGGACGCTGTGACAGATGATTACATCGCACAGGTTTCGCGCAAGCGGCTGTACTCGGGGCTGATGCTCCTTCTTTTTGTCGTTCTCATGGTGTCTGGCTTCCAAGTTGCGTCAACGCGCAACGGCGGCAGCTTCTGGGGCGGGATTGACAACTTTTTTGACTACCCAGGTGAGGTAGTCTCAGAAGCATGGGCAAACCTGCATGCTTTGCCGGGCTTTATGCTGAAATACATCCCTGCATTGCTGGAAACGTTCAATATTGCGGCCCTGTCGACCCTATTGGGGGCGGCTGTGGCGATTGTCTTGTCATTGCTGTCGACCCGCGGCTTGGCGCGGTTCCCCAAGCTGATCCCGGTGTTTCGCCGGATCATGGATGCTTCGCGCGCAATCCCTGAGATTGTGGTGGCGCTGGTTTTGATTTTTATTATGGGCGGTGGTCCGGTTCCGGCGATGATCGCCATTGCCATTCACACTGCGGGTGCTTTGGGAAAACTGTTTTCCGAGGTGAATGAAAACGCTGACCTTAAACCCATTGACGGTCTTGCCTCGGTTGGTGCCAGCTGGTCGCAGCGGATGCTGTTGGGCGTTGTCCCACAGGTTGCTCCCAATTGGTTGAGCTATGCGCTGCTGCGGCTTGAGATCAATATCCGTGCCTCTGCGATCCTCGGCTTTGTTGGCGCAGGTGGTCTTGGCTATGAGCTGAAGAACGCGATCTCCTGGGGGCCGGGCCGGTTTGATGAAGCGGCAGCCATGTTCATCATTCTGTTCCTGACCATCATGGTGGTTGATCAGACCTCAAGCTATTTCCGCGACCGTCTGGTGCATGGCGCGGCGGGGAGGGCCTAAATCATGGCAATGCTCGATTCTTCTGCCGACCTGCCATTGCAGGCCACGCATTTGTTCCGCCGCAAGCGGATGATGACCTTTGCGGCACTTGCGGCTATTGTGGCTTATCTCGCCTATACATTCTTTGCTTTTGACATTCCGGGCCTGTGGCAGCGTGCCAATGCCGACAATGCCAAGACCTTGATTGCCGATACCTACAGCTACAAAACCCATGTCACGATGAACAACCGCAATGGGGAAATTGTCGTGGCGATCGAAGGTGATCGCAAGGCGCGGTATGGCGCCGAGCAAGAGCCAGAGTGGGTCACACGCGGTGGCGAGAACACCGAAATTGACCTGGGTGATGGTCACCTGATTACATTCTCGCCCGAGCTCATCACCTATGATGTGCCTGATTTTGGCCTCATGACCTTTGAAGTGTCCCGATCACAAGGTGTGATCCAGACCTATCCGGTGGACGCAGATCAATTGCCAGATTGGATCAACGCGTCCAAGAACCGCGTGTCCGTGAAAACAGATGCAGGTCGTCTGTCCGTGACGCGCAACCGCAGTGAAGTGTTCCGCTATTTCAACGGGTGGGAATTGTTCTTCTTTGCGCTCGACAGCCCGTACTATGGAAAAAGCGCGGGCGAAGTTGTGGCATTGGCTTTCCAAGGCGAGGCGGGCGCAATCTTCCATGACTTCTGGCACAACCCGCTGTGGCGCCATGGGGCGGTGGCCTGGGCGATTTTTGAAACCATCCTGATGGCCTTCCTGGGCACCTTGGGAGCTGCGATCATTGCTTTGCCGCTGGCCTTTATGGCGGCCCGAAATTTCGCGCCTTTTTATGCCGTGCGATTTGCGGTGCGACGTCTGTTTGATTTTGTGCGCGGCGTGGATGCGTTGATCTGGACCATCATCTTGACCCGCGCCTTTGGACTGGGGCCGTTGACGGGGGCTTTGGCGATCCTGATCACGGATTCAGGGACCTTTGGTAAAATCTTCTCAGAAGCTTTGGAAAATGTGGACGGAAAGCAGATCGAAGGCGTGCAGTCCACCGGCGCGAAACCGTTGCAACGCTACCGATTTGGGGTTCTGCCGCAGATCACGCCGGTTCTTATCAGCCAGATCCTGTACTTTCTGGAATCCAATACGCGGTCAGCAACTGTGATTGGTGCCATCACCGGTGGCGGTATTGGCTTGATGCTTGTGCAGGCCATCATCACACAGAAAGACTGGGAAGAGGTCTCTTACTACATTGTCCTCATTATCTTGATGGTCATGTTTATGGACTGGTTCTCTGGCTGGCTGCGCAAGCGGTTGATCCAAGGGAAGTGATCTTCCCTTATTGTTTCCTGGGGCGCGAGAGGTCTTCTCGCGCCCTTTTTACATGCTCATCACTGACACTCAAAGGAGGGGGACATGGCAAAACTCTCGGCTGACGTTCCGTTTGTTCATCCGGATTGCGAAATTTCTGAAGCCCGGTTCGGCGGCTATGTGGAAATCGGGGCAGGAACACGGCTCAAGAATGTGGAGATCGGAGATTACAGCTATTGTGACCGCAGCTGTGATCTGGCCAATGTGCACGTCGGGAAGTTTTCGAACATCGCAAGCTGTGTCCGGATCGGAGCGACAGACCATCCCATCGAGCGTGCGTCGCTGCATCACTTTATGTATCGCTCTGCATCCTATTGGGAGGGAGAGGCAGACGATAAGGGCTGGTTCGACAAACGCGCGGCGCGGGTGGCCTTCGTCGGGCATGATACATGGATTGGCCATGGGGCGATGATCAAACCGGAGGTCAAGATCGGAGACGGAGCAATCGTGGCGTCCAGTGCGATCGTGACCAAAGATGTGGCACCTTACACGATTGTCGGCGGCAATACAGCGAAGCTTATTCGGCGTCGGTTTTCGGAAGTTATTGCAGAACGGTTGCAGGAACTGGCCTGGTGGGATTGGGATCATGCAGCGCTGCAACGTGCATTGCCGGATTTCCGCGCGCTGTCGGTTGAAGCGTTTTTGGAGAAATACAGCTAGAACCGGTCCAAGCGATGGAGGGCTCCCGCGCCGATGGCTTGCCCTGCGGGCCACCCAGATCGCCTTGGGCCAAGCACCCCGACCTTTGGTCGGGCTGCGCCCCCGCGTGCCGCAAGCGCACGCCCCGCGTCAGCGGGGCGCCTGGCCCAACGGGTTTTGGCGGTTTTTTAAAGCCGACAAAACCGGGCGGGAGAGCTATGCCGCGAACGCTTCAGTCGAATTCATCCGGGGACAAGGTCAAGGTGATCCGTTGACCTGCGAAGAACGTTGTTCCGAACTCGATCGGTCGACCGTCTGGCGCGGTATTGACACTGACGGATCTCAACAGTGGATCGCCTTCCTTGACTCGCAGATGAAGGGCCTGCGTGGGTGTTGCAGCCACTGCGGTCAGCCGTGTCCAGGCGCGTGTGTAATCTGCGATGCCCAGCTTTCGAAAACTCTCGGTCACAGATTGTGTCTCTTGGTGCACCTTCGGAAATTCAGGGAAGAGATCTGCAGGAAAGCAGCTCTGGGCGACAGCCACCGGTTGCCCATCGGCCAGTGACAGCGAGTCCGTGACATGCACAGGAGCGCCGGGGGAGAGGGCGAGCGCCTCGGCCTCTTTGGTGTCTGCGCCGCGCGTGGTGATGGCCAAAAGCTGACCGCCAGGAGAGCGTCCGGCGGCGCGTAGGCTTTGGCGGAACCGCACGCGTTTACCCAAGGGATAATCAGTCGGCGAGGCTGCAACAAACACACCGGATCCGCGACGCGCGTGGACCAGACCTTTGTCGGCCATCTCTGCCAAGGCGCGCCGCACTGTATGGCGGTTCACTCCAAATCGGGCGGCCAGCTGGCTTTCGGCTGGGAGCTTGCTGCCGGTGTCGTAGCGGCCTTGCGCGATCTCTTCGGTTAGGGTCAGGCTGATGGATTTCCAAATTGGTGTTCCGCTCATGGCCTCAGTTCCATGGTTGATTCATTCGGATGTCTTGAAAAATTCACAAAACACCAATTGGCCGCAGGGGCCGACTCAGTTATTATTTGTATAGTTGTATAGGACAGGTAGACAAACTTGCCAAGGGATAATCCGAAATGATGACAGACGCGGCGACCACCCCTGCGACAGCGGCGCGCAAAGCCTGGATGGGCCTTTTGGCCAAGGCATCGCCCCAACGATTGCAGGAACTTTGGGCAGCCTATGACGTGGATCCTGCTTTTACCTGGCTGCGCCCGCCTGAGATTGGTGGCGTGATGGTGCGGGGCAGAATGGGCGGCACCGGTGCGCCCTTTAACCTTGGCGAGATGACCGTGACCCGCTGTGCCTTGTCGCTGGAAGACGGCACTGTTGGCCATGGATACGTTCAGGGGCGGGACAAGGTTCATGCGGAAACGGCCGCAAAGATTGATGCGTTGATGCAGGGTGAGGCCGCTGACGCCATCGAAGCGGCAGTGTTGACGCCCTTGCGGACTGAGGACAGCCAAGCCCGTATGGACCGCGCAGCCAAAGCCGCGGCGACCAAGGTTGATTTCTTTACACTGGCGCGAGGAGAAGATTGATGCAGGCCGAAACAAGCCAGTTCTCAGGTGGATTTGCCGCCCCCGCCATCGATGCCGCCCATGCGTTTCGGGCTGCAATGAATGCCATGGCGCGCCCTGGTAAAGTGTTTGACATTCATGGGGCCACGCCGCCATCCGTCATCTCACCCGCAGCGGGCACCTTGGTTTTGACGCTCTGTGATCCCGAGACCAAGGTTTTCCTGGCGTCAGATGTGGACACGCCGAGCTTGCGCGCCTGGATCACCTTCCACACCGGCGCGCCGATTGTATCGCCAGACGAGGCGGATTTTGCGCTGGGCGGATGGCAGGCTTTGCTGCCGTTGGAGCAATACAGGATTGGAACACCCGAATACCCGGATCGCTCTGCCACGCTGATTGTGGATCAGCCAGAGTTTGACACCCCCAATGCATCCCTGAGCGGTCCGGGGATTAAGGATCACATCGCCATGGGCCTGCCGGATGTCGCGCAATTGCAGCGCAATACGGTGCTGTTCCCGCTTGGGCTTGATCTCTTCTTCACCGCGGGCAGCCAGATCAAGGCGCTGCCGCGCTCCAGCCACATCAGCGAGAAGGCGTAACCCATGTATGTTGCAGTAAAAGGCGGCGAACGTGCCATCGACAATGCCCATGCCTGGCTGGCCGAGGAACGTCGCGGAGATACCTCTGTTGCAGAACTGAGCACGGATCAGATCCGGGAACAGCTGTCGCTGGCGGTGAACCGGGTGATGGCGGAAGGGTCGCTCTATGATCCTGACCTTGCGGCGCTGGCGATCAAACAGTCGCGCGGTGATCTGATTGAGGCGATATTCCTGATCCGGGCCTATCGCACCACCTTGCCGCGTTTTGGCGCAAGCCTTCCCGTAGAGACCGCGGATATGGCCTGTGACCGCCGGATCTCGGCCACCTTCAAGGATGTGCCGGGCGGGCAGGTTTTGGGGCCGACCTTTGATTACACCCATCGCCTGCTGGATTTTAAACTGGCCGCCGACGGCGAGGTTGCGCCTGCCGCCACCTCTGAGCCCCGCACCGAGCCGACACCACATGTGACCGGTTTTCTGGGGCAGGATGGCTTGATCCAGGATGAAACCCCCAGCGACGAGACCCCGCGCGACATCACCCGCGAGCCGATGTCTTATCCGGCAGATCGCGCCACACGGTTGCAGAACCTGACGCGCGGCGATGAGGGCTTTATCCTCAGCCTCGCGTATTCCACCCAGCGCGGATATGCGCGCAACCACGCCTTTGTCGGGGAATTGCGTATCGGAAAGGTTGCGGTTGAGATGGAGATCCCGGAACTGGGGTTTGCCATTGAAATCGGTGAGATGGAACTGACCGAATGTGAAACGGTGAACCAGTTTGCAGGCTCCAAGACAGAGCCGCCGCAGTTCACCCGTGGCTATGGTCTGGTGATGGGTCAGACCGAGCGCAAGGCGATTGCCATGGCGCTGGTCGACCGGGCGCTGCGGTGGAAAGAGCTGGGCGAAGATTTCCTGGGCGCTGCCGCACAGGACGAAGAGTTCGTGCTGAGCCACAGCGACAATATCCAGGCGACGGGCTTCTTGGAGCACATCAAACTGCCCCACTACGTCGACTTTCAGGCTGAACTGGAACTGGTCCGCAAACTGCGTGCCGAGGCAGAACAAAACGTTGCCACAAAGGAGGCAGCAGAATGAGCGACCAGAATTACAACTTTGCCTATCTTGACGAACAAACCAAGCGGATGATCCGTCGGGCGATCCTGAAAGGGTTGGCGATCCCGGGCTATCAGGTGCCTTTTGCCAGCCGTGAGATGCCGATGCCCTATGGTTGGGGCACCGGTGGCGTGCAGGTTTCGGCAGCGACGCTGACGCCGGATGATACGTTCAAAGTGATCGACCAGGGTGCGGATGATACGACCAATGCCGTTTCGATCCGTAAATTCTTTGAGCGCACTGCAAATGTCGCCACCACTGAGGAAACAGCAAAAGCCGATGTGATCCAGACCCGCCACCGCATCCCCGAGGCAGAGCTGCGCGAAGATCAGATCCTGGTTTATCAGGTGCCGATCCCCGAACCTTTGCGGTTTTTGGAGCCGCGCGAGACCGAGACACGCAAGATGCATGCGCTGGAGGAATATGGCCTCATGCATGTGAAACTCTATGAGGACATCAGCCAACATGGCGCGATTGCGACCTCATACGCCTATCCGGTGAAGGTCGAGGGGCGGTATGTGATGGACCCCAGCCCGATCCCAAAGTTTGACAACCCCAAAATGGATATGCCTGCGATCCAGCTGTTTGGCGCGGGGCGCGAGCAGCGGATTTATGCGGTGCCACCCTATACCAAGATCGTCAGTCTCGATTTTGAGGACTATCCGTTCGAGGCGACCAAGGCGGAACATGCATGCGATCTGTGCGGATCGACCCACAGCTATCTGGATGAGGTGATCCTGGATGATCAGGGCAACCGGATGTTTGTGTGTTCGGACACAGATTACTGCCGCTCCCGCCGCGCCGCAGGGCATGTGGGCCGACTGGGCACTGAAAACGAATTGGAGGCAAGCGCATGACGCCTTTGTTAGAGGTGCGGGATATCCGCAAAACCTATGGCAGCTTTGTCGGCTGTACTGATGTGAGCTTTGATCTTTATCCCGGAGAGGTGATGGGGATTGTCGGCGAAAGCGGATCCGGCAAGTCCACATTGCTGAACTGTCTGGCGGGGCATCTGGAGCCTGATCAGGGGCAGGTGGTGTTTGACACGCTGGCCGATGGGCCGGTGGATACGGTGACGATGTCCGAACCGGAACGCCGCATGCTGAGCCGCACCGACTGGGCCTTTGTGCATCAGCATGCTCGCGATGGTCTGCGCATGTCGGTTTCGGCCGGTGGCAATATCGGTGAGCGTCTGATGGCGGTTGGCGATCGCCACTATGGCAACATCCGCGACCGTGCGATTGATTGGCTGGGCCGGGTCGAGATCAAGGAAGACCGGGTGGATGACCGCCCTACGGCGTTTTCTGGCGGCATGCAGCAACGTCTGCAGATCGCGCGTAATCTGGTCACTGGCCCACGTCTGGTGTTCATGGATGAACCCACCGGGGGCTTGGATGTCTCGGTTCAGGCGCGTCTGTTGGATCTGTTGCGCGGATTGGTGCGGGAAATGGGGTTGAGCGCCATTATCGTGACCCATGATCTGGCGGTGGTGCGGCTGCTCGCGGATCGCCTGATGGTGATGAAGGACGGTCATGTGGTGGAAACCGGTCTGACCGATCAGGTTCTGGACGATCCGCAACATGCCTATACCCAGCTGCTGGTCTCCAGCGTTCTGCAAGTGTGAGGGTGCCTGCAATGATTGAACTGAACAATGTGAGCAAAAGCTTCACCCTGCATAACCAAGGCAGTGCTGTGATCCCGGTGATGGAGGGCGCCAGCCTGAAGGTCGCACCGGGGGAATGTGTGGGGCTTGTCGGCGCGTCAGGGGCGGGGAAATCCACCCTGATGCGGCTGATCTATGGCAACTATCTGGCTGCCAGCGGGCAGATCCTGATCGGCGATGTGGATGTGGCTCAGGCCGAACCGCGCGAGATCTTGGCGCTGCGGCGCGAGACCCTGGGATATGTCAGCCAGTTCCTGCGGGTCGTCCCACGGGTGCCGACGCTGGATGTGGTGGCGGAACCTTTGCTGGCCGTGGGTGTAGATCAGGCTAAGGCGCGTGATAAGGCTGCAAGCCTTTTGGCGCAGCTGAACATCCCGGAACGCCTCTGGTCCCTGAGCCCCACGACGTTTTCAGGTGGCGAGCAGCAGCGGGTGAACATCGCGCGCGGCTTTGCCTATGAGTATCCGGCGATGTTGTTGGACGAGCCGACCGCAAGTCTGGACGCCAAAAATCGCGCCACGGTTCTGGGGCTGATCAATGCCGCCAAGGCGCGTGGGGCTGCAATTGTTGGGATTTTCCACGATGAGGCGGCGCGCGAAGCGGTTTGTGATCGCTTTATCGATGTCACCGGGTTCTCGCCACAGGTGGCCGCATGACGGATGATATCTCTTTGGGGCCGGTGATTGCGATTGTCGGCCCCTCGGGCGTGGGCAAAGACAGCCTTATGGAGGCACTGGTCGCGGCTGAGCCGCGCCTGTCTTTGTTGAAACGGGTGATCACCCGCGCACCCGAAGCCGGTGGCGAGGATTACACGCCGGTGACTGAGGCTGAGTTTGCCCAGCGTGAGGCTGCGGGGGAGTTTGCGCTCCATTGGTCGGCGCATGGGCTCTTGTATGGTGTGCCAGCAGCAGCCGTGGTTGCACAGCGCGCCGCAGGGCGGGGGGTTTTGGTGAACTTCTCCCGCGCCATGCTGGTCGATGCACAAGATGTTTTTGGAAATTTTGTGATTCTGAACGTGACCGCCAGCCCCGAGGTTTTGGCCGCGCGCCTGGCGGGGCGGGGCCGCGAGAGTACAGAAGAACAGGCCAAACGGCTGGCGCAGGCGTCCAAACCGCTGCCTGAGGGGCTGCACCATGTGCACCAGATCGACAACAGCGGGGAGCTGAGCGCCGCCGTTCAGGCTGCGCTCGCGGTGATTTATCCCGATCAGCCGGAAAGGGCGTAGCGGTGGATCAGGTGAAAGCGTCCGTCCTCAGCCTCTCCCATCAGCGCAAGGTCGCGGATCTCAAACGGGTTGGGCAACAGCGGGGCCAGCGCCTCGCCCAGGGCTGCTTCGACCGCTGGCAGCTCCTGCTTGGGGAGCTTGCCGGACAGGGTGATGTGAAAGCGAAACTGGTCCAGCACATAAGGGTAGCCCCACTGCACCAGATGGGCGTCTTGCTCCGGGCTCAGCCCATTGGCGCGGCGTTTCTCCAGGTCGGCGTCAGACAGCGGGGCGCGAAAGGGGTCCAGCTCGGTCACACAGGCGGCGGCCAATGCATTGAGCGCGGTTTGGTCGCCAACTGCTCGCAGCGCCAGAAACCGGCCAAGTCGTGCAATTTCCAGACCGTCCAGCAGCACCGGTTTTTGACGCGCGGCCAAGGCCTGGCAGGCCACATGCAGCGCCTCAACCGTTTGACCGTCAGCCAGGCGCATCGGCGGCTTCATCGTTGCGTGCAAGCCGTATTTGCGCGGCGTGGCGGTGACCGCGGCCACGTCAAGTTCAGGAAAATCGGGATGCTCGACCTCGGCCCCTTTTTCCATGTCCCAGCCCAGCCAACTGGCTCCGAATGTGCTCCATGCCGCATCGGCGGGGGGCGCGTAGTAAATCGCGTATCGCGTGAATGTCACAATGGCCTCCTATACGTGGCCGTTCCCATAGCCCGAAAGATGTGAAACCGAGATGACAGAAGAATTGATCCTTGCCAATGCCACGGTTGTTTTGGCTGATGAAACCATCCATGGGTCCGTAAAATGTGTGGGTGAGACCATCACAGACATTGCCGAAGGCACCAGCGTGCCTGCTGGCGCGATCGATTGTGAAGGGGATATTGTCAGCCCCGGTCTGGTGGAGCTGCATACCGACAATCTGGAACGTCACATCCAGCCGCGCCCCAAGGTCGACTGGCCCCATGCGGCGGCGATTATTGCCCATGACGCGGAACTGGCGGGGACCGGGATTACCACAGTTTTTGATGCGCTGAGGGTGGGGTCCGTGCGTCGGGAAGAGGCGAATTACGCCAAATACGCACGCGGTCTGGCCAGCGAACTCTGGGAGCTGCGCGAGGCCGATGCGCTGAAGATCAGCCATTTTCTGCATCTGCGTGCTGAGGTGTGTTCAGAAACGCTGGTAGAAGAACTGGATGAGTTTGGGGCCGAGGACCGAGTAGGGCTGGTGTCGCTGATGGACCACACGCCGGGGCAGCGACAGTTTCGGGATGTCACGAAACTAGAAGCCTATGTGAAGGGCAAGCATGGTTTTGACGATGCAGGCTTTCAACGCCATATCGCAGAGCTGAAGGAAATGCGCGAGCTATATGGTGAGAAACACGAAGCGGAGACGGTGAAGGCCGCAAAACGCTTTGGTGCGGTATTGGCCAGCCATGATGACACCACCGAGGAACAGGTGGGAGTCTCGGCTGGCTATGGCATTCGCCTTGCAGAGTTTCCAACAACGGTTGAGGCCGCACGCGCCTGTCATAACCATGATATCAAGGTCATGATGGGAGCGCCCAATCTCATTCGCGGCGGCTCGCATTCGGGCAATGTTGCGGCCAAAGAGCTGGCGGATCTGGAACTCTTGGACATCGTCTCGTCCGACTATGTACCGGCGGCGCTGTTGATGTCAGCGGTGATGCTGGGCGATATCTGGGGCGATCTGGCCCGCGGCCTGTCCACCGTGACCTCGGCACCGGCAGATGCGGTGCGGTTGCTGGATCGCGGGCGGATTGAGATTGGCAAACGCGGCGACCTTATCCGCTTTCGCATGCGTGGCGGGACACCGGCATTGCGCGGGGTCTGGTCCCGTAGCCATCGCGTGGCCTGAACCACACAGGAATCAAAAGGAGCTCCCGCCCCGTGATCTTCCTCCCAGCCTGTCGGCCGGGCCGAAGTCACGCGTTGGGCCAAGCGCCGCGCCAAAGGCGCGGCGCGGGTCGTGCCGCAGGCGCGAAACACCTCATGGACAGGTCCGGCCCTCGGTGCGGTTGATGTCGCAAGAGGCCTTAGGCCACGCGATAAAAATTATATCGCCCCTTTGGGATATCGCAGGGTTCGGGCAGCTGTTCAAATCCAGGCAAAGCCTGATCTGACAGGATCAGACCGCCTGGCAGCATGACTTTTGCCACAAGCGGTGCGAGCCCCTCTGCCAGTACCCGGTTGTCCGCAGCCACGCCGGTGCCAAGATCGTAATGGGCCAAAATCACCTGTGGGCCTGCCTCTGCGAGTTTCGACAGCATGGCATCCGCATCTCCCTGTAGGAAATCATCCTGGGGGGGCACGCAGTCCGGGTGGCAGTTGAGGTTGCGGTCGATCACCCAGATCCGGCGGTCTGGTGTCACCGTGCGCAGATGATCATAGGTGCGCCCATTGCCCAGGCCCAGTTCCAGCACATCGCCGGGGGTGCCCTGCAACTGCTCTGCGGCCCAGTTCAACCCTGCGCGCTGGGCGGTTAGTCTTCGAATAACACTGTCGAGGCGGCTCATGTCTGTTTGGGCTCCTTGTTGTTTGTTTCAATGGGCCCTGTCTGGTGGGCCAAGGGGGTATGCGCGGTGGCTGGACCATCCAGAAGGCGTTTTATCACGCCTTCCGTGAAGGCCCAAATGGCTGGGTCATGCACCAGATGATGGGTTAACAGTCCAAGCGGTTCCGTGGCGTCAGTGTCGCCGGTGCGACGTTGCCGCAGGGTGTCAACAAGGTCGGCGATCAAGGCGGTAGGCGACACCAGAGATCGGTCGCCACGCCAGTTGATTGGGTCAATATGAGTGTTGACCTGAACAAGTCCCGGAGCCGGCATTGGTAGGGTGCGCGGTTTGAATGTTGATAGGCCACGATAGCCGATTGAGGCCAATTGCGGCACAAGGTCCGCTGCGATGCGGTTCCACGGCGGGACAAAGATGGGAACAAGCCGAGGTCCCAAAAGGGCTGTCAACTTGGTCAAAGCAGTGGTTGCATCCCCTTTGCGATCCATCAATGGGCGGCTTTGGGGAAATTCTGACTTCTTTTCAGCTGCCTGAGCATAGGAGTGATGCCCCCAGCCGTGAACCACGGGGATGCAATGTTCGGGCAGATTGGCCGCAAAAATTGGCGATACCCTTGCGGGGATAATGGCCAGATGAACCGGCATGTTGACATCTTCGGCCAGCGCGGACAGGTGATCAAAGGCTGCTGTATGTTCCACAGCATCATCATCACGCCACCACAGCGGCAAGTGGCGATTGTCGCGCGTCCAATGCCGCAGTTCTTCGTTCAGCGGCGACCAGTCGATTTGGGTGGACCGCAGATTACTCATTCAGGGGACCTGTGCCGGTCCAGCAGTTCGCGGGTCAACGTCGCGGTTTGGCGCGCGCCATCAAACCGGTGATGCGGGATCGCACGACGAGGCGTCTGGCGCAGATCTGCCACGGCCTCCAGCAGTTGGTCAGGCGTCAAAGTTGCGCGGCGCAGGGTTTTGATCGCCCCAAGCTTTCCAAGCGCATCGGCGCGAATGCCCTGTTCCACTTCGGTGCCTGCATCAAAAGGAATAAAGATCGCAGGCACGCCGGATTGCAGCACATCAAGGGCGGTATTGTAGCCGCACATGGAGATTGAGACGGCCGCATGGCACATCATCTGGCGGAAATCCGGGCGTGCAACCTCGATAATGGCGGGGGAACCGAGTGCCTTGAACGCGTCAACCCGTGTTGCAGCGTCCGAGCCGCCGATCAAAAGCCGCCACGTCAGCTCTGGTGTCTGGCGACTGGCTTGGATGGCTGCTTCAAACAGTTCATCCCCAATGGATCCGCCGCCTGCGCTGACCAGGATTTCTCCTCTGCCAACTCCATCGGGTTGGGGTTCTGGTGCGGCGGGGGCCACATAGCCGGTATAGTGGATTTTGGGTTCCAACGCTGGATCCAATGGCCAGCTGAGGTCCAGGCGCGTGGTCTCTGGATCGGAATGCACCAGGACACCATCATAGAGATCGGTCAAAATATCGTGGCACTCCTCGATCCGTTCCGGCTTGGTCGGAGGGGCAAGAATATCGCGGATCGACGACAGGATCAGCGGACGCGGCGTTGCGTGTTGGGCGGTTTCAATAATGTCGCGGAATTCGACCCGCAGGGTGCGGCGGCCAAACGGGTAGAGCTCGGTTATAATGACGTCCGGCTGAAAATCGTGAAACGCCTGTCGCAGCGCCGCTTTGCGCCGTTCAAAATAGGCCTCATCCGCCAGTTCGCCTCCCTCACCCAGCAGGCGTTTGAAGTTTACACCATCTGATTTCAGGGGCGGCAATTGCACCAGCGTCACACCTTGGGACGATAACTGCGGTGTGGGAAATCCGCCCGACAGCACCTGCACCTCGTCTCCGGCTGCCGCATAGGCGCGACCAAGTGTCAGCGCGCGCGCCAGATGGCCCGAGCCGAGAAGATGGGTGACGATGATCTGAACCTTCATAATGTGTCCTTTTGGATCAGGCGAACAGGATCTGGAATGGGGGTAAGGGCTGTGCCAGTAATTTCAACCACAAAAAGCCGGTTGCGTTTAACGGCAAAGGGGGCAGGGCCTGCAAAATCCCAGCCATATGCCCGCGCCAGGATCACACGCATGATGCCGATGTGACAAACGGCAATGGTGTCCTGGCTGAGCTGAAAGAGCCAAGGTTCCAATCGGTCCCAGACCTCAGACGGGGTTTCGCCGCCCGGAGGGCGAAAATCCCACCCCCAATGCTCGATGTCTTTAAACCCGCTTTGGGGATCGTTTTTCAGGTCGCGCCCATGAAGCCCTTCCCAATCCCCCCAGTTCATTTCAATCAGATCAGGCTCACGCCGGGCTGGGCGATTTGCCACCAGTTCTGCCGTGTGCCAGGCGCGTTCCAATGGGCTGGCGACAAGATCGGCATTGACCCAGTCCGGCGGCAAAGCTTGCGCCGCCAGTTGCTCCCGTGCGGCGTCATCGAGTGCGATATCACTGCGTCCCTGAATACGGCCCAAACGGTTCCAAGGCGTGTGACCATGGCGCAGCATCGCAAGGCGGGTCATAACTGTTGCTCCAACAAAGGTGTGATCGCGGTCAAAAACCCCTCAGCCGCAGCCGGTAAGAGGTGACGGTCTTCAATGAAACGTCGTGCATCCGTTTGGATCTTGTGGCTGATCGATGGGCTCAGCGTCTTGATCTGATCTACCAGCCCCTTTGGGCCAAGTGTAACATCGGCGGTACGAGCGTGGTTCAGTGGCGACAGGACTTCGCTGACGCCTGGGCGGTTTTGGGCAATGATCGGCAGCCCAAAGGCCTGCGCTTCCAGATAGACCATGCCAAAGGCCTCATTCACGCCGGGCCAAAGAAACAGCCGCGCGGTTTGATACTTCTGCGCCAGTTCACCGCGCGACAGTTGCCCAAGGAACCGCACGCGCCCCCCGAACTGCGCCATCATTGCACGCACGTCGGGTTGTGCTGGCCCGTCGCCCGCAATATCCAGCTGCCAGTCGCCATCAAGGTGGCGCAACGTGTCCGCGATCAATTGATAAGACGCGAGCTTATCTCCGGGGCGCATCATTCCTGCACTCAGCATTGGCCCCTGCAAAGTTGAGGGGTGGGGCAGCTCTGTGGCGGATAAAAAGGGCGGCAGCACGTTTAACGCTTGCGCAGCAAACCGGTCCCGGATCAGCGTCTTTTGATCGCGCTCTGTCAGCGACAAGATCAGATCCGCGTGGTCTGCGGCGGCATGTGCGGCCCGCGCAAACTGGTCCCACGGTCCGCCAAGGCGTTTTAATGCCCGCGTGCTTTCGATCTGCACATAAGGCACACCGCGCGCCTGTGTGAGGCGTGGACCGATCAGATCCGGCGCCTTGTAGTAATTGTGGTAGGTGACCCACAGGTCAAATGGCGCAAGCTCCTTTGTCAGCTTGGCCACTTCGCCCTCGGCCTCACGCAGCAGCTGGGCTTGCACCTCTGCATCGCCTGCTTTGTCCCGGCACCGCAGATCGCTGACCAATGTGACAGTGCAGCCTGCGCATTCCATCATCCGCATCAGATTTCGCGCCATCTCACGATCCCCAGAGGGGACCGGGTGGTTGGGCGATTTCATCGGCGCATAAAAAGCGATGCGGGGCGCCGGGGGCATGGTTACTGGTCCTGAAGCAATGCCGTGAGGCGGGATTTCAATCGCAGGATGCCTGGCATCATACCAAAGTCCTGACGCAGACGGTGCAGCGCGGCCTCCGCCATTTCTGCGACGTGATCGGGAGATCGGGCAATGTCCACGATCGCAGCCGCCAGATCACGGGGGTGATCCGAGCTGAGCCGACCATGGATGCCATCGTCAATGAATTCAGGGATCGCGGAAACAGGTGTGGACAGGATGGGCAACCGTTGTGAGGCGGCTTCCATCAGCACATTGGGCAGCCCATCGCGATCCCCATCTTTGGCAATACGGCTGGGCAGCACAAAAAGATCGCTGACGCGCATTTCGGCGATCACCTCGGGCTGGTCACAGGCTCCACGCCAGGTGATCCGGTCGCCGATCCCGGCCTCGGCGGCTTGTGCCTTCAGCTTGTCGCCCAAAGCACCGCCGCCGATATGGGTGAAATGCCAGTCCAGATCCGCAGGCAGCAGAGAAAGCGCCGCAATCAGATTGTCAAAGCCTTTCTTTTCAACCAATCGACCCACGGACATCAGCTTGAGCGGTGCGTCTGATGTGCGCCAGATCCGTTCGGGCGGTTCTGGGAACCGCGTGAGGTCCAGACCGTGATAAATCAGATCCACCGGGGTGCCATCTGACATGGCTTGCAAATGCTCTGCTCCAAACCGGGTACATGTGGCCCCAAAGGCGGCGCCAAAGCTTTTGTCTGAAAGCTTTTCAGCGATTTCCCAATCCGGCGAGGTCCAGATGTCCTTGGCATGGGCCGCAAAACTCCAAGGCATGCCGCGCATAATCCCAGCATAGCGTGCAACCGAGGACGGGGTGTGCAGAAAATGCGAATACATCGCCAGCACGTCGTCTGACATCTCAGCCGCCAGCACGCAGGCCTGGCCAAACCGGCGGACGCGGTTGGGTGTAATGTCGCGCCGCAGATCTGCGCGCCAGATCTCATAGGCTTTGGCATAGCCTGGCAATTTGCGGGCAACGTCACGGGCGGCCCACACGCGTTCTGGCTCTTCGTACAGATATTCCGGCAGGTAGTGGACGCGCGCTTGCAGGCGTTCGTGCAGCGGATGACGTTTGATATCGGTCGGATGGCGCAGGGACCAGATTTCAAATGCAACGCCCTGTTCTTCCAGCGCGACCAGCTCTTGGGCGATGAACGTCTCAGACAGGCGCGGCCAGCCTTTGACCAGCACAGCAAGGGGAGGAGTATTTGTCATTCAGCAGCCTTTGGCGCAGTGCGCGCAAGTAAAGTGTCCACGCGCCCGGTCACGTAGTCCAAACCATTTAACAGTTCAGCATGTTGATCCGCCGCAGAAGGCGGCTGTTGCTGCGCAAGCGCGCGGATCGCGCGGATCATTGATGTGGGCGTCAGACCGTCGCGTTTGGTATCCAGCATGGTCACAAGGCCCAGCTCTTCGGCGCGGCTGGCCCGGATCCATTGCTCCAGTCTGGGTTTGACGCGGGGCACGATCAGGGCGGGTTTGTCAAAGGACAGGACTTCGCAGAACGTATTGTAACCGCCCATGGCAACCACGCCTTGCGCGCCTGCAAACAGGGTTTCGATCTGGCTTTCAAAGCCCACCGCAGTTACGCGGCCATCGAGCCGAGCAACACGGGTTTCAAATTCTTCGCGGGTCTCACCGGACAGAAACGGGCCATAGACCAAAACAGCGCGTGGGGACAGGTCGGGATCCTGTTCATAGGCCGATAGAACCAGATCCACCATTGTGGCTCCGTCGCCGCCGCCACCGGGGGTAATCAGCACATAAGGCTGCTGCGGGGGCGTGCCAACGTCGCCCAGATCGCGGCGCAGATAGCCGGTCCAATGCATGCGCGCTTGGGTTTCGGATGACAGCGGCAGGCCCGCGGTTGGATCATAAACGGAGCGAGGGCCATAGACCCAGATCTCATCATAAAAGCGCTCGGTCGCGTCCAGGGCCCCTTTGCGCGCCCATTCGGCGGCCAGAACCGTGGCTTCGTCCAAGACATCGCGCAGGCCCAGCACTAGTTTCGCCGAGCCGTCTGATTTCAGCCGTTCTAGCGTCGGCAACAGCTCGCCGCGAAACCCGCAGGGCTCTTTGTCGACAATCAGAATATCCGGTGCATAAGTTTCCACCGTGGATAGGATCAGATTGGCACGCAGCTCGGTTGTTTCTTCGATCCCCATACCCAAGGTGCGCGAGGCATAGGAGCCGTCGGACCGTTTGATCACACCCGGCAGGCGCACGTGGTCGACGCGGGTGGGGAACGCAAAACGCCCGGCAACAGGTGACCCCGTCAGGATCAAGGCGGACGCCGAAGGGTCAGAGGCTGTGATCGCTTCCGCCAAGGCCCGTGAACGACGCAGATGGCCAAGGCCAAAGGTGTCATGACTGTAAAGCACAACACGAGGGCCGCGAACGGGCGTATCGGTGGTGTCGGATGCAATTTCGCTCGGCGTCATGGCAGCGTCCTACAAGAAGAGGTGATCCCTCGCCACGGATTAGGACGGTGATTGACCGATCGCATGCGCCCGTATTCGTGACCCCAATCTTTGGCCATCTTCTGCCCCGGTTCTGGCGAGGTTGCCGTTTTGGCACCTGGCGCTTGTTTTTACTGCACCGACCAGCGGGCAGGTCCTGGACCTGGTGAACCAGGCAATTCGTTACTTGCGGGCACCGGGTCAATTAAACCGGGAGATTTCCAGTGGCTCTTGGCCGTCTGTCCCACCCGCCCGCGTATAACGATACAGTGGCCCAGTTGCAATCAAGCAAAGGCTTTTGCCAAGCACAAGGGAAAACCCCGTGGTCAATCAACCATCGGCTGGATAATCTCAATGTGAGTTAACTTTCTATTCGAAAAGGTGGCGAAATGTCAGGCATATTGCGCAGACTTCTCGCAGTTGTGATTAGTTTATTTTTTGCCACAGTGGCTGCGGCGCAGGAGGCTGCGGCGACGCTTCCCTCCCAAGATCGCACAGAGGCTTTGAGCGAGGCCATTGAACAGGCCGTTGCAAATGGGCTGGGTGTCATTGTGATCGACCCGTCGGGGAACCCTGTTAATACGGCACCGCCTGCAGCCGAAGAGCCGCCGGTCGAGAACCCGATGGAGGGGCCATCGCCGTTGATGCGAGCCCAGTCCAGAATGGATTCTTTCCGACTGGCGTTGGCAAGCCGATTGGATGCGCTGCCGTATTCTGTTTTCGAATTCAAATACGTACTGCGACAGACCAGCCCGGACGGTCGGATCTTGAAGTATCTCGAAGTTCTGGCCGCTGCCGTTGTTTTGCTTCTCATTGGGCGATGGTTATCGACTGAGATCTATGGCAAGCGGATTGCCCGCAAATTTGTCGTAGCGCGGATCAAAGATAAACCTCAGGGCTATGCAGAAAAAATGCCGTTCTTGGTAATGCGATTCGTCACTGGGATCGGCGCGACCATTTTTGCAATGCTCTTTGTGGCGATCACGGCGCTTCTGTTTTTTGGCCGCGCAAATGACCAATCGATTCAGTTCACGATTATTGCGATTTTCACCGCCTTCTTCCTGTCGCGCACAGCGTCTGATCTGTGGCGCATGGTGTTATCTCCGTTCTTGCCGCAATATCGCATCCCAGTATTGAGCGATCGGGATGCGAAACGGCTTTATTATTGGGCATCCGCAATTGCGACCTATGATATCTGTTCGGTTATCTTTGCCACGTGGGTTGGGGACTTTGGCCTAAACTACAACGTTTACGCACTCGTCTATGGCGGGCTGGCGGCTGTGGGGACTTTGGGTAACCTCGCAATGGTTTTGGTCAACGGGCGCGCCATTTCCGGGGCCATTCGAGCCGGAAAACCCAAGGAGACCTGTTCCTGGTTGGTGCGGATCTTGTCCGTCGCCTGGGGGCCTGTTGTTATTGCCTATATGATTTTTGGGTGGTTGGAGCTCGCCGGGGATCTGGTCCTGGAGCGCAATGTTTCAATTCCGCTGATGGCGGGGACATACATCGTATTGACCTCTATCTTGGTGGTGTATGGTGCAATCAACTATGTGATTGAGCGCTATTTCCAAAAGCGGGCCAGACATCAGAGTTCGGCGGAAAGCTTTGAAGATGATATGCCGGAAGATGACGTGGATGTGCCGCGTCGCCACCCGGTTGCCACTTTTGAGGATTTGGCCCGGCGGGTTGCAGGTTTTCTGGCCTTTGTGGTTGGCGTTGTCGCCTTGATCTTTGTCTGGAACCCGGATGCGGCCTGGCTGAGCAGTCCCTGGGCCTCCAAAGGCATTGATGTTATTGCGATCCTTTTCATCGGCTACATTGTCTATCACATGTTCCGGATCTGGATCGACAGCATGATAGACGACGAAACAACAGACATGCCCGAAGGAGAATTGGGCGACGAAGGTGGGGCAGGGGGCGCAAGCCGTCTGGCGACCTTGTTGCCCTTGTTCCGTGGTGCCATTCTGGCGGTTGTTGTGGTCTCGATCATTCTGATTGTACTGATGGAGATCGGTATCAACGTCTCTCCGCTGTTCGCAGGTGCAGGTGTGATCGGTCTGGCGGTTGGGTTTGGATCGCAAACTCTGGTGCGGGATATTTTCTCCGGCGCCTTTTTCTTGTTGGATGATGCGTTCCGAAAAGGCGAATACATCGATATTGGCGATGTCAAAGGCACGGTTGAGAAAATCTCGGTCCGGTCATTCCAACTGCGCCACCACCTGGGCGCGTTGAACACGATCCCTTTTGGTGAGATCAAGGTTCTGACTAATTATTCCCGCGATTGGGTGATGATGAAGCTTCCCTTGCGCGTCACCTATGACACGGATGTAGAAAAGGTGCGCAAGCTGATCAAGAAACTGGGTCAGGAATTGCTGGAGGATCCGGTTGTTGGCGACAACTTCATCCAGCCGCTGAAGTCGCAAGGCGTGATTGAAATGCAGGATTCTGCTATGATCATCCGGGTGAAGTTCATGACCAAGCCAGGGGATCAATGGACGATCCGTAAACGCGTGTTCCAAGAGATCCGCGATCTGTTTGAGCGCGAAGGCATTCGATTTGCGCACCGTGAGGTAACCGTGCGGCTGGCGGGCGACCAAGTTGAGGACATGACCCCGGAGCAGAAGAAAAAAGCTGCAGCGGGTGGTGTGCAGGCGGCAATTGACGAAGATCTGATGGATATCAACGGCGGCTCTGACGGAGATTAACTGGGCTTTGTTTTATGTCTTGGACGGGTGGGGCGCTCCCGCCCGTCTTTGACCTGCCGGAGGGCAGGTCGCATCCCGTTGGGCCAGGCCGCCGTGCCCCTGCGGGGATCGGCGGCGGTTGCGTTTTGGGGTCGCTGAGGTCTCTTTTGAGGCCGATGTGTTTAAGTGGCTGGAGCTGACGGCCAGGACGCAGGATGACTGCCGCAGGCAACAGCGGGGCGGGTCCACTTCAGCTGCGTTTGCCCAACCGAGAGGGGGCTGTGCAGGCGGTGGCCGGGCCCCCAGCTTGTTTGTTCAACGGCAGGGGTGAAATCGCTGTCAACCCAGTCGAGGATTTCGGGGCCGGTTGCATGGGGTGAGAGCTGCGTCAATTCCAGCGCTGTGCGGGCCAGGGACAGATGCGCGGTTCCAATGGGCGCATGGGTTTGGGCCTGGGTCAGAGCGGACAGTACGGCCGCTGCCATCAGATAGCCGGTGGCATGATCCAAAGCTTGAAACGGCAAAGGGTGCGGTTCGGTCTTGTTCGCCCAAGCCCTGCCGCGATGATTGATGCCACAGCTCATTTGCACCAGACTGTCAAAACCACGCCGCAGGGCCCAGGGGCCGGTCCAGCCATAAGCGTTGAGCGTGACCTCCACCCGATTGGGGGCAAGCGCATCCAGTGCGTCCGGCCCAAATCCAAGCGCGGCCAATGCGCCGGGGCGGTAGCCATGGACCAGCACGTCAGCCTCTGCCAGCAAGTCAGACAAACGCGCGCGTCCTTGCGGTGTTTTGAGATCCAGCGTGGCCATGGATTTCCCCAGAGCGATATCCGGGATCACCCCGGGTTCGTCCCAGCCGGGAGGATCGATTCGCAATACTTCGGCCCCGAGGCCTGCCAGCGCGCGGGTGGCAATCGGGCCTGCCAGAACGCGGGTCAGGTCCAATACGCGCAGGCCCTTCAAAGGGCGTTGTTCTGTTGCGTTTTCAAGGGAGCGCGCTTTGACCACCCGTGGCCTTTGCCATGAGATCGAGGGTTCCTGCGCCAAGGCCTGACCTTGAGGATGGTTCGCCCAGCTTTCCGGGCTGCGCAGGGCGGCTGCAACACCTCCGGCTGCATGAATGTCCCGCTCTACTGCGTCTGCCGACAGTCTACGCAAAGTGGCGGATACCGCGCTGCGTGTGGGCGCGCAGGTGAGGGTGGCCAAAGCGGCAGAGCGATGATGCGGCAGGTTGGTGTGCAGACGGATCCATCCGTCTTGGGTCTTGTAGACACCTGCCAGATCGTCCCAGAGGTTTGGCATCTCCCAACCGTCTGGGCGAAAGCTGTATTTTCCCCACAGCGTGGCAAGGCGTTGATCTACCACGACTGAGGGAGCCGCAGCCAAGCCCGTGGCCGTCATAAAACCCGCAAGCTCCACACCCACCGCAGCAATGGCGCGGGTTACAAGATCGGTGACAGCAAAGGCGCTGGGTGCGATTCCTGCGCCGACCGTTTCAAACATGTTCGGCGTGGGCAGGGTGGTGCGCAGGCTCATTGCTGGTATGGATCCAGACTGTCGCGCAGACCGTCGCCTAAGAAGTTAAAGGCAAGCACGACAACCACGATGGGCAGCATTGGGATGGCGGTCCAGGGGTAGATCTCGATACTGGCGAGGTTTTGCGCGTCGTTCAGCATCACACCCCAGCTGACAGCCGGGGCCCGCAGGCCAAGGCCCAGATAGGACAGCGCCGTCTCCCCCAGGATCATGGCCGGGATCGATAGCGTGGCCGAGGCGATCAGGTGGCTGAGGAAATTTGGCAAAAGGTGTTTACGGATCACCCGGCCAGAGCTTGCCCCCATCATTTCGGCGGCGCGCACATATTCCTCTTCTCGCAAGGACAGGAATTTGGCGCGTACGGCTCTGGCCAGTCCGGGCCAATCCAACAGGCCTAGGATGATGGAGATGACAAAGAACACCGCAATGGGTGACCAGTATGATGGCACCGCCGCAGAAAGCGCGAGCCACAAGGGGAGTTCGGGCAAGGAGCGCAAGATCTCAATCACGCGGTTAATCACCCAATCAAGGGTGCCGCCAAAGTACCCCGCCAGCGAGCCAAAGAAGATGCCAAGCACAAAGGATACGGAGATGCCGATCAAACCCACGGTCAGCGACAGTTGAGCGCCATAAAGAATGCGGCTGAACACATCACGTCCCAAACGGTCAGACCCCCACAGGAAGAAGGGCACAACTTCTTCTTCCAAAGTTTCCGGCGGGCAGAACAGATGGGTGTCGGCCGGGATGATGCCTGCGATACGGTACGTCTTGCCTTCGCAGAAAAACCGCAGTTTGCGCGGGTTGTCGAGGTCGGGAATGAATTCCCATTGGAAAGTTTCCAGATTGGCCTCGGAGGTCATCGGATAGATGAAGGGGCCAAGGAATTCACCCTGATGAAAGAAGTGGATGCTTTGCGGAGGTGAATAGAGATGCTCCGCATGGCGTTCGTTGGGGCCATAAGGCGCAACAAAGCCGATGAACGGCAGCAGCAGGTAGCAAAACAGCAGGAAGGCGCCGGATATCAGCCCCAGACGGTGGGTGCGGAATTTGCGCCAGACCAAAAGCCAATTGGGCGCATCCAGATCCTTGCGCTCGATTTCTTGCAAAGCGGGGGCGGGATCAAAGGGGGCGTCGCTGACGTAACGGGTGTCTTTGGTCATGCTTTGCGCCCCTCATAGCGGATGCGGGGGTCCAACAGGACCAAAAGAACGTCAGAGATCATTGTGCCGATCAACGTTAACAGCGCCACAAACATCAGCACAAAGGCGGACAAGAACATATCTTGCGATTTGAGCGCCTGCAGCAGATCCGGGCCAATGGTTTGCAGGCCCAGAACAACCGACACCAGAACCGAGCCCGAGACCATCGAGGGCAGCAGGTTGCCGATATCCGCAACAAAGGGGTTAAAGGCCACGCGCAGCGGGTATTTCATCAACATACGACGCGGCGGCATGCCCTTGGCGATGGCGGTTTCCACATAGGGTTTGCCCAGCTCATCCAGCATGTTGGCCCGAAGACGCTGCATCATGGCCGAGGCTCCCGATGTGCCGATCACAAAGGTTGGCACGATCAGGTGCAGCAGGATCGATTTCACCTTGTCCCAGGACATGGGCGCGTTTTCATAGATTGGATCCATCAAGCCGCCAATCGGCAGGTTCAGGTGCTTGTGGCCATAATAAAACAGCACCAGCGCCAGCAGGAAGTTTGGTGTCGCAAGACCAAGATAGCCCACAAAGGCAGAGGTATAATCCACCCAGGTGCGCGCCCGCGCTGCGGCCAGAACGCCCAAGGGAAGGGCGACAAGGTAGACGAACAAAACGGCGGCCAGATTGACCATCACCGTCATCCACAGGCTGTCACCCACGATATCCGCCACCGGGGCGTCAAATTCAAAAGACCAGCCAAAGTTGCCCTGGATCAGCCCGGAAAACCCATGGGGTCCAGGCATAAACCCTGCCCAGATCAGATATTGCTGCCATAGGGGCCGGTCCAGAGCGTATTCCTTGCGCAGGAACTCAGCTTTGGCCACGCCGGCGGATTGGCCTGAGGCTTGCAGTTCAGCAATCTGGTTTGACAGATAATCGCCGGGAGGCAGGTTGATGATGATAAATATCAGGATCGACACCACCCACAGCGTCAACAGCATGGTGGCAAATCGATAGAGTGCATAGCGCAGGATCTGCATCAGCCTTGGCCACCTTCAAAATAAAACTCATCCATTCGGTGAATGCCAAAATGTGCACCGGGGTCCCAGGCCCAGATCCCTTTTTCGGGCACGTTGCGCAGCTTGCGATTGATCACCACCGGCTGTGGCGCGCCTGCAACCAGGCCGATGCCGTAAACTTGTTCCGCGTGAATCATCAGCATGTCATGCCAGATCCGGCTGCGCTCTTCGTCGGTTGTGGCAATGTTCCAGGCATGCATTAAATGCATCAACTCTTCGGCTGCAGGGTCATCCGGTGCTTCGCCCACCTGGCCGCTGGTCTGATAGAATTGCCCCCATTTGGGCCAGGCCAGAAACGTCTGATCCGTGGGCGCAAGGTAGGAGGGCGAGGTATAAGGCCCCGGCAACCCATTGTCCCAACCATACCAGACCGAGGCCATCGTGGTGCCTGAAAACACCCGATTGCGCAGGATGTCCCGATCCAGCGGACGCAGGATCAGTTTGATACCAACATCTTTCCAATCATCGGTGATGATCTGCAGCGCGTTTTCAACCTCTTGCCGCTCACCCGCTGTTTCCACCACCAGCTGCATCTGGCGGCCATCGGGCAAATAACGGATGCCATAGGCGTCCCTCTCCGTCAGCCCTGCTTCGTCCAGCAGCTGGTTGGCCAATTCAGGATCATAGGCGGACCAGGCGGTGCGCATCTTTTCCTCGTAAAACGGGCTTTTCTCCAGAACGGCCATGGCACCGGGGTGGCCCAGTTTGAAATAGAGCGCTTTGTTGATGGCGCGCCGATTGATCGCCAGGGAGAGGGCGCGACGGACGCGTACGTCCCGCAGCGTTTTACGCCACACCGGGTCGTTGACGTTTAAATTGGGGTAGATCGCAATCTGTGAAGCCGCACCACTTTGCCAAAGCACGGACCGATAGTTGCCGCCTTCGTTCTCGCCTTTGCGCAGGATTGGGATGTCTCGAAAGCCCAGCCCACGGGCCTGCAGATCCGCTTCGCCTGCATTGGATTTGGCCGCAATCAACCCGCCCGACACGATCTCCATCTCAACCGTATCAATATAGGGCAGCTGGATGCCGCGGCTGTCGACCCGGTGGTAATAGGGGTTCTTAACAAACTGATGGCGGATCTTCTTGCCCGAGGATGCGTTCATCCAAGGCTGCAGAGTTGGCAGCTCGTGATTGTCGAACTTGTACATATTGTCGAGCTTGTTGTGCAGCGCGGCCCAGGACTTCACCCGGAAATAGTCCACCTCTTCCTGCAAATCTTCTGGTGACGTGAAATCAGCGTGGAAGTTTTTGAGGTATTCTGAAGGTCGGTAAATGAACGGCGGCCGTGCCTGGGCGAGGCTTTGCATGAAATTGGGATTTGGCGTCGACCACGCGTAGATCACTGTGGTGTCATCCGGAAAGCTGACTTTGGGCAGCTCGCCATCGACACGCAGGAAATCGGGTGGGCCCGCGGGGCTGAGCAGCGGGTTGTTGGCCACATCCTCCCACCAGTACCGGAAATCCTCGGCGGTAAAAGGCGCGCCATTTGACCATTTGTGACCGGGACGCAAGCGCAGGGTGAACGTGCGGTTGTCTTCCGTTTCGCAAGCCAGCAGAAGATCTGGTTTCAGGTTGTAGTCCTGATCGTATCCGACCAAACGTGCATAGCCATAAACAACCATCTGCCGGATGTCTTTGGAACGGCTGACCATGGTGTTCAGCGTACCACCCTGCACCCCAAAACTGCGCCCCTTGGCCGCAAGATCCACAACCAATGGCACCTCTGGCAAGCGCTCGTCCACCGGCGGCAGGTGATTGGCCTTTACCTCTGATTGCCAAAAGGAGCTTTCCTGGAAAACAGGTCGCTCGTCAGCTGTGGATAACTGCGTGGACAAAGAAAGTGCAACTGTTGAAAGGCACAGGAAACGCAAGAGTTTAGACATGACACCTCACCTTATGTCCTGGCTTCAGTTGTATCAAAGGTGGCGCGTCATTTGCCGCAAATCGAAAGGCTTCGGGCCAGGATCCTGGCTCACCTGCGCCTTGGGCAACCAGTTTGAGGTTGATCGGGCGGCCGATCTCGGGCTCGGGCTGGGCGGCAATCAGCGCTTTTGTGTACGGATGTTGAGGATTGTAAAAAAGTTCGGCTGGTGTGGCCTGTTCAACCACCAGTCCACGTCGCATTACTGCAACCTCATCTGCGATGCGGGCCACCACTGCAAGGTCGTGGCTGATGAATAAATAGGACAGTTTCTTGTGTTCGCGGATCTCTTCCAGCAACAACAGGATCTGTTCCTGGACGGAAACATCCAGGGCCGAGGTCGGCTCATCACAGACCACAAGTTTCGGGTCCAGCATCAGGGCCCGCGCGATGGAAAGGCGTTGGCGTTGACCGCCAGAAAACGCATGGGGATAACGTAGCATCATGTCAGGGCCCAGACCGACCAAACGCAAGAGGTCTGCCGCCTTTTCCCGCCGGGAACTGCGGTCGCCAATCTCGTGGATTTCCAAGGGTTCGGTCAGCGCGTCTTGAATCCGCATGCGCGGGCTGAGCGAAGAGTAGGGGTCTTGAAACACCATCTGTGCTTCGCGCTGAAACTTGAGCCGCGTTGCGTGGTCCATCGCGTGCACCGGCAGCGCATCTGCGCCGGCTGCGCTGCGAAATAGGACCTGCCCGCCCGGATCCGGCAATTCCGCCCCAAGCGCAATCCGCGCCGCCGTTGTCTTGCCCGATCCGCTTTCACCAACGATGGCCAATGTCTTTCCCCGCTCCAACGCCAGATCGACACCACGGCAGGCATGGACCATCTGCGGAGCGGACCATCCTCGCCCGGAGCGCAGCTTATAGGTTTTGGCCACGCTTTTCAGCTCAAGGATCACGTCTTCCTTTGGTTGTGTGGTCACCGGTGTCGGCGCCTCGGGGATGCGGGGGGCTGCGTTGATCAGTGCCCGTGTATAGGGATGGGCTGGCGCATCTAGGATCGGTGCGGCATCGCCGGCTTCCATGACGGAACCCTTGTGCATCACAACAACTTTTTCCGCCATATTGGCCACGACACCCAGATCATGTGTGACCAGGATCATGGCCATTCCGGTCTGTTGCTGCAGATCCTTCATCAGTCCCAAAACCTGGGCTTGGGTTGTAACATCCAGCGCGGTTGTTGGCTCATCCGCGATCATCAGCTTGGGACGCGCCACCATGGCCATGGCGATCATGGCGCGTTGGCGCATGCCGCCCGACAGTTCAAACGGATAAGAGCGATAGGTGCGTTCCGGATCTGGAAAGCCAACCTGCTCAAAGACATCCAGAACCTTTTGCCGCGCCTTGGCACCCATCGGCCCACCATGCAGATGCAGGACTTCGACAACTTGGTTGCCGATCCGATGCAGCGGTGACAAGGACCGCATGGGCTCTTGGAAGATCATCGAGACGTGATTGCCGCGAATGTCCCGCAGGGAACGCTTGTCCAACCGAAGCAGATCCACCGGTCCTTGATCCAGGCGAAGATTTATCTGGCCTGATGTGATCTTTGCGGTCCGTGGCAGAATGCCCAAGGCGGCGCGGCAGGTCAGCGTTTTTCCTGAACCGCTTTCCCCAACCAACGCAAGCGTTTCGCCGGCTTGAAGAGCAAAGCTGACATCATTCACCACTGGGGTGCTCCCAGCAAAGGAAATGCTGAGATTATTCACCGCAAAAAGAGCGCTCATCTGGTGAAAGTCTCTCCGTGCGGGGTCACAAGATGCGATAAATAGTGCTGGCCCTTAATCTGCATGGTCTTCCCAGAGTGATGTTCGCTTGTCAGCATCGCGCGAATGTCCTTTCGCCGTCAAATGATTTACACATGCCAATTTGCGGTTCCATAACAGGGATACCCTGCTATGAGCCTACGCGATGTTAAGCGATAACAATACTGTTTAGGATTAAAATTTCATCTGTTGAAAGCTCAAAGCTAACCAACGGCAAAAAAGGCACATCCACTGTCGAGAGCGCCATTTCATGCCGGGGCAATTCAAATGTTCACAAGAACAGTCGCAAAAACGTGTTTAAGCCTTGGGTCGAAAAAGCGTCAAACGAGCACAAATGCGCACCAAGCCCAGCCCATCGCCAGATAGGTCGCCTGATGAAGCGCCTGATCCGTTCCCATCGCCCACCAGTAATGCGCCTGATTTGGTTTCAGTGATTTGCATTCGTTGTATCTGGCTTTGGCAAAATCGATGTGGAAATGTGCAATCCACTCCAAAACGCAGATCATAATCGCAAATAAAACAGGTGAAGAGAGCAGCAAAAAAACCGCGGCGGTGCCGATAAGGTGAACTGTGGCATGTTGGGCCCGCCCCAAATGAAGGTAAATACTGCGTCCTGACAGCATACGGGGGGTCTGAAGGAAAAAGTCTGCGAACATATGCTTGACCTGCAACAACAGCAGTAAGGCCAGCAAAGATACGATATGCTCGGACAACGGTTTTTCCTTCTTAAGATCTTAATTGATTTGAACCTTACGGTTTTTCCGCCCATTGGCAAATACTGCGATTTGAGTCAAAGCACAGAACTCTCAAAACTTTCGGTACTTCGTTGGGCTTGGCGAGAGGCCTCTGGAAGGCTAAATGTACAAAGCCGAGGCCAAAATCCGGAGCAGGGTCATCGAACGTTCTCTATTTAAGTTTATTTGGAAGTACTCCAAGCGCGATCAACTTGTGCTGCTTGTGGTTACCTCCTGTTTGTTTCCACTTCTTTACCTGACGCTGGAACTTCCAAAACGGATCATCAACGACGCAATCGGTGCGCAGACCTCCACCATTGCGGTTATGGGGTATGAGCTGGAGCAGCTGCATTTCCTGTGGCTGCTGTGCGGGGCTTTTTTGGTGTCGGTCCTGTGCCATGGTCTGCTCAAGATGCGGATCAACACAATGAAAGGCATCCTGGCCGAGCGTATGTTGCGTCGGCTCAGGTTCCAATTGATCGAACGTGTCATGCGGTTTCCTCAGCCGTATTTTGAGCGCGTGAGCCAAGGCGAACTGGTCTCTATGGTCACCTCTGAAAGCGAGCCCATGGGGGGCTTGATGGGAGATGCAATCAGCCAGCCAGTGCTTCAGGCCGGGCAGATGCTGACGATTCTGTTCTTTTTGTTCTCCCAAAACCTTTGGTTCGGGCTGGCTGCGGTTGCCTTGATCCCCTTGCAGGGCTGGTTAATTCCAATGCTCCAGCGACGGATCAATTTGTTGAACAAAAAGCGCATACATCAGGTGCGCGCCCTGGCTTCTGAGATCGGTGAAAGTGCGGCAGGAGCCTCTACTTTGCGGGTGAACGGCGGCTGGCGATATCGACTTGCGGTGATCACCGAGCGGCTGGGGCGGCTCTATGACATCCGCTTTGAAATCTACAAGAAGAAGTTTTTTATGAAGTTTCTCAATAACTTCATAACGCAGCTGACCCCGTTTTTCTTTTACGCGGTGGGCGGCTTTCTTGTTCTTCAGGGCAAAGTCTCATTGGGTGCTTTGGTTGCGGCCTTGGCCGCCTACAAAGACCTGGCCTCTCCCTGGAAGGAGCTTTTGGCCTATTACAATCAAACCCAAGACATGTCTTTGCGCTGGGACGTGATCCTTGAGCGATTTGCACCCGCCGGAATGGTAGATGCCGAACTGATGCAGGGTGATCCCCAGGACATTCCCCGTTTGAATGGGGATGTGGTGCTGCACGGGGTGAATGTGCGCGATGGCGATGGCAATCTCGTCCTGGAGGATTTGAATGCCACGCTGCCCAAAGGGAATGTCGTCGGGATAGCGGCGCCTTCTGAGGAAGATCGCCGTGCTTTGGCCCAGTTGCTGACCCGTGAGGTGCTGCCATCTGCGGGACATGTTGCGATCGCGGGTCACGACCTGCGCCAGATGCACCAGGCCGTGCTGGCAACACGTGTGGGCCATGCGACCTCACGTCCCGTGTTGTTCCAGGGGTCGTTCGGCGACAACGTCTTGATGCCAATGCGACCGCGTCCTCAAAGCGTCGCGCGGGATCAGAGGCGCAATGCTGATGCGATCAAGGCCGGCAACAGCGCAGATCCGTTGGATGCTCATTGGCTGGATCCCAGTGTTGCTCGGCTGGAGAATGAGGGCGACCTGCGCCGTTGGTGGTTGAGGTTGGTCGAAGGTATCGGCTCGCAAACGGCTCTGTTTCGCCGGGGATTGGATCAGAAGTTTCAGGGTGAGATCCATCCAATGTTGGCGCAAAAGCTTGTTAATCTGCGCCCCCAGATCCAAGCGGCCATTCGTGAGGCAGAGCTGGATGCGCACGCCCAGTTCTTTGCACCCAAGGCTTATAACGCAGCGATGCCTGTGGCGGAAAACCTGCTTTATGCGACGACCTTTGATCCGCTGACCGATGCGCAGCTGACACAGCAAAGAGAGTTTTTACAACATTTATCGAGACTTGGACTGGTACAGGACTTAGTTGCCCTGACCCAGGACGTGGTTGACATGTTGCGTCAGACTTTTGGCATGGATGGCGTGGATCACCCGCTGTTTCGGAAATTGGGCATTGGCGCCGGGGCCTATGAGACAGCGCTGTCCCTGACCGAAAAAACCCGCAAAAACGGTGCAGAGGCGCTGGATCTGATGGAACTGGCGCAGTTGTTGATTGTGCCCTTCAGGATTTCAGCAGAAAAAATCGGACCTGCGTTCACGGATGAGATGAAGGGCCGCATTCTGGAGTTTCGCCATGCCCATGGTCCGGAGATGCGTGAAGCCTTGAAAGATACGTTTGCGCCCATTTCGGATGATGCGTTTACACCCGGTCTGACGGTGCTTGAGAACGCGATGTTCGGCAAGATTTCAGATGGGGCAGGGGCCAAGGGGGAAGAGCTTCGTAAGTTGGTGTCGCAGATTCTGATCGCCAATGGGCTGCGGGACCTGGTGGTTGAGCTGATCTTCGATCTGCCCATTGCGGTTGGCGGCCAGGGGCTGCCCGCAAGTTTTGCCGAACCATTGGCGTTTTCCCGAGCGACCGTGAAACGGCCTGATGTGCTGATCCTGGATGATGCGATGGCAAGCTATGACATCGAAACCCGCATCGCCGTGCACAAGAACCTGCGGAAGCTTCTGCCTGAGACCACGCTGATTTATTTGAGTGCTGAGTTTTCGAAACCTGAAGTCTTTGACACCTATTATGAGCTGCGTCAGGGGCGTCTGGTGACAGATGAGGTGCGGGCTGATGCTGTCGAAGATGGTGCCGCAAGTGCCGATTTGGCGCGAAAACTCAGAGCTTTGGAGCAAACGGAACTGTTTTCAGGTCTCAATCGTCGCCAATTGCGCCTATTGGCCTTTGGAGCACGTTGGTTTGACGCCAAGGCGGGGCAGACGGTTTTCCGAAAGGATGATGTGGCGTCGGATGGTGCCTATATGATCCTGGATGGAGAGGCCGATTTCTATCTGCCGCAACCTGGTCAAGAGGACCGCTATATCGTAACCTTTGGTCCTGGGCGTCTTGTGGGAGAGCTTGGTTTGATCCGTCGAGAGGCGCGCGCATTGACGATGGTGGCCAAAACGGATCTGACCTGCCTTAGGATCGGCGAAGAAGAATTCCTCGCCGTTGTTGAAAACGATGCTTCAACAGCCTTCAAGCTGTTGCAGGTGGTCGCCGGATATGTGTCGAACTAAATTTGTTTTTAAGCCGGCTGCGGTTCGGCGGGTTGGTCTTTGCAAAACATCTCATGCAGAAGTTCAAGGACCTGTGCTGCGTTTTGATCTTTGAGGCTGTAGTAAACCGTTTTCCCGGCGCGCCGGGTGTGGACCATGCCTTCATCGCGTAAGCGTGCCAGCATTTGGCTCACGGCTGCTTGGCGCAGGCCCAAGAGATCTTCGAGTTCGCCTACGGACCGCTCGCCCTCAATGAGATGACAAAGGATCATCAGGCGCCCCTCATGTGCCAGAGCTTTAAGGAAAGCTGCAGCCGTCGCTGCCCTCTCTGACATGTCTTCGAATGCGGGTTTAGGTGCTTGTGAAGAGATATTCATAATCGTAAAGTTTGATTGCTCACATGGAAAACTGTTACCACATTACATAAAAAGTTTAGCGTAATCTAGAGCTTTGATTTACATCGAAATATCAATTGATAGCGTTTGTCATTCTGGGTTAAATGTCTGAAAATAAATGATTTTTACGGTAATTTCGCCTAGGCATTCGCACCGCGGCAAAAAGTAGCAAACTACTAATTGCGCAATAATCCTTATCACGGCGCGTTTTGATGTAGATTTCATAAAAGTGTAACGAGGCGATCTTGGACGAAAGCCTTGAGACCCACCTGACGCGGGCAACTCGGTTAGGTTCGCTCAGGCGTTAAATTGCCGTCATTTCAAGCGAGAGCACGCACTGTTTGCGCGAAATTATTTGCTGTTTCGCGGCTCTGCCCCATTTGAGCATCAGCCTTGAAAACGGCAGTTAAGTCAGCCTCGGAAGCGTGTTTCTGCGCAAGCTGAGAAAGCGGCACGCCGGTTTCCGTAGCTTCTTTACAGAGGGCTTTCACGATATCTTGAGCTTGGGTTCGAGTTAACGATTGAGCCAGCGCAAATGTCAACGCTTCGGCGTGAATCAGGTCCAAGTTTTGGGACAGTTCGCCGCGCATTTGAGCATCCTGTGGCTGAAGGGCCGCGGAAAGCCCGACCGCGGTTTCCGCTGCAGATGCAGCAGCCAGTACGATTTGAGGTAGGCACAGCCATTCGGTAAACCATGCACCGGCATCGCGTTGGTATTGGTGAGTGGCCGCAGATTGGAGGCTCGCATTCAGGCCTGTGCTGTGTTGGGCCAGGGCGACCAGCTTGGCGGCGGCAACTGGGTTTTGCTTGTGTGGCATGGTTGAGGAACTGCCCGTTTGCGCCAGTCGCAGCGTTGCGATCCCGGTCTGCACCATCGCGTGGCAATCCAGTCCCATTTTGCTGAGGGCGAGGGTCGCGCGGTGCATCCAGCCGAGAATGCGTAGCACGGGCCCGCGGTCCGTGTGCCAGCTGCGCCCCGGGTCTGACAAAGCCAGCCCCTTGGCCAGTTCCGCACGTTGGGCGTCGGCCTTTGGGCCCAATGCGCTGGCTGTTCCAACCGCCCCCGACAATGAAACCAACAGAGATGTGCGGCGCAGCTCTGGCAATTCGTCCAGCAGATCCAAAAGAGGTGCGCCCCAGCTTGCCACAACAGCACCAAACGAAGTGGGTGTTGCATGTAGACCAAAGCTGCGCCCAGCCATTGGGAGCGCGGCATTGGTTTCGGCCTGTTCTGCCAGATGCGACAGAGTGTTTTTCAGATTTTCCTCAATCAACCCCAGGGCCTGGCGCAGGCGCAGCATCAATGCGGTGTCCATGATGTCCTGCGAGGTCGCACCCCAATGCACATATTGCGCATGTTCGGGTGCGTTCATCTCGGCCCGGAATGCAGACACCAGGGCGGGCACGGGTACACCATTTTGGGCGGTCTCGGCCCGCAAAGCGCCGGGATCAATGGCGACTTCCATAACCGCGCGTTGAATGGCTGCTGCACTGATTTCGGGGATGACACCCAATGCGCCCTGAGCTTTGGCCAAGGCACCTTCGACCAAGAGCATAGCGCGTATTTCTGCGCTGTCGGAAAACAGACGACCGGCGTCTCCGGCGTTAAAAGCGCCACCATAAAGCTGGCTTTCAAAGAGAGATGCGGCCATCCTAGCCTCCTGTCTGTGCGTTAAGTGCTGCTGATATGGCCGATTTTGCGCAAGAAGGCCACCAGATGCTCGGCAAAGGCATCGGGTTGTTCAACACAGGGCATATGGCCGGATCTGCGGATAAGATGAAATTCGCTGCCCGGGATCAGCCCAACCGTTTCGCGCACCAGATCAGCAGGTGTCGATCCATCTTCGGTTCCGCACAAACCCAGTGTGGGAAGGCGCAATCCGCTGGTGGGGGTATAAAAATCCGTGCCGGAGATCGCTGCGCAACAGCCGATGTATCCGTCTGGGCTGGTTTTCGTGATCATCGCGCGCAATTCATCTGAAAGCTCACCGTTTCGGTTTGAACGCGCCAGCCAGCGATCCAACGTCGGCTCCGCGATGGCGGGCAGGCCTTTGGCCTCGATCAGATCAATGCGGTCCTGCCAGATCTTGGGCGTGCCGATTTTGGCAGCGGTGTTCGATAGCACCAGCGCCCGGATCTGGTCCAACCGTTTGACCGCAAGGCCCTGGGCAACCATCCCGCCGATGGACAGGCCGACAAAGACCGCATCGCGAATGTCCAGATGGGCCAGAAGTCCCTCGGCGTCCTTGACCAGATTTCCCATGCGATAGGGAGCTTTGAGGGCTGAGGACTGCCCGTGCCCCCGCAGATCAAACCGCAGCACACGCAGCGACTTGGGCAAGCGATCCACGACCTGATCCCACAGCGTCAAATTCGTGCCAAGCGCATGCGCAAAGACAATCGGCGCCCCGTCTTCTGGTCCGTCCAACTGATAATGGAGATCAACGTTTCCGATGGTTGCGATGGTCATGTGGCTCTCCTGCGGCTGATTTTGGCTTTTTGCCGTCTCAGCGCAGGGCAGTGCAACCGGTTTAATGGTCTACCGTGTCGATCTTTGACCATTTGATCGCGGCTTTCGCGATTGTGCCTAGAACGGGTGTTGTGAAAGGGCGGATTGGAACACTGTTGGATCGACATTGCCCCCTGTGGCAACGGCGATCACCGTATCGCAGTCAAAAGCATCCTGTTGGAAGAGTGCCGCCGCCAAAGATACGGCGCCACCGGGTTCCAGCACGATTTTCAAGCGCAAGAAGGCAAGAGCCATTGCGTGAATGGCCTGCGCATCGGTGACAACAACACCGGGTCCAGCCAGACGCGATAAAATGGCAAAGGTGTTTTCCCCTGGTTCAACGGTCAGAATCGCGTCGCAAATGGATCCGGATTGGGAGGGGTTGGATTTAATCTCGCCTGAGGCCAGGGAACGCGCCATATCGTCAAACCCTTGAGGCTCCACAGGACGGACACGCATGTGCGGCGCGTATTTTTCGAGCGCCAGCGCGGTTCCCGCAGCCAGCCCACCGCCACCGCAACAGATGGCCACATCGGCTTGGGTTATGCCCAATTCCGCTGCCTGCCGCGCGATTTCCAGACCAACACTGCCTTGGCCCGCGACGACCTCAGGGTTTTCATAAGGCGTCACCAACGTCAGCCCGCGCTCTTCTGCGAGAGCCGCGCCGACCTCTTCGCGGCTTTCGCCACCAACGCGGTCATAAAGTACAACTTCAGCCCCCAAGGCGCGGGTATTGTCGATTTTAAGCTTTGGGGCATCCGCGGGCATCACAATGACAGCGGGCGTGTTGTGGGCCTTGGCAGCGGCGGCAACCCCTTGGGCGTGATTGCCGCTGGAGTAGGCAATCACCCCACGTTTGCGTTGATGAAATCCAAGCGCCGAAAGGGCGGCCCAACCGCCGCGAAACTTGAACGAACCGGTGTGCTGCAAACATTCCGCTTTGACCAATACACGTCGCCCGGCAATAGCGTCGAGGTCAGGTGACGACAGCAGAGGCGTGACGCGGGCCTTGCCATGCAGGCGTTTGGCGGCGGCTTCGATTTTTTCTATGGTTGCCATTGGGTTTGCTCCAGCACGGTATGGATGGTTTCAACCGCCTCAGGTTCATCCAGGAACGGCACATGGCCACGGTTGGGAATTTCTTGGGCTACAGCAGAAGGGATCGCATCGCGCATTTTCTGAAACGTCTCAGCCGAGAGAATATCAGAATTCGCACCACGCAGCACGCCAAGGGGGAGACCTTCCAGGGCCATGTACATCGGCCAAAGATCCGGAACTGTGTCGCCCAAGGCTTGGGCCTGAGCCAGCAGCGCGTCGCGCATCTTGGCGTCATATCTCAAGTCGAGACCGTCATCTGTCTGGGTGTAAAAGGTTTCGACCTCTTCCCGCCAGCGCTGAGAAGGGACGTCCGGAAACGCCGGCGCCATTGCTGCGTGCAGTTGTTGTGCCGCGAGCTCCAGCGTTTTGGCCGCTGGTTTGCGGCCGAGGTAGTCCATGATCCGCGCCAGCCCATCACTTGGAATTTCAGGACCCACATCATTGAGGATGACGGCCGCCAGCCGGTCCTTGGCCGTGGCGGCCAGCGTCATTGCGACCAACCCGCCGCGCGACGTGCCCAGGATGGCTGCGGTTTTTAATCCCAGATGGTCCATCAGCGCCAGAACGTCCTGCGCCTCTTGGAGGACATTGTAGTTCATGAAATTGTTGTCATAGGCCGAGCGACCACGCCCCCGCGCGTCCAGGGTGATTATCCGATAGGCCTGCGCATGTGGGGCGAAATAGCGAAAATCCAGGCCGCAGCGTGTTAGTCCCGGCAGACAGATCAGCGGGAGTTTGGCATCCTGGGTGCTGTCTGCGGTATCGGTGTAATACAATCGCAGCCCGTCCTGCGTTTCAAAATTAGCCATTTTGCGCGTCCGCCAGATCCGGGATTGGGTTGAGGTTGCACAGGGTATAGTCCGGCACCCAAGGGAGCCTGTCCGTGGGTTCGTTCAAGCGGTTCACCCAAGCGGTTGTAAACCCGTATCCGCCAGCGGCAGCAGCATCCCAGCCATTGGAGGAGACAAACAGAACCTCTTCTTTCTGGCAGGAAAACCGTTGCCCGACGAGGTCATAGACGCTGTGGGCGGGTTTGAAGATCCCAACGCTTTCGACGGACAGCACATCATCCAGAACCTCGCGAACCCCTGCAGAATCCACGGCCCCGGCCAGCATGTTTGGGGACCCGTTTGAGAGGATCGCCACGTTGAACCCTTTTTCCTTGAGGCTTTTCAGGACGCTGGGGACCTCGGGATAGGCTTGGAGCTCCCAAAATAGGTCCAAGAGACGTTGGCGCAACGCGGGGTCGCCTGACAGACCGCAAGCGTCTAGCGCCCAGTCCAGGCTTTCCTCGGTCACAATCCAGAAATCCGTGTGAGCCTTGGTGATTGCACGTAACCAAGTGTACTGTAGCTGCTTGAGCCGCCAATGGCCTGCCAAGGTGACCCAGTGGTCCTGAAGATGTGGAAACTCAGGCTCTTGCGCCGCGCGCCGTGCGGCTGATGTGACATCGAACAAAGTTCCATAGGCGTCAAAGATACAGGTCGTAATAGGCATGGCATGCGTCTCCCTTGCTGCACCCTTGCATATGGGGTTGGGGCCTGGAAGTGTGAATGCAACTGCGGGGTGTTTTTGCAAGCAAAGCAGGGGCTCCCGCCCATTGTGGTGCAGCCAAAGGCTGCACCCGCATTGGTTGGGCCTGGCAGCGCGCGGGCGCGCGCTGCCCACCGTCTGTGGCGTTGTCGCGAAAAAAGGCAGCCGTTGAGCTGCCTTTTGTGTGTCTTCTATGGTGTTGAGGCTGTCGAAATCCGGATCAGAGGTTGTCTGGCTGCGGCATGCCAAGCACGTGAAAGCCGCCGTCGACGCGAATGATCTCACCCGTCGTGCAAGCACCTGCATCGGATGCGAGGTACACAGCCGTACCGCCAACTGCGTCAAGCGTTGCGTTTGAGCGCATTGGCGCGTTCTGGTCAGTGTGTTTAAACGTCTTGCGCGCGCCACCAATTGCGGCACCAGCTAGGGTTTTCATCGGGCCAGGGGAGATCGCGTTGACGCGGATGCCTTCGGGACCCAGATCATTGGCCAAATAACGCGTCGCGGATTCCAAAGCAGCCTTGGCCACGCCCATGACATTGTAATTGGGAACAACGCGGTTCGAGCCCAGATAGGTCAGGGTCAGAAGGGTGCCACCGTTTTCCTGCATCATCGGGTAGGCGCGGCGCGCCACTTCGATAAAGGAATAGGCCGAGATATCCATCGAGTTTTTGAAGTTCGCGCGGCTTGTGTCCAGGAACCGCCCGGTCAGCTCGGATTTATCGGAATAGGCAATGGCGTGGACCACAAAGTCGATTGTCGGCCAGCGTTCAGACAGTTGGGCAAAAGCTGCGTCTAGGGAAGCGTCATCGGTGACATCCACATCCACCATAAAGTCGCTTCCAACACTTTCGGCAAGCGGTTTCAGGCGGTTGCCAAAAGCCTCGCCCTGATAGGTGAACGCCAGTTCCGCCCCGGCGGCGTGCATTGCTTTGGCGATGCCCCAAGCGATAGAACGGTCATTGGCCACGCCCATGACGAGGCCGCGTTTGCCCTCAAGTACTCCGGTCATGGAAGTTATCCTTTGTATTTGCTGAGAACCATGGATCCATTAGTGCCACCAAAGCCAAAGCTGTTGGTCATCACGGAATCCAGGCCTGCGTTTTCCACCAGATCAGTTGCGACTTCGCCTGGCAGGATGCCATCGGCGAGTGTGTCCACATTGATGGAGGGGGTAATGAAGTCATGTTCCAGCATCAAAAGGCAGAAGATTGCTTCCAATGCGCCCGCCGCACCCTGGGCGTGGCCGGTCATGGATTTGGTCGAAGAGATTGGCGGAACCGCGCCTTCACCGAACACGCGGCGTGCGGCCTCAACCTCACCCACATCGCCAACGGGGGTCGATGTGCCATGGGCGTTAATATAGTCCACTTTGCGCCCTTCGGGCAGGGTGGAGAGGGCCAAGCGCATGGCGCGCTCGCCGCCTTCACCGGATGGTGCAACCATGTCGTGGCCGTCAGATGTGGCCGCAAACCCGGTCACTTCGGCGTAAATCTTGGCACCGCGCGCCAGCGCGTGTTCCAGATCTTCCAGCACGACCATCCCGCCGCCGCCGGAAATCACAAACCCATCACGGTCCTGATCAAAGGCGCGGGAGGCTTTGGTCGGGTCGTCGTTCTTCTTCGACGACATCGCGCCCATCGCGTCGAACAGGCACGACAATGTCCAGTCCAGCTCTTCACCACCGCCAGCAAACATCACGTCCTGCTTGCCCATCATGATCTGTTCGGCCGCATTGCCGATGCAGTGAAGAGAGGTCGAGCATGCAGATGTAATCGAGTAGTTGATGCCCTTGATCTTGAACGCAGTCGCAAGGTTCGCAGAGATCGTCGAGGACATACATTTCGGCACCGCAAAGGGGCCAATCCGTTTGGTCGCGCCGGTTTTCAGCACGGTTTGATGCGCGGTCAGCATGGCCGAGGTCGACGGCCCGCCAGAGCCCGCCACAAGGCCGGTGCGTTCGTTCACCACCTGATCATCCGACAGGCCCGCATCAGCAATCGCCTGGGTCATGGCAATATGGGCATAAGCTGCACCGGGCCCCATAAAGCGCAGGGTGCGTTTGTCCACCAGCTCTTTGACGTCCAGATTAATGGTGCCGGCAATCTGGCTGCGAAAGCCATGTTCCGCCATTTCAGGGCTGGCTTCGATACCGGATTTACCGGCCTTCAAAGAGGCCAGAACTTCCTCGGCATTGTTCCCGATCGAGGACACGATCCCCAAACCGGTGACGACGACACGACGCATACGTGCTCTCCCTTTTCTGTTAAAGCCTTACTAGGCTGTGTGGGGCAGGGGTGCAAGGTAGGAAGGATTGCTAAAGAGCAACGCTGTTTGAGTGTCGGCAATGCGGATAAAACCGACATTTGCGCTTTCTCACGAAATGGCCGCATTTCCAAGGCTGCTCATGCAGCGATGCAAACCTCGAGCCGAGAGCGGGAGTTTGTTGCAGAACTGCTGTAATAGGTCGGCAATGTTAGATATGGTGGCACTATCACCCGAGTGTGGTGACTATGATCTGAATTTCTGCAAGGTGTTCGGGCCCAAAGCGGCTCAGCAAAACTCTATTGCCAAATAGCAAAGGGCATTTTTCGAAGGGCAGAACAACGCCCAGAGAAACAGTGCGTTTTAGAGAACAAGTACCGCCCTAAAATCATTCACGTTAGTGAGAGTCGGTCCAGTGTGAATAAGGGCATCCAATTTGTAAAAGAGTGTGTAGCTATCGTGTGACGACAGGTAGTATTCAGGATCCAGTCCCGCGTCTCGGGCCTTGGTTAAGCTGTTTGGTCCGAGGATGGCACCGGCAGCGTCTTCGTTTCCGTCGATCCCGTCAGTGTCGGCAGCGATTGCATGGATATCCGGGCCTGTGGAAAGCCCAAGTGCGAGCCCAAGGAGAAACTCCGTGTTTCGCCCGCCCTTGCCGGGGCGCCCCGATCCGATTGAAACGGTGGTTTCGCCTCCGGAAATCAAAATTGCGGGCGCTTTCGCCGGGTTTCCGTGCGTTCGAATAGCCTTTGCGATTCCAGCCATTACGGTGCCGAGCTCACGTGCTTCTCCTTCCAGCGCATCGCCGAGAACGACAGGTGTGATACCGGCGTCTTGCGCGACTTGTGCGGCGGCCTCAAGTGCCATTTGGGGTACTGCTATGAGCCGGAAATCCGCGTCAAACTCTGGCCCAGGTGCTGGCTCAGCGAGGAGTATGCGCCTTGCTGCTTCCGGCATGCTCTCGCCGAGGCTTTCTACAATGGCGGACAGATCATCCCCGGCTGTTGGATCCGGCACGGTTGGTCCAGACGCGATGGCCGCAGGATGATCGCCGGGAACATCCGATATTGCCAGCGTGACGATTTTCGCCGGATGGGCCGCTTCTGCCAAGCCTCCGCCTTTTATCAGCGACAAGCGGCGCCGGACGCGGTTCATATCGTCAATCGGCAAGCCGGATCTCAACAACGCTTTGTTCACCAGGACTTCGTCCTCGATGGTCAGCGGCGGTCGTGGCATCGGCATCAGGGCGGATCCGCCCCCAGAAATGAGAGCCAGCACCAAATCCCCTGCTTGCGCTCCCTGTGCGGCCCTTAAAACTTCATGAGCCGCCGATAGACCAGCCTCGTCGGGCACCGGGTGTGATGCTTCCCTTACTGTGATCCTGTCTGTCGATGTCGAATGGCCATAGCGCGTGACCACAACGCCCGAAATATCTACATCAGGCCAAGCGACTTCTACCGCGCGCGCCATGCTTGCAGCCGCCTTGCCCGCGCCCACCACGATGCAGCGTCCCGTCGGCTTTTCGGGCAAATGCTGCGCCAACACCATTGCCGGGTCCGCCGCCGATATTGCTGCGTCTAGCATCCGGCGGAGCAAGAGCTGCGGATCAGAAGCGCTCATCAAACCGGCCTCCGTTAGATGTTTTCGCGTCGGATTGCTTCGCAGACCGCGTCGGTAACTTCGCTGGTCGTGGCTGTGCCACCCACGTCCGGTGTGACAATGCCATCGGCGCAGACCCTTTCAACCGCGCGCATGAGGCGTGCGGAGGCTTCGGGTTCCCCAAGGTGGTCAAGCATCTGGCTGGCTGTCCAGAAACTGGCGACCGGGTTTGCGATACCCTTGCCGGTAATGTCAAAGGCCGAGCCGTGGATCGGTTCGAACATTGACGGGAAGCGCTTCTCGGGGTCAATGTTCGCGGTTGGTGCAACCCCCAGCGATCCCGCTAGTGCTCCCGCAAGATCCGATAGAATGTCCGCGTGAAGATTGGTGGCCACGATGGTGTCAATGGATTTCGGATCTTTGACCATTCGTACCGTCATTGCGTCGACCAGCATTTTATCCCAAGTCACATCCGGGAACTCCGCCGCGATCTCGGCTGCGATTTCGTCCCACATTACCATTCCGAACCTCTGCGCGTTCGATTTCGTCACAACGGTCAGGTGTTTACGTGGCCGCGATTGGGCCAGCGCGAAGGCGTAACGCATAATCCGGGTGACGCCGACACGGGTAAAGATCGACACTTCGGTGCCAACTTCTTCAGGCATGCCCTTGTGTGCTCGTCCACCGTGGCCGGAATATTCCCCTTCGGAGTTTTCGCGCACGATGACCCAATCCAGATCGCCGACGCCCACATCCTTTAATGGCGAGGATACGCCCGGGATGATCTTTGTCGGGCGAACGTTGGCGTATTGGTCAAAGCCCTGACAGATCGGCAAGCGTAGGCCCCACAAAGTGATATGATCCGGCACGTCCGCCGCTCCAACCGCGCCAAAGTAGATCGCATCGAATGGCTTCAGCTGCTCAAGTCCGTCGTCAGGCATCATGACGCCGTGCTGTTTATAGTAGTCCGATCCCCAGTCGAACGTTTCGACGTCGAACTTGATGGTTCCGTCCCGCTTTTCCAACGCGGATAGCACTTCAAGCCCGGCTTCTATCACTTCCGGGCCGATTCCATCGGCGGGGATGGCGGCAATTTTGTATGTACGCATAATTTGTCTCCGCATTGGTGCGACCCGCGCTTAACGAAGTTGCTCAGGCGGTTCGAATGCTCCCTCTTTCCGGAACAGTCGCAACTTGACGGTCGCGCTGCAAGAATGCATTTATCATATAAATTTTTGCAATAATGGCCCGAGTATATGGAACTTCGTCAACTTCGCTGCTTGATCGCCGTCGCCGACACTTTGCACTTTGGGAAGGCCGCACAGCAGATGGACATGCTTCCCGCTTCGTTCGGACGGCAAATTAAGCTGCTAGAAGATCGCCTGGGAAGCAGATTGCTGGTGCGCACCACACGACACGTATCGCTGACAGAGGCCGGACGTGACTTTGTCGAAGCTGCACGAGACATTGTGGACCGGGCAGATCGTTTAGAAGCAGAGTTTCGTGAGGGGCAACAAGATCAGTTACCCGTGCTTCGCATTGGGGCAATCGACAGTGCCGCGGCCGGACTGATGCCGCAGTTCTTACCCCATTTTCGTGAGCTTTATCCCAAGATCGATATCGAATTGATGGAACAAAAGACTATCCGGTTATTGCCGAGAGTTCTGTCCGGTCGGCTGGATGCGGCCATTGTTAGACCGCCGGAAGTGAGAGACACAAGGCTGAAATTTCGCTCACTTTTCAATGAGACTGCCGTTGTTGCCGTGCCAGAGCAACATGATTTGGCAACGAAAACCGAAATCACCGTGGCCGATATGGCAGATGAACCATTGATCGTACCAGAGCGGCAGTCGCGGCCCCATAGTCATGACCTGACCATGAAACTGTTCCTGGGTTCCGGCTATGCGGCCCGTGTGGCCCAGGTCGCTGAAGAGAAACAGACTATTGTCAGCCTGGTGTCGACCGGCGTCGGTTTGGCAATCGTGCCAAAATGGGCGTCGCGCCTCGCGGTTGGTGGTGTGCGTTTTGTTCCGCTGTCGATCCCACCGGGCATCGCCCGCGAAAAATTGGCCTTGTCGGTGGTCTGGTTGCGGGACACGCGGCATCCAGCGCGTGATGCTTTTTTGGATGTGCTCGACGCGAATGTGGAGGCATTGTCCCGGACCGCCTGAAAATTATTTAAATTTATTGTATAATAATGGGCGTCATTCTGAACACGCTTTTTTCTTGAGTTCACCAATTTCTTGCATGTAGCGTCTGATACATTCTGACACGAGGGGTGTATGCCGGACGACGCGAAATGGAGGTCGCGTTGTCTCACACGGCAAAACAACAAGGAGGAACTTATGCATTTCAAAGCGATCAAGCGGCTAACGACCGTATGTGCTGCAACAGCGTTGACCGCAGGCGCGGCAGTCGCAGAAACTCAAGTCGATAAGACCGGTTGGCCTGAAAGCTTTACTGTTGGCACCGGCTCACAGGGCGGTACATATTTCGGTTATGGCTCGGGCTGGGCCGGTATCGTGTCGGACGCGTTGGGCGTGTCTGGCGGCGCGGAAGTCACTGGTGGACCGATGCAGAACATGGCCTTGGTTCACACGGGCGACCTGCCATTTGGCATGACCACAATGGGCCCGGCGGCTGAATCCATTGCCGGAAGCAACCCGATCGCACCAGGTCTACAGATGACCAATGCGTGCGCGATGTTCCCAATGTACCAGACGCCATTCTCGGTAACGGCTCTGTCGGCTTCAGGTATCTCCTCGGTAGCGGATATCCCGGACGGTGCGCGCATCGGTTTTGGCCCTGCGGGTTCGACATCGGACACCTACTTCCCGCGTATGATGGAAGAACTGGGTGTCAATTTTGAGCGCCGCAATGGTGGCTGGTCCGACCTTGGCAGCCAGCTTCAAGACGGTCTGCTGGACGTAATCGCATTCGCGGCGGGTGTTCCGGTTCCGGCGGTATCCCAGCTTGAGGCACAGGTGGCGGTGAATATCATCGAGTTCACGGAAGACGAGCAGGCAAAAATCACCGCAGCCTTCCCCGTAGCTCCGTTTGACATCTCGGCAGACTCCTACACAACCCTAGAGGCGCCAGCGCGCTCTGTCTCGATGTGGAATTTTGCAATTGCGAACTGCGATCTGCCTGAAACCTTCGTTTACGGTGTTGTCGACGCGGTTATGTCTGACAACGAGCGTATGGTGAACACACACCGTGCGGCCCGGTCCACGTTGCCACAGTACTGGGATCGCAACACCGTGATGGCATGGCACCCTGGCGCAGCCCGCTGGTTCAACGAAAACGCAGGCGCTGACATTGCTGACGGCATGATCCACGGCAACTGAGCCACACAGGTCGCGCATCGGCCGCCAAATGGCTGGGCCGGTGCGCCTTTTTCTTTGAAAAGACGGACGATGCCCTGCGGCGGCTTATGACGGTTCCGGTCATCCGAAACCCTCACGGCGAGGCACGTCTGGCGGCATATACGGCCGACAGGGGACACCATGGCAGAGCATACTAAAAGAACTGAAACGACTGACCCAGCAGCATTGGAGGATCAGGCAACAGTCTTGGCCGAAGGCGTGGATGAAGAGCCCATTGAGGGCAATCGCCGCCTGTTCACAGGCTCCGGCTATATGTTCATTGCAGCACTTTCGACGCTTTATGCCATGTTCCACATGATCGCGCTGAACGGTGTTTCTGTTTCCGATTGGACTGGCATCGAAATTCCATTGCTACCGCAGTTCCCGATGGAAACATGGAACTTCCGTATCGTCCACATCGCGGGCGCGCTGGCACTCGGGTTCCTTTTGTTCTCGGCGCACAGTTTTCACCCAGACAAAGAGTACAACAAGTCGCCGCTCCTGTCGTGGTTCGCACTTGCCCTTACCATTCCGGTTCTGATCGCCGGTGTAACCGCAGTTGGATTTGCAAGTACGATCAGTTCAGGCACTTTGCCGCAGATGGGTGGCCTGATCACCTGGCCTGCGTTCCCCGGCACTGAGATCTTTCAGACTGAAGTTCGCTGGTTCGGTATCCCGCTGTTGATCGCCACGTTTGGCGGGATCCTGTTGGGCTGGTTTGAGCGACGCGGGCGAGAGCTTTTTGCAGCCTCCGATGTGGTGCTGGCACTCTGTGGTGCAGTCGTGGCTGTCTATCTGGTGGCAATTTATGGCACAGCGGCGCGCAATTCGGTCGGGACCCCGTTCGTTCCGGTCGGGGTTGCTTTTGCAGCAACCGCAGGTGCGGCGATGATCATGGAACTGACGCGCCGCGTGGCGGGGCTCGCTCTGGTCATCATTACCGGTGTGTTCCTTGTCTACACGTTTACAGCGCACCTGCTGCCCGGCATTCTTGCCGTGCAAAGCGCCTATAGCTGGCAGCGTTTCTTCGGTCATGTCTATTCCGACGCAGGTATTCTTGGGCCAACCACCGCGGTTTCATCGACCTATATCATCCTGTTCATCATTTTCGCGGCGTTCTTGCAGGCCTCAAAGGTGGGCGACTATTTTGTGAACTTTGCCTTCGCCACCGCCGGGCGTGCGCGTGGTGGTCCTGCCAAAGTTGCGATCTTTGCGTCGGGCCTCATGGGCATGATCAACGGTACATCAGCGGGCAATGTTGTGGCTACCGGATCACTGACCATTCCGCTGATGAAGAAGGTCGGCTATCACAAGAAAACCGCTGGCGCGATTGAAGCCGCCGCCTCCACCGGTGGCCAGATCATGCCACCGATCATGGGGGCAGGCGCTTTTATCATGGCCGAGGTAACGGGCATTCCCTACCAGGAAATCGCGATTGCGGCTGTAATCCCGGCGATCCTCTACTTTGCCTCGATCTACTTCATGGTCGACTTTGAGGCGGCAAAGCTGAACATGCGTGGGATGCGCGAAGACGAATTGCCAAAATTCGCGAAACTGGTGCGCCAAGCATACCTGTTTATTCCCATCATTATTCTGATCGCGGCACTTTTCCTTGGATATTCGGTTATTCGCGCGGGCACACTGGCCACGGTGGCGGCTGCGGTGGTGTCTTGGCTGACGCCACATCGAATGGGTATCCGGTCGATCATCAAGGCCTTCGAGCTGGCCGGCGTCATGTCAATCCAGATCATCGCCGTCTGCGCCTGTGCAGGGATCATCGTGGGAGTCATCAGCTTGACTGGTGTCGGTGCGCGCTTCTCGGCGGTCTTGCTGGACCTTGCAGGTTTAAGCCAGCTGCTGGCACTTTTCTTTGCTATGTGCATCGCGATTCTTCTGGGAATGGGAATGCCGACAACGGCGGCCTATGCGGTTGCGGCATCGGTTGTGGCACCGGGCCTGATCCAACTGGGCATTCCACAGCTAACCGCGCATTTCTTCGTCTTCTACTTTGCAGTTGTATCCGCGATCACACCGCCCGTCGCCTTGGCCAGCTACGCTGCGGCGGGGATTTCGGGTGCAAACCCGATGGAGACCTCTGTGGCCTCGTTCAAGATCGGCATTGCCGCCTTTATCGTGCCGTTCATGTTTTTCTACAACAGCGCCATCCTGATGGAAGGCTCAACCGTCGAGATCCTTCGTGCAGGCGTCACGGCGGTCTTCGGCGTCTTCCTTTTGTCAGCAGGCGTACAAGGCTGGTTCATGGGCAGCCGCAGCGCATGGTTCCTGCGCATCGCACTTTTGGCCGCGGCGCTCTTCATGATCGAAGGCGGGATTGTGACCGACTTGGTTGGTGTCTGTGCTGCGGTTGCGATCTATTTTATCCAGAAAGTGTTCAACCCAAAGCCATACGCTACGATTGATGTACGCGGCGCAGATTAATACCGAACCACCCCGCATCGACGCCGATCATTGCTCGGTGCGGGTGATACCCTAACGGCAGCCTTCTAGTCTGTACCGTTGTGCAGCTGCATAGGCTTTGCATTTGAGCAACCGATTGAGGCTTGGTCTGATATTCGGCGTTAGGAACCGCAGATTGAACTTGCAAAAATCCTTTGCCACGAAACGTGTGGGATCAGGTGCTTGGTCCACCAGCATTCCGCGCCCTAGGAGTGAATGCGCAACGAAGGCGACGCCCAGTTCTTGGCAGATCTGCACAAGTTCCTGATCGCTTGTCTGGTCCAGAGAGAGTATTCGCTTTGCGCGACAGGTGGCGCTGCATAGCAGCGACCGACGAAATGGGAAGTGCCCAATCTGGGATGTGCTTCACAGAATTTCAGATAGTCATTTCTCGTACACGGGCTTTAGCTGCGGTATAACACGTCGGAAATAACGGTTCGAAGCAGGTATTGCCCCCAAAAAAAGAGGCCTGCTGGCCTCTTTCGTGTTTGGATGCAGAGTTGAGATTTAATCTCTGTTTCAGCTCTCGCTGAGCGCCACTTTCATGTCTTTGACCTGGTAGATCACTTCGCCATCCGCTTCGACGATACCGTCGGCCACGCCCATGGTCAGGCGGCGGGTTTGGATGGCTTTGGTGAAATCGATCTTGTAGGTCAGCATCTTGCGATCCGGGCGGACCATGCCGGTCAGTTTGACTTCGCCCACACCCAGAGCATAGCCACGACCCTGCCAGCCGCGCCAGCCGAGGTTGAAGCCGGTCAGTTGCCACAAACCATCCAGGCCCAGGCAGCCAGGCATGATCGGGTTTCCAGGGAAATGGCAGTCAAAGAACCACAGGTCCGGTGTGATGTCGAATTCCGCAATCACGTGACCTTTGCCGTGCGCCCCGCCGTCGCCACTGATGTCGGTGATGCGATCCATCATCAACATCGGTGGTGCAGGAAGCTGCGCGTTGCCGGGACCGAAAAGTTCGCCACGGGCACATTTCAGCAGATCTTCCTTGTCAAAGCTGTTGGGGTATTCGGCCATACTGGCGCTTCTCCTGCCTGATACATCGCATTTATCTGGCCTCCTGTAACACCGGCGTAACGGGTCCTGCAAGGGCACAGGCGGTAATCATAACGGGGAATAACACTCAGTTGCGAGTGAATTTCATTTGAACTCAGGGTGGGGGGAGTCCTATATATACGATCAGCAAAGGGATTCAGGAAAGACAGGATGCCCAATAGCGTGGAAATCGCGACGAACTGGTTGGTGACAGCCGGGTTACGTCCAACTCGTCAACGTTTGGCTTTGGCTGAACTGCTGGTAGGGGATGGAAATCACCGCCATGTCACCGCCGAAAGCCTTTTTGAATCCGCAAAGGATCGCGGTGCTGCCGTCTCTTTGGCGACCGTATACAATACGTTGCGCGCTTTCTGTGATGCAGGCGTCTTGCAGGAAATTACTGTCGACGGCTCCAAGAGCTATTTCGATACCAATACCCATGACCACCCGCATTTCTATCACGAGAATGAAGCACGGCTGTCTGACGCGCCTTCTGAAGAGCTGGTGATCAAACAGCTGCCCACGGCACCTGACGGGTTTGAGATTGCCTCAGTCGATGTTGTGATTCGGCTGCGGAAGGTGTGAAGTCTTCCGCACCCCGATTGTTTAAAACCACTGACCCGGCTCCATCAGGCCCAGATCCAGCAGCTGGCGGGAATGCCATTCAAAGGGTGTTGAATTATGCCACAGGAAGCTGTTGATCTCAAAGCGTGAGCCCGGATTGCGTCTCAACGCCTTGGCGGTTCGGAACGAGCAAACCGCTGCCGTCAGATTGTGGTGCCAGGGGCAGGCATAAGTGTTGTATTCCTGATCATTGAACGTGTGGTTGTCCTGCAGGATCAGGTCCGGTTTGGCCCGGAACAGCGAGATACGGTCAATCTTGCGGCTGGTCTCGGGAATATGCTCTTCAAACCGCCAGCGGACACCGCCAAAGAAATCCAATTGACGTTCGCGCGGGTGGCCGGTTTCTGGCGCATTGCGGGCCTGTGCGTAGTAACCCGATTTATCCAGATGTGCCTGTTCCAGCGACACGGCCGACGGTGTGGTTGTCAGATCGCCCGCATACAGGTCGATTACATAGGCCAGCATCGCATCCCGGCGTTCTTCGGCGTGAAACGCCAGCATCTCCCCGACGCTGCGGGTCTCGCAGAAGGGATAGAAGAGATATTCGGCGTTATGGCAATAATAAAGCCATGCCCCTTGGGGAACCTGCGCGATGATCTTGTTCATCGCCCTGGATACAGCGCCGTGGGGTGTGCAATCAAACGGAACCCGGTGGATCTTGTCCGCGACGTCCTTGGGAATTGAAAACGCGTCGGGCACCAGTGCAGCCACATGTTTAAAGCCACAGTCCAAATGATGGCGCAGTGTGGATGGGATCTCGACCTCGTCTTCCACAAAGATCAAAGCAATCGGCCCTTTGCCCAAGCCAGGAGCCTGGGTGAGGAAATCGTCAAACGAAGGATACTTGGTGCCTGTCATAGGATGCCTGTGCTGCAAGGTGGCCCAATTGCCGTTCTGGCCTTTTGTTGCAAAATCGGTTAATTGCGCCTCCATTGCAAGCGGCTCGGTTTCAGGCTATGAGCCGCGGCTGATCTCACCCCGTTTGGAAGGCTGACCACGATGAGCGCCCCAAAGAAGCTTTATATCAAGACCTATGGCTGTCAGATGAACGTCTATGACAGCGAGCGCATGGCGGAGACGCTGGGCGGGCAGGGCTATGTCGAGACCAAAAGTCCTGATGACGCGGATATGATCCTGCTCAATACCTGCCATATTCGCGAAAAAGCGGCTGAGAAGGTCTATTCCGAATTGGGACGTTTCAAAGGTCTGAAGGCTGAGAAACCAGATCTGAAAATCGGGGTGGCGGGCTGTGTGGCCCAGGCTGAGGGCGAAGAAATCATGCGCCGCCAGCCGTTGGTGGATCTGGTCGTTGGCCCGCAAAGCTATCACCGCCTGCCGGAGATGGAAGCAAAAGCCGGGCAGGGTGAGAAGGTGCTGGACACCGACATGCCCGAAGAAGACAAGTTTGAAAAACTCAAGAGCCGCCCCAAGGCAAAACGGGGCCCGACTGCGTTTTTGACGGTTCAGGAAGGCTGCGACAAATTCTGTGCCTTCTGTGTTGTGCCGTATACCCGTGGCGCCGAAGTCTCACGCCCGGTGGATCGCATTCTGACCGAAGCGCGGGATCTGGTGGAACGCGGTGTGCGTGAGATCACCTTGCTGGGGCAGAACGTCAACGCCTATCACGGGGCCGGGTCCAACGGGGCCGACTGGACATTGGCGCAATTGATCTGGGAGCTCGACAAAGTGGACGGGCTGGAGCGCATCCGGTTCACCACAAGCCATCCCAATGACATGCAGGATGACCTGATCGAGGCGCACGGCACCTGCAAAAAGCTGATGCCTTACCTGCACCTGCCGGTCCAGGCGGGCTCTGACAAAATCCTGAAGCGGATGAACCGCAGCCATACCGCCGAAAGCTATATTCGCCTGATCGAGCGGATCCGGGCCGCGCGCCCGGATATTCTGTTGTCTGGTGACTTTATTGTTGGCTTCCCGGAAGAGACCGAGGAAGATTTCCAGGCCACGCTGGATCTGATCAAAGAGGTCAAATACGGCACCGCTTACTCCTTTAAATACTCGACCCGCCCCGGCACCCCAGCCGCAGAGCGACCACAGGTGGACCCGGCCGAAGCGGATGATCGTCTGCAGCGGCTGCAATCGCTGCTGAACACGCAGCAACGCGAGATCCAGGACAGTATGGTTGGCCGCGAAGTTGGGGTTCTGTTTGAGAAGGCAGGGCGGTTCCCAGGCCAAATGGTGGGTAAATCCGATTACCTTCACGCGGTGCATGTTGCCGATTGTGGTCGTGAGGTGGGTGATCTGGCGCGGGTGCGAATTGTGTCATCCGGCGCGAACTCTTTGGCGGGTGAGCTGATCGAATAAGGCTGTCGCCAAACGCAAACGCTTATAAAGCCGTCACAGTCGTGACGGCTTTTGCGTTGATATTCACAAAAGTGAGTCCGAATTGCATCGCTTTGCGCAACAATTCTTCCATATGTGTTTTAGTGTTCCCAAATCTGTTTTAACTTCTTTGAAAATATTTGAATTACATCGCGCTTGACGGCTGCAAAGCAGCTATGCTGGCGCGGAAATAGGTCTCTAAACCGGTAAATTGGCAGCCGTGCTGTATTGATCCGTTTGGATAAAAGACCTTGTCGGGGGAAACGGAGCGAAGGATTTCGGGTCGTGTTGATTGAAAAAGCAAAAACGCTGGGTGCTGTGGTTGCAGCAGGCACATTGGCATTGGCCCTTGGGGTCTCGGGCGCTGCTGCGCAGACGCGTACGGTTATTGGGGAACGCTATATCCCGACAATCTGGGTGGATCCGGACGGGTGCGAACACTGGGTGCTGGATGATGGTGCCGAAGGGTATATGACCCCACATGTGACACCGGATGGCAAACCCGTCTGTCGGCGTGGTGAGTTGTGCGGCATGATGCCGACTGATCAGTTCTTTGCCACGGACAAACATTATATCAACACGGCGGGCCGCAAGCGTTTGGAGGATTTCTTTAACTCCAAAAAAGGCAGCTTCCGTGGGTTTGTGGTTGCAGGTCACACCGACAGCCGTGCCTCGGATGAATACAACATTGGCCTGTCTCAGCGTCGCGCCAATGCGGTTGCACATGTGGCCCGCTCGGTCGGGGCGCGTTTGTTCGATGTGCGTGCCTACGGTGAACGCGACCCGCGTAAGCCGAACACAAGTGCCGCCAACATGGCTGAAAACCGCCGCGTTGAAATCTACTGCCTGCGCTAAGGGAGAGAGAGTATGAAAGTTACCAAAGTTTTCGCCCTGATCGCAGTTGCGGGCCTGACGGCCGCCTGTTCTGCGGGGCACGGTGTGGTTGGACCAAATAAATCCTTGGACCGTGGCACCGATAGCAAAGACCTGTCGCAGCTGACCGCGGGCATCTGGGTTGACCCAAACGGTTGTGAACATTGGATCATTGACGATGGTGTCGAAGGTTACGCGGACCTGCGTCGCACACCTGACGGAAAGCCTGTGTGCAACAGCGAACTGCCGCGCAATGTGGCAACAGGACCTTTCAAGCAAGGCTCTCCGATTGCCGACAGCCTCTGAGGCTTGCGCAAAAACCTGCTGAATTGGCCGCCGTTTCCGGCGGCCATTTTGTTTCACTTCCATGAAATTTCTTGATGGGTGCTTGCGCGGGGCGGGCGACGGATGCAGACTTGAACCTGTAACGCCGGAAACAGGAGAACCGCTTGGCCTTTGGTGCCCCGAACCCTGCAGAAGACCAGACCACGATCCATGAAGTGCTGCTGGAATTCCCTGATAATCGTTTGTTGATCGACCTTTGCGGAGAATACGATCGACATCTGGCTGAAATCGAACAAAAGTTGACTGTGCAGATCGTGCGACGCGGCAATATGTTGTCCGTAATGGGCGATCCGGATATGCGCGAACAAGCGGCGGCTGTTTTGACCGCGTTGTATGACCGGCTTGAGACCGGGCGCAGCGTCGAAGTTGCTGATGTGGACCGCGAATTGCGGATGGACACCCGTGCCACCGAAGAGCCTGCGCCAGGTGACCAGCTGGAAATGTTCCGCGGCGGCAAGGTTGAAATCAAGACCCGCAAAAAGCTGGTTGAACCGCGCACCGACGCGCAGAAAGCCTATGTTCAGTCTCTGTTTGAGCATGAGCTGGCTTTTGGCATCGGGCCTGCCGGTACGGGTAAGACCTATCTTGCGGTGGCTGTGGGTGTGTCCATGTTCATCACCGGACATGTGGACAAAATTATCCTCTGTCGGCCTGCGGTCGAAGCCGGTGAACGCTTGGGCTTTCTGCCCGGCACGCAGGAAGAAAAAGTCGATCCCTATATGCAGCCGCTTTATGATGCGCTGAATGATTTTCTTCCCGGCAAGCAGCTGGCTAAGCTAAAAGAAGAAAAGACCATCGAGATCGCGCCGCTGGCCTTTATGCGTGGGCGGACTCTCTCCAATGCCTTTGTGGTGCTGGATGAGGCGCAGAACGCCACTACCATGCAGATGAAAATGTTCCTGACCCGTCTGGGTGAAGGGTCGCGCATGGTGATTACCGGCGACCGCAGTCAGGTCGACCTGCCGCGCGGGGTGACGTCTGGTTTGGCGGATGCAGAGCGGTTGCTGAATACGATCCCCAAGATCAGCTTTAACTACTTCACCTCCCGCGATGTGGTGCGTCACCCTCTTGTCGCAGCCATCATCGAAGCCTATGAGGCCGACGACGCGCCGGCCTAAGGGTCTGCGCCCGGATCGGATAGGGGACGAGGGCGGTTATGCTGGATATCGAAATCGAGGACATGCGCTGGCAGGAGCTGGCGCTTGAGACCTTGGCGCATGAGGCCGTTTCGGCCGCTCTTGCTCATGTGCAGCTGGATCTGGACGACTGTGAAGTTGTGATCCTGGCCTGCGATGACGCACGCATTGCAGAGCTGAACGAAGAGTTTCGCGAAAAGGCCAAAGCGACAAATGTCCTCAGCTGGCCCTCGGAAGACCTGGCGGCCGAGACGCCAGGTGCTGATCCCGAACGGCCTGAAGCCGATTTTACCGGCGAAATAGCACTGGGGGATATCGCGATTGCCTATGACACTTGCGCTCGCGAGGCGGAAGAGGCGGGCAAATCAATGACAGACCATGTTCGCCATCTGGTTGTTCATGGAACGTTGCATCTTTTGGGATATGATCACATACGTGACGAAGATGCCACGCTGATGGAAACTTTGGAGGTGGAGATACTTGGCAAGCTGGGTATCCCCAACCCATATGAGCATTAACGCATGCCCCGGGCCGGGCACAAATGGATTGGATAGATGGGCGATATAGAAGGCAGTTCTAACGCGGCGCAGAGCGCGCTGCCGAATGAGAACGAAGACGGGATGAGGCCGGGGGCCGGTTTCTTAGGTCGATTTTTTGGCAACCTGTCAGCACATGAACAGCCAAAACCTTCTGAAGTAAACGGTTTTTCCGCTCTGCCTCAGCAGCCACACGGGATGATGAACCTGCGCCGTTTGCGGGTGGAAGATGTGGCAACACCAGCGGCTGAAATCGTTTCGGTCCCTGCAAATATGTCCAAGGACGAGCTGGTGCAGGTGTTCCGCGACAGCGGCTTTACCCGCATTCCCGTCTATGAGGGCACGTTGGACACGCCGGTTGGTATGGCCCACCTCAAAGATTTTGCCCTGACCCATGGGTTCAATGGCGAGACCAGCGTCTTTGATCTGACCCAGATGCTGCGCCCCTTGCTGTTTGTGCCCCCATCGATGCCGATCGGGGTCTTGCTGACCAAGATGCAAGCCGAGCGGCGGCATATGGCTTTGGTGATTGATGAATATGGCGGTGTCGACGGGCTGGTGACAATCGAAGATCTGATTGAACAGGTTGTTGGTGAGATCGAAGATGAACATGACACCAACGAGCTGCAGACCTGGTTTCAGGAAAAGCCCGGCTGTTACGTGGCGCAGGCTCGCACACCACTGCCCGAGTTTGAGACTGAGCTTGGCCGATCTTTGACCGCACATGAGGATATCGACGAGGAAGAGATCGACACTTTGGGCGGTCTTGTCTTTGTGCTGTCGGGACGGGTGCCCGCGCGTGGCGAGGTGATCCGTCACCCTGAAGGGGTTGAGTTTGAGGTGATGGATGCGGATCCGCGCCGGATCAAACGTCTGCGGGTGCGTCTGCCACAGGCGGCGGCAGAGTAAGCGCTGATGGTGGCGCGGGTCGGGCCAGTGCTTGCGGCGTTGCTGCTTGGCGCGCTGATGGCGCATGCTCTTGCGCCCCATAATTGGTTGGGTGTGACGCCGGTTGCCCTAGTTTCCATAACTTTCCTTCTTCTGCGCGCGCGCACAGTCCGCGCAGCTGGCGGTCTGGGTTGGTTTTTTGGCTTTGGCTATTTCCTGAATGGGTTGTCCTGGATCCTTGAACCTTTCCAGGTAGAGGCTGAGCTTTATGGCTGGATGGCCCCCTTTGCCCTTGTGTTTCTGGCGGGCGGACTTGCGCTGTTCTGGGGTGCGGCTTTTGCTTTGGCGCAGCGATGCGCCGCAGGAAACTGGCGTGTTCTCGCGCTCATCGGGTTCTGGTCCCTGTTGGAGTTTGCGCGCGCCTATGCACTCACCGGTTTCCCCTGGGCTGGGCTGGCGCAATTGGGCATAACCCCGTGGACCTTTGGTGTTCTTCCTCTTTTAGGACCGCATGGTTTTGCCATCGTGAAACTCATGCTGTTTCTACCGCTTGCGCTGCTGCGGATGCGCAGGATCTGGCCCGTCTTACCTTTGGCGGGTTATGTCTTGACGGTGTTTAGCTTGCTGCCCGAAGCACCGCGCGAAGACGGCGTCGCCTATACCGATCACACGGTCCGGTTGGTGCAACCCAATGCCCCACAGGACGAAAAATGGCACCCCGATAAACGTTGGGATTTTGTCCGCAGGCAGGTTGCGTTTTCCGCGAATGAGCCACGGCCTGATCTTATCGTTTGGCCGGAAACCGCTGTGCCGCAGCTGTTGAACTATGCCGACGACACGCTCGCCGCGATATCACAGGCCGCGCATGGCGTGCCGATCCTGCTGGGCATCCAGCGCGAAGAAGACGGGCGCTATTTCAACTCGGCTGTCTTGTTGGATGAGTCGGGCGTCGCCACGGCGACCTATGACAAAATGCATCTGGTGCCCTTTGGGGAGTATATGCCCTTCCCGGATCTGGTGGCGCGATTTGGCATCTATGGTCTCGCAGCACGGGCAGAAGCAGGCTATAGCGCCGGAGAGGCGCGAACCTTTTTGGACACGCCTGCGGGGCGAACTTTGCTGCTGATCTGTTACGAAGGTGTCTTTGCGCATGAGATCGACACCCGCGACGCGCGCCCCGATTACCTGACGCTGATCACCAATGACGCCTGGTTTGGGACCTATTCCGGACCGCAGCAGCATCTGGTGCAGGCACAGATGCGGGCGGCTGAACAGGGCCTGCCGATGGTGCGCGTGGCCAATACTGGGGTCTCTGCAATGATCGACCCTTACGGGCGGATCGTACCCGGAATGAAACTGCCACTGGGGCAGGCCGGATACATCGACGCGGATCTTCCCGCACCTTTGCCGCCCACACTCTATTCCCGCACAGGGGATTTGCCTTGGTTCCTTTTGGCGGTGTTTTTGACGGCTGGATCGATGATTTCCCGGCGTAGCGGCCATTCTCGCAAAGAAGCGGTTAATCTCTAGGCGATAAAGATTGACCTTGAAGCAAGCTCCGCATAAGCGGAGAGAACACTCTCGTCACAACGGCTTCCTGGCGTGACGGGTAAATCACAATGGAGCACCTTCCCCATGACACGTAAGAACTACACCTTTACCTCGGAATCAGTATCCGAAGGTCACCCGGACAAAGTCTGTGACCGGATTTCTGATGCAGTGCTGGACGCATTCCTGGCCGAAGAGCCGGAAGCGCGCGTCGCAGCCGAAACATTTGCCACCACGGATCGCGTGGTCATCGGGGGCGAAGTGGGCCTGTCCGATCAGGACAAGCTGCATGACTATATGGGCAAGATCGATGAGATCGCCCGCGCTTGTATCAAAGACATCGGATACGAGCAGGACAAGTTCCACCATGAAACCGTGGAAATCACCAATCTGCTGCACGAGCAATCCGCGCATATCGCACAAGGTGTCGATGCGGCGGCAGACAAGGATGAGGGGGCAGGCGACCAGGGCATCATGTTTGGCTATGCCACCAATGAGACCGAAGCCTTGATGCCAGCGCCGATCCAGTATTCCCACGCCATCCTACGCCGTCTGGCAGAGGTGCGCAAAAACGGCACCGAGCCTGCGCTGGGCCCGGACGCCAAATCTCAGCTGTCCGTTGTCTATCGCGACGGCAAGCCGGTTGGCGTCAGCTCTCTGGTTCTGTCGACCCAGCACCTGGATGAAACGCTGACTTCAAACGACATCCGCGCGATTGTCGAACCCTATTTCCACGAAGTTCTGCCCGAAGGCTGGCTGACGGATGAAACCGTTTGGCACGTGAACCCAACCGGTAAGTTTGTGATCGGCGGCCCCGATGGCGACGCAGGTCTGACCGGGCGTAAAATCATCGTCGACACCTATGGTGGCGCGGCGCCGCATGGTGGCGGTGCTTTCTCTGGCAAAGATCCAACCAAAGTGGACCGTTCGGCGGCCTATGTCGCGCGGTATCTGGCCAAGAATGTGGTTGCCGCTGGCATGGCCGAGCGCTGCACCATCCAGCTGTCCTATGCCATCGGCGTGGCGGCTCCTCTGTCGATCTATGCGGATCTGCATGGCACCGGCAAAGTTGAGGCTGTCGCCATTGAGGCTGCGATACCGCAGGTCATCGATCTGACCCCGCGAGGTATCCGCACGCACCTGGGGCTGAACAAGCCGATCTATCAGCGCACTGCTGCTTATGGCCACTTTGGCCGCACGCCGGATGCAGACGGTGGTTTCAGCTGGGAGAAGACCGATCTGGTCGATGCGCTGACCAAATCCGTTTAATCGGCCCAATACGCCGGACAAAACAGACAAACGGGTCGCCTGGCGGCCCGTTTTCTTTTGTCGCGGCCCTCAATTTTGCATCGCGGCGCCGTGGCTTTGCCGCTAAGGAGGGCCGCATGGACAAAACTGCTGACTTTGAGATCTTTTTGATGGTGCCCCCTGGGCTGGAGCATCCGCTGGCCGCCGAGGCGCGCGAGCTGGGCTTTAAAGTGTCCCAGATCATCCCGGGCGGAGTGATGACCCAAGGCGGCTGGCCGGATGTGTGGCGGGCCAATTACCTGTTGCGCGGCGCGACACGGGTTTTGGCGCGTATCGGCGGGTTTCGCGCCTTCCATCTTGCACAGCTGGATAAACGCGCGCGCAAGTTTCCCTGGGCCGATGTCTTACGCCCGGATGTGCCGGTCAAGGTGGAGACAACCACCAACAAAAAGTCCAAGATCTATCATGCGGGTGCTGCAACCCAGCGCATCGAACGGGCGCTCAGCGAAGAGATGGGCATCCAGATTGCTGAGGATGCGCCGATCACGATCAAGCTGCGCATCGATGACAATACCTGTGTCTTCAGCGTTGATACCTCTGGTGAGCCGCTTCACAAACGGGGCCACAAAGCAGCCGTTGGCAAAGCCCCCATGCGTGAGACGATGGCAGCGATGTTCCTGCGTGAATGCGGGTTTGACGGTCAGGAAACCGTGTTGGATCCAATGTGTGGGTCTGGCACCTTTGTTTTGGAGGCTGCAGACATTGCGCAAGGCTTGGCACCGGGGCGCAGCCGCAGCTTTGCGTTTGAACAGCTTGCCACATTTGATCCGGCTGGTTGGGACGCGGTCAAATCGCAATCCACGCCGCAGCCATCCCAAATGCGGTTTTACGGGTCTGATCGCAATGCAGGCGCGGTTGAGATGTCGGCGCAAAACGCCGCGCGTGCGGATGTTGCGGACCTGTGCAGGTTTCAGCAACTGGCCATGGGCGACGTGCGCCCGCCCGAGGGACCGCCGGGATTGGTGATGATCAACCCGCCCTATGGTGCGCGTATCGGCAACAAAAAACTGCTGTTTGCTTTGCATGGCACAATGGGAGAGGTGTTGATGGAGCGGTTTTCTGGCTGGCGTGTCGGCATCGTGACCAGCGACAGCGGCTTGGCCAAGGCTACGAAATTGCCGTTTCTCCCAACCGGCGCACCGGTCGCACACGGTGGGTTAAAAGTAAGGCTGTTTCGAACGGATCCTTTGCCTTAAGCCGCCCCTTAGCCCAAGAGATATATTCAATTATATCTACTTCTTACGCAGAAATGCGCCGCGAGGCTCTGTTTTGCCGCAATATATTCAGATTTTCGCAGCAGTCTGATCCATTAGCTGAGAGACCTTAGGATCTCTGTTTGGGTTAGACTGTGTGAGGTTAAAATGGATGGGTCTCTGAACGATCGTGAGCGCATGATCATGGGGATTGCGGCCGGTCATTTTGGCAAGGATGTGATCCGTGTCGAGGCGCTGAAACAATCGCCGCATTCTTCCATGCGGGTGTGGTTTTCCGATGGATCCGTCATCGCGAGCCAGCGCCACAACTATCGCCGCACCCATCTGGAGGCGATGGTTCTGGAACAACTCTCTCCGATCTGCGATGATGTTCCAACCTTCCTTGGTTTGTCTGATGGGTTCTTGTTCCAATCAGACATCGGTCACGCAAGGTTGGGGGACGAAATTCTGGAGCATGACGCCGCTGACAGGATAGAATTGGCAGCCGAAGCCTGTGCGTCCATCTTCCGCATTCAGTCCGCAGCACGCCAATCCGGGGTGGTGCAGCTGGTGCCCAAGATCGGCACAAGCCAGGAGTGGATGGAAAACTTGGTCGGGTCTGTGGACGCTTTGCAGCTGTTTTCCGGTGGAATCCCGGACAGTTTTGACTTTCAGGCTGTGGCAGATCGGTTGACGGTGCAGAAATGGGATTTTGTCAAATGGCATTGCCGCCCCAGTTACGCGGTGATCAGCGATGATGGTTTTCTGCGTTGGAACGGGTTTGATCTGTCCGGCAGCCGTCATGGGGCCGAAGATCTGGCTTGGCTCATCGGTGATGAAGAATGGCCCATCGCGCCGCATGATATGCTGGACATCGTGAAACAGACATTTGATCCGCACAATGGCATCGGTTGGGATCAGTATTTGGACTATTTGGCAGTTTATACCACGTTGCATTGTGTACAGCGGTTTAAATTGATCATTCGTGGCGCGCAGGAACACGGGTGGTACTGCGACCAGTCGATGGCGCGCAAGGACAGCCCCGGCGTTGACCCGAATTTCGCGCGGCAATTGTGCCAGGTGGGCGCGTTTTTTGCGGATCAGTCCAAACTGACACGGCCCTTGGTTCGCAATTTTGAGCGCACGTCCTTTGTCACTGATGCGATTAACCAATCAGATCTGCGTACTTAGGATACGTCGACGCGCAGCGTTTAGCCCGGCAAGGCAGGTTTTCTCAGGCCGGGCGAGTGTCACAGGTAAAAACTGGCTCTGAAACGCCGCCTCATAAATGGGTGACACATCAGCGGCGGCAATCAGCGCCAGGTTTTGTCCCAACCAATAGGGGCGCGTCGCTGCAAGCTCTGCACCCAGCAACGCGCCCCAGCCTTGTGAAGCCGAAAGGTCAGCCGTGTTGGGGTGGGCCTTTCTGGACCAAACCGCACTGCTGAGACGAGCGGCCAAAGCCTCGGGGCGCGACAGTGTATCCTCAAGCGCGCTGGTCAACACAGCCGTATCAGCGGGCGATGTGAAACCCAAAGAACGGGCCAAGGTCGGGGTGAGGGTTGTTTCAAAGCTGACAACTTCATCCGCGCTGATCTGCGCCCAGGTGCTGCTGTTTCCAACAACACAGATGACCCCATCCCAATTTGGGTTCAGCGACAAGAAGCCCGCGATTTTTGTCGCATCCCCTTGCAGCTGGCCGCAAGGGTGAGTTTGGGAAATCTCTGCCAGGGTAAAAACAGAAGTTTCTCCAAAGTCACTGCGCCGAATGGGCACCTGCGCAGGGGCGGTCGGCACCGACACCTTCTCGCAATCGTCCAGACCAGCGGCGACAACGGGAACTGCGTTCCAGCCAGTTTGGGACAGAATTCCAGCCAAATCTTCGGCTGTGACCGTCGGTCCAATGACTTGGCGTTGCGTATGTTCCACCTGTTGGTCGCGCATCTTCCAAATCGACAGTGTATCCCCATCGCGGACAACTGCGATCCACTGTGTTGATTGGGCTAAGCTTACCATGGGCACACCAGTGTTTTGAGATTGCTAAAAACAAGAGACATACATCTCTCGTCTCAGGTGGTAAACTCATTGGGTGATTGAAAGCTACTCCGCATGTCAAAACCAATGTGCGGGCGGATGTAGCCCCTATGCCATCGTGTGCCCGGCCTGAGCTTTGGAAAGCTCATCCCCTCAGGCAAAGACCTTACGTTGTCGCAGAATACATAGAATTCAAAGAATTGCGTATTGCGTTGGAACTGTAGTGCCGGACGTTTGCCTTTTGAAGGGCGGCGCGGGGCGGGAGAACACACATGGAAAAAGGTGCAAACATCACTCTGTCTCATACGGTGCCGGTGCGACGGCCGGGTTTTCTGGTCCAAGACGTGGTGCAACGGCTTCATGCAAAGGGCGTTTTGATTGAAGATTTGTTCCCACTGGGCCCTGCGGCCTCAACGGTATTGGATGGTGAAGCACCGGATTTGAGCTTCTCTGAAGCTGCATCATTTTTTGAGCACGCAGCCCGTGTGACCGAACAGCCGGATTTCGGGTTTTTAATGGGTTTGCGTCGTGATTTTCGACTGTTGGGTCTTGTTGCCTATTCCGCGCTCAGCGCCGCCACTTTGGCGGAATTTCTAAATGCGTTTTCGCGAAACCTATTTTGTTATTCAGGTGGCGTGCAGGCAAAGCTCACGAATACGGGAAAGATGGTTTGGCAGGTCACGGAACAGCCGCATTTACCGCATCGACAATATCTTGAGTTTTTGGTGACGCTGTTGTTCAAAGCTGCGCGCATGTATCTTGAACCACGCTCAGGCAGCCAGGTGCTTTCTGCCAAAGCGGTGTGGCTGGACCTGTCTGACGGCAATCGAAATGGGGAGAGAGAGGCCTTTTGGGGCTGTCCTCTGATCCACGAGACCGGGCGATTTGAAATCCATTTTAACGGTTCTGACCTGCGGCGGCAGATGCGCAATGTTGATCCCTTTCTGTCCCGGTTGATTGAAGGTTTTGCCACGCTCCAAGCCCAAGAGGATCAACGATTGCAAAACACTTTGGTTCATCGGCTCAGGACCGTCATGTATCAAAAACTGGCCGATCCCGGTTTGACGCAGGAGGCTGTGGCGCAAGAATTGGGAATGAGCGTGCGGACATTGTCGCGCGAATTACAGCGACTTAATATGCGGTTCTTTGAAGAATTAGACGATATCCGGCAAGATCTGGCTTGTCGATATTTGTACGAAACAGAATGGACGAGCGCTAATGTGGCGGAGCAGCTGGGCTACGCGAGTGTGAGCAGTTTCAACGATGCCTTTCGTCGGTGGACTTCAACGACTCCGACCAAATTTCGCCGAAAGGTTAGGGCCACATTAGAAAGGTAAGGTTTGTTTGTACAAATGCATTAGATTCTTAAAACTTGTGACTTAATCCCATGATCTATTTAGCGTTTCTCGAAACAGTTTTGTGAAAAAAGATAGACTGTTTACTCCGAAAGGGGTGATCTTAACCATATTTTATCCTATCTTAACCTAAATGCAAATTTTGAAAAAACTGCCTCAAATTTAAGGTAAAAGAAAGGCGAGAATTTCGCTGCTCTTCCGGCCGGTGGGTCAAGGGGCATTCGGGTGTCCGCTGGCGGAAAATTACAGACAGATCTGCACGTTGGGGAATGTGCACAGGACCTGATTGGGCGCCTGTATGGTTCTGTTTGGCGCGGCGGAATGTGTAGTACGTGGGATCAGTGGGGGTTTTACATGGATGAGTTGCTTGTGCGCGACAAAGGGTCAATCTTTGTCGGACGGAAGACGGCTGTGACTGGCGGTCATGCAGGAGAAGAGGCCGCTGTTCTGCCAGAGCCTGAAACATTTGCTGTTTGGGGGAGCGGTGATTCAGGGTTCGATGGGTATGGGCGTTTTGGAAAACGAGTCATTGATCTGATTTTGATCTTGGGCAGCGCGCCCATTGTGCTGCCGATTATTGCACTTTGTGCCTTGGCCTTGTGGATCGAAAGCGGACTGCCTTTTTATCGCCAAATCCGTTTAGGTCGAGATGGGCGCGAGTTCTCTATTTTGAAGCTACGAACCATGGTTCGGGATGCAGAAACATTGCTGGCTTATCATTTGGACGCTGACCCGCAGCTTAGGGCTGAATGGGACAGCACTCAAAAGCTCAAAAATGATCCACGGATCACGCCGGTTGGCCGGTTTTTGCGTGTCACATCTTTGGATGAGTTGCCGCAAATCTGGAATGTTTTGAAAGGTGAGATGAGCCTGGTTGGTCCACGGCCGATGATGCCGGACCAACTGCATATGTACGGCGCTCCGGATGCCTATTTCGCGCTGCGTCCTGGAATAACAGGAAAATGGCAAGTGTCTGCGCGAAATGAGAGTGGCTTTGGTGCACGTCAAATCTTGGATCGTGACTATTTGGCTCAACTGAGTTTTTTCGAAGATGCCAAAATTCTTCGTCGTACCTTCGGCGTGGTTTGGCGCGGCACCGGATATTGAGTTTTTCCTTCACAGGCCGGTGTTTTGAAATGCGCCGAACTATTTTAAGCTGCAAGGACGTGGAGATTTCAAGATGAAAGACCTATGCGATTGGAATACCGCTGAGTTGGGCGACGGCGACAAGGTTGAGCATGTTCGTCCATTGACCGAGGAGCGCACTGTGGCACAGCCGCCCAAGATCAAGAGCTTTCACCGCCGGAACCGTGAGATTGAGACCGTTTTGGTGACCGAACCGAAACCCGTTGCCCCCCCGGCTACTCTCGCGGCCACGCACTCTATGCCAGCGGAGAAACCTGAAGCTGTTCTCGAAAAAGAGCCAACCCCGTCTGTCAGCAGAAGCCCACTGTGGAGCCGGGTACGTACGATCAAAGTCGATACGGATCTTGCCATGCGACGCGGGTTGCCAATGGTTGATCGCTTCCGGGACACTGAAAGCGCCAAGGCCATTGATTTGCTGCGCACACGCATGCTGCACACTTTGCGTGCGCAAGGCTGGCGCCGGGTGGCCATCGCCGCACCCACCAGCGGCTGCGGCGCAACTTGGGTCACAACAAATCTCGCACAGGGTCTCGCACGTATTCCGAATTCGCGCACAATTGTAATGGATCTGAACTTTCGCAAGCCCGGAGTGGCGCAGGCGCTCGCTTTGCCAGTTCAAGGCGATATGGCTGGTTTTTTGTCGGGTCGTTTGCCGGGACACCGGCACTTGTTGCGACTGACGGATGGCTTGGCGGTTGGCTTAAACGGTGCAAGCACCGCTGTTGGGTCCGAAGTGCTTCACAATCCCACGGCAGCAAAGGTCATCGACACAATGATGGAAGACAGCCGCGCAGACGTGGCTTTGTTTGATCTTCCGCCCGTGCTGGAACACGACGATCTGACGGCTTTTTTGCCGCAAGTCGATGGTGTTTTGCTGGTGGCCGATGGAACCCGCACCACCGCAAAGGATCTTGCGGCTTGTGAGAAGATCCTGGCAGGCCATACCCAACTGCTGGGGGTTGTGTTGAACCGCGCGCGCCCTAAATAATAGCGCCTTTTGTATTTGCTTCGATTTTTGTCATAGTTTCGCCTGTTTGATATGGTCCAACGAACAGGACAATGCTGCAGTGCTGTGGCAGGACTATCCTAAACACGTTTTATAGAGTTACGAAATGGGGCCTATCTATTCGCTGCGGGACTTCTTGGACATGCTGCGGCGTCGCGCGCGTGTCATCTTGGTCTTGACCTTGTTGGGCTGTATGGGTTCGGTTTGGTTTGCCCTCCAGCAAGAGCATTCCTACCAATCAGCCGTTGTTATTCAGGTCGCGCAGCCCACCATTGCGGACGACCTTGCAAAATCGACGGTGGATGGCTCTTCGGCCCGACGCATTCAATTGATTGAACAGCGGTTGATGTCGCGCAATCAATTGCTTGAGATTGTTGATAAGTTTGGAATTTACGATGATCTGCCACAGCTGCGCCCTTCCGAGATTGTCGACCTTATGCGACAGTCGATTGGGATCACCGGTGTTGCTGCGGCGCGCGAAGGATTTGCGGATGACGGGACGATTTCGGTCCTGACCATCACGGCCACCATGTCCACACCGGAAATGGCGCAACAGGTCGCGGATGAGTTTGCATCGCGCATCATTGATCTCAGCATTCAATCTCGGATTTCGCAGGCGCGGGAAACCCTGCAATTCTTTGTTGAAAAAGAAAACGCGCTCAAGGAAGAGCTGGTGCGCCTCGAAGATGAGGTGGCGACCTATCGTTTTGAACATGATGTGTCTTTGCCGGGCGTGGTTGAACTGCGGCGCGGTGAAGTTGCGCAGATCAATCAAAGCCTCTTGGAAATTGCCCAGGACAAGATCGCTTTGCGTCGTGAAGCGGATCAAGTGCAGGAAAATGAGCGCCCCGCGACGGCCCGGCGTAAGTTGGCCGAGCTGCAGGAACAGATGGCAACGCTGGATGAGCAAAACGATTTGCTGAACACGCGCAAAGAAGAGTTGGAAGCAGGATTGCAGACAACACCGCAGGTGGAGCGACAATTGGGGGCCTTTGAGCGCCAGATCGAACAGCTGCAAAGCCAGCTTGGTACGATCATCGAGCGTCGCAGCGAAGCCGAAGTTGGCTTTCGCCTGGAACAATCCAGCCAATCGGAACGGTTGACGGTGATCGAGGCAGCGTCCTACCCGGACTATCCAGTTGATGGCGGTCGCAAAAAGCTTGCGATTATGGGTGCGATGGGCAGCATCGTCATGGGGATCTGCGCGGCCTTTGGGCTGGAGCTGTTGCGCCCTGTGATGCGTACCGCAGCGCAGATGGAGCGGGAAACGGGACTGATGCCCGTTGTGTCGATACCAGAGCTCAAAACTGACGCGAGATCGATAAAGCGGCGTCAGAAACAAAAGGCAAAACAGCGCGGCGTTCGGCGCACGGTTTGAGACTTTCTCAGGGTTGAAAAGTCAACAGCATGTGCCAAACCCTGTCCCAATGGATCCACACGGCGTAACTCGCAACCAGCAAGGTGAGACCCGTTGCCACGACATCATGTAGCGGGTCCCAAACCTTGTGTGCGCGCGCGATTGCCACAATCGCAGGATATGTTACCAAAAGGGCGATGCCCATGGCTGCGATGCCACCTGGCAGGCCGAACCAAACAACGCCGCACAGAAACAGAAGGGTTTGCGAAACGGCCCGGATGGCGCTGACCCAGAAGAAAGATTTACTGTCTCCTGCGGCCAGTGCGGCTTGGTCATAGGTCATGACAATGACAGCTGGGGCTAGAACCAAGGACAAGGGAACCATAATGGCACCTGCAATTTGGTAGCGATCATCATACAGCAGATCGACCAGCCAGGGTCCGGCCAGAGCCATGGTCCACAAGAGGGCAAGAATACCACCAGACAATCCGGCGCGCAGCATGCGTTGTTTGCGCAAACTTTGCGCATCTGCGGCCGATGAATCGCGATAAATTGGGATCATCAGCCGTTGATTAACCGCATAGCCCAGGGACATCGGAAAACTCGCCAGGAAAAAGGCGATATTATAAACGCCCAGCATCTCTAAGGAGATGAACTTTCCCAAAATCGCCCGGTCGCCTTGTGATGTGATGAACCAAAATGCGGTCGACAAAAAGATCCATTTGCCGAACTTTATCAAGTCCTGCGCGCAGCTCTTGTCCCAATGAAACCTGTTCCGATGACCCGGCAGATTGATGTGTGTGGACAAGACATAAAACAAAGACTGTATGACAGTGCCAAGCGCCAGCGCGACAACAGATTGGGTCGCCAGCGCAAGAAGGACGATAACAATCAGGCTTACCGCTTGGCTTGCCAATTCCAATTGGGTCACGCGACCAACCAAAAGATGACGGTGCGCTGTCTCGATCCGGGTGGGTTTAAACCCTTCAACTGCCAGCATGGTGCCCGCAATTGGCAAAAGGTAAATGAGTTCCGGTGCATCGTAAAAACGGGCAACGGGCCAGGCCAGCAGAAAAGTAATCCCCCACAAGCCCAATCCGCGCACCACTTGGATCGTCCAAGCCGTGTCCAAGAAATCAGGATCATCCCCTCGTTTGCTTTGCAAGATCGCGGGGCCGATCCCCACATCGGAAAATAGGACCAATCCGGTGGTGATCACAGTGATCAGGGCCATCACGCCAAAGGCTTCGGGAAACAGGATCCGGGTCAGGATTAGGTTGGACGCCAGCCGCATCGCTTGGCTGCCGCCAAAGCCCAAAATCATCCAAGAGGCAGAGCGCACCGCACGCGCCATCAATCCAGACCCTTGAATTCGCGCGATGACCCCAACCATTCAAATTATCCTTTTACATCTGTGGGCAAGCTAGGGGCCGCCAGAACTGCGGTCAATTCCCGTCGAATGCTGATCGAGATTAGTCTTGTTGGTGCTTTGGTTTGCGCAACAATTCAATCCTCTCTAAAGGGAAATCATTTATAAATCAGGCTAGGGCGATGCATTGTTTTGCGCCTTTGTGTTTCGCGGGGTAGCCTGCGGTCAAACCCATTTCGACCAAGGGCGTTTATTGTGAAAATTGCGTATGTTTTGAACACTTATCCGCAACCGTCGCATTCATTTATCCGGCGTGAACTGCGGGCTTTGGAACGCCAGGGGTTTGACGTCCTTCGGTTGGCCATGCGTGCCAGTGATGCGGAATTGGTGGACGCGGGTGATCAGGACGAAGCGACCAAGACCGAATATGTTCTGGCCGCAGGAGGCTTGTCCCTGTTGACGGCTTTATTGCTGGAAATCCGGAACCCGGCGCGGTTTTGGTCTGCTTGGACCACTGCGGTTGCCTTGGGGCGTCGGTCTTCGGTCGGGATCCTCCGGCATCTGATTTATCTGGCTGAGGCCGCCTGGGTGAAACGTCGCTGTGCGCAGACCGGGACCCGCCATATGCATGCACATTTTGGGACAAACTCTACCGCCGTTGCTCTGTTGGCTCAGGCACTTGGTGGGCCAAGCTACAGTTTCACCGCGCATGGCCCCGAAGAATTTGACGCCCCAGACGCGCTGTCATTGGGAGAGAAGGTGAACGCCTCTGGCTTTGCTGTTGCCATCAGCAGTTTTGGCCGCAGTCAGCTGAGCCGATGGGCGGCGTTTGAGGCCTGGGAAAAGATCAAAGTGGTCCATTGCGGGATCGAGGTGGAGAAATTCGCAGATCCCGCGCCAATGCCCGGTGGTGACCTGCGATTGGTGGCAATTGGTCGCTTTGTCGAGCAGAAGGGACAAATGATCTTGCTGCATGCGATGGCTGAGGTGGTGAAGACCCAACCCAAGACACAGCTGTTTCTGGTAGGCGATGGGGCAATGCGCGAAGATCTGGAGGCGGCGATTGCGGCCCTGGAACTGCAGAACAACGTTACTTTGACTGGATGGCTGGATGAGGCGGGCGTGCGGGCACAACTGGCCCAGGCCCATGCGCTGGTGATGCCGTCCTTTGCCGAAGGTCTGCCAATGGTGGTGATGGAAGCAATGGCAGCGATGCGTCCGGTGATTGCCACCTATATTGCTGGAACCCCTGAACTGGTCTTGGAAGGGGAGACCGGCTGGTTGGTGCCTGCCGGGGACGCGGGGCGCTTGGCGGATGCTATTTGCAAACTGGACCAGTCTCCTATGTCCAAGCGCGTGGAAATGGGGCAGGCGGCGCGCGACCGTGTACTCGCGCGCCACAACAGCGACACAGAAGCTGCGAAACTTGCTGGATACATCCGCGACGTTGCGGGTTAACGGCCGCGGGTCCAACGGTTTTGGCTGCGAAACAAGGGAGTTTTCACCGCCACACTCACCGCAGCATAGGCAAGAAACCCCACAGGGTCGCCGAGGAACAGCCGGATCACGTCGGATGGGCTGGGGGACAGCTTGTCATCATTGTCCAAAAGCGCCGGGTAAAGGCGTTCGATCTCTTCCACGCCTTGGTTTTGCCGACGTCGAACCCGGACCAGATTGCGAAACCCCTGAACCAGCGGCCAACGGTATCCTGCCGCGGCGATGTGGCGTTCATTGGGGGCAAACATCAACCGCGCATAAGTGTCATCCGCGATGATTTGAGGCCAGCTCTGCCATCGGTTCCGGCCTGCACTGTTCATCGCAAACAGCCCAAAACCCGGTACGCCTTGGGTCACAAAAGGCAAACGCTCCCAAAGGCGACCATAGGCCCGGCTAAATGCAGACTGCCCGCCCAAGACACTGGGCCGACCAGAGGCATAGCCCGGCGCATCGCCGTTCAAAAGCGCGTAAAGCTCTGACAACAAAGATGTCTCGATGCGCACATCCGCATCGAGGTAGACCAGAACACCGCCCTGTGCTGCGGCATCGCCCTGGTTCAAGGCGTTCAGCTTTCCCCCTTGTGCAATGTCAATCACGCGCAGTTGCCAGGGGGCAGGCACCGGGTGGTCGCGCGCGATGGCCGCGGTGTCGTCCTTGCAGCCATTCGCCAGAACAAGCACTTCTGCTGTAACAGGCTCTGGCAAGGGGTCAGATGCAAACACCGCAGCAAGGCATTCCGCGATCTCATCCGCTTCGTTGTGGGCGGGGATCAAAACGCTAAGGCCGATTTTGGGCGTTGTCACTTTGCCCCCTCCAGAACGGCCCAACGGGGGTTTTCGTCGCTCAACGTCCTGAGCGCGCCCCAGCTGCCCCAGGGGCCTGGCGCATAGACGTCGGCATAGGCATTGAACAAAGTTCCCCCAAGCGCGGCCCATCCGTCCAACAATTCTTGATACAAATGCCCCATATCGTCTGAGTAATTGTAATGCGTGAAGAACGCCGTCAAAGTGTCGTCTTCGACATGGGGGCCGACCCCAACCACATGGCTGCCGCCTTCATACATGATCAAGTCCATGCCATAGCTTTTGGCGACCTTGGCGTGATAGGGCAGGATGCGCGTCAACAGATCCGCCAAAGTGTCGGCTTCCTGACCGGAGATCAGACCGTCACGCAATTCGGCAGTGGCCTGGGCTGTGGCAATGTCGAATTGATGCGCCCGAACAAATGCTCGCAGATCTGCGCCGATCAGACCTTTTTGGCGACCGGCTTCATGGGCACGGGCGCGGCTGTCGGCGATCCACGCGCGCACCACATCCACATAGTCATCCCGGCCTAAAACCCCGCCAAAATAGCCGGTGACTGCATAGGCATCAAAGTAATCCGCAGGCCGTCCGTTTTGCGGCGCTTCGCTGCGCCACAAGGGGGCCTCTAACATCTGTTCTTCAAGCCCCAGCCAGCCAGTATGCGCCGCGATGACCCGGACCAGCCGGTCCGGGGCGTCCGCAAAAACCCGGCTCCAGATCTGGGACATCTCAGCGGACCGCACACCGTAATACTGCATCCACAAGTTTTCACCGCCCCAACGACGGCGGGCCTGTGTTTCGGCCCATTGGGCCTGTTCAAATTGCCAGTTCCAAACCTCGTTCGAATACTCGACATAAAGCTTCAGATCCTCGTCCAACATCTGATGCGACAGGCGGGCAAAGTTACGCATGTAGCTGTCGTCGCTTTGATGCGGCATGGAGAACCAGGGCGATGCCCCCAGTTCATTCACAAGGCTCAGCATCACCTCGGCTGGTACACCCTTGAGCGCCCAGGAATAATCCGTTGGAAGCGGGCGATCTTCCCAGCCGATTTGGGTCGATCCGTTGGTCTCCATCCAGTCCATGAACCGCAGCACTTCAAACCCGTCCAGCACATCCAGCCAACGTGGGTTGAACAGACGCCCGGCGGCAAAGGCGTCCAGATGTTCTTGTTTCACAACCGAAATGTTGCGCACATAGTCCCCGGTTTTCTTGCGGTCACTGCGTTGAATACGGACCTCGACAATGCCGTCGCCGGGGGTGAAATCGAACCAGATCTCATTGTCTCCATATCGGACGTTGCTGGCACGTCCCGCGACCTCGACAATGCCATCCCCTTCAAAGCGGAGACGATAGCGCCCCGCGAGGGATCGGGCCTCTTCTGGTAGATCGGCAAAGAGCACTGTCCCGATTGAGCCAAGCTGCGCTGGCACCGCTTTTGGCCAGCCGTTGTCATCCAGATATCCTGCCTCTTCCAGCTCTTGGGCCGTTGTGCCACCCCAACGTCCGGGCTGGTGGCCAATCCAGGCACGGGCGGTTTTGAAATGGTCCAAAAACGGTGCCTGTGGCGACCAATCCGCAATGCCTGCAAGGTTGATTGCAATCGGGCGTTGAATTTCTTTTGCGGTACGGGGGGCTGCGGTTCTGGGGGATTGGTTCAAACGTACCACATCTGGGTCCTGCGGCAACGCGCTGGGCGCCGGTGGCAGGGCAGTCCGCTGCGCATCCTTGCGTGCGGCGCGATCCGCGATTTCCTGAAGCCGCTGCGCTTGGGCGGCAGTGGCCGCTTGATAAGGGGTGCCCCATTCATCGGTCAGTTTGCGCGGGAGACCTTGCGCGGATTGGCCGGTCAGCACCGCGTATTGAAACAGGCTGATGTAATAAAACCCGATGTCATTGGGATGGATATCATCCTCGAACACGTCGCGCAGGCTGGTCAGCCCGGGCACCGTACCGGCCAAGATCGCATCCTCCAGCCGGGCCAGTGCCTGGCCCGCTTCGAGCAGTTCAATATCCCCTCCGGTGGTCGCGTTCACGTCATCAACCACAGCTTGCCAGGCCGACAGATCCTGTTCCAGACGCTCGCGCCAAGGAACGCTCATCCCATCATCAAAAGGCACGGCAACACCCGTTCCGCTGTCGAGACTGTGCCATGTTTCTTGCAAAAAGAACCGCACGTCCGGATTTTGGCTGCGCGCCAGTTCGTAAAACTGGGTCACGGATTCGCGGGTGTTGCTCCATTTCAGGTGGTTGGCCAGCGGGATTGCTTCGGTCACAATGACCGCATCAACGCCTTCGGCCAAACGCGTGCGGGCGTTGATACCCTCCGCCTCGGCCGCGTGTTGCCAATTATAGCTCAACGGTGCGCCGTTGATGATCTGTGCTTCGACCGCTGTGGGCTGTGTTGCATCAAACAGCTGGTCCAACATCCGCGGGTTGTCATGGCTGAACAGCGAATGCCCCACAAACACGAGCGAAGTTATAAGTTCAGAAGGAGTCATGGGAGTTATTCGGCCTGTGTAAGTCCGGTTCGATCAAAGGTGGTGACCGTGGCCCAGACGATTTTCTGCACGGCTTCGGCGGTTGCTTGGTCAAAGGCTTGCGCAGCCGTGCCGTCAGGCAGGGTCAGCTGGTGCGCCAGACCTTCTGGGCTTTTATGATAAAGCACCGCGTAATGGGTCAAAGCCACCACATAAGCGCCCAGGTCGTTCAAATGGATGGTATCCGTGAACAGTTCGCTGCGTGCTGTAAGACCAGGAATGCCACCGGTTTCGGCCGCGCGTACCACGGCTGCCATGACCTGGCCAGCGGGGATCAGATACACCGGATGGTCTGCATTTCGGCGACTGTCCGGGCCCAGCAGTTTTTTGAGCCACAAGGGGTCAAGATCGCCATCAATCCGTTCCAACCACCCGTCGGCGTCGTCCAGATTGTGCCAGGTCTCATATAGGTAGATCCGAGGTGGCTTTGGCGCGTTTCGGGCCAGATCTGCCCAGCGGCGCATGTATTTGGCCGAGCCAAAATATTTGATCGCATCCCGCAGCTCGACCATCTCGGTCAGGACCACCGCGTCATAATCACCTGATCCCACCGCCTCGCGCGCTTCGCGATAGGCAGGCGGGTTGTTTGAAATCTCGAAATCGCGGATTGGCTGGTCCGGCTCCCAATGTTCCTTGAGCGAGGTGCCAGAGCCCAACTGGCTGTTCCACTGATGACCTTCGGGTGCCAGCTGCGCCAACATATGGGGCATGACCGGCCCAACCAAGGAATGCCCCAGGTGATAGACCTGCAGTGCCTGAGCAGGTGGGGCAAGCGGCGGAACAGGTGTCGCGCGACTTTGGGTGCTGACAAGAAAGGCGCCGATCGGCACCAGGGTTAACAGTCCCAACAAAGCACGTCGCTTGGTCATCGTCCCCTCATCGTGATCTGATCCGCCACCATACGTGGCAGGGTTGCGGCTGTAACAATAACACCTGCGCCAATTGCAAACCGCCCAGCGATCTCATCACCGGATTGGAACGGCAACTGGTCGCCGGTAAACCGGGCCAGAAACCGCGCAGACGGCATGTCAATCTCCAACTCCATACCGTCGAATCCATAATACCGTTGGCTGATGGAATACTGACATTTGTAAGCGGCTTCTTTGGCTGAGAAAATGAGTTTTCCCATTTGGCCTGGATCAGCTTGCGCGCGCATCCAGGACTGTTCATCTGCCGAGCAGATCGCATCCCACAGTTCGGGTTTCAGCGGCGTGTCCTCTTCGACGTCCAGTCCGATGCCGCCAAATTCACTGGCGCGTGCTACGCCTGCCATGGCGCAGCTTTGGGTATGGGTGATCGAGCCCGTTAACCCATCGGGCCAGACCGGCGCACGTTTTTCACCGATGAATACTGGCTGGGCGGGAAACCCCAAATCGATCATGGCTTGCCGCGCCATGGCACGACCGGCGGCAAATTCACGACGACGTTTGTCCACACAACGTTCGGACAGCCCCGCGGCCTCGGCAGGCAAGGGGGCGGGTTGCGGTATCAGCGGGTCGCAGGCCGCAACACAGATACCAGACCCCACACAAGACCGAAGCATCCCCAGCCGGATCTGGGTGCGATCGGACACATCCGTCACCATCACGCACGCGCTTTGCGGTTGGCCCGCATCGCCCGACGTTTGGACATACGGTCCGCGCGATCCGCTTCGACTGCGGCGGTGTCTTCTGCGGCGGGCTCAGCTGGTTTCCCGCCCGAAAGCCCTTCAATATGATCCGCAAGCCCCGAAAGCGTTGGGAAGCGGAAGATATCGGTGATCGACAGCTTGGCCGCATCCAACCCCTGACGAATTTCGCGATGGGCCTGCACCGCCAGCAAAGAATGCCCGCCAAGCGCAAAGAAATTGTCCTGAGCCCCAACCGCGCTTACACCCAAAATCCGTGACCAGATGGCCGCGATCTGAGACTGTGCCCCATCGCTTGGGGTCTCGGGCGCGCTGGTTTCCATCCGCTGTGGCTTTGGATCCGGCAACGCTTTGCGGTCAATCTTCTTGTTTGGCGTCAACGGGAAGGCATCCAGCGTTACGATATGGGCTGGTATCATGACTTCCGCCAGAGTTTGGGCCAGGGCCTGTTTGGCTGCCGCTTCATCCACCGGGGCAGAGGTTGTGACATAGCCAACCAGCCGTTCCCCTTCACCCATTTTGCGGGGCATCACAACGGCTGCTGTCACACCCGGGAATGCTGCAAGCGCCGCCTCGATCTCACCCAGTTCGATGCGCTGCCCTCGAATTTTGACCTGATGATCCGTCCGTCCCAGGAAATCAAGCCGCCCATCCGCGCGCCACCGCACCAGATCGCCCGTGCGATAGAATGTTCCGGGCCTCAGCGGCAGTTCGACAAACCGTTCTGCGGTCATCGCCTCGCGCTGCCAGTATCCTGCGGTGACGCCAGCACCGCCGATCAAAAGCTCCCCAGGAGCGCCAATGGGTTGCGGTGCATTGGCGTCATCCACCACCAGAATTTCCGTATTGGCAATCGGCGTGCCCACATCGACCACACCTGCGGGCACCGCGTCAAGGGTTTGGACGGTGGACCAGATCGTTGTCTCGGTCGGGCCATACATATTGTGGATCTCGGCCCGGGTGCCGGTGCGCAAGGCGGCCACCAGATCACCGGGCAGCGCTTCCCCGCCAACCAAGAGATGCCGCAGACGGCCGGTGGCCATGCGCGCCTCTTCGTTCATTGCAATCATCCGTGCCATGGATGGGGTGCACTGCATATGTGTGACGTTGTGACGGATGATCTGAGCGGCCAGAGAGAAGTCATCTGCTGCCAGCTCTTGCGGCGCGTTTGAGAGGCGCAGCACCTCAGCCAAGGGTTTCAACCCGTCCAAAACCACATCCGGTGCAATGCCGTAATCGATCAGGCAAGCGACCTCATCCACGCCGATCCGTTTCAATTCTTCGACCCGCTGGCACGCGTCAGAAACGGTGCCAAACAGACCGGAATCCTCAAAATAACGCTCGAAGGCAAAGTCGAGGATGGCTTCCAATTCATCCTCAGACAGGCTGCCCAGATCCATCTCAAACGGGTTTTTGACGCCTTCGGGGCGTTTGAACGCCGGGAAAGCCCAAGCGTATTGTTTGATCAGCCCGGCGGCAGAGCGCAGATAGTCTTTCATCGGTTCCCGTGCGATCTGGCGGGCCTCGTCGCGGCTGTCCGCCAGATAGGTGTGCAGCATCAAGGTGACGGTGTAGTCTGCGGGATCATGCCCGGCGGCGCGTAGGGCAGTGTGATAGATCTCGATCTTGCCAGCAACTTCGTCGATGCTTTGCCCCAGAAGATGGGTCAGAACATTGGCCCCGATCGCGCCCGCCTCACGCCATGTCTCGGGATTGCCGGCGGTGGTGACCCACACTGGCAACTCCTTGGACACGGGGCGTGGCTGGGACAAAACGCTGTGTTCGCCGCCGTCTTTGCGAGGGAAGGAAACCTCTTCACCGCGCCACAGTTTGCGAACGGTCTCGATACTGTCAAACAATGCTGGTTTGTTTGCGGGTGGCGTGTTTTCGGGGCGAAGGATAAAATCATCCGGTTGCCAGCCCGAGGCAAAGCCAATGCCTGCCCGGCCGTTGGTCAGATTGTCGATCACCGCCCATTCCTCGGCGATGCGCGCCGGGTGGTGCAGGGGGGCCACGCAAGAGCCCGCGCGCACGCCCAGGTTCTGGGTCACAGCAGCCACAGCCGCGCCGGTAACCGACGGGTTGGGGTAGGGGCCGCCAAAGGCATGGAAATGGCGTTCCGGCGTCCAGACCGCGTTGAACCCGTGTTGATCGGCGAATTTCGCGCCTTCCAGCAGCAATTCATATTTCTTCGGACCCGCACCATCGTCGTTGCCCCAGTAAAACAAGTTGAACGCCATCTTCCGGTCGCTCATGGCGATGGGGCCATTTGACAGTTCCAGGCGACTTTCATCACTGGACAGCACCAGTTTGAACCCGCGCGACAGGGTCCAGAACAGCTCAAGAACCGAAATGTCGAAGGAGAGTGACGTGACCGCCAACCAGCTGTCGCCAGGCTTATGGGGAATGCGTTGATCCATGCCGGTGAAGAAATTGGACACGTTGGCGTGTTTAACCATCACGCCTTTGGGCAAACCTGTCGAGCCGGAGGTATAGATCAGATAGGCCAGATCGTCGCCGGTGGCGCCTCCATTAACTGGGGCGGTCTGGCTCTGGTCAGCCGTCGCGTCGATGTCCAAAACCGCCGCATCCGAGGCCGGAAGACCAGCTGCCAAAGCTGTTTGTGTCACGATCACAGCGGCTTGGCTGTCTTTGACGTAATGCGCAATCCGATCCGCGGGATAGGCCGGATCCAGCGGCACATAAGCGCCCCCGGCTTTCAGAACCGCAAAGGCGGCAACAACCAGATCCATGGACCTGCGAATGTAAATCCCGACATGCGCACCGGGTTTGACGCCCATATCCTGCAGACGCGCGGCGACGGCATTGGCGCGCGCATCTAATTGGGCATAGGTCAGCGTTGCGTCTTCAACAACCAGTGCCGTTGCATCTGGGGTTTTGGCCACCTGCGCTTCCAAAGCGGCATGAATGGTCAGGTCTGACGGGAAGTCACAGGTCGTGTTGTTCCACGTTTCCAACAGCGTTTTACGCTCGGCATCCGGCAGGATTGGCAGCGATTTTACAGGGTCCAGACCAGCGGTGCCCATAGCCTCCAGCACAAGCTGCAACCGGGCCGCCAGCAATTCCACCCCGTCGTCTGGCAGCAGCGTCTTGTCCGCATAAAGGGTGGCGGTTTCGTTGACCACGGCTAGGGTCAACACACTGCCCTCCGCTGCGCCGTCGCGGCCCAGAGACAGGGTTACGGCTGGTCGCCCCTGATCTGCAAGCTCTGGCGCACGGGCGATGAGGTCACAGGCAAAACCACCTAGTTTTTGAGTTCTGGTGATATCCACCTCAAGGCGGGCAACCGCATCGGATATGGGTTCGTCCCGCGTGATCGCGATCGGGCCCCAATCGGTTGTCCAGTTGGGCAACCCTTCCATACCATCAAGTTGGAGCGCGATATCGCCGTGGTCTTCACCGGCACTCAGCAGGGCCCAGGCGGCGGTTGCAGCTGCAATCTGTGCGTGGCTCAGACCGGTCGGCAACGAGATGCCGTGGCTGTGCCAACCGGTGGCATCGGTTGCCTGCGACAATGGAACGGGCAACGGGAGCATCTGGCCCAAAGCTTTGCGCCAATGGCTCTCTCCGCTTTGGGCTTTGGCTGTTGCGGCTTCGACCCTGGCCACAAGATCGGCGTCCGGGCCCTCTATCTGCGCGCCAACCGCGATGATCTTGGCGGGTGAAATGGCAGTCCCAGAAGTGGTTGCAATCCCTGTCAGCCGCACAGCACCTTCGCCGCAGGCGATGGTGAGGGCGTCGTCCGACACTTCCTGCACAGTTCCGGCCTGTGCTTTTTGCGGAACGACCTCGGCAGCGCCGACGAGATAGACGGTGTCTGCGATCATGATCTTGGGGGTGCAGATCGGGTTCCAATAGCCACCAAAATCCAATGCGCGCACCAACCGGGCGAGATCGACCGCAGGGCGCGCAAAATCCATCAGACCCGCAGCTGCCGGGCGGTCCGCCTTGCCAAAATAACGTCGGGTGCTCAGATCCTGAGGTCGGCGCTTTAGGTCACCTGTTTCAAGTTGCTCCACAACTTCGGGGAAACTGTCCATTGCAGCGGCATAGCATTTGGAGTTCAGCGTGAATGCGGTCTCCCCATCTGTGATGTCAAACAGGCGCTGGGCTAGGATGTCACCCTCATCTACGCCGCCCTCGATCACATGCCAGGTGATACCGTGCTGCGTTTCACCGCTGATCAACGCCCAGTTCGGCGTGTTCAAACCGGCATACTGCGGCAATGGACCGTCGTGAAAATTCACGGCCCCTTTGGCTGCTTTTGCCAGGGTAGAATCCGGGATCATTCGCAGGTTGGCAATCGACAACAGCCAGTCAAACCCGTCCGGAACCTCGGTCAAGGCACATGTGGCAATGCCATTTGTCTTGGCCCAGTCAACAATATCCGCCTGTTCCGACACTACGGCTCGTATGGTATGGCCGCGTGCAACCATCATGTCGGCGCAACCAATCAAAAGGGATTCATTACCAATTAGAACGGCGGAAAACGGTGTCATTTCGGCTCCTTCGGCTCGGACGATAGGGGGCGCGTTTCAATCAAATCAACAGGTTGTGTCAACTGGCTCCGCATATGGGACCAGAGGTCACGTGTAAATCCGTCAGGATCCATTTGCGGTTTGGTCTGGATCAAACGGCGCAGCCCATAAAGAGCTTTGCCCGCCAACAAGGCCAACGTTGCCGCGATCGCATAGGGGCGGCCATGTACCTTGGAAAAGTAATACCAGCGGGAATCAAACCAATAAGACGGCGTGCGGTTCCACTTCTTCATACCCGTTGAAGCCGAGCCCACATGCGCAATGGTGCTGTCTGGCACATAATAAGTGGGCCATCCTGCACGGGCGGCGCGGTGGCACAGTTCGGTTTCCTCAAAATAAAGGAAGAAACTTTCATCAAAGGGGCCGACGTCGCGGATGACATCTGACCGGATCATCAGGCTGGCCCCGGCTGTCCAATCAACCGGAGCGGCTGAGGTTGGCAGATCCATAGGCACACGGGCTTTTGCAAATAAGCGCGAAATTATCCCGGTATGGGCGGCACCTTCGAATTCCCCCGCAATGGACGGAAAGCGAAACGCGGTGCAATGGGGGGTGTCATCGGTTCCATGAACGTAGGACCCCGCCAGCCCGGCGCTAGGGTTCTCCAACAGAAAGTCGCGCAAGCGGGCAATTGTATCTTCATTGGCAAAAGCGTCCGAGTTCAGCAGATAGTAAAACGCCGGGCGCGCGCCATTTGAAAGCCCTGACGCCATCCCGACATTCATACCAGCGCCAAAGCCACCATTGACGGGGGACTGGATGATCCGAACCCGATCATTGTGCAGCCAGCCTGCCTGTTGGGCTGCGTTGTGGATATACTCAAAAGAGCCATCGCCAGAGGCATTGTCGACCACGACAATTTCACCAGGTAAATCCTCCATCGCGGCCATTGCGGCACGCAGGGATTTCACCGTCATCTCAGGTGTTTGGTAATTGAGCAGGATGACCAAAACGGTCTGAGGTCCAGCGTGGTTTTCTGTCTGGCTCATTCCGCCGCCTCCTTGTGCGGTGGGGCCGCGCGGCGCTGGTCCGCTTGGTCCAGAACCGATTTCACTTGTCCCGCAAGAACGGAAACATTGGGCACAAGCACCATACTGTCGTGATCGCCGGGCACTTCCACCACCTCTACATTGGCGGCCCAACGGGTCCAATCATTGTCTTCAAAGACATATTCCCGTTCTGCAGACACCCAATTGCCATTGCTGACCTGCCAATGCCGGTCCAGCGGCGGACGGAACAACGTCATCGCTCCGTGCCAAGGTTTCAGGTCATAAACTTCAATCGCTTCACGGAAGGCCAATTCGATCTTGCGGTTGTTGAATTCGGGCGTCTGGCCGGTCTCTGCCGGTTTGGCGCGGCGTTTCTCAAACTCCCATGCGATCCGGGCCTTCCCCCAATCCCACAGATAACCCGCACCTTTGGTTTTCAGCTCATGAACTTTGATCAGCGCTTTGTCCTGACGGGTTAGGGGCGGGCGCATCGGTAGTGGCGTATCCAGCAGGACAAGCGCCGCGGTTTCCTCGCCCACGGCTTGCAACTGTTGCGCCATCTCATAGGCTGTCAAACCGCCACCCGAAAAGCCGCCAAGCATGTAAGGCCCTTCTGGCTGGATCGTGCGAACCTCCGCAAGGCAGGCGCGGGCTGCATCTTCCAGCCGGGTATGGGGCTCGTCCGAGCCGATCAACCCTTTGGCCTGCAGGCCGTAAACAGGTCGGTCCTTGCCTACCATCAAGGCGAGGTGACGCAGGTTCAGCACATTGCCAAACATCCCCGCCACCAAAAAGAAAGGCCGCCGCCCGGTGCCATCGCCAGGGTGCAGCTGCACCAGATGTGTGTGGCTTGGGTGTTGGGTGTCTTTCTCTGTGTCTGTTGCCTCTTCGGTGACACTGCCTCCGGTGCGCGGAATGATTTGCTCCGCAAGGGCTGCAACGCTTGGAGCCTCAAACAGGACCGAGATTGCAAATTCCACGCCAAAGGCACGTTTGACCTGCGCAAATAGCCGCACGGCGATCAGTGAATGCCCACCAAGGTCAAAGAAGCTGTCCTCAACGCCAACCTGGGTCACGCCGAGCAGAGCAGCAAACATATCAGCCAGCTTCTCTTCGACAGGGTTGCGTGGCGCGACATAATCGGTGTCCAGCTGCGGACGTTCAAAGCTTTGCTGATCGTCCTGCGGAATGCTGCTGTAACCGGCTTCTGAGATCAGGTCAGGCAAAGGCAGGGAAGAAACCACAACATGCGGATGCCCTGTAGCCAAGGCGCGTTCCAGCGCGGGTCCACCGTCTTTGGCACGGATGCCGTGGGCGATATTGTGCTGTAACCTGCGCTCGTCACTGGACAGGGGGGCGGAGGATTGCGACACGGCCATGCCAATGGCCTCGGCGGTGAAATCCGCAGTGGCGGTCGTGTTCTGAAACCCGCCGGTCAGTCGCTTCATCTGAAACTGGGAAATTTCAACCAAAACCTGACCATCTGTGTCGCAAATTGTGATGTCAAAGCGCGCAAAGCCCTCATCTGGCGCGGGGCCGTCGGGGTGGCTCAGGCGTATATGACTGTGGATTTTCGCCGTCAGCGGGCGATGCATGCGGATCCGGTCATAGCTGACAGGCACCCACAAGGCATCAGCCCTGTAACTCTTGGCCAGTTGGATGGCCCAGCCGGTGGCCAGATCCATCAATCCGGGATGCAACAGGCATCCGTCGCTCTGGGCGCTGATCGCCAGTTCAAGGCAGGCGAAACCTTCCCCGTCGCCGGTCGCGGCCTCGGACAAGACCTGCCAACGCGGGCCGAACGCCAGGTGGCTTTCTTGGGGCGACTGCAGACGGCCCGCCACCGGTGCCATGTGCATGTCGCACCGCGCCGCCACAGTTGTGAGGTCCAAATCAGGCGCAGGCTCTGCCTCCAGCCGCAACCGCCCCTGAGCGATCAAGGCATACCCAGTCTCAAGGCGGGCAAGGATCTGCATTTCATATCCTTGCTCCTCTGCGATCATCCGCACGAGCAGTTCGCGGCTTTCGCCATCGGCCACCACAAAGGGGCGCAGGAAATAGAGGTCTTCCAGATCAAACGCACCATCAAAACCAACCCCGCGCAGGGCCTCAGCAGCGAGCTCAATGTAGCCGGTGCCCGGGATCAGCGCTGTGCCATCCTTGGTGCGGTGTTCATCCACCAACCAATGGTTGGACGAAATCTCAGTCGAAAAGAAACGCTGGCCAAACCCATCAAACCCCTGGCTGTCAAACAGCGGCAGGTCGCAGGCCTCGCGGTCGCTTGGCCCGGTGCCATCGGTGCGCGCGGAAAGGGCATCAAAGGCCATGCCCACATCGCTCCACACTCCCCAGTTCACGGCCACGACGCGCGGGCCATCCGGAGCGGTGTTTTTCTGTTTGGCCCAGGCGTTCAAATAGGCATTGGCCGCCACATAATCCACCTGACCTGCCGGGCAAGTCGCGGTTGAGGACGAAGAAAACAGTGCAATCAGGTCCAGCTCGCCATCACCAAAGACCTGTTCCAACACCCGCAGCCCAGCCACTTTGGGGGCAAAGACCTGTGCGATCTGATCTTCGCTTTTGGCTAGGATCGGTCCGTCATTGATGTACCCTGCGCCGTGTAGGATGCCGGTGATCGGGCCAAACTTGGCCTCGATCGCCTCTTTGGCGCGGATCATGTCGCCGCTATTGGCGACATCCGCACCGATTGCCATGACCTGCCCATGTCCAATGGCCTCTAGCGATTGGAGCGCCTGGATCCGGCGGGCGGTTTTATTGGCACTGGAATGGCTGGCCACATAGGCGCCCCAGCGGTCCCGTGGGGGCAGGGCACCACGCGCCACCAGGGCCACTTTGGCGTCATAGGTCCACATTAGATGCGCGGCAAGCGTCAGCCCGATGCCCCCAAAGCCACCGGTGATCAAATAGGTGCCGCCTGGGCGGAAGGCCGGTGCCTCTGCCGCGTCAAGCGGCAGCGTCCGCCAGTCCATCCCATACCGTTTGTCGCCGCGCCAAAGCGCCACTTCGTCAGCCGGGTTTGCCAGCAGTTCTTCAAGCACACGTGGCGTTATATCTTCGGCCAAACGCCCCAGTGCACGATCCACAAGACCCGGCGTGCGCGGCAGTTCGATGTCGACGCTGGCACAGGTGATGCCCGGAAACTCACGCGGGATAACGCCCATTGGCCCCTGGATCATCGCTTTTTCAGGATAGGGCAGCGCTTCATCCCGGTATTGGGCCGCGCCTGTGGTCAGGGCCGTGATATGGACACCGTCCAATTCAGCGGCACCCAGGGTCTGCGCCAACGCGGTCAGCGCATAAAACCCCATCTCTAGATTTCGGTCAAAGAAGGAAGAGCCCGGGCGGAACGTCTCTGCTGCCGTAACCAGCCAGAAATGTGCGATCCGTTCCGGGGCCAGCCCATCTTCCACAAGGTCCGCCAGCACAGCTTCATACCCAAACCGACCTTCTTCGGGCGCAAGGACAAACTGGTCCTGTGCCAGTCGCGCATAGGTATCGCCAGGTTTGACCGTTGCCACAAAATGGCCCGCAGCGCGCAGGGCGGCAATAGCTGGTGCGGCCACGCCTGCGTCATCCTCAAAGATCAGCCAATTTGTTTTGGCGTCGCGCAGCTCTGTTTCAATGTCCCAGGCGCAATCCGCCAGACGGGGACGCCAGACAGGTCGATAGCCCCAATCGCGAATATCATCCTGCCGGGTTGGGTGCGGCAGCTCTTGGACCTGACTGGTCTGTCCTGGCTCAATAAAATAGCGGCTGCGCTGAAAGGCATAGGTGGGCAAGGGTAGGCGGTGGCGTTTTGCGTCCCCCCAGATCTGCGGCCAATCGGCGTCCACGCCGCAGGCCCACAAACGGCCAATCACGCCAAAGAAATAGGCGTCGTCCATGACCTCTTGGTCCGGGTGGCGCAGTGAGCTGAGCACTTGCCCCGCTTGGATTGTGGGCGACATCTGCGCCAGCGAGCTGAGCGCTTTGCCAGGGCCAACTTCCAGGAACACGCGACCTTGCTGGCTTGCAAGCGTTTCGATGCAATCGGCAAAGCGAACCGTATTGCGCAGCTGCGCCACCCAGTAATCTGGATCGGTGGCCTGTTCTGCGGTCAGGGCGACGCCTGTGCGGTTAGACATGATCGGCAGGGACGGCGCGCTGAGGTCCAGCTTGCGCAAAAACGCGCCGTATTCACTTAAGATGCCATCCAGCATGCGGCTGTGGGCGGCGATGTCGATCTGAATGCGCTGATGGTCAATATCGCGTGCTTTCAGCGTTTCCGACAGCTGGTCCAACGCCGCTTGTGGTCCTGAGACGGCCGTCAGATTAGGGGCGTTAACACTTGCGATATCGATGTCATTGCCAATGATCGCTTCGACCTCGGTCAACGGCAGTGAGATCGAGAGCATCCCGCCCGCAGGCACGGTGTCAAACAGCCGCCCCCGCAGATGCACCAGGTCAATACAGTCTTCGAACCGCATCACCCCAGCCAGACAGGCGGCGGTGTTTTCCCCCATGGAGTGACCAACAAGGGCTGCAGGCTTGACGCCCCAGCTCATCCACAATTGGGCCAGCGCGTATTCCACAATCATGATCAGCGGAAGCTGAACCGAGGGTTGTTGCAGTTTGGCGTTTGCTTCAGCTTCGGCCCCGTCTTCTGGCAGCCAAATGGCACGGATATCGTAGTCCAGTGATTTTTGCAGATGGTCGAGACCTTGATCCATTACATCGGCAAAATCTGGCTCGGTCTCATAAAGATCGCGCGCCATACCCGCATATTGGGCGCCGCCGCCGGGAAACATAAACACAACCTCGGGCGTGTCGCCCAGATGGTCATGAGTGAACACCCGGCGCGGGTTCATTTCGGTCAGCGCCTCGGCGGCTTCGGCCGCGGTTTCGGCAACAACCACCCGGCGTTTGGAAAAGCCACGACGCCCTTCTTTGAGCGTGTAGGCCACATCTGCCAGCTCAAGCTCGGGGTTAGCGCGCAGATGGTCCGCCAGCGCAGCTGTGTTGGCGTCCAGCGCGGCTTTGGACTGGCCGGACAGACAGAGGATGTGAAACGGAAAATCGCTTTCTTCAGACGGCGTGCGCTCTGGTGCTTCTTCCAGGATGGCATGCGCATTGGTGCCGCCGACGCCCAGGGCATTCACAGCACCACGCCGCGGCCCTTTGTGAGAGATCCAGGGCTGGCGTTTTGCCGCGACCTGAAACGGCGATGTATCAAAATCAATCGCCGGGTTCGGTGCTTCATATCCCAAAGACGGCGGTATCTCTTGGTGTTTGAGGGCCAGTGCGGTTTTGGCAAGCCCGGCAATCCCTGCCGCAGTATCCAAATGGCCGATGTTGGTTTTGACCGACCCCAGGAGGCAGAAGCCGACATCCTGCGTGCTGTCGCGATAGGCTTCGGTCAGGGCAGAGACTTCGATTGGATCGCCCAAATAGGTGCCAGTACCATGGCATTCGACATAGTCCACCGTGTCAGCTGCAACATTGGCCGCAGATAGCGCCTGACGCACGGCGGCGGATTGTCCACCAACAGAAGGGGCCAGATACCCTGCCTTGTCCGCACCATCATTGTTGATGGCCGAACCTTTGATCACGGCCCAGATGTGATCGCCATCGGCAATTGCATCCTCTAACCGGCGCAAGGCCACGGCCCCGGCACCTGAGCCGAACACGGTACCTTGAGCCCGGTGGTCAAAGGCATGGCATCGCCCGTCAGGCGACAGGATTTCGTTTTCCTTGTATAGATATCCGCGCCCTTGCGGCAGCTCGATGGTGACGCCACCGGCCAATGCCATTGCGCATTCACCTTTGCGGAGTGCTTCACAAGCATAGTGCACCGCCACCAAAGAGGTCGAACAGGCCGTCTGAATGTTCACCGAGGGCCCTTTGAGGTCAAAGACATGGCTGACACGGGTGGTCAGAAAATCCTTGTCGTTGCCGGTGTGGCGCAGCAGGAACATACCCACATCATCCACCAGGCCTGGGTTTGAGCAAATGTTGAAATAGAAGTAGCTGCCCATGCCACATCCCGCGTAGACGCCAATCGGGCCATCTGAGGTTTCGGGGACGTGGCCGGCCTGTTCCATTGCTTCCCACGCAACCTCAAGAAACTTGCGGTGCTGTGGGTCCAGAATGGCCGCTTCCTTGGGCGAAAACCCAAAGAAATCGGCGTCAAACTTATCAAACCCATCCAGCTTGGCAGCGGCGCGCACGTAATTGGGATCCGACAAAAGGGCCGGGCGTTCATTAGCGGCTAGGATCTCGGCGTCATCCAGAGTTTGGATTGAACAGATGCCATTGCGCAGGTTGTCCCAATATTCTTGTGCAGAATGGGCCCCCGGCACCGACACAGAGAGACCGACGATCGCGATGTCGTGGGTGGTGGTGTGATCCGTCAAGCGGCTCTCCTTAGATGACATTGCAGTACCCTGTACCGCGTTGAACTCTTACCGTTTTTTAGTTTAGGCCTCATCCGTCCAGAAACCGACGGCCATTGACTTGATACGCAAGGTTTTGCCCCGCAAAGACGCCCATGGATCCGTACAGGACGGCAAGGAAACATGGACCAATTATGGGCATCGCTCTCTGAAACAATTCGGGTGAATTTCCGAAATGACTATAGCGACACGGAGGGCGTTTTAAAAAACAATGGCGTATCACATCACGCTCCGCTGTTCTTTTGGTGTCCGGGTGTCGCCAATCGCAAGATTCCCCTGGAACAGTTTCCGCCTCTGTTCATCCAGGTTCGGGTATTTGAGCTGTTCGGCGTATCCCAGAATCGCTCCGGCACAGAGCCATGTGAAAGGGATCAATGTCGCGTTCAGCAACATATCCAAAAGGGTCACGCTCAACACGATGACCAGAACGCCGATGTAGGGTGATACATCCTCAACATCGCGATGTCGCATCTGCTGCCACAGGTAAAACAACGGCAGCGTGAGCAGGCCGATTTCTGCAATGTAGCCAAACCATCCAAAGGTGCCAAAAACGATAATCCAGCGCCCATCTGGTATAGATATGATCTCGCCCGTTTGGATATCGCGAACCAGGTTTCGTCCCCAGCCGCCCCATCCAAACAGAGGCTTTTCCGCGGCGCGTGCCAGCATCAGCTCTTCGTTGTCCAAACGATAGCCCAGGGATTGCGCCCGCTCTGCGCTGTAGGCTTCAGCCTGCGCCATAATGGCGTCCAAAGGGATAACTTCGAAATTTCGTAACATAGGATAAACGATCGCAATGACTCCGAGGATTACGCATATCCTGAGTTGGGTTTTGATCGGCGACCATAGGAGAATTGGAATAAAACATAATACATAGATCTGCGTCGCTAGACTTTTGCATAGGAACAAAAAGCCAAACAGATAGAGCAAAGCAAACCCGTATCGGACTTGCTGCTTATCTTTGGACATTTTCATCAAAATTGCGGCGCTCAGGACGGCATAGGTTACAAACAGCGCATACCAAAGAGGATGTTCCAGAAACACCAGAGGACGATAACCACCCTGGCGAATGGTTTGGCTGAAATCATGTTGGAAAAACCCATAGACCCAGGTGTTGACCTGCGGGCTGAGGCGGATTTCGACAAAGCCTGGAATTGAATAGAATATAGCTGCAATGACCAGGGCGATAGCGATCTCACGTTGTCCTTGGGGTGATGCGAAAAACCGTCGACCAACAAAAAACGGGATCAGCACGATCAATTGGTTGACGACCACCGAGCCGAGATCGATCAGACGCAGTCCAGGAACAGCCCCATTGAAGAAAACAGTGGGAGCCGCGTTTTGTACGGTTTCAAAGATCAAAGTGTCCCGGTTGGTGAGAACCGTAGGCACCACTCCCAGCACAAACAGCAGCACCAGAGCCTTTGCGAGAATCGGTTTTGGCCAAAAGGAAATCCGTTTCTTCAGAACGAAAACGCAAAGGAGGAAAACAACAAGCGACGGAATAGAGGATTTGTCCAAATCCGGAACCAATGGGAGATCGAATTCGGCAACCGGTGGCAAAATTAAGTATCCGGCAATCAAACACCAGAGAACAGCCCGCTCCAGCGGCATTCTTTGGAACAGAATAACGCTGATAACAGGCCAAAGGATCAACATTACTGATGCAATCGCATTTGGCATTTGCGTGTTTTACAGGTTCAAAAACTCTTTTTCCGGATCCCAACTACCCCATTATGTATTGCGGGCTTACACAAATGCATAGTTGGCAAGTCGATTACTTTTTGATTTCCTGTTATGGCCTCAATGAGGCGTGTTCAGGTTTGCAACATGGCTTTTGTTGCGGCCATGATGGGGGATTGGGTTTGAAGTTTCGTTTTGGCGAACAGTTTATTCGGGTCAACGTTGAGACGCGCGAGAGTTTGAGGGAGCAAGTCCTTCAACGGCTTCACGCACGTCAGGGTTTTGCGTTGGCGACCATCAACCTGGATCATCTTGTGAAAATGTCTAGCTGTGGAAAGTTTTTAAAAGCTTACCAACAGCAAGATATGGTTGTTGCGGATGGGCGACCAATTGTGTGGCTGTCCAAGTTGGCTGGGCGTCCTGTCTCGTTGATGCCGGGCTCTGATATGGTGGACCCGTTGTGTCACTGGGCTGCTGAAGCGCGCGCTCCCGTGGCACTGGTGGGCAGCTCAACGGCGGCGCTTGAGGATGCGACAGCGGCCTTGCAGGCAAAAGTGCCGGGCTTGGATGTGGCCTGGTCCTATGCGCCAGGCAAACTGGACCCCGAAGGTGAGGAGGCGGCCTGGATCCTGCAAACCCTACAAGAAAAAGGGATCGGCCTCTGCTTCCTTGCGCTTGGTGCGCCAAAGCAAGAGCGTATGGCGGAACGTGGTCGTCAACTGGCCCCAAGTGTCGGTTTTGCCTCTGTTGGAGCCGGGCTTGATTTTCTGGGTGGCCATCAACGGCGTGCGCCAAAATGGGTGCGTGATTTGGCGCTTGAATGGCTATGGCGCGCGCTGAGCAGCCCGTTGCGGCTTGGCCCTAGGTATCTCAAGTGTCTTGCGATCCTGCCGCGCCAAATTGTGGACGCGGTACGCCTCAGGTTTCAGCAGCCTCACTTGTACTCCAAAATCTCGCGGCGCTGACCTGTCAGGCGGTTTTTATAGAATTCCAAGGCACCTTGCGCCTCTGCAAATTTTCCCAGCAGGCTGAACGCCGCTTCGGGTATTGGCATTTTGCGCGCCAGTCGCGCGAATTGCAGCAGATAGGTCGCAAATCCCAACAGTGCCGGCGGCCATATTACTGCGGCCAGAAAAATCGCGATTGGCAGACCAGCGCCCCAGATCAAAGCCCGGCGTGTTTCCTTGACCCAATGGCGTTCGGGTGTGGATCCGTGCAGGGCTGCACCTTCGGCAAAAGCGTGACCGGCACGGCGCGTGCGTTTCCACCATTGGCGAAACTTGAACATCTGGGCATCATGCAGCGTCATCTCTTCGTCAATCCGCCAGATCCGCCAGCCGCCTGCACGTAGCCTGACGCACATTTCCGGCTCTTCACCCGCAATCAAATCATCCCGGTAGCCGCCCACTTGTCGCAGAGCCGCAAGCCGCATCAGGGCATCCCCGCCGCAGGCCTTTGCTTCTCCAACAGGGGTGTCCCATTCCGCATCACAAAAACGATTGTAAAGCGAGGCCTCTGGTGCCCGTTCACGCCTTCGGCCGCACACAACGGCCACCTCCGGGTTTGCCACCAAAAATTGCCGCGCTACGGTGATCCAACCTGGCACAACCTCGCAATCCCCATCCACAAATTGGACCAGCCCATCACCTGTTAACTGCGCCAAACCAGCGTTTCGGGCCCGTGCTGCGGTGAAGGGTCGCGACATATCCAGTTCGACTACCTCAGCACCCAGGGCACGCGCTGCGTCAACTGATCCATCGGTTGAACCGCTGTCCACATAGACCAGCTGGTCGACGGCATCCTGCAACGAGCGCAGGCAGGTCAGCAACCGCTCCCCTTCGTTGCGTCCTATCACAACCGCGTCGACTTTGGGTAGTGTTTTGGAGCTCATCCTGCGTCCCCGAGGTGTTAGTAATCGCGTTTAAACAACAGACCGATGCCGGTCTCTCCAGTGCTGTCGACTGTACCGGAGACGGATAAGCTTGGGCTCAGATCCAGGTTAATCGACAACTCGCTGTCACCACGGGTGTTAACATTGAAATCTGTATAAAGGTTTTCCGCCGCATATCCGCCAAGGCCAAGCTGTCCGGTGCCAAGGTTGTCAAACCCCAAATCCACATCATCCACGCCGGTCTCTTCGGCCAGTTTTTCTTCGGTTCCCAAACCGCGTCCGCTGAGGCGTGCGGCTGAGGCCGCCAACCGCGCCAAAGCAAGCGGGGAGAGATCCTGCACATTGTCGCCAAACAGCAAAAGCGCCAGCGCTTCTTCGCTTGGGCGGTTGGGCTCTGCTGTGACTTGGATTTCGGGCGCGTTTACGGGCCCTGCAATGCGCAGGGTTGCTGTTCCCTCAGAGGTGTTGCTGGAGGCTGAGAAATCGAGGAAAGGCGTCAGGCTTCCCACCAGCGAGATGCGACCGTCATCCAACGTCAGACGCCGCCCCAGGATGTCGAAACTGCCGCGGATCAGATTGATTTCCCCTGCGGGCTCTGGCGCGTTTGCTGTGCCACGAATGCGAAGGCTGCCGCCGAGCTCTGAGCGAAGCCCCCGCCCGCGTGCAAAGATCCGGTTAGGCGCATTGATTAGGAGGTCCAGCGCAATCGGTCGGCTGGATTGCGCTGAGGTCTGCTCTGTTAATCCTGCGTGGCGGCGGGTTTGATAGGCGGACGCAGTTTCGCCAATGTGGCGGATGTCCGGGATTGGGGCCGCATCGATTGCCCCCCCGGCGCTGGCGATGTTGATATTGGTCTCGCCCACGTCAATTTGCCCTGCGATGACAGGCCCCTGCGTCAGCGCCCCGCTGAGGCGCAGCGCGCCGCCAAGCGTGGTTTTGTAGATCAGATTGTCTGTCAGAACCACAGAGCCAAGGTTGATGGACAGGTCGCTGTTGAACGGAGGCAGCAACGCAACCGGCCCGGTCACGCGCACTTGCCCGCCGTCGCGCGGGGCGGCGGTCAATGCCAGTTGAGCCCGTGCATTGGCGATCCGGACGTCGCCGGAAATCGCGTCGATCTCTTGTCTTGCGTCTGGCAGAACAATGCGGCTGCCTTGGGTGCGGATTTGTCCCGAAACAGCGTCAAGTCCCGGCTTGCCGCGCAGGGTCAGGTCAAAACCCGCCGACCCGGTCAAAAGGTTCGGCGCTATGAACAAATTGGCCACATCCAGCCGCAGGTCACCTGTCGCGCGCAGGTCGGCTTCGGCCTTGGTCTCATCCCATGCTCCCCGGACTTGGGCATTCACACCGGCGGGACCTTGGGCATCCAGATCCAGCTGCCACAAACCGGCCTCGCGTTGCGCCGATCCGGTGGCACGCAATTGACCTGCAAGTTGTGGGACAAACCGTTCCAATTGCGCCAGCGTGGCGTCTAGTTGCAAATCCGCACTGCCGTCCAGTGTCGCGGTCCCCGAGAGTTTAAGGTCAGAGCTGTTGGGACCTTGAAGGGTGAGCATGCCGTCAAACACGTCGGCGGCGCGCGCAACATTACCGGCAATCGTCAGCGGGCCCGGCACTTGTGGAACCAGTGGTGCCAGATCAGCCAGCCGCGCGTTCAATTCCAGGCGGCCATCCGCGCTGCTGAGGGTTCCGGCGGCCTTGGCTGTAAGTCCGGGCGCATCCAGGGCAAAGTCGTCGATAAAAAGACCACCATCATCGCGGCGCGCGATGAGCGTCAGGTGACTGTCCCCGGCGATCATTGGATCCAGTTGGGGAATGCCGCTGGCAAGATCTTGGGTACGGGCCTTTAGATTCGCGTGAAACGCTCCGCTCAGAGGGGTATAGCGTCCTTGGACGTCAGCAAACGCCGCACCAGAGAGGTCAAAGCCGACAATTGGGGCAAAGCGCGACAGCGCGTCGACCTCGGTTGTCAATGTCGAGGAAATTTCCAGACCATCAGCCCAATCCGCAACAGCCACATTGCCCGCCACCGCAAGGCCTTGGGACGTCAGCTGCAGGTTTTGCGCATTCAGGTTCTCTCCATCGGCCAAAAGGTCCGTGACAAACGACAGTTCCGGCCCAAGTGCTGCAGACAGTGCAGGGTCCGACAAACGCAGCCCTGTCAGCGTTGCTTCTGTGTGGGCTTCCAGTTGGAACGGGGCGTTTTCCAACAGACCATCGATGGTCACGGTTGCCTGATCCAGATCCGCCCCATCGGTTTCCAAGTCAATCAGATCAGCGCGCAACTGCCACGTATTTCCAACCGGTTTCTGGGCGATCAGCGACAGTTCCGACACTGCGGTCCCACCGCCGGCAACAGGCAAAATCACACGGGATTGGCCGGATTCCGGCAAAACCGTCGCCCGCAGGTTCGCGGTCTCCAGCGCACCGTCTTGCACCATGGCCGCTCCGCTCAACCGCAAGGCGCGGCTGGAAATCGCCAGAGAGTGAAGCGCCACACCTTGTGCGCCGGCTTCGGTTTGAAACTGCTCTCCTTTGACCCGCAAGCGTAGATCCGGGCCAAAGAACGGCCGATAAACCTCAGGGATCAGCGCATCAATATCGCCGTTGAGATCGGCTGAGAAATCCAACCCTTGTTGCGGGTCCTCGGCATTCGCGTCACCTGCGGCAATCCGCACCTGGCCGGTCACCTGCGCCAAATCGGCGGCGGCAAAGTCAAGATCAGCCCGGAAATCAGACAGCGGGCCAGTGCCATTCAACGTCAGATCAAGGCGCGGAGCCTGCGGCAAAGGCAACAGGCTGCCGATTAATCCGCCGGGCGCTTCGCTGGCGACCAAGTCCAGATCTGCGCCATCTGTTTCGGCCCCGACCTGCAGCGCCATCTGCAGCTTGTCCCCCTTTCGGTCCAGCCGCAGCAAGTCCAGCGTGCTGTCCAAGGCCCCGTCCGCAAGGTCCAAATCGCCATTTAAGGACCAGACGCTGTCTTGTCCCAGTAAAGGCGCGCCTAGTTCAATACGATCCACCTGCAGGCTGCCCAGTTTGATGGCAATCGGAAGCTCTGGCACGCGAAGCGGCGTTGCCTCGGGCGTGGGCAGCGCGGGATCCGTTGGCGCGGGCAGGGGCGCGCGTAAAACCGCAATACGTTTGGCCGAAAGCGCGTTGACCGACAGGTTTCCGCGCAAAAGGGCGGCGCGATTCCAATCGAGTTCGGCCCCCTCAAGCTCCAGCCAGATCCCGTCGGAATCCGCGATGGTCAATCGCTCGATCTGCGCGCGGGACGAAAACGTCCCCGTCAGCCCTACCACATTTACGGAACGGTTTTCCCCTGACAGGCTGTCCTCAAGAAAGCGCACAATAAACCCGCCGCTGTCTTCGGTTGAGATCTTCTCTTGCGCCTGAACAGGGCTCAAGGTGATTGAGGTGGCTGCTGCGGCGATCAGAAAAGGTCTGAGGGTCAAAACGCTTGTCCTATGCCAATGTAAAACTGCAATCCATCTTCGGTGCCGCCGCTGACGGGGACCGCCAGATCAAGCCGCAAGGGACCAATGCCTGCGATGTCATAGCGCAGGCCGATGCCCGCGCCGGAATGCTGGTTGTCGCCAGATGTTGGGAAGCTGTCGGCAGACACCAAACCAATATCATAAAACCCCACAAGCGATAGGCTGTCGGTTAACTGCCCGCGCAATTCTGCGGAAACCGCGGCAAATCCGCGCCCCGCTGCCGTCTCGCCGCCCACAGGCACACCAAAGGCCTGAAACTCCTGCCCGCGTACGGTCCCCGCGCCCCCCGAGAAAAAGCCCAGCGTCGGAGACACTTCTGAGAGGCCGGGCCCCAGAAGCGATCCCAACTGGAACCGAGCCGCTGCGACCAACCGATTGCCGATCGGGCGATAAATCCGGGCGTCCCCGATGAATTGCAGCCCGGATTTCGCGCCGCGCAGCCCGACAAAGGGCGTTACAGTGGCCGAAAGGAAATGTCCGTTTGTGGCATTGACGGTGCTGTTGCGCAGATCCTGTTCCAGCTTGGCACGGGCAAACAGATACCGGAACCGACGCTTTCCAAATGCATCTGTGACCAAACTGCTGGCGGCCCCAAGTGCAATCTCCCCCTCAAGCGTGTCGGAATAAATCCGCCGCACCCCGATGGCTCCAAGCGCGCGCAGGGCCGTGTAATGTTCTTCGTCCAGGCGTTCCAATTCAGCCAGGTAAAAGGTGCTGTCGTCGGGCCCCAAAGTGGCCGGTCGTTCAAGGCGAACCCCAATGCGGCCATCAATGTCCGAACTGCCACCGATCCCCGAAAGCCGTGTTTCGAACCGGAAACGCTCAGCGCCTCCAAAGAGGTTGCGATGGGTCCAGGTTGTGCTGATTTCAGCACCATCCGATGTCAGCTCGCCGCCGAAGGTAAATCGCCGCTTGGGTTGGTCACTCACTTCGGCGGTGAAATCCAGCGTCTGGTCTGGGTTTGCTTGCGCGTCTTCGCGCAGCACGACCGAGGAAAACGCCCCGGTGCGCCGAAGACGGTTGGCGGATTTTGCGACAAGATCGGGGTGATAACGCGCGCCTTCTGGCAAGCCTGCAATCCGTCGAATGGCCTCATCCCGCACATCGCTGGGGCCTTTGATGTCCAGCTGCCCAAGCCGCAACTGCGGGCCGGGTTGCAGTTGGATTTGGGCGTCCAATCGACGTGTGCGGTGGTTGGCGGTTATCGACTGCCCTGATACATCCGCCTTGGCATGGCCTTCTTGTCGCCAGGCTGTCACGCCGGCCGCTGCTGCATCGCGTAAAATGCCGGTGTTAGCCGGGGCACCGCTTCGAAAATCATTGGGCAGCGGGGTTTGTGGGTTTGCGGGCAGCGGGGCCACCGTTGCCCGCCCCAATGTAAACGACGCGCCCGGATCCACGGTGATACGCACAGTTTCGATTTTCGCGGGCAGGCGCAGCGGATTGATCCCGGCCGCCTCGCGCCCATCAATTTTGATCGAGACGACAGGCGAGAAAAACCCCTGATCATAAAGAACCTGCACCAGACTGCGATAGTCCGACAGGGCTGCGGCAAGGATGTCCTGAACCGCATCCGCGCTGCGGCCGCGTGCGCGCCATGTGGCCGATGTTTTTAAAAGCCGTTCACGCAGATCTTCGCTGGCGCTTGGCGTGGAAAAATCCGTGGGAACGGCTTTGACAGGTGTGGCCAGGCAAAGAATGGCGCATAGACCAGCAGCGACGGCAAAATTGCGCAGAACTTGGGACAGATCGGGCCCTGAAATCATGTGCTCCCCGCCTCATGTGCGCACTTTGTAACTTAATCCAACCAGTAGCACGGACCATGGCTGCTGAGGAACGGGGAAATTGGCGAGGCTGGGGTCGAAATTACAACTGGCCCAGCCCCTGCAGATCTGCGCTGCGGTACCATGCCCGGATGGCTGCGCGGGCCTCATCCTCCATATAGGTCAAATTTGCGGGGGGCATCGCATGGGTTACCCCTGCCTGCAGAAAAACAGCCCGGCCATTGCGCGCCAGATCATTGGGGGTTTCCAGCAAGACGCCTTTGGGAGCGTGGGCAATCCCGTCGTAAAACGGCTCGCGCGCGTGGCACATGCTGCAATTGGCGCTGACGATCTCTTGAACCGTGTCAAAACCCGGGGCCGCCGCCAGAGCCTGGGCGGTGCCGGACAAGGCATAGTCTTCGTCCCCCGCCTGTTCCCGGCCTGCAAGCGAAAGGAAAACGGCGGCCAGAAACAGGACAGCCGTGGCAACCCATGTCCACCTGGGATCACCTGCTTTGGCATGATGGGTGTTGAAGTAATGGCGGATCGTCACCCCCATCAAGAACACCAACGCGGCGATCAACCAATTGTAATGGCTGGCAAACGCCAGCGGATAATGGTTCGACAGCATCAGGAAAATCACGGGCAAGGTGAGGTAGTTGTTATGTGTCGAACGCAGCTTGGCGATCTTGCCGTATTTGGGATCCGGTTTGCGCCCGGCCTTTAGGTCGGCCACGACGATTTTCTGGTTTGGAATGATGATGAAAAAGACATTCGCGCTCATGATCGTCGCGGTGAATGCCCCCAGATGCAGCATCATCGCACGGCCCGTGAAGACTTGGTTCAGCGCCCAGCCCAAAACCACAAGAAACAGGAACAAAACCACCATCAACACGGTGGGCCGGTTTGCCATTCTTGACTGGCACAGAGTGTTATAAAACAGCCAGCCTCCGCCCAGAACAGCCGCTGACAACAGCATGCCCTCATAGATATCCAGATCTGCTTTGGATTGGTCGATCAGGTAAATCTCACCCCCGGCCCAATAGACAACCATCAACAAGGCAAAACCCGAAAGCCAGGTTGCATAGCTTTCCCATTTGAACCAGGTCAGATGCTCCGGCATGCGCTCTGGCGCGACCAGGTATTTCTGGATGTGATAAAACCCGCCGCCGTGGACCTGCCATTCTTCGCCATCGGCAGGGCCTGCAATGTCGCGGTTCAGGCCAAGATCCAGTGCGATGAAATAAAAAGACGAACCGATCCACGCAATCGCGGTGATGACATGGGTCCACCGGGCCGCGAAACTCAACCATTCCCACCAAAGCGCCAGATCCCACATCCGCTATGCTCCTGTCTTTTGTGCTGTTTTTCCGAGCATCTGCCTCGGCACCTCTGATCGCGACCCTATTGGTATTTGCATTTTTCTGGTATTCCTATGTATGAGCCAAGAGTATCAAAAAAATCGGCATAATGTCTTACCTAGATAACATACGGACTTTTGTTCGGGTCTATGAGCTCGGCTCGATGTCGGCGGCCGGCCGCGATTTGCGGATTTCACCCGCGGTGACCTCGGCCCGGATTTCTCAGCTTGAAGACTATCTGAGCGTGCGGCTGTTTCAACGCACCACGCGCAACCTGTCGGCGACGGAACAAGGGCGTGCCTTTTATCCGGGCGCTGTGGCGGTGCTGGAGGCGGTGGATGAAGCCGAGGCGCAGGTGATGCAGCTGACAGAGACGCCGCGCGGGACGTTGTTTGTTGCGGCCCCTTTGGGCATTGGACGGCGTTTGGTGGCTCCTGCTGTACCGCGTTTTCTTGAGGATTATCCCGAAATCGCGATCCGATTGCGCCTGTCGGATAGGGCTGTGGACCTGACCACCGAGGGGCTGGATCTGGCGTTTTTCCTGGGGCAGCCTTCGGATAGCGCCTTAAAAATGCGCAAAATCGCCGAGTGTAGCCGGGTTCTTTGTGCGTCGCCAGAGTATGTTTCGCGGCGCGGGATGCCGCAGTCGGGTGCGGATTTGGTCGCGCATGGGCACAATTGCCTGAACCTCAGATACCCAGGTGCGGATGAGTTCCAATGGCAGCTGGAGACAGAGGAAGGCCCGCGCCGTTTTGCCGTATCTGGGCGCCATGAATGCGATGATGGGGATGTCTTGACCGATTGGGCTGTTGCGGGAGAGGGGGTGGTCCTGAAGCCGGTGTTTGAAGTGGCCTCACTGATCGCCTCCGGCGCATTGGTCCCGGTTGCGGTTCAAACGCCGCCCGTGCCAGTGCAGCTCGCGTGCCTTTATGCCCATCGCCGCCATCAGGATCCAAAAACACGGCTGTTTTTGGACTTTATGGCAACGCAAATGGGCGCAGCTGTGCTGTCCGCAGAACAAGAGGGGAGCTCCCGCGCCTGAAAGCGCCGCTTGCGCGGCCGCATTACAGCCTTGGGCCAAGCGCCGCTGGCGCGGCGCGACGGTGGCCAATTGGATCGGCTCGCTTTGGAAACAGCGCCAACCGCGCCGCGTTAGCGGCGCTTGGCCCAACGGGGGAGGGGGCTTCTATGAAGCCTCCAAGCCGGGCGGGAGCTTTTGTTCTGTGCAGGGTTCAACTGCCGCGATAGGTTGAATAGCTGTACGGCGACAGAAGAAGCGGCACGTGATAGTGGGCGTCGCTGTCGCTCATCCCGAAACGCAGCGGGATCTGGTCAAGAAACAACGGCTCAGCCCCTGCCAGACCTGTGGAACGCAGGTAATCGCCGGCATGAAACACCAACTCATACGTCCCAATTTCAAACTTATTTTCTGGCAGAATGGGCGCATCTGTCCGCCCATCCGAATTGGTGCGCATCTCGACCAATTTGGAGCGAGCCGTTTGCGTGATTGCATAGAGCTCAATCAGTAAACCCTCGGCCGGGCAGCCGCGGCTAGTGTCCAACACGTGGGTCGTAAGATATCCGCTCATTTGTCGCGCTCCTTGCTCAAGCCTTTGGCAAAACTCTGCCCCAAGCTCTGGTACAAGGCAAATTCGCTGTGTCCTCAGGTGCTTTCGGGAAAATTTGAAAAAACCGCTCTGCCTTCTGGCATAGTAAGGAATAACGTTTTGATCAACCTGCACCGTGAGACCGATGACATCCTCAGACTTGCCACCGCGCTACCCGCGAAACATGATTGGATATGGGGCCGCCCCTTTGGATGCGAAATGGCCGGGCGGCGCAAAAGTCGCGGTTCAGTTCGTATTGAACTATGAGGAAGGCGGCGAAAACAACATATTGCACGGTGATGCCGCATCCGAGGCGTTTTTGTCCGATATTCCTGGAGCCGCGCAATGGCCGGGGCAGCGTCATTGGAACATGGAATCAATCTATGAATATGGCGCGCGCGCTGGCTTCTGGCGGTTGCACCGGATGTTCACCCAAGTGGCCATTCCCGTGACCATTTACGGGGTCGCCACCGCACTGGCCCGATCCCCTGAGCAGGTGGCTGCCATGAAAGAGGCAGGTTGGGAAATCGCCTCTCATGGGCTGAAATGGGTCGAACACAAGGACATGCCAGAAGAGGAAGAGCGCGCGGCCATTGCGGACGCCATCCGCCTACATACAGAAGTTGTCGGCAGCCGCCCACAGGGATGGTACACAGGCCGTTGCAGCGCAAATACGGTGCGTCTGGTGGCGGAAGAAGGCGGGTTTGATTACATTTCGGACACTTATGACGACGATCTTCCCTATTGGATGGAAGTTGGTGACCGTGACCAGCTGATTATTCCATATACGCTGGAAGCCAACGACATGCGTTTTGCTACGGCACCGGGGTACATCACGGGTGAGCAATTCTTTCAGTATCTAAAGGATGCGTTTGATCTTCTCTATGCCGAAGCGGAAGACGGCGCACCCAAGATGATGTCGGTGGGCTTGCATTGCCGGTTGATCGGACGCCCGGGCAAGGCCGCAGGGCTCAAACGGTTTATCGACTACATCCAGGGGTTTGACGGTGTTTGGTGTCCGCGCCGCATTGATATTGCTGAACATTGGGCCAAAACCCATCCTCACCAGCGCATCACCCGTCCCAGCGCGATGGGCCAAGAGGCGTTTGTCGCAGCCTACGGCAGCATCTTTGAACATTCTCCTTGGGTTGCCGAACGTGCCTATCAGTTGGAGCTGGGCCCCGCCCATGATCGCGCGTTGGGTCTGCACAATGCGCTGTGTCGTGCATTTCGCTGCGCAAGCGAGGCTGAGCGCAAGGCCGTTTTGATGGCGCACCCTGACCTGGCGGGCAAATTGGCGGCGGCCAAATATCTGACTGCAGAAAGCACCTCGGAACAGGCCTCGGCCGGGTTGGACGCGTTGACGGATGCGGAGCGCAGCCAGTTCACAAAATTGAACACCGAATATACGGCCCGCTTTGGCTTCCCCTTTATCATCGCAGTGCGCGATCACAGCAAATCCTCGATCCTGGCGGCGTTTGAGCAGCGTATGAAAAACAGCGGCGCAGAGGAATTCGATGAGGCCTGTCGGCAGGTCGAACGCATTGCGCTTCATCGGTTGATGGATCTGCTGCCATGACCGCCGCACCGGTTCTGCCCGCAGATGTCATCCTGATTGAACCGATCACCGAAACGGGGTTTGCGCCCTTTGGTGATCTGTTGGACACCACTGGCAATCCGGATAAAATCATCAACCAGGGGGCTTGTGGCCGCTATCATGACCGAGCCAACCTGGCCTTTGGCGACGGGCGTGCTGGCCTGAGCCTGTTTCAGGCTGAGGCCCGGCAATTGCCCTATCGCCTGGATATGGTGGAACGCCACCCCGAGGGTAGTCAGGCCTTTGTTCCCATGAGTGCACATGGGTTTTTGGTGATTGTCGCAGCAGACGAAGGTGGCACCCCCGGTCGTCCCTTGGCCTTTGAAACGCGACCCGGGCAGGCGATCAATTTCCATCGCGGGACCTGGCATGGGGTTTTGACGCCACTGGAGGCTCCGGGTCTTTTTGCTGTGATCGATCGGATCGGCACAGGCGATAATCTTGAAGAATTTTGGTTCGATCAACCGTTTGAGGTGCAGCGCCCGTAAGAGGCGCGATTTTTAAAAAGGAAGGGACGCCCCAGGAACAAGAAGAGGTCGCCCTTTGTTGCAACAGAAGAGGGACATGAAAAATGTCAGACGCCCCCATGAGCGCGCAAGGAAACTTGCGTGATCCGAATTACACGCCTCCATTGGCACAGGCGATCCCTTTGGGGATTCAGCATGTGTTGGCGATGTTTGTTTCAAACGTGACGCCTGCGATCATTGTCGCCGGGGCAGCGGGGTTTGGGTTTGGGTCCAACTCGCCGGATTTTCCAGAACTGCTTTATATGATCCAGATGTCGATGTTGTTTGCAGGGGTTACGACCTTGCTTCAGACCATCACGGTGGGCCCGGTTGGGGCCGCGCTGCCGATTGTGCAGGGGACAAGCTTTGCCTTCCTGCCAATTATGATCCCGCTGGTCGCCGGTAAAGGCGTGGATGCGCTGTCGGTGCTTTATGGCGGCGTCATCATTGGCGGGCTTTTTCATGCTGCTTTGGGGTTGGTGATCGGCAAGATCCGATTTGCCCTACCGCCGCTTGTTACCGGCCTGGTGGTCACGATGATCGGCCTGTCACTGGTCAAGGTTGGGATACAATATGCGGCGGGGGGTGTGCCTGCAATTGGCACGCCGGAATATGGCTCATTGCTCAACTGGTCAGCTGCGGCTGTGGTCATTGTGGTGACGCTGGGGCTTAAGTTCTATACGCGCGGCATGCTGTCTGTGGCCGCGGTTCTGATCGGGCTGATCGCGGGCTATGTCTATGCGATGATGGTGGGAATGGTCACTGTCGAAGGCATCGCCACCAGCTGGTCTCGGGCGGCAAGTTTTGCCCTGCCGCAGCCGTTTAAATACGGGTTTGAGTTTTCCTTTGCCGCAATCCTGGGGTTTTGCCTGATGGCTTTTGTCTCGGCTGTTGAGACAGTTGGCGACGTAAGTGGCATCACCAAAGGTGGGGCGGGGCGCGAAGCAACAGACGCTGAAATCGAAGGTGCGACTTATGCGGATGGGTTTGGGTCTGCTTTGGCGGGTGTATTTGGCGGCCTGCCCAATACGTCATTCAGCCAGAACGTCGGGTTGATTGCGATGACCGGCGTGATGAGCCGCCATGTGGTGACGATTGGTGCGCTGTTTTTGATCCTGTGTGGCCTGGTGCCGAAGGTGGGTGCGTTGATCCGAACGGTTCCAATAGAAGTTTTAGGAGGCGGTGTGATTGTGATGTTTGGCATGGTTGCGGCCGCGGGGATTTCTATGCTGTCTGAGGTTGCGTGGAGCCGCCGCAATATGGTGATATTTGCGATTGCGCTGTCCATCGGACTTGGGCTGCAGCTGGAGCCGGGGGCGGTGCAATATGTGCCAGGATCTGCCCGTATCCTGTTGACCAGCGGGCTGCTGCCCGCAGCGGTGATTGCAATTGTACTTAATCTGATACTACCGGATGAGGTTTGAGGACGCGCTGACGCGTGGTGCTCCCGCCCGTCTTGGGGCAATCAAAGATTGCCCCGCGCCCGTTGGGCCTGGCGCCGCGCTGACGCGCGGCGTGCGCGCACCGCACTCTTTAGGCCGCCATCAGCCGGGCGACGTCGATCATCCGGGCGGAAAAGCCCCATTCATTGTCATACCAGCCAAAGACCCGGAGTTGTCGATCATCAATCATCCGGGTTTCTGGCGCTGCGATCACCAGCGACTCGGGGCGTGCACGCAAGTCTGAGGACACTAGCGGCAGCTTGGTCCAGCCCAAAACGGGCGAGGCGTCGACCCGCGCTTCAAGCTGTTCCAAAAGCGTATCTGCTGCCGTGGGGCGTTCAAGCTGGGCGACCAGATCGACCGCAGATACAGAAGCGGTTGGAACCCGCACGGCTGCGCCCGAGATCTTGCCCTTGAGGTGCGGCAGGACCGTTTCGATCATATGTGAGGCCGAGGTTGTGGTCGGCACCATTGACAAGGCACCGGCGCGAGAGCGGGCAAAATCACCGCGCGGCGCGTCCACCATGGGCTGTGAGTTTGTATAGCAGTGGATCGTGGTCATATGAGCTCGTTCGATGCCCGCAAGTTCATCCACCAACCGGGCCAAAGGACCAAGCCCATTTGTGGTACAGGAAGCATTTGACACCACCTGCGCTGAGCCAAGGTCGCTGTCGTTGGCCCCGAGGACGCAGGTAAATTCCGCCGCAGGCGAAGGGCCGGAAATCAGCACTTTTTGTGCGCCTGCGGTTAAGCCACGTCGGGCCACATCCGAGGTCCGGGCAATCCCCGTACATTCCAGCACCACATCCACGCCGCGCAGATCCACGTCCGTCAGATCTGCGGCGTGGCTCATGGGGATGTGACGCCCCATCACGTGCAAGGCCCCATCGCGCCCTTCTACGTAGTGCGGAAACGGCCCAAAGGTGCTGTCGTATTGAAACAGATAGGCGCAGATATCGAGCGCGGCGATGTCGTTGATCTGCACCACTTCAATCCCATCGCCACGTTCGGTGGTCAGCAGTTGGCGTAGGATCGCACGGCCAATGCGGCCAAAGCCGTTGATGGCGATTTTCATAGGCGCTCTCTCCTTGATCGCATATGAGACATGGCATCGGAACCCGTGCCATGTCTCATTTGATCATATCAATGCAGCGCGTAAGGGAGGAGGGCAAGGGCGGAATTGTATCCGCAACAATGCCTGAACCACGTGCTTACCGGGGGCAGATCAGAACCGTGTGATAGTCGCCATTGTCTGTGCGATACATCACATCATAATTGGCAGTGCACCCGGTGGCGCCACGATAGGCGCGCATGGCCTGGCGCACGGTCAGAACCGCCGGAGGACGTTCGGGCAAAAGCTCAACGTTTTGGCGTCGCGCCACATGTTCGCCCGGCACCCGTGTGGACGGCCAGACCAGCCACTCTCGTCCCAGAACTGTAATTTTTTTGATCTCGCCCGCCGGAGCTTCGGCCACGGCGCTGCTGGCCATGGCCATTGACATCATCAGTGCTGCAAAAACCAAACGCATCTCTTACTCCCCCTTCACCAAAACCCGTTGGATAGAAACGTAACATTGCTCATCTTTGAATGTGAACAGCCTACGTCCATCTGGGCGGCTCGGGCAAGGATGTTCCGCGTCTGAAGTATTGTTGGTGCTACCGGAGTGGGGCCAGCGGCATATGCCGGTTCACGTCCTTATAGAGGAGGTAACGGAACCGTCCCGGTCCACCAGCATAGCAGGCCTGCGGGCAAAAGGCGCGCAGCCACATGAAATCACCTGCTTCGACTTCAACCCAATCCTGATTCAGGCGATAAACGGCCTTGCCTTCCAACACATACAGCCCGTGTTCCATAACATGGGTTTCCGCAAAGGGGATAATGCCGCCGGGTTCAAAGGTCACAACGGTGACATGCATATCATGGGCCATATCGGTGGGATCCATGAACCGTGTGGTCGCCCAGCTGCCATTTGTGTCCGGCATGGGCGTCGGCGCGATGTCTTGTTCATGGGCGACAAAAGCGGCGGGCGGGGTGACGCCGGGAGCGCCTTTCCATTCCTTGCGGATCCAGTGAAAGGCGCAGAGATCCTGGGCGTCGTCATTGGCCACAGACCAGGTCGCTCCGGCCGGTACATAGGCAAAGCCACCTTCGCCGAGCTGATGTGCGGTGCCTTCAATCGTTACGCTCAGCCTGCCTTGGGTGACAAAAAGTGCCCCCTGTGCATTGGCATCAGTTTCAGGTGTTGCCGCCCCACCGCCAGGTTGCAGTTCGACGATGTATTGCGAAAACGTTTCGGCAAAGCCGCTGAGCGGGCGCGCCAGAACCCACATGCGCATGCCGGTCCATCCGGGCAGGAAAGAGGTCACGATATCCCGCATCGTGTCTCGAGGGATCACCGCATAGGCGTCTGTGAACACGGCACGGCCGGTGAGCAGCTGATGTTGATCCGGCAGTCCGCCGGATGGGGTGAAATAGGGCGGTCGTCCGGCCATGGTCAAATTCTCCAATGGGGTGCCTTTGGTTCACTCTACGGGGCAGGCTGCCTGTGGGGGAATGGCAAAGCACAGAAAAGCAGTCTTTGGAAATATTTGAAAAGCTTGCTTTTCTGGCCCTCGGGCCCGCAGGTGCGGCTACATCAGGCTCAGATTTGTAAGACTGCTCAGATCCGCCGCGCAGTCGTGCAGAAGATCGACGCAGGTTTCAATGGTCTCGGACAGTGGTTGAGAGGGTTTGTAGAGCAGCCCCACCACAAGGGCTTGGTCTGTTGATGTCTGCACGGGAACCGCCAGGTTGGCATACCCAAACCGGCACGCCCCATCGTCAAAAGCAAATCCGGCCGTGCGCGCGGTTTGGATGTGTCTTGAAAGCTCTGGGGTGGTTATCGTATCCACTGGTTCCGTCTGCGCGATCTGGTCCATGAGTGTCTGCGAAATCTCCTGGGGCTGTTGGGCCAGAAGCATCTGCCCCAACGCGCTGCTCAGAGGGGCAAAGCCCGGCCCGGCTGAATTGCGCATGGCTGTGGAAGAATACGGAAACACTGCGGTGCAGATCAGCAAAACTCGCGTGTCAATCAAAGTGGCCAAACACACATCGGCCTTCAGCCGGGTCGCACATTGATTGAGGATGGGCCAAACATCCTGTGGGACGCGGCTGGATTGCAAAAAGCTTTCAGACAGTTTCAAAACCTTGGGCGTCAATGAGAACAACCGCCCGTGACGACGCAGAAACCCCATCGCTTCAAGTGTCAGAATACCTCGGCGTGCCGTCGCGCGGTCCTGCCCGGCGCGTCTGGCGATATCCGCCATGGAGAGCAAAGCCGTGTCACCTTCAAAAGCCTCAAGGATACGTAACCCTTTGGCAAAGCTGTTGGACTCAAATTCGCTCCGCCCGTTGTGGGAGGGAAACACTTTAGACATCGGTGCCTGTACATCACTTGCGGACCACGGCGCCTCACCCGTGAACGAGCTGCCTGGACCGCTGACCTCATATTATTGTGATGTTACGGTACGTATACTTAGTAAACAAAAACCTAATTGTACGGACCTAGGGGTAACTCCCGCGTTTATTGGGCAAAAACCGGTTCAGGATAGCCCACGCGGGCGAGATAAAGCCCATGTCCGGGGCACACAGGACCACATGCAGCCCGGTCGCATGCCTCAAGCGCGGTGCGCACATCCACGGGATCCCAGGCACCAGCGCCCACCCGTTCCAGCGTGCCGACAAAACTGCGCACCTGATTATGCAGGAATGACCGTGCCCGCACATGGAAATGGACTTCGGGTCCTGACATGCCGTGCACGGCCTCAACACGCAGCTCATCCAAGGTTTTGACCGGGCTTTGCGCCTGGCAGATTGACGAGCGGAACGTGGTGAAATCATGCAGACCCAAAAGGTGGTTGGCACCGTCTTGCATCGCGTCGAGATCCAGTTGGTGATTGATCTGCCAGACCTGACCCGCATCATGGGTGGCCGGTGCGCGACGCATCAAGATCCGGAACAGATACTGACGTTCAATTGCCGAAAAACGCGCATGCCAATCCTCTGCAACCTGGACACAGTCAACAATCGCAACAGGTGCAGGCTTCAGGTGAAAGTTCAGCGCCTCGGACAGGCGAAACGGATCCCAGTCTTTGACCATGTCACAATGGGCCACCTGACCCAGACCATGCACCCCTGTGTCGGTTCGGCCCGCTGCCGCAATCGTATGAGCACGCGGTTCCAACTTGGCCAAGGCGTCTTCAATCGCCCCCTGAACCGAGGGAAGATCTTTTTGACGCTGCCACCCGGCAAAGGGCGCGCCGTGGTATTCGACTTTTAGGGCATATCTGGGCATGGCGGTCCCCTAGCGCGGCCTGTATCACAATGGCAAGGGGTTTTGCGCTGGTGTAAGCAAAGACTGGTAAGCGCGCGCTGGGCTCCCTATCTTGAAGAAAACAACAAGGTCAGAGGGTTAATGAGTGGTCATCGGCACGGTTATAGATGAGGTCGCGCGCACGGTCGATAGTGTCGGCGCGCGGGTTTCATCAAGTCTCTTTGACAGTACATTGCGGTTGGGTGTGACCGGGCTTGCGCGGTCCGGCAAGACGGTTTTTATCACCTCGCTTGTCGCGGGGCTGATGAATCGCGAGCGTATGGTGCAGCTCAAGGCTGCGCGCAGTGGCCGGATCGAGGCGGCCTATCTGCAACCGCAACCGGATGACACCGTGCCCCGATTTGAGTTTGAGCGCCACCTTGCCGCGCTGACCGGTCCCGAGCCGCATTGGCCCGACAGCACACGCGCCATTTCCGAACTGCGCCTGTCGCTCAAGGTGCGACCAGCAGGATTTCTGTCTGGGCTTCAGGGACCGCATACACTGCATTTGGACATCGTGGATTATCCGGGGGAATGGCTGCTGGATCTCGCGCTGTTGGATAAATCCTTTGCGCAGTGGAGCGCCGAGGTGCTGGAGCGGATTGGCAACCGACCAGAAGCCGCCCGGTTTTTGGCCGCGTTGCAAGCGGCAGATCCGGATGCGCGGCATGAGGAGCCGGTGGCCCAAGACCTTGCAGCTGCGTTTACACACTATCTTACGGATGCTCGTGCCGCTGGTTTTTCTGACTGTACGCCTGGGCGGTTCCTGTTGCCCGGTGATCTTGAAGGCACGCCGGCGTTGACCTTCGCGCCATTGCCGCCCAATGCCGCGCGACGCGGCACGCTGGGCGCGGAGCTTCAGCGCCGCTATGAGGCCTATAAGGCCAAAGTGGTCAAACCCTTCTTTCGCGATCATTTTGCCCGGATTGATCGTCAGGTGGTTCTGGTCGATGCGCTTTCGGCAATCCACAATGGCCCCCGCGCGGTTGAGGATATGCGGCAGGGCCTGTCGGATATCTTGGCGGCCTTTCGTCCCGGCCGGAATGATATTTTGACCCGGCTTTTGCGTGGCAAGCGGGTGGAGAAAATCCTGTTTGCGGCGACCAAAGCGGATCATCTGCATCACCAACAACACCCACAATTGACCGCAATTATCGATGCGCTCACGCGGGACGCTCGCGATCGCGCTCAGTTTGTTGGTGCCGAGACGGCGGCCCTTTCATTGGCATCTTTGCGCACCACAACCGAAGAACTGCGCAGCCACAATGGGCAAGACCTGCCTTGTGTGCGCGGACGCCTGTTAAACAGCGGAAAGTCGGCCGCTTTTTATCCCGGCGCTTTGCCGCAGGATCCGACCCAGTTGCTGGCCCCCGCACGCCAAGGGGCCGAGAGCTGGCTGGATGGAGAGTTCCAGGCCATGGCCTTTGCTCCGGCGGCCCTGTCGCTCAAGCCGGGGGATGGCCCGCCCCATATTCGCCTGGACCGCGCCGCAGAGTTTTTGATCGGAGATCGCCTATGACTGTGACCTTGCGCCCGGCGCGCTCCACGGATGCGGGGCAGATCGGAGAGATTTTGCATGGGTTTGAAACCTCGACCCCATGGATGTCCAAACAGCATTCGGGGGCCGAAGCCATCGCCTTTTGCGGGGCGATGATTGACCGCGGTTGGGTCACAGTCGCGGTTGAGGAACGTCGGACTCTGGGGTTTTTGGCACAGGATCAAGAGGAGATCTGCTCGCTTTATGTGGCACAGGATGCCCGTGGACAGGGGATTGGGCAGATGTTGCTTGCCCATGCAAAATCCTGCTCTAACAGGCTGAACCTTTGGACGTTTCAGGCCAACACAGGCGCGCAGCGGTTTTATGAACGCGCGGGATTTGTCGAAGCTCGCCGCACCGATGGCCAAGGCAATGATGAGAGGCTGCCAGATATTGCCTATGTTTGGCCAGACCCCGCGACAGCCGCAAAGGCGGCCCAAACCAACAAAACGAGCGAGGGCCGCGCATGACCCAAAAACCGGTTCTGTTTGAAATCGAAGAAGACAGCCCTGAGCCCGAAGTGGATGAAGCACCGCCGGTTCCGGATCCAGAAGGTGTTGCCTTGCGCCAGGGCAATGCGGTGGGGGATGAACGGTCCACGACCGCCGCCGTTGCATCCATTGTCGGACGCAGGCCGTCGCGGCTTGGCCAGTTGTTTTGGGGCCTTTGCGCCGCGTTGCTCGGCGCTTTGCTCTCCTTGTGGGTCTGGGATGTTGTCACCAATCTGATCATGCAAGTGCCGCTTTTGGGCTGGGCCATGACGGCGGGCTTTGGGCTGTTGCTTGCGCTGGCCGCGCTGTTTGTCTGTCGGGAGTTCCTCAGTCTCCGGCGTCTGCGCCGCGTGGATCACCTGCGTCAAACGGCAGAGGTTTCGGGGCAGGATCTGACCGCCGCGCGGGCTTTTGCCCATGAGCTTTTGGCGTTTTACAAAGGGCGGCCAGATTTGGCTTGGGCCCGGCAAAACCTTTCTGAGCGCTTGCCAGAGGTTATGGATGCAGACGCAGTGCACGACCTGGTAGAGGCTGAACTGCTCACCCCTCTGGACCAGGCTGCCTTGGCAGAGGTCGAAACCGCCGCACGCCAAGTTGCCACGGTGACCGCCTTTGTACCTTTGGCCTTGGCGGATGTGATAGTGGCTCTGGTTGCGGCTGTGCGCATGATCCGACGAATTGGTGAAATCTACGGCGGTCGCTCCGGGGGGCTGGCCGCCTGGCGCCTCACCCGTCGCGTCTTTGCGCATCTGGTGGCCACAGGAGCGATGGCGGCAGGGGACGACCTTCTTGAACCCATCTTGGGCGCGTCTATCCTCTCCAAACTCTCCCGGCGTTTTGGCGAAGGTCTGGTGAACGGAGCTCTGTCTGCGCGGGTTGGACTTGCAGCCATCGACCTCTGCCGACCGATGCCGTTTTCCAAAGCCCGGCGCCCAAATACGCGCCAAGTGATCGGCCAGGCTCTCAAAGGCCTCGTTGGGCGATCCACCTAAACCCACGGTGACGCGCTTTGCGCCCGCGCGCAAAGCGCCCGGCCCAAGCGGGCCAAGGTCGGGCTTGCCCGTCCTGCACGCGCGGGAGTGCACTGCTGATCCGCAGTGAAACCTTAAAAAAGCTTTGGTGGCGCATCCTTGGGCTGACGCATTGCGACAATGCCGGTGCGAAACCCTTCGCCGATCCGATCTGCCAATGCCCCCCATTGGTGTGCCTGCATATCGGGCAATTCGGCCTTCAGCGTTTCATGAAACAGGTTTAGCCAGACCGGAAAATGCTCTGCTTTGACATCCGGGCGCGAGACATGCACACGCATGGGATTGCCGGAATAGCAGTTCTCCCGCAGGATCGCATTACGCCAGAACGCAGCGATTTTGCTCTCATGCTCTGGCCAGTCGGCAACATGAGCCGCAAAGACAGGCCCCAACACAGCATCGCGCCGCACCTCTGTGTAAAACCGGGAAACGACACGGTCTATGTCCGCGGGCGACACGTCGAACCGGGCGAAACTGTTGTCTGACATATTATGCCTTTCACTGCGATCATCTGTCCTTTGCCATGGTTCCTGCGGTGTTACCATGCGACCATGTGAAAACATGCGGCGAAAACCCAGCCACAATCGTCCCCAATTGCCTTTTGGTTTTCGATCGCCGGGACACAATCCGTGACGACCGCGTGAGCGTGATTGACCCAGGTAATTCCCGGTTCTTATATCCCAATGATCAGGGATGGGGCGGTGAACAAGGCAATGGTGTTTGACAGTAAAGCTACAAAGCATTCGCCTTTTGCAGGTTCGGATCAGCGTCGCCCTTTGCAGTCCGGTCTACAAGAAGCTGGGCAATACCATGAGCTGCAAACAGCTGGGCGGTTTTATCCGGTGGCCTGTGTAGCACTGGAAATCACGCAGCGCTGCAACCTCGATTGCACGCTATGCTATTTGTCGGAACATGCGGAGCAGGCAAAAGACGTGCCGCTTGAATTGCTGTTGCATCGCGTTGACGAAATCTGGGCCTGCTATGGTGCCGGAACCACAATCCAGATCACCGGTGGCGATCCAACGCTGCGGCCCATTGCGGATATCGAAGTGCTTTGCCGACGGATCAAACAGCTTGGCCTTCGGTCCTGCCTGATGACCAATGGGATCCGCGCAAGCCGTCTGTATCTTAAACGGTTGGCGGAGGCCGAGTTGGATGATGTGGCGTTTCATGTGGACATGACGCAAGAGCGCAACGGGTTCCACAGCGAATTGGACCTGAACGCGCTGCGTCACCAGTTGATCGAAGACGCGCGCGGCTTGGGCCTGCGCATCCTGTTCAACACAACTGTGTTCCAAGGCAATCTGGACGAGATCCCGATGCTCTGCCGGTTTTTTGCGGAACACGCAAAAGATCTGTCTTTGGTCTCGTTTCAGATGCAGGCTGAAACCGGACGCGGCCATGAGGCCCCCCGCGATGATGCGCTGACGCAGGCGCGGGTGGCCGAGCAAATCTCCAAAGGGTTTGGTGCCAGTTTCCCATCCGCGGTTGGCATCGGCCATTCTGACTGTGGTCAATATGATCACCTGCTTGTGGCAGGCGGCCAGGCTGTGTCCGTCCTGGAAAATACCACTTGGATCGCGCGTGTGGTGCGTGCCTTGGCAGCTGCTGACACCTCTGGCCATGCGGTCGCGGATATTCGGCAGATGGTTCTGTCCGCTGGTGTGCGCAATCCGGGCCTTGCTCTGCGCGGCCTTTTGGAAGGTATCCGGGCGCTTTGGCAGATCCGGCGCGGGATTTGGCAGGCCAAAGGGCAGGTGGCGCGGCTGAGCGTGATGATCCATTCCTTTATGGACGCATCAGCATTGGACGCCGATCGCTGCGCCTCTTGTGTCTTTATGGTGATGACCCAAGACGGGCCTTTGTCCATGTGTGCTTATAACGCCGAGCGGGATCATTACCTCTTTGCACCGCAAAGGATGGCGAGCACCCAAGGCCATTCCTGGTGGAACGCGGCAACGGGCGCCGTCACGCCCGAACCAACGCAGGCCGATCTTCAGCCGCCGGCATATAAACATATGAAAGGGCGGATGCGGGTGCAGGAAGCCAAACGGCGGAAGGAAAAAGCCCTATGAAACGGTTGCTTCTATGGTTCATCATGATCGCGGTCTGTGCCTGCGCGCGGGTGGAACGGGCAGCGCTGCCTGCTCCCAGCCTGTTGTCGCCTGACGTCGCGCAAACGAATGTGCAGTCCAGCCGACGTGTGGATCATGCGGCCTGGGCCGGGTTCCTGAACCGATATGTTGCCCAAGACGCCAATGGGATCAACCGGGTGGACTACGGGGCTGTGTCGGACGCGGACCGCAATGAATTGCGCAGATATCTGAGTGACCTGCAGCGGGTCGAGGTCAGCAGTCTCAACCGGGACGAACAGCTGGCGTTTTGGATCAACCTATACAATGCGGTGACTGTAAATGTGGTTCTGGAGCATTATCCCGTCGCCTCGATCCGCAAGATTAATGACGGGTTCTTGTCCTTTGGTCCCTGGGATCGCCCGCTGGTAACGGTTGAGGGGCGCAGCCTTTCGTTGAACGATATCGAGCACCGCATCATCCGCCCTGTTTTTGCCGAGCCAAGGATCCATTATGCCTTGAACTGCGCAGCTGCGGGATGTCCCAACCTCATGTCGCGGCCCTGGCGCGCCAATACGTTGGAGGCGGATCTCACCCAGGCTGAACGCGCCTATGTGAACGATCCGCGGGGCGTGTCCGTTGGTCCGCATGGGGTGATCTTGTCCAAAATCTACATCTGGTTCCAAGAGGATTTTGGCGCGGACGAGGCCGCAGTGCTGGACAGGTTGCGGTCGGTAGCAGGGCCTGAGCTGGCGACCGCCTTGCAGGGGAAAACACGCGTCGCGCGGTATATCTATGATTGGTCATTGAACGACACAGTCCCGGCACGGCCTTGATCCTGTTCGTGTGATCAATGGACAAAAACGCGGGTCGTACTATGTCATGCAAAAACATGGGAATTGCTTAAACCCTTCGGTCAATTGACGAAAAAATAGCGTCAGGTGACACTAAGGCATGTATGGGGAAATGTTGAAATGCGCGGTTGCTGCGGTCGTTTTGGCCCAGTCCGCGACCGCAGATGAAATTGCGTTTGGCATCGGATGGGATGATATGTTCGACGCAGGCGGCCGTGAAAGCCTGTCGTTCTTGTTTGAATATCACGCGGATCCATTTTTTGAGGGGCACGTTCTAAACCTTGCGCTGATGGCCGTTATTCAGGCTGATGATCGGGGGGACATCTTTGCAGGTGTTGGGGTCCATAACCGCACGGATATTGGCCGCGCGCGACGGTTTTTTCTGGAAGCCAGCTTGGCTGTTGGTCACTTTGACGAAGGCGGCAACACCGGCACACGAGACAATGGCACCCGGTTTCGCACCTCGCTTGGGGCGGGGGTGCACCTGTCAGAGCGTGAACGTCTGTCGCTGACGCTGGATCATATCCTAGACATGGATTTCAAAAACGACCACCCGGGCAGCGAGACCCTGCACCTGCGCTATAGCCGCGCGTTCTGAGCGCGCCTTACCGGTTGCGATAGGTCGCAGCCTTGGCTCGGTTGCCGCACAGATCCATCGAACACCAGCGCCGCTTGTGGCTTTTGCTGACGTCCAGAAAGTAAAGCGAGCAATCGGGGCCTTCGCAATTCTTGATGTATCGAAAATCGGCCTCACAGATGAGCTGCGCACATACCGCAGCCACACGGGGCAATAGGTCTGTTGCATCTCTCAATTGCGGGCGATACCGCAGCTCATAGGGAACTTGGTTGGGTTTGGGCGCTTGCGCCATTTCCTCGACCTGCAGCACCTGTACCGTGTCTTTCAGAATCTGGTTGATCTCATCAACTATGGGGTGCCCCATGACTGCTTGAGGCTGACCGCCGACAGTGGTGATAAAGTCGCGGAAACGCTCCCGAAATTCCGACACCTCGGCAATGGCCTGTTCAAGCCCTTTTGGGTTTTGGCGCAGCGGTGCCAATTCATCTGCAGTGGCCAGTCCTGATTGCTGAAACCAGTTGAGCATCGTGCTTTCAGACGTCAACCAATCCACCGTGCCGGATTTGGGGCGGATGATTGAGTTGAGGAAATCCAACCCACGGTGTTCTCCGATGAACAAAGGGTCTGCTGTGTTGGCCTTGGACAAGGTTTTGCTCCTGCATCCCAATAGGGACATCACGTGACAAGCCTTTATCGATAGGCGCAGGAGCGCGCTTTGAACAGGGTTCGACAACCCAAAGCCGGTCGCAATGGATCACAATCTTGTAACTTGCTTGGTGGAGGTTCAGTGGTTAGCAATTGAATAACCGGTAAAAAGTATTTTTAGCGGTTATTTTTGATCCTGAGGGAGATGAGACATGACACATCGCACCACCGCTGCCACCGCTTTGGTCGCATCGATGACGATCGCTGCGCCGCTTTTTGCTGGCACGGCTCACGTAACCGAAACCACCTACAACACCACCGATGTGGATGGTGTTTCGATCTTTTACCGCGAAGCAGGTCCCAAGGACGCGCCGACGGTTCTGCTGCTGCACGGCTTTCCGTCGTCCTCGCATATGTTTCGGGATCTGATCCCTGAGCTTGCGAAATCCTACCATGTGGTTGCGCCGGATTATCCTGGATATGGCCAATCGGCGGCACCGGCTGCGGATGCGTATGACTATGACTTTGCGACGCTTGCCACCACGATGGAGCATTTTACGGAACAGCTCGGTCTGGACGAATATACCCTTTATATGCAGGACTTTGGCGGGCCCGTGGGTCTGCGGATGATCCAGAACCATCCCGAGCGTCTGGAAGGGTTGATCATTCAGAATGCCACCTTCCATGTGGAAGGGTGGAACCCTGATGTTGTGAAACAATTCGCGCCGTTTTGGGGCGATCGCAACGCAGAGACCGAGGCACCGCTGCGCCAGTTTCTGGCCCCGCAAACAACCGAATGGCAGTATCGTCAGGGCAGTACACTGGCGGATCGTCTGAGCCCGGATGCATGGATCCATGATCAGGCTGGGTTGGATCGTCCGGGCAATACCGAGGTGCAGCTGGAATATCTGTGGAACTATCAGGACAATGTTGCAAACTATGAGTCCTGGCAGAACAAACTGGGTGAGCTGCAGCCGGATACGTTGATTGTCTGGGGTGAAAATGATCCGTTCTTCACGATCCAAGGTGTCGAAGCAGTTCAGAAGCTGCTGCCAAATGCCGAGACACATCTGTACGATGCGGGCCATTTTGCATTGGAAACTCATGCGGATGAAATCTCGACCGAGATTCTGGAATTCCTAGCCCGCTAATTGGCGCATTGCGAGCAAACAAAAAGGCCAAGCGTGCAAAAGAAGCGCGCTTGGCCTTGTTTTGTTTTATCGAGACATCACGCGTCAGCGCGCGCCCTTAGTATTTGGGCTTGCCGCCCGCAGCTGGACGTTTGCCTTTTGTGCCAGGTTTGCCGACCGTCAGCGCACGCGCTTTGTTCTTTTTGCTGTTGGGCTTTCCGGCTGGGGGCGTTGGGCCTTTGCGCTTGGGCTTGTGCGCATCACGGCCCCCGGCGTCGGCCGTCCGTGGGCTGCGGCGCTCGGTAGGTTTGGCCGGTTTTGGTTTGGCCGCGCGCGGCTTTTCATCCGCATCAGACCATGTGCGTTCCCGGCGTGGTCCTCGTTTGAACTCACCATCCCCGTCAGTGCGCCGTGGGCGGTCTGTACGCTCTTTGCGTTCTGGGCGATCCGGACGATCCGGGCGGCTGAACTTGCCGGGACGTTCTGGGCGACGAGCGCGATCGGGGCGCGGTCCGCCAAGGTTTGGCGGCGTATCCAGCTGTTTGATCGCCGCGCCATCCTCAACCGTCATATCGGGGCCGATGGCCTCCAGGAATTTGGCGACACTTGCATCCAAAACCTGTACAAAGCTTTCTTCATCCCGCACGCGAATGGCGCCGATGTCGTCTTTGTTCAACCCACCCAATTTACACAGCATCGGCAACAGGCGACGCGGTTCTGCACCCGTGGCGCGGCCACCGGCGATGGAGAACCATTGCGACGGACCAAACTCTTCTTTTGCACGGGGTTTGCGCTCTTCGACTTCCGAGAGCTCTTCGGGCGCGGAGCGGACAGAGCGATACAGACGCAAATAGGCGGCGGCCAATTGCTGCAGGTCAAAGGATGCGGTCAGGGTTGCTACGGTTGCAGCCTCGGACCCATCAATTTCGGTGGTCCAGATCTCATCACCCAGCATTCGCTCTTCGTCACGGGCGCGGACTTCCTCTGCCGAAGGTGCATTGCCCCATTCCGGAGTGATCTTGGCGAATTTCAGGATCCGCTCTGCTTTCTTGCGGTTGCGCTTGGTCACAATCAGGGCGCTGACGCCATGGCGACCAGCGCGACCGGTCCGGCCTGAGCGGTGCAGCAGGGTTTCATGGCTTGATGGCAATTCTGCGTGCACGACCAGATCCAGGCCCGGCAGGTCGATCCCGCGCGCCGCCACGTCGGTGGCAACACAGACCTGTGCCCGCCCATCCCGCAGCGCTTGCAGCGCGTGGGAGCGTTCAGCTTGGGACAGCTCGCCAGACAGGGCCACAACTTTGAACCCGCGGTTTGACAGACGTGTGGTCAATCGGTTCACCATGGCGCGCGTGTTGGCGAAAACAATGGCGTTGGGGGCCTGATGGAACAGCAGCGTGTTGATGACCGCGTTCTCTGTGTCGCGCTCGTTGACCTGCATCGCCTTATAGTCGATGTCTGCGTGCTGATCGCTCTCAGATTTTGTGACAATACGCTGCGCGTCTTTTTGATAGCTCTTGGCCAATTCGGCAATCGAACGGGGTACTGTTGCGGAGAACAGGAGGGTTTGGCGATCCTCGGGCGTTTCTCCCAGGATGAACTCCAGATCTTCGCGGAAGCCCAGATCCAGCATCTCATCGGCTTCGTCCAAAACAACCGAACGCACGGCGCTCAGATCAATTGAGCCGCGCATGATGTGATCGCGCAGACGGCCCGGGGTCGCCACAACGATATGGGCGCCACGTGCCAAGGCACGACGTTCATCGCGCATATCCATACCGCCCACACAGGAGGCCATCACGGCGCCTGCTTTGGCATAGAGCCAGGCCAGTTCGCGTTTGACCTGCAGCGCCAATTCACGTGTTGGGGCAATGACTAGGGCAAGCGGCGCATCGGCGGCGTCAAATTCTTCCACATCCTTTAACAGGGTGGGGGCAATGGCGAGACCAAAGCCAAGGGTCTTGCCGGAACCGGTCTGGGCTGAGACCAAGAGGTCTTGGCCTGCAAGATCCGGATCCATAACGGCGGTTTGGACGGGGGTTAGCGTGGCATAGCCACGGTCATCAAGGGCGTCTCGAAGAGCTTTTTTCACGGGATGTTCTTTTCACTTGGGTTACGCTTCCCAAATGAAGAGCAGGCCCCCACTCACATAAATGGGCCGCACCGTGTTTTGGACTAAGCGATGGAAGGCCGCAGCGATATGGCATTGCGCAGGCTTTGTACAGGTCTTTCTGAGGGTCTTCACAGGTTTTTAAAATGGCTCTTGAATCAAAGCGGCTCTGTGCAGCCAATGAGTGGCCCCGCAGCGCAGCTGAGACGATCCATCATAAACCGTTCGCAAAACATGCGCGCAGAACACCTGTTTAATTGTGTATTTTTACGTCTTTCCAGCGGTTTGACTGGAAAGCCTTTGATAACTTTCAACCGTTACCCCGATGGAGAAAGTGTTCTCTGTTACGGGGGCAAATCGGCGGCTTCCTAAGCGCGAACGGGAAGCGTTCCATTTGCACCCCGCACCTTTGGTGCAGCCGTTGCGGCGGGCACAATCAGATCTTTTACGGGTTCGAACCACTCCGAACCAAGACCAAAAGGGTTACCTATGTTGTCGCGCAAGCTCTCTGTCCGCAATCTGTCCCGCCTGATGGTGGGTTTGGTGATCGGCTATGGCATTTTTCTGTCCGCTGCATGTTTTTACATGTTCAATATGATCCAAGGTTCCCAAAACGCATGGGACGCTTATCAAAAGGCGAACGCTCCGCGGGTCCAGCTTGTAAATTCAGTGGCTTCGTCCATGGGTTACAATGGCATGATCCATCACTTTAAGAACTACGTGTTGCGTCAGGACGATCCGCGCATCCAAAAGGTTCAATCCGCCGCAGGTGCCAGCCTGCAAGCGCTGAATGCGCTGGAGGTTTTGATCCATGACACAGAAGAGCTGGAGGCCATTTCGGCCGTGCGGCAGGTGATTTCGGAATATCTGGCAGCCTTGGAGACCGCGCGTCTTATGGCAAGCGAGGGGCAGTCCGCACAGGCCATTGATGCGGCGGTCAAGATCAGCGACGCGGCGGCTTTGGCTGGGATCGCGAATCTGACTCAACATATCCAGAAGATGGAACTGGCAGGGGAGCCAACCAAAGCGGTCTATATGGGCGATCTTGCCCATGCCCTCGGCTATGGGGGAATGATCCATCAGTTCAAGAATTATGTGCTGCGCCAGGATGCGGCACGTGTCGCCAAGGTGCAAGCAGGCATCGATACTGCCCGCGCAGCAATTGCCGGATACCGTAGCTTCCCGCTCAGTGCGGTTGAGGTGAGCGCGCTGGCTGATATCGAAACTGTCATCGCAAGCTATGAGTCGGGGCTTGCACAAGCCACGCAACTGGCGCGCCAGGGGGCGACCGCGCAAGAGATTGACCGGTCCGTAAAAGTCTCTGACAAACCGGCGGTGGCCGGGGTGAAGACCTTGTTGCGGGCAACCGCACAAGAGGTGTCGACTGCAAAACAAGGGCTGACGGACAATTTTGAACTACTTGCAAAAATCACGTTCACGGGCAGCATTGCATTGATGGTGGCGGCCATTTTTGCGGCATTTTTTGCGATGGGCATCATGATCTTTCTGATCGCGCGCCCCGCACAGGACGTGGCGCAGCGGTTGTTGATGCTGGCGGAAGGAAAAACAGAAGTTCAGTTTGACCACCTGCAGGGGCGTACTGAGATCGGAGCGATTGCCCAAGCTGCAGCCGTGTTCCGTCAAAACATGGTCGACAGCCAAAACATCCAGCGTGAGATTTCTGCGGTTGTTGCGGCCTGTGCGGAAGGCAATTTTGCCCGAACCATTACGGTCGGCGCACGCACCGGACCCTTGGCTGAAATATGCGAAGGCGTGAACAGGATTGGAGCGCTGACCAATGCGGGTGTCAGCCAGACCCAGGCCGCGTTACGCGCGATGTCCTGTGGTGACCTGACCTTCAAGATGGAAGGCGAGTTCAAAGGAGCATTTGCTGAGATCCAGACGGCAGTGAACCAGACCTTCCAAAGCCTGTCTGGAAACATCTTGCAAATTGAGAACAGCGCCACCCGCATTGGCGAGTCCACAGGCGAGATTTCTCAGGCTTCGTCAGATTTGGCCAAACGGACCGAGGCGTCTTCTGCCACGCTGAGCGAGATCTCGGGTTCGATTAACTCGCTGTCCGATGCGGTCAACCACTCGGCGGAATTGGCCAATCAAACCCGCGAAGAGATCGCGGGCATCCAGGCCGATGCGGGTACAAGCGCTGATACCGTCGACAGTACAATTGCCGCGATGCATAGCATCCGAGAAAGTTCGGCCACCATTTCCAAGACGATCTCGGTTATTGATGACATCGCCTTTCAGACCAACCTTCTGGCGTTGAACGCAGGGGTCGAGGCAGCGCGCGCCGGCGAAGCTGGGCAGGGGTTCGCGGTGGTGGCCGCCGAAGTGCGGGTGCTGGCACAGCGATCTGCGAATGCAGCCAAAGAGATCAAAGAACTGATCGCCGACAGTGAACAGCGGGTCAAACACGGGGTCACTTTGGTGGATCAAACCGGCAAGGCGCTGAAGGACATCGCTGAAAGCGTCGGAACCATCACCGCACACATTCGCGAAATTGCCGCCTCAGCCTCGGAACAGTCTCATTCAATCCTCTCGATCAATGAGGCCACCAGCGAGCTGGATCAGGTCACCCAAAAGAACGCCGCCATGTTTGAGCAGACAACGGCAGCTGGAATGGCACTGAACACAGAAACCGAAAACCTGTCCGAAGTCATTTCAACCTTCCAGATTGATCGAGCAGGCTCCAGTTCTGACTTTGCGGTGCTCAACCGGGCGGTTGCCTGATTCCGCGTTCGGGGTGGGGGATCAGAAATCCCCCGCCGCGCATTGCAGGCAGATCAGACCTTGCGCGCGCCAAAAGGCCACAACCGACGACCGGTCATCAAACACGATCCATGGCGCATAGCCATCGCCGCGCATTTCTTCCAACAGCGCGTGTTTCACGTCCGGATCGCTCATTGCATCCGTGCCGTCGTGGCGCAGATACACCGCATCAAAGGGCAGGTTGTTCTTGATCAGCCAGGCTTCGGTCTGTGCTTGCCAGCCGCGCGGACGGCCGGAACACAGAACGATCTTTTCTCCGGCGGCGTGCAGGTGCCGCATTACGCGGGCGACAGGTTCGATCACAGCGGTTTCGGCCATGGCGTCGTGAAACGCATCCCAGTGTTTGTCGACACCATGAACCAGATGCCCCAGTTTATCTGCGTCGAATTCCGCCAATGTGCCGTCAATGTCAAAGATTGCGCAGGAAAGGTCAGGCATAGGGTCGTTCCTCATGAGTGGTTCCAGTCCAATGGAAAAAGATTGGGGTCGCATTGGCTGGACGTGCGCCGGGTGTGTCTTGTCCGGCCAAGATGCGCGCGGCGCGGATCACGCCGGAATGGCAGACCAGGATCGGAAGGGCGGTTCCGGCGATGTCGCACGCGATGCAAATACCGGTTTGGACACGGGCGATCATCTCGTCCCAGGCTTCACCGTCCACTGGTGTCTGGCTGCGCGGGGGCAGATCTGCCAGTGGCCCACGCTCATAAATGCCCCAGTCACGTTCGCTTAATTCGGGGATCGTCTGAAAAGCCTGTCCGGGAAAGATCAAACTGGCGGTCTCATCCGCTCGGTTCATCGGGCTGGCAAAGATTGCAACCTCTTGCGCCCATTGTACCGCCTGCAAGGCGCGGGCCTGCGCGCGGCCGGTTTCCGTCAAAGGCACGTCCCATCGCCCGGCCACCAGCCCGTCCCGATTGGCCGTGGTCTCGCCGTGGCGGATCATACAAATGGATCGCTTGGGAAGCTGGGGGGCATTTGGTCGGATCATAGGGGGATCACCTCATGCAAAAACACCTCAGCGCCAAAGCCTGCCTCCACAAAATATTGCTCCGGCAGGGTACAGAAGGCGGGTGCAAAACGTGTGGCTCCGATCCGTTTGATCATGGCGATCTGGTCCGTCAAAGGCGGATGCACGTTCCAACGGCGAAAATACCCGCCTTGAACCCGGCCGATCCCGCGGGCGTGGGCGGTCATATGTCCGGTAAACACAACATGCGCATCGCGCCCCAAACGTCCGCTTTCGCTCCATGCGCGCACATAACCCCAGGCGGCGCCACCGTCTGCATTGGGGGTGTCGCAGATCAAAAACCGCGCAGCTTCCAGATCACCGCGCTGCAACAGCGGTGCAATTTCCTGTGCAACGCCCGTCACCCCGTCTGAGCGCAGGGCATTTTCCACGGCCATTCTGCATTCTGGGTCCAGCATTACAGCCGCAGCCCCGTGGCGGCGGGCCAGATGCAGCGCCAATTCACCTGCACGTCCAGACGGTGGAACCGGAAACAGAACCTGTCCGGGCAGGCCGTCGATCAATTCATCCAGTTCTGCCAGACGTTGGGTCTGGCTCACATCATTCAGATGATAGGAACAATCAATCACCGCGGTCTTTGCAGGAGGTGGTGCGTCAAATCGAAACCACCGGCTCTCTTCGGACCAGTCGCCCGAGTAAAACAGCCCATCGCCCAGATCGAAATGCATCCAGATCCCACCCAAGGCATGGCCATTGCGCCCGGTTGTGAGTGTCACACCTGCAATGTCCACAACGCCCTGTTCCGGTAACTCGCGCACATCTGCCGATGGTGGCAGGGCCTGGGCTGTGCGCTTGGTTGTGTAGATCGGCAAGCCTGCCTCAACCGCATGGGCCGCGCCGCCGATGTGGTCGATATGATCGTGTGAGATAAACACCGCCGCGACGCCGTCAAGCCACGCGGGATCGAATTTGGCATTGGCCTCGGGACCAAATCCACAATCCAGAAGCCAGCGCGTTGCCCCGATATTGAGCTGCATACAGGCAGGCCCTTTGTCGCCGATGCCCGAAAGGACACGCAAAGTATTGATGGTCTGTATCTGGCTCATGCGGCAAAGGCCCAGGGGTTTGAGATGGACAGCCCCAGTTGTTCGCCCGCGGTGTGGCGCTGCCGGGTTTCCGCGACCAAGAGATGATCACACAGGGTCTTGAGCGTCAGCCGGTAAGAACCCCCCAAATAGGTCGCGCGCTCCACCGTCACCCGCAGATCACCATTTTCGCCCAAGGTCAGGTTTTCGGGGCGCAGGCAGGCGTGGGTTGGGGTGGCTGTCTCCGACTGCACCGCAACCCTTGCGCCCAGGACCATCGCGGCGTTCTCGATCGTGTCGACCAAGGGCACAACGGCACCTTGTCCGATGAACTCGGCGACAAAGCGGCTGCGGGGTCTGGCATAAAGCGCTTCGGGCGTGTCGATCTGCAGGATGCGCCCCTGATCCATCACAGCGATGCGATCAGCCATGGCCATCGCCTCGCTTTGGTCATGGGTGACATAGACCATTGTCGCCTTGGTGCGGTGGTGGAAATCCAAAAACACCTCTTGCATGGAGGCGCGCAGAGCCACGTCGAGATTGGCGAGGGGCTCATCCAACAAAACCGCCGTCGGGTCCAAAACCAGACAGCGCGCCAAAGCAACCCGTTGACGCTGCCCACCTGACAGATCCGAGGGCATCCGGTCTCCATAAGGCGTCAGCGCAGTGGCCTCTAGCGCCGCATCAACCTGGGCGTCGCGATCGGCCCGTGGCAATCCACGCACCTCAAGCGGATAGGATATATTCCGCCGCACGCTCATATGGGGCCACAGCGCATAGGATTGAAACACAAACCCAATGTTGCGCGCTTCAGGCGGAACAGATCGGCCGGTTCCGGCATCCGCAACCACGTCGGACCCGATACGGATCTGGCCTGTGGTGGGCAGGTCAAACCCGGCCATCAACCGCAGCAGGGTCGATTTTCCACATCCCGACGGTCCCAGAAGGGCGACAAATTCGCCATCCTTTATTGTGGTTGAAATGTCGGACAACGCCGGTACCCCATCAAAGGATTTGCCGATGTTTTCAAAGGTCAGCTTTGCCAAGGGACCACTCCTTTGGGAAGGCGGCGCGCGGTCAGCTGAATGACCCCCATCAGCGCCATAACAACAAAGACAATGGTCATCGCCACGGCCGAGGCCATGACGGTTTCGCCACTGTCATCCAGATTGAAGATCACCACGCCCAATGTCTCGGTGCCCGAAGACCACAACAGGGCCGATACCGTCAGCTCATTAAAGGCAGTCAGAAACACCAGGATTGCGCCCGCCGCCGCCGAGGGCGCGCTGAGTGGCAGGATGATGTCGCGCAGGCGCCGCATCAGCGATGCCCCCACCGATTGTGCAGCCTCATCCATCGCGGGATCCAACTGTGCAAGGCTTGCTTGCACGGGGCGAAACATCACCGCAAAGAACCGCGCGAGATATGCGAAAAAGATGATCCAAATGGTGCCGTACAGGGTGCGCTCGGTAAAAGGCAGGTTGATCAGCAACAGGATCATCGCAATCGCCAGTACGACGCCGGGCAGCGCATAGGGCAGGTCCAGCAGGCTATCGAACAGGCGGGTCAGCCGATTTGGTTTGCGCTGCATCAGCCAGGCCAGCGGCAGGCAGATCAGGATCAATACCAATGCCGCGCCAATAGACAGGCCGCCCGAGTTCACAAAGGCCCGCAGCGTGGCGGGCTGGCGAAACAGCGCCTCGTGCCAGCCGCCAAGCGACAGTGTGTCGAGCCGCAGCGGTACGCCATAGGCTGGCACCAAAGAGGTCGCCAAAAGCCCTAGCATTGGCAGCACCAGAATGATGAGGATCACCAGCCACAAGGCCGCCTCAACCCAGGGGCGGGCGGGCCCCAGCGGCAGGAACAGGGCAGGGGAGGTGGAGCCAACCAGATGCAGACGCTGACGCGATTGAAAAAACCGTTGCACAAGAATGCCCGCGACGGCGACGGTACCAATCAGCAGCGCCAGCACCGCGACCTCGGCCAGAACCACGGTGCCAAGTCCCGAAAGCCGTTGATAAATCAGCGTGGGTAGGGTGGAATAGCCTGCAGGGATGCCAAGCATCGCGGGAATGCCAAAATTGCCAAGGGCGGTGACAAAGGTAATCGCCACACCGGCGGCCAGACTTGGCAGCGACAAGGGCAGCACGATCTGCCACCACAGCCGCAAGCCCCGTGCGCCGGAAATCCGCGCGGCCTCGACCACCTCTTGTGGGATGGCGCGCAGCCCGGCCCGCAGGGTCAGGAAAATGATCGATGTGTGCTGGATCCCCAGCAGCAGAATGATGCCACCGGGGGAATACAGGGGCTGCGGCGCACCCAGCGGCGGGGCCATGCCGATGGTTTTTAACAAGACCGAAGACGGCCCCATGATCTGCGTCCACGACAGCGCCGTGATCTGCGGCGGGATCATCATTGGGATCATCAGACAGAAGACCAGCGCACCCTTGCGGCGCAGATCGGTCAGCGCCACCAAAAAGGCAAAAATGCCTCCAATCAGCACGGATACACAGGTGCCAAGCCCAGCGGTGAACAGCGAATGCCGCAGCGCGTTATGGGTCGCGTCGCGCAGCAAGACCTCTCCCAAAAACCCAAAGTTCAGACTGCCACCAGCGGTGAATCCTTCCCAGGACAGGCGCAGCACCGGTGCAAGTGTGACCACAATGGCCACCATAAGTACAAAAGACAGCAGCCGATCCTCGGACCGGCTGCCGCTGCGATATGTGGGGGTCTTGATCATTCTGCGCCAAAGACGTCAGCGAATTTCGCTTTGTTTGTGTCGGCATCTGCCAGCGCTTTGGCCGGGTCAAAGGCCATCAGCTTGATCTCTTCGCGTGCTGGGAAGCCTGCAGGCACACCCATGTCGTTGCGCGCTGGGATGTAGCCCATGTCCAGAACCAGGTCCTGACCTTTTTGCGACAGGACAAAATCAACGAACTTCTGTGCAGCAGGTACGTTCTTTGCAGTCGACAGGATCGCAACCGGCTCGGTCACATAAGATACGCCTTCCTCGGGGAAGACAAACTCAACCGGGGAGCCGTCCGCCTTGTTGCGGATCGCGAGGAAGTCGACAACCATGCCATAAGGTTTCTCGCCTGCGGCAACCGCTTTGAACGTGCCGCCGTTGCCACCTTTGGCGCGGGCGTCATTGTCGGCCAGCTTGTTGTAGAAATCCCAACCCAGATCCTTGTCACCGGTCAGGGTGGCCAGGTGGATCAGCGCGGCACCGGAGTAGAGCGGCGACGGCATTGCGATCTGACCTTTGACAGCCGGATCCGCCAGATCTGCCCAAGATGTCGGGGCTTTTTCGGCGCCAGTGTTGTAAACGATGCCCGTGGTGATCAGCTTGGTCGAGTGATAGAAGCCTTCGCTGCTGTAAAGCGCCGGGTCATAGGCCGCAGCTTCTGCGGATTTATAGGCCAGCAGTTCGCCTGCTTGCGCCATGCCTTCCAGGGTCACGGTGTCTGCGATCAGCAGAACGTCAGGCTGCGGGCTGCCCGCTTCGATTTCGGCCCGCAGACGCGCCATCAGCTTGGTGGTGCCGTCGCGAACCCATTCGACGTCTACGCCTGGGTTTTCCGCCATAAAGGCGTCAACGGTGCGCTGGGCATCTGCATTGGGTTGAGAGGTGTAAAGGGTCAGGGTCTCGGCAAAAGACGCGGTTGCAACAACGCTCAGGGCGGCGGCAGCGATGAGGGATTTCATATGAAAGCTCCGAAAGTTGAATTTCGTTCGAAAGTACCGATGCAGGCCTTATTGCGTGAGTCTGCAAAAGTAATGTGACGATTCCGCCGCGAATTATTCATTTGAGTGTGTTTCGAGAGATCTGCTACACTGTGGAGGAAAGAGGTTACTTTCTAAGGAAAGTGAAGTGAGGGGCCTTATGCGACGTGACGATCTAAACCGGCGGCGAGATCAGATCATCCAGCTTTTGTGTGAAAACGAAGCCCTGTCGGCTGCGGATCTGGCAGAGCGTTTGGACGTTTCGGTGCAAACCATTCGCACGGATCTGCGGGATCTGGACAACGCCGCGCTGGTGCAGCGTCGCGGCGGGATGGTGCGTCTTCGTCAACAATCGGAAAACATTGGATACTCCCCGCGCAGCAGCGTTTCGCGCGGGGAAAAGCAAAGCATCGCACTGGCCGTCAAAAACCTGGTACCGGATGGGGCGCGTGTGGCTTTGGGCACTGGAACAACGGTTGAGGCCTGTGCAAGGCTTTTGGCCACGCGGGAAAAGCTTTTTGTTGCGACAAATAATCTGCATGCGGCCTTTGCCTTACAGATGGCGCCAGACGCAGTGGTGGAGCTTGCGGGGGGCACTCTGCGGCTGCGTGATCTGGATGTAATCGGCGGCGACAGTACGCGGTTTTTTGCGGGGTTTCGCGTTGATCAGGCGATTTTCAGTTGCGGTGGCATTTCGGCGACTGGAGAAGTTCTGGATTATAACCGGGATGAAGTTGCGGCCCGCACGGCGATTGCGGGCTGTGCGCATCAGAAGATTTTGGTCGTAGACAGTACCAAATTTAATCATGATCTCCCATGTCGCCACGGACAGCTATGGGACTATGACTATGTGATCGTGGGTGGTGTGCTGGCAGAAGAACTCGCGACGCAATGCGCGAAGAGCGGTTGCACCGTCATCTCTGTTGGGTGATTTAATTTTTATCCGGAATTACTGTTGAATTTGACCGTGAATTCCATGGTTTTTCCAGTTCTTCGTTCCGATCTAATTATTGAATGTCTATTTTAAGGTAATTGTATCACGTCAGGTGATGGAAGGTTTGATCACGCTTTCGGTGAGGTGAATTCATCAAATAGATATATCAGATGTATTTTTACGGGCGATTTTGGTGATCTAACCTCATGTGGGCGCTGAGGTTTTCTCAATATTCCTGCTTTTTAAGAGTGTTTCTTCAAACTATTCCCCGGGCGCGGTTTTATTTTACTCTGAGTTAATATGTAAAATCTAAAGCCTAAAAGGAGACAGATACCGACGTTAATAAATCACCCATTCGGAGTAATGCCGATGCGCACCTTCACCGCCGCCTTTGCGACCGTTTGTTTTATGCACTCAGGAATGGCCTGGGCTGAAAAGGCCACTCCCAATAATGTGTTCCAAGTCACGGAGCAAATTGTTCAAGAGCTTCAGGCGCTCAATGCTGAGAACTTCTCCAAATCGCGCCAACTCACCGTTCCTAAGGACCCGACAAAACCACGCCATGTTTTGTTTCTGATCCGCGACCAATGGCGCAAGGTACAGTTGCTGCGGTACATGAATGGGCTCGACACGCATTCGCTCCCGCCCGAGACGGTTCACGCTGTGACGCCTTCTGAGGTCAAAACCCAGGCCGACAGATTGTTGATCGAGGTGCAGGAGCTGCGCTCTGCCTATGGTCTTAGCCCAAGTGAGATAAAAGTTGCGCTGCCAAAGGGCAAAACGCCAACCGACGTTTATGGAAGCCTGCTGCGGATCTCAGCCGAGCTGGATGCGCTTGGCGTCCCGTCAACGGTGCCAAATGACGTGTATCGTGTCGCTGCGTCCGTTGTGGAAAACTTGGAAGTCTTGGCGCAGCAAGCAGACGTTGCAGTCAACCGCGACGCAGTGCCCAAATCAAAAGGGCGCACGCCGGCGGATGCCTATTCCGCTGGGCTTGACCTGATTGAAGCGATGAATGGGCTAGCCGCAAACGTGGAGCGCTACAATGTCGACGGTGGCATTATCGCGCCTGCGGCTGTGAATGGACCTAAGTCACCTGCAGATGTGATTGTGGTCCTGTCACGGGCCCAAGCCGATGCGATGGCCCTCTTGAATACTGCAAAGGCTGGAAAAGAAGTTCAGTCGGCACCTTACGAAGGCGGGAAAACCCCATCGGATGTCTATGACAGCATCGTTTACGCACGTCTGTTAATCGAAGCTCTGGCTTCCTAATCCATAGGTTACAGAAGGAGAGGGTAAAATGACGGACACCGTCACGCAGTCCCCGCGAAAATGGTACCAGGTTGGCCTGGCCGGTCGCATCTTGGCCTGGGTTCTGGGGCCGATGTTGTTGTTGATTGGGATCAATGTGTTTTACATCCATCATTCAAATCAGCAATCAAACCAGTTTTTGAGCCATCAGGAAACCGCAGTTAACGTCAATCAAAAGTTGATGAAATCCTCGGGCGACATGACGTCTGCTTTGTTGAACATCAACCGTGCACTGCGCCAAATGGAAACATCGCGGCGCAGTGGGCTCGAAGCTAAGGCTTTGAATGCCAAAGCGGAAGTCGAGAACCGTGATGCCTTTCAGGCTGCGACACGTGGGTATCTAAAGACTATCATTGGCTTGTCGTCGGTGCTGCAACAGACCAATTTGCCGCGCAGCGAATATGCGTTGCATGTGACTTATTTGACCCGTGTCGCGGGGCAGGTGGACCGCATGGTTTCGCTGTTTACTGTTGCAAACAGTCGCACGTTGCGCCTGGCGCTTGAAGGGGACTATGCAGCGGCAAAGAACAACTATGTCTTCGAAGAGCGGCTTCGGACCAAGGAAATTCATCACAAGTTGGATGAGGCCAGCGTGAAATTCACAGAGCTTCTTTCCATGATCAATGAGTTACAGGCTGCGGCGAATGCAGCAACGATGCAGGAACAAGCAACGGTGTTGGAGCGTATGCAGTCCATTTCCATCACCGTGCTGTCGGTTATCGCAGTTGTTGGGCTGCTGGCGGCCTTCGTTTCAGTCAGCCGATCGATCATTCGCCCAATCAGCCGCATTCCACAGAGTATTTTGAATGCGGGTAAAGCGGATGTGGAACCTGATCCTGCTGCTGCACGGCGTGATGAAATTGGCGACATTCTGAGATCGGTACAACGGTTTGGGTCCGAGATCAAAGAGGCTCAGCGTCTTCAACAACGTGAAACCGAACAGCAATTGGCCGAACAATCGACGGCAGTCCACGCGATCAGCAGTGGTCTGGAGCAACTGGCATCGGGTGATTTGACGGCGCGCATTCAGCAAGACCTGCCTGAGGGTTATGGCGAATTGCGGGAAAACTTCAACAACACACTGGATCGGTTGAACGAAACCATTGCCAGGATCACCGTGACGTCCCAGTCGATTAAGGGGAGTTCTGGTGAGATCAACCAAGGGTCCCAGGACCTGTCGCAACGCACTGAAAGCCAGGCCGCGACGTTGGAACAGACGGCAGCTGCTTTGGATGAAATGACGGCAAGTGTACGGTCTGCTGCGGAAAATGCGCGGCAGGTCGAGGCGACTATGAACGAAGCCAGAAACGCCGCAGAAACCAATCGGGAAATTGTCCAAAACGCGGTTTCGGCGATGACAGAGATCAAAAACAGTTCTAACCACATCTCGCAGATCATCACTGTGATTGATGACATTGCCTTTCAAACCAATCTCCTTGCATTGAACGCAGGAGTGGAGGCCGCGCGCGCAGGTGAGGCAGGGCGCGGCTTTGCGGTTGTTGCGTCTGAAGTGCGTGCCTTGGCGCTGCGCTCGTCCGATGCGGCGATGGAAATCAAGACTTTGATCTCAAACAGCCGCCAACAGGTGGATCAGGGCGTCGACCTTGTGGATCAATCGGGCGAAGCCTTGCAGAGCATTGTGACACAAGTCACGGATGTCGCCCGCCTGGTTAGCGGAATTGCCGAAGGCGCAGCCGAGCAATCCATTGGTCTGAACGAGATCAACACAGGTGTGATCCAATTGGACAAAGTCACCCAGCAAAACGCGGCTCTGGTCGAGGAAACCACAGCCACCAGCCAAATGCTCGCTTCTGATGCAAGGCAGTTGGCGCAATTGGTTGATCATTTCAGAATTGACACGCCCACACAGTCAACCAGGCGCTCTATGGCCGCGCGCTAAGGTTTTGGGAAAAGCCCAACATACCTTGACCAAGTGAGCCGACCTTCAGTGAGGTCGGCTCTCATTATGTAGAAAGGATGTAGGGGCCTCTGTCCTTTGCGGCGTTGGTGACATATTTACGCATTCTGAGTAAAAATTTGGAATGGCGAACGGATTGAGGCGATAATGCAGCGTCTTCGAAACCCGCGCACTGGCGTTGAACAGGGCGAGGAACAGATATTTTCCGAGTTTGAAAGCGGCGGAACGATGTGGACCGGGACCGGTAACCGGGAGCGCAGAAAACCGGTGCTCTTCTCTGAGGTTTATGCCCAACCACCTGCAGTTCAGGTCACGGTATCGCTGTGGGATATGGACACGTCAGCGGCAATCCGCGCCGAAATCCGGGCCGAAAACATCACAACGGTTGGGTTCGACATCGTGTTTCGCACCTGGTCCGACAGCCGGATTGCACGGCTGCGGGCCAGTTGGATTGCTATTGGTGATCTGCCGTTTGCGGATGATTGGGACGTTGAATAGTCTTTTGCATTCGCCCGTTATGATCCGTCGTTAAGCTGTCGTAGTGGCGAATTTTTTCATCCAACAGAGCGCGGCACGCGTTGATTTGCGCCTGTTGGTGGTCCAATTCGAGGCGATGCGCTTCTAGAATTGCGCGCCGTTCTTCATTGCTGTCCGGGTTCCGGCTCAGTTCCACATAGGTCTGGATCACCTTCAGCGGCATATGGGTGGCGCGCAGTCGTTCAAACATCCGCAACCAGCGCAGATCACGTGGAGAAAACACCCGGTGCCCATCTTGGCCGCGTTCGACGCGGGGCAAAAGCCCTGCGCGCTCATAAAACCGGATGGTGTCTATGCTCAGGCCGCTTTGGGCGGCGGCTTCCGATATCTTCACGCGACATCCTCCAGAGAACGAGTGGTTACACCACAGGCTTCTTCAAGCGCAGCGGTGTCTTCGTAGAAACGATAGAGCGTAAGCCGCTCGCCTTCAAACTCTGCATAAAGTGTCCAGTGCGAGTGGAACAAACGGTCCGTGTCCCGAACCCGGTGGATGAACCGACCGGCCGCAAACCCGCGCTTTGTATCGGCCATGGTATGATCCACTTGAAACAGCTGGGTGTCAAAGATGCGGCGCAGCTCTGCCACAAATTCGGTAAAGCCTTCGGGGCCGCGATAGGTCCCATAAAGGGGCAGCTCCGCATACGATTGCTCGCGCACAGCGACAATTTTTGCGTCAGGCGCAATCATGCTGTTTGCACCCTCTGGGGACAGCAAAGCCGCGAAGAAACGGTCAACGAGATTGGTCATAGGAGGCTCCAGTGATGTTGTACCGCCTCAGGGCTAGAGGGGTGGAGTTACTCAAGGTCAAGTCGCTTCTGAATTAAAAGGCAGGCTCGGTTTCGGACAACGTGCCGATGATGCCGCAGATAGAAAGCAAGGGCCAAGCCAGTTGACAAGGATTGTTGACGCGAGCTTGATCCACAGTTCACCTCTCAGAGACTAATTAATGACACAGGATGCCGTTATGGACTTCTCTTTTCTGGACCATGCCCTTCAATCCGCGCATCAGATGGCCAACTTGGCCAGACCATTGGCGCGTGAGGCCTGGCTCAACCCTAAAGAGGTTAGCTTCAAAGAAGACGGAAGTTTCCTGACACCCGCGGATTTGGCCATTGAGCGAGCTTGGCGGCACCATCTGCACCTCGCCTTTCCAGACCACGCCGTCCAAGGTGAGGAATACGGCAGCGAAAAGGGGATAGCAGAATACACATGGGTTCTGGACCCGATTGACGGCACTCGGCAATTCGGTATGGGACTTGGGAATTTTGCGACACTGATTGCGCTGTGCGATGGCATGGGCCGGCCCGTTGTTGGCGTAATTGACTTGCCGTTGATGGATGTGCGGTATTGTGCGGCACGTGGACAGGGGGCGTATTTGAATGACCGTCGTCTCAACGTGTCCAATGCAACTCTGCTTGGGGAGGCATTGGCAATGTTGGCCAATCAAAACAGCTTTACCCACACAGATGCGGTGGCATACGAGAATCTTCGCAGCAGCGTCGGCCAAGCTGCCTTTGATGCGGGCTCGCCTGCCTATGGGGCGTTGGCCGCCGGAAAGGTGGATCTTTGCTTGAACGGTGGCGACCTGAACGCCCACGATATCTGTGCCTTGGTTCCAGTGGTCGAGGAGGCTGGCGGGATGATCACCAACTGGCAGGGTGAAGCCTTGGGCCTTTGGTCCAGTGGCGCAATTCTTGCTTCAGCTTCACCGGTGCTGCATCAGGCTGCTTTAGACGTGCTGACCAAAGAATAATGCGAAGGCTCGGCGCTCATATATAAAAAACCGTCCCTAAAAGGGACGGCTCGGTGTCAAGTATAATCAGAATGTTGATCGGCCTATTGGCCGTTGGCCAGGTGCTCGTAGATCGGGATCAAGGTCTTGTCCTCAAACAGGGAGGAAACCGAGGTGCCGTGCCAGATGTTGAGGATGGCCTGGGTAAACAGCGGAGCGGTTGGCAAAATCCGGATGTTCGGCGTTTTCAGGATCTCTTCGGTTGGCTGAATGGAATCGGTGATCACCAGAGATTTCATAACGGAATTCGAGACACGCTCTACCGCAGGGCCGGACATGACGCCATGTGAGATATAGGCGTGCACCTCTTTGGCACCGTTGTCCAGCAGGACCTGCGCCGCCTTGCACAACGTGCCGGCCGTGTCACACATGTCATCGACGATAAGACAGATCTTGTCTTTGACATCTCCAATCACGGTCATTTCAGCCACTTCGCCGGGCTTCTCACGGCGTTTGTCGACGATCGACAGCGGTGCATTGATCCGCTTGGCCAGTTCGCGCGCGCGGGCTACGCCGCCCACGTCGGGGGAGACAACCATCAGATCGTCCATACGGTCTTTGAACTGGTTTTTCACATCCAGCGCAAAGATGGGTGAGGCATAAAGGTTGTCCACGGGGATATCAAAGAAGCCCTGGATCTGGGCCGCATGCAGATCCATGGTCAGGATCCGTTCAACACCGGCCTCAACCAGCATGTTGGCCACCAGCTTGGCCGAAATCGGGGTGCGCGCTTTTGTGCGGCGGTCCTGACGTGCGTAGCCAAAATAAGGGATCACCGCTGTAATCCGCTGCGCCGAAGAGCGGCGCAGGGCGTCCGAGATGATCAACAATTCCATCAGATTGTCATTGGCCGGGTTTGAGGTCGGCTGGATGATGAACATATCCTCGCCGCGCACATTCTCAAACACTTCGACGAAGATCTCGCCATCGTTGAACCGTTCGACGCGGGCGTCAACCAGCTCTTGGTCCATGCCGCGATGGAGGCTCATCCGGCGGGAAATGGCTTGGGCGAGCGGGAGATTGGCGTTCCCAGCGATCAGCTTGGGTTCGGTCAAAGTTGGCATGGATATATGTCCCTGGCAGCAGTGGCAGAATGTGACAGATTCGTGTACTTGCGCCTCGCTTAACATGGCGCGCGACGCTGGCAAAGTTGAAAGCAAAGGGAAATTGCTGACTGTGAGCACATCTATACAGGAACGGGCCAGAACTACGTAAGCTTCGGTTACAGGCGCCGGTTTCGGTGGGTGGGCTTTCTTGCAACAATCGAGAGACCGGCGCGGCGGATCCCGGAGGCTGTGGCGACCAGCGTGAACTGTCGCAGCGGGTATTGAGCCAACGGGGAATTTGGAGCCCGGGTTACACCGGCTCTTCGATGATATAGTCTTCCCATTCTTCCAATGGGGTTTCAAACTCGGACACGGTGCGGCCGCGCACCGAGACACCGGCCGCGTGAACGCTGTCCGGATCACCGGATACAAGGGGATGCCATTCAGGCAACGACTTCCCTTCCCACAACAGGCGATAGGCGCAGGTCTGCGGCATCCAATAGGCATGGGTGTCGAGGTTTTCAGGCTTGAGTACAATGCACTCGGGAACAAATTGGTGGCGGATGGGGTATTGCGTGCACAGACCCGTGTCGTCATCCAGCAAACGACAGGCCACACAAGTGAGTGCAACCGCGCCGGTGTCTTCGTCTTCAAGCTTGTTCAGGCAGCATTTCCCACAGCCATCACATAAAGCCTCCCACTCCTGAGGTGAGAGTTTGCGGAGTGGTTTGCGTTCCCAAAACCGAGGAGATAGCCCATTGCGGTCGATTTTTGCGGTGTCTGCCATTGCCGTCACAGAGCCGCGAGAATGGTGCGAGCCTGGTCGCAGTCAGAGGCCATCTGTTTCAGAAGTCCATCGAGATCTGCGAATTTCAGTTCCGGTCGTAGAAAATCCACCAGCCCGACAGAGAGCGTGGCTCCATAAAGGTTGCCGGAGAAATCCAGCAGGTAGGTCTCGATATTTGGGTGGTCCCCATCGAACATGGGACGTACGCCAATGGAAGCGGCACCAAAATAGCTGCCAATATGCGGCCCATCGAGCACGTCCACCAAGACCGCATAGACGCCAAACTTTGGCGGATGAAGCCCGTCGATCGACATATTGGCCGTGGGAAAACCCAGCTCGCGCCCGCGCTGCTCGCCGCCGATGACCTCTCCTTCGATGCGGTGCCAGTGGCCCAGCATATGTGCCGCATCCCGTGGCCGCCCATCGGTTAATGCGTTGCGAATTGCGGTAGAAGACACGGTGTTTTCCGAATATTCCATCAGATCTGCAATGGTGACGCCAAAGCCCATTTCCTGGCCGAAGCGTTTCAGATCTTCGACACTACCCGAGCGCCCTTTGCCAAAGCAGAAATCGGCCCCCACAACCACATGCGTGAGGCCAAGCCCATCTGCGATAACCTTTTGGGCAAAGTCGCGCGGGGTCAGAGAGGACAGCGTGGCATTGAAGTTCAACTGATACAGTTTTTCAACGCCCAGTTTCTCCAGCCGGGAGGCGCGGGCCTCGGCGGACATCAACCGAAAGGGAGGGGCGTCCGGGGCAAAAAAGGCACGGGGATGCGGTTCGAACGTCATCACACCAAGAGGGGCGTCCGGATCCGCTTGACGCGCCAAATCGATCACGGACTGATGCCCGAGGTGAACCCCGTCAAAGTTGCCAATGGCTGCGCTGGCGCCTTTGTCTTTTGGGTCGACGAATTGGAAATCGCGTATGATCTGCATGCCGCATGCCTAGCGGCATGGGGGGCGCTTCGCAAGCGTTGCAACCGAGAAAAAATTTGCAAAGAAACAGGCGTGGGATGGGGGCTCTGCCCCCAACAGCCTGGTAGGCTGTTCCCCCGAAGTATTTGGGAAAAGATGAAAGTAAAAGGCGGGACGCTTTATCGATGTGAGCCGTGTGAAACCACGGTCACAAGGGACGGGGATAACCCATCTCTTGCGCGCCACTTTTGTGTGCTTGGGGTCAGTCGAATTTTCGCGAGGGCGCCATGACCATCGCTTCGCCAACCAGCACTTTCTTGCCGTCGACAATACAGCGGCAATCCAGTTTGACACGGCGTTTGTCGATTTCGATGCCGGTCACCTCAACTTCGGCCAGGACCATGTCGCCGGGACGCACGGGGGCGAGAAATTTGAGCGATTGGCTCATGTAGATTGTGCCGTGGCCTGGCAATTGCTCTCCGATGACCGCAGAGATGAGGCCCGCAGTCAGCATCCCATGTGCAATGCGGCCCTGGAACATGGTTTCTTGGGCGTAGTCTTCATCAAGGTGAACCGGGTTCCGGTCGGTTGAGACCTGGGCGAATTTTTCGATATCCTCATCGGTCACGGTTTTGCGCAGGTAGCGCACCATTCCCATTTCGATGTCTTCGATACAGATTGTTCCGCGTGGCAGGTTGTCCAACATTCTCGTCCCCTTTGAGGTCCAACCAAATTGGTGGCAAGGTAATTTTTGCGCCGCAAGGTGCAAACTTGTGCAACTTTATTACTTTGCGGACGCAGAAAATCAAGGGAAAACTGCCTTAGCGTAGGAAACCGATACTAAAGAGGGGGGTGGATTTTTCCTTTTCGAGGTATTGCGTTAGCGCTTTGGGATCTGGCTGCTGTGCAGTTTGTGTCTCATGGGCCGCCAGTCCACCTGTGATGAAGAGCGCGTCCAGGCCTTCGCCGGTGGCACCCAGAATGTCTGTGTGGGGCCCATCGCCGATGGCCAGGATGTCGTCGTCCTGGATAGAGCTGTCAACCTCTGCCAGTCGGCGCCGAGCCAGATCATAAATCGGCGGGTGAGGCTTGCCAAAATACAGGCTTTCGCCGCCCATTTCGGTATAAAGCTTGGCTAGCGCACCTGCGCACCATTCGCGGGTGTGACCGCGGTCCACAACAATATCCGGATTGGCGCATAGAAGTTTCAGCCCGTTGGTTTTTGCCAGCAGGAAATCCGCGCGGTTCAAATCCGGATCTGCTTGGGTGTCAAAGGGGCCGCAACAGACGATCCCTTCGGCCTCTGCCAGTGGAACGCGCGTAATCTCGAGCGGGTCCTCGATCACATTCAGCGGTTCAAAGAACTGCCAATCACGCTCCCATTCTCCCATGAAAAAGACTTTTTGCCCAACCGCGCCTGTGAACATCGCTGCCCGCGCGCTGTCACCGGATGTGGCGATTGTGTCATAGGCATCATCTGGAACGCCGAACTCCCCCAGCTGCGCGGCCACGCCTGCGCGGGGCTTCGGGGAATTGGTCACCAGGACAACGATCCCGCCCGTTGCCCGGTATGTTTGCAAAGCTGCCACAGCCTCGGGGTAGGCCGTAATGCCGTTATGGACACAGCCCCACAGATCCACAAACAGGGCACGATAATTCTGAGAAATCTCGGCGAGGTTTTCGATGATCCGGGTCATGGCATATCCCCTTTTGGAGGTTAGGTTCGCGTTTGGACAAACCTATGGCAGAGGGGCGCTCCAAACACCAGAAGACAGTAAGCTCAGAGTGAGATGAGACCGTGTTGCAGGGCGATGACCAAGGCTTGTTCGCGTGTGTTTGCGCCCAAGGCCTTGCGGGCCGCGATGAAGTGCAAGGTTACTGTGGCTTCGGTAACGCCCAGTTTCTCGGCAATCCGGGCGGTTTGATAGCCGTTTGCCAACAGGGACAGAACATCCCGCTGGCGCGGGGTCAAAACATATCGGGGCGGGGAGTGGTACTGCTCGGGGATCGGCAGAGTGTTGGGGCCGATTGTGTTTGCCAGGAGTGCTGCGAATACATCGCGCCGGGATAAATCGCACATGACGTGGTCTGTTTCGGATGGATCATGGCACAGGGTGACGAATTTACCAACCGCTCCGGCCTGTCCAAAGCGGCTGCAGTGCAAGAGGCCATAGCCATAGTCCCTGAGTGCGTGATTCAATTCCCATTCACGCAAGCTTTGCACTTTGTCCTTGTGCAGGGAGCCAGAAGGCATGACCATACGTCCCGGAGATTGGCTCAGTTGTACCAATGCGGGGTCTACGTCCATGTATCCTTCGGTGAGATATTGCTCCATCCAGTTCGGATCCATATCGGTGCTGAGCCAAAAAATCTCACTGTTTTGTACGTTTGCCTCTCCCACAAGGATGCTTGTCACACCGAGCTGATCCGCAAGCTTTTGCGCAACGGACCAGCGGGCGGACCCGTCCGGAACCGTCAACAGCGCGTTTAATGCGTCGATCAATGGGTTTTTCAAACCAACCCGCCTCTCGGTGTCTTGTGTTTCGTCATGCACAACCAAAGCATGTGGTTGATTTTTTTATGACGGTTCCGACATCAACCTACAAGTTTTTATAGGTTGGCGTGAGGGGGGGGATTTTGCGAAAAAACAGCATCCTCAGTCGTTTTCCAAAAAGGGGATGACGCGTTGGCCGTGGTGATTTTATTACCAAATTTTTTTTTAGGTGGCGCAGACCGGCCAACGCGGTCTGCGCCATTTTTGGGCGCGCTTTTGTCGGAAAAGACGAATGTCAAGATGAGGCATCATACACGTAGGCGTGATGTTGGCCCAAGTTAATGGCCATGTGGCTGCCGCAATGACGTTTTAGCTGATATGTCATGAACAGATTATTTACCCTCTCAGCAAGTCTCTTGCTCGCCGCCAGCACAGCCTCAGCATCCTGCCCACGGGAGGATTTGCACACATACTGGTCGCTTCTCCTTCCAAATGGGTCGTTCAATGAGGAAGATTTTGCCAATCTGGATGTACGAGCAGTGGCAGAAAAGATGGAGGAAGAACTTGCACCTATTGGCGTTCTTGAGATTGCCCCAGCAGGTTATCTTGAGTTTCTTGTGTTCAAGCCGCTCAGAGATGCCACACCTGCGGTATTGGACGTTTACGTTGACCAGACCTGTGAGGTCTATCGCGACCAACCCGTTGCCGAACTCGTCCAGTTTTTGCAAACCCCAGATGGGCAGGCGCTTTTAGACGCGGCACACGATCCAGAGCGTGCGACCGCGCTTATTGACACTTTGTACTTGCGTCCTTCTCCATATGAGGCGAGCTGGGATGAACTTCTTGGCTTTTTCGGTGACTCTGTGGAAATCGAAGATGCGTTGAGCGCGCGGATCGACGCCACAATTGCTCAAATTACGGACCAAACCCTGTGGGAGGACAAGATTGCCGAGATGTTTGAACGCAGGGATATTGTGTCGTTCAAATCTGAAAAACATCGGGAACTGGCAGTCAGACTGTCCCGACAACAGCTGACGTGAAACAGTTAAACGGCACGCAATAACCCTTTGACCGCACTGTCTGCCCCAACACAAAAACGCGCCCCATTTGGAGCGCGTTTCTTTTTTTTCAGCGATGTGGCGACAGATCAGACCTTGAGGTTCGGGATGATCTGTTTCTTGCGGGACATGATGCCCGGCAGGACGACGCTGTCGCCGTCCACGGTTGCGCCAAAGCTCTTTTCTGCAACGCCTTTGACAACGTCGTTTGGAACCAAGAGGGTCGCCTCTTCTTTCAGGATGTCGACCACAAACAGCAGAACCTGATCCACGCCGTCTTCGGCTTGGACGGTGGCATAGGTTTCCATCAGGCTCGCCTTGCGATTCAACGGGATTTCCGGCGCGGTGGTTTCCAGAACGGAGACGCGGAACTTCACACCGTCAACGGCGTATTCCTTGGAGTCCATACGGATCAGTTCCGCATCAGAGAACGCCGATACGTCGGATTTCGCTGCAAACATTTCGGACGCGTAGGTGCCCAGATCGATGTTCAGCTCAGCCGCCAGTTTCTCCGCCAGCGCCTTGTCGTGGTCTGTGGTGGTGGGAGAGCGGAACTCCAGCGTGTCGGAGAGGATGCACGACAGCATCAGGCCTTTGATATTGTCGGGCATCTTGGCCGCGTCATCACCCATCAGATCGTACATGATGGTGGCTGTGCAGGCCAGCGGCCGCACGGTGATGTCGATTGGACCTTTGGTTTCCAGGCCGCCGACCAGTTTGTGATGGTCAATGATCGCCTGAACGTCCAGTTCGTTGATATTGTCGGGCAGCTCGGCCGGGTTGTTGGTGTCAACGATCACAGCCGCGGTGCCTGCTTCGAACTCCGTCTTGATGGCCGGCTTTTCAAAGCCCCATTTTTCGACAACAAAGGCCGCTTCGGTGTTGGGCTCACCCAACAAAACAGCTTCTGCTTCGACACCTTGGACCTCATTCAGATACCAAGCCCAGATCAGCGGAGAACCGGTGGAATCAGTATCGGGGGATTTGTGACCAAAAACCTGCAGGGCCATGTGTACGCTCCTTGAGACAGAGAAAATTGAATTTGCGCGCGTTATAGGTGGCCCAAGGCGGCTTGTCACCTAGGCATATTGCAGCGCAGCAAAAACAGGACCGTTCTATCTGTATCATGCGCGGGTACGATCAGGGAATCCACGCAAGCCAACCCCAGACCGTGAGCACGGAAAGCGCGGTGGCGATCAAGACGGTTGAGGCCGCTACGCGTTTGGCGCAGCCATAATAGTTGGCAAATATATAGCCGTTCACACCGGTTGCCATCGCAGCGGTGAGCACGCCAGAGCGAAACAGCTCTTGCTCAAGGCCAAAGCCAGATCCCAGGCCAAAGACGATGGCGGGATGCACAATCAGCGACAGGAGACAAATAAAGAGGATCACCCGCATGTCCCCTTGGGGGCGATATTGGGTCAAGACCCCGCCCAAAGCGAAAAGCGCGGCAGGAAGCGCCGCGCGGGTGAGCAGGGCCAAGGCGTCTTCGACCACGCCAGGAATAACAAGGCCAGTGAGGTTCACCGCGAATCCAAGGGCAATACCGACGATGAGCGCGTTCTTGAAGATCGCGCTCATCACGCGTTTTACGGTCTTGGACGCACCAGCCCCACGGTTTCGCAGGATTTCCATCGTTGTAATGCCCAACGCATAGCAAAAGGGCGAATGGAACGCGATGATCATATAGTTGCCGGTGAGCGCGTCGCTGCCAAACGCGCGTTCCGTAATGGGCAGGCCCAACAGGACGGAATTGGAAAACAGGCCGCAAAACCCAATGGCTGTGGCATCCGTCCAGGGGCGATCAAATAGAAACCGCGCCCCCAGAAGCCCCAAGAGAAAACAGGTGAAGGCCCCGGTGTAAAAGCTGAAGAGCAGTGGCAAGGACAGGCTTTGCGACAGATCCAGATGCGCAATGGCGCTGAACAATAGGCAGGGAATTGCAAAGTTCTGAGTGAACTTCATCAACCCGTCGATATGGGATTGCTGAAACATCCCACCCCAGGTGGTGGCATAGCCTGCACCAACAACCAGAAACACGGGCAGGACAACTTCGATCAGCGTGCTCAGCATTTATGGCCTGCCAATGCGATGTGCTTCATAACGGGTAACGGATAACCATGCCGTCATAGGCTGGCGTAATGTGATCTGGGGTTTCCGCCTGCAACGTTGCGTAGTCCAGATCATTATGCAAATTCGTCAAAACCGCGCGTTTCGGGGCCATGCGTTCGACCCACGCCAAAGCATCCGCCAGGCAGAAATGCGTCGGATGCGGGTCGCGGCGCAGGCTGTCGATGACCCAGCAGTCCAGCCCTTCAAGGGTCGGCAGAGCCGGGTCGTAAATCTCGGACACATCGGGCAGATACGCAAGGTCTTCGATCCGGAAGCCCAAGGCATCGATACTGCCGTGTTTGACTTCAAACGGGCGAAACGGAATGGATCCGCCGGGGCCTGTGATTTCAAAGTCACCGTCGATGCTGTGAAGGTCCAGGATCGGCGGATACGATGACCCTTCGGGCTGCACAAAAGCATAGGCAAAGCGCGACAACAGGGCGTTCTGTGTCTCGGCATCGGCATAAACGGGCACCCGCTGGCGCATGTTAAAGACGATCATTCGCAGATCATCGATGCCGTGCACATGATCCGCATGGGAATGGGTATAGATCACAGCGTCCAGGCGGCCCGTGCCAGTGTCCAGCAATTGGCTGCGCATGTCAGGTGAGGTGTCAATCAGCACGCTGGTGGTGCCGTTCTCGCTCTCTCGCTCAACCAGAATCGAACAGCGGCGGCGCCGGTTGCGCGGGTCATTGGGGTCGCAATCTCCCCATTGGCCGCCCAGTCGTGGCACACCACCCGAGGAGCCACAGCCCAAAATCGTAAACCGCAGTTCCGCCATCAGGCCACCGCTCGGTGTTCGGCGACTTTCCAGAACAGACGGTCAAAATTGGCCTCGGTCTGTGCGGCAAATTCAGCGTAATCCATGCCCAAAGCATCGGCCAGTATCTTGGCTGTCAGCGCGGTGTAGGCAGGTTCATTGCGTTTGCCGCGACGGGGCGGCGGAGCAAGGTAGGGGCTGTCGGTTTCCACCAGCAGGCGGTCTACTGGAGCGGCGGCAAAAATGTCCCGCAGTTCCTTGCTTTTGGGGAAGGCTGCGATGCCGGAGATCGACAAATAACATCCCAAGTCCAGGGTGGCTTTTGCAAGCTCTGCCGAGGATGAGAAACAATGCATCACGCAGGTAAAGCGGCCTTTGGCCATTTCGCGGCCCAGGATATCCGCCATGTCGTCATCCGCGGCGCGTGAGTGGATGATCAGCGGCAGTCCCGTTTCGCGTGCCGCTTCGATGTGAACATGTAGCGATTGGCGCTGCACTTCGGCGCTGTCTGCTGTGTAATGGTAATCCAACCCGGTTTCACCGATGCCGACAAATTTCGGATGTTTGGCCAGAGCCACCAATTCGTCAACGGTTGCCATCGGCTCTTCGGCGGCGCTCATCGGGTGGGTGCCCGCGGCATAAAAAACAGGGCCATGTGCCTCTGCAATGGCGCGCACGGAAGGTTCGTTTTTCAGCTTGGTGCAAATGGTCACCATGCGCGCGACGCCGGCCTCTGCTGCGCGGGCAATCACCTCATCCAGCTGGCCTTCGAAATCGGGAAAGTCCAGGTGGCAGTGGCTGTCGGTAATTAACGGAGTGCTCATGCGGATCTTGTGCCTCGGTCGCCTTGGCGCATCCCATGCCTCAGGGGCGGGACGCGGTGTCTTGCATCTTGAAAACCGTATCTAGGACAAGCGCCGCCGGGTCAAGGTTCACCGCCTGACCATGGCGTGACCGCGCGCTTGCTGTGGCTGCAAGGTCCGCCCATGCCCGCCCTTTGGCCGGATGTGGTGCCAATCGCATCAAGGTCTCGGCTTCTTGCGCGGCGGCTTCTGGCAGGGGCGGCTGCCCCGTAGCGCCTGTTCGGGCCAGTCGCGCGAGGCTTGTCTCAATCAAGGTGAGGAGAAGTTCGAATTTTGCCCCCGCGCCGGGCATTGCAGCCGCCTCGGAAAGTTTCAGTGCCCGCGCTCGATCCAGGCGCGGCATGGAGGCCAGGATCTGCACCCATTCGGAATAGATCTCAAGCCCGCCCAAGGACAGTAGCCGGATCGCTTGGCCAACGGATCCTTGCGCCAGCGCATTCAGATGTTCAGAGCCTTCTGTGACCTCAACACCGGCCTGGTTCAATGCCGATTGCATATCGACTGGGTTTAACGGGGTCAGGCGCAACGTCCGGCAGCGGGATCGAATGGTCGGCAAAAGACGCGAAGGCTGGTGCGAGATCAGCAGAAGGGTTGTGCGTTCCGGAGGCTCTTCCAGCATTTTCAACAAGGCGTTTGCAGCGCTGGTGTTCATGTCATCTGCCGCATCCACAACTACCACACGGCGACCGCCATCCGCAGAAGAGAGACCAAAGAAACGATTAAGCGCGCGGATGTCATCCACCACAATCTGGTCGCGCAGTTTTTCCCGGTCGTTATAGCTACGGGTAATCGCCGCCAGACCCGGTTCAGCCAATGCCTGAATGCGGTGGGACACGGGGTGGTCCGGGTCGATACCCAAATTGGTGGGCGGTGGCGGCGCACCAAAGAGCCCGCCATCATCCTGAGGTGTGGCCAAAAGAAAGCGCGCGATACGCCAGGCTAGGGTGGCTTTACCGATCCCTTGGGGTCCAGTGATCAACCAGCCATGGTGCATGCGGTCCGAGTTGAACGCCGACAAGAATTCCTGTTCAGCACTCTCTTGTCCAAAAAGACGCAGTGTTTCACGCGGGTGTGGCGCGCCGGGGGCCTGGTCGGCGCGGGGCAGGGCGTCATCGCTGCTCATCGGATCAGTGCCCCATAGCTTTGAGCGTGGCCGTCAGCACCTCGGCTGCAACATCTTCGGGGGGCTGGTCGCCGTTGACGATGACAAAGCGGTGCGAAAACTCCTGGGCCAGAGACAGAAACCCTGCGCGCATTTTCTGCTGAAGTTGCAGCCCCATGTCCTCAAACCGCTCTTCATGGCCTTGACGCCCTTTGGCGCGGGCCAGACCAGTGCTTGGGTCCATGTCCAAAAGGATGGTTATGTCCGGTTCCCGACCGATCATCAATTCATGCAGCTGATCGACGGTTGCGCGCAGATCGCCGCGCGATAACCCCTGATACATGCGGGTGCTGTCCGCATAGCGGTCGCAGATCACCACTTTGCCGTCCGCCACCGACGGGTCGATCAGCCGTTCCAGATGATCGCGGCGGGCCGCGGTGAATAACAAAAGCTCAGTGGCCGCAGACCAGCGGTCCGGGTCGCCTTCCAAGACAAGCCTGCGGATTTCTTCTGCCCCAGGCGAGCCACCGGGTTCGCGGGTCAAAACACAATCATGGCCGCGTGCTTCCAGAGCTGCGGCCAGACGTTTACATTGCGTGGATTTTCCTGATCCGTCGATACCTTCGAACGTCAGGAACAATCCGTTTGATTTCTGTGCGGTCACTGGGGGGTCTCGGGGCCGTTTAACAATCGTTTCATCAATACTTGGGCAGCTGTTTTGACCCGTACAGGAAAGCCGCCCGCAGGGACATCGGTTGCCGCCACCAAAGGCAGCCGCATTTCTGGCAACCCATCTGGTTGGAACACCAGCTCCGCCAGCAGATCCCCTTGGGAAATCGGGGCCTGAAGCGGGCCATCGTATACAACTTCGGCCTGAAGCTCATTGCGCTGCAGTGCAGGCAACAACACGTTCATATCCCCCTGGGGCATCAACCCAACGGTTCTGGCATTGCCCATCCAAACTTCGGCCTCGGCGACGGCTTCACCGGCTTTGGCTATGGTCTTCTGGGAAAACTGGCGAAAGGACCAGTTCACAACCGCCTCGGATTCCTCGGCGCGTTGGGTTGTGCTGCCAAGTCCGGACAGAACAAAGATCACACGACGATCCCCCTGTTTGGCCGAGCCCACCAGACCATAACCAGCCTCTTCTGTGTGGCCGGTCTTGAGCCCATCGGCGCCGATGTCCAGCCTTAAAAGCGGGTTACGGTTGCGCACATTTGAGGGCGCGCGGCCGTCAAAGGCAAACTCACGTTCTGCGAACATCGGATAATACTGCGGGAAATCCTCGATCAGGTGCGACGCCAGAATGGCCAGATCTTTGACCGACATCAAATGGCCGGCGGCGGGCCAGCCGTTGGAGTTGGCAAAGGTGGAGTTTTCCATCCCCATCTCCAGCGCGCGTTTAGTCATATAGCGGGCAAAACCGGCTTCGGTTCCATCCGGCGACAAGGCTTCGGCGATCACCACACAGGCATCATTGCCCGAGAGCACGATGATGCCGCGCAGCAAATCCTCAACCCGGACCCGGTCCTGGGTGTTGAGGAACATGGTCGAACCCTTATAGCTCATGGCGTGTTGGCTGACAGGCAGGCGTTCGTCCAACGTCAGCCGCCCATCGCGCAGGGCTTCAAACGCTATGTAAAGGGTCATCAGTTTCGACATTGACGCAGGCGGCAGCGGCGCGTCTGCGTTTTTTGACATCAAAACCGTATTTGTGCCCTGATCCAGCACAAAAGCGGCGCGCGCCTTGGTGTCAAATGCAAAGGCGGCCGCAGTCGTCAGGCTGAATATGGCCGCTGCCACGGCGGCCAACGTCAAGCCACTACGTAGGGCTGAACGCCGCGGGTAAAACGCGGGTTGTGTTGAATGCGTGCTCACAGGCGACCTCCCTTTGACATCAATTGGTGACAGCATAGGCGTCGGTGAAGCCCGTGTCGCGAACTTGTTTCAACAATTGCGTGCGTTCTGATTTGGTCTGGGCCGGGCCCACCAGGACGCGCCAAAACGGCTTGCCATTTGTCGATTGTGCCAAAATGCTTGGGATCATACCCGCGTTGCGCATCATATCAGCCGTGCGCTTGGCATTGGCCTCGATGCTGAAAATCCCGATTTGCAGGAACGGCTTTTCCAGCGAGGAGGTGACCGTTGGCTTTGGCGGCGTATAGGGAGCAGGCGCGTTTGTTGGGGCCGAGGTCGCGGTGGCTTCTGCGGGAGCGCTGGCGTCAATGGCGGCAGCCGCACCTGCAATCGGATCCAGCGACGCGGTTTCCACAGGCTCAGGCGTCAAAGCCTCCAGTGCAGGTTCCGCGTTTGGCTGAGCGGGCGTTACGGTCTCTTTGCGCAGAGCGGTGACATTTACTTCAACCGGTGCGCCGGGCAACATGCCCAAGGCGTCCGCTGCATCTGACGAAACCTGAACCCGCGGGCCAGGGATTTCCCGCTCACGCCGGAACAGAGCGCCGATCACAAAGCGGCCATTGCTGTTGTTGCGGATAATTACACGCTCTGGGTCGCGTGCGTCCGGATGTGCCACCCAAACACCGCCCAGCGACGGCCGTCCGTCCCAAAGCCCAGATTCGGTTACTTGAAATACGTCCGGAGCTTCGACATCGCGTTCCACCAACTCGGTACTGGTCGCTGTGTTGGCGGCCTCTGTCCCCTCTGGCTGCTCCTTGCGCTTGAAAAACGCGCCGAAACGTTCCCCAAAAGTCGCTTGGGTTTGCGGGGTGTCAGCGTTGGCTTCTGTCAACGGCAGCGTGGGATCCGAACTTGGACTTGTGCCGGTGTTCTCACAGGCGGCCAAAACCGCCATCATTGCCAAAGTCGCTGCCACCTTCGGGCCGCGTGTTGTCCAAGACGGAACCTTCTGCATCCTCAATGTCCTTGCCATGTGCCATGTCTTTTCGACTGGTTTCTCTGAGACGCCAAACGACTGCATTTCGCCTGTATGCAAGGTGCTTTTGCGCACCGTTGATTGGGTCCCGATTTATTTGCAATCACCATAGCCATCACAAATCCACATGGAAACCCTATGCCCATTGACTCGGCAAGAATGTGACGATCGTGAATGCGGTTTGGTGAATTTTCAAAGCATGAGATTTCCCACTTGCATCACCGAAGCGCAGCGCATAAACCCCACGCCAGACCGGGGAGGTGGCAGAGTGGTCGAATGCGGCGGTCTTGAAAACCGTTGAACGTGAGAGCGTTCCCAGGGTTCGAATCCCTGTCTCCCCGCCACTTAGCCATCTTCAGGTCAGAGCGTGTTGAGAAGTCCGCATGCGCCTTTGTATATGGTTGCACCCGGCTTTTGTTTCTTGGCACATTTTTCGCACATCGGATCAGAGCAGGCCGCCTGACGTCAGTTCTGAATGGACGGGGCGACCAACGACCGTGCACTTTGTGCAGCGACACCAATTTCAGCGATTGGAATTCAAGGCACCCGCCTGGAAATATGCTCCATTTTGGTTCCGTTTATTGTTTTCTATTTCGAGGCTCAGGCCAGCTATAATATCCTGTCTCGCGTGCGGTTCAAATGACGCATTTTGAATCGAATTTCAATTTTGTAAAAACACAAAAGCGTTGCATTCCAGTGAGGCAAAGCAGGCGGTGATTGTCGGCTTGGTGCATCCGGTGCGGAATGATCTGAAAAAGAAAGCCACCAAGGGTGTAGATAAGTCTATGATTCTATTGGGAAGTGGTTTTCTTTCGTGAATTATTTGTGACGTCCTTTGGGGTTTTGGGCTTTTTTCAATTTATGTTTTTCACGCGTAAATGTTTCGTGATTGCATTGTGACGCTGCCGCCAATTATTTTAGCAGTTTGTTACAAATTCGATATTTTTCTGTTCAAATTCGCTCGTACGCCGTGAGGGATTTTCGTGGCACACGGGAGAGAATTGTGGCTTACACGCTTGAACTACTTCATATCGCAGACCAAGAGGCCGGCAGCGCCGCCGTCGTGGATGCGCTTAATCTGTCCGCCGTTTTGAACGGCCTGCGCGCGCAGGACCTTGGCGATGACGGATTGGTTGATAATACTATTACACTGTCTTCGGGCGACGCCTTTATCCCGGGCTTGTTCTTTGACGCGTCCGCAGAAGCCTTTGGCTCGGTTGGTATTGCCGACATTCAGATCCAAAATGAATTGGGCATCGAGGCGATTGCGCTGGGCAACCACGAGTTCGACTTCGGCACCTCTGTTCTGGGCGGTTTGATCAGCGGCGACGCGGAAGGTGAGATCCTGGGCGCCGATTTTGGCGGTGCTGATTTTGCATATCTGTCGGCCAACCTGGACGTAACAACGGATGCCAATCTGGCGGATCTGTTTGTTGACGGCGGCGCAGCACCGGTTGCGAACTCCATCACCACCTCCGTTGTTCTGGAAGAAAACGGCGAGCTGATCGGTGTTGTTGGTGCAACCACTCCGACCCTGGGTTCCTTGTCTTCGCCCGGCGATGTTTCGATCCTGCCTGCTGAATTCGACGGCACCCCGACCGACGCGCAGCTGGATGCGCTGGCGGCAGAGATCCAATCCGAAGTTGACACGCTGTTGGCGGACAACCCGACCCTGAACAAAGTTGTTCTGTTGGCGCACATGCAGCGCATCGACATCGAACTGGCGCTGGCTGAGCGTCTGGAAAATGTCGACATCATCGTTGCTGGCGGTTCCAACACACGCTTGACCGACGAAAACGACCGCCTGCGTGACGGCGACACCTCCCAAGGTGAATACCCGCAGTTCGTGACCAACGCTGGTGGCACCGACACCGTTGTTGTCAACACTGACGGCAGCTACAAATACGTTGGCCGTCTGGTCATCGAATTTGACGACGAAGGCAACATCAACCGCGACAGCTATGACGCTGAAGTCTCGGGTGCTTATGCAACCGACGAACAGGGCGTTTCGGATCTGGGTGCCGAAGATCTGGCCGATGAAGAGATCGAAGAGATCGTTGATGCCATCGAAGCGCAGATTGTTGCAACTGAATCCAACGTCTTTGGTGTTTCGAACGTGTTCCTGAACGGCAACCGTTCCGGCACCGGCGAAGAGCTGGACACCGACGGTGTGCGGACCCAAGAAACCAACCTTGGTAACCTGACCGCAGATGCCAACCTGGCACTGGCTCAGACTTATGAAGGCGATGTTGTTGTTTCGATCAAAAACGGTGGCGGCATCCGCGCCAACATTGGTGAAACCATCGTGCCTGCAGGCGGTACCGAAGCTGTACGCTCAGCCAACTCTGAAGTTGTCGACAGTGAAGGCAATGTGGTGAAGCCTGAGGGCGGCATCAGCCAGAACGACATCCAGACCACCCTGGCATTCAACAACAACCTGACCCTGCTGACCCTGACCCGCGAAGAGCTGGTTGAGGTTCTGGAGCACGGTGTGAGCGCGTTGCCAAGCGTTGATGGTCAGTTCCCGCAGCTGGCGGGTATCCGTATGTCCATCGACGAAACACAAGAAGCTGGTTCGCGCATCGTGAACGCAGCGATCGTGGACGAAGAAGACGGCTCCATCATCGCACAGCTGGTTGTGAATGGTGAACTGGTCGGCGATGCAACCGAAACCTTCCGCATTGTGACCCTGGGCTTCCTGGCCGGTGGCGGTGACGACTACCCGTTCCCGCAGGGCGAGGCAGCAAACCGTGTTGATCTGGACGATCTGGACGGTGACGGCGAAGAAGACGGTCGCCTGACCGGTGCGGCAACCTTTGCCGAAGACGGCACCGAGCAAGACGCGCTGGCGGAATACCTGGCCGAGAACTTTGGCGATGTGGACAACGCATTCGACGAAGAAGATCTGGGCGCAGGTCTGGACACCCGTATCGTTCAGCTGGAACAGGGCGGCGTTGACTTCTCGGTTGAGACCGACGCGCAGGTTGTCCGCTCCACATTGCTGTTCTCGGGCGAAGGTGTTCCGAACGAGGATGACGACGAAGGTCGTTCGGAAATCGTCGACGTGGAAAATGGCCGCGCCTATGTCACCAATGGTGAAGAAGACGCAATCGACGTCTTTGACATCGAAGCCGGTGAGCTGCTTGCATCTATTGACCTGTCCGGTTTCGAGCGTTTTGACGGTGTGCAATCTGTATCCGTTAAAAACGGCGTTGTTGCAGTCGCAATCAACCGCACCGACGACAGCGGTGATGAAAACGGTCGCGGCATCGTTGCGCTGTATGACACCGATGGTGAACTGCTGAACACCGTGACGACCGGTAACCTGCCCGACGCCGTTGCCTTCTCTGAGGATGGAAACACCATCATCGTGGCCAACGAAGGTGAACCAGGTGACACCCGTGACGTTCGCGGCTCTGTGACCCTGATCGACATCTCCGAAGGTGCCGAAAACGCACAACGCGTTCAGATCGACTTCTCTGAGTTCAACGGTCGTGAAGATGAGCTGCGCGAAGCAGGCATCCGCATCTTCCCAGGCTTCAGCGCATCGCGCGATCTTGAGCCTGAGTTTGCGGCCTTCTCTGAAGATGGCGCGACGGCTTATGTTTCTCTGCAAGAGAACAACGCAATTGCGGTTATCGACGTTGAAAGCGGTTCGATCACACGCCTGTTCTCCACCGGTGTTCAGGATCTGTCGGTTGTTGCAACGGACGTGAATGATGACGATGAGGTTTACGACCCGCAGACATTTGACAACCTGGTCAGCCTGCGTCAGCCCGACACCATCGCAGCCTTCTCCTCCAATGGCACCAACTACATCGTGACGGCCAACGAAGGTGATACACGCGACGAAGATGAGCGTGTTGAAGACTTCATCGCAGGCGACGTGTCCTTTGACATTGACGGTGACGGTGTTGAAGAGACCGTGACCATCGACGAAAGCGTTGACACCACCGGCCTTGAGCGTCTGCAGATTTCTGCAATTGACGGCGACACCGATGGTGACGGCGATATCGATGTGCTGCACGCCTTTGGTGGTCGCTCCTTCTCGATCTTCGATGAAGAAGGCAACCTGGTGTTTGACAGCGGTGCGGATTTTGCCCGTATCATTGCAGCAGTCAGCCCGAACGGCTTCCCAGATGGTCGCTCTGACAACCGCGGCAGTGAACCCGAAGCGCTGGCCGTAGGTCAGCACGAAGGACGCACCTATGTGTTTGTGGGTCTGGAGCGCGACAGCGGCATTGTGGTTTACGATGCAACGGATCCGGCGAACGCTCTGTTTGTTGACTACATCGAACCCAGCGACGTTGCGATCAGCCCAGAAGGCATTTCCTTTGTGTCTGCAGAAGACAGCAGCACAGGTCTGCCGCAGCTGGTTGTTGCCTACGAAGTCAGCGGCACCACAATTGCTTATGACCTGACACTGGGTCTGGAGCAGCTGGTCGAAGGGACGTCTGCGGGTGAAACCCTGGAAGGCACCATCGCTGATGACCTGATCAACGGTCTGGGTGGTTCCGACCGCCTGCTGGGTCTGGACGGTGAAGACGAGATCAACGGCGGCGTTGGCAACGACACTGTGAACGGTGCGCGTAACGACGACCTGTTGAACGGCAACACCGGTGACGACTTTGTTCGCGGTGGCGCGGGTCGTGACAGCGTCAACGGCGGCAACGGCGACGACATGGTACGTGGCGGCAACGGGCGTGACATCGCGCGCGGCGGCAACGGCGATGACACCGTCCAAGGTGGCAACGGCGCAGACCAAGTTCTGGGTGGTCGCGGCGACGACGAAGTGCTCGGCGAAGCTGGCAACGACACGGTCCAAGGTGGCGCAGGCAACGACCAAGTTCTGGGTGGTGCCGGTGACGATGACCTGTTCGGCGGTCGCGACAATGACACGCTGGACGGCGGCAGCGGCGACGACCTGCTGGTCGACGGTCGCGGTGTTGACGTCCTGACAGGCGGCACAGGTGCTGACACCTTTGAATTTGTGGCCGATGGCGTCACAGATACAGTCACTGACTTTGATGTCGACCAGGACCTTCTGGATGTGTCTGCATGGGGTGTTGAAAGCTTTGACGCGCTTGAGGTTGTCTTCGACAGCGCCTCTCAGGTCACCGTTGGCTTTGAGGACGAAACCCTCGTGGTCGAGGGCAACAATCTGCGCCTCAGCACCTTCACCGAAGATGACTTCATCTTTGCATAAATACAGCAATGGGCCGGTGCCTTGCGCCGGCCTTTAGAAGCAATTCTGAAACGCCCGCCACCCACGGCGGGCGTTTTTTTGGGGCGGCTTATTTTTTAATGTTGCCCGGTGCGACGCCAAAGGAATTGTAAAAGGCTGTAAACTGCGGTGTGACCAGATCACCGCGTTTCAAATTGGCTGTTGAAAACGGAAACCAGGGCCCCGCGCGTGAGCCGGTGGTGGACCACATCTCGCCCGCATTATCGACACGGAACCGGGCGCAGGTCAGAACCTTGCTGCTTTGGGCGCTGAAGTCCTGCCGCCACATCCAGTTCGCGTCATAGCACATTTTGCTGTTTGTGGTGACAAACCAGCGTCCTTCGCCAATGCTCTGCTCTGCGGCGTTGACGGCGCGAAACGTTCCGTCCGGCGCAAAATAGGCAAATGAGCCCGCGCCCCAATCTGCACTGCGCCCGGCAAACATCCGATACAGGGATGTCGGTTCCGGCGCGGCTGAGTTCATTGGTATCGGAGAGCCAAAATAGGTCCTTGGCGCGGGTTCAGCTGTCGGTGCAACCGCAGTCAGGCAAAGGGCTGAGACAGCACCGCTTAGAATAGTGAGAATACGCATTAACACGCCTCCAAACATCGCCTGTATTTGACAAAAAGGTATTGGCCGATGGGGGTTCCCAAATGCGCGATCTGCTCCGTCGCGCACGGCCTTGCCGGAAAATTGGGATTGCGTCCCATTTTTTCACGTTGATATATTTAGAATGCTGACACAGTTTTTAATTTCTTTCAAGAATAACCGTGTGGTGTGTAATGGAATTCTTGACGATTAGTGCGGATCCTGTTGCGGTCAATAGCGGGTTTATTTCTGCAGACCGGCAATACGTGCACGTCGATCCCTTAATGTGTCGAAAAAGGAAACGCCGAGTTGGGTTAAGGACAGGTCGTCGTTTAATAAGTTGATCTCTGGAATTGTCCCGCGCCATGGGTAAGGGTTTGCAGCAAACCATGCGTGGCGCTCAACAAAGGGGAGTTGATCCATCATCGCAATTGCATCACGCGCAAATCGCGCGTTTTCTTGGTAAGACACGCGTGTCGGCTGTCGCCAGTCGATAAAGGCAAATTCAGTCACCCAAATCGGGCGTTTGTATTCGCGGTGCACAGCCTTAAGCCAGCGGCGGAAGGTTTCGACGTTGCCATCTGTTGAATAGTAGTGGACCGCCATAAAATCGACACGCAGCCCCTGTGTTTCTACAGCATCCATAAACCGACGTTGCCAGGACCCCGCGCCCAGGGTGCCCCCCATTGTGGTGGCGGGGCTCGACAACCGCAGGCCGCGGGCTTCCAGTTTGGGCCACAGGCGAACAGCCTCTGCCACTGACAGCGTGGATTGATGCGGGCCGCTGTGACCGTCCGGCTCGTTGAACGCCAATAAAGCGCGGGGTTTGTGGCGGCTTTTGATTTTGTCGCTGATGTTCTTGGCGCTGTGGATCATCGGCACAAATTCGACCGTGCGCCGATGCCGCCCTTGATGCCAAAGGTGATCAGAGCGCCAGTTGTAGTACCATTGCAAATCCGGCTGGGACTCGACCCAACGCAGAATTTTAAACTTTGGATCCTCCCACAGACCCAGCCCGGTTTGCTGCGCAAACGCAGGAAGGGTCAAACAGAACAAGAAGAGTAGAGTGCAGAGCTGGGCCACGCAAATGTGGCGTGCAAACCGGAAAGCCATTGGCGCAAATGCGCGTGGATCAATTGGCGTAGCAGCGCGAGGGCTGGCCAAAACCGGCCGGCGAGCAGATGTAGCTGCCACCACCAACCGAAGAGACCCGACGGGTTGTGGTTTTGCGTTTATCGCTGCCGCGGCTCAAAAGGTTCAACGCCACCTTTCCCCGAACGGTTGCACCGCCTGCAAAGGAGGGCGACGCAGGTGCAACCCACATCAGGCTTGCCACAAGGGCTGCTGAGAGAATGGATTTTGTGGCCATTGCTGAAACGGCCGCGCGGGCGCGGGTGGATTTTGCCATGTTGAAACTGCCTCTGCGTTTTGCCCGATTGGGTCGGGCTTTTGTTACTGCTGCTGCCTTCTGGTGGCCGCATCCTAGCAAACAAGGGGATTTTCGACAAAGACAGGATAGAGAATGAAGCCTAATGTTGCCTTAAAGAGGCGTTCGCACAGATACGCCCGGCGCATGCGCATCGGGCGTTTGGCGGAAATTATGGCTCTAAGGATCTGGCTGAAAAGTTAAAAATAAGCGTTCTGCAGCAACGCAGGCTGCCACATTAGCGGCGGCAAAAAACCGCCGCTAATGTCTTTTTACTCGCCCAATTCAGCTTGTTTCGCGCCCAGATCATTGTTGGGGAACCGCCAATCGGGCAGGCCAAAGTCATCCGGCCAAGGGTAGACTTCCTTTTGGTTAAAGTAGATCACGGCTTGCAAAGCAGGGAAATCCGCAATGTCTTGGCGCACGTCTGCGTTCCATTTTTCGACATAGCTGCTGTCTCCGACATAGCCGAGTTCTGCGACGACGATGGGTAGGTTAAACTCCAGCGCACGCTCATACCGAGGGGCAAGGATTTCGCTGAAGCTTTGCTCAGCACCCAGGATCTGTTGCTCCCAGGGTTGCAAGCCAAAGACCGACAACCCGATCACATCGACGTAGTCCTCGCCGGGGAAATACTCTTGCAAGTTTTCATATCCCAACGGCGACCACATGTAGTCAAACGCGTCTGAGCTTTCTCGGCACAGATCAACAACCCGCTGAAACGCGTCAACATAGGTCTCGGGCTCCCATTGTGCCCAGATAAACTGGCCGGATTGGTCTTCCATCTCTTGCGCCCAGCGGATCGTCACGGGGCTGTCGAATTCGGCCAGCGTGTCACAGATGGCGCGGACGTTTCCGTCATATTCGCCGCTGAAAATCCCTTCGGTTAAAACTGCCGCAGTATTGCGTTCGCTGCGAGTCCAGGTCCAGGGTTCGATGGTGACCAGGATCGCTCGGTTGCGGTCTTTGGCGTATTCATCGGCCTGTAGAAGGGAGGGAAGGAAAACGTCTTCCCATGGTAAAAACAGATGTTCGATTTGCACATCCGGATCGTCCGAGAAGCTGCCACCGGGGTCATAAACCCCAAAGGGGAGCTGGCCTGGTGGTGCCGCCGACGCTGGGGATGCCAACAGGGCGAACGATATGAGCAAGGCGGCAAGCCAATCTCTGTTTAAGTCACTGCAATCAGTCTGAGCCATGTCTCTCCTCCCGATGGCTGGAATTGCCCGCGCGGTTGAGGCCCGGATCAAATCTCAAGATGACGGTTCCCGGTCCACCCATCCCGGCGCCAGCAACCGCATATTCTTCTGTAATCAGTCGATAGGGTTCTATTCCCTGCGAAAGCGCATAAAGCCCTTCGGTCCCTCGTTCCTTGGCAGCCAAAACTGTTGTCGCCACCAATGCGGGGGCAATTGCGATTTTTGCGACGTCAAAAACCGAAATACGCTTCGTGAAAAATTCGGTATCTTTGTAGTGATGAAAAACGATCACGCCTACAATCGATGTGAAGAGTATACCATTAATTGTTGCAAAAAGATAGAAGCCTTGCGCGTTTTCAACGTCGCGAATGAAGATAACGGGTAAAAGGCTGATTGCTGCAAAAGCCGCATAGGGGGTGATGATGCGTATTGGCAATTGAGCTTTCGCGGCTTCACCTTTTGGGGTGATGCGAAAATCAACGAAGTCACCGGCGAAACGATCGCGCACGGCCATTACGCATCCCCAAATCGCCCAGGGCCATTGTAGCGAGAGAAACAGCGCTTTTTCCCAAGCGATGACTTTTCCATCTGAGGGCCGTAAATGACCATCCGCTTTGATGTAATAGGCGATGGCAGTCAGCATTATGATCTGCGGGGTGATATGAGCCAAAAAGGCCGGAAAGGTGACATTGGCATAACGGATGTCCAGGACCAAAGCGGCCACAGGCAATAGGAAGAACAAGGTCATGAAGGCGGCAAACAGCGGATAGAACAGCTGGCAGAATAGGAACAGGAATTTGAGCCGGGGCGAAAGGGCGCGCAGATAACGTGGAGTATGCTGCAAGAGCAGGGTCACCAGGCTGCGGGACCACTGAAACTCCTGTGTGCAGAGATCCGCTATGTTGGCAGGGCCATCACCATAAGCGATGGCATCAAACGCATGCACACCACGCCACCCGCCCGCGTTCATCAGCATCGTGGTGGAATGATCTTCGGCCAGATCAGGGCCAAGCCCGCCGATCTCTTTCAGCGCGGTGGTGCGCACGGCGTAATGAGACCCGATGCACATGGGTGACAGCGAGGCCGTGTAGCCTGCCTGAAAGACACCGTGAAACACGGCCTCTGTGAACAAACGGGTGCGTGCGGCCCAGCTTTGATTTGCGTTGGCCGCACAGATACTGGGGGCCGAGACATAGCCAACCCGTGGATCAGCAAACCCGCGCAGAACTTCTGCCAGATAGGTTGGCGTTGGAACATGGTCTGCGTCCAGTTGTGACACAAAATCATAGGCTTCATAGCCGTAGGTGTCATAGAAATAGGCAAGGTTGCCCTCTTTGCAGCGGGTGCGGCGAGGCCAGGTTTTCTGGTGATAGGCTGCGAGACCTTGGCGGGAGGAGATGCGAACACCATGTGCGTCACACCACGCGCGCGTCTCTGCATCAGGGGCTTCATCCGCCAGCCAGGTGTCATGCGGGTAGGTTTGGGCCAGCATTGCCTTGAGGGTTGGGATCAGAACCGACAGAGGCTCGGACGGGGTTTTCGTCACAATCATGGCAACGCGCACGCTGCCGGGTGCGGGCGGTCCAAAGGCCGGGACTTTGGCCTGGCGAAACACCAGCACAAAAAACAGCTGCAGATAAAATAACCAAGCCAGCGCAAGGGTCGCGACCCAGAACTGAACCCCGGTTGCCCAATGCGCGGGGCGGAGCCACCATTGCCAGAAAAACACAGCACAGGCTGCCCACAACAGGATCAGGATCAAATTGCGCTTTTGTTGCCGGCGCGTCCACAGCGCGCGCAAGTACCGGTGTCGGTCGTCTCCCATCAGATTGCGTAGCTGTTGTCTGGTCTCAGGAGGCATGTTTCACCTCCAACCCAAAGCTTGGCGCGGCGTGGCGCAGGATGGTGTGAAGGTCGGAATGTTCTGGGCGAAAACCCAGCGAGTTGCGGGCGAGGGATACATCAGCCACCAATTCCGGCGGGTCACCAGCGCGACGCTCTGCTGGCATCCAAGGTGGGCGCACCCCTGTTACGGCCTCGATCCCATCCAGAATTTCCAGAATGGACAGGCCCGTTCCAGTTCCAAGGTTGGCAATAAGATCCTCACGCCCGCTGAGCAGCCATTCCAATGCCATGACATGGGCACGTGCCAGATCGGCCACGTGGATATAGTCACGGATGCACGTGCCATCTGGAGTGTCGTAATCGGTTCCAAAGACCTTGAGCGCAGGGCGCAATCCAGCTGCGGCCAACAAGGCCAGCGGGATCAGATGCGTTTCCGGCGTGTGCCGTTCACTCAGTTCACCACCAGGGTCCGCGCCGCAGGCGTTGAAATAGCGCAACATGGCAAAATGCAATTGCCCGGTCGCTGCCGTGTCGCGGATCATCTGTTCACAGATCAGCTTGGTCCGCCCATAGGGGTTGATTGGCGCTTGCGGCGTTTGTTCCTGAATTGGCAGTTGTTCAGGGATCCCATATGTGGCGCAGCTGGATGAGAAAATGATCTGGCGCAGCCCCGTCAACCGCATGGCTGCCAACAGCGACATGGTGCCGCCGACGTTGTTCTCATAGTAGTAACCGGGCCGTTCCACAGACTCGCCGACATAAGCGGCGGCTGCAAAATGGATCACAACCTTGGCTTGGTGTCGCTGAATGATTTCCGCAAGCTTCGCCGTCTCGCGCAGATCACACAGCTCAAATGGTCCCCACCTGACCGCATCACGGTGGCCTGTGCACAGGTTGTCGATGGTCACTGGCACAAACCCCGCACGTGCAAGGGCCTTGCAGGTGTGGCTGCCAATGAACCCCGCGCCTCCGGTCACTATGATCGGCGGTTTTGTCATTACTGCACCATCTGCGGAGCAAGATTGATCGCATGCGCGGGATGCGCGATGGGCTTCCGCGCGCAGGCGATTTCCGCTTTGAAGTAGGGGATGGTTGTGTCCAGCCCCTGACGCAACGACACTTTGGGAGACCAGCCAAGTGTGGACTGGGCAACTGAAATATCGGGGCGACGTCGGCGGGGGTCATCTTGGGGCAGGGCCCGGAAGGAGAGGTCCGATTTGGATCCTGTCTGGGCCAGCACAAGCCCCGCCAATTCTGCAACCGTGAATTCGTCCGGATTGCCAATGTTGACCGGATCGCCCGGGTCTGCATCACAGTGCATCAAGGCCATAAGCCCTTCCACCATGTCCTCAAGGAAGCAAAAGGACCGTGTTTGTGATCCATCTCCATAAACGGTGATGGGTTTGTTCTGCAGCGCCTGGGTAATGAAATTTGATACAACCCGGCCATCTTTGGGATCCATACCAGGACCATAGGCATTAAAGATCCGCGCAATGCGGATATCAGCGCCGTGAAAGTCGCGGTAATCATGGAAAATGGTTTCGGCCGCGCGTTTCCCCTCATCATAACAGGAGCGCGGCCCAACTGTATTTACGTTGCCATGATAGCTTTCCCGTTGCGGGGAAATGTCCGGATCCCCATAGATCTCGCTGGTCGAGGCCTGAAGAATGCGTGCGTCATGTTCCAGGGCCAGATCCAAGAGGTTCAGCGCACCCTGCACATTGGTTTTCATCGTGTGGATTGGGTTTGCCTGGTACTTTGGGGGCGAAGCAGGGCAGGCCATATTGTAAATCAGAGATACCTGTTTGGGGATCTGGACTGGCTGGGTAACGTCATGCTTTAAAAAGGAAAACCTTGGATGGTTTAAAAGGGGAGAGATGTTTCCCAAACGCCCCGTCGAAAGGTTGTCCAAGCAAATCACTTGGCTGCCCTGATCAATGTACTTCTTACACAGGCGCGACCCCAAAAAACCTGCGCCACCCGTGATTAACACAGAATGCTGATTGTCTAAGATCCGCTCCATGTCGAAGGTCTCGACCGGATCAGTCTCTGCAACAACATCGTTTAAATAGTTCACAACACTTGCTCCTCGTACCGAGGGCGTGGATGCTCATGCGCTACTCGAAATGGCCGATATTCTATGCGCTTTCTGCACTATGTCTGGCCGCATGGGAGAATGGCTTCCCTCTTATTTGCGTCTCGCCCAGTTGCTGTAGGTCTGAAAAACAAAATCAGATATTCAAAGTTCATAATAATGACATACTCACGTCAATGATTTGCCTTGTTTTTGCCTAAATTTTGCCACTTGACCGAGAATTTTGGAGGTCTGTTTCAATTTTTAATTGATTTTTGGGAAAGTTTGAGGGGTTGCGAAAGCAGTATTGGGTGTCGGGGCGCGAATCAATGCTTTCTGAACTCTTCAAGCAAAAAAACGCTCATTAGCCCTGCTTGCCGACACTTTTGATAGTATTTGCTCAGTATTGAAGAGGCGTACGACGTGCGTGTGCGTTGGGGGCAAAGGGGCCCGTTGCGGAGCAGCGTTATTGCGTTGCGTCGACAACTATGGCGTCACGGATCTGACGCGCTGTATCATAGGTCATGCGCGAGCGTTGCGCGCCTCTTGTGTCTGGGTCCGGGAAGTCGGACCGGAAATGTGCGCCGCGGCTTTCCTGGCGGGCAAGGGCGGCGGCTGCGATCAGGGTTGCTGTTGCACACATATTGGCAAACCCTTCGTCCGCCCCGTGGTTCTGTTCAAGGAAATCAATCATGAACAGCGCGTCTTCCAGCCCATCCTGATCGCGCACCACGCCAACACAGTCGGTCATCGTTTTGCGCAGGGCATCAATGGCTTCGACCGGCGCTTCTGCACCACCGGGTTCAAAGCGCAACTCGACGGTGTCTGTTTGCGCCTCGCCTTCAAGGCAGGCATCAATGTCCAGCGCACAGGCGCGGGCAAAGACCAAAGCTTCCAGCAAACCATTGGATGCCAACCGATTTGCACCGTGAAGCCCGGTTGACGCGGCCTCTCCGCAGACCCAAAGGCCAGGCAGGGAGCACCGTCCGCTTAGGTCAGTTGCGACGCCACCCATGTGGTAATGCGCAGCGGCAGCCACGGGAATTGGGGCCTGAACAGGATCAATACCATGGCGCGCGCAGGCCTGGGCGACAGATGGGAACAGTTCATTGACTGTCGCACCCAATGCGTCCCTTGTGTCTAGCATGGGCTGAAGCCCGGCCTGAGATTGTTTGTAGATCTCACGCGCCACAATATCCCGTGGGGCCAGTTCCGCATCCGGATGGGCCGCCAGCATAAACCGCTCACCCTTGTTATTGACCAGAATGGCACCTTCGCCCCGCAGGGCTTCGGTGGCCAAAGGGGCCGGGTCTTCGTCCACATCAATGGCGGTGGGGTGAAATTGAACAAATTCAGCGTCCGCAATCACAGCGCCTGCGCGGGCCGCCATGCCGATCACCTGGCCACGAATGCGGGCCGGATTTGTGGTCCGTGCATACAGCCCGCCGGAACCGCCTCCGGCCAGCAAATGCGCCGCGCCGCGTAACAAAACAGGCGCGGATCCTCCGGGTTCAGAGGACATAAGTGTCACCCCGCTGACCATCCCTTCGGTCACCTCCAGGGAAATGGCTTGGACCCCTTCCAGCACCTGAATACTGGGGGTGGCTTCCACTTCGGCGATGAGGGCGCGCATGATCTCAGCGCCGGCCTGATCTCCCAACACGCGCACAACGCGCGCGGCACTGTGGGCCGCCTCACGTGACAGCACATAGCCGCCGTCCTTGGTGCGATCAAAGGCGGTGCCAATCTCGGTCAGGTCCAGAATGTGATTCCGCGCGGCCTTGGTCACAAAATCCGCAACCTCGGGAACCACGGTGCCCGCGCCCGCGCTTTGCGTGTCCTGCGCATGGGCCTCGGGGCTGTCGGCCTGATCCATTGCTGCGGCAACCCCGCCTTGTGCCCAGGCAGAGCTGGCCCCAAATCCCAATTCATCCGGGGAAATCATGACAACCGGGCGCGGTGCCAATTTCAAAGCAGCATAAAGGGCGGCAAGCCCGGCGCCGACAATCACAACGCGATCGGTGTGGATCACTTCCATTCTGTGGCTTAGATCCCCAGCTCACGCGAGAGATCGATCATCCGCTGAACGGCCAGTCGCGCTTTCTCAGCAACCGTTGGATCCACTTCGATCTGACCGGTCATCGTGTCCAAGGCATAAAGAACCTTCTCGAGCGTGATCTTCTTCATGTAGGGGCACATATTACAGGGCCCGACAAAGTCCACCTCGGGCAGGGCATCAGAAATGTTTGAGGCCATGGAGCATTCGGTGATCAACATTGCCTTCTCAGGCTTTTCATCGGTCACATATTTGATGATGCCGCTGGTTGACCCTGAAAAATCCGCCTCGTTCACAACATCTGGCGGGCACTCCGGGTGGGCGATCAGACGTGTGCCAGGGTTCCATTCGCGGAACTCGCGCAGATCTTTGGCGGTATACTGCTCGTGCACGATGCACGACCCTTCCCACCAGACCACATTCTTGTGGGGCACATCGCGGGCGACATTTTGCGCCAGATACTGATCCGGCGTCATGATAACAGTGTCGCTTTCCATTGCGCCCACAATCTGCGCCGCATTTGACGAGGTGCAGCATATGTCGGATGCGGCCTTAACCTCAGCCGTTGTGTTTACATAGGTCACAACGGGCGCACCGGGATAGCGGCGGCGCATTTCTGCGATGCCGTCTGCCGTGACAGATTCCGCGAGGCTGCAGCCTGCGTCCATATCGGGCATCAGAACGGTTTTTTCGGGGCTCAGGATTTTAGACGTCTCAGCCATAAAGTGGACGCCGCACTGCACGATCACATCCGCTTCGACCTCAGTTGCCTTGATCGCCAGCTGAAGGCTGTCGCCGCCAAAGTCGGAAATCCCATGGTAAATCTCGGGCGTCATATAGTTATGCCCCAAGATCACCGCATTGCGTTCAGCCTTCAGGTCGTTGATGGCCTTGACGTAGGGTGCATAAATCGCCCAGTCCGCCGGTGTGATCACACGGGACATTTTGGCGTAAATATCGCCTATCTCCTCCGCCAGTTCAGGCGAGGGAGCCAGGTCGTATTTCTCGGAAAGTTCAGCGCGCATGGCGGGAAGGTCGAACACTTGTCTATATGCTCTGCCAGTTAAAGATGCCCTGTTGATAAGCTGATTGTCATCAAATTGCCATGATCCAGATTGGAATTTTTTTCCATTCCTTGCCGTCTTGGCGAAATTTTTTCTGATCCGAGGGCTGTTTTTTGATGGTATGGGGACTTTAGGCTCATGCTCTATGGGCCGACAGGGCGTCAATCAGGGCAAGGGTTTAAATTTAGCAGCTGTTGGACTGACACGATTCGTAAAATTGGCGAGATGTGATCACAGGTTGGACTGGGACGCACACTGTCGAATCAGTGGACAGGTCTCTCACCGCCGCTACAGTTGACGAAGTTAATAGGTTGCCAATTTTGTTCACCTGAGTGGATGATTGTGGGAGGGGTTTTATGAGTGGCTTTAAGGTCGAAGGCCTAGAGATCAAAAAGCAGTTGAAGATTGCAAAGAAGCAGCCGATCTCTTTTTCGTACAATCCAGGCAAAGGGGGGGATGACCAGTATTTTGGTCTGGATCGCCGTAAACCTCCCAAAGTTCTGGGCCAAGAAGCCAAGAAAGAGGGCGATGGCGCGAAGTTTGCTTTTGGCACCTGCACGCTGGAGGGCAAAGTCCTCACGCTCACTTGCGAAAAGCTGGTTCCCGCGCTCGCCAAAACGCTCAAGAAATACCTACGCAAACAAAAGGTACCACTGAACGTCCAGATCCTGGACCCAGCAGGCAACCTTGTGGACTCTGACATATCAGATGATATTCCAGACGATCCAGAATTTGCGGATGAACAACCCGCGGCCCCCGCGACGCCGGATGAGCCGACTACAACTCAACAGGATCCCGAACCCCCGGTTGAGGCAAAAGCGCCAACCGAGCCTGAGCCCGAAGCCAAATCGGGCCCTGATCCTAAAGAGGTTGCCAAGAAGCTGGCGGCCATCAAAGGTGACATTCAAACCTTACCAGAGGCGGCCCAGAAAAAGCTGGTGCCTGCGTTTGAAAAGATTGTCGGCGCTCTTAAAGGGGGCAAGGTCGAGGTTGCGGATGCCGCGGCCACCAAGCTTGCCGCGGCAGTTGCGGATGCCAAGGCAAAAGCGCCACCACCTCCGCCCCCGCCGCCCGGCGATGATCCAAAGCCAGAGCCCGAAGTGGACGAAGAGGCGTTGCGGGCCAAATTGAAACAGGCATTTGCGGCACTGCAGAATGATTACAACGCCTTTATGGTGCGCGGTGACAAATCGCTGACAGCAAAGGCCAAGCAACTGCATGATGGCTTTGGCGCTTCAATCGACAGCGATCTGACCAAGGCTGGGAAAATCGTTTCAACCCTCAAAAAGTTTGTTGAGGCACAGCTTGCAGCTCTGCCGCCGATCAGCCCCGCAGATCAGGCGAAACTGGCGATCGAAGCAGCCAAAGGCCAACCCGCGCCGGACAGCCGGTATGAGAAATCAAAGGGTATCGAGACCAAGTACCCCGGTGCATCGGCTGCTGCGGCAACTGCGTTGGATGGCTTTGCTGCAAAGCTGGGTGATCAAGAGGTCACGCCAGAACTTTTGGCGGCCGCAAAGGACGGGATCAAACAGGCGGAAGAACGTCTGAAGAAAGCCAAAGCGCGTCTGAAACAGGCGCAGGATATGTCAGACGGCCCAAACAAGGCCGAAGCGATCCGCCTGGCACAGATGGACGTGGACGGGATGAACGCCCGTTTGCAGGAGGCCAAGGATTTCGACAAAGCGGCACGGGGTAAGAAAGCTCTGACCGAGGCGCTGTCTTATGGACCGTTGTCGCCAAATTCGGGTCAGGGCTTCTCGGACGCTGCAGCCAAAGCCTTGATCGAAGGGTTTTCGCGCGATCCTGGCCTCACGCAGGTGGCTCTGGAGTCCGCGTCATCTGGAAAATACCCGGATGCGGTGGCGCAGGGGCTGACCAAGGTCATGGATCAGCGCGACAACCGCTTTAAAGACGACAGTGGTACGTATTTTGCAAAACCAGAAGCAGCTGAGAAATACGCCGAAGACCTGCTGAAGATGGGCGCCAATGTGGGGCCTGAATTCTTTGCCCGCATGGATGATTATATGGCGTCCGGTCGCCAATATGTGGCCAATCCGCTGGGCGACATCAGGATTAAAAGCGATACGGCCAAGGCGCAAAAACGTTCGGTTGTTCTGGGCGGCGCGTTGCTGAAGGACGGTGAGCTGGATCTTGGCAGTCAAATGGCCAAGGATGCCGTGGGCGACATGCTCTTTAACCCTTACTCGCTGCACAATCCAATGCCTGCGATGAACGAGCATGTGGTCAAAACGCTCGACTTCCTTGGGAAGCCTGAGAACGCGACCAAGGCGAATGAGATCCTGGACGACATCCCTGACACGGGCAACAAAACCAGCGGAAACCTGGTTCGGCGCGCGTTGGGCAAGAAAAAGACTGATGCCGTCGGTAAGGATGATGCACAGCAGGCTGTGATGGCCTCGATGCTGAAACCGCTGGATCAGGGTCCGGTCGGATCTTGCTTTGCCACGGCTCCAGCCCGGCGCATGCGCGAAACGCAGCCGCTGTCGGCGATGGAGTCCTACGCCTCGATTGCGGGCACAGGGAAGTACAAGCCGCCATTTGGCCCCGAGGTTTCCGCCGTCACCAACCTGCCCAAAAACGAAGACCCCCTGATGCGCAGCTGGGAATACTCGCTGGCGACATCTATGTCGCGCAAAGAGGGCAGCAGCCGGTCCGAGGCCTTTGATAAGGTAATGGATCGGGGCATGGAGGATCTTTCTGAGGAGCTGAACGATATCCTCACGGATCAGGCGTATGAGGAGGGCACCTTAACCGGGATCTTCACGTCGCTGAAGAAGACCTTTGTCGGCCTGTTCAAAACAGACAAGCTGCGTGAGGCGATTTCCGGCGCATTTGAGTTCACCTATGATCCGACGTCGAAGATCACAGATTCCAGCGATGGCAGCTCGTCGACAGGGCGCTATGTTCTGGTGCGGAAATCCAACGGGAATGAAATCCGCACCAAGGCCGATTTTGTGCGGGAAGTTGCGGATGTGGCGATCACCTTCCTCAAGCTCAAGTCGGACTCTGACGCGGCCCAGGACGTGCGCGATTATGTGAGCAGCGATGCCTTTATCGATAAGGTTACGCCGGGAACGGGCAAGAACCAGTATCTGCCGTGGCAGCAGAGTTCGGGCGGACAAACCGGCGAAGCAACCCGCGCCCTGTTTGGGGATGACCTGACGCATCAGCAGATGTCGGCAAAAGCCACCGGGGTTGTGGATATGGGCGACCGGACCGAGGATGTCTTGACCAATATGCTGGACAATTTCATCGGCTCGCCTGCGGAAATGGTCACCATCCGCACCGTAGGCATGCATGGTTTCAACGCGCTGCCAAATGATCCGTCGCTTGACAAGCTCAAGGGCAAGGACAAGGCGGAAATCGAAGCCAATGTGCAAAAGCATCTGATCGAAGCAGGCGACGCCCTGAAAGACAAGAAGATGGAAGAGGGGCGTGCGCAGTACCTCTTTGATCAGCAGATCGCGGCGCATCGTAAGGGTCTGAGCGATCCGGCCTTGATTGCCCTGTTGGATGCGGGCGCAGCAGCTCACCGGCCAACCGGGGATGACACGACGCCTGCACAGCTGAACAAGGCCGTGGAAGATGCGGTTGAGGATTACATCGACGAAAAGGCTAAGACGTACCCCGATCCGGCAAAGGCGGGTGCCTGGTTCAAAATGAAAGCGGCAGCCGACGCCAAGTCGGATATGATGAAAGACCTTGGCGCACCGGAGTTTGTGATTGCTGACACCAATTGGGGCAGCGCCGAGGATCACACGTTTTTTGTTATTGCGCCGGATCCAACAACGGGTGAGCCTCAATTGTGGAAGAAAAGAGTTCCGCCCGGAACGCTTACTCCGGCAACCGATGATTGGGCCAAGGCCGAATGGGCCGCGATTCAAAAGTAACGCGCGGAAAGAAAGGGTAATCAGATGGCTGATGAACTTCCAAATATCGATCTGGCGCTGGGCGCGGGCTCGGAATACATGGTTGTGGTGGACGACGCACAAAAGGCGTCGGATTTGGGGCAATTGCTAGCGCTGGCCCCTGGGTTGTTGGATCCCGAGGCCGCGTTGGTCTTGGCCCAGGCGGTAAACCACATTGCCCAAGGGCACGGGTTTTCTGTGATTGAAGATCCGGCGGAATTTGCCAGCGCCTACCAAGCGCAATTGGCAAAAGAAGACCCCAGCGAACCCTGGCAGGAAGGGGTGATCCGGCTGGTGGATTTTGGCGTCCCAGATTTTGAGGAAATCGCCGCACCGATCCTGACCGGAGAAACCCTGGTGTTTTTTGCCCGCGACGGGTTCACAGGTCTTCCATACCGGGTTGAGGTCGCGCTCAACCCTGCCACATCCGTTGGCGCAGACGACTACAAGGCGCTGGATCTTGAACCCTTGGGAGACGACGAAGATCCCTTTGCCGAAGAAGAGCTGTCAGACGAAGATAAGGCGTTTCTTGACAGTCTGGAAACGACAACCGACCCCGATTAGGGGCCGGTTGCATCGTTAGATCTCGTTGTGCGGTTGGGTTAAAAGTCATCCCAACCCACTGCCGCCTTGGTGGGATAGGCGGAAGGTTCGCTGATGTCTTCTTCGAACGGATCATCGTCTTGCGCTGCAAAACTGTCGTGTGCCGTCGGCATTGGAGCCGGGGCGTTGCCGGTTTTGAAGACGGACACCTGTTGCGTCAGCGAGACTGCGTCGTTTTTCAGCAATTGGCTGGCTGCCGTGGCCTGTTCGACCATCGCGGCGTTTTGCTGTGTCACCTGATCCAGCTGGGATACGCCGGTGTTGATTTCGCCCAAAGTGGTGGCCTGTTCTGCCGCGCCCGATGCGATTCCTGTGACGTGTTCGGAAATCTCGCTCACGCGTTCGGTGATTTTCTTCAGCTCTTCACCGGCGCGACCCACCAGATCCACACCATGGTTTACATGCTGCGCACTTTCCGAAATCAGACCTTTGATTTCGCCGGCCGCATCGGATGACCGCTGAGCCAGAGCGCGAACCTCGGAGGCGACAACCGCAAAGCCGCGACCTGCTTCTCCTGCGCGCGCCGCTTCAACGCCCGCATTCAGGGCCAAAAGGTTGGTTTGGAAGGAGATGTCGTCGATCACGGTGATGATCTGCGAAATCTGGCTAGACGAGGTCTCGATCTTGCCCATCGCGGTTACCGCATCCGATACAACGGTGTCGCTGTTTTCGGCCGTTTTCTTGGCGTCTTGTACAATGCCTTCCACCGTCCGCGCGCTGTCTGCAGCCGAGCGCACGCTGACCGTCAGCTCTTCCATCGCCGCAGCGGTTTCTTCCAGCGTTGCCGCTTGGCTTTCGGTGCGGTTCGACAGATCATCCGAAGATTGGCTGATTTCGGATGCGCCAGAGCGGATACGCGCAGCATTTTCCACGACCGTGCCAATGATCGAAGTCATCTTGTCGACCGTATTGTTAAAGTTGTGGCGCAGCTCTTCATAGTCTGCCGCAAATTCTTCATCGATCTGCTGAGTCAGATCGCCATCAGAAAGGTTCTTGAGACCTTCGGAAAGGCGACGCACGACACCGGCTTGCTGTTCTTGGGCCGCCTGGCGTTCGGTCTCGGCCTCTTGACCGCTGACCAGTTTTCCTTTGAGCTTGTCAATATTGCGGCAGATCCGGCCAACATCATCTCTGCGGTTTTCATAAAGAGTTAGAGATGTGTAATCGCCATCTGCAATCGTGTTCAACTCTTGGGCAACACGAGCCAGTGGAATGCCCATGGAGCGACGCAAAAGCAACGCGGAGGTTCCTGCCATCAGGAAAAAGGCAGCGGCTGCAATGCCAAGCGCCAAAAGCTTGTCCATTTGAACGGAAGCTAGGTCTAATTCTGGAGACCAAATGAAAACAACGGTGCCAATTGCAACATCCCGTTCCTTACCGGCCAGTGCGGGCGCAATTGTCGCCAGACCATCCAGCGCCTCGGTCATGTTTTTGCTTTCAAGCGCGGCTTCGGTCGCACTTTTTACAGCAGCCAGTTGTGTTGCGTCCGCCTCACCTGCTTCTGCCAAAATTTCGCCTTCCTGGTTTAAGGCCGCCCCATAAACGGCGCGCCCTTCCGTAAGGGTCAGAATCTCACTCAGATCTTGCGTAAGACGGGTTGAATCCCCAAAGCGAATTGCACCGCCACTTCGGGCGGCCACGGTATAGGTCACATTTCGACCTAGATTGTTTACGCCATTCACCACCGATTTGTTCAAAAGCATTTCTGAGGACACAAACATCAAGGCGGCGATGCTGAGCGTGCTGACGACAAGAAGTGTGAGAGATTTGGTGAAGAGCGATAGCCCGTTCACACTGCGCAAGATACGAGAGATCATGTTCAAGGTGCTTTCTGGCTTGTTTTAACCGTTTCATTCGGCCGGGTGAGGTGGGAAGCTGGATACACTGAAGTGCTAGTAAATGCTGCGGGATCGCAGAGGGACCGTTCTGATCGCCGAAGAATCAAAGGTAAGAACCGGTCTTCGAGTGCTTTCGTTTTGAAGCAAAAGATGCGCTGTAAGTCGCTGCAGAAACCGGAATACCGTGGCAGACACGCCTCTTGTTGCGAGGGGCGAGTGCAGGCATGGGGGTCTGAGGCCGAAACGAGAGCTCGCCCGGTATCAAGTAATCGAATTGTGAAGTCCCGATTGAACATTTTTCAACCTGCAAAGATGTACGACGTCACGGTAATTTTGCAGAGACAAAGTTTTCTTTTTTCTTAATTTGCGACTGGTGGCCGAGTGGTTTTACCGAACGCCCCGAGTTGCTATCGTAAAAAGTGTGGAAAATCAGGGATGTTAGCGGGGTTTTGCATTGGAATTTCACTAAAATTTGCCGGAATTGGCCTGTCGTGGACTGAAGTTGCCAAATTGTTGGGCCAGTATATTTTCGAGATTTTGAATATGTTTCGATTCGGTGGTTCCAAATTGCGCTGCCAAATTCGTCTAAAGTGAATACGCGTAAACGGCGATTTTTGTCGCAAGACTCAACTAGTAAGTTGACATCCTGTTATAAGACGCCGAGAATTTGCATGGGAATTTGTCTTGAATGCTTGAGCGATTTTCACGGCAGAAAGACAAAAAACATGAAGCATATTATTGAATCTTAAGAGCATGACAGACGATCATAACTTACAAGCTATTTTGCCCGAGCCTACCAATGAACCCGTCGAAGTGTCGTTGGATGAATTTGAACTGGCGCTCATCCGAGCCTACAACGGATTAGATCGTTGGCAGCAGCAAAGCGTCGCGCTGATGAGCGAGACTCCGTTGTCTGGCGCGGAAGGGGCCCTATTGCGGATTATACGGCTGCACGACAGGCCCAAATCAATCAAAGAATTGGCGCGGCTGACAAATCGCGACGATATTCCCAATATTCAATATTCGCTGCGAAAACTGGCAGCCGCTGGGCTCGTATCCAAATCTGGGTCCGGACGCACAGGCGTCAACTACACTACCACACAGGATGGGGTGCGGCTGACAGATGAAATAGCCATGAATCGCCGAAGCCAGCTAATTGCTCTGCTTCTCGAATTCGGGAATATCGAAGCGGACCTAGAAGTCGGCCAAGCGTTGCTAAATAAAATGACAAGCGCGTTTGAAGAAACGGTCAGAGAGATTGCCGCCCGGCGCTGATTTCGCCGGGAGCAAAACGCATTTGCCCGTGTCATTTGCGGGGATTTGCGCCACTATGAGAGCTCGGTGTACTAAGAAGGCTCTCTCATCTCATGATCGAACTGCGCGACCTCAGCATTTTGTCGTCTTTGGCACGGCACCGTCATTTTGCGCGGGCAGCACAAGATTGTAACATGTCACAGCCTGCGTTCTCGATGCGGATCCGCAATCTTGAGGAACGTCTGGGTCTTTCGCTGGTGCGGCGCGGGAACCGGTTTCAGGGCCTCACCGAAGAGGGTGAGATGATCGTCCGCCGCGCCCGCCGCCTGCTGGATGAATCGCGCGCCCTAGAACAAGAGATTTCCGCCTTCAAAGGGCAAGTCACGGGTATTCTGCAGATCGGGGTGGTGCCCACGGCCACGGCCTTTGCCGCAAAAGTTGTGAACGCTTTGCATCAGGCCCATCCGCGTCTGGTGACCCGTTTGGAAGTCACGAACGCACAGGCGATCCAGCAGCAGCTTTACGATGGCTCGCTGGATGCGGGTATCACCTATGCCGACAGTATCGGGCGCGAGATGGTGGATGTTGTCCCGCTATATGATGAAAGCTATGTCCTGATGGCCCCTTTGGCGATGGTGCGTGATTTCGAAGACACGATTTCCTGGGCGGAACTGGAACCTCTGCCGCTGAGCCTTTTGGAACCCCAGATGCACAACCGCCGGATACTGGACCGGCTGCTGGATGAGCAGGGCGTGCGACCAAATGTGATGTCAGAATCCTCTGGCTTTATGTCCGCTATGATCATGGCGCGCGAAGGGTCCGTTGCGACGATCCTGCCCAAGGCTTTGGTGGATGCGCTTGGACCGATCGAGGGGACGCGTGTCCTGCGTCTTGTGGAGCCTGAGCCCGCGCGCCCCATTTGTTTGGCAACGCTCCATCGCACGCCGGAACTCAGCACTGTAAAAGTCCTGCGAGCAGCTATTGATACGCTGATGTGATAAGGAAAATTTATCGTGGCTTTTTCTATGTCGATTTGACGATCTGATCTTGTGATGACATCTCCTGTTTTAACCCATGTGACACAGGAGACGAACGTGGCACCGTTAGATCAGGACAAAGGCGTTTGGAAATCCGCACGCGGCAAAGGGCGCAAAACCCCAAAAGGGCGCCAAGTTGATGACCACGCTTTGGAAGAGGTGCGCAACCTGCTGGGTGCAAGACCCCGTGATCGCGATCTGCTGATCGAATTCCTGCACCTGATCCAAGATGCCTTTGGCCATCTGAGTGCTGCGCATATTCGCGCTTTGGCCGAAGAAATGCGCATCGGGCAGGCCGAAGTCTATGAGGTGGCAAGCTTCTATGCGCATTTTGACGTGGTGCGCGAAGGGGAAACTCCACCGCCTGCGCTGACGATCCGTGTCTGTGACAGCCTGTCCTGTGAGCTGGCCGGGGCCCAACAGCTGAAGGCGGCTTTGGAGGATGGAATGGATCCCAGCCAGGTTCGCGTGCTGCGCGCACCATGCATGGGCCGCTGCGACACCGCGCCAGTTCTGGAAATTGGCCACAACCACATAGACCACGCCACTGTGGAAAAGGTCGAAGCCGCAATCGCGGCGAATGATACCCATGCCCATGTGCCCGCGTATGAGACATTTGGCGATTACACAGCCAACGGCGGTTATGCCACTCTGAAGGACCTGCGCCAGACCGGCGACTGGGAAGCGGTACAGGACAAGGTTCTGTCGGCGGGCTTGCGCGGTCTGGGTGGTGCAGGCTTTCCATCGGGCAAAAAATGGGGCTTTGTTCGTATGAACGAGGGGCCGCGTTATCTGGCCGTGAACGGGGACGAAGGCGAACCGGGTACATTTAAAGATCGCTATTACCTGGAACGCACCCCGCATCTGTTTCTGGAAGGCATGTTGATCGCAGCCTGGGCGGTGGAGGCTGAAAAAACCTTTATCTATATGCGCGATGAATATCCGGCGGTTCTGACGATCCTGAAGACCGAGATCGCGGCCCTTGAGGCGGCGGGTATCGTTGAGCCCGGTTACATCGATCTGCGCCGTGGGGCAGGGGCCTATATCTGTGGTGAAGAATCCGCGATGATTGAGTCCATCGAGGGCAAGCGCGGCGAGCCGCGCCACCGTCCGCCATTTGTGGCACAGGTGGGCATCTTTGGTCGCCCAACCTTGGTCCACAATGTTGAGACGCTTTATTGGGTGGCTAAAATCAACCGCGAAGGGCCGGAATGCCTGAATTCGGTTGAGAAGAACGGGCGCAAAGGTCTGCGGTCCTATTCTGTGTCCGGACGCGTAAAGTCGCCCGGCGTGCATTTGCTTCCTGCGGGTTCCACCATTTTGGATGTGATCGAAGCGGCCGGTGGCATGCTCGACGGCCACGTCTTCAAGGCCTATCAACCCGGCGGGCCGTCGTCGGGTCTGTTGCCAGCCCATATGAATGATATCCCGCTCGATTTTGACACGCTGCAGCCTCATGGCACCTTCATTGGCTCTGCCGCCGTAGTGGTGCTGTCGGATCAGGACAGTGCTAAGGAAGCGGCGCTGAATATGCTGCGGTTTTTTGAGGACGAAAGCTGCGGCCAATGCACCCCTTGCCGGGTGGGCTGTGAAAAAGCCGTGAAGCTGATGCAGGCAGAAAAATGGGATCAGGAGCTTTTGGAAGAGCTGAGCACCGTGATGGTTGATGCTTCCATCTGTGGTCTGGGGCAGGCCGCGCCAAACCCCATTCGCCTCACCATGAAACACTTCCCCGAGGAGGTTTGAGCCATGTCAGATACCATTACATTCACCCTGGATGGCAAAGAGGTCACCGCGGACAAAGGTCTGACCATCTGGGAAGTCGCCAATGGCCGGGGGCTGAAAATCCCGCATCTGTGCCACAAACCCGCGCCGGGCTATCGCCCTGACGGCAACTGCCGCGCCTGTATGGTTGAGATCGAGGGCGAGCGCACGCTGGCAGCTTCCTGCATTCGTGAACCAATCGAGGGGATGGTGGTCACCACCAACTCGGCCCGCGCAGAAACTGCACGCAAGATGGTGGTGGAACTGTTGGTTGCCGACCAGCCCAAGCCGGAGGACGCACATGATAAGTCTTCGCACCTGTGGGATATGGCGGATCTGAACGGGGTTTCAGAGTCGCGCTTTCCCAAGCTGGAAGAGGGGCGCATTCCGCTGCTGGACGACAGTCATGTCGCCATGAGTGTCAATCTGGATGCCTGCATTTCCTGCAGCCTCTGTGTGCGGGCCTGTCGCGAAGTGCAGGTCAATGATGTGATCGGCATGGCGGGGCGGGGGCATGATGCCTATCCGACCTTTGACATCTCGGACCCGATGGGCGCGTCTAGCTGTGTGGCTTGCGGCGAATGTGTGCAGGCTTGCCCGACGGGCGCGCTTTTGCCCGCAACCGTGGTCGATGCCGACCAGCGTGGCGACAGCAAGGACTACGATAGCGAAACCGAAAGCGTCTGCCCGTTCTGCGGCGTGGGCTGCAAAGTCAGCCTGAAGGTCAAAGACGGCAAGGTCAAATATGTCGAGGGCATCAATGGCCCGGCCAACGAAGGCCGCCTGTGTGTCAAAGGGCGCTTTGGCTTTGACTATATCCACCACCCACACCGTCTGACCAAACCGTTGATACGCCGCGCCGATGCGCCACCCAAAGGGCTGAATGTGGATCCGGGCAATCTGGACACCCATTTCCGCGAAGCGACCTGGGACGAGGCGCTGGATTTGGCGGCCCAAGGGTTCAAGGATTTGCGGGCAGAAAACCCCAAGACAGTTGCAGGCTTTGGTTCGGCCAAATGCACAAATGAAGAAGCCTATCTGTTCCAGAAGTTCATTCGCCAGGGCTTTGGCCACAATAACGTCGACCACTGCACGCGGCTGTGCCACGCGTCATCGGTGACCGCGCTGATTGAAAACATCGGCTCAGGTGGGGTGACGGCAAGTTTTAACGACATCAAAGACGCGGATGTGGCCATCGTGATCGGCGCCAACCCGATCGAAAACCACCCGGTTGCGGCGACGTTTTTCAAACAGTTCACCAAACGTGGTGGCAAGCTGATCGTGATGGACCCCCGTGGGGTAGGCATGCGCCGATTTGCAACCGAAATGCTACAGTTCCGCCCGGGGGCGGATGTCGCGATGCTCAACGCGATCATGCATGTGATTGTCGAAGAAGAGCTCTATGACAGCCAGTACATCCACCGTTGGACCGAAAACTGGGAAGCCGAGAAGGAGCATTTGCGCCAGTTCTCCCCTGAGGCGATGAGCGAGATTTGCGGGATTTCTCCGGAACAGCTGCGCCGTGTTGCACGCATTTTTGCTAATGCGGATGCCGGGATGATCTTCTGGGGGATGGGGGTCAGCCAGCACATTCACGGCACGGATAACTCCCGTTGCCTGATCTCACTGGCGCTGATGACCGGCAATGTGGGGCGTCCAGGCACTGGCTTGCACCCCTTGCGGGGACAGAACAACGTACAAGGGGCCTCAGACGCGGGTCTGATCCCGATGTTCCTGCCAGATTACCAGTCGGTCACCTCGGATGAGGTGCGCAAAAGCTTTACGGATATCTGGGGCAGTGGCGATTTCTCTGCCGAAAAAGGTCTGACAGTGACCGAGATCGTCGATGAGGCCTATGCCGGTAACATTCGCGGCATGTACATCATGGGCGAGAACCCGGCGATGTCTGATCCGGATGCCGATCACGCGCGCGCGGCATTTGCAAACCTTGATCTGATGGTGGTGCAGGACATCTTCCTGACCGAGACGGCGAATTACGCCGATATCATCCTGCCGGCCTCTGCCCTTTATGAGAAAAACGGCACCGTCACCAATACCAACCGTCAGGTTCAGCGGGTGCGTCCTGCGGTGTCGCCGCCAGGTGAGGCGCGTGAAGATTGGTCGGTCACGGTTGAGCTGGCCAAACGTATTGGCCTGCCCTGGACCTATGCAGATGTGTCCGAAGTCTATGATGAGATGGCGCGCACGATGCCGTCGCTTGATAATATCACCTGGGAACGGTTGGAGACACAGACGGTCACCTATCCCGCGTTGGATGAGACCGACATGGGGCAGTCGATTGTCTTTGGCGATGGCTTCCCGCGCGCAGGCGGTGTGGCCAAATTCACCCCGGCCAGTGTCATTGCGCCGGATGAAGCGCCAGATGCCGACTATCCGATGGTGATGACCACCGGGCGTCAGCTGGAACATTGGCACACCGGGTCGATGACACGCCGATCTATGGTTTTGGATGCGGTCGAGCCTGAGGCGAACTGTTCGCTCAACCCCAAAACGCTGCGCGCCATGGGGGTCGAGCCGGGCGAGATGATCCGCCTGACAACGCGTCGCGGCTCAATCGACATCATGGCGCGGGCTGATCGCGCAGTGGCCGAGGACATGGTGTTTGTCCCCTTTGCCTATGTGGAGGCGGCCGCCAATATCCTGACCAACCCGGCGCTGGATCCTTATGGGAAAATCCCAGAGTTCAAATTCGCCGCTGTGCGGGTTGAAAAGATCGAGGCTCAAATCGCGGTTGAGTGATCTTTGCTGGGATGCTTGCAATGGAACGGGTACCTTTTCTGAGGTGCCCGTTTTTCTTTTGTGTCGCATAACCCGCTGGGGGATGTCGCGGTTCCCATGTCACGGCTGTTGACTTGCGGTATGCTGAGCAAAATCGACAAAGGGGAACGTGATGCGGCTTGGCTTTTTGGGATGTGGCACCATTGCCTCGGAGGTGGTGCGCGGGCTGGTGGGGCAGGGGCATCAGATCACGGTCTCAGAGCGGTCTGAAAAATACGCCTCTGCTTTGGCAACAGAGTTCGCAGAGGTCAGCGTGGCCGCCAATGCTGATGTGGTTGTGCAAAGCGACATCCTTTTCCTTGGGCTGCTGGCCGAAGCTGCGCCCGAGATTCTAAAGGGTCTCCCCTTCCGAGAGGATCAGCGCGTGGTCTCATTCATGGCCGGGGCAGCACTGCCTGCGGTTGCGGCGATGGTGCATCCGGCCGAGGCCACCGCCATCATGCTGCCGTTTCCTGGCATCGCGACGGGCGGATCCCCGATATTGGCGTTGGGGGAGACGGAGGTGTTGTCAGATCTGTTTGAACCCCGCGACCAGATCTTTGGACTGGCGGATCAGGCTGAGTTGGACCTGTACCTGTCGGCCCAGGCGGTTTTGTCGCCCGTTGCTTTGATGTTGGCTGAGGCCGGGCAATGGCTTGGCCAGAACGGAGCGGATCCCAAACGTGGAGAGCGCTTCCTGCGCGCCCTGGTCTGTAACAGCCTGGCCGCAACACCAAGCCCGGATCTGATCTCGGCACTGAACACACCGGGCGGCTATAACCAGCGCCTTAGACTGCATATGGAGAAATCAGGACTGGCACGTGATCTAAAGTCCGGATTGGATCAGCTTCTGAAAGGGTGATCCTAAAACGGCCTACGCCGCGCAAAAACAGCGCGGCGTAGAACAGTTTCCGTTTTTTTGAGCCTTAGCCCAGCAGCGCGATGGTGCTGCTGCCTGCGCCGGTGCGCAGCGCGTGAACCTCTGTCAATTCAGGATCATTGATCCAGGCTTTGGCGGCATCCGCGGTTTCAAATTCCAGAATGACACCCAGACCGGTTTCCATCTCACCTTCGAGGATGGTTTGCTGGGGGGAGGCTGCTGCAACTTTGCCGCCGTGACGGCTCAGCGCTTCACCGGCTTTCTCGCGGTAGGCTGCAAGGCTTTCGGGCTTGGTTACGATGATATTTGCGTAGGCATAGACCATAGGACATCTCCGATTTGCGGTGATCCCTATATGGAAGGTCGCAGCCTATGCGAAAATAAGTGATTTCGCATGCAGGATGTGCGAAATTGCATGGGTATCGATTTTGGACCGCAACACAATGGCACAGCTCAATTGGGACGACCTCCGCTCTATACTTGCATTGGTGCAGTCGCGCAGCCTTTCGCAGGCGGGGCAGCGATTGGGGTTGAGCTATACAACCGTCGCCCGCCGTGTCCAACGTGCCGAAGACGCCTTGGGCTATCCGCTGTTTGAACGGCACCCCGATGGATACGTGCCCCTACCCAAGGCCCATGAGATCGCGCGCGCTGCCGAGCGTATGGAGCAGGAAGAGCTGGGGCTGATGCGTAGGTTGTCCGGGCAACAGCCCGAGCTGTCGGGCCCATTGACGTTTACTGCGCCGCAGCTATTGATCCAGACCCATCTCGCGCCGCTCTTGGCGGAATTCACCGGGCGTTACCCGGACGTCGACCTCAGCGTTAAGGCAGGGTACGATGTTCTGGATCTCAGCCGACGTGAGGCAGACCTCGCGTTGCGGATCAGCCATGAACCTCAAAGCGCTCTTGTGGGCCGTCGACTGTGTGATCAACGGAGCGCATTTTTTGCAACGCCCGACATCGTAGAGGCCGCAGCCAAGTCGCCGGAACGTCCCGTAGACTGGTTGCTCTTTGCGCATCAACCCAATGTGCCAGAAGTCGCGCAAGCCGTGCACCCTGAGATTAAGATCCGTGCACGTCTCGACGATATGGGGGCGTTGATCGCCGCGGCCGAAGCGGGGATGGGCGTGTTGCGTATGCCCTTGTTCCTGGGCCTGGCCAGTTCGCATCTGACTCGCTTGCCACATTTGCCAGCGACGCCCTATGCGCCGATCTGGCTTCTCAACCACCGTGATTTGCAAGGCAACGCCAAGCTGATGGCTCTTAAAGACATACTGATCCCCTGGTTCCGGCAGAATCTCCACCTCTTTCAAGGGGGCGAGCCAAAAAGCGAGTCGTAAGCCCGACTCGTTTTGATTGTTTGATTTGGAGTTTGTTTGGTTTGTTTTGTGGATAAGTGTGTTTGTTATTTTATCTTATGTTGTGTTTGGTTGTTTTGGGTTTGGTTTTTGGGATTTTGTGTTTGTGGTTTGGGATTGGGTTTGCGTTTGGTAGGGGAGTTTATCGGCGCATAACCCATTGATATTGTTTTATATTTCAAAAAGATTGTGATTTTTGTGATTTTTGGGTTGCGGGTGTTTTGGGTTACCCGTAAAAGCCCCTTCACCGGCGGCGCTGAGGCGCTGCGGGGCGCGGCGGGGACGCTGCGGGACACACCGGAG
>NZ_WIBF01000008.1 GCF_009496005.1 Tritonibacter litoralis
GCGGGATGGAGCAGCCAGGTAGCTCGTCAGGCTCATAACCTGAAGGTCGTAGGTTCAAATCCTACTCCCGCAACCAATATCAGCGAACTTTTAGCATCATAAATGCCCGCCTCCTCGGCGGGCTTCGTCTGTTTGAGCATGGTGATCAAATTGCCCGGAATGTCCAGGATGTGGTTCTTGGCATCTTGATCGTAAGAAACGACAACCCGATCCAGCAGCTCGTGAAGCTCATCGCCAGAGCAGTCTGCAACGCTAAAAGCCGCTTCGTGCATAGATCGTCGTTTTGAAAGCTTCTCTGGAAAAGGCCGATGGTCGAACATTTTTCAAAACCGAGCAGCCACTACATATTGACTTAAATAAGAGTTAAGCCCCAATATGAGGGCGCTTCGGTTCCTGTGATTCCGATCTCAGGCTAAGAGGGAAATCGGTGAAAATCCGGTACTGCCCCCGCAACTGTAAGCGGTGAGTGCGGCTTGTTAAGCCACTGGAGCTTTTCGTTTCCGGGAAGGCCAGCCAAACGTCGAACCGCAAGTCAGGAGACCTGCCCGAGCGCCACGACTACCACGAACGGAGGGTTCGGGGGCGAATGATCGGAAGGTGTCCACTTCCGCTCTGCGTCCTCGGCTTTGACAAAAGAAAGAGGATCATATGAGCATTATCGTCTACTCCAAGCCCGCCTGCGTCCAATGCACTGCCACCACCCGCGCCATGGATGCCAAAGGGATCTCTTATGATCTCGTGGACCTGAGTCAGGATGATAACGCCCTGAACACTGTGACCGAATTGGGCTACCGCCAAGCGCCTGTTGTTGTGGCTGGTGACGCGCATTGGTCGGGCTTTCGCCCGGATATGATCGCGCAATTGGCGTCCTGACCCGTGGTGCGCACAGACGGGGTGGAGGTGTTCTTTTTCTCCTCCCGCTCTGGCAATACCGCGCGGTTTGTGGACCGCCTGGACCATCCGGCCCATCGCATTCCTGACGTGGAAACACCCACAGACAAGCCGCAGGGACCGTTTGTGCTGATCTGCCCCACCTATGCAGATGGCGAAGGGCGCGGCGCGGTTCCAAAGCCGGTCATCCGGTTTCTGAACAACCCTGAAACCCGTGAAAAACTGGTTGGGGTGATCGGATCTGGAAATCGAAATTTTGGTGCGACTTACGCTTTGGCTGGCCGCATCATCTCCCAAAAATGCAACGTGCCGCTGCTGTATTCGTTTGAGCTGGCAGGCACCGAAACCGATGTTATCCGCACCCGCGACGGGCTGCGCCGCCTGGAGACTGAGTTATGCTCGACAGTGACCTGAACGGTCTGGATTATCACGCGCTCAACGCGATGCTGAATCTTTATGATGAAAACGGGCACATCCGTTTTGACGCAGACCGGATGGCGGCGCGGCAGTATTTTCTGCAACACGTGAATCAGAACACTGTCTTCTTCCACTCGCTGGATGAAAAACTGCGCTATTTGGTCAGCGAAGGCTATTATGAAGAGGATGTTCTGGACCAGTACTCCAAGAACTTCCAACGCGCGCTGTGGGATGCGGCCTATGCCAAGAAGTTCCGGTTCCCGACATTCCTGGGCGCGTTCAAATATTACACCTCCTACACGTTGAAAACCCGCGACGGACAACGCTTTCTGGAGCGTTACGAAGACCGTGTTGTGATGACCGCCCTGACCCTGGCACGCGGTGACGAAAAGCTGGCCACCTCCTTTATGGAAGAGATTTTGGATGGCCGGTTCCAACCCGCAACGCCCACGTTTTTGAACGCAGGCAAGAAGTCCCGTGGTGAGCTGATCTCCTGCTTCTTGCTGCGGCTTGAAGACAATATGGAAAGCATCGGGCGCGGCATCAACTCGGCCCTGCAGCTGTCCAAACGCGGCGGTGGTGTGGCTTTGTTGCTCACCAATATCCGCGAACATGGCGCGCCGATCAAAGGGATTGAAAACCAGTCTTCGGGTGTGATCCCGGTGATGAAACTGCTTGAAGACAGTTTTTCCTATGCAAATCAGTTGGGCGCGCGACAAGGGGCCGGTGCGGTCTATCTGAACGCCCACCACCCGGATATCATGCGGTTTTTGGACACCAAGCGGGAAAACGCGGACGAGAAGATCCGGATCAAGACTCTGTCACTGGGTGTTGTGATCCCGGACATCACCTTTGAACTCGCCAAGAAAAACGCCGACATGTATTTGTTTTCGCCACATGATGTGGAAAAAGTGTATGGCGTGCCCTTCTCGGAAATCTCGGTCACCGAGAAATACGACGAAATGGTGGATGACAAACGCATCCGCAAATCCAAAGTTAACGCGCGGGAGTTCTTCCAGACCATCGCCGAGATCCAGTTTGAATCAGGCTACCCCTATGTGATGTTTGAGGACACTGTGAACCGGATGAACCCGGTGGCGGGTCGGATCAATATGTCCAACCTCTGCTCAGAAATCCTGCAGGTGAACGAAGCGTCCGAGTTCAATGATGATCTGAGCTATTCCAAGATGGGCAGCGACATTTCCTGCAACCTTGGCTCGCTCAACATTGCCAAGACCATGGACGGCAAGGATCTGGGTCAAACGGTGGGCGCAGCCATTCGGGCGTTGACGGCTGTGTCCGAGATGTCCGCAATCGATTCTGTGCCCTCCATCCGTAAGGGCAATGACGACAGCCACGCCATTGGTCTGGGTCAGATGAACCTGCATGGGTTCTTGGCGCGTGAGCACATCCATTACGGCAGCCCCGAAGGGATTGAGTTCACATCCGTCTATTTTGCGGCAGTGGCGTATCACGCGCTTCGCACCTCCTGCGACCTGGCGCAGGAACAGGGCGCATCGTTCAAAGGCTTTGCCGACTCTGATTATGCATCTGGCAGTTTCTTTGACAAATACACCAGCCGCAGCTGGCTGCCTGAGAGCGAAAAGGTGACTGCGCTGTTTGCGGGTATGGACCTTCCGACCCAGGCGGATTGGGCGGCGCTGAAAGCCGATGTCATGGAGCACGGGCTGTATAACCGGAACCTTCAGGCGGTGCCGCCGACCGGGTCGATCTCCTATATCAACAATTCAACCTCGTCGATCCACCCGATTGTCTCAAAAGTCGAGATCCGCAAAGAAGGCAAGATCGGTCGCGTCTATTACCCGGCGGCATTTATGTCGAATGAGAACCTGGAGTATTATCGCGATGCCTATGAGATCGGCCCGGAAGCGCTGATTGACACCTATGCGGCGGCAACGGAACATGTGGATCAGGGCCTGTCCCTGACCCTGTTCTTCCCCGCCGAAGCCACCACACGCGACATCAACAAAGCACAGATCTATGCGTGGAAGAAAGGCATCAAGACCATCTACTATGTGCGCCTGCGCCAGGAGGCTCTGGAGGGAACCGAGGTTCAGGGCTGCGTGTCCTGCACATTGTAAGGTGAAGCCTGACTCGGACGGGGGCTCTGCCCCCGGCCGCCAAGCGGCCTCCCCCGAAGTATTTTGAAAAAGATGAAAGGGTCCCGTGGCCCAAGCTGAAGAGACACAGATCATGAATGAAATGACTGGCCTGAAACCCGTGACGATCCCGCGTGCAATCAATTGGAACCGCCTTGACGATGAAAAAGACCTGGAGGTCTGGAACCGCCTGACCGTCAATTTCTGGCTGCCGGAAAAGGTTCCATTGTCCAATGATATCCAAAGCTGGGCCACCCTGACCGAACGCGAAAAAGAGCTGACAATCCGGGTGTTTACAGGGTTGACGCTGTTGGACACGATTCAGAACTCTGTCGGTGCGCCGGCGCTGATGCCCGATGCAATTACCCCGCATGAAGAGGCGGTTCTGACCAATATCGCCTTTATGGAAGCGGTGCATGCGCGCAGCTATTCCTCGATCTTCTCGACGCTGTGTTCCACCAAGGAAATCGACGAGGCTTTCCGCTGGTCTGAGGAGAACCCACATCTACAGGCCAAGGCTCGCGCAATCCTGGAGACCTATGCGCCAGGCAATGATCCCCTGAAACGCAAGATCGCCAGTGTATTCCTGGAAAGCTTCCTGTTTTATTCGGGTTTTTACCTGCCTATGTATTGGTCCAGCCGTGCCAAGCTGACCAATACCGCTGACCTCATCCGCCTGATTATTCGCGATGAGGCCGTGCATGGGTATTACATCGGGTATAAATTCCAGCGTGGCTACGAGAAGCTCGACGAGACGGCGCAACAGGAGCTGAAGGATTATGCCTTTGGTTTGATGTTCGAGCTTTATGGGATTGAAAACCAATACACCGAAGAGCTTTATGATGAGATCGGGCTGACGGAGGATGTCAAAGTCTTTTTGCATTACAATGCAAACAAGGCTTTGCAAAACCTGGGCTTTGAAGCGTTGTTTCCGCCTGAGGTTTCAGAGGTCAACCCTGCCATTTTGGCAGCCCTAAGCCCTGACAGCGAAAACCATGACTTCTTCTCGGGCTCTGGTTCCTCTTATGTGATCGGCAAGGCGGTTGCGACTGAGGATGAAGACTGGGATTTCTGATCCTGCGTCGCGGCCTTTGGCGGCAAGCACTTGAAGCGGTTTCAGTGCCATTCAACGGTTGTTCCGCTCAGACCTGTATAGAAACAGGTCTGAGCGGTTTTTTTTACGCTTGCGTTTCAACCTCATCCATGCGGATCCGGAAGAAGATCGCATAAAGGGTTGGCACCACAATCAGGGTCAGGATCGTCGCAAAGCTCAGACCGCAGATGATGACCACCGCAAGGGACTTGAAGAACGGATCCCAGATCAGTGGCACAACCCCCAGAACCGTGGTCAAAACCCCCAAAGACACAGGGCGCACCCGGCTGACGGCGGCGTCCACCACCGCTTGCATACGCGCTTTTCCTCCGGCGATTTGACTGTCCGTTTCATCAATCAAAACAATTGCGTTTTTGATCAACATCCCTGTCAGAGACAAAACGCCAAGGATCGCCATGAACTCCATCGGGGTCTGTGTGACCGCGAGCCCCCAAACAACGCCGATCAAGGCCAGGGGCACCGTCAACCAGATGATCAACGGCTGGCGCACCTTGTTGAAGAGGAAGATAACCACCAGCACCATCGCACCAAAGCCAAGGGGCATGGTTGATGCAAGGCCTGCATTGGCTTCGGCTGAGTTGCCATATTCTCCGTGCCATTCCAGCGTATATCCCGGTGGCAGTTCGATGGCTTCCACTTCAGGTCGGACCTCTTCGAACAGATCGCCAGACCGCACGCCGGGCGCATTGTCCGACTGGGCTGTGATTGCCAGCTTGCGGTCGATCCGGCGCAGATTGCCAGCCTCAAACACAACATCAAATCGGTCGACCACCTGCGTCATCGGCACATAGCCTCCGATCACCTGCGAGAAGATCTGGATGTTGTGCAATTCCCCAACGTCATTGCGCTCAGCCTCAACCGCGCGCATCACGATGTCCAGGAACTCTTCGCCCTCGCGATACACGCCAAGGTTGGCGCCATTAAGATGGGTGTAGATCGCGTTTGAGATCTCTCCCTGCGTCAGGCCCAGACGGCGGGCGTTTTCGGTGTTGATGACGGGGCGGATCACCGGCACCTGTTCGCGCCAATCGTCCTTGACCGCTACGGCCCCGGCATTGGCCATGATGACCTTGGCCTCATCCGCCAATCCTCGCAGCACCGCAGGATCGGGGCCCAGGAAACGCGCTTCAACCTTGGAACCGCCTCCGGGACCCAGAACGAATTTCCAGACTTTGGTGTTTGCTTCTGGATAGTTCTCGTCGATCCAGCTTTGCAGCTCGGCTTGTAGCCCGTCGATTTGGGCAAATTCCTCCACATCAATCAGGATCTGCGCATAAGAGCTGTTCTGCGTCTCGCTCTCATAGACCAACATGAACCGCAAATGGCCGCCACCCACCATTGTATTGGTCGAGGTGACGCCGGGCAGGGTGCGGATTTGATCTGCGATTTCGGTAATGTCTGCTTCGGTGGCTGCGATATCGCTGCCCTGGGGCAGGAAGAAATCCACCACAAACTGCGGCCGGGTTGAGCTGGGGAAAAAGCCCGGCGGCACCAAAGAGAACAGCAAGATGGCCGAAACAAACAGCCCCACAACAATCGCCACAGTGGCGTATCGCAGTCGCACCGCCAGATCGAGGAACCGGCGATAAAGGCGTAGGATAATGTTCTCCTGTTCCTCACCGGTGTCTTTGCCGGGTTTCAGCAGCAGCGTGCAGAAATAGGGCGTCAGCCAGATCGCCACGACCCAGGAAAACAGGAGCGAGATCGAGATGGTCCAGAACAGGCTGCCTGCGTATTCACCGGTGTTATCCGGCGAAAACCCAACGGGCGAGAAGGCCAGCAGCCCCACCACGGTGCCCCCCAACAGGGGCCATTTGGTCTGGTTCACAATGGCGATCGACGCCTCAGCCGGGTTTTCTCCCTTTTGCACCCGCACCAATGTGCCCTCGACCACCACGATGGCGTTGTCGACCAGCATGCCCAGAGCAATGATCAACGCCCCAAGCGAGATCCGCTGCATATCAAGCCCATAGAGATACATGCCCATCAAAGTGCCTGCGACGGTCACCAAGAGGATGCCCCCCATCAGGATACCGGACCTCAGCCCCATGAAAATCAGCAGCGTGCCCACCACAATGGCCAGCGCCACGATGACATTCATCACAAAGGCATCGACGGATTCTTTGACCGAAACGGATTGATCCGAGATCGCCAGAACCTCCATGCCGATGGGACGTTCGCTGATCAGACTGTCCATCTTGGCCTGGACGGCGTTGCCCATATTCACAACATTGCCGCCGCGTGTGTTGGAAATGCCGATCCCCACGGCAGGACGTCCATCACGATACAAGAGCGTGGAGGCCGGTTCCTTGAGGCCGCGCGTCACCGTCGCAATATCCATCAAGCGAAACGAAGCGCCGGTTTGCGGGTTGGTAATCAACAGATTGCTGATTGCATCCACCGTCGACACGCCGGACCGGGCACGCACCTCAAGCCGGGTGCGTCCAGCCTGGATAGAGCCGCCGGGTGTCACCAGGTTTTGCCCCTCCAGAACCTGCGCAATCTGGCTGGTGGACAGGCCCAGACCAATCAGACGAGCAGGGGAGTAATCCACATGGATCACCTCATCCTGCACCCCGTTCAGAACCACTTTGGAGACGCCATCGACAGTCACCAGCTCCCGCTGCAGATCCTTGGCGTATTCATAGAGTTCAGTCATCGTATAGCCGTCACCAACCACGGCCAGATAGATCGCATATACATCGCCAAAATCATCATAGACTTGGGTCTGCAGCGCATTGGGCGGCAACAGGGACTGTGCGTCATCCACTTTGGCCCGCATCTGGGCAAAGCGTTCATAAAGCGCCGGGTAGTCCGGGGTGGATTTGATCGTGAATTCCACGGTCACCGTGCTCACGCCGGGAGAGGAGACAGAGCGCACCTCATCAATGCCCTGCAGCTGTTGCAGCGCGTTTTCAATGACTTCGGTGACCTCATCGGCAACCTCTTCGGCAGAGGCACCGGGATAGGGCGTGATAATCTGGGCCTGGCGGACGATAAATTCAGGATCTTCAAACCGCGGCAGCGCGTTATAGGCGAAATAGCCGGCATAAAGGATCAGAAAGGTACAAACAGCTGAAATCAGCCGTTTGGTAATGGCAAAACGGGCAAGATCCATCTGTTAGCCTCCAAAACGGGTGAAGGGGCGGATTGTCATCCCGTCTTGGATCTGGCTGACCCCGGCTGCAATCACCCGATCCCCGACGCTCAGGCCATCGGTCACGGTGACCTTGTCGCCAGCAGCATTTCCCAGGCTCACTGATTGTTTGGACACGGCGTTCTGCGCGTCCACCAGCCAGACAAAAGGAGCCCCGTCCGGAGCGGCGGCCACGGCTGTCAGCGGAATTTCGAGGATGTCGGGCACTGCAGTCGGAGCGAATGTCTTCACCCGGCCTGCCATGCCAGGCAGCATTCGAACGGTTTCTGGCTGGGGAACCGAGGCCCGACCGCGATAGGTCTGAGTGCTGGCATCCGCCTGGAGCGCAAACTCAACCACTTCGGCTTCAAGGAGCAGGCCTGGCAGCGAGTCAAACTCTGCTTGGATCGTGATGTTTTCGATACCTGCCAGCGAATAAGCGGTCACATCCGGGCCCGGCACGTCAAAGGTCATGTGCAAAGGTTCCAGCTTTTGCAAAAGCGCGATGGTTTGACCCGCCTGAACATTGGTGAAATTGTCGATGTCCCGACGTGCAATCAGCCCGTCAAAGGGCGCAACCAAGGTGGCGTCATCCAGATCGTCTTGCGCCTTTTGCAGCTGTGCTTCAACTCCAGCGAGGGCCGCGCTCGCGGCTGCCAGCTCTTCGTCGCGCGCGCCGGCAAGGCCCAGAGACAAAGCTTCTTTTTGCGCTTCCAGGTTTGCCTCAGCCACCCGCAGATTGGCCTCATCCTGATCCAATGTGGCCTGGGCGCTGACGTTGCGCGCCACCAATTCGCGGGTCCGGTCGGCTTGTTCCTGTGCTTGGTCGAACTGTGCTTGGGCCGAGGCAACAGCCGCCTCCAAAGATGCGATTTCTTCGGGGCGCAGACCAGCCTTGAGATCATCCAGCTGAGCTGCCGCTTGATCGCGCTGACTTTCCAGCTGGGCCACCTGGCTCTGGAAATTCCGCAGATCAAGCTGCGCGATCACGTCTCCTTTTGCCACCTGTGTGGAGGCTCGGATCGGCAGTTCCAGCACCTGACCGCTGACACGGAATGACAGTTCAACCTCTTCCGACGGTAGAACGATGGCCGGATAGGTGCGGGTAATCTCGCCTTTGGCTTGTTCGACTTGAAAGACTTTTGCCGGTCTGGCAGCATCCTGCGCAAGAACTGCCGCTGCTGGCAAGGTCAGACCAACCGCGGTGGCGAAAATAAATTTGCAGGGAAACATTTAACAGCTCCAATTGTGGGATGTCTACGAGCACCATAAACCACTCTAAAAACAACGAAAGCGGAATCCTTTATCCATGATCTTTTTAGGGCAAATTTTCTACGGCTCTACGCTCTTGGTTGCATGCGCCTTACTGCACGTCGTTATTCTGGCGGGCAGTATCCAGATTATTGTCTCTCTGACCCAAAAGCTTGAACACGCTCATCACCTGCTACGGGAGAACGTTATTCTAGCGGTCGGCGTTATGCTGATGGTTCTGGCCCATGCCTTTGAAATCTGGCTTTGGGCATTGTCCTTTATGTGGACCGGTGCGGTACAAGAGTTTGAGACGTCTTTTTACTTTTCCCTCGTGACCTATACAACGCTGGGCTACGGCGACATCACATTGGAACAGGGGCACCGCATTTACGGTACGTTTGCCTCTATAACCGGGCTTTTGTGCTTTGGGATCAGTACCGCGTTTCTGTTGGGTATTATTGTCCGGCTGTTCCCGAATATCCAACAAGACCCTCGGTAACTGCAAATTCTGGTCCCACTTTTTACGCTCTGTTGCGTCTCGATCCTACGGTCAATTGTTTCGCGTGCGAAACGTTTAAAGGCCGTGTCTGCCAGAACTCAGCCGCGCCATTTGATGGAACAGCCGATGCTGGGGTGTTGGGCTTGCGTTGTTTTGCCCGTTGCCGCGATTTCGCGCATGGCCTCCAACAGCTCAGGCCTGCGCCCCTGTGTAGAACCGCGCCCTGCATCATCCAGACGACCGCGATATTGCAGCGTGCCCTGTGCATCCAGGCCAAAGAAATCCGGCGTGCACACTGCGCCATAGGCCTGCGCAACGGTTTGGTCACGGTCCACCAGATATGGAAAGCGGAACCCATAGGCTGCGGCGAACCGCTTCATCTCTTCAGGGCGATCTGCTGGGACATAGTCATAATCATTGGACATAACCGCCAATGTATGGATGCCGTCGGTTTTTAATGTGTCCGCATCCGCCGCCAATCGCTCCGCGATGGCCTGAACATAAGGGCAGTGATTGCAGATAAACGCCAGTAAAACTGGGCCGCTTTGCAGGTAATCCGCCAAGGCATGGATCTGACCGTCCGGGTCTGGCAGCTCAAACAGCGGGGCAGGGCGTCCCAGATCACAGGCAGGGGTATTCAACAGCATTTTGAGCCTCCAGTGGGTAAGTCTAGGTGGTTCGGCCCCAGAGTAAGGGCCGAACCTCAGGTCACGTGGGGTTAGTCGTTTGACCACTTGTTCGGAACAAACGCGGCATCCAGCGGAGTATGCGTAATGTGGTTGGTGTAATTGGACAGCACTTTCAAAGCGGTGCCAACCAGAACTTCCAAGGCGTTTTGCTTGGTAAAGCCAGCTTCCAGGAAGGCAGAGATGTCACCGTCGCTTGGGTAACCGCGGGTTTCATTGACGATAATCGCAAATTGGCGCAGCGCTTCAAGGCGGGTATCCGCAATCGCGCTGCCGTCGCGCAAAGAGGCCACAACGTCATCGGCCACGCCACCCATCTGCGCCAAGGTGGTGTGCGCCGCCATGCAATAGGTGCAGCCATTCAGGCGGTTGTTGGTCATCAGAACGATCTGACGCTCGGTCTCGGTAAAGCTGGTGGTGTCAAAGATCTTGGAAAGCGTCAGATACCCCTCCAGCAGGGCCGGGGCTTCGGACATGTTGCGATAGAGGTTCGGCAAGAAACCATACGCTTTTTCAGAGGCTTCCATCATCCCCTTGGCGGCTTCGGGGGCGGATTCGATGGTGTGGAGTTCAAAGGTGGACATCAGGGTTTTCCTATTTGAGCAGTCATAAATACCGGCCGGTTGAACGGGTTTTACCGACAGGTGATCCGCAGATAGGAATATTAAACCGATCGTTCAAGAATGAGGCGCGAGAAATTATAACGATCGGTCAAGAAAGTTTTTGCGTGAGGTTAAACTGCGGTCAATCGGCGCGCCTGATGGCGTAAGGTATTCAGCGCGGCAGCGTCGAAAACACCCCGTGCCAGCACCCGTAGCCCCGTTTCTAACGCAAGCAGGGCTTGGGCGGTGCCGCGCACATCAAAATCTACGGGCAGACGCCCCTGGTCGCGGGCCAATGTCAGCTTGTCTGCAAAAAAATCTTCGAACTCGGCCAGACCCTCGCGGACCATCGCTTGCACCTCTGGGCTGTGGGCCTCCAACTCCAGAGCGGTGTTGATGACAAAACAGCCCTTCTTTTCCGTGTCATTGAGGCTTTGTGCGACCATTTCCGCAAAGAGATCATCAATGGCGGCCAAAGGGTCCGGGTTTTGGGCCATCCGGTTCAAAGTCTCGCGGCGATAGTCGTTGTTGTATTTCAGAAAGACAGTGTGAAAGAGGTTCTGCTTGCTGCCAAAAGAATGATAGAGGCTGCCTTTGTTGATCCCCATCGCCTCGGTCAGATCGGTGATCGATGTGGGCTCATAGCCTTTGCGCCAGAACAACGTCATGGCGCGTTCTGTGGCGAGGTCTTCGTCGTAAATTCTGCTGCGGGCCATGGTGCTCAATCTCTTGGTCTGCGGGGAATTTAACGATTGCAGGGCCGGTTGCCTATGGTGCTTGGGAAATTGGGACGACAAATCCCCGACGCAAGTGGAGCGCCGGGGATGCATTTGTTCGTTTACTTTGATCCCGCGGAACCAGGTCGCGCAGGAAAAAGCCCGGCTTACTTTGCCGCTTGTGCCAAAGCAGAAGAGCGTTGCACCGCGGCGCTTTGATCGCCGGCTTGGTCTGCGGTCATCAGCGACGGCTGGAAGCGGACAACTTTGATTTCTTTGACACCGATCAGCTCCAGCCACCAGGTCAGATAGGCCGAGTGATAGTCTTCGCCGTATTTTGCATCCGCGCCCGGCGCGTAGACGCCAGCGGTATAGAACACGCGCGCGGTCTTATCCTTCAGGAGGCCAAAGTAACCTTCCTCGGGACCAAAGCCAAAGGTCAGGCCCGGCTGAGTGATGATGTCAATGTATTGCTTCAGACGATAAGGGATGCCACCATTCCACATCGGCACTGACAACACATATTCATCTGCGCTGGTGAACCGATCTGTGATGGCCACGATCTGGTCCCATGCGGTCTGGCGCTGGCCGTCCATTTCGCCCACGCCAAAGAATGTCATCTTGGCGGCTGCTTTGTCGCCGTCGAATTCCGGCAGGTCAGCCTCCCACAGGTCCAGCACATCGATCACCACATTTGGGTTCTCGGCCTTGGCAGCTTCAAGATAAGCGTGCGCCAGTTTGGAGGACTGCGAGTCCGCACCGCGCGGTGAGGCCACGATATGCAGAATGCGTTTTGCGGGCGCAGCATTTGCAGGAGCGGCGGCAGGCGTGGTGGCGCGTTTGCCAAAGAGGAAGTTGAGGAATTTCATCATAGGTCTCCGTCGTAACCGTTTAAGTGTCACTTTGTGGGTTACTGAACATGTAACTGCCCCGTGATGTCCAAGCAAGTTACATGATCGTGAGTTTTATGTCGGTGCTTGTCACCTGCGACCCTATGTGCAAATTGGTCTGTCGCAAGGGGTGGATCGCCACTTTACGCCCTGTGACAGAGCGCCTATAACCCCGCTCATGTCCCACCGTGCGGCCATCATTATTCGAATTATATACCCGGCGCTCTGATCCCCATTTGGGACCATGCGAGACGCCGGGCAAAGGCGCTTGAGACTTCGCGCTGCTCCGAATATTTCACTTTCCGACCAGATCATCTCAGATCAGATATCCAGAGGACGCCCGCTGATGTGCGCCGACAAGACCACTGAAACACCTGAATACAAAGACACGCTGAAACTGCCGCAGACCGATTTCCCCATGCGCGCAGGCCTGCCCAAGCGCGAGCCCGCATGGCTGGAACGCTGGGAGAAAATCGGCGTTTACGACCGCCTGCGTGAAAAAGAAGGTCGCACACCTTTTACGCTGCATGACGGACCGCCCTATGCCAACGGGCATCTGCACATTGGTCACGCGCTGAACAAGACGATCAAGGATATGATCGTGCGCAGCCACCAGATGATGGGGTTTGATGCGCGGTATGTTCCGGGCTGGGACTGTCATGGTCTGCCGATCGAATGGAAGATCGAAGAGAAATACCGCAAGAAGGGCAAGAACAAAGACAACGTCCCGGTTGTTGAGTTCCGTCAGGAGTGCCGCGCCTTTGCCGATGAATGGGTGAAGATCCAGCGTGAAGAGTTCAAACGTCTGGGCATCACCGGCAATTGGGAAGATCCCTATCTGACCATGAACTATCACGCCGAGGCTGTGATCGCGGATGAGTTCATGAAGTTCCTGATGAACGGCACGCTGTATCAGGGCTCCAAACCGGTGATGTGGTCTCCGATGGAGAAAACCGCCCTGGCCGAAGCCGAGGTGGAGTATCACGACAAGGAAAGCTTCACCATCTATGTGAAGTTCAAAGTGTCTGTTGATCAGAGTGAGTTTGTGATCGAACCTACCTCACGTGGTGGTGATGGGGTTCAGATGACTCCTCATATGGAGCGCCTGCATGATCTGACAGAAGACGCTTATGTTGTAATCTGGACCACAACGCCTTGGACCATGCCATCGAACAAAGCGGTCGTTTTCGGCGAAGACATTGCCTATGGCCTCTATGAGGTGACAGGCACGCCCGAGGAATGCTGGCTGAAAGTGGGTGAAAAATACCTGTTGGCCGATAATCTGGCTGCGGATGTATTCAAACGCGCCCGTTTGGCAGAGGATCAGTACAAGCGGATTTCTGATATTTCGGTTGAAGAACTTGAGAAACTCGAGCTGGCCCACCCGCTGGCGGGGGCCGAAGGCTCCAATGGCGAATGGGACGACATCCGCGATTTCCGCGCTGCCCCGTTTGTGACTGATACCGAAGGGACCGGTTTTGTACACTGCGCGCCCTCCCACGGTATGGAAGAATTTGAGCTCTACCGCGATCTGGGCATGCTGGAGCAGGTCATCACCTATAACGTTATGGATGATGGGGGTTTCCGAGCGGATCTGCCGTTCTTTGGCGGCAAGTATATCCTCAACCGCAAAGGCGGCGAGGGCGATGCAAACAAGGCGGTGATCGACAAGCTGGTCGAGGTTGGCGGCCTCTTGGCTCGTGGCAAGATCAAACACAGCTACCCGCACTCCTGGCGCTCCAAAGCGCCGATCATCTATCGCAACACGCCGCAGTGGTTTGCCGGTGTGGATCGCAAGCTGGATGACGGCATGGGCGAGATGGGCGACACCATCCGCGAACGTGCGCTGCGCTCCATCGACGAACTGGTCAAATGGACACCGCAGACCGGCCGCAATCGCCTCTACTCCATGATCGAAGCGCGTCCTGACTGGGTCCTGTCGCGCCAACGCGCCTGGGGTGTGCCGCTGACCTGTTTCACCAAGAAAGGCGCGCTGCCGACGGATGCGGACTTCCTGCTGCGCAATGATGAGGTCAACGCCCGCATCAAAGCCGCCTTTGAAGAAAACGGTGCGGATGTCTGGTATGAAGACGGGTTCAAGGCGAAGGTTCTCGACGGTATTGCCGACCCTGAAGCCTATGATCAGGTGTTTGACGTTCTGGACGTGTGGTTTGATTCCGGTTCGACCCATGCCTTTGTGCTGCGCGACCGAGAAGACGGGACCGAAGACGGCATTGCGGATGTCTATATGGAAGGTACCGACCAGCACCGTGGCTGGTTCCACTCGTCGTTGTTGCAGGCCTGTGGCACCAAGGGCCGTGCGCCCTATCGCAATGTTGTGACGCATGGGTTTACCTTGGATGAGAAGGGCATGAAAATGTCCAAGTCCCTGGGCAATACCATCGTGCCGGAAGAGGTTGTGAAGCAATACGGCGCGGATATCCTGCGTCTGTGGGTGGCGCAGGTGGATTACACCGCCGACCAGCGCATCGGTCCGGAAATCCTGAAAGGCACCGCCGACAGCTACCGTCGTCTGCGCAACACCATGCGTTTTATCCTGGGCAACCTGGATGGGTTCACCGAGGAAGAGCGCATGCCCTATGCGCAGATGACCGAGCTGGAAAAGTTGATGCTGGACGGCGTCGCCCAGCTGGAAGACGAGGTGCGCGAAGGCTACGCCAAGTTCGATTTCTCTGGCGTGTTCAACAAGATCTTCAACTTTGCCACCATCAACCTGTCGTCGATGTATTTCGATATCCGCAAAGACGTTCTGTATTGCGATCCGGTGGATTCTGATCTGCGCCGGTCCTGCCGGACGGTTCTGGATATCCTGTTCCACCGTCTGACCACATGGTTGGCTCCGATCCTGGTCTTTACCATGGAAGAGATCTGGCTGGAGCGGTTCCCGGGTGATGACAGTTCTATCCATCTGCAAGATTTCCCAGAGCCGCAGCCTGAGTGGAAACACCCTGAGATGCGGGCGCGTTGGCAGACGCTGGCGTCGGTGCGTCGTGTGGTGACCGGTTGTCTGGAGCTTGAGCGTAAAGAGAAAACCATTGGGTCCTCGCTGGAAGCCCATCCAAAGGTCTTTGTGACACCGGAAATCCTGGAAGAGATCAACAACCCCAAACGGTTTGCAGATATCTGCATCACCTCGCAGCTGGAGTTGTCCACGGATCCGATCCCCGAAGGGGCCTTCACCTTGGAAGACGTGCCTGGTGTGGGCGTTGTCTTTGCCAAGGCAGAGGGTGAGAAATGCCAGCGCTGCTGGAAAATCCTGCCGGACGTCGGGATGTTTGCCAATGTGGGCGTTTGCGGACGCTGCAACGACGCGTTGGGGTGATTTCCTTCCGTGTGGAATAACAAGACAAAGGCGCTCTGCAGATTGGGGCGCCTTTTTTCTGTGTTCCTAAATCCGCCAAAAGCTGTGTTCGGCCAGATCGTTTGCACTAAATGTTGACCGATTCACTAGCAGTGGTTAACAAACCCTTAACGAAATGTAGATTTTCGGCGGTACCTCATAAATGAGGACCTGTTTTGCGGGGGATGCGGTTTTAATGCAAAAGGAATTAAAGAGCGGTGGTGCGCACGACACAAGCCAATTGGGGCAGGGCGCAACAAAACCCGGAACTGTAAAAGTCAAAAGCGTTTCTGCAGGCGGCAATATCAAAATTGCGCTGAAGACACCGCCAGACGGCCAGCCTGCACCGGCTGCGGCAACAAGCGGAGCGCCGCAGAAGGCCAAGACGGCGCCGCATCCCGAAAGACCGCCACATAGCCTGTCATCGGCCAGCGCCCAAGGCGATGTTTTGTTTGAACCTTCAACCAGCTCTGGACGGTCGTCCTTGAAGCCGTTGGGCTTGGCCGCTGCCGCGCTGGGCGTTTTGGCGCTGGGGCTTGGGGTTTTGCAATTCTCAGGCGGGCGCTCTGAAGCCGTTGCGCAAGCGCAGCCAGAAACTCCTGCACCGCGACCCGTTGCAACACTGTCCGAACCTGTGCCTGCCCCGGTTGAGCAGCCTGTTGAGATCACCAAGGTTGAGCCGGTATCGGCGCCTGCGCCAGTTGTGGTTGAATCCCAGCCTGTGGTTGCAGCCCCAAAAACCGTAGCGGCCCGGATTGTGACGCCAGAAGTGGAGCCGGACAAGGCGGCGGTGGTTGTCCCAGTCCAGGCGGCTGTTGAGCCAGCGCAGCAGGAGGCAGAAGCTGGCGACGACGCAATGGCCCATGCGATTGCTCAAGCCATTGCAAAACTAGGCGCAGCGCCAAAGCCACAGGCAGTGCCCCCGGCACCGGAAGTCAAAGAGTTGAAATTCAAAGCCGCAAGCCTGTTTCAGGCCGATCCGGCGCAGGTTGCAGCTTTTGCCAAAGAAGCAAAGTCGACCGCCGCTGAGGCTCCGGTCGATCCCGTTGAAACGCCGGTGCAAACGCGCAAGGAAGTTTTGGTGCTGCCATCATCTGGGCCCAATGCCCCCAGCGCGGATCTTGTGGCGCGGCTGACCACTGGCACATTGGATGCGCTTCGCGCGCCTGCAACTTCAGCTGAGACAGAAACCCGCGCTGCCGTGAGCGACATCTACCGTCTGGTCAGCGATGCAACCACCGCCGGGAAATCCGAAGCTGAGATTGCCGAAATGCTTATTGCAGCCAACAGCGACGGGCGGATTACAGTACCGCAAGGCTTTATCCTGCCGGATGGTCAGGTGGATACGCACACCATCCTGAGCCTGTTTATCGCACAATAACAACTTGGCTGCGGGTGATCTGTGCTCGCAGTTTCCCCATAATTTTACCCTTTGTGTCGCCTCTTTTGGCGATACGCTGCCATGTTTTCTGAGGGACCTATGAAGACACTACTGACTGCTGCCACCCTTGGGCTCAGCGCCCTGGCTGCTCACTCTGCCGCTGCCCAGACCTGCGGGGGTGTTTACACCGTTCAATCCGGCGATAGCCTCTCGTTGATTGCGGATCGCCTATATAAGGATGTGGGCAAATGGAGCCTGATCCATACCCAGAACATCACGCAAATTGGGTCCAGTCCAAATGCAATCCGCGTTGGCATGAAGCTGGATATCCCTTGTATCGCGGGCCTGCCCGAAGGTTTGGAAGGCGGCAAAGAGATTGCCGCAGCAGAACCTGTTGTTGCGCGTCCAGTGGAGATCGCCAAGGGCAACGCAGAGGTGCGCCACAAGATCAACCTGCTGACAGCAGATGATTTTGAGCCTTTCACTGGCAAACAGCTGCACGCCGGCGGCATCATGACCGAAATCGTGGATGCGGCGATGAAGGCGGTAAACCCGGCAGATGGGTACGCGATCCATTGGGTGGACCTGTGGACCGCGCATGAGGAGCCGCTGTTGTCCAACGCGCTTTTGGATGCTGGCTTTCCCTGGTACAAACCCGACTGTGCCAGCAACCCCGAGGCGGATCGCTGTGTGAATTTCCACTTCTCGGATCCGATGTTCGAGGTGCTGGTGCTTATGTTTACCGATAAAGACCGCCCGCTGACCTTCTCCAAAGACGAAGATCTGTTTGGTAAAACCTTCTGCCGCCCCCAAGGCTACGAAGCCTATCTGTTTGAACAGGATGGCCGCCACTGGTTGCGTGATGGCAAAGTGAAGCTGGTTCAACCGCTTACGCCGACAGAGTGCTACGAGATGGTTTTGGCCGGCGAAGCCGATGCGGCCGTGATGAATGAATTCACAGGTCGCGCCCATATTGCCGAACTTGGACTGACGGATGAGTTTGCGGTTGTGCCCGAGCCGATTTCGATCCAAGCGCTGCATGTCATCGTGCATAAATCCCACCCTGAGGCGACCAAAATCCTGGGCATGGTCAATGATGGTCTGCGCAAGATCCACGAGACCGGTGCCTATCAGTCCATCATCGAGGGTCACATGGCTCGGATCTGGGCCGGGTTCTAATGGGGCGTGAAATGCGGAATTTCGTGAACCGACCCGTCATGAGTGCCGCGTTTGCCCTGGGGCTCAGCCCCTCGGCGGCGCTGGCGATTTGCAATGTGGACTACGTGTCCAAACCCGGAGACAACCTGTTTTCCATCGCCGAAGAGCATTACGGCGACCGCGAACACTGGGAGCTGATCTTCGAACAGAATAAGCGCCTGTTGGCGGCCTCGACCGTCATTCCAGGTCGGACCCTGTTTATCCCATGCCCGCCCGAAGCAGAAACGCAGGCCGCGGCTGCACCGGAACAGCCAGAACCAGCAGCCGTCAAACCCGTCGCGACAACGCCGTTGGCTCAGGCGGATATGACTCTGTTGACCGGGGGCAACTTTGGACCATTTTCCGGCCAGGATCTGCCGGGGCAGGGGATGGTGACCGAGCTGATCACCGCCGCGCTGGAGGCAAGCCCGTCAAAAGTCACCTTTGCTCTGGCCTGGGATGATGATTGGACCGAGCATTTGTTCCCGCAGCTGGATGAAAAGGCCTTTGATATCGGCTTTCCCTGGGTCAAACCGGATTGCGCCGCCAACCCCGGTCATGAGCGCTGTGTCAGCTTTCATTTCTCTGACCCGGTGGTTAGCCTACCGGTGATGCTGTTTGTGGATGCGCAGCGCCCGATTGCGTTTGAGCAGATGTCTGACCTGAGCGGCAAGACGATCTGCCGTCCCAATGGGTATTTCAATCATGATCTGGATACAGCGGATCAACCCTGGATGGCCGAGGCCGACATCAAAGTCCTGGCCCCCCGTCACCCGCGTGAGTGTTTCAGCATGCTGGGCCAAGGGCGCGTGGATGCGGTAGCGATGAACCTGTTCTTGGGCGCGGAAACCATTGTGCAAGAAGGGCTGCGCAGCCAAGTCGTGCCGCTGGAACGTCCGGTTGGTGAAATCGGCCTGCATGCGGTGATTTCAAAAAGCCACTGGCGTGGGACGTCTCATCTGTATCGGCTGAATGCGGGGCTGAAAGCGTTGCGGCAAAGTGGTCAGTTCGACCAAATCATGACCCGGCATCTGGAAACGTTCTGGTCTGAGCTTCAGTAACGGGCGCTCAGCCGGGCCCTTGTGTTTGGATCAGACGTAACCGTTAATGCGCATGCTGTGGTAGCGGTTCTGTGCCGCAACGGCGCTTGTGGGAAGCGGGCCTGCGTGCACACCGCCGCGCAGGTCGCGAACAGCGTCGATGGTTTTCTGAGTGGTGTTGCGCTGCTGTGGATTGTTAATGCGGTTTTGGACGGCGTGTTCCATGGCCATGTTGAAGGGCATGTGATGTGCGGTGCGGGCTTCGTACAGCTCTTGCGTTTTTTCCTGACGGGCCACGCGGATCTCGGCGTTTTTCAGACCCATCTTGCGATTGTCTGCGTTGGGCGTGTTTTCCGCCTTGTTGACCTGTGTGACAGAGCGGCCGTTCAGGTGACCGTTCAGCTTGCGGTAAACACTGACGCTTTGAACATTTGTGGCGGCGCTGATCGGGTTCATGTTCTTTACCTTTCCTAACAACTCTTAAATACGTTTTACGCGAATTTTAGGAAAAGTGGCCTGCGCTTCCGGGTGGTGGTTAACAAATTCGGATAGTTTGTTAACCCTGTTTTCCCTACCCAAAAGGCGAGCTACAATATATTGTGGTTGCGCGCCTTGGCTTGCCTATTTCGGCAATAAGTCGTTTAAAAACAACATAAAATTTTAGAGGAATCTATGCAGACTTCTTCACTTTTGACCCCCGTCGGGCGGTTGTTTGTCAGCGAGATCGATGGGGAAATCACGCATCTGGCATGGAGTGGCACGGAATCAGAAGGGTCAGATGTCCTGGATGAGGCGCAATCTCAGCTGGAAGCGTATTTTGCAGGTTGTTTGCAGGTCTTTGATCTGCCGCTGCGGGTCGAGGGGAGTGTGTTCCAGAAAGAGGTCTGCCGCCTGATGATGAAAATCCCCTTTGGGGAGACGCGCCAATATGGCGATCTTGCGCGCGATCTGGGATCTGCAGCGCAGCCGGTGGGCAACGCCTGTGGGGCCAACCCGTTGCCGGTGCTGATCCCATGCCATCGGGTTTTGGCTGCCAATGGTTTGGGCGGGTTTTCCGGCGCGGGGGGCGTCGAGACCAAGGTGGCCCTGTTGCGCCACGAGGGCGCAGCGGGCCTGTTGATTTAACGGCGTTGGGGTAGGATCTGCTGGGCGACCCCAACCAACAGAAGATAGACCGAGGTGATCACCAACCCCCAGTGAGCCCAGCTTTCAGGGTGGAAATTGACCCAGGCCGCCCATCCGGCAAAGAAGGTCCAGGCCAAGGCCATCGGCAGTGACAGCTTACGCCAGCGTTCGGTGCGCACCGGGTGAATGAATTTGAGCGGCAGGAACATGGCAACCGCCAGCGCGGTGACAAGCACCAGGCTTGTCCAATGGCTCGGCTCCAGCGCAAAGATCACCAGAACCAGCATATTCCAGCAGCCCGGAAAGCCCGAAAAGGAGTTATCTTTGGTCTTCATCCGGGTGTCGGCAAAATACATCGCTGAGGCAAAGGTGATCACGATGATCGCAGCCCAACCGGTCCACCCGGCCATCAGCCCCGACTTAAACAGCGCAAAGGCGGGGATAAACACATAGGTCAGATAGTCGATGATCAGATCAAGCAGAACGCCATCAAATTCTGGGGCAAAGCGGCGCACATTGTAATGGCGCGCCAGTGGCCCATCCACACCGTCCACGGCAAAGGCCACGACAAGCCACAGGAACATCATGTCCCATTGGGCGTCAACTGCTGCCAGCATGGCTAGCATGGCAAAGACGGCTCCGGTTGCGGTCAGAAGATGGACGGAGAGGGCGCGAAACTGTGGTGTCATCAAACTGTGATGACGAATTTCGCGCGGGGCTTCAAGGGGGAATGGACGCTCAAAACGTGCCAAAGCGCCGCCAAGTCAACGCTCGGCGGCTGCTTCCTGCTCATGCGTGGGGAGTTTCCGGCTTAATGCAGGCGCGCGGCCTGTTTCGGCGGAAAGGGGTCAATGTCGCCAAAGGCATCGCGTGCGTCAAAAGAGATAAACGGAACCTCTGTGGTGGGCAGTTCGATCCGGCGTCCACGTGGCGCGCGCAGCGGGCCTGGCAGCGGCGGCGTGGGCGATGTCGGTGCACCGCTGGTCATTTGGATCAGAACTGCAACAGGGACGTTTGAGGGCAGCATTTGCGATTCCTTTCTGGAAAGTCGATGCCGCCAATCTGCCCGGACAAGGTTAATGATCTCGGTATATTGGTTTGCCAATTTACCTTGCATTTTAAGGGTCTTGGGATGAGGTCACGCTTTTGGGTGCGCGCGCCGGTAGACGTCCATCAGATGGGCCGTGTCCACGGCCGTGTAGTTCTGGGTGGTCGACAGGGACGCATGGCCCAATAACTCTTGGATTGACCGCAAGTCACCGCCCGCTTCCAACAGATGAGTGGCAAAGCTGTGGCGCAGCGCATGTGGGGTGGCGGTTGCAGGCAATCCCAGCTGCGCGCGCGTCTGGGCGACCGTCTTTTGGATCAGGTTGGGAGACAGCGCGCCGCCTCGCACGCCGCGAAACATTGGCCCATCGGCCTCCAGTGGAAAGGGGCAGAGTTTCAGGTAATGCGCGACCGCGTCCCGAGCGACGGGCAGGACGGGCACCATGCGCTCTTTCTGGCCTTTGCCAAGGATCCGCAGCACGTCCGGCAATGGCGCGTCGCGCCCTTTGAGCGACAGGGCTTCGGAGATGCGCAGACCCAATCCGTAAAGCAATGTCACAACAGCCACATCCCGTGCGGCTACCCAGGGGGTCTGGGATTGCAGTGCCACGGTATCCAAAACCGCCTTGGCGGCATCCTCAGACAGGGGGCGCGGCAGTTTCTGGGTGAATTTCGGCGCGCGTGCGGACAAAACCGCGGTGGGTTCAAACCCTTCACGCTCTGCAAGCCAGCGGTAAAAGGTTTTAACTGACGACAGTTTGCGCGCCAGCGACCGAGGGCCCACGCCATCCGCGCGGGTTGCAGCCATCCAGGCCCGCATGTCACCCGTGGAGATTTGCGCCAGCGCACCAAGTCCCTGCGGCCCGCCAAGATGCAAGGTCATAAAGGCTAGAAAGTCGCGCACATCGCCGCCATAGGCGGTGACCGTATTGTCGGACGCACCCTGCAGCGCACGGATATGGGACAGCCAGGTCTCCAAGGCGTCCCGGCATGCGCCCGAAATCAGCGGTGGGGCAGCCCCGCTCATGCCAACCATTTGCGCAAGGCGCGTTCAAACACCCCCGCAAAGAACGAAAGCAGATCGGTGCCATGCTGCGGCGTGAATTGATGCGGATCTTCTGAGCCAAACACCAACAGAGCCGGCAGGCGGCCAGGGCCCAGATCCAAAGCCATGACTGCCTCGGACCTCAGCCAGGCGGCCTCGTTCCCAAAGACCTCCGGATCCCCTTCATGCAGCTGCCGCAGGGTGACAGGTGCAGGCGGGGTGTCGCGCCGGTGGCCCAGGTAGCGCTGCGTTGCCCCCTTTGGCATCACTCGCAACACGCGGCTGGCTTGTGCCACATCCTGAGCCTGATCGGCCTGATGGCTTTCCAAAATAAGGGTCAGCGCATCCAGCCCAAGCGCTTCGGCGACCGTTGTCTCCAATGCCGTCAAGAACGCCTGAAAGCTCTGCGGATCCAACAGCGCCAGAACCGCGCGATGGATCTGATTGGTGCCCGCAAGATTTTCATAGGCCGCCGCAATCACCGACCGATGGGTGTCCTCCAACCGGTCAAGGCGTGCTTCCAGGCGCGACATGGCGATGCCACGCATATCCACAACATTTGCCCCCAAAGCGCGATCATTTGCGGCCACCAGAGCCTCCATGACACCGGGGTCATCCAGCACCACATCCGGCTGCTCCAGTATGACGGCGCGCAGGCGCTCTTCCAATTGGGCTGAACTGCTCATTCGTCTGCCTCTATTTCTGACTTAAGCAGACCTATAACACAGCCGAGCAAACAAGGGCGAGGGTTTGTATTGTCTGTCCCCTTTGGTTCTGGGCGCAACCGCAGCCTGCGCCTTGGCGCGGGCTGCCAGGCCCAAGGGTCGCGGGCAGGCAGACCGAAGGGATGGCTGACACCAGCGCTGCGCGGGAGGGCATGGTTGCGGCCGGATGTCCAAATCAAAACGGCGCGCAAGCCGATAGTTGCGCGCCGTTCAAATCTCGGTTGTTTGCTGCGGATCAGAGGATCTTGATGTCGGCGGCCTTAATGTCCGCCAGGAACGCAGCCAGACCTTTGTCGGTCAGCGGGTGGTTGACCATTGCTTTGATCACGGCGGGCGGGGCGGTGATCACATCGGCACCAATGCGGGCGCTGTCCAGAATGTGGTTCACCGACCGGATCGAAGCCGCCAGGATCTCGGTCTCAAAGCCATAGTTGTCATAAACGGTGCGGATGTCTTCGATCAGCTCCATACCATCCAGGTTGATGTCATCCAGACGACCGATGAAGGGCGAGATGAAAGTTGCACCCGCTTTGGCCGCCAACAGCGCCTGGTTGGCCGAGAAACACAGGGTCACGTTGACCTTATGGCCATCGTCCGACAGGGTCTTACAGGCCTTCAGGCCATCCCAGGTCAGCGGCACTTTGACGGTGATGTTTTCTGCGATCTCCAGCAGCTTGCGGCCTTCGGCGATCATGGTCTCGGCGTCCACAGCCGTGACCTCAGCAGAGACAGGGCCTGTAACCAGATCACAGATCTCTTTGGTCACTTCGATAATGTCGCGGCCCGACTTCTTGATAAGCGATGGGTTGGTGGTTACACCATCAACCATGCCCAGGTCGTTCAACTCGGCAATCGCGTCGATTTCGGCGGTGTCTACAAAGAATTTCATACCTTCAGGTCCTTCTCGTGGCTTGGCCTCGGTTCAACTTGCCTTTACCTGATAGAGAGCCCTGCGAAAACCCCGTTTGGCTGTCCCAGCGTGTTTTTCCGTTAGCGGAAACATGAATGAGGGATAGTTGAGGGGATGATCTCATGCGGCCGCCGTGAAACTGTTAGAAAAGGACCCGTCTTGGCCCCAAACACCGCAGATACGCCTGAGTTTTTCCCAGAAGGCGCCCGCGTGGCGGTTCTGACCAGCCAACCGTTGGACCGGCTATTGGACTACAAAGCGCCTGCGGATGGTTGTTTTCGCGGTGCCTTTGTTGAGGTGCCATTGGGCCCGCGCAAAGTTCTGGGGGTGATCTGGGGGCCGGGCAGCGGTGATTTCGACCTGGCAAAACTGCGCAGCGTGATCCGGGTGCTGGATGTGGCCCCGATGCGCGATGAAATGCGTGCCTTTCTGAGCAAAGCGGCGGATTACACGTTGACGCCCCTGTCAGCAATGCTGCGGCTAGCCACCCGTGCGCCGGGCCTGTCGGATCCCCCCTCGATGCGCAAGATCCTGCGGCTTGGCAGCGCCGCGCCCGATCGCATGACCGATGCCCGCCAGCGGGTTCTGGCGGTGATGGAAGAGTTCGGCGGGATGGCATTCACACCCAAAGAGCTGGCAGAGATGGCAGGCGTCACCCCGTCGGTTGTCAAAGGTCTGGTCAAACAACAGGCCCTGATCGAGGTGGAGACCCCGCGCGACACCGCCTATCCGCATCTGGACCCGGAGCTGCCTGGCAAAACGCTTACAGCAGATCAGGAGGCCGCAGCGGGTGCTTTGGCCAAAGCGGTCGACAGCGGCGCCTATGGCACGACGCTTTTGAAAGGGGTCACCGGGTCGGGCAAGACCGAAGTGTATCTGGAAGCCGTGGCCGCTTGCCTACGCAAGGGGCGGCAGGCCTTGGTGCTGCTGCCGGAGATTGCCCTGACGGCCGAGTTTTTGAAGCGGGTGGAGGCACGGTTTGGCGCAACCCCTGCGGAATGGCATTCCGGGGCCACGATGACGGAACGTCGCCGGGTCTGGCGGATGGTCGGGCAGGGGGCGGCGCAGCTGGTGATTGGTGCGCGCTCCGCATTGTTTCTGCCCTATCGGGATCTGGGCCTGATTATTGTCGATGAGGAGCACGACACATCCTATAAGCAAGACGAAGGCGTCATGTATAACGCCCGTGACATGGCGGTGTTGCGGGCCGCCATGTGTTCGGCGCAGGTGGTTCTGGCCTCGGCCACGCCCTCGTTGGAGACCTGGGCTAATGCGGAAGCTGGGAAGTACAAACGGCTGGATCTTAAATCGCGCTTTGGCGCGTCGGTTCTGCCGGAAATGCGCGCGGTTGATATGCGCAGCAAGGCGCTGCAGCCCTCCACATGGATCTCGCCAACGTTGAAAGAGGCGATGGCAGAACGGCTGGAACGGGGGGAGCAATCGCTGTTGTTCCTCAACCGCCGTGGCTTTGCACCGGTCACCATCTGCCGCGCTTGCGGGACCCAGGTGGCCTGTGACAATTGCGATGCCCGCATGGTTGAACACCGTTTTATGAAGCGGTTGATGTGCCACCAATGCGGCGCAACCAAGCCTGTCCCCACCGAATGCCCATCTTGTGGGGTCGAGGGCAAGATGGCCCCTGTGGGCCCCGGCATCGAACGGCTGAGCGAAGAGGCCGCCGGCCTGTTTCCCGACGCACGGATTGCGGTGCTGTCTTCGGACCTCTTTGGGTCGGCCCGCGCGCTGAAGGCCCGGATCGAGGAGATCGCGGCCGGGGAGGCGGATATCATTCTGGGCACGCAGCTGGTGGCCAAAGGGCATAACTTTCCGCTCCTGACTCTGGTGGGTGTCATTGACGCGGATCTGGGATTGCAAGGGTCCGACCTGCGCGCAGGCGAGCGTACCTTTCAACTGATGCGCCAGGTGGCGGGGCGTGCGGGTCGGGCAGAACGTCCGGGCGTTGCCCTGATGCAAAGTTTTCAGCCCGAACACCCAGTGATCCGCGCGATCCTGTCAGGCGACGAAGAAGAATTCTGGCGCGCCGAGGCCGAACAACGCCGCATCGCAGGCGTGCCGCCTTATGGGCGAATGGCGGGCATTGTTTTGTCCGGCACCGACTTGGCGCAGGTCTTTGATCTGGGAAATCATCTGGCCCGAAACAATGGTCCGTTAATGCAAGCCGGCGCGCAGCTCTTTGGTCCGGCCCCAGCCCCCATCGCCCGCGTCAGAGGCCGACACCGTGTGCGGCTCTTGATCAAGGCGGACAAGGGCGTGGCGCTGCAAGATGCCATTTCCCGCTGGCTGGCACCGGTCCGATTAAAGGGAGATCTGCGCCTGAACGTGGACATCGACCCGCAGAATTTCTTTTGATGCCTGCCCAGGGGCAACAGCTCAGGCATCTCTATTTACGGCGCACCGCTCGTTAGTCTAAACGATTTGCCAGTTCGTTGAGTTCAGCCTGAGGTTGTTTTCCGACAATTTCGCATTCTGCTTGAAGGTGTTCTAACAAACAGGCCTTGGTCGATACGCGGGCTGCAAAAATTGCAGCGACGCCTTCTTCCACAGAAACCTTTCCGGTTTCGATGGCGCGCGCGACTTTGTCTTCATAGGGTTTAAAGCCCTGAATGTGGGCTGTTACCATATAATCCGTGTCTGTTTTCCCATTTTCTCCAAACAAATTGGCAAGAGTCACCGCGTCTCGGTTTGCGGCGGCGATCGCAAGTTGTCGATCTAGGGAATGTGTTTCCGCAGACGTTGAGGGCGGTGTTGCTTGGGGTTTTGTGCCTTCAGCGTGACTTGCTGCTGCAAGTAGAGTGCAACCGGCTGCGGTTAGGTTTATCAATAGCTTCATGACTTTGCTCCCAATGATTGCGTGTACCCTCGTGTAATTCCTGACAGGTTGTCAACGCATAGTTGTTTTCCGTTTTATTTCAGGGAGACAGCCTGTGGGTATGCTGTAAATCCTTTTCTGCAACAGATGCTCTGTCGTTTACGGTTTCTTAACTTGTAGGCTCGGGTGGAATGACATGAAGTGACTGGTGATTTTAGCAGCGAAGCATTGGAACTGTCATGAGTGACACCGTCGTAACGCGTCAGATCGGTCGGGTAAAAATGGTGGAGTTCGAGGAGAAAATTGAAGTGATTGCGCCGGCGCGACGCCACTGGATGGGATTGGTGACGACGTTTTGTAGTCTTGTTGCCACAAGTTGGTTTGCGGTCTCCTTAGTTGAAAGCGCGCTGTTGGGAAAAGGGTGGGGAGAGGTTGTGGTGATCTCTGCGCTTTGGAGCTCTTCTCTGATTGCATTTGTATGGAATTGTAGCTGGTTTTTTTGGGGGTATGAGATTGCAGAGTTTGCCAACCAAGACATTCATCTCCGTCGACAAGCCGGTCTGTTTTCATCCGGACGCCGATTTTCAAGGGATTGTTGCCATTCAACCAGGGTGCGCACAGGTGATTTGCAGCATGGATATTGGTCTCGCGGGCCCAAATGGTGGCCACCATTTGCTGATGGGAGGATAGAGTTTGAGTGCTCAAAAACCGGAACGCTGGATTTTTCTGGAGAATTACTCAGGTTCGGCTCCGAGATCTCTCTAGCAGAAGCAAAAGAAATCGTAGCTGTCATTGTTAAGAGATTTCCTCACTTGGCATCATGAAACTACGCCGCGCGCGTATCGGTACAATGTTTGTGGTGTTAAGTGCCTATTGGCCAAGTCGCTGTAAGATCTTGGTTTATGGGGCATTGGCACCCGCTGCGCGTTTTTGCAGAGAGGGCTGTGCAGGCGTCCCCCTCTCGCCAGTATCTGAAAAAGGGCGTATGGGGGAGCCATGTTTAAACAAGTCTCCCTCTCTGATGTAGATCAGCTGCCGCGGTGGCGTCAGCCGGTTGTGCTGCTGTTTTTGATGGCTTTGGCCATGCCCTTGGCCTTTAACGCCTGGCTTGCGCTCTTGAACAACTTTGTCATCGAAGTGGCGCAGTTTGATGGGCGCGATATCGGTCTGTTGCATACCGTGCGGGAGATCCCGGGCTTTTTGGCGATCGGGGTGATTTTTATCATCCTCTTCATGCGCGAACAGATCCTGGCGGTGCTCTCATTGCTGCTGTTGGGGGCCGCGACGGCGGTGACAGCCTGGTTCCCCTCGATGGGCGGCATTTTGATGATCACGCTCCTGTCGTCGATTGGCTTTCATTACTATGAGACGGTGAACCAATCGCTGCAGTTGCAGTGGCTCAGCAAGGAGCGCGCACCGCAGGTGTTGGGGTGGTTATTGTCGGCAGGATCGGTTGCCACACTGGTGGTCTATCTGGCAATTGAACGGCTGTGGAAGCCGATGGACCTGAGTTATGACATTGTTTACATGGCAGCAGGCGGGGCAACCGTGCTGCTGACGCTGTTCTGTCTTTTTGCTTTTCCGCAGTTTGAAGCCCCCACACCGCAGACCAAGAAGCTGATCCTGCGCAAACGCTATTGGCTTTATTATGCGCTGCAGTTCATGGCAGGCGCGCGGCGGCAGATCTTTGTGGTTTTTGCAGGCTTCATGATGGTGGAGAAATTCGGGTTCGAAGTGCATGAAATCACGCGCCTCTATCTGATCAACCTGATTATCAATATCGTGGCTGCGCCGATGCTGGGGAAACTGGTGTCCAAATTTGGCGAACGGCGGACGTTAATTGTTGAATACGCGGGCCTTGCCATCGTCTTTGCGGCTTATGGTGGGGTCTATTGGTTTGGCTGGGGCGTATTGGTTGCAGCGTTCCTTTATGTTGTGGATCACATCTTCTTTGCCATGGCGCTGGCGTTGAAGACTTATTTCCAGAAGATCGCGGATCCGGCCGATATTGCGCCTACTGCCGCGGTGGCCTTTACCATCAACCACATTGCGGCTGTGGCGCTGCCGGTGCCTTTGGGGATCCTGTGGGTCTTTGCGCCCGGCTGGGTCTTTGCCTTGGCTGCGGGGATGGCGCTGGTCTCTTTGTCGCTGGCTTTGTTGATCCCGCGTCACCCGGAACCGGGCAATGAGACCGTTTTTGCCATGTGGCAGCGCACGGCCCCTGCGGAATAAGGCAAATCCGCTTGACCTCTGCCCCGCTGCGTCCTAGGCGCGGGGGCAGAGTTTCAGGAGATCCGCCATGCCTACTTTTACTGCCCTGACCACATTGACCGGAAAAGCCCAGGCCGAGGCGCTGGGGGATGCGATGGAAACATTGACCCCGGAACCCACGGGCGTGGGCGTGTTTGAGGTCGAAGATGGGTCGGGCCTGTGGGAAGTGGGCGGTTACTTTATCGAGGCCCCGGATCAAGCGGGTCTGGCTCTGTTGGCGACCATTCACGGCGCAAAACCCTTTGCCGTATCTGAACTGCCGGAAACCGATTGGGTCGCGCATGTCAAACGCGAGCTGCAGCCGGTCGAGGCGGGGCGGTTCTTTGTTTATGGCAGCCATGACGCGGACCGGGTGCCCGCGGGCAGTGTGCCCCTGTTGATCGAAGCGGCGATGGCCTTTGGCACCGGCCATCACGGGACCACCTTGGGTTGCCTTCTGGCGCTGGATCATCTGGTCAGCGAGGGGTTCGCGGGCAAGAAAGTGGCCGACATCGGTTGTGGCACGGCTGTTCTGGCCATGGCTGCCGCGCGGGTCTGGGACGGTGAATTTATCGCATCCGACATTGACGAAGTTGCGGTGGAAGTGGCGATTGCCAACCTCAAAGCCAATGATATGGATGGTGCGGTCCAATGTGTGGAGGCCGCAGGGTTTGACCATCCGGATCTGGCCGCCAAAGCGCCCTTTGACCTAATCTTTGCAAATATCCTCAAAGGGCCGCTGGTGGCGCTGTCTCCGGATGTTTCGGCGCATCTGCGCCAAGGTGGTTATGCGATTCTCTCCGGGATTCTTAACGAACAGGCCGATGAGGTGATCGAGGTTTATTCTCAGAATAGAATTAATCTTGTGAAGCGCGATGTGATTGGTGAATGGACGACGCTGCTTTTGCAGAAGTAAGGCCGTTTGAACCTAATTCGCTCCGAATTTTAACAAACTTTGGTATAGTCGCTTAACCGTTAGAGATTTCGCACGTCACGTCCTTTGTGCGACAGGTTAGGAGGCAAATATGGGTGAACACATTGGTGAGTTCCGGTCCCGACTGTCCCGTCTGGAGCGTAAGTATAAAGGCATGAGCGCTGGCTATGATGCCAAGCTGCGCTCTGATGGGTTGATCGTGATTACCCCGCGCAAGGCCAAGCGTCGGGTTGCCTGGGTGCCAATGGCCGTGTTTCTGCTGGGCTTTGTCGTGTTCAAAGGCTTCCTGATGGTGTCTTTGGGGACGTCCAGCTATGACGAGCGTGTTGCGCGGTTACAAGATGGAACCGGGGTTGAACAGGTTGGGGCCTTTGTGATGCAGGCCGATCCGCTCAGCACTCTGGTCGCCAATAAGATGGGTACCGTGCTGCAATAAGTTTACTTGAAGGAATTTGTCAAAAGTCTTTCATTTCGTGCATCGCAAAGTGCTGCACCACATTACAAAAACGCCGCCTCCCGGAGAAGCCGGGGGCGGCGTTTTGCATATCGGTTGCATCGATTTGGGGATCGATCTGCGGGCTTAAAACGGGCTGCGGTGACGACCGATGCGGTCGATGTCGCATCGGGTCAGACCGATATCGTCCAGCTCGCGTTCGTTCATTGCCAACAACTGCTGGCGCGACAACGCGTCTTTGCGCACTGCAAGAATCCAATGCGCAATACCGCGGGCGGCGGTTGCCAGAACAGTGAGTGGTCCCGCAGGGCCACGGGTCGAGGAGGCATAATTCAAGGCTGCCATTGCCGTGTCCTTTCTTGTCCGTCGCGCCGTGAGTGTCATCGCGACGTCATAAAAACGTTACAAATTCAGATCGGCCGGAGATAAGGACGATTATGGGTTTGAACAAGCGGTAGAAATGTCATGTCTCCTATGATCACTGTGCATGTCTCTGGAGGCTGGTGCGGCAAAAGCAATTGGACATGTTCTCTTTTTGTGCTTATCGTAGGACAACAAAAACAAACATATAAGGCCGGGCAGAGATGCGGATATTGGGCATTGATCCGGGGTTGCGCACCCTGGGGTGGGGTGTGATCACCGCACAAGGGACACGTTTGAGCCATGTGGCCAACGGGTTGTGCCATTCGGACGGCGATGACCTTGGGGAACGCCTGCTGTCCCTGCATAACCAGGTGAGCGAAGTTATCGATGCGTTCCAACCGGATCAGGCTGCAATTGAACAGACCTTTGTGAACAAAGATGGCGCGGGTACGCTCAAGCTGGGGCAGGCGCGGGGCGTGGCTTTGTTGACGCTGGCCAAGGCGGGTTTGCCCGTTGGGGAATATGCACCAAACCGGGTCAAAAAGACGGTTGTGGGCGTGGGCCATGCGGAAAAGGAGCAGGTTTTGCATATGGTAAAACTGCAATTGCCGGGCTGTGCGCCCAAAGGGGCGGATGCTGCGGATGCGCTGGCGATTGCGATTTGCCATGCCTACTATGGCGGCACCCAGCAACGACAATTGAAAGAGGTGCGCGCATGATTGGCAAGCTGACAGGGCGGCTGGACTACAAGGCGCTGGACCACGTTCTGATCGACGTGCGCGGTGTTGGATACATCGTCTTTTGCTCGGATCGGACTCTGGCCAGCCTGCCGCCGGTGGGCGAGGCCGTGGCGCTTTACACTGATATGGTGGTGCGCGAGGATCTGATGCAGCTTTATGGTTTCCCGTCGCTGGTGGAAAAGGAATGGCACCGGCTGTTGACTTCGGTCCAGGGGGTGGGGGCCAAGGTGTCATTGGCGATCCTGGGCACATTGGGGCCAGACGGGGTGAGCCGGGCAATCGCCTTGGGCGACTGGGCCAGTGTAAAAGCCGCCAAAGGGGTCGGTCCCAAAACGGCGCAGCGGATTGTGCTGGACCTCAAGGATAAAGCACCCGGTGTGATGGCCATGGGTGGCACGGTCACCGAAGCAATGGAGGGGGTGGACCTGGAGGTGGTGGATCCCGCCGATACCGTGGCCGCGCCGAAGAAACGCAAAGCTGCCAAGCCCAAAGCCCCCACTGGGGCGGCCGCAGCTTCGGCCGGCGCGCTGTCTGCTTTGGGCAATCTGGGGTATGGCCCGTCTGAGGCGGCAGCGGCCGTGGCGGAGGCTGCCGGTGACAATCCTGATGCGGATGAGCCGGGTTTGATCCGGGCTGCATTGAAGCTTTTGGCGCCAAAGGGATAACCAGCCATGATTGATGCAGATCCCACATTGCGCGCCGCACCCTTGCCCGAAGATGGCGCGGTGGAGGCAGACCGCGCGTTGCGCCCCCAAGGTCTGGGGGAGTTTATTGGCCAGGCAGAGGCACGCGCGAACCTGCGTGTGTTTATTCAATCCGCCCGGCAGCGCGGGGAGGCGATGGATCACACGCTCTTTCATGGGCCGCCGGGTCTGGGGAAAACCACGCTGGCGCAGATCGTCGCGCGTGAGCTGGGGGTGAATTTCCGCATGACCTCGGGCCCGGTCTTGGCCAAGGCTGGCGATCTGGCGGCGATCTTGACCAACCTGGAAGCACGGGATGTCCTGTTCATCGATGAGATCCATCGCCTCAACCCGGCGGTTGAGGAGGTGCTCTATCCAGCGATGGAGGATTTTGAGCTGGATCTGGTGATTGGCGAAGGGCCGGCGGCGCGCACGGTGCGGATCGAGTTGCAACCCTTTACACTGGTCGGTGCGACCACGCGGATGGGCCTGTTGACGACACCTTTACGTGACCGCTTTGGCATTCCCACGCGGCTGCAGTTTTATACGGTGGATGAGCTGTTTGAGATCGTCAGCCGCAATGCGCGAAAATTGGGCGCGCCTGCAGATGATGCCGGTGCTCGAGAGATCGCGCGGCGCGCGCGCGGCACCCCAAGGATCGCAGGCCGGCTGTTGCGCCGCGTGGTGGACTTTGCGGTTGTCGAGGGCGATGGGAGGATCACCCAGGCGCTGGCCGATGGGGCTTTAACCCGGTTGGGGGTGGATAAGCTCGGGCTGGATGGGGCAGACCGGCGGTATCTGAAACTGATCGCCGAGAATTACGGTGGTGGACCTGTGGGGATTGAGACCCTGTCAGCGGCCCTATCAGAGAGCCGCGATGCGCTGGAGGAGGTGATAGAGCCTTATCTGTTGCAGCAAGGTTTGATCCAGCGTACCCCGCGAGGGCGGATGTTGGCGCAAAAGGCCTGGATGCATTTGGGGATCGCACCGCCAAAGTCGCAAAGCGATTTGTTTTCCGGGTAGGGTTTGAAATGGGTAATTTGGAAGAGCTGTCTGAGGTGGCGCAGAAAGTGTCGGATGTATATGCGGCGCGCTTTGAGATTGAGCGTGATGCGGTCTGGCATTTGGCCAAGCTTGGCGAGGAGCTGGGGGAATTGCAGGCTGCCTATCTAAAGCTCAAGGGACAGGGTCGAAGCGAGGCTGCGCCCGACGAATTGCGCAGGGCGCTGGAGGATGAAGTTGCGGATTTGTTTGCCCAGATTTTGCTATTTGCCCGGTGGGAGGACATTGATGTTTCGCAGGCGGTCATGCGTAAATGGGGCCAGTACTTAGAGTAGTTTGTACCCTTGGTGACGAGCTCTCCCGCCCGTCGGGGATCATCTTTGGATGATCTCCTCCCGTTGGGCCAGGCGCCGCGCCTGCGGCGCGGCGGGGCGTTTGCCGCACCATTGGCGCAGAGACGCAACCGCGCCGCGTTAGCGGCGCTTGGCCCAACGCTTCTGCGGGTCCGGCGCAGCCGGGCATGGGGAAGGGGCGGGAGTATTTGCGGTACCTCTCTTTGTTCACCCCTTGCAGGTTTGCAAGGTGCCGTGCATAGACAACAGCCAGTTTTGCCCGACCCCAATGGAGCCATAGCCCGTGACACCCAATTATAGCCCGGACCAGATCGAACAGCTGTTCACCCGCGCGGATGGATCATACGCCTTTGCCCGCTGGGGGCGGCCTATTGCACCGATTGTCTTTGGGGTTGAGGATGAAACCCTTGTCACCGTGAAAGGCGCGTTTGAGGCGGTGGCAACCCTTGCCGGGCATCAGATGGCTGAGACGGATCCTGAGCTGGGCGCAAACCTGATGGTGTTTTTCTTCCGCGACTGGCAGGAATTGCTGGAGGTGCCGGACCTGGGGCGGATGATCCCGGATCTTGGTCCGTTGGTCGCGCGTTTATCGGCCGCCAAGGCCAGCCAATATCGGGCCTTTCGCTTTGATGACCAGGGCGCGATCCAGGCGGCTTTTGTCTTTCTTTGTATGAACAGTGACCTGGCTAAAATCCCGGCAGAAACGTTGGCGTTGACCCAAGCTGTGCAAACCATTGTGATGTGGGGCGATCAGGCCTTTGCCGATATGTCTCCGTTGGCGGTGTTGCCCGAAACAGGTGCCACCATCCTGCGGCCCGAGATTGCTGGCGTGATTGCCGCAGCCTATGATCGGATGATGCCGCCTGCCGCCGATGACAAGAGCCATGCGCTGCGGCTGTTCGCCCGGCTGCAAGCCCCGGTCAAGGTGGAACCAAGCGAAGGGGAGTAGCCTAAGCCATGCGCGCCTTTGTCGGCCTGCCCTTGTCTGACACGGATCTTGACCAATGCGAACGGCTTCAGGGCGCACTGCGGATTGGGCGGCTTGTGGCGGCGGAGAACCTCCATCTGACGCTGGCCTTTTTGGACGACCAAGAGCCTGCAACGCTGGAAGCGCTGCATCATGAAATGGCGGAGATCGTCGCGCCTGAGCTGGCGCTCAGGGTTGACCATATTGATGTGATGGGAGGAAACAGCCCCCGCGTGTTATGCGCAATGGTTGCCGAAGACCCCACCTTGTCCGCCTTGCGGGACGCGGTTCGGCAGGCGGCACGGCGGGCTGAGATCGACTTGCCCCGAGAACGCTTTCGCCCGCATATGACCCTGGTGCGCTTTCCCCGTCGAATGGACATCGACGCGGATCAGCAGTTGGCGCGGTACCTGACGGATTGGGGGGCAACCAGTTGGTCGTTGCAGCCGATCACAGAGTTCACGCTTTACCAGTCAGTACTGTCCCCCGAGGGGCCAACTTATACACCTCTGGCGGAATATCCTTTGGGCGGATAAAACAGGCGCACCCAATTCAAGAGCGATGCCCATGTCCCAAGACGCCCTTCACCAGTTTCCGATCCGTGTCTATTATGAGGACACCGATATGGGCGGAATTGTCTATCACGCGAATTTCCTGCGCTTTATCGAACGGGCCCGCAGCGATTGGGTGCGCGCCCTTGGGGTGGATCAAAATGCCATGCGCGCGGCCGGAGAGGTCTATGTGGTGCGGCGGGTCAATGCGGATTTTCTGGCCCCGGCCAAGTTCGACGAGGAACTGGTGGTCGAGACCCGACCGCAAGAGATCACCCCGGCGCGGCTGATCCTGAAACAAACCGTGAAGCGGGCTGAGACGTCCTTGTTTGAGGCAGAGGTCACAATTGTGGCGCTTGCATTGGAAACAGGCCGCCCCACACGGCTTCCGGCAGAGATTCGCGCATTGCGGTAACAAATTTCGGCGCGGCCCTGCTGTGGATGGAATTTGCCATTGATCTGCGGTAGCCTGTGGCCAAATAAGGCCGAAAATATGGCCAACACAAGATAGAGCAGGTCTATGGAACATTCTTTGGCGCTGGCACAGGAGATTGATTTCTCCATGTGGGGGCTGTTTGCGCGGGCAACCGTGACGGTGAAACTGGTGATGTTGATGCTGATCGTGGCATCGATCTGGTCCTGGGGCATCATTATTCAGAAAATCATCACCTATCGCGCGGCCCGTGCCGAGGCGGCGCAGTTTGACTTGGCCTTTTGGTCGGGCAAGCCGCTGGATGGGTTGTTTGAGACCTTGGGAGCCAATCCGGCTGGGCGGTCTGAACGGATTTTTGCTGCGGGGATGAGCGAATGGCACCGCAGTCACCGGGACGATGGTGGGCTGATTGCGGGCGCGCAGGCGCGCATTGACCGCTCGATGGATGTGGCCATCGCCAAAGAGGTCGAAGAGTTGCAGGGTGGCCTGTCGGTTCTGGCCACTGTCGGCTCCACCGCGCCGTTTATCGGATTGTTTGGCACGGTCTGGGGCATCATGACCTCGTTTATCGAGATTGCTGAGCAGCAAAACACCAATCTGGCCGTTGTGGCCCCTGGCATTGCCGAGGCGCTGATGGCCACCGGCCTGGGGCTGTTGGCTGCGATCCCGGCGGTGATTTTCTACAATAAGCTGAGCGCAGACAGTGATCGGATCATTGGCGGCTATGAAGCCTTTGCGGATGAGTTTGCGACCATCCTTAGCCGTCAGCTTGACAGCTGAGCCGGAGGGGAAACGATGGGTGCAGCGGTTCAGGGCAAGTCAGAGGGCAACCGGCGGCGCGGGCGCAAACGCAGGCGGTCCCAAGCCATGGCGGAGATCAACGTTACGCCATTTGTGGACGTCATGTTGGTTTTGTTGATCATCTTCATGGTGGCGGCACCGTTGATGACCGTGGGCGTGCCGGTGGAGCTGCCCAAAACCGCCGCTGGCGCGTTGCCCGGTGATGACGAGGAACCGCTGACGGTGACTATGACAGCCACCGGCGAGGTGCAGATCCAGACAACTCCGGTTGCGCGTGATGAACTGGTGGTGCGCTTACGGGCCATTGCGGCGGAACGCGAAAGCGACCGGATATTTTTACGGGCGGATGGCGCGATTGCCTATCAGGATGTGATGCAGGTGATGGGTGCGCTGAACGCAGGTGGATTTGCCAATGTGGGGCTGGTGACCGATACGGGCGGCCCTGCGCTTGATGGTGCGGATACGGCGGGTCAGTAACGGTGCAGACCGGAACCAAAATTTCTGTTGCGGCACATGGGCTTTTGATGAGCTGGGTGTTCTTTGGCGCTTGGTTTCCGTCAGAACCGCTGCCCAGCCAGGTACAAGAAGTCAGCTTGATCAGCGCGGCTGAGTTCGCACGGCTGAGCCAAGAAGTGGCGGCCCCCGATCTTTCGCCTGAACCTGCCACATTGGCGGTGCCAGACACGGCCAGCCTGCCGGAGGTTGCGACGCCTCCTTCGGATGAGCTCGACGTTGCGACGCCTGATCCGGTGACCCCAGTTGCGCCAGACCCTGTGGTTGATGAGCGCCCGGACCCTTTGCCGGACGTGCAGCCAGAAGCGCTCACCGAAATTACACCACCAGCTCCTGTCGAGGTGCCGGATCTGCCAACGCCCATTCGACCGGCGGAACGCCCGGATGCAGGGCCGCAGGTGGACCGGGTGGCCCCTGTACCTGTGGCCCCGCCACCGCCGGATGTGGCTCCGGCCGAGGTTGCCCAGCCTGAGATTGCGCCTGAAGAAGGGTCCGAGACCCCACAGGAGATCCAAGAGGCAACGGCGCCTGAGGCGGCCAGTGACCGCATTGTGACCGAGGAAAATCAAAGCGACTCCCCAGTGGCCAGCGCTGCACCAACGCAGTCCGTTCGCCCGATTGCCCGCCCGCGTCGGCCGACCCCGGCCCCCGAGCCCGAACCAACGGTGGCCGAAGCTCCGGCAGACCCTGCGCCGGAAACAGCACCTGAGCCAGAGCCACAACCGGATGCGCCTGCCGATCGTGCGGACGCTGTTGGTGATGCTTTGGCCGAAGCTCTGGCCGGTGGCGCAGATGTCGAAGCCCCCGAACCCTCGGGGCCGCCCTTGACCAGTGGAGAACGGGATGCGTTGCGCGTTGCGGTTTCAGGCTGTTGGAACGTTGGATCACTTTCCAGTGAAGCGCTGCGAACCACGGTGATTGTTGGTGTATCCCTGTCGCAGGATGGCAAACCGGATCAAGGCAGTATCCGCATGCTCTCAAGCACCGGCGGATCCGCCGCGGCGGCGCAACAGGCCTTTCAGACCGCTCGGCGGGCAATTATCCGCTGCGGGGCACGGGGGTTTGATCTTCCCCCTGAAAAATACGCGCAATGGCGCGATATAGAAATGACGTTCAATCCAGAGAGGATGCGCAACAGATGAAACAATTTCTGGCAGCTGTGTTGGTTGGAGCAGCGGCGCTGTTGCCCGCCCCTGTGGCTTTGGCGCAGGACGGTCCCTTGCGGATTGAAATCACCGATGGTGTGATTGAGCCTTTGCCCTTTGCGGTTCCTGATTTTGTCGCGGAAACCGGTGCGGCTGCGGATCTGTCGATGCAGATCGCACGTGTTGTGGCGGCGGATCTGTCCGGCACGGGCCTGTTTCGCGAGATCCCGGCAAGCGCGCATATCTCCCGCGTCACAAGCTTTGATGCACCGGTGCAATATGCCGATTGGAAGGCGATCAATGCGCAGGCTCTGGTCACCGGCGGTGTCAGTGTCAACGGCAACCGCCTGACGGTGCGCTTTAACGGCTATGACGTTTTTGGAGAGAACACGCTGGGAGAGGGTTTGCAGTTTTCCGGCAACACCGACGGTTGGCGGCGCATGGCGCATAAAGTGTCAGATGCGATCTATTCCCGGGTTACCGGCGAAAGCGGTTATTTTGATAGCCGCGTCGTCTTTGTCAGCGAAAGCGGTCCCAAGAACGAGCGGCGTAAACGTCTGGCGGTGATGGATTATGATGGGGCGAATGTTCAGTATCTGACCAACTCTTCCGCCATTGTGCTGGCGCCGCGGTTCTCGCCCAATGGGGATCAAGTGCTCTATACCTCTTACGAAAGCGGCTTTCCGCAGGTGCATGTGCTGGATATCACGCGGCTGCAGCGGCGGATCCTGTCGCCAAATGACGGGATAATGAGCTTTGCGCCCCGCTTTGCGCCGGATGGGCGTACGGTTGTGTTTTCGCAGTCCCAAGGAGGCAATACGGATATCTACCGGATGGATATCACGTCCGGGCAGCTGGTGCGGCTGACCAGCGCGCCGTCAATTGAAACGGCCCCGTCGTATTCGCCGGATGGCAGCCAGATTGTGTTTGAAAGCGACCGTTCGGGCAGTCAGCAGCTTTATGTCATGCCTGCAAATGGCGGCGAAGCGCGCCGGATCAGCTTTGGCAACGGGCGATACGGCACGCCGGTCTGGTCGCCGCGGGGGGATCTGGTCGCCTTTACCAAACAGAACAAAGGCCGGTTCCACATTGGTGTGATGCGGACCGACGGCAGCGAAGAACGATTGTTGACGTCATCTTTCCTGGATGAGGGGCCGACCTGGTCTCCAAACGGGCGGGTGATTATGTTCACCCGGGAAACCCAAGGGGCCAACGGGCGCGCGACGTTATACTCGGTGGATATCTCGGGACGTAATTTGCGTCCAGTGCGTACGCCTGATGGGGCTTCGGATCCGGCATGGTCACCGCTGCAAAATTAAGGGCGACTTTTTGCACCACTTGGGGCTAGGGTCGCAGTAAAGATAGTTAACGGTAACCCGTCGTGTTAACGTGGCGGGGACAAAGGAAACAATGGCATTTAAGGTGAGGCAAATGGGGATCAGTGGTGCAAAGCGGGCGATTTGCTTGTTCGCGGTTTTGGGGCTGGCGGCATGTAGCAACGCCACCGGCTGGAGCGATGATGGATTTGGCAGCGGCTCTGCTGCCGGAGCCGGAGCAGGCGCGGGAACTGGCGCAGGGGCGTTAGCTCCGAACAGCCCTGCCTATTTCCAGCAAACGATTGGGGACCGGGTTCTGTTTGCTGTGGATCAGCATGATCTAGGCCCCGAGGCGCGCACGATTCTGGCAGCACAAGCCGGCTGGTTGAATGCCAATCCAGAATACACGCTGACCATCGAAGGTCACGCGGATGAGCAAGGCACGCGGGAGTACAACCTGGGTCTGGGCGCGCGTCGCGCCAACGCAGCCCAAGAATTCCTGGTGTCCAACGGGGTGGCCGCAAGTCGGATCAAAACCGTGAGCTTTGGCAAAGAACGCCCGCTTGAGATCTGCTCGGCAGAGGCGTGTTATGCGAAAAACCGTCGTGCAGTGACGGTGATCGCGGGCGGCTTTACCAGCTAGGAGCGGTGATGATGCGGTTGTTTCCTTCTTTGGCCCTGGCTTTAAGCGTAGCGTTTACTGCGCCTGTCTCTGCACAAGATGCAGAGACATTGGCGGATATCCGCCAAGAGCTTACTGTCCTAAATGTTGAGATCCAAAAGTTAAAACGTGAGCTGTCCACAACAGGTGCACCGTCAACCGGTTTGGTCGGCGATACAGTTCTGGATCGTGTTACGGCAATTGAGGCCGAGTTGCAGCGCCTGACGGCCAAAACCGAAGAGCTGGATTTTCGCGTCAATCGGGTCATCGCGGATGGCACCAACCGGATCGGTGATCTGGAGTTCCGCCTGGTCGAGCTGGAAGGGGGCGATATCAGCCAATTGGGCGAAACCTCAACACTTGGCGGTGAAGAGGCCGCAACGGCCACGCCACCGGAACCTGTTGTTGAAGACGCTGGTGATGAGCTTGCCGTCGGGGAACGTCTGGACTTTGACGCGGCGACACAGGCATTGGCTGACGGTGCGTTTGCGGATGCGGCGGAGAAATTTGCCCTGTTTAACGAGACGTATCCTGGCAGCCCCTTGGCCGTGGATGCAGCGTTCCAGCGCGGCAAAGCGTTGGACGGGCTGGGCGATACGCGGGAAGCTGCGCGGGCATATCTGGCCGCCTTTAGCGGCAATGCAACTGGACCCAAGGCGGCAGAATCGTTGTTTGAGCTGGGTGCGGCGCTCGGACGTTTGGACCAGCAGGAACAGGCCTGCATTACCCTGAGCGAGATTGCTGTGCGGTTCCCGACGTCTCCGGTGGTCACAACAGCCGAAGCGGAAAGGGTGAAACTCGCTTGCCCCTAAGTCCGCGCTCTCCGATCCCTGTTCCCACACATGAGACGGTGGCCGCAAAAGACAAGCTGGTCGCCGCCATCACCGACTCGATGGCCCATCCGCCGGAGCATATTGGCGCAGCTGTCTCTGGCGGGAGCGACTCGTTAGCACTTTTGTTGGGCCTAAAGACCGCGTTTTGTAATCGGGGCGTAAAAATTTCTGTCGCAACCGTGAACCATGGTTTGCGATCCGAAGCGGCGGCTGAGGCTGACGCGGTGGCGCGCTTTGCCGCCGAGCTTGGTTTTGAACACTCCGTTCTGACGTGGGACCATGTGCGGCGGATTGGCAACCTACAGGGTCAGGCGCGAGATGCGCGGTTCAACTTGCTGAGCCATTGGGCGCAGCAGAGAAAGATCCCGATCGTGGCATTGGGGCATACGGCGGATGATCAGGCCGAAACGGTTTTGATGCGGATGCGGCGCGAGGCGGGGGTGAATGGTCTGGCGGGCATCCCAGAGCGGCGCACTGTGGGTGGCGTGGAGTTTCGCAGGCCTTTGTTGTCGCTGCGCCGCCACGAGCTGCGCGAGGTTTTGCGCGCCGAAGGGATTGGTTGGATCGATGATCCGAGCAATGAAAATGACCAGTTCGAACGTGTGCGCACCCGCAAGGCCTTGGCTGTTCTGGAGAGTATCGGCGTCTCACCGACGGTCTTTGCTTCGGTTGCGGAAAATCTGACGCAGGCTCGTAAGGCTCTGGAATGGTACAGTTTTCTTGCGGCGCGCGAAGTCTTGGACGTGCAATTTGGGGCGGTTGTGATTTGCCGCAGGGCATTTCGAGTCCTGCCGGTAGAGATTGCGCATCGCTTGTTGGCCGCGTCCATCCAATGGTTGACGGGCGGCGAATATGTGCCGCGCCGCAAGGCCATGGTGGATGCGCGCGAGGTGGTCAAACTGGGCGGCGGACATACGGTGGCGGGCTGCCGGATTCTGATCAAGGATGAACAAGCCTGGCTGTTTCGCGAGTTGAATGCCCTGCGCAATTGCGCGGTGCCGCTCGGGCAGCCCTGGGATGCGCGATGGCTGGTCTATGGTGGGGTGGCGGATAACTATCAGGTGCGCGCTCTGGCGGACGAGGGGCTGCGTGACTGTACCAACTGGCGCGACTTGGGATGCCCCAGAGAGGTGCTGCACGCCACACCTGCCATCTGGGACGAGGATCAATTAATCGCCGCGCCGGTCGCTGGATTTGAAAATGGATGGAACGCGGCCCTTACAAGATCCGAAGAAGCATTGTACACGTCGTTTTTAACGCATTGAACCTCTGCTCAGTATCCCTATTTTAGAGACAAGGCAGGGCCGCGATCGCGTGCTTTGAAATTTTGGGAGATCTTTCCTTTGGGCAATGCAAGAAATATCGCCTTCTGGGTTGTTTTGTTTGTGCTGGTGATGGCGCTGTTCAACCTGTTCAGCGGATCCGGCAGCACACTGCAAAGCCGTGAACGCACCTACACCGACTTTGTGAGCGCTGTCGACAATGCTGAGGTTGCGAGCGTGACGCTGGATGGCGAACAGGTACGTTACATAACTTCGGATGGTCAGAACTTTGTCACCATCAAGCCGACGGACGCAGAAGTCACGTCGATGCTGATCGAAGCAGGCATTCCGGTGCGGGCTGAGAAACAGCAGCAATCAGGGCTTCAGAGCTTTATCATCACATTGCTGCCGTTTCTTTTGCTGATCGGTGTCTGGGTTTATTTCATGAACCGGATGCAAGGCGGCGGTAAAGGCGGCGCAATGGGCTTTGGCAAATCCAAGGCAAAGATGCTGACCGAAAAGCACGGTCGTGTCACATTTGATGACGTCGCGGGGATCGACGAAGCCAAAGAGGAATTGGAAGAGATTGTTGAATTCCTGCGCAACCCGCAGAAGTTCTCTCGTCTGGGCGGCAAGATCCCTAAAGGCGCGCTGCTGGTGGGCCCTCCGGGCACCGGTAAAACCCTTTTGGCCCGAGCCATCGCGGGTGAGGCGGGTGTTCCGTTTTTCACCATCTCTGGCTCTGACTTTGTCGAGATGTTTGTCGGTGTTGGTGCAAGCCGTGTCCGCGACATGTTCGAACAGGCCAAGAAAAACGCGCCGTGTATTGTGTTCATCGACGAGATCGACGCGGTGGGTCGCCATCGTGGTGCCGGTTACGGCGGTGGCAATGACGAACGGGAACAGACGCTGAACCAGCTCTTGGTTGAGATGGACGGGTTTGAAGCCAATGAAGGCGTGATCATTCTGGCGGCGACCAACCGTCGCGATGTTCTGGACCCGGCTCTGCTGCGTCCTGGTCGTTTTGACCGAAACGTCACCGTTGGGAACCCAGACATCAAAGGCCGGGAGAAGATCCTGGGTGTCCACGCCCGCAAGACACCGCTGGGCCCGGATGTGGATCTGCGTATCATTGCGCGTGGGACACCTGGTTTTTCCGGTGCGGATCTGGCGAACCTTGTGAACGAGGCCGCGCTGATGGCTGCCCGTGTGGGGCGCCGGTTTGTCACCATGGAAGATTTTGAGAACGCCAAGGATAAGGTCATGATGGGCGCTGAACGCCGATCCATGGTTTTGACGCCAGAGCAGAAAGAAATGACCGCCTATCACGAAGCGGGCCACGCTTTGGTGGGTTTGAAACTGCCAAAATGCGATCCGGTTTATAAGGCGACGATCATTCCACGCGGTGGTGCCTTGGGCATGGTGATGAGCTTGCCGGAAATGGACCGTCTGAACTGGCACAAGGATGAGTGCGAGCAGAAACTGGCGATGACCATGGCGGGTAAAGCTGCCGAGATTCTGAAATATGGCGAAGACCATGTGTCCAACGGTCCGGCTGGTGATATTCAGCAGGCCAGCCAATTGGCCCGTGCTATGGTGCTGCGCTGGGGCATGTCCGATAAGGTCGGCAACATCGATTACGCGGAAGCGCATGAGGGCTATTCCGGCAATACCGGCGGCTTCTCGGTGTCGGCCAATACCAAAGAGATGATCGAGGATGAGGTGAAACGCTTTATCCAGGAGGCCTATGAACAGGCTCGCGAGATCGTTGAGAGCAACAAGGAAGAGTTTGAGCGCCTGGCGCAGGGTCTGTTGGAATATGAGACACTGACCGGTGAAGAGATCAAGCGGGTGATGCGGGGTGAGCCGCCGCATTCAGGCGATGACGAAGATGACGGGGCCGATCAGGGCAACGCATCGGTCACGGCGATCCCGAAGGCAAAGCCAAAGAAATCTTCGCCTGATGGGGATCTGGAGCCGGAGCCCACCAGCTGATCCTTGAGCTCAACTGTTGTTACATTGAAAACCCCGCGCCTGTGGCGCGGGGTTTGCTGTTTGAGCAGCCCCGTGTCGCTGGCGCGACCCGGTCTGCGGTGGGCGCGTTGGGGCGGGCCCTGCGACAGGATCACCTGCGGCGGGCTGGGCTATTGATTTCCGTTGGGGCTGGGTCATCTTGTGGGAACAGCTTTTTAAACAAAAGACCCGGGAGAGAGAGATGCCGCAGCAGACAGACATTGAGATTGCCCGCGATGCCAAGAAGGCTCCGATTGTGGAGATCGGCCAGCGCCTTGGCATCGGGGCGGAGGATATGATTCCTTATGGCCATGACAAAGCCAAGGTGCGGCAGGGGTTTATCCAGGATCTCAATGGGCGAGAAAACGGCAAGCTGATCCTTGTGACGGCGGTGAGCCCGACGCCTGCAGGGGAGGGGAAGACCACCACCACCGTTGGGCTGGGCGATGGGCTCAACCGGATTGGCAAGCAGGCGATGATCTGTATTCGCGAAGCCTCACTGGGGCCGAATTTTGGCATGAAAGGTGGGGCCGCAGGGGGCGGTTTCGCGCAGATTGTGCCGATGGAGGATATGAACCTGCATTTCACCGGCGATTTCCACGCGATTACATCGGCCCATGCGCTGTTGTCGGCGATGATTGACAACCACATCTATTGGGGCAACGCAGAGGACATCGACACGCGTCGCGTGGTCTGGCGCCGGGTCGTGGATATGAATGATCGGGCCCTGCGTCAGATCACGACGTCCCTGGGCGGTGTGTCCAACGGGTTTCCGCGCGAAACAGGTTTTGACATTACCGTGGCGTCCGAAGTGATGGCGATCTTGTGCCTCGCGCGTGACCTAGATGATCTGGAGACCCGCCTGGGGCGGATCATTGTCGCCTATCGCCGGGACAAAAGCCCGGTTTACGCACGGGACATCAAGGCACAAGGCGCAATGGCAGTACTGTTGAAAGATGCGTTGCAGCCCAATCTTGTGCAGACCCTGGAACAAAATCCGGCCTTTGTGCATGGAGGGCCGTTTGCCAATATCGCGCATGGGTGCAATTCGGTGATGGCGACCACCACAGCGTTGAAGCTGGCGGATTATGTGGTAACCGAAGCTGGTTTTGGCGCTGATCTTGGCGCTGAAAAATTCATGGATATCAAATGCCGCAAGGCGGGGCTGGAACCTGCAGCGGTGGTGATTGTGGCCACCATCCGGGCACTGAAAATGAATGGTGGTGTCGCCAAGGAGGCATTGACCCAGGAAGATGTGGCCGCGGTTGAGCGAGGATGTGCAAACCTGGGTCGCCATATCGAAAACGTCAAAAGCTTTGGTGTGCCAGTGGTGGTGGCGATCAACCATTTTGTGGCTGATACGGACGTAGAGGTGGCTGCGGTTCAATCCTATTCTGAGGGGCATGGGGTGGAGGCGATTGTCTCGCGCCATTGGGCCGAAGGGGGTGCCGGGGCGGAAACACTGGCCCAAAAGGTTGCGGAGCTGGCTGACAGCGGCGCGGCGCATTTTGCGCCGCTCTATCCGGATGAAATGCCGCTCTTTGAGAAGATTGTGACGGTTGCCAAACGTATTTATCGCGCAGATGAGGTATTAGCGGACGCAAAGATCCGCAATCAGCTGAAGGAGTGGGAAGCGGCCGGATATGGCAATCTGCCGGTCTGCATGGCCAAGACGCAATATTCGTTTTCAACCGATCCAAACCTGCGTGGTGCGCCCACCGGCCATTCGGTGCCGCTGCGCGAGGTGCGCCTGTCGGCAGGTGCGGGGTTTGTGGTGGCAATCTGCGGAGAGATCATGACCATGCCGGGCTTGCCGCGCCACCCCGCGGCGGAAAGCATTCACTTGAACGACAAAGGCGACATCGAAGGCTTGTTCTAGTCCTGAATTTGCGTCATCTGCGAGCGCGGGGAAATTGGATCCCCCGCCGCCCACAGGAGAGAGAGAATGACAACGCCCGTATTGCCGCAGGATTGTTTGGACATGGCGGAGCTGCGCAAGCAGATCGACCGTCTGGACGTTGAGCTGGTGGAGCTCCTGGTGGCGCGCGCGGGGTACATTGACCGTGCCATTGAATTGAAGAAAGACAACGGCTGGCCGGCGCGGATCCCTGATCGGGTCGAAGAGGTGATCGAGAACGCCGGTCGCGAAGCGGAAACACGGGGTTTGGATCCCGAGATCGCCAAAACGGTCTGGCGGTTGTTGGTGGAATGGTCGGTCCAGCGCGAGGCGCAGGTGATCCGGGAAGAGTGACAGGCGTGCCATAACCAGACAGGCGCGTTTTGCAGGAAAGGACGAAGAAATGGCAGCAACTCTGATTGATGGCAAAGCCTTTGCCGCCAAGGTGCGCGGTCAGGTGAGCGAACATGTGGCCCGCCTGAAAGAAGAACATGGGATCACTCCGGGACTGGCGGTGGTTTTGGTGGGCGAAGACCCGGCAAGCCAGGTCTATGTGCGCTCCAAGGGCAAGCAGACCGTTGAGGTGGGTATGAACTCGTTCGAGCATAAGCTGGATGTTGACACCTCGGAAGCCGATTTGCTGGCGTTGATTGACCAATTGAACTCGGATCCCGCTGTGCATGGCATTCTGGTTCAGCTGCCATTGCCGGGACATTTGAACGAAGATCTGGTGATCAATTCGATTGCGCCGGAAAAAGATGTGGATGGGTTTCACATCTCAAACGTCGGTCTATTGGGAACCGGGCAAAAATCCATGGTGCCCTGTACGCCGCTGGGGTGTTTGATGATGCTGCGCGACCATCATGGAAGCCTGTCGGGCATGGATGCGGTGGTTATTGGCCGTTCAAACATTGTTGGTAAGCCGATGGCGCAGCTGTTGCTGGGCGACAGCTGCACAGTGACAATCGCGCATTCCCGGACCAAGGATCTGCCCGATGTGGTGCGCCGCGCAGATATTGTGGTGGCGGCTGTTGGACGGCCTGAGATGGTGCCAGGTGATTGGATCAAAGAAGGCGCGACCGTGATTGATGTGGGTATCAATCGCATTGATGCACCTGAAAAGGGCGAGGGCAAGACCCGTCTGGTTGGCGACGTTCATTTCGACAGCGCAGCCGCGCGTGCCGGTGCCATCACACCGGTTCCAGGTGGCGTGGGTCCAATGACGATTGCCTGCCTTTTGGCAAACACGGTCACTGCTTGCTGCCGGGCCAATAATCTGGCTGAGCCCGAGGGTTTGACCGCCTAAGCGGCAGCGGATCAGGCGGCGTTCGGATTTAAGTATTTTTGAAAAGATGAAAGGGCTGTGCCGAAGGGCGCGGCCCTTTTGAATTGTCACCGAGGCATCGGAACAGGCAGGGGGCGGGGCCCTGTGAGGATTGCAAGTGCCTGAGGTTGCATCAAAGTGCTAAGGATTGGGTTGGTGCAGTTCAACCCGCCTGTATAGGTGCCAAAGGCAGGCAAGATGATGCGGTGCTCATCGACCAGAAAGGCCGGTCGTGTGGTGTTTTTGATCCGCGCTTTGGGATGGTAATGGCCGGAGATTTCACCGGACCCTTTGGATGTTGCAATATGGCAGAAGGTCAGCGGTCCCTGGCTGTATCGATGATGGTAGGTGCCACCAAAGGCCAAGGGCTGGGGGTCGTGATTGCCGGTAATCCAGATCCACGGCCTGTGGTTCACAAGGTGGTGGAGGGTTGCGCAGTCTTCTGCTGTCATATTCTGGGCCGCGGCCCCATCATCAAAACTGTCGCCGAGGCAGATCACCGATTTCGGGCAGAGATCATCGATAAGGTCTGACAGGCGCGCCAGCGTGTCCTTCGTCTCATAAGGGGGCAGGGGGCCGCCTCCGCGGCGCGCGTGGCGTTCTGATTTTCCCAAATGCAGATCCGAGATACAGAGGAGGCTTTGATCTTCCCACCACAGCGCGCCTGTGCCAAGCGCGGTGAGCGTGGTGCCGGAAAAGGGAAAGGGGAAGGTGGTCATGTCAGCCTTTTGGGATGCCTTGTTTCGTCTGTCAATCTGATGCCAGCGCAGCAAGACCGGATGTGCGCATCAAGGCTTCTGTCTCTTGTTGCAGCAGCTTCTCTTGGGCGGCACCTTTGACCGGGACTTTGCCAATCTCCAACAAGAGCGGTGCCGCCAGTGGGGTGACTTGGTCAAGCTGCTTGTGGGTGATGCGCCCTTGGATGCGAGTCAGAAGATCTTCGATCCGGCCAAAATCCACGAGGCCCGCCATTGCCTCGTCTCGCGTGACCTTCAAAAGCAGGTGGTCCGGGTCGTATTTGCGCAACGTATCATAGAGAATGTCCGAAGAAAACGTGGCTTGACGTCCATTTTTGCGCCCGCCGGGTTGGTTGCGCTCAATCAGGCCTGCAATGGTGGCCACGGCGCGAAAGCTGCGCTTCATGACCTGATTGCCCGCGAGCCAACCGTCAAGGCCGTCACGCAGGCCATTTGGATCCAACAGTTGAGCGGGGTCTGAGATGGGCGTCAGGCCCCAGATCAGCGTGGCGTAATCCGTGGCCACAAATCCCAATGGATCAAGCCCCAGATCTTCCATCCGTTTGGTCAGCAGCAGGCCCAGCGTCTGTTGGGCGTTGCGGCCTGCGAACCCGTAGAGACAGGAATAGGCGCGCCCGTCATGTGGGAAGCTTTCAAACAATAAATGCCCGGCTCGCGGCAGGTCAGAAACCCGACGCTGAAGATGCAGCCAATCGGCGGTATGCGCAGGCAGATCGGGCCAGTCCTCTTGCTTGAACATTGCCAAAATTCGGTGGCTGAGCTGCGTGGACGTGGCGAATTTGGTGCCCGAGAACACGGCGACCTTGGGTTTGCGATTGGCATTGCGGCTGACTTCCACCGTCATGTCGCGCAAGCCTTCATAGCGCACGATCCGTCCGCCGATCAAAAAGGTATCGCCGGGAGAGAGGGAGGCGGCAAAGGCTTCCTCGACCTCGCCCAAGGGTTTGCCGCCGCGGCTGTGTTTCAGGCGCACTTTGAGGAGGTCTGCATCCTGAATGGTGCCAAGGTTCATCCGGATCCGAGCGGCGGAGCGAGGGTCTCGCAATTGCCATTGACCGTCCGGACGTTGGATCAGTCGCTGCCATTGGTCGTATGCTTTGAGCGCATAGCCACCGGTTGCGCAGTATTCGAGACAGGCGTCAAACGCGGCACGCGGGAGAGCGGCATAATCACCGACGGTTTGGATCTCTTGAAACAGATCATCGGCTGCGAAAGGGCCCGCGCAGGCGGTGATCAGGATATGTTGGCACAGGACGTCCAACGGGCCACGCGGGCGGGTGTCGCCGTCAAGGTCGCCCGCATGGGTTGCTTCGAGGGCGGCTTGGCATTCCACCACTTCGAACCGATTGGCAGGTACCAAGAGCGCCTTGGACGGAGCGTTATAGCGGTGATTTGCGCGACCGATGCGTTGGACCAGACGTTTGACGTTTTTGGGGGCACCGATCTGGATCACCAGATCCACATCTCCCCAGTCGATGCCAAGGTCCAACGAACCGGTACAAACAATCGCCCGCAGCTTGCCCCGTACCATGGCCTGTTCCACCCGTTCACGCTGCTGGTGGTCCAGCGAGCCATGGTGGATGGCAATAGACAGGTTTTCGTCATTGGCAAGCCAAAGGTTGTGGAAAAAAATCTCTGCCTGGGCGCGGGTGTTGTGAAAGATCAAGGTGGTCTTGTGCTGTTTGATCTGTTCCAGCACCGCCGGGATCGCATAGGCCGCGCCGCCTCCGGACCAGGGCGGAGGCTGGTCAACGGTTAGCATCGCGATGTCGGGTGTCGGCCCTGGATCGGCTTGCAGGATGTTGCAGGGATCCGGGTGGCAGGCCAGCATATTGGCAATTGCGCCGGGATCGTCGACAGTTGCCGACAGACCAACGCGTCGCAAGTTGGGACAAAAGCTCTGCAGCCTGGCGAGCGCAAGCATCAGCTGGTCGCCGCGCTTGCTGTCGGCCAGCGCGTGGATTTCGTCAATCACGACCCGCTTGAGGCCTTTGAATGTCCGCGCCGCATCTGCATAGGACACCAGCAGTGCCAGGCTTTCAGGCGTTGTAAGCAAGATGTGGGGAGGATCCGCCCGCTGGCGTTTCTTGCGCGCGGATGAGGTGTCACCGGTGCGGTCTTCGACGCGGATAGGCAGGCTTATTTCGTCGATAGGGGTCCTCAGGTTGCGTTTGATGTCAGCGGCGAGGGCTTTGAGAGGGGACACATACAGCGTGTGCAGACCCTCGTGGTCCCCATCTGCCAGATCAGCAAGTGTTGGCAGAAAACCTGCCATGGTCTTGCCACCGCCCGTGGCTGCGATCAGCAAGGTTGCAGGGCGATCCGCCTGTTCCAGCATTGCCTGTTGATGGGGGTGGATGGACCAACCGCGCGTGGAAAACCAGTGAGAGATACATTCAGGCAAAGCTGTCATGTTCTCTGTTTAGTCCCATTTGCGGCGCAGGCAAATCGCAAATTTGGCGCAGGCCCTCCCGCGCCCGCAGGTGCCTTTGCCAATGGCAAAGCCCCCTTTGCGGCCTTGGGCATGGCAGCCTGCCTTTCAGGCAGGCTGCGGCACCGAACGCGCAGCGTTCGGTGCCCGGCCCAACGGGAGCGGATCCTGTTTACAGGATCTGGCGACGGGCGGGAGCACTTTGGAATTGGTCCTTCAGGACAGTGGCATTATTTCACGATCTTCTCGTCTTTGACGAACATGTTCGCCCAGGCCCGGTCAATCAGATCTGGGGTCATTTGGTAAGGGATCCCTTCAAATTCGCAGATTGCTATCATCTGGTCGATTAGGAAGACGGGCTGATAGTTCGCGTAAACATTGTCGATCGTCGGGTATTTATGACGCAGAAGGTGTACCAACGCGGCTTCGTCTAGGGGCATGCCTTTTTTGCGCGCGATCAGTGCAAAGATCTTGAGGAAGTTTTCCTGATTGGGCCCGTCAATCTTGATCTTAAAGAAGATCCGGCGCAGCGCTGCCTGATCGAAGATCTCATTAGGGTGGAAGTTGGTGGAAAAAATCACCAGTGTGTCAAAGGGCACTTCGAACTTTTCACCCGATTGCAGGGCCAGGATATCGCGGCTTTCTTCCAAGGGTACAATCCAGCGGTTCACCAGCGCCTGAGGCGGTTCCGCCTGACGGCCAAGGTCGTCCACAATAAAAATCCCACCGGTGGATTTTAGCTGCAATGGGGCCTGATAGGTACGCGCCGTGGGATTGTAGACCAGATCCAGCATCGACAGCGATAACTCACCCCCGGTGACCACGGTGGGGCGCTCACAGCGCACATAGCGGCTGTCAAACCGTTTGGCGCGGCGCAGCTGATTGGGCGCGTCGGCTTCTTCTTCCAGTGCATTGTGCACAATCGGGTCATAGACCGTAATCACCTGGCCCGCATATTCGATGGCCCGCGGCACATAGACATGATCGCCAAGCGCGTCCCGGATCCCGTTGGAGATCGAGGATTTACCATTGCCGGGTGGGCCATACATCAGGATCGATCGCCCGGCGCTGACGGCGGGGCCCAGCTGGTCCAGCAGGGTCTCTGGCAGGATCAGATGGCCCATGGCCGATGTCAGCTGTTGCCGGGTCACCAAGATATTGCGGATGGACTGGCGTTCGACCTGTTCGCGGTAAACATCCAAAGGCACCGGCATCGCGCCAAAATACTCGGACTGGCTAAGCGCATCAAGCGCGCGCGCCTTGCCAGCATCGGTCAGCTGATAACCCATTTCATTGCCATTGTTGGCATTCAGCGTCCCGGTGGCTTCCAGAAGTTTCTGCTCGCGCGCCATATCGATCAGCTCTTGCGTCACCGACGCGGGCAAGCAGATAGCCTCGGCGACTTCGCTGACCATATCCACGTTTTTGCGGAACATCGTCTTCAGCAGAATATCCCGCATCATCACAATCGGCAGGCGCATTTCGACCAAACCCTTTGGAGCAGGCGGGGCCAAAACTGTGGCGGCTTGGGGGGAAGCTTGCATATTCATAGAGCGCACCGATCTGTTGTCTCAGGCAGCCGGACCATGGCCCAAAGCCGCCTGCAACAGATTATTCAGGACTGTGGCAACACAACGGCGTCATTCGCGCAAATTCGGGCCAGATCGGCTGAATGCGTCCGGGTTAGCGCCCGTAGAGCACCCCAAGCATCAGATAGATCACAAGCGTGCCGCCCAAGCAGAGCCCCATGGGAAATTTTGATCCCACCGACCAGCTCTTCCATTCGGGGGCCAGTTGACGCAGGGCCGTGTATTTGGCCAGCCGATGGGTGGCAAATCCTGCCAACAGGGTCATGGTGAACAGGATTGCCACCAAACGTAAGTCGCCCAGGGCCACAAAAGGCGCAGCCGCGCCCACAAATTTGGCATCACCTGCACCGACAGCGCCCCCTGCGTAGAACAGAAAGCCAAGTGCGATACCGATGGGCAGATGCAACAACTGCCAACCATAGGCGGACCAGGTGGGCATTGCGACCAACCCAACCACAACAAAGATCGCCGCCAGCAGATCCACACACCAATTGTGGATGCGCATACCACGCAGGTCCGAGTGGACCACCATCAGGCACACGGGCACGACAAAGGGTAAGAACCACAGCGCCGTATGGGACGGGATCTGCAGGCTGATCGCCAAGTCGAGAAAGCTCACATCAGGCCCCTTCGAGTGTCTGGAGCGCGCGCGCGGCTTCCTCGAAATGCTGTGGATGGGTGGCAACGGCTTCGCGCAACAGGGTTTTCCCGGTTTGAACGTCGCCTTGTTTCACCGCCGTCAGACCCAGCGTGTGCAGCAACAGTGCGCGTTCGGTCTGGGTCATGGGCACATTTGGCAATGTATAACTGCGCTGGGCGCCACGGGCCAGAACCAGGTTGTTTTTGGCGGTGAACAGATCCCGATCCTGGCGCAGCGCGTCTTGAAACAGTTTTTCCGCCTCAACAAATTCGCCACGTGTCAGTTTTGAATAACCCCAATTGTTGAGAACCCGCGCCGGGCGGGTGGTGAGGCCGACGGCGGTTTCATAAAAGCTATCGGCGCGTTTCCAATCCTTGTTGGCATCCGCTACCAGCGCTTCCAGCCGGTAGCGCTGAAAGGTCTCAACCGTTGGAGGCACAGAGTCCAATGTTGTCTTGGCGTTTTCCCAGTCGTTGGTGCGGATCTGCGCATCCGCCAGCCCCAATCTGTCCTGCGGCGTGGCGCCTTCCATAGAGACCACGCGGGTCCAGGCGCTTGCACCTTCTGAATTGCGCTTGGCGCGGATCAAGGATTGCGCCAGGCCACGTTGCAGATCGATACGGTCCGGGGTCTGTTGGGCGGCGCGGGCAAAATAGCTTACGGCCTCGTTGGGGTCCGCAACGGTCAGATAAACGTCATTGAGGTTGGTCTCGTCGATGACGTTTAGCTCTTCGAGCGTTTCGTTAACATCGATTTTCTCACCTGGGGCACAGGCCGACAGGCCAAAAGCGGCAATCAGCCATGCCAAAAGCACGAGATGCTGGCGCATGGGGCGCGTCCTTTACTGCTCAGACTTATGGTGTTCTCCGCAGAAGGTAACTGCCCCCGCCGCGCTGCACCAAGTTATATGGTTGTGTCTCTTGCGGCTCACTATGATCTGTCGCGTCAAGTTTTGCGAGGGCCACACGCAGATTTTCACGAATTGCGTCACTTTCGCCATTGTCCAAAGCCACGGCACGGCGCAGGAATTGCTCTGCTTCGGCGAATTTTTGCCGTTCCATTAGAACAACGCCCAGATTGTTCAGACTTTCGGGCCAGTCCGGCTGTTTCTTGACCGCCGCGCGTAGCAATTCTTCAGCTTGTCCTAAACGGCCAAGTCCCAAATTGGCGCTCCCCAGGCTTGAGAGAATTTCAGGCGTCAGCCCTTCATCGACGGCGGCCAGTGTAAAGCTTTCATAGGCCAGCTGGTATTCCCCTGCTGCCATCAGCCGGTGGCCGGCTTCCAGGGGCTGTGTGTTCTCTTTGCGAATGTCCACACCCGGGGCAAAAGGGTTGTCGGGCAGCTCGTCAAAGTCAGAACGGCTGCAGCCCAAAAGGCCAAGGCACAGGAAAGTGAGGGTCCAAAAAGCGCTGCGGGGCATAGCGTCCAAGATGTCATGACTTCGGTGCCCGTCTTCTACCGCATCCGCGACCAAAGGGTGAAGCATCAATGCGCATGCGCCATGAGAAAGGCCCGCTCTGAGACAGAATGCGGGCCTCATATGTCGATGACAAGCTCTTTAGCCGCCTGGAGGGGCGCCCAGGTTCTGAATGCTTGTGACCGAGGGGCCGATCAGGATGATCAAGAGCGGTGGAACCGTCAGCATCATGGTCGCCAGTGTCATTTTCACGGGCAGTTTGTTCGCGGCTTCTTCAGCGCGCATCACGCGTTTGTCCCGCATCTCTCCGGCATAGACACGCAGGGCTTCGGCAATGGAGGTACCAAAGCTTTGAGACTGGATCATTACGGTTGTAAATGACGCGATATCCTGAACACCGCACCGCGTGCCCATGTCGCGCAGAACGCGCTCTTTGTCTTTGCCCGCTTTCATCTCTTGAGAAACGATCTGAAACTCTTCGGACAATGCAGGGTAGGAGGCTGCAAGCTCGGTCGAAACGCGGATGATGGATTGTTCAAGCGATTGACCAGCCTCAACACAGACCAGCATCATATCCAGCGCGTCGGGAAAGCCCTTGGTGATCTCTTTCTTGCGCTCTTCCACTCGGCGCGTCACCCAATATTTGGGCAAGAAATATGCAGCGCCACCAGGTCCAAGAATACGGATTGCCATCTGCTGGCTGTCATATTCGACATCTGCGTTTAGCACATAGACAAACACCAGCCCCAGAACCAAACCAATGAGACCCAAAACCATCTGCGCAAAGAAGAAAATGCGCACAGCATCGCGCGAGTGATACCCCGCCTGGCGCAGTTTGAGCTCCATCGCCGACAATTCTTCGGCGTTTTGTGGCTCCAAGAAGGACGCAAATTTCTGTAGCTGTTCATTGCGATTCGTCTGGCGTAGGCTTTCGCGCTGTTTCTTGGGTGTTTGGCTGGCCAGATCTCGCTGCAGTTTTTTCAGGGGATCTTCCTGCTCGTTCAGCAGCATATAAGCTGCAACGAGGACACAAATCAGACCGAGCCCACCAATTGCGATCAGAGGGCCAAGCTCACCAAATCGGGCGATCAGGGCGTTTTGCAGCGCGTTCAACAGCTCCATAATAGCCGCTCCTTAGACTTCGATATTGGTCAGCATACGCATGACAAAAAGGTTGGCGGTCAACATACCACCCACGATGAAACAGGCCGGAATAAACCACGGGTGGTCCAACACGCCGTCATAGTAATGCGGGTCATTCACCAGGATCCCGATCAGGGCGAGCAGCGGAAAGGCTGAGAGAAAACGACCCGACCATTGCGCTTCGGCCGTAATCGCCTTCACTCGGCGGAACAAGCGGAACCGGGCCCGGATCACCTTGGCCAAACCAGCCAGAACTTCGGCCAGATTGCCACCTGACTGCTGTTGGATGGTCACGGCCACGGCCAAAAACCGCATGTCCTGAATGCCGAGGCGTTCCGCCATGTCTTTGAGCGCTTCGCCGACATCACGGCCATAAGCGCTTTCATCGGCGATTATACCAAACTCGGTGGCCAGCGGGTCTTCGACCTCCCTGGCGACGATTTGGACGGCCGAGGTAAACGGATGCCCCACGCGCAATGAGCGCACCATGAGTTCGACCGCATCTGGCAGCTGTTCTTCGATCTTGGCGATGCGTTTCTTGGCCTTGCTGTTGACCCAAAAGAACACTGCACCAACGCCGATAATCACGGATCCCATGGCGCGGATCTCGATCCCGGTTTGGGTGCCCACCGACAGGCCCAGAAAGGCCAGAACACTTACACCAACCATGATCAGCATCAGCTGTTTCGGGCTAAAGGCAATGGCCGCTTTTTGAGCCCGCTCCGCCAGCAGAGAATAAAGCGGGATGGACTTTGAGTTCATGTGCTGGCTCATCTCCTTGCGGAGCTGTTCCAGGACCTGTTCGCGATTGCCACCCTTTTCCAACATATCAAGGCGACGGTTCACCTTGCTGTTGAGGCTGATGGATTTGCCAAAACTGACGAGATAGACGCCTTCAACCAGGGCAAGAACAGCCAGGAAGATCAGACCATAGATAATGGGTTCGATGGGCAGTTGCATCAGAAGCTCTCCATCGTGGTGGGTTCATAAATGGAGGCGGGCAGGTCATAACCCCACAGACGGAACCGCTCGGAATAGTTCGAGCGCACGCCTGAGGCGGTGAAATGGCCGATAATTTTATTATCCGGGGTTAGGCCGACACGTTGATAACGGAAGATTTCCTGCATCGAGATCACATCGCCCTCCATCCCAGTGATTTCGGTGATCGATGTCATCCGGCGCGAACCATCCTGCAGACGCGAGGCCTGCACGATGACATTCACAGCCGAGGAAATCTGGCTACGGACCGCTTTGATCGGCATTTCGATCCCGGCCATGGCAATCATGTTTTCTAGTCGGGAAACCCCATCGCGTGCCGAGTTTGCGTGGATTGTGGTCATGGATCCATCGTGGCCCGTGTTCATGGCCTGCAACATGTCGATGACCTCCTCGCCGCGCGTTTCACCCACGATGATGCGATCCGGGCGCATCCGCAGGGCGTTTTTCAGACAGTCCCGAGGAGAAACCTCACCTTTGCCTTCGACGTTTGGCGGCCGGCTTTCCATCCGGCCCACATGGGTCTGCTGGAGCTGAAGTTCGGCGGTATCCTCGATTGTGAGGATCCGTTCTGAGTTGTCGATGAAGGAGGACAGCGCGTTAAGCGTGGTTGTTTTACCAGAGCCGGTACCACCGGAGACGATTATGTTGAGGCGGGTCGCGACGGCAGCTTGAAGATAGGCGGCCATCTCCTCGGTAAAGGCGCCGAAATTCACCAGGTCATCGATGCCCAGCTTGTCCTTTTTAAATTTCCGGATCGATACCAGCGAGCCGTCGACTGCAATCGGGGGCACCATGGCGTTAAAGCGTGACCCGTCCTGCAGACGGGCGTCCACATAGGGGTTGCTTTCGTCCACGCGACGTCCCACGGCTGATACGATCTTGTCGATGATCCGCATCAGGTGCTTTTCATCTTTGAACGTGATGTTCGACAATTCCAGCTTGCCGCCGCGTTCGATAAAGATCTGCTGTGGCCCGTTTACAAGAATATCGCTGACCGTTTCATCCTGAAGGAGCGTTTCCAGCGGACCAAGGCCGGTAACCTCGTCATAGAGTTCCTTGTTCAGGGTTTGCCGGTCTTCGCGGTTCAGCACCACGCCTTTTTCCGACAGAATCTCGGTTGCAATGGCCGAGATTTCGGTGCGCAGCTCTTGTTCGCTGGCGTGTTCCAACGCGCTGAGGTTCAGGTTTTCCAGCAGCTCCCGGTGCAGCTCAACCTTGATCTGACCCAGCCGCTCCTTGCGTTTACGCTCTTTGTCAGCAGGGCCTGCGGCTGCTGCGGTTTTGGGCGTGACGGGTTTTCGTAACGAGGCCTGCTTTGCAGCCGAAGACGCTGCGGCCGGTGCCGTTTTGGGCTTGGCCGCAACCGGTTGCGCAGGTGTCTGTTTTTTATATCGCGAAAACATGTATCACCTCAAAAAATCTATGCAGCGGCGGCTTCGTTGCGACCAAGTTCATGTAAGGATTGGGCCAGTTTTCCGATTTCCTTGCGCAGCGGATTCTTGGGCGCAGAAAGGGCCAAAGGCTGGCCGTGGTCACAGGATTGCATCACGGGTTTGCCGCCGTCGGGCAATTGAATGTCGATAGAAATTTCCAAAGATTCTGACAGGCGCTTGACCCGGCTTTTCCCCCCCAGATCGGTGAACTTTGGTGCCCGGTTCAAGGCAAACCGCAGTTTATCAAACGGCAGGTCTTCCCCTTGCAGCAGACGTTTGATCCGCAGCGCGTTTTGAGCGCTACGCAGATCCAGATCGATCAGGGCAAAGTACAGATGCGCGGTGGTCAAGACGGTGTCTGACCATTGCACTAGTGTTTTAGGCAGGTCGATGACCACAAAGTCAAAATGCTTGCGGGCCATCTGAATGATTTTGCTCACATCCTCAGGCGTCAGAAAGTCCAGCGGCAGCATTTCAGCTGGGGCGGTGAAAACCTGAAGCTTGTTTTCAAAGGTCACCAGGGCCTGGCCGAAGATTTCGTCATCCAAGGAGTCCATATCCCCCAAAAGCTCGGTCACCGCTTCTCGTCTTGGCAGATCGAGATAGGTGGAAACGGACCCAAACTGCAGATCAAGGTCAATCAAGCAGACCGAAGGTGTATCGCCCTCGCAGCGCTCGGCGATTTCCCAAGCCAGGTTCACAGCCAGCGTTGTTGAGCCAACACCGCCTGCCAGACCGTGACAGGCGATGACCGCGCCTTCGCGCTGGTTTTCGGACTGAAGCGCAGGACCCGCGTGTCCCGCAAAAGCCGGGGCGTTTTTCAACCGCTCGATCGCGGATTGCAGCTCATGCTCTGGCAGCGGGTAGGGGATAAATTCATCGGCGCCCTTGCGCAGCAGGCTGTGCAGCGACGCTGGAGTTACGTCTTCGGCGATCAAGATGACCTTGATGTTCTTGGCCTTGGCCGCCTGAATGATTTCTTCCATGCGAGACAGCTCGTCTTCGTCATCGCAGTCCATTGCCAGAGCGACAAATTCAAGGGATTGCCCGTCTTCCTGGGTAAAAAAGGGCAGGGCTTCGTCAAAGGTCAGATCGCCCCAGGCCTCGCCCAAGGCGGTCTCCATGTCCTCAATCAGCAGATCAAAGTTCTGAACATCACGGCTGATGGTACAGGCCGTGATCGAACTTGTTTCTGGTTGGGGCAGACCGCTGCTCATTGCTGTTTATCCTCTTTCACGGGAAGTCTCGCGTGCCGCCAGCAAGGCTAATCCGAAGTGTCCGGACGCAGTTCGTTCCATGGAAAGAAGATCAAGGAAAATCTGGGCGAGATTTGGGCTAAAAAGCCCCATTTGTGAGAAATTGTTTAAGAATTGAAAAAAGCGCCCCTGAGGGCGCTTTCCACATTAAGACGTTGAAATTGGGTCTTAGTTGTCGGTAATGGTCTGCTGTTCCGGTGCTTGTGTCAGTGTGGTTTGCGCCACGGCGCTTTCGACGTAATCACGATCAATAATGGCCGCGTATCGTCCGTCCAGGGTCTGGTGACGTTTCAAGAAACCGGAGACTTCGGTCACGGTACGGCGATTGCGGCGCTCCCGATCTGGGGTGTCGATAACTGGACGGGTTTCGCCAAAAGAAACAACAGCTTGCAAGCGGCGGCGGTCAATCCCTTTGGAAACCAGGTACCGCACGGTCGCATTGGCGCGACGCTGACCGAGCGCGCGGTTATAGCCGTTTGAGCCTACAGCATCCGTATGGCCATAAACGGTGAAGCGAACCTCAGGAAACTGGTTGATCCAATCTGCCTGGCGGTCCAAAATTGCGCGGGCCTGGCCGTCCAAACGGGCGCTGTTGAAGGCAAAATTGATTGTCGTTGGCACTTCTTTTGCAAAACGTTTGCCCAGTGCAACAACATAGTCCCGCTCGCCGCGATGAACCGCAGTGTTATTGGCAGATGCCACACCAAAGTTTTCACGTGATTTGCGGTTGCTGCCAACCTCTCGGGCGCAGCCCGTGACCGCCACTAAGAGGACCAACAAGATCGTATGCTTGAACATTGTTTTGTTCCTCATATCAGTCCAGGACGTAGCCGTAAGAGCCGGTGAAGTCTTGGGCGGCAACTTCGCCCGCAGCACCGCGTTGATTGCGATGAGTTTTGCCAAACAGGAATAGTTCGGCTTCGCTTGGTGGAGTAACGCGGTCAGTTGGCAAGCTGAGCGCTTCGCCGCGTGTGGGTGTGACCAGGTGAGCGCTGATGATGATCACCAGTTCGGTCTGTTCCCGCTGGAAGCTGGTGCTGCGGAACAGTGATCCCAAAACCGGCACATCGCTAATCCACGGCAACTGGGAAATCGTGTCCGAGAAGTCATCCTGGACCAAACCGGCAACCGCAAAGCTTTCACCGTCCCGCAATTCAACGGTGGTGTTGGTCTGGCGTTTGCTGAAACCAAACGCGGTGAGACCATTTACAGTGGTTGTTGTAGACGGGTCCAGTTCTGACACCGATGCGCTGAGCTCTAGGTTGATCAAATCACCGTCTACGACGCGGGGAATGAAATCCAGTTCGATACCAAATGGGACCAGATCCACACCGACGGAGCCATCGTCATCGACAACCGGGATGGGCACTTCGCCGCCCGCGAGGAACCGCGCTTCCTGTCCCGAGAGGGCTGTCAGGTTCGGTTCTGCTAGCGTGCGTACAACACCTTTGGTTTCAAGGGCTTCTAATAGAATACCAAGCTGCACAGAGCCAACACCAAAGTTAAAGGCAATCGCGCCTTCGATGTCGTTGCTTGGCACGATCAAATTGTTGTTGAGGCTGTTATCGTTCAGCAGCCAGGTTCCGGTTTCTGCCAGAACGTCACCGCTGCCCAGCGCCAACGAGGAGCGCAGGCTTTTCGACACCGCCCGCTGCATTTCGGCAAAACGGACCTGCAGCATCACTTGCTGGACGCCACCCACAGACATCAGGTTTGAAATACGTTCCGGCGCGTAGCGTTCCGCCAATTCCAACGCCCGCTGTAGTTTCGCAGAGCTGGAAACCGTCCCCGACAAAACGATGCCGTCGTTGGCAGTGCGCACTTCAATCGGCTCGCCCGGCAGAATCTGCCGCAAGCGTTGTTTGAACTCGCTGACATCAGCGGCCACGCGAACGTCTACATTGGTGATGAGGCTACCCGAAGCATCCAGAAGGGTCAGCGTGGTCAAACCTGGTGTTTTACCCAGGACGTAGATCGACCGGTCCGACAGCGAAGAAATATCCGCAATGCTCGGGTTTGCGATTGTGATTTCCGCAAAGGGGTTTTCGCTTTCGACCACCACCGCCCGGTTCATAGGGACCTCTAAGGTGGTTGTCACACCTTGACGCACGACCCGCAGCTCGTTGGCCCAGGCCCCTTGTGTCGTGGGCAAGCCGAACAAAGCACCCCCCGTAAGAGCTGCTGCAATGAGTTTCTTCAATGACATGTGACCTGCCTTTCCGATCACGCCTCTATGGTTCGGGTCTTTTTGCCCGTCTTTCTTTCCCGCCACTTTGCGCGAAAGCTGATTTTATTGCAAGAATCATTGTTTCGGCACTGTTGTGTGTGGAAGGGCAGCAACAGGAACCGGTGAAGGGGCGGGCTGGCGCGGCACAAAACTGGATGGTCTAGATCAGGCAGTTTCAACGCTTGTGGCCGCCATTGGGCGGCCGTCGATCGAAACTAAGTCGCAATCAGTTGGTGCAGGGAATAGGGATTTCTACCACTTCTGCGCCTCGGCGGTTTCGGATGGTGCAGACTTTCTGCTTTTCCACCTGAGCGGGCGCAACATGTTCACTCACGCCCAAAAGCTTACGTTGATCGACCTCAATGACCGAAGCTGAAACACTTTCTTCCTGAGCCCCAACCAATGCCAAGGAAAGGCGCCCCGTGGATTGGGCTTGGGCAAGAGCTGCAACCTGAACGGGGGCCGCTGCAACGGTTACGGTGCGCGCGATGGTCGTGCCATCAACCCCACCAGCCTTTTGATCGACTGCAATCAACTCAACATTTGTTTGAATCAAACGGGTTACTTCGCGGGTGCTTTGGCCTTGTGAATTCACCATATCGCCCGTCCAATAGACTTCCACCCGGTCGCCGGGTCGTAGGAATCCGGACACGCCTGATGCCACATCAACCTTGATTGCAAAAGCGCGCTGCCCCGGTTTTAATCGAGACGTCAGACCTGCATCTTCACCGGGATTGGTGACCTTGACAGCAAGAATGGCCTCGCCGGGTTCGATTTCTCGCAGAACCACCCGCTGGTCTTCGGCACGTCCCGGCGGAAAGAGGGTTTCGACGGTTTGGAACGTGCCCTCGGGCAGGCTCTCTTGTGGCCAGCGCACCTGCCGCACCATTTCTTCGGTCAGGCGTTGGCCGTATTTCAGCGGCTCAGTGGCGACAAAAACATTCACTGTTGGAATGGCCTGTTCACGCGTCGCACGTTCATGCGCCAGTGCGTTTTGATATGCGCCAATCCGGTTCTTGACCATCATAACAGCCCCCCCGGCGAGGGCGATACCTGCAACTAGAACGATACCGAAGACTGCGCGCATCAGGTGCTCCTTTGGGTGCTGTGTGTTGAATAAGAAAGGGTGAATTAAAAAGGCGATGCAGACGGGCCTGTCTGATACTTGCTGTTTGAAAACCGAGCTGGAAGTTAATCCACAAAAACGGCAAGCTGATCGCCATCTTATTCCAGCGCATTCCCCTGGCTGGCCAAATCTGTGCTTGTCGCGCCCATATAGCCGCTTACAGCTGTCAATACGCCTTCCAGACCTGTGCGCAAAGGCGTGGTCAAAAGGAGTACGGCGGCCATAACAACGGCTGTCAGGATCACCCAATCGACGGTTACCGCGCCACTTTCGTCGCGGCGAAATTTCTGAAACATATGTCGCATAATCGGTCCCGGATTGTGGTTTCGGGAAAATGCGGCCGCGCGTTTGTAATGTACCGTTTTGGGGGCGTACTTGGGCAGGCGCGGCCGCAGCTTTGTTTTTGAACCAGGAGCCGGTGCCCCTGATTACGCTGTTAAGCGTCTAACTTATTCGGTGGTTGTTGTAGAAGAAGAACCAATCGCGCCGGTGGTACCCAGCGAGGTGCCGGTGCCGGTCAGGTAGGAGCTGGTGGTTGTGACCAGGCCGGAGGTGCCGGACTGAATGCCAGTGTAAACAACGCCGGCCAGAGCAGCAACGGCAGCGGTCAGAACAACCCAGTCAACGGTTACGGCGCCGGATTCGTCTTCGCGGAAGTTTTTGATGAATTTGATCATGGTTAGTCCCTCCAAAGGATCTCATAAAAGGTGTCTCGACCGCTTCGAAGCTGTATCTGAGGAGTGCTCTCTCACCAGCGTGTCCCCTGTCCGTCGCGGTATGAGCACATATAGCCAGCGGAGAATGGCAGGATTTGGGCTGAAACCCGGAACAACACGCCCAATTTTAACTTTTCAGCAGGGAATGGGGTAAGGCGCTGAAAGTTAAGAAAAAAAATAGTAACTAAATGTTGATAGCCGTGGCTTGCATGCGGCACATCGGGGCAAATATGGCGATGTTGCCAAATTTGGGCGGGTTTTACTGGCAGTTTGCGCCGGATTGGTAAAAACTTTCCTAAAATCAGCGGTAATACGAGCAGTCTTATGGGGTTTTTACGGAATCGGCTGATCCCGGTTTTTTTGACGGCGGTCCTTGCGGTCGCTCCGGCACCAAGAAGTACAGCCCAAAGCGAACCCGCAGCGCCCAAGCGGGTGACGCCTGCACCGTTTCCTGAGTTCCAATCCAAAACCGTCCGCCCGCCCAAAGCGGGCGCGCCGAAACGCTCCATTGTCCAAATTACGCCGGAAGCCGCAGCAGAGACGCAACAGCCTCAGACAGACCAAACGTCCAGCGTGGTGCCCGCGCGATATGGCAGTTTCTGGCAGGTGATCTCGCCAAAACAGGCAGACAGCGGTCCGGGACGCCTTGCGTCGGCCCTGTTGGAAGTCTCGCGCCAGCCGGGATTGTCGCCGCCACGTTTGCAGGATCTTCAAGACATGGCCGCAGCCTATGGCGTGCCGCTTTTGCTGGAGACAGTGAATACTCGTGTCTCTCCGGCACTGGCCTTGGCGGTGATCGCGGTGGAAAGCGCGGGTCGGGCAGATGTGACCAGCGCCGCCGGGGCACAGGGGGTGATGCAGCTGACGCCCGAGACGGCTGACCGGTTTGGGGTCCAGGATCCATTTGACGCGGCGCAGAACATTGCGGGCGGTGTCAAATACCTGGATTGGTTGATGGAGCGGTTTGACGGCGACCCGATCCTGGTTTTGGCGGGCTACAACGCGGGCGCCGGAGCGGTGCGCGACCATGAGGGTGTGCCCCCCTATGCCGAGACGCGGGATTACGTGCCCAAAGTGCTCGCCGCGTTCCAGGTGGCCCGGGGCCTATGCAAAACACCGCCTGAGCTTATTTCGGACGGCTGCGTGTTTCACGTGTTGAAATAAAAAAGGCCGCCAAAACACTGGCGGCCTAAGAATAGACTATAAGCGCAGGATCAGTCGACCAGCGTTGCCTCGGTGGCTTTGACCATATCGTCCATCGATACGCCCTCGGCCAGCTCGACAACTTTCAAACCGCCCTCGACAACATCCAAAACGCCAAGATTGGTGATGATGCGATCCACCACACCTTTGCCGGTCAGGGGCAGGGTGCATTCTTTGAGCAGTTTGGAGACGCCATGTTTGTTGGTGTGGTCCATGACCACCACAACCCGGCCCACACCCGCGACCAGATCCATTGCGCCGCCCATGCCTTTGACCAGCTTGCCGGGGATCATCCAGTTCGCAAGGTCGCCGTTTTCAGCAACTTCCATTGCGCCCAGGATCGCCATGGCAATCTTGCCACCGCGGATCATGGCAAAGGATTGCGCGCTGTCGAAATAGGCGGTCTGCGGCAGCTCGGTTATGGTCTGTTTGCCTGCATTGATCAGGTCGGCGTCTTCTTCCCCGTCGATCGGGAAGGGGCCCATGCCCAGCATTCCGTTTTCCGACTGCAACGTCACCTCGATCCCTTCGGGGATATAGTTTGACACCAGCGTCGGGATGCCGATGCCGAGGTTCACATACCAGCCGTCTTGCAGTTCCTGTGCGGCGCGGGCCGCCATTTGGTTACGATCCCACATGGTTTACCCCTCCCGTACAGTGCGCTGTTCGATGCGCTTTTCGTGGTCGCCTTGGATAATGCGGTGCACATAGATGCCCGGTAGGTGGATCGCGTCCGGGTCCAGCGAACCAGTGGGGACGATCTCTTCAACTTCGGCAACACAGATCTTGCCACAGGTGGCCGCGGGCACATTGAAGTTGCGCGCCGTCTTGCGGAAGATCAGGTTGCCCGTCTCATCGGCTTTCCAGGCTTTGACAATGGCAAGATCGGCAAAGATGCCTTCTTCCATGATATAGTCTTCCAGTTCACCGTCAGGGCCGGTTGGGAATTGCTTCTCCAGTTTGCCGTCGGCAATCACAGTGCCCACGCCTGTTTTGGTGAAGAAGCCTGGGATACCTGCACCGCCTGCACGCATACGCTCGGCCAGGGTGCCTTGGGGGTTGAACTCAAGCTCCAACTCACCGGACAGATACTGGCGCATGAACTCCGCGTTTTCGCCCACATAGGACGAGATCATCTTTTTCACCTGACGCGTCTGCAACAGGATGCCGATGCCAAAATCATCAACGCCTGCGTTGTTGGAGGCAAAGGTCAGATCCTTGGTCCCTGCGTCTTTGATGGCGTCCAGCAAGAGTTCTGGAATGCCGCAAAGGCCAAAGCCGCCAGCTGCGATAAACATACCGTCGTGCAACAGCCCATCCAGGGCGTCGGCGGCGGTGGAATACACTTTCTTCATGAAGTCCTCCCGACTACTGAAATTCTGGACAAGTTGTCGCGCCGAGACCGGGCTAAGTCAAGAATACTGAGAGTTTCAGGTATTTCTACGGAAGGGGATAACCGGGGCAGGATTAATCTTTTTTTACATATGTTAACCTTTGGTGAGGCATTTTGCGGAAATTTTGGCCAATTTTACGTGTTAATACGTAATTTTGAAGTTGAGAATTTTCAGAAAATTAAGACTTTATTACCAATTGATCCGGAGACTGACTCTTAGATCCATGGGGGATTAAGATGTCTGACTACACGATAGACGCGTTCTATCTCGGTTCTGCCGCCGAGTGGGACACGTTCGATGGTAATTGGTCTGTGGCGCAAGCCTTTTCCTTGGTTGGTAAAACATATGGCAGCGGGGCAGCTCCGTTGTTTGACACTTACGAGAGATTGTTGCTCGAAGGGGTGGGCCTGCACGATGGGGTGGGGCAAGATGCGTCGCTTCAATCTCTGCATCCATTGATCGTGGAACAGGCCGCTGATCCACTGGATGGCGCTTTAGAATATCATGTTACCATACATATGTCGGATGGCCTGTCGGTGGCGGCCAAGATGTATATCTTGCAAGATGATCTGGGGCGGTTGTTTCTGACAACTGGCTACGGTCCACCTTTGATCCGGCCGCAATCTGTCAGTTCGATCACAATTGACCGTCTGGCTGGGGACAACCTCAACTGGTTGTGTTCTGACTTGGAGACCAGCGCCTTTGTCACCAGTTTTCTGGAAGGCACCCGTTTGATGGTGTCTGGCGGTGAAATCCCCGTCGAGCAGTTGCAGATTGGCGATCAGATCCAGACATTGGATCATGGCCTGCAACCCATTGTGTGGATGGGGTGCCAGCATGTTGTGTCGGGCACAGATGAGGTCCCGATCCGAATTGCAGCGGGGGCATTGGGAATGGGCTGGCCCAAACGGCCGCTTTATGTATCGCCGCAGCATCGTGTGTTGATTGCCTCAGGCCTCGCGCAGCAGATGTTTGACCAAGCGCAGGTTTTGGTTCCCGCCAAAAAGCTGCTTGGCTTGCCGGGGATCAGCCAGAAAGCCGTACACCAGGCCTTGACCTATTGGCATGTTATGACACGCGCCCATGAAGTTGTGTTTGCAGAAAGCGCGCTGGTTGAGAGTTTCCTGCCCGGACCAATGGCATTGTCCGCTTTGCCGGAGCGAAACCGGAGGGATCTGTACAAACATCAGCCGTCGTTGGTGTTTCAGGAAGGCAAACCCCAAACCGCACGGCGTTGTGTGGAAGGCGCGCGGGCGGAGATCCTGGTGGACCGATTGTCACGCTTGTCGCGTCCGGTGTTGGAGGCTGCGTGCCTATCACGCGCCGCGTCGACCGGTTCGTGGGCGTCACAGGCCCGTACGCGGCGCGCTGCAGCGGTGCGCTGTCGGGCGGATGTCGCTGGGGTCTATGCGGCGCAGGATGTGCCCGGCCCCACGGCGGAGACTTGGGGGAAGCCAAACTTATCTGTCTTACCCCCGCGCCAGAACTGATGGCGGACGCTTTATTCAGCGTCCGCCTTTTTGGTGCCTGAGGCCGCTTTTTTCGTAGCGGTCTTCTTGGTGGTTGTTTTCTTGGCTGTGGTCTTTTTGGCAGTCGTTTTCTTGGCTGCTGCTTTCTTCTTTGGGGCTTTCTTGCCGGCCTTCTCAGCGATCAGCGCCACGGCCATTTCCACAGTCACGTCTTTGGGTTCCACATCTTTGGGCAGGGTCGCATTGACCTTTTCCCACTTGACATAAGGCCCATAGCGTCCATCCATAATCTGGATTGCGCCGCCACCATCAGGATGCTCGCCCAGCTCTTTCAAGGCTTTGGCCGCGGCGCGGCCGCCGCGCCGTCCGGGATTTGCGCGCTTCTCGGCCAGCATCTCTGTGGCGCGGTTCATGCCGATCTCAAAGACGTCCATGGTCTCTTTGAGGTTCACATAGATTGGCTTTTCTTCATCCGGCAGCTGGTGCATCAGATAGGGGCCAAACCGACCCAGATTGGAGGCCACAACGCCACCATCCGGGTGCTGGCCGATTTCACGTGGCAGGGTCAGCAGAGTAACCGCCTGTTCCAGGGTGATATCGTTCGGGCCCCAACCGGGCAGATAGTCTTTGTTCTGTTTCGGCAGCGAAGACCGGGGCGGTTTCTTGTTCTCGGGCGTTGCTTCGCCACGTTGCACATAGGGGCCAAACCGGCCGGATTTGAGGTGAATCTCGTCGCCGTCATCTTCCCCCAGGATGCGCTCATAACCTTCGGCGCCTTCGCCAGAGATGGGGCGGGTATAGTTGCATTCCGGGTAGTTGCCACAGCCGACAAATCCACCGGTGCGTGAGGTTTTCAGGTGCAGCTGGCCGGTGCCGCATTTTGGGCAGACGCGGGGATCCGCGCCATCTTCGCGCGCGGGGTAAAGCTGCGGCGCAAGTGCTTCGTCGAGCACATCGAGAACTTCAGAAATCCGCAGATCAGAGGTTTCGGAAATCGCGGCCGAGAAATCGCGCCAGAACTGTCCCAGAAGGTCTTTGTAGTCATGGTCACCGGCCGAGACATTGTCCAGCTGGTCTTCCAGTTCCGCCGTGAACGTGTAGCCCACATATTTGCGGAAGAAGTTGAGCAGGAAGATCGTCACAATCCGGCCCTTGTCCTCTGGGAACAGGCGGTTTTTGTCTTTACGGACGTAGTCGCGGTCCTGGATCGTGGTGATCACAGATGCATAGGTCGACGGGCGACCAATGCCCAGCTCTTCCATCCGTTTGACCAGCGTCGCCTCGGTATAGCGGGGCGGGGGCTGGGTGTGGTGCTGCAGTGCCAGGACAGAGGTGTTTTGGGACAGGACAGCCGCATCTGCGCCGGCCTTGTCAAAGTCACCCTGCAGGGAGCCTGCAAATTTGATCGGCTCACCTTGCATGACCTGCGGCAGGCGCTTGTCGTCATCATCAGTGACCACATCGTCGCGCCCTTCTTCATAGACGCGCATAAAGCCATCAAACAGAACCACTTGGCCTGTGGCGCGCAACACCACCTGCGCATCACCGGACGCGATATCAACCGTGGTGCGTTCCATCCGGGCGCCGGCCATCTGACAGGCTAGAGTCCGCTTCCAGATCAGATCATAAAGCTTGCGCTGGTCATCTTCGGACACCTTCAGCGACGCGGCGTCGCGACCCATATCGGTGGGGCGGATACATTCGTGCGCTTCCTGCGCGTTCTTGGCTTTGTTCTTGTAGATGCGCGGCTCGGATGGGACATATTCCGCTCCATAGCGTTTCTCGATCTCGGCGCGGGCGGCGGTCACGGCTTCGGGGGCCATGTCGATCCCGTCGGTCCGCATATAGGTGATCAGACCGGCCTCATACAGGCGCTGGGCGGCGTTCATACATTGACGTGCGCCCATGCCAAACTTGCGGCTGGCTTCCTGCTGCAGGGTAGATGTCATAAACGGTGCGGAGGGGTTGCGTGAGGCTGGTTTGGCCTCAACCGAACGGGCGGTGAAATCGCGTGCCTCGATGGCCTGAACCGCCAGCTCAGCGGCGGTGGAATTGGCAAGGTCGAATTTATCCAGCTTGTCCCCGCCCAAGACGGTGAGGCGAGCTTCAAAGTTTTGACCGCGCGGGGTGCTCATCTGGGCTTTGACAGACCAGTACTCGCGGGGATTAAACGCCTCGATCTCCATCTCACGTTCAACGATCAGACGCAGGCAGACGGACTGCACGCGTCCCGCGGACCGGGCGCCAGGGAGTTTACGCCACAGAACCGGCGAGAGGTTGAAGCCAACAAGGTAGTCGAGCGCACGGCGCGCCAGATAGGCCTCTACCAGTGGCATGTCGACCTGACGCGGGTTTTTCATCGCCTCGGTCACGGCTTCCTTGGTGATCGCATTAAATGTTACCCGGCTTACGCTGGTGGATTTCTTGATAGAGCGCCGCTTGGTCAGCGCCTCTTGCAGGTGCCAGCTGATTGCCTCCCCTTCGCGATCGGGGTCGGTCGCGAGGATCAGCTCATCATCTGATTTCAACGCATCCGCGATGGCTTTGACATGTTTGCGGCTGTCGGTGCCGACTTCCCATGTCATCGCAAATTCATCGTCCGGATCGACCGATCCATTCTTTGCGGGCAGGTCGCGGACATGCCCATAAGATGCCAAGACCGTGTAATCGGAGCCTAGGTATTTGTTGATTGTTTTTGCTTTGGCCGGCGATTCGACGACAACAACTGGCATAAAGTAAGGACCTCTTCGGACGTATTCGGCGCGCTCTATGGCGGTGCAAAGTTCGGTGCGCAAGGGCTGAATGTCAATCCGACTGCATCAATTCGTGCCTGCCGTCAATCAACAGCAGCACCGTTTTGATGGGTTTTCCGCAAAGGTGCATACAGTGGTGCAGTTTTGCGCATGTCCCGTCGCAATTCGGGGGCAAAACCTTGGACCGGTTCAGGATTTTTCAAATTTTAAACAGATCAACCCGCCGGGGTGGCGGTCGACTTTCCCTTCCAGTTCAAGCTCGGTCAGCGCTGGTGCGACATCTCGCGCAGATGTGGCAATATCGCGGATAATTTGATCCTCAGGCAGGGGCGTTGGGCCCAAACGTTGGAGAATCTCCTGATGAAGGAGAGTTGTTTCCCGCAGGCTGCGCTGCTCGGGTGGGGGCGGGGGAAGGTCTGATATCGTCTGCGCGGGTTCTGGCGGGGAGAGGGCCGCGTTGGGCAAGGCCGCCAACACATCCTCAGCACCGCGCACCAATTGCGCACCATCGCGGATCAGCAGATTGCAGCCAGATGCACGGGCATCAAATGGATGGCCTGGGACGGCCATGACCTCCCGGCCCAGGTCCAAGGCATCGCGTGCAGTGATCAGGCTCCCCGACTTGGCCGCTGCCTCCACTACCACCAGCGCCCGCGACAGGCCCGCGATGATCCGGTTGCGTTTGGGAAAGTGGCGGGCCATCGGTGCCAGGCCCATGGGTTGTTCCGACAGGCGCAGGCCTTTTTCCGCGATCTCGGCCGCCAGTTTGCTGTTTTCGGTCGGGTAGACCACATCCACGCCACCTGCCATAACGGCAATTGTTCCGGTTTCCACGGCGGCCTGATGCGCGGCAGTGTCGATCCCTCGGGCCAGGCCCGACGTTATGACATATCCAGCCGCGCCCAAGTCGCGGGCCAAGGCGCGGGTCATTCGGACCCCCAGCGATGAGGCATTGCGGGCACCAACCAGAGCCAGGGATGGCCGTTTCAAAAGAGCAGTATCCCCGATGGCCCACAGCAAGGGGGGCGCATCAGGCAGCTCTTTCAGAAGGTCCGGGTATTCTGGGTCAGAAATGCACAAAAGCCGCGCTTTGGCGGCTTTTGCAGCATCCAACTCGGCGGTCACAGTGCTGGCTGGGCATATTTCATAGCCTTTGACACCAGCGTCGCGTGCCACTTTGGGCAACGCCTCCAGCGCATTCTGCGCCGAACCATATTTGTTAATGAGCCGGTGAAAGGTCACCGGACCAACGCGCCGTGAGCGCAACAGGCGAAGCCTGGAAAATCGGGTATCTTCCGTGGTGGGTGGGAGTGGGGGGTGAGTGGAAGAAGTGTGTCCTTCGATCATCCGTGGCTCCGACCTGTTGCACCACCATGATTACGTTTGTGAGAGTTAACAGCTGGTGAACATATCTCGCTTTTTCGTCGATTTTTCTGAAAAAGGGCGAGGTATGTGTCCTTTACGATAGATTGCGTTCTGCCTTTTATTTTAGGGGTGAAATCAAATGCGAAATCGAAAAAGGCGACCAGATGGTTCTGGTCGCCTTGGCTGCTTAGTTCCGAAAGATGGTTAATCCATGCCGGTCAGGTGGCAGAGCCGCCGACGGTCAGACCATCCATCAATACGCTGGGTTGGCCAACACCAACCGGCACCCATTGCCCGGCTTTGCCGCAATTGCCCATGCCAGGGTCCAACGCCATATCATTGCCAAGCGCGCGAATCTGTTTGAGCGCAGTCGCGCCGTCGCCAATCAGCGTGGCCCCTTTGACCGGGTCGCCAATGCGGCCATTTTTCACGCGATAGGCCTCGGTACAGCTGAACACGAACTTACCGTTGGTGATATCAACCTGACCGCCGCCAAACCCAACGGCCCAGATGCCATCTTTCATCTCTTTGACCAAAGCATCCGGTTCTGCATCCCCTCCCAACATATAGGTGTTGGTCATGCGCGGCATGGGCGCATGGGCATAGCTTTGTCGCCGTCCGTTCCCGGTGGGTTCAACCCCCATCAAGCGAGCGTTCTGGCGGTCCTGCATGAAACCCACAAGGATGCCGTCTTCAATCAGGGTTGTTTTCTGGCTCGGCGTTCCCTCGTCATCGACGGTCAGAGAGCCGCGCCGATCCGGGATGGTGCCATCATCCAGCACTGTTACACCGGGGGCGGCGATGCGTTGCCCCATCAACCCTGCAAAGGCCGAAGATCCCTTGCGGTTGAAATCACCTTCCAATCCATGGCCGATGGCTTCGTGCAGCAGAATTCCGGGCCAGCCGGGGCCAAGCACAACTTCCATTTCTCCGGCCGGAGCGGGAACGGCCGTCAGATTGACCAGTGCGATCCGCAGTGATTCTTGTACTTTGGCTTGCCAGTCTTTCGGATCAATCAGCCCATCCAGCCCCACACGGCCACCGCCACCGGCTGACCCGCTTTCACGGCGGCCGTTTTCTTCGACAATCAGCGACACATTCAGCCGTGTCATCGGGCGAACATCGCGGATTCGCACGCCATCGGGGCGCAAAATCTCAATCTCTTGCAGCGACGCCGCCAAAGACGCGCTGACTTGCACCACACGCGGGTCCAGATCGCGGGCAAAAGCATCAATTTCACGCAAGGTGTCGACCTTGACCGGGAAGGGCAGGGCAGAAATCGGATCTGTCTCGGTATAAAGCTTGGAATTTGTGGCCGCGGGCGCATCCGCCCAGGTGCCACCACCGGCCCCAACCGCCAAACGGGCGGTTTCTGCCGCGCGTTTGAGTGAAGCAATCGACAAATCTGTCGAATGCGCATACCCCGCCACATCCGCATTAATAGCCCGCAGACCAAAGCCTTCAGCGGCGTCATAATTGGCGGAACGCAGCCGTCCATCGTCAAAAACCAGGGACTCGGATTTCCGCCTTTCTGCAAAGATTTCACCGTCTTGCGCCCCATCGAGCGCGGTTTTCAAGACCGCAAGCGCTTCCGTTTCCGGAAGGCTGGTGTCAAAGGGACGAAAGTCGGATTGGTCCATCGGAAACCTCTGGTTTATTGATTTAAATCAAGAATGGCGACGGTTTGCCGCGAGCATTTCTCTTTATCTGTGTGGAGGAATATGATTTTGATCAGGATCAAAGACAACCTGTTTGGAGCAGTTTGCGGATTCGGGAGGAATTCGAACGTGCTTTGGACGAAACATAGATGCGATCAACCGATCAGGACAGCGTAATGAAGAATGCTTGGATGCTTGGAGGCCTTTTTTCTGGCCTTTTGACTGTGCCTGCCATGTCTCAGGAGGCTTTGGAGACAATTGGCAAACCCGTCGACGGCGGGTGGGGGTTTCAGGAACCTGCCACGGAACTGGCCAGAGGCCTGCAACAGCTTGACTGGATGATTCTGATCATCATCACCTTGGTTTGTATTTTTGTGGGCGGGCTTTTGCTTTGGGCAATCGTCTTCTTTAATCGCAAGGCAAACCCGACACCTGCAAAATTTAGCCACCACACCCCGATTGAGATCGCATGGACTGTGATTCCGATCATCATTCTGGTATTCATCGGCTCCTTCTCGCTGCCGGAACTCTTCCGGCAGCAAGTAATCCCCAAAGCGGATCTGACCATCAAAGTCACCGGATACCAGTGGTACTGGGGATATGAATATGTTGATCATGAGTTTGAATTCGAAAGCTTCATGCTGGCGCGCGAAGAGCTGGAAGAAAACGGCTATGCCAACGATGAATATCTGCTGGCAACCGACACAGCCGTTGTTGTGCCTGTGAACAAAACTGTTGTGATGCAGGTGACCGGTGCGGATGTGATCCACTCCTGGACCATTCCGGCCTTTGGCGTAAAACAGGATGCGGTGCCTGGCCGTCTGGCGGAACTGTGGTTCAAGGCCGAGAAAGAAGGCATCTATTTTGGTCAGTGTTCCGAACTGTGTGGCAAGGACCATGCCTATATGCCGATCACCGTCAAAGTTGTGAGCCAAGAGGCCTATGACGCATGGCTGGATGGCGCGATTGAAGAATACGCGGGCATTGCGCAGCCTTATCAGGTTGCAGCGAAATAATCCGCAAGGCACATACACCTTTGGCGTCACAGATTGCAGATGCCAAAGGTTCCAACATTTGCAGGGCCATCCCGTGGCCTTGCCTGCCTGACGAAAGATCCAAGGACCATGACTGACGCAAGCCTTCATGCCAGCACCCCCTATGAGGACGAGGCCAGCTTTGGCGATTATTTCGCGCTGCTGAAGCCGCGTGTGATGTCGTTGGTGGTGTTTACGGCGTTGGTCGGCCTGTTGGCCGCGCCTGTTTCGGTGCATCCGGTTGTGGGTTTCTGTGCGATCTTGTTCATCGCCATCGGGGGCGGTGCGTCCGGCGCGCTGAATATGTGGTGGGACGCGGATATCGACCGCATCATGAAACGGACCAAGAAACGCCCGATCCCGGCTGGTAAAATCGCACCAAACGAGGCGATGCAGTTTGGTATCGCTCTGTCGGTTTTGTCGGTGATCATGCTGGCGCTGGCCACCAATGTGTTTGCGGGTGCGTTTCTGGCCTTCACCATCTTCTTTTATGTGGTGATCTATACCATGTGGCTGAAGCGTGCGACGCCGCAGAACATTGTGATCGGCGGCGCAGCCGGGGCGTTTCCGCCGGTGATCGGCTGGATCGCCGCCACGGGATCCATGTCGCTGGAGCCCTGGTTGATGTTCGCCCTGACGTTCATGTGGACGCCGCCGCATTTCTGGGCTTTGGCGCTGTTTATGCGTAATGATTACGATGACGCAGGCGTGCCGATGTTGACGGTGACCCACGGACGCCGTGCCACCCGTTTGCATATTCTGGTCTACACCGTGTTGCTGGCCGCACTGGCCATTGGCACAGGCTTTACCGCTGTTGGCGGGCCGATCTACCTTGCGGTGGCTTTGGTACTGAACGCGCTGTTTCTGGTGGGGGCGTTGCGCATTGCACGCCGCGACGAGGATGCCAGCGAGGCGGATAATTTCAAGATCGAACGAAACTTCTTCAAACTTTCGCTGCTATACCTCTTCCTGCACTTTGGCGCGATCCTGGTTGAGGCGCTGTTGAAACCCTTTGGTCTGGGAGGTTGGTAATCCATGGCTTTGAACAAAGAACATGAACTGCACCAGCGCCGCAAAGGACGCAATGTGGGGTTGGGTTTGGTCCTGGGCGGCTTTGTCGTGCTGGTTCTGGTTTTGACGATGGTCAAAGTCACCTCAAACGGGTTCCAGTTTCCGTCTGAACTGTCGCAGGGGAACAACTGATGGCGGTGAACGCACAACAGAAAACCGTTCTGCAATTGGTCGGCGTTGTGCTTGTCATGGGCGGGCTCGCCTGGGCTTCTGTTCCGTTTTATGACTGGTTCTGCCGGGTCACCGGCTTTGGCGGTGTAACCGGCGTAGCCGAGGCCGGATCCGAGGAAATTCTGGATCAAACCATCACCGTGCGATTTGATGCGTCCAAGGACCGCGGCATGGAGTGGGAGTTCAAACCCGTTGCACGTCAGATGGAGCTGAAAATCGGTGAAACAGGGCTGGCCTTTTATGAGGCTTACAACCCCACCGATCGCCCGATTGCGGGCATGGCGTCGTTTAATGTCACGCCCTACGCGGCGGGCGGCTATTTCGACAAGATCGCTTGTTTCTGCTTTGACGAGCAGATCTTGTTGCCAGGGGAACGGGTGCAGATGCCCGTAACCTTCTTTGTGGATCCCGAGATTGTCGAGGATCCGGATGCGAAATACGTGCATACGATCACGCTGTCGTACACGTTTTATGAGAGCGATCTGCCCGAGGGGTACGCGGCTCTGGAGGTCGGTGCAGATGAAAACAATAATTCGGTCGCTAGGTGAGGGACACTTGAATGGCGCACGCTAAAAATCACGATTTTCATATCTTGCCACCATCGATCTGGCCCCTGGTGGCCTCGGTTGGTGCGTTTGTCATGCTGTTTGGCGCAGTCCTGTGGATGCAGGACATCACCTCGGCCATGTTCTGGGTTGGCTTTGCGCTGGTCCTTTACACAATGTTCGGCTGGTGGCGCGAAGTGGTGATCGAATCCCGTCAGGGTGATCACACCAAAGTGGTCCGCATCGGCCTGCGCTATGGGTTCATCCTTTTTGTGATGTCCGAGGTGATGTTCTTCTTCGCCTGGTTCTGGTCCTTCTTCAAACATGCGATCTATCCGATGGAAGGCTATGTAGGGGCCGAATATGTGGCACCTGCCATTCACGCGGTAGATCCCTTCCACCTGCCGCTGATCAACACACTTGTCTTGCTGCTGTCAGGCTGTGCTGTGACCTGGGCACACCACGCGCTGGTTCACAACAATGACCGCAAGGCGCTGATTCAGGGCCTGTCGATTGGTATTGCACTGGGTGTTCTGTTCACCTTCCTGCAAGGCTACGAATATGCCGAATTGATCCTGCATGAAGGCTGGGAATTTGGCGGTGATGAGTTCTATTCAAACTTCTTCATGGCCACCGGTTTCCACGGTTTCCACGTGATCATCGGGACGATCTTCCTGACGGTCTGTCTGATCCGGGCAATGAATGGCGAATTCACCCCAGAGCAGCACGTGGGCTTTGAGGCAGCAGCCTGGTACTGGCACTTTGTTGACGTCGTCTGGCTGTTCCTGTTCGTCGCCGTCTACATTTGGGGCGCTCCGGTCCACTAAGGGCAAAGCACTCGGAATGTAACCGAAACATCTTTGTGGTTTTCAACATCGCAAAGCACGATTATCTACCAAAGGCGTGTGAGGCAGGGACCTTACGCGCCTTTTGCGTCAGGAAGATGAGGACATGCGCAGCTTTTGGTTTTTGGCCATTGTCGGCGGTTTAGGATGCGCGATTTTGCTGGGTCTTGGCACCTGGCAGCTCAAACGGTTGAGCTGGAAGGAAGCAGTTCTGGCCGAGATTGGCGCAAGCTTGGTGGCAACACCCACGCCCATTGAAACTCCGGTTGATCCCATTAAAGACAGGTTCCGTGCGGTGACCGCCTCTGGCACGTTTGAGGCCGGGGAAATTCACGTCTGGACCACCCTAAAAGGGCAGGGCGCGGGATATAGGATCATCGCGCCGTTTGAAACCAAAGATCACGGTCGCATTCTGGTGGATCGTGGGTTTGCGCCCGCGGCAGACAAACAGACGGCACGTCCGTTGGGGGATGCCACATTGATCGGCAACCTCCACTGGCCGGATGAAATCAGCGGTTTTACCCCTGATCCGGATCGCACTGGAAATGTCTGGTATGCCCGCGACATCGCGCAGATGGCGGCTGAGCTTCAGACACAAGAGATCCTGCTGGTTCTGCGTCAAAGCCCCAAGGGCAGCGAAGCCCTCACACCGATGCCGATCGACACGGCTGGAATTCCCAACGATCATTTGCAATATGCCATCACTTGGTTTTCTTTGGCGCTGATTTGGGGCGGGATGACCGCCTATTTCCTGCGCCGCGCTGGCACCCAACCTAAAGGTTCGAACTGATGAAATATATCTCCACCCGCGGACAAGCGCCCGAGCTGACGTTTGAAGAGGCGATGTTGACCGGCCTTGCGCGTGATGGCGGGCTGTATGTCCCGGCTGAGATTCCTACATTGAGCGCCGAAGAAATCGCAAGCTTTGCGGGCCTGTCCTATGAGGAAGTTGCCTTCCGCGTCATGCGCCCGTTTGTCGGGGATTGTTTTGCCGATCAGGAGTTCCGCGACATTATCGGACGCGCCTACGCAGGTTTTGGCCATGCCGCTCGTGCGCCGCTGAAACAGCTGGAACCAAACCACTTCCTGCTGGAACTGTTCCACGGTCCGACACTGGCGTTCAAAGATTTTGCTATGCAGCTGATTGGGCAATTGTTTGAAGTTGCTCTGAAACGCCGCGGGGAAACAGTGACCATCGTTGGCGCAACCTCGGGCGACACCGGCTCTGCCGCGATGGAGGCTTTTGCGGGGCTTGAGGCGGTGAACGTCTTTATCATGTACCCTCATGGTCGTGTGTCCGAGGTGCAGCGCCGCCAGATGACCACGCCGACGGCGGCAAATGTCCACGCGTTGGCGGTGGATGGCGATTTTGACGATTGCCAAGGCCGTCTGAAGGATATGTTCAACGATTTTGACTTCCGGGATGAAGTGAAGCTCGCAGGCGTGAACTCCATCAACTTTGCCCGTGTTCTGGCGCAGGTGGTTTATTACTTTACGTCCGCCGTGGCCCTGGGCGCGCCGCATCGCAAAGTCTCCTTTACCGTGCCGACCGGCAACTTTGGTGACATCTTTGCAGGTTTCATTGCCAAGCAGATGGGCCTGCCGATCGACCAGCTGGTGGTTGCCACCAATCAGAACGACATCCTGCACCGCTGCCTGTCTGGCAATGGCTACTACAAAGGGGAAACCATCCCCTCGATCTCGCCTTCGATGGATATTCAGGTCTCCTCCAACTTTGAGCGTGCGCTGTTTTATGCCTATGACAAAGACGGCGCGGCCGTGGCTCAACTGATGGATGAGCTAAAGACCGGCGGTTTTGATGTGAGCCAAGGTGCGATGGAGTTTCTGGCTGCCACATTCGCCTCGGGCCGCGCGTCCGAAGACGAGACATTGGCGACGATTAAATCCGAATATGCCGCATCTGGTGAGCTGTTGTGCCCGCATGGTGCCATTGGCGTGAAGGTCGCCAATGAACATCGCAAAACAGAGGTTCCGATGATCACATTGGCAACAGCGCACCCGGCGAAATTCCCGGCTGCTGTCGAGAAAGCCAGCGATGTGCATCCGCCTCTTCCCTCACGCATGGCAGATCTGTATGAAAGGTCGGAACGCGTGACCCGCATCAGCAGTGATTTGGCCGCGCTTGAGGATCATATCAGAAAGACAATCGCCAAGTGACAAGCCCAGCAACGGTGCAACAACACGAACTTCCCAATGGCTTCCGTATCGTGACTGAACATATGCCGGGGCTGCAATCTGCAGCCATCGGCGTTTGGGTCGGGGCCGGGGCGCGCAATGAACGTCTGGAACAAAACGGCATTGCGCATTTTCTGGAGCATATGGCGTTCAAAGGGACGACCACACGCAGCGCGCTGCAAATCGCCGAGTCGATTGAGGATGTCGGCGGGTATATCAACGCCTACACCAGCCGTGAGGTCACAGCCTATTACGCGCGTGTGCTAAAGGAAGACACCGGGTTGGCGATGGAGGTGATTGCCGACATCCTGCAGAACTCGATCCTGGACCCGCGCGAGATCGAGGTCGAGCGCAATGTGATCCTGCAGGAGATCGGCCAATCGCTGGATACGCCCGATGATGTGATCTTTGATTGGCTGCAAGAGCAGTGTTATCCTGGCCAACCCATTGGACGCACGATTTTGGGTCCGGCAGAGCGGGTAAAAGCCTTTGACCAGCGGGATCTGCAGACCTTTATTGCGGAACATTACGGCCCCTCGCAAATGATCCTGTCCGCTGCCGGCGGTATTGATCATGATGAGATCGTAAAGCTGGCCGAGAAACTCTTTGGCCATATGGAACGCAAGGACAGCCGCCGCAGCGAATCTGCTCTGTTTCACGGTGGTGAAGTGCGCAATGCAAAGTCGCTGGAACAGGCCCATTTTGCGCTGGCGCTGGAAAGCCCAGGCTATCGGGACGACGCGATCTATACCGCGCAGATCTATGCCAGCGCTATGGGCGGCGGCATGTCGAGCCGCTTGTTCCAGGAAATCCGCGAACATCGGGGCTTGTGCTATTCGATCTTTTCACAGGCGGGATCCTATGCTGATACCGGTGCGTTGACGATCTATGCGGGCACGTCAGGGGAACAGGTTGGCGAGCTGGCGCAGGTCACTATTGATGAGTTGAAGCGCGCCACGGATGATCTGAGCGATGAGGAAATTGCACGGGCGCGCGCGCAGATGAAGGCAGGCATGTTGATGGGGCTGGAAAGCCCGTCCAACCGCGCGGAACGTCTGGCGCGTCTGGTGCAAATCTGGGGGCGCGTTCCCTCGCTGGAGCAGACGATTGCCAAGATCGATGCGGTCACCACTACGGATGTGCGCGCCTTGGCCGAAACCTATGCCGTTCAGGCTCCGGCGGCTCTGGCGCTTTATGGTCCGGTTGAGACCGCGCCCACATTGGAGGCATTGCAGGAGAGGCGCGCCGCCTAATGCTGTTGTCGCGTCGCAAGGTCCGTCTGGAAACCGAGCGTTTGACGCTGCGGCTGCCGGTCCATTCCGATTTCCGGGAATGGGCCGCACTGCGCCTGCACAGCCAAGATCACCTGATCCCCTGGGAGCCGACCTGGGCCGCCGATCACTTGGGCCGCAAGAGCTTTACCAACCGTGTCTATTGGGCCCAGCGGTCTGTGAATTCCGGCACGGCTTTGCCCTTGTTCCTGATCCGGCGTGACGATCAACGCCTGATCGGTGCGCTGACGCTGGATAACATCCGTCGGGGCCCGGCCAAGGCAGGAACATTGGGGTATTGGATTGGCCAGCCTTTTGCCCGTCAGGGGTATATGCGCGAGGCGATCGCTGCAGTTGTGCATCATGCGTTCACCCGGTTGGACCTGAGCCGGATCGAAGCAGCCTGCCTGCCGGAAAACGCAGCCTCACGCGGGCTTTTGGAAAGCTCTGGTTTCAAATACGAAGGTGTTGCCCAGTCCTATCTGCAAATCAACGGGCGCTGGCGCACACATGTGCTTTATGCTGCCTTGCGCCACGACCGGCGCGGGCGTACCAATTCCGGACAAGCCTGACCCGAACGAGGGCAAAAGACGAGGCCTTCCATGACGCTGAACTCTGTGTCTCCTGACTTTTTGAACGCGCTGTCTGCGGCTCTGCCAGCAGATAGTTTGCGCGCTGCAGAGCCGCGATACCTGGAAGAGCCACGCGGGCGCTACCAGGGGCAGGCGGGCGCGGTTGCCTTGCCACGCACTGTTCATGAGGTGTCAGAGATCCTCAAACAGGCCAATGCCGCCCAGGTGGGCGTGGTGCCTTATGGCGGGGGCACCGGTTTGGTGGGCGGCCAGATCGCACCAGAGGGCCCGGTGCCCTTGGTTTTGTCCTTGGAACGGATGAATGCAGTGCGCGCGGTTTACCCAGAGGAAAACGTGCTGGTGGCCGAGGCCGGAGTTATTCTGGCGGATGTGCAATCTGCAGCAGAAAAGGTTGACCGGCTGTTCCCCTTGTCCCTGGCGGCTGAGGGCACGGCGCGGATGGGCGGGTTGCTGGCCACCAATGCCGGCGGCGTCAACGTGCTGCGGTATGGCAATACGCGGGACCTGTGCCTTGGGCTGGAGGCGGTTTTGCCAAATGGAGAGATCTGGAACGGCCTGACCCGCTTGCGCAAAGACAACACCGGCTATGATCTGCGCAATCTGCTGATTGGTGCAGAGGGTACGCTGGGGGTCATTACCGCCGCAGCCTTGAAACTGTCGCCTCGTCCACGTGGGCTGGGTACCGCCTTGATGGTGGTGCCAAATCCAGCGGCGGCGATTGATCTGTTGGCACTGGCGCGGGACCAATTTGGAGAGGCGGTCAGCGCCTTTGAGCTGATGCACCGCCAGGGGTTGGCGTTTATGGCGGAACATCTGCCGGAAATTCGCCAGGCGTTGGATCCGTGCCCCGAGTGGTGCGTCTTGATTGACCTGGGGCTTGCGCGCGAAGCCAATACAGACAGCGCGCTTTTGGAATTGTTTGAGATCGCGATGGAGCGGGAGTTGGTCACCGATGGGACCATCGCGCAATCCGAGGCGCAACGCCAGGAGATCTGGTCTGTGCGCGAACATATCCCCATCGCGAACAAGGCGGTGGGGTCAATTGTCAGCCATGACATCTCGCTGCCGATCTCTGCCATTCCTGCGTTTGTGGACCAGGGAGGCGCTGCGCTGGCCAAGCTGGGTGACATGCGGATCAACTGTTTTGGCCATCTCGGGGATGGGAACCTGCACTACAATGTTTTCCCGGCGGCTGGGCGCTCGCGGGACGACTATGCGGATTTGCGCGGCGATATTCAGACCTGTGTGCATGATCTGGTGGCGCAATTTCAGGGGTCCTTCAGCGCCGAACATGGGGTCGGGCGGCTAAAGGTCTCGGACTTGGAACACTATGGTGACCCCACAAAACTTGCAGCGATGCGGGCGATCAAATCAGCACTGGACCCCAATGGGATTATGAATCCCGGTGCGGTCCTGGCGGAGCAATAAAAAAGGGGCCACTGGCCCCTTTGGCATTCGCACTGTCGGGCGCGCTGTCGGGCGCTTATAGCCCTTCAAACTCACACAGAACGCTGACATCCATGCCTTGCTCTTCCAAGAGCTTGCGGCCGCCCAGTTCGGGCAGGTCGATGATGAACGAGCAGGAGACGATCTCGCCGCCCAAACGTTGGATCAGCTTGATACCGGCGCTTGCGGTGCCGCCCGTGGCCAAAAGATCATCCACCAACAGAATTTTCTCACCCTGCTGGATCGCGTCGTCGTGGATTTCCACAATCGCTTCGCCGTATTCCAGCTTATAATCCTGGCTGATGGTGGTGCCGGGCAGTTTGCCCTTTTTGCGGATCGGAACAAAACCGACGCTCAGCTGGTGCGCAATCGCGCCGCCCAAAATAAACCCACGCGCCTCAAGGCCCACAACCTTGTCGATCTGTTCACCTGCATAGGGGTGCAGCATCTGGTCAATGGCCATGCGAAAGCCGCGAGGATCCGCAAACAGGGTGGTCACATCACGGAACATGATCCCTTCGTGCGGGAAGTCCACGATGGTGCGGATGTAATCTTTGACGTCGGTCTTTTTCGGCATGCGGTGACTCCCTGCTGGATCGCGCGTCTTGGTGCAGATTCAGATGTCCGATATGGGATCGGACCAACAGGATTTGGCCGATTACTGCCTCTGGTTCAAGGGTAAAGCCAAAGGTTTTATAAGGCGCGCCGCTTATCTCTTCTTTGAGAGATAGGTGCGGTAAAATTTATGCGAAAGCCAGGGGAGATGGGGTCTGAGCCAATCCCGGCGATCACGTGTCAGAATGTTCTTTGCGACATAGAGGTTCATTTTTTTCTGCCCGTGTGTAACAATTTCATTACTGTTTACAGCCGGTAAGAACCGGTTGAGTACATCACATGTATATACACATAATATACAAATGTCAATATAACGTTAAGAAAGCTGAATGCGTGCCTAAAAAAGACCGTGACGCCAAAGGAAAAAAGGACAGCCAACTGGTTCTGCGTTTGGACAAAGAGAAAAGAGAGCGTTTTGTGGATCTCTGCAAGGATCTGGATACGACGGCTGCCCGAGAGATCCGTCATTTCATTCGTGAATTCCTCAAGAAACATGGGACAAAATAGGTTTGGGCAGACATCTCAACGAAAAAGGCACCCCCGACCATGGGAGGTGCCTTTTTCTGTGCTTGGCGAGCGCAGCTGCCGCTGCCTTCTATTAAGCGGGACGTCGTAGTGTTGCGGTTAAAATGCCCATTCCCATCAGGGCCAGACCGCCCAGGCGGCTGAGCGCGTCGTTAAAGGAGGGACGCGCGATGACACGGCGCAGCCGATCCGCCGCCAGCGCATAGGCCAGCGCGTTCAAGGCCGCGAGGCCCACAAACGTTGCGATCATAATGGCAAACTGTGGCAACAAAGGCGCGTCGGGGCGCACAAACTGCGGGGCAAAGGCGATAAAGAAGGCAACGGATTTTGGGTTGAGCGCTGTGACAATCGCCGCATGGCCAAACACGCCACCCGCCTGAATCTGTGTTGGGTTCAGTGGCGTCAGCCCTTGGCCACCAGCACTGCGCCAGAGCTTGAAACCCAGCCAGACCAAATAAGCCGCGCCGGCCCATTTTAGAACGGTAAACAGCTGCGCTGAGGCCAGAACCAAAGCGCCCAGCCCGGCGAGGGACGCCGTCATTGCGATAAAATCCCCCAATGCCACACCCAAAGCCGAGGCAACTGCGACCGAGCGCCCTTTGGACAGCGAGTAGCTGAGCACCAGCAAAACCGTGGGGCCCGGGATCAAAAGTAAAACGACGGATGCGGTGACAAAGGCCAGCCAGATATGTGGTTCCATTTCGCGATCTCCTTTACCCGGTGACGAAGCCGAAGTTCGGACGCAAGTGCAAGTAATTAATTGTACCGGTGCTTTGGGTCTGTGGCTCACAAACGCTTAAGCACGGCCTCCAATGGTCCATACGGCAAGACCCTTTGCCAGGCTTTGGCGTAGATTACGCAGGCCGCGCAAAAGCCAAGGCTGTAGGCAAAGATCGCACCGGTGCTTAACGTGCCATCCAGCAGGCCAAAGGCTTCCAATAAGCCCATGCCGACGATGATATGCGCCAGATAAAGCGTCAGTGCCTGTCGTCCCGTGACCGCAAGCGCCTCGCTGATCCGAGTGGGGAAATGAGGTGTCGCCAACAGCAATAGGCCAAGGCAAGCACAGGCGCTGCCTGTTGCGGAAACCATGTAAAACGGCGTAGGCGGCAGGGCGGCGGTGCCCATGAGCTCCGCCAGCGCTGCGCTGTGCACCAGATGCTGCGGCAGCGCTGCCGTGACCCCGGCAACAGCCCCCCACACAACAAGTCGACGTTGTATCTGCAAGCTCGCCAGGTCCTGGCGCCCAAGCCACATGCCAAAGGTCAGGAAACCCGCCCAGGGAAAAACCGGATGCCAGCCGTTCAGGAAGGAATGCCGCAGGAACCCATAGGGATTGGTGAAATTGGCGTACGTCAGCGTGTCCCAGTCCCAGTTGGCGCTGTAATCCAGCACAAACAAGCAGATATAGCCTGTCATGACGATCAGGGCGGTTGCTCCCAAGAGCGCGCGATCTGAGGCCCGGTATAACAGCGCGGCCAACAGGAAATAGAGCGCATAGAAATGAAGAATATCCGCTTCAAAAATCGTGAGGTTCAAAAGCCCAAGCAGAAACAGAAAAGCTGCGCGTTTCAAAATCCGCTGGGGCTGAGCCCGGGCAAGTGACAGGCCAAGACCTGCGAGCAGAACAAAGAGGGCTGCCGCGCGCCCCTCAAGCGCGTTGGTGACGGCAGACGGCCAATCGGCCGTTGCCGTTACACTGGCGGCGATGCGGAAGTTGACAAGCACCATTCCGCAAAAGGCCACAAAGCGCGCGATGTCGATTGCCGGATTGCGCATTGGATCGTTGCGGTGGCGTTACGTCAGAACGCGCCCTGCCACGGCATCCAGCTTGGCCAACAGCGCCGGGTCGCGTTTTTCCGGGGCCGTCATAATGGCGAACTCCAAGGCTTTGTCGCACCCGTGTTCGCAATCCGCGCGGGTGGTTCCCAAAAGTGCTGGCAGCTTGCTGACCAGCGTGCGGCCATTGGCTGAATTGCCCTGCAGGGTCGCGATGATGGAGGTCACATCCACTTCACCATGATCCGGGTGCCAGCTGTCGTAGTCTGTAACCATCGCAATGGAGGCATAGCACAGCTCCGCCTCGCGGGCGAGTTTGGCTTCGGGCATATTGGTCATACCAATGACATCACAGCCCCAGCTTTCGCGGTACATTTTTGATTCTGCGAGGGTTGAGAACTGCGGGCCCTCCATACACAGATAGGTGCCGCCGCGATGCACGGTGATGCCCGCTTCCTTGGCGGCTGTTTCCGCCGCATCGGACAGGCGAGGGCAGGTAGGGTGTGCGACGCTCACATGGGCGACACAACCGGTGCCAAAGAAGCTTTTGTCGCGGGCAAAAGTGCGGTCGATGAACTGGTCGACGACGACAAAATGACCGGGTGCCATTTCGTCGCGGAAGGATCCACAGGCCGAGATCGAGAAAACATCCGTTGCGCCCAAGCGTTTCAGCGCATCGATATTGGCGCGATAGGGCACTTCGGTTGGGGAATGGACGTGGCCCCGGCCGTGACGCGGGAGGAAGGCCATTTTTACCCCATCCAATGTGCCCGTCAGAATCTGATCTGATGGCGCACCCCAGGGTGTTTCAACCGTGACCCATTCGGCACCTTCCAGGCCATCGATGTCATAAATGCCGGAACCGCCGATAATGGCAATCATGGTTTCTTTGGTCATTGTTCAAACCTCTGAAGAAATTCTGTTGTGCCAAGTAGTGAGGGTTGAAACGCGCTTTGACAAGCGCGTGCCTGCGGCGCAAGTATTTTTAAAAAGATGAAAGCCAAGGCGCGCATATTTGAACGGCGCGTGTGCAACTGGCGCTGATTAAAGGCCGCGCAGTTGGGATTGCTGGTGGAAATCTTTGAGCGCGTCGTCAAAGCCTGCAAGCGGCCAGCTGAGGTCCTGGGGCTGGCCATGGCTGTCCCGGAAGGTGAAGCGGAACGCATCGCCGTTTTCCATGGCAGTCAGAAGATCGGCTGCGGCCGATCCGTCAAAACTGCAGGACAGTCCAGTAAGGCAGCCGATGCGGCGGGTGCGCCAGGCCACATCGCCCGCGGTTTCGATGCGAAACCCATTGGCCCCAAACAAAGTGCCCGCTTCGAGACCAAACTCCACCTCAGGCCCGTCTGCGCCATTGGTGACAAACATAAACTGGGCCGCGAATTTTGGTTTGGCGGAGAAGATATCGACATATCGCAAGTAGCACCGCTGCTTGAGGGCTTCGCCCTCCATCCTTTCGTCACAGGAGGAGAGGTAGATCCCGAATTTTTCAAAATGGGTCACGCGCCAATTGCCGGCGGTGTCATTGCCGTCTTGGTCCTGGGCAAGAGCCGGGAGTGCACACAGGCAAGTACAGAGGGCTGGCAGAACTCGGGATCGCAGGGCAGGGAACATATCACTCTCCATTTCGCTGTGCGTTGCTTTTATGCGGCAGCACTCAAACTCCCAAATCACGTTGCAGACAGAAAGTATTGCATGATTGTTTTGGAATGCATTCCTGGCGCATGCTGCACAAAGGCTGCGTGTTGCGCACGGCTTTTGCGACAGAGCGTGGGAATGCGGCGCGCGACCGCGCTTCAGACGGGGGCTTGCCTTGCTTGCAAACGGGTTTGGCGTTAACAGGCGGTAACGCACTCCTTCCCCTAATCAGGTAGACTTGATGACACGTGGTGTTTTCGGCCTGTTGGCCAAGCAAATCTCTCCCCCGAACCTGTCCATCATGCAGGACGAAGGGTTCACTGTTTCCCGTATCCGAACCGAGCTTTTGTCGGGGCTGACCGTAGCGCTGGCCTTGGTGCCCGAGGCGGTGGCCTTTGCCTTTGTGGCGGGTGTTCACCCATTGGTCGGGCTTTACGCCGCGTTTCTGGTGGGGCTGGTCACGGCTTTGATTGGCGGCCGTCCGGGGATGATCTCCGGTGCCACTGGCGCGCTTGCGGTTGTGATGGTGGCTTTGGTTGCTGAACACGGCGTTGAATATCTGTTTGCAACCGTGGTTTTGATGGGGATCCTGCAGATTTTTGCCGGTGTCATGCATTGGGGCAAGTTCATTCGTTTGGTGCCGCATCCGGTTATGTTGGGCTTTGTGAACGGTCTGGCGATCGTCATCTTCCTGGCGCAGCTGACGCAATTCAAAGTGCCGGGCACAGATGGTGAGCAATGGCTGGCCGGTGGTCAGCTGGCCTTGATGCTGGGGTTGGTTGCGCTGACGATGGTGATCATCTGGGGGATGCCAAAGATTACCTCAGTTATCCCGGCCCCCCTGGCGGGTATCGGGATTGTCGCCATTCTGGTGATCGCTCTGGGACTGGATGTGCCGCGTGTTGGTGATATGGCCTCCATCGAAGGCGGCTTGCCGGGTTTCCATATTCCGCTGGTTCCGTTCAATCTGGAAACACTTGAGATCATCCTGCCCTATGCGGTGATCCTTGCTGCCATTGGCCTGATCGAGAGCCTGCTGACCCTGAACCTGGTGGGGGAGATCACCAATAAACGAGGTGGCGCAAGCCAGGAATGTATCGCGCAGGGCACGGCGAATGTCATTACCGGTTTCTTTGGCGGTATGGGCGGCTGTGCCATGATCGGTCAGTCGATGATCAACGTGAAATCCGGCGGTCGCACGCGGATTGCAGGTATTGCGGCGGCGCTGTTCTTGCTGGCGTTCATTGTTGTGGCCTCGCCCTTGATCGAACAGATTCCGCTGGCTGCGCTGGTTGGGGTGATGTTTATGGTGGTGATTGGCACCTTTGCGTGGAACTCCTTTAAGGTGATGACCAAAGTTCCGTTCACCGACGCCTTTGTTATCGTGCTGGTGACGGTTGTGACCGTAGCCACCGACCTTGCCATTGCCGTGGTTGTGGGTGTGATCGTGTCGGCGCTGGCCTATGCGTGGAACAATGCGCGCCGCATCACAGCTCATACGCGCGACAGCGAAAGCGACAAGGGGGCCAAAGTCTATGAGATCGAAGGGCCGCTGTTCTTTGGCTCGACCGAAGGGTTTGGCGAGCTGTTCACCGTTGCGGAGGATCCGGATCATGTGATCGTCGACTTTGCCCGCAGCCGGGTTGTGGACCAATCCGCGCTGCAGGCTATCGAGGCGCTGGCCGCCAAATATGATGAGGCGGGCAAGACATTGGTGCTGCGCCATTTGAGCCGGGACTGCCATCAGCTGCTCACCAAAGCGGGCCATCTGATAGTCGATAGCGATGATGACCCGGAATATGCTGTGGCCGTGGATTACTCGGTCCGCACAGGTGTTCTGGGCGGTCACTAAGCTGTTTCCTGTGCCCGGAGGCTGCACGCAGGTTTTGCGTGGCAAAACCCTCCGGGCACAGATGCCGTTTTTGTGATATTGCGCAATCACAAAGCGGTCGTGACTTAAATCAGTTTTTAAGGGCTTGCTGGCAGATTTGGGCTGTGTACTCAAAGGAGCCAGAATGGAACCGCACCTCAGAATTGGGCTTGCCGCGTTGAGCGAATTTGCGTTTGACGGCGGTGACCTGAAAGCGTTTTACGCAAAACTCATTCCCCTTGTTCAGGAAAACCCCACCAATGCTGGGGTGATGATGGATCTGTCTGTTTTGGCCCAAATGCAGGGGCATCAGGACCTTGGCCTCGCGTGGCAGGGTGAGGCGTTCAAGATCAGCCGGGTCTATCGGTCGATCCGGCAAACCCCTGCAAAAAAGACGGTTTTGGTCTTTGCTGCGCCGATTCACATGGGGGGCAACACCCCGGTTGATCTGCTGCTGCGCAGTGATGAATTTGACGTTGTGACCTATTATCCCAGCTTTGACATGTCACCCGAAGAGGTGCCGCAGCTGCCCGAACACGACATCGCCTTTTGCGCGGCCCCGGCGGACCATGCGCAGGCGCAAGCGTTTTATGCCAAAATTCGCCATCTGGCAGCGCTGCAGGATCTGAAGGTTGTAAACCTGCCGGACAACTTGGTGAAGCCCGAGCGTGAGTTGCTTCCGAAGCTCTTTGCCAATGTGCCTGGTCTGCATGTGCCCAAAACCCAGCAAATGTCGCGTGATGCCTTGCAGCAGATGCTGGCACTGGGGAACGAGGCTGACGTGCTGGCTGAGACGGGTTCTTATCCGTTTATCATTCGCCCGGCTGGCTCTCATGCGGGATTTGGTCTGGAGAAGATCGATAGCAGAGAGGATTTTGCGTCCTATCTCGCGACGCGCGCGGAAGATGAATTTTCCATTGGAGAGTTCATCAACTACGCCTCGCCAGAGGACGGCATGTTCCGCAAGGCACGCGTCGTTCTGGTCGATGGCAAAGCGTACCCGTCCCACTATGCAATCGCGGATCACTGGGACATTTGGTACGCCAATTCCAAAATGGAAGAGTCGCCTTGGAAACGTCTGGAAGAAGAGGCGTTTATGGATAACTTTCGAACCGAGTTCTGCAAACGCCATCAAAACGCATTTGAGGCAATGAATGATGCAATCGGGTTGGAGTATGTCGGCTTTGACTGCGCCGAAGATGCCGACGGGAATCTGGTGGTGTTTGAAATCGACAATGCGCTGATTGTGCACAACCTCGATAGCAGTGAGATCTACCCGTACAAGCAACGACATATGCGGCAGATCTTTAAAGCTGTTGAACGGATGCTTTCGGCGCGGTGCCAGTCGGCTGATACCGCACAGTTTCCGGATCTGTCGCGTTTGGTTTGGCCGCCCGAGTCAGAACTGCTTGCGATGGTCTAAGGTCCCCAGACTACGCGGTGAACCATTTGAGCCCGGCGATAAAACGCCGGGTTTTTCTGTGTGCCACGGCCGACCCATCGGATGACCTTTGCTCAGCTTGGTGAAAGCGCGGCCAGTTGCTCCAAATCCCCGGACAACAGCGCGGCCTCCGCATGTTTGATCGCCTCATGCGGCCAATCCCACCATTTGAGGTCCAGCAGCCGTGTTATCACATCTGGCGAAAAACGATGGCGCACAACCGTGCCTGGGTTGCCGGTGACGACGGCATAGGGCGGGATCTCGCCGCGCACAACGGCACCCGCACCAATGATCGAGCCATGCCCGATCCGGGCACCGGGCAGCACCATGGATCCATACCCTAACCAGACATCATGACCGATCACTGTGTCCCGCAGGTCGCATTGATAACCAGCGCGGGTCTCCAGCGAGAACACGGGAAATGGATAACACGTCAACCCGGCCTGACTGTGATTGGCCGAGGCCGTGATAAACCGCACCCCTTGGGCGATCTGACAGAATTTCCCGATGATCAGCCGTTCCTGAGAGAACGGAAACAGATAGGGGGCAAGACGGCGCCCCCAATCTTTGGGCGGATCAAAATCAGAGGCATAGGTATAGTCACCGATTTCGATCTGCGGATTGTTCACGACCTGATTCAACAAAACCGTCCCTGGATAGAGGCTTCCATCCGGCAATTCGATTGGATGTGACTGCGCAGGGTCGGGAAGGGGCATTGGATGTTCCGTTATCCAGGACGTTTCAGGCTGAACAGTTCACGCACAGCCGTATAGTCCATATACCCCAATCGGCTGAGGGGCTGATAGGTGGTGACGTCAAAAATCCCGTCGACCAGGCAATCGTCGCGCATGTGAACACCGACCACTTCGCCCATCACCATGTAATTGGTCTCTCCCTTCAATTCGACGATCTGTGTCACTTGACATTCCAGCGCCGCAGGGGCGGCTGCAACACGGGCGCAGGCGATCTCCGAACATTCCGCGGCCTCAAGACCTGCGTGGGCGAACTCATCGACCTCTTTGGCCAGGTTTGCGCAGGACGCGTTCATGGCGTCGCGCATCTCATATTCGACAACGTTGACGCAGAAGACACCGGTTTCGCGAATATTTGTCAGCGAGTCTTTGGTGCCGTCCTGATCCGGCTTTGTACCCGTCGAGCAGAACATAACTTGTGGCGGGACATAAGCAGTGGCGTTGAAGAAGGAATAAGGCGCCAGGTTGTTGACACCGTCCTTGGACCGGCTGGAGATCCAGCCGATCGGGCGCGGCGTGACAATAGCGTTAAAGGGGTTGTGGGGCAGGCCGTGGCCTTCGCTTGGGCGATAGAACATGTGGGTCTCCAAGTGTTTGCGCCACAGTTAGTCACGTGCTAGGGGCAATGCCACCCCTACGCGAGGGCACAATGAGGTGAGCGCGGTGATTGAGCTAAAATCTGAGCAGCCAGAGGACAAATGGGAAGTTGAGGCCCTGTATGACCTGTGTTTTGCACCGGGTCGAGAGGCTCTGTCATCTTATCGTCTGCGTGATGACGTGCCACCGGTGGCCGGGCTCAGCCAAGTGGCGCGGGATGGAGATGGCATCTTGGCAGGCGCGATCCGGTTTTGGCCCGTTCATATTGGGGATCACGATGCGTTGCTGCTGGGGCCAGTGGCTGTGCACCCCACCCGTCAGGGCGAGGGGCTGGGCGGCGTGTTGATCCGCGACAGCGTTGACAAAGCAATGGAAAGCGGCTGGTCGCGCATGATGTTGGTTGGTGACTTTCCCTATTACAAACGGTTTGGATTTGCGCAGCTGGACAGGGTCGAAATGCCGCCGCCCACAAACCCGGCCCGAGTGTTGGGGTTAGCGATCAAACCGGGGGCTTGGGACGGTGTTTCCGGACAGGTCCGGCGCTGGCAGCGGTAACGCGCATTGAACCGCAGGCTCACATCCCCACATATTACCCCATAGAAAGTATGCGGGAACATTCAGCTGGAGGTGCAGCTTGGAAGAGATCCTTATGCCGGATGCGGTAGTCAGCGCCCATGACCTTGACCAGGAGATTGTGCGGCTGGCGGACTTGGGACACCGGGCAAACGGGCCTGCGCTTCGGTTTTTAAACCGGATTGGCGCGCAGGCGGATCAGCTGCTGGACCGGCTTCCGAACAGCGTGCGCGACAATCTTGAGTACGCAAGCGAGCAGGCTTTGATGTCTGCGTTGCGACACAGCACCAAAACACGCGCGCCCCGCTTCCTGCCCGAGGTCTCTGAGCGCGGAGAGCGGTTGATGGGCGCAGCGCTTGGTGCTGTCGGTGGCGCGGGGGGGCTTGCTGGAACACTGGTGGAGCTGCCGGTAACCACCGCATTTCTGTTGCGCGTCATTCAAAAAGAGGGGCAGCGCCAAGGGTTTGATCCACGTCAGGAAAATGTTCAGTTCGACATTGTGCGGGTCTTCTCGGCGCCGGGTCCATTTGGAGATGATCAATCCGAGACGGGTTTTTTGGCCACGCGCTTGGGGCTCAACAGCACCGGAATTAACAGGCTGGTGTCGCAGATTGCACCCAAATTGGGCGTTGCATTGGGGCAGAAACTGGCGGTGCAAGCTGCCCCCATTGCCGGGGGCGTTGCTGGCGCGTCTTGCAATTATATTTATGCCGACTATTACCAGAAAATCGCAAATCTTCACTTCTCTGTGCGTAAGTTGGCGGTAGATTGTGATATATCTGAAGCTGACATAATTGAACGCATGCAAAAGGTGCACCCAGCCCCACGTCGTTAGAACAGATGTTCAATGTTAATTAGAAGGCCACTGCGCGGTTTGAAAAGCGTGGAACGGAGCAGAAAAGAATGGCGAAATCGCCCAACAACACTCGAAGTCTAGAGCAGCAATATGCTGCCCTTTGTTATCGAGTCACGGCGAAAGGCAAATTGCGATTTCTGCTGATAACCTCGCGCGGTATCGGGCGTTGGGTTCTACCTAAGGGCTGGCCGATGCGCGGGCGCAAACCCTGGGAAGCGGCCCAAGTCGAGGCCTGGGAAGAGGCCGGCGTGCGGGGCCGGGTGCGAGACAAGCGCATTGGGCATTATGAATACGAGAAATGGCGAGATGGTGAACGCCCGATCCCCTGCCGTGTTGATGTATACCCATTGGAAGTTGCAAGCCTTGAAAAGGATTTCCCCGAGGTCGGACAACGTGAGCGTCAATGGCTACCGCCCAAAGACGCTGCAGAGCTGGTGGCTGAGCCGCAACTGGCTGAGATATTGGCCACATTTCGTCCCAAAGATCTTAAAACCACAGTGAATTGATCTTGTGCTTGCCGAAATTGGAGTTTTAATCATGTTTTCCTGCTAAGAGGGGAAGCATGATTCAATACACGCTCAAATGCTCAAACGGCCATGTTTTTGAGAGCTGGTTTCAATCTGCCTCAGCTTTTGACAAGCTTTCGGAGGCGGGCATGGTGACTTGCGTTGAATGCGGCTGCGCTCATGTCCAAAAGGCAATAATGGCTCCGCGAGTTCGGACAGGACGCAAGGCCGTGTCCGGACTGGGCGAGGCGGAACAACCTGTTCACGAAGCAACGCCGCCAGTTGTTGCTGCCCCAGAACCGGTGGTTGCTGCTGCGGAGACGGGCCCCAGCCAAGAAGAGGTTGCGGCCGCGCTCAAGAAGCTGCGCGAGACCGTGGAAGCCAATTCGGACTATGTCGGCGCGAAATTTGCGGATGAAGCGCGGGCCATGCACCTTGGCGATGCGCCGGAACGGGCGATCTATGGTGAGGCCAAGCCTGAGGAAGCAAAAGAACTGTTAGAGGACGGGATCCCGGTTGTCCCACTCCCCTTTGTATCGGGGCGCAAGGCGAACTGATCTGCTGCAAATGAATGGCGACGGTGGACTTGCAGGGGGCTTGCGGGTTTTGGGAAAACACAAAAGCAAATAAAAGCCAAAGAAGGGCAGAACATGCATGTTGTCATCACAGGAGCAAGCCGGGGTATCGGCAAAGAGTTGACGCGTCAGCTGCGCGACGAAGGGCACGAGGTCAGTGCGACATCGCGCGACCATTCCGCAGATACACAGCTGGATGTAACGGATCCAGGTCAGCAGGCGCGCTTTGCCGCGCGTCTCAAAGGGCAGCCGGTCGATCTTTTGGTGTGTAATGCCGGGGTCTATCTCGACAAGAACATGGCAATGGGGGACTACAGCGCCGAGGTTTGGAGCAAGACGCTGGCCACCAATGTTATGGGTGTGTTCCTGACGGTTCAGACCCTGCTGCCAAATCTACACCTGTCTGAAACGCCCAAGATCGCTATTTTGTCATCCCAGATGGGCAGCCACGCCCGTTCACCTGGGGGCAGCTACGCTTATCGGGCTTCCAAGGCTGCGGTGACCAGCATTGGTCGCAATCTGGCAACCGATCTGAAACTGGATGGCATTGCTGTTGGGATCTACCATCCAGGCTGGGTGCGAACGGATATGGGCGGCCAAGAGGGTGAGATTTCGGTTTTGGAAAGCGCCTCTGGCTTGATCCGCGAGTTTGAGGATCTGAGCGTAGAAACAACGGGCTGTTTCCACGACTGGGACGGGCGGATTATGCCCTATTGACCAGAGGGTTCAGAATGAAAAAAACCGGGCGGCATGCCCGGTTTTTTTGTTCGTTTTGTTTGGCTTAGTTCCAACAGCTGACCAGAACTGTCATTCCATTGGCCTTGCGGACCAATTCAGCATTTGGCACTTGGCCCTGATCGTCGGATTGGTCAACCGCCGCAACCGAGGCGCGTTCCAAAATGGCGCGCAGCGCTTGGGCGTTTGCGGCAAAGCTGACGCCGTCCGGCAATTGCTGGCTGCCGATCTGACGTGGCAACAGCATGCCCAGAACCGCACCATTTGTGTTCAGTACCGGTCCGCCAACGTCGCCGGATTGCGCGGCCAGGGCCAGGCGCGCGACACCTTGATTGCCGTCCAGGCTGCGCAGGTCGCTGAGCGTGCCCCAGGTCAGGGAGGGCGCACCCAAGACCCCTTCGTAGGAGAAGCCGGCAACCGCCACATCGGACTGGAGCCGCGGCGCGCTTGTTGCAAGCTGGGCCACATCCATAGGTGCCAACGTGCCACGCGGGCGCAGAACGGCAACACCGTTGGGGGTATCATTCAGGATCACATCCACCGGATAGTCGTGGTCCAGAGTCACTTGGCTGCATTCGGCCACAACGTCAGATGTGGTCAAGACGGTGCCCGTGGCGTCGACAAAGAACCCGGTGCGTGACAGGCGCGGTTTGCGGATTTCCAGCCCCGACAGAAGATCGACGCTTTGCGGTGCATCCGCCCCTGCGGTTGGGTCCAAAACGCCGTCCAGCCGGGTGAAGGAGCGCTGCATCTCGGTCAGGATCCGTGCGCGGCGCTCGTCGTCGCCTGTTGGCCAGATCAGGGCAAACCCTTTGATCTCGCCGTTGCGCAGCGTGGCTTCGGCGTGGGTAATCATCCCCTTGCCGCGCCCTTCAATCGAAAAGCTGTTGCCCTGACGGCTGCGCGGACCTTCCAACGGGACAATCTCAAGCGTTTGGAGAATCTCAAACAGACCCGCCAAAGTGCGGGCGTCACCTGGCTGGCTGATCAGCAGAACCTGCGCGCCCAGATCTCCAGAGGTTTCATAGATCGAAAAGGGCGATTCATGGCGGGCAAAGGTGACTTCCTGGGTGGGCAGGGACAGGGCAATGCCTGCGGCTGCGTCTTCGACACGATCCATACCAACCGAGATCAGCGGCGCGTTATACTGATCGAGCAGGGACTGGCGTTGGCGTGTGGTCAAAACGCCAGTGGGCTCCACTCGGTTCGCGGCTTGCCAGTCTGCCATTGACCGGCGGGTGCCTCGGCCAAATGAACCATCGATAGACGAGTTGTAAAACCCTTGAGCTTGCAGCGCGATCTGCAGCTGCATCTTCTCATCCCGGCTCAGACGCGCTTCGGACCGGCGTGCTTCAGCGGGGCTTTCATCGTCGAAATCAGAAGACACTGCAGGCGATTGCGAAGGCTCAGGCGCAGCCTCGGCCACGGGCGGGATGACAGGTGTCGTCTCGACCGGGCCGACGGGGTAAAACTGCGCGCGTAGGTTCCGGGAAAAGGCGATGAAACTGTCGCCTGGGATTTGCCGTTCCGCGCGGTACACCTGCAGAACGCGTTCTGCATCCGTGCGAGAATAAGGACCCAAAACAACACCATACCAGCCGCCACCCAGCGAGAAGCCCGAGACATCCGGCAGACGCGAGGCAAAGTCACGCGCCCGCGCCTCGGCCTGTGCCAGCGACGGATGCGCTGCGATCTGGATCCAAACGGTTGGCTCCTGTTGCGCCTGCACGGCACGGGGAGCTGCGATAATAAGCGACAGAATGGACAGCGCCCAGACGGCGATGATCTTTTTCATTGAGGGGCCTCTATCCCGGATCATAAATAAATTCCTTTGGCTCATAGCGGCAATAAGATGCGAAGGGAACTCCCGATCAGGGGGAATTTACCGGGGACTGTGTTGATTTCGCCCATGGCTTTTGGGTTTTTACGCATTAAAGCCGTGTTTTGGGCCGTTGACCCTGTGGCTGCAGTTGCCTAGGAAGAAGACCGCATTTGCTGCCCCAAAAGGGAAAAGATATGACCCACGCATCCGGCGCTCCGCGCTCGTTCCAAGAGATCATCCTGCGGCTCCAGACTTACTGGGCCTCAAAAGGCTGCGCGATACTGCAGCCCTATGACATGGAAGTGGGCGCAGGGACATTCCATCCGGCAACAACACTGCGCGCGCTGGGCTCCAACGCTTGGGCTGCGGCCTATGTGCAGCCGTCGCGTCGCCCGACCGATGGCCGCTATGGGGAAAACCCGAACCGGTTGCAGCACTACTACCAGTATCAGGTTCTGATCAAACCGTCGCCGCCGGACCTGCAGGAGCTGTATCTGGGTTCGCTCCAGGCCATTGGCATCGACATGGAGCTGCATGACATCCGTTTTGTCGAAGACGACTGGGAAAGCCCGACGCTGGGGGCCTGGGGGCTGGGCTGGGAGGTCTGGTGCGACGGAATGGAAGTTTCGCAGTTTACGTATTTCCAACAGGTTGGCGGCCATGATTGCACGCCCGTGTCAGGCGAGCTGACCTATGGTTTGGAACGCCTTGCCATGTATGTTCTGGGCGTGGACCACGTGATGGACATGCCGTTCAATGATCCGCAGTCGCCGATTGCGCTGAAATATGGCGATGTGTTCAAGCAGACCGAACAAGAATATGCGCGCTGGAATTTTGATGTGGCCAACACAGAAGTTCTGCTGCGCCATTTCGAGGAGGCCGAAGCCGAATGCGCCGCAATTCTGGCGCAAGAGCACCAGGACCCGAAAACCGGCAAGCGCATCATCATGGCGCATCCGGCTTATGACCAATGCATCAAAGCCTCCCATATCTTTAACTTGCTGGACGCGCGCGGCGTCATCTCTGTAACCGAGCGGCAGGCCTATATCGGCCGTGTGCGCGCACTGGCAAAGCAATGCGCGGATGCCTTTGTTCTGACTGAGGCTGGAGGATTTGTGACGGAGGCTGCGGTTTGAGTTTTTCGAACGCCACACCTGTGCTGCGGGTATCCGACTATCAGCGGGCCAAGACCTTCTATATGGATGTTCTGGGCTTTTCTGTTGGCATGGAAGCTGGTGAGCCAATTGTGGGGTTCGGAATTTTTCGCGTCGGAAAAGCGCAAGTTTTCCTGACGGCTGGGGACGGTCCAGCCGAATCCTATGATGGGTGGCGGGTCTATTTTTACCCCGAAGACTTTGACGGGTTCGTGGCCGCCCTTCAGGAAAAACAACTGGCTTTTAAAGGACCGACCACGACGGAATACGGAATGGTCGAGGTTGAGGTCACAGACCCGGATGGAAATGTTCTGTGCTTTGGAAAGGACGCAGGATGATTGGCAAGATCCTGGCCGTTTTCCTTGGCCTATCGGCGCTGATTGCCGGTGGCGCGATGTATTATCTGCAGGTCTATGGGTTTTATGAAGAGGTTGCGGGCACGCCTGGGCAGGACGTTCTGCTGATGCCTCTGGATGGGAGCGCGCCGCAGCCCATCGCATATGACTCGTTCCAAGCCATCGATGCCGGCAGTTCGCCGATCCGTTATCGGGCGTGTTTTAAGACCGATCTGACGCCGGACGAACTGGCGCAGGTATTTACACTGTCGGATCACTTGGATCCGCGGAACGCACCGGGGTGGTTTGACTGTTTTGATGCCGCCGCCTTGGGCGCGGATCTGAAGTCGGGCAAAGCAACCGCCTTTTTGGGACAAAAGAACATCCACTATGGCGTCGACCGGATTGTCGCGATCACCCAGGACGGGCGCGGTTATGCCTGGCAAGAACTGAACAATTGTGGCGAGAAAGCCTACGACGGGACGGTCGTTGGCGAAGATTGCCCACCCCGAGAGAATTGAATTTCCGCCGGAGGGCCTCCGGCATGACACGATACGATGCGTGAACAGCGCTGGACCCGAGGACACGACAATGCCCGATCTTTTGATTGAACTCTTCTCCGAAGAAATCCCCGCCCGCATGCAGGCACGCGCATCGGAAGATCTGAAGAAGAAGATGACCGATGGTCTGGTGGAAGCCGGTCTGACCTATGCCAGCGCGGCCGCGTTTTCGACACCGCGCCGTCTGACGCTGACAGTTGAAGGCTTGTTGGCGGAAAGCCCCACCGTGCGCGAAGAGCGCAAGGGTCCCAAGGTTGGAGCGCCCGATAAAGCCATCGAAGGCTTTTTGCGCGGCGCGGGTCTGACTCGCGAACAGTTGGAAGAGCGTGAGACCCCTAAAGGCGCGGTCTATTTCGCAACTATCGAAAAGGCGGGCCGTCCGGCGGCGGAGATTATTGCTGAGGTCCTGGATACCACAATCCGCAACTTCCCTTGGCCGAAGTCCATGCGCTGGGGGGCAAGCTCGATGCGCTGGGTGCGCCCGCTGCATTCCATTCTTTGTGTTCTGACCAAAGACGAAGGCAGTGAAGTTGTGCCGCTGGAGATCGAGGGGATTGCGGCCAGCAACACCACTTATGGTCACCGGTTTATGGCACCGGCGCAGATCACCGTCACAGGCTTTGACGACTATGTGACCCAGCTGAAGCGCGCCTTTGTCGTGTTGGATCCCAAGGAACGTGCCGATGCGATTTGGCAGGATGCAACCAATCAGGCCTTTGCCTCTGGTCTGGACGTGGTGGAGGACAAGGGGTTGCTGGCCGAGGTTGCGGGTCTGGTAGAATGGCCCGTTGTCTTGATGGGCGAGATTGCCGATGATTTTCTGGGGCTGCCGCCGGAAGTTTTGCAGACCTCGATGAAAGAGCACCAGAAATTTTTCTCGGTCAAGAACCCCAAAACGGGTCGAATTGAACGGTTTATCACCGTGGCCAACCGGGAAACGGCCGACAATGGCGCAACTATTCTGGCTGGCAACCAAAAGGTTCTATCGGCCCGTCTGGCGGATGCGAAGTTCTTTTGGGAGAACGATCTTCGCGTTGCCCAGTCGGAAACGGGCATGTCCGCCTGGACCGAGAAGCTGTCAAATGTGACTTTCCATAATAAACTGGGCACCCAAGCCGCGCGGATCGACCGGATCGCGGAACTGGCGCGGGAAATTGCGCCAGTAGTGGGTGCGGATGCCGATCTGGCGGAACAGGCCGCACGCGTGGCTAAGGCGGATCTGTCATCGGAAATGGTTTATGAGTTCCCGGAACTACAAGGCCTGATGGGGCGGTACTACGCCGAAGCGGCAGGTCTGCCGCAAGAGGTCGCCAATGCCTGCGAGGCGCATTATTCGCCGCTTGGCCCGTCTGATGATGTGCCGACCGAGGCAGTCTCGGTTGCAGTGGCGTTGGCGGATAAGATCGACACGTTGACCGGCTTTTGGGCGATTGATGAAAAGCCGACCGGTTCCAAAGACCCCTATGCCCTGCGCCGCGCCGCGTTGGGGGTGATCCGGCTGGTTCTGGAAAATGATGCGCGTATGCCGCTGGATCGGTTCTTTGACAGCCAATTGCTGCGTCATGAGATTGCGCAAAATGGATCTGACAAGGTTTCGGCGACCTTGATGCAGGACATGTTGAACGAAATTGCGGATCACGGTGTTTTTGGCTCGGCGGTACGTACGGTTCTGGATGCTTTTGACGGAGATTTGCCGGAGCATCTGGAAGAGCTGAAATCCATGCTGCCCGATGTGTCTCGTGATCTTTTGGGGTTCTTCCACGACCGTTTGAAAGTTTTCCTGCGCGACCAAGGCATCCGCCATGATGTGATTGATGCCTGTCTGGAAATGGCTGGCAATGATGATCTGACGCTGCTGGTGAAGCGCGCCCGTGCCTTGCAAGAGTTCCTGGGCACGGAAGATGGCGAAAATCTGGTGCAGGGCTTTAAACGGGCCAACAACATCCTGACGCAGGCCGAAGAGAAGGATGGGGTGGAGTATTCTTATGGCGCAGATGTGAAATTTGCAGAAGACGATGCCGAAAAAGCACTGTTTTCGGCGCTTGAAGGGGACGGGGGTACGATCTCCACGGCCATCGAGGCCGAGGATTTCGCGGCCGCCATGGGCGGCCTGGCGGCGCTGCGCGCTCCGATCGATGCGTTTTTCGAAGCGGTGCAGGTCAACGCCGAGAATGATATCCTGCGTCGTAACCGGCTGAACTTGCTGAGCGACATTCGAAAAGCCTGTGGCCAAGTGGCTGATCTGACCCAGATAGAAGGGTAAGTTCTGCAAAGCGATCTGTGATTCATGGGGCGGCTTGACGGTGGGCCGACCTGTTTCATAGTTTGGACCGCAATTTTAATGCAGGTGTCACGCCGGCTTTTTACATTTTCTTCGTTTTGTAGGTGCAGCGAGAAAATTGAACTCTGCTCTATGCAGGGGCAAATGCGGTGATATGCTGCGAGCAGTGAAGGGATGCTGCGATGCAGAAAAACGGTTCCGATATCCAAGATGCAGTACGTATCACGCCAACGGCGCCGGTGCATGTGGCCACCCACGGCGGGCGCGCCAAGTGTTTGCAGCGTCTTGTGCGACTGGAATTGCCCGTCCCGCGAACGGTGGCCTTGTCCTTTGATGCGGTGCTTGGCATTGCCAATGGGGTAATGCCGGATCTGGACGCGATCTTGGCTGAGTTTCCAGATGACGCTTTGTTATGTGTTCGCCCATCTTCCGAGGATCCCGATTGGGGTGGTCCCGGCGCGATTTTGAATATTGGCGTCAATGACGCCTGTTATGTCGATCTGTGTGATCAACTGGGCCGTGAGGCGGCAGCGGCGATTTATCTAAGGTTTGTGCAGTCTTATGCCGTGCATGTGGCGCGGTTGGACCCGGATGTCTTTGAGGATGTTGAGGACGGCGGGCCAGATGCATTGGTCGAAATCCTGCATGCCTATGAGGCGGAAACGGATGAGAGTTTCCCACAGAATCGATCCGAACAGCTGGGAGCGGTGCTGCGGTCGATGGCACGTGCGTGGGAGGGCACCTCGGCCCGATTGTTGCGCCAAGCGCGTGGCGCACCGGCAGATGCGGGGCTTGGCCTTGTTGTGCAACAGATGATGCCGGGGCTTGGCCAGGGCGTTTGTGGATCTGGTGTGCTGCAATTGGTCAACTCCAACACGGGCGAGCCGCAGATCACGGGCCGTTATCTAAGCCAGAGCCAGGGGCGCGATGCTTTGGGGGCCGGGGCGTCGGCGATGTTTCTGGCAAAAGATCCCCGCGGCACGTCCTTGGAGGAGACCGCGCCTGAAGCGTTTGAAGAGCTAAAGACCCACGCGGCCCTGATGCGCCGTCGCCTGCGCGAAGAAATGCAGGCGGAATTTGTGATTCAGGACGGCAGAGTTCATATTCTGGACGGTGTGCGGGTACAGCGCAGCGCGCGGGGTGGCTTGCGAATGGCCGTCGGCTTGGCCGAGGACAATATTATCCCGCCACAAGAGGCGGTGATGCGGATTGATGCCCATTCGCTGAATGAGCTTTTGCACCGCCAGGTCGCACCTGATGCGCGGCGCGATGTCATCGGGGACGGTATTGCCGCCAGTCCGGGCGCGGCCACCGGGCGTCTTGTCTTTACCTCGGCTGAGGCGCAGGCCAGCGCCTCCCGGGGCGAGGATTGCGTGCTGGTGCGCCGTGAAACATCGCCCGAAGACGTGCGAGGCATGCATGCATCGGTTGCGGTCTTGACGGAAAAGGGCGGTATGACCAGCCACGCAGCCGTGATCGGACGTGGTTTGGGGCTGCCTTGTATTGTTGGTGCAAATTCCATTCGGTTTGACCCGCGCCGGAAACGGTTGCGGGCTGCGGATGGGCGTGTGTTCCGGGCCGGTGATTTAATCACCATCGATGGCAGCACCGGTCAGGTTCTCGCCGGTGAGCCCGCGATGATTGAGGCGGCGCAGGATGGGGCCTTCCAGACCTTGATGGGGTGGGCGGACGAGGCGCGCGATATCAGCATCCGCACCAATGCGGATACGCCAAGGGATGCCACTACCGCTCGCAACTTTGATGCGCAGGGGATCGGGTTGTGCCGGACGGAACATATGTTCTTTGACCCCGGTCGCCTTACGGTGATGCAGGAAATGATCTTTGCTGAGACCCCATCAGGACGGGCCGCCGTGTTGGCACGCCTCTTGCCGATGCAGCGGGACGACTTCCGCGAGCTGTTTCGTATTATGGAAGGCACGCCGGTTTGTATCCGACTGTTCGACTTGCCACTGCATGAGTTTCTGCCCACCAGCCAATCGGGACAACGCGAATTGTCCGAGGCATTGGGTCTGCCCGTCAGCGAAGTCACGCGCCGGGTCGAGGAACTTGGCGAATACAATCCAATGTTGGGCCTGCGCGGCGTGCGCCTTGGGGTGACCGTGCCTGAAATTTACGACATGCAGGCGCGTGCGATTTTTGAGGCAACGTTGGAAGCGTCTGAGGAAGGCGCGCCGGTTGTGCCCGAGATCATGATCCCCCTGGTGTCAGCAAAACGTGAAGTCGAAATGGTCAAAGCGCGTATCGACTCGGTTGCGGCCGCTGTGCGGCTGGAGCGTGGGCGCGAATTTGACTATCGCCTGGGGGTGATGGTTGAAACACCCCGTGCGGCCCTGCGCGCGGATGAAATTGCGACACATGCGGCCTTTCTAAGCTTTGGCACCAACGACCTGACACAGATGACCTATGGGTTGTCGCGTGATGACGCGGGTCGCTTTATGTCGGAATATGTCCGCCAAGGCGTGTTCCCCGAAGATCCGTTCCACGTTCTGGATGTCGATGGGGTCGGTGAGTTGCTGAAACTGGGTGTTCAGCGCGGACGAGAGGCCAATCCCGACGTCACATTGTCCATTTGTGGCGAACACGGCGGCAACCCCGAATCAATCGCATTTTGCCGTCGGGCAGGGTTCGATTACGTTTCATGCTCACCGTTTCGCGTCCCGGTTGCGCGGCTTGCCGCCGCCCAGCTTGCAATCGCGGATAACTTAAAGGATTCACGACAAAATAACTGAAAATTAAGGTCTTCCTCGCCATACCCGGCGGCGAGAATACCGGAAACAAGGCAGCGGATAAACGCGCATAAATGGGTAAACCCATGCGCTGGCTGGACCTTTTGAAAACTTTCGGTTAGACGATCCGACTGCGTGCACCAGCTTTGCCATGCACGTGGTGTTTTTGGGGGTGAAAAGAGATGATGAAGATCAAGTTTGCCGCTGCGGCTGCTGCGGCTCTGTCCTTGTGCGGACCGGTGCAGGCAGAAGCAAACCTGGACGCTTTGCTCGCGAAGGAAGAAACCACCTTGGACTCGATTCCGAGCGCCCGCTTTGCACGTCTCTTTCAGGGTAACCGCAAAAACCGGCACGCCAAAGGCGAAATCGTGGAATTTAGTAACAATTGGCTTGATCAACGTCCGCAGGCGACCGGCGATGCTCAGTTTCAGTGCTTGGCGCAGGCGCTTTACTTTGAAGCCCGTGGTGAAACAGTGAAAGGGCAGTTTGCCGTGGCCGAGGTCATTATGAACCGTGTCGCTAGCAAACAATTCCCCAATACGGCTTGTGGTGTTGTCAACCAGGGCACTGGGCGCAAGTACCAATGCCAGTTCACCTATACCTGCGATGGCCACAAAGAGATCATTGCAGAAAAACGCGCCTATGAACGGGTGTCCAAAGTGGCACGGGTTGTTTTGGACGGGATCGAGACCAAGCTGACGGATGGCGCAACTTATTATCACACCACAGCTGTGCGACCGCGCTGGAGCCGCAGTTTCACGCAGACGGCGCGGATCGGGGTTCATAAATTCTATCGCGACGACCGGTATCGGACCGCCTCCAACTAAGGCTGTCCACGTCGTTCGTGGGGTTTCCAATTCGAAAGGTTTGTGCTGTTCCCTCGGCGAAAAAACCGGTGTATGAGAAGGCCCCCGGTCCCTGTGGCACCGGGATTGAGTGCCATCCTACAAGGACAGCTGTGATGACAACTGAAACCGAATTGGCCTTTGCCCACCCCGAGGCACGGTCTGTTGCGACGGCTGATCGACCGTTGGATCGTCTGTCATTGCGCAACCATCTGGCCGAGGTGGAAATCGGAGCGTTTCAAAGCGAACGCAACGTTGTTCAGCGACTGCAGTTCAATGTGGTTGTTGAAATCGCGCCTTTGCCCAACGATCTGGGTGATGATGTCGACCGGATCCTGTCCTATGACCGGTTGACCGAGGCGATTGCGCATGAGCTGGCTGCCGAGCGGTTCAACCTGCTGGAAACGCTGTGCGAACGGGTTGCGGATCGCATCCTGCTTCAGCCACAGGCTGAACGTGTTTTTGTCCGGATTGAAAAACTGGACCGGGGTCCTGGGGCCCTAGGAGTCGAGATCGTTCGCAAAAAGGGACAAGCCGTTTCGGAGGTGGAGCCTTCTTCCGCTTTGTCGCCTGTTGTGGCCTTTCTCAGTGAAAAAGCGATGCAGAGCCCCAATTTGACTAGTTGGATTGATCAACTGGCAGCAGGCGCGGCACCAATTGTGTTCTGCGTGGCCCCGGACAATACGGTGGCCCAAGGGGCGGACACCCAAGCGGCACGGTGGCGCATGGCTCTGCTTGGCGGTGAACTGGCAGCCTGGCGGCTTGCGGACAAGGACCCACGTTGCGTGGTTGTCGATAACCGCACAGAGCTGGACTGGGCGTTCAAAAATGGGCAGATTAGCGTCTGGGCGCCGACCAAGATTATTTTGGACACCCCGGAGGGAAGCGCGGTGACCGTTGAAAGTGGCCCGGAACTGGCTCGGTGGTTTGCAGCGTTTATCGGAGCCAAAGAAGTCTTGATCTTTGGAGGTCCACAGGAACAGGATGGATGGCCGACGACAATGCCCCCGCGCATCATAAACCTGGAGCAACGTGAGCTGTGATGTATTACCGTCCTCTCGTCCGTAGCGGGGAGACGCGCCCCGAAGGTGCAATTTCCCTGGCGGCAAGCGCCCTATGGTTTTCTGACGTCGAAATTCATGAGCGCGGTCGCCCGCCACAAATCGTTCCTGCGGGATTGATCCCGGAAGAGATCCGCAGACGTCTATCGACCCGACGGTCGGCCATCGGTGGCGTGGATATGTCCACCTCCAAGATCATGGGCATCCTGAATGTGACCCCGGACAGTTTTTCAGACGGTGGCAAGCACGATGATTATGATGCGGCGTGCGAGGCCGGGCTGCAAATGGTGCGCGACGGGGCGTCAATCCTGGACATCGGCGGCGAATCCACCCGGCCAGGCGCGGCCACGGTGGAAGAGGTCGAAGAAATCGCCCGTACCGCGCCCGTGATTGCCGGGATCCGTGAGAAGAGCGAAGTTCCCATATCCATCGATACGCGCAAAGCGGCGGTCGCGCTGGAAGCTTTGGAAGCCGGGGCGGGGCTGGTCAATGATGTGTCTGGCTTTACCTTCGACTCGGCGCTTGCCCCCTTGGCTGCGCAGGCCGGCGTGCCGGTTTGCGTGATGCATGCCCAAGGCGACCCGGCGACGATGCAGGATGATCCGCATTACGACAATGTTCTGTTGGATGTATACGACTTCCTTGCAGAACAGGTCGACAAGCTGGAGGCCATTGGAGTGTTCCGGGATCAGATCGTTGTTGATCCCGGCATCGGCTTTGGAAAAACCCAGGCACATAATCTGACACTTATGAAAAACATCAGCCTGTTTCACAGTCTAGGCTGTCCTATTCTGTTGGGGGCCTCGCGCAAGCGGTTCATTGGAGAGATCGGTCAAGCCACCGAGCCACAAGACCGAGCACCGGGATCGATCGCAGTGGCCCTGGCTGCCGTGGCCCAGGGGGTTCAGATCCTGCGTGTGCACGACGTAGCGGCAACACAACAGGCGTTGCGCCTATGGCAGTCCGTCAGTTAATCTGCAGCCAAAAGAGACCCGGCACCCGATCGGGCTGATCATGCGAGGCAAAATGATGCGGAAGCTTTTTGGAACCGATGGCGTGCGGGGCACAGCCAATATTCATCCGATGACCGCCGAGATGGCCTTGCGCATCGGGGCCGCTGTCGGGCGTTACTTCCGCCGTGACAGCGGCAGCGGACACCGGGTGGTGATTGGCAAAGACACGCGCCTGTCGGGTTACATGTTCGAAAGCGCACTGACAGCAGGTCTGACCTCAACAGGGATGAATGTGTTGTTGCTTGGGCCCGTGCCTACACCTGCTGTGGGGCTCATGACCCGATCCATGCGTGCGGATCTGGGGGTTATGATTTCGGCCAGCCACAATCCTGCAGATGACAATGGGATCAAATTCTTTGGCCCCGACGGGTTTAAACTGTCAGATGCCGCTGAGATGGAGATCGAGGCGTTGATCGAAGCCGGTGTGGACTGTGCGCAATCCCATAACATCGGTCGTGCGAAACGCGTTGATGATGCACGGTTTCGCTATGGCGAGCGCGTCAAAAGCTCCTTGTCCCGTGATGTGCGGCTTGAAGGGTTGAAGGTCGTGGTGGACTGCGCAAATGGCGCTGCTCACCGCGCCGCGCCAGAGATCCTGTGGGAGCTTGGTGCCGAGGTGATCCCTGTGGGCGTGTCACCGGATGGACGCAACATCAATCGCGACTGCGGGTCCACCAAACCGGCGGCAGCAGCCGAGACCGTGGTGGCCCATGGCGCGGATGTGGGCATCTGTCTGGATGGGGATGCGGACCGGGTGATCATGATTGATGAAACCGGCGCGATTGCGGATGGAGACCAGCTGATGGCGCTGTTGGCGCGCCAGTGGCACCGCGATGGCCGTCTGAAAGGCAACGCGCTGGTGGCGACCGTGATGTCGAACCTGGGTCTTGAACGGGCGCTGAACGCCGATGGCATCGCGTTGGAGCGGACAGCCGTGGGCGACCGTTATGTCGTGGAGCGCATGCGTGAGCAGGGCTTTAATCTGGGGGGCGAACAGTCGGGCCATATTGTGATGACTGACTTTGCCACCACCGGCGACGGGCTGATGGCGGGGCTACATTTCCTGGCTGAGATGGTCCGCACGGACAAAAAGGCCTCGGAACTGGCGCGTCAGTTCACGCCGGTGCCTCAGCTCCTTAAAAACGTGCGCTATAAAGCCGGGCAAACCCCGCTCGAAAACGACAGCGTGCAGGACGCAATCGCCTCTGCAGAGGAGATGTTGAACGGTCAGGGGCGGCTACTTATTCGTAAATCCGGGACCGAACCGCTGATCCGGGTGATGGCGGAGTGTGAGGACGAGAGCCTTTTGTCTGCAACCACGAATTTGGTCGTGAAGGCGGTCGAGGCTTCGGTGTAACGCAGCGCAGTGACGGACCGTGTGCCCTCGGGTTGTGATCCATTCGCACATGGCGTTCACCGACGCTCTTTTCCGTCACGCCCATTTCCTGCGTTTCCGCGAGAGTTTGAAAATTCCCCTCGCGGTGATGCCTATGTGATGCCCGCGTCACCGCTGGAACTGTCCGAAACCACACGCATCGACCGTTTCGCAAGCTCGGTATCACCACCGAGTGTCAGCTGTTTTCTATGGTGTTTGACGCAATCTGACGCAGCGGCCGAATGGCGATTTTCTGATGCTGTTGCAACCTTTAACCATGACAGCTCCATTCTGTCTCTTTAAGGCGTACATTCCGTAAGAAACCGGATACTGTGGTGCGATTGACGCAGTAAATGAAAAAGGTCCAAGGGCGACGCGATGGATGTTTTGGATGTAAATACAACAAGAACACGTTTGTTGGCTCTGTCTCAGCTCGAAGAGCATCTGTCGTTTCGTGTATCTCGATTGAGCAAGCTTATGGACAATCACTCCGCCAAAAACATCCGACACCCGCAACTGAACCTGACCGATTACCGGATCTTGTTGGTGCTGGACTTGTTTCACGAAACCAGCGCGGCGGATTTGTCGCGTATTATGGTGATTGATCGGGCGCAGATCAGCCGCTCTGTGGCGGCGTTGCGTACAGGTGCATTTCTGGAAGAGCGCACAGATCCCAAGAACAAGCGGCGCAAGCTGTTGCGGCTCTCGGCAAAAGGGACAGACGCGCTGTCCGGTGAACAGCCGTTTTTTTCTGCGCGCCAAGCTGAGTTCGAGGACCTGCTGAGCCCGGACGAGCTGGCTGGGCTGACGGCTGCGATTGACAAGCTTTCACGGCATTTGGCGCAGGAACTTGGCGAACCGCAGGCCATTCCGGCGTCAGAACAGCAAAAGCCCTGACCCAACAAACGGGTAAGGGCAAAAGGCTTAAATTACTTGCCCGCCTTCAAGACACCGCGCTGAATTTGATCGGCCTCAATGGATTCAAACAACGCCTGGAAGTTGCCTTCGCCAAAGCCATCATCGCCTTTGCGCTGAATGAACTCGAAGAAGATCGGGCCAATCACGGTTTTGGAGAAGATCTGCAGCAAAATCCGGGTCATGCCGCCATCCACAACGCCTTCGCCGTCAATCAGAATGCCGTGATCCTTCATCCGTTCAATGGGCTCTTCGTGCCCAGTGACGCGATCATGGGACATGTCGTAATAGGTGTTCGGCGGCTTCGGCATGAACTTGATTCCATTTTCTGAAATCTCATCCACCGCGTCATAGATCCCCTCGGTCCCGACAGCGATATGCTGGATGCCTTCGCCCTTGTAACGGCGCAGGTATTCTTCGATCTGGCTTTTATCGTCCTTGCTTTCGTTGATCGGGATACGGATCTTGCCGTCTGGCGAGGTCAACGCGCGCGAAAACAGCCCGGTCTGCTGGCCTTTGATGTCAAAGAAGCGGATTTCTTTGAAGTTGAAAGCCTTGGCGTAAAAATCATACCAGGTCGACATATTGCCACGCTGGACGTTGTGTGTGAGGTGGTCGAGGTAATAGAAACTCGCGCCCTTTGGCTTGGGGTCTTCTTCGCCCAGCCAGTCAAATTCAGCACTATAGCAGGAGCCTTTGTCGCCATAAGTGTCGACAAAATACAAAAGCGACCCGCCGATGCCGACAACAGCCGGAACATCCATTGATTTTCCGGGGCCGGTGTATTCTTTGGCACCGTAGTCCAGCGCGCACTTCAGCGCGTGTTGGGCATCCACTACCCGCCAGGCCATTGCCGGCGCACAGGGACCATGTGCTTCGACAAATTCGGCAGCGTGGCTTCCGGCTTCGCGGTTGATGAGATAATTGATGTCCCCTTGACGATACAGGGAAATATCCCTGGTCTTGTGTCGCGCCACCTCAACATAGCCCATCTTTTCAAACAATTCCTCCAGCGCGCCTGCGTCTGGATGGGCGAATTCTACAAATTCAAACCCGTCGGTTCCGGCAATATTGTTTTCATCGATGGTGGCTTTGGGTGCGTCATGTGGAAAAGGACCCATGGTCGTTCCTCCATTGCTGGTCGCGCTGACGTGCCCTTGACGCGACAAACAAACTCCCGGCCCGCGGGGATCCGCCACGAATAATGGGGATCAGGGGCATCTTTTCCAATATGTGTTGACTTGTCAACATTTATGATCGCCTAAAACCGAAATCAAAACGCAAAACCGCCGCACCCAATCGGGGCGGCGGTCTGTGACTATTCGTGGCTTGAGGTGGGTCAGAGCGTCACACGGCTTCCGTTCGCGCGGGCAGAGGCGGCCATTGCATGGATCACCTTCTCAAACCCAAGCGCGTCCGCGAAATTCGGATGCGCGTCAGTACCGGTTTGGATCGCATCCACAAATCGCGCAGCTTCGATGATTTTGAGATCATTGAACCCAAGCTGATGGCCAGGGGCCGGGCAAAACTGACCATAGGGGCCGTGTTCCGGACCAGTTAAAATGGTTTTAAACCCCTGTGTCCTCTTGGGGCCTTCATTCACATATAGCTGCAATTCGTTCATGCGTTCTTGGTCAAAACACAGCATCCCCTTGGTGCCGTGAACCTCCCAAGCCAGGCGGTTCTTGCGGCCCCATGCAGAGCGAGAGGTGGACAGCGAGCCCTGAACGCCGCTGGCAAATCGCACCAGCGCAGTTGCGGTGTCTTCATTTTCAACCGTTGCTGCGCCAGTCCCATCTGCAAGAGGGCGCGTTTCATGGACAGTCTGCATGTCCGCAATCAGGCTTTCAACCGGGCCACAGAGGCCATAGGCCATTGAGACCAGATGGCACCCAAGATCGCCCAATGTGCCAAGGCCTGCATCGGCAAGTTTTGCACGCCAGGTCCAGGCCAGGTTGGGGTCTGCCTGATAATCCTCATCCACCCAGCCGCGGAAATGAACAATGCGGCCAATGATGCCATCTTTGATCAGCTGCTGCGCGTGGGTGAAGGCCGGGTTGTGAATATAGTTATACCCAACCATTGTCTGCACGCCTTGCGTAGCGGCGGCCTTTGACATTTCTTGCGCCTCGGCCAGGGTGAGGGCCATCGGTTTCTCGCACCACACATGTTTTCCAGCATGGATGGCGGCCAGAGCCATCTCTTTGTGCAGGTGGTTCGGCGTTGTGATTGAAACAACGTCGACATTGGGATCCGCCACTGCCGCTTGCCAGTCCTCCGTTGCGCGGGCAAAACCAAATTGGGCTTGCGTGGCCTGCGCCTGTGCAAGGGGCATATCACACAGCAGTTCCAATTGGATCTCGCGCGCGCCGCCCATAACCGCGCGCAAGTTGCGCCACGCAAGCGCATGTGTTTTGCCCATAAAGCCGGTGCCGACCAGGGCTACATTTAACGGTGTTCCCATGTGCTCCTCCCCAAAAGCTCCTCCTGAGATTCATCGTGGAATTTTCATTCCAATATCGCTATCCTGCTTCCATGACGTTCTGTCAATGACTTTCAGGAGATGCCCATGACCGCGCGGCTGGCCCCAAAAAACATCGATGAATTTAATGCCCGGCTTAAGGACGTGTCGCAGGATCTTCCAAAACGCATGAAGCAATGCGCAACCTATGTGGCCGAAAACACCGAACGAATTGCAGTCTCGACCGTTGCGGAAATGGCAAGTGCGGCAGGTGTTCAGCCGTCGGCCATGATGCGGTTTTGTTCCGTCATGGGGTTTGCGGGCTTTAGCGAAATGCAAAAGCTGTTTCGAACTGCCTATTCTCCGGGGCTACCGGATTACACCACACGGTTGGCCAATCTGCGCGAGCGCGGCGCAGATAGTCCAGCGTCTTTGCTGGCGGAATTTGTGGATGCGGGTCGTATGTCATTGGAAAATCTCGCTAATGTTGTGGATCCGAGAGTTCTGGATGAGGCCGTCGTGTCTTTGTCTGGGGCACAGATGATTCACGTCGTGGGCTTTCGAAGAGCTTTTCCGGTTGCAACCTACCTGACCTATGCATTTGAAAAAATGGAAGTTCCATGCATGTTGCACGAGGGCACAGGTAAGCTTGATCATCGCCATGCTCTGCGGGGAGGGGATGCTGTGATTGCGATTTCATTTGCCCCTTATAGTCAAGAGACAGTGGACCTGGCGCAAGCAGCAGCCGACCGCGGGCTTCCCGTTGTGGCCATTACCGATACTGTCATGAGCCCGCTGCATATCCCGGGCGTGCGGCCCATTTCGGTCTCTGAGGTGGATTTTGGGTCGTTTCGAGCGCTCTCCGCGACGCTTTCGCTTGCGATCACGATTGCCGTGGCCGTTGGATCGCGTCGGGTGGAAAAATAATGGAATAAAACACTTGTATTGCCTCTCAATAGAATGAATATTCCATATGGCGGGAGGGCGGTGATTCCAATTTTCGAACTGGACCACCAGCACAGGAGGAACGTGCAAGGAAGCTTTTCTGCTTTGTAATCTGTGAAACTGCGCCAATCGCGGAGTGGATCGAATTTTGAGCCGAGCAAAAGCTCGGCAGGATAACTGGGAGGAGAATAATATGAAACGAGTATTAGCAGGGGTTGTCACAGCCGCCAGTCTGAGCATGGCTGCGCAAGCCGTTGCGCAAGAGATCATCGTGGTGGCTCATGGCCAAGCGAATGACCCGTTCTGGTCTGTTGTTAAGAACGGCGTGGAAGAGGCTGGCAAGGACACGGGCGCGAACGTTGATTTCCGCTCTCCTGAGACCTTTGATATGGTTGCAATGTCGCAGTTGATTGACGCAGCCGTGAACCAGGAGCCCGACGGTCTGGTCGTGTCGATCCCAGATGCGGACGCGCTTGGCCCGTCAATCGAACGCGCGGTAGAAGCAGGTATCCCCGTGATTTCGATCAACTCTGGTTCTGATGTGTCCAAGGGTCTGGGCGCGCTGCTGCATGTGGGTCAGGACGAATATGATGCGGGCAAGGCTGCGGGCGAGAAGCTTGCGGGCATGGGCGGCACCTCTGCGATCTGTGTGAACCAGGAAGTTGGCAATGTTGCGCTGGATCTGCGCTGCGAGGGTTTCCTTGCGGGATTTGGCGGCACGGGGTCTGTTCTTCCGACCACCAATGACCCGACCGAGGTTGAGGCCAAGGTTGCGGCGGCGCTGTCGTCTGATGAGAGCATCGACACCATCATGGCGCTGGGAGCGTCGACTGCGGGTGAGCCTGCGGTTGCGGCGGCCAAAGCGTCTGGCCGTGATGTGAATGTTGCCACGTTTGATATGTCTGCGCCGTTCCTGCAGTCGATCATGGCGGGCGACGCGGCCTTTGCAATTGACCAGCAGCAGTTCCTGCAGGGGTACCTGGCGGTGAACTTCCTGGCGCTGCACGCCAAATACGGTCTGATGCCGGGTGGCAATGTGCCGTCTGGTCCGAACCTGATCACCGCCGACAAAGCCGGTCAGGTTGTTGATCTGTCGGCCAAGGGCATCCGCTAAGCCCGGGCCGGATTTAATCCGAATGCAACCAAACGGAGCGGCGCGTCAGGCGCCGTTCCTCACTCTGGGAGGAAGACATGAGTGTAACAACTCAAGATGCCGGGGATGAGAGGATCAAGTCTGAACCGCTTCTCACCAAATTGATGAAACGCCCTGAGCTGGGTGCCATCGCGGGCGTGGTCCTTGTATTTCTGTTTTTTGCGATCACGGCGGACCGGTCGATGTTCAGCCTCTCGGGGGTTATGAACTTTATGACCCCTGCCTCGCAGCTGGGGATCCTGGCGATCGGGGCAGCCCTGTTGATGATCGGCGGTGAGTTTGACCTGTCGATTGGCTCGATGGTGGCCTTTGCGGGTCTGTTCTTTGGGGTCTGTGTGGTGAACTGGTCGCTGCCTCTGGTGGTTGCGATCCCGATGACCTTTGTTTTTGCGGCGCTTGTGGGTGCGATCAACGGCAATATCGTGATGCGTTCGGGGCTTCCGTCCTTCATTGTAACGCTGGCGTTCCTGTTTATCCTGCGGGGTCTGTCGCTGGTGGGTCTGAAGCTGGCCACGGGAGGCTCGACCCAGCTGCGCGGCGTGCGCGATGCGATCGAGGGAGACTGGCTTGCGCCGGTGTTCTCGGGCGAGGCCTTTGGCGGCCTGTTTGCCTGGCTGGCGGAGGCGGGTATGATTGCCACCTTCAAAAGCGGTGCGCCCAAGGTGCCTGGCATTCCGGTTGAGATCCTGTGGTTCATCGCAATTGCGCTGGCGGCGACCTACGTGCTGCTGCGCACGCCTGCAGGCAACTGGATCTTTGCGTCGGGCGGGGACAGCAATGCGGCGTCGAATTCCGGTGTTCCGGTGCGCAAGATCAAGGTCTCTCTGTTTATGCTGACGGCCTGCTGTGCGGCTTTGGTGGCGATCATCACGGTGATGGATGCCGGTTCGACCGATGCGCGGCGCGGCTTCCAGAAAGAGTTCGAGGCGATCATCGCGGCGGTGATTGGCGGCTGTCTTCTGACCGGTGGCTATGGTTCTGCGATCGGTGCGTTCTTTGGCTCGATCATCTTTGGCATGGTTGTGATTGGCTTGACCTATACGGATTTTGACCAGGACTGGTTCCAGGTCTTCCTGGGGGCGATGCTTCTGATTGCTGTTCTGTTCAACAATGCGATCCGCAAACGTGTGACAGGGGAGCGCTGATATGACTGAGGATACCAAATTCCACCACGGTGATGCGGCTGATGCTGCGGCTCCGATCGTGCAGATGAAGAACATCGAGAAGCATTTTGGCAATATCATCGCGCTGGCGGGGGTGAGCTTTGATGTGCGCCCCGGTGAATGCCACTGCCTTCTAGGGGACAACGGCGCGGGGAAATCGACGTTTATCAAGACGATGTCGGGGGTTCACAAACCCACCAAAGGGGAGATCCTCTTTGAAGGGAAGCCGATGAACTTCAACAGTCCGCGCGATTCCATGGAGGCCGGGATTGCCACCGTGTTCCAGGATCTGGCGATGATCCCGCTGATGAGCGTGACGCGCAACTTCTTCATGGGGCGCGAGCCCACCAAGGGGCGCGGTTTGCTGAAGCGCTTTGATGTGGAGCACGCCAATGATGTCTGCGTGGAAGAGATGCGCAAGATGGGCATCAACCTGCGCGGTCCCGATCAGGCGGTTGGCACGTTGTCGGGGGGCGAGCGCCAGACGGTTGCCATTGCGCGTGCGGTTTATTTTGGCGCCAAGGTTCTGATCCTGGATGAGCCGACCTCGGCCCTTGGGGTGCGTCAGACCTCCAATGTTCTGGCCACCATCGACAAGGTGCGCAACCAGGGCGTGGGCGTTGTCTTTATCAGCCACAACGTGCGCCATGCGCTTGCGGTGGGGGATCGGTTTACGGTTCTTAATCGCGGCAAGACGCTTGGCACGGCCAAACGGGGGGAGATCACCCCGAACGAGCTGCAGGATCTGATGGCGGGCGGGCAGGAGCTTGCGCAGCTGGAAGGGTCGCTTGAGGGCACGATCTGACACGGCGGATCGGGCAGAGACAACCCGCAGCCTGACCCCTCCTCCCGAAGGGCAGGCGATGCGGGGGCGCGGGGAGGGGTGCTGCTTCTCCCCGCCGCAAAGACGGCACAAGAGGGCCAGGGCGGGCGCAGCGGGGACGGATCCCGCAGCCTGCACCGCCTGGGATACGGAAACTTTTGAAGTCCTGAAGAGGAAAAGACCATGCACAAGCATCTCGATGTGATCACCATCGGGCGGTCCTCGGTCGACCTTTACGGCGCGCAGATCGGTGGGCGGCTGGAGGATATGTCCTCCTTTAACAAATACATCGGCGGCTCGCCCACGAATATTGCGGCGGGCACGGCGCGCCTGGGGCTGAAATCGGCGCTGATCACCCGGGTGGGCGACGAACATATGGGCCGCTTCATCCGCGAGGAGCTGGCGCGTGAGGGGGTGGACACCACCGGTGTGATCACCGACCCCGAGCGTCTGACGGCGCTGGTGCTTCTGGGCATTCGCGACCAGGAACAGTTCCCGTTGATCTTTTACCGCGAGAACTGCGCCGATATGGCGCTGAGCGCGGATGACATTGATCCGGATTTTATCGCTTCGGCCAAGGCGGTGGTGGCCACGGGCACCCATCTGAGCCATCCGAATGTGGAGGCGGCGACGCTGAAGGCGCTGCACCTGGCCCGTGAAAGCGGCGCGCAGACGGCGCTGGATATTGATTACCGCCCGAACCTCTGGGGGGTTGCGGGCCATGGCGAGGGTGAGAGCCGGTTTGTCGAAAGCCAGGCGGTCACCGAGAAGCTGCAGTCGACGCTGCATCTGTTTGACCTGATTGTGGGCACCGAGGAAGAGTTCCATATCGCCGGGGGCACCACCGATACAATTGCGGCCCTGCGCGCGGTGCGCCAGGTGTCGGCTGCGACGCTGGTGTGCAAACGCGGTCCGATGGGGGCTGTGGCCTTTGGCGGTGACATTCCCGACAGTCTGGATGACGGCGAAAGCGGTCCGGGCTTTCCGATCGACGTGTTCAATGTGCTGGGGGCCGGGGACGGGTTTATGTCCGGCCTGCTGAAGGGCTGGATCGAGGGGGAAGACTGGCCCACCGCGCTGACCTATGCCAATGCCTGTGGCGCTTTTGCGGTCAGCCGCCATGGCTGTACCCCGGCCTATCCCAGCTGGGAGGAGTTGCAGTTTTTCCTGAAGCGCGGGGTCAAGGAGAAGGCGCTGCGCAAGGATCTCGAGCTGGAGCAGCTGCATTGGTCCACCAACCGCAAGGGCGACTGGTCCAGCATGCGGGTCTTTGCCTATGACCACCGCATGCAGCTGGAAGAGCTGGAGGGTGCGACAGACGCCAAGATCGGCAGCTTCAAGGAGCTGTGTCTGGAGGCGACCGCGGCGGTGGCCAAAGGGCAGCCCGGCTATGGTCTGTTGTGTGACAGCCGCCTGGGGCGCGATGCGCTTTATAAGGCGGCGGGCCAGGGGTTGTGGATCGGCCACCCGGTGGAATGGCCCGGTTCACGGCCGCTGCGGCTGGAGCCTGAGATCGGCGCCGATTTTGGTGGGCTGAATGAATGGCCGCTGGAACATGTGGTGAAGGTTCTGTGTTTTTATCACCCCGATGACACGGATGAGATGAAGGCCGACCACGAAGACACGATCAAACGCCTGTTTGAAGCCTGTCGCCGCAACCGGCTGGAGATGCTGCTGGAGGTGATCCCCTCCAAGGCGGGTCCGGTGAATGACACCACAACGGCCGAGGTGATCCAGCGGTTTTACGATATTGGCGTCTACCCTGACTGGTGGAAGCTGGAGCCGATGACCACATCTGCGGCCTGGGAGGCCACGGTGGCGGCGATCACCCGCAATGATGCCAACACCCGGGGTATTGTGATCCTGGGGCTTGCGGCGTCCGAGGCGGATCTGGCGGCCAGTTTTGAAGTGGCGGCGGCCTATCCGCTGGTCAAGGGCTTTGCGGTGGGGCGTACCATTTTTGGCGATGCGGCCAAGGCCTATATGACCGGGGAGATCTCGGACGCGGATGCGGTGGCCGATATGGCGGGCAAATATCAGCGTCTTTGTGAGATCTGGGACACAGCGCGTCAGACGGCAGAGGGCAAGGCCCAGTGGCCGAGTAACGAAGGATAAGAGCGATGAGCAAGACGATCCGACTGACAGCGGCGCAGGCGATGGTGCGCTATCTTCAGGCGCAGCTGACCGAGACCGGAGAGCCCTTTATTGCGGGCTGTTGGGCGATCTTTGGCCATGGGAATGTGGCCGGGATTGGCGAGGCGCTTTATGACGCGCGCGAAACCTTCCAGACCTGGCGTGGCCATAACGAGCAGACCATGGCCCATGCGGCGATTGCCTATGCCAAACAATCGGGGCGTCAGCGCGCCATGGCGGTGACCTCCTCGATCGGCCCCGGCGCCACCAATCTGGTGACCGCCGCCGCGCTGGCCCATGTGAACCGGCTGCCGCTGCTGCTGATCCCCGGCGACGTATTTGCCAACCGCGGCCCCGATCCCGTGTTGCAGCAGATCGAGGATTTTGGCGATGGCACCATCAGCGCCAATGACTGCTTCAAACCGGTCAGCCGCTATTTTGACCGGATCACCCGGCCCGAGCAGCTGCTGACCGCGCTGCCGCGCGCCTTTGCCACGATGACCGATTCGGCCGATTGCGGCCCGGTGACCCTGGCGTTCTGTCAGGATGTGCAGGCCGAAGCCTATGATTACCCGGAGGCGTTCTTTGAGCCCAAGACCTGGTATCAGCGTCGCATCCGCCCTGATGCGGGTGAGCTGGCCCGTGTGGCCGCGGCGCTGAAGGCGGCCAAAGCCCCGGTGATTGTGGCCGGGGGCGGCGTGCATTACGCGGGCGCAACCGAGGATCTGAAAGCCTTTGCCGAGGCGCATCAGATCCCGGTGGTGGAAAGCCAGGCGGGGAAATCTGCGCTGGCCTGGGATCATCCGCTGAACCTCGGCCCGGTGGGGGTGACGGGGGCGTCCTCGGCCAATACGGTCTGCGCGGCTGCGGATCTGGTTCTGGGTGTGGGCACGCGGTTCCAGGATTTTACCACCGGCTCCTGGGCGCTGTTCCAGAACCCGGAGCGCCAGCTCGTTAGCCTCAATGTGGCGGCCTATGATGCGGTGAAACACGGCGCTCTGCCCATGCAGGCAGATGCCAAAGTGGGCCTTGCAGAGCTGAGCGCGGCCCTGGGAACACATGTGTTCAAGGCGCCGTCGCCAGAGCTGAAAACCAGCTGGTTTGCCGCTGTGGATCCGCTGTGTGACGCGCCTGCAGGGGAGGCGGCCAATGCGCTGCCCACCGACCAGCAGGTCATCGGCGCGGTGCAGCGCGCCTCAAACGAGGACACCGTGGTGATGTGTGCCGCAGGCACCATGCCCGGCGAATTGCACAAACTCTGGAAAGCGCCGCGCCCCGGGGCCTATCATATGGAATACGGTTATTCCTGCATGGGCTATGAGGTGGCAGGCGCCATGGGCATCAAAATGGCCCAGCCCGAGCGTGACGTGATCTGCATGGTCGGAGATGGGTCCTACATGATGGCCAACTCGGAACTGGCCACCGCCTGTATGATGGGGATCAAGATCACCCTGGTGATCACCGACAACCGCGGCTACGGCTGTATCAACCGGCTGCAGATGGGCACCGGTGGGGCAGAGTTCAACAACCTCTTGGAACACAGCTACCATGTGAACCCCTCCGACATCGACTTTGTCGCCCATACCGCCGCCATGGGCGCCACGTCTGAGAAGGTCAAAACCATCGCCGAGCTGGAACAGGCGCTCAGCCGCGCCCAAACTGCGGACGGGCCATATGTGGTTGTGATCGACACAAATCCTTATCCGTCTACGCCGGATGGCGGGCATTGGTGGGATGTGGCTGTGCCCGAAGTGTCCAATCGCCAAGAGGTTCAAGAGGCGCGCAAAGCCTATGAGGCGGCGATGCTGCGGCGATTGAATTGATCACGCGACACAGGCGTTAAGCGCCTAGACATCCCTTCTGTCTATGATCCTTCATAAGGAGAACCACCGGCGCATTGGTATTGCTCCGGTGGTTTCTTGTATGTTTCGAACGGACCCGCTCTGGTCAGTTTGGATGATTTCTGATTTAGGTGGCTATTAGTGATATTCAGTGCCGGAGCAGCAGCCCTTTGTATGAGCCAAGAAAACCAATGACCTCTGAGACCGAGTTCACGCCAAACGGCGAAAATACGCGCCTGTTGCGTGATGCGTTTGGTCGGTTCGCAACCGGGGTGACTGTGGTGACCGTTGGACATGCGGATGGGCCTGTTGCAATTACTGCAAACAGTTTTTCATCCGTATCACTTAATCCGCCGCTTGTTTTATGGTCCGCGCATCGTGCAGCCCGCCGGTTTCCGTATTTTGAAGCGGCAGAGCATTTTGTTGTGCATGTTCTGGCCTCTACCCAGCAAGAACTGTGTTGGAAGGTGGCTGGGGATGCCTATTGCCTGCGGGGGCAGGGGATGCGTGAAAGCGCGCTAGGGGCGCCGGTTTTGGACGGTGCCCTAGCCCGGTTTGAGTGCCGCCGATATGCGGCTTATGACGGTGGTGACCACGTGATTTTTGTCGGAGAGGTCTTACAGGCCTCGCTGCGTGAAGAGGGCCAGGCGCTGGCGTTCTTTAATGGCGATGCCGGAACTTTTGCGCGGGACACGTAAGGCAGAAACATCCAAAGCAGTAAAACGGCGGTGTTGTTACTGCGGCCTCGGCGACACGGTCCATAAAATCATCACAAGCGACAATGGTCGGAATCAGTTAATTTTGTTAACAAAGGGTTAATAAATAAAACTGAGGCAGGACAAGAGCAGATGGAAACGGGCTTTGACGGCGCGTTTGTTATCTCCTGGTCGCAAACAGATATCGATGGCCTTCCGGCGGCGAACCCCGACACATTACAAGTTGGGGCAGCTTGGATGTGGCACGGCGATGCGGTGCGGGTCGATGGCCCGGCCTCTGCGTTGCGATGGGATGAGGCAAAGGCAGACACTGAGCGCCGGACGCGCGCGGCGCATGTGGTGCGCAAACTAGTGGGCACAGCCTTGGGGCAAACCTCAGCTGCGGAGACCGCACGGGATGATGCCCTGATGCGCGACAGCTGTTTTGTAGTCACCAATGGGGTTCACAGCTTTTCGGTCACGTTAATTGACGTTGGCCGCAACACCGCGCCCTTGTTGTTGTTCTTTGGCGATGCGCCGCCGCGTAACACCGAGTTGTGGGTCGTGCATGTGGCCCTGGACCCGATACGGTTTGGCGCAGCGCCCGAACAAAACGGCGTCATCTGCTTTACACCTGGGACACAGATTGCAACGCCAACGGGGCCTAGGTTGGTGCAAGACCTGCGTGCAGGTGATCTGTTGCTGACACGGGACAATGGGCCACAGCCCTTGCGTTGGGTCGGCGGACGACGGATGAGCGGCGCGCGGCTGTACGTCATGCCATCGCTCAGGCCCATTCGTTTGCGCGCTGGGGCGCTGGGGATCGACCGCCCCGAAGAAGAATTGCTGGTCTCTCCCGAACATCGGCTTTTGATCAAGGGCGGCAATGTACAGGCCTTGTTTGGCACGCCCGAAGTTATGGTGGCTGCCCGTGATCTGGTGAATGATCGCACTGTCATTGTGGATCATGATGTGCGGCAGGTGACCTATGTTCACTTGCTCTTGGAAGGGCATCAGGTGATCTGGGCCAATGGTGTCGAGACTGAGAGCTTTCACCCGGCGTCGGCCTCACTTGACGCGCTGGACGAAAAAGATCGCGCACGGCTTGTGACCGAGCTGCCGGATGTGATGGAGAACCCGATGGGGTTTGGATCCTTTGTGCGGCGCAATTTGACCCGCTCCGAGGCGGCGATTTTGCTGCAAGAGGTGGCGTGACCGCGGACTGAGGTTCAAATTGCGGTTTTGGTCCGGAAACCGGTTGACTCCGGCTCGCAATCCTTTAGAAGCGCGGCTTCATTGGTGTTGGTGGCCCCCGCAAGGGGATGCCTGTCATGGATGTGGTTCAAGGCGCAAGCTTTGAGTTCGTTCAAGAGGACAACGCCCTTCATAGTGGCCTTTTCGGGCCTCGATATATCGAAGGAGATCAGCGTATGACTAAACGTACCGCTGCCAAGTATAAAATTGACCGCCGTATGGGCGAAAACATCTGGGGCCGTCCGAAGTCCCCGCTGAACCGTCGTGAATATGGCCCTGGCCAGCACGGTCAGCGCCGCAAAGGCAAACTGTCCGACTTCGGTATCCAGCTGCGTGCCAAACAGAAGCTGAAAGGCTACTACGGCGACCTGACCGAGAAACAGTTCCGTCGCATCTATGCTGACGCTGAGCGCGTAAAAGGCGATACTGGTGAAAACCTGATCGGCCTGCTGGAGCGCCGTCTGGACGCTGTTGTTTACCGCGCGAAATTCGTGCCGACCGTTTTTGCGGCGCGCCAGTTCGTGAACCACGGCCACGTGGAAGTAAACGGCAAGAAAGTGAACATCCCGTCCTATCGCGTCAAAGAAGGCGACGTGATCTCGGTTCGCGACAAATCCAAGCAACTGGCGATCGTTCTGGAAGCTGTTCAGCTGCCCGAGCGTGATGTTCCGGACTACATGGAAGTTGACCACGCCAAGCTGACCGCGACTTTTGTGCGCGCACCTTCTCTGGCCGACGTTCCTTACCCGGTCGTTATGGAGCCAAACCTGGTTGTTGAATTCTACGCGAAGAACTAATCTTCGCCGACATCGACAGAGTTTCGAAAGGGTCGCCTTGGGGCGGCCCTTTTTGCGTTACAGGCCTTGGGCACGGGCAGGAAATTAACGGGATTGCAAAGTCCACTCTAAATTTCATAAAGTTTTCGACAATTGAGATTAGAGGCATCCTGGCGGCGTCGCCGCATGTAAAATGCCCAGACATTTAGGGAGTTACGATGAAACGTTTGACGATGGGGCTGAGCCTGGCGTTTGGTATGTGCGCGCAATTGGCTATGGCTGCGCCGCTGGTGCTGCAACCGGCAAACCCACAGCCCAGCAATCTGAAGCCCGGCTTGGGTGTGCGCTATGCCTATCCTGCGGATGTGAAAAACCTGAAACAGGCCGCAAACGCTCTGCGGTACAAAGTAGAGAAGGGAGCGCCGTTGGCCGGGCTGGATCACCGCGATACGGACATCGGTGAAAACGTGATGACTTCATCGCGGTCAGAGCGTGTTGTGGCCGACATCAGCGGCTTCGTGCGTTTTGATGCGCCGGGTCGCTATACCATCGATTTCCTGACCAACGACGGGCTGCGGGCCACGATCGGTGGGCAGGTCGTAGGCGAGTTTGATGGCCGTCAGCCCTGCGAAGAAACCTTTGCGGTTGAGGTCGAGGTCCCAAAAGCGGGATGGTATCCACTGCAAGCGCTGTATTTTCAACGCATGAATACAGCCTGTTTGCATATGCGCATGGGACCTGAGGGCAAACGTCCAAAGTGGATGCCCGATTCAGCTTTTGGTCACTAAGCCACCTTCCAGTCACAGCGGAAGGGGACGCCCTTCCGCTATGGCTTCCATCGCGAAATAGGACGTGACGCTGTCCAGCTCAACACCCGCGATGAGCCGCTGGTAGACTTGGTCATAACTGGGCATATCCTGCGTCACGACTTTCAACTGATAGTCATAATCGCCACCGATCCGGTGGAAATCCACCACCTCAGGGATGGTCAGGACATGGCGGCGGAAGGCGGCCAGCCAATCTGCTGAGTGATGGCGGGTGCGCAACATCACAAAGACGACCAGATCCAATCCCAAAGCCTGCCGGTCAATGCGGGCTGTGGTTCCCTGCAACACGCCACGCTCATCCAATGTGCGCAGCCGTCGCCAGCAGGTATTCTGTGACAGATTGAGTTGATCGGCCAATTCCCGTTGGGAGAGGCTGGCATCCGCTTGCAGCGCTTTCAAAAGCGCGCGGTCGATATGATCGATATTCTCGGGCATTCCCAATCATATGAACGAACAAATACGAAAAGCAATATGAAATTGAGGGAACTATTTGCGTCTTTGGCGATCAGAATGAGGGAAACACGATGGAGTGCCCCAATGCCCTTTTCCGCCTTCAAGGCCAAGCTTGCGCAATATGTTTCGGCAGAGACCCTCAGCAATGATCTCATCGGTGAAGGTGTGATGATCCCCGGCCTTACCGGGGATGTGCCCTTGGTCTATGCGGATTATGTGGCATCGGGCCGTGCGATGAAGGTCGTGGAGGATTTTATCACGACGAAGGTTCTGCCGTTTTACGCCAACTCCCATACAGAGGCGTCCTTTTGCGGTGAATACGTCACCCAGTTGCGCCGCGCCGCCCGGGCAGAGATTGGGACAGCCTGCGGCGCGATGGAGGAGGATGTGGTGGTCTTTGCCGGATCGGGGGCGACAGCTGGTTTAAACCGTCTGGTGAACCTTTTTGGTGTGAATGAGGCGCAGAACCCGGTCGTCTTTATCGGGCCATATGAGCATCATTCCAACATCCTGCCCTGGCGCGAAAGCCGGGCCAAAGTGGTTGAGATTCCCGAAGGTGAAAGTGGCGGCGTGGATTTGGCTGCGTTGGAGCAGGCTCTGAAGGCTCATAAGACGAGCGATCTGATGATCGGCAGCTTCTCGGCAGCTTCGAATGTCACCGGGATCATCACCGATCCAGATCCCGTGTCCCGGCTGCTTCGCACGTATGGCGCGCGCGTGATCTGGGATTATGCAGGGGCGGGGCCTTATCTGCCCATCGATATGGGGGGCAGGGGTGCGGTGCGCAAAGACGCGGTGGTGATCTCTCCTCATAAGTTTCCGGGAGGGCCGGCGGCATCGGGTGTGTTCATCGTGAATCAATCTGCGGTGCGGCGGCAAACGCCAAGCTGGCCCGGCGGCGGAACGGTTCGGTTTGTCTCGCCGTGGCGGCATGACTACAGCGACGATCTTGCCGCGCGAGAAGAGGCGGGAACGCCCAATGTGATCGGCGACATTCGGGCGGCGCTTGCCTTTTTGGTGAAAGAGGCGGTGGGCCATAAAACAATTGCCACAACCGAGGCCCGATTTGTCCAGATGACCCGCGACGCCTGGGGCGACCATCCTCAGATTACGATTCTTGGCCATGAGACGGCCCCGCGGCTGCCGATCTTTTCCTTCCAGATCAGTGATCGTGACGGGGCTGCGATTCATCAGCAGCTGTTTACGCGCATGTTGAGCGATATCTACGGTATTCAGGCCCGCGGTGGCTGCGCCTGTGCGGGACCCTATGCGCATCGTTTGTTGAACATCGACGCGCAGAGCTCAAACTTGCTGATTGCCCGTCTTGATGCCGGAAGTGAACTGGATAAACCCGGCTGGGTGCGGTTGAACTTTTCCTATTTGATGTCTGAAGACACAGTGAAATACATTCTCGACAGTGTGATCGAACTGGCGGAAACTGCGCATCACCATGTTCAATTTTATCAGGCGGATCCAACAACGGCACGCTTCAAAGCGGCGGGTTAGGCCGCATCAGGCGGGAAATTCCCCGTAACACAGTGATGACAGCCTGTATGCGCCATGGCAGAGTTTCCATGTTGTTTTTGTGTGGAGCATTGTTATGGCGCTCAGTCTGTCCGCCCCTGTGGGGGATAAGAAACGTATTACCAAAAGTGATCCCAAGACCGGCACCAGTAAGTTCAAGCCGGTTAAAAACGCACCGGCTGATGTTAAGCTGGTGCAGTTGATGCTGAAAGCGAACGGGTATTCCAATATTCAGATTTCCGGCAAATGTGATGCTGGGCTGATCAAGTTGATCCGGGATTTTCAGTCCAAGAAAGTGGGATACAAGAAACCCGACGGAATTGTTGATCCGGGCCTTGGCACCTGGAAAACGGGTCTGCCCAAGCTGCAAAAACAGCTGGCTGAGGATCAGAAAGTCGAGGTTTATGAGATCAAGGAAGAGGGCAAGACCAAACAGGTCAAGGTCAATGAATTCCTGGCCGGAGAAAAAGCCCTGCGGCATGAGGTCTTGTCCAAAGCCAATATGATGTATGGCCAGGCCGAAACTTGGGTGGATTTCTGCAACGATGTTGAGAAAACCCGCCAGGCCGAGGAAGGCATGATGATGGCGATCGTGGAGTTCACCATGTCGACCGTCAACAGTGACACCGATCCGCCGTGGAGCGCCATTTTGAAAGCGCGGTCCGAAGCTTCTTCGTTGCAATCTTTGGTGAAACGGGACCGGCCGGACTGGAAGAAGGTCCAGAAGCAGGATGCCAAGGCGACCAAAGCCTATAATGACGGGCAAAAGGCGTTCAAGAAGTTCATCGACGCCCGGATCGGCACCGCAAGCAATGCGATCTTTACGCTAGAAATTGTACGCGAGACCTCCTTTACCGTGATCGAGGTCTATGCAACCGCCCGTCTGATGGCGACCAAGGGGATGGACCCCTGGAAAGCCCATGCCATTGCGAGCGCCGGAACCGAAGCGATGAAATCGAGCGCCGGTCAGCTTGGTGAATATTTGGCAGGCAACAAGGTGACATGGGAGGGCGCAGCCAAGAAGGTTGCCACCGATACCTTCTTTGCGGCTTTGGCCGGTGCCGCGGGCGGAAAGCTGGGCGGTGCATTCCTCAAAGGGGTTGCGGGCAAGGTTGCGGCGCAATTGCCGTCCAAAGCGTTCCAGACCTTTTCGCAAAAAGCGCTCACCCAATTTATGGAGAAGATGTTCACAACTGCGGTTGGCCAAGAGCTGATCAATAACGCAGCCAAAGAAACCATCATGCTGTTCAAACCTTTGGTCGAAAAAGGCCGCCCCCCCAATCAGAAAGAAGTTCTGGATGGCATTGTCAAAACGCTGACCGGTGGTTTGATGAAAGCGGCACCAATGAAAAACGTCAGCGAGTTTGCAGGCAATTATATGTCAAACACGCAGAACTGGATGCTGAAAAAACTGATCCCTTCGACAATGGATGGCATGGTCAAAAAGGAACTGGCCAAGAAATACGGCGCGGATGTCGTAGACGCATTTGCGGAAAAACACGGGCCCAAGATCTATAAGGACATTGCGGATTCCGTGAACAGCAAAACGATCATCCAATTCGCCAACGATATTCTGGGTGGATCTGACGGCAGCAAATCCGGCAAATCCATGCAGAAATCCATGGAAGAGGCGATGCGCAAAGACGCCAACCTGCGCAAGGAGATTGCGGCGATGATCCAGAAAAAAGCGGATGCGGAACTGAAAAAAATGGCCAAAGCGGGGTAGGACGCGCAGTCTTGCGGGTTTTCCATTTGTTGTGGTGTCGATATGACTGGTGCGATAAAAGGAGCCCAAGCATATGACGCAGATCACACCGCAGCCCGGAATTATGGACATTGCCCTCTATCAGGCGGGCAAGTCTCATGTGGCGGGCCAGGCGCGGGTGCTCAAGCTGAGCGCGAATGAGAACCCGTTTGGCCCCAGCCCCAAGGCAATTGCCGCAGCGCAGGCGGCAGCTCCGGATCTGCATCGGTATCCGTCGACCGACCATGCCTCGTTGCGTGCTGCCATTGCTGAGGTGCATGGGCTGGACCCGGACCGTCTGATCTGTGGCGTCGGCAGTGACGAGGTGCTGCAGTTCCTGACCCAGTCCTACACGGGGCCGGGCGATGAGGTGATCTATACGGAACATGGGTTCTCGATGTACCCGATCCTGGCCCGTCAGGCCGGGGCCACACCGGTTTGTGTTCCCGAAACAGAGCGTCAGGTGGATGTGGACCAGATCCTGAACGGCGTCACAGATCGCACGCGGCTGGTGTTTTTGACCAACCCCGGCAATCCAACCAGTACGCTTTTGCCAGAAAGCGAAGTTGCCCGTCTGGCGGAAAGCCTGCCCAAGCATATCTTGCTGGTCATTGATGGGGCCTATGCAGAATTTGTGCGCCCCGAAGTGTCCTTTGACGGCGGGGTTGCCTTGGTTAACAAACACCCCAATGTGGTGATGACGCGGACGTTTTCCAAAGCCTACGGCCTGGGCGGCCTGCGGGTTGGCTGGGGCTATGCCGCGCGGGACATCATTGATGTGCTGAACCGGGTGCGTCAGCCCTTTAACCTGTCGAATTTGTCATTGGCCACGGCCGAGGCGGCGATGCGCGACCGGGAGTATCTGACGTTTTGCGTTGCTGAAAACGCAAAGTGGCGGGATTGGTTGGTGACAGAGCTGGCGGCTGTTGGGGTGCCTTGTGATCAAAGCCAGACCAATTTCATTCTGGCCCGATTTGCAGACCAGGACGAGGCCGAAGCCTGTGATGCGCTGTTGCAATCGCGCGGCATCATTGTGCGCAAAGTTGCAGGTTATGGCATCCCCGAAGCGCTGCGGATCACCGTGGGAGACGAGGAAGGCAGCCGCGCCGTTGCCGCTGGTATCAAAGACTTCAAAGAAGGCGCGCGCGCATGAGCGAAGTGATCTATAAGCGCGTGGCGCTGATTGGCCTGGGGCTGATCGCCTCCTCGATGTTCTGGGCGATGAAACGCGGGGGGCTGGTCGGTGAAGTGACCGGCTTTGCCCGCAGCGCGGAGACCCGCGAAACCGCACGCCGTATTGGCCTGTGTGACCGGGTTTGTGACAGTGCGGTTGACGCGGTCCAAGACGCGGATCTGGTGGTGCTGTGTGTGCCTGTTGGTGCCATGGGCGCGGTTGCGGCAGAGATTGCGCCGCACCTAAAACCCGGCGCAACTGTGTCAGATGTGGGATCGGTCAAGAAACATGTGATCGAGGCGGTGGCGCCGCATTTGCCAGATGGGGTACATTTTGTCCCTGCGCACCCTTTGGCGGGAACCGAGCATTCGGGGCCAGAGGCGGGCTTTGCCGAGCTTTATGACAATCGCTGGTGCATTCTGGTGCCAGTGGAAGGCACCGAGCCCAAGGCCACGGCACGCTTGCGCAGCCTGTGGGAGGGGATGGGCGCAAATGTGGATGAGATGGACGCCGATCATCATGATCTGGTCCTGGCCGTGACCTCGCATGCGCCACATTTGATCGCCTATACGATGGTTGGCGTGGCCGATGATCTGCGACGGGTCACGGACAGTGAAGTGATCAAATATTCGGCGGCTGGGTTTCGTGATTTCACCCGGATTGCAGCTTCGGACCCAACCATGTGGCGCGATGTGTTTCTGACAAACAAAGACGCCACGCTTGAGATTTTGGGGCGGTTTACCGAAGAGCTGTTTGCCTTGCAGCGCGCCATTCGCACGGGCGACGGTGATCATCTGCACGCCTATTTCACGCGTACCCGTGCCATTCGCCGCGGCATTATTGAAGCTGGGCAGGACACCGATGCGCCGAACTTTGGGCGTGAATCGTGAAGAGGGTCTGGCGTCACGGTGGCCTCTTTGGCCTAGTTCTCGCACTGGGCTTGCCGGACATCACCCACGCGCAGCCGGCTGCATCAAACCGCGCCCACGTCGCCTGGGCCTTGCCTACTGACATTGGTGCAGCTGACTGGAGTGAGACGATCGGGCAAGGTGGCGTGCTGGAGCCAGTGTTGTTTGGCAGGCGCAAACGTCGCCGGGCGGCAATTTGCGGGGATCCGGACCTACAAGGGGAGCCGGTTGGCGCCGTTTCTGGACATATTCAGGGCTGCGGCGCAACCGATGCGGTTCGCGTGCGTTCGGTCTCTGGTGTGGCCCTCAGCCAACAGTCTGTAATGACATGTGAGACGGCGGCAGCGTTGAAAGATTGGGTGGAAAATGGTGTGCAGCCGGCGTTTCGCAAGGATGTTGTAGGGCTGCGGGTTGCCGCGCATTATGCCTGTCGCACGCGCAACAACCGGCCCGGTGCACGTTTGTCGGAACATGGGCGCGCCAAGGCAATCGATATCTCGGGCTTTATATTAAAGGGTGGCGAGGTTGTGACCGTTTTGGACGGGTGGAAAAGCCGTAAGACGCGGAAACGGCTGGAAAAAGCCTGGCGCGCAGCCTGTGGTCCGTTTGGGACCGTTTTGGGGCCGCGTTCAGATCGCTATCATCTGGATCACTTCCATCTGGATACCGCCCGTCACCGGGGGGGACCCTATTGCCGGTGACCCCCATGAAGGCGGGGGGGCTCCCGCGCCTGAAGGGGCCTTGCGGCCCATTACAGCCTTGGGCCAAGCATCGCGCCTTGCGGCGCAATGTGCGCGACACAATTACCGATTAGCGAATAATGAACCTGGGGGCGGGGCCCAAAGGCAGTGGCCCCAGCATCATGTTGCCCCGTGCGAAGGTCAGGCGCATTTCCAACCGGTCCGGATGCCCGCCGCGTCCGGCCAGAACCGCAAGCACCTGTTCCAGAGTGCCGCGCATATGAGCAGCCAACAGGCCGGAATGTTCGGCCAAGGTGAGCATTTGCTGCCAATCCTGAGCTTGGATCATGATCTCTCCGGTCGGAATGCCGCCGGTATCCACCGTCAAAGACCCGGCTGCACGCAAATGCATAGGCCCCCATTGGGCGCGGACGCTGTCCAGTTCGACCCGCTGCGGCTGTGGCCTGTGAAGCTCAAGGGCGCGACGATCCCAGGCGGTGTCAAATTGCACTGTTGCTCTCAGCTCGAAGGCCTCAAACCTGTCGGGCAGACCGTCGTTGCCACTTAGGTAAGAGCGTTGCAGCGCAGGAAGAGACAAGTCAGGCAGTGCTAACGTGAGCGCATAGGTTTCGGGCGCTGCGGTTTTGGTCATCCGCAGCTCGGCAGATTGCGCGGCCGCCAGGTCCAGCCCGGCCTCCTGCACTCGCCAAGTGCCGGTCTGAAGGTTCAGATCGTCAAGGGCCAGGGCTTGACCAGGAGCCAGATCCAGCGCGACCTTCATATCAGCAGCAGTCAGAACCAGCGTCCGATCAAAATAGGATATCCGCTGCGCAGTTGAGGGAAACTGCAACCGTTGCTGCAGCGGCGACAAGGCCGCGCTGTTCAGGGACAGCCAATCCGCCCGCCAGGCGATTCCGGTGCCCGGATCCGCAAGAACTGGCCTTGTCATTTCAAGCTTTTGGTGCAGGGGGTAGCCGCTGCTGCCCAGGCCATCATGTTCGGCCAACCAACCCTGACGCGTGCGTTCAATGAACCACGCAGAGACCCCTTGGTGCAGAGCCCAGGCGGCGATGCCCCAATAGCCACTCCACAAAATGGCCCCGACCACCAGCCAGTTCAGCAGTTTGCGCATAACAGCCCTCTTTTCGCAGTTCAGAAATGTTGTTTATAAGGAGCGGTCAGAAAGGACCAGCGACATGACGATGTGGGTATTTGGATACGGATCTTTGTTGTGGAACCCGGGGTTCCCGGTGGCCGAACAGCGCACTGCTGTTTTGCACGGTTATGCGCGGTCGTTTTGCATGTGGTCAATCCATCATCGTGGAACGGAAGAAAACCCAGGGCTTGTTTTGGCCCTGGACGAGGTAACGGACGCGCAATGCAGTGGTATGGCATTGGCAGTGGAACCGGGCCACGAAGAGGTGACGTTGGCAGAACTGCGTGAGCGGGAATTGATTTCATCGGCCTACTTGGAGCGCAATCTGGATGTTCGACTTGCCGATGGGCGCACAGTTCAAGCGGTGACTTATGTGGTGGATCCCGCCCATGTACAGTATTGCGGTGGCATGCCGCTTGAAACACAAGCCAAAGTGATCGCCCGCGCTATCGGACAGCGCGGCCCCAATACCGAATATCTCTACAACACAGCCGCGCATCTGGCGGAAATTGGGTTGGAAGACGAGGATCTCAACTGGCTGGCACGTCGGGTGCGCGGATTGACCGCATAAACACGTCATAAACACTTGGCGCTTTTAGGTCTTTCCTTATAGTCTGCCCCCTGACAACGAGCAGTAACAGGTGTCAGGAGCCACAACCTATGGCGCAAACAGGGCGCGAGGCGAGACCGCAGTTTTCTCAACCCGTTCGCCAGGTGATCATGATGTTGATCGCACTGGGGCTTGCTGGATTTGGGGCCTTTGTCGCCCTGCCACGGGTACTGCCCGTGTTCGAGGCCAATCCTTGGCTCAACGGGTTTATCCTGTTTGTCTTTGTCATCGGGGTGCTGGCCTGTTTTTGGCAAGTGGGACAGCTGATCGGTTCGGTACGCTGGATTGAACGCTTTGCCAGCGAACAAACATATGAAGATGACAGCCCGCCATCCATGCTGGCGCCGCTGGCCTCGCTGTTGCGCTCACGGGGCGCGCGGATGCAGCTGGGCTCGTCCTCCACACGATCCATTCTGGATTCTGTCGCCACCCGAATTGATGAAGAGCGTGAGATCACGCGATATATTGTTAATCTTCTGATTTTCTTGGGTCTTCTGGGGACGTTTTATGGTCTGGCCACCACGGTTCCCGCGGTTGTGGACACCATTCGCAGTCTTGCACCACAAGAAGGCGAAGAAGGCTTGGCCGTCTTTAATCGCCTGATGAGCGGTCTGGAATCTCAGCTTGGCGGTATGGGTGTGGCCTTTGCATCCTCGCTTTTGGGCCTCGCAGGGTCTTTGATTGTGGGCCTCTTGGAGCTTTTTGCGGGTCACGGTCAGAACCGGTTTTACCGTGAGCTGGAAGAATGGCTCTCCTCCTTCACCCGTGTGAGCCTGTCGTCTGAGGACGCCACCGGAGAGGGGGGTGCGGTCAGCCAAGTGCTGGACACAATGGCCGAGCAGATGGAAGCGCTGCAGGTGATGTTCATGGACACCGCGCAGTCGCGGGCTGAGGTCGACCAGAAAATGGATGCGCTGATCACGGTGATTTCGGACATGAATCAACGCCAAGATCGGACCGAATCTCTATCCGCCGCCATCGAACGGGTGGCTGTTGGACAAGAGGCGCTGGCTGAGATCATGCGGGCGCAGGGCGACGTCGGGATCGACGCCGAAAGCCGGATGCGTCTGCGCTCAATTGATGTGCAGATGCTGCGCATCCTCGAAGAGATTTCCGCAGGCCGTCAGGAAAGTCTGGCAGAGCTGCGCAAAGATATCGACTTGATGGTCAAAGCTTTTGCCAGCCCGCGTGTGCGCCCACGTCCGACACCGGGCGAGGGAGCATAACCCATGGCCCTGTCACGGCGAACCGGCCAAAGGTTCCAGGCCTCGATCTGGCCCGGGTTTGTGGACGCCATGACCGGCCTCTTGCTGGTGCTGATGTTTGTCCTCACCATTTTTATGATGGTGCAATTTGTGCTGCGTGAGACGATTTCAGGCCAGGAAGAGACCATTTCTGGTCAGGAAAACCAGCTTGAACAATTGGCGAGCGAGGTCAGCGCGCTGGCGCAGGCGCTGGGGCTTGAAGAAAGCGAAAACGCGGCGCTGCAGACCCAATTGGGCGCTTTGAATGCGACATTGACCAGCACACAGGGGCAGTTGACCCGGACCCAACAGGAGCTGGCCGCGGTTTCAGCTGAGCGGGACCTTACGGCTTCTGAATTGCAAATTGCCCAAGGGCGGATCACCGCCTTTGAGGCGCAGGTGGCCGCCTTGATCACCAGCCGCGATGATGCGGAACGTCAAGTGTCGGCGCTGACGGCACAACGCGATGATTTGCAGAGCCGTCAGGCCGAATTGCTGAATGAGCAAGAAGCGCTGGATCTGGCATTAGCTTCGGCACGGCAAGAGATTGATGCACAAGTGGAAGCTGCCCGGCTGGCCGCAGCCAAACGGGAGGCGCTTGAGGCGCTGATCGCGGATTTGGAACAGGAAGGTGAAACCCAAACGGCGGCCATCGCGGACCTGCAGCAACAATTGGACAGCGAAGCGGCCGCGCGCCTGGCCGAAGCCGCCGCAGCCCAGGCCTTGCAGGATCGACTTAAAAACGCAGATGCGGAACTGACCGCGATGACGCTTGCTTTGGAAGGCCAGCGCCAGGAGGCAGAGGATACGCTGACGTTGTTGGCCGCCGCAGAGGCTGCGCAATCGCAGTTGAACACACAGCTGGAAGAGGCTTTGGCAACCTTGGAAGCCGCCAAAGCCCAGGCACAGGAGCGGGATATCCTGGCGGAGCGCTTGACCCGGGTGCTGGCGCAGATGGATGTGGCGCAATCAGAAGCGGCTGCGCGGGTGTCCGGTCTGGAAGCCGAATTGGACCGGGTCCGGACGAGCGCGGCTGAGACGCAGAAATCTTTGAGCAGCGCTTTGGGGGCGGCCCAAGCCGAAGCCTTGCGCACCCAACAAGAGCTGGAACGCCAGTTGCAACAGCAGGCGGAGGAATCGGTTCAGACACAAAGCGCCTTTGATGCTGAAATTGCCCGATTGCGGGATGCGCAGGATGCGGCCGCGCGGACCTATGAGCAAGCGCTGGCAGATGCGGCCTCTGAGCAAGCGGCTTTGGAAGCCCGTGTCAGGGCGCAACTCGCGGATGCGGAACGTGCGTTCCAGTCCGAAAAAGCAGGGCTTGAAGCGCAATTGGCGCAAAGTAAAACGGATTTGGAAGCTGCACGCGCCTCCACCACAACAACCGAGGACCAGCGGGCCGAAGTGGAAGCTCGCCTACTGATGGCCCTGGAAGAGTTGGAACGTGCCAATGCGGCCGCGCGGGATGAGGATGTGCTGCAAAGCCGTTTGCTGGCTGCATTGGAAGACAAAGAAAGCGCAGAGACCGCTGCCGCAGAAAACCGCGATCTGGCACAGGAGCGCGCGAATTTGTTGGCGCAGGCGCGTGCGGCACTGGCGGAAGAGCAGGATATTTCGGCCGAAGCCCAACGTCAGACCGCCTTGTTGAACCAACAAGTGTCGGCCCTGCGGGAACAATTGGGGGGGCTGCAGGCGCTTTTGGATGATTATGAGGCGCGCGATGCGGCGCAGTCCGTACAGCTGCAGAGCCTGGGCCAAGACCTGAATGCGGCGCTGGCGCGCGCGGCCTCTGAGGAGCGCAAACGGCGGTTGCTGGAAGAAGAAGAACGCAAACGTCTGGAAGAAGAGGCGGCGGCGCTGGCATTGAAAGCAGAGGCTTTGGAAGCGGAAAGCGAAGATCTGGCGCGGTACCGGTCGGAGTTCTTTGGGCGTTTGCGTGATGTTCTGGGCAATCAGGATGGGGTCCGGATCCAGGGCGACCGATTTGTTTTTGCCTCGGAAGTTCTGTTTGACGCGGGCAGCGCGGATCTGTCGGATGCGGGACGTGCAGAGATTGCAAAAGTGGCGCAGATCCTGCAAAGCGTTGCGGCTGCAATCCCCCCAGAACTGGGCTGGATTATCCGCGTCGATGGGCACACGGATAATGATCCGCTGATCAATCACCCCAAATTCGCCGATAACTGGGAGCTGAGCCAAGGGCGGGCATTGTCCGTGGTGCGGTACATGGTGGAGAGCCTGGGCCTGCCACCGGAACGTCTGGCGGCCAATGGGTTTGGCGAATTCCAACCGGTAAACGCGGCGGACACGCCTGAAGCGCGGGCCCAGAACCGGCGGATTGAGTTGAAATTTACCGAGCGATAAAAGGGGCGGGGCGCTCCCGCCCAGTGCGGCTGACTCCCTGGCGGGGGTCACGCACTGGTTGGGCGTAGCGCCTTGTGCTGTCGCACAAGGCGCGATGGCGCGCGTTAGTTCACAAGGATGCTTGTAACAGCCTGATCGATCACTTGTCCGGCTCGTACAAGGCGGGCGGTGCCGGTGTATTCCCCTTTGGGCCAGTTGGTCTCTCGCAGGCGACGCCCTGCGGCGCGGAAAAACTGCGATTGGGCTTTGGGGAGCTCTTCAGTGTGGGAAATGAACGCGCCCTGCGGGCCAGTAATTTGCAATTCCAATTGATCGCCAAGGCGACCTCCAAAGGCGTAGCCCCAAAATACAAGAGCAGGTGCCGCGGGTGATAATGTGTCCGCCGCCGCAGTGCCCGCGCGTATAGCGTCGTAATCGGGCAAAGTGGCGCTGAAACCCGTGGCAAGGAGGCCACCGGGGGTATAGGGAACTGGGTCCGACCAGAGGGTGTCGGCGCTTTGTGAACAACTTGTGCCCAGGGCTTCAGGTGTAAAAGGGTCCACAACCGCGCCGTTCTTGCGCACCGAGAGATGCAGATGGGGGAACTGGGTTTGCCCAGACAGCCCGATCTCCCCCAAAGGGGTGCCAGCGGCGACCGTCTGGCCCGGTTCCACCAAGACGGATCCCTGTTTCAGGTGGCAATATTGGGTTTCCCAGCCGTCATTGTGTTTCAGAACCACACCGTTGCCGCATTCGCGTCCTTGGATCTGGTCAGCATGGGCGTCCGTGTAGCGCTGATCTACCATCGAATTGCGCACGCCCGCCACAACTCCGGGTGCTGCGGCCAGAACCGCTACGCCTGCGTGCATCTCCAATAGTGTGGGAAGGGCGATGTCGGTGCCTTTGTGGCCGTCATAAGTCAGGCCCTGGCAGCGGAAATCCTGTGCCTCGGGGCCAGGGTCGTGATCCACGTATTGCTGGATGTGGCAACTGTCACCCAGGGTGCAGTCAACGGGCCAGTGCAACAAAAAATCGCTCGCGCCCAAGGGGGGCGCGAGCGTTGTTGCAAAGGCAATTGCCCAAGCCTGTTTCATTCGCTTAATCCGCTGTCAGCAGGGGGGGCTTTTTGCCGGAGATGCGCGGTTTGGCGGGGCCTTCGATGCGCAGATCCAGTTTTCCGTCCTTGATGCCAACTTTGACCAAGCCACCTTTGGTGAGTTTGCCAAAAAGCAACTCTTCGGCCAGCGGCTTTTTGATATGTTCCTGGATCACCCGGCCCAAGGGGCGCGCGCCCATCTTCTCATCATAGCCTTTGTCGGCGAGCCATTCGGCAGCTGGGCGGGTCAGCTCGATCGAGACATCGCGGTCCATCAGCTGTGCTTCGAGCTGCAGGACGAATTTCTCAACCACTTGCAGGATCACCTCTTTCGGCAGGGCACCGAAGGAGATCACCGCGTCCAGACGGTTGCGGAATTCCGGCGTAAAGGTGCGTTCGATCGCGGCGGTGTCTTCGCCCTCGCGACGATCGCGACCAAAGCCGACCGCAGCCTTTGCCATATCAGAGGCACCGGCGTTGGAGGTCATGATCAGAACCACATTACGGAAGTTTACGTTGCGACCGTTGTGGTCAGTCAGCTGGCCGTTATCCATCACCTGCAACAGGATGTTAAACACATCCGGGTGGGCTTTTTCGATTTCATCCAACAGCAGCACACAATGCGGGTGCTGGTCGACGCCATCTGTCAAAAGGCCACCTTGGTCAAAGCCGACATAGCCCGGAGGGGCACCAATCAGGCGTGAGACCGCGTGTTTCTCCATATATTCGGACATGTCAAAGCGGAGAAGTTCCACACCCAGCTGATCCGCAAGCTGTTTGGCCACCTCGGTCTTACCAACCCCGGTTGGGCCCGCGAACAGATAGTTGCCGATGGGCTTTTCGGGTTCCCGCAGACCCGCACGGGCCAGTTTGATCGCACTCGACAGCGCATCGATGGCGTCATCTTGACCAAAGACCACGCGTTTCAGCGTTTTCTCCAGGTCTTTCAACACTTCGGCATCATCCTTAGAGACACTCTTGGGCGGGATGCGGGCGATTTTGGCCACGACGGCCTCGACTTCTTTGACGCCGATGGTTTTGCGGCGTTTGCTTTCGGGCACCAGATGCTGTGCCGCACCGGCTTCGTCGATCACATCAATGGCTTTGTCCGGCAGCTTGCGGTCATTGATGTAACGGGCCGACAGCTCAACCGCGGTTTTGATCGCTTCCGAGGTGAATTTGATCGAGTGGTGATCCTCGAAATAGGGCTTCAGACCTTTGAGGATCGCAATCGAATCTTCCACAGAAGGTTCGTTCACGTCGATTTTCTGGAAACGACGGGACAGGGCGCGGTCTTTTTCAAAATGCTGGCGGAACTCTTTGTAGGTGGTGGAGCCCATGGTGCGCAGCTTGCCGCCTTGAAGCGCAGGCTTCAGGAGGTTTGAGGCATCCATGGCCCCACCCGAGGTGGCACCAGCCCCAATGACAGTGTGGATTTCGTCGATAAACAGAACCGCGTCGGGATGGTCTTCCAGCTCGGTCACGACGGCCTTCAGCCGTTCCTCGAAATCGCCACGATACCGGGTGCCTGCTAGAAGCGCGCCCATATCAAGGGAATAGATGGTGGTGCCGGACAGAACACTTGGAACCTCACCTTGGACAATCTTGCGGGCCAGACCTTCGGCAATGGCGGTCTTACCAACACCGGGGTCGCCCACCAAAAGCGGGTTGTTCTTGCGGCGACGGCACAGAACCTGAATGCAACGTTCAACTTCATGTGAACGGCCGATCAGCGGGTCGATATCGCCATCGCGGGACTTCTCGTTGAGGTCGACGCAATATTTGGCCAGCGCGCTCTCTTTCTTTTCGCCGCCCTCGGATTGTGGGGGCTGCTGCGAAGTCTCTTCATAGTCTTCGGCACCACTGACGGTGCGGTTCTCGCCAAAGGCGGGATCCTTGGCCACGCCATGCGCGATGAAGTTCACCGCGTCATAACGGGTCATTTCCTGATCCTGCAGGAAATAGGCCGCGTCGCTTTCGCGTTCCGCAAAGATCGCAACCAGCACATTGGCACCGGTCACCTCGGTGCGGCCAGAGGATTGCACATGGATCGCCGCGCGTTGGATAACCCGTTGAAAAGCAGCGGTGGGCACAGCTTCGGATCCCTCGACGCTGGTGACCAAATTGGCCAGCTCTTCATCCACAAATTCCAACAGAGCCGCGCGCAATTCCGTGAGATCAACACTACAGGCCTGCATGACACGGGCCGCGTCAGGTTCATCTGTTAGAGCCAGCAGCAAATGCTCCAGCGTTGCAAATTCATGACGTCGATCATTCGCCAGCGCCAGCGCTGCGTGAATGGCCTGTTCGAGCGTGTTCGAGAATGAAGGCACGGGCGTGCTCCTCTGTCTTGGGTTTCTGGATCCCTGGCCGGTTTGAAGCCTTCTGGCATCTATTAACCAAGGATCCTTCGTTCAACCTTGTCTCCATATTATTAGAGTTTGGTTGATCTGGCGGCGGCTTCAAGAGGTTTCTTTCATTTTGCGGTCACAAAACCTCCGGTTTCATTACGTCAGATCGCGGAGGCTCAGAAATTATCCTTTCGCCGCCGTATCTCTGTAAACACGGCCAACGGCTCTTGATCTGTCATGTCCAACGCCGCTTTTACCGAAGGCTCAGCGGCCCTCAGAAACGGGTTTGTGGCACGTTCAAGTGCCAGTGAAGATGGCACTGTTGGGCGACCTTGGGCACGTGCTTCATCAATATCAGCGACGCGTTTGATCAAGGCCGGGTTATCTGCTTCGATTGTGAGGGCAAATTTTGCGTTTGCTTGAGTGTATTCATGCCCTGAATATACAATAGTTGCTTCTGGCAGACTGGCAAGAGCACAAAGGCTGGTCCAAGCCTGTTCCGGGGTGCCTTCAAATAGCCGCCCGCACCCAAGGGCCATCAAGCTGTCGGCGGTAAACGCGGCGTTCGAGGCCGGGAAATGAAACGCGATATGGCCAATTGTGTGACCAGAGACATCCAGAACATGCATGTCTTCGCCCAGGATTTTCAGAACATCGCCGTCCGCGACCTCTTGATCCAAGGGGGGGAGGCGGTGGGCGTCAGCGGCAGCGCCGATGACTGTGCTGCCATATTGGTCCCGCAGTGTCGCCACGGCGATGATGTGGTCGTCATGATGATGAGTGATCAAAATATAGTCGAGCCCCCAGCCGCGTGCTTTTAAGGCAGCTTCCAGTGGCGCGGCTTCGGGTGCATCGACCAAAGCAGTTTCGCCAGTTTCGTTGTTATGCAACAAAAAGGCGTAATTGTCGGTACGACAGGGCAGGGTTACGATTTCCAGGGGCATGGTGTTTCGTCTCAAGATTGCTAAACTGCGCCCAGTTTGGCCAAAGGAGTGCGCGGCTGCAATGTATCTGGACGTTCAAGATTTGCGGAACTTCTATTATCGAAGCAAATTGGGGCGTGCCGCACAGGCTTCCATCCGAACGCGCCTGATGGAGTTGTGGCCGGACGTCGAAGGGGAAACGGTTGCGGGCTTTGGCTTTGCTGCGCCGTTGTTGCGTCCCTACCTTAAATCAGCACGGCGGGTTGTCGCCCTAATGCCTGGCCCCCAAGGGGTGATGCAATGGCCTGCGGGGCAACCAAATGTTTCTGTCCTGTGCGAAGAGACCCAGTGGCCATTGGACACAGGTCACGTGGATCGGCTTGTGGTGATGCACGGGTTGGAAACCTCCGAGCGGCCAACCCAATTGCTGGAAGAATGTTTTCGCGTTCTGGGGCCGGGGGGGCGCGCCGTCTTTATTGTGCCGAACCGTGCGGGGCTTTGGGTGCGTTCGGATCAAACGCCGTTCGGCTTTGGGCGCCCTTACACGTTGGGCCAATTGGAAAGCCAGCTGCGCAGCCATCAGTTTGAGATCGAAAGCCATATCGCCGCGCTGTATCTGCCACCAAGTGAGCAGCGATTCTGGTTGCGGTCGATGCGCCTCTTTGAACGGGTCGGGCGTCGGCTGCCCACGGTTCTGGCCGGGGGTGTGTTTTTGGTCGAGGTCCGCAAACAATCCTATCCTCAGTCGGGCAATCGTATCAAATCTGGAAACCCTGGCCGCATTCGTGTTCTTGAAGGATTGTCAAATCCGCTACCGGAACTGGCGTGGAAAGCGCGCGAAGAGGTTCGGGGCGACCTGTAAATGTGATTCCCGGATTGCGCGAGATTTGAACGCGTTTCACGACCGGTTGCATGTTTTTCAGGCGTGTTAGCGAACACAGATCACGAAAAATGTCGGATGCGTGTGACGTTTTTCAAGGCTTTATCTTGGGTAAAAGCGTCGCAGTTTGGGTAAGCCCTTGAAAACACGTGTGTCGCATAAATGAAATAAGATTTTAAGGCAGTTGATAGGTTGGTAACGCTCTGCTACATCCACGCTGATTTTGATGCCCTGCCGACACCGGGGGGCTCACTCACGCCCCCGGACGCGCGCGAAAGCCTGCCAACCGGGGCCTAAGTATCGGAAGGGTGGACGTGTCCGAACCAGCTTCGATTTCCGCAGGCATTGCCGCGCGCTATGCCACCGCGATCTTTGAGATCGCGGAAGAGAGCAAGTCTCTCGATAGTCTTGAAACCAGCATTAACGACCTGGCCACCGCATTGGCTGACAGCGCTGAGCTGTCTGAGCTGATCAACTCCCCGGTCGTTTCACGTGACGCACAAGGTGCAGCGATCATTGCTGTTGCGGAAAAGATGGGTGTTGATCCCATTGTTCGCAACACGCTGGCGCTGATGGCTGAAAAACGCCGCCTGTTTGTACTGCCTGCGCTGATTGATGCGCTGCGTGCGCGTCTGGCCGAAGCCCGCGGTGAAGTCACCGCCGAAGTGATCTCAGCCAAAGCGCTGACAAAAACCCAGAGCGAAAAGCTGGCCAAGACTTTGGCCGAACGCGTGGGCAAGAAAGTCACGATTAACGCAAGCGTCGATGCAAGCATCATCGGCGGACTCGTCGTAAAAGTGGGCTCGAAGATGATCGATAGCTCGATCCGCTCCAAGCTCAACTCTCTACAGAATGCAATGAAAGAGGTCGGATAAATGGGTATCCAAGCTGCAGAGATTTCTGCGATCCTGAAAGACCAAATCAAGAATTTTGGTCAAGAAGCAGAGGTGGCCGAAATCGGTCGCGTGCTGTCCGTCGGTGACGGTATCGCTCGTGTATACGGCCTGGATAATGTCCAAGCCGGCGAGATGGTCGAATTCCCCGGTGGCATCATGGGCATGGCTCTGAACCTGGAAGCCGACAACGTTGGTGTTGTTATCTTCGGTTCTGACCGTGACATTAAAGAAGGCGACACCGTTAAGCGCACCAACTCCATCGTGGACGTACCTACAGGTGACGGTCTGCTGGGCCGCGTTGTTGACGGTCTGGGCAACCCGCTGGACGGCAAAGGTCCGATCGTTTCGGACAAGCGTGGCGTTGCAGACGTCAAAGCGCCTGGCATCATCCCGCGTAAATCGGTTCACGAGCCGATGGCAACCGGTCTGAAATCCGTTGACGCGATGATCCCGATCGGCCGTGGCCAGCGTGAGCTGATCATTGGTGACCGTCAGACCGGTAAAACTGCCGTTGCTCTGGACGCGATCCTGAACCAGAAAGTTTACAACGAAGCTGCAGGCGACGATGAGTACAAGAAACTGTACTGCGTTTACGTTGCTGTTGGTCAGAAGCGCTCGACTGTTGCGCAGCTGGTTAAAAAGCTCGAAGAAACTGGTGCGATGGAATATTCCATCGTTGTGGCCGCAACCGCGTCCGACCCGGCACCGATGCAGTTCCTGGCGCCTTATGCGGCGACCGCAATGGCCGAGCACTTCCGTGACAACGGCCGTCACGCGCTGATCATCTATGATGATCTGTCCAAGCAAGCGGTTGCTTATCGTCAGATGTCCCTGCTGCTGCGCCGCCCGCCGGGCCGTGAAGCCTACCCTGGTGACGTTTTCTACCTCCACTCCCGCCTGCTGGAGCGTTCTGCGAAGCTGAACGAAGACTTCGGTGCTGGCTCGCTGACCGCGCTGCCGATCATCGAAACCCAAGGTGGCGACGTTTCCGCGTTTATTCCGACCAACGTGATCTCGATCACCGACGGTCAGATCTTCCTGGAAACCGAACTGTTCTACCAAGGTATCCGTCCTGCTGTGAACACCGGTCTGTCGGTTTCGCGTGTGGGCTCCTCGGCTCAGACTGATGCGATGTCTTCGGTTGCCGGTCCGGTGAAACTGTCGCTGGCTCAGTACCGCGAGATGGCTGCGTTTGCTCAGTTCGGGTCCGACCTTGACGCCGCAACCCAGCAGCTGCTGAACCGTGGTGCACGTCTGACAGAGCTGATGAAACAGCCGCAGTACGCGCCGCTGACCAACGCAGAAATCGTTTGCGTCATCTTTGCGGGTACCAACGGTTACCTGGACAAAGTCGACGTCAAGGACGTAGGCCGTTTTGAAGCAGAGCTTCTGACCTTCCTGCGCGCCAAAAAGGCGGATTTCCTGGACTGGATCCAAACCGAAGATCCGAAGTTCAAGAAGGGCGAGCCCGTTGAAAAGATGAAGGCTGTTCTCGACGAATTCGCAGCTGACTTCGCATAAGGAGAGAGTAGGACATGCCTTCTCTCAAGGACCTTAAAAACCGGATCCAGAGTGTGAAAAACACTCGGAAGATCACAAAAGCCATGCAAATGGTGGCCGCGGCGAAACTTCGCCGCGCCCAAGAAGCTGCTGAAGACGCACGTCCCTATGCCAAGCGGTTCAACGCTGTGATGGCGGGGCTGGCGGCTTCGGTCGGCGGCAGCGATACCGCGCCCAAATTGATTGCGGGCACCGGCAGCGACCAGGTTCATCTCCTGGTCGTCCTGACGGCGGAGCGCGGCCTCTGTGGCGGCTTCAACTCCAACATCGCGAAACTGGCGCGTCAAAAAGCCAATGAGCTGAAGGCCCAAGGCAAAACCGTAAAAGTTCTTACGGTTGGCAAAAAAGGCCGCGACGCCCTGAAACGCGATTTCGAAGACTTGTTCGTTGGTCACGTAGACCTCACCGGCCTCAAGGCTGTGGGTTATGCCAATGCACAGGACATCGCAAAAGACGTGCTGACGCGTTTTGATGCGGGTGAATTCGACGTTGCAACGATCTTCTTCTCGGAGTTCGTGAACGTTGTGACCCAGATCCCGACCGCGCAGCAGATCATCCCGGCCTCTTATGAGGCAAGCGAAGACGAAGGTCTTGCGGCTGAATACGACTACGAGCCCAGCGAAGAAGCCATTCTGGCTGACCTGCTGCCGCGTGGTGTGGCCACTCAGATCTTCTCGGCGCTGCTGGAGAACGGTGCATCTGAACAAGGTGCCCGGATGAGTGCGATGGACAATGCGACCCGCAACGCGGGCGAAATGATCGACAAGCTGACCATCGAGTACAACCGCTCGCGTCAGGCTGTGATCACCAGCGAACTGATTGAAATCATTTCGGGCGCTGAGGCGCTCTAAGAGACAACCGGAGACCATAAAATGGCAAATGCAAAAGGTAAGGTGACCCAGATCATCGGCGCCGTTGTAGACGTCCAGTTTGACGACCAACTGCCCGCGATCCTGAACGCCATCACCACCGACAACAACGGTAAGAAACTGGTTCTGGAAGTTGCCCAGCACCTGGGTGAAAACACCGTTCGTACCATCGCGATGGACGCGACCGAAGGTTTGGTTCGTGGCCAGGAAGTTGTCGACACCGGCGCGCCGATCACCATCCCCGTTGGGAACGCGACCCTGGGTCGTATTCTGAACGTTGTGGGTGAGCCCGTTGACGAAGGCGCGCCTGTAGACGCGACCGAGACTCGCGCGATCCACCAGGAAGCGCCGGAATTCAACGAACAGTCCACCGAATCCGAAGTTCTGGTAACAGGCATCAAAGTTATCGACCTGCTGGCGCCTTACGCCAAAGGTGGTAAAATTGGTCTGTTCGGCGGTGCGGGCGTTGGTAAAACCGTTCTGATCATGGAACTGATCAACAACATCGCAAAAGTGCACTCGGGCTACTCGGTGTTCGCAGGTGTTGGTGAACGTACGCGTGAAGGTAACGACCTTTACCACGAGATGATCGAATCCAACGTTATTAAGCCTGACAACCTGGAAGATTCTCAGGTGGCTCTGGTTTACGGTCAGATGAACGAACCTCCGGGAGCGCGTGCCCGTGTTGCTCTGACAGGTCTGACCCTGGCGGAACAGTTCCGTGACCAATCCGGTACCGACGTTCTGTTCTTCGTCGACAACATCTTCCGCTTTACCCAAGCGGGTTCCGAGGTGTCCGCGCTTCTGGGTCGTATCCCGTCTGCTGTGGGCTACCAGCCGACACTGGCAACCGACATGGGTGCGATGCAGGAACGTATTACCTCGACCAAGAACGGCTCGATCACCTCGATCCAGGCTGTTTACGTTCCCGCGGATGACCTTACCGACCCGGCGCCTGCGACAACCTTTGCTCACTTGGACGCGACAACCGTTCTGAACCGTGCGATCTCTGAGCTGGGTATCTACCCGGCGGTTGACCCGCTAGACTCGTCCTCGCGTCTGATGGACCCGCAGATCGTTGGTGAAGAGCACTACAAAGTCGCCTCCGACGTTCAGCAGATCCTGCAACGCTACAAGTCGCTGCAAGACATCATCGCGATCCTTGGCATGGACGAACTGTCCGAAGAGGATAAGCTGACCGTGGCACGTGCGCGTAAGATTCAGCGCTTCCTGTCGCAGCCGTTTGACGTTGCAAAAGTCTTCACCGGCTCTGACGGTGTTCAGGTTCAGCTGGAAGACACCATCTCGTCGTTCAAAGCGGTTGTTGCTGGCGAATACGATCACCTGCCCGAAGGCGCTTTCTACATGGTTGGCGGCATCGACGAAGTGATCGCAAAAGCCGAGAAAATGGCTGCTGAAGCGGCCTAAGGAGTATCCCGATGGCTGACACCATGCAATTTGACCTCGTAAGCCCCGAGCGAAGCCTAGCTTCGCTCCAGGCGAGCGCGGTTGTGATCCCAGGCGCGGAAGGCGACATGACGGCAATGCCGATGCATGCGCCGACCATCACCACCCTGCGCCCGGGTCTCCTGAAGGTCGAAAGCCCGGAAGGAAACTCGGAATATGTGGTTACCGGCGGTTTTGCTGAAATCGGCGTCGAGGGCCTGTCGGTCTTGGCCGAAAAAGCGGTTCCGACCTCTGAGCTGACACGTGAGCAGTTGGATGCCTTTATCGAAGAGGCACGCGCGGCACACAAGGAAGCAGTGGACAACGAACAGCACGACCTCGTCAGCGACGCGGCAAAACTGTTGGCAGATATGGAAGCCCTGGGCACCCATATCGGTCTCTGACCTGCTCAGATCGCATAAAAGAGACAAACGAATCGGCCCCCAATTCGGGGGCCTTTTTTTTGTGCATAAAGGTGAGTTTTCAACTTATCTTTTTTGCAAAAGTTAAATGCTAATATTTTGATATTCATACATTTTACGATCACTTAATTGAGTTGAAAGGTCTTCTTCATACGATGCACAGATACCGTTTCAAAATGTGAACCACGGTATTGCGACTGTTTTGCGTGTTGTAGCGCTTGGGAGAAGACGGATTGGGTGGAACCAACAATCCCAGAAGCTCCGAATGAGCCTGCATCCAGCAGCTGAAAGGCGTGATCGCTCGCGTGTCGGGTGCACGATTATTAAATGGTGAAGTTCAACAGGGGATGTTGATGATGACGTTACGGAATTTTGTACTGTTGCTGATTGCGGTACCTACATTCGCCCTTCTTATGATTGGGGGGCTCAAGGCGTTCGGCGATTTCGCTGATCTCAGAAATGCGAACAAGACATTGCATACGACCGAAGAAGCGCTGCTGATTGCGGACCTTGTGCATTATCTGCAGGTGGAGCGCGGTCTCAGTGTGCGCTACCTCAAAAAAGAGTCACCTGAATTGAAAGCGGAACTGGACAAAACCCGCGGTAAGGTGGACGAAGATTTCCGTCTGACCCATGAGCTGGCGCAAAATATTTTGCGCAGCAATATGGAGCTTTCGGTGATGCGCGACCAAGTTGACCGTGGTGCCATTGAAGCGCGCGAGATCAAGCAGGCGTTTTCCAAAGCGATTACAGCTCTGTTGGATGAATCCGCGGCCGAGCTGCTGCACCAGTCCAACTCGGAACTGGTCAATATCTCTTCCGGCGTTGTTGCGCTGGACCTGGCCAAGGAAGCGGCGGGCAAACAGCGGGCTGCGGGTGTTGCTGTCTTCACGGAAGGTGGCGGCGATCTGAAGGATTACCATGATTTTGTTGCCTATGGTGCAGCTGAATTTGAACAATTGCACCGCGCCCAAGCCGTATTGAGTGAGTATCTGCCGGGGCTGGACCTTGAGGCACGCGCTGTTGAAATCGGCCTGAAGGACGTGATCTATCGTGTGGACACCGAAGGCCCGGCCCTTGACCGCCCATATATGTCTGCGGAGGAATGGTTTGCCCTGTCGACCGAATGGGTCAATTACCTGCACGATGTCGAAGTGGACATGGCAGATATCCTGATCACCAAGGCGACCAAGGCCAAGAAAGCTGCGTTGACCGGTCTGATTTTTGACAGCGTCTTGATCTTCCTCTCAGCCTTCGCTTGTTTGGGCCTTGGTTTCAAACTGTTGCGGACGTTCAATACGCAGATGGACACCGTGCAAGGAGATCTGGATCGCCTGGCGCGCAAGGAATTTGATTTCCGCCCGGCCTATGTGGATGCGCAAACCGAAATGGGTCAGCTTAGCCGGTCCATGGACACCACGCGCGTCGCGCTGAAGGAGGCCGAAGAAATTCTGGTCGCCAAAGAGCGGGATCGCAAATTGGTGATTTCCGAACTGGATACGCAATTGGGGCGCATGTCTAATCGGGATCTGAACTGTATCATTACGTCGGATTTCCCGACCGAATACGCCGCCCTGCGGGACAGCTTCAATTCGACTGTTCGCACTTTGGCAAGCTCGCTCCAGCAGGTTGTCCAGGCATCAACCAGCATTCAAAGCGGAGCAACCGAAGTCAGCCAGGCGGCAGATGATCTGTCGCATCGCACCGAAAGCCAGGCCGCAACGTTGGAAGAAACCGCCGCTGCCCTGGAACAGCTCAGCGTTTCGGTTGCCTCTTCGGCCGAAGGTGCACGCCGGGTGGAAGGGATCATGGTTGACGCACGCCAAGAAGCTGAAAACAGCGGCGTGGTTGTCCAGGATGCCGTCACAGCCATGCATGAGATCGAGCAATCCTCGGACCAGATCGTCAAGATCATTGGCGTGATTGATGACATCACCTTCCAGACCAACCTTTTGGCGTTGAACGCGGGCGTTGAAGCCGCGCGTGCCGGAGAGGCAGGCCGTGGCTTTGCGGTGGTGGCTTCTGAGGTTCGGGCCTTGGCGCTGCGCTCTGCGGAGGCCGCAACCGAGATCAAAGAGCTGATCGGTGAAAGTTCCAACCAGGTTCGCCAAGGTGTGGATCTTGTGGGACGGGCGGGCGAAGCGCTCAACAATATTGTGGGTCAGGTCAACCATATCTCTGAACTGGTCACAGATATTGCAACCGGTGCGTCTGAGCAGTCCACAGGTCTGAATGAAATCAACGTCGGCGTGACCCAGCTGGATCAGGTGACCCAGCAAAACGCGGCCATGGTGGAAGAGACAACCGCAGCGGGGCATTTGCTGGCCTCTGACGCATCTGGCCTGTCCGAGATGGTGCAAGGGTTCAAACTGCCCAGCGACGCCACTGTTGGCCAGAGTGGTCTGGCGCAACAGGCGGCCTAGAGCTGCTGTTACAATGACAATTGCCTGCGCCTTTTGATGAAGGCGCGGGTCGTTTTCCTGTTTGCTGGGCAGGGGGATTGCCGCTGGATGTGGAAAACCTCCGACGCTCTGCCTTGCCGCGCGTCGGCGCATGGGCTATTCCGCCGGTCGTAACATAACGACACCTGCGAGGAGGCCACTATGGCCAAGACCAAGAAACAGCCCCGCCCCAAGGCGCAGACGCCCAAAGGGTTCCGTGACTATTTTGGTGAAGAGGTGACCCAACGCACAGAGATGCTGCGGGCCATTGCGGGTGTCTACCATCATTACGGGTTTGACGCGCTCGAAAGCTCTGCTGTGGAAACAGTGGAAGCTTTGGGCAAGTTTCTGCCGGATGTGGATCGTCCCAATGCAGGCGTCTTTGCCTGGCAGGAAGCGGAGGAGGGCGACAAGGGCGACTGGATGGCCCTGCGGTATGACCTCACCGCTCCGTTGGCGCGCGTTTATGCTCAGTTTCGCAATGATTTGCCGTCGCCCTATCGTCGCTATGCAATGGGGCCGGTCTGGCGCAACGAAAAGCCGGGACCGGGACGGTATCGCCAGTTCTATCAGTGTGATGCGGACACGGTTGGTACCGCGTCCATGGCGGCGGATGCAGAGATCTGCATGATGCTGTCGGACACCCTGGAAACCGTTGGCATTCCACGCGGCGATTATCTGGTGCGCGTGAACAACCGCAAGGTTCTGAATGGCGTGTTGGAGGCCATGGGCCTGGCCGAGGACGACCCCAAGCGTGATGATGTTCTGCGCACCATCGACAAATTCGACAAGGTGGGCGAGGCCGGCGTGCGCGAACTGCTGACCAAAGGGCGGCTGGACGCCTCGGGTGCCTTTATCGACGGTGTTGGTCTGGGCGAAGCGCAGGCTGATCCTGTGATTGCGTTCCTGACGTCCAAGGCGGACGACGTGGCAGGCACCATGGCAAACCTGCGCAACGCGGTGGGCGACAGCAAGGTTGGCCAAGATGGTATTGCGGAACTGGAACAGATCGGCGAACTGTTGGCCGCCTCGCAATATGGCGCGGACCGCGTGTTGATTGACCCCTCCATTGTGCGCGGGCTTGGCTATTACACGGGGCCCGTGTTTGAGGCTGAACTGACCTTTGAAATCCTGGATGAAAAAGGTCGCAAACGTCAGTTTGGCTCTGTCTCGGGCGGGGGCCGCTATGACGGCTTGGTCAAACGCTTCACCGGACAGGAAGTGCCTGCGGTGGGGGTCTCAATTGGCGTCGATCGTCTGCTGGCCGCGCTGCGCGAAAAGGGACGTCTGGCCGCGACGCCAACCGGCCCGGTTGTGGTGACCGTCATGGATCGTGACCGGATGGCCGATTACCAGGCCATGGTGGCCGAGCTGCGCAAAGCAGGCATTCGGGCCGAAGTTTATCTGGGCAATCCCAAGAACTTTGGCAACCAGCTGAAATATGCGGACAAACGCAACTCTCCCATTGCTGTAATCGAAGGCGGCGATGAAAAAGCGCAAGGCATCATTCAGATCAAAGATCTGATCCTAGGGGCCAAGATCGCCGAGAACGCCACGTTGGAAGAGTGGAAAGAACGCCCCAGCCAATTCACAGTCGCGCGCGGGGAACTGGTGGCCAAGGTGCGTGAAATCTTAGAGAGTCAGGAACAGTAACAATGGCCAATACGTCTGACATTCAAGCCCGCGCCCAGCGGTTGCGGATGAATTTCGAGGCAGCAGGCGCCAAACTGGTTGAACCGCCGATCCTGCAATCGGCGGAAACACTGCTTGACCTTTATGGCGAAGATATCCGGGCCCGCGCCTATGTGACCTCGGATGCGCTGCGTGGTGAACAGATGCTGCGTCCGGACTTTACCGTCCCCGTGGTCGAGCGGCACATGCGCCAAAGCGCTGAGCCTGCGCGCTACACCTATGCGGGCGAGGTGTTTCGCCGTCAGGAACATGACCCTGATCGCGCCAATGAATATGTGCAGGTGGGATATGAGGTGTTTGACCGCGCCAATCCTGCCGCTGCGGATGCCGAAGTTTTTGCATTGATTTCGATGCAGCTGCGTGATCTTCCGGTGCGTCCAGCTTGTGGCGACATCGGTATCTTGACGGCTGCGGTTCAGGGTTTGAACACCTCTGATCTACGCAAATCCGCCCTGATGCGCCACATCTGGCGACCCCGCCGATTCAAATCGCTGCTGGATCGGTTCGCCGGACGTACGACGGTCAGCGAACACCGCGAAAAACTCCTCAGCACCGAAGGGGCCGTGTCAGCCTCGGCACCCGAAATTGGCAAACGCCGCGCCGCTGATATCGACGCCCGGATGGAGGCTTTGCGAGCCGATGCAAAAGTGGCTCCGATCTCGGAGAATGAGATCTCGGCACTGGAAACGCTGCTTGCGGTGCGTGAGACGATCCCTTTTGCGGTGGAGCAACTGCGGGATGTTGCCGTTGATCTGCCAACCATTTCACATGCGCTTGACCGGCTGGATGCACGGGTTGTTGCGATGCGCGCGCGCGGCATTGACGTGGATAACCTGGAATTCGAAGCGTCTTATGGGCGCACCTCGATGGAATACTACGATGGGTTTGTCTTTGGCTTTTATGCCAACAACCGTCCCGATCTGCCAGCAATCGCAACCGGCGGTCGCTATGATGCATTGACGCGGTATCTGGGCAACGGCCGTGAAATTCCAGCCGTCGGTGCGGTTCTGCGTCCCGATCTGATGCTGCAGCTCGAGGAGGGTGCACAATGAGCCTGAAACTGGGTGTGCCCTCTAAAGGGCGTCTGATGGACAAGACGTTTGACTGGTTTGCCAAACGCGGGCTGACACTTTCACGTACAGGGTCCGAGCGGGAATACGCAGGCCGCGTAGACGGTATTGACGGGGTTGAACTGGTGCTGTTGTCCGCCAGCGAAGTGCCGCGCGAATTGGCAGCAGGCCGTATCCACCTTGGGGTGACCGGTACGGATTTGTTGTTGGAGAAACTGCCACGTTGGGAGCAACAGGTCGAAGAGGTCGCGCCGCTGGGGTTTGGCTTTGCCGATCTGATCCTTGCGGTCCCGCAGTTCTGGATCGATGTGGATGGGCTGGATGACTTGGATGCCGTTGCAGCCCGGTTTCGCGTCGATCACGGCCACCGCCTGCGCATCGCAACCAAATACCACCGTCTGGTGCGCGAGTTTCTGGGCGATGCCGGTGTTGCCGATTACCAGCTTGTCGACAGCCAAGGGGCAACCGAAGGCACCGTCAAAAACGAAACGGCTGAGATGATAGCAGACATTACCTCCACCGGTGAAACTCTGCGCGCCAATCACCTCAAAATCCTCTCGGATGGCCTGGTGCTCAAATCACAAGCCACCCTGTGGCGCAGCCGCACGGCCAAATACGAGGCCGAGGATAAGGCGACGCTGAACCAACTTCGGGATCTGTTGGACAGCTAAGCCCGCCATCGAACGCGACCGCCCGCGCGCTTTACGCGCGGGCCATGCCCAACGCGAGGACGGGCATTTTAATGCCCGATCTCGGGGCGGGAGCCCTGGCCTTGATGTTTCTCTGCCCGATGCCTCTTGCCTTTGACAGGCGGCTCTGCCTCAGTAGCCACGACCAAGACCGTGAGAGGCCCCATGACTGACACGCCCAAACCCTTCGCCCCCGGAGCCTTTTTGCATCTGCGCGCAAACCAGTTGGCAAAAGGTGCCCCCATCGCCCCGCCCATCACCACGGCCTCGATGTTTCACCTGCCCGGGCAGCCCGATGGCTCTGATTTCTATGGACGGGCCACCAATCCCACCTGGAATGACGTTGAAAAACAGCTCACCGTGCTCGAACAGGCGCCGACGCGCCTTTTCCCATCGGGCATGGCGGCAATTTCAGCAGCACTTTTTGCCACCTGCCGCAGCAAGACCCGGCTGTTGCTGCCATCTGATGGCTATTACACCACGCGGCTGCTGGCGGATCGGTTTCTGGCACAGCTCGGCGTCACGGTGGTGGAGCGCCCAACGGCGGCCTTTGAGGATGGCGGCTTTGACGGGTTTGATGTGGTTTTCCTTGAAAGCCCCTCCAATCCGGGGCTGGATATGATGGATATTGCGGCAACGGCTCAGGCCGTGCGGGCGGCGGGCGGCATCACCATCGCCGACAACACCACGCTGACACCGCTGGGGCAGCGTCCATTGGATTTGGGCGTCGATATCGTGGTCTCTTCTGACACCAAGGCGATGGGCGGGCATTCGGACCTGCTGCTGGGCCATGTGTCCAGCCGCAATGATGATGTGATGGAGGCCATAACGGACTGGCGGCTTTACTCTGGTGCCATTCCAGGTCCACACGCCGCCTGGCTGTTGCATCGAGGGTTAGAGACGTTGGAGGTGCGTTTTGACCGCATGTGCCACAACGCGGAAGCCCTTGCCGCGCGGCTGGCCGAACATCCCAGCGTCCAAACCCTTCGTTTCCCAGGTCTGCCGCAGGATCCGGCCCATAATCTGGCGCGCGCGCAATGCAGCCGGTTTGGCTTCCTGATCAGCTTTACGCTGGCAGATGAGGCCACAGCAGAGGCCTTCATCAATGACTGCCCTCTGATCCGCCCGGCAACCTCGTTTGGCGGTGTGCATTCTTCGGCTGAACGGCGTGCACGTTGGGGCGATGCGGTGGATCCGGGCTTTGTGCGCTTGTCGGTTGGGATTGAACCGGCGGAGGAGTTATGGGCAGCGATTGAAGCCGCGCTCTAAGGGGCAGGGCGCTTCATCGCTTTGATCCGGGCCGGGTCCGGGCGCAGCACTGCGCCGTTTCGGTCAAATGCCGTTTGAAATGAGAATGCCGCGGGGCTTGGGCCTGCCTCGTGTAGCTGCATGTAACGGGTGACGCCCTCACTCCAGGTGGGATTGTCTGCAGCCCCCGTATGCCACCACATCACCAGCGGCGGCCACGCGCCAGATTGGAACCAGTCGCCGCCACGGTCCAATGCCACCTTGTGCAGCCCACCATAGGTAAAGGCGAGGATGCTCTCCAAATCCTCCCACAATGATAGGGTGGCGGGTGACCACCCATCGCCCTTTTCTGTGTAGAAGGGCGGGTATACTTCATCGCCCCAGGGCGCGGGGCCCGGATCCGAGGCATAGCCAGAGCGCGCGATCAGACCGGGGGCCTGATCCACCTCGTCAAACACGCGGTCATTCAGCGCATAAAACCCGTCATTGGCAGGATCATCTGCGGGTTTGCGAAACAGACCAAACGTGTAAAGGGCAAGGGGCATGGGCGTGACCTCTCAGCGCGCGGGGTGAAACAGCCTTACCATTGATCTGTCAAATCGCGCGCCGCTTTGTCAGATCACACCAATTTCCGCGAGCGCCTGTGACAGTTCTGCTGGCAAAGGCTCTTCTTGTTTGCGAGTGCCTGACAGATCCGCCGGGCTGTCTTCGACCTTCAGATAGCGCCACCCCTGAAAGGGACGTTTCAGCGCGGTTTGGGTCATGTGGATCTCCGGCTCCAAGACGATGGCACAGCGCCGCACACCGTCCTCGCCAATGACTTCCTCCATCCGTAGGATGCGCTGGCGACATTGGATCTGGCCTTTGATCACCCAAAAAATAGATCCGCCATTCAGGATTTCAGTCTCGCGCTTGGGCCACATGCGGGTCACGTGGCGCGGCAGCCCATCCGGCCAACGCGCCGCATATTCCGCCTGCCAGGCCGCCAAAGTTTCCACGCTTTCCGTGCCAACCGAAAGTTTCACCAGATTGACTGTCTTATCCACAGCTTCCCCACAGAGTCGTCCCAAGAAATTGCGGTATATTGTAGGTCACGGTTTGGCGGGGGCAAGGTCTTGTGGTATGCTCGTCAGTAAATTGCTGCTGAGTGGCTTTTTTCGCATTGTGATTTTCACGAGCCCTGTAGTATCGATCCCGTCTCTTCCAGGCACCCGATTCATAGGAACCACTGAATGACCCGCTTTGCTGCCCCCATTGCTGAACAAATCTGGGATATGAAATACCGTTTCAAGGAAGCGGATGGCACGCCGATTGACCAAAGTGTCGAAGACAGCTGGCGCCGGATTGCGCGTGACCTGGCGCGTGTGGAACAGGACGCTGAGGCCTGGGAAGAGACATTTTATGCCGCGCTGGAAGATTTCAAATTTTTGCCTGCGGGACGTATCACAGCCGGTGCAGGCACGGCCCGTCAGGTGACACTGTTCAATTGTTTTGTCATGGGCACTGTGCCGGACAGCATGGCGGGCATCTTTGACATGCTGAAAGAAGCGGCGCTGACAATGCAGCAAGGTGGCGGGATCGGCTATGACTTCTCGACCATCCGTCCACGGGGGGCGGATGTGAAGGGTGTGGCCGCAGATGCATCGGGGCCATTGTCGTTTATGGATGTCTGGGACGCCATGTGCCGTACCATCATGTCTGCGGGGTCGCGCCGTGGGGCGATGATGGCGACGATGCGCTGTGACCACCCGGATATTGAGGCCTTTATCTCCGCGAAATCCGACCCCGCACGTTTGCGGATGTTCAATATGTCGGTTCTGGTCACCGATGATTTTATGGAAGCCGTCAAAGCTGATGGGTCTTGGGAGCTGGTTTTTGCGGATAAAGTTTACCACACCGTGCAGGCGCGGGATCTGTGGAACAAGATCATGCAGGCGACCTTTGACTATGCGGAACCGGGGGTGATCTTTATCGACCGGATCAACAAGGCCAATAACCTGAACTATGTCGAGGATATCTGCGCGACAAACCCCTGCGGCGAGCAGCCGCTGCCGCCGTATGGCGCCTGCCTGTTGGGGTCGATCAACTTGGCGCGTTTGGTGAAGAACCCGTTTGACGCGGACGCGGAGCTGGATCCCACAGCCCTGTCAGCGCTGGTGGCGACGGCTGTGCGGATGATGGACAATGTGGTGGATGTGTCCAAATTCCCGTTGGACGCACAGGCGCAGGAAGCACAGGCCAAACGCCGGATTGGTCTGGGGGTGACAGGACTGGCGGATGCGCTTTTGATGCTGGGGCTGGAATATGGCACCGACGAAGCGGCGCGTCAGACGGATCGCTGGCTGCACGCGATCGCCCGCGCCGCCTATCTGGCGTCGGTGGATTTGGCCAAGGAGAAGGGGGCGTTTCCCTTGTTCGACGCGGAAAAATATCTGGCGTCCGGCAATATGATGAACATGGACGAGGACGTGCGCGACGCCATCCGTGAACACGGCATCCGCAATGCGCTGCTGACCTCCATCGCGCCAACCGGCACCATCAGCCTTTATGCGGGGAATGTGTCATCCGGGATCGAGCCGGTTTTTGCCTATGCTTACACCCGGAAGGTCTTGCAGAAGGATGGCAGCCGCACCGAAGAAGAAGTGGTGGATTATGCGGTCAAAATGTTCCGCGATAAATTCGGCGCGGACGCGGCCCTGCCGAGCTACTTTGTGAATGCACAGACGCTGGCACCAGCCGCGCACGTGAAGATGCAGGCGGCGGCACAAAAATGGATCGACAGCTCGATCTCCAAAACCATCAACTGCCCGGAAGACATTTCCTTTGATGATTTCAAGGATGTTTACATGCAGGCCTGGGATCAGGGATGTAAGGGCTGCACGACCTATCGACCCAACGATGTGACCGGCTCGGTTCTGTCTGTGTCGGAGAGCAGCGAAAAGGCACCGGGTGAGGGGGCCGAGACGCCGCAATCAGATGAAGGCGCGGAAGTGGTTTACATGTCCGAACCGCTGGACCGTCCGCAGTCCTTGGAAGGATCGACCTACAAGCTCAAGTGGCCGGATTCGGAACATGCGATTTACCTGACCATCAATGACATCATCATCGGCGGGCATCGCCGCCCGTTTGAGGTCTTTATCAACTCCAAGAACATGGAACATTACGCCTGGACCCTGGCGCTGACACGGATGATCTCGGCTGTGTTCCGCCGAGGTGGGGACGTGTCCTTTGTGGTGGAAGAGCTGAAAGCCGTGTTTGATCCGCGCGGTGGAGCCTGGGTAAAAGGGAAATACATCCCATCGATCTTGGCGGCCATCGGCGGTGTGATCGAGACCCATATGGTCAAGATCGGCTTTATCGAAGGCGAGGGCATGGGGCTTAAATCGGATCCGCAGGCCGAGGTTGTGAACCTGGATCAGCGCCCCGGCAAAGCTTGCCCGTCGTGCGGCGAATTCACTTTGCAGATGGTCGAAGGGTGCATGACCTGCACCAGCTGCGGCTATTCAAAATGCGGGTGATCTGACGCGTTTGGCGTTCCTGTGAAAACCCACATCAGTTTGCAATTTGACCAGCATAAATTGCAACTCTGACCACTAAAAGTTTGCCATCGCCCCTATCGGTCGGTGGCAAATACCTTTCTGGGAGTGAAGCAAGACCGATCAGGTGTTTGGCGATTATTTCCGTTCTGACGGTTGCATTTAGTGAAACGGTCCATTGCCGCCACGAACCAGGATTTTAGAACGCTGCGGGGCGCGACAGCACAACTAACAATCTTGGCATCGAACATCATGGGGCCTATGGTGATCCCAACAAGCTACCGAAGTGTTGTAAGATATTAGATTTGAAGAGAAGAAGACTGCGTTGAAGGCTCACCAAACGAAACCGATACGCTGGGCAGGCAGCAAGCTTCCAATAGCTTCCCGCTTGGAACGCTATATTGATTTTGACAAGGAATACTATGAGCCATTTGCAGGCTCCGCGGTGCTGTTTTTTCGTAACAGTCCGCGAGACGCTTACCTCAATGATCTCAATGGTTCTTTGGTCGACTTCTATCGCGATGCGCGCACCCACCCTGAGAAACTCTGGAAAACTTACTCAACGCTTCCCGCCGACAAAGAGACGTACTATTGGGTGCGATCTGAATTCAATCGACTGAGGAAATGTGTTCGGCGATCTGCTTATTTTCTCTACCTCAACCACCTTTGCTTCAACGGTATTTATCGGACAAACCTAAAAAACCAGTTTAATACGCCGTTTGGCGGAGGTCGCCTCAAACTGATTGATCAAGAAAGCTTCTTTGGCTTCTCAGAGCTGATCCGAGATGTGGAATTTCACAGCCTTGACTTTGAGAATTTCTTGACGTTGGTGAAACCCAGAAGCGGAACAGTCTATATGGATCCGCCATATTACACCGAAGGGCAAAGAGTTTTCCGCGAATATGGGCCCAAGACGTTTTCGCACGATGATCTAATTCGTCTGTCGGATTCAGCGAGAAAATGGGCCAACAGAGGATGTCGCGTTGTTGTTTCTTACCGCGAATGTCCTGAATTTCGCGATTTATTTGGTGATTGTATTCAGGAGGAAGTCAGCGTTTCCAGAAACGTGGGGGGCTTTAAGAGTAGGCGAAATAGTCAAAAAGAACTTATTGCAGTGTTGGCGTAAATGAAATTTCTCATAATTAGCGACATCCATGCAATGTCAAAGGATCTTCTCAACTTAACGGAAAGCTCCCAATCGAAACCTGGCAGCAGCAGTATCGGCGGCTACAATGGATCTACGCGGGGCAGTGTCTACATTGAAGATCGCACGACAAAGGCAAACCGGCTACTCGCTGTCCCAGAATACCTGATAGATGCTGGCTTGAATCAGGACATCGACTTTCTAATTTGCCTCGGTGACATGGCTCATCAATGCAAGAGAGGGGTACTTCAGTTAATTTGGCAGCAGCTGAATGACATCGCCAATGATCTTAGTATATCAAATATTTGCGCGGTCAGTGGAAACCATGATGTTGCTTCACATGAAGTCGATTTTCAGAACGGATCGCCAGATTCGATACTGAAGAATTTGCGCCCTCCTTTCCCGATGGCTGATCCCGAACTTCGAAGGGATTACCATGGCAACCAATTCGCGGTTATCGAAGAGGGGGATGTGGGATTGGTTCTTGTCGATACTACTTCGCTAATTGGATACCAAGGACAAAGGAAAGCTGACCTGTGGAACAAAGGCTTTATCAGTAACGAGTTAATTAGCGGAATAAGAGCGAGCATCACCTCTTCAGACTGTAGCGCGTTCGTCATCGCAATGCACCATCACCCCACGAGAGTGCACAAGCTCCAGGATGTTGAAACAGATTACATCGAAAACGGTGATAACTTCCTTACGATGCTTCAGGATACTGGTAAGCCGTGCTTCCTACTCCATGGACACAAGCATTTTGTGAATTTTCGACGATATAATGAGCGTCAAAACTCGCCATGGATTTTCTCGGCATCCAGCTTAGCCGCCACTCCTTATCCTGGAATGCAGGAAAGATATAAGTGCCAGTTCCACATACTGGATTTCGCATTGAACCCAAACACTAAAGAAATATCCGGGCAGATAGCGAGCTGGGACTGGGTCGCAGGTCAATGGGAAAAAGCTGGGTCGACAGGAATGACCCATTTAATTGGATTTGGCCGTCAATCCTCTCTCAAGGACATGGCGGAAAAGATTAGCTCCGTTGTTTCGGAAGGTGGGACACTGCGAGGTAAGGGTGCGTTTGATGAAGTCCCCGATCTAAGATACCTGACACAAGATGATATTTTCGATCTTCAGAAGCTACTGAAAGAAACTCATTCCGTTGAGATGATTGCCTCGCATGGCGTTCAGAAGTTTGCTTTTTATGCGGAGGATGACTGATGTCCGAAGCCTCGACCGCTTACAATGCGCGAAACAGTGATCCCAAACAAATCGCTCGATCGTTTGTGAAGCCAACTGATTTCGATAAGATCATCGGGTTTCAAAGCAAGGTACTGGTGGGACCCAGGGGAATCGGAAAAACAACGATCCTCAAGCTCCTAACGCCTTCGGGACTCCACGAACTCAAGAAGCGCCCTGCTTTCAAAGATTTCAAGCTGGACCACGTTCCGTTATACATTCCTGCTGACACACTTTGGAAAGGTGAAGCCAGTGCCTTCGAAGGCATGCAAAGTTTGGGCCGCTCAAGCATAAACGCAGAAACTGTTCGGTTTGTTCAGAACGCGTTGTTTGTTGATTACTGTCTTTATGAAGTTATCGCGTCGGTTCAAGATGCAGCAGAGATCGCATGCGAGTATGGTTCGGAAAAGCCGGATTGGTGCATTGATATTTCTCCTTCGGTCGAAGCAAAGATCTGCGAGAACTGCGCCGATTTTTGGGGTTTGCCAACGAGGCCGAAGTCCTTTTTGGGCCTACGCCTTGCCCTCCTCAAGCGGCAAAACAGAAGGTCAGCCCTGATAAACTCCCTTGATGATCCCGACTTTTCCCGCATTGAGGCTGAAGAGCCGTTGGACTTGTTTATCATGCTGCAGGGATTCTTTACGATCATGGAAGACCTGACCGGCGTTAGGAAGTGGGCTCTCCATTTTGACGAGATGGAAATTGCACCGCAGTTCATCTTGGCATCAATTTATGAGCGTTTGCGTTCGTTTGACAGGCGTGCGGTCATCAAGTTCTCGTTGTTCCCGTATATTGACTTTGTCAAAGAGAGTGAGAGTGCCCGCATCAGCCCAAGAGAAGGACATGACTTCGAAACCATTACATTGAGTGGAAAATTCAAGAACGAAAGCTACCAGTTTTCTTCTGAGTTGGTCTCCAGGATTTGCGAAGGGCAAGGACTCAAGGCCACTGATTTCATCGAGTATGTGAACTCTGCAGCAGATCAGACTACACTGGCGTTTGACAAGAACGGTCATCGCAAGAGGAAGTACCAGGCAATTTTTCGAAGCTTGGCAAAGAAAGATACATCGTTCGCCGCGCACCTCAGCGACAATGGGATAGAGATACCAAGAATTCCACAATACACGGAGCACGATAGAGCACCTTCAGTTAGGAAATTGGGAGGGATTTCTGAGTTTCGCAATCATTACCTTCGGTCTTTCACTAAAGGGCAAGGCCGAAAGCTCTCCAGAAAATCATACCACTACTTTAATAATTACGATCAGCTCCTCAAGTTGACTGAGCAAAACCCGAGAGCTGTCCACTTCTATTGTGATGACATCATTAAGTGTATGACTGATGGCAAGCCGGCTCAGGGTGCATTGAAAAGTGTCATTGAAAAAAACGTGAACAGGTTTAGAGCGCTTGTTGCCACCCAGTCCGTCCCATTTGATCCCATCAACAACAAAATGTCGCATGTTCTTGATGTAGTCGACAACTTTGGGGAAGCTCTTTACACGAAGCTGATCTCGAGTGCGTTTTCTCCTGAACCGCAGCTCGCGTTCAAAGTTGCGCAGAGCATGGATGACTATTCCCTTAAGATATTGGGAATTGCCGTAAACACGGGAGCGATAATTCTCGATGAATCCAATCAGCGAGGGCTCCATTTGGATCTGCGAGGCTTACGATTTAGAGTTTCTTACCAGCTTTCACCTTGGTACCCCCTTCCAACGCAGACAGGCAGTGAAAGAAAGATCTCCCACCTTGGGTTCCATAAGCCAACTGCCCAGACAGCTTTATTCGACTGGGAGGACTAAAATGTCTGAACCTATTTCGTGCGCAGAAAAGTCTCTTCCAAGAGTTTTGGTCGGGGCATTGGGATACGAAGCCAGGTCGTCTCAGTTTATGCTGTCAGAGGATCTGGATGTTTACCAAGAAGTTCTCGTTTTCGACTATGAAGCAGAAAACCTTCATAGCTATTTAGAGAACAAAGAGATTTACAGTAACTTATTGGGAGGTCGAGCCAAGGCGTGTTCCTCAAAGTCTGAAATTGTTCTGGAAATAGGGCGCCTTAGCCAAACCTTCCGGGATTCTGGGTTTGAAATTTCTGTTGACTTTAGCTCTTTGGACCGCGGCTTGATTGCAGATTTGGTACTGGCGATCTATAGGAACAGGTCAGTGATTAGATCGTTGGAAGTTCTGTACTTTCCACAGACTTTCTCAAAGCCAGAACTGAAATTAGAAACCGTCACCAAGTTTGGACCGATCTCGCCTGAGTTTTCCGGGTCGTCTCGGTCGAGCACTCAAAAGCTCTGCATGATTGTTGGTGCTGGATATGAGTTTGGGAAAGTCATCGGCGCGCAAGATCGTCTTGAGCCAGATGAGATGTATGTTTTTTCTCCGGTAGGAACAGACCCTAAATTCGAGGATGCTGTAAAAAAGGCCAACTACGAGTTTGAGTTCATTGGTGACACGAAAAACGTTGTCAACTACAATCTCTCCGAGCCCGAAGAGACCTTTTCTTCATTGTTTGAATTGGTGAGGCACAAGAAATCTACCCACCGAGTGCTCCTACTGCCAATGGGACCTAAAATCCTTGCTGTTTTTAGTTTGCTTATTGCTGTTCGGTTTCATCCAGATGTAAGAGTTTGGCATTATTCGACCCACAAATCTGGCGACCCTCAGATATCTAATGCATTTGCTTCTGGCCAAAGGATTGCTTTGAGGTTCTCATCTGCTGCCATATTTGGAGAGCCTCAGGATTGATACATTGTGGGAACGCTCAAGGTTGTCATAGTCCGAGCCGTGCATCTCATAGTCTCCTATTTGATGGCTTTCACTTAGTACCCAAGAACTGCGTGCCGAGGGGAGCGACATCCGCAATCGACGTCTGGTTCCCATCTCTGGATCTGCGGGTTCACATTTGTAACATCCTACCGTTTCCCGCTCATTGTTGAAGCCCCGTCGGTTCAGTCGGCGGTTCCCGTGACTCCAATCTTCTCTCGAATTGGAAGCTTTGGAGGACTCGGTGCGGTTCAATCCAACACTGCCATAACGGTTGTGACACCGCTGAAAAAACAAACCTCATCAGTGCCACCTATGGATATCTCCTACATAGTTGTTTGGCCCAGAATTTCAGAAAACAGGTGCACAATCTCAGACTTGCTGATCGAAGGGCAACCCGCTGTGTTTTGCCGAACTGTATCGAAGTCGATCAGTTCGAATTGTGCTCGCAGGAGACAAGGGTCGTAGTTCGCTCGCAGAAAGTAGTGCGAATTCTTGCTTCCGGCCTCGGAAAGGGATTTGATGCGTCCGGCGTTTGCGCCGACGCGCTGAAGAGCGAAGTCCGCTTCCTCGGGGGTGCAAAAAGCGAATGCGGCATGTGTGGTAGGTTTACGTGAGGCTGGCCGTAAATCCGTGCGACGCTCCCAGACTTGAAAACAAGAAGGCACCGAATACACTGCACCTTCGAAAACAAAGGCTTCGTCCGGCAGCACAAGCTCGTTGACGAAGTGAAAACGCCGATCCAATTGTCTCTGGATGCTATCCTTACGGAAGCTACGGGGCACAATGAAGGCGATAGCATCTGCAAAAGTCGCTGCCTTATTGAAGAACTTAATCGCCTTTCGTGCCACCCGACCAAATGGCGGATTCCCAATGGTTACGGTGCTGCCCAGGTCATGAGGTGGTGCCCAATGAAGAAAATCTGCTTGAGTTATTTTTGGTCCGCGAGGCGCGATGTCGAGAGCAAGGCAAGCCTCACCAAGTTGGCTGGAAAATGCTACGGTACCAGCTGAAGGTTCCAAAACAGTATCAAACTTGTGATGCGCTAACTGGTCCTCGGAAAATGCAATGCATTGGCGGGCGATAGTCGGGATGGTGTAAAATTGGTCGAGGCTGCGGGCGTCGGTTGAGCTGGTGGTCACGGTTGGTCTCCTGAGTTCTGAGCTCAGGAGGTCGGTCCGAAATACTAAGTTCAGAAACGCTGAGTTGGATTGCTCCGATTAGGGAACTGCATTTCTGCAAGCTGAAGATCATGGTGAAGCCGACCGAAATCTACCGCTTCTGTTGTATCTGGGACGCGCCCGGAAAATGCAGAGCCGCGATCCAGCAAAAGACCAGAAAAACCAGACTGTGGACGCCGGCTAAGCGCCAGGGAATGTCCGAGTTCCGCTCCTCTGGCAAATGGCATGAGAGGCCCAGAGCCGACTTTGGGAGCGTCGTTCGGTTTCTGTGGTTAGCCCGCTTTCTGGACGTTCGCCGCAAACCCGAAACCCCTACTTGGTCGAATTGACAGGTCGAGGACGTATTAGCCGTTTGCTATCGCGTAAAAAATGGCCGCTCGTACCTGTTTTACCAGCGATCCGCAATGCTTACATGTAGTCAAACAGAGCACTCCAAGCGAGCCACTCACACCATTTTTGAAACGGAGAGAATTGATGATCAACGATGTTGCTCCATTGGGCGGTCAGACAATCGGCAAAGCCGCAAGTCGCGAAGATGCCTGGTGGCTTTGATGCCGCTATGGCCTAAGGCCATTTCCTTTGAATGACGCTTCAGCGGTAAGTTTAGAGGATGCTGAGAATGGAGCGAAGGTGTGGACTGTTCCCTGCGAGCATACCCAATACCCATATGATCGTGCTGCCTTTGAAAATCGGCGTCGTGACGGCTTAGCTACATTAGAGAACGGCCTTCCAGCATGGCCGGTTGCTGAAGAAAATGGGATAGCCTTCCAAACCTTCAAACAACGGCTCAAACGAGGCTGGTCGGGCGAAAGAGCAGCAACCGAAGGAGTACGGGAGATAGCGCATAATCCGGATGATGAATGGGAAGTAATTGCGCTTGAGAACGGGCTATCTGTCCGTGCATTTCGCAGCCGTGTGCAGGCTGGTTGCCCTGAAGCCATCGCCGCAACAATGGGGCTAAGTTGGCGAAAGTGGTAAGACGCGCTCTTAGCAGGCGCACCTGGCCTTATCTGGTCATTCTGGCTCATCGAAGTAAGAGCCTGGTTTGAGCCCTCACTGACCATCTCGGCGCTTTGGGCGGTCGACGGCAATGGGCAGATAGCGACCTTTGCAAAGTGAAGTGAACAGCCCATACTGGGCATTCCTTTGTGGCTGTAACGAATGTCTGCCTATGGAACCCAATCGGCTTTTTGGGACGGCACGGTGAACGACCCGTCCCCTAATTAGTGTTGGCAGCTACCGATCCGTATCATCTTTTGAATTCATCAAAGCGTCACCAATTCCGCAAGCTTTGCCGCCACATTTGTCATGTTATCTTCAGCAGTGCTTAAGCCGCTTCGTGAACCAAGCAAGGGACTCACTTCGCGTAGCTCTTCGTAAGTCGTCTCATGGACAATTGGGACAAGAAGATCGCGCGCCAGCAATGCCGAAAGCTCTTTATCGGCAATTCCTTCGGCCTGAAGGCGGCGCAAAAGTGCTGGGGTGACCAAAACGATGCCAACGCGCGATTTCACAAGCCCTTTGTCGATTTCACGAAGAAGGTTCGAACCAAGCAATACATCTTTCTCACTGAACCAAACTGAAACGCCAGCTGCTTCCAGGAAATCGTGTAGCTCTTTCGCCGGGCCTCCTCGGTCGTCCCATGCATGACAGAGAAAAACGTCACGAATGTCGGGGATAGATGCTCGCCTCTCGACGTTTTCTCGCACTGGAGTGAGTGTTCGCACTTCGACTGGTGTGTAAATCACCGTCGAGCCAGCCTTAGACCAACGCGGTTTTGTGCTTCCGCCAGATTTGGAACCGCTACCGCTACGTGAACTGCTGCTACCTCCCAATGAGGAATAGGATGGGCTGCGATACGGTGAATAAGAAAAAGAGGACCTGTAACCACGGGCACCACCTCGACAAGCAGGGCAATTTGCGGCCCCACTTGCCGTGCGATGACCGTTCACGGGTGCTGTACATTGTGCCATTGAATTTGCTCCTTTGTTCGGGGGCGCTGGAAAGGCGGGATAAATCGCGACGCGGTTCAGCCTTTCGGAGGATAGGGATCGTTGCCGTAGCTCCAGGCTTCGCGGAACTGTCCGTTCCGCCCCTGAATACGGAGCTCAGAGCCCTGGTTGCGGGCGATATCACGCCCATGGTCGATAGCTTCGCGCTGAGTGTCGAAGCTACGTGTAAGACGTTCGTTGCCTTCACCACGGACGCCCCATTTGTCGCCATTGCGAACGACATATTGGTTCTTAGACATTGCTGTCTCCATTTAACACGGCCCCACCATTGGTGACCGATATCGTATCATATGATCTTACGGAAGACTTTGTCAAGCTGACCGGCACGTGATAATATCATTGCATCTTACGACGCGCTCGCTTATGAGCTGCGCCGCTATGATTCAGGGAGAGAACCATGACATTTGCAGTCCGTCTGAACGAACTCCGAGTAAAAAAGAAAAAATCGCTGCAGGAAGTTGCAGACGCACTCGGAGTTTCCAAGACTCATATCTGGGAGCTTGAAAAAGGCCGAACGGACAACCCATCGCTTGAGTTGTTGACCAAGATTGCGGACTACTTCAAGGTGTCGATCCGGCATCTGGTTGGCGAAGATTTTGAGAACGAACAGAACGATGAAATGGCACGTATGTTCAGGCAGGTCGGCGATTTAGAAGAAAATGACCGGGCGATCATTGACGATATGATCCAGTCGCTTCGAAACCGCCGAAAGGGGGCAGATGGTACAAATTGACCGCATGGAAATTGATGATGCTGGGAGCGATCCGAAGAGGCTCGCGACGGCAATTCTGGATCAACTTCCAGACGATACGGTAATGGTGCCGGTCAGAGATATCGCGAAAGCCATAGATATCTACGAGATCCGCGAGGAACAGTTGAGCGGCCTTGAGGGAGCGCTCATTGTTCCCAAAGAGAAATCTGAAGGGGCGATCTTGATCAACAAAGATCGCCACGAAAGCCGAAAACGCTACACGATTGCCCATGAGCTTGGGCACTACGTACATCCGTTCCATCGAGCCAATAGCCCAGATGGCTTCCGCTGTAAGAAGAACGATCTGGCAATCACGAAGGCTAAGCCAAACGATCCACACTCGCGGATGGAACAGCAGGCCAACGAATTCGCTGCTGAACTGCTCATGCCAGCTCGAGCTGTCGCGTCCTTCGTTCGAGACACTGGCGAGGCTGATCTGTCCCACATTCTGGAACTGGCTCGACGCCATGACGTGAGCAGGGAGGCAGCAGCGAGACGCTATATTCCCCGGATTGGCGATCCTGCTGCCATAGTTTTTTCGAAAGGAGGCGTTATCCGGTATGCGCGGAACAACGAGTTCTTTCCCAAGTTATCCGTTTGCAGAGGAGGCCAGGTTCCGCACCAAAGTGTCTCCGCTCTTTCAAACGCCGAAATTGGAGAGATAACGGGTTGCATTGAGGTTGCAGCGCATACCTGGCTGCAAAAGTCAGCCGGAGTAACCTTGTTCGAGCAAACGCTGGCACAACAAAACGGTTTCCGAATGACATTGCTTACGGCTGAGATCGAAGAAGTCGAGGACGAATGGGTAGCCCCATCGTTCTGACACAGGGTCGCAACGCGTCCATGTTGCGCAGAAGCAGACAGTGTGCAGATTGCGGCGAAGGTCTCTCTCCCCTCATCGTTAAAGCACCTCCGGTCCTCTCGACGGTGTCGGAAGCTCTAAAGGTGCTGATTGTCTCGCTCCCAATCTGTTTGTTTCACAACGGCAGCGATCGCTGAAGAGAGTCCCACCAAACTTGCATTTTTGTTTTTGGGAGTAGTGACCAAGTCCTTTCCAGGCAACAAACAGAGGACAGGATAAATGCCCCAAGGAATCCAAACAACGATTGTCCGCGACGCCATCGCACGAGGGACCCTGCTATTTGAACAAAGGGAAGCTTCGCTTTGGTTCAAACTGGTTACCAAGGAATGCGCGGTGTGTGGGCCGCTGAACGTTCGGCAGGATTGGGCCGAATGTTCGCCAGGCGTGATGCCAGTTATCGACCGAGTGAGCTTGATGTCAGGCGACTGTATCTCAGCGGCCTTTCTTCATGAGCACCCCGAGCGCGCATCCTATTGGTATGATTTACTTCAAGAGAGACTTGCGCCTGAGAAGGTTTTCCAGTTTTGCGAACGGAGAGGCTGGTCTGTAACTTCCGTCAAATCAAAACCATTGGAGCTGGAAGAAATGGGTATGCTGGCCGCGGGATAATGAAACGGTGAGAGTGATGGCGCCGTGAATACTTATTCATCCGTAGGTTTTTCGGGACGCAACTGCACCGTTATGCCGCTTAGAAGCAAAGCGTCAGCAAACCTGCGTCTGGCGCATGGCAGGAGAAATCTGCAATCAGCGGTCGTCATCATTGGCCTCCAAGGATGGAGATCTGGCCATGGAACATGCGGTGTCGCTTCTGCCCGTCATCGGCATGTGATACAGATTTCACATGAGTGATGAGAGATTCAAGTTTTCAGACCGAGTGAAACAGAAAGCGTTTAGCCGTGCTCGAGATGAGGCCCGGCTCAATTCTGGGGACGTCACCTCATCAGAGCTGCGCAAATAGAATGCGTTCATCAAGGCCTCGGGATTTGCCAAGAAGAAGATCGGGTTCTCTCCTAAATGCCGACCCGAAAATGGCGACAAGTACTTTACGGACCGATCTGCTGAAATCAAACGAGTTTCAGGAGCGAAGCCAGGGGGGGCGGTGATGCAGATTGAGCGCTGGCTGGAAACCCGTCTTTGATGGGCTTGCGCTGCAGAGTAAAGATTTTGGTAACGTGCTTTTGGCGGCAGTCTTGGGCAAAGCCGAAACAACTATATCGAGCAAGGATGCGATCGCTGATCTGTGCCACGGATGCCTTGCAGGAGGTTAGAGAATGACAGGTTTCGAAATCGCATTCAGTGTCTGCGTGGCGTTCACTACTGCTGCTATTTTGCTATATTTGCGCGGCTTGGTCAGAACCTCTGGTCGCGACCCTATTGACGATCCAGAGCGTGCTAAGCGGTTTCTCGAAACCGCGCCATACCATCTGCTTGAAACCTCCAGCGGGGCTACTCGCCAACACTGACTGTGCTTGACGGAAAGAGCGGATCTGAGCGCAAACGAACCCGGCGCCGTTTGCAGGCAACATTTATGCGCAGTGGAGCGCGGGTAAACCCCGCATTCGTATCCAGCAAAGGTCCTTTACTCCACGACAAAAGCTTGGGGGGGTAAGATGATGCTGCCCAGCTGTCGTGGTGAGCTCACCTCGCGGCAAAGGAAAACCGCTGATTGTTACCAGGTTCACCGTTCAGCTCGAGCCATATGAAAACCGGTATTATGTCGACCCAGACCATCAGTCGTAACTAAGCAAATTAGCTTCAGGAATGCACGAATCAATGCGTTGATTCGGCACGACTTATTGGTTCACGCAGCGTTTCTATTAAAAGCCGCCGAAAGACCGGGATGGTAGGGTAAGGCGAGGGTATAGGGGAAAACCCCTATAAATCGCCCTGAAATTGGGGATTCAAACCATGTTCCGCCCCGAGTCAAATTTATTGTTTGTTGATTGGTTTTGTAGGGTGCATACCCGCGCCCGAAACAAGAAGGGGCAACCTCAAGACGCTACAATCTCAACAAAAAAACGCGCGAACTGCGCCAACAGTCCACGCGTCTTTAGGAACTGCCAAAGGCGACTCGCAATGTAAAGACTGTGTGCCACCAAACACACGCAGCCTCAAGTTCCTTTGGCAGAAGACAACACGACACAACTGACACCGCTTTTAGCTATGCGGTGAACAGTGGCGTCATGCCAAATGAGGCTACATTGATCACTTTTACAGAAACGGGTGGGCTGAAGAGACCGGCGCCATCTATTGCGGAGCGAAAGCCTGCACGGTCTTCCAGAGGTCATTCCTCAGGATCTATGACGGTATTGAACGACGACGGATACCGGGTCCTATATTACGAATCTAAATTGGAACGGTGTTGCGCCACAATCATGGATGCAAGCCCGGCAATTCTGCGGATTCATGAGCAGGTCGCCTTTGGCTGGCTCGACAGGGGAGCCGCGCGAACTCACTACTTTGACTTTGTGGTTACCAAAAAAAGTGGGGGGCGTGCAGCTCTTATTGTTAAACCGGAGAAGCGAGCCCACAAACCGGCTTTTCTGAAAGAAGTCAGAGAGATTTCTGAGCAGGCTGTTCAAATTGGTGTGGTTGAAGAGGTCTTTGTCTACACAGATGAGAGCTTCTCAGATGTTCAGCTAAGAAATGCGGAGCTGATCCGGAGCGTTCGCGAGGTTGATATTGAAGCCGATAGGGTGGTGGCTGACTTAATCAAAGGGCTCCAAGGGAATGTCAGGATCCAAGAGTTGGTGGCTGCTTCGCGTCTTGAGGCCAGGGGGTTTCGCGCTGTCGTGCGGCAGATTGGAACCGGATCTTTGGAGTATGACGAGGGGGTATCCATTTCACGTAGTCTGGAAGTCGCGAAGAGCAGGGAATGCAACACATGACATTCGCTTCACCTGCTGCATTCATTGGCGCATTTGATCGAGTTTCGATCGGAAATGTGCGATATCGCGTCCATCAGGCTGTCGTCGACGGGTTTGTTCTTCAAGAGATCGAAGGGAACAAGCTTTCACAGAAATTCACACATGCTGAGATTCACGCCAGAGCAAAAGTCGGTGATGTAAAGGTTGAACAACACTTCTTTGCTCCACACATCCAAGCGAAATTGAAAGCCAACCAGGACTTTGATTTGGGGCTCTTGAGCAAAGAGCATTTGGAATTTGTTTCCAATAAGTTGGCTGTTGTTCAAGCCGTTCGCGTGTTGCGAAGCCGGGGAAAGGTTAGCCTTTCTCATAGGTCTTTGAAGTCAGCCTTGCCAGAAATCATGATGTTGGCTGATGAGCTGCGAGAGGAAAAACGCAAGAAAAGAAAATATGCTGGAGGGAAGAGGACGAGTCTTGAAAAACCGTGTTCAAAAACCGTTTGGAACTGGTACACGGCCTACAGGGACTTTGGGGTTGCTGGCCTTGTTGATAAACGGTCAAGGTCGGGTCAGCGAGGTAGCCGCCTACACCCTGAAGTGAACAAACTTATGTTAGAGTGCGTTGGCGCGTACAAAAATCCAGACCGGCCTACAAAAGAGCAAGTGATTCAAGACACGCAAGATGCGGTCATGGCTGCCAACGAAAAGCGGGCTTTGGATGGTCTTGCACCTCTAAAAATTCCATCGCGAAACACTATCATGCGGCGAATTAACAGCATACCTCCCTTTGAGGCTGCCGTCTGTCGACATGGTCGTGCACAAGCCATTTCCGAATTCTATCCCGTCGGCAGGGGGCTCGTCCGCAGTAGGCCCCTTGAGCGATTGGAGATGGACGATTGGACTGTGGATTTGTTCACCATCGCAAAGCAGATGGGCATTTTCCCGCTATTGCCACCAGAGTTGCAGGAGGCCATTGCACTTGATGGAAAGAAGAGCAGATGGCACCTTTGCGTTGCTATCTGCGGCACCACCAGATGCATCCTCGGAATGACTCTTTCAAGCTCACCGGCGACACAGGCCGCTCTTGAGTGCCTCCATATGGTCGTACGTGAAAAGGAACAGTGGGCTGATGCCGTTGGCGCAACTTCTCCATGGGAAATGGGTGGATTGCCAGAGCTCTTAGTAACGGATGCTGGATCCCAATTTGACAATGCGCGCATTGAAGTAGCCGTTCATGACCTTGGCATAACGGCAGATATCCCGCCGCAAGGCCTTCCACAGTTGCGAGCAACGATTGAACGTTTGTTTGAGACAATCGGAAGCAACCTGTTGCCAAGATTGTCAGGGCGGTCATTTTCAAATGTGATGCAGCGGGGCGATTATCCGTCAGAAGAACGTGCCGTTTTGTCCGTGCATGATTTTTCTCGGATTTTGGTGCGGTGGGTTGTTGATGTTTATCACAACACTCCACACGCAGGGTTGTCTGGAGAGACACCACTGGAGTGCTGGAAACGTCTATCCGAGGAATATGGTGTTCGCCCAATGCCAGACCGGCGAAGCCGCCGTATCGCTTTCGGTGTCACTAAGAAACGCGAGCTTTCAAAAAAGGGAGTTCAGGTATTGGGGGTCCACTACAACAGTGATCGCTTGATGCAATACATGCGTAACGAAACCAATCGCACGCTCAATGTGCAATGGTTGGCCGAAGACATCGGTGAGGTAGAGGTGCAGCTGGGGGCTGACTGGTATTCGGTCCCTGCGGTTCTACCGGGGTTCAAAGGCGTAAAAGCGAGCAACTGGCTTGCCGCTTGCGAGAGGATCAGGAAAGGAAACCCGCAGGCGAGGAAGGTATCCGAAGAAGCGATTTCCACGGCGCTCAAGGAAATCAAACATTGGAATACTGCTGCGGGTGAAAAAGCTGGGATCGTAAATGAAGGATGGACCAGCGACTTGATCGAGAAGTTGGAGGAAAATTCTTTCCTCGGATTCCAAGTCGGAGATCCAAGTTCCTCGACTTCAGAACATGGTTTGTTGGGAGCGCGAGTAGAGGTTCCTGACGGCCCAAAGTTGGAGGGGAACGAATCCACCCGTCCAGTCCTGCCTACCAGCAACGAGGATTGGAAATTCTAAATGTCACACGACCAACTCGGTACAGTTTCGGATGATGTGGCGGAAGCTATCGACATGCTCGCCCGCACTCATGTGGAAACACCAAGAATTAGGCAGTTGTCGACCGCGTTTCAGCGACTATTCCGTGCTGATACTGGTATTGGCGATCGGCTGAAACCGCGCCGTTTCAGCGATGGTCTGGAAACCCATGGGATTGCTATTATTGGCGCTTCAGGGAGTGGCAAGACTGAACTGCTTCACCACTATTTCAAGAGTCATCCTTCGCTTCAGGCCGCTCCTGGTGAAAAGTGGTCGCGCTACTTGCATGTTACGGTTCCAAGCCCGGCAACGTTGAAGAGCCTTGGCTTTGAGTGCCTTAAGTTGCTTCATTATCCGAATGTTTCTGATCGTAGCGAGAAGTGGAAGATATGGGACCTCGTTAAGTTTCGGTTGAGCAAAGCCGAGATCCAAGTTTTGTGGATCGACGAGGCACATGACCTCTACAAACCGCAGGAACGGGAAGATCTGTTGAATACCCTGAAATCGCTGATGCAGGGTGAGAAGGCCGTTGTTGTGGTATTGTCCGGAACTGAGAAACTGTCGGATATCCTGAAAGAAGACAGGCAGGTTGGAAGGCGTTTTGCGAAAATCTATCTGCCTGAGGTGACCTTGGCTACCGATGGTGAGCAGTTGGCGAGGCTGACCACAGCCTATGCTCAACGAGTGGGCTTGGAGGCCAGCCCATCGGAGGAGTTGATACAGCGACTTATACATGCCGCCAGGAATCAATTTGGGCTTTCGGTTGAAATCGTAATCGGGGCCATCGAGTGGGCTCTCCTCGCGGGAAAAGGCACACTGAATGTCCAGGATTTCGCTGAGTATTGGGCTGCGCAGGAAGGATGCAAGCCGGACAAGAACGTATTCCTTGTGCGAAATTGGGCCGAAATCGAATTGGATGAACGCGCCGGGGAAGCGCCTGTTCGGAAGAGGAGCAGGCGAAAGTGACTGGCGTTCTTTATCCGCTACTTCCTCTAAAGGAGCAGGAAACCGCGTCGTCTTGGGTTTGTCGTCTTGCAGACTTTCACACTGGTGGTCCGTTGTTGTCCTTCCTGAATGACCAAGCTTTGTCCGCAAAAGATGTTAGCTTGGGTAAGAGAGATAACATGCTGAGATTGTCAGATGTGACCGGCGTCGCATTTGAGGAACTTGTTTCGAGGCAACCAGAACAAGTGGCGAAAAGGCGATATCGCTTTCGCAACGAAGAGTTTTCTACAGAGTTCATGGTTGGGATGCGAACAGCGTTTTGCGCTGCTTGTATACTTGAAAATGATGTGTCCGGTTCTCACCGCCGAGTGGGCATCTGGCCATGGCTTTTCGCCTCTGTTCGGACCTGTGAGAAACATACTTCAGCTCTACAATACGTTTCGGTCAAACACTGGGCGGGGAAATTACGAAACCTTCACGAAGTTGCCCCGGAGGGACAGGCATTATTCCAACTTGCGGACAGTGCGCGCCAGCGTAGTTGCTCTCCGCTGCAGCGATATCTGCTGAATCGGCTCGAAGGTGGGAGCGGACCGGATTGGATGGATAATCAGAGCTTGGAGCAGGCGTGCTGGGCCACAAAAATGCTGGGGGTTTTGGACGGATGGGGGACAAAACCTGATTTGAACGAATTTGACGATCATGATTGGGATCAAGCTGAGCGGCTTGGCTACGAAATTGCTCAAGCGGGCGAGCAGTCCATTCGAGATGTGTTTTCGGATGTTTTGCGAAGAGCAGCAATTCGTCGAGGCAAGGCTGGTCCGTCCGGCGTGTTCGGATTTCTCTACGAGAAGCTGCAATCGAAAAAGCTCAATAGAGATCCGGGCCCTATTCGGAGTGTTCTACGCGAGTTCATCTTGGACGAGATGGTGGTAAGTGTGGGTTTCAATTTGCTTGGAGAAGAAGTTCAAAAGACCCGTCGCCATCATGCGCACTCCTTGGCGGTCAAATACAAGCTGCATCCTAAGACCGTTCACCGGGCGTTGGTTGCTCAAGGCCTGATTTCTTCACACGATCTGGACCACATGTCAGGTCTGGAAACCTTTGACGCTGCCGAAGGCGAAGAAATGGCGCGATCCATTTGCCGAGCTATTCCTGTGTCGAAGTTGGCCAAATACATGAATGCGACGCGACCGCAGGTGGATATTTGTCTGAAGGAGGGATTTCTTCAAAGTTTGGCCGGAGCTGAGATGAAGGTTGCTCAGGTTTTGGAAGGCGTTGACGCTGAAAAAGTTGATTGCTTCCTTGCTCGGTTGTCAAACGAGGCGCGTATAGTAGGCGTGCCAGCGCGCGGGCTTGCAAACATTCCACAGGCGGCGCAGGAGGCAAAACGATATTCCGGTGACATCTTGAGGCTTTTGCTTGAAGGGAAGCTCACAAGGGTAGAACAGAAACAGGGAACGAAAGGCTACCTTGCGATTTTGGTGTGCCCAAAAGAAGTAAGGAAGTTGCTGCCGCGAGATACCTCGCATTTACCCTTGTGCAAGGCGGAGGCAGCAGCGTTGCTGGGCGTCAATTTGGTGGCTCTTGATGCTTTGTTGGGATTGAAAGGCGGTGTTCCGCTTCTCCGATGGGTCAAAGACACTTTACCAGGGCCTATCAAAGTCAGAATTGAAAATGAGGAAGTGGAGCGGTTTCTAACAACCCATATCACTCTTGGTGAGTTACAGAAACGTTCTGGATTGCATCAGCAGACGATGCGCAAGCTGTTGCGCCAGAAGTGTATCGAGCCCCTCTATGATCCAAAGAAGATTAGAGTGTACCTCTACGACAGGGGCGAGGCGTTGGCTGCGATCCAGTAAACTGCCCAAGCTAATGACAGAGCCGCGCGTAAGCGCGGCTTTTTTTGTGCTTGGCGACAGCTTAGTTGCAATGTTCTGTTGGTAATAATTGCAAAATAGCCAAGAGTTCTTACTGATCTATTTTCGGTAAGTATCTGATTTTATGGGGTTTAGGTGTTGGGCTGTTGCAAAGTGTTGTGGGCATTCACAGTTCCTTGTGGAACGACACATAAGGTGACACTTATTGACGCCGACTTGCCATTTCTCGGCGTCAAACTTGCAATTTTAGTAGCAGCCTGAGGGATTCGCCATCAACTCATAGTGAAACAGGAAGAAATCGGTCGTTTGCTACGGATGCGAAATTTGGCAAGCCGCCATGCGTAGCAGATTACCCCACTCGATTTATTGATTTTGGGATTGAAAATCCTCGTGTCGGTGGTTCGATTCCGCCTCCGGGCACCATAATAACTGAAATCATTGGAAAATTTCACCCCTGAGGGGGCAGATGAGGGGGCAAATCACTCCTAGTTTATCCTCCATCAACCCAATTTCGCGCAATCAAAACCCAAAGCGTTTGCCTGCAGTCAGTCCGGCAGTTTTGGCAATCCGAGCTCTTCAAGGAACTTATTGTGACGTTGCCTAGCCTCTTTGGCGTTCGACGAAGACGCAACCAGCCGATCATGCACTTCGGCTAGGTCGATTTTCTTCTCTGGTTTAGCGGTGCTCACATATCTCGAGATATTAAGATTGTAGCCATTCTTTTCGATTTCATCCATCGACACCCGGCGCGCGTAGCGCTCGATCTTTTCGGGCCTATCTCGATAGGTCGTCAAAATCTCTTCTATGTCGTCAATGTTTTCATCTTGCCTTAGGTAGTTTTGCTTCTTGCCTTTGCCGTAGCGCTCGCTGGCATTGATAAACAGCACGTCATCTGGCTGCTTACATTTCTTGAGAACCAAGATGCATACAGGGATACCTGTTGAGTAGAACAGGTTTGAAGGGAGCCCTATGACAGTGTCGATATGCCCGTCTTCTAGTAGTTTGCGGCGAATGCCTTCTTCAGCACCGCTTCGGAATAGCACCCCATGCGGTAGGATGATCGCCATGGTTCCTTCGTCTTTCAGAAAATGAAATCCATGTAGAAGGAACGCAAAGTCCGCCGCCGATTTCGGGGCAAGGCCACCATAGCTCTTGAAGCGAAAGTCTTCCTTCAAAGCGTCCGTGTGATCCCAACGAAGGCTAAAGGGTGGGTTCGCTACTACGGCGTCGAATGACATTTTTTTCGCTGGATTAGCTTCGCTCAGCATGTCCCAATCGTTCTTGAGTGTGTCTCCGTGGAAAATCTCGAACTCGCTGTCGCTCATACCATGTAGCAACATGTTCATCCGCGCGAGGTTGTAAGTCGTAATGTTGCTCTCTTGACCGTAAATTTTGCCAATACCCCGGTCGCCCATCTTACTGCGAACATTAAGCAGCAACGAACCTGACCCACAGGCCATGTCCAAGACGCTGGCAAGGTAACTCTTCTTTCCTGAAGCTGGATTCTGACTGTCCAACGAGACGATGCCAGAGAGGATGTCAGACACTGACTGAGGGGTGTAGAATTCACCGGCCTTCTTACCTGACCCAGCAGCGAACTCACCGATCAGATATTCGTACGCATCGCCAATCGTGTCCTGATCCCGGGAGAAATCTGGCATAGCCTCAGCGATCTTTCCCACAATGGCGCAAAGCTTATTATTGCGTGCATTGTAGTCTTTTCCCAGCTTTTCGGAACTCAGGTTGATCTCAGAGAAGAGGCCTTGAAAGACGCTCTCGAAGCTCTCTTCCTCGATATGCTTGAAGCTCTGTTGGAGCGTATCGAGTAGGTCGCCGTCCTGTGTCCGCGCAAGTTCGGCAATGCTGTCCCAGAGGTACGCAGGCTTGATGACGTAGTGCATGCGACGACGCATGACGCTTTCAAACTCGTCTGCATCCTCTTGGTTTTGGTTGTACCAAATCTGAAGCGGGATCGTCTTGCGTTTTCCCTTGTCAGTCTCTTCGGTTGGAACTGGGTAATCGGAGCCCAACTCGTCCTGAACTGCTTTGACATAGTTGTCGGACAGGTACTTCAGAAAGAGGAACGACAGCATATAGTCCCTGAAGTCATCCGCGTTCATTTGACCACGCAATTGGTTTGCGATGGCCCAGAGTACTTTGCCGAGTTCCTTTTGCTGCTCTTCGGTCATGCTTCGGCCTCCTCGGGCTTCAATACTTCAGGTAGTGCGAACTCGTATCGCGCAAGAAACTTGGTCAAAAGGTCCCGGAACAGGTCTTTGTTGTCTTCGCCCATCTGCCGAGGGTCGTAAATTGAGTATCTACCGTGGCTCATGAGTTGAACGGCCCGCTCGTAGAGAGCTTCGTTCTCTATGCCCTGAATACACGTTTGGAATTTGTCTTGCCCAAAGAACACGGCGGTCTTCTCCATGATGCTTCGGAGGACGTTGAAGTGATAGGTGTAGATATCGCCGGTTGCGACCGCTTGTTTGAGTTCGGCAAGCTGGGCGACGTGGTTGAAGAAGGGGGTATCGTCAGTCCATCTCAGTGTGTACGTCGTAGCGTCTTGAGACCGGTGGTAGAAGTACGTCTTCCGCTTGAGTTTTCGGTTCTTGATCTCATTCCAGAATACGTTGTGAAACAGAGTGTGGTGAGTTGAAACCACTGCACCGATTTTGTCTTTGCCTCGCTCCACCAACTGAGCGAGGTCAACTGCAACGGCTATTGCGTTGTTGTCGTCCAAGGACGAAACGGGATCATCAATATAGACGTTCTTTACCCAATCGTAGGAAGCGTGCCCGTCGATTGCCAATTCGTAGATTGCCAAGAACATACACCAAACGAAGATATTCTCTTCGCCGCGAGAGACCTTGATGTTGTCGTTTTCATCTTTGCTGAAAACGACCTTCCATTCGTCATAGTCAATGCGGAAATCGAAATTAGCGTACTTCTCAAGGAAGGAAAAAATCTTTTCTTCCAAAGCCAGCTCTTTGAAGCCTTCAAAAAAAGCTGAATCAGAGTTGATCCTAAGGTAGCGGTTCGCGTCCTCATCTAGGTCGTTGTCCCACCAAAACAGATCCTCAGTAAAGGCGTTAAAGTACAACGTGCTTCGACCATGTTTGCGTTTGGCGTCTTCTTTGAACTCCATAGAAAGGCGCGTTTTCCCAGTCCCATTGTGCGCAAACAAGAGCACGCAATCGTGATTATTGAGATCATCAGAAATCCGTACCACAACATCTCTGATGCTGTTCAGTTGATAGATTTTTGCTCCCTCGACCATGACTATGAAAACGCCTGTCTAGGAAACAATTGCTGAACCAAGCCTAACTTGTGGCACTCAAGATCGTCGATCTTTCGAGACTGAACTTGAATTTGGCGCTCCGCCGAAACCAGGCACTCGGCCACGTAATCCTGAGTTTCAGAATCCGGAATAGGCAACGACACACTTCTTAATGCATTTAAAGACAGGACCCTTTGTGCGTTTCCGACACCGTGCACCCCAATGTATCTCGCATAGCGCTCAAGCAAGAACAGAAAGAACTTTGTATTTCCACCACTTATTTTGAACACTGGGTAGTACTGGCTTACGATTCCCGTAATTCCAAGTGTATTTTCATTGAAGAAGTAGAAATCGTCATCGCTCCGACTTCTATATGTGATGCAGTCTGGGGGTAAAATATTGAAGCCGATATTGTTGCGTTTTGATAGCCTACTTTCTTCGAAGTACTCATCCTGTCGCACAAGACCTCCTCGGGAAGAGGTAAGCACAGGATATTGATCTTGGATTTCCGACTTCTCTTGAACCTCTAGAATGTGCGACCCAATCGAGGTCTCTATCCAGTGTTTAAAGGTCGCAGATTCCGAAATATTTAATGAAATAGCACCCTCAGCCAACGGCGGGAATAAACGTTGCATCAGTCCAGCCTTGTGATCTTTCAATGCAATAAGTTTTTGGTTTTCTGCCGAAATCACGTCTTTTATTGCCTCGATACAATCGGCAACTTTCTTTTGTTCTGCGCGGCTTGGAAGAGGGATTGGGATATCGCTAAACTGTTTATAGCTAATCATTTTTCCATCGCGCAATCCTTCGACGTTTACATTCAAAAGGCGAATAAACTCAGGGCTCTTGAAGAAGTGCGCGAAGAATTCGACGACGTTCGGATGAGAGCTTCTCAAGATGACGTATGCAGGGCTGCATATGCCAGTATAGCGAGAAACCTCGATGCCACCTTGAAAGGACCTAAGGCTAATGATGAAATCGTCTGGCTTGACAACCTTATAACCGGCGAGACTGCTGGTGCTTACGCTGACGTGATAGTCGATCAGTTTGCGAGGTATTGCCCCGTGTTCTTGTGTTATAGCAAGTACGGGCAAATCAGAATTGTGGCTCTTGTCGGAAATTTGGTCGAAAAGTTTGCCACCAAGCTCAGCTTCCCAAGGTGCGTGGCTTCGAAACTCTGGAAATCTCAGTTTGGGAGAAAGCTCATCCGGCATCATCATACACCTCCAGGCCAGAGATTTCTCTGCCGCCTGCCATGTCCCGCAAAAGGGGGCCGAGTGCGTTCATCAATGCGAGTTTCCTCTTAGTTCGTTCCTTCCACCCAAGTCCCAGCGGTCTTAGTAGCTCTGTTAGCTCTCCATCATCAAAAATGTATCGCTGGATAATACGGTCTACAAATTGTTGCAGTTCATCAATTGCGAGACCATGTTGCTGCGAGATACTGTTAAGCTCGCGAAAGTTTTTGGCGGCCTTGAAGGCTTTGAAACCGTCCCGGATTTCATTCTCTTCCAATGCGACTCCAACTTCCAAGCTGTTTATGTAGGCTTCGATATCGTCGCGCTCACCCATAAACTTCGCATCTGATGCGATTAAGCCGATCAACCGTTGACGCGACATTTCACGCTTCTCCGGTGACGTTCGTGTGTAGTCTGAGACCAAGCTCATGATGTAGTCGTAGTCGATAATCTCCGATGCGAAGAGGACGAACTCGAAGTCGAGTTGTTCGACCTCTGGTGGCATATCGTCACCACCTTTGTTCTGGACGTCTCGCAGGCGTTTGGCTGTCTCAATGTAGACGCCCTTGTAGCCCTGCAGATCATCCTTGGGGATCACGTCAGAGATTGTTGCCTTCTGCTCCTCGTCGAGGTCGGTGTATTGGTCCAGTTGCGTCTTAAGCTTCTGAACGTTCTTGAACAGGTTGATGAACTGGCTGCGCGCCGCGTCCCCTTTGAGTTTGGGAACTTCGCTCGGTGCTGCTTCCAAACCTTGAGACTTCATGAAGGCGTCAAGCTGGCGCTTTGCTTCGTCCAGTTTGCCGATAACATTCGGAGCCTCGTCGACAAGCCAAATCTCACTCGCTCTTTCCTGCTCACCCTCGCCGGAGAACAGCTTGATCGCTTCTTGCACCTGATCTTGCTGCCCACGGAAGTCGATTATGTTCCCGTAGGGTTTGCTATCGTTCAGAACACGGTTAGTTCGCGAGAAGGCTTGGATCAGGTTGTGGAACTTCAGATTTTTGTCCACATACAAGGTATTTAGGTACTTGCTGTCGAAACCGGTCAGCAGCATGTCAACAACGATAGTGATGTCGATTTTTTCGGCGTGTGGTAGGTCGTGGTTGGGATATTGCTGATCTTTGATCCGTTTCTGTACATCTTGGTAGTACAAGTCGAATTCGCTGATCTTGTGATTGGTCCCGTACTGTTTGTTGTAGCTGTCCAGTATCTTGATCAGGGCTTTCTTTTTCTTCTCAGGCTCCTGCTTGTTGTCGAGTTGCTCTTGAGGAAGGTCTTCTTGGATTTGCTTAACGTCCTTGTTGCCCTCTGCAGGAGGGGAGAAGACGCAGGCCACGTTCAGAGGCCGAAATTCCGGGTCTGGTGATCTCTCAGTCTGAATTTCGCTGAAGAGATCAAAATACTCTATGGCGTCAGTGATCTTGGCCGTGGCGAGAATTGCATTGAACTTTCTCCCAGCCGTCGCAGCATCATGCTTCTCAAGAATTGCCTCGACGACAGCCCGTTTGGCCAACGCTTCACCGGGCTTCACCTTGTTTTTGCTGTCTGGTTTAAAGTAGTCGACGTGGAAGCGTAGGACATTCTTGTCCTCAATCGCGTGTGTGATTGTGTACTCATGGAGCGACTGGTCAAACAAGCTTTCCGTCGTCTTGTAGCTGGCTTCCGTTCCTTCGATCTGATGGTAGTTCGAGTTCTTGTCGAAGATTGGAGTCCCCGTGAAGCCAAACAACTGAGCGTTTGGAAAGAACTCTTTGATCGCTTTGTGGTTGTCACCGAACTGAGAACGATGGCACTCATCGAAAATAAAGACGAAACGTTTGTCTTTGAGTGGCTCCAAGCGAGACTTGTAATCTTTCTTGTTGGTTCCATCCAAGGCCAACCCAAGCTTCTGGATGGTCGTAACTATAACCTTGTCTGCGTAGTTGTCCGAAAGCAGACGGCGAACCAGAGTGCCCGTGTCGGTATTGCTTTCCACGCAACCTTCTTGGAACCTATTAAATTCTTCCCGGGTTTGTCGATCCAAGTCCTTTCGGTCGACAACAAACAGGCACTTGTCCACGACGGGATTGTCTTTCAATAGAATAGACGCCTTAAAAGAAGTAAGGGTCTTCCCACTGCCGGTCGTATGCCAGATGTAACCATTGCCACACCTTTGCCGGATGCAGTCCACAATGGATTTGACGGCGTAGACTTGGTAAGGTCGCATCATGAGCATTTTCTTCTCGCTCGCGACCAGAACCATGTATCGGCTTATCGTCTCAGCAAGAGTCCATTTGGCCAAGAATGAATCTGAAAACTTGTGAAGCTCATTTACTTTTTCATTGTCTCGGGTCGCATGCTGGTAGATTGGGAGAAAACGTTGGTCAGCATCAAAATTGAAGTGTTGCGAGTTATTGTTTGAAAAGTACCAAGTCTCTGACTTGTTGCTGACAATGAACATCTGCAGAAAACACATTAACGTGTTTCCATAGCCGTTCCCTCGGTCGTTCTTGTAATCTACGATTTGTTGCATCGCTTTGTACGGCGATACTTGCAGGTTCTTAAGCTCGACCTGCACGACGGGCACACCATTCAACAGCAAAACGACGTCATAGACGTGATGGCTAGAAGACGTGTTGATCCTGAGTTGTGAGACGGCTTCAAATGAGTTCTTGCACCAGTCTTTTATGTTAACCAAAGCAAAATTCATCGGTGTTCCGTCATCTCGTTCAAATGACGTTCTGTTACGAAGGATATCTGCGCAAGCAAATACGTCCGGCGATACAATTCGCTCCAAGAGGCGCTCAAATTCGCTTTCGGTCAGCTTGACTTGATTTAGCGCTTCAAACTTTTGCCGGAAATTGGCTTCTAGCGCGTCCAAGTCGGTAATATCGGTCCGATATGTGTATTTTAGGTCAACAAGCTTTTGGATGAGCTCGTTTTCAATGTCTTTTTCCTGCATTGTTCCCTCGGTCGCTCTTCTTGGCAGACTGTGGAAAACATTCTGCCTTTACGGCGAAATCCTCATTTAGGAGGTGGGTCGGCTCACTCTGCTCTTGTTTCCCTTAATGCCACAGCGAGCGAAGGTTGTCACCGGATGCTGTGGGCAACGGTGTAGTTTTTCGACGAGCATCGGTTAGGCGCTTGCTGTAGCCACCCCGACACATTCAGGAGCACGGTTTGTCAGAGGACGATTGCCGAAAGCGGCTCATGAAGCTAGGTTGGTCGATCCTCAAGAAGGTGACCCTTTTTCGCAGTTAGCTGGCTTTTTTACGGCAAATTGTGTATACTTGAGCCATCATAGAGCAGAGCGTCTTCGCTCTCGGTTCGCGGCGGGGTTGCGGACATTTTTCCAATCGAGAAAGGAACTACAACTTGCCGCAAGGCATTGAGACTTTTTGCGTGTCATCAAACGATATTCGAGCCGCGACCGCGGACAAATGGGGCCTCTATCGTATCCGTGCTATAGTTCGCGGATTGCCATCGGTTGCGGCAACGATAGAAGACGCTTTGACCCAGCCCCCTGAATTCCGGCCACTGAGGTGTTAGTAATCCGTCCAAGCAAAGGATGGACTATGAAACGCAGATTTTCAGACGAACAGATCATTGGGATGATCAAAGAATACGAAGCCGGTGTGAAAGCCCAAGAGCTGTGCCGGAAGTACGGCATCAGCGATGCAACGTTTTACAAATACAAAGCCAGATTTGGCGGCATGAACGTGTCCGATGCGAAGAAACTGAGAGCGCTGGAAGACGAGAACAATCGTCTGAAGCGGATGTTGGCAGATACGATGCTGGACAATGCGGCCTTGAAAGACCTCGCGACAAAAAACTACTGACGCCTGATGTGAAGCGCAGGGCCGTGTCGGACGTGATGGATCGGCACGGCCTGTCTGAGCGTCGGGCGTGCGAATTGGCGGGCCTGCATCGGTCTGTTTTTCAATATGAGATGCAGGATCAGGGCGATGACGCCCTGCGCAAACGACTGCGTGAACTGGCGAACGAGCGCCGTCGGTTCGGATATCGCCGTTTGGGCATCCTGTTGGCCAGAGAGGGTTTTGAGGTGAACCACAAGAAACTGTTCCGGCTCTACCGCGAGGAAGGGCTGGCCGTGCGGCGCAGGCGTTCTCGTAAGCGGGCTCTGGGCACGTGCAGGCCGATCCTGGTGCCTGAACGGGCAAACCAGCGCTGGTCGTTGGAATTCGTGTCAGATGCCTTCGCAGACGGCCAACGGTTCCGCGTGCTGTGCATCGTGGATGACTGCACCCGAGAAGCACTGGCTACGGTCGTGGATCGCTCGCTGTCGGGTTCACGCATGACCCGAGAACTGGATGAACTGATCCGCCGACGCGGTCAGCCCGACATGATCGTCAGCGACAACGGAACGGAAATGACATCTCATGCTGTGCTGCGATGGTGCCAGGACACTGGCGTTGGTTGGCACTACATCGCGCCAGGAAAGCCCATGCAGAATGCGTTTGTCGAAAGCTTCAATGGCCGCCTGCGCGACGAATGCCTGAACGAACATATCTTCGGCAATCTCGCCGAAGCCAGAAAGATAATTGAAACCTGGAGGATCGACTACAACACTGAACGACCACACACTTCACTTGGCGGGCTGGCTCCAGCCGTTTGCGCCAGTCTCAACCGTGCCACCCGGCCTGCCTCGCTTGAGCTCCGCAAGGGCTCCGCTCAGCAAGCCTTGACCGCAACCCAATCAACAGAAAGAAACAAGAACGGATTCTACACCTGAACGGCCCGGATCAGGGGGCTGGGTCACACTGTTCCTCAAACCCATCGGTTGCGACTGCGACCGGTGGGTTTTTCTTTTGCGCCCTCTGCATGGTTTGGCAACAGGGCAAAGAAAATGGCAGCCACGGTGTCCCGTCGCTGCCATTTTTGTCTGAGTGTCTCTGAACTTTAGAAGTGCAGAGATTTTGCACCCGCAGGGGTCTGCTTGGGCGGTGCAAATTTGGTCAGGTCTATGCCTTCAACGGCCACCTTGTACTCTTCCAAGGTCGGCGTGCGGCCAAGGATCGCTGAAAGAACAACAACCGGGGTCGAGCCAAGAAGGGATTCACCTTTCTTCTCAGGCAGGTCAGCCACTACGCGGCCCTGGAACAGGCGGGTTGAGGTTGCCAGAACAGTGTCGCCTTTGGCGGCTTTTTCCTGGTTCCCCATACACAGGTTACAGCCCGGACGCTCGAGGTAGAGGATGTTCTCATACTCAGTGCGTGCGGTTGTCTTGGGCGCTGCATCGTCGAACTCAAAGCCAGAGTACTTCTGGAGAATTTCCCAGTCGCCTTCTTCTTTTAGCTCGTCGATGATGTTGTAGGTCGGCGCGGTGACAACCAGCGGTGCTTTGAACTCAACCGAGCCCTCGGCTTTTTCGAGGTTGCGCAGCATTTGGGCCACGATCTTGATGTCGCCCTTGTGTACCATGCAGGAGCCCACAAAGCCCAGGTCGACCTTCTTCTCAGCCTTGTAGAAAGAGATCGGACGGATGGTGTCGTGGGTGTAACGCTTGGAGACATCCACGTTGTTCACATCGGGGTCCGCGATCATCGGCTCGACGATCTGGTCCAGATCCACGACCACTTCGGCAAAGTACTTTGCATTCTCATCCGGGGTCAGGGCTGGCACTTCGCCAGATTTGATTTCGGCGATGCGCTTGTCCGCGATGGCGATCAGGGAAGCAAGCATGCCATTTTCATGCTCCATACCTTTGTCGATCATGATCTGGATGCGAGACTTTGCTAGCTCCAGCGAGCCGATTAGCGTTTCATCATTGGAGATACAGACGGAGGCTTTTGCCTTCATCTCGGCAGTCCAGTCGGTGAAGGTAAAGGCTTGGTCCGCCATAAGGGTGCCAATGTGCACTTCGATCACGCGGCCCTGGAAGACGTTGTCACCGTGCTGCTCCAACATTTGCGCCTGGGTTGCGTGCACAACGTCACGGAAGTCCATGTGGTCTGCCATTTTGCCTTTGAAGGTCACCTTGACCGATTCAGGAATTGGCATCGAGGCTTCACCTGTTGCCAGTGCCAGCGCAACGGTCCCGGAATCCGCACCAAAGGCCACGCCTTTTGACATCCGGGTGTGGCTGTCGCCACCGATGATGATCGCACGGTCGTCCACGGTGATGTCGTTCAGAACCTTGTGGATGACGTCGGTCATGGAGTGATAGACGCCTTTGGGGTCGCGACCAGTCACCAAACCAAAGTCGTTCATGAACTTCATCAGGCGGGGTGTGTTGGCCTGTGCTTTCAGGTCCCAAACCGACGCGGTGTGACAGCCAGACTGGTAGGCACCATCCACAATCGGGGACACAACGGTAGCCGCCATGGCTTCCAGTTCCTGCATGGTCATCAGGCCGGTGGTGTCCTGAGAGCCAACGATATTGACTTTGACACGAACGTCAGAGCCTGCGTGCAGCGGCTTGTCGGATTTCACACCAACCGCGTTGCGGTTGAAGATTTTTTCTACCGCAGTCAGACCTTGGCCATCCACATGGATCTCTTTGGACGGTGCAAAGGCAGATTTCAGTTCAACACCCAGTGCTTCGGCTGCAAATGTCTGCAGCTTTTTGCCAAAGACGATGGCGTAGGACCCACCTGCCTTCATGAACTCCAGCTTTTGCGGAGTGAAAGAAGAGTCCAGGCTGACCAGCTCTTCGTCGCCCGCTTCGTTATAGAGCTTCTTCTCTTTGGTGTTGATTTTCAGGATGGTGCCGGTCTCAACAGAGTATTTCTGTTCCAGGATCGGGTTGCCATCGTTGTTCAGGATCGGAGTGCCGTCCTCATCAACTTTCTTGACCCAGTTTTTAAGGTCGATGCCGATGCCGCCGGTCACACCTACGGTGGTCAAGAAGATCGGGGAAATGCCGTTGGTGCCTGCAACGATTGGGGCAAAGTTCACAAACGGAACATAAGGCGATGCTTGCTTGCCGGTCCACAGGGCCACGTTGTTCACGCCAGACATCCGTGAGGACCCCACACCCATGGTGCCTTTTTCTGCGATCAGCATCACGCGGGCATTGGGGTGTTTGATCTTCAGCGCTTCAATCTCTTGCTGCGCGGTTTCGGAAATCATGCATTTGCCGTGCAGCTCACGGTCCGCGCGAGAGTGCGCTTGGTTACCCGGAGACAGCAAGTCAGTGGAAATATCCCCTTCGGCGGCGATATAGGTCACAACTTCGATTTCTTCGTCGATCTCGGGCAGCTTGGTGAAAAACTCTGCTTTGGCATAGCTTTCCAACAGGTCTTTTGCGACTGCATTGCCTGCTTCAAAGGCTGCTTTGATGCGGTCGGTGTCAGCATCATAAAGGAAGACCTGCGTCTTCAGAACGTCGGCGGCTTGTGCCGCCAAATCCGCGTTGTCGCCCAATGCGATGTCCAGCAGGACTTCAACCGACGGACCACCCTTCATGTGGGACAGCAGTTCAAAAGCAAAATCTACCGAAATTTCCGGGACGCTTACGTCACCCAGAATGATCTCTTTCAGGAACTTGGCTTTTTCACCCGCAGCGCTCGTGGTGCCGGGCAGGGTGTTATAGATGAAGAACTGCAAGGAGTCTTCGCGATGCGCGTTGTCAGCATCTTTGATCTGCGCGATGATTTCCTGGGTCAGCGCGCCATCATCGATGGGCTTCGGGTGCAAACCCTGCTCTTTGCGCGTTTCGATCTCATTTAAGTAGTCTGTGTACAAGCTCATGACTGCCTCGATGAATATGGGTTTCGATAAGCTTGACCACTGAATCTAAAAAGGTCTGGCGAGTCAGCGACAAGCGCGTTTGTATGCGGATGTATACCACGGTGGGCGGCTTTGCAAGATGCTCTGTCACTCGGCAAGACTGGCCAAGTCGTCACATCCAGGGTGAGCCACGGATTCGGCTCCAAAATTCACTCTCTTCCTTTAGAAGCTGTTACTACATTTGACGCGTGTGCTCAATCGTTCCAACTTTGGCTTAGAGCGGTGCGGACATCACCATATATCCTACTTTTCCCGCACATTTCGCTCGCCTGGACTGAGGGTTACTGTCGTATGTGCGTGCCAAGACACGCAGCCTGTTCACAGGGTCATGCGCAAGGCCATGGCAATTAAAACGCACTCCGAAAACTGAATATTAATATGGTTTCACCTGCAATTAATTGGGAGTGGTTTTTTGGGGGGTAATATGGGGGATCAAAATTGGGGCATTTTAAATGCATGTTTTTACGTGCTGGTGAATTGATGATGGCATTGCTTTAGAGGGTGGGCGCAATTTCATTTTAATAAACGTCACGTAGAAGGTGAAGGGGGCTCACTTCTCGCGTGACGTTTTCTCAGTTGGATATCATTTAAGGAATATTGATATCGGAATGTGTTTCTTGTGTGAATTCTTAGGGTTGTGTGAATTCTGAGTACATTTTTTAAATCGTGCTTGAATATTGAAAAAAAGGAGGAGCTTTCGGGGGGATATTTCATTTAAATCTTTGCCCGTTAACTGATCGTGAGGCCTTTTGTGGAATTTCTCGGCGTAAACGGATGAATTTGCGAGTTCACGATGAAACGATTGAAAATATCTGGCCTGCTCCTTTTCCTCTCGTCGGCAGCATTTGCGGCATCTTCGGGTGACCGTTCTGATTATGTGCGCCCCCTAACAATTCCATTTCCTGAAGATGCGCCATATCATCCGCAAATCGCGACTTTGGGAAAAATGATCTTCTTTGATCCGCGCGTGTCCGGTGCGCAGAACATGAGCTGCGCAAGCTGCCACAACCCATCCTTTGGGTGGGAAACGCCGGTCGAAACGGCGGTGGGAGGCATGAACACCTCTTTGCCGCGCCACGCACCGACAGTTTTGAACGGGGCCTGGATGCCGCATTTCTTTTGGGACGGTCGTGCGCATTCTCTGGAAGAACAGGCCGCAGGACCAATCACAGCCGATGTGGAAATGAACGCGACTTTTGAACAGGTTGTGTCGCGCCTGTCCGAAGTTGATGAGTATGCGCATTGGTTTGCACAGCTTTTCCCGCAAGAAGGCATGACACGCGAGACCATCCTGACGGCGATTGCCACTTATGAACGCACCGTCGTGTCTGGTTGGGCCCCGTTTGATGATTGGGTTGATGGCAATGAAAGCGCCATCTCAGAGAGTGCCAAACGAGGTTTTGCGCTGTTTACCGGCAAAGCGGGCTGCGCGGATTGCCATACGGGGTGGAACTTCACCGATAACGCGTTCCATGACATTGGGCTGGCGACCGAAGATGAGGGGCGTATTACGCTGGATCCTGGAAATGAGATGGCGCGTTTTGCCTTTAAAACACCGGGGCTGCGAAACATTGCATTGCGGGCGCCTTATATGCATGCGGGGCAAATACCGGATCTCTTCTCCGTAATTGCCCATTACGCGAGCGGAGGAGAGGATCGACCATCACGTTCTCCGATGATGCGTCAGGTTGAGCTTGAAGATCAGGAATATGAAGATCTGATCGCCTTTATGAACAGCTTAACTGAACGGCAGACCCTGCTTCCTACACCTATTCTTCCGGCGAATTGAGGTTACCCATGTCTATCCTTTCACGTATTCTCACCGGTAACGCTGTTTTGGCCTGCGCCGCAATTTTGGGGGCCGGTTCAATTGGCGGTGTGGCTTATGTCTCTTCGCAGCACAAAGAACAGATTCTGGAAAGCGCGTTTCAATCCGTTGCGATGGCCAAGGAATTGTCGAATGTAATTGAACACTCGGATGAGTTGCTGTGGTCGGTTCTGGATATGACCAGATTGACCGATTTGGACAAAGTGCAGGCAGAGTTTCTTGAAAACTCTGAGCGATTGCTGAAACGCACGGCCGAGATCCATGCGCAGGCGGAAACCGAGGCGATGATTGCCGCCTTGGAGCAGCTCGAGATCAATGAAGCTTTGTGGAAAAATGACGCAAACATTCTGCTGGGGATCGAGCAATCGTCCGAGATCCCAACAATTGAACGGATGCAGCGGCGCACCGAACTGACCGAAGCTGGGGTCGAGCAGGTGCTGGTGCAAAGCATCGCGGATGCGCGGATTCGGATCGCAACTGCAAACCAAAAGATGATGTGGCAGATGGAAATCGCGGCCGCAGTGACGGCGTTGTTGATCCTTCTGGCCTTTGTCAACGCGGTGCGGGTCGGGCGCAATATTTCAAAGCCCACGGTGCTTGTGGCACAAGCGCTGCGCAAAATGGCTGGTGGCGCCGAGGTACAAACGACCAAGGATGAGGTGGCCCAGATGAAACAGGCTGCCGAACAGCTGGAAGCGGAGTTCTGGACGTTCCAAGAGAACCTGAACGCAACCGTCACAGCCGCAGCCAAAGGCGATCTGTCGGTCCGCATGCGAACGAGTTCTCCGCAGGAAGACCTGCGCGCGATCTCAACGGGTCTTAACGGTCTGCTGGAGGCAATCGAAGAAGCAACAACGGAAACCTCGGGCGTTCTGAAATCCTTTGCCGGTGGTCAGCTGTCCGCGCGTATTCAGGGCAACTACGAAGGTGTCTTTGCCGAATTGCAGCGCGACGCAAATACAACCGGTGAAAAGCTCACAGAGTTGACCGAAGAGATCCGGGATACGATCTATCACCTGAATGTTGCACTGGGGCCGATGAAGGCTGGTGCAACCGATCTGCAGTACCGCACGGAACAACAGGCCAGTGCCCTGGAAATGACCACGCAGAACATGCAGGAGATGGCCGAGACGATCAATTCCAGCGCCGATTATGCAACCTCTGCCGACCAGCTGTCCCGCGAAGCCAGCACCGCCGCCAATAAAGGGGGTGAAGTCGCATCTGTTGCAGTTTCAGCCATTCGCAAGGTCTCGGATGGTGCGCAGCGGATCGCGGATATTACGGTTCTGGTGGAGGATATTGCGTTCCAAACCAATCTTCTTGCGCTCAATGCCGGGGTCGAAGCCGCCCGCGCAGGGGAATCTGGCCGCGGGTTTGCGGTGGTCGCCTCAGAAGTGCGGTTGCTGGCCCAAAAGGTTGCGGACTCTTCGAACGAGATCAAGAAATTGGTGGATGAGAGCATTCGTGACGTGCGCGAAGGCGTGGACAGCGTCGAAGCAACCGGCAGCGCCTTGATCCAGATCGAAGATCAGGTGGCGCAGGCTTCCAGCAAGATCAGCGAGATTTCGGCGGCCGCGCAGCAGCAATCGCATAGCATTCGCGAGATCACGCAGGCGATTTCGGGTCTCGATGAAGAGACCAGCCGAAACTCTGACATGGCCCGCCAATCTGCAACAGAACTGGAAAAGCTGGGACAGCAGGCTGAACGTCTGTCAGATCTTGTGGGGTTCTTTTCCAACAACGCGCCGCTGGGTAAGCAGCGCAACGTGGCATAAAACGATCCACAAAATGCGGGCTGACCTTACGGGGTCAGCCTATTTTTTCGACCTCAACCAGCGCGGTATGGGCCGAACATCCCTGACCCAGCCGCGAGGTTCCGATGTCTTTGGTCAGCACGTTTGGGTTTCCATGTGGGTCGATTGCCTCACCCGGTTTTCCAAACCAGGCGCCCGTCGGCAAGGCAACAACGCCCAGAGTAATGTCCGCGCTGACAGCAACGCGGGCCCGACATGCGCCCCGGCTGTTGAAGACTTTTACCAGATCCCCCGCTGACAGCCCGCGTTCAACGGCATCGTCCGGGTGTATCACCAGTGTTTCAGGCCGCGCCCCGGTTTTGTCGGCCAAGGCCGCCTCCAACTGGCTGTGCAGCTTGTCGCCTGGCTGCGGAGAGACCATGTGCAACGGTGTTTCAGCCGTCGCGCTGCCTGGCCATTCCGACGGCGGCAACCAAATCGGGTGGCCTGGGCAGTCGTCATAGTCAAAGGTATCAATCGTCTCTGAAAAGATCTCGATCCGGCCAGAGGGGGTTGCCAGTGGTGCGCCATCCGGGTCATTGCGAAACCGCGACAGAAAGGACGGGCGCGGCGTCGTTTCGGCGATCGGCAGTTTCACCCAGTTGCGCGACTTCAAGGTCTCAAACTCGGGCAGCTCGACCCCCAAAGACTGCGCGCTGGTTTCCAGATCCGCATAAAGGTGGGTCAGCCATGCGTGGCTGCTGCGCCCTTCGGTAAAGCTATCTTCGACACCCAAACGCCGGGCCAGCCCGCTGAAGATCTCATAATCATCGCGTGCCTCGCCGACGGGCGGGATAAGCTGCGGCATAAAGAACAGATAGTCATCCAGATCGCTGCGGCCGATGTCTTCGCGCTCATAAGGGGTGGTTGCAGGAAACACGATATCTGCGCGCTGGGCCGTTGCGGTCCACCAGGGTTCGTTCACGATCACGGTTTCGGGCTGCTGCCAGGCGCGATGCAGACGGTTCAGGTCCTGATGATGGTGAAACGGGTTGCCGCCCGCCCAATAGACCAGGCGAATATCGGGGTAGGGCGCGCGGGTTCCGTTAAAGTCATAAGGTTCGCCAGGCTGCAGCAACATATCCGCGACCCGTGCGACCGGTATCGTGGTCTTTACCGCATTCTCCCCTTGGGGCAGGGACGCGCCGCGTGGCCCGTTCATCGCTTTCCCAATGGACCCAATAGCACCGTAACCATATCCGACCCCGCCCCCCGGCAGACCGATTTGCCCCAGCATCGCTGCCAGAACCGCGCTCATCCAATATGGCTGCTCGCCATGTTCTCCCCGTTGCAGGGACCAGGCTACGGTGATCAACGTGCGGGTTTCAGACATGCGCTGCGCCAGGGCGCGGATGTCCTCGGCCGGTACGCCGCAGTGCTGTTCGGCCCACTCCGGCGTCTTGGGCTGGCCGTCGCTGTCCCCGATCAAATAGGGGCGGAACCGGTCAAATCCAACGGTGTAGCGGTTCAGAAAGCCGTAATCCGTGCGCCCTTCCTCTTCCAGCACATAGGCCAGCGCCAGCATCAAAGCCGTGTCAGATCCGGGGCGGCAGGGTATCCAATCACAACCCTTTGGTGCGTCACTGCGCTGCGGGCCGATATTGATCCGGGTCATCCCCTTGGCCGCGAAACGGTCAAACCAATCCTTGGTCACATGTTCAGTGATCCCGCCCATCGACACCTGGCTGTTCTTGGGGTTGATCCCGCCAAACATCACCAGCGTATCCGTGTTGTCGTGGATCGTTTGCCAGCTGTCCTGCGACTCGTATGTGTACTTTAGAAATGAGATGCCAAACACATGCGGCATAATTGATTGTGCGCAGCCGGTGGAATAACTGCCAAAGGATTTCACATAGCCGCCGATGGCGTTCAAAAACCGATGGACCTGACTTTGCGCGTGGTGAAACCGTCCAGCGGAAGACCAGCCATAGGAGCCGCCAAAGATTGCCTCATTCCCATGTGTGTCGCGAATGCGGGCGATTTCCGTGGCGGTGATGTCCAGCGCCTCGTCCCAGGGCAGCTCAACATAATCACCATCTCCGCGCCCAGATCGATCGCGGCGTTCAAGCCACGCGCGTCGAATTGACGGCCGTGCGACGCGTGACGAATGGTGCACGGCTTCTGGTAGAATATTCGCGATACCCGGCGGGTTTGCATCCCCCGCAAAAGGGCGCGCGGCGACGATCTGCCCATCCCGTACATCCACTTCCATCGCGCCCCAATGGCTGGAGGTTATCAGTGTTTTGGTTTCAGCTGATGACATGGGCGAACCCCCTTCGATCTTGGACGCACAGCGTAAATGCGCAGTTTTGTTCCTAAACATATGGGTCTGGTTTTCGCCATGAAAAAACACGCGCGACGGCTCATCCGGTGTTGAGGGGCGCGAATTTTGGGACCCCATACAGTTCGTAACAGGAGTTTGCTTGAGTCTTCATATCGTTGATATTTTGAAATCTGAAGCGGGAGAGAAAAGCTTTCTGTGGGTGGGTTTTCTGGCCTGTGACATGCCTTTCATAACATATTCGTGAGGTTGAAATTTTCGCAGATTTGTCTGGTTTTTGCATTCCGTTTTAATAGTTTGTTAAGAATTTGGGCGTCTTTCTAACCTCACTTTTTAGGAGGGATGCTATGTCTACCGAAAATCAAAGTGTAACAGATTTGTTTAATGAAATTAGTGTTTTAAAATCTGATGTCGAGCCAGTAATCTCTGGCGGCAGCGGTGGGGACTTCCTCGTTGGCGGCGCGGGGAATGACACGATCTTTGGTCTGGGTGCCAATGATTATTTGTCCGGTGGCTACGGCGCTAACGATGACGTTCTGGTTGGCGGAGAAGGCCGTGATACGTTTGCCGGTGAACTTGGCGACGGATACGGTTTTGGTAATGATACCGTCGCGGACTTTGGTGCGGATGATAACAATCTCAGTGTTTTGAATTACGGCAGCGCGCCGGTCACAATCGATCTCAGCTTTGATGGCACCAATTCTTATCTGACCTTTGCACAGGGCACAGATGCTGAAAGCACGTTCACACTGGAAAACTACCTGGTCGACAGTGGAGCCATCACCGGTGCTATTTTTCCGGGGGCGGAGTTTAATCTCACAAGCTTTGCGGACGGCGTGGTGTCAGATGACATTATCATCGGCACACTCAGCAATGAGAGCCTGTTTGGCTATGCCGGTAATGACGAGCTGATCGCGAACAACGGGCTGGACTATCTGTTTGGCGGTGCGGGCAATGACACATTGTTGGGCTCAAACGCGGGCAATGACCGGTTGTTTGGCGAGGCTGGCAATGATCAACTGGTCGGTGGCCATGCGCGCGACTTCCTGGATGGTGGTCAGGGCAATGACGTGCTGAGCGGTCGTGGCGGCGATGACCGTTTTGAATTTGTCCAAGGTCAGGATGACTATGGCGCGCGCGGCTGGGGCTTTGGCCACGATACTGTGACGGATTTCGATGGCGAAGATCTGTTGACCGTGTTCAACTATGGCGTCGAACCGGTCACGGTTTCGGCCAGCTTTACCGGCACGGACACGATTCTCACCTTCTCCGAAGGCACGGCGTTGGAAAGCTCCGTCACCTTGGAGAACTATTTTGTTGACCCGTACCAGTTGCCGGTCGGTGGCGCATTTGATTTTGAGTTCTCTTTCCAAGGGCATCAAAGCGGCATCGTGTCAAACGACGTCCTCCTCAGCACTGCCGCGAATGGATTTGTCGTCACCGCTGCAGCGGGAGATGACACCGTTTATGGCAGCAGCAGCGCGGATTTCCTGTATGGCGATCAGGGCGACGATGAGCTCTTTGGGGGAAATGGCACGGATGTGTTGTCCGGCGGACTTGGCGACGATTATCTTCAGGGCGACGCCGGCGCTGATTTCTTTGACTTTGAAATCTTTGGGTCTGGCGGGCACGAAATCGGTTTTGGGTCTGACGTGATCGGCGATTTTGAGGCGGGTGATCAGGTCTCCATTTACCTGGTCGATTTGATCTCTGTCGGCGTGGATCTGTCACAGGACGGCGCGGATTCTGTTCTGACGGTGGGGACGGGCACCGCCTATGAAAGCCAGATCCGGTTCCAGGATTATGCGCTGGATGCCAATGATATTGAGGTGCAGAATGGCTTGATCTCCATTCAAGGGCAGGAAGACTACCTGTTCTAACATTGTGCTGTAAATTCTGCGGTCGGCATCAAACAATGTCGACCGCTTCAGTGGTTTCAGTCTGTTCGGTTTCAGCCTGTTTGCGCTCGCAGAAAAAGGATGCTTGATCCGTATCTGTGTTTTTATCTATAAAACTGGAAGCGCGCCGCGGATGCGGTGAGTTTTTATAGATAAAGTAGCCGCAGGAGATCCAAATGCTGGATGCAGCCCCTATTCGCACCAACTGGACGCGTGAGGAAGCCGAGAAGATCTACAACCAGCCCTTTATGGATCTGCTGTTCCGGGCTCAGACCGTGCATCGTGAACATTTTGACCCCAACCAGGTTCAAATGTCCAAACTGTTGTCGATTAAAACCGGTGGCTGCCCGGAAGACTGTGCCTATTGCTCTCAATCCGCGCGCAACGGAGCCAAGCTCTCAGCTGCGAAGCTGATCGAAGTCGAGCGCGTGATATCCGAGGCCAAAAAGGCCAAGGAAGCCGGTGCCACCCGGTACTGTATGGGCGCAGCATGGCGTTCGCCCAAGGACCGCGACATGGATGCGCTTGAGGCGATGATCAACGGCGTCAAAGATCTGGGCATGGAAACCTGCATGACCCTCGGCATGCTTGAGGAAGATCAGGTCTTCCGTCTGCGTGACGCAGGTCTGGATTATTACAACCACAATATCGACACCTCTGAGCGTTACTACAAAGAGATCATCACCACCCGCACGTTTGCGGATCGGATCGAGACGCTGAACCGCGTGCGAGAGGCCGGGATCAAAGTCTGTGCTGGCGGGATCGTTGGCATGGGCGAGCAGCAGATGGACCGCATCGATATGCTGTTGGCTCTTGCTACTTTGGATGAACATCCGGATTCTGTGCCGGTCAACCAGTTGATCCCAATTGCAGATACGCCGCTGGCGGATGTCGAAAAACTGGACCCCATTGAATTTGTGCGCACCATCGCCTTGGCGCGGATCCTGATGCCGAAATCCCATGTGCGCCTGTCTGCTGGCCGAACCGAAATGACGGATGAAATGCAGGCCATGTGTTTCTTTGCCGGGGCCAATTCGATCTTTGTCGGGGATACGCTGCTGACAGCGGATAACCCCGAAGAAGACAACGACAAAGCGTTGTTTAACCGACTGGGCATCACCGCAATGGCAGCGGGCTGCGACGGCAGCCGCTGATGGCGGATCTCTTCGCGCGGCACAGTCAGGCGTTGGATCGTTTAAAGGAACGCGGGCGGTATCGCCAGCTTTTGCCGCGCGCAGGCCATGATTTTGCGTCCAACGATTACCTGGGGTTGGCGGACAGCGATGTGCTGCGCGCCGCCGCGGCGGATGCGATTGCGCGGGGTGTTCCGGTCGGGGCAGGGGGCGCGCGCCTTCTGCGCGGAAATGCCCATGAACACGCCTGCCTGGAAGAGGACGCAGCAGCGTTTTTTGGAACTGAGGCGGCGCTTTTTATGGGTGGCGGATTTAATGCCAATCTGGCGATTTTTTCCAGCCTGCCACAGCAGGGGGATCTGGTGCTTTATGACGCGCTGATCCACGCCAGCACCCATGATGGGATGCGGTTGGGCCGGGCTGAGGCCCGCGCCTTTGCCCACAGCGATGTGCAGGCCGCGGCAAATGCGATCCGGGATTGGCGGGCCGAAGGTGGTTCGGGGCGTGTTTGGATCGCAGTGGAGGCGGTCTATTCCATGGATGGCGACAAGGCTCCGATTGCGGATCTGTTTCAGCTGGCCCAAGAGAATGACGCCATTCTGGTTGTGGATGAGGCGCATTCCACCGGTGTCATGGGCGCAGGCGGGCGCGGTTTGGCGCACGCCGTGGCCCATCACCCCAATGTCCTGTCGCTACACACGTGTGGCAAGGCGCTGGGCGTTTCGGGCGCACTGATCTGTGGTGCACGGGTTTTGGTTGAGACCTTGATCAACAAGGCGCGCGCCTTCATCTATGCCACGGCACCTTCGCCGTTGAATGCAGCCCTTGTGCGTGCCGCGCTGCGGGAAGTGGCAGAGAACCGCGACCTGCGACGCCGCGCGGACGCGACGCTGGACCATGCCCATCGGGAGGCCGCGCGGCTTTGTGGCCTTTCTGGCTTCAAAAGCCAGATTTTACCGGTTGTCATAGGCGCGGATAAACCCACCATGGCGCTGGCTGCAGCCCTGCAGGAAATCGGTTATGACATCCGCGGCATTCGCCCGCCAACGGTGCCACGCAACACCGCCCGTCTGCGGATCTCCATAACTCTCAACACCAGCGCCGAGGTCATCTCGTCGATGTTCTCAGACCTCGCGCAACTCCGCGAGGTGCATCCATGACATCATTGGTTATCACCGGCACCGATACCGGCATTGGCAAGACCGTCGTCGCGGCAGGGCTGACACAGGCACTGGGTGCGACCTATTGGAAACCGGTGCAATCCGGTCTCGAAGAGGAAACAGACACCGAGGTTGTGGCGCGCCTGACCGGGCAACCAGTCCTGCCAGAAGCTTACCGTTTGACGCGCCCGGCATCCCCGCATCTGTCGGCCGAGGCTGAAGGGGTTGAAATTGACCCCACACGCCTCGTTCTTCCCCAAGGCAACGGGGTGTTTGTGGTGGAAGGTGCGGGTGGGCTGTTGGTGCCGCTCAATCGTCAGATGCTCTATCTGGACCTCTTTGCCCGTTGGCGCGCGCCTACGGTTCTGTGCGCACGCACTGCCTTGGGCACGATCAATCACAGCCTTCTGTCCCTGCGCGCTTTGCGCGAAGCCCGGGTTCCGGTGGTTGGCATTGTCTTTGTTGGCGACCCGGATCCAGAGGTTGAAGCGACAATCTGCAACTTTGGCGCTGTGACCCATTTGGGCCGAATGCCTTTCATGGAAACGATCACCTCTGATGTGCTGGCCTCCACGGTGGCTTCTACGCTGGATCTGGACCGGATCCGTCAACCGTTGGAGCAGATGCCATGACCAACCCGCTGCCCCCACTGGCGTTTGACCAGCACCATCTGTGGCACCCATATACCAATGTCACCAAGCCCGGCCCGACGTTTGTCGTAAAAGAGGCCCAGGGCGTCTATTTGACATTGGATGATGGCACAGAAGTCATTGATGCCATGTCGTCCTGGTGGTGCATGATGCACGGCCACCGCCACCCGCATATCACCCAAGCGATGCATGACCAGTTGGACCGCCTGCCGCATGTGATGTTTGGCGGGCTGACCCATGACCCGGCCATTGATCTTGGGCTTAAACTGCTTGAGATCACGCCAAACAGCCTTTCGCGGATTTTCTATTGCGACAGCGGCTCTGTTTCGGTGGAGGTCGCGATGAAAATGGCGGTGCAATACCAGCACGCCATGGGCCAAGCGGGCCGAAGCGAGTTTGCCACCATCCGTTCGGGTTATCACGGCGATACCTGGAAAGCGATGAGCGTCTGTGATCCGGACACCGGCATGCACCACCTGTTCCAGGGCGCGCTCAGCGTGCAGCACTTTGTGTCCCGCCCGCCCGTTACCCTGGCTCAGGACTGGCCAGAAGACCCCGAGGCCAACGGCCTGGCCGAGCTGGAGCGCTGCCTGACAAACGGCTGTGACAAGATCGCTGCGCTGATCCTTGAGCCGGTGGTGCAGGGCACCGGGGGGATGTATTTTTACCACCCTGAGTATCTGAACCAGGCCCGACAGATCTGTGATGATTTGGGCATTCTGTTGATCTTTGATGAAATCGCCACCGGCTTTGGCCGCACGGGCCAGCTTTTTGCCACGGATTTCTGCGCTGTCGAGCCGGATATCATTTGTCTGGGCAAGGGGCTGACGGGCGGCCATATTTCCTTTGCCTGCACGATGACCAATGACCGGGTTGCAACGGGGATTGGTGGCGGCAATCCCGGCATCTTTATGCATGGGCCAACCTATATGGCGAACCCTTTGGCCTGTGTCGCAGCCAAAGCCGCGCTGGACGTTCTGACGGGCCAGGACTGGCGGTCCCGCGTGGCTGAGATTGCCACCCAGATGGAACAAGAGCTGGCCCCGGCGCGCGATCTGCCAAATGTGGCTGATGTGCGTGTCCTAGGTGCGATTGGGGTGATTGAGATGCGGCATCAGGTCAGTGCAGATGCGGCCCATGCCCGTGTCAAAGAGATGGGCGTTTTCCTGCGCCCCTTTGGCAAGAACATCTATACCATGCCGCCCTTTGTGACCTCCCCAGACGAGCTGAGCCGGATTTGTGTCGGCATGTTGCGTCTGGCGCGGGAGCTGTGACGCATGAACGGGCGCTGGCTGCATCATAACGCCAAGTCTGAGGCCGTGTTGGTTTTTGGTGGCTGGGCCGTTGGCCCTGCGCCCTTTGCGGCATTGCCAGCGGACCGGGACGTTTTTTTTGTCGACGACTACCGCTGCGTGGAGGCTGAGTTGCCCGCGTTGGATGGCTATGGGGCTGTTGATCTGGTGGCCTGGTCTTTTGGTGTCGCGGCCTTTGGGCACTGGAATGCAGGTCGTCCAGATGTCTTCCGGCACAAGGTCGCCCTGTGTGGCAGCCTGTCGCCAGTGGACCGTCGGCTGGGCATTGCGCCACGCGTTTACGCGCGCACGGTTCAGGGCCTCACGCAGGAGAGCTACCAACAGTTTCAACACCGTGTGTTTGGCCGCAGTTTGCCTGAAGCCCACATCGACCTTGACGCGCGACGGGATGAGCTGATTGCTGTCGAAGCCCGCGGTCCAGCTCCAGATCCGGGTTTCGATCGGGTCTGGGCAGCCGAGCAGGATCAAATCTTTGCGCTTGCGGCGATGGAGGCGGCGTGGGCGGATCGCGATCTCAAGACCTTTGATGGCCCCCATGCGCCGTTTGGCCATTTCACCAGCTGGGAGGCGTTTTGGGTATGAAGGATCATCCGCGCAGCCTCAGCAATCGCAGTCAGGTCCAACAGTCCTTTGGTCGCGGGCTTGCGACCTATCACGGCGCAGCGGTCGCCCAGAAACAGATCGCTCAGGAACTGGTGGCCCGCCTGCTGGAAGCACGGGGCACCCACACGGTGCCGCACGCCTTTGAGTTCGGCTGTGGCACCGGTCATGTGACCGAAGCTCTGACCGCATCTCTGGACATAGAGCGGTTGCTGTTAAATGATCTCGTACCCGATGCAGAAGCCATCGCTTGCCCCATGGCCGAAGGAAATGGCGCACAGGTGACCTTTGCGTCCGGGGCCATTGAGCAGTTGGACCTGCCAGATCAACTGGATCTGATCTGTTCGGGGTCGACCCTGCAGTGGGTGGAGGATGGGCCGCACGTGCTGCGTCGTCTGTGTGACCATCTGCGTCCGGGCGGTTGGCTGGCGCTGTCGACTTTTGGCACAGCGCATTTTCAGGAGCTGATCGCGCTTGGCTCTGTCTCAGCCGCTCCGAATTACAGTGATCTTGATGAATTGCAGGATTGGCTGCCGCAAGGTCTTGTTGCGATGTCGGCAGAGCAGGCGCCGATAACGCTTCAATTTCCCGATGCCCGCGCGGTGCTGCGTCACCTGCGCGGAACTGGTGTTAACGCGCGTTCGGGCCAGCATTGGACACGCGCCCACCTGAGGGCCTTTGAAGACCAGTATCGCGACACATTCGGTGCGGCGGGACAGTTGCCGCTGACCTATGATGCTGTCTGGATGATCGCACAGAAGCAATAAGCCCACGCATGCCTGCGCGCATTGTCGCGCCCTCTGGCGACTCTTCGATTGAGTTGCTAGCTTTGGTGAGCGCGACGCAGGATTGGACGAGACAAGGAAGCTGATAATGCATTTGGCCTATGTGATGAACGCGGAACGTGGCGCAACCGACCGGCTGCTGAGCGCATTGGCTGAGCGTCTTGCGGAATTGGGCATTGAAACCGCAGGGATCGTTCAAACCAATCAGGAAACCTGCGACACCGAACTCTGCGACATGGATGTGAAGGTTCTGCCGGACGGAGAGACAATCCGCATTTCGCAATCCTTGGGCAAGGAATCACGTGGATGCCGCCTGAACCCCGAAGCGCTGGAGCGCGCGGTCGCCCTGGTCCAAGAGCGCCTCAATCAGACACCAGCGCCGCAGATTTTGCTGGTAAATAAATTTGGCAAACATGAGGCCGACGGACGCGGCATGCGTGTCGTTTTTGCTGAGGCCTTGGAGCGCGGGATCCCGGTGATTTCAGGGGTGAACGGCGTAAACGTCGAGGCCTTCCATGAATTCAGCGGTGGGATCGCTGAAGCTGCGCCTCAAGATGTGGATGGGCTGGTGGCCTGGGTGCAAAACTGTTTGGAGCCTGCGTAGATCGCGCAGGTGGCGGAAAATTCTGATTTTAAATCAATATCTTGGCCGCAGTGCGATGTTCGCGCAATCCTGTGGATAAACCTGGGATGTATTTTTTATGGTAAAACATGACCACCATTTTCACCTTTGAATTATTTTTCAAAAGAGTGAAAATGGTGGGCGACCCTGGAATCGAACCAGGCGTGCGTCTCCGCGAGGGAGTTACAGTCCCCTGCCACACCTTGCGGCCTGTCGCCCACTGTCAGGTCTGTGTTGCACCTGACGTGGAGGCGTGATTAATACCGCCACCTGCTGGCGTCAACACGAAAATCACAAGATTTTTGCGATGACCCGAAAAATTTTGTCCGGAGCGGAAAATGTCAAAGAAACCCAAGTGGGTCGTCGAAAAAGAACAGGCCAAGCGAGCCGCTGCGGCGGAGACTGTGTGGCTGTTTGGGTTGCATGCTGTGCGTGATGCGCTGCTGAACCCAAAGCGAGAGAAACTGCGCCTGATGGTGACGATGAATGCGCGCGACAAGCTGGCCGATGCCATCGCCGAAAGCGGTATCGAGCCGGAACTGGTGGATCCCCGCAAATTCAAAGCGCCAATTGATCCGAACTCAGTCCACCAGGGCGCTGTGCTTGAGGTCAAGCCACTGGCCTGGGGCGGATTGGCGGATAACTGCATTGGTGCAGAGGTGCCGCGTGTCCTTCTGTTGGATCGGGTGACAGATCCACACAATGTTGGGGCGATCCTGCGTTCTGCTGAAGTCTTGGGCGCAAGCGCCGTGATTGGCACCCGCCATCACTCGGCCCCGGAAACCGGAGCCTTGGCCAAAACCGCCAGCGGCGCGCTAGAGCGTCAGCCTTATCTGCGGATGCGCAACCTGGCCGACACAATCACCGAGCTCCAGTCGATGGGATTTCTGGTTCTCGGGCTCGACGGTGAGGCCGAAGAGACCATCGAAGAGGCATTGGAAGGGCGTACAGGCGATCCGGTTGCACTGGTTTTGGGAGCAGAAGGTCCGGGCTTACGCCAGAAAACCAAGGAAACCGTCGACAAACTGGTGAAGATCGACGCTGCAGGCGGGTTTGGGTCGTTAAATGTTTCAAACGCTGCGGCGATCGCGCTCTATGCGTCGTTGCGCGGGGCAGGAAAATAACGGTTCGTGGTGCGAATTGTTCATTCTTCGGGCAACACACCGAGTTGAGCGGGCTTCAACTCGGTGTGTTTGTACTCTCAATAGTGTTTTTCTATCACATATTCGCGACCTGCCTTGATCGCTGCAGCAGATATGTCTTTTTTGGAGACCTGAATCGAATCCAAAATCCGGCGATCCCCGCCCTTTAGGTAACCACTTGTTATGCAGCTTGTTTCGGCTTCTCTGATTGGATTGACACTGGCCTTGGCGCCGGTTGCAGCTTTGGCTGAGCGTCGGTCATTGGCGCATACGATCTATTATCAGGATCTTGGATATGCGATCGGCGGTTATGATCCGGTCTCCTTCTTTCGCCACGACGAGCCGCTGCAGGGCCAGACCACCTATGCGGTGATGTGGAAAGGGGTGACGTGGCTGTTTTCCTCTGCGGAACATCAAGCGATCTTTGAAGCCAATCCGCGCGCCTATGCGCCGCAATTTGGCGGGTATTGCGCCTATGGGGTTTCGGTGGGCAAGCTGGTGTCTGGCGATCCACACGCGTTTGAAATTCGCGATGGAGCGCTGTTTATGCTGCACAGCCCCGAGGTTCAGGTGCGCTGGAATGGGGCGCGTCAGGAACGGTTGAGTGCTGCGCAGGAAAACTGGCCCGAGATCTTGCGTGACTAGGTTGCGTTGCGCGGGTCCTCTAACTCACTGATTGCATTGCTCACGATTTTGAGAGTGGGCCTTTAACTTTTTGAAATGCGACCCATCTAGTATGGCAGGACTGCGGAGTGGAACCACCGCAGATCTTTTCACTGTCCCTCGTTCCGTACTCAGCGCCCAGTATTGACTGGGCGCATTTTTATTGGTGGTCTGCCCCGGTAAAGCCCGCATTTGATTTGGACAATTGATATGGCCTCTGACGACGACCAGACCATCCGCCACGCGCTGGAGACAGCCAGGACCATCGCCTTGGTCGGTGCCTCGGCAAAACCGGAACGTCCTGCGCATTACGTCGGCCAATTTCTAACAGAGATGGGGCATAAGGTGATTCCAGTGAATCCCGGTCTGGAAGGGCAGACCTTGTTTGGCCAAACGGTCCGGGCTCAGCTCAGCGACATCGCCGAACCGGTGGATATGATCGACATTTTTCGCAAGGTTGAGGCTGTGCCGCAGATCGTTGCAGACGCGCTGGAGGCTTTTCCAAACCTCAAGACGATCTGGATGCAGCTCGGGATCACCCATGCAGACGCCACAGCGCTGGCTGAGGCCCGTGGCGTGACCGTGATCCAGGATCGATGCCCCAAGATCGAGTATCCGCGCCTGATGGCTGTCTAGGCGCGCCTAGGCTGTGGGGCGGGCTGCTTTTTCCGCAATGCCGCTTAGACCCTGACGCTCGGCCAGCACCTTGAGCACATCGTCCAGCGCCACATCGCGAGCGGCCAGCATAACAAGAAAATGATAAAGCACATCCGCGCCTTCTGAGGCGAGCTTGTGCTTGTCGTCTTTCACCGCTTCGATGATTGCCTCAATGGCTTCCTCACCAAATTTTTCGGCGCATTTTTCGGGGCCTTTGGCCATCAGTTTCGCGGTCCAGCTGCTGTCAGGATCCGCGGATTTGCGTGACAGAATGGTGGCTTCCAGATCATGGAGCAGGGTCATCAACGTCTCCTCAGGTCAGGCGCATGGGGATGCCAGCGGCCTGCATGTGCTCTTTGGCTTCCTGGATGGTGTATTCGCCAAAGTGGAAGATGGACGCAGCTAAAACAGCCGATGCACCGCCCTGGGTGACGCCTTCCACCAGGTGATCCAGATTGCCGACCCCGCCCGAGGCGATCACAGGGATATTAACCGCATCTGAAATCGCGCGCGTCAGGGGGAGGTTAAAGCCCGACTTGGTGCCGTCGCGATCCATCGAGGTCAGCAGGATTTCTCCGGCCCCTTTGGATGCTACCAATTTGGCAAACTCAACGGCATCAATCCCGGTTTCTTTGCGGCCGCCGTGGGTAAAGATTTCCCATTTGCCGGGCGCAACCGTCTTGGCATCAATGGCGCAGACAATGCATTGGCTGCCAAATTGATCGGCGCTTTCGGCTATCACATCCGGGTTTGCTACGGCGGCTGAGTTGAACGAAACCTTGTCAGCCCCTGCCAGCAACAACGCGCGCACATCGTCTTTTGTCCGCACACCGCCGCCAACTGTCAGCGGCACAAAGCACTGTTCCGCCGTCCGCCGGACCACATCAAACATAGTGCCGCGGTTTTCATGCGTCGCATGGATATCCAGAAAACAGATCTCATCCGCGCCCGCTGCATCATAAGCCTTAGCGCTTTCCACCGGGTCACCTGCATCGCGCAGGCCAACAAAGTTCACACCTTTGACCACACGGCCATCGGCCACGTCCAAACAGGGGATGATCCGGGTCTTGAGCATATTTTCGTGATCCTGTGCCTTTTCGCAATGCTTCTAGGATGTTCGGCTCTAAAACGCCAGTGCGCAGTGCGTTTTGACTGCGGTGTAGATTGGGAGATTGAGATGAACAAATTTGGAGCTGCTGTTGTGGGAGCGATTGTGATGCCAGCATTGGTTCAAGCCGGAGAGATTGAGCGCGTGAAATCGGCGCATGATGTCCCCACCACGATGGACGCGCTGGAAGCTGCCGTAAACGGTGCGGGTGCAACCGTCTTTGCGCGGGTCGATCATGCCGGTGGCGCGGAAAAAGTTGGGCTGGAACTTGCCCCGTCCGAGCTGCTGATTTTCGGCAACCCTAAACTTGGTACGCCTGCGATGCAGGATGATGCGCTAGCGGGGCTGTTCTTGCCGCTCAAGGTTCTGGTCTACGCCGATGATGCGGGCGATGTCTGGCTCTCCTATGAGGCACCCGCAGCCACTTTGAGCAAGCTTGACGGTATCACCACCGAGGCTGAGTATCTGGCGAAAATGGCTGGGGCTCTGGGCAAGCTGACGGCCAAAGCCGCAAGCAAGTGATCCCTGTTGGATCGTCACCGGTTGCGCGCCCACAGGCGGGCAACCAAAGTAAAAGCGCCCCACAAGATTGCCATGCCCAGGGATATGGGCAGCACAAATAGCGGCCCCCACGCCGCAAAGACACCAAGCCCATAAGCCGTTTCACCGATGTCGCGGCCCAGAACCATACATGGATTGGCAAAGCCTTCGTGGATGGTGCAGTTAAACCCGGCTCCCAGAATAATTACCCCGACCACAGTCAGGAGCCAAACACCAATGGGAGCAAGGGTCAAAACGACAAACAGGCGGTACAAAACGCGCCGCCCGCTCTTTGGGGGACACTGGCCCACGATCAGGCCTTCAGCACCGCCAGTGCTTCGGCCAGGTCAATCGCACCATCATAAAGTGCGCGGCCAGAGATCGCGCCGTTCAGGTGGGCACCACAGGATTTCAACGCCCGCAGGTCATCCAGCGACGAAACCCCGCCCGAGGCAATCACCGGGATGGATACCGCATTGGCAAGGTCTGCTGTCGCCTGCACATTCGGGCCTTTCATCGCGCCGTCGCGCATGATGTCGGTATAGATGATCGCGGCCACCCCTGCGTCTTCAAACGATTTGGCGAGATCGGTGACCATCACATCGGTCTCTTCAGCCCAGCCTTTGGTTGCGACTTTGCCGTTGCGCGCGTCAATGCCCACAGCCACTTTGCCCGGAAAGGCGCGCGCGGCTTCGCGCACCAGATCAGGATTTTCCACCGCAACCGTGCCCAGGATGACGCGGGCCAAACCCTTGTCGATCCAGTTTTCGATGGTCTTCATATCGCGGATGCCGCCGCCCAGCTGCGCGGGCACTTTGGTCTGTTTCAGGATCTCTTCGACCGGGGCGGCGTTCACAGGCTCCCCCGCAAATGCGCCGTTCAGATCCACCAGATGCAGCCATTCGCAACCGGCATTCACAAACTCCAGCGCCTGGGACGCAGGGTTGTCGTTGAACACGGTGGTCTTGTCCATATCGCCATGCAGCAGGCGCACGGCCTGGCCGTCTTTGAGGTCGATTGCGGGGTAAAGGATCATGGCAGCGCGCCTTGTGCAGAAATTCCGTTAGCGGTCTTTTGCACAAGCCAGCACCGGAATGCAACGTGACCCGTAGTCATGCTTGCCCCAATGGGGCGGGCGCAGACAGGGTGGGGGGGTATCTAGGGAGGATAAGATATGAAACTCATGTTGCGCGCGTTTGGCGTGGCCAGCTGTGTGGTCTGGGGCGGTCTGGCATCAGCAGATCCGATTTTGGGCACCTGGCAGACCGAGGCGGACGATGGGGCCTATGCCCATGTGGCCATGAAACCCTGTGGGCCCGCGATCTGCGGCACGATCGAAAAATCGTTCAAAGACGGCGCGGCCTTTACGTCACCCAATCAGGGCAAAACCCTGGTGATCGACATGGCCCCGCAAGGCGGCGGCGCTTATGAGGGCAAAGTCTGGCGACCCTCCAACAACAAGATCTATCTGGGAAAGATGACGCTCAACGGGGATCGCCTGGCACTGCGGGGCTGTGTGGCCGGAGGTCTGATCTGTTCCAAGCAAACCTGGTCGCGGGTCAAGTAGTTACAGCAGCCCCAACTGAACGGGGATTGGCACAAACCCGCGCCGGATCTGTTTTTCGCGACTGGTCTCTGCCAGCCGCAAAGCCTCGGCGTAGGAGTTAAAGTAACTGCGCCGTGTGCTGCCCCCTCCATAACCCAAGGGGCCGCTGGTCAGCTCTACACACCATTCGCCCAGCAAGGTCTGGGTCAGGCTGACCAGACAATAGCGGTGCTGACCTTCCAAATGGTCGAATTTTTCCAGGCGAACGAACACGGGGTGCGGGATCTTTTTCAGCTGTGAAAACGTCCGGCACCTTTGCCTGATTGCGCAGCCGGTGTCCATATTTGCAGTGCTTTTGTGATCCAGCGAAGTTGGCTGCGGTGGCGCAGCGGACACAAGGGGGCTCCCAGACCGCAGGCCTGGGAGCAAATGGGCTTAGACCGCGCCGGTGTATTCGCCACGCGCTGGATAGTTATTGGGGATCGCAAAATCCAATGCGCCGACCAGCTCTTTGAAGTGTGGGCGGACAAATGGCATGGTTTGAACCGCACCGTAATACAGCGTCTGCTGCGGGGTCACCATGAACAGGCCAGGTTCCGAGAACAGCGCAGGTTCTTCGATGCCGATGGAGGTCTTGCCGCGGCTGGTGGAAATATAGAGGCCCCAGTCCTTGGCCACGCTCAGCGGCAGATCGTAGCCAAAGCGCAGTTTCTCCGCGCCAACAGTTTCAACCATCTGGCGCGTGCGCTCTTCTCCGTCCGAGCTGATCGCAATCGACGCCACGCCGCGTTCTGCAAAAGCATCCACCTGTTTTTCGAACTCCTTCAAGTAGGTGGCGCAGATCGGGCAGTGCAGGCCGCGAAAGAAGCAGATCACAGTGCCGCGCTCGGCGGTTTCTGTGGTCAGGTCAAAGGTCCCGTGATTGAGGGTCGGAACGCTCAGGGCTGGGACTTTCTCGCGTGGGATCAACATGGGGGCTCTCCTTTTCAAGCATGTTGAGAACAGGTGTGCCATATGATACTGGTAGGAAATTCCGAAAAACCTGACCGAAAAGCCGAAAATGGATCGCCTGACAACCCTGCTGACACAATTTCACCTCTCTGTAGGATCGACAGAAGTGACCAAGGCCAACCTGGTTGTGTTGCAAGACGGGCAGGGGGTTGCGGTGCGTCTGTGTTACTACACCAAAGGGACGGTGCCCGCCCACGAGGTCGCCCGTGTGTTATGGGCCGGATATGTGGATTGGTCCGGTCGAGTGAACCCTTTTCTGGTCGCACTGCCCAAGGTGGCGACGTATGACCTGGCGGAAAACCCCGAGGCGCAGGGCCTTGTTGAGATCATCTGCAACGAGGCCAAAGGCAAGCGCTGTGGCGCTCAATCCGTGGTAAACCGTCTGGCCGAGGTGCTGATTGTTCGGATGCTGCGCCATCAATTGGAACATGGCGCGACGGAACCGGGGCTTTTGGCTGGATTGGCCGACCCTCGGATCAATCGCGCAGTGGTGGCCATTCACGACCGGCCGGGTCAAAGCTGGGACAATGCTTCACTGGCCCAAGAGGCGGGCCTGTCACTATCACGGTTCTCGGAATTGTTTTCCGCCACGGTGGGAGAGACCCCGATGGGCTATCTGCGCCGGTGGCGTCTGATCTTGGCCCAGCAGGATCTGCAACGGGGCGCGCGTGTTGATGCGGTGGCCCGGCGCTATGCCTATGCCTCGGGAGAGGCGTTTTCGCGGGCGTTTCGCCGGGCTTATGGCGTCTCTCCCATGGCTGTGCGCAAAGGAGAGACCGTCGCAAGCGTTTAAGGCGCCCAGGTCAGAAAGTTTGCAATCATGCGCAGGCCAACATCCTGGCTCTTTTCCGGGTGGAACTGCATACCCAGTACGTTGTCGCGCCCGATCACGGCGCTGACATCTCCTGCGTAATCCACATAGGCCAGGCGTTCCGCTGGATTGGCGACCTGAAAATGGTAGGAATGCACGAAATAGACGTGATCGCCTGAATTGATACCGTCCAAGATCGGATGCGGGTGGTCGATCACCAGATCATTCCATCCCATATGGGGCACTTTGAGCGTGGGGTCTTTGGGTTCGATCTTCAGCACATCACCTTGGACCCATCCGATGCCATCTGTCTTGGTGTATTCATGGCCGGTGGTTGCCAATAGCTGCATCCCCACACAGATGCCCAGGAAAGGGCGGCCTTTCTCTTCGACCGCCTCGACCATCGCATCATAGATACCTTTGTGCCCACGCAGCTCAGCCGCGCAGGCGGGAAAGGCTCCATCGCCGGGCAAAACCAGACGATCCGCCCGTGCCACAACATCCGCGTCCGAGGTCACAACAACCTCGCCTGCGCCGACCTCTTGGGCCATGCGCTGGAACGCCTTCTCGGCGGAATGCAGATTGCCGCTTTCGTAGTCGATAATGGCTGTCAGCATTCAGAGCGCCCCTTTGGTCGACGGAATTGCGTCCGCCTTGCGCGGATCCGTCTCAACCGCGTCCCGCAGTGCACGGGCGACGGCTTTGAACGCAGCTTCGGCAATGTGGTGGCTGTTAAACCCATGCAGCTGATCCACGTGCAGCGTGATGCCGCCGTGGGTCGAGAAGGCCTGGAAGAACTCACGCACCAGTTCTGTATCAAATGTACCGATCTTCTGGGTGGGCAGCTCAAGGTTCCAGATCAAAAACGGGCGCGCCGACAGGTCCAGCGCACAGCGCACCTGGGCGTCATCCATCGGCAAATGGCACTCGCCGTAACGACGGATACCTTTCTTGTCACCCAAAGCTTGCGCAAGGGCCTGACCCAAAGCGATGCCGGTGTCTTCCACCGTGTGGTGATCATCAATGTGATAATCCCCTTTGGCACGGATGGTCATGTCGATCAGAGAGTGGCGAGCCAGCTGGTCCAGCATATGGTCAAAGAAACCGACACCGGTTTGATTGTCATAAGCTCCGGTGCCATCCAGGTTGATGTCGACCGTGATCTCGGTTTCAGCCGTTTTGCGGCTGACATGTGCTGTACGCATGGTTGATCCTTCCAATCCTGCGCCGTGCTTATAGGCGCTGGGACGGACGCGGCTCAAGTGCTTGTCGGTGTCTGCTTGTGAAAACGGTTGCATTTCCCCTGTGATGCCACGTGTTTGCAGCACATCAACAGCATGTGCGGGCAGGAGGAGGGAAACAGAACGATGTCTGTGCTACATCAGAAAGGAAAACACGTTCGGCGTGACAGAGCCGTGTGGCTGAAACTCTTTACTCAAAACACGCGAAACCAAAAGGCCACACGGCGTTTGCCATAAAACAACCCACTCTTTAAAGCAAGCCGGACGCGCTTGAAACAAAATCGCGTCCGGCCAGGAAGTCACCCAAAAAACTCATTACACAGACACCATAACCTAGAATCACGGATCATCACAAAAAAAAGAGCAACAGATTTGTGATTTTTTAGGTGTTGTGAGTTTTTCGATCTAGGATCAGCCTCTTACGAGGCAATCAAACCCTGCGATTTCAGCGTGTCGTAGGCATGATCCACTGCAGTTTTGACGCGGGCAATCATGTCATCCACCTCAGCTCGGGTGATGATCAATGGCGGGCAGAAGGCCAGCGCATTGCCGCCAACAGCCCGCAGAATGACACCGTTTTCCTCACAGGCTTTTTGCGCGGCTGCTCCTGCCGCGCCTTTTGCAAAACTGGCCCCAGTCGTTTTATTAGACACAAGCTCCAGCGCCGCAATCAGGCCTTTGCCGCGCACTTCCCCCACCAGAGGGTGATCTTCAAAGGTTTCGCGCAGCAGCGCTTGGAAATAATCGCCCACGTCCGCCGCATGTTCGAAAACCTTGTCACGCTCAAAAATCTCAAGCGTTTTTAGGGCGGCGGCGCAGGCGGCCGGGTGGCCGGAGTAGGTGAAACCATGGCCAAACACCCCGACCTGATTTGATGGTTCAATCATTGCTTCATACATCCAGCCGGGAATGACGGCGGCGGAAATTGGGAAGTAGGCAGAGCTCAACTGTTTGGCAAAGCTCATCAAATCCGGCTTGATCCCCATGGTGGTACAGCCGAAGTCATTGCCGGTGCGACCAAACCCACAGATCACCTCATCCGCCCAGACCAGGATGTCATGCTTGCGCAACAGCGCCTGCAACTTCTCGTAATAACCCTCAGGAGGCACGATCACGCCCGATGCGCCGGTAATGGGCTCTACAATCATCGCTGCAATTGTATCGGGATCCTCCGCCAGGATCATCTCTTCGAGGTTCTGCAAAATCCGGTCAACAAACTGTGCCTCGGTCTCATTGCCTTTGCGACCTGTATAGTAATGGGGCGCGTCGGTGCGCAGGATGTTCAAATCTTCAACGGGTGCATCGAAATGGGCCAGATTGACGGGCAGGGAGGTCAGCGATCCTGCGGCCACGGTCACCCCGTGATAGCCGCGTTCGCGGGTGATGATCTTGCGCTTCTCTGGCTTGCCAATGGCATTGAAGTAATAGCGCAGCATTTTGAAATGGGAATCATTGGCATCCGAGCCTGAATTGCCAAAGAAGATATAGGCATCCTCAACCGGCACCATCGCGCTGAGCCGATGTGCCAGTTCCATTAAGGCCGGGTGGGTTTTGCCGCCAAAGGAATGCGCAAAGGGCAGAGTATCCAGCTGCGTGGCGATGGCCTGTGTCAATTCGCTGTTGCTGTAGCCAAGGGCCGTGCACCACAAGCCCGCCATACCTTCGATATACCGGTTGCCTTTGTCGTCAAAAACGTAAATGCCGTCGCCACGCACCAGATTAAGCTGCTCCGTCGCTGCCAAATTGGTGGTGGGATATACAACAGATGCCATTTGAATCTCCTGTGCCTGACGTCTGGACCGGTCAGAAAAGCAGGGAAGACAGGTCCCAGTTTTTACTGACAGCGAACAATTGCGCGTTTAATGTTTCGGGTCAAAGGGAATTTGATCAAATTTCAAGATCAAGTTGAGGCAAGCGGCCTAGCACTAAAAATCCACCCAATAGGGCGGCTTTACATGCTGAATTTTAGTGCTTTGTCCGAATGGAGCGGGCGAGGCGATTCGAACGCCCGACCCTAACCTTGGCAAGGTTATGCTCTACCCCTGAGCTACGC
>NZ_WIBF01000009.1 GCF_009496005.1 Tritonibacter litoralis
ACACGCTCACCGGAAACATTACCAATACAGGCAGCGCGGATATCGATGCCGCGATCACTGGCAACGTCTCCAACGCCAGCACCCTTGATCTGGCCGGGGACATCACTGGCAGCTTGACACAGAGTGCAGGCACAACCACCGTGTCCGGGGCAAGCACGGTGAACGGCGGCTTGGATATCGACGGTGGTGATCTGATCCTCAACGCGGCCACCACCGGTGATGTCGATATCGCCTCGGCCGCAACCCTGGATCTCAACGACACCCTCACTGGAAATATTACCAATGCAGGTAATTCAGATCTGGCCGGGGACATCACCGGCAGCTTGACCCAGAGCGCGGGTACCACCACCGTATCCGGAACCAGCACGGTGACCGGTGGCTTGGACATCGACGGCGGCGCTTTGATCCTTAACGCGGCCGCCACCGGTGATGTCGATATCGCCTCGGCAGCAACCCTGGATCTCAATGACACGCTCACAGGCAATATTACCAATGCGGGTAGTACAGATCTGGCCGGAAATATCACCGGCGCCCTGACACAGAGTGCGGGCACAACCACCGTGTCCGGAGCAAGCACGGTGACCGGCGGTTTGGACATCGACGGTGGTGATCTGATCCTCAACGCGGCCACCACCGGCGATGTCGATATCGCCTCAAACGCCACCCTGGATCTCAACAACACGCTCACCGGCAATCTGACCAACGCGGGTGATGCGGATATCGCTGCCACAATCGACGGCAATGTCTCAAATACCAGCACCCTTGATCTGGCCGGAGACATCACTGGCAGCCTGACGCAGAGTGCGGGCACTACCACCGTGTCCGGGGCCAGCACGGTGACCGGTGGCTTGGATATCGACGGCGGTGATCTGATCCTCAACGCAGCCACCACCGGTGATGTCGATATCGCCTCAACCGCAACCCTGGATCTCAATGACACGCTCACCGGCAGCTTAATCAATGCGGGTGATGCGGACATCGATGCCACAATCGATGGGAACGTCTCCAACGCCAGCACCCTTGATCTGGCCGGGGACATCACCGGCGCCCTCACACAGAGTGCAGGCACTACCACAGTGTCCGGGGCAAGCACGCTGACCGGCGGCTTGGATATTAACGGTGGTGAACTGATCCTCAACGCGGCCACCACCGGTGATGTCGATATCGCCTCGGCAGCAACCCTGGATCTCAACGACACCCTCACCGGCAATATTACCAATGCGGGTAATACTGACCTGGTCGGCGACATCACCGGCAGCCTGACACAAAGTGCAGGCACCACCACCGTGTCCAGGGCAAGCACGGTGACCGGCGGCTTTGACATCGACGGTGGCAATCTGATCCTCAACGCAGCCACCACCGGCGATGTCGATATCGCCTCAAACGCCACCCTAGATCTCAACGATACGCTCACCGGCAATCTGACCAACGCGGGTGATGCGGATATCGATGCCACAATCGATGGCAACGTCTCCAACGCCAGCTCCCTTGATCTGGCCGGAGACATCACTGGCAGCCTGACACAGAGCGCGGGTACAACTATGGTTTCAGGCGATAATGTTCGCCTTGGATCGCTGCAAATTCAGGCGGGTGCATTTGACGTAACAGCAGATAGTATCGCAACGATCGGCGACCTGGATACGGAACAAAATGAAGCAACGTTTGGAGAGGGTTCTGTTGTAACACTGGGGGAAAATTCAACCCTCGCCCTCGCCCAAACAAATGACAGCGTTACGTTTGGCCAGGGATCTGCTTTGACCTTCGCATCAGGATCCACTGTCTCAGGCGCATCAATTTTGGATGGTTTGGTGATCGCTCAGGCTGACAACATTTCCTTCAATGGTGACGTTCGTCTGGGCTCGAATGCCACATTGCAGCTCAGCAATGGAGTAACCGGTAATGTGCTGACGATTGATGGCGCGCTTACTGGTGAGGGTGGCGTTGTCAGTTTGGATGTGGATCTGACCCAGGATGCTCAATCTGTCGATACACTTGTGGCCACAGGAAGCGGAACATCCAGCGGTACATTGCAAATTGAACTCAACGACCTGACCGAAGATGGCAACTATGGTGCAACGCCAGAAGAAGGGCTCATATTGGTCGACCTTGATGAAGGTAGCACAGTCAGTGCTTCTATCACTGGCGACATCCCTTTGGACAATCTCGGAACGTACACTTATGGGCTCGATACAAATAGCGATGGCGATATTGTTCTCTTCAGCCAGCTCAACAATGCGGCTGCGGGTCTCACCGGTGCGATTGCATCTGCGCAATCGCTGATCGCTTCGGTTATCAATAGGCCCACAAGCCCTTACGTTACAGTGCTCTCTCAATTGAATGAAGGTGAGACCTGCCGGCCAGGCGGCTGGGCAAGAGCAATCGGCGGGAGCGCCAATGCGCGGGGCACAGCCTCGACAGCTACCTCAAGCGTTGAGACAGTCACACAAACGAATTTTGGTGGTTTCCAGATTGGCTTTGACTCGACCTGCTTTAACAGCCTGATTGTTGAAAATGGATGGGACATATCCTACGGGGCTGTTGCCGGATATAACATCGCTAGCGCGACCCAACCTATTCCCGGCACAGGGCCATCTGCCGGAGAAATTGACAGCACCACTGAGTTGGACGTGAGGCAAACGTATCTTGGCGGCTACGTTGTTGCAGCGCGCGGCCGCTTCAGCTTTGATGTTCAGGCTCGTGTTGAACAGACAGACTTTACAGTGAACTCCTTCGGGAATAATGCGCTCCGCGTCGATGATACGACGTTCGATACGCGTGCCTACACACTGTCCACTGCAGCGAGCTATGCGTTCAGCATTCCAAACCACGAAGACCTTTTCTTTGTTCCAACCGGTGGGTTGTCCGTGACGCGGACCTCAGAAGCTTCCCTGACGTTTGAAGACAACAGCATCATTGATCTGGATTCAACCACAACGGCGGTAGGGTTTGTGGGTGGCACACTCGCACGTACTCGATTTAACGAATTAACAGGGGCGAGAAGCGCGTTGTTCGCAACGATGACCCACTACATCAACCTGTCTGATGATGCCACGTCTACATTCACCGACCCAGATGGGACTTCGACAGCGATTTCCTCGTCGGCGCTTCCAGACTACACCGAAATCAGTATTGGCTATACCTACGACAAGGAACTTAGCCGCGGCCGGGGTGGTAAACTTCGAAAACTCTCGGCAACAGTTCGGGCGGATGGGCGCTTTGGTTCAGGGTTTGATAGTTATGGTTTGACCGGGCAGATTAGATTGCAATTCTAACGGACGTTGCGAGACCGCATGAAACGTACCAGGATCGCAGCGCTGAAAGACACCTTAGTCCACCTAGCACTGGCCCGGGCACCAAAAACATCACTGTGTTCCAGGATGCAGCCGGGCTTCTTCCTTTCGCCCAATTCTAATCTTTTTGTCGTCAAATTAACCAAGTTTATTCAGACAAGAAGATTCAAGAGTGGAGGCGTTTATGGACCTTTGGACGATGTTGGCTGCCTGTTACGTTTGCACCGCTGGTTTTGCCGTGATTATGACCCGTCGCGAGCAGATCGCGCATGGGGGCATCTCCCCTTTGAAAGAAGCGGTTGGTCTTGGCTTGTCGGTGCTGTGGCCGCTTGCGGTTGGCCTCATCTTGGGGGCTATCTTGTGGCAAAAGCTGCGGGTTGGCTTAAGCGCAAGGAAGTTGGCCTAATACGCTAGCTTTAATCAATAAATTGTTATTTTTCAAAGCCCTCAGTTATTACGAGGGCTTTCTTGCTGCGTGCACTTTGAACAGTCAGACATTGGCCAGCCCTGCGCCGTCATTTGATCCGCCGGGTTTCTAAGGGCACTTAGTGCCCAGTCGCCTTTAAGATGACCCGCACCGTTGCAGCCAGAATCCAAATATCGACCAACAATGAAAGACCCTGCGCGTAACCGCTGTCGAACCGAGCTCGGTCTGAAAAAGAGCTGCTGTTGCGTGCAGAGACCTGCCATGACCCAGTAACCCCAGGACGCAAAGCGTAATAGTCCTGGCCGGGATAAAACCCTTGTTGGTTCGGCAACATTGGGCGCGGCCCAACCAAGCTCATCTCGCCGCGAAACACATTCCAAAATTGCGGCAGCTCGTCCAGCGATGTCTTGCGCAGCAAATGGCCAAATCGGGTGATGCGGGGATCCTTGCTGAGCTTCTGCTTCTCCTCCCACTCAGCCCGCGCGGCCGGGTTGCACGCCAGATAGGCTTCCAATTTCTTGTCTGCCTCATGCACCATAGTGCGCATTTTCCATATGGTAAAATGGCGTCCGTCCCGGCCTACGCGGGTTTGAGAATAAAAGGGCTTTCCGCCGTCACGTGCCACAATTGTGGCCAAGCCCAGGACCATTGGAACAACGATTGGCGCAGACAAGGTGACCAATGTCACGTCGAGCGCTCGTTTGCCGAAAGAATGGTACAAGGTTGGTGCGCGAAAATGTGCCTGCTCAGTAACCTTGTTTTCCACTGCGGGGTTCCGGCCATTTTTTACGCTTGTACCTTGTGTGAATCGACCCGAACCGATGCCCTTTCGAAACAGCTTTGGGAGTTTGTGAAACAGCGCGTTTGCCACCAGCCGCACTGGCATTTCCGCGAGAACATTAGTCATTCTATTCAACTCTCATACGTACCGTTGTATCCGTCGAAACGACGCAAGGTTTGCTTTTGTGTTAATTTAAAGTGAACGTTAATATTGATTTTTTAGTGTCAAATTTAGGCAAAACGCTGGGTAAATCTTAGCAATTCATTAACGAAGCGTGGCGAAATCGTGACGGAACGAAAGAGCGATAAACCGTATGGAGAGTTTTCTATGCGAAGATCTGGCTAAACGCCTGGGTCAGATCGAAGTCTGATGCCGCTTCCATTGAGACAAACCAGTGGAATCAAAGCAGTTGAGCCCCTAAGGAAGGTGACAAAGAGTGTGAAGGCTTAATGAGATGATTATTGAACAGACTAATTTGCCAGGCGTCGTTATCCTCACTCCGACAAGGTTTGGCGATGCGCGCGGGTTCTTCAGTGAAAGCTGGAACAAACAGCGTATGGCTGAACATGGGTTCGATCTGGACTTTGTGCAGGATAATCATTCCATGTCCGCCGAAGTGGGCACCATCCGGGGTCTGCATTTCCAGTCGCCACCCCATGCCCAAGACAAACTGGTGCGCTGCGGGCAGGGGGCCTTTTTTGATGTGGTTGTGGATATTCGCAAAGGCTCGCCGACCTATGGGAATTGGACAGGTTTGGAACTGAGCGCAGAGAATGGCAAACAGCTGCTGGTACCCAAAGGGTTTCTGCACGGCTTTATCACCCGCGCGCCGATGACCGAGATCATTTATAAATGCACCGATTACTATGCGCCCGACTGTGACGGCGCGGTGCACTGGGACAGCTGTGGCATCGACTGGCAATTTGACGGCACACCGATCCTGTCTGCAAAAGATGCCGCGGCCCAAAGCCTGGCAGAGTTTGACAGCCCCTTCGTTTTTGAGACGGCAGAAGGATCCGCGGGATGAGCATTTCGGCGGTTGAGCCAGATTGGAGCCGGGAGACGGTGACAGGCGGTTGGGAGCCGTCCCGTCGTCTGCTGTGCGCGATCCGGGATTATCAACGCCACCAAGGTCTGCGCCGTAAACTTGCGGTGCTGCGGTATCGGTATTGGTCCGTGGTCACCGGCGCGGATATTCCGCTGAATGCGCGGATTGGCGGCGGGTTGCTGCTGCCCCATCCCAATGGGGTGGTGATCCACCCCGAGGCGGAAATCGGTCCCAATTGCCTGTTGTTTCAGCAAGTCACCCTGGGGGCGGTTGCGGATCGCAAAGGCCTGCCGCGTCTGGGCGGACATGTGGATGTGGGGGCGGGGGCCAAAATCCTGGGCCCTGTGACCATTGGGGATCATGCTGTGATTGGTGCCAATGCCGTTGTGTTAAACGATGTGCCCGCAGGCGGGGTGGCCGTTGGCACGCCCGCGCGGGTGATCGAGCGAAAGGACAAGCAATGAAACTTCTGGTGACCGGCGGGGCCGGCTTTATCGGATCAGCCGTGGTACGTCAGGCCATCGGCCAGGGCCACAGTGTGGTCAATGTGGATGCCCTGACCTATGCCGCCTGTCTGGACAATGTGGCCAGCGTTGCAGACAATCCCAATTACGCCTTTGAACAGGCCGACATTCGCGACCGAGCGGCGCTGGACCGGGTCTTTGCCACCCACAAACCCGATGCGGTGATGCATCTGGCCGCCGAAAGCCATGTGGACCGGTCAATCGACGGCCCCGGCGATTTCATCGAAACCAATATCACCGGCACCTATAATATGCTGGAAGCGGCGCGCAAATACTGGACGGACGCCGGCAAGCCCGCGCGCTTCCGCTTCCATCATATCTCCACCGATGAGGTCTATGGCTCCCTGCCCAAAGACCCCAGCGTGATGTTCACCGAAGACACCGCCTATGATCCGCGCTCGCCCTATTCGGCCTCCAAAGCCTCCAGCGACCATCTGGTGCGCGCCTGGGGAGAGACCTATGGCCTGCCGGTGGTGCTGACCAATTGTTCCAACAACTATGGCCCCTTCCATTTCCCCGAAAAGCTGATCCCCGTGGTGATCCTGAATGCGCTGGCGGGCAAGGACCTGCCGATCTATGGCGATGGGTCCAACATCCGCGACTGGCTTTATGTGGAAGACCACGCCGACGCGCTTTTGCTGGTGGTGCAAAAAGGCGTGTTGGGCCGGGCCTATAATATTGGTGGCGAGAATGAGCGGACCAATCTGGAGCTGGTCAAAACCCTTTGTGCCATTCTGGATGAGAAATGCCCCAAACAGGACGGTGGCTCATATGCGGATCAGATCACCTTTGTGACCGACCGCCCGGGCCATGACGCACGTTACGCCATTGACCCCACCCGCATCCGCGATGAGCTGGGCTGGAGGCCGTCGGTGACCGTGGAAGAGGGGCTGGAGAAAACGGTGCAATGGTATCTGGACAATGAGACCTGGTGGAAACCCTTGCAGGCGCGCCAGGGCGTGGGCCAGCGTCTGGGTGTGAAAACGTAAAAAGGAAAAGGCCCTTTCAGGGCCTGCCTCCGGCGGAAGTATTTGGGAAAAGATGAAAGCAAAGCGCTTTTGATCGCACTGAGGTAAGAGATGGATATTCTGGTCTTTGGCAAAACCGGGCAAGTGGCGCAGGAATTGGCGGCGTTTGATGGGGTCACCTGCGTGGGGCGGGATCAGGCGGATCTGTCGGATCCTGGTGCCTGTGCCGCGCTGATCCGGGAGAAAAAGCCACAAGCTGTGATCAATGCCGCCGCCTATACCGCTGTCGACAAAGCCGAAGAGGAAGAGGATCTGGCCACGGTCATCAATGGCGTCGCGCCGGGGGCCATGGCTGAGGCCTGCGCCCAGCTTGGCATTCCCTTTGTCCATATCTCCACCGATTATGTGTTTGCCGGGGAAGGGGAGACCGCCTGGGGGCCCACAGATCCGGTGGCACCGCCCAATGCCTATGGGCGCTCAAAACTGGCCGGTGAAGATGCGGTGCGCGCCGCAGGTGGTACGTTTGCGATCCTGCGCACTTCTTGGGTGGTCTCGGCTCACGGGCATAATTTTGTTAAAACCATGCTGCGGCTGGGGGCGGACCGCGACAAGCTGACCATTGTGGCCGATCAAATCGGCGCGCCGACACCTGCGCGCGATATTGCGGCGGCCTGTGTGAGCATGGCCAGCCAGCTGCTGGAAGACCCCGCAAAAGCCGGAACCTATCACTTCCAGGGCGCGCCCTTTGCCAGCTGGGCGGATTTTGCCCGGGCGATTTTTGCGCAGAGCGGTACCACTTGCGCGGTGGAGGATATCCCCACCACAGCCTTTCCAACGCCTGCGGTTCGGCCCCTGAATTCGCGGCTGGATTGCAGCACATTAGAGACTGTTTTTGGGATAACCCCGCCTGATTGGCGGCAGGGGCTGAGTGAGATTTTGAAAGATTTGGGAGCAGCGTCATGACGACACAGCGCAAAGGTATCATTTTGGCGGGCGGCTCTGGTACCCGGCTTTATCCCATCACCATGGGGGTCTCCAAACAGCTTCTGCCGATCTATGACAAGCCGATGATCTATTACCCGATCTCGGTGCTGATGCTGGCTGGCATCCGCGAGATCTGCGTGATCACCACGCCGCAGGATCAGGCCCAGTTCAAACGCACGCTTGGTGATGGCAGCCAATGGGGTGTTGACTTTACCTATGTGGAACAGCCCAGCCCCGATGGTCTGGCGCAGGCCTTTATCCTGGCCGAAGAGTTTCTGGCGGGCAGCCCGTCGGCGCTGGTTCTGGGGGACAATATCTTCTTTGGCCACGGTCTGCCGAAACTGTTGGCGGCGGCCGATCAGAAGCCGTCAGGCGGCACCGTCTTTGGCTACCATGTTGCGGATCCGGAGCGGTACGGCGTCGTTGATTTTGACGACCAGGGCCAGGCGCGTGAGATCATTGAAAAGCCGCCGGTGCCGCCGTCCAACTATGCGGTCACCGGGCTTTATTTCCTGGATGGCACCGCGCCGGAACGTGCGCGGGCGGTGAAACCTTCGGCGCGGGGGGAACTGGAAATCACCGATCTGCTGCAGACCTATCTGGACGCAGGCCATTTGAGCGTGGAAACCATGGGGCGCGGCTATGCCTGGCTTGATACCGGCACCCATGCCTCGCTGCTGGATGCGGGGAATTTTGTGCGCACGTTGCAGGAACGTCAGGGTCTGCAGACGGGCTGTTTGGAAGAGATCGCCTTTGATCAGGGTTGGATTACCGCCGAAGCCCTTGCGGATCGCGCTGAAATGCTGAAGAAAAATGCCTATGGCGCCTATCTGGCCAAGCTTTTGGAGTAAACCTCTCTCATGAAGATCCTTTTTGTGCACCAGAATATGCCCGGCCAATACCGGGAAATGATCCAGTGGTTGGCAGCACAAAAGGAGCATCAACTGGTGTTTCTGACCCAGCGCCATCCGGCGCCGCAGTTTGAGGGTTTGAAGACGGTCCAATACCGGCCACACCAGCGCGCGGCCGAAGACGCCTATGGTCTGTCCAAGGTCTGGGAGGATGCAACGGGATCCGGCTTTGGCGCGGCCATGGCAGCCCGCAAGCTGGAGCGCGAAGAAGGGTTCAAGCCGGATATTATTCTGGGCCATACCGGTTGGGGTGAACTTCTGTTTATGAAAGACATCTGGCCGGATGTGCCGGTTCTGGGCTTCTTTGAATATTATTATCTGAACGAAGGCGGCCCGGTGGGGTTTGACCCCGAAGATCCGCCCAGCGAACACAGCCGGTTTCTGCTGCGCGCGCGCAATGCGGTGCCCAATGCCAATCTGGATGCGGTGGATCTGGGCACCGTGCCGACGCGCTGGCAAATGGAGAGTTTTCCAAAACGCTTCCACGATCATTTCTACTGCTGCCACGACGGCATTCGCACCGATCTGTTAAAACCCAACCCTGATGTCAGCCTGTCGCTGGGGCGACTGGACCGCCCGATCACCCGAGATGATGAGGTTCTGACCTTTATGGCGCGCAATCTGGAGCGCACGCGGGGCTTTCACGTCTTTATGCGCGCGCTGCCCGAGATCCTGGACGCGCGCCCCGATGCGCGGGTGCTGGTGATTGGCGGTAATGGCACCTCATATGGTAAGGCCAGCACCCACAAGGGTGGTCTGCGCGGAGAGATGGAAGAGGAACTGGGCCACCGGGTGGATTGGAGCCGGGTGCATTTCCTCGGCCAGGTGCCTTATGAGGCCTATCAGCAGGTCATTCAGATCAGTCGCTGTCATTTGTATCTGACGATGCCCTTTGTGCTCAGCTGGTCCTGCCTTGAGGCGATGGCGATGGGGGCCACGATGGTGGCGACCGATGTGGCACCCGTGCGTGAGGCGATCACCCATGGGGAGACCGGTCTGTTGGTGGATTTCTTTGATCCTCACACTTTGGCCAAACAGGTGGTTGAAGTGCTGGCGCGGCCAGGGGATTACGCTCACCTTGGACCCAATGCACGCGCGCACGTGGTGGAACACTATGATTTCCTGACCCGCTGCCTGCCGGAACACCTGACGCGGATGAACGGACTGGTGCCCTCTGCAGCGCAGATCAAGTTGCCCTAAGGCCGACACCTAAACCGGGGAAAGCCCCCGGTTTAGGGTCACAACACAAGGATCAGTTACCGATGTTGGCAGTGGTGTTGAAGACGCCGACAAAATTGCCAAAGATCGAGGATACGGTGAGCACATCGGTGATAGGTGCCTCGGTTGCGATCACCAGATCTTGGGGCTGAATTTCGAATTGGCGCGCGGAAAACAGACCATCTGCTGTGGTCAGATCAAGCGAGAAGACCACTCGTTTTTTACGCGGGCCACGGGTGCCAGGCGCGACAGCCGAATCCGGATACTCACGCAGGATCAGGATACCCTGGGGATCTGCATTGCGATCTGACAGACCGCCGGCGACGGAAATCGCATCCATGGCGGACATGCTGTCTTGGCTAAAGGTATGCTGTGCTTCGGTGCCGGTGGCCCCAAAGGAGAGGAAGTAACGTTCGTCTTCCTCGACAAAAACCCGGTCACCGCCGCGCAAGAGAGTGTCCAGCTGTGGGTTGTTCAGCAGGTTTTCCACGGATGTGCCATAGATCTGGCTACCGCGGACCAGACGGATCTGCGGGTTATTGAGGTTGAGCCCGATTCCGCCACCCGCTGAAATCAGACCCAGAACCGTATAATTGCGATCCGGCATCGGATAGGTGCCGGGCCGCGCCACGCCGGACACGAGATCGACGGAATTGTTACGCCCTTCCTGCAGGCTCAGCTGTAGTTGCGCGTTGGGTACAATCTCTTCCAGCGCTTCCTGCAGCTTTTCACGCGCCAGATCCGGGGTGAGACCGCGCACCGAAACTTTGCCCACATACGGCATGAAGACGGTGCCATCACCTGCAACTTTCATATCCTGCAGCTGCGCCACCTTTTGCAAGGGCGCGGTCAGCAGCGAGTTTTCGCCACTGTCCCAGACCTGCATGGTCAAAAGATCACCGGGTTGGATGAATTGGGTTTTGGCCCCCTGGCTGCGGCTGAGCCAATTCAGATGTTCTTGACGCCCTGTTTCAGGCCAATGGGCGACGCTGGGCAAAAACGCACGGGTCACCGAGTAAAGTGCAAAGTCCGCATCGACCTCTTGGGCCTCGCGCAGAATTTCACGGCTGGCAGGTGCCCCACCGGGCAGACGGCTGCAGGCAGCGGGAAGAAGGACCACGCTCGAAATAAGGGCGGCGGACAGGAGGCGGAGCATTGTGAATCCAGTCGAAATTCTTAATTTTTAGTAGTCGCAAGATACTCTGCGTGGCACATCCGTCAATATACGCAATGATCACAAGGACAGACGCGGCACAATGGTCACGCAATCGGGACAGCCTGAGACCCTTATTCTAGGCGCAAGTGGACGGATCGGGCAAAGCCTGTGTCGCTTTGCGCACCCTGCGTGGCGCAACCGGTTTCGCCTGCAAATCCGGAAGACTCGCGGCAAAGCGGGCCCATGGCATGTGTTTTCGCCGCTGTCGGAACCGGCAGAATTGGACCGCGCAGCGCAAGGGTGCAAGCAGATCCTGTGCCTTGCCGGAGCAGTGCCGGGTCGCGGCGCTGATCTGGCAGACAACGGCCGATTGGCATTAGCGGCGGTGGACGCTGCCGCGCGGACCGGGTGCCGCCGGGTGTTGCTGACGTCATCAGCGGCGGTCTATGGCCGAAGCGCTGGTCCTCTGCAAGAGGATCAATTGTTGGAGCCTGCCAACCCCTATGGAGAGGCCAAGGCTGCGATGGAAGAAGCCGCACAGGCGCGCGGGGCCGAACTGGGCGTGGCGGTTTGCGCGCTGAGAATTGGAAATGTGGCGGGGTTTGATGCGATTTTGGGCGGCTGGTCGCCTGGATTTGTTTTGGATCAATTTGTCGATGGTCGCACGCCTCGGCGCAGCTATGTTGGTGTGGAAACGCTTGCCCATCTGTTGTGTGATCTGATGGAGGCGCCGGATTTGCCACGGGCTGTCAATGTTGCGCAACCCGGACCGGTTGCGATGGGGGATTTGCTGCAAGCGTCAGATCTGGCCTTTGCCACCCGCCCCGCGCCTGAAGCGGCCATTGCCGAGGTGGCTTTTGACCTCAGCCTCTTACAATCCAGCGTGAAAGCGCCCGTTGCCCCGGCCGATCCCATAAGCCTGGTGGCGCAATGGCGCGCATTCTGCCAATAAGAGCAACAAACGATGTGAGGGACATAGATGACCTGGAGCAAACGGCTGTTTGATCTGTTTTTTGTCACGCTTTTGATTGTGATTCTGGGGCCAGTGCTTGTGCTGCTGTGCCTGTGGGTGCTTATCAAAGAAGGCCGCCCCTTGTTTTACGTGGCCGAGCGGATGAAATCCCCGACCGAGCCTTTTGCCCTGTGGAAACTGCGGACCATGACGGTGGTGGATGAGGACAGCGGTGTGTCCGGTGGCGATAAATCGGCCCGCATCACCAAGACCGGTGCCTGGTTGCGGGCCAAACGGCTGGATGAATTTCCGCAGCTGTGGAACATTTTGCGCGGGGATCTGTCCTTTGTCGGGCCACGCCCGCCCTTGCGCCAATACGTCGAAGCCTATCCTGAGATCTATAACGAGGTCTTGAAATCCCGGCCTGGTGTCACGGGCCTTGCGTCGATTGTATACCACAAGCATGAAACCAAGCTGTTGGATCGCTGCCACAGCCGAGATGAGACCGACTCGGTTTATTCTCGGGTTTGCGTGCCCACAAAAGCGCGGCTGGATCTGATATATCAACGCCACCAAAGCATGTGGTTTGATTTTGACCTTGTGTTTCAGACCATCGGAAACCTGCTGCGACGCGGATAAGTTGTGCTGTTTCGATTAAATTTCCCTTAGTTTTTGCTCAGAGAGTGCATATATTAGCAAATTCTTATAGGTTGTGTGTTGCCCGTCGGGAACAAGCGTGCGTAATCTATCAGCAAAGTTTTGCCGGATTGGTTGCTTGTTTCGCTGCAGCGCAAATAAAGACTAACAGGGACGCGCTAAACTGTGATTTGACTGGGGCTGCAAGTTGCGCAGTGCACATTTTGTGCAGTTTTCAAGAGTTGGAAGATTCCTCTGAGAATGTGCGCCCTTGTAAAATAAGAATTGATGTTTTTGGCGCAAGAACCAAAGGCAGAGGAATTGATTGCCGCTCATCTTGGGGCGGATGGTACGCAAATGTTTCGACTACTCAGTGCTCTAACGCGGGCTCAAAAAACCTATATTTTCCTGGGCATTGACCTGTGCCTTCTGCCACTTGTTCTTCTGTTCACCTTTGCGGTTCAGAATCTGGCCACTCCGGCTGGACAATTGTTTGCGGCCAGTCTTGCAGTTCTGCCTTATGTCGTTGCTTTTACGGGTGTTACCTCTCTGTGGTTAGGGCTACCGCATGTACAGCTCAATGCCTATGAGCGTCACGCGGTTGCGCTGACATCGTTGGTTGCGGTTATCTCGGCCAGTGCTTTGGGGCTTGCGATGATGCTGTTTGGCCCGGCCTTGCCCGTGGGCACCTATGTGGTGTTCGCGCTGTCTTATTTTATCGCCATGGTGGCTGTTCGGGCGATTCTCTTTCAGGTGGTGATGTCAATTTACCGCCGGGCGCAGCCGCGTTGCCGCGTCCTGATCTATGGGGCAGGGGCCACCGGCACCCAATTGGCCCAAGCTCTGCGCAGCCATGACTGGATTGATCCCGTGGCTTTTGTGGATGACAATAAATCCCTGCAGGGCATGACGTTGGTAGGGCTGCCGGTCTATGCGCCGGCCCGGATCGAAGAGCTGGTGAAAACCCGCCAGATTGCCCGGGTGCTGCTGGCGATGCCGTCGCAAAGCCAGCCGAAACAGGCGCAGATCATTCAACGGTTGCAGGCCTTGAAGCTGGATGTGCAGGCGCTGCCGTCTTTTGCCCAGCTGGTTGGCACCGAAGCCTTGGTTGAGAAACTGACGCCTGTGGCACCCAAGAATTTCCTGGGCCGTCGTGCCCATGACGTGCCGCTGGCGGAAGCGGCGGAGGCTTATTGCGGCAAAGTGGTTCTGGTCTCTGGTGCAGGGGGCTCTATCGGGTCCGAACTCTGCCGTCAGGTCATGGCCTGTCGCCCCAAGAAACTGGTGCTTTATGAGCTGTCGGAACTGGCGCTTTATACCATTCACCAAGAGCTGTGCGCACAGGCGCAAGCGGAAGGGATCGAACTGGTTCCTGTTCTGGGCTCTGTCACCGACCCGCGTCAGGTGCGTGAGGTCTTGGGCTGTCACCAGATCCAAGTGGTTTTGCATGCGGCCGCCTATAAACACGTGCCGCTGGTCGAAGCCAACCCTTTGGCGGGTCTGGCCAACAATGTCTTTGGCACCCGCACGCTGGCGCGCGCGGCCGGGGATTTTGGAGTGGATCGCTTTATCCTGATTTCCTCGGACAAAGCAGTGCGCCCGACCAATGTCATGGGTGCCTCCAAACGCATGGCCGAACTGGTGGTGCAGGATCTGGCGAGCCGCAGCACCAGCACCGTGTTCACCATGGTGCGATTTGGCAATGTGCTGGGGTCGTCGGGTTCGGTGATTCCGCTGTTTCAGGAGCAGGTGGCGCGTGGTGGTCCGGTCACCGTGACCGACCCCAATGTGCGCCGGTTCTTTATGACCATTCAGGAAGCGGTGCAGCTGGTGCTGACCGCTGGTGCGGACGCCAAGGGGGGTGAGGTTTTTGTCCTGGATATGGGCAAGCCGGTGCCGATCATTCAGCTGGCCCGTCAGGTCATCGAAAGCGCCGGTTATACAGTGCGTGATGCAGACACCCCCGAAGGGGATATCGCGATTGAGATCATCGGCCTGCGACCCGGCGAAAAGATGGAAGAAGAGCTGACCATCACGGACGAGTTGATGTTGACGCGCAACCCCAAGATCTTTTGCGCCCACGAAGGGGACCTGTCGGAGATCGAAGTGGCCTCCTTTGTGCGGTCGTTGCGTCAGGTTGTGGCGGCCAATGATGCAGAGGCGGCGCGGAACTTGATCGCGCGCTGGGTCGAAGGGGATGGCCTGCCGCCTGAGAACACGCGCGCGACATCCTGATCTGGCGATGATGCGCAGGACAGTTGATCGCGGCATCGCTTTCATGGTCTAAGGCAGAAACAGAGGCAGAAGCCGAGACGACAAAGGCGGGGCAGACGTGACCGGTTCCAAGACAGCCGCAAAACATGCGGGTATTTCAGCCGGGGTGCTGACGGTGATCGCCCTTGCGATACCCTATTCCCCGGCCCAGGCGCAAACCGTTGAGGCGGCTCCTAACTTTGATCGCCCAGCCCAACCAAGCCTCAACTTTTACGGCTCGCCCGGCATCATTGACCTGCCCTCGGCAGAGCATTTGCCCGAAGGCCAGTTCACCACCACCTATTCCTGGTTTGGCGGCACCAGCCGGTACAATCTGACCTTTCAGGCACTGCCCTGGCTGTCGACGTCGTTTCGTTACAACGGCATCCAAAACCTGAACCTCTTTGGGTTTGATACCTATTATGACCGAGGTTTTGATGTGCGGGTGCGCCTATGGCAAGAAGGTCAATACCGCCCGGCGGTCACCGTGGGCCTGCAGGATTTTGCGGGCACCGGGATTTATGCCGGCGAATATATCGCCGCCACCAAAAACTTTGATGTGCCCGGTCTGGGCGGCAGCACCGGCAATCTAAAGGTGACGGCAGGTCTGGGCTGGGGGCGGCTGGGCTCAAACGGGGCCATTGGCTCGATCGGCACCCGTGGCTCGTTTGACGGCGGCGATACCGGCGGCGAATTGTCGGTGGATCAATGGTTCCGCGGTGATTTCGCGCCTTTTGCAGGTCTGGAATGGGAACTGGATGACCGCTGGGGCGTCAAAGCGGAATATTCAACCGACGCCTATGAGCTGGAAACTCAGCAATCCGATGTGTTTGAGCGGAAGTCCTCGCTAAACTTTGGCGTGGAATATCAGAAAAGCCCGCAACTGCGTCTGGGGGCTTATTACCTTTATGGGTCGGAAATTGGCGTCAACGCGCAGATCCAGCTGAACCCGCGTCACCCGCCACAACAGCTGCGTATTCCGGCCCCGCTGCCGGTGGTGCCGCGCAGCCAGTGGGCCACCGAGCCGGAGCATTGGACCACGGATTGGACCGCCAGCGAAAGCAAACGCACCCAGATTCGCGATTTGCTGGCCGAAGCTTTGAAAGCGGACGGTTTGGTGCTGGAAGCTGTGACCCTCAAGGGCAATGTGGCCGAGGTGCGCTATCGCAACAACCGCTACCGGTCGTTTACACTGACAATTGGTCGGGTGGCGCGGGCGATGGCCCGGACCTTGCCGCCGTCGGTTGAGACCTTCCAGATTGTCCCAGTGCGTCGGGGGTTGGGCCTGTCGACAACTGTGATCCGTCGCAGTGATCTGGAAGCGCTGGAATTTGCGCCAGATGCAACCGATGCGCTGGTTGCGGTCACGGGCTTCCAAAATGCGGGCCCGCTGCCAGAGACTGCGGATTTCTCGGATGAGCTGTACCCGGCCTTTGCCACGTCGGTGTCGCCTTATACTGCACCGGCTTATTTTGACCCGGACCAACCGTTCCGGTTGGATTTGGGTGTGGATTTCTCAGCCTCTTATGCGCCCGCGCCGGGGTGGCGTGTGGCGGGGACGATCCGTCAGCGGGTGTGGGGCAATGTTGCGGATGGGCGCGCCTCGAACTCGGTTCTGCCACGGGTGCGCACCGATCAGGTGGAATATGCGCAGTTTGATACGACGCTGGAAAACCTGTACGTGTCGCGCAATTGGAAGCCTGGATCTGATCTCTATGCGCGCGCGACCTTTGGTCTTTTGGAGAGCAATTTTGGCGGCATCTCCGGGGAGGTGCTGTGGAAGCCGGTGAATTCCCGCCTCGCACTGGGGGTTGAGGCCAACTATGTGAAACAGCGTGACTTTGATCAGCGCTTTTCCTTCCGCGACTACAGCGTCGCCACGGGCCATGCCTCGGCCTATTACGAGGCCGGAAACGGGTTCCTGGCGCAGGTCGATGTTGGTCGATATCTGGCTGGCGATATCGGTGCCACCTTCAGCCTGGACAAGACATTTAACAACGGTTGGTCCTTTGGCGGGTTCTTCACCCTGACCGATGTGTCGGCCGAAGATTTCGGCGAGGGTTCCTTTGACAAGGGCATCCGCTTCCGAATTCCGCTAGACTGGCTGCTCGCCAAACCCTCCCGCAACGCCTTTGGCCTAACGATCCGCCCAACGCAGCGCGACGGTGGACAACGTCTGTCGGTGCCGGGACGCCTTTATGGGCAGATCCGCGAAGGTCACCGCAAGAGCCTGTTGGATCAGAAGGCAAGGATCTGGGAATGACACGTTTAACACATGTGATGGCCGCCTTGCTTGCGTTGGCCACTTTAACGGCCTGCGCCAAAGGGCCGGAACGGTCGCCGTTGGAAGTCGAGCTGATCACCACCATTCGCGAACAGATCGCATTACGTCGCGCGCCCAAACAGGAGCGGCCGCCGCTGACCCGTGCGCTGTTGGACACCATCGAAAGCCCCTATATCGAAGTGACGCTGGAGGCGAATGATGTCTTTGCTTATCTGCAGCCACAACTGGTGCTGGAGGACGACACGCCGGGGGAGCTGGTCAACTGGGTGACCGAGGATCAGGTCAGCGTTGCCTTGCGCGATGGTATTCTGGTGGCGACTCGGGGCTTGCGGGGCGACTTGCTTTCGTCGTCAACCTTGGCGCAACCTGGTGGGTTGCAGGGCCCCGAGGGACAGGGCCCGCGCAGCTTTGATCTGCGTCTGGGGGATCACGAATCCAAAACTCTGGAACTGGCCTGTTCAGTGACCGATCTGGGACCAGAGGCGCTGGAGATCGTCGAGATCACCTATGCGACGCGGCACTTGCAAGAGACCTGCGAGAGCGAGAGTGGTCGCGTGGTAAATGACTTCTGGGTTGATTCTCGATCCGGCCGTGTCTGGCAGTCGCGGCAATGGGCGGGGCCTTTGAACGGCTATATTCGCATCCGTCAGCTGACGCTTTGAGCGGATCCATGCCGCTTTTTGCTGCAGATGCGTGGCATCTCTGCACTGGTTCCAAAGCAAACTGATTTTTAAGAGTTTTGCCCGCATAAGCGACGTTGAAATGCCAAACGATCTTGCCTAGTGTCCGAGCAGGATATCCTAAACGCACTCCATGGAGTTTTTGACTATGAAACAGATTTTCGCAGCCGCTTTCGTGACCGTTCTGGCCGCTGGTTCCGCATTCGCACAAGGTGCTGAAACCGGTGGTGCAGCCACTCTGGGTGGCACAGGCCTGGCAACTGGTGTTGTTGCAGGCGGTGTGATCGCCGGCGCGATCGTTGTTGGTGTTGTTGTGTCTGACGACGACGAATCCGGCACCACCACCACCACTTCCACCAACTAAGGTTGGTTCTCTCGGACGCGGGAGATCTGGTAAAGATATCAAAGCGGACCCAGATGTGGGTCCGCTTTTTTGTTTGCCAATTGGAAGGACGGCGGGGAGCGCCCGCCTTGGAGGTCACACTTGTTTGGCCAGAACGCTTTCGATGCGCGCCACATCCTCGGGGTTGTTCAACTCCCAGAACACGCGACCGCGCCCCTCCACCTCGACACAGGCTACGGGCGTGTCGTTGAACAAAAACCGCAGCTGTTCCAGCCCTTCGCGGTTTTCCAGATCACATTCCCCCCAGCTGCCATAGGCGCGCAAAGCCGCCGGGCGATAGGCGTAAACCCCCACATGGTGATAGACCGGGATATCCGCATCCGGCACTTTGCCCGGATCGATATAGGGCAGCACTTCTTTTGAGAAATAAAGCGCGTGGCCTTTGGCGTTGAACACCGCCGTGGTGCCGCCCACACGGCCGGCTTTGCGGTCTTCGACAAAATGGCCATAGGTGAGCGGGTCACATTGCAGCACCGGCGTGGCCACCTGGGCCTCGGTGTCGGCTTTCATGGCGGCAATCAGATCTTCGACAAACCAGGTCGGCGTCAGGGGGGCGTCGCCCTGCAGGTTGACCACCAGATCCGCGTCAATCGCGCCGGCGTCCAGCGCCGCCGCACAGCGGGCGGTGCCGTTTTCACATGTGGTGGGCGTCATAATGACCGAGGCGCCAAACCCTTCGGCGGTCTCTTTGATCCGGTCATCATCCGTCACCACATGCACCGCATCGACGCCTTGAACGCCCATTGCCGCCTCCCAGCTCATCTGGATCAGGCTTTTGCGGCTGCCGTCAGGCTGTGTCAGTTCGACCAGAGGCTTGCCCGGATAGCGGGTCGAGGCATAGCGGGCAGGGATCAGGATCACGGTTTTCATGGGAATGCCTCTTGTTTTGAGCCGAATATCTATCAGGCGACGCCGGCGCGCAGCAGGTCGTGGATATGCAGGATGCCCACAGGGGCACCGGTCGTATCCACCACCATCAGCACCGAGATCTTGCGTGCATTCATGATGGCCAGCGCCGATGCGGCCAGTTCGTCCGGGGCGACGGTGATCGGGTCTTTGCTCGCGATATCACCGGCGGTGGCGCGCATCAGCTGCGCCATATTGCGCCGCAAATCCCCGTCCGAGATGACGCCGGACAGGCGGTCCGCCTCAACCACGGCGGCAATGCCAAAGCCTTTGGAGGTCATGGTCAACAGGCAATCCTGCATCGGGGTATCTGCGGTGACCAGGGGCAGGTCGTCGCCTGTGTGCATCAATTGCGCCACGGTGGCCAGCTGTGCCCCCAGTTTGCCGCCGGGATGAAAGACGCGGAAATCCTCGGGCAAAAAGCCACGCTGATCCATCAGCGCCACCGCCAGCGCATCCCCCAGTGCCAGTGTCAGCGTAGTGGATGTGGTGGGGGCCATGCCGATCGAACAGGCCTCAGGCGCAGGCGGCAGGCACAGGCGGTAATCGGCGGCCTTCATCAGCGTGCTGTCGGGTTTGGAGGAAATCGCCACGGTGGGGATCGAAAAGCGCCGGGTATGGGCCAGAATATCCTGCAGCTCGGTGGTTTCACCTGAATTGGAGATCAACAGACAGATGTCAGCGGGCGTTACCATGCCCAGATCACCATGGCTGGCTTCGGCGCAGTGGACAAAATAAGACGGCGTGCCGGTGGAGGCCAAAGTGGCGGCGATTTTGCGCCCGATATGGCCGGATTTGCCAATACCCGAGACGATAACACGGCCTTTGGCGCCCAGGATCAGCTCCACCACAGGGGCGAAATCGGCGGGCAATTCGGCGGCCATTTGGGCCAAGGCTGCAGATTCCGTCGCCAGAACTTTTTGACCAGAGGCGATAACGGCCTGGGGTGAAACCTTGGACGGCTCTTGCGACATGGGGGACCCTCGATTGGACGCATTTGATTTAGCCTTCCTAGGCCTGCGATCCGCCCTAGGCAAGGGGGGTGGGGGTGGATATGGTCCGCGCAACGATAGGATCAAGGGGCAAAGAGATGGCACCGAAATTTGGCACAAGCGGGCTGCGCGGCCTGGTGGTGGAGTTGACAGCAGATCTGGTGGCGGATCATGTGCGCGCCTTTATTGCGGCCTGTGATACCGGAAACGGTATCTGTCTGGGCTGGGATCTGCGCCCCTCGTCTCCCGACATTGCGCGCGCCGTGACCGAAGCGGTTGTGGGTGAGGGCCTCACTCTGATCGACTGTGGCGCGGTGCCAACACCGGCGCTGGCGCTGGCCGCACAGGCGCGGGGCGCGGCGGCGATTATGATCACCGGCAGCCATATCCCGGCAGACCGCAACGGGCTGAAGTTCTATTCCAAAACCGGTGAGATCACTAAGGATGATGAAGCCGCGATCAAGGCCAATTTAGGCCGTGCGCCGGGGTCGGGGGGCGGCACGGTTGAGAAGGACAAAACCGTCAACGCAGCCTTTGTGGCCCGTTATTCTACGGCGTGCGGTCCGGACGCGCTGAAAGGCAAGCGGATCGGGCTCTACAGCCATTCGGCGGTGGGACGGAACGTGATGGCCGAGATCCTGGAAAAACTGGGCGCCTTTGTGCTGGAGCTGGGCCGGTCGCGGGTGTTTATTCCTGTGGATACCGAGGCGGTGGACGCCGAAACCCGCGCGCAGGTGGCGACTTGGGTCCAAGAACACGAACTGGACGCGCTGGTTTCCACCGATGGGGACAGCGACCGGCCTTTGCTGGTGGATGAACGGGGCCAGATCGTGCCCGGCGATGTGATGGGGCAGATCACCTCCCAAGCCTTGGGAGCCGAGGTGGTGGTGACGCCCATTTCCTCCAATTCCGGTGTTTCGGAAAAAGACTTTGGTCAGGTCACGCTCACCCGGATCGGTTCACCTTATGTGATTGCGGGTATGGAGGCTGCGTCGGGCAAGGTGGTCGGCTATGAGGCCAATGGCGGTTATCTCCTGGGCTTTGAGGCCGAAGGCCCCACTGGATCGCTGGCACCTTTGAAAACCCGCGACTGTGTGCTGCCCTTGCTGATGGCGTTGATCGCCGCCGGTGACGCGCCGCTGTCGGCGCGGGTTGCCCAAGAACCCGCAGTGGTGACCCTGGCAGACCGGTTGCAAGAGATCCCACAAGAGGCATCGCAGCCCTTTGTGGCCACATTGGCGCAGGATCACACGGCACGCGCGGCGTTTCTGAGCGCCTTGGATGTCGAAGAGGCAGGGCTAGATCTGACGGACGGGGTGCGGATGCGCCTGACCGGCGGCGGTGTGGTGCATATCCGCCCTTCGGGCAACGCGCCGGAACTGCGCCTGTATGTCGAGGCCGCGGATCCGACCCGTGCAGCAAGCCTTTTGGCGGCGGGTCTTTTGGAACTTAAATCCCGGCTACAGGGGTAATCGTCGGTCCCTATACTCTTGGCGGAAAGCTGATTATAAAATCAGATACCATTTAATCTTTTGAACTCCAGGGGTTGGACGTTAGTGATGACTGAAACAAAGATTGCGGTGGCCGGCATCGGCTATGTTGGCCTGTCCAACGCGGTGCTCCTGGCGCAAAACAGCCATGTTGTTGCTCTGGATATCGACGAAGGGCGTGTGGCTCAGTTGAATCAGCGTCAATCCCCGATTGTTGACGCTGAGCTGGCAGAATACCTTGCCGAAAAAGAGCTAAATTTGTCGGCGACCACCAATGTTACGGATGCGTTTCAAGAGGCCTCTTACATTATTGTAGCGACGCCGACGAACTATGATCCCAAGACCAATTTCTTTGATACCTCCAGTGTTGAGACGGTCGTCAAACAGGCGCGTGCGATCAACCCGGATGCGATGATTGTGATCAAATCGACGATCCCGGTTGGCTTTACCGAAGGGCTGCGGGCCGAGCTGGACACCGACAAGGTGATCTTTAGCCCTGAGTTTCTGCGTGAGGGGCGTGCACTTTATGACAACCTTTATCCATCGCGGATTATCGTGGGCGATGACAGTGCAGCCGCCAAGGGTTTTGCAGCACTTTTGCAGGAGGCCGCGCTCAAAGAAGATGTGGACGTTCTAATCACCGGCTCCACCGAGGCAGAGGCGATCAAGCTGTTTGCCAATACCTATCTGGCGATGCGGGTTGCGTTTTTTAATGAGCTGGACAGCTATGCGATGTCGCGTCATCTGGATGCGCGCCAGATCATCCAGGGTGTGGGGCTGGATCCGCGTATCGGCAGCCATTACAACAACCCGTCGTTTGGCTATGGCGGCTATTGCCTGCCCAAGGATACCAAACAGCTGCTGGCGAATTACTCAGAGGTGCCGCAAAATATCATCCGCGCCATCGTTGACGCCAACCGCACTCGCAAGGATTACCTGGCCGAGGCGGTCATCGCAAAAGCACCAAACTGTGTCGGGATCCACCGACTGGTGATGAAGGCAGGCTCTGACAATTTCCGCCAATCTTCGGTTCAGGGCATCATGAAACGGATCAAAGCCAAAGGCATTCCGGTCATCGTTTATGAGCCAAGTTTGGAGGATGACGCCTTTTATGGTTCGGAAGTTGTCCGGGATTTAGCAGATTTTAAGACCCGAGCGGATGTAATCGTTGCAAACCGTCAGACAGCAGAGCTGGCGGATGTCGTGGAGAAAGTGTTCACCCGCGATCTGTTTGGCAACGATTAACGCACAGGGGATGCGGCTTTCATGGGAATGTTTGACCAATTGCGGCCGCATCCGCGTTTGACCCCGGCTGAACCGTTTTATGCCATTGGCGATATCCACGGCTGTTTTGAGCTGTTGGCGGATCTGTTGCGCAAGCTTGACCCCGGCGTGCCGATTGTCTGCCTTGGAGATTACATCGACCGCGGCCCCAACAGTGCTGCGGTTCTGCATCTGTTACAGGCCTTGCCTGAGATCACCTGCCTTCGGGGCAACCACGAAGAGATGATGTTGCGGTTTCTGGCGGATCCCACAGGCGCTGGAGCCGGTTGGCTGCGGCATGGTGGTCTGGAAACGCTGCAGAGCTTTGGCGTGCCGGTGCAGGGCGATCCCGTTGAAATGCGCGACTTGCTGGAGACCGCGCTTGGTGCGCAGACGATCGATTGGCTCGGCGCGTTGCCGCGGTTTTACCAATCGGGGAATGTGGTTGCCACACATGCAGGCGGCGACCCGAGCAATCCGATTGAGGCGCAGGATCCTGATTTCATGGTCTGGGGCCATCCAGATTTTGCCCGCCGCAGACGGCGCGACGGGTTGTGGATGGTGCATGGCCACGTCATTGTGCCCGAACCCTCAATCGAAGCCGGGCGGATCGCCGTGGACACCGGTGCGTATGCGTCGGGGCGTTTGACCGCCGCCCGAATTGTCCCGGGCGGAGTGCAGTTTGTGTCTGTCCAAAGCACTGCAGCCACCGTTTGAGCGCCGATCAACTAGGATCTCTCCGGCCCTGTCGCGCATGCACAGGGCGCTGGGAATCTAGCCCCGTGACACCCTTGAGCGTTGCGCAGCTTTACGCCGGGAGGGGCTAGGATCCGGTTTGGCGCTATGTTCATATGTCGCTATGGCTCAAATTGATCCCTTTCGCGCCTTTGATTTCGCCGCTCTTAAGGTGCCCGCCAATACCGCAAAACCGATGCCACTGGTCTGGATCCTTCTGGCCATATGCTGTGGGGTCGAGGCGCTGTTTCAGATGCAGGATCTGTTTGACCCAAAAGGCGGACTTGTCTGGCTCACAAACCGCAGCCTGGCGGTGCAATATGGAGGGTTCTGGCCGGGGCTTTTGGGCAATTGGCAGCCAAACTATCCAGGTCAGCCCATATTGATGTTTCTCTCTTATGGGCTGTTGCATGCGGATTTTTGGCACCTTTTGGGAAATGCGATTCTGCTGGTGGTTTTGGGCCGCAGAACAGTGAGCGCAGTCGGGCAGGGGGGGCTGCTGTTGTTGCTTGTGGCTTCGGTTGTGGCAGGTGGGTTTGGCTATGGGATTATGGCGACATCGACACAGCCCATGGTGGGTCTGTCCGGCGGGCTGTTTGGCCTGATCGCGGCCTGTCAGATCTGGCAAGCCCGTCGTATGCGGCACGAGGGCCGCCCGCGCCGTGGCGTATTTATGTTCACCATATGGTTGATTGTCTTACATTTTGTCTTTTTTGTCCTCCAAGACGGTGGCCTGGCCTGGCAGGCTCATTTTGGCGGCTACATTGGAGGTGGGGTTGTGGTTTTCCTGCTTCCGACACCCGCCACCGCACCGAGGTCTTCACATCACAACTGAGGATAATCGCTGCGCGTTTTGCCGCTGGTTCACAAAAAAGGATTTCAAGACAGGAAAAACGGCTGTAACTGTTACTTAATCGGACGTCAGATTCCGGAAAAAGAGCAGTATGTCGACCAAAGTGTCGATGGATGAAAAAACAGGACGTTAATCGTGACACAGCCTCCACATGTCCTTGCGATTGCATCTGCTGGCGGCCATTGGGTACAACTTAGACGGTTGTCGCCTGCCTGGGCCGGATGCCGGGTGACCTATGTTTCCACGGATCCGCAATTGCGCAGCGGCGTGCTTGGCGACAAGCGGGATGCGGCTGAGGTTCGGTTTTTTGCGGTGAAAGATGCCAATCGTTGGCAAAAGCTCCGCTTGATGGTGTCGCTGGTGCAGATCATCTGGATCTTGCTGCGCACACGCCCGGATGTGGTGATCACAACCGGTGCAGCACCAGGGTTGTTTGCCCTGCATCTGGCGGCAATTATGGGAAAACGGACCGCCTGGATCGACAGTATCGCCAATGCCGAAACCTTGTCCCTGTCGGGGCAGATGGCGGGCGGGCGTTGTGATCTGTGGCTCACCCAATGGGAAAACCTGGCTGAACCAGACGGGCCATCCTACAGCGGGTCGGTGATATGATTTTTCTCACCGTTGGGACCCAGCTGCCATTTGATCGTCTGGCACATGCGCTGGATGATTGGTGTGCGCGGGCGGCGCATAAGATCCCGGTTTTTGGCCAAGTGGGACATTTGGGGCCGGACAGCTACAGGCCACAACATTTCGAATGGGCGGAAAAGATCAGCCCTGATACGTTCTCAGAACATGTCAAAGACGCGCGTGTGATTGTGGGACATGCTGGCATGGGTTCGATCATCACGGCGATGAGCTTTCGCAAGCCGACGGTAATCATGGCGCGCCGTGCCCATCTCGGAGAGCATCGCAACGATCACCAAAATGCGACCCTTGCCCGGTTTCAGTCCCGCAGCGGCATTTTTGCGGTTGAGAACGGCGCAGATCTGGCGGAGCGGCTCAACCATCTTTTGACCGTGCAGGACACAACACGGGTGGAGGACGGAAACGGCGTGTCACCCTATGCAGAAGAGCGACTGATTGAACGCATCAGCGCCTTTATTCATCAGAAATGAAACGCCACGGCAAGGCCGTGCAGCGCTGACGCCTGTGCCAAGATTTTGCTCAGACCCGTTTAATAGAGGTCGTAGGCATGGCCAAATGCGCCTGAGGAATAGCGGCATTTGTTTAAAACCACGCCCATGACATTGGTCAATTCAGCCACCTGACGTTCGGCCACGTCGATCTGCGCCATGGTGGTTTCTTCGGCAGCCACCAGGATAAGCGCGCAGTCGACATTCTGCAAAAAGCCAAAATTATCGTCGGTGCTCATCAAGGGCGGCATGTCAAACAGCATCAGATCAGGGCTATACCGGGTTTCCAACCGGCTTAGGACGGATACCGTGCGGTTGCTTTGCAGCATCTCAGACGGAGTAGAGACGCGGGTCTCGCCCGACAGGCCAAAAGCCAGGTTGGGACCATGGCGCAAGCCGACGTCTTCAAAGCCTGCCTGTTCCCCAAGGACTTCGCCGATGCCCATCGGGGCTTTGTGGCCCAAAAGACGGCTGAGACCCGTGCGGCGCAGGTCAAAGTCCAAGACAATGCTGCGCAGTTCGGATTGACGCGCCAGGCTAAAGGCGAGATTGGCCGTGGTTGTCGATTTCCCGCAGCCCGCGTGGGGGGACACAACCGCCACGCGGGTCCAGTTGTTCTGCTTACATTGCTGCAGCATGCGGGTGCGCAGCAGGTCGAACGGGGCGCTGTCCCGGCCGCCCTGTGGGGGGCTGATCCGCCCCTGACGCAACCGTTTTTCATTGAGCGTCAGCGGTGTCAGCGCCTGCCAGTCTTCGTCCATGTCCGGGCCGCGACCCACCGCCGCTGATGCGCCTTGGGGGCGGATGAACTGATCCGCCGACAGATTGCGTTGTGCCCGCGCCTTTTCAATTGCTGCCTGAAGCCGTTCCATATCTGCTTCTCCTCGTGAGGCGCTTACCAGCGCACGCCCAGCTTGTTCATGATTTTATCGGCAATCAAATCTAGCGGCAGGTAATAGAGATGCACCGCATAAACGGCCGCCGGGATGCCGACCACAATCGCCAAAGCCAGTATCACGCGCCCGCCACGACGACGCAGCTGTTGGCCGCGGCTTTGCATATAGGGGATGGTGGTCAGTGGGGTGATGCCCAGTTTTGCAACAATATCTTCAGGCCTGCGGGGCGAGCTGTTCATCATCTCTAACAAGACAATCAGCGCCAGCCCCAGCAACATGCCAAAGGCGGTGCCGCCCCCTGCAATCAGCGTGCGGTTTGGCTTGGTCGGTTGTGTGGGGATAGCGGGCTGTTCAATGACCACAATGCGTTGCCCCCGTGAGCGGGTTTCGATCTGATCGCCGGTTTGCGCTTTGGACAGGCGGGTTTCGGCCTGTTCATATTGGGTTTCGAGCGCGTTGTATTTGCGCGTCATCTCTTCCAGCGCGATGGTGACTTCGGGTGTGCGATCGATACCCTCGTTGAGGGCGGCCAAGCGCTCTTCGGCCTGACTGCGTTGCAGGCCAAGCGCTTGGATCCGGCTGTCGACCTCGCTGAGCTGTACCACCAAAACGGCTGGCAGCTCGACTTGGGCTTCCTGTTCGGCGCTTGCGTCCTCTGCATTTGTGTCGGGCGTGGGTGGCGTCAGCACGGCGGCGGATGTGCTGACATCCTTCTCCAACTGCGCCACACGGGCTTCCAGCACTTTGACCCGTGGGTTTTCGCGCGAATAGACGGTCAGCGCCTGGGCCAGATCGGCCTGCGCGGCCTCCAGCCTGCGTTCTTGTGGTGTTGGCGCGCGGGGGCGCGTGGATTGGGTTGGCGTTTCGGAGGCTTCGCCCGTCAGCTCATAAAGCTGGACCAGACGAGCCCGCTGGCTGCGCAAATCAGCCACGTCCCGGTCGATCTGAATCAGGCGATCCTGGAACACGGCCTGCTGGTTGAGCCGAAACCGCAAGCTGTCGGGCAGGGTCTCGCTGTTGGCTTGTTTAAACGCCAGTATACGCTGGCTTTGGCTGTCCAGCTCTTGGCTGAGCCGCTCCACTTCGCGGACGAAAAAATTCAGCGTCTCGCCCGAGCGTCCTTGCCGGAATTCGGCATCCTGAGTCTGGATCAGCACAAGATATTCGTTCAGCACCTCTGCCGTGGTCTGGGCTTTGCCCGCCTCAAAGGTCAGCGACATAACCGGCGCTTCGTTGCGTTTGCCGCCCGAAATCCCAATTGATGTCCGCCCCCGCATGGCCGAGACGATCTCATCTGGGTTCATTTGGTCGATGTCGTCGAACACATCCAGTTTGCGCGCGATCTTCAACATATTGTTACGGGTGACCAGGCGCTGTTGCACCACCTGCAACTGCTCTAACGCCGAGGCGCGCACGGTCGAAGCTGCCAACTCTTCGGGGATCTGCGGGCTTTCGACCAGCAAAACAGCCCGGCTTTCATAGGCGGGCGGCAATGAAAGCGCGGCGATAATGGAAACGGCGGCCATAACAGTGGCGATGATCAGGAAGTAGTGAAACCGTCGGCGGAATATCGACAGGTAATACCAGAAATTATCCATCTAAGTCGTCTCCCGGTCGACACGGCGTTGGCGGCGCATATATACGCCATCGTCCAGAATCTGTTGGATTGTATCGGCGCTGACCTGGGTCTCTTCAGAACTCCAGGCATAGAGCATGGCAAAATCGCAAAGCTGATTGACCAGCCGCGGAGTGCCATGGGTCTCTTGAAAAATCATATCAAAGGCGTCGGGTTGAAATTCGTCACCGCGCCCGCCGGCCACCTTGAGCCGATGTTCAATATAGCCCCGCATGACCTCGGGCTCCATGTCCCGCAGGTGATAGTTGGAGGCAATGCGTTGTAGCAGCTGTTCCAGACGCGGGTCCTGCACCATGTCGCGCAGCTCGGGCTGGCCGACCAAAACCAGTTGAACCAACACGTCTTTGTTGGAATTGATGTTGGTCAGCATGCGCAGCTCTTCCAGCCCTTCCATGGACAGGTTCTGCGCCTCATCAAAGACAAGGATCACCCGTCGCCCGGCCGCGTATTCCGCCAACAGGTGGTCCTGCAACGTCTGGAACATCTGCACATAAGAGGCCGTGGGGTACAGCGGGATCTGCAAAGCGTTCAAGATCCACTGGATCAGTTCGCCCCGTCCCCCTTGAGCATTGGAAATCAAACCAACGGTCACATCCTCTTGCAGGCGGGACAACAACTCCTGCAACAGAGTTGTTTTGCCCGTGCCGATTTCACCGGTAATCAGGGTGATCGGCGCCTTGGTGTAGATGGCGTATTCCAGCACCGCAAAGGCACGTTGATGGGCTTTGGACCAGAACAGGAAGCCAGGGTCAGGAACCAGCGAGAAGGGACGTTCAGTGAGACCAAAGTGGCCTGCATAAAGGAGATCAGAGCGCGTCATAATATAGCTTTTGGCTCACGGGGTGCTCCGTGTAAACTTCCGAATTTGCAAAGGATTTTGCATCACACTCCTGTTGCGCAGGTTTATGCGCTTTTAATATAAGTGAGACGTTGACACTTTGCATCTGAATTTCGACCCGCCTGGAGGAGTGTTGCGGGAAGACAATTGACCATTTCGGCTGCTCGGTTGAATGGCTCAAAACAATTCATTTGTTCATGGCATAAAACGGCACATTATCGACAGCCAAGACCAAAGGATGCGCCTGTGGAAATAGATGCGAAATGGTTGTCTAATCCATGAACAGATTCGCACTGCCCCTCACAAAGATTTATCGGGACCACTTGGGTCCAGAGGAAGATTTCAAATGCTAAAGCGTTTTATTATTTTGATTGCCTTGATTTTACCCCTCTTTCTTGCGGCTTGTGACACCGCCGAGGAACGTGCACAGAAACACTTTGAAAAAAGTCTGGCTCTGTTGGAAGAGGGGGAGGTGGACCGGGCGCTGGTCGAGCTGCGCAATGTTTTCCAACTGAACGGCTATCACATCAAAGCCCGGCTGACCTATGCGCAGATTAGCGAAGATCGGGGCAATGTGGCAGAGGCCTACAGCCAGTATCTGCGCCTGGTGGAGCAAGAGCCTGAACATCTGGCCGCCCGCAGCGCTTTGGCGCGATTGGCCGCAACCTCCAACAATTGGGAAGAGGCCGAGCGCCATTTGGCGGTGGCGGAACCGCAGGATCCTAAAAATCTGGACCTGCAGTCGATCCGTTTGGGCCTGACCTATCGTACGGCGGTGCAGGAACAAGAGACGGCAACAGCCGTCGCAACCGTTGCGGCTGCAAATGCGCTGTTGGAACAGGATTTGAACCTGCCGGTGGCCCAGCAAATTGCCGTGGATGCGCTGTTGCGGGCGCAGGATTGGGAGGCAGCGCTGACCCTGACGGATCGCTTGTTGAGTGCAGCGCCGCAGAACCTGCCGCTGCATAGCCTGCGCTTGGGCGTGTTGGAGCAACTGGGGGATCGCGACGCGGTGATCTCACATTTGCATATTATGGTGTCGCGGTTTCCCGAAGCCGATTTGCATCGCACCCTTGTGTCGCGCCTGATCGAAGATCACCGTTTGGCTGAGGCCGAAACCTATTTGCGTGACCGTATTCAAGTGCCGTCCGATGACCCCAGTGTGGCGCGGCTGGAACTCCTGAGCTTTTTGCGCACCCATCAGGGCATCGAGGCGGCCATCGCTGAGTTGGATCTGATGCTGGACGCCGCGCCCGAAGACGCCAATCAGCTGCGGGCGTTGCGCGCCAATCTCGAGTTCGGCCGTGGCAATCGAGAGGTGGCCATGGCTGAATTGGAAGAGATCCTGACCGCCGCCGGGGACAGTGCTGAAACGGATACCATCAAGGTGCTGCAGGCGCGGATGTTCCAGCAGTCCGGCAACAGCGTCGGCGCGCGGGCGCGGGTGGAAGAGGTTCTGGAGCATGACGCAGGCCACCTTGGCGCTTTGAAAATGAAGGCGGGCTGGTTGATCCAGGACGACCAGCCGGGCGATGCGCTGGTGGAGCTGCGCAATGCGCTGGACACTGCGCCGCGTGATCCTGAATTGCTGACTTTGATGGCCCAGGCCCATCAGCGCTCTGGTGACCTTGGCCTGATGCGCGAGATGCTGGCTTTGGCGACCGAAGCGTCGGGCAACCGTCCGGCCGAAGTGCTGCGGTATGCCAATCACCTGATCGAAAGCGAGAAATTCTTTGCCGCCGAGGATGTATTGCAGGCGGCCTTGCGCAATCAACCCGATCATCTGGGCCTGTTGGGGCGCTTGGGCACGCTTTATATTCAGATCGAAGATTGGCCACGGTCGCAGCAGGTGATCACGCGTCTGAGCACGTTTGAGGGTCCAGCAGCGCGCAATCTGGCCCGCGAATTGACCGCGCGCCTGTTGTCTGCGCAAAACCGGGCACAGGATCTGGAAGCGTTTTTGGGCCAATTGGTCGAAAGCGAAGACAGCCTGCAGGCCTCGGCTGCGCTGATCCGGCTGCGTCTGGCCAATGGCGATGTGGCGGGGGCTTTGCAGTATTCAACCGATCTGTTGAACCAAGATCCGGACAACCCGACATTGAGGTTCTTGCAATCCGGCGTTCTGGCGACGCAGGGGCGGCTGGAACCTGCGGCTGAGATCCTTGAGACCTTGGTTGTCGATTTTCCGCAAAGCGAGCAAAGCTGGGTGTCGCTGTACCGGTTGCGGCGCAGCCAGGGGTCTGAAGACCAGGCGGCTGCGATCTTGGCCCGCGCGGCTGCGGCGCTGCCGCAAAGTGCCAACATCAAATGGATCCAGGCCAGTGAGGCCGAGGCCAAGGGTGACATTGACCAGGCGATTGAGATCTATGAAGGGCTTTATGCGCAAAACAGCACATCTCTGGTGGTGGCCAACAATCTGGCGAGCCTGATCGCCAGCTATCGCAGCGATGACGCCAGCCTTGAACGTGCATTTGTCATCGCACGTCGACTGCGGGGCAGCGAGGTGCCAGCGTTTCAAGACACCTATGGCTGGATTGCAACCCGGCTTGGCAATCTGGAAGAGGCTGAACCCTATCTGGAAGCCGCCGCAACTGCCCTGCCGCAGGATCCGGTGGTGCGGTTTCACTTGGCTGAGCTTTATCGCAGGTCCAACCGGACCGAGGAGGCACGGCCGCATTATCAGGCTGTTGTCGATCTGGTGGCAGCGGGCGCAACGCCACCGCCGTTTCTGGGTGAGGTGCAGGCGCAATTGGCGGCACAGAACTGACGACACACGCACTGACACCCGCGTTCAAACGGGCGCTGATCTGGGCGGCTGTGGAAAAATCCCACAGCCGCCGCAATGCGGGCTCATTTCGGGCTAAATCCTCCGTAATTTATTAATCAAATGTTAACACAACCGCTCCGCGTGCTCCGATTACGAGGTGAGCCGGAGCATTTGGAGGCTTTGATGAGACGTGTCAGATTTCAGACCGCATTGGCCCAAATCGCTTTTTGCAGCGCGGTCTTTGCTGCGCCCTGTGCCCTGGCGGCGACCCTGTCGTTGGATGCCGTGGACCAAGGGTGGTACCGCGATGACGGGCGGCACATAACCGACAATCAGAACACGCTGACCGGTCGTCTCAGCAATGGGCAAGAGTATCGCAGCTGGTACGCCTTTGACCTGTCGTCGGATCCGCAGGATGATGATGATCAGCCCGAAGCACTGAGCCAGAGCGACGCTGGACGGATCACCGGGGCAACAGTGGTGTTTACGGGCAGCAACGGTCTGGCGGGATCGGATGATCAAAGCGAGACCCTGCAGCTTTATGATGTGACCACCGACGCAGATGTGTTGAGCTCAGGGCGTGCGGGGCGCGATGGGTTTGCGGATTTGGGCACGGGCGAGACCTATGGCAGCGCCGAATATGCCACGCCGGGGCGTGCCTTGCGCCGCACAGAGGAGCTGCGGTTGACACTGAACGAGGCCGCATTGGCGGACTTAAACGCGGCCTTGGAAACCGGCGAGTTTGAGTTCCTGATTGGCGCGGTCCTCAGCACCCTGTCGAATGAGAACCGCAGCGAGTTCCTGTGGGCCTTTTCAAGGATAGCCCCAGCCGCGCGGCTGGATCTGGAAGTTGCCCCAATCCCGCTTCCGGCCGGTCTGCCGCTCTTGGCGGGTGCGCTTGGCGGTCTGTGGCTGTTGCGCCGCCGCCAGACCAAAACCGCCTAATGGCTTAACCGGGTACAAACTCCGGCAGCCGTATCAGGCTGTCGCGCATAAAACCCTGAAGCCGTTCATCCGCGGCCTCGACTGTTTCACCAGCACGGATGGGCGTTACATACCGCACCAAAGCGCCATCGGTCCGTCCCAGCGTCAGGCTGTCATAGACAACGCTGGCCTTGGCTTTGAAGTCATTGGTCATCCGCTTGCCGCGCTGTTCAAACCAGTAATACACCAATTGGTGGCTGGTGCCCTTTTGGATCACCGCCCGGTTCACATCAAAACGACCATAACCGGTGCCTGACATATCAACGCTGTAGGGATCTAACGAGAACACCTCCCAGCCGCCGGTTGGCAGGCAAACCTCAGGCGAGTGGATGCCAGATCCTTCGGTCTGTTTGTTGTAAAAGGCGACAAAGAAATGGACCAGATTGCCACCTGGTGCCAGATAGGTGGCGTTCAGATAATCATCCGCACCCAAAACGCCTTCGATTTCAGGCTCTAGCCGGGACATAGTGCCGGACCAGTCCCCAATTTGTCGGGGAAACAGCAGAAAAGGTCTGCGGTCCAGATGCGCGGTTTCAATCTCGCCAAAGGCCAGCCAGGCGGCGGAGACGCTGGTGGTCAGCATCGCACCTGCAGCCAGCGCGGCCGAGGCGCGCACCGCCAGCGCCCGCAGCGCGATGGGGCCGAGGCCCGCGACGTCCAGATCCACCGCCTCGGACAGCGGCAAAGGGTTTGGCGTCAGCCGCTGCAGGGCCACGGCCATGCCAAACAGAATGGCAATACAGCAGATGAAAATCACCCAACCTTCAAAGAAATGCAAAAACCCTTCGGCCTGTTCGATCCCATGGCTGTCGACCAGGACACCGATGATGCCGATCCGCACCGAATTCATCAAAACCGTAATAGGCGCTGCCGACAGCAACAGCACGGCTTTGTGCCAGACGGGTCCGCGATACAGGATCGCAAAGAGGTAAGAGAACGACAGGATTGGAAATAGATAGCGCAAGCCCGAACAGGCCTCGGCCACCTGCAGCTTGTAAATGCCAAGGTCGATCACATTGCCTTCCAGAAAGACCGAAACCCCGGCCTGGCGCACAATCCAGACGCCGATCTCGGAGGAGATCCCTTGTAGGAAGATGGTCATTTTCCAATACACAAACTGCGGCAGTGGCAGCATGAAAATCAGGTGGAACACGGGCAATTGGTGGCGAATACCGCGTTTCCAGCCAAAGACGGTCAAGACCAATCCGCCGCACCAGATGATCAGCGCATAGGTGACAATATCAGGAATACGGGTCAGATTGCCAAAGATGGCAATCACCAGGGCAAAGCCCATGACCACCACACCGGGCCACCGGTCTTTGATCTGGTCGGGGAGGGGCGGTGCGCCACGCAATTCGCGCAGAAACAGATAAAGCGAGATCACAGGGATCAGTGGGCCGTGGCTGTATTCCGGGGTCATCCAAGCCTTGGCCAAAGAAACCAGCCCGATCCAAAACACGGGAACGGCGCCGCAGACAACCAGGGTCAGCCACCACAGTCCAACGGGATTTACACCGCTGGATGTGCCAAACAACACCGTGGATTTATGCGATGGGGTCATCTGATCCCTCCAAAAAACCGTAACGCCACGGGCCGCAACGCCCGCAAGGCGCATTTCAGCATAGATCACCCCTTTGGCCCAAGCCTTGCGACTGTTAATTTGCCGCGCCGAACTCACGTTTCAGTGTAAAGAACACGGCGTTGGAATGGGCGGAGCCGGTGTCGTCCTGGTCTGATCGACGGAACGCATAACCGGTTACAAAATTCCAGTCATTGCCAAGGTCGCGGGTCAGCGACACATCCAGGCTGGACCGTTGGCGATCGGGATCAGCGGCCAGTCCGGTTTCATGGATATTGGCATGGCGCAGGTCAACGGACAGGCGCGATATCGGGTTCAGTTCAAGATCATAGCCGATGTTCAACCGGGTGGTTTCGGTGACGGTTGAATTGGTCTCGCTGACGGATCCCGTGCGGCGCAGCACCGCGCGGAAGCTCGAACGTCGCCAGTCTTGGCGGTAGTTAATGCTGCCGATGGCGCGTGGGTCTGTGGTGCTGCCGTCAATCACACCCAGGCTCAGCGACAGGGCACCGGTGGGCAGGACAAACCGTCGGCTCACCTCGAACGTATTGCGTCGCCCGGCCTGGGTGACATTGCTGTCGAGCCGGGCGCTGACCACCCCGTTGCGGCGTTCCCGCGAGAGCTGCAGGGTTGTCACCACGCCGCTTTCGCGGTTTTCCAGTCCAGGTATCGCGTCAAACCGCTCTTCGACGTCGGCGTGGCCCAGATCAAACTCCAGCGTTGTGATCTCGGAAAACGCATGGGTCAGCCCCAGGACCACGCGGCGCGTGTCCCGAACGGTGCGCGCCGTATTCTGGGCTTCATAGCGCGACTGCAGGATGTTCAGCTCAAGAACTGAAGTTTGTCCAAACCGAAACAGGCCGGCCACTTCGCCGGTGGTAGTGTCGGTGTCAAACAGATCGCTGTCTGTGGTGTCGCTATAACGGCGTTCGCGCTGGCTGAGGTTCGCGCGCAGGCCAAAAGGGTCATTGAGACCGGTCTCAAAGCCCAGCAGATGGGTCACATCCGCGCGGGTTCCGGTGCTGGTCGACAGATCCTGATCCGTCAGCCCATCCCCGTTGAGCGGATTATCAAAGGCAAGATCGCGGCGGGCATATCGGCTTTGAACCTCAAACCGTGCGTTGGCCCCTTCGCGCAGGTAATCCAGCGCCAGATCGGCGTCGCTCAATTTGCTGTCGTTGCCTTCAACCGGATCATCCAAAAGACGAAAGACGCCGCCTGCTTCCAGATCCAGCGTCTGGATACCATCGCTGAACCGATAGCCGAGCCGCCCGGTGGTTTCCAAGGCCGTGGTTGTGCCCTGCGATTGCCGATTGAGGCGGATATTATCCGTGACCCGAAGGCTTTGGCCGATTTCAAACCGAAACGGGAGCTGGGGACTGGTCTGGTCTTGGGCCTGCGCCACAGAGACATCCAGGCCCAGGACAGCCAGAGCAGCCCAGATCAGAGTTGACCCGGACCGTATCATTGTCGCGCGTGTCATCGCCGCCTCTTATTCAAACAGGCGTTTTTGCGGGACTTTGATCACATCGCCAGCCTGCAGGCGCGTGCCGCCGTTTATGGTGGCGCCGTCGCCCTGTGGTACGCGATAGTTAAACAGAAAAGTTGTAACTCGGCCGGTGCTTGGGTCGGTGCGGTGCAGTTCGATCCGCTTGTCCGCTGCAAAACGGCTCAGTCCGCCTGCTTCAGCCAGAAACTGCAACAGGGTGATGCCCGGCTCGACTTCTTTGCGGCCAGGTACTGCAACTTCGCCCAAGGCAAAGATGTCAAACCGCGGGCCCGCCAGATCTTCCTTTGGGTCACGCAACGCTGCAACCGAGACATGAACCGTCGGAGGTGTGGCAAAATTGGGCGCCAACTGGCCGCGCAGAACGTTCTGCACCTGGTTTACGGTGCGCCCTGACGGGCGGATCACACCCGCCAAAGGAAAAGAGATGGTGCCATCAGGCAGAACCAGCGCATTGCGGTTCAGGCTTTCGTCTTCCAGAACCTCAATCCGCAGTGTGTCGCCCGGTTTGATGATATAAGATCCGGCCTGCGCCGCGGTGGGTCCCACCCCAAAAACCGCGCCAAAGGCCGCCATTGTGATCACAATGGCCGTCAACCAGGCCATTACGCTTCCCCACACTCGCGCAAACATGTGCATCCTCAATAATTCATAGGCTTTTTTGTGCGAAACAATGCGTTTTTAGCAAATTCGCAATTCTCAGGATGAATGTTTAATAGAACTGAGGCAATCTTGCACGGACTGATTTGAGACGTCGCAATTTTGCGCCTGATTCCACCTGCTGCCGGATTATTATGTTGTATTTTTGTTCTTGTTACGCTCGCTTAATGCGTCAGTTGACGTTCGCTTTGCTCTCATTTGCGCGGATTACACCGCAGGCCGCGCTGCTGGTCTGGGCTTTGACCCCTGCGGCCCAAGCCGCCACGCCGGTTTATTTGGCTCCGGCTGCGCAACAAAACAGCGACGCGCCGCAAAAGCCCCAATCAAACGATGCAGGGATCATGTCACGCAGAGATGGCAGCCGTGATGCGCCATTTCTACATCTTGCTGATGCGATTTCCGCGGTTTCCAGCGGGCAGGGGGATCATGTGGCCCTGTTGCCCGGTGCATATGGCAGCGTGATCTGGAAGAACATTGCGCCCCTGCGGACCATTGATGTGCGCGCGGAGACCACGGGGCAGGTGCATTTCGACCGGTTGGTGTTGGACAACGTACATAATCTGACCTTCTCGGGATTTTCGGTTTGGCCCCGTAAGCCAGTGGATGAGCCAGGCACTTTGGTCACGGTTCATGCCAGCAGTTCGCATCTGACCTTTGACCGGTTTGACCTGCGTGGTCGGGCGGATGCGCCCCAGACCTATATGCGGTGGCGGGCCAAGGACTGGCTGCGCCGGTGGCGCAACAATGGATTCCGGCTGGCGGGTCCAGACATGCGGGTGCAAAACAGCGCCATCACCGGGGTCGCCTTTGGGATTACCAGCCACGGTACCAATGCGCGGTTGGAACATAATCTGATACGCGGGTTTTCCGGCGATGCGCTGCGCGCTGTGGGCAATCACAGCTATGTGGCGCACAACCGGGTGCAGGATTGTTTTGCGGTGGACAAGAACCACGATGACGGGTTCCAAGCCTGGGCACCTCGCCATGGCGGTGCGCGCACGTCATTGGTGGGGCTGCGACTGGAACACAATCAGATCTGGGAATGGACGGGGCGGCGCGGACATCCGCTGAGGTGTCAATTGCAGGGGGTCGGATTGTTTGATGGGCAGTATCGCGACATCGAAATCCGCAACAATCTGGTTGTGGTCGACCACCATCACGGCATCTCGATCTATGGTGCGATCAATGGGGTGATTGCCAATAACACCGTGGTGCATCCTTCTGGTAACCCGGCCAAACTGCCGTGGATCAGTGTGAACCCCCATAAAAATGGAACACCCAGCCGGAATATCGAAGTCTCGCATAATCTTGCCATGGCATACAAAAGCGTGCCAGACGCCTTGGCGCAGAACACGGTGGCGCGGTTCCCGGCGCAATTGTTTGAAAACCCTGCAGCGGGGGATTTCCGCCCGCGCCCTGATGGCCCGTTGCGTGTTGGCCAAGAAGGGGCAAACCTGCCTGCACCGCTGCGGGATCAGCCTGATCTGACCGGCCTGCCACAGCAACGCAGCCCATAATCGCCCCACACCCAAAGTCTCCTTGAGATGAAGAACGGCCTGCCTGGAATGCGGGCCGTTTTGCGTTTCGTTTTTGGCAAATTTGAGGTCTTTCAGGAGAGATTGCGCGCGAAAGCCATACTTCCGACATAGAATGGGCGACGCAGCAGCGCGCTGGTTCACATATGTCTAAATGACGAACGCAGGATGCGGCCGGTTCCGAATGCATCTTGCGGGTTTTTTTGAGAGCCCAGTCGCGTGTTTCGGCGCGCTTCGCTTTGGTCAAAGTACATTTTTTAACGTTCCAAGACTTTGAAATTCTCGAACCACTTTTGGGGAACAACTATGCAAACTGCCACGTCTTCCGCGGCTCAAGACAATTTGGTCCTGACCGTTTCTTCCAGTGCCGAACTGAGCGCGGCGCTTGCCACACTGCAAGACACCGGCGGCACCATCCAAGTGACCGCATCCGACACCCCTTATGTGCTTACGGCTTACCAAGCCGGGCATGCGGATCACCGTATTACGATTCAGGCTGCCGATCCCGAGACCCCGCCACTGTTTGATCAGATCAAACTGACGTCCTCTCACAACATTACTTTTGACGGGATCTCATTTGACGCGAGCCTGGCCAATGACGTGGCAGGCCGGGATCTGCAGCTGTACAGCAGCTGGGGCATCACCTTTGCCAACAGCAGTTTCAAAGGCACTGCCACGGGGTATTATTCTGGTGCGGCGGGTGAACAGGCGGGCGGCTCGTTTGCCTATGTGCGGGGCGGCGGTGATGTGGTGTTTGAAAACAATGCATTCACCCATCTTCAACATGCTTTGACCTTGTCAGACGTGACCGGCGCCACCGTGCGCAACAATGATATCTCTCATATCACCGGCGACGGTGTCCGCCTGTCGGGGGTGGTGGACACAACGGTGGAAGGGAACAATTTCCACTCTTGGTTTGGGTCCAGCCACAGCATCAACCATGATGACATGATCCAGTTGTGGTCTTCTGCCAACAACGCTTTGCTGACGCAAAATCTGATCATTCGCGACAATATCCTGAACGCATCCGGCCCGGTTGCAACCCAGTCTATTTTCCTGCGCAACGAAGAGCTGAGCTCCGGCGGCGCTTTTCAGGGCATCACTGTGGAAAACAACGTGATTTACAATGGTCACCCGCATGGGGTGACCATCGACGGGGCCGATGATGTTCGGGTGGCGCAGAATACATTGGTTTGGAACCCAGAGGCCGCGCTGTCAGGCCAGTCCAACGCGCCCACGATCCGACTGAACGCGGTCAACGGGGCAGAAGTTCTGAATAATGTCACCACGGGTGTGGTGTTGGACGGCGTCACAGGCCTAGAGGAAAGCGGCACATTGGCCGTGGTTTATGACGACCCAAATGAAGAAACCGCGGTTCAGGCGTTGTTTGCAAATGCGGCAACGGGTGGTGCGCTGGATTTGGTCGATCTTCGGGCGCGTCCCGGTTCCCTGCTTGAGACCAGCGGGGCCGGATCCGATTTGATTGCGACGGCGACCGAGACACCAGGCGTTCATGCGGTGCTGAGCCAGGATGTTGCCATCCAAAACAGTTTTTTGGTTCACTATGACGCGACCCTGTCGTTTCAGAACGCAGGCCTCCCCCTGCCCGAGACGGCAAGTTTCCTTTGGACCTTTGCAGATGGCTCCACCTCAACTGAGCCAACAGTCAGCCATCTTTATGATGCAACGGGTGATTTTGCGGTGACCTTGGCTGTGACGGCCAATGGCGAAACCAACAGCATCACCCGCACCACACGTGTCGAAACGGATGTGCTGTTAGACTGGGACAGCGAAAATCCCTTTCAAGACACATCGACCTTTGACACGGCTTTAACAGTTGTTGTCGCCGAAGAGCCCAATACACAGCCCCAAGACGACATAGGTTCAGAGTCCGGCACATATGACACAGGCTTCCGTCTGGATGGTGACAGCAAGATCAAGACCCAGCGGTTGGGTGAAGATCATCTAGTCTCCTTTGACCGGTTGACGCTTGATCTGATGTTGAACCCGGACGCAGGCGATGACGGCGTTTTTGTGCACCGTCACGGTGGATTTCAAGCCCAAGTGAAAAAGTCCGGCAGCCTTGAGTTCCGAGTCGAAACCGAAGATGGCCTGTTTGTGGTGGAAACCGCTGACAACGCAGTGCGCGGTGATCAATGGCAGCGTATCACCCTGGTGTTTGACGGCGCGGATGAGACCGGTCATCTGTCAGTTTATCTGGACAGCGAACTGGCCGCGACCGGCGCGGCCTCGGGAAATATCCACACGGATGTGCGCCACAGTATCACCATTGGCAACACCTGGAACAAGAGCTTAACCGGCTCGGTGGATGACGTCACGCTTTATGGCTCCGCCAAAACCGAAGGCTGGGTAAACGCCACCGCTGACACCTCTGTGCCGGATGATCTGTTTACGCGTTTTGCGCCCGAAGAGGACAGTTTTATCCTCCAGCCCCTGACTCAAACACCCCCCGCAGAAGAGGATGTTTTGATCGATGTGACACCCGATCCGGATGTGGGCTCGGGTGTTGTGTCAAACATTGTGGAACAGGCTGCTGAAATTTCTGTGGCGATTTACCAGGACTTTTTGTTGTCCGAGCCTGAGGAAATTCTTGTCTGATCCTCAGGCTTTGCGGGAGCTGGCGACCAATGCCATGGCTTTGATCACATCCTGACGCAACCCTGCGTCAGGTAGGATACGCACAGCCATGGTCGCCAGAACCAGACCGATGACCAGCAACAGTTCAATGCCGATCGCTGGATCTGGCCATAGGTTTGCCACTCCCAGCCGGACGCTCCAAATGACCGCAATGGCGGCCGCTGCCAGGCAGATATCGGGACCAAAGGTTACCCATAAAATCCGCCGTGTCAGGGGCGTGTATCTGACACATAACGCCCACAGGGCGGGGATGACACCAATCAGCAGGGACAGCATGTAGACCGCAACCATAACCTTTAACCCGTATTGCGCACCGACGAACAACGCAAGCAGGACCACGGCCGCCGCAAACAGACGGTGCCACAGCAACGCCCGGCTTTGCCCCATGGCCGTCAACGCCCAGGTACCGGTGTGCATGGCATTGGCTTGCAACGTCAAAATCCCCATCCAAGCCAGAATTGGCCCGCTGCTGAGCCATTGCGGTCCCAGCAGAACAGCCACCACCAGATCAGCCCCGGTGCACAGACCCACGCCAATGGGAACGGTGATCAATGCAACCCGTGTCGCAGCCCGCTGGAACAAGGCACAGAACGCCTCTGGATCATGTGCGGCACGGCTGAAACTGGGTAAAAACGCACCGGCCAGCGGCGAGACGGCGCGCAGAGCAGGCAGGTTGGCCAGGTTCCAGGACCGGTAATAAAGCCCTGCATCGGCCGTGCTGAACATCCGCCCAACCAGAACAATGGCCGCGCTTTGACTGGCCGTAAAGATGAGCCGCGACAACGCCAGTGACCCGCCAAAGGAGAGGTAGGATCCGGTTGCCCGAAACCCGGCAATCGAGGGGCGCGAGGGGAGCCAACCACTGGCCAGGGCCAGCAGGATCAACCCAGCCAAAGGCTGCGCGACCACCTGCGCCACAATGGCCCAATAGCTTCCACCCAGCAGCGCCACACAGACCGCCAGGGCAATCGACACAACCATGGCCGCAAACAAAATAGTCTCTGCCTGACGGAGCCGCATCTGACGGCGCAGCAGCGCCACAAATTGCGCCAACATCCCGCCAAATAGAATGGTCGGCGCCAGGGCTGCAAACACGGCTGCGACCCGCGGTTCGCCATAAAATTGGGCGGCGGGGACGGCCAAGCCTGCCACAACCATTGCCAGTCCCAAGCCAATGAATGTGTTGGTCCAGAACAAGGCGCTGGCGGCGCGGTGCGTGACCTTGTCACGCTGGACCAGCGCATCTGCCAGACCAAATTCCGAAAGCCCCGTGGCAATCAGGATCACCGGCATCGCCATAGCGACAATCCCGTGATCCTGGGGGGCGATCAACCGCGCGAGAATTGCGGTGCTGCCCAATTGCACGATAACTTTGAGCAGTGAGAACAGTAAAACCACAATCGATCCACGTCCGGCGCGTTTGCCCAGATCACGGTTGAGGTGACGGGTGTCAAACACCGCGTCACGGGGATCTTCATAGTCTGGGGAGGGTGGGGTCATATTGCTCTCTTGGGTGGGACATTGACGAAAGGCCGACGCAGGGCCTTCCTGTCGCCGCAGCATATGCAATCAACGGATGATGCGCTGTGGTAACGTATGATGAAATAGCTTTGTGTACAGCAGCCAAACCTTGTGTGCGTCTTGGGCGTTGGCTTATGGCAGTAACAGCACCCGGCACGGTATTCTTTGGCTGGGACTGCCATTTTTTGATCTGGACATGCCCCTGATGCCATTTGAGCCAATATCCGATATCGACCCAAACGCGCAATTGCCAAAGCTTGCGATTGTCACAACTGAAATCGGCATCCCGTCCGAAATCTGGATGCTGCGTCAGGCCCATGCGCTGCGCGCTTTTGATCGCAGCCTCTGGGGTTGGTCGCGCCACGCGGATGCCAGCGATCAACCGCTCAGAGAGGTGCGGATCCCAGGCGGCTTTCCAACACCCAAAGGGATCCTTGCACGGGGGTTGCGCAAGATCGGCCACCCGGCCGCGTTGCGGATGACAGCCGCGGAACGCGCCGCTGTGCAAGGGGTTCTGGCCAAAGAGCGCCCAGATATCGTGTTGGCCCATTTTGGGTGGAACGCAATTTTGATGGCGCAGGTGCTGCCCAAAGATGTGCCCTTGGTCGTTCACGTCCATGGGCGTGACGCATCGGCCATGCTGGAAGAACGGTCCTATCGTCAGGCACTGGCGCAAACGTTGGAGCGGGCGGATGCCTTGGTTGCGGTGGGGCAGCATCAGATCAAAAGACTGCGCCCGTTGGGCTTGCCGGACCGGGTGGCGTTGATCCCTTGTGGCGCACCGCTGGATCTTTTTGCGGCACAGGAACTGCCGACGCAGCCGGACATCGGGGATCATCAGCCCATTCGCTTCGCCACTTTGGGGCGTCTGTCCCATGAAAAGGGCATGATAGAGACACTTTCTGCCTTTGAAACCTGTTTGCGCAAGCTGGGCGAAGGGGAGCTGGTAATCATCGGCTTTGGGCCTTTGCAGGACACGCTGCAGCGCGAAATTGCGCAGCGGGGCATGGGGGATCACGTGCGGCTGACCGGGCGATTGTCGCCGCCGGAGATTGCCCAGGAATTGGCGCAAGCGCATGTCTATCTGCAGCATTCGCAAATATACAACGGCTGGACCGAAGGCTTTGGTGTCACTTTGACCGAAGCCGGTGCCGTTGGATTGCCCCTGTTGGCTTCGGCGTCGGGTGGTTTGATCGACCAGATTGAAGAGGGCGAAAACGGTTTTCTGTTCCCACCCGGCGACGTCGCGGCCCAGGCTGAATTGATGTTGAAACTGGCCAGGGATGCGGCGTTGCGCCGGTCCCTTGGTGAAGGCGCGCGCCGCTTGGCTGCGCGGTTTGATGCAGCCCACATGTCGGTCCAGTTGGAACATTTGCTGCAGGAGGTTCTGGCGCAACACTGACACCGGTTTCACACTGCCAGAACCTCGGTCTCCACCTCTTGGATCATCGCGTAATCGGTAAAACCGTTTGCTCGGCGGCACTCTGGTCCGACAAGATCAGTGCGGGCGCGAAATTCATCTGCGGTAAACCGTGGAAAATATGCCATCACTCAAAAGCCTCCGAGGTGTGGAAACACAGGACACACATCATCCCAATCGGGCGCGCCCCTGCAAATAAAGTGTGTTCAAAAGGTACTTCAGATTGGCGGGCGCTTGACCCAAAGCCGAACGCGCATGGGTGGCCGCCGTCGCAAATTCACCCGCCATGCGATAGGCACCCGCCAATCGGTGGTGGTGATGGGCCAGCACGCCCGGATACTGCGCGATCAATGCATGGTGCTTGTCCAGGATATAGGCCTGCGCCGCCAAACGTTTCGCAGCGTTGCGTGTGATAGAGTTGTCAGACATGCGCTGCACCACCAGATCCTGATCCACAAAATCCACGGCACCCTGCCCAGCCACGCGCAGCATCAGCTCCCAATCGACCAGGGCCTGCAGCGCCGTGTCAAAACCGCCCACCGCGTCAAAGACGTCGCGCCGGATAACCAGCATCTGGGTCGACAGAAAGCTGCGCCGCGCAAGGCTTGGCAGGATGTCCCCGTCCAAAGGCGAAATGGCGGGATCGGGAAATCGGTCTTGGACGGGGGTTTCAGGGTCGGCGTCCGCTTTGACCTGCATTCCGCAATAAGAGGCCACAAAGTCTGCACGGGCCAGGCGCGCCATCTGCTGTTCCAGCTTTTGCGGCAACCAGATGTCATCGCTGTCTTGGAACGCGATCCAAGGGGCCCCGTTGGACAACGAAACCCCGTGATTGCGTGCTGTACAGACGCCCTTGTTGGGGTTGCGTGCGCACCGCAAACGCGGATCGTCGATCTGCTGCAGCATATCCCAGGTGCCATCGGTTGAGCCATCGTCCACCGCAACAACCTCAAGATCGCGAAAGCTTTGCGCCAGCACGCTGTTTACGGCCTCTTGGACCGTGTCTTCACGGTTGTAACACGGGATCACCACGCTGACGCGCGGGGTTGGGTTATGGCTCATCAGAAGGAGACTCCGGTTCGGGGCTCTGGGCGGCGGACCGGGCAGGGCGAGCATAGGTCAGGGGGCTCCGCTTGGGCTCGGGTTTGGAGATTTCTGCTGCGGGCGGTTGGGGATCAGCGACGTGACGGTTGCGTAAATTGCGCGGGGCAAAGCGGCTGTAGACCAGCGCGCCTGTTTTGGCGTGGGTGGAAGTGTCCTGCGTATTGTCCGTGGTGCCCTTTTCGGACCGGCGCTCAAAGATCCAGGCCCCGGCCCCAAGGTAGAACATCACAAACACCGCAACGGTGCCCCAGATATGGACGGTCACAAGGGTCATCATCAAACCGACCAAACCAATCAAATGACCGCGCCTGAGGCGGTTCAGGTCACGATCATCGATCTTGATCCGGGCGGTACGCCACAGGTGCCACACAAAGGCGCCCAACATCAGTCCCAGACCCACCAGACCATAACGGATCGCGTTCAAGAGCCAGAAGTTATCAATCGAGGCCGTCAACCAGCTGGGTCTTGGGTAATCATTGAAGCCCAGTCCGAAAATGGGCGCGCGCATCACCGCCGCCGAGCCGTATTCAAAGATGATCAACCGGGTCCAGCTGTTGTGGGCGCTGAAGGTGACCGAGGTGATCAGGATCTCGATCGGGGTGCGGTTTGAGGCCAGATCCAGCAGGACATAGCCGCCCACCGTCAAGGCCAGCAACAGTTTCCAGCGCCCGTTGGTCATCCAGCCCCAAATCAACAGCATGGCCTGCAGTGCAATGCCCAGTAACGGGGCCGAGGACAGCGCCGAGAAGGTCGAATAAAACATAACCGACAACGTCAACAGCAAACTCCAGCGGCTGCGGGCCAGCATCCACAGATTGGCAAAGGTCATCGCACAGAACAGACCCCACAGAATGGGATGTTCAAAGACGCTATAAACCCGCTCTAGTCCCAGGCGCCCATGCGCGCTGCGGTTGCGTTCGATCGATTGCACGCCAAACGTGTCACGCAGGAAGTCAGGGATCACCAATTTTGCTGTCAGGTTTTCGATGACGGTGAACGGCAACAGGAACACAACCGCAGCCACAACCAATGCAAACACCAAACGGTAATCACGCGCATTGCGCACCAAGGCGCGCCCCACCAGATAGCCGCCAACCGTTTCCACGGCCGTAATACCTGCAAAAGGAATGCGCGCGGTGCCATGTACTTTGACCAGGGCCACAATCACCCACAGGCCTGTCATCAGGATCAACCAGTCCACCGGGGTTGCTGATCCAAATCGTCCGGCCAACAAAAGCCCGGTCAAAGGCAAAACCGCCAACAACAAAAACGCCCGGTTGGGCGAGATCAGAAAACCACCGATTTCCTGCCCGGCCGGGATAAAGATTGTCAGAATGAATAACACCAAAACCGGCACATTGGTCAGCGTGTCGCCGGTATTGACCTTCTGGCGTTGCAGGCCCTTTTTCATCCTTTCGACGCGGGATGACATATGAAGACCGGCTTCGGCCATCTTAACCGCGTCCCTTGGCCGAAGGGGCAGAAAACCCTGCATTAGGCTCTGTCTTGGGTGCAACCGATAGGGTTTGCTTCACCATCCAAATCATTCTCATCAGCCGCAATCGCCACAGGATCCACAAGGCGCGCCCGCGTTCCTGGGGTGTTAATTGCGGGGCCCGCAGCACCCGAAGACTGTGCACCAATGCGCTTGGCCCCATCAAAAGCGCCCGAAGCCCCCATTTCAGCCGCGCGCCTGGGGTGTTACCATTCACGCCAAAGCCCTCATCCGTCAACCGCCGCCATTTCTTTGCCAGCGCCGCCCAGTCGGACCGGGTTGGATGCGCCACATGTAACCCCTCTGCATAGACCAAACTGTATCCCGCAGCGGTGGCGCGATGACACCAGTCCAGATCCTCCGAAAGCCCGGCCACCAGCGGCCCCGTCGCCGTGAACACATCGCGCCGGGTCAAAAGATTGGCCGTCACGGAAAAGCCTTTGCGCGTGACATAGGCGCGATTGTCAAAGGCAAACACCGCCTCAAAACTCTCGGCACCCGAACGCGGCGCGGGGGTTTCGTCAAACACGGTGATCCGCCCGCCCACAACATCACCGGATGCACTGGCCGCAAGCGCCTGTTGCAACCAGTCGGGCTGGGGCACGCAATCGCAATCCAGGAAAAACAACAACGGCGCGGTGGTTTCGGCCACACCGCGATTGCGCGCCTCGGCGGCGCCTGGTTTCTCTTCTACGATCAGTCGCAGATCGGGATAGGCCGCATAAAGCGGTGCCAGATCAATAGTCGAGTTGTTGTCGACCACCACCAGCTCTCCGTTTTGTCCAGCCATCTGCGGGACCAGCGCGGCAAGGCAGCGCATCAGCCGGTCCAAATCATTGTAATGGGGGATAATGACAGCGAACTGTGGGAACATCAGACATTCACCGTATTGGTGCCGATTTTGGCCCGCAACGTGCTGGGCACGGGCAGCCCCAAAAGGCCCCGCAAACAGGCCATTGCTGCACCGGGATTGCGCTGTACCAGCAGCTGCACCACCTTGGCCGCCGTATAGGCAAAGGCAAAAGGCAGGGCGCGCGGATGGTAGCGGCGCATGAACCGCATCCGCGAACGCGCCATAAAATAGGAGGACAAGGGCGACACCGCCTGTGTGGTGGTTTTCGACCCAATGGACGCGCCGCCTACGTGATGCACCACCGCGTCAGGGGCCAGATACAGTCGCAATTCCGGGTCATCGCCACGCCGCAGACACCAATCGGTTTCCTCGTAATACAGGAAATACTCCTCGGGCATGTACCCGACCTTTTGGATGAATTTTTTGGAGACAAACATATGCGCCCCAAAGACAAAATCCACGTCACCTTCATCCGGAAAGGCGGTTTGATCTGCCTGCTTTCGATTGTTCAAAAGCGAGCAGATACCAGTCCAGCGATTGACCCGTCCGCCGTCGCTTTGAATGATATTCTGATCCGCGCCATAGCACACCCGCCCGCCGATGATCCCAAACGATCCCAGCTGCCGCGCGCGCGTCTCAAGGGCTGCGGCAGTATCGGGCAGGGCCACGGCATCCGGGTTTAAAATCCAGATGTAGTCCACATCCGCCATACCCATAAAACTGCGCAACCCGTGATTTACGCCGCCTGCAAAACCATGGTTCACGCCAAGCGACCATAAAGCGACCGTGCCCGGATCGATATTGTCCGGCTGGACGTCATAACGTGCCAACCGATCCGACAGGCCACCCGCTGCCAGCACCGCTGCGGTATCCTCGCTTGACCCATTATCAACCACCAAAATCCGCAAATCTGCGCCCCGGCTGGACAATAGGCTGTGGATACAGTCCACCAACAGTGGACCGGTGTTAAAGGCAACCAGCACAACCCCTGTTGTCACGTTAACGGTTCCTAAAGTCGAAAAAAAACATGAGCTCCATATACTTGGTGTACAAAGCCCCTGCACCCAGTCAAGAGAAGCCAATGTGCTTCATACTGAATTCCTTAAACCGTCGTTAAAACACACATCAAAAAAACCGTGGCGTAGTTTGAGAGATGTGCGGTCTATAATTTAACATAATCATGATTACGCAAGACGCGACCTGCGTTAGACACCGTAATACGCGCGGTACCACTGCACAAACCGTGCAACGCCGGTGCGTAAATCTGTGTGCTGCTGCGGCCCGGTCAGTGCTTCCAGCAATGTGGTATCGGCCCAGGTGGCAGGCAGATCGCCCGCCTGCATCGGCAACAGGTTTTGTTGCGCCACGCGGCCCGTGGCCGCCTCAATCGCTGCGATAAACTCGGTCAAGGCCACAGGTTTCGAATTGCCCAGATTCACGATCCGCCAAGGGGCCGCAGGCGACAGGCTGTCCTGCGCGGACACCGGCTTGTCGATCTCAGGCACTTGATCGATCAGCGCAGTAATCCCCGCAACCAGATCGTCGATATAGGTAAAGTCCCGCTTCATATCGCCGTGATTGTACACATCGATGGGCTGGCCGTTCAAAATGGCACGGGTGAATTTGAACAGCGCCATATCCGGTCGCCCCCAGGGGCCATAGACGGTGAAAAACCGGAACAGGGTGATCGGCAGATTGTAAAGATGTGCATAGGAATGCGCCATCGCCTCACCGGCCTTTTTGGTGGCGGCATAAAAGGACAGCGGGTGGTCTGACGGGGCGCTCTCCCCATAGGGCATCTGGGTGTTGGCCCCATAGGCCGAAGAGCTGGAGGCCAGAAGCATATGCCGGGGTGGATAGGCACGCGCGGCTTCCAGCAATTCAAAGGTGCCGCTGATATTGCTGTCCAGATAGGCGCGCGGATTGTCGATAGAATAGCGCACCCCGGCCTGCGCCGCCAAGTGAATGACCACGTCAAACTTGTGGCTGGCAAAAAGATCCAGCAACAGACCAGGCGCTTCGACCGCGCCTTCGACAAATTGGAAATCCCCCTCAAGCTGGGTCAGGCGGTCCCGCTTGAGCGCCACATCATAGTAATCACTCAGCGCGTCCAGACCAACCACGCGATAGCCCGCAGCCATCAGGGCCTGACAGCAATGAAACCCGATAAAGCCGGCGGCACCGGTGACCAAAGCCGTTTTTGCCGCTGATCCAGGCACCGATTGTGAGCCGCGTGTCATTTGGGACGTCCTTTAAGGCCAAGATCGCCCAGATTTTGGCGATCCTTTGATTAAGGCCTGCTTGAACACCGCTGATGCGCGGAAGGCAAGCCCCCTTTCACGGGGCTTGCAGTGCCGTGATCTGACGCGCCCAGATCAGCGCGCCTTAGGATCGCGCATAGACATCCTCATAGCGGATGATGTCGTCTTCGCCCAAATAGCTGCCGGTCTGCACTTCGATCAGGACCATCGGCACCTTGCCTGGATTCTCCATCCGGTGCACCGCACCCAAGGGGATATAGACGGATTGGTTTTCCGTCACCAGTTTCACCGTATCGTCAACGGTCACCTTGGCGGTGCCTTCGACCACGATCCAATGTTCCGAGCGGTGGTGATGGCTTTGCAACGAAAGCGCCGCACCCGGGTGCACATGGATGCGTTTCACCTGGAAACGTTCGCCGATGACCAGGCTTTCAAACCAGCCCCAGGGGCGGTGATCCTTGGGGAATTGCACTGCCTGTTTGGCGGATTTTTCCTTCAGCGCGGCCACGGCCTTTTTCACGTCCTGGGCGCGGTTGGCATCGGCCACCAGAACCGCATCAGGCATCGCCACAGTGATGATGTCTTTTAGTCCGATGCCGACCACTTCCAGGCCCGCGTCTTCGGATCGCAACAGGCTGTTTTCACAATCAATCGCGGTGGCATTGTCTGAGGTCACAACCCCATCTGCGTCGGGCGCGCTTTCGCGCCAGACCGCATCCCAGCCGCCCAGATCGGACCAACCGGCCGCAAAGGGCACCACTGTGAGGTTCTCTGCCCGTTCCATCACCGCATAGTCGATGGAAATGTCATCTGCGCCCGCCCAGGCCGCAGGGTCCAGACGCAAAAAGCCCAGATCGGTCTGCCCCTCATCCACCGCCGCCTGAACCGGCGCGATCAGCGCGGGCGCATGGGCGCGGAAGGCCGCCAGGATGGCTTTGACCGAAAACAGAAAGATACCTGCATTCCACAGATATTGCCCGGACGCCAACATCTCCTCGGCGGTTTGCAGATCCGGCTTTTCGACAAAGCGTTTCAGCGCCAGCGGGTTGGGCGAAAAATCACCGGGATCTCCATCCAGCTCAAGATAGCCATAACCGGTCTCCGCATGGGTGGGTTTGATACCAAAGGTCACCAATTGCCCGGAACGCGCCGCCGCTTCGCCCGCAGCAACTGCCGCGCGGAAGGCGTCTGGATCCGGCACCACATGGTCTGATGGTGCAACCAGCATCAGACAATCGGGGTCGGTTTTCTCCAGCCACAGGGCGGCGGCCAGCACCGCAGGCGCGGTATTGCGCCCCTCGGGCTCAATCAGGATGGCGCCTGGGTCAATGCCGACCTCTTGCAGTTGTTCCGCAACGATAAACCGGAAATCTGAATTTGTGAGCACCAGGGGCGCCGCATAACCGTCCCCTGTCAGGCGCTGACTGGAGGCCTGAAACAGCGTGGTGTCTCCGACCAAAGGCGCAAACTGCTTTGGATAGCTCTTGCGCGACAAGGGCCAAAGCCGGGTGCCTGAGCCACCACATAACAAAACAGGGGTAATTGTCATTTCGTTCTTCCTGCCAAACAACTTGCCACTCATTCCTAAATCACCGAGGCCAACGGCTCAAGCGCGCATTCAAAGTATTCTTACCAGCTTTTGAATACACGCATAGCGGTCAGATTTTGCGGTGTGTTTCTCTTCTGCCTGTCTTTCTTTGGAGCGCCTTAACCCAGGCATGAAAAAAGAACAAAAGGGAAACAAACGAGGCGCTGTGTGATGCCACAAGAGGTCCATGATTATCGATCCTTACTGACGAAGGGAGAACTGTCCTGGCATGCTGGCGACGGAATTCTGCGATATGATTTTGTGAATTCAACCCCACCGGCCTATTATCGGTCCGGGGGACAATGGGAAATTGCCGGGACGGTTTTTGGCAATGCGGACCGCTTTGCCATGGATGCGCGGGAACGGGGGATGATGGATCTGGCCGTTGCGCGCTGGAATGAGGTGGCCGATATCAATCTGGTCCGCGGCGGCGGGGATTCCGCGGATATCGTCATCGGCAGCGCCGCGTTTCGCCCGGGGCTGTTTGGCCTGGCTTATTATCCCGACAGCGCCGCCCTGGGGCGATTTCCCACGCGCCATGGCGATATCTGGCTCAACCACGCGTCAGATCAGCAATACATCCCCGGCGTCGGGCCGGTTTTGGGCCACACCAGCTGGTACACCTATTTACATGAATTGGGCCACGCATTGGGGCTGAGCCACCCGAATGATCGCCCCAATGATCCAGACAGCAATGCAAAATACACGGTGATGTCCTATGTGGACCACCCCTCGCAACGCGCCCACAGCCCCTCTGACGCGGCTTTTCCGCTGACACCGATGGTATGGGATATTCAGGCCGTTCAGGCGCTTTATGGTTTCAACACAGACACCCGCGACGGGACCACCGTGTATCTGGGCAGCGGCGCGGGTTTTGATCCGCAGGCTGAACGCGCCTTTCAATATGGGTCCGACGGTTTGACCCTTCGGGGGGCAGACGGGCGCATCCGGGATGTGATCCTGACGATCTGGGATGGCGGCGGCGAGGATCTGCTGGATGCCTCTGATTTTTCCCAAGATGGCAAGATCGATCTGCGCCCCGGACAGTTCTCCTCATTGGCGGGAAAGGTCGACAATATCGCCGTGGCGGCCAGCCAGCGGGTGGACGGGCACGTGGTGAATTTTATTGAGCAGGCCTGGGGCGGCGTTGGGCAGGATTGGATCTCAGGCAACGCCACCCACAATACGTTGCGTGGCGGGGCCGGCGATGATGAGCTGCGCGGTTGGGCCGGGCGGGATACATTGGATGGCGGTGCAGGTCAGGATTGGCTGATCGGGCACCGGGGGCGCGACCTGTTGCGCGGCGAGGACGGGAATGATCGGTTGGAAGGGGGCGCGCATCGGGACCGGTTGGTCGGCGGCCAAGGTCAAGACAGGCTGGCGGGCGGTCAGGGGCATGATCGGCTGCGCGGCCAAAGCGGAGACGATCGATTGTGGGGAGACACCGGCAATGACCGCCTGTGGGGGGGACCCGGACAGGACACGCTGAACGGTGGACAAGGTCAGGACCGGCTGGTGGGTGGCAGCGGCAGTGATGTCTTTGTGTTTGTTGGCGGCGCTGATGAGGTCATAGATTTTTCCGTCGGCCAGGGTGACGTCATCGATCTCACACGGGCCGATGGGATTGACGATTTCTCGGCGCTGAACAATGGCCCGCTTGCAGAGACCGGGGCGGGTTTGCTGATTACCGATGCTGATGGCGACAGCCTTTTGCTGCATGGGATAACCCGCGCAGACATCAGCGCCGAACAGTTTCTGTTTTAGAGACAATGCGCGTGTTTGGCTTAGAATAGGAAATCATCCTCCTCCAATGACAGCCCGGCCAGGCCGTCCAATATAATCTGACCGGTGCCAATATCGACGATCAGGTCATTGCCTTGGTGGCGCATTTCCAAATCCTCAAATCTTTGGGCGCCTTTGCGACCCAAAAACCGCAGGTGCAACAGATCCTGACCCTGGACAAAATCCAACACGCGGTCGCGCCCATTGCCATTGTCAAAAATGAAGACATCGGCCCCCAGCCCGCCGCGCAGACGGTCGTTGCCATTATTGCCGCGCAACGTATCGTTGCCCTGCTGACCTTCCAGAAAATCATGGCCGGCCTGCCCAAACAGCTGATCGCGCCCATTTCCGCCGCGCAGGTGATCCCCATGTCCTCCCCCTTCCAGCCGATCATGTCCAGGCCCACCCCAGACATCATCGCGGCCGCCATGGGCTTTCAACGTGTCGCGCCCGGCACCGCCGTGAATGGAATCGCGCCCCCGATGTGACAGCACCAGATCGTGACCGCCATTGCCCTGGATCGAATCGGCCCCGGCTTTGCCTTGGATGGTGTCATGACCCGCTCCGCCCCAGATGCGGTCATTGCCTCCGTCGCCCCAGATCCGGTCAGAGCCGCTGCCACCGCGCAGTGTGTCCGCGCCGCTTCCGCCGCGCAATGTGTCCTGACCTGCCTCTCCCCACAGCCGGTCGAGCCCTGCGCCCCCCAGCAGACTATCATTGCCGGTTCCGCCCCACAGGAAATCATCGTCCCCGTCCCCCCACAGGCTGTCCGCACCAGCATCGCCAAACAGGGAATCCTGCCCCGCCCCACCGACCAGCCGGTCGTGGTCGCCGCCACCGCGCAGGGTATCCGCGCCGCTGCCGCCGTCCAGTTGGTCGGCGGCACTTCCCCCTTGCAACAGGTCCTGCCCCGCCTCTCCCAGCAGCTGCCCGCCACCCTCGCCGCTCTCAAGGTGGTCATTGCCATCACCACCGTTGAGGCTGTCAAAACCCGCACCCCCGCGCAGGTGATCGTGCCCATTGCCCCCGTCCAGCCGGTCATCGCCCGCGCCGCCGTCCAATTGATCATCGCCCAGACCGCCAAACAGCGCATCCTGGTCGATGCCCCCAAACAATTGGTCCGCCCCGGCACCGCCTTCCAGCCGGTCGGAACCGGATCCGCCTTGCAAACGGTCATTGTTCTCTCCCCCCAGCAACGTGTCTGCACCATGTCCACCCAACAGAAGATCGCGCCCCGTGCCCCCGTCCAGAACATCCGCACCGGACTGACCATCCAGCGTGTCATTACCTGCGCCGCCCGCGATCGACTCGTCAGCGTCATCTCCGAGCAGGGAGTCTGCCCCTGCCCCACCGCCCAAGGTCGAGGCTGGCAGGGTCTCTCCGATGGGCAAATGATGGGCATGGTGCCACCCGGTTGGCCACAGATCCGCAAGGGACAGCCTTCGACCGTCTTGGCTCAGAACGCGGATCTCAAGCCCGTTCCAGGCCAGATCGATCCCATTGCTCCGTTCCGAGACATGCAGCTGCGCAAGGCCCCGCAGCCCGTCCAATAGGCTCAGATCCAGCTGATCGACACGGGGATCAAAATCGGTGATGGTGATCCGGTTGCCCCCTTGGGCGACGATACCGGACTGGGCGACAAAGATGTCCGCCCCTGCCCCGCCCGTCAGCCGGTCACCCGCCGCGCCCATCACCAGCATGTCATCACCCGCGCGCCCCTGGATATGGGTTGCGGTGCCATTGCCCAACAGCACATCATCCCCTCCCGTGCCCGCCACGGAGCCCCCGGTGGCCGTCACAACCTGCCCCAATTCCGCGCGGCTCAGACCATATTGGGCGATGCCTTCCCCATCCTCATTCAACCCACCTTCAGAGGCGACAAAGATCACAACCTCATCCGCCGTCACATAGGTTTCAAGTGCGGTGACGTTATCCAACCCCTGCCCTGTGGCATGCACCGCCTGTGCCGCTTGTACCAATTGCCCGGTGGGCAACAGCCGAAACAGCTCCATCCCGCCATCCCCACCGGCGGCCAGCACAAAGGCGTGACCATCCACAACAAAGCTTTCGACCGCGCTGACGTGGCCAAACCGGCTGCCGCGACTGTCGATCAAATGATCCACAAGGGTCAGGTCACCGCCGCGCCCAACCTGCAGCAGGCTGAGACTGCTGGTGCCTGCAGCGCCCAAAACGGCCCAGGTGTCCCCATAGGTAGTCAACGTCGTCAACGCGGTTGGGGTGGCAACGCCCAAGCCATCGGCCGTTCCCAGTTGATCCGACGGGGTTAATCCACCCGTGCCAGCCGCAATGCGAAAGCTGCGCAGCCCACCCAGTTCAGGATCCGCCGCCAACAGGACCTGCGCGCCCAGGATGTCTGCTACGTGCAAATCTGTCACCTGATCCAGCGCATAAGAGGTGGCCGCGCCGCCGCGTGAAACAGCCGTTGCACCGCCGGTTTCATCAATCCGCCAGCCCCGTAAACTGCCGTCCGCCAGCGCATAAACCAGATCTTGGCCCTGGCTGGTGGTGCTGGCCAAAACCCCAACCTGCCCCCCAGATGCAAGCCCGGGCAAGGTCCAGCTGTTGCGCGCTCCGATCTCTCCGGTTTCATCCACCAGATGGCTGTCCAGGCGGTTGTGCAGACTGTTTGCGAGCAGAATGCGCCCGCCCTCAGCGCCCAGCACAACCGCAGAACCGGTGCCCAAATGTGCACCCTGATGCGGTCGGTAATCCCGTTCGGTCAAATCATCGACACCAAACACCCGCAGACCGCCGCCAACCCGTTCAACCGCCACAAGTAACGGCGCAGTCGCGCCTGGCCCTGGGTCAGCCACCAGCACCAAATCTGCGACCCCCTGCGCACTACTAAACCCGTCCAAAAACCTCAGATCCATCCAGACGTCCACCTGCCACAAAATTGCCCACCTTCAGCAACTTGCAGCTGTGTTGAGGCTGGAAGCGGAACTGAATTGCGGCGAGACCGTGGACATTGTCCTTAATCTTAAAACAATCCGCCCCATCTGGGCCGCGGTTTGATCCCGGTTTGTCCCCGCAATGCTTGTGTGTGGCAAAGGGGCGTTGCAGGGGCAGCGCACGCCCCTTTAGCGGGCTGTTGATCTGGCTCTGGCACATTGGACGCCCATCACAGACTTGTCCCTGATCCCAGCCGGAGCGCGTCTCATGCCTGATCTCTCTGCCCGCCTTGACCTGCCATTTATTCTGCCAGCGCAGGCCCAGAAACATGTCACTCATAATGAGGCGCTACAGCGTTTGGATGGGTTGGTTCAACTGGTCGCGCAGGAAGTCGAAGCCGAGACACCGCCGGTCGATCCCACATTGGGAATAACCTTTGCACTGGGGTCCAACCCCATTGGGATCTGGGCCGGGAAGGCCGCGCATATTGCCATCTGGCAGGGCACCGAAGCCGGCGGTGGCTGGCTGTTTCTTGTGCCACAACAAGGCTGGCAGCTGTGGGACATCAGCAGCAGCCAAATGCGCGTGTGGGACGGCACGGGCTGGGTACCCCTGCCCTGTCATGCAACGCCGCAAATTGGTGTGAACACCACTGCGGATGATACCAATCGTTTGGCAGTCTCCGCCCCCGCGACATTGTTCACCCATGCAGGCGCGGGCCATCAGGTCAAACTGAACAAGGCCAGCGCCCCGGATACAGCCAGCCTTCTGATGCAGACCGCCTACAGCGGCCGGGCGGAGATTGGGCTTGCCGGCAATGATGATCTCAGCGTCAAGCTCAGCGCCAATGGTGCGTCTTTTGACGAGGCGCTGGTGCTGTCCGCCACTTCCGACACCCGCCTTCGCATCAGCCAGCCGGGCACTGCTGGGGATCTTGTGGTGGCCCAAGCCGGCGGTTCAGATCAGTTCCGCCTCACGGCAAGCGGGGATGGCATGGCCCAGGGCAGCTGGCAATCGGGCGGTGCCGACTATGCGGAATTTCTTGAATGGGAGGACGGCAACCCCATGGGCGCAGACCGCCGCGGCCTATCAGTGACCTTGGTGGGTGAGAAAATCCGCCCCGCCAAACCCGGCGATGTGCCCATCGGCGTCATCTCTGCCACGCCAGCCATTCTGGGGGACGCCGATCTGCAGCACTGGCACGGCAAATTCATGCGCGACGCCTTTGGCTGCCCCACACAAGACATCGCACCGGATTTTGATCCCACGCAGGTTTACATTCCGCGCGCGCAGCGCCCGGAATGGGCAATGGTAGGCTTGCTTGGCAAGCTCACCCTGCGCAGCGACCAACCCACCGACCCCCGCTGGCGTCGCCTGAAACCACTGCAAAACGGGCTGGAACGCTGGCTTCTGCGGTGACAGTTCAGGTGAACTTCAGATGCAGATCATCATCCCAGGCGGCCAGCCGCAGTTGATCGCCCGGTTTGATGGCCACAGCTGGGCACAAACCACCCGTCGCCACCCATTGCCCAGACGCCACAGGAAGACTGTGCCGTTTCGCAATCTCCAGAAACTCATGCGCTGCGCCCAAAGGGCCGCCAATAACATTGGCGCTGCTGGCGTCCGCAGGTTCACCGTTGTTGAGCGCAAACTGCGCCGCAAAGGTGGTGCTCAACCTATGTGCGTCAAATGGCTGCACTGCAGCAATCCACAGATGCCCGGCCCCGGCGCGGTCACAGATCTGCCCCATCAACTCGGGTTTCAATGTTTCCGGTAAAACCGAGGCCGGAATCTCGATACCAAGTCCCATCCGTGAAAATCGCGCCTCAGGCGTGTGGCCATTGGGATCCGCAATCTCAAGCATGACTTCAGGCTCCGCCAAAGGGGCAACCAGACCAGCCAGCGAAACCTCCGTACTGTCCACGCTGACCTCTGTTATATTTAACGGTCCAACAAACACTTCTTGGTTATTAAAAACGGCGCGCGACCAAGGGTTTGCGCCGCCGATTTTCCATGCTCCGAAGGCCTCAACCTGTGCGCAGGCAATGCGATAAGCCTGCGCTGGATCCACGGCCAAATCCACTTGGACCAGTTCTGCAGGACAGCCCTTTGCACGCGCAGCGCGCAAGGCCAAAGCCACCCGATCCAGTTTTGGTTCCATCCCATCTGTCATCGTCATGTCACACTTCTAATCATTGCCGAGAAAATCAACTCAAAGCTTTGTTTATTATAGCTTTATCCGCAGATCGCCGTCGTTTTTCCTCGGTTGGGTCGTTTCATAGTTTCGAACCGACGGCTTAGAGCTTGCACCCTCAATAGGGGACCTTTAAGCTCGCCGCAATTCTGGTCCTTTCGGGAAATCACGGCTGTGGCCAGGGCGCAAGACAATATGGCGCAGTCAGATCCGCGCCTCAATAAAGAGTATTCAGCGATGACATTGCGAACCGCAATTATCGGCTATGGCAAAATGGGTCGCATCCGCCACAACGCGATGGAACGCCACGGCGGTTTTGACGTGGTTGTGGCCTGCGACACAGCCGTCGACCCAAACGCCCGCGTGCCCATGGTCACCGACCCGATGGCCGTCTATGACTATGACCCCGATGTTATCGTCTGCAGCGTTCCCAACATGATGATCCCGGATGTGGTCTGTACCGCATTGGCACGCGGCAAACATGTGTTCTCGGAAAAACCGCCGGGCCGCAACTCACAAGATGTACGCCGTATGATGAAGGCCGAAGCAGCGGCCCCGAATTTGGTGTTGAAGTTTGGCTTCAACCACCGCGTGCATGACGCCATCGAAGAAGCACACAAGCTTATTCAGGCGGGCACCATGGGTGACCTCTATTTCATGCGCGGCGTATACGGCAAAGCGGGCGGGCCGAATTATGCCCAAAACTGGCGCAACGACCCCGAGCAATCCGGCGGCGGTATCCTGATTGACCAAGGCATCCACATGCTGGATTTGTTCCAGATGTTTGCCGGGCGTTTCAACAAGGTGCAAAGCTTTGTGCAGCGGAACTTCTGGACAGATGTACCGGTCGAAGACAACGCATTCGCACTGATGAAAAATGAAGACGGCATTGTCGCCTCGGTGCATTCGTCGGCGACCCAGTGGCAACATACCTTCCGGTTAGAGCTTTATATGCGCAACGGGTTTATCTCGGTGGATGGCATCCTGTCGGCCTCAGGCAGCTATGGCACCGAGGTGCTGACCGTCGCGCTCAACCGTCTGGACCCAACCGGCAACCCGATCCCCAATCCCGAAAGCCAAGAAATCCGCTTTACCGAAGATCACTCCTGGGACAAGGAAATTGCCGAGTTCCACGCCGCCGTTGCCGAAGGTCAGCCGCTGAAATGCGGCACCTCGCAGCAGGCGCTGGATGTGATGGAGCTGGTCGAGGCGATCTATGCCGCCGACGAAGACTGGAGCGCGGCGCTGCGCAAAGACACCCTTAAAGTGATCGGGTAACGACAATGCAAACACCTGTTTTTCTGGATCACCTGCCGGATATTGATACGGTTACAGGCCAAAAGCCTGCGCAATACCGTTTGATGCGCAACAAGGCGCTGCTGGATCTGATGCTGGATGATCAAATATCCTGGCAGACCCGCAGCACCTGCCCGGCCTGCGGCGAACCTCTGGCCAAAAGCCGCAGTTTTTCCCAGTCCATGCTGGAATTCCAACGCTGCTCGGGCTGTAATACAATTTACGCCACCCGTGTGCCCGATCAGGCGACGCTGGACCGGGTGCGTCTGGGGCAAGTGGTTGAAGAGTCCGATCGCGAGTTTGAATTCACCTCTCTGCTCAATTGGGTCAGTTTGACCGAAGCCCGGCTCGAGCGGCGCCTCGACAAGGTGCTTGACGTCCGGTTTGCAACCCAAGCACTGGGCTTTGTCGAGGCCACCAAACGGCTCAGCCATAATCGTGACTGGTCTTTCCTGGCCCTGACCCCGGACAGCGATGATTTTATAGCTCTCCAGGCTGAAATTGCAGTTGCCGCCCCCAAAGCAGTGTTGCTGCCGACAGAACTGGACCGGGTCGCCGATCCGGCTGCCCTACTGCGCGCGGTCAAAGCGGCAGTGTCCCCTGGCACCGTTATTTTTGCCGCAAGCTCCTGCGCAGATGGGCTGGAGTATGAAATCCTTGGGGCGGATTCGCCAAGCTTTGTGCCGCTGGACCGGCTGACGGTCTTCTCGATCCAAGGGTTTGAGACTCTGGCCAAAAACCTCGGCTTCAAAACCCTCGAAGTCTCCACTCCGGGGCGGCGTGACGCGGTGATCCTGGAACGCTATTTCAAATCTGCAGAAAACAGCGATATCCCATTTTGGTCCAGCTTCTTCCGAGAGGCCGACAAAAACCGCCTGCGTGACCTGCAGATCCTGCTGCAGCGCAGTCTGAAATCCGGCGTTCTGCGTTTCGTGCTGGAAACCTGACTATTTATCTTGATCTAAAGGCCCCGAACACATGAGTGATTTTTTCCCAACCGTCCCCTACGACAGCTGCGCCAGCTTTGCTGGGGACTATTTTGCCACCCTGGCCAAAGCTACACAGGTCAGCGACTTGAGCGCTCTGGACAAAGTCGCCACCCTGCTGCGCGACACCATTGCAGCGGGCAATTTCATCTATATCTGCGGCAATGGCGGGTCGGCTGGCATTGCCAACCATTCGCTGTGTGACTTCCTGAAATGCGTGCGCACCGACACCGCTCTGATGCCGCGTTTCATGTCGCTGTCCGCCCATACCGAGATGAACTCGGCGCTGGCCAATGACATCTCCTATGATGAAGTCTTTGCCTATCAGCTGCAGTCCATGGCCCGCCCCGGTGATCTGGTCTGGACCGTCAGCTCCTCGGGCGACAGCCAAAATGTGGTGCGCGCTCTGGAAGTGGCCAAGGAGATCGGACTGAAATCCATTTCCTTCACCGGCTTCTCCGGCGGCCGTTCCAAGGATCTGGCGGATGTCAACGCCCATGTAAACGCCAACAACTATGGCGTGGTCGAAGACATCCACATGGCGTTCATCCACATTCTCACCCAATATCTGCGCATGACCAATATGGATGCGGGTCTGATTGCTGACCGGAAGTTCTGATATGGCATCTGGCCTGCCCGCAGATCTGCATAGCCGACTGTGTGACCTCCTGCCCCAACTGGTGCAGGAGGTTTTTGCACAAGGTTTTGACACCCTGGACAAGGGTGACGACGGGCTGGATCTGGTCACCTCGGTGGATCTGGCCATGCAGGCACGGCTCGAACAGGAGCTGTCTGCGCTGCTGCCCGGCTCGGTTGTGATGGGCGAAGAGGATTTTGCCGCCCATGACGGTGCAGGCCCGGCCTGGCTGGTGGATCCCCTGGATGGCACGGTCAATTTTGTGGCGGGCCTTCCGGCCTATGCGGTTGCTGTGGTGCTCCTGGAGGCAGGCCAGCCTGTGCTGGCGGCAGTCTATGACATCCCCCAGGGGGATCTTTATTCTGCAAAAGCCGGGGGCGGGGCGCGGCTCAATGGTCACCCCCTCACCCCCACCACCCATAAGGCACGGCTGGCGATTGTCTCCTCCGGGCTGCTCAAGGATCTGGCCGGGACCGCCCCCGCGGCGCTGGTGGATCTGCTGGGAGCCTTCAAACTGCGTAACTTCGGCAGCCAGGCCCTGCACCTGTGTTATGCGGCGGCGGGACGCGCCAGCTTGGTTGCCAGCCGTGAGGCCAAGGGATGGGATGATCTGGCCGGTGCGCTGATCGCTCAGGAAGCGGGACTGGCCTATGGCAGCTATGCGCCCTCTGCGACCCCGCGCCCCTTGGATGAAAACCAACTGAGCCTCTGCGCTGTGCCAGAGCTGTTTAAAACATATGCGCCGCTGTTTGCCCGTTCGCGCGGATAATAACAGCCGCCCCGACAAAGGACGATGAGATGAAAACCGTTGCAATGATCCCCGCGCGCATGGGCAGCCAGCGCCTGAAGAAAAAGAACCTGGCACCCCTGGCTGGTCAGCCGCTGATCACCCATGCCATCGAGAAATGCCAGGCCAGCGGGTTGTTTGACGAGATCTACATCAATTCGGAAAACGCCGAATTTGGCCAGTTCGCCCAAGAATACGGTATCAAATTCTACCAACGTCCCGAAGAGCTGGGCAATTCGGTCGCCACCTCCGAACAGTTTGTTTATGACTTCCTGAAAAATGTAGACTGCGATCTGATCATCCAGGTCCACTCCATCGCACCTTTGCTGACCGCCGCAGAGGTCAAAGCCTTTGCAGAGGCGTTTATTGCCTCAGACGCGGATGTGATGCTGTCCTGCATCGAAGACCAGATCGAAGTCGCCTATGAAGATCAGCCGGTCAACTTTACCTTTGCCGAAAAGACCAATTCCCAAGATCTGAAACCCACCCAGCGGGTCACCTGGTCGATCACGGGCTGGCGCGCCAAATCCTATATCGAGGCGGTCGAGTCAGGCTCTATTGGGACTTATAATGGCAAAATCGCCTTTTACCCCGTGGGTGCCATTTCTGGCCATGTGATCAAGACCCAGGAAGATCTGGATATTGCAGAAGCGCTCCTGAGCGTACTGGCCAAACACAAAACCGCCTGAGGATCTGGGTCATGAATGTACTTGTCTCCAACATTATGATGATCAACGAGCGCGACCGGTTTGATGCGATCCTGCGCGACAAAGGACTGACGCCGATCTGGCCCGAGGTGAACCAGTTTATGGATGCGGCCCAATGTCTGGAGTATGCTGGCCAGATCGACGGCTGGCTTGCCGGTGATGACCAGATCACCCGCCCTGTGCTTGAGGCGTTCCTGCCGCGCCTCAAGGTGATCTCCAAATGGGGCACAGGTATCGACAGTATCGATCTGGATGCGGCCAAGGACCTGGGCGTGCCGGTGTGCAACTCCCCCGGTGCCTTCCGCGATGCGGTGAGCGAATATGCCATCGGCCTTCTGCTGGCCGCAACCCGCCGTCTCGCGCGCACCGATCGGATGATCCGCCAAGGCGAATGGCCCAAAGGACGGTTTCCCGGCATGACCGGCAAAACCATGGGCATTGTCGGCTATGGTGCCATCGGCCAGGGTGTGGGCCAGCGCGCCCGCGGACTGGGCATGGAGGTGGTCGCCAATGATCCCTTTATGGCCAAAACCCTGGACCAGGCCCCGGATGGCGCACCGCTGGTAACTTTTGATGCGCTGCTGGAACAGGCCGATGTAATTTGCCTCTGCTGTAACCAGACCGAAGAGAATTATCACCTGATCAACGCCGACACATTGGCCCGCGCCCGCGACGGGGTGATCCTGTGCAACGTCGCGCGCGGCGGTCTGGTGGATGAGGCGGCTCTGGTGGCCGCACTGACCAGCGGCAAAGTGGCCGCCGCCGCGCTGGATGTGTTTGAGGTGGAACCACTGCCCGCAGATCATCCGCTGTTCGGCTTTGAAAACGTGGCCCTGTCAAGCCACAACGCCAATTCCACCGTTCAGGCGATCGAATATGTGCACGGCAACACATTGGACAATCTGTTCAAACACCTTGGGCTATAGAAAACCTCCATGTTAGCACGCGGCATGCATTACCGGTTGCAAAGCATCCGGGCTGAGGGCGGGCCAGAGGCGGATGCCTTTGACCTCGCCTTCTGGCGCGACGCCACTCATCTGGCGTTTTTTGGTGTGGAACTTCTGGTAACCCAAGGGGCCGCAACCCTGAGCCTGCGCCATCGCCTGCCCGATGGTCAGGACCACGAAATTGCGCTGCTCGAATGCCCCTATCCAGGGTCCAGCTTTAGCCCGCCGCTGGATCTTGCGGCCTTGGCCAGCCAGGGCGGCAGCCTGGTGCCGATGCTCGTCAGCCAGTCCGAAGACGCCACGTTTGACGCCTGTTTTGGCACCAACGACCAGGCTCCCTGCCCCAACGGCCATGCAAGTTTTGTCACCGAAGACGCAACACAGCGGCCCGGGCTGCGCGATGTCTGCCACACTCTGGCCTATGGTCTGGGCCTGTCTGCCGTCCGTTCCGACGCAGCAGCGCGGATCCCAACCCATCTGGCGCTCAGCAGCGGCGCGGCCGCCGAGACCGAGGAATGCCGGATCCGCGCAGATGCTCTGGCCTGCTTCCAGCGTCAGAATGTGGTGCTGCACGGTGCCGCAATGCCGCCGGACTGGCCGGTTGCGCTATTTGATCTGCGCCATGTCTACTTACATGGGCTGCCGGTTGGGGAGCTGACCGCATATATGTCGCGCTTTGCCGATCAGGGCGTGGTGCGGCTGGCCCCTTTTGGATCCGCTCCTAAAGTGCCACCCTGGCGTCCCCGCGCCGCCCGACTGGCGCGCCTACGCCTGGGTCTGCGCGCGGTCCGCACCCCATCCCGCGAGATTGTGCGCATCAAGCTGGAACAGATCCAACAGACCCGCCAATTGCACCAACAGCTGATCCAAAGCCAGCGCCAGCTGGAACAGCGCCTGCGTGACACCAACCTGTGGGAACCCGCCCAGATCGACGCAGACCTAACCCGGGCCAGTCGCACGGCTTTGTCCCTGCTGCGCAACCGCCACAAAGGTGCGCGCGCCGTGATCATCGGCAATGGCCCCAGCCTGCGTCCCAGCGATCTGGACCGGCTACAGGACGTGGTGACTTTTGGCTCTAACAAGATCTTTCTTGCCTATGAGGACACGGATTGGCGCCCGACTTATTATTCGGTCGAAGATCACCTGGTGCTGAACAACAACCGCGATCGCATCGAAGCACTGAGCGGCAGCATCAAGCTGTTTCCCGCCAACACCCGCAACTTTGGCTACCACGCAGGCGATACGATCTTTGCGCCTTTTCTGCCGCCGGCCAGTTTTGAAGACCCATTGTCAGATCCTGATTTCCCCGCCTTCAGTCAGGACCTGAGCCAGGGCATCGCCTGGGGTTCGACAATCACCTACAGCCAGATCCAGATGGCCGCCTTTATGGGGTGTTCGGAAATCATCCTGATCGGTGTGGACCACAGCTATCAGCTGCCGTCCAAAAAAATGGGCAACCAATATATCCATGAAGGCGAGCAGAACCACTTTCACCCCGATTACCGCGCCCCCGGTGAAGCGTGGCACCAACCCAATCTTGAGGTGTTGGAACGCTCTTATGCCAAGGCCCGCGACATCTGCGCGGCGCAGGGCGTGCGTATCGTCAACGCCTCGCGCCAAACCCAGCTCGATGTGTTTGAACGTGCCGATTTTGACCAGCTCTTCCCCGCACCAGGAGCCCCCCAATGAGCCCAACGCCTGCTGTTGAGATTTTTGATGACCGCGGCTGCACGCTGGGTGAAGGCCCCTTGTGGCACCCCGAACGCCAGCAATTGTTCTGGTTTGACATCGTCAACAACAGGTTGTTATCGCGCGGTGGCGATCAGGCGCTCACCTGGCAGTTTGACCGCAACGTCAGCGCTGCCGGCTGGATTGACCACGACCATCTGTTGATCGCCAGCGAAACCGGTCTCAGCCGGTTCAATCTGGAAACCCAGGCAGAAGAGATGCTGTGTGAGATCGAGGCAGACAATCCCCTGACCCGTTCAAACGACGGGCGCGCCGACCCTTGGGGCGGCTTTTGGATGGGCACCATGTCCAAAGCAGGCGACATGGGGCAAGGGACACTTTATCGCTGGCGGCCCGGCCCGGATGGCGGCACGCTGCGGGTTCTGGAAACGGACCTCAGCACCCCCAATGCCATCTGTTTTGACAAGCAGCGTGCCTGTGCCTATTGGGCTGACACCAAAACCCGCATCATCTGGCGCCAGCCCGTGGATCCCGAAACCGGCTGGCCCCAGGGCGAAAAATCGGTCTTTGTGAATCTGCTGGCAACCGCGGAGAGCCCGGAACACAAACCCGACGGCGCAGTTGTTGACGCCGACGGCTGCCTCTGGAGCGCGCAGTGGGGCTCTGCCCGCGTAGCCCGATACAGCCCAGAAGGCACCTTCCTCGACGCCATCGCACTGCCCACCGGCCACACCTCCTGCCCTGCCTTTGGCGGACCAGATATGTCGACATTGTTTGTCACAACAGCGCAGCAAAAATTACCGCAAGACCGCCCAGAATGGCTGGGTACAGCCGGGCAAACCCTGATTGCGGCGGGCCCAGAGCATTGTTTGACTGGGCAACCCGAACCTCAAATGCTCCTTTAGTGTCCCAAAGCCCATGTCCGGAACGCATATGAATACCTCTCCTTCTACACGCGCCAGAACCGCCGCCACAAAAACCCATTCTCACCGGTTCTCCCAGGTCCATGGGATCTACCCGCTGCAGCGATATGTGCATGGTTTTGGCACATCGGTGGTCAATGCCTTTGATGTTGATGTCTGGACGCGCGCCACCTGTTTGGATTGGTTGAGCCTGCGCCTGGTGGTCCGCCGCGGTCATGTCCGGATCAGCCTGCGCCAGATCTGCGCAGATGGCAGCCAACAGGATCTGGGACAGCTGGAACAAGACGGCGTGGGCACCCAGATTTTTCCCCGTCTGCTGCTCAGTGATCTCAGCGGGGCACTGCTGCCAGTGGTCGACGCCGAAAGCGAAGATGCCAGCTACGACATCCTCTTTTGCACGGACGACCAGCCGGAAACCTCGGATCTGCGCATCAACTATGTATTCTGTACCTTCAAACGGGCGGAATATGTCCAGCACAATACCCAGGTGTTTCGCGACTATCTGCGTCACCACCGCGCCCATGCAGAGGCACATCTGACCCTTATTGACAATGGGCATGACGGCAGCGCCACAGGAGGGGCTGCGGGCAGCGGAGTTAGCCCCGACGACCATGTCACCGTCTTTGCTAATAACAACACCGGCGGCGCTGGAGGGTTTGGCCGTGGCATCTATGAAACCGTCTATGGCGGATTGGCTGGTCAGGGATTTAGCCATGTCTGCCTGCTCGACGATGATATCTATTTGCATCCGGAAATGTTCGCCCGCAACACCGCCTTTATGCGGTTTTTAAAACCCGGTTACCACGTGGGAGCACCGATGTATCCCACCTCTGAAGCACAGAAAATCCCGTGCCACAGCGCCTGTTTTGGCCATCAATACTGTGCCACAGTGCATCCAAGCGACATCGCTCTCGGAGCTGAGCTGAACACCAGCGACATCCCCGCCTTTTTGAACATGGACCGCACGCCTGACAGCACCGGATGGTGGTGGAGCTGTTTTGCAGTGTCCGATGTGCTACGCATCGGCCTGCCCTATCCATTTTTTATCAAGATGGATGATGTGGAATATTCTCTGCGCTTGCAAAATGCGGGTGTGGAACTGGTGATCCCGTTCTCCTTCTGGGTCCTGCATGATGACTTCGAAGAAAAATACACTGCCGCCATGCAGTACTTCCGCTTCCGCAATCGCTGGGTCCTGCTGGCCCAACAAGACCGGTTGCAGGACACCCAAGACTTTGTACACCAATTCGATCAATTGGTCCGTGGCTTTGTTTCGGGGCGCAAATATGAACATGCGCAGTTGTTGCTCAACGCGATGGATCATTTTCTGCGCGGCCCCAGCTATCTGATCACCCAAGAGAAACAGATCCTCTCAAGTGTTTTCGCCTTGGTCAGGCAAGAGAAGAACGTCCCCATGCCGACACCGCCCGCTGGCGCACATGTGGTCAATGAGCTGCCTCTATCGCGCAATGCACGCAATGCGCGGCTGACCGAACGCACCTGGAACAACCATTTTATGCCGCTAAAAGAGCATGTGGTTATCGACACAACGCGGCCCAACAGCCCAAGCGATTGCCGTCGCGGCCAAGCCGTGAGCTATTGGAATCCACACAAGGGCCTTGGCTTTACCGTTCAGAGAGATTCTGCGCGCGCTTTTAGCCAAATGCGGGCTCTGCGCCAAATGCGTCAGCGGATCTTGCAGGAGTTTCCACGGCTCTTACCACGTTATCGCAGTGTCAAACCACATCTGACATCCCCTGCCTTCTGGGCCAGCTACGGTCCTCATAACACGCAGCCCCTTTTGACGGCCGATGCAAGGACCAAAGCACAAAATGACCAGATGCGCGCCCAGGCCCATCTGGCACAGAGCACGCGCTGCGAGGTATCAACCCTGCGCACTATGGCACCACCCAAAGATATGCCCGCCGCTGCCATCAGACGTGATGGCGTGACCTCAACGGATTTAGCCATCCTGAACAGCCTGCGAAACCGCTATCAGGGGCAACGCTGTTTTGTACTGGGCAATGGTCCGAGCCTCACGGTGGCCGATCTGGACCGACTGAAGGATGAGATCACCTTTGCAGCCAACAAGATCTATCTCTGCTTTGACGAGACGGACTGGCGGCCCACATTCTATTCAGTGGAGGATTTGCTGGTGGCACAGAACTGCCGTGCCGAGATCCTGGCCCTAGATGGCACCACCAAGATCTTTGCCGACCATATGCTCCCCTATCTGCCGCGCCAGGCCAATCACACCTATGCCCGCTGGTTGCCACCGATGGACAACCGCTCGCCGTTCCGTGAATTTTCCAATGACCTGACCAAAGGTATCTGCTGGGGCTCCACCATCACCTATTCCATGCTGCAAATGGCGGTGCATATGGGATTCAAAGAGATCTTCATCCTGGGCCTTGACCATTCCTACGTCGAGCCCAAGACCAAACAGGACGGGGCGCTGGTGTCCGAAGGCGAGATTAACCACTTCCACCCGGATTACCGCAAGCCAGGCGAAAAATGGCACTATCCAGTTCTTGACCGGCTGGAACATTCCTATGAATACGCCAAGGATTTCTGCGATAGCATCGGGGTCAAGGTCTTTAACGCCAGCCGTTTCAGCAAGCTCGAAACCTTCCCCCGTGCAGACCTCGACGAGGTTCTGTCCCAAGACATACCGTCATAAAGACGCACTGGTTCCGTCGCAAAGTTTGAAGTAGGGTGAGCGAGGCTGGCCTCCGGACACAGTTATCCCGCGAGTTTAGCAAAGGTCTGGAAGGCCGAGGCTCCGTTGGCTGGGATTTGCCCCTTTCGGATCATGTGCGCCGTCTCGATGCCGACGATGGTCGCGGCGGCGGAATGGAATGCCTTGAAGCCCATCATCGTGCGCGTAATCCGCTTGATAAAGCGATGATCCTGTTCAAGGATGTTGTTCAGATATTTGACCTGCCTGACCTCCACCGTGTGGCCCGTGCCGGTGAATTTCAGGATTACGTTAACCGCCTGCAGACCAGCCAAGTTCGCGCCGCTCTTGTCGATGACCACCCGATCCGGCAGGCTATTCGAGGCGATCGCTCGCTTGAAGAACCGCCGTGTAGCGGTAAGATTTCGGCGATTGGACAGCATAAAATCAAGCGTTTGACCATCGCGGTCCACGGCACGGTAGAGGTAAGTCCAGCGCCCTTTCACCTTGATGTGTGTCTCATCCACTCGCCAGGATTTGGCTGTGGGGCGCTTTCTTGCCCGGGCCCGATCGGCAATGAGTGGCGCGAATTTCACCACCCATCGGTTAAGCGTGGCGCGGTCAACGCTGACGCCGCGCTCTGCCAAAATCTCTTCGAGGTCTCGGTACGAGACGCCGTAGCGAACATAGAAGAACACCGCAGGCAAGATCACCGACTTCGGATAATGGACTCCCTTGAAATCAATCACGTTACATGCCCCCAGCCAAACTCCTAATAACGCTGACAGATCGGCCATCCTCTTGAAACCTAAAAGGTTGCGACACTGCCCGACAGTATCCGGCACATCGCCCGAAAGTGGCGAAACAATCTGATCGAGAGCGATCACGCCGCGATGAAGCGTCTCCTGGGATATCGGCAGAGCTTCCAGTCCTTGCGATCAGCCAAAGCAACTCTGAGCCGGATTGAGACGATCCCAACCATCAAGCGCGGCCATGTCCATCACAAACAACCTGGCGTCCACGGTGAAATCGCTTTCATCGCAGACCTGTTCGAGGCGGCTTGACAAACGGCCACGTGGCCGACCCGAGTCAAGCCGCCTCGAATAATGCAACAGTCCCTGTCATTCTTTGTTGCAAATAATCCTGGCGCGCCTTCGCGTGCCGATCGCTAAAACCGAGTTATCACAGTCGCATCATTGCCTTGGCGCGGTCATGAGGTTGTGAATTTGAAAGTTCAGAATTGAAATGCCTTTTTGCCGGAGAAACGCCATGTCTTCCGCCGCCAGGTCATTCAGATAGAACACCTGCAGGTCAGACCGTTCCGTCATAAATTATGATCTATCCCAAAAGCCGTGTTCCTTGAAAGCAAAGCGAACCGCACCGCGGTATGTGGGTTGGAATGGTCTCATTCGACGTTGATTTTATTGACTTCCTCATGCCCGAAACGGGCCTGCAATACGTCATAGGCTTCTTTTATCAAATCAGCCTTGGGACGATACATATCGATCACACCCAGAAGCTCAGCCTTTGACAGATACTGCAGATGTTTTGTCGGCTCGTGGATCAAGTCCTGGTAAAGCAGATGCGCAGCTTTAAACTTCTCGACGTCAAATTCAGCTGCCGCTTTCGCTGCAGGTACGGCTTCAAAAGCGTTTTGAATGCTGTTCGTAAAACCCGCGATAGAGGCTTGGGCACAAATAGCGGGTTCAGCCTCAGGCATACGTTGATCATGCGGCAAAGCCAAAACCTCAGAAATCTTTTCCCGCATCGCCTGGATATCACCCACGGGCACGAAATATCCATGATCGCTATTGTTCTCAATTAGGACAGGTAAATCGTACATGACACATGGCACATTCATCATAGCTGCCTCCACAGGAGGATACCCAAACCCTTCGAATAGAGATGGGAACAGAACCAGTTCCGAGCTCGCAATCACTTCAAACTTGCGAGTATCCGAAATCATATTCAGCAGTTCCAGAGTGATACCGCGATCTGCAAGCGCATCGCTCATCTCCTGAATGGCTTCGTCATCGATGTGGTTCGATGTTCCTGCCACCAATGCCAACTTATACCCTTCTAACCCGTCGGGCAGCACCTCCAACAACCCATTTAGATTTTTGTGAGAACTGCTGGCACCGAAACGTCCAAAAACTGTTATGCGATTGTCTTTCTTCGGAAGTGCCGCCTGAACAACCACAGCAGCAGAATCATTAACAGCGGGACGAGTCACTCCGTAATACGGTGTATTAAATGGGTTTTTATAATAGCGCTCAGCAAAGGGAACAGCCGTCGACGCGGAAGACAAAATCACATCAGAGAAGCATCCCATCGCGTACCAGTTTTGAAACCCCTCCAATGGTCGCGGTTCCGGAGACATGGCGTTAAACCAATTGGGACTCTCAAAGTTGACAAAGCCTGTTTTTGCCCCGTCTCGCTTAGCGATGTCAAAAGCCCGGATGACAACATCGTCGATCAGGTCCGGAACCAATACCACATAGTCAAAGGTCCCTTTGGGGTCCGCCTGAAAATCATTTACTACAAACGACAGTTTTTCAACGTTCGGGACCAATGCCAGCTCGTTCAGCCAAGGGGAGTAATTATTGCTCCAAATCACCACTTCATCGCAGAATTCAGCCATACCTAAAGCCAGCATCGTCGCATGATAACGCCCACCTGAGAAATGCGCCCGCGGTGACTTCATAACAACCAGGGCACGTTTGCCGGTCTTCTTTGTGCTCTTGGTACGTCCGATCACCAAGCGTTCGGTCTTTGCGTCCTTGCGCAACAAATGAGCCGGGACCGGCCGTGCGTTTAATGCAGGTGTGAACGAGCTCAACAAAGTGTAGAAACGTTTGCCAGCGCATTCCGCAGCAGAACAGCTCTCTTCAACCGAAGCATGATAACGCTCGGCTGTCGCCTTGGCCCGGTTTAGGGCAAATGTCGGGTGGCAACTGTGACCACTGTCGACAAGATCATGATAATGCGCCTTCTGAGAATGCGCCCAGAAATCCTCATTCGCTTCGGGATTTGGGTTTTTCCCATCAAATCCAAGCAGAAACACATCATCCGCAAAGCTTGTAGCACTTGGCAGCATGTGGATGTTCAGCGTGCTGTCAAACCGCGGCAAAGACCAGACCTGCTCTAGATCTATATTGACGCCGTCGTAGGTCTGATCACACAAGATAATTCGATCCGCAATCTCGGGGTGCCGCAGCGAGACCACGTACCCCATGGCCGCAGAGGTCAGCAGAAAAGCATCCCGATCCTGCAAACAACGGATCAAATCGCGACGATAGCGTGCTGCATAGCGAGACACCCCAAAATGGCTCACGGCATCACCTGCCGTAATCAACGCAGGCTGGATATGATCCAACAGCTCATCACTTGCAATAATCGTATTGCACGCGATGGTCATTGCATTCGAAAAATCAAACTCCATTGCACGGTCAATCGACGGGCCGGTACCAAAAACGGCAGCACATGTTTTGCCCTTGTCTCGCTCGCGCTGTAACAGCGCTGCAAACCGGGCCTGTCCTTCGGCGAGGGCTTCTTTACGTCGCTTAGGTGACAAAAGGAGCCAAGGCGCCCTGCAATAGCTACCATATTCAGCCGCCGCGGTATCCTGCGTGGCAACAGGCAAGATACGTTTGCCCGGGAAAATCTTTTGAAGATACTGGACCTGTGGTTTTGTTAAAGGTTTCCAGACAATCACCACAGACGAATTGACCAACGCTTTAATGTAGTCGTCGGGATCGGAAACGGTTTTGAAACCGTTCCCCGCCTCCAAACACTCCGCGTCAAAATCGGCCGAAGCGGCACACAGTTGAAGGTCCTGATCGCCTTGGCCAAAAACAACCTCTTGAACAAGGTCATTCTTACCGCCCAGATACCAGCAAGCGCGATGATAGTGGTTCGAATACGTCTCGCTATCTTCGAACTGCGGGAAATAGCAAACATGCCCAGGGCGACATGACTGTGCTTGCCCCGACATTTCGGCACGCAACACCAAAAGCTCTTCTAACCCGATACCGCCCGGAACCTCTTCCATTTCAGTGCGTACAGAAGGCGACAGCGCGTTCTGGCGCCGCTCCGAATCGTTCTTGAGCTTAATCGGCACAAAGGAAGAATAGACCTTACCCAATTGGGCCTGTATCGCTTCTCCACCTGCAAGACCGGTTGTCAAAAAGCTGAACTCGCAAACAGCACGCGCGCCCCGTTGAACCCAGCGAATACTGATATCTTCAGCAGGTAAAACGCGACCCCTGTTTGTCCGCAAAGTCATTTGCGTATCGGCGTCAGGGACACTGCCTTCAAACGAGATACGACCAAAAGTAAGGCTGCGCATATGGCTATACTCGCAACGGTCAATATTGAGTTCACCGATTGGATCCGCCTTTATCTCTTCCGCTTTCGCAGCGACAGACGGTTGAGATTTTATCTCGATACTGCGGTGGTGATTAATTCGCCCATGAGCATCGACGTAAAGTATGTGTGCTTCAGCACCTTCGGGCAACGACGAAGCCGGTATTTTGACCCGCCATCCCGGCTTACGTTCTGAAAACCCTGGGTACTGCTTCAAAACGTCTTCCCGGGGTTCGAGGCCGGTTGCCACCACCTGGAAAACAGAAGTTCCAGGAACTGTCAGCAGCAAATCATATTGGTCGATATGAGACAACATCCACCCGTTGACGGTCAGCGTTTCTTGTTCTTCCTCAAAAATAGCCTTTGAAATGCGAACCAAAGCCCGTGCATCTGACCCTGTGATGTTTTTGCCGACGTCTGAAGAAGTTTCGTGTTCGAGTTCTGGAAAAATGCGCTTGAAGAAAGTGTTCATATCGACCTACTCAACTTACTTAAAAGACCAACAATGCTGATCTAAGGCCCTAGCCCTACTTTGCCGTATAGTCTGCCGCACTCCTTTGCCGCAAGCTTCAATGAAGTGAGTTCGTTCGACTGTGATCCAGCTACACATTTCCTGAAGAAGAACGATGTGATTTCGGGCACTCTACGTGCCGCAAGGACACATGCACCCTTTTCCCTTTTCATGCGCGGATCACCACACTTGATCCGCCAAGAGACCGCTGCTAAGTGCAGTACCCAATGCCCTTGGGTGTGCTAATGTTTTAAGGTTTTCAAATGCACAACAGAGACGACATCGTATCAGCCGCCAAAGCACTATTTGAAGCACAGGCTAAGCCAGAGTTCATCCCAGGAGAGAGCTACATCCCGCCCTCCGGGAAAGTAATGGACGGCGACGACTGTGCTCACCTAGTTGATGCCGCTTTGGATATGTGGCTGACAGCAGGACGCTTTGCCAACCAATTTGAAGATCGCTTGGCGAAAGTGTTCGGGCGCAAACTGTCCAAACTGACGGTCTCAGGTTCAAGCGCTAACCTGTTGGCTTTTTCGACCCTAACGTCTTGGAAACTGGGCAAACAACGCATCGAACCCGGCTCTGAAGTGATCACTGTCGCGGCTGGTTTCCCGACCACAGTGTCACCGATTATTCAAAACGGCTGTATACCGGTCTTTGTTGATGTGGACATCGAAACACATAACGTGAATGTCGATCTTATCGAAGCGGCGATCACCGACAAAACCCGGGCCATCATGATCGCCCACAGCCTTGGCAACCCGTTCGATGTTCTGCGCATTGCCGAGATCTGCAAGCAACACGATCTATATCTGATTGAAGACTGCTGCGACGCATTCGGGGCAACGGTCACCTTGCCAGACGGTACCGAAAAAGGCGTCGGCACATTCGGCGATCTGGCCACGCTTAGCTTTTATCCTGCGCACCACATCACCATGGGTGAAGGCGGCGCTATCCTAATGGACAGCATGCGTCTTGCGCGCATCTGCGAAAGCTTCCGCGATTGGGGTCGTGATTGCTACTGCGCTCCAGGCAAGGATAACACCTGCAACAAACGGTTTGGCTGGCAATTGGGTGATCTGCCGGAAGGGTATGATCACAAATACACCTATAGCCATATCGGCTACAACATGAAGGTCTCGGACATGCAGGCCGCTGTTGGCCTGAGCCAGTTGAACAAGATCGATCGTTTCATCGACGCGCGGCGCCGGAACTTTGATGGGCTGACCCAACGCATGAAAGCTGCAGGGTTGGATGAATACTACCATTTGCCCGTGGCAACCCCTGGCACGAACCCTTCCTGGTTCGGCTATTTGATGACAATTCGCGATGGTGTTCCATTGTCTCGCCGTGATGTGACAGCGACCCTGGAAGACCGCAAAGTCGGAACGCGTCTGCTGTTTGCTGGAAACTTGACGCGTCAACCCGCGTTTGCTGAAGCAAACTACCGCGTCAGCGGGTCCCTTGAAGTCACCGACAAGATTATGAACGACGCGTTCTGGGTCGGGGTCTGGCCGGGGTTGAGCGATGCTCATCTGGACTACATGGTGCAGACTTTGGCCGACGTCACGCGTGAGCAATTGGGCTAAAACTTTTTAAGAGGGACCCTTCGTTATGAAAGCAGTCATCCTTGCCGGAGGCCTGGGGACGCGGCTCTCCGAAGAAACCGCGCTGAAACCAAAACCCATGGTTGAAATCGGCGGTCGCCCGATCCTTTGGCACATCATGAAGATCTACACAGCCTATGGCATAACCGACTTTGTGATTTGCCTGGGCTACAAAGGCTACGTGATCAAGGACTTCTTTGCCAATTATGCGCTGCACATGTCCAATGTGACCATGGATCTTGCCAGCGGTGAGATCGAGGTTCATCAAGCCCGTGCGGAACCCTGGCGCATCAGCCTGATTGACACCGGTGAACACACGCTGACCGGGGGGCGTTTGAAACGGGTCGCCCACCTTCTGGATGATACCTTCTGTATGACCTATGGCGACGGTGTGGGTGATATCAACATCACAAAACTTGTGGAGTTCCACAAATCACACGGCAAAAAAGCAACCGTCACCGCGGTTGCCCCTCCGGGCCGCTTTGGCCTGTTGGAGCTGGAAAGCCACAATGTCACGGGCTTTGTTGAAAAACCACGTGGCGAAGGCGGGCGCATCAATGGTGGCTTCTTTGTTCTGGAGCCTGACGCGCTTGAGGTGATCGACCAAGACACCATGTGGGAACAGGAACCGATGCACCGCCTGGTCGAACAGGGTGAAATGGCCGCCTATCTCCACGATGGCTTCTGGCAACCCATGGACACACTACGTGACAAAAATCACCTAGAGAACCTGTGGTCCGCGTCCAAAGCACCTTGGAAACTTTGGTGACCTAACAATTAGCTAGAAAACCAGATTGGCTCTATTCTGAATGCTTCCCCATAATAAAATCGTATCGTCTTCTTTGGCCACAGCGCGGCTTTCGGCCAAAGAAGACATCTTGTCCAAAGTTTCACCTAAAGTCATTTATCTAAATAAATTAGACGACCAGTCACGGAGCGTGCTCAAAGACGCGGGCATCCTTCTCGAGAATGTTCTCCGCATAACTGGCATGAACCATGCGATTGAGAGCGAGAACTGCCAGCAGGCAGGTCTTTCGTTTGTCGGACGAGAAGCGTACGTTGACCGTTTCATTGCCAGCCTAAACAGCCCCGGAGAGTTAGGTGCTGAGGTCGAGGACTTTGACGCGATAAAGAAGGAAATTGATAGCTTTGACCGCTTCACACTATATCAGCGAACTTTGGCGCAAAACGCCACGTTTTCTGTAAAATCCGTTTTCTCTGAAGCATGGCTTCGGGCAACGGCATCGTACGTAATTACATCCGAAAACTGGCCAACGATAGCATATAAATTTTCAGACGAAAATCGTGATTTTTATCTCATTGCAAATGGCGCACTGGGCAACTTGCTAGCGCTGTACGACGAGCAAAACGCATTGCTGCTTATGTTCAAAAGTTACAATGGGCGATGGGGAAAAAATCCCGAAACTTGGGTTGGCGACTTTCTTCTACAACTCGGAAAATACGCAGAAGAAGCGAGTGCTTACGAAACACGTACGAACCGGTCGTATTGCAATTTGCTATATTCAGAAAATATAGCACATTATTACTGGAATTTCATGAACGGTTTGCAGCGCGCGCAGGATCGTGATCCGATGAGCCGCGCGATATTCAGCAGACGTTCCCCTGTAAATTGCCGGGCTGTTTTTCCTCACTCTGCCGTTAAAGGCTCACCTCAGTCTGACGACGAAATCTTCACCCACGTTTTGCAAAATGACTTGATGGTCGGCTTGCACACGGACTACATCGCGTCCGAAGCTTTGGCAAAACGCATGATTACGGTTTCACAGGCACGCGTGGAGAAGGCCAGACAGGAAGAAATCCGCAATGTAGCCTCCGACAATAAAGTTATAATTTGGATACTCTTGCGTAATATCCATCGGTCATGGCGTGGCCAAACAGATGGTTTGTCGCAATTCATCCAGAAGATGCAGGAAAACTATGACGGCTGTTTCTTCATTTTTGACGGTCACACGCGATTGGACGAAGGTGAATCAAACGTTCGCACCCAACAGGCCCTTCAGAATGCCAATCAGAAACACATGTCTGCTGAGGATGAGATTCTTGCGGAGATCCTTCACAAAACAGGAATAGAAAACTATCAAAGCGTTATTGGTTGCGACGTTTACGAGAAAATACTGTGGGCTGAAATCCCGACCTTTTCCGTTCAACCTATGGGGTCCGGCTTTTTATGGACAGGCTGGCTCACTAATCGCCCTGCTGTCCTGCACACTCCCCCCCAAAGTATCCCACAGTTTCGTGCAACAGCTTATATGCGGGAAAACTGTACTCCGAGAATCTACGTCAAGCCTGAATACTACTTGAATGCAGAGGATGGCCCTTATCTATCCAGCAGTTACGATATGGAATGGACAGGCATATGGGAAGCCTCCACAGCTTTGCTGTCAAATCACTTGGGTATTTCTCCCCACAACACTGACTAAAACACTGCAACACACCACCACGCCTAGAAATGTTTCTGGGGGCAAAGCGATCTCGCCTCTGACTGTCATGGGACATTAAACAGGACCTACTCGGTATGGACTTCAGGAGGTTTCGTATGTCTACCCCTATTCTAACGACACGTTTCTGGCAGGGACGCCGTGTATTTATGACCGGGCATACCGGCTTTAAGGGCAGTTGGTTGTCGGCCTGGCTGCTGGATATGGGGGCCGAGCTGCGTGGTTTTGCGCTGGCACCTGTCGCGGACGGGCTGCCCGAGGGCTATCAAAGCTTCTTTGATGAGATGCAGCTGGCATCGCGTATGGAACATCAAGTGGGCGATATTCGCGATGGTGCGGCGCTTAAGGCAGCCATTCATGCATTCCAGCCGGAAATCATCATCCATATGGCGGCTCAGCCGTTGGTGCGCCTGTCCTATGTCGAACCCGTCGAAACCTATGCTACCAATGTCATGGGAACCGTGCATCTGCTGGAGGCGTGCCGCAACCTTGCATCCCTGCGCTCGGTTGTCGTTGTCAGCAGCGACAAATGTTATGAAAACCGCGAACAGATCTGGGGATACCGCGAGACCGATGCCATGGGTGGCCATGACCCATATTCCAACAGCAAGGGCTGTACGGAACTGGTCACATCCTCTTATCGCAACTCTTTCTTCCCAGTTGACCGCCTTGACGACCACGGCGTGGTGATCACCTCGGGGCGCGCGGGTAATGTGATCGGCGGTGGCGACTGGAGTGTTGACCGGCTTATTCCTGACGCGATGCGTGCGTTGATTGCCGAGGAGATGCTGACAATTCGCAAACCGGATGCGGTGCGTCCCTGGCAGCATGTCCTGGAGCCCCTGTCCGGATATTTGCGCCTTGCAGAACATGCATATTCGTCCCCGGAGCTTTGTGCAAAAGGTTGGAACTTTGGCCCTTCAGACGATATGAATCTTCGGGTTGCAGATGTGATTGGCGGGCTTGCCGACGATATTGGCGATCGTTTCCAATGGCAGGTGATTACCTCTGATGCCGACCCTCATGAAGCTACATTGCTCAAACTGGATTGCACCGCTGCGCGCCAACACTTGCACTGGTATCCACAGTTTAATGCCAGCGACATGCTTACGATGACCGCGAATTGGTACAAAGCCACATCGCCTGAGCAACGGCGAAGCATTGTTGCGGAACAGATTTCCGTCATGTCCAATCGTGTGTGCGCCGCATGAATTGGCAAGGCAAACGCATCCTGATTACCGGCTGCACCGGCTTTTTGGGACAGGAATTGCTGAACCACCTGTCCCAAAGTTCAGCAGAGATCTTTGCCCTTGTGCGCCCCAGCTCCCAGACTCAATCGCTACGAGGTGTATTGCCACCCCATCGTATCCTGGAAGCTGCTACCACAACACCAGACATCCTAAAGGCCGTGTCAACGGCGCAACCTGATCTAATCCTTCATTGCGCAGGGCGAGTGTTAACCGATCATCGACCTGATGACATGGATGATCTGCTGACCAGCAATATCATTCTCTTCTCTGCCCTGCTGGAAGCCATGGCCCAACAGGGCACAATCCGGATGGTCAATGTAGGCACCTATTTGGAAAACGCAGAAGACGGCAGCCTAGATCCCAACAGTCTTTATGCCGCCAGCAAACGCGCGGCCCTGGAAATTCTGCGTTATTACCAGCGCAGCAATCCGGCCCAGGTGATCACAGTCAAACCCTCCGTCATCTACGGCCCCAATGACCCTCGCCTGCGGCTTTTGCGTTTGCTCATCGATGCAACCGTGAACAAGCGGGAGCTAAAGCTTTCGCCCGGTCACCAGCTGCTTGACCTTGTGCATGTTGACGATGTGATTTCGGCCATGGAACTGGCCGCACAACGCATATTTGGGGCCGAACCGGACCACTCAATCATAGAAGAATATTTTGCGATTTCCGGAACGCCTGTGAGTCTGCGTGACCTTGTGGCCCAAGTCGAGAAAATCACCGGTGGCGAAATCAACGTATCTTGGGGGGCGGTCCCCTACAAGATAAGTGAGGTGATGTCGCCATATGTTAAAGGGCCACGCGTCCCAGGCTGGTACCCTGAATACTGTCTAACCAAGGGCATTCAGCAGATGATAACCGCTGGCAGCAGCACGTGACCCACCGGTCAACTCATTTGTAATCTGGCACAGAAGTCTTCGTTATGAACGTATTAAAAGATCAGAACTTCGGCATTCTGAACGCAGAACTGGATGCGCAAATCGGATATGTTTGTGTGACAGGCTTTAGCCGGTTTCAGCACGCAACGCCAACACTGCAGATCGACACACACACCGTCGCACAGGCTCAAACAGGTCTGCGGGTCGAAGTCCAAGATCTAAAGGATGGCCTGCCGCTACGCGCCGGTGAGCATGTCAAATGGCGGATCACGTATTATGGGCCAGTCACCACGCTCAGCCGATTGTCGGTTGGGTTTAATCTGTCCCCAGCAGATGAGAATGGCAACACTCCCCGGGTTCACCCTGTAACAGCTGATCTGATCCTCACGCTTGATCACGCCAAGATCTTCACAAGCCCCGATATCACCACACAACCGGTAAACGCTGCCACATGGGTAACGCCCCCTGCGCCTGCGAGTATTCGCTTTTTCAGCGAAATGCACCCCAAGGCCGCAGCTCACAAGTGGTATACAGCCCCCCGCTACGTCCCTGAGCAGAACCTGGTCCGGGTCAAAGAGGCGATCGTTTCCGGATACTCCGCCATTTACACCCGCAACGGGGCGCTTTTGCGGGAGGGGTTTCGCGGCTACCCCTATGACCATGAGTTCTTTCAGCGCCTGCTGCAGGAAGCCCGTGGTCATATCACACCACTACACGGAAACCGGGTCGCCCTACATGGTGCTGGACCACCTCAGAAGATCCCTGGGCGTTGCATGTTCATAGGCACGCGATTTCTGGGGGCCAGCGGATATCATATCGATCTGACCTCTGGAGAAAGCCTGCACAAGGAACCTTTTGGGCATTGGATTTTTGAGTATTTGCCACGGCTGTGGGGCCTACACCAGCTGCAGAACGAAGACGTGCGTTTGCTGATTCCGCAGGATGCTCCCGATTACGCGCTGGCCCAGCTCAACATGCTTGGGTTCTCGTCTGACGAGATCGTGCGATACAATCCCAAACACCCGGCCCAATGCGAGGAACTGGTCGTCCCCAGCGCGCCCGGCTGCCACAGCAAATTTCTATCCGAGCAATTTGCGACCTTCCTCACCTTGTTCTGGAACCGCGCAGACAGTGACACAGGTCTGGCCAAAGCGCGCAAGACCCTGGCCCAGACGCCACGCCATAAACGCATCTACGTCGCCCGCAGTGACGTTCCCGGCAGACGGCCCTTTGCTGCAGAAGCCGCGCTCATTGACGGTCTGAAGGATCAAGGGTTCCATATCCTCGCCCCAGGAACCGTATCCGAAATTGAAAAAATAGCGCTGTTTGCAGACGCGGAACTGGTTGTCGGCCCTATGGGATCTGGCCTGTTGAATCTTGCATACGCCAGGCAGACGCCCAAGGTTGTCGCACTGGTTCCAGATCTGATGGCAGATCGGGCGCTGAGCGACATCGCAACATATGTCCCCATGGAACTGCACTATATCTTCGGCCAAAGCCAAGCGAAAACCCAAGCCGAAGGGTGGGCAGCCCCCTGGAGTATAGACGTTGCCCAAACACTCATGGCTATTACAGAAATCGCAGGCTCCTAAAGACAGCGATCTGCACTTGAATATGCAAGAACCGAATGGCCGCGCGCCATCAGGTGTTGCATAAGGGATATGAGCCTCAGGCGCATAAGGACATCACATGAAAACCGCCATTCTTTTTACGGCAAATGACCCTCAGCTGGCAGCCTCTCACCTGATGACGCAAACATTGCGGGATCCATCTTATGGCGCCTATGATCAGGAAATCTGGGTCCTGTCCACCTCCTTGTCAGACCGGGCCCGGGCCTATTTGGACAAACTGGACATCGGATATCATGTCAGCGAGATGAAATGGGCTGAGGAAGAGATGGACTGGCGGTCTCAGTTTCCGGATCTCAGCGAAGCCGAAGCATTGCGCGAATTTCGCATTTATCGCAATAAGCGCATGAGCAAGATTATATATCTTGAGTGGTTTGCAGAACATGGCCAAGACTATGATGCCGTCGCAATCAGCGACAATGATCTTTACTTCCAGCATGACATCCGCCCTCTCTTCAAGCATGCTGAAAACGGCCGTGTAAACTATACTCAGGAAGATTATCCAATTTTTCCGGGCACAAACCTCTGGAAGAAAGATTTCTGGTATCGCCAGCATACCGGTGATTGGGACTATCAAGGTGGCCGTCACGAGGTCAACATCGGCTTTGTTATCGCTAAGCCGGACGTTATGGCCACTCTATTTGACGAGATCAAGACTCGCTTTCCCAAGCTACCGACCGAGCTTATCCGCGATCACGCCTGGCATGATCAGGATATAACCCGGGTCATCCGTCATGAACGCCCCGATCTATTCACTCAGTTTCCAGAAGACACGATCCTACACCTCTGCGGTGGCGGTATGGATCTGGTTGAAGAGCACATGCCAGGGCATTTTATCAATCGCCTCAACGAAGTGTCACCCACCATCGTGCATTTCGGTGGCGGAGCCTGGAAGCATTTCCGCTCAATCGCTCCGTCCTACACTGTAGAGCACAAAGATATCTTCGATGATGTGACCCAGTATCCTATATCAGACATGCTCTTGTCTCTGGGTAAGTCAACCTATGAGGACGGAATTGTCGAACTGTCCGGTTGGTATGTAGTGCGCTCGACACCTGTGGAGATCGTGATTTCATCCCAGTCCAAAGGTGTTCTTGGCTATGCCGAGACAGGTTTTTCCCGGCCAGACGTGCGCAAAACATACCCCTCACGCCACAATATCTGCGGTGGCTGGCGTTTTACGATGCGGCTGCCAGATTTGCCCGAGGACGAGAAAATCTTTGTCTCACTCTTCGCTGACGGTACGTCAAAACAACTAAACGGAAAGCTGACTCAAACTGCATCCGAATAAACTGAAGATATGCAGATCAACCCCGATCTGCTTATCTCTTCCGCCCCTCAAACCGGCGCCACAAAGAACGCCGGTGCTTTTTCACCCTTGTCCAGCGCCACCTCAAAGCTGCGCGCAGTGTCCAGGGCTTCGCGGATGGTGACATCCATGTCCAGATACCGATAGGTGCCAAGACGCCCCACAAAGGTCACGCCCTTGGTCTGTTCGGCCAGGGCCACATAATCGGCCAGCTGGGCTTTTTCCTTCACCTGGCGGATCGGGTAATAAGGGATGTCTTCGGGTTCAGCGGCGCGCGAAAACTCGCGGTAGCAGACCGAGCCTTCGTGTTCTTCCCAGGGGGAGAAATGCTTGTGCTCGGTGATGCGGGTATAGGGCACGGCCTCTTCGCCGTAATTCATCACCGCGCAACCCTGATAGTCGCCGTCAAACTCAAACCGTTCAAAATCCAGCGTCCGATATCCCAGACGGCCAAGCTCATAGTTGAAGTAGCCATCCAAAGGCCCGGAATAGAAGACATGGTCAAAACCTTCGCCCATGGCGCGGTCAAAAACAGTCTCTAACTTGACGGTAATTCCCGGGTGGTCGAGGATTTTCTCGATCATCGCGGTATAGCCGTTTTCCGGCATGCCCTGGTATTTGTGGAAGAAGTAATTGTCGTCGTAATTAAACCGCACCGGCAGGCGCTTCAGGATGGACGCGGGCAGCTCTGATGGATGCATGCCCCATTGTTTGATGGTGTAGCCCTTGAAAAACGCCTCATAAAGATCCTTGCCCACAAAGCGCATCGCCTGCTCTTCAAAGGTCTGGGGATCACTGATCGAGGTGTCCGCCTGTTCATTCACGATAAAATCACGCGCCTCATCCGGGCGCATCGTTTTGCCAAAGAACTGGTTGATGGTGTGCAGGTTGATCGGCAGGGAAAACACGCCACGCTTGCCCTCGGGATCCAGGCTCGTGGTTTTGACCCGGTTCTTATAGGGCAGAAACGTCTCGAACTTGTTCACATAATCCCAGACTTCGCCGTCATCGGTGTGAAAGATATGCGGCCCATAGACATGCACATTGACGCCGGTCTTTTCATCCCGCTCGGTGTGGCAATTGCCGCCGATATGGCTGCGCGCGTCCACCACCGTGATCTCGTGACCGGCCTCCGCCAGATGCCGTCCGATCACCGCGCCTGAAAGTCCGGCACCAACCATCAACAATTTCTTGGGAAGCATTACAGGTCCTTTTCCGCCACCATCTGTGGCACTGTTTCTTCGGCCTCTTCATCGGCGGATGCGGGTTGTTTCTTGGCCGGGGCTTTGCGCGATTTTTCGTGAGCAATAATCTCACTCAGCAGGGGAGCCACAAAATCCTGCATCAGCTGAGCCGGATCTTGCGGCAGTTGCATATCCGCAATAGGTGCATCCGGACCCGGCAAAGCCTCCAGGAACAGGTCATCACGATCAAAATAGCGCTGCGCCAGGGCGCGGTTTCCGGCCTCATAACTCGCCAGGATCTTGTGACGGTCGTCATGCGGCAACAACAGGCTGCTGCCCTTAACGCCTTTGTTCTGCTCCTGGTCGATCCGCGCGCAGGCTTTGGTCAACACCCGGCGGTATGCGTTTGGCGCTTCATCCAGCGGCAGATGACGCAAAAACTCTGACATCTTCCCCGAAAAGCTCGGGTTAATGGTCCGGGTATCCGAAAACGCATCCGTCGGCGTCAATCCGATGCTGTCGCAGAACATACGAATCGGACCCTCGGGCATCTGCTGTTTCTCAAAGACATTCAGGATCACATTCTCGCGGCCAAACACATCCTCCAGATGGCGCACATAGCGGTCGTAATGGATCCAATGGAAATCCTCACGGCGTGCCATAAACCGATCCAGCGTTATATGCGCAAGCTTGGGGTTCCACTGCCATTTGATGTTTTGCAGATACCAGCTCTCCAGCCACAGATCCTGACGCCGCAGGGAAAAAACCACATTGACGTCAAAGGCGTTACGGAATTTTCCCAAGATTTTTAGATTGCGCTGCATACAGATATCTTCATCGCTGATGATGATTGTATGCAGAGGGCGTTTGTGGGCTGCGACCCGCTCTTGTAGCCGTGTGATGATCTGATCAGGCGTTCTGTTTTTTGAAAACAGATTGTGGATCAACTGCGTGTGTCTGCGCACCTTAAACGGGTACAAAAAGCCGTTGCGGCGCAGGGGTTGGATATTCTGGAACAGATACTGTTGTAACGCAGTGGTCGCCGTTCGATGCGCGCCGATGTGGAAAATTAGTCTTTGCTTCAACGCCTTACCTCGTCAGTGGTCGCACCTGTGACCCCAAGAAACACTTTGGCCAAACACCTACTCCATTTTGTCCAAACGGCGCAAACCAAAACCGCTCGAAACCGCGACGCGTTGCTGTTTGAACAATCAATGCCCCTCGCGGCCCCGCTCCCACTCGCCTCCTGTGTTGTTCCTCTCTGCAAAATCCTCTAGATCTTGCCGGAAGAGTACAAATGAAGGTTTTTCCTACCGATGTCCGCGCATAAGACGCTCATTTTTCACATTGGCGATCATAAAACCGGATCGACCTCCATTCAGTATGCTTTTGCCGAAGGCCGCATTTCTTTGGATCGCAAGACCCTGCTTTACCCGGCGGAATTGGCATCCAATGTGCTCAAACGACGGTTTCTTGCCTGGGACCGGGCCGAGACGGAGACAGAGAAACAGAAAGCCGCCACGCCTTTGCAGGCCTTGGCGGACCGTATCCGCGCATCAGAGGCGGATTATGTTGTAATCTCTGCCGAAGAATTTGAGCGGGTTCCCCCAAAGGTCTTCAAACAGATTGTTGACCTCTTCTTTGCCGACACCGCGGACCAGATCCGGGTGATTGCCTATGTGCGCCCGCATGCGCCCCGCATTGTCTCTTCGTTCTGCGAATGCACCAAAATTGGCGCGCCACGCGCGTTGCGCCAGACCATCGGGGAATTTGCCGAGATGCGACGGGAGACCGGTTCCTTCGACTATTTCCCGCGTTTCAACCTTTGGCGCGAACTTTACGGTGACAATTTCCTGCTGCGCCCGATGATCCGCAGCCAATTGCGCGCGGGTTCGGTGGTTACAGATTTTATCGAACATGCCTTCCCGGACGAGCCGTATACCCTGCGTGGAGATGACGACAGCAATGAATCGCTGGAGCTGACGGATCTGATGCGGCTCAAGGTTTTGCAGCTGAACCTAATGGACAAGAAACCACCCCTGCGCCACCAGATCGGTTGGGAATATCTGCGCCAGGTCAGCCAGCAGCCGCCCGGCCCTGACCGTCAGAAGCTGCGGATGCACCGCGGCCTGGCCAAGGAGATCCGCGATATCTACCTCGAAGATGCCCGTTCCATAGATCGTGCTTTCTTTGACGGTCAGCCTCTGTTGGAAAATGAACTGCATGCCGCTGTGCGTTCGGGACCGCGTCGGGCCCAATCAGTAGATCCCGCAGATTACCTCTCGGCGGCGGAAATCCATTCGCTGCGGGTGATGGCCGGGTTCCTGTCCAATATGCTGGACATGGAAGATGTCAATTGGACCAGCTTCTTTCACCAAACGCGGGTGTCGCTTGCCGTTGAAACCCGCAAAGCCAATTTAGCCGCCGTCTGAGTCACCCGATGCGCGCTCTTCTACATATCGGCCACGCTCAGCCTGATGCCGCCCAATTGCAACAGTTTTTGGCCCATAACTGGGGTGCGCTGATGGAAAACGGCGTACTGTATCCCAGCGTCGAAGCCGAAGGCGTGGCGCATAACCTGTGCTCCCTGATCAGAACGGCTGACCAAAAACCGTCACACAACACATTGATCCAAGCGCCGCACACTGCTTTGGCGCATGCCTTGTGGTCCGCGCATCCAAATGGTCAAGACCGGCCGCCCCATGTGGTGCCACCGGCATTCTCAGCGCTGCCCTATGTGGTGCAGCAGGTCAAAACGATTGAGGCGCAGATTGCGCAACTGAAACCCGAAACGCTTGTGCTGTCCGCACCCGAGTTGGCTTTGGCGGCCCATTACGACACTGCCGCGATGGATCGGATGGCAGCACTGCTCAAGGGGTATGATGTTGCGATCTATTGCGTCCTACAGCGCCCGGATCTGCATCTGCCCCATGTGCACCACGCCCGCATTGCTGCTGGAGAAAAGCTAGATACGCTCGCCGCCTCAATGCAAAATGCCTATTTCGACAGCGTTCATTTCGACTATTCCAAATTGCTGGAACCCTGGCAGAAAAGCTTTCCAGAGGCGCAGATTATTCTGCGCAGCCCCCAGGATGTTGCCGCTTCTGGCGGTCTGGTGCGGGATTTTATCAAACAGGCCAAGGTCCCGGTGCCGACCGACCTCACCCTATCAGATCCTGAACCCACCCAGGCTGACCTTCTGGCTTGGAGCGAGGTTTTACGCCGCGCCAATCACCTGACGGATGATCCAAGCGCGCAGGCTTTGCTGCAGGACGCCATCACAACCACCCAAACCCGCCGGGCCTTGCCGCGGGATGAGCAGATCGACTTTTTCTGCAGCGACCTGCGCGCACAGATGCACGAAGCCTTTGCGCCGATCCACGACCAGATCAGCCAATTCCACAAGGACGGTACCGCGCTGTTTCCTGATCTGGATGCCATGAGCATCTCGCCCGCGCTGTCATTGGATCAAGCGACGAGCGACAGTTTCAAAGCGCTGCGGCGCAGCCATTGGCCGCTGTTCCAACCCGCCCCGCTGCGCGGCCTTTTGCGGGCTTTGAAACAGGAAATATTGCTATAAATCTCTGACATTCGCGCGCGATCATGTTAGGGACGGATGACGCAGGATAGGTCCGATACAGACAGGCCCCACACACAGGCAACCATGAAGATCATTTTCTACATCGGCCACCACAAGGTTGGCTCTACCGCCTTGCAAGCTTTTTTGGCCGAAAACTGGCGCGTATTGATCAAAAATGGGATCCTCTACCCAAGCATCGAAGGCCATGGCTTTGCCGCAAACCTGCGCCAAGCGCTGCAAAAAGATCCGATTGTCAAAGAACCGATACGGGTTCGTGAACCGCATTCGGCACTGGCCTATCGCATGATCGCAGATGTGTCGGGCCGCCCGATCCCACGCCAGTTTTCCGATGTCCCCCCCACGGATCAGATGATCCGCGCCATCCGCAGCCAGGTCACCGCGCTACAGCCAGAAACCGTGGTCCTGTGCTCTGAAGCCTTCTCAAACTTTGGTCAGGTTGACGCCAATTTGGTCACGGTGCTGCGGGACATTTTTCCAGATGCCGAGATGCAGGTCTATTGCGCGCTGCGCCGCCCGGACCAATACATAACCTCTTGGCACGGCCAACGGCTCAAGGTGGGTGAGAAAAACGTGGCACCCCTCCATGAAACCGGTGCCGCGCAGTATTATGGAACGATCCATTTTGACTATGCCATGGTCGTCAACGCCTGGGTCGACCATATGCCCGAGGCACAGCTGACACTGCGCAATTATGCCGACATTCTGGCGGCCGGTGGCTCGATCGAGGATTTTGTCGCCCAAACAGGACTGGCCCTGCCGCAAGACGGGATTTCCCCACCAGGCCGCGCCAACGAAAGCCTACCCTTGGCCGCATTTTCCATCATGGCCCAGGCCACTCAGGCGCTGCAACACAGCGACACGCTGGCGCTGTCGCGGTTTCTGCAAACCAAAGGCAAGGCGCTGTCGCCGGTGGCCAATGGTGACATCGAAGTCTTTGGCGCTGATCATCGCGCCAAATTGGTGGAGGACTTTGCCCCAATCGACGCGCGCTTGGCCGAAATCCAAGGAACGTCTGCGTTTTTTGCGGATCTCGACGCGGCGCTCCAACCTCGTTCTACCCCCATACTCGAGGCGGGGCGCGCCCTCCTTGATGCAATCGATCCAGACAGCCTGCCCAACCCGGAACTGAAAACCTTTATTGAGACTCTAAAGCGGGACCTTTGATCCTGTTTCTGTCAATACCACGCACGGACGCCTTATGATTACGCTGCAAAACTTCCTCGCTCCTGAGCCCGGCATCTGCACCGAGCAGTCGCTTTATCACCGTGAACAGGGGGTGGTTGGGTTTTCCTATGACAGCGGCGCCTATGTGATCCCGCGGTCGTCGCGTTTGTCGTTCAAGACCTATTTCAACATCTTTAATCTGGACAGCTGGCGGGACTGCGCGTTGGACGGGTTGTTCCTGGAACTGAATGGCACAGGCGAAGTTGAGCTGCAGGTCACCCATTCTCCGACGGGGCGGTCCGACGAAGTGGTGCACCGGACGGTCGTCACGTTGCAGCCTGATACGCCGTATGTGGTGGACCTCAGCCGGTTTCACGGCGCAGGCGGGGTTTTGTCCCTGTCCTTGACTGCAATTGGCGACCAAGTGCGCCTGCACGCGGCGCGATTTGCCACCCAAAGCCCGCCGGATACGTTGCCGGATCTGACTGTGTCGATCACCACCTTCAAACGCGAGGCCGAGGTGCAGGAAACCGTCGCCCGGCTGCAAGCGTTTTTGCAGAGCTTTCCCCTGGCCGATCACATCCGGGTTCAGGTGGTCGACAATGGGCAAAGCGCAGAGATCAGTAAAAGCGATCATGTGACCCCCTACCCCAACCGCAATCTGGGCGGCGCGGGCGGGTTTGCCCGCGGCCTGCTGGAGGCCGAAGCCGCCGGGGCCAGCCATTGTTTGTTTATGGATGATGATGCGTCATTTCATATGGAGAACATCGCCCGCACCTATATGATGCTGGCCTTTGCGCGTGATCCTAAAACTGCCGTCGCAGGCGCGATGATCAATACCACCAACAAATGGGCGATCTGGGAAAGCGGTGCCTGGTTTGACGGCGCGTGCCGGCCGCTGTGGGGTGGCACAAACCTGCGCAGTTCCGCCCAGATGATGCGCATGCAGCACGCGGTGAATGATCCCAAACCCGCCACGCTTTATGGTGGCTGGTGGTTCTTTGCCTTCCCGATTGCCGCCGTCAAACACTACCCGTTCCCGTTCTTTGTGCGCGGCGATGATATCTCTTTCTCTATCGCCAATGACTTTCACATTCAGACCCTAAATGGGGTTGTGTCCTTCCAGGATGACTTCACTGAAAAAGAAAGCGCGCAAACGCTGTATCTGGATCTGCGCAACCACATTCACCATCACCTGGTGTTTGACAGCCTCAGCCGCAGCCCATTGGGCACCGCAAAAGTGCCGTTGCGGTTTATTCTGCGCTCGCTTTTGCGGATGCATTACTCCACCGCCGAAGTGCAGCTGATGGCCTGGCGTGATGTGATGTCGGGGCCCGAATTCTTTGACAAAAACATCGATATGAGCGCCCGCCGTGGCGATATCAAAGAGCTGGCCGCCGATGAAGCCTGGCAACCCATTGAAACGCAGCCTCAGGAACGCCGTTTTCGCAACATTGGCCGCCTGCCCCGGTCGTGGCGCACCCGCTTGGGTCTTTTGACGCTGAACGGTCATCTGATCCCCTTTTGGAGCCGCATCGGCAGCCGCATCACATTGGAAATCAAACACCGCGGGCTGGTCTATCATGCGCTGGGGGCGTCGCAGGTCACCTTTGTGAACACCAACCGCGACAAGGCTTATACCCGGAACCACGACAAGCGCCGTTTTTTCCGGATCGTCAAAGAGGCAATTTCGCTGACACGCGAGTTCTGCCGCAACTATGATGCGATCAAAGCCGCGCACCGCAAAGGATACGCTGAGATGGCAAGCAAATCCTATTGGGAAAAGACACTGGACACATCTGAATGATCTGGACCTCGACTCTGTGGGGATTTTCGCAGATCAGGGCCTTTCCTGCTTAAGACAGGATATGCTCATGCAGAGCGATGGCCTCATCCAGGTCTTCAAAATAGAGCGCCTTTCCCCGATCCAGCACCACACCCGCATTGCAGAACTTGCGGATCGCTCCCATGGAGTGGTTCACCATAATGGCCGAGGCATTTTCCATCCGTTCCTTGAACAGAACCTGGCTTTTGCGTTTGAAAGACCGGTCGCCCACGGCAGTGACCTCATCCACCAGATAGGTGTCAAATTTGATCCCCATCGAGGCCCCAAAGGTCAGGCGCGAGCGCATGCCGCTGGAATAGCTGCGCAGTGGCGCATTAAAGGACGGGCCAAGCTCGGCGAATTCTTCAACAAAGGCCACCAGCTGATCGGTATCGACCCCATAGATCCGGGCCACAAACCGCACATTTTCCGCACCGGTCAGATCCCGGTGAAAGGATGAGGACAACCCCACCGGCCACGAGATGGTGCCATCACTCAGGACCTGGCCGCTGTCAGGATGCATCGTGCCCGAGATGATCTGCAACAGTGTTGATTTCCCCGCCCCGTTGCGCCCCAACAGCGCCAGGGACTTACCGGTTGGCAGGGTCAAGGACAGATTGTCGATCACAACTTTGCGCCGTCCCGCGACCCAAAAGCTTTTGGTCAGGTTCTGAATCTGGATCATCGCCTGCCCCTTACCGGCGGTCCCGGATCGAATAATAAACCAGCGCCATAATCGCCCAGATCAGCAACAGGAAGAGACCCACAAGCGCAATCAAAATCACCCGTTGCGGATATTGCGAGGCTTCGGCATGGGTCGGTTTGATATAGGTGGCCAGATACCGGCTTTGCCGCGTCGCCTCATCACGGGCGACTTCCAACGCCGTCAGCGCCGCGCGATAGGTCTGTTCGGCAAATTCGCGGTCCACGCTCAGCCGTTCATATTCGGAGATCAACGAAGGGTAATCCTCACCAATGCCGCCGTTTTCGGTGGTTTCCGCCGAAGCAAAAGAGTTGCGCTCCAGGTTGATACGCTCACGGATCACATCAATGCGTTTTTGCGCCGTGGTAATCCGAGGATCCGAATTGCCCAAGGAGCCGCGCAGCAGATCCACTTCGATCAAGGCCTCGGCCAGCTGCTGCTGCAGATTGTTCATCACCCCCATGCGACCTTGGATATCGGTTTCAGGGTCCACAATCCGGGTGCGGGTGCGAAATTGGATCAATGCCTCCCGCGACAGCTTCAACCGCTCCAACGCCTCGTCCAGATCGGCGAGCGCATAGCGCATCGCATCTTCGCGCGCCCGTTCATTCAGCGCATTGATCCGGGTCTGGCTCAGCTCCACGATGGTTTGGTTGATCGCCTGAGCCATATCCGGATCATAGGCGGTGACCTGCACCTCCATCAGCCCGGACCCGCTATCATAGGAGATGCCAACAATGCGGTGCCAATACCAGGTCAGATCTTCCAGCGTCGGCTCAGGCCACAGGGCAAAGACCCAGTCATGCGGCCAGTGCTGGCCAAAATGCCCCTTGAGGTCCAGCGCCGCATCCACATCCGCAACCAGCTCCTGACTTTGGATATATTCATAAAGAATGTCACTGTCGGAGGCCGTGCTGCCACCGGTGAACTGCGCCAACCCGCCCAACAGATCATTCGCACCAGAGCTTTCCTGACTGCGGACCGCAAAACCAGCTGTTGATCCATATCGATCCTCAGCAATGGTTGTCAGATAGAACACTGCCGCAGCCAATGGCGCCAGCACCAGCAGCACAAAACTGAACAGCAATCCCCAGTGGCGGCTTTTCATTCGGGCCGGCTGCGCCATCGGGGCCCGGCCTTTTTTCTCCAATTCCGCGCGTAAGGAATCGATGACCTTCTCCGCCTGTTTCGCGCGTTCTTCCGCAGCATCCAGTTTGCGGCGCAAGGGTCCGGTCGGTTTTGACGCCCCCCCATCCTGCGGCAAAGGCGTCACGGTACCATCCGTCGTGTCTTGCGACTCCGCATTCTGTACAACAGTGGCGCGTTCTTCCGTCATCTTAACCTGTTCCTTTACAGACGCATTGTGATGCGCCTCTGCCCGTGGGCTGTTTTCAATCTCGGCCCAATCGCGCATAGTATCACCGCTAAGCCAACTGTTCACAATGGGGTTTCATGCCCAATCTCGACTATCCCTCCCAACCTGCCACGGAGACTGCACAAGAAGCGGGTCACCCGCCACAGGCCGCGACCGAATTTGCGCCACCTTTGCGGCCGGTGCGCAGCAGCGCCCGCAGGTTTGCTTCGTTTCGAAACATTTCGGCCTTGATGCTAAGGGAGATGTCGACACGCTATAGCCGCACCCCAGGTGGATATCTGTGGAATGTCTTGGAACCTTTGGCAGCTGTTTTGTTTTTAAGCCTTGGGTTTTCTTTGTTCTTGCGCTCACCTGCATTGGGAACAAGTTTTTTGTTGTTTTATGCCACTGGCTACATGCCATTTGACCTTTACGGCGTATTGTCGCGCACCTGTGCAGCAGCGATCAATTTCTCTCGTTCCTTGCTCAAGTTTCCCGCCGTCAGCTGGGTGGATGCCTTGTTGGCGCGGTTTTTTCTGAACAGCCTGACCGGGATTTTAAATGCGATCCTGCTGCTGGGCGGTATTTTGATCGTCGTCGATCACCGCGCTGTTTTGGATCTGCCCCCCATTCTTCACGCCATGGGGCTAGCAATGATCTTGGGCTTGGGCGTTGGGGCTGCAAACTGCGTCTTGACCGGTCTGTTTCCCCTATGGGCATTGGTCTGGGGTATCGTGAATCGCCCCCTGTTTATTGCATCCGGGATCTTTTTCCTGTTTGACGAAATGTCGCCAACGGCCCAGGCCATCCTGTGGTACAATCCTTTGGTCCATATCGTCGGCCTGATGCGTACAGGGTTTTACCCAACCTATACCGCCGCTTATGTCAGCGAGCTTTATGTTTTGTTCGTCGCACTCACTCTTCTGACGCTTGGACTGATCCTGATCGGACGGTACCACCGCGATATCATCAACAACTGACGCCGCCCTATTTGCTGCGCCGCAGGACCTCAGCATGTGACAAACCCGGTCGGCGCAGCAGCCCATCCCAAAGCGCCGCCCGCAAAAGACGCATGAAGATCGCACGATCCTCCCCATAGTGGCGCGCCTTCAAAAGCCATTTCGGAATCACCGCCAAAAGTGCCGGCCAAAACAAAACGCCTGCCGCCATCCGGTACAGAATCAACAGGTTGCGATGGTAGTAATAGACCTTCCACAATGGTGTTAGACGTCCGCGCTGCACGGCTGTCTTTTCAACGCCGGACTTGCCCTGGAAACTGGTCAGGTCATGTTCAAATCGAACGCTGGGCTCAAACCCGATGCGACCACCCGATTTGGTCAGCCCCAGCGTATAAATCCCATCGTCGCCATAGATGAACAAAGCCGGATCCGGATAGCCGATTTTGCGCACCGCATCCGCCGAGATGAAAAAACCCACAAAGGACGTCACATCAATCTGCAACCCTGACCCTTCATAGTCCGATGGCCGGATGTGAAACCCGGATCGCCCACCGCCAAACAAGGTCCGCAAAAACTCGGGCGCGTGCCAGAACGGGTTGCGCGACGGGCGGTTCATCTCGCAAATCTCACCAGAGGGGAAGTAAACCGCCGCTGCCACCGCGTCCCATTTCCCCGCAGGCAGCGCGTGAAAGGCCGCAAGCCCGCCGGGTTCCGGGCGGCCGTCGTCATCCATCACCACCAGCCAATCGGGGTTATGTGCCTCCATCGCACGGCGCATCCCCATCTCAAACCCGCCGGCCCCGCCTGTATTTTCGGTGCTGTTCATAATATCCAGTCGCGGGTCCGTCTGCGTCGCCAGCCACTCGGACGTACCATCGGTGGAGGCATTGTTCGCCACAACCACCGCCGCCAATTCCGCTTCTGGACTGTCCAGAAGCCGCGCCAATGTGACCTTGAGCTTGTCGAGACGATTGTAGGTCACCACCACCGCCACCAAACGTCGGGGCGTGGAATTGGGGTTCGTCATAAAAAAGCTCCTTGGCGCAATAGATCGGCGTTCAGCAGGGACAAACCCCAAGCCGCAGGCAAATGTCAATCCGTTTGCGATCCAGTATCAATTCGGGTTGCGACCCCCAGGCGACGCGAACACAGCACATCACGCGATGCTCACATTTAGCTGTGCACACAAATATGTGTGATGCCAATTCGACCCCTGGCGAATACCTGAATTTCTGACGTGTTGATAAGAGGTATCCATGCTTCGTGTCCTTTTCTGTGCATTGATTGCCGCGGCTCCGGTTCAGGCAGATGAGCTTGATGCTTTCGCAGCTGAACGCTTGCAAGACGCCGTGCTGCTGTTCGATCAGGAATTTCGCAATGACGAAACCGGACAGTATTTGGATTCGATCCGCCTGGATGACAGGAACGGATCACCATTGTCGTCGATTGCGGCCAGTGGCATGGGTCTGATCAGCCTGGCGATCGGGGATGCAACTGGTGTGATCCCAGACGCCGACACCAAGGCTGAAACCACATTGGAGCATCTGCTCGGCCTAAACACCGACACTGATTTTGCGGTCAAACGATCTGCCAACGGCTGGTATCGCCATTGGTTCAACGTCCATACGGGCGCTGTGCCAAAGGGCAGCAAAGAGAAGTATTCGACCATTGATACGGCCATCCTCAGCGCGGGAGCGGCGATCCTTGGGAACTACCTGACCGACCGAGCCGAACGCAACAACACCCCAATTCCACGGGCGGCCCGCCTGGCGCATCAGCTGGTGATGTCGATCAATTGGACAACGGCGATCCGGGATCCGCAACGGGGCTCGATCCATCTTGTATTCTATGGAGCGGAGGCAGAGCGCCCAACCGACAATGTGGCGACCATCCCATTTGATGAATACGCGCTTTTACCCTGTATGGCGGCCCGGTTCGAAAACCTGACCCGCAATGAAGGCGATGCAACCCTGTTCTGGCACAGCCATTTTGACGATGTAAAAGCGCTGCCAATGCCAAAACACGAAAGCTTTACCCTTTTGGGAAAGCCCAGCGGCAATGTGCCGTCCCATTTCACCCATCAATTCGCGTTTTATCTGTGTGGCGACTACGCACGCGATCCGATTTTCCTGGAAGAATTGCGCGAACTAAAAAAGGCCGACCGCCAATGGTTTGAAAGCAATGGAACACCGGCGGGCTTGTGGGGATTGGGCGCTGGGTCCGAGATTGTTTTTGATCAAAACAACCAAATTGAAAAATACCGCTATGGGGTGGCTCGGTTGGGAGAGAACCCCAATAAGACGGCCTCGCCCGCGATCATGGCGGGATTTTTACCGGTGAACATGGCAGACGGCACACAGACAATCCTGGCCGAGTTGAAGGCACTGTGGGATACCGGTGCATGTCGTTACGAACATGAAGATCTCGAATTCATGTGGAGATGTTCGGCCAAAGATCCCAGTCTGCAAGTCAAACGGCTTGAGGCGATCGATTTTTCAACCTGGATGCTGGGGCTTGCAACCGTCCACCCGGATGTCGGACTGGCGTTTTTCCAGGATTATGCGTTTTGAGCACTTGCCGCAACGGGCTGCGCCACAAGGGTCATGTCACGCAGAACCATGTCCTGCTCAAACTGGTCTGACGCAAGATACGACAGCTCATCGGGCCTGCGAACAGCGATCGGGTCCCAGATATCTGTGGTCTTGGGATGGCCTGGATGGCACATGATCAGCGCCGGTTTTCCTGATGTGCGCGCCGCATCCATCCAGATCCGCATCATATCGCCAAAATCCTGATGCGGATCAAAGTCGTTCACGCCGAAAAACACCCCGTTGGTGGGCACGTGGTGGCGCAACAGCTTCCGCTTTAGCCGCCGCGCAAGGGTCGAAATGATAACAGCGCGACGTCGCGCAATCCCCAAACTCAGCAATCGGGATAAAGGCAGATCACAAGATCGCACCCAGACACCGCGCGGCATGTTCAAAACAGCAGCGATAACCGCGTCGCGAATGCCGGGCAATATGTGCGCATGTTGGTGACCATCGATGAAATCAGGCAGCCTTCCGAAGGTTTCCGTAAAAACCCGCAGCTGCCGCGAAACCTGTTCGGTTATCTCGTTCTGGCGAAGCTTGCGCAGATGGGCCTGTTGGATCAACGCGCCAATCGCGGGCAAAACCCCATCAGGTGCCAGATGCGGCATGAGGCCCACGGGAGCATATTCTGTAAATGTCAGATGCAACCCAATCTGTGCCCGACCATCGGCCGCAGCCTGCAGCAATCTGCCAGCGTTTTGACCCAGCGTGGGGCCGACGCTCATACAACTGACGGCATTCAAGCGGCCAGCCTGAACAAGGTCGATGATCCCGTTGTCCGCGTCCTGATGCAGCCCAAAATCATCCGCACACAGCGTGAAATGCAGCATTGTTACGTTTTCCCCGGCCATTTTCACATGATGTTCAGAGAGCTTGAGCGCCCGTCATTCGACTTTGTAAATGCCATCCTTTATTCGCAAATAACAGGCATTCCAAGATGCCGTCATTTACGCGTAGCCGGGGATTTCAATGTCATTCAGTTCTGATACGTCCCGGTTCGGCCCTTCAGTCACCCCCCCGGTTCTGTCGATCATTGTCCCAATGTATAACGAAGCGGACAATGTAGATGAGCTGTTGAACCGGCTTGTTTCCGTGGTCAGTGAGATCGAACCCCAGTACGAGATCATTTTGATCGATGACGGCAGCCGCGACGCCACCGCCTCACGTATCGTTGAAGCAGCTGAGCAAAACGAACAGATCAAATGCCTTGTGCTCAGCCGAAACTTTGGCAAAGAGGCCGCCCTGAACGCCGGGTTGTCCCATGCCTCAGGACAGGCGGTGATCCAGATTGACGCGGATCTGCAGCACCCTCCCGAGATCATACGCACCTTTTATGTGGAATGGCGAAACGGGGCCGAACTTGTTTATGGTCAACGCACATCCCGCGACGGAGAAGGTGCCGCTCGCAGTTTTATGACCCGCAGCTTTTACAAGCTGTTTGCTGCGGTTTCAGATGTGAAGCTGATGAAAGGCCTTGGGGACTTTTTGCTGATGGACCGCAAAGTGGTGGACGCGCTGTTGTCTCTGCCCGAACGCGAAAGGTTCACCAAGGGCCTTTATGCCTGGGTCGGGTTCAAACGCGTCGCTGTCCCGTTCGAAGTCGCCCCGCGCGCGCATGGTCAATCCGCCTGGAGCATTCTGCGTCTGTACCTGTTCGCGCTTGGGGCCATCACATCGTTTTCAACGGTGCCTCTGAAAATCTGGACCTATATCGGGCTATTCCTTGCGGTCCCTTCCTTTGCCTATGGCGGCTTCATCGTTGCCAAAACGGCGATCTTTGGAGTTGATGTGCCGGGCTATGCTTCGCTGATGGTCGCTGTGTGCTTTTTTTCCGGCATTCAACTCCTGGGGCTTGGCATCATCGGCGACTACATGGGCCGGGTCTTGCAAGAGGTCAAACAACGCCCCTTGTATTTGATCAGCACAAAACACGGTTTTGATCAGACCCGATCTCGCAACCTTGAGATCGCTGAGATCAAGCAGCTGACCTCCTAATCCTGAGCACGCTTCATGCTATCTGACGACCGACGTATCACGGCCCTTTGCCTGTTGGCTATTGCCGCTGTCTGGCTGACATTCTGCTGGCCATGGTTTTTTGACGGTCGGATCATCCCCTATGATGCCAAGAACCATTTTTATCCGATGATCCGGTTTGTCGCCGAAGCGTGGCACGCGGGCGAGGATTTCAGCTGGAGCCCGCATCATTATGGCGGCTTTCCCATGATCGCGGACCCGCAATCGGCAATCTGGACCCCGACGTTTTGGATCCCCAGCTTGATGAGCGCCGCGCCCAGCATGCATCTGGTGGATGCCGTGCATCTGTTACATCTTCTGGTTGGTGCGTTTGCAATTTTCGGCTTCGGCAAGGTCAGCGGCTGGCGGTGGGAAGCCTCGTTGATTGCCGCGCTGATCTACATGATGGCAGGCCCGTCCAGCTTGCGGCTGGAACATATGCTGATGACCGTCAGTTACATGTGGCTGGCGGTGGCACTCTGGCTGCTCAAGGCGGTTTTGGTCCACGGCGGCATGTGGCGCGGGCTGAGTTTTGGTGTGGCAGCCGCGCTGCTGCTGATTGACCGCAACCATGTGGCCTATCTGGGGGCGTGGCTGCTGTTTATCTATTGGCTGACCGCCGTGGTTGGCGATCTCAGACAACATCGTCCAGGGGCCTGGCGGCGGGTTCACCTGCCCATTGCTATCGGCGGCACCCTGGCGCTGGTGTTGATTGCCGTGCCCGTAATTTTGCTGCTGCAACTGGCAAATGACAGCAACCGGCCTGAATTTTCCTATTTGCAAGCCAGTTGGCAATCCCTGCATCCGGTCGCACTGTTTTCCTTTGTCCTGCCCGAGTATTTCGGATCTTTGCGTTTGGACGGGGGCAAACACTGGGGCCCGCCCAGCACCATTTGGGGCGAAAAAGGGTTAAAGATCCACCGCGGGATGCTGCACATGTATTGTGGCATGGTGCCTTTGGTGGTGATCGTGTGGTTCGGGATCCTGAAACGCCAGCTGCTGCGGGGCGAGGCGCGCTTTTTCGCAATCGCCTGCATCGTCTGCGTGCTCTACGCACTTGGTCGCTATACGCCGGTGTTCCGCGTGCTGTACGACACCATTCCCGGCGTCGATCTGTTCCGTCGTCCAGCGGATGCGCTGTTCATTTTTGGCTTCGCGCTGGCCCTGCTGACTGGAACCTTGGTGCAACAAGGTCTGCCACTGCGCGCGACCCGACCCAGCCGCTGGTTGATCAGCGCGGTGGGACTGGCGCTGGTGGCGCTGTTTACAGCCATGTTCGGCTTGGCGCACAGCCTTGACCGTCTGGTCGATTTCGCCAACAGCCTGATCGTTCCCACCGCCGTGGTTGCCGGTAGTATTCTGGCGATAACCTTCACGCGGCGCAGCGGAACGGCACAGCAGCTGTCTTTGGCCGCGTTGGTTGGGATCGTTGCCGCGGATTTGGCCTATCACTCGTCCAACACACGTATCAATGCCCGCCCGCCCGAGGCGTATCAGGTCCTGGAACGGGCCGAGGACCATCCGATCTTTGCGCAGATGCTGCCCTTGCTGGATCAGACGGACCCGCTTGGGATCCCCTGGCGCACCGAAATCATCGGACTGGGCCCCGTGGTCCAGAACCTGCCACAGGTCATCGGCTCACAAGGGCTGTTGGGGTATAATCCACTGCGCCTGTCAGGGTTTGAACAGCACATCGCACCCGACATGCAGAACAATGCCAGTTTAAAACGTAACTTCGGTGACCGGATGACAAGTTATGACAGCCCATTGGCCAACCAGCTGGGCCTGCGCTATGTGGTCAGCGGCGCACCCATGGATCAGATCGACCCGGCGTATGACAGCGATCATTTCGTCCTGCTTGGCACCGCAAAGCATAAATGGCGCACGGCGTATTTCTATGAAAACACCCGCGCCCTGCCCCGCGCAGCTGTTCTGAGCGACGCGGGCACCGTGTTGGAGCGCGAGATCTCGGTACTGGCCTATGAAAACACGCAGGTTACGCTGCAAATCGGAGCCGGAGCCGCCGGAACCCTGGTGCTGCGCGACTTCCACTATCCCGGATGGAGCGCCACGGTGAACGGTGAGACGGTACAGGTGAACAAACACGACGATCTATTCCGCGCGGTTCCCCTGCCCGCCGGCCCCAGCCGAGTTGAGTTCCAGTTTGACCTACTGACACGTGAAAACCTACGTGCCGCAGTTCAGGCGCTGGTCTCGACCCCCTGACCCTGCCATGCCCGTTAAACCGTCATCCTTACTGCGCCAGTTCATCACCTTTTCCGGGGTCGGCGCGATTGCCACAGCCTGTCACTATGTGGTGCTGTTTGTGCTGGTCGTGGACGCAGGGGTGCAGCCGGTCACCGCTTCGTTCTGCGGGGCAGTGGTTGGGGCGATTGTCAGCTATGTCCTAAACCGCGCTTATACGTTTCAATCCACCGCTCAGCACCGCAAAACCGCGCCCAAGTTCTTTTTGATCGCCGCGTTGGCGGTCATCTCGAACACGGCTCTGATCCGTTTTCTTATTGTATCAGTTGGGCTGCCCTACCAGGTGGCTCAGGTGCTGACAACGGCGGTGCTGATCGTCGTCACCTTTGGCCTGAACAAGGTCTGGTCATTCCGCGACTGAACTTGGCCGGGGCGACCCGTTTCAACCCTTTCCAGTCAGTCCAGACCTCAACCATTTTTCAGTCTCGCGCGCTGCAGGAGTTCATCGCGGGCTATTTTCTTGCCGACCGGGTCATCCAGGTGCCCCCCAGCCTTTCAGAAGGCAAAGCGCATGCAATACGGCCACATAGGTCCCCAAGGCCCAGCCAAGGGCGGGCCTTGTGATGTGCGATAAGCTGAAGCAACAGATCAGAAGGATTTCTGAACGTAGAACCCAACTTCACGCGGGTTACCGGCACGTCCGCCGCCGTTTGTGACATCGTTGAAGGTCAGGTAATCCTTGTCAAAGAGGTTGCGCACATAAAGACCGGTCTCCCACCCCGCCGCGCTTTCATAGGTCAGCTGAGTGTTGACCAGCCAGCGATCGTCGCTTTTGTCGGTATTGGTCGGCCGGGCAAAGGACCCATCCGTATAAGAGACATCAACGCCCAGCGACACACCATTGTCCCAGGAATATTCACCGCCGATGGCCGCCGTGGTGGAGGGGGCCAGCGGGAATTCATTGCCGGAAAAGTCATTGCTGCCGTTTTGGAAGTCCAGGAATTCCGTATGCGTGTGACCGACGGAGCCATACATGGTGAAGCGATCAGTTACTTCGCCTTCGGCTGTCAGCTCGATGCCAAACAACTCGGACTCGCCAGCATTCACAACGTCAAAGTCGAAATCGGTGCTGCCGCCATTGGCTCCAAACACCGTAACTTGCTGGTCTTTCCAACGGGTGTAAAACAGATTGCCCGAGGTGCGCAGACGCCCGTCCAGGAAAGAACCGCGATAAGCCAGTTCATAGTTGGTGGTAAACTCCGGATCAAACTCGTTCAGGCCACCGGTGAAGGCGTTGACCTGTGCGCCACCCGCGCGATACCCGCGCTGAACGGTAAAGCTGATCGATTGATCCTCGGTAAAATCATAGGTAACACCTGCTTTGGGCAGAAACGCGGTATAGCTGGTCTCGCCGGAAAAACTGGTATTGGACAGGCCAAAGGCGCTGACATCCGGCGTATAGGTTGTGGTGTTGGTAAAGGCGTAATCCTCATGATCCAGCCGCGCGCCCAGGGTAAAGCTGAGACCCGACAACAGACCGTCGGCGGCGATTTCCGCCTCGCCAAAGATCGCAATATTCTGGACATCTTCCGGATCAAAGGTTTCGCGCGTCACAAATAAGCCATTGGGAACCCCAAACAGAACATTGCCTGCATCCGCCGTAAACTGTGCAGGACGCCGGTTGGAGATATCCGAGTAAAACAACCCCGCCACACCCGTCACGACACCAGTGTCAAAGGCCAGGCGCAGATCCTGTTCAAAAACTTTCGACTCCCCGGTCGCCGAAATAGACCCTAAGGCCGCCGCCGAATTGTCGGCGTCTTCAAAGCGGCGATAATCATGGCGGTAGAAATTGGTCTCAGACTCCAGCGTCCAAGTGTCGTTCAGCTCGTAATTCAGACGCAGCCCCAGATTGCGGTGCTTGGACCCTTCCTCCCCGTCTTCATCCGACAGGATCACCCGGCGGTCCGGGAAGAAGCTGGTGTCGATGTAATCCTCACCGCCCGAGCTTTCGGTTTGCGAATAGGTCAGCACCGCGCGCAAACGATCATTGGGCGTCCATAACAGCTTGCCCCGATAGGTGGTGCTGTCATGGGCGTCGTAGTCGTCTTCGCCGCGGGTGGGGTTTTCGACAAACCCATCATGTTGGAAATGTTCCGCCGAAAACCGGAACGCCAATCGATCATCGACCAAGGGCGTATTGGCCGCCAGCGCAAACCGACGGTAATTCGCCGTTCCTACATCGGTGCGCAGTTTGAATTCCCGATCAAAGGTTGGGTCTTTGGAGCGGATCACAACCGCACCCGCCAGCGCATTGCGGCCCTGTTGAGTGGATTGCGGCCCGCGCAGCACCTCGACCTGTTCCAGATCCCAATTCGAATAGGGTCCAAAAAATGTCGCCTGGTTGCTGGGCAAGGCCACGCCGTCGACCTGCGTCGACACCAGCAAACCATTGCCGCCGCCGACACCACGTTGGTCAATACCTCGGATCGAAAACCCCTGTTCACCAAACGAAGACGTCACGTTTGGCACCCGCTCGATCACATCGTAAATGTCCTGATCACCGCGCTTCTCCAGCGTCTCACCGGTTTCGACCGCAACCGAGGTCGGCGTGTCCTGCAGGCTGCGTTCCACCAGCTCGCCTTTGACAATAATGGGATCCAACACCAGCGGGGCGCCCGCCTGTTGTGCAGCAGCCTGACCCGCAATCAGGGCCAGACAGGAAATCGTGCTAAAGAGCACAGCGCGAGAGTGGGCCATGGGCAGCCTCCGTCAACATGTTCCGAATTTGGCTGACGGCGGTCTCGCGCTTGCTGCGGGCGCACTATGCGCTTTTTTTAATATAAATGGATCATAAAAAGCGGAATTTCTCTTTTACTATCTATGTGTTGCAAATCAACCGCGCCACTGAAGCATCCGGGCTTCACATTGGACCAGAGCTGACCGGATACGGTGCAAAACGCCTGGACGCAGATAGGCCAATCCCCAGCCCCCTGCAGTGATCGCGCCAAACCAGATCACCCAATGGGCAAAGGGCGCGACAAACGGCAGGATCACGGACGGGCTGAGGCACAGCAGCCATAAAGCTCGAGACGACAGCCAAACCCTGCGCGCATCTTGGCGAAAGACCCGTGCCCGTTTGGGGTCTTGTTGCACCAATGCCGCCAGCGCACCAAAAGAGATAAAAATTGCGATCAAGGCCAGCATAATATCACTCCGCCAGGTTCAGCGCGTTCTGCGCCGCGCGGTCCTGCACCCGCTGTTGCACCAGTAAAATCACCGCCAGCGCCAGGCACAGCGCATCTATCAACAAAACCTGCCAGATATTGTTCAATATCGCCTCTCCCCAGGACACACCCCCGGTCTGCAACCGCAACACCGGCAGCATAAGAACGGACCATGCAAACATGCGGCGCAAAACGCGGGACAGCTCCACCGGCGTTGCGGCACGCAACGACAGGACCAGCACCACAAACCCAGACACCAGAAAGCCCGCCAATGTGCCGCGATGCACATCATGGCCCAGGATCGACAAGAAGAACCCGTAAGCCGCGCCGGACAACATCACCGGCAATCCCCAGACAACGGCGGCAAACATCATCCGGCAGCTGCGCCAAACCGGATCGTCTTCGCGTCGTTTCAGCCACAGCTGCATACCACTGACAACAGAAATGGTCATCACTGTCCCCAAGGCCAGCCAGACGGCCCGCGACGCCAGCCCCGAGAAATCACCAAAATGCAACGGCGACATCAACGCAACCGTGGCAGACCCAACCGAGGGTTCATGCCCCACCAAAGGGCGGTCGCGCAAGAAAGCGCCCGTGGCGCCGTCAAACTCCAATGTGTGCGATCTCACCGCCCCATTGCCGCCGTTGCGGTGGAGCGTCACTATCCGGGCGTCACGACGGCCAGCGTCTTCGATCGTCAGGAGACGCGGGTAGGTTCCGGAAATCCGCAACGCATCGGCCATAACCTGATCCAGATCCGCCAGATCGGCCGGGGCAGCGTTTTCAACCTTGGCCGGGGTGGTCACCGCTGCAAAGGCCCGGTCAATATCACCGCCAAAGGCAGACATCGCCACAATCGGCAGGCCTAGGCTGGTGGCAAAGCTGAGGAAAGTGCCAGTAAACGCCAAAAGAATTGAAAACGGCAAACTCCAGACCGAGGCCAGACCGTGGCGGTCGCGCAAGGACACCACACGCCCACCGGGGCGCTCGGTTACAAAGAGGTCGCGCAGAATATGACGATGTATCAGGATCCCGGTGATCACGGCCACCAGCAAAAACACCCCCAATACCCCGGTGGCATAAAGGCCCAGGCGACCAGGGATCAAAAGCCGCGCATGCAAGTCGACAATAAAATGCGACAGCTCATGGGCCCGGCTTTCCACCCGCTGATGAGGCGCAACCCCTTGGCGGGCGGCCAGAATGGAATGGGTCTCTGGATCCAGCAGATAGTCCCGTCCAAAATCCTGGGTACCCCGCCCAGGGATCTTGCGCTTCTCATAGAAAAACACCCGCAGCGAACCATCCCGCGCGTGCTCAACGCGGACCTGCGCGCGAAACGCCTCGGGGACCTGATCCGACAAGCGCCGCACCGTGGCATAAATGGGCTGGCCAAACGGATGCACAATATGGCGCTCTGCATCGGACCAGCGGGCGATCTCATCTCTCAGCACCGAAACAGTTCCTGTCAGAACCACCGCATAAAGGAAAATCGACAACACCGTGCCGCTCCAGCCATGTAGCGAAATCAGGCGTTTTATAGCTTGGTTGGATGGACCGTTCATAAGCTACCCCCACATCCCAGGACAATCAGCACAAGTTCCACAAGGATCGTCCCGATATAGGCCGCCTGCACCCCGCCAGGGCGTTCTGGCAGAACAGGCACCACAATCAAGACCGCCCAAAGCAAAGGAAACAGAACCACCGGCATCACCAGATGATCCACCCCGCCTGCCCCAACCGGCAGACCATGTGGCAGGCTGGCCATCGATAAAATGGCCATTACAAACCCCAAAGGTCCGGCCGAAATCCAACGCGTGCGCCGCGGGTGCGCATTCCATTTCGCAATCAGGCGAAGGTGCGGAAAGACGTCTACCCTACTGTTATCTTGCTCGGTCATCGGGACAAATGCCTCTTTGGTTGTCGGCTTGCACACGGGTCCGGGCGAAACATCCCATTACTCAAACTTCAACGGCAAGGTGAACGTATAGCTGTTCACCTGCAGTTTCTTCGGCGCTTTTGGGAAACGGCGCACACCGGCCACCGCTTTCAAAGCCGCCTGATCAAAAACAGGATTGCCCGAAGAGCGCGCAATACGATGAGACATCAGCTGGCCATCACGCGACACTTTGAACGTGACGGTGACCGTTGCCGGTCCTTTCCGCCCCCGCGGACTGCGCTTGCGACGGGCAACGCTGCTGCGCACCTTCGAGCCCCAAACCGACAGCAGTTTCTGCTGCTGGCCCTTTGAACTGGAGGCCACTTGCGCCGAGCCATTGCTGCCCGCCTCCTGCCGCCCGCCGCTGCCTGCGGCACGTTGTTCAGCCCGCCCGGCTGAGGACTGCTGCGCCTTGACCGCTTGTTTCGGCTCTGGTGTTGGCTCCGCTTTGGGCGCTGGCGCAGGTTCGGGTTTTGGCTCCGGTTTTGGTTCGGGCTCTGGGATCGGTTCGAGCTCAGGCTCAGGCTCAGGCTCAGGCTCAGGCTCAGGCTCAGGCTCAGGCTCAGGCTCAGGCTCAGGCTCAGGCTCAGGCTCAGGCTCAGGCTCAGGCTCAGGCGGCAACGGGGGGGCTGCTGTGTCAATCACTATTTCTTCCTGAACCTGCGGCTGGAACAGGCGCACCTGTGACGACAGGTCCGGTGCCTGTGCCAATTCAAACTGCGGGGATTGCGGCAGGTTAGAGGGGGCGACATCAACGGGGGCCAGATCGGTGACCGGCTGCGGTTTCACCTCAACCGGCCGGTCCCAGCTTTCCACCAATTCCACCACAGTTGGCGCAGCCGCAGCCAGGGAAATCAGGCTTTCGCCCCCTTCGCCGCCGGCCTCACCACCCTCACTGGGGGACAGCGCAAAGCCGCCCACCAGGATCAGCACCGCCAAGCCCGAAAAAACAACCGCTTCGATCCATTTTTTCATTTTGGCGCCACCACCAGTTCCACCCGGCTCAACCCGGCCTCGGCCAGACGGCGCAGGAGGTTTGCAACCGCCCCGGCTTCAACCGCGCCATCTGCGCGCAACAGCACGGGGGCGTCCGCCTCCACCGTCGCCGCCAAAGCCGCTATGGCCGCATCTCCGCGCAAGTCCTCGTAGGCCAGCTGCCCATCCTTGTCCGCATAAAGCACCAGCTCCGCCACTGGCTCCCGTTCCGAGGCCGCCTCGGGCAGCGCCACTTCAAACGGTTCAGGTTTGGCCAGATGCGATGTCATCAGAAAAAAGATCAACAGCAGGAACACCACATTGATCATCGGCACGATGCTCTCACCCCGTGGGCGTTTTGGTGGCGCGGAAAAATCCATGTCGTTATTCCACCAAAACAATTGACGTAAACCCGGCCTTTTCCAGCACCTCGGTTACGTCAACAATCCGCTGCAGGCTGGCCCCGTCGCTGCCCCGTAGGATCAACATATCTGTTGGCTGTTCCATCAGCGGCGCGATGGCCGCGACCAAATCACTGGTCGGGCGACCATTGACCGAAACCGCATCAGGCGACACATCGATCAACCGCGGTGGCCCCTCATAGGATCCGCCCTGTACCGCCAACGGCAGTGGCACAACAGCGTCCAGACCAAAGCGCGACGCCAGCATGAAAAACACCAACAACAGAAACACAACGTCGATCATCGGCGTCAAACTGGGTTTGCGACGCACACGCGCGGGCGGGGCAAATTGCATCCCAATTACTCCGCTGCCAGGCGCAATTCAGGTTCAGGCTTTGCGGCCACAAACAAGCGCGCTGCCGCATCTTCTACGTCGCCTCGGATCCGTTCGATCACTGATTCAAACCAGGTCAGTGCCGCCGACGCCGGGATCGCAACCGCCATGCCCGCCGCCGTGGTCAACAAGGCTTCCCAGATCCCCCCCGCCAATAAGGCCGGATCCGCTTTGGAGCCTGCGGCTTGCAAGGCCTGAAAAGCCGCGATCATTCCAAGCACCGTCCCCAACAGACCCAGAAGTGGCGCAATGGTCGAAATCAGCTCCAGCGCGCCAAGGCCAACACGGGCTTTGGCCAGCTCGTTCTTGGCCACCCGGCCCACTTCCTCGCGGGCTTTTTGTTCAGGTAGTTGCGTCAGCGCCGCCACAGCCGCGGCCACCACTTTGGAGCGCACACCCCGACGGCGATCAACGGTTTTGGCCGCCACATCATGGGCACCGGCTTCAAAGGCCGCAACCGCTTGCCAGGCCTTGCCCTTGGACCAAGCCCCCATCAACGCCAGCCGCCAGATCTTCCACAAGATCAGCGCCAAGGTTATAACCGCAAGGCTGGCAATGGCCCAGATCGACGGACCGCCCTCTTCCAGAAAGATATACGCAGTGTCAAAGGCCGCCTCTGCCTGATCCGCCAGATCCTGCGGGGCCGCTAGAGCGGGCGCAGGCTCTTCAATCGCGCCAATCTCTTCCGCCGCATCAACCTGTTCAACGACTTCAACCGATACAGCATCCTCTGCGACCGAATTCGCAGCATTCGTTTCCGCCACAGGTGCTGTTTCGCTGGATGTGATCACCGTCGGAGTCGCAAGGCTTGGCGCGCTGAGCGACGGCGCTCCTAAGCTTGGGGCCTCAGGGCTCGGACTGGTTAACGTCGGCGCAGATATTTCCGCCCCGTTCACCAGCGGTAGCGGCGTCGAACTCTGCGTCTGCGCAAGAACGGCACCACCGTGCCAAAACAAAAAAACTGCACCAACTGCCAATAGCCTAGCCATAAGATCTCCACTCCAGACACCCAACAATTTCTGTTGATTACCGGTTCAAATGTAGGAAATGGCTTGATCGCGGTGGGTTGCTACCGAACCGCGATCTGGCTTCTGCGCTGCAAGCAGAATGGGTAAAACGCTCGCTTGTTCTGGCTCATACCTATTTCTTACACATTTTGTCAAATACTGCCTGTGCGAAATCGGGTGGACTGCTGCGTTGACCGGTGCCAATTACGTCACCCCGCGGCATCTCGCATTTCACGGCGCATTGAACAGCTGTTTGATAAACAGGATCTCGCCTCGTGCGCCTGGTTGTTTGTAATGGATATGGCCGCGCTTGATTGATCTGATGGTCTGGCAGAGCTTAGGGTCGTCGATCATCCGAACTTGAATGGTTGGAGGAGTGAGGTTTGCAACAGAACCGCCTGAAATTTCCAAACTGAATTTTGTCGTTTGGTTGCCAACAATCCGCCCTGCTGTCAACTTTCCTGCAGGCGATCCCCCTCCCCTGCCCCTTTTGCAACGAGCGTTGGTCCCGCGGCGCGTTGCGCATTTTGATCCAATCCGGTCTTGCTTGCGTAGGCTTATTAAACCAAAGGCAATTTTAGGGGACGCAATGTTTGACCAACTACACCGGCCACGTGAACTCGGACCACAAGATCAAGGGCCCCGAAAACGGATTGCCATTATAGGAGCTGGTATTTCAGGGCTTTCGGCAGCCTATTACCTGTCGGCCCGACACCACGTCACCTTGTTTGAGGCGGCGCCGCGTCTGGGGGGGCATGCGCGCACAGTGATGGCCGGGCGGTCGGGACAGCAGCCGGTGGACACCGGGTTTATTGTTTTCAACTATGCCACCTACCCTTACCTGACGGCGTTGTTTGACGCGCTGAACGTGCCGGTTGCCAAAAGCGAAATGAGTTTCGGCGCCACGATCGACAACGGGCGGCTGGAGTATGGGCTGAACACGCTCGGCACGCTGACGGCGCAGAAACGCAACCTGTTGCGCCCGGCCTATTACCGGATGATCGCCGACATCCTGCGCTTTGGCCGCAGCGCCGAAGCCGCCGCCACCACGGATGAGATGACCATCGCAGAGCTGGTGCGCCAGCTTGGCCTGTCGGATGGGTTTCGCGATGATTACCTGTTGCCCATGTGCGGGGCGATCTGGTCCACGCCCATGCATGAGATTGACCAGTTCCCTGCCCGCTCACTGGTGCGGTTCTTTCGCAACCACGCGCTGTTGGCCGGATCCCAGAAACATCAGTGGTGGACCGTGGATGGCGGCAGCATCGAATATGTCCGCCGCATCGAAACCGTCCTAAAGGGCCGCGATTGCCAGATCCATCTGGCAAGCCCGGTGCAGGCTCTGGAACGCGATGATTTAGGTGTCTCGCTTTATGTGAATGGCGATTGGAGCTCCCGGTTTGATGAGGTGATCCTGGCGTGCCATTCCGATCAAAGCCGCAAGATTTTGGGCAATAACGCCACCCCCCAAGAAGCACGCGCTTTGGGATCGATCCGGTATCAGACCAACCGGGCGGTGCTGCATTGTGACCCGACGCAGATGCCGCAGCGGCGCAGTTGCTGGTCGAGCTGGGTGTATCGGTCCCAATCCGGGCGCATCGGGGTCACCTATTGGATGAACCGTTTGCAGAATATTCCTGAATCCGATCCGCTGTTTGTCAGCTTGAACCCCACAAGCCCCATTGCGCAAGACGAAATCTATGACGAGGTCTCATTTGACCATCCGGTGTTTGATCGCGCCGCAATGGCGGCACAGCAGGACTTGCAGGCGATCCAGGGGCAAAACCGCAGCTGGTATGCGGGCGCCTATTGCCGGTATGGCTTCCACGAGGACGGGATTTCCAGCGCCATGGACGTGGTGCGCGCCATTGATCCGATGGCGGCCCCCGACGCATCCCAAAGCCCCGCATCCCCGGTTGCAGCGCTGAGCTGATGAACCGCGCTGCTGCCCATTACCCGCGTGTCAGCCTTTATGCCGGAATGCTGGCGGCGGCGGGACTGCCGCTTTATATCCATCTGCCGCGTTTCGCCTCGGTTGAACTGGGGTTGGACCTGGCCGCCCTTGGCGCGCTGCTGCTGGCGCTCAGGCTGATTGATCTGGTGCAGGATCCTTTACTGGGCTGGGTGGTTGATCGCTGGCCCAACGCCCAAGGCGCCCTGGCGCTGAGTGCGGCGCTGGGGTTGAGCCTTGGGTTTTTGATGCTGTTCACCTTGCCGTCTGGCCACAGTTCGATCCTGCGGCTCGCCGCCATTCTGGTCTTGCTGTTCACAGCCTACAGCCTTGGAACGATCCTGCTTTATGGGCGCAGCGCATCGCTGGCGTTGACAGCTGACAACTCGGGCCTTCTCCATCTGGCCGCCTATCGCGAAGCGGGTATTCTGGCAGGTGTTGTTGTAGCCGCAAGCGCCCCGGCTGTGTTTGCAGAGCTTGGCGCAGCGCGCGACGGTTACCCGGCTTTTGGCATGGCGCTGGCGGCACTGGCGCTGTTGGCCGCCGTTCTGTGCCGACCGCTCTGGAGGCGTCCGGTACGTGCAGCGCAGGCCCTGACATTTGCTGCATTGCGCCAGTCCGGGGCACTGCGTTTGTTATGTCTGGGCCTTTTGAACAGCCTGCCTGTGGCGATCACCGCGACATTGTTTTTGTTCTTTGTGCAAGATCGACTGGCGCTTGACGCATTGGCCGGGGCATTTCTGGTGCTGTTCTTCCTCAGCGCAGGGATCAGCGTTCCAGTCTGGACGCGGATCAGCCGCAGGGCAGGGGTGCGACGCACGTTGTTGTGGGGGATGCCGCTGGCGATCTTTTCCTTCCTGGGCGCGGCCCTTTTGTCGCCCGGTGACGCCCTTGGCTTCGCCGTGATCTGCGTGACCTCAGGGGCCGCGCTTGGAGCCGATATGGTGCTGTTGCCTGCGCTGTTTTCCATCACGCTGACCCAATCTGGGCTACAGGCCTCGCTGGCCTTTGGGCTGTGGTCTCTGGTCGGGAAACTGGGGTTGGCGCTGGCGGCCTTTGCGGTGCTGCCCATGCTGGCATATTTCGGCTTTGCGCCTGCCACCGAAAACCCACCCGCGGCTCTGGCCGCGCTGACAGCGGGCTATTGCCTGATCCCTTGTATTCTGAAACTCGGCGCCTGGACCATGGTCTGGTCGCTGCCAAAGGAGACCTCATCCTCATGAAACTGCTGACCGCAATTCTGGGATTGCTGCTGCTTGCGATCTTTGCCCGATCCATGTGGGCCAGTTTTCGCAGCCAATCCCCCAGCGATTACGCCGGAACCACACCGGCCTTTGATCTGCGCCAACATCTGAACGGGCCGATCCAATCCGAAGGGGTGATCTATGGTCCCAAGGGGCGCGTCACCAATAGTTTTGTGGCTGACATGGAAGGGGAGTGGGACGGCAACACAGGCCGCTTGCGCGAGGCGTTCACCTATTCCAACGGGCAACAACAGCTGCGGGAATGGCATCTGACGCTGGGGCCGGACAATACGTTCACCGGCACCGCGGATGATATTGTGGGCGTGGCTACGGGAACGGTCTCGGGCTCGACCGTGCAGATGAGTTACAAGATCATCTTGCCAGAGGCTTCGGGTGGGCATGTTCTGAGCGTAACCGACTGGCTTTATCTGACCGAAAGTGGTGCGATTATGAACCGGTCGGAATTGCGCAAATACGGGATCAAAGTGGCAGAGCTTTTGGCGACAATGCGACCCGCAGAATAACGGCGGTTGACAGCTGTCAACCGGGCGAAAGTGCGGTGGTGATTGGGATGCGTTGACAGCTGTCAACATCCGGTCACGCCGCCCTTTGATTTGCGCCATTGACCAAAGCCATCACCATCGGAGCCGGAGAGAAACAGCCCAATTGCGCCTTGGCCGTCAGACTGCGCAAATAGCCACCTGGATTTCGGATCGCACTGAAACGCTGCAGAATACAGGAGAGTGTAATTGCTGCCGCTTCCGGGCCCATCTGCTGACAGGCTTCTTCCCAAGCTGTGCGATCAATTCCCATCATTGTGCTGAGAGTCGACGCCGCACCGACCAGGTCTCGCCAGCTTCGTGGCGGGCTTTCGCAATAGGGGAGCACATCGGGACAGGCTTCCAATACAAGAGCCAAAGGCAGCTTGATGGTTTTCTCAGCAGGCACGGGTTGTGGCTTTTGTGCTTCGGTCGTTGTTTGGCTCAGTTCAGAGTCTAAGTTATCTTTTTTTGAACTCTGATAGTGCCGCTCATTTTGACTGTCATTGCCGCTCAGATCTTCTGAAACTTCGGTCATCTCACCTTGGATATACGCAAGGATGTCCACAAGCTTTTGTTCAATTTCACTGAGGGTTTCTGCGGACAATTTGCGCCGCATTTGCCGGTTCAGTTCAGCAAGCGTGGCGTGCACCATCTCCCAATCGCCGGTGATGTTTTCTTCAACGGCAAAGCTTGCCAGCTTCACCACATCCCGCCGCAACAAGGCGATGCGTTCGCGTTGCAGCTTCAACTCGGCCTGTGCGCGCCGTTGTGTTTCGGCCCGTAGCTGGATCTCTGCGGCTTGGTAGAGCAGGGGGGAAAGATCAAACCCAAAGGCGCGGGTTACATCGCCGCCAGACCCGCGACGGGCATAGCGTTTGCCATTGGGGCTGTCGTGGCGGGCAATCACTCCGGCCTCAACAAGGGCGGCCAGATGACGCCGCAAAGTGCTCTCGGCCATGCCATGACAGCGGTCCGCGAGGCTTCGGTTCGATGGGAACACAATAAGCTGTGCGCCGGGTTCAAGGGTTTTGGCGGGCAGGAACGTCAGGAGCGCGTTCAAGACCATCAGGCTGCGGTCGCCCAGGTCATAGGACAGCCGCGCAGTTGTGAGGTCGCGGAACAAAGTCCATTTATCCAGGGCTTCAGCAGCGGTCAGAGATGCGCTCTGCCGTTTGGCCGTGACCCGGGCCACAAGCCCAGCCGTCACCGGCCGCCGCCCAAAGGGCGTCGATGTGAGATGTTCCATATTTTATCACGAGACAAAACTTTTTCGCCCACCCGGACCGGGTGCGAGTTGACAGCCGTCAACACTCTGGCCTAAAATGGAATTGCTACATAACCATTGGAGGCCTCTCGGGATCTAATCCTGGGGGGTCTTCGTTTTTGGGGTTCTGTCTGCTTTGTGCCTCCTGTTTGTTTCCTGCTCGATGAAACCGGGCGCATGGCCCGGCCTTCGTCACCCGGTGCTGTTCTTACGTTCGAACTGCCACTGGGTGTGAAGCTCACTGATGTTGTCGACCAACCATTCCTCGAACCCTTCGCTGGTCTGCGCGTTCAGGGTTAGGGTGGTCTTGCCTTTGCCGCGTTTGACCTCTCCGAGGGCCTGTCCACCAGCGCCGGTGAGGGCGGATTTCTGTGGCGGCGGGGCAGGGGGGCGTGCGGGGGTCAAGGCGGTCAGAACCGCGTCAAACCGGTCATCAGACCCGTCGCCCAAAGCGGCAGTTACCGCAGTGTCCAGATTTGATTTCTCCAGAAGGTCCGCCAGCTTCAACCACCGATCCCGGCCCACCGAAGGTGCGGCGCCAATGGCGTTGATCAGCGGCTCTGGGATACGGTCTGCAACGGAAAGCATGCGTGAAATCAATGTCTTATCCACGTGCAACGCGTCACAGATCACTTTGCGCTCGTACCCCATTTGCCGCATCTGTCGGGCGAAATTCACCCGTTCGATAAAGCTGAGGTCGCGCCGGGCGCTGTTTTCCTGACCCTGGGCCACGATCAATTCGCGATCATCCAGGACCCGGATCAGCGCTTTGACCGGACGTTCCAACCGCCGCAGTGCAGCAACCCGGCGACGGCCATAGACCACCTGATAGCGTTCCGGGTAATTTGGATTGGGCCGCAACAGCACCGGCACCTGTTGGCCGTATTCCTCGATCGAAGCGATCAGCTCTAACAGGCCGCCGTCTTCGTCCAGACGGTCGCGGATGCCACCGGCATCGATCATACGCGGGTCAATTTCCTGAACCGCGCGGGATTTGAGGTCCGAGATCGATTGGCTGACCGCGCCGATGGCTCCGGAGGAGTATCGCGGTTTGGCCACATCCACGCGGGTTTGCGCGGGGGGTGTTTCAGGCGCTGCGGATTGGTCCATCAGACCTTTGAGTAGATTTTTACGCGCCATGCGTCCGCCCCCATGCCTGCTGCACCAGCGCTTCAATCTCGCCGTTGACCGCGTTCAGGCTTTCGATCGCGCGTTCATATGTTGCGCGGGTGAACTGGCCTTTTTCGACCTCATACAGGGTCTGTTTGGTGATGCCTGCGTCGGAAATCGCGGTGGATTTCAGAACTGGGTGGTTCAGTACGTGTTCCCCAAACATGGAGCGCATGAAACTGACCATTTGGTTCTGTGGACCATCACCCGGTTCATAGCGGGTGACCACATAGCGCAGCCAGTCATAGGACATATTGCCCCCGGCCTCGGAGACCACGCCCAACAGGTTCGATGTCATCAACAGGAACTGGCACATGGACATCACATCCAGCATCTGCGGGTGAACCGTGACCAGAACAGCTGTGGCGGCCGAGAGGGCCGACATGGTGAGGAACCCAAGCTGGGGCGGGCAGTCGACAACAACAACGTCATAATCTTTCTCCACTGGTTGCAGCGCGTCTCCAATCCTGGTGAAGAAAAGGTTACCATCTCGTTGGACCAGCGCACGGGGGGTCTCGTGCTCGAACTCCATCAGGTCCAAATTCCCTGGAATTATATCGAGATTGGTGAAGTAGGTCTTTTGAATGACCTGTTGCAGAGGCACCGGGTCATCATAGCGGATCGCATCATAGAGCGTTCCGCCGTCCAACAGATCAAATTCAGGCTGGAACCCGTGCAGCGCCGACAGGGACGCCTGCGGATCGAGGTCAATCGCCAGAACACGATAGCCATCCAGCGCCATTTTCTGGGCCAGATGGGCGGCCGTTGTGGTCTTGCCCGAGCCGCCTTTGAAATTGATGACGGTGATCACCTGCAGATGGTCGCCGTCGCGGCGACCGGGCAGATAGGTGCCAGGGGATTTTGCGCCAGCTTCCAACAGTTCGCGCAGCTCTTGCAGGTCTTCGGGAGAATAATAGCGCCGACCACCCGCCCGTGTTTCCGGAGATGGGCCGCGCCCATCCAGATGGAGCTTGCGCAAATAGGCGTCTTTGACCCCCAAAAGATCCGCCGCCTCACCCGAGGTGAATTTCCGCAAGGACCGTTTGGCATCGGGGGGAAACAATTGGGCGCGGTGGGCCTGCAGCCGCTCTGACAACCGCTTTGCGTGGTCGCCAACCAAAAGGTCAATACGTTCGCCCAAGCCCGACTGATCCTCACCGGCCAAAAGCGCGGTGACGGGGTTGGCGTCTGCCGTTACATCGTCCATTCTGCCCTCAATCAATCCGTTTGTTACGGATCAAGTCGTTTTATTCACTGCTTTCCGTAAGTAATGGGCCAGAAACCTCGATTCTTGCAAGGAATTTTTAAGGATCAGGGGTTTTGAGGCCTCTTAGACACTAATACGCCTGTGCAGAGCTGTCGATTGTATTGCGGTGCGTGAAGATTTCGATCTGATCGAAAATTCACAAAATCGGAAATTCTGAACGAAAATTCCAAGCCCGGAGCAAAAATTTAGGTGTGGGAAAGTGATGTGCGTCAAAGGCCGGAACAAAAAACCTGTACTGATCGAAAAATTGAACGTATTTTCGAAGTGTGGGTCGAAAATGAATAAAACCACCAGACCCTGAACGGTTTAGGAACAGAGCATGTCACAGGCACAAAAGACCGTAGGGCAGGTGGCGTTGCTGCAACGCTTTGATCTGCGACGGCCTGCGCCCTTTGTCACCAGCACCGTGGGTCCCGGCAGCCGCAGCACCCGAATCGAAGCGGGCCGGCGGGTGGAACATTACACCCGCGCCTATGATCCGGGAGAGACAGTGGCCGGGCATCTGCGGTTTGCACTGCGCTATGAGCCGCTGGATATGGGCATTATCGTCGCCGTCATGCGCGCGGTCCAGCCTGCTGAGATCCGCGACTGGGTTCTGGCAGAGCCGAACGGCCAATATGCGCGCCGGGCGTGGTTTTTTTATGAATGGGCCACAGGGGGGCAATTGGATCTGCCGGATGCGGGGGTGGTGCGATATGTGTCGGCGCTGTCGCCAGAATTCCACATCACCGCAGGCCCCCGGAAATCACCACGCCACAAGGTTGAGGACAACCTGTTGGGGGGTCCTGGCTTTTGCCCAACCGTGCGCCGCAGTGATGCGATTGCGGCGGCATTGGACCGCGGCCTTGCGGCGCGGGGCAGGGCGGTGTTGCACAGCGTGGCCCCGGATGTGCTGGCGCGGGCGGTGAATTACCTGTTCACCAAGGAAACCCGTACCTCGTTTGAGATCGAGCATGAAGTGCCCAGCCAAGAAAAGGCGCAGCGTTTTGTGCAAAGCCTGCAGATGGCGGACCAGCTGTCGTTGGATCATCTGCAGGATCTGATTGCACTGCAGGGCCGGATTGTCGATCCGCGCTATGCCGCCACAGGGTTGCGGGATTTTCAGAATTTTGTCGGGGGAACCATTGGGTTTGACTACACCGAACATGTGCATTTCATCTGCCCCCGCCCCGAGGACATCGCCCCACTGATGACCGGCTGGCAAGAGATGAGCCGCCGATTGGTGCAGGATCTGGACCCGGTGATTGCGGCGGCGGTGATTGCCTTTGGCTTTGTCTTTTTGCATCCGTTTGAGGATGGCAATGGTCGGATCCACCGGTTTTTGATCCACAAGATCCTGTCGGATCAGGGTTTTACACCACAGGGCGTCTTGTTCCCGGTCTCTGCGGCGATCCTGCGGGACCGGCATGGGTATGACCGCTGTCTTGAGGCGTTTTCCGGCGCGATTGGCCCCCATATTGACTGGTCCTGGGGGCCCGATAAATCCCTGCGGGTGACAAACGAGACCGCGGATCTTTACCGTTATTTCGACGCCACACCGCAGGTGGAATATCTGTTTGACCGCATCGACAACACAATCGAGGTGGATCTGCGCCAGGAGCTGGCCTTTATCGCGCGGTTTGATCAGGCCTTGCAGGCGGTGCGCCAGATTATCGACATGCCGGATCGCCGCGCGCGTCTGCTGACCCAGCTGGTGCTGCAAAACGGTGGCCGCCTGTCCAAGGGCAAGCGCGGCCAGTTTGCGGAACTGACCGAGGATGAAATTGCAGCCGTCGAACAGGCGATTGCCACCGCAACCTCTTAATCCGGCGCGGTGATCAGATGGGTTTGACCCAGGGCGGTCAGCGCTTGGGTCAGGCTGTGCGCCTCGGTCGCGGCATAAAGCGCATCTGCATCGGTGACAGCCGCGCCCAAGGCCTCTTCGAACGCAGCTTGGTTGGCCGCAGCGCAATAGGTGGATTGTTTGTCTGATCCGAGGTTTGACTGAAAAATCCCGGCGGCAGAGACAGGCAGGAAATCCTCATAGGTTTGCGGGTCCGCCGCCAAATGGCCGCCGTCAATCAACGCGTCAATGGAGGCAAAATCCACGTCCAGCTGGTCGGATACGGCGCGATACTGGAAATAACCCAGTCCTTGCTGCCGCATTGCCGTATAGCCATCTGGGAACCGTTCGAATTCCTCGCCCAACGCCGCCACATAAGCTGCGGCGCTTTCGCCGGCTGGGCCAACTTTGGCCCGGGCGCGGGTGCGCGACAGGCAGTCATCATAAAGGGCGCGCCCCTTGGGGGTCACCGCGATGCCGCGCTGTTCGATCTCGCCAAATCGCGCAGTATGGGTGCCGGGGCTGCCGGAAAAGGACACCTGCTCTTGCAGCGCTTTGAAGGAGGTCTGCCGCAGCAGGATGTCAGCGGTGCGGCGCGCGGGGCCTTCGACGATGGCTTTGGGATCGATGCCGCGCTTGGGCATCTCTGCCTGGACCGCGTCAATATCCAATGTGCGCGGCGTGAGGTGGTTGATATGCGGCCCCTTAAAACTGACAACATCGGCGATCAGACGATGGGCTGCGTGCAATTGTTCATATGTGGCCTGATCCACCGTGGCTTCGGCGTGCCAGCGGAAGGTTTCAAGCGCTGCGGTCACAAAGGCCTCCGCCTCGGTCCGGGTCAGACCTCCGGCGGTTTCAAACCGGTCAATCTGGACCATGGCTTCGGGGGTGACGATCTGGCGTTTGGACAAAACCTGCGCCGCTGTGGCCGCAAGGGCGCGGTCTTCCACAAGGTCAAGCCGCAGGAGCGAGCAGAACACGCGAAACGGGTTCTGTTTCAGCGCCGCCGCGTCGATGGGGCGAAAGGCGGTGGAATGGACCGGGATGCCCGCAACGGACAGATCGTAATAGCCAACCGGCACCATGCCCATGACCGCAAACATCCGCCGGATCATGGACAATTCCGCCGCTGTCCCCACTCGGATTGCACCGTGACGCTCAACATCCAGTCGGCCAAGCTCGCCCGCGGCCTCAAGCTGTTGATGCAGCTTTGGGTTCTGTTCCAGTGTTTGTGCGTTCACATCCCGAACCAGGTCAATCAGATCTCCATAAAGCGGCACCTCATCCCGGTACATGTCTGACAACGTGGCGGCAAAAAGGCTGCGGATTTCATTGGTGGAGAGGAATTGGGTCATTGGGTCATCCGGGATCAATCAGGGGCTGTTGGGTCAACACATATGAAATCTGTCGCCGGCCACCAGTGGAAAATCCCCTTTAGCGTTCACATTGACGCAGGGTTCTGTGCGGCCATCAAATGGGCCGCCGCATCTGCAAGGTGAAACACCGGCAGGCCAAGCGCGCGGCGCAACGCTGGCGCATAGGGGGGCAGGTTGCCACATTCCAGGATCACCGCGGTAAGGTCGGGATGGGCTGTTTGCAACGCCAGGGCTGCTTTCACCACCGCCTGTTCCATCTGATGCGGATCCAAATCGCTGCGCTGCTGCGATTTCCGCGCCAGAAACGTCTCGGCAAAGACCGGGATATGGCTGAGACCTGCAATGGCCACAGCGTCGCGGTCGATCCCAGCCGCCGCCAGAGCGTTGGGGCCCAGGGCGGGCTGTGACGCGGTCAGGATGCCGATTTTGCCAGCGGTTGTGGCGCGCACCATTGGATAGAGCGACAGGGCCGAGACCATAACCGGGATGTTCACGGCACGCGCGATGTGGTCCTGGCTGGTGATCAAGAACCCGCAGGTTGAGACAATCGCCGCCGCCCCTTGCGCTTCCAAGGTGCGGGCGGCGTCCACAAAGGCCGCCAACAGGGCAGGTGGGGGCGGGGCGTCCTGGACAATCACCTGACTGTCCGCGCCGGTCACCACATGGATTCGCGCTGCAAACGGATAGGTGTCGGGATTGCCGATATCGCCTTTTATACGCTCAAACGCGGTATCAAGCGACAGAATACCTAGGAAAGCATTGGTCATGGGGGTCCTACTTCATACCCTGGCTGAACCAAGTTGGGGCTGGTCGAATATGACACCCCTTGCGTCAAAGCGGAAGGGGCGGGCATTCACATCACACCGGGCAAAGTGGCATAGGTCCTGGCCACACCTGGCAGCATCGGGAACAGGACGGCTTGGATTGCGTGATAGATATCCGGCTTGCCCTGGAATTGGCGCGACAGGGGGGTGCCGGTGTCGTCGACCTCAGGGAACCAGCCGCCATGGGTGGTGTCGATAAATGTCTTTTGCGCATAGGCCCAGATACGGGTGTACCAGTTGATATCCTCGGGCCTTGGATCGGCCTTGAGCAGGGCGGCCAAAACGCCGATGGCTTCGGTGACGGGCCACCAATATTTGCAGCGGATGTCCGGTGTGCCATCAAACCGTAACGTATAAAAAAGCCCGCTGTTTTCTGCATCCCAGGCATCCGCCAGCGCTTGATACGTCAAGGACCGGGCGCGGGCCACACGAGCCGGGTCGGGGGTTGGGCTCAGCTCATTCAGGTGCAGCAAAAGCCGGGCAAGCTCAAAGGAATGTCCGGGCGTTGTACCTGCGGGGCGAAACATCGGATCGCCGCTGTAGCCGTGGTCGATCTGCCAGTTGTCTGTATAATGTTCCGGAATGCGCCAGTTCTGAGCAGGTGCGATCATGCCGGTAAAGAAATCGAGGATCCGCGTCGCACGGTCCAGATATTTTGTACGCCCGGTCACCTCAAATGCGGCCAGCAAGGCTTCGGTTGCATGCATATTGGCATTCATCCCGCGATAGACCGAAAACGGGGTCCAGTCGGCGTTGAATTCGTCACAGAACAGCCCGTGATGCTCCTCCCAGAAGTGTTGATCCAGAACGCGGTCCACATCGTCCAATAGGGCCGCGGCCGCAGGGTGATCCACAGCAAGCGCGCTGGCTGCGGCCAGCATTACAAACACATGGCCATAGGCCAGTTTGCGGCCATCGTGCGCGCCGGATTGATCCAGCGCCCAGAAATAGCCGCCGTTGGCGCGGTCGTGATGGTGGGACATCAAATAGGCCATGCCGTGATCAATCATCGCGTCGCACCCTTGGCGACCGGCCAGTTTGCCCAGGGCATAGGAATGGATCAGGCGGGTGGTTGTATGAAGCTCCTGGATAGAGCTGTTCAGCGGCGCAGCTGTTGCGTCCAGCACGTAAAACCCGCCGTCCGGGCGCAGGCTGTTATCAAAAAAATCAAACTGCGCATGGGCATCAGATATCAGAAACCTGCGATGATCCGGCGTCATCCAAGTCGCGGTCAAAAGCCTGTCGGTGTCCATAGGATCAATTCCCCCTCATCTGAGCCACGGCATCCGGGTTTTGAATAACGCCATACGGATGTTGATGGCTGTCAGTTAAAACCGTTAGATACTGAAATTCAAAGCGAAGATTCGCAGTGGCACCGGTAAGAGCTGCTGCAACGGGATCCATATCCCGCGATGTTTCGCGTGTGGTAACAAGACATTGGACAGAAAATGATACTCTGCTGTGGCGAAGCCTTGATCGACATGATCCCTGAACCCACTCAATCTGGCGCATCCGGATTTGTCGCGCATTCGGGCGGGGCTGTTTTTAACACGGCGGTTGCATTGGGACGGTTGGGCGCGCCAGTCGGCATGTTGACGGGCCTGTCGACGGACCAGTTTGGCCAGCAATTGCATCAGGATCTGACCCGGTCAAATGTCGACACCAGCCATGTCCAACATGTGGACCGACCCACGACGCTGGCGTTTGTGCAATTGACGGATGGGCATGCGACCTATGACTTTTACGATGAAAACACGGCCGGGCGGATGATCTTGCCAGAGGATGTTCCCGCCATCGCGCCGGGAATCCAGGCGCTTTACTTCGGGGGGATCAGCCTGGCTTGCGAACCCTGTGGTGTGACCTATGCCCATCTGTTGCAGGCCGAAGGGCAGGACCGGGTGGTGATGATTGATCCAAACATCCGGCCCAGCTTTATCGCCGATGAGGCCCGGTTCCGGGCGCGACTGGCGGAGATGATTGCAAAATCCGATATCGTCAAAATCTCGGACGATGATCTGCAGTGGCTGGCCGGTGAAGACACGCCGGTTGAGGTGGCTGCCGAAGCGTTGTTGGAGCAGGGGCCTGCTGTTATCATCCTGACCCGCGGGAAGGCTGGTGCCACCGGGTTTATGGGTGGCGGTCAAAGGGTGCATGCGCCGGCCGAACAGGCAAAGGTCGCCGATACCGTTGGTGCCGGAGACACGTTTAACGCAGGTGTTCTGGCGAAACTGTCTGAACTGGGTCTGTTGTCCAAGGCCAAGCTGCGCGCTGCGGCGCCGGAGGATCTGAAAAACGCGTTGCAATTTGGGGCCAAGGTCGCGGCGGTCACAGTGTCTCGGCCCGGCGCAAACCCGCCTTGGGCGCATGAGCTTTGAACCCGCTGAAACCGACGGTGCGCCGCGCGTCACTGCGCTGAAAACCTGCAAATCGTACCATCACCACGTGTCGGCCCCGAATTTAGGCGGCCGGCCCGATAATGCACGCCACGCCGCGTAAGTTGAAGAAAACGGTATCTAAATTCTGCCCGGAATGCGGGCAAAATTTTAGAGCCTAAAAAAACCTCTTGCCGAAACCGGTTTCGGGATCTTTCCTAACGGTGGGAGGCCCTGTGACTCGGCAAGATAAAATAAATCAAAGTGGTGTGGCTGCGCGGCGGGTCACAATCGCTGATCTTTCGCGCGAACTTGGCATTACCAAGGGGACGGTCAGCCGTGCGTTAAACGGCTATACCGACATCTCGGCCAGCACCCGTCAACGCGTAGAACGGGCCGCCGAACGCTTGGGCTACAGACCGCTGACCCAAGCGCAGGCAATCCGCACCGGGCGGTCCCAATCCATTGGTCTGGTGATTGAAACTGGGAACCATGACGCCCATCGCCCCTTTTTGGCGGAATTCCTGGCCGGGGCATCCAGTGCTGCGGCGGCAGAGGGCTGGACGCTGACGGTGTCGACCGCGGACACGCCTGATCAGGTTCTGCAACGCATGCAGCAATTGGTCCAAGATCGAAAGGCCGATGGCTTCATCCTGCCCCGCACCCTGTCGGATGATCCGCGCGTTGCGCATTTGCGGGCTCACGACGTGCCTTTTGTGCTGTTTGGCCGGGTGGCCGATCCCACCGGCTGTGCCTGGTTTGATTTCAAAGGTGGCGTCGCGATACGCGATGCGGTTCACCGCCTGCATGCCGCAGGTCACCGCCGCATTGGCTACATCGGCAGCACGCCGGAGTATCACTATGAAAAACTGCGCTTGGCCGGGTTTCGCCGGGGGCTGAGCGACCTTGGTCTGGCCGAAGAGCCTGCGTTGATGTGTGAAAACGCGGTGATCCGCAGCCAGGGGGCCGAAGCCGCCCGACAGTTTTTGTGCCAACCAGACCGACCCACAGCGCTGATCTATGCGGTGGATGATGCCGCACTTGGCGCGTGGGATGCGGCCCATGAGGCGGGGTTGGCCATCGGGCATGACCTGTCCATCGTATCCTATGACGGAACCAAAGAGGGGGCCGCGGCACGGCCCAGTTTGGCTTCTTATGCGGTTGATAATCGTTATGCCGGCGAACGCCTGGCGCATTTGCTGATCCGCCGAGTCCGGGGCGAAGCGCCAGAAGCGCTGCGCGAGGAATGCGACGTGCCGTTTCGGCCTGGCGGCTCTTTTGGGCCAGTGCGGGGGCCCACGGGGGGAAACCCAAGCGGGCGAATGCCTTAAGACAAAAATAAGTAAATTGGAAAAAGGGAGGACAACTATGTCATTAAAGAGAATTCTGGGTCTCAGCACTGCGTTGATCACCGGTGTGGCGGGGCTTGCAATGGCCGAGGACCTTAAGTTCTGGACCACCGAGGAACAGGCAGAACGGTTGGCCAAGCAAGAGGAAATGGCCGCCAAGTTCGAGGCGCTGACCGGTCACACGGTTGAGGTGATCCCGGTGACGGAAACCGATCTGGGCACCCGCGCCACCGCCGCCTTTGCGGCCGGAGATCTGCCGGATGTGATCTATCACACCCTGCAATATGCGCTGCCTTGGGCCGAAGCGGGTATTCTGGACACGGATGCCGCCAGCGATGTGATTGAAAACCTGGGCGAGGGCACCTTTGCCTCGGGCGCATTGGCGATGGCTGCCACGGCGGATGGGTTTGCCTCGGTGCCGGTTGACGGCTGGACGCAGATGGTGGTCTATCGCAAAGATCTGTTTGATGCAGCAGGCCTTGCAGCACCGGACTCTTTTGCCAATGTGGTTGCTGCGATCGAGGCCCTGCATAACCCGCCGGAAATGTTCGGCTTTGTCGCGGCCACCAAGGTGGATGAGAATTTCATGAGCCAGGTTCTGGAACATGTCTTCCTGGCCAATGGCGTCTCTCCTGTGGATGACAAAGGCTTTGCCGCATTGGACGAGGCGGCCACCACCGAGGTTCTGGAATTTTACAAAGCAATCGCCAAAGCTTCACCTCCGGGGGAGCTGTATTGGAAGCAGTCGCGAGAGCTGTATTTTGCGGGCAAAGCGGCAATGATCATCTGGTCGCCCTTTATCCTGGATGAGCTGGCAGGCCTGCGCGACAGTGCCCCGCCCACCATCAATGATGATCCCACCAGCAGCGAGCTGGCCTCAAAAACCGGGATTGTGACCAATTTCTCCGGCCCATCAAACCCGGATGGCGCGGCCTGGGGCGACATTCGTTATTTTGGCATCACCAATGACGCGGCGACCGATGCGGCGATGGAGTTTGTCGAGTTCTCCATGAGTGATGGCTATGCCGCGACCCTGTCGATTGCGCCCGAAGGGAAATTCCCGGTCCGCAAAGGCACCGAGGCGGATCCTGCGGCTTTCTCAAAAGCCTGGGCAAAACTGCCGGTTGGCGTCGACCGCAAAGCGCCCTTGGGCGATCTGTATGCACAAGACATGATTGATGAAATTGTCGGCGGTCTGGATGTGGCGCAGCGCTGGGGTGTATCCGAAGGGCAGCTGTCGCTGGCGTCCAAGATGATCAACTCGCAAGCCATCAACCGGATTGTGCGCCAATTTGTGGATGACAAGATCGATGCCAGCGCAGCCGTGGCTGCGATGAACAAAGAGCTGAGCGCGATAGAGTAACGCGCCGTTGGTCGCGGGTTTTGTCCCGCGACCTTTTTCAACTCCACGGATTTCATATGACCCAGATTGACCAGCCCACCCGTCCGGTGGCTGCGCCGCCCAAGGGCGCGGGCCCTTTGGCCAAGCGTGAAGCGCGCCTGGCTTGGGGCATGCTTGCCCCGACCCTTGCGGCTGTCGCCCTTGTGGTGATCCTGCCGCTGTTGGCGATTTTTTGGATCAGTTTCAAACCCGTGGAACTGGCAGATCTGCGCCCGCCCGAGGTGTCTGTCCGTGAGGATGTGCGCGGCAAACCTGCGGAACCGGGGGATCCGGCGACCCTGCGGTATCGTTTGCGCAACTCCTCGCAGGATGCGCCCATCACCGGCGTGACTTTGCGTGACACCCTGCCGGACGGGGTGGAGATCACCGGCGGTTTGATCGAGGGCTGCACAGTCCAGGGGCGGGACCTGTTCTGCGATTTTGGCGATTGGGACGGCGGCGCGCGCGTGCGTTTGCAGATCGAGGTTGTCACGGATCAGGCGTTTTTTGACGGGCCGGACCCACGCGACAGTGCGCCCATTGTGACAGGTGAAGCGTCCAATATCCTGACGAATTTCTCTTTTACCTTTGACAACTATGCCCGGATCTTTGACAGCAGTGAGTTTTTCAAAGTCCTGTGGGTCACGCTGTTTTACACGATCTTTGGCACCATCGGGGCGCTCGTCATGGGGCTGTTTGCGGCGCTGTTGCTGGATAAATCCTTCAAAGGGCAGGGGATTTTGCGCGGGCTTTACCTGTTTCCCTATGTGGCGCCGGTGATTGCCGTGGCCTTTGCCTGGGTTTTGTTGCTGGACCCGTTTTCCGGGTCAATCAATGCGCTGTTGATCCAGATGGGGGTGACCGAACAGGCGATCAATTTCTTTGGCGAAGAGCCTTTGGCGCTGATCATGGTCACGGTGTTTGAGATCTGGCGCTATTTCCCGCTGTCGTTCCTGTTCATCCTGGCCCGCATGCAGAGCATCGACACCGAGATGTATGAGGCCGCCGATATGGATGGGGCGACGCCGTTTCAACAGTTTCGCTATCTCAGCCTGCCGCAGCTGTTGGGGATCCTGTCGGTTCTGTTCCTGCTGCGGTTCATTTGGACGTTCAACAAGTTTGACGACATCTTCCTGCTGACCGGTGGCAATGCGGGCACGCGCACCCTGACGGTGAATGTCTATGAACAGGCCTTTGCGCTGTCGAACATTGGCGCGGGTGCTGCGGTGGCGGTGGTGATCTTCTGCTGTCTCTTGTTGTTCAGCGTCTTCTTCTTTCGTGTCGTGAGCCAGGAGGAAGGGCTATGAGAGCGATTTACCACGCCTATGTCACCGGGCCCATTCTGGGCGCGCTCTGGGGCTTTGTGATCGCGGTCACCGTGTCCATCGCCATGAGCTTTGCCACCGGCGAAGCCTTCCGACCTTCGTTCCTGCTGTCGCTTCTTTGGGGGGCGGGCATTGGGGCCGCCGCGGTCCATTCACGCGCGGTTGCCGTCCTCGCCGCGCTGGCTGCATTGGCCGCCGGGATCCTGGGGTTTGGGCCGATGCTGTCGGGAGAGAGTGTCGGGCCGCTGCCGCAACTGATCGGCCATGGTGCCATGTCTGTCTTTGCGACGCTCGGCATGGTCAGCATCATGGCCAAAGCCCCCAAGGGCGCGCTCACCCGGCATGAATTTGAAGAAGCCGTGATCCGTTTCCTGACCGGCTTTGGCTATATCTTCTTTACCGCGATTGTTCTGATCCCGTTTTACGTGATGGTGATGACCTCGCTCAAAAGCCAGCAGGCGCTGCTGCAAAACCCGCTGGATTTCTCCATTGATTTCAGCCAGGGCTGGGATCTGTTTCGCAGTTATGAGGAGCTGTTTCGCGACCACGGGTTTGGCGGCTTCCTACTCAACAGCTTCTTTATCTCGGTCATTACGGTTTTTGTGACGCTTCTGTTTGCAATCCCCGGCGCCTATGCGGTGGCGCGGCTGCGGTTCAAAGGGCAGGCGGCTTTTGCGCGGTCGATCCTGTTGATTTACATGGTGCCGATGATCGTTCTGGCGCTGCCGATCTATATTGCATTCTCCACCGCGGGTCTGCGCAATTCGATCTTTGGCATTGTGTTGATCTATCCGGTCACCACCATTCCCGTGGCGCTTTATATGCTCCAAGGCTACTTTCGCGGTCTTCCATCCGAGATCGAAGAGGCCGGTTTGATGGACGGTCTGTCCCGGCTGCGGGTGATCTGGAAAATCACGCTGCCCTTGTCCCTGCCCGCGCTGGCCTCTGTTTCGCTGTATGTTTTCATGATCGCCTGGAACGAGTTTCTATTGGCTTTCATGCTGTTGGATGACCCCTCCAAATTTACGCTGACACGAGGCATCGCCTCGCTCAACTCTTCCGAGATCCCCAGACAGCATCTGATGGCGGGGTCGGTTATTGCGACCGTTCCGATCATGGCGCTGTTTCTTGGGCTCGAACGGTTCATGACCAAAGGGCTCACGGCGGGCTCTGTCAAAGGATAACAACGACATGACATTCAACGCTGACAAGATCGACCGGCAGGCCCGGCGCATTCTGCGCGACAATGACCGTGGGGGATATACGGTGCCCACGGCGGGGCTTTATCCTTATCAATGGAATTGGGACAGCGCCTTTACCGCGTGGGGCATCGCGAGTTTTGATATCAAACGGGCCTGGTTTGAGATCCACACGCTGTTTACTGGCCAGTGGGACAACGGCATGGTGCCCCATATTATCTTTCACAAACGGGCGGATGGGTATTTTCCCGGACCAGATGTCTGGGCCGTGCCGCGTGTGCCGCATACCTCTGGCATCACCCAGCCGCCTGTGGCCGCCACCATGGTGCGATCCATTTATGAGCAGGACAAACGCTATGGTCGGGTCCATATGGAGCTGATCTATGGCCGTTTGGTCAGCTGGCATCGCTGGTTTATTGCCAATCGGGTCCACGATGGCATGGTGGCGATCACCCACCCTTGGGAATCCGGGCGTGACAATGCGGTGGATTGGGATGGAGCGATGGCCAATGTCGATGGCAGCGCGGTGGGCGAATACACCCGCCGGGATACCACCCATATCGACCCTGAGATGCGCCCCAAGAAAGAGGACTACGACCGCTACCTCGCCATGGTGAAATATGGCCGGGACTGTGGTTGGGACGAGGAGCAGATCCGGGAAGGGTCTCCCTTTCGTGTGGCCGATGTAGGCATGACCTTTATCCTGCTGCGCGCCTGTCGCGATCTGCTGCACATCGCGTATGACCTGGATCATCTAACAGATGAGATCGAGGGCTGGATCCGTCTCTTGGAAGAGGGGGTCAAACGGCACAAAAATCCCAAAGGCTATTTTGACAGCATCGACCTGCGCACCGGAGAGTTTGCGGACTCATTGTCTTCGGCCTCGTTTTTGAACTGGTATGCGGGGGTCGAGGATACGGATATGCTGGCGCATCTTCATGATGTTCTGGACCGGGTTGAATTTGGCGTGCCCTCGTTTGATCCACGCGGCGATCAGTTTAACCCGCTGCGCTATTGGCGTGGTCCGGTCTGGGGCATGATGAACGCCTTGATCGGCATCGGGCTGGAGGAAATGGGCCATGTGCCCATCGCGCAAAAACTGCGCAAGGACACCCAGCGCCTGATCTCTGAAAGCGGGTTTTATGAATATTTCAGCCCAATAGACGGCACCCCCGCCGGGGGGCACGCCTTTTCCTGGACGGCGGCCATCTGGCTGACCTGGGCAGGCCCGCATGCGCGCGGCCGTTTCTAACGCGTCGGCAGAGGAGAGACGACATGGCATCCATTGAGCTGAAAGGCGCTGAGAAATGGTACGGGCCGGTACAGGTGATCAAAGGTGTCGACCTGTCCATTGCCGAAGGGGAGTTTGTGATCTTTGTCGGCCCCTCGGGCTGCGGCAAATCCACCTTGCTGCGGATGATCGCGGGGTTGGAAGAAACCAGCCGCGGCCAGATCATGATCGGCGATCGCGACGCAACCGCCGAACCCCCGGCGCGACGGGGTCTTGCGATGGTGTTTCAGTCCTATGCGCTTTACCCGCATATGTCGGTGCGCGACAATATGGGGTTCTCGCTCAAGGCGGCGGGAGCGCCCGAGGCTGAGATCCAGTCCAAGGTCAACGCCGCCGCCGAGGTTCTGAAGCTGACACCGCTGTTGGAGCGGCGGCCCAAGGATCTGTCGGGTGGTCAGCGTCAACGGGTGGCAATTGGCCGGTCGATTGTGCGCGATCCCACCGCGTTTCTGTTTGACGAACCGCTTTCCAACCTGGATGCGGCCCTGCGTGTCGAAATGCGATATGAGATCGCCAAACTGCACCAATCCCTTGGTGCGACCATGATCTATGTGACTCATGATCAGGTGGAAGCCATGACATTGGCGGACCGGATTGTGGTGCTGGAAGGGGGGCAGATCAGCCAGGTGGGCACCCCGCGTGAGCTGTATCGCAATCCGGGCAATCTTTTCGTCGCGCAATTCATCGGCTCGCCCAAAATGAATGTCTTTGATGCGGGGATTTCGGGGTTGTCCCTGGCAGTGCCGGCCCCCTCCAATGCCACAAAAATCGGGATCCGACCTGAACACATTGCGCTGACACAGGCAGGCCAGGGGCAGATTAATGGCGTGGTGGATGTTCTGGAGTATCTTGGCGCGGATACGTTTGTGATCCTTGATGCGGGTGAGGCCGGGCAAATCACCGTGCGTGTGGCCGGAGAGGCCACGCCCGCGCCGAACACCACCGTTGGACTGTCCTTTGCCCCAGAGAATACGCATTTTTTTGATGGGGCTGGCCGGGCAATCCCAGGCTGAGCGGTGACAAGCGTTTGAGACATGGAGCTGATTGGTCGTGCTGATTGCGTTGGCCTTCCTTCTATGTGCCGTCTGACGGTTCCATCGCCTTAACCTCTGCAATGCAGGCCTCCAGCCACTCAACCAACATACATTCGCGGCGGCGTGCGTAGTCGAGCGTCAGTTTGCCAAAGGCAACTTGTCGGCGCATCTCCTCGGTTTCCCCTTCAGGTATGTCCAAGTCATCGAAATAGCTTTTGAGCCGCAAGTGCTCGGACCGTTGTGCCTCTAATACCGTGAGCATCTGTTCTTGGCTTAAGAGGCGCCCGAAGTAGAGCTGGACCAAAACCCCGTCTCTTTGCACTGGCACCTTTTGAACCTGAGTAAGCCATTCTTGCAGAGCATGGTGCCCGGCCTCGGTGATCGAATACACACGGCTGTCTGGGCCACTATCGTTTTCAACCATGTCACACGTGGCTTGCCCGTCTCTCTCCACGGCTTGCAGTGTTCTGTAGATCTGTGCCTGATCTGCGGGCCAAAAATGCGCGATGGAGCGGTCAAAGTATCGGGTCTTGAGCGTATATCCTGACATCGGTTCGAAGGTCAGAAGACCGAGGATTGCATAACGTAGAGACATAAAAGCTCCCTTTGGTAGTAGACAAGTCATATATGATCTGTCTTATAGTAACTTAGTGTTTTATTTTATTGGTGGTAACATGAGCTTTGACTCTACTTTTAAACTTTCTGGTGTGATGCTCGGTCTTTCTGGGCTGAGCTATGTCCTTGATACTGTTTTAGATGCGGCCTTACCGCAGGCCAGCCCCGGGCTTGGTGCGCTTGTACCCATTTTCGGTTTGATCGGCTTCCCTGGTTTTTGGGAGTCATTGCGGGATACTCGGTTTATCTCAGTGTTGGCCTATGTCAGCGGCATGCTGGGACTCGCCGGGTTGGTCGCCATCACGTTTTTGGGGAACCGTGTCTTTCCAGAACTCGCCCCGCAAAAAGTGGGTGAAATCGTGAGCGTTGTGAAGCTCGAGTTCCTTCTGATCAGCATCGTTTTCCTAATCTCGGCGTTGTTGCTTGTTGTACTGTGTTGGCGTGCCGATTGGTTAAAGCGAACCGGCGCTCTTTTTTATGCGGCTGGTGCGGTCCCGGTGTCGTTGACACCCTTCGTCTCTCCGGTGCTGGTTTCAGCAGGAGGTGTTGCAATCGGCCTCGGTCTCGGTTTCTGGGGGCTGGGTCTGATAAGTCCACAAAACAAGCGCATCAACGACGACTAACGACACCGTCGGCAACTGACATCGTTTGGCAGGCCAAATGCGTGGCATATTGGTTTTGGAGCCACTGAAAGGATGGATGAAGACCAGGCGGGACTGACGGGATTGCGTCAATGACTGCGCAATTCAGTTCTCAAAGCCGGGTTTGCAAAATGTTGCGCTCTGCGACACCAAGGGCATTTTGCCACGCATTTCAACTGGGTTTGATAGCTGCTGCGCCGAATGCGCTCTCAAACCCGGTTTATCGCCGACTTCTACTGGCACAAATCCCCTCGGTCTTGGATCTGGGCTGACCACAATCGCGCTGGGTCTTCTGTCAGTTGTCGCCGTTGTGTTGGCCTATCGGCTATGGCCAAACAACGATCCGCAGGAGATCGGACATTCACATGCGGCCCAGGATCACGCCCATGCTTATGGCGATCTGCTGCATCATGACCCTGAACAGATCCAATCGGCAAACGCCAAAAAGCATCATCATCCTGCCCAGCGTTACAGCCATGTCATTGTGATAGATGACCATCATCCGATTTGGCCCACCAAAGGGTGACCCAAAGGCCGGGAGAGTATTGCCCGGCAGCAAACTTCGAATTTCAGCTGAGGGGTGCGACGCCACGTTCTATTGTATTTAATAGACGAATCCGTCTATTAAATTGCATGCCTCAGAAAAGCACCAAGTCAGCTCCCCGGAAACGTGGACGTCCCGCAGGGCGGCCCGAGAATTCAGACGTCCGTAACAAGCTGTTGCGCGAAGGGCTGATTTTCCTGACGGAGAAGGGCTACACCTCGGCGGGCGTAGATGAGATTTTGCTGTCGGCGCAGGTGCCAAAGGGCAGTTTCTACTACCACTTCAAAAACAAAGCGGATTTTGGCCTGCATTTGGTGGATGCCTATCATCTTTACTTTCTGCGCAAGCTTGATCGCTGCCTCACCAATGCGGATCTGCCATATATCCAACGGGTCCAAGCCTTTATGGACGACGCTGCAGCCGGGATGAAGCGCCATGGGTTTCAACGGGGCTGTCTGATTGGCAACCTTGGTCAGGAAATGGGGGTCCTGCCCGAGGCGTTTCGCGCCAGGCTTATCGCGGTGCTTGAGGATTGGCAGAGCCGGTTGGCCACCTACCTGGCATCGGCCCAGGCCGATGGAACATTACCCGCACATCATGATCCGCACCAGCTGGCCGTCAATTTCTGGATCGGTTGGGAGGGGGCGGTGCTGCGCGCCAAATTGGAACGTCGTGCGGCTCCGCTGACCAGCTTTGCCGATTTCTTCATGGAACATCTCAGGGATTAAAGGGAGGACCTTATGTTCGACGCAATTGTGATCGACAAAGTTGATGATGCACAGACCGTATCGCTGAAACAGGTGACAGAGGCCGAGTTGCCAGACGGTGATGTTCTGGTTGATGTGGCCTTTTCCACTCTGAATTACAAAGACGCCCTGGCCATCACCGGGGCTGCCCCCGTGGTGGGGCGGTTCCCGATGGTGCCGGGGATTGATTACTCCGGAACCGTCGCCCAAAGCGCACATCCGGATTTCAAGCCGGGCGACAGGGTTGTTCTGAACGGTTGGGGTGTCGGCGAACGCCATTGGGGTGGGCTGGCCAAAAAGGCGCGCGCCAAAGGCGATTGGCTGATCCATCTGCCCGCAGGGATCGATCTGCGCCAGGCCATGGCCATTGGCACCGCAGGATATACCGCCATGTTATGTGTTCTGGCCTTGGAAAAACACGGCCTCACCCCGGCAGATGGGGAGGTGCTGGTGACCGGCGCTGCGGGCGGTGTGGGCAGTGTTGCCACGGCCCTGTTGGCGGCAAAAGGCTATACCGTGGCCGCTGTGACCGGTCGCACGGCAGAGCATGAGTATCTGATGTCATTGGGGGCTGCCTCGATTGTCGACCGCGAGACCTTGACCGGCAAGGTCCGTCCATTGAACAAGGAACGCTGGGCCGCGGCGATCGACGTGGCGGGCAGCAGCGTTTTGGCAAATGTCCTGTCATCCATCAGTTATGGCGGGGCGGTGGCGGCCTGTGGGCTTGCCGCTGGTATGGATCTGCCGTCTTCCGTCGCGCCTTTCATTTTGCGCGGTGTATCCCTAATTGGCGTCGACAGCGTCATGGTGCCAAAAGAGCGCCGGATCCAAGCCTGGAACCGTCTGGCAAGCGATCTGGACATGGCCAAGCTGGAAGCGATGATCACCGAGCTTGCGTTGCAAGATGTGGTTGCCACCGCGCCCAAGTTTCTGGAGGGCCAGGTGCGCGGACGTATTGTGGTGCCGGTGGCCTAAAGCTCTCCCCAAAGGGCGCACCACAGGGGTGCGCCCCGCTGTCAGCGTGTCAAAGCTGTCTTCTTGACGATGTCAATAAATGCGGTCTCAGAGGCAGTGGACGTGTGCCCTTGTCGGTTGAGGATGCCAACCGGGCGCAAAACGTCAGGATTGCCAACCGCCTTAAAAGCGATATGGGGCGCGTGCCAATTGCTGACGGCGGAACGAGGCAAAAGGGCAAGGCCAATGTGTTCAGAAACAAGCTCCAGCGCGGTTGTGGAGCGGCGAAACTCGATGCTCCAATTCAGCGACAACCGCGCGCGCGCCATGGCTTCGTCGATCAACAGGCGATTGCCGGTGCCACGGGCAGGGACAATAAGCTCGATCTGGTGCAGGTCGGCCCAAGTCACAGCGGGCTTGTCGCCAATTGAGTGACCCTGCGGATAGGCCAGCACGATCTGGTCATCAAACAACGGTGTGAAATGTGTGTTGGGCTCCAGTTCTGGGATGGAACAGATCCCAAAATCCGCTTCCCCCTTGGCGACCGCTTCGGCCACCTCATTGGCGGTATAGTCAAGAAATCGGAACCTTGCGGCATTCCCGTTGGCCCGAAAGGTCCGGACCGCCTGGGGGATCAGCTGTGCAAACACGGTGGGGATCACAGCAACTGTCACCAGCGCATTGCGTTGGTGCGCAAAGGCGACGCTTTCGTCACGCATTGCGGTTGTTGTCTCATGCGCGTCATCCAGAATGGCTTCGGCGCGGGCTTGCAGCCGTTTTGCGGCCAATGTTGGACGCACATCGCGGGTAGTGCGTTCAAATAATATGGAATCCAGCGCCACTTCCAGTTTTTGGACGCGTCGCGTGATGGCCGATTGCGACAGGCTCAAGCGTTCGGCAGCGAGGTGGAAGGAACCCGTCTCTTTTACGGCAAGAAAAGCTTCGAGGTCACCAAAATCAAAATTAATGCGCATAACGCAATAATGATAGTAAAAGCATCATTGGTCAAACCCAACTCTTTTTGGCACATTGCATCAGGCATGACCAGAGGATCAAGGGCCTGCGCCTCAGGCGGGTCGCCTTTGAAGAAGGACACAGGCGTGACAACATCAAAGGCAATTCAAAGCGCGCTGTTCCATGTCAGCTGATTGGCGGGGCCGTTTGTTTGCCACGGGGTTTGCGCTGGCAGGACTGGCGACGTTCCTCCTGTTGGATTTGCCGCTTCCATTTTTGTTTGGCCCCATGGTTGGCTGCCTTTTGGCGGCTTTGATGGGGTTTGAGCTGAAAGGATACGGCCAGATTTCGGTTGCAGCGCGCACGATCCTTGGCGTTGCTGTTGGTACCTCGGTCACGCCCGCTGTTTTGGCACAAATCCCGCAGATGGCCGGATCTGTTGCCCTGATCCCAATTTACATAGCTGTGATTGGGCTGATCGGGGTGCCGTTCTTTCGCCGGGTCTGCGGCTATGACCTGCCCACGGCCTATTACGCCTCTATGCCGGGCGGGTTGCAGGATATGATCCTCTTTGGACAAGAGGCAGGCGCGGACCCTCGTGTCTTGTCCTTGATCCACGCGACACGGGTGCTGATCATCGTGACCATCGCCCCCATACTCTTGACCAGCGTATACGGCCGTGGATTGACCAACCCAATGGGAACGCCCCTTGTGCAGCTTGCACCGGTTGAGGTCATGTTGATGATTGTTGCGGCTTGGGTAGGATGGAAAGGCGGCGAAAGGATCGGTCTGTTTGGGGCCTCGATCCTGGGTCCGATGATCGTCTCAGGCGCGTTTTCACTGGGGGATCTGGTCCATGCCCGCCCACCTTCTGAGGCCATTCTGGCGGCGCAATTCTTTATCGGCGTTGGCGTTGGGGTGCACTACGTTGGCGTCACGGCGGCGGAGCTGCGCAAGACCATATCAGCAGGCGTTGCCTTTGTGCTGATCTTGGCGGTCTTGGCGGCTTTTTTTGCACAAGTCGCCAGCCGCCTTGGGCTTGCGCCTGCGCTTGAGGCCTTCCTTGCGTTTGCGCCCGGCGGTCAGGCTGAGATGATGGTGCTGGCCATTGTTGTTGGGGCGGACCTGGGGTTTGTTGTGACGCACCACCTTGTCCGGATTATCCTGGTCATCATCGGTGCGCCGATTGTGGCAAAGGTGGTAACACGCAAAAGGGCTGAACCTTAGGAAAGACCGAAGCACCGGCTGGCGATCACCGAATTTGTCGTTCTCAACCAGCGCTAGCCGTAAATGTCACATGATCCAGGCCATGCATCGCGCTGCGCAGACCACAGGATCGATGGTTGCCACCGTGACCGATCGGGCGACCTCCTCAGCCACATGTACCATGCCGGCGCAGCCCAGAACCACGGCGGAAATTGCGTCTTCTGCTTCGGCTCGCTGGGCTTCGGCGACGATGCTTTGACTGGCCGCTTTGGGATCAGCATCCAGCGCCAATACAGGCACGTCGGATGCGCGCACTTTGGAGACAAAAGACCCAAGGCCTTGGCGGGTTATGTTGTCTTCAAGAATGGGAACAGAGACCGCAAGCGTTGTCACCACGCTGAACCGCCAATTGCGCAAGGCGGCATAGTGATAGGAGGCCTGTCCCAGACCAATCACCGGACAGGCGGCTCGGCGCGCGGCATCCGTCAGGGCGGTGTCGTCAAAGCAGCCGATTATTATACCGTCTGCTTGGGCCGTTGATGCGTGATCAATCAGCTCTAACAAAGGTTTGGTGGCCGCCTTGCCGTCTTCTTCCCCTTGGATGGAGGGTGGTCCGTTTTCGGATGTCCAGCCCTCGAACTGAATCTCCGGCGCGGCTCTTTGCGCTTGCTCCAACATTGCCGTGGTCATGGCGGCGGTGCTGTTGGGGTTGATGATGATAACCGCCATCACACCATCCCTTGGCCCGCATCCGAACCTTGTTGGGCCCGGTGACGTTGCAACAGCCAGACGATCAACAGGAACACCAGGATCACCAACAGCGAAAACACGGTGGTCAACGTCCCAAGCGCAAACAGAACGGGCGTGGTGACATTGGTGGTCATCCCAAATATTTCCAAAGGCAGCGTGTTGTAGCTGCCCGAGGTCAGCAGCGTGCGGGCAAATTCATCATAGCTGAGGGTAAATCCAAACAGGGCCACACCAATCAGCGAGGGCGCGATGATCGGCAGAACCACATGGCGAACGACCTGCCACGGAGAGGCGCCAAGGTCCCGCGCGGCTTCTTCGTATGATTGATCAAACCGGTTGAAGACCGCGAACATGATCAACAGGCCAAAGGGCAGCGTCCAGGTGAGCTGGGCACCAAACCCAGATGTGGACCAATGCACCGGCAAGCCGGATTGCGACCAGATCAACCCCACACCCAGTGACACCAGGATCGACGGGATCACCAGCGCGGTGATGATCAGGTAAAACAGCACGGTTGCGCCGGCAAAACGTTTGCGAAAGGCAAGCCCGCCCATGACCGAGACCACAACAGTGGTCACCATCACCATCAAGCCAAGAACCAGCGAGCGGGAGAAGGATCCCCAGATATCGCCCACCGCTTGCTGTTCAAACAGATCACGGAACCAATGCAAAGACACACCGCGCATGGGGAATGTCAGCCCGCCGCCGGGCCCTTGGAACGACAGGATGCCAATGGTCAGCGTGGGGCCATAAAGGAAGACCAGAAACAGGATGAAAAACGCGGTCAGCACGTAAAAGGACCGGGGGCGTGGTTCCATGGTCACAGCTCCTTTCGAATGTCGACAAAGCGCAGCAAGGTGCCGATCAGCAGCAACACCGTCACCAACAGAACCACCGCCGTCGCCGAGGCCGAAGGGTATTGCAGCAGGCCGATGTCATTCTGGATCATCCGGCCAACGTTTGCCGATTGGCTGCCGGACATAAATCGCACGGTGATGAAATCGCCCATCACCAGCGCCACCACAAAAATCGTCCCGATCATGATGCCGGGTTTGGTCAGGGGCACAATCACATGCCACAGGGTCTGCCAGCCGCTGGCTCCTGCATCCGCCGCCGCCTCTATCAGGGATTTGTCGATCCGCATCATGGTGTTGAAGATCGGCACAACCATGAACAGCGTATAAAGATGCACAAAGGCCAGGATCACGCTGAAGTCGCTGAACAACAGCCAATCCAGCGGCTCGTCAATGACACCCATGGAAATCAGCGTCGAATTGGCAATCCCATTGCGCCCCAGAAACGGGATCCATGAGATCATGCGAATGATGTTGGAGGTCAGAAATGGGATCGTACAGAGCAGGAACAAGGCGATTTGCCAGGTCAGGCTGCGGATGTGAAAGGCCAGGTAATAGGCAACAGTAAAACCAATGAGCAGGGTGCAGGCCCAGGTTATCACCGCGTATTTAAAGGTGTTGAAAAACACCCGATACGTGACTTCAGAGGTCAGCAGGAATTCATAATTATCAAACAGAAATGCGGGGTAAATCGACCATTCTGTTGCGCCCCAGAAGCTGACCACCACAATCATAATGATTGGTGCCACCAGGAACACAAGCAACACCAGACTGAGCGGCGTGGCCATCAACCAGCCTGTCAAATGCCTGTTTTGCAGCATGCTCACCTCGTTTTTTTGAGCGCAGTATCGGGAGAGCAGGGGACAGGGCGTCCCCCACTCACATTCATTGGTTTAGGCCGCGATGAACTCGTTCCATTTGCGAACCATATACTGGTTCTCATCCATAACTGCGTTCCAGCAAGCCACAGCGCCCATCCGGTCATAGAACGAACCACCGTCACGCACAGCACCGGCTTTTTCCATGACGTCGCCAAACGGGTTGGCAATGTCGCCCTTGGCTTCCTTGCCCTCGAACCAGAAGCCCCATTCGTCTTCGGACATGAAGTTTTTGGAGGTTTCCGGAACGGCCGAGTAATAACCCTGACGCATCAGGAAGCCACCAACCCAACCCGAGAGATACCAGTTGATGTATTCATAGGCCGCGTCCAGTTCGATGCCGGACAGGTTGGCCGACAGACCGATACCGCCGCCCCATGAGCGATAGCCTTCTTCCAGTGGTTGATAGACACAAGGGATGCCCTGGCTGCGCACCGCGGTGATCGCTGGCGACCACATGGATTGGATCACGACCTCTCCGCTTGCCATCAGGTTGACGCTTTCGTCAAAAGACTTCCAGAAGGCGCGGAACTGGCCGTTTTTCTTGGCCTCGGTAAAGATACCAAGGGTCATATCGATCTCTTCGCGGGTCATGTTACCTTTGTCGGGATAGGTGTATTCCCCCATCGATTCCACAACCATCGCCATATCCATGATCCCAATCGACGAGATATCCAGGATCGAGGCTTTGCCCTTGAACTCAGGGTTCAACAGTTCAGACCAGTTTTTGATCGGACGGCCAATCAGGTCGGGGCGGATGCCCAGCGTGTCCGCGTTGTAAATGGTCGGGATCAGGGTCATCCAACCGGATTCTTCCTGGACAAAATCTTTGCCATTTGCGCCAGAGGTAAAGCCCACAGTGTGAGGCGCGGTGCCCTGTGCGATGGTGCTTTCAGGTGTCAGCTTACCATTGCGGAAGATGCCGACGATTTTGTCGTAATTGGCAATTTTTGACGTGTCCATTGCCTGCAGATTGCCGGTGGGCCAGACCTTTTTACAGATCCAGTATTCGATGTCTGCAATGTCAAAGCTTTCAGGCTGAGTGGCCGCGCGCTGGGTCACGCTGTCGGAATCCAGGGCCGTCATCTCAAGCGTGAAACCGAGGTCTTCCTTGACCTTGGTCGCCACCTCATTCAGGTTGGACACCCCGGTGCCAAACTGGCGCAGTGTCACATCTTTGATGGCCTGTCCCCATACCATTGGAGCCGGAAGCGCGGCGGCCGCCACCGCCGCGCCCCCTGCTTTGAGCATGGACCGACGCGAATAGCGTATCTTTGGAATTGTGGTCATAATCTTACCCCTGTTGGTTCGTTGACTTATCCTGCCAGGGCATGTGCTGCCCCAGCCTCCCAGTCGAGACCGATCGCCTCACCGAGTTCCCTCGGGTTCCCGAAGAAATCCTTGTCTGACAAAAGCGCGGTCACTTCCTGATCGCCGGGAATAACCGCGGTCAGGGCCACATGGGTGCCCTGGTATTCGATATTGGTGATGGTGCCGGGCAGCTTGGCAGCCTCGGGCGCTTTTAACTCCAACGCATCGGACCGGATGGCAATCGCGCCCTCGGGCATGGCCACCACATTATGTGACCCCAAGAAACGCGCAACAAAGGCGGTTTTGGGCGCGTCAAACACCTGCCGCGTTTGTCCGGCCTGTTCGATGCGGGCGTTGTTCATCACCACAATCTCATCAGCCAGCGCCAGCGCCTCATCCTGACCGTGGGTAACGTGGATAAAGGTGATGCCCAGTTCACGCTGCAGCTTCTTCAGCTCCGCGCGCATGCGGATCCGCAGGAATGGGTCCAGCGCGGACAATGGTTCATCCAGTAATAAAACATCCGGTTGGGTGATCAAGGCGCGCGCCAATGCCGCACGCTGTTGTTGGCCGCCGGACAGCTGCGCGGGCAAGCGGTCGGCCAGTGCGACCATATCCACCAGCTCCAGCATCTCCATCGCGCGTGTCTTTCGGTGCGCGGCGTCTTTGCCCTGCATTTTCAGGCTAAAGGCTACGTTGTCGGCCACGCTGAGATGCGGGAACAAGGCATAATTCTGAAACATCATCGCCGTGCCGCGTTTGGCAGGTGGGCGATGTGAAATGTCGCGATGACCTAACAGCACCGAGCCCTCTGACACCGACTCATGCCCGGCAATCATGCGCAGAGTGGAAGATTTGCCACAGCCCGATGGTCCCAGCAGACAGGCATAGGTGCCAGTGCCAAAGTGATAGCTGATAGCGTCAACCGCGACCGTATTCCCGTAACGCTTGGTCAGGCTGACAAGTTCCAGATCCAGATTTCGGCTCATCTTCTTCCCCGAGTCTTGCAATCCCAATCGGATCGCTGATTGAGGACAGCCTGTGTGCGCCTTGCTGAAATCGCGAAGCACATTCGTAGGGCGAACAGGGAGTCATCCGCAGAACGGGCTTTGATTGTGCAATTTGGGGGTCAGTTGTTTAATGTGTGGGCAAAAATTGTATACGATTTCCCCCAAAGATGTTTTCAACCTTGTTCTGGTGCCAGCGCTCTGCGAATGACAGGGCAGGAGAGACCTCTATGACCGCATCGCCATCTGAGTCCGCGTATCCCACAGCGCCGTCCACTGTGCCCGGTGTCGAAGCCATCGTGGCAGAGATGACGGATGCCATTCACGAACATCGTATTCAGCCCGGTGCCAAACTGCGCGAAGATGAATTGGGTGATATTTTCAACGTTAGCCGGACCTTGGTGCGCCAGGCCTTGCACAAGCTGGAACACAGCGGGCTGGTGACCATTCAGCGCAATCGCGGCGCGTTTGTGGCCAAGCCATCCATCAAAGAAGCCCGCGAAGTCTTTGAAGCGCGTGCGCTTCTGGAACCGCAAACCGCACGGGCCGCAGCAGAACGGGCCAGTGCCCAAGACATTGAATGTCTCGAAAAGCATATCGAGGATGAGCACGCCGCCATTCACCGAAATGAGATGGGTTTGGCCCTTAAATTGTCCGGGGATTTCCACCTCGAAATCGCGCGTATTGCGGATCAAGACACGATCGAGGCTTTCCTGCGCCAGTTGATTTCCCGCTCTTCCTTGGTGATTGCGCTCTATTGGCGGCGGCGCAATGCCATTTGTGAGAGCCACGCGCATCACGCGTTGATTGATGCGTTGCGGGACGGCGATTGCAACTCTGCCGAAGAGTTGATGAAAGGGCATTTGCTGGATATTTTCTCGCAGCTTGATCTGCGGGACCGGCCCGATGGGGCCGCGTCCTTGAAAGAGGCGTTGAAACGATGACCCGCTTTCGCAATGCAACATTGGCAGAGCTGGACCTGATCCTTGGCTGGGCGGCTGATGAGGGCTGGAACCCGGGTGTGGAGGATGCGGCGGCGTTTTACCAGGCTGATCCGCAAGGGTTCTTTGTGGCAGTTGATCCATCCGACCAACCGGTGGCGGCGATTTCGGTGGTTAACCACACGCCCCATTTTGCCTTCCTTGGGCTCTATATTGTGCGGCCCGCGTATCGTGGGCAGGGGATCGGATTGGGGTTGTGGACCCATGCATTGGCACATTCCGGGGTGCGGACCGTTGGTCTGGATGGGGTTGAGGCGCAGCAGGACAACTACAAATCTTCGGGGTTTCAACACGCGGGTGGCACCACGCGGTATACGGGCACTGTCCAGGGGTTTCGCGACCCCGAAATCACCCGAATTACGCCAGCGCAGCTGCCAACCTTGCTCGACATGGAGGCGCAGGCCTCGGGCGTGGAAAAGCCACGTTATCTGACCGCGTGGTTTCAAGGCAGCGCCACCAGGACCACGATTGTCGCGCAAGGCAAATCCGGCATTGATGGGTTCTGTACCATCCGGACCTGCGGGTCCGGGGCAAAGATTGGCCCGCTTGTGGCAAGTGACACAAAGGTTGCGCACCGTCTGATCGCCCATGCGGCGGCTTTGGGTGACGGGCCTGTGACCCTGGATGTGCCGGCCACCGCTGCGGCCTTGCAGGATCACTGTGTGCATCTGGGGCTGGAACCCGGATTTCGCACCGCGCGGATGTACAACGGGCCATTTGCTGCGCCACAGCATGACAATTTTGCTGTGGCGAGTCTTGAACTAGGCTGAAACGCCTTGTGCGGTTGTCTTAGGTCAGTGGCAAACCAACCGCTTTGCGCCCTTCGTCGGTTTTTAATGAGAAATCCGTCCCATCATAGGCGCGCGCGGCGTCTGTGGTCAGCCAGGCAACGGCCTGCGCCACCCAATCCGCTGGGATATGCGCCTCCCAATCCAATTGGCTGACGGGGTTGATGCCCGAGGATTTGATGGCCCGTTGCATGTCGGTGGCAACTGTTCCAGGGCTGAGGCCAATGATGTTCACACCTTTGGGGCCAAGCTCCTTGTGCGCTGTTCGGGTCAGGCTCAGGAGCGCGGCTTTGGTCGCGCAGTAATGTGACCACCCCTCAAGCGCCGACGTGGCCGCACCTGACGAGACATTGATCACCAGACCGGCCTGTTGTGCAATCATGACCGGGACTGCAGCGCGCAGGATGTGAAACGCCCCCTTGACGTTGACATCGACAACCTGCCCCCAAGCAACGGGATCGGCGTCCTGAATGCGTGCGATTGGGTCGATCAGGCCCGCGTTGTTCAGCACGATATCTAGGCTGCCAAAGCGCTCTTGGGTCTGGGCCACGGCCGCCTCGGCCTGATGCCAATCAGCGACATCACACCCAAGGCCAAGCGCCTGTGGGCCAATCTCTGCTGCAATGGCTTTTACCGTGTCGGCGCTGCGGGCGGCCAGCACCACATTTGCGCCCAAAGTGGCAAGGTGGCGTGCTGTGGCCGCGCCAATCCCGCGGCTGGCTCCGGTGATCAGGGCGGTCTTACCGCTCAGGTCGATGGGGTAGGTCATAAATGTTTCCTTTGTGTGCGGTCCGGGCTGTGGACCGGGTTGCTGTTCTCAGCCGTAGATTATTTCATGCGTCACTTGCGAAAAAGGAGCCGCCGTGAAACTCTGTCGTGCGAGATCTGCATGAATGAGGCCACCTATGGATGACCAACTTATTCGCACCACGCTGCGCGTCGCGCGGGAGGGATCCTTTGCCGCGGCGGCGCGGGTCACTGGTGTTGACCCCTCTTCGATCTCGCGTCAGGTCGCGGCGTTGGAACAAGCGCTTGGCATCCGCGTGTTTGAGCGCACAACCCGGCGATTGACCCTAACCGAGGCCGGGCGGATTTACCTGGACCGTGTGACTGCGGCCCTGGACGCGATTGACGAAGCCGCCGACGCCGCGCGAGAGGCGATGAGCGAACCATCAGGGCGACTGCGCGTCACAGCCTCGGTGGCCTTTGGCGAGCGATGGCTTGTGCCCAAACTCACAGAGTTTCGGGCCAAATACCCGCAGATAGAGCTCGAACTACGCCTTACGGACAGGGTGATGGATCTGTCGGGCGAAGGCATTGATCTGGCGCTTCGCCTTGGACCTCCGCCGGAACGGGGGGCCATGGTGGCAGCCAAACTGTTCGACACCAGCTATCGGGTTGTGGCGTCTCCCCAGTATCTGGCGCGGGCGGGACGTCCCCAAACCCCAGCGGATCTGCAACACCACGATGGTCTGTTGTTTGACTTGCCTGCCTTTCAAAACAATTGGTCGTTTCGCGCGCGGGCAGGTGGGCCTGTTGTTCCCGCAGCGCCACGGGCAGTGATGACAATCTCAAACGCTTTGGCGCTTCGCCGCGCGGCGCTGTGCCATCTGGGGGTTGCGCTCCTTGCGGATTGGACCATTGACGCGGATCTCAGGTCGGGTGCGTTGATCGACTTGTTTCCGCATCACACCGTCAGCGCCGGTCAGTTCAACAGCGCGGCGTGGATCCTCTATGTGTCGCGCGACTATGTTCCCGCGCGCTTGCGGGTTTTTATCGATCACCTGAAGCAAAAAGGCCGGTGATCCAAAACCGTTGAGTCACTCAAACGTGAAGGATGTGCATAGCCATAAGTTAACCCCTCATGGTTGAGGGTTCTGCAATGGCCTGTTATTTTTATAACAGTATTTTTTCGAATTTTTTTCCAGTCCCACAGATTTAAAACGCTTTCAAAGCATAGGATTACGGATTTTGAACAAGAAGACAGCCTGTGTTGTCACCATGGTGCGTGACGACCTGTTTTTTTTGGAACGCTGGGTTCAGTATTATTCCAGTATATTTGGCCGAACCGCCTTATATGTGGTGAACCACGGCGGCAATCCTGAAGTGGCCGATCTGGCACAGGGGTGTAACCTGATCAGCATCCCTGATGAGTTTGACGAAAACTTTGACATGTATCGCTGGCGGCTTTTGAATGGGTTGGCTGCGGGTTTGCGCCACTATTTCGACTTTGTCATCGTGACGGATGTAGACGAATTTGTGGTGGTGGATCCTAAGACGGGATTGGGACTGGATGATTTTCTGGGCAAGCGACGGGGCAAGCTGACGATTACGCCTGTCGGGTTGGAAGTGGTTCACAAACAGGAACTGGAGTTGGACTCGATCGCAAACGGGCCCATGTTGGGGCCACGACGTTATGCGCGGTTTACCTCGGCCTACTCAAAACCCTGTATCTTTAATCACGCCGTCAAACTGTCCCGTGGCGGGCATTTTGCCGATGACCCGACGTTCAAGCTGTTTCGAAACCTGTATCTGTTTCACATGCGGTATGTGGATGCCGGATTGTATTTGGACACGCTGGTCCGCAGACAAGAGCAAATGTCAAAACTGGGTCACAACAAAGGGCCGATTTCGCGCGATTGGCGCCCTGTTGACCAGGGGCCGCTGCCCTATGAGAAGATCGCCAAGAAACCCGTCACGGGCGGTTTCGACTTTGACGACAATATTGCCCATCTTACTGAAAGTTGGGGACCGCGGGAGGGCAGCGGCGATCTGTATTGTTTTGAACGCGATATCTCGGACGTATTGCAGACAGTGCCGGATCGCTTCTTTGGCGTGGTCTAAGGTGTCGTTTCCTCAGTAGTGATAGCCCAAAGCCGCCTCTTGCATTTGATCCAATTGCGAGAGGATAAAGCGCCGATCTTCATCCGAGATTTCGGACGGCGTTGCAGGGCGCTGTGGGATGCTTGGCTTGAACCGCGCACCAAGCCGACGGGTGATCGGCTGGTAAGGCCCGCGACGTTGCAGTTGAAACCCCTGCGCCAGCTGTTCCAGGATCCCTTCGGGGCTCGCTTGAAAATCTTCCAGCCGCAGCACCGCGACATTGCAGTCCCGGGCTGCCAGCCCAAGCCACACAGCCGTCTTGACGTTTCGCATCTGGAGGATATTTGCAAAAACCGCGCCCGTGATGGGATGGCGATCAGGTTGCAACGGCATGCCAAGACGCAGGTCTTTTGTATCCAGACCAAAGTAGCGCGCGCGATCCACGCAGGTCTCCCAGGGCGCGCGCAGAAATTCGGAAAACGCCAAACCTTGCAGCGCGGCGGTTGCGTGCCAGGGCTTTGCATGCATGGACCGTGCCCAATCAAACACATTTCGTACAGCCACGACCACCAACATATCACCAGGGACCGCAAGCGGGGCTGAACTGCCGTGCTTCCACCCCAACAGATCAGACGGCGCAATGTCCAGATTGCGTTTGATCGACAGCCGCAGCGCATTTGTGCCGGAATTGCGTTCCCCCAAGACTTGGAACCGGTTGATCCTGTGTGTTTGCGTCATGCGGTGGCATCGCAGGAGGGTTGTTTGTTCCAAAGTTCGGGCCCCAAATTCAATTGACTGCCGCAAGCGGGTTGTTGGCCAATACGTGCAGCACCTCGCATACGTAGGCGAATTTCCGTATGCCGACTAGCGTTTTGGGCTGATCTCACTCGTCGTTGCAAAACGCAACCCTGTGCATGCCTTCACGTACGGCACAATACAACAGCGGTGATTGTCGCCCGTGACCCGGAACAACGCCGGCAATTCAAGCCATAGTTTCGCAAGTGACCGGTAATCGCTCTGATTGCGCCCTATTGTCGCCCCAAAGCGAAACCAGAAATGAAAGGGGGCATATTGGGAAGGTAGGCAGACATGGATTGGGAACTGATTCAAGGCACACTCGCAAAGATGTGGAGCAACACAGGGGGCGTGTTGTTCAAAGCAGGCCATTTCCTGAGCGCCGGGCCGCTTCTGATTGCGTTTCTGATCGCCTTTATCGTGATCGCCGTGCGCCTACGCAAACGCACCGGCGAAGTGCCGGGACCGCGCCGTATTCTGGGCTTGCTGTTTCCCCGCAATGTCTTTCTGCATGGCTCTGCCAAGATGGATTATTGGGTGTTCCTGATCAATCAGGGCGCTCTTTTCTGGATGACAGCAACCGTTATCTTTAGCCCGGCCCTGGTGGCGGAAATCCTGCTGGCGTTGACCCATCTGCTTGGCCTTGAACCTGGCGACGTCGAGATGGGGCTTTGGGGGCGCATCTTTTATTCCGCCTTTCTGGTTCTGTTGTGGGATTTTGGCGCATCCTGGGCGCATTACCTGAAACACCGGGTTCCGATCCTGTGGGAGCTGCACAAGGTGCACCACTCGGCCGAGGTCATGACCCCCATTACCGCCATGCGGCGCCACCCGATCGAAGCTGTGTTTGGTTCACTGGTCAGCGCGGCGGTGACCGGAACCGGAGTGGCTGTGTGGGTCTTTGCCTTTGGCCAAAACCCGATGCCGATCACCATCTTTGGCACGCTTGCGGGCATTTGGGTCTGGCGCGTGGCGGGCTATAATCTGCGCCACACCCATGTCTGGATCAGCTATGGCGATTTCTGGAACAGGATCTTCATTTCTCCGGCGCAACACCAAGTGCACCACAGCAAGTCGCCAGAACATTTTGACACCAACTTCGGGCATATCTTTTCGTTCTGGGACATGTTGTTTGGCACGCTTTACCTGCCCAAGAAAGATGAACGGGTCGAGTTTGGGATCGAAGAGCGCGACATGGCGCAATTCCAGTCCCTGTGGGGCGTCTATGTCATGCCTGTGGTCAAGATCTGGCGGCGTCTGCGCAAAAGCCCACGTCGCAAGCCCGTGCAGGCGGATTGATCCGCCGGGGGTCGTTGCACCATGCTATTTGCGTCTTTGCCATTTTTTCTTGGGTTTCTGCCGCTGGTTCTGATCGCGACCTTTGCGATGCGCAACCTGTCGGGGCCGCGCGGCGCGTTGGCGATCTTGGTTCTGGGCTCACTGGTGTTTTATGGCTGGTATCACCCGCCATTTGTCGTTTTGCTTCTGGGCTCGGTGGCGGTGAACTTCCTGCTGGCCAAACGGATCGCCGCCGCGCCATCACGGCTGATGACCGGAATGGGAGTTGCGCTGAACCTGGGATTGCTGGCTTGGTACAAATACGCGGGTTTCTTTGACGAGATTGCTCAGGTGCTGGCAGGCAGTGGATTAGGCCTTCCGGACGTAATCTTGCCGCTTGGCATCTCGTTTTTCACGTTTCAGCAGATCGCCTATTTGGTCGATATCCATCAGGGCAAGACCAAGCCCGGCGATGTTCTGGAATACCTGTTTTTCATCGCGTTCTTCCCGCAGCTGATCGCCGGTCCCATTGTCCACCACAAGGATATGATCCCGCAGCTGTCCCAACCGCGGTTTGCGCAGTTTCGCGCCGAAGATATCGCGGGCGGCATCGTTCTGTTTTCCATTGGTCTGGCCAAGAAAATCCTGATCGCTGACACTCTGGGCCATGGCGCGGATGAGATGTTTCTGGCCCAATCGCTGGGCGTGGATCTGAGCCTGACCGAAGCCTGGCTGGGCATGTTGTGTTACACCTTCCAGATCTATTTTGATTTCTCGGGCTATGCGGACATGGCCTTGGGCTTGGGTCTCTTGTTTGGGCTCAAACTGCCAGTCAACTTCAACTCACCCTATAAATCGACGGATATTATCGAGTTCTGGCGGCGCTGGCATATTACGCTGTCGACCTTTCTGCGCGACTACCTCTATCTGCCGCTCGGCGGCAACCGGCAGGGCAATCTGCGCCGGTATCGAAACCTTTGGATTGTCATGCTTTTGGGCGGGCTTTGGCATGGGGCCGGGTGGCAATTTGTGATCTGGGGCGGGCTGCACGGGGCCTTTCTGACGGTGGCGCATGCCTGGCGCGCCAATCAGATGCCGAAACTACCGGTTGTCGTCAGCTTTGGCCTGACTTTTATCGCTGTTCTGATGGCCTGGGTGTTCTTTCGCGCTGAGAATTTTGCGCAGGCCCAGGCGGTGTTAAGCGCACTCTTTGGGGCGACGGATGTGCACAGCCTGTCGGTGGTGGTGTTTGCCGATCTCAACCCACTTTTGGAGAGCCTCGCACTGGCGGCGCTGATCGCCTTCTTCGCGCCAAACTCAAGCGAAATCACGCGTAAACTGACCGCGCAGCCGACCCTGGCCAAAGGGCCCAATTGGTATGCCATCAGCGGCCTCCTCGCTGCGCTGTCCCTGTCACATCTATATGCAAACGGTAGCCATGCTTTCATCTATTTCCAGTTCTGAAAGCGCAAAACGTGCACCCGTCTGGGCCCTGATGAGCTTTGTGGTGACCCTGCTGACGGTTGGGCTGGCCAGTGAGCTTCTGATCCGGTCACAGGTCCTGCCCCAGGACAGCTTTGCCCAGCACCGATCGATATTGGAGAGTGTCGACACGCCGGATGCCGCCTTTGGCGACAGCCACACCGCCCGTGGTTTTGCCGCCGGGCAGGGGTTTGTGAATTTGGCGTTCCCGTCTGAAGGCATTGCCCATATGGCGTGGAAAACACAGATGTATTTCGCCGACCGCACGCCCGGGCGGGTGATCCTGCAGGCTGATCCGCATTTCTTTGCCAGTTATCGCCTGCGTCGGCAATTCGAGGCCTATTCTGATCCGTCGCCCCGGTTGCTGTATCTCGCGGACCCCCGTCATCGCGCGCGTTTGCCCGGGTATTGGACGCGCTTTGTCGAAAGCGGTTTCAAACTGGATAGCAAGGTTGTGCAAACCGCAGACGGTGCGCTGCTGTCCCCCGGTGATTTTGCCGCTCTCAGCCCCCGTGCGCAGATACTGGAGGCCCGAAAAAGGGCCATTGTGCATCAGATCGGCGCGGATGAGCGCGTGCAACTTGCGCAACAGGCCTATGCCGGGATGGTGACGTCACTGACTGAACAAGGCGCTGAGGTCTGCATGGTCAGCTACCCGGTGACCCGCGCCTATCGGGACGCGGTTGGTGCGGCGCATCAACCAATGATCGACTTCTTTCAGGGTACCGCCCTGCGCAACGGCAGCCGTTATGTAGATGCGCGATCGACCGTAACGGATCAAAGCCTGTTTCGCGATTCCGATCACCTGAACGCCCAAGGGGCCGCGGCCTTTATGGATCAATTGCTGAGCGCTTGTTTCGGTGAACGCCCCAGCTGAGCGCACTGCTTTACAATCCAGCTTTGCTACTTTAACGATCAAAGATGCAGGGGAGTCCCGCCTAAGGGACTGAGAGGCTGATTGGGTGGAAACCCGGTGACGCGACCCTTTGAACCTGACCCAGTTGACACTGGCGTAGGAAGCAAGGGACGCAAGGCCTCGTTTGTGGTGGTGCGTCCAATTTGGATGGTGTGTGCCGCCTCCACCTGCTTTCCGTGCGCATTTGGTCGTTTTGAAGCAAGTGCTTGAGGAGCGCCACGTTGAACGTACCCAATCCTAAGATCACCACGGGCGCATTGCCCGCATCGCGCAAGATCTATGTTGCAGGGGAACTGCATCCTGACATTCGCGTACCTATGCGCGAAATTGCAACCCATCCCACCGCAGGTGAAGCGCCATTGCCTGTCTATGACAGTTCAGGCCCCTATACGGACCCTGATGTGCAGACGGATATTGCACAGGGATTGGTCCCTTTGCGGGCCAGTTGGATCCAGGCGCGCGGCGATGTCGAACGCTATGAGGGGCGAGAGGTTACAGCTGCCGACAATGGATTTGTGGAGGGCGACAAGCTGACGGTTGAGTTTCCGGTGCGCCCCAAGCCTCTGCGGGGCAAACCAGGCAGCGCTCCGACCCAATTGGCTTATGCGCGGGCAGGGGTCATTACCCCGGAAATGGAGTTTGTCGCGATCCGGGAAAACCAGCTTCGGGAAACCACGCCCTGCCACCGCGACGGTAATGACTTTGGGGCCAGCATCCCCGATTATGTAACGCCAGAATTTGTGCGGTCAGAGATTGCAGCTGGACGTGCAATCATCCCTAACAACATCAACCACCCGGAATCCGAGCCGATGATCATCGGCCGTAATTTCCTTGTGAAAATCAACGCCAATATGGGAACATCAGCGGTGACCTCTTCGATGGAAGAGGAAGTGGACAAGCTGGTTTGGGCGATCCGCTGGGGGGCGGATACGGTGATGGACCTGTCTACGGGGCGCAACATCCACAACACTCGCGAATGGATCATTCGCAACAGCCCGGTGCCAATTGGGACCGTGCCGCTGTATCAAGCGTTGGAAAAGGTCAACGGCATCGCTGAAGATCTGACCTGGGAGGTGTTTCGCGACACGCTGATTGAACAGGCGGAACAGGGCGTTGATTACTTTACCATTCACGCAGGTGTGCGGCTGCATATGGTGCCAATGACCGTCAAGCGGGTCACGGGCATCGTCTCGCGTGGGGGGTCGATCATGGCCAAATGGTGTCTGCATCATCACAAGGAAAGCTTCCTGTATGAGCATTTCGAAGAGATCTGTGACATCTGCCGCCAATATGATGTGGCCTTCAGCCTGGGCGATGGGTTGCGGCCGGGGTCCATCGCGGACGCCAATGACGACGCGCAATTTGCAGAGCTGGAGACTTTGGGCGAGTTGACGCAAATCGCCTGGCGCAAGGACTGTCAGGTCATGATCGAAGGGCCGGGCCACGTGGCTATGCATAAGATCAAAGAGAACATGGAAAAACAGCTGGAGTGCTGCCATGAAGCGCCGTTTTACACCTTGGGGCCGCTGACCACGGATATTGCACCCGGGTATGATCATATCACCAGCGGCATTGGTGCGGCGATGATCGGTTGGTTTGGCTGCGCGATGCTGTGCTATGTGACGCCCAAGGAACATCTGGGCTTGCCGGATCGCGATGATGTTAAAACCGGTGTGATCACCTATAAAATTGCGGCGCATGCGGCGGATCTGGCCAAAGGGCTACCAGGGGCGCAACGCCGCGATGACGCGTTGAGCCGGGCCCGGTTTGAGTTCCGCTGGGAAGATCAGTTCAACCTGTCTCTGGACCCTGACACCGCGCGGGAATTTCACGACCAGACTTTGCCCAAACAGGCCCATAAGGTCGCGCATTTCTGTTCCATGTGTGGTCCCAAATTCTGTTCAATGCGGATCAGCCATGACATTAGGGCCGAAGCTCAGAAAGAGGGGATGGAGGCCATGGCAGCTAAATTCCAAGAAGGCGGTGAATTATATGTGCCGGTTCAAAGCACCCCAAAGCGCTCAACATAAGGGCCTATAACGCGCGCGACCCTAACTGAGCAAATCGGCGTTTGGCGCGGAGATTTGCCAAACGTCTTTGCCCGGGCGCAAAAAAGGGTAGTGCCAGAAAGAGAATAGGGCCGCGCCTGATGAAAGCGCGACCCGGATTGTTGGGGCGTTTCGCTGAAACTCCGTTGGGTTCAGCGATTGTCTTAGTCCCCGTCAGCCACACCCGCGGCCCGCAGGCGTGCACGGCGCGCGCGGTAGCTGGGCAATGCAACCAGCAGCGCCGCCAAGACCAACAAGGCCAGTGTCATCGGACGTTCCCAGATGAAAGCCACCCCATCATAAAGCTGCATGGAGCGGGCGAAATTATCCTCCATCATGCCGCCCAGGATAAAGCCGATCAGCAACGGTGCCAGCGGGTAATCAGCAAAGCGCAGCGCGGTGGCACAGACGCCAAAGCCAACCAGCAACAGCAGTTCCGTCGCATTGTTCTGGCCGATGTAAGCCCCCATCAGGGTAAAGAACAAAATAAACGGGATCAGATAGTTACGCGGAACCGAAAGCACCTTGGCGATGTAGGGGATCAACGGCAAGTTCAGGATCAGCAGCACCAGATTGCCGATAAACATCGACATGATCACCGCCCAGAACACCTGGGGTTCATCAATCATCAACCGTGGTCCTGGCGTGACATTCAGCGCAATCAGTGCGCCCAAGAGGATCGCCGTGGTGCCCGACCCCGGAATACCCAGGGTCAACAGCGGCACAAATGACCCGGTACAGGCCGCATTATTGGCGGTTTCTGGCGCAGCGAGCCCTTTGATGGATCCTTTGCCAAATTCATCTTGCTCTTCCTTGGTGGCGATATTGCGTTCCACCGCATAGCCAAGGAAGCTGGCAATGGTTGCGCCTGCGCCGGGCAGCACTCCGATGAAAAACCCTTGAAGCGACTGCCGCCCGATCACCGGCGCGATGGATTTCGCCTCGGCCCGAGTGATACGCAGATCGGAGATTTCACCACTGTCGCCGCCCATCTCTTTCTTTTTCAGAACCAGAAACAGCGCCTCGGGCAGAGCGAACATTGCCATGGCAAGGGTGATAAAGCCAAAGCCGGACTGCAGATCCATCACACCCATAGTAAAGCGCGGCATATTAAACAGCGCCCCTTCGCCCACGGTGGCCATGATCAAACCCAGAAGCGTCATCAACAGCGCCTTGGCGACTTGGCCCGTGCCAGCAAAGGCCGCAATGGCCGAAAGCCCCACCACCATCAGCGCAAAATACTCGGAAGAGTGGAACAGAAGCGCGACGGACGACAGTGCGGGCGCAAAGATCATCAACAGGATCGCGCCAATGGTGCCACCCGCGAAACTGGCGATGGCCGCCACGGTCAGCGCCTTGCCGGCCTTGCCTTGTCGCGCCATCGGATAACCGTCAAAACTGCTGGCCACCGTGCCCGCAACCCCCGGCGCATTGAGCAGAATGGATGAGGTCGATCCGCCAAAGATCGCGCCATAGTAGACGCCAGCCAGAAGGATCAGCGCAGCCGACGGATCCCCCATGGAGATCGCAACCGGGATCATAATGGCAATGATCGACATCGGACCCAAGCCCGGCAACATGCCGATAAATGTGCCGATCAGACAGCCTGCGATGACCATCAACAGGTTCTGAATCGAGAGGGCCGTTTGCAGCCCGATCAAAAGTCCTTCGAGCATATCAACCTCCTATGAACCAGGGCACGGGGCGCAAGTAGATACCCAGAACCTGTTGCACCAGATACCAGACCACAAAGGTGGCAATGGCGGCGACGACGGCCATGATGATCCAGCGCCGCTCTCCCAAAATGGCGGAGCCCAGCATCAGAAAGGCGATCGTAGAAAACAAAAATCCCATGGGGCGCAGACACAATGCATAGGCAACCATGAGGCCCAGCAGCAGCAGCGCCTGGCCGATGTGGTAATCACCCAGACGGCGGTAATCGATATCGCCGATCTTGGCCTCACCTTTTTCAAGGCCCAGCAGAATGATCACGGACGCAAGGATGCCGAGGATCGACAACACCTTGGGAAAGGTGCTCGGCCAGATTGGTGCGCGTCTCATGAATGGTGCAAGGTTTGCGTCCATGGCGAACCAGGCCGCATATCCGTAGGCTAGGCAGACCCCCAGCAGCACAAGGGCGATCCAGCGATCAAGTGCCATTTCCCTCTCCCCTCTGAAAAAGAATGGGCGGGAGTTAGGCCCCCCGCCCAAGGTCATAGTCTGTTCAGGTTTCTCGTGTGAGTGACACCCGAACGCGTGTTTTTAAATGAAGCCGAGCTTGGACATGAGACGGAAGATCACTTGCTCTTGGTCTTCGAGGAAGGATTTGAAGTCATCGCCCGAGTTGTGGATGTTGACCCAACCGTTGCGGGCGCGCACGGCTTCCCATTCTGGCGTGTCATACATTTTGGCAATCGCATCCTGATAGGTTGCCAGCTTGTCCTCCGGCAGACCCGGTGCCGCAAAGAAACCGCGCCAGTTCACAAAGCTGGTGTCGATCCCTTGTTCTTTCATGGTCATTGCGTCTGGTGCCGCATCAACACGGTCGTCTGAGGTCACGCCAATGATTTTCACCTCACCTGCTGCGGCAAGGTCCACGGCCTCGGAAAAACCGGTCGAAAGCGCTGCAATCTCGCCCGACAACAGCGCCGCCATGGCTTTGCCACCTGCGTCATAGGGGATGTATTTGACCCCCAAGGCATCCTTACCCGCTGCTTCCATCACCATCGCCGCAACCAGGTGATCCATACCCCCAGGAACCGACCCACCGCCAATTGCGGTTTTAGATGGGTTCGCGTCATAGGCGGCCAGCAGATCCGCCATTGAATTGATCGGGCTGTCTTTGCCTACCACCATCGCCGCATAATCGCCGATGGTGCCGGACACCAACGTCAGGTCGCGGAAGTTATGTGGGAACACACCGGTCAGGGACCGGATGACAATTGGCGTGGAGTTCACCATCAGCGTGCCGTGGTTGCTGTCGGCGTTTTCGATCAGGTAACCGATCGCCTTGCCGCCACCGCCGCCGGACATGTTTTCGTAAGATGCGGTCCCCACCAGACCCGAACCGGTCAGCGCTTCACCGGTGCCACGTGCGGTGCCATCCCAGCCACCACCGGCGCCGCCGGGGATCAGAAAGTGGATGCTGTCGAGGACTTTTTCGCCACCCGCAAAAGCAGGCGCACCAAAGCTGAGCGTTGCAATAGCCGTAGCCATCAGGGCGCGGCGGCCCAGTTTGAACGTTGTCATAATTTTCCTCCCATTTGACAACTGGTCGCTTGGCGACACAATCGAGGCACCAGTGTTCACGTGAACCTGTCACAAACCTGTCGCGCCAAAAAAAGAGGCATCGTGTAAATGAAATTTCTCTTGGTCGAAGATAATGTTGAACTGGCCAATGCGGTGATTTCCCGCATAAAGATGGACGGTCATGTCATTGATCACGCAGAGAAAATAGAAGACGCGAAACTATTCTCAGACACTGGGGAATATGATCTGATCCTGTTGGATATTATGCTGCCAGACGGCGATGGCCGCAGCTTTCTGGAACATCACCGGGCCCGAAATCGCAACACTCCGGTGATTGTCTTGACGGCCAGATCCGAGGTTTCTGACAGAATCAGCCTGCTGGATTTGGGGGCAGATGACTACATGACCAAACCGTTTGACCACGCGGAATTGCAGGCGCGCTGCCGCGCTGTGTTGCGCCGCAACCACGGATCCTCACAACCGGTGATCACAATCGGCGACGTTCGCTTTGATCCGGTCGCAGGGCAAGTTCTGGTGCAGGGCACGCCCGTCAAACTGCGCAATCGCGAACTTAGATTGTTTGAACTGTTGATCAATGCCCCTAACCAGATCTTCTCAAAACAAAAGCTGTTTGACCGGCTGTTCTCCTTTGACGACGACGTGTCCGAAAACGCGATCGAGGTCTATATCGGGCGGCTGCGGAAACATCTGGACGGGTCCAATGTGACCATCACCACCCTGCGCGGGCTGGGATACAGGCTGGATGTGAAATGAACGATCAAAACGGCGACAAGGTCAATATCGCGGGGTCTTTGCGCAATACGCTGATGATCTCCTTAATCGGTGGCGCGCTGGTGCTGGCGGTGATCCTCTATCTGGTGGTGCGCACCTATGCGGCGCAGATCGCACAATCGACACAGGATCGGATCCTCAGCGCGTCGGTGACCTCCATTCTGGACGCAGCCGCCATTCGCAATGAGGCGCTGTCAGTTGAACTCCCGTATTCCGCTTTTTCGATCCTGTCGACCCAGGCGGATGATCGGTTTTTCTATGCGATTCATCAGGATGGGAGGTTCCTGTCCGGGTATGAGCATATGGTGTTTACGGAAACACCCAACGGGCAGATGAAGTTTTACGCCGGTCGCTATGACGGGTCCGACCTGCGGATTGCAACCGGATCCCGGCGTCTGGTCGGAGCCAATGGGCAGACCACATTGACCGTGAGCGTTGCACAGGGCCAGCAAAGCCTTGCAGGCGTGTTGAACCGAATTTCACGCAACGCGGGCCTGCTGGGGTTTGGCTTCTTTGCCCTGATGACGTTGCTGTCGTTGTGGCTGACCTATGCCACCATCGCGCCGCTGACACGTCTGGCGGCCTCGGTTCAACGGCGCGGTCCCGAAGACTTGCGCCCGGTTGCTGCACCGGTGCCTGCGGAAATGGCGCCGCTTGTGGGATCGCTCAACAGCTTTATGCGGCGTTTGGCCCATTCGTTGGATCAATCCGAAGAGTTCATTGCCGAAGCCGCCCACCGGGTGCGCACACCGCTAGCCACGGTGCGCTCTTATGCGGAGACAACTTTGCAACGGGTGGACAAACTGGAAAACCGACAAGCGCTGCGGGCCATGGTGCGGGCCATCGACGAAAGCTCCCGCGCGGCGGGGCAACTGTTGGATCACGCGATGATCACCTTTCGTGCGGACCATTTGCGACGGTCCAAACTGGATCTGGCCGAGGTCACCGGCGATCTGATCCGCGCCATGCGCCCGCTTGCGGATATGAAAGACGTGGATCTGGACCTCTCAGCAACGCAACAGGTCTGGATCGAAGGCGATGCCATCTTGTTGCAGAATGCGCTGCGCAACCTTGTGGACAATGCGCTGAAATACGCCCCGGCTGAAAGCGTGATCCAGATCATCGTGTCAGATGACCCAGCCAACATCCGCGTGCAGGACAGCGGCCCCGGATTTCCGCAGGATGAGATCCCCGATCTGTCAACCCGGTTCACACGGGGCTCTAACGCGGCAGAAACGATCGGCTCGGGCCTGGGCCTGACCATCGCGCAAGACGTGGCGGTGGCGCATGGCGGGACGCTGATCCTGACCAATCGCAAGGAGGGCGGCGCATGCGCAACATTATCCTTTTGATATTTCTGGCCGCGGCCAATCTTGTCCAGGCCCAAGACTGGGAAGACAGGAAACTGTTTGGCCCGTCAAACGCGCAACAGGTTCTGCGGGTCTTGTCCAGCACGGATGTGGTCTATCTGGACACGGTGCTGTCTGACTTTGTGCGCACCGTCGATGGGGCCCAAATCGAATATCTGGTCACGGGCACCGCCGACATAAATGACATCATCCGCAAGGATCCCGATGCCTATGACGTGGTGATTTCCAGCGCGATGGATCTGCAGGTCAAACTGACCAACGACGGCTTTGCAAAACCGCTCAGAACCATTGAACGGCCCGATTGGATGCAGTGGCGGCAAAGCCTGTTTGGGTTTTCGGCAGAACCGGCGGCCATTGTGGTCAACACCGCTGCGTTCAAAGATCTTGGATTGCCGCGCACCCGCCAAGAGCTGATTTCATTGTTTCGGGCAGAACCTGATTTGTTTCGCGACAAGATCGCGACCTATGACATCCGCCGATCTGGTCTCGGTTACTTCTTTGCCACCCAGGACGCGCGCGCGTCGGAAACCTTTTGGCGTTTTACCGAGGTGATCGGCAACCTTGGCACGCGGCTTTACTGCTGCTCCGGTGAGATGATCACAGCTGTGGCCAAGGGCGACGTTTTGGTCGCTTATAATGTTTTGGGCAGCTATGCGGCGACACAGGCGCTGGCGGATCCCCGCATCCAAGTCATCGTGCCTGAGGATTTCGCCACCACGATGATGCGTACGATTTTTGTAACCCGCAACACCAGTCGCCCCAAGCTGGCCGAAAGCTTTGTGGCGCATCTGCTGGAAGCCGCTGAAAGCCGGGAGCCCGTTGACAGGCTGCAACTCCCGCCGCTGGAAAGCGAAGCCGGGCGAGAGCTGCAAAAGGTGGTCCCGTTGGAACCCTCGCTGATGATCTATCTGGATCGCCTGTCCCGCAAAGCCTTCACCCTGGAATGGGAAAGCGCGATTATTCAATAGGGGTCGCGGGCTGTCTATGAGCGCAAGGCCTGTGTCAGGGCGTGAAACGAGCCCTTGGGCGTCCGGGCAAGCGTGTCAAAATCCACATGCACCAGCCCAAACCGTTTTTCATACCCCAAGGCCCATTCATAGTTGTCGAGCAGGGACCACAGGAAATATCCGGCAATTGGAACACCGTCTCCAATTGCCTGCTTTACGGCCGCAACATGTTGATTGATATAATCAATACGAACATCATCGGCGGCCGCCCCCGCATGGACTATATCCGCATTGGCCATCCCGTTTTCGGTGACATAAAGTGGCAGAGAGCCAGTGTATTCTTGGGCCGCCCGCATAAGGAAGTCATAAAGACCCTGCGGATATATCTCCCACTCCATCTGTGTCTTTGGCAGCGGGCCGGGCACCAGTTGACTGTGCGGCCACGGACCATCTGCGGGTGCAAGGAGGGAGCGGGTGTAATAATTGATCCCACACCAATCGACGGGTGCACCGATGGTGGCAAAATCATCTTGCCAGCCTGTTGGCAGATGCGGCTCTAACCCTTCCAGAGCCAGTTCTGGATAGGCCTTTTGGAAGACGCCGCCCATGAAAAACCGGTTGTAAATTGCGTCTTGAACCGCTGCCGCATGATGGGCCGCCGCACTGTCATCGGCTGGGGTGGCCCATTCCAGATTGAACACTGCGCCCAGGTTTGAAAGGCCCATCGCCCGCATGGCCTGCGTTGCGGTGCCATGTGCCAGCAACACATGATGCATGGCCCGTGCGGTTGCCCGAATGTCGCGCAGACCGGGTGCGTGGGCGCCTTCAAAATGGCTGAGCCAGCTGACGCACCAGGGCTCATTGATGGTTGCAATCGAATGCATCCGGTCCCCAATCCGCCCCATAATGATCTGCGTAAACTCGGCAAACCATTGGGCCACATCCCGGTTGCGCCAGCCGCCCAGATCCGCCAGGGCCGAGGGCATTTCCCAATGATAAAGGGTCACACAGGGTTTGATCCCGCGCTCTAGCATGGCGTCGGTCAGCCGGTCATAATAATCCAGCCCGTCCTGATTGATGGCACCGCGCCCTTCGGGCAGCACGCGGGCCCAGCTGGTGGAAAACCGGTAACAATCAAAGCCTGCGGCGGCCACCAGATCCAGATCATCTGCAAACCGGTGGTAATGATCACAGGCACGATCGCCATTTTCCGCACGCACCACATTGCCGGGCGTTGCAGCAAAACTGTCCCAATGGGTGGAACCTGCGCCGCCAAATTGGTGCCCCTCGATCTGATACGAGGAAGTCGCGACTCCAAAATCAAAACCTTGTGGAAAGTCTGAGCGTTTAAAATCCATTAGTCGGGTCCTGGGCCTGTGGAGCGCCCGACGACAAGTTCGGCCTCCAACATGCGTGTCTGAGCCTCAAGCTGAGGGTTGTTGATCTGGTCAATCAGGATACCGGCGGCGATCACACCCGCCTGCCGAACCGATGATCGTGTGGCGGTAAAGATCGGCACGTCCTGGCCGTTTTTCAGATAGGACAGGTCATCATCATGGGCGATCACGGACACATCGCGGGCCATTTTCAATCCGGCCTCTTCAATTGCGCGCCGCACGCCAATGGCGGAAATCATGGAGGACACCATAAAGGCGGTGGGCGGTGTCTCCATCCGCAGCATGTCGCGGGCGGCGTGATGGCCTGCGACCTCGGTCATCTCCTCCGAAAACATAAAGTCCGGATTGACCTCTATGCCTGCCGCAGTCAGCGCCTCAAGGTATCCGGTGCGGCGGCGCCAGGCAAAATCCATATCCTCAAGCCCGTTGATCAAAGCGATCCGGCGATGGCCAAGATCGATCAGAAATTCAGCGGCCCGGCGGAATGACCGGGTGTTGTCCACATCAACCCAGTTATAGGGCCCATGCTCGTGGCTGGAACGGCCGTGCACAACAAATGGGATCCCAAGGTCACGCAGATCCTTGATCCGCGGTTCGGTGACATTTGGCCCCTGCAGCACAACCCCATCAACAACCCGTCGATTGTACAGGGATTTGTAAATTTCAGCCTCACCGCCATCGATCGCATGAGCGAACATCAGGTCATAATTGTTCTGCGAATAGGTCTGCAAAGCGCCGGCAACAAAATCGCCAAAAACCGGGTTCACGATCTCATGCCGAGCGGACAGGGGGATCACATGTCCGATCACCATTGCGCGCCCTGTGGCCAATCCGGTGGCGCGGCTGTTGGGGCTGTAATTGTGTTCACGGGCGGCGGCAACGACTCGAATCCGGGTCTTCTCACTCACTTCTGGATAGCCGTTCAGCGCACGGCTCACCGTGGTTTGAGAAAGGCCAAGCAATTCAGAGAGTTCTTTGAGATTCATGTCGTCCTGTCTGGGGGAAATCCCCCAAAGCGTTTTGAAAGAAAGGCTGTAAATTGTTTGCGGGCGAAATTCGAGCAAGTCAATGATTTTCAACGCCTGAAAATTAATTCATTTAAAAACAATAATTAAAAGCACTTTGGTTGATTTACGTTGACACCAAAGGTGGAGTTCGGATTGATAAGGTTAATCCAAAGCGCTTTGAAAACGGGTGAAGCACTGCGGAGCTGTAGGGCCACGGGGTCCAACTTTAGGGAGGAAACAATGAAATCGACGCTCATGACGAGCGCGGCCGCTATTGCCATTTGTGCCAGCGCCGCTTTTGCAGATGACCATCTGACATTCAAACCGGGTGAAGGGCCTTTTGACTGGGACGGCTACGCGGCCTGGGCCAAGGATGCGCCGGATCTCTCGGGGCAGACGATCACCGTTGCGGGCCCGTGGATGCAGCCGGAATGGGGCTTCTTTGAAAATGGATTGGCGTATTTTGAACAGGCCACCGGCGCGGATGTGATCTATACGGGCTCTGACAGTTTTGAGCAGCAGATCCTGATCGATGCCGAAGCGGGCTCTGCCCCCAATATCGCCATCTATCCACAACCCGGATTGGCCTCATTGATGGCCAGCAACGATCAGCTGTCCCCGATGCCCGAAGGCATGGGCGATTGGGTGCGTGACAATTATGCAGCCGGACAGTCTTGGGTGGATCTTGGCACCTTTGCAGACGCCAATGGCACACCGCAGATGTACGGGTTCTTTTTCAACGTGAACGTCAAATCGCTGGTCTGGTACAGCCCCGAAAACTTTGACGACGCGGGCTATGATGTGCCCACCTCGATGGAAGAGCTGAAAGCCCTGACAGATCAGATCGTCGCCGATGGCGAGGTGCCGTGGTGCATTGGCCTGGGATCTGGTGCGGCAACCGGCTGGCCAGCGACCGATTGGGTCGAAGACATGATGCTGCGCACCCAATCCCCCGACGTCTATGACCAATGGGTCACAAACGAGATCCCCTTTGACGATCCCCGCGTTCTGGCAGCCATTGATGAATTTGGCTGGTTCGCGCTGGATGATGCCAAGGTTGCAGGTGGCGCAGGCGCGGTTGCCTCCACTGACTTCCGTGACAGCCCCAAAGGTCTGTTCACCTCTCCGCCGCAGTGCTACATGCACCGCCAGGCTTCCTTTGTGCCGGCCTTCTTTCCCGAAGATCTGGAATTTGGCGTAGATACCGATTTCTTCTATCTGCCAAGCTTTGCCGAAAAAGATCTGGGCAACCCGGTTCTGGGCGGCGGCACCTTGATGGCGATCACCACGCCTTCGGACGCCACCACCGCCTTAATGGAGTTCTTCCAGCAGCCCATCGTCCATGAAGTTATGATGGCGCAGACCGGATTTTTGACCCCGCATGATGGTGTCAACATGGACGCCTACAAGGACGACACTCTGCGCGGTTTGGGTGAGATCCTGAAAGGCGCGACAACCTTCCGATTTGATGGGTCAGACCTGATGCCGGGCGGCGTGGGTGCCGGGACCTTTTGGACCGGTATGGTCGACTACACCGGCGGCAAACCCGCTGCCGAAGTGGCCGCCGAAATCCAGTCCAGCTGGGACGCATTGAAGTAATTGCCACCCAACCACTCACAAAGGCCCTGCCGCAGCAGGCGGGGCCTTTTTCCGACTAGGAGCTTATCATGAACCCGGTCATCCTTGGCCTGATCACCATCGCAACGGGGGTGGCGGGCTGTGTTGGATATTTTTTCCTCTCAAACCTCATACTAGATTCCATCTGGCCCGCACGCGGCCCCAATGCAGGGCGCAACATCAACCGCGCCAATTTGGTCCGCCCGTGGCTATTCTTGCTGCCGGCGCTACTTGGTATCAGCCTGTATCTTGCCTATCCCGTGGTTGAGACGCTGCGTCTGTCGCTGATGGACCGGGTACAGGGCGGCGGATATGTATGGGCAGGGTTTGACAATTACGCGCAGATGCTGAGCGAGGCCAAGTTCTGGGAAGCCATGCGCAACAATATGCTGTGGCTGATTGTGGTGCCCGCGGTGTCCACCGCGCTGGGGCTTATGGTGGCGCAGCTCACCGATCGGATTGCCTGGGGCAACATTGCCAAGTCTTTGATATTTATGCCAATGGCAATCTCATTTGTGGGCGCATCGGTGATCTGGAAACTGGTCTATGACGCACGCCCCGAAGGCAGCGATCAGATCGGCATTTTAAACGCGCTTTATGTTTGGATGTCCGGTGACGGTCCGCAAACCTGGCTGACGCTGCCGTTTTGGAACAACTTCTTTCTGATGGCGGTGCTGATCTGGATCCAAACCGGCTTTGCCATGGTGATCCTGTCGGCCGCCTTGCGTGGCATCCCCGAAGAAACCATTGAGGCCGCGATTGTGGATGGCGCCAACCCGTTCCAGATCTTTTTCCGGATCAAGGTGCCGCAGATCCAAAACACCATCCTTGTGGTCTGGACGACGATCACCATCACCGTGCTCAAGGTGTTTGACATCGTCTTTGCCATGACCAACGGCCAGTGGGAGACGCAGGTTCTGGCCAATTACATGTACGACAAGATGTTTCGCGCCAATGACTGGGGCGTGGGGTCGGCGGCTGCCATGGTGATTATGCTTTTGGTCACGCCGATCCTGGTCTGGAACGTGCGCAATGCGCGCCGCGAGATGCGCTGAGGAGGCAACCATGGACAATATTGCAGGACAACGATCCTCGCTCACGTGGATCGTACATATTTCGGTCGCGGCCCTGGTTGCCTTGTGGCTGTTTCCAACCGTCGGCCTGTTTGTGTCGTCGTTTCGCACCGGCGACCAGATCGCGGCCTCGGGCTGGTGGCGCGCACTTGGCGCGTCTGAACAGAACCTGACCTTTCGCACCGCTGCACCAGACACGCAAGTTCAGGAGGACGGGCTTTATGTGATCCAGGGCAACCTGTTTGATGGGGGAGAGGCGTTGGATATGCGAGTCTGGGGGGTTAGCTCCCGTGCGGTTGACGCCTTCACGCCGGGTGATACAGCAGAGCTGCGCAAAGGCGGCACGCTGACGCTGTCACCCGATGGCAGCTACCGGATGGAACACACCGAACCCTTCAGCGGCAAGCGCGGCCAACGCGTCTTTATCACCGCTGTGGTCCCCCCTGAATTCACGCTTGAGAACTATAACAAGCTGCTGTTTACGGCAGGGCAGGGCGAAGGCATGGGCGAGGCCTTTGTAAACACGCTGACCGTGACCATCCCAGCCACGATCATCCCGATCCTTGTGGCAGCCTTTGCCGCCTACGCCCTGGCCTGGATGGAGTTTCCGGGCCGTGCGCTGCTGATTGCGGTGATTGTCGGGCTTTTGGTGGTGCCGTTGCAGTTGGCGCTGATCCCCTTGTTGAAACTGCATCTGAACATTGGCATCGGCAAAGGGTATCTGGGCGTCTGGCTGGCCCATACCGGCTTTGGCATGCCGCTGGCGATCTACCTTTTGCGCAACTACATGGCAGGGCTTCCGCGCGATTTGATTGAAAACGCCCGCGTCGATGGCGCAAGTGAGTTCCAGATCTTCACCAAGCTGATCCTGCCCCTCAGCTTTCCGGCTTTGGCGTCTTTTGCGATCTTCCAGTTCCTGTGGACCTGGAACGACCTTCTGGTGGCCAAAGTCTTCCTCATCGACTCCACCGGTCAGACCACCGTTATGACCGCCCGCATCGTCGAGATGCTGGGCACCCGTGGTGGCAATTGGGAGATCCTCGCCACCGCGGCCTTTGTGTCCATTGCCGTGCCGCTGGCGGTCTTCTTTGCAATGCAACGTTATCTGGTGCGCGGCCTCTTGGCTGGCTCCGTGAAATAAACATAGGTCAAGGTGCCTGATGAACATGCAAACTCAACCCGAACAAACCGTAGTCCGCGCAACCGATCCAAACTGGTGGAAAGGCGGCGTGATCTATCAGATCTACCCACGTTCTTTTCAAGACAGCAACGGAGATGGCATTGGTGACTTGCCGGGCATCACTCAGCGGTTGCCTTACATTGCCTCCCTTGGCGTCGATGCGATCTGGATTTCGCCGTTTTTCAAATCCCCGATGAAGGATTTCGGCTATGACGTCAGCGATTACCGCGATGTGGACCCGATGTTCGGCACATTGGATGATTTTGCCGAACTGTTGAAAACCGCCCATAATCTGGGCCTGCGGGTGATGATTGATCTGGTGTTGTCCCACAGTTCGGACCAACACCCGTGGTTTGCCGCCAGCCGCGCCAGCCGGGACAATGAGAAATCGGATTGGTACGTTTGGGCCGATGCGCAACCCGACGGCACGCCGCCGAACAACTGGCTGTCGATCTTTGGTGGCTCCGCCTGGCAATGGGACACGCGGCGGGAGCAGTATTACCTGCACAACTTCCTGACAACGCAGCCGGATTTGAACTTTCACTGTCCTGACGTGCAGGACGCGCTTCTGGATGTGGCGCGCTTCTGGCTTGACCTGGGCGTCGATGGCTTCCGTCTGGACACCATCAACTTCTACTTCCATGACGCCCAACTGCGCAGCAACCCCGTCCTCAGCGCGGATGCACGCAACGCCTCTATCGCGCCGTCGGTGAACCCGTATAATTATCAGGATCACCTGTATTCCAAAAACCAGCCGGAAAACCTCGTGTTCCTCGAACGGCTGCGGGCGCTGTGTGACGAATATGACGATCGCGCTTGTCTGGGTGAGGTCGGCGATGCCCAACGCGGGCTTGAGATCATGGGCGAATACACCAGCGGCTCCAAGCGCATGCACATGTGCTACGCCTTTGAATTCTTGGAAAGCAAACCGCTAACGGCGGCTTATGTGAAACAGGTCTTTGACCGGCTGGATGCGGTCGCGCCCGAGGCCTGGGCCTGCTGGGCCTTTTCCAACCATGACGTAATGCGCTTTGCCTCGCGGTGGACCCTTTCGGACGCAGCTTTGCGCACGCATATCGCCCTGATGATGTGCCTGCGCGGCTCTGCCTGCCTGTATCAAGGTGAGGAGCTAGGGCTGGAAGAGGCTGATGTTGCCTTTGAAGATCTACAAGATCCTTATGGCATTGAATTCTGGCCGGAATTCAAAGGCCGCGATGGCTGCCGCACGCCAATGGTCTGGGAAACGCAGTCAGAAAACGCAGGCTTTGGCGCGGACAAGACCTGGCTGCCGGTGAGCCCCGCACAGGCAGCCATGGCTGTGGACCGACAGGAAGCCGATCCGGACGCCCTGTTGCACCACTATCGCCGCGCCATTGCCTTGCGCAAAGCGCACCCGGCGCTGTCCCTGGGAGAGACCACATGGATGGACGCCAGCGGAACCGTGCTCAGCATGATCCGCGAATACAACGGGGTTGAGCTTTTGTGCGTTCTGAACCTTGCCGACCAGCCTGCAACCACCACGCTGCCTGCAGGCAATTGGATCTCGGTCGCGGACGGTTTGGGCGGGCAGGCCCCGCAGGGAGCACTGGCACCCTGGGGTTTCATTATCGCGCAGAAGAAGGACGCATAAACCGATGGCTGAGTTGAAGCTGACAAATGTCGCCAAGACCTACGGCGGGTCTGTCGACGTGCTGCGTGACATCAATCTCGACATCGAGCAGGGCGAGTTGATCGTCTTTGTCGGGCCATCGGGCTGTGGCAAGTCGACTTTGTTGCGGATGATTGCAGGACTGGAAAAGATCACCGGCGGCACGTTGGAGATCGAAGGCGCGGTGATGAACGACGTGCCGCCGGCGCAGCGTGGCATTGCAATGGTGTTCCAATCCTACGCGCTGTATCCGCATCTGACCGTGCGCGAGAACATGGCCTTTGCCCTGAAGATCGCCAAAAAGCCCAAGGCCGAGATCGACGCCGCCATCACCCGCGCGGCCAAGATCCTGCAGCTGGAGGATTATCTTGATCGTCTGCCCAAGGCGCTGTCAGGTGGCCAACGTCAGCGGGTGGCCATTGGCCGGTCCATCGTGCGCGACCCCAAGGTCTATTTGTTTGATGAACCGCTCTCAAACCTGGACGCGGCCTTGCGCGTGGCCACGCGGATTGAAATCGCGCGGCTCAAAGAGAGCATGCCCGACAGCACCATGATCTATGTGACCCATGATCAGGTGGAGGCGATGACATTGGCCAGCCGGATTGTGGTTCTGGCCAACAAAGGTATTGCCCAGGTCGGCACCCCGCTTGAGCTCTATGAAACGCCCGACAACGAGTTTGTGGCGCAGTTCATCGGCTCGCCTGCGATGAACCTGTTGCCCGGTGAGATCATTGAAACCGGACAGATGACACGGATCGCGCTGGATGCCGGGGGAACAGCTGTATCTGCGATCACGACACAGGCCTCGCAGTTGGGGATGCGGGTCAATGTGGGCGTGCGTCCCGAGGATCTGACACAGACCGACGACACCCCGCTGTTTCAAGGTACGGTGGATTTCACCGAAGCCTTGGGAGAGGTGACGTTGATCTATGTGGACCGCCCCGATGGTGGCGAACAACTGATCGCCAAACTGCCGGGCATTCACAAAGGTTTGCGTGGGCAGGCAATCAAACTGGGCGCAAACCCAACCAAGGTGCACCTGTTCGCCAATGGCCAATCCCTGCGCCTTGGGTGACGCATATGGCTCGCAGCGCTGTTGCGCGGGGCGGGCTTATCTCGGATCCGGCGGGGCTTCCGAAAGCTGGCCCCGATAATGCACCAAGAGGCGGTGGGTGATTGGCGCCAAAAGTTTGACGTCAAAATGGAACTGATCATCCGCTTCATATTCGCGCGCGATCGACACCGGAAGCAGCCATTTGGGAAGCGGCAAAGGCCCTAGGCGGGCAGAGAGCACTGGGAAATGCAGGCTGCCCTCTTCCACTTTGAGGCCAAGGCAAAAAGTAAAGGGGCCGAACCGCTCGGTCATTCCTTGTGGTGTTGCCTTGAGGTGGGACCGAAACCGGTGGCCGCCAAAATTTCGCTCCCAGGTTTCGCCATGTGCGGTCACCGTTTTGGTCACCTCCACCGCAATCCGATCTGTGGCGGGCGGGAATTGAAACAGCATGGTCAATGCCTTGCTCCACATGCTGGATCCACGGCGGACCGAGGCCTGCCCCTGCCAGCGGCCAATATCATAGGTCTCATGCGTTGCCCGCACATGGGGCGGCAGGGCGTCAAAATCCTTCCCAAGGACGCGCGGGAACAGGGCATGCAGCGGCTCTTTGCCCCGTTCGCTTTGGGCATTTAGATCAGACATGGCGGCTTCAGCCTCGGCCAAGGTGATGCTTTCCAATGCGGGGCCTGCGCCGATGGGCAGCGTCTTGCGCCGCAAAAGCGCCCGGATGGAAATGGTTGGGATAAACGGCCCATCGCCCGCTTCAACCCGTAGGCGCCACCACGTCTGCTCGCGGCCCATGCGCACGGTTACCGACATGCCACCCTGATCACTGCCAAAGGGGGCCAAGAGATCGGCGGCCAGTTTGAAACCACGCAGCAGCCCATTGGTGATGGGCACGGGGATTGCGCGGCGCAAAAGGCCAAAGAGCCACAAGCCATAGCGCATCAGCCAAAGCTCTAACCCAGCGCGGAAAATGACCGTTTTTGCGCCGAAGTGATCGGGAAACAGGGCAACATCCGGCACTTCGATGATCCAACCCTGGCGCTGCAGACCGCCCGGCAAGTCATAACATTTCGGCTCGGACCAGCCAAAGACAGAACTCCATCGCCCGCCGCGAAAGACCTGCATCGGCCGCCCAACCTGCGTCAGGATCGACGCCATAACCGACAGGCCGCGCGGGCTGCGGTTGCCCGGCAAAATGGCCACATCGATGTGATCCGGGACGGCATCACCAATGAGAGAGCGCACAACAGCGCAGGAGAGTGCGGGAACCGAGGACATCCCCGAAAGAACACAGACGCCAGCACGGCGCGCGTCTTGGTCCAACTGGGCGATCCCCTGGCTAAAGGGTGCGTTGTCGGAAAAGTCCAGGTAATGCACCCCGGCGCGAATGGCGGTTTTGGCCAATCGATAAGGGTCATCCCCATAGGCATGATACGGGCCTGCCGCGTCCACGACCACATCGAATTCCGCAACCCCTGACAGATCCCCACCAAGGTCCAGCGCAGCTGCGGCGCAATCCAATTCGGTGGCCAGTTCTTGCGCCTTGGCCAGGTTGCGGCCACCCAGCGTGACGCTGTGCCCATCCCGAACCAACAGTCGCGCCAGTCGCGATCCAAAAACACCGGCGCCGCCGATCACCAGAACCTTCATCGCAGCAGCCGCTTTTGAAAGGCGGGGTCGGGGAGGGCGCAGTAATCCCCGCGGCCAAAGACTGCATACCGATTGCGGGCCACCCGGCGATACAGCCAATTGCGCAGGGGCCGGGGGAAAATCTTCAGAATCGCGACCAGCTGCCCCCAACCGCCGAACCACAGGCCTGCGTGAACCACTGCTTCAAAATCGACAAAAGGGCGGCCATTGTGCAAAAACAGCCAGCTTGTCGGGTCCTGCGGTTCCAGCGCGTAATGGTCCAACAACGCAGTGCCAAGCGGGGACTGGACCGGGCAAATCCGAACGGTGCCGCTGCGATCCAGTTTGTGGATCATCTGCGCGCCCCAGCTGCACAGGGCGCATTCGGCGTCCATCACTGCAATCGGAGCGCTGTCGTCGAATGCAGGAACGCGCGGATCACGCTGATAAGAGAAAGGCTCAAACATAATGTGCGCACTATCGGTCGCGGCCTTGGCAATCGCAATTGAAATCAGAGACGGGCGACAATTGGCGCATCAAACGCGATGGGTGTCCCGACCCCAGGACACTTTGGACCAGAGCTTTTCATGCACAAAGTAGCAGGCAAACCCGCTGGCTGCCCCGGCAACGGCGATCCCGCCACCCGCCACGATCGAGCCTGTGAACAGAAAACCAATCACCGTCATCGAAAAGAGCCCAGCAATCTGCCAGGTGACCGCCTTTGCAATAATCCGGATCGTGCTGTCCATGGGCTCTGTCCTTCAGAAGTGTTTTGGTTTTCCAATGTGCTATCCTGAAAACAGGTCATTGGACATTTGGAGAATTTGCTGCTTAAATTCCTGTGTGGTGATTTTTATCTGCAATGTGGGGAAATTTGGACAAGCGTGATCGCGCAGAGCTGTTCCGGAAACGGCTGCTTGAGGCCATGGCGCATAAGGACATGTCCAGAAGCGGCCTGTCCCGGGCCACCCGCGTGGATCGTTCCACCATTGGGCAGTTGTTAAAAGACGACCACCCGCGTCTGCCCAATGCACAACTGGCGGCGGATATTGCCGATGCGCTGAGTGTGAGCACGGATTGGTTGCTGGGGCTCACGCACCGTCCTGAAACTCCGGGTGATATCGTTGCAGCAGCGCTTTCCCTTAGCCCGGCGGAACGGACCTCCGCTGATGAGAAGATACTGGAGTGGCACCAGGAAGCGGCAGGGTACAAGATCCGCCACGTCCCGGCGTCCCTGCCGGATGTTCTGAAAACCAAACGGATGTCGGACTGGGAATATGCGTCCTTTCCCGAACATCGTCTGCCAGAAGCGTTCAAAGCAACCCAGGACCAGTTCAACTGGTTGACCTCTGGCGTGTCCGATTACGAAATCGCCCTGCCCATCCACGAGATCGAGGCCTGCGCCGCTGGCACCGCCTATTACAAAGGTGTGGATAAGGACATCCGCGATGAGCAGCTTCGGTTTATCGCAGATCAATGCGAGCAGTTGTTTCCGAGGCTGCGGATCTTCCTGTTTGACGCTCACAGGGTTTACAGCGCACCGGTGACCGTCTTTGGCCCATCGCTGGCCGTCATCTATGTCGGGCAATGTTACCTTGCGTTTCGGGAGCTGGAGCGGGTGAAATCTCTGTCCAGTCATTTTGACTGGCTGGTCCGCGAAGCGGTTGTCGACGCCCGCAACGTCCCCGAATTTATCCGCGCGCTTGCAGCATAGTTCTTAGGCTGTACGGTAAATGAGCCTTGACTTGCGCCCCTACTTTCTTTGAGGGCCGCGTCCTCAGCCATCCTGAATTACTCGAACATGCAACTGCGCGAGATTGCCTTCGCAACCGGGTTTCGGTCGGCATCGCATTTTACGGCTGCGTTCAAAAACCAGTTTGGATGCACCCCGCAACAATTTCCCAAAGGCCAGCACCGTTTAATGATCCGTCCCCTGTGTTCCGGCGTATAAAAAGGATGATGATGGAACATATCCAAGGCAAAACCGTTCACGCGCGGCGGGGGGACGTGCACAACAGCTTCACCTATGGGGTGGATTTTGTGCTGTGTGATCTGCAGGATCCGCGGACGCCCGCACTGTTGTCGCGCAATCGGTTCAACCTGTGGTCGGTGCATAACAAAAACCATGGCGGCCCGCGCGGCGATGGGCGGGGTGAGGTCTGGTTTCGCGAGCTCCTTGCGCATCAGGGATTGGATCCCACGGGACTGACCCTGCTGCTGCTGACCCAGCCCAGTTTTCTGTGGTTTCATTTTAATCCGGTCAGTTTTTGGATTGCCCTTCGGGACGGCCAGCCCTGTGCCTTTGTGGCCGAGGTGAACAGCACCTTTGGCCAGCGGCATTGCTACTTTTGCGCCCATCCTGATTTCCGCGCCATCGCGCCCACCGACCGGTTGGAGGCGCAGAAGCTGATGCATGTCTCGCCGTTTCAGACGGTGGCGGGGCAGTATCGCTTTGCGCTTGATTGGGGCACACAGGCGCTGCGCATTCGCATCCTTTATGCCAACAAAGGGGAGGGGGTTTTTGCCTCGCTGGCCGGGCAACGCAATCCTGCCCGGTCGTCAACTTTGGCCTGGGCTGCGGTGCGGCGGCCGATGGGGGCGTTGCGGGTTCTGGCACTGATCCATTGGCAGGCGCTGATCCTTTGGGCGAAACGCGCGCCGTTTTTGAACCGGCAACCGGCTCCGCCGGACCTGGTCTCGGGCAGTGCAGACCCGCAGCAGGTCGGCGAATGAAGGGCCAGCGCATCTGGTTGGTTGGCGCCAGCGAGGGTCTGGGCCGGGCGCTGGCCTTGGCGCTGGCGGCGGAAGGTGCGCAGCTGATCCTGTCCGCGCGCAATAGCGCGCGGCTGCAGGCGCTGGCACAACAGATCCCCGGTGCCGAGGTGCAGGCGATGGATGTCACCGATCTGGATGCGGTGCGCCGGGTGGCGGCAGAGCTGGGACCGATCGACGGGCTGATCTACAACGCGGGCGCTTATGAGCCGATGCGCGCCACCCAGTGGAACAGCGACGCAGCGCTTTGGATGGTGGATGTCAACTTTACCGGTGCGCTGCGTGTGCTGGGAGAGGTGGTGCCGCAGATGCTGCGGCGCGGGGTCGGGGAGATCACGCTGGTTGGGTCTTTGGCGGGATACCGCGGTCTGCCTGCGGCGGTGGGCTATGGCGCAAGCAAGGCCGCTTTGGTCAGCCTGGCGGAAACCATGCGCCATGATCTCAAAGGCACCGGTGTCACGGTGCGGCTGGTCAACCCTGGTTTTATCCGCACCCGGTTGACCGACAAAAACACGTTCAAGATGCCCCAGCTTATGACAGCAGAACGGGCCGCAACCCATGTGATGCGGGCAATGAAACGACGCCGGTTCCGCACCGACTTCCCCGCGCCTTTTGCCTGGGCAATCCGCGTTTTCGACATCATGCCGGATTGGATGATCTATCGCGGGCAGTAACCCCGCCTGTTAGATCCGGAACAGCGGTTGCAACAGACGCGGAGTCAGGGCGCGAAACCGCAAGGGCGCATCAGTGGCGGCCAGACAGATGCAGGGTTCACCCGGATCGGCAATTGGCGTGTGTTCCAGGCTTTCATCGGCGATTTCAACATCGCCGACGCCAAACTGCCCCGTCTCATCCGAGAAGCTGCCCTGCAGCACCAGCGTCATTTCCAGCCCGTTGTGCCCATGGTCCGGCACGGCCTGTTCCGGCGGGATATAAAGCAGCCGGAGTGAACCTTCCTTATCCGCAAAGAGAATATCCTGACAGACGCCCATGCCCAGCCGTTTCCATTTGGGCGCGCGCCCTTTCAATGCCTCGACCACCGGACCGGGATAGATCCCGTCGCGCGGAGCGGGTGCGGCGGGCAGATCGATTGGATCATCCAGCCGCGCCAGCAGGTCGCATTTCAGCCCCTCGGACACTGGAACAGCGTCCTGGGTTTCCAGCACCGCACCGCCCACGGCCTGATGCGCGCCCAGGGCCGCGCGGCTGATGGCACACATCGACACATGGGTGGCCACGACCACCGAAAACGCATGTGGCAGATTTCCGGCGGCATACGCAGCCAGCATGGAATCCGGGATATGATGATGGGTGACGCTCACGGTTTGAGGTCCTTTAATTCATGTCTCAACCGGTTCAGCCCAAGGCGGATCCGGGATTTGATGGTGCCCAGGGGCAGGCCGGTCTGGTCGCTGATCTGTTGATGCGACAGCTCCCCCAAATAGGCTTTTTCGATGACATCGCGCTGCTCATCCTTCAGACGTCGCAAGGCGGATTTCAGGTGTTGCGCTTCCTGCTCCAAAGCCAGGATCTGGCTGGCATCGGGTTCGGCTTCGGGATCCTCGGCCAGCTCTTCGGGGACGGGGCGGTTGCCGCGCCGCATCAGGTCAATCTGGCGGTTGCGGGCGATCTGATAAATCCAGGCCGAGACCTGCGCCCGGTGCGGATCAAACTGCGCCGCCTTGTGCCAGAGCGTCAGCATGACGTCCTGCACCACCTCTTCGGCCTGGGCCGCAGGCAGACCAGAGCGGATCACAAATCCTTTGAGGCGGGGGGCAAAATGATCGAACAAAGACGCAAAGGCTTGACGGTCCCGCTGGTCCCGCACGGCCAACATCCACTGCGTTTCAACCGACAGCGCCCGCCCACGGGATGTGGGGGTGTCTGCCTCAAACGCGGCTGGACCGGTCGGCGGAGGATCAAGCGTGGACATCAACATACCCTGGTTACGGTGATCACAAAGATCTGGATCACTTTGACAGCAGAAAAACCAGCTGGCTATATCTCGAATTCGGCAATTGGCATGGAAAACCCCTGTTTCACCCGATCCATCACAACGCTGGTGTGAAAACGCAGCACGTTGTCCTGGTCAAAAAAATGGCGACGGGTGAAATCTTCATACTCTGCCATATCGCGGGCAGAGATCATCAGGACAAAGTCCGAATTGCCGGTCACATAGTAGCATTGCATCACCTCGGGGGCGGTCTGCATCTGCTGTTTGAAGTGGTCCAACTCTTGTTTGCGTTCATTGTGCAGGGTGACTTCAACAATCAGCAGCAGGGGCCGGTTGACGCGGAGGGGGTCAAGCTGCGCGACCTCGGCCTGGATGATCCCGGATTTGCGCAATCGCGCCAGACGTTTGCGGCAGGCATCCGCCGACAGGCCGACCTTGGTCGAAAGGGTTTCCGCAGTTTGGCGGCTGTTGTGCTGTAGCGCCTCCAGCAAAAGGGCGTCGAATCTGTCCATTTCCTTAGGCTATCCCAAGTTCGGCACCAAGGGCGCTCAAATTCTGGGCTAGGGCAAAAAAGAGGACGAGATGGGCAAATTTGATCCGAATTTCGGCCTGAAGTCTCTGCAAACATCCCGCCGTGGTCCCATGCGCCCTGCTAGACTGCCTGCACAGAAGGATCACAGGAAGGACAGACGTTCCATGCTTGAGGTTTATCAAAATCCCCTGCGGGGCGTGGGTTTGCCGGATCTTGCGCCGCTGCCGGTGGAGGATCCAACGGCAGCTTTGGCGTTGATCTCGCGCTGTCCGGTCTATGCGCCGACGCCGTTGCGGCGGATGGCTGAATTGGCCGACCGCCTTGGTGTTGCGGAGGTCTGGGTCAAGGATGAGCGCGCCCGCATGGGGCTTGGCAGTTTTAAGGCGCTGGGGGCCGCGCATAAGATCGCCCGTGATGCCGCAGAGACAGGCGATTTGAGCGGACGGGTCTATGTGACCGCCAGTGCTGGTAACCATGGTCTGTCGGTGGCTGCAGGGGCGCAGGTCTTTGGGGCGCGCGCGGCAATTTATCTGGCAGATACGGTGCCCGAGGCTTTTGCCAACCGGCTGCGTGATCTGGGCGCAGATGTGGTGCGCCAGGGGACAGATTATGAGGCCAGCATGGCCGCCGCCGCACAGGCCGCTGCGGCGCAGGGATGGTCGTTGCTGTCAGACAGCACCTGGCCCGGAGACGACGACAGCGTGACCGTCACTCCGGGGCGGGCGGTGATGGAGGGCTATCTGATCATGGCACAGGAGATCGTTGATCAGATGGAGACCCCCGCCACCCATGTGTTGCTGCAGGCCGGTGTGGGCGGTTTGGCAGCAGGGGTTACGGCGCTGTTGCGGCGGGCATGGGGCGATGCCTGTCAGATCATTGTGGTCGAGCCCGAAGCCGCGCCTGCGGTGATCGAAAGCCTTCGGGCGGGGCGTCTGTTGGACAGCACAGGGCCGGTTTCCAACATGGGGCGTCTGGATTGCAAAACGCCGTCAATGGTTGCGCTTGCAGGTCTGGCGCGGGATGCGGATGCCTGTGTCACCCTGTCCGATCAGGCAGCCTCGGCGGCGATGGGGCCCTTGGCCGACATGGATCTGGCCACGACGCCGTCTGGCGGGGCTGGTTTGGCGGCGGCGCTCGCAGGGTTGGATTTGGGCTCTTCGGCGCGGGTGTTGACCATCCTCAGCGAAGGGCCGGAAGATGGCTGACCGCAGCATGATCTTTCCCAAGTTCGAGTTTCAGACCCGCTGCTCCCGGATCCAGGCTGAACTGGGCCTGCGGGATCTGGATGCGCTGCTGCTGACAGAGGCCGCGGATATTTTCTATGTCACCGGGTTTTTGACCCGGTTTTGGGAAAGCCCCGCGCGCCCGTGGTTTGTGATCGTGCCCCGCGAAGGCGCACCCATTGCAGTGATACCCGCCATCGGGGTGGATCTGATGGGGCGCACCTGGATCGAGGACATACGCAGCTGGTCCGCGCCGGACCCCCGTGATGACGGCATCACCCTGCTGGCAGAAACCCTGCGCGAGGTGCTGCCTGTCACCGACGGCGCGATTGGCATGCCAATGGGAGCCGAGACGGCTCTGCGCATGCCCTTGGCCGGGTATAACAGCCTATGTGCAGCGCTGGTGCCGCATCGCGTGGTGGATGGCACCGGGGCGATACAGCGGGTGCGCGAGGTGAAATCAGAGGCTGAGATTGCCAAGATCCGCACCACCTGTGCCATCGCTGGGCGTGTCTTTGATCGGATGCCGGATCTGGCCCAAAGGGGCCTGCCATTGGATCAGCTGTTTTGCCGATTCCAAGCAGAGCTTTTGCACGAAGGGGCGGATTGGGTCAGCTATGTGGCTGGCGGGGCAGGACAGGGCGGCTATGGTGATGTAATCTCACCTGCTGCGGCCGAGCCCTTGGCCACAGGTGATCTGCTGATGTTGGACACAGGCGCGGTGCGGGAGGGGTATTTCTGCGATTTTGACCGCAATTTTGCCATTGGTCCCGCCAGTGACGCGATGCGACGCGCCTATGACATCCTGTTTGCCGTGACCGAGGATGCGCTGACCCAGTTGCAACCAGGGCAGCGGGCAGCGGATGCACATCGCATTCTGGCGGATGGGATACGGCGTCGCGGTGGGCAGCCGTTGGGAGGGCGGCTGGGCCACGGGCTGGGAGTGACATTGACCGAATGGCCGTCTTTTACCCCCCTGGATGAGACCGAGCTGCGGGCGGGCATGGTGCTGACACTTGAACCGGGGATGGAAATCGCACCGGGGTGTATTATGGTGCATGAGGAAAACATCGTACTGCAGGACCGCGGTCCGATATTGCTGTCGCCCCGTGCGCCGGATCAACTGCCGGAGATTTTGTGATGCAGAGCCACCCCTATGATCTGACAGGCCCCATGGCAGAACACACGTTGGGCATGGTGGTGCTGCAGACGGATGAGACCCTGGAGCAGGATTTTCGCCGCCTGTTTTCGGTGGAGGAAGCGCTGATTTATACCACGCGGGTGCCATCGGGCGCGGAGGTGACGCCTGAGACTCTGACCGCAATGGCGCAATCTTTGACCCAGGCCGCCGCATTGCTGCCGTCGGCTGCGCGGTTTGACGCTTTGGGGTATGGCTGTACCTCGGCCACAGCGATGTTGGGCGCGCAGCAGGTGGCAGAACTGATCTCGGCTCCCATTGGTGATGTGCCGGTGACAAATCCGCTGACGGCGGCCACTGCGGCGCTGCGGGCTCTTGGCGTGCACCGGTTGGGGATTGTGTCGCCTTATGTAGCCTCGGTCGCGGGGCCGATCCGTGCGGGTTTTGAGGCGGCAGGTTTCGATGTGCCGACAACACTGTCCTTTGGCGAGGCGCAAGAGGCCAATGTGGCGCGGATAGCTGCCCATTCGATCTGCGATGCCGCCCGCCATGTGGCCGGGACTGAGGATCTGGAGGGTCTGTTTCTGTCCTGTACCAATTTGCGCACGTTGGACGTGATCGATCAATTGGAACAAGAGCTGGGTATGCCCGTGGTCAGCAGTAATCAAGCACTGGCCTGGCATATGGCGTGGCTTGCAGGGATCAGCCGATTGCAGGCGCCGGTGGGTCGACTGTTGCGCGACATGCCTGCGCTCGGCTGATCAAGACACGCCGCTATTCGGGCTTTTTGTACGTCACAATCTCTGCGCCCGCTTCTTTGAGCGCGGCAAAGCCACCGGTGACATGGCTGACATCCCGGTGGCCCATATTGCGCACCGCATCTGTGGCCAGCGCCGAGCGCATGCCGCTGGCGCAGTAAAACACCAGACCTTTTTGCGCCAGCAGCGCGGGTTTGTGATAGGGGCTTTGGGGATCGATCCAGAACTCAAGCATGCCGCGGGGCGCGTGATAGGCCCCGGCAATCACCCCATCGCGCTGCAATTCACGCACATCGCGGAGGTCGACCAGAAGATAGTCGTCCTGGGCGGTGCGCGCCATCGCCTCAGCTGGGGATAGGTTCTCGATGCGGCTTCTGGCCTCTTCGGTCAGTGCTTTGATGCCTTTGGTGATCATAGGAGGCCCTCGTGTTCGGTTTGTGACGTGGTCAAGATGGGCAAATATCCCATGTGATCAAGCCCAAGGCCATAGTTGAATTCATATATTCAATTATATGTCACATTTCACCGGATCCTGCGTGAAAGGCATAGCCTTCCTTGACCACCTCCATCACCGCAAAAGAGTTGGTCTGGTGAATGCCCGGCAGGTTGTTGATCTTTTCCCCCAGCACCTGGCGGAAATGGGCCATATCGCGGGTGCGCACCACCAAAAGGTAGTCAAAGGAACCGGCGATCAACAGGCAGGTTTCGATTTCCGGAATTTCCGTGGCACCCTGGCTGAAAGCGGCCAGATGGTTTTCGCCCGTTGCGGCCAAGGACACTTGGACCACGGTCATATGCGCCGCTTCCAATTTTTCCAAATCCAAAATCGCCCTATATCCTTGGATAAAGCCCGTTCGCTCCAACCGTTTTACCCGTTCTGAGCAGGGGGTATTGGACAGGTTTATGCGGGTTGCCAACTCGACAATGGGCATCCGGCCATTGCGGTCCAGCTGTTCAAGTATTTGCAGATCGATTCGGTCTAATTCTCTATTCATGTTAAGTTCATCAGTGATAATTACTGGCTTTTCACGGGATATGTGGCGAATTTTGATGTAGCATCAACACCTGCTAGAAAAAAACACCAGGGATTAATTTTGAGGCAAAACATCGAAAAAATGTTACAAAAACTGTCATCAGCAAAAATTGCTTTGCTGTGACTTAAAAACCGGGAGGTTACTTTATGACGGTGAAACTTGTTGTTGGCCTGGACGGGGCGGACACGGGAGATCGCGCCTTGGCCTTTGCCAAAGATCTGGCAGGGCGGATGGATGACTGCCAGCTGATCTTGGCTTATGTCATCGAATGGTCTCCGTTCACGTTCCAAACACCAGAGGAAAACGCCGCGCGCCACAAACGACGCGAGGAAGAGCTTGCAACTGCAAATGAGCGGGTGATGGATCCGGCTCTGGCCGCGCTGAAAGAGGCGGGCTTTGACGCGGTTGGGGTGGTGCGCCATGGGGATGTGGCCGAGACCTTGAATGCAATTACATCTGAGCACAAAGCAGCGCAGATCATTGTGGGCCGCGCGTCTGCAAGCGGATTTGCAAAGCGCATCTTTGGCAGTGCGACGCAGAATCTGGTGATGCATGCGGACGTACCGGTCACGGTCGTCGGATAAGGAAGCACAACAATGAAAATCAATAACAAGTCTCTGTGTGCCGCCGCATTTGCCCTGATGGCAAGCCCGGCGTTCGCACAAGAAGCTATGGGGATCGACGAAAAGGTCAACGCTGTCTTTGCCAAGGTGACGGGGCCGTTTGTCGCAACAATTTTTGCACCGATTCCGGGAACCAGTTTCCCCTGGATCGTGATGTGGCTGGTGATCGCAGCCACTGTGTTTACGCTCTACTTTGGATTTGTGCAGCTGCGCTATTTCCGCCATGCGATCCAGCTGGTCAAAGGGGATTATGCAGATCCCAATGACGCTGGCGAAGTGAGCCATTTCCAAGCGCTGGCCACTGCTTTGTCGGGCACCGTGGGTCTGGGCAATATTGCCGGTGTGGCCGTGGCCGTGGGCATTGGGGGTCCGGGCGCGACCTTCTGGATGATCCTGGCGGGTCTGCTGGGCATGGCGTCGAAATTCACCGAATGTACGCTGGGTGTAAAATTCCGTAATGAATACGAAGACGGCACCGTATCCGGTGGTCCGATGTATTACATCTCCAAAGGGTTCAAACAGCGCGGCCTTCCGGGCGGCGGTATCCTTGCGGTGATGTTCTCGATCTTCTGTATTCTGGGTGCCTTGGGTGGCGGGAACATGTTCCAGGCCAACCAAGCGCATGCGCAGATCTCGGGCATCGTGGGGGATTATCCGGGCTGGATCACAGGTCTGGTCTTTGCCGGTGTGGTTTTTGCAGTGATCGTTGGCGGCATCAAATCCATCGCCAATGTGACCGAAAAAGTCGTACCGTTTATGGGCGTCATGTATGTGGGCGCCTCTATCATTATCCTGATCGCCAACTATGAGCTGATCGGTTGGGCCTTTGGCCAGATCTTTGCTGGCGCCTTCACGGGTCTTGGGGTTGCAGGTGGTCTGGTTGGCGCGCTGATCCAGGGGTTCAAACGCGCGGCCTTCTCGAACGAGGCGGGCGTGGGCTCTGCGGCGATTGCACACTCTGCAGTGCGCACATCCGAGCCGATCACCGAAGGCTTTGTGTCTCTGTTGGAGCCGCTGATCGACACCGTTGTGATCTGCACCATGACCGCGCTGGTGATCATCATCTCGCAGCAGCTGATCATCGACGAGGCGACCGGCCTTTATATGTTGAACGAAGCGGGTTCCGCGATTGCCACTGTTGACGGCAATTCCGGTGTTGCGCTGACCTCAGCCGCCTTTGGCTCCAGCATCAGCTGGTTCCCCTATGTGCTGGCGATTGCGGTGATCCTGTTTGCCTTCTCGACCATGATTTCCTGGTCCTACTACGGCCTCAAAGCCTGGACCTATCTCTTTGGTGAGGGCAAGACCACTGAGCTGGTGTTCAAGCTGATCTTCTGCGTCTTTATCGTGATCGGCGCGGCGGCGAGCCTGGGTCCGGTTATCGACTTCTCGGATGCGGCGATCTTTGCCATGGCTGTGGTCAATATCTTTGCGCTCTACTTCCTGATGGGTTTTGTGCGCGAAGAGCTGCAGTCCTATAGCTCCCGCCTGCGTCAAGGCGTGATCAAGAAATTCGCAGGCTCCTAAACGAGCGCGCGAACCAGAGCAGGTCTCTGGGCAGAACGGGGCGGCGGTCATCGGACTGGCCGCCCTTTTTGTTTATGTGCCCCCCGTTGATGTTTCGCAGCATCTGGCCTTTATAGGGTGGACCAAAGGAGAGCGGGCGCATGGCGGATAAAATCGGGATCATCGGTCTGGGATATGTAGGTCTGCCTTTGGCGGCGGCGTTTGGGCGGTTGGGGCCGGTGGTTGGATTTGACATCAACCCAGGCCGGATCGCGGCCCTGAAACAGGGTGAGGATGAGACCCGCGAAACCACGCCAGAAGAGCTTGCGGCAGCGCATCACCTGCAAGTCACCGATGCGGCGGCGGATCTGGCACAGTGCAACATCTATATCGTGACTGTGCCAACGCCCGTGGATGAAAGCCACCGCCCGGATCTGGGCCCGCTGAAACGCGCGTCGGAAACGGTTGGGGCGCTGCTGAAACCCGGCGATCTGGTGATCTATGAATCCACCGTCTATCCGGGCGCAACCGAGGAAGACTGTGTTCCGATCCTTGAGGCGCAGTCTGGTCTGGTGTTCAACCGGGATTTCACCGTGGGCTACAGCCCCGAACGGATCAACCCCGGTGACAAACAGCGGCGGCTGGCGGATGTGGTCAAGGTCACGTCGGGTTCGACGCCACAAACCGCGGACCGGGTTGATGCGCTTTATCGCCAGGTTGTCACCGCAGGCACCCACCGCGCGCCCAGCATCCGTGTGGCCGAGGCCGCGAAGGTTATTGAGAACAGCCAGCGTGACATCAATATCGCCCTGATCAACGAGCTGGCGATGATCTTTAACCGGATGGGCATTGATACCGAAGCCGTGCTCAAGGCGGCGGGCTCCAAGTGGAACTTCCTGCCGTTTCGCCCCGGTCTGGTGGGCGGGCATTGTATTGGGGTCGACCCCTATTACCTGACCCACAAGGCGGAATCGCTGGGCTATCACCCGGATATTCTGTTGGCAGGGCGGCGTCTGAATGACGGTATGGGCACCTATGTGGCGCAACAGATGGTCAAGGCGATGATGCAGCAGGGCTGCGCCACGCCCGAGGCGCGGGTGTTGATCATGGGGCTGACGTTCAAGGAAAACTGCCCCGATCTGCGCAACACCCGGGTGATTGATGTGGTGCGCGGGCTAGAAGGGTTTGGCTTGCAGGTCGATGTGCATGATCCCTTGGCCGACCCAGCAGAAGTCGCGCGTGAATACGGGTTTGATACGGTTGCGCAGCCAAAGGCCGGGACCTATGACGGGGTCATCCTGGCAGTGGCCCATGATGTGTTCAAAGACCTCAGCGCCGCGCAGATCCGCAGCTTTGGCCGCGACGGCGCGATCCTTTATGATCTGAAGTATATCCTGACAGAGGATGAGGCGGACCTGCGTCTGTGACCTGTTGTGCGGCGGGCGACCCCAAAAGGCCGCCCGCGTTGCTTTAGGCGATGTGAACCACTGTTGCGTCCTCGACCTCGGGGCGAATGTCTCCGTCCTGGGTCACGGTGATCAATTGGTTCGGGTGCAGGGTGCGCAGACCTTTGCATGAGACCAGCATCAGCTTGTTCTTTTCACGCGCGACAATCGACATATGGCTGAGCCAACCGCCCACCTCGCTCAGCACCGCGCCCGCACGCAGGACCTGTGGCAGCCAGGCGGGGTGGACCATGGGGCACAGCAAGATGTCGCCATCCCTGAACCCTGCAAACAGCTGATCCACATCGCTGCCGTCATCGGCGAAATCATCGCTGACGCGGAAGATCCGCCCGGTGACCGTGCCCGCACCGGCCACACAGGTGCCACCCAACACGCCCTCATGATCCGCAAGGGTCTGACCCAGCGACAAAAGCTCCATATCCTGCAGCGTCAACGAGACCTCGGTTGGAGCGGATTTGCGGCGCAGGGCTTCTTGTGCCTTTTGGGCGGCGGCAGCGGCCTTGAGGTCGTCCAGCGCCTGCGCATCGCCAAGATCTGCCTGCGCCAGACGGTCCCACGTCAGATAAAACACCAGATCGTCCAGCCCGCTGCGGCGTCCAATGTCCAACAGCACCCGGCGCAGCTCCGCCAGGGCGCGCAGCGCCTCGTGCTTCACCTGTTCCTTCAGATCCTGAAAGGCAATGGCCTGATCGACCACTTGTCGCAACGTAGGCGGCAGGTCATGGGGCAGCTCTGGTACGCGGTGCAGGCTGGGCACCGGGTTGGCAACCAGACTTTGCAACATCGACGGTGCTTCGCGATAGCGCGGCGTGCTCAGCTCGTAATCAAACATCGCCCGGTGTCCCATCATCGACGCGGCGCGCTCCATATCGCCGCCGCAGGCTGCCAGCAGATTGGGCGGCGCATGGGGAGCCTCGGCCTGCATCAGATGGCTGCGCAGCGCCGGGTCGCCCTGGGTTGCGGCAAAGGCTTCGCTGTGAGTGAAACTGGCCAGAATATTGACCTGTTCTGCAGTGACATAGATGTCGCCCACAAACAGATCGCGCAGCTTGGCAAGGATCTCCATCACCGCCGCATCATCCAGCCGGGCAAAATCAAGCGCCTGCCAATATTGGATCTTCTGCCCGTAGCCCGGCAGGATCTGGTGCTGCACCTCATCAACCATGGTCGCCGCGCGTTTGCGCAGGGCCTTGGCCTGAGGGCCGGTTAACGACAGCGCCATGTCTGATTTGATCCGGCGGTCCACATAGGTCTTGCCAAAGAGGTTTACCAGATGGCTGCCGGTGTCCTCGCCCACCCGGTAAGGCACGCCAAGCGCGCGGCATGCATGGTCCAGACTGCCGCCGGGGGCCCAGACCTGGGTCATCAGATCAATGGACAGCGGCGTGGGGCGGGGCAGGACTTCGGACATTTCATCCTGTTCCAACAGCACCTCATCCGCGGGGGCATCGGCAAACCGCGCCAGATGCTGTTGCCATTCCTGGCTGCGCTGTTGTTGTTCCGGCGTCCCCAGCGCCAATGTGGTGATGTCGCGGCTTTGCAGGATAAAGAACTGCCCATTCGCATAGGCCCATTCCACATCCTGAGGCCAGCCAAACAGCGCTTCGATCTGGCGGCCCATGGCCAACAGCGGCGCAAAATCAGGGGCGGATGTGTCGCGCGGGTTTAGATCCTGACCGCTGAGACGGCCAAAACGAGCAACCTCGGGCGTGACCCGGCCGGACACCAACGCCTCACCGTTGCCAGCCACCCATTCCAGCATGGTCATGCCAGACGCGGTGGGATCTTGGGTGAACAACACGCCGGCATATTCGGCGTCCACCATCTGCTGCACCAGAATATTGGCCTGACCGCTGTCTTGCGCTGCGTCATAGCTGTCGCTGCGGGCGCTGTGGAAACTGCCGTGAACCGAGGTGAGGGCAGCGAGCATCGTGTTGCCAGTAACATCCAGAACCGAGTCAAAGACACCGGCAAAACTTTGATCTGCACCGTCCTCATTACTGGCAGAGCTGCGCACCGCGCATGGGATCTGGCCGATGGCGCGCCAGATCTTGGCGGCTTGGGCCTGTTGTTGTCCAGCGGGAAGCGAGGCCAGATGATCCAGCGCGGGGCCTGTTACAACCACGCCATTGGGCACCGGCAGACCGGCGGCGCGCATTTGCGACAGGCGATAGGCCTTGTTGCCCGCGTCTTGCAATGCCTGTGTGTCCGCCAAAACGTGGAAGCCAGTGGGCAGCGGGCGGTGCAGATGCGCGCGCAACCGAGCCAGAACGTTTCGATGCAGACCCGTCACATAGGCACGCTGCGCCAGCAACAGCGTCAGGCTGCAGCACAGGTAGAAGTTCGCCGCAAAGCTCAACCCCATTACCATGGCAAAGAGCGCCGGTCCGCCAAGGCCCAGCCACAAGATCCGCGCCCGGCGGGTTTTGGCAACAGCCCACAGCAAATATGCGACGCCGAGGGCGGTAAAAAGCGCAGGCAGAATATAAAGCGGATCGGGTGCCCCGATAGAATGGCTCCAGCCAAATTCAACGCGGATCGATTGCGTAGCTTGGCCTGCGGCGCTGACGCCCAGCATCATGATCGGCAAAAAGGCCAGCGCCAGCATATTGCGCATCGGCGTCAGCCCGTGTTTGGCGTAATAGGCCTGGAGCGCGCGTGCCTTGCGCACGGGATCCTGGGCCAGCCGGGTTTTCAGGTCCGACACCTCATCCTTGGTGGCGGCGGTGATCAACTGGTCGCGTTCTGATTTCAATGCAATTGGCAGCACCAACACCCGCGTCACCAGCGACAGCACTGCCAGGCCTATCAGCAGATGCGCCTGTTGGTGGCTCCAGACCAGCGCAGCGGCCAGTGCCGAAATGGCGCGGTCCCACAGGGTGGTGTTCTGGTCGCTCAGCCAGTCTTGCACATGGGCTTTGGGTTTTGGGGGAACAAAGAACTCCCACGGCAAGGTATAGCGCCCGCGATAATCAATCCCGGCGCGGGTGAGCTCCAGCGCCAGAGCCTGGCCCATAAAACAGCTACGCCGGTCGTAACAGGCGGCAACGGTGGGTTTGTTTTGCAATGCATCGATCTGCGCCCGCAGCGCCTGCGTGGTCATCGCGCGGATCGGAATATTGATCGCGCCCGGCAAATGGCCCGCGGCAAAGTCTCCGGGATAGCGCGTGTCGATGATCTGCAGATCGCCAGTGTTGTAAAGGCCGGTGAAATCGGCCGTGTCGAGCAGCGTGTCTTTGTTGGGATAATCCGGCAGCGCGCGCAGATCCGACAGGCTGCGCACTTTGGCATCGCTGAAGGTGCGCCCCTCGACGATCCATTTTTCCAGCCCGCCGGTGATAAAACGGCAGTCGATGCCCAGTTTGGCGAGTTCGGCACAGGTTTCCGAGCTGCGATTGCCGTTGTGGCAGAACAGAACCACCTGTTCGCCGGGTTTCACAGGCACCGATTGCAGGAAGTCCGGAAACCGCATGTGATCCGAGCCGGGCAGGGTGCCCATTTCACGCTCGCCCGTTTCGCGCACGTCAAAGAAATGGGTGTTGCCCTGTGCCAGCAAATCTGCGGCCTCTTGGGTGGAAATGCCCTGCGGGTGATGCAGCTGTTCCTGGAAACTTGTTTCTTTGAGGTCGGCGTCTTTGATGGCACTGCCTTCAAACTGGGCAGGACGGACCAGCGTGGCTTGCAACCTCGTGCGGGTCTCGGTCTGGTGGGTGGTGTATTGCCAAAGATTCGCCCCGGCCAGCACAAGAGCCACCAGCAGCAGGCCGGACAGCAATTTGACAGGGTAGCGGCGAGTGGATTGGCCGGGCTTGATCTGGAACCCCAATTTGGCAGCAAGTGTTGCGCCAAGCCCCGAGAGCAGCGCCACCCCAACGGCAAACACCTGAGAAATCGAGGAAACAGACCCGATCACCAGCTCCGGCGACGGAATAGCCCAAGCGCGTCCGGCGGTGAGCGCGGTCAGGATCAACACAATGGCGGGGGTTGAACAAAAATAGATAAAAATTTTACGCAAATAGGGCGGGAGAGAGTATTTTTTCACTGGTGTTCCTGGCGGTCAAACCGCAACTTTGAGTTTATGTATGTTTTGTGACAATCAGGAACAAATGGTTACTCAACCGTTAAAGTTGAAGATTGAATTTTGAGCGCAACACAGCGGAGAGTGTTTTGTAGGGCCTTAACGTTTACCTGGTATAGTCTCGCGCAAAGGGGGCGAGGTGGATTTTGCACTGGCGTGAATGACGCGGTCGCCCAACTTATTTTTGAAATGGAATGTCATATGCACCAGATTATGAAATTTGCAAAGCGCGCCGGGTTTGGGTTTCTTGTTTCAATGTTCTGCTTGACCGTTCTCAGTGCCTCGGTATCCGCAGAAATTTATTTGAAATTCGGAACTTACACGGCGGACAAACCGACAGAGACCGTAAAAAAATATCGCCCTTTCCTGATGTTTCTCGCCAATCGGATGAGCGCGGAACTGGGGGAACCCGTCGATATCCAGATGGTGATCGCCAAGGAATATGAGACCAGCATTGATCAGTTGGCCAAAGGTGAAGTGGATTTTGCACGGTTTGGCCCGGCGTCTTACATCCATGCCACGAACCAAAATCCAGACGTTCAAATTATCGCGATGGAGTCCAAAAACGGGCAGAAGACCTTCAAAGGGATCATTGCGGTGCACAATGACAGTAACATCCAAGAATTGTCCGAGCTGGCCGGACTGACCTTTGCCTTTGGGGATGAACTGTCGACCATCGGCCGCTATTTGTCCCAAGCTCAATTGTTGGAAGCCGGGATCACCAGCGATGATCTGCTGTCCTATGACTTTTTGGGCCGCCATGACTCGGTTGGCCTTGCGGTTGGGGCCGGGAAATTCACGGCGGGTGCGCTCAAAGAGAGCACCTTTAAAAAGCTGGTCTCGGAGGGGGTGCCCATTCGCGCCTTGGTCAAGTTTGACAATGTGACCAAACCCTGGTTGGCGGCTGCCACATTGGAACCGCGCATCTTTGCGGCGATGCAAAAAGTCATGCTCGCCTCCGAGAATGAGGAAATTGTGCGCCGGGTTGCAAAAAATGGTTTCCTTTTGGGGGCCGACGCCGACTATCAAGAGATCCGAAGAGCAATGAAACGAAGCGCCGACTTCTGACCGAGACTCGCAGGACCATGAAACGCACGGGAATCCTCTCACAGATCGTCTTGTCACTGTCGTTGGCGGCCGTGCTCGTTGCCTATGTGGTTGGGTTTGCCGCCCAGACCAGCGAGGCGCAGCGGCTGAACAAACAGCTGGAAGAACAAGCGGCGCTGACCGTCTCCTTGTTGAGCGGGCTGATGTTGGAATCCATCATCATCGAAGACGTTCCCGTGCTGCAGACTGGTCTGGTTGAGGCGATTGCCCGCAATCCAAAACTTCTGTCGATCAAAATCCTCAATACCAACAATGAGGTGATCGCTCAGGCGTCCTCACAAAAAGTCGCCGATGAGGGCACGTTTGTTTTGTATGAACGCCCGATTGAGCTGGATAATTTCGCCTTTGGCGAAATGGTTGTAAAATGGTCCACCAGCGAAGGCACCGCTTTGGTGCAAGAGCGCGTGCAGCAGACCATTATGTGGACTGGTCTTTCGGTTGTGGGGCTGTCGCTGCTGGTCTGGGGGCTGGTGCATTTGTTGGCGCTGCGGCCATTGGGGTTGATCCATCAACGGATGTCGGATGCAATTTCGGGCATGCGTCGCCAGCGTCGGATCCTGCCGTGGTATGCCTCGCGCGAGTTTTGGGCGCTGAACTACTCGGTTGGTGTTCTGGAAGACACGTTTGATGAGCGGGATGAGCGTGAGTTTGCGTTGGAACAGGCGCGGGAAAACGCAGATATCGCCAACCACGCCAAATCCGAATTCCTCGCCAATATGAGCCACGAGATCCGCACGCCCATGAATGGTGTGATTGGCATGGCAGAGCTGATCCTGGAAACCGATCTGGATGAAGATCAGCGCATGTATGCCGAGACCATTTCAAAATCCGGCGCGGCGCTATTGACGATCATCAACGACATTCTGAACTTCTCCAAGATCGAAGCCGGCAAAATGGAGCTGGACCGGGCACCGTTGAACCTGCTCACCTCGCTTGAGGATGTGGTCACACTGCTGTCGCCCACTGCCAATGAAAAAGGGATCGAGATTGTTCTTCGCTATGATCCTTCCTTGCCAGAGGTCTTTGTCGGGGATGTGGGACGCATTCGCCAGATTGTCACCAACATCGCCGGGAATGCGGTAAAGTTCACGCCGCGCGGTTATGTGTGCATCAATGTCACCGGAGAACAGCGCCACGATCGCCACGTGCTTGATATCGAGGTCTGTGATACCGGTATCGGCATTCCGCCTGAAAAGCTGGATACAATCTTTAGCGCCTTTGAACAGGTGGATGGGGCAGCCACCCGGAATTTCGAAGGCACCGGGCTGGGCCTTGCGATTTCAGAACGACTGCTGAAACTGATGGGGGGGCGGATCGATGTGACCTCGGTAGTTGGCAAAGGCAGTACCTTTAACCTGACACTACCGCTGGACAGCAGCGATGAAGCGCCTCCCGAGGCGTTTAACTCAATGGATATGAAAGGGTTGCGTGCGCTGATTGTGGACGATCTGGAGGTCAACCGGATCATCCTGTCGGAACGTTTGCAAACCTGGGGTATGGCCAGCGTGTCTGCCAATTGCGCGGTGGATGCGCTGAACATTCTCAAACAACGCGGGCCAGGATTTTTTGACCTGGTTTTACAAGATTTCCAGATGCCGGTCATGGATGGTGGTGAACTGGCGCGCCAAATTCGGGCCCAACCGGATTTTCGCGATCTGCCAATCATTGTTCTATCCTCGGTGGAGCAGCCGCTTGATAAGGAAGAGGTTGAAGCGCTAACCCCTTGTAAAGTAAGCATGAAACCCGTGCGCTCCGCTCAACTGCAACGGGTGATCAGCACCATGCTGCTGAGCTGTGACCCACAACAGGACGTGCCGTCGCCGCCCATCATCCAAGAACCAATGCTGGCCGAGCGTTTGCGTGTCTTGATGGCCGAGGACAACCGCACCAACCAGCTGGTGGTCAGCCGCATGTTGAAAAACGCGCCTATCGATCTGGAGATTGCGGCCAACGGTTTGGAAGCGGTCGACATGTTCAAACGCAACCGCCCTGATATCGTCCTGATGGATATGATGATGCCGGTGATGGATGGTCTTCAGGCCACGATGGAGATCCGCACTGCTGAAGGGGAAGCGGGGTTGTCCAGTGAAACGCCAATTATCGCCTTGACCGCCAATGCGCTGCAGTCGCATCAGGACAAATGCCTGGCGGTGGGGATGAATGATTTCCTGAGCAAGCCGATCAGCAAACAGGCGCTGATCGATTGCTGTGCCAAATGGGCCAAGCCGAGGCAGCCGGTGCAGCAGACCGGAACCTGACAGGCACTTCAGCTGTCTTCTTTGTGGGACCTTAAGTGACGGTGGTCAAACAGGCCGCGGATCAGGCTTGCCACCATAAAACAACCGGCTGCAACCGTCACAATGGTTGGCCCTGTTGGGGTGTCGCCGACAAAGGACACCCGCAGCCCGACAATGACCGAGAGCACGCCAACGGCCGCCGCGATCAAGGCCATCCGTTCCGGCGTATTGGCAAAGGCGCGCGCGGTGGCGGCGGGCACAATCAGCATAGCGGCAATGAGCAAAACCCCCACAACCTTGATCGCAACGGCCACTACAACGGCCAATGCCAGCGTTAGGATCAACTGCTCGCGCCGGGGGTCGATGCCTGCGGCATGGGCCAGATCGGGGTTCAAAGTTGACGTCAACAACGCGGACCACCGCCAGACCAACAGGGCCAGCGTCGCGGTAGCGCCCGACCAGATCACCGCCAGATCCATATGGCCAACGGCCAGAATGTCGCCAAAGAGATAGGACATCAGATCAATGCGCACCCAATGCAGGAACGACACCGCAACCAGCCCAAGCGCCAGGGCCGTGTGCGCAAGGACTCCCAACAACGTATCCATCGCATAGCCACGCCCTGACAGGGTCGAAACCGTGGTGGCCATCGCCAATGCGGTGACCAGAACACCACCAAAGACGGATACGTCAAAGGCCAGCGCCAAAGCCACGCCCAGGATCGAGGCATGGGCGGTGGCATCGCCAAAATAGGCCATCCGTCGCCAGACCACGAAACAGCCCAAAGGCGCGGCGGCAAGGGCCAGACCAATGCCCGCCAGGGCCGCGCGGATCAGGAAATCATCCAATAGGGTCATGCCGCAGGTCCTTCGTCCAGGTGGTCGTGGCTGTGGGTGTGTTCGTGGCGATAAAGCGCCAGTGCGCCTTGGGTGCCCGTGCCAAACAACGCCCGGTACTCGGGGGCCGAGGCGACGAGTTCTGGCGTACCTTCACAACAGATATGGCCGTTCAGACAGATCACCCGGTCCGAGGCGGCCATGACCACATGCAGCTCGTGGCTGACCATCAAAACCGCGCAGCCCATCTCTTGACGGACCTGTTCGATTTGCCGGTAAAAGGCGGCGGATCCCGGTTGGTCCAGCCCCTGGGTCGCCTCATCCAGGATCAACAGATGCGGTTTGCACAGCAGGGCGCGCGCCAGCAGCACCCGCTGGAACTGACCACCCGACAGGTTGGTCATTTGTCGGTCGGCCAAAGCGGCCACACCGGCCTGTTCCAATGCCGCGTGGGCCACGCTGTCCGAGACCCGCACCGGCAGGCTCAGGAAACGGCGCACGGTCAGGGGCAGTGTGGGATCAATATGCAGTTTTTGCGGCACGTAACCGATGCGCAAGCCCGCCATACGGGTCACCGTCCCGACCGAGGGTTTCACCGCGCCGATTACATTGCGCAGCAAGGAAGACTTGCCCGACCCGTTGGGACCGACCACGGTGACGATCTCACCCTGTTTTATGGCAAAGTCGACGTTCGACAGAACCGTGCGCCCGCCATATTTCAGGCTGACACCGGTCAAAGAGACAAGGGTCATTGTGTCGTGGCATCCCGGCATGTGGCGCACAGGCCTACGGCTTCGATCACGGTGCGCTCAATGTGAAATCCAATGGCCTCTGCCGCTGCACCCAATTCGCCAGAAGACGGTTCCGTATGCGCCTCTGCGACTTTTTCGCAGCTGCGGCAGATCAAGAAGGCGGGTGCGTGATGCTGCCCCGGATGGGTGCAGGCAATAAAGGCGTTCAGCCGTTCAATCTTATGTGCGAACCGATGCTTTACCAGAAATTCCAAAGCCCGATAGGCCACGGGGGGCTGGGCGCTTTGCCCTTCGCTGCGCAACCGATCCAGGATTTCATACGCGCCCCAGGCGCGATGCTCTTCGAGCATAATCGTCAGAACCTTGCGCCGGATGGGCGTAAACTGCAGCTTGTGCGTCTCGCAATACGCATCCACCTCCTGCATGGTTTTGTCTGTACATACAGAATGGTCGTGAATTTCAAAACTGATAGACCCCATCAGAGCCTCCCAAGACGCAGCGCTTCGATCTTGATATGTTATCACATGCTCTATAACAACCCAGGCAACGTTATATCATTACATGGAGCGTGAAATGAAACGGTCTTCCAGCGCAGCAATTGCAATGCTGCTGTCGACAACAGGTCTGGCATCAGCAGATGTCCCAAATGTGGTGACGGATATCGCCCCTGTGCACGGGCTTGTCTCGCGGGTTATGGCAGGTGTTGGGGAACCTTCGCTGCTGGTGCGTCCGGGCAGCTCTCCTCATGGGTACAGCATGCGCCCGTCAGAAGCGCGCGCGCTTGATCAGGCCAACCTGGTGTTCTGGGTGGGTCACGAGCTGACGCCTTGGCTGGAAGGCCCGATCGAAGAACTGGGCGGTGACGCGCATGTGATCGAGCTGCTGGAGGCCAAAGGCACCGTCCATCACGATTTCCGCACTGGCGCAACCTTTGAAGCGCATGATCACGGCGATCATGATGAACATGGCCACGAAGATCATGAAGAGCATGCCCATGACGACCATGGTCATGATGATCACGACGATCACGCACATGACGACCACGGCCACGATGATCACGACGATCACGCCCATGATGACCATGGCCACGATGATCACGACGATCATGCCCATGAAGAGCACGGCCGCGATGATCATGAAGAGCATGCCCACGATGACCATGGTCAAGATGATCACGACCATGACGGATTGGACCCGCATGCCTGGCTAGCTCCTGAAAATGGCAAAGCGTGGCTGAGCGCGATTGCCGAAGAACTGTCAGAGCTGGATCCGGAGAACGCAGCCACCTATGCGGCAAACGCCGCAGCCGGGCAGGCTGAGATCGACGCCGTTGTCGCAAGCCTGCGCCCCGATCTGGCCCTGGTGGCAGAGACCCCATTTGTGGTCTTCCACGATGCCTATCAGTATTTCGAACATTCCTTTGATCTGGCGGCAGCTGGTGCCATTTCGCTGGGTGACGCAGCCAGACCAAGCGCGGCGCGCCTGGCTGAGATCCACGAAACCGTGCGCGAGCTGGGCGTGGTCTGCGTGTTCTCAGAACCGCAGTACAACCAGAGCCTGGTGCATTCGGTAGCCGAAGCAGGCGACATCAAAGAGCTGGTTATGGACCCGCTTGGTTTTGAGATCGCGTTGGGGGCAGCGTTTTACCCGAACTTGTTACAGGATTTGGGCGCGTCTTTGGCTGCTTGTAAATAAGTAACGACCCTTTCGTGCGGCGCGTCAGAAACGCGCGCCGCACGATTTGATCAAATATTTCTGGATCGCTTTGCATCTTTCTGGCACACCCATCTTGTCGCCCGCTAACACAAGGAGACGGCCTGTGGATCTGCTGACAGCCAATGATGCGATCGGAACCTATCCCAATTCCTATTACGCCGCGACTGCGCGCCCGCTGGAGCCCTTTGCGCCGCTGGCCGGGTCTGAACGCTGTGACGTCTGCGTCGTGGGTGGTGGCTTTATGGGGCTGTCTACTGCGCTCCATTTGGCCAAGGCGGGCTATGATGTTGTTCTGTTGGATGCGCAGCGGGTTGGCTTTGGCGCATCCGGGCGCAATGGCGGCCAGGTGGGGCAGGGACAGCGGGTCGAACAGGATGAGCTGGAGACTATGCTGGGCCTGGATCATGCCCGCGCGCTGTGGAAACTGGCCAATCAATCGGTGGATCTGGTGCGGGATCTGTCTGCGGACCCGCGTGTGGAGGCGACGTTTCACCCCGGTATCATTCATGCAGACCACCGCCCGCGGTATGTGCGCCACAGCCAGGCCTATGCGGAGAAGTTGAACAGCGAATACGGCTATGACCAGATCCGGTTTGTGGATCAGGAGGAAATGCGGCAGCTGGTCAATTCGCCCGTCTATTACGGCGGCACGTTGGATATGGGCGCGGGACATATTCACCCGCTGGCCTTTGCCTTTGGTCTGGCGCGTATGGCCCGTGATGCCGGGGTGCGGATCCTTGAACAAAGCAAGGTCACCGCGATGACCGATGGCGCCCGTGTTCAGGTCATGACGGCAGGCGGGCAGGTGGATGCGCAGCATGTGGTGCTGGGCTGCAATGGATATCTTGGCGATCTGGCCCCCAAGGTTGCGGCGAAGGTGATGCCGATCAACAATTACGTTGTGGCCACGCGCCCGCTGGATCCGGTGGCGCAAGAGGCGGTCATACGCAACAACCTTGCGGTGGCAGACAGTAAGTTTGTGGTGAATTACTTCCGGTTTTCAGACGACCACCGGCTGTTGTTTGGCGGCACCGAAAGCTATGGCTATCGCTTTCCACAGGACATCGCCCGTGCGGTGCGCCGCCCGATGCGCGAGATCTTCCCGCAGCTCTCCGAGGTCGAGATTGACTATGCCTGGGGTGGAACCTTGGGCATCACCATGAATCGCATGCCCCATTTCGAACGTCTGTCCGGCAATATCATGAGCCTCTCTGGCTTTTCGGGGCACGGGGTTGCAATGGCCACGTTGGCGGGGCAAATCGCGGCTGAATTGGTGGCAGGTCAGGCCGAACGTTTTGATATTTTTGCCAAGATTCCAATGGCTTCGTTTCCCGGTGGGCCGCGGCTGCGCAGCCCGCTTTTGGTGGCGGCGATGCTGTGGTACGCGCTCAGAGATCGTATATAGCCCGAACTACGTAGTGTTACGTCTTCTCGCTGAGATTGCGTTAAATCTCTCTAAAGGTGTTTATTTGACGCAATAATCTATGTATAGTTGAATATGTTTTGGCCAAGCTTGTTTTTAATGAGTGCGCCGCCATCAAACAGATCACGTGTTCGGTTCACATGAGTCGATGGCGCACGCTAGGTTCGTTCGTGAGGGCATGACCATGCCAAGTTCGCTAGTTCCACGTTCCGCAACGATCCTCTTGATCGAGGAAGACGCAGCCGTGCGGTTTATGATGCGCGAAATCGCGCGGGCACTGGATATCAAAGTTGAAACTGCGCGTTCCTGCCGCGAGGGGCTGATCTGGCTGCGCCAGCATCCCCGCCAGTTTGCACTAATCATCCTAAACCTTCAACTGTGCGGCAAAGGCACGGATGACACTGTAAACTCCATCCGCGCCGATGATCAGGCTGAGGTGCGCGATATTCCTATTGTCGGCGTCACCGAAGACCATTTTTTCCCAAATGACACCACTGCGTCGCGGGCACGGGTGGACGCCTTCCTGCACAAACCCGTCACCCCGGCTGAGCTGTTGTCGTTGATGGATCGTTACGTCCCACCCGCTGCGGTCAACAGCTAATAGCCGGGCCGGAGCTTAGCCGCGCCCGCGATAGGGGGGCACGCCCTGATCCGGGATCCAGACCCCTTGGGGCATGTCACCGGTCTGCCAGAAGACATCAATTGGAATGCCGCCACGCGGATACCAATAGCCGCCAATACGCAGCCATTTGGGGTCCAGAAACTCCACCAGGCGTCGCCCAATGGAAACGGTGCAATCTTCGTGGAAGGCTCCGTGGTTGCGAAAAGCGCCCAGGAACAGTTTCAGCGCTTTGCTTTCCACCAGCCATTCTCCCGGCACATAGTCGATCACCAGATGGGCAAAATCGGGCTGGCCGGTCATCGGGCATAGCGAGGTGAATTCGGGCGCGGTAAAGCGCACATTATACATGACATCGGCTTGTGGGTTCTGGACACGCTCCAACACGGCCTCTTCGGGGGAGGCGGGCATCACGGTTGCGCCGCCCAGTTGTTGCAGATTGCTGTAAATATCGTCAGTCATATCAGCTCCTTGGGGTCAGACGCCCCGTTTGTTGCCCCACAGAAGAACATGCAGCTGCGGTAGGATGCGCGGGGTGAACCAGTGGTCAGATGTGGCTTTTTCGACCAGCCACAACAGGCGGGCGATGTTCTCGGCCACCGGGCTGGCCTGATCCGGATCCGAGGCTGGATTGCCGGGCTGCAAAAACAGCGGCATGTCCGGATAGCTGGCCGCAACCTGTTGCGCCCAGGCGTAATCCGCATCGTCAAAGATCACGATTTTCAACACGGTCTCGGGCCCGACACCCGCGGTTTCCAGACAGGTTTCAAAGGCCGCCCAGTCATGGGTTTCACCGCTGGATGGCGGCTTGGGCGACAGAACCAGCGTATCAAGATCTGCAAACCAGGGTTTTGCAATGGAGCCTTGCGTCTCAACTGCAAAACGGTAGCCGTCAGCCTTGCCGCGTTCGATGACCGGTGCAAAATCCTGGATCGCGGGGTTGCCCCCGCTGATTGACACCGTCAGCGGCTTGCCACCCGACAGGCGCAGGACCTCCTCCCAGATGGCATCCGGTGACATCGGCGTCCAAGTGTGGCGATAGGCGCTGTCGACCGCATGCAGGCTGTCGCACCAGCTGCACCGAAAATCGCAGCCACCGGCGCGAATGAAAACGGTTGGCTCCCCGATCAAGGCGCCTTCGCCCTGAATCGTGGGTCCGAAAATCTCGGCTATACGCAGGATCATGGTCGGTATTCCGCCCAGATCTTGGGTGTTTCTGCGATCCGTACGGCACAAATCTCGGGCCAGTATTCCTTGCACCAGTCAAAGAAATGCTTGGCCAAAACCTCGGACGTGGGCTTGGCGAGCACATCGTTCAGGTGACGATGGTCAAAACATTCGTCGATATAGTTTTTCAGTAGGTCAAGATCGCGGTATTCGCGTACGAAACCGTGTTCGTTCAGTTCGGCTGCTGACAGTTCCACGGTGACAACATAGTTGTGCCCGTGCACGCGTTTGCACGGGTGGCCGTCTTCCAGCGTTGTCAGATTGTGAGAGGCGGAGAATTGGAATTCCTTGGCGATGCGATACATTACACGGCCTCCTGATCGGTGGCCGTGCGCCAGAAGTCCGGGTCTTCATACGCGGTGGGGTCTGGCAGACCTGCCAGATGAAACGCCTCGCGCCGTTCAACACAGGTCCCGCAGCGCCCGCAATGATGGGTTCCGCCCTTGTAACAGGACCAGGTCTCGGCAAAGGGGGTGTTCACAGCCGTACCAGCCGTGGCGATGTCGGCCTTTGATTTATGCACAAACGGTGTGAACAGCTGGACATTTGCATAGCCATCCAATGCGGCCGCCTGCATGGTATTAAACGCCTCGGTAAAGGCTGGGCGGCAGTCAGGATAGATAAAGTGATCCCCGCCATGCACGGCGGTGGCCACTGCGTCATCGCCATTGGCGGCGGCAATCCCAAAGGCAATGGTCAGCATAATTGCATTGCGGTTGGGGACCACGGTGACCTTCATCGTCTCTTCGGCATAATGGCCATCGGGGACGCCGATATCATCCGTCAGCGCCGATCCCGTCAGCGCGGCACCGATGCCACGCATATCAATCACGTCATGGGGCACCCCCAGCCGAGTGGCGGCGCGGGCGGCATAGTCCAGTTCTTTGCGGTGACGTTGGCCATAGTCAAACGAGACCAGGCGCGTTAGTTCATGCTCTTGGGCGACCACATGGGCCAGCGCAACGGAGTCCATCCCGCCAGAGCAGACAACAATAGTTTTCATCATGTAACCCTTGTTTTGATGACCGGGTAGGCTGCGACCGGTGTTCGCGGGGCTTTTGCGCAAGATCACCCCAAAGATCAAGTCTGAATGATGCGAAACTGTCTCAAATAAATTTAGGAAACGGAATATGGGCGGGGTTAATTCAGGTCTTCCAACAGTTTGCCATGTTTGCGTGTCTCGCAAAGAATTCGGTCAAATGTGGTGAGCCCGCGGGAATTCAGCATGGGCAGCATCCGGCACAGGACCTCGGCGGTGGCATGGGCATCACCCAAAGCTGTGTGGCGCAGGGCTGCCGGAATGGTCACATCCAGCCTGTCACATAAGGCATCCAGCGTATGGGGGGCGCTGGCTCCAAACAGAATCGCAGACAGCAACACGGTGTCCAGGATCGGCTGTGTCCACTCCAATTGGCTGGCGTTGCCATAGCGGCGCATAAAGGCCATATCAAAAGGCGCGTTATGGGCCACAATCACCGCACCGGTGGCATAGCGATGAAACTTCTGCGTTACGGTCATGGGATCAGGGGCGTCGGCGACCATCTTATCTGCGATCCCGTGCACTTTGGTAGAAGAGGCGGGAATAGCGCGACCGGGGTTGACCAGCGTGTTCATCTCTTCGCCCGCGACAATGCGGCCGTTGACGACGCGCACGGCACCCAGCTGTACAATGTCGTCCTTGTGCGGCATCAGCCCGGTGGTTTCGGTATCAAACACCACAAAATCCAGCTCCGTCAGCGCGCGATCTTTCAGCGGTTTCGGAGAGGTCTGGGTGCCGGTCAGAGAGAAGTCAAAGATCAGCGGCCTTGTGTCATCTGACGTGGCGGACAGATGGGCGTCATCAAGGATCAACATGTACCCCTGCCCATGGCTGAGCGCGATCATCCGGGCGTCGACCTCCAGATTACCGCCATCTGCCTGCAAGGTCACTTCAACCAGGGTGCGTTTGCCGCGCAGCTCTTTGTAACCCGCCAGAATGTCGCCTTGGTCAAAGTAATCAAAGATCGACGCATTGAGCCGGGGCACATGGATCTGCGCCAGAACATCTGCGGCCTGACCATCATAAAGGGTGATCTGATGGGCCGGGTTCACCAGCATGATGGCCATTGGAATATCGGTCAGCAATGCCGTCAGCTGGGCGCGTTCTGCGGCCAGATGTTGGGTCGCATCCGCCACGGCGCGGGCCGCCTTGGTGCTGCCATGCGAAAGCTGGCCGCTGATGGCGCGCGCGGCGGGGGCCAGATCGCCCAGATATTTGGCGTGGTCTGTTTCAATTGCGGAGGCCACACCGGCATGGGCACGGCTGCGCATCTCAGCCGACAGGCGCTCGATCGGTTTGGCGACGTTTTCGTCAAACAACAGCCAAACGCCTGCGGTGATGCCCAAAATGCCAATGCCCGCCACCAGACCAGCCGACAGGAACCCGCCCACCAGATCGCCGGTTGCCGCATGTGTGAGGCCGAGCCAAAGCCCCCCACCCAGAGCGGCCAGGCTGGACAGCGCAATCAGCGCAAAGAACAGTAAAACCCGTGTGCGCAGGCTGAGATCACGTCGCATGGTCCCCTCCGCATATGGTTGTCAAAACCGCATCATCCGCCGTCGAGGCCACCCAATCCGCGCCGGTCACGCGACCATCGGCGTGAAATTCGATCCCATCCGCCAGCGCAGCGCGCCGCGAACCCGGGCAATCGGCCAGAACCGGCAATTTGTGAATGCTGGACCAGCGACCATAGAAATAGAGATCTCCGAGCACCAGCCCCGGATGGCCTTCGTGGGTGCGCAGATTGGGCGTATCCACCGCCACAAAACGATCCACATAGGGAAACGCCAATGTCCAGGGGCGAAAGAAGGCCTTGTTTTCGACGGTTTCCGCCACGACCATCCCTTCGGGCAGGCTGCCTGCGGTGCGGGAATACCAGCTGTATTCGTTTGAGATCGTGACCCCGATCATCGCAAGTCCCGCGGCCACTGGTGTGAACCATCGGGGCAGGCGGCTGCCGGTGATCTTGTTCACCAGCATCATGACACCCGCCCCGCCAACACCAGCCAGGATCGTTGCAAGCAGTTCCAAAAACATAGTCTTCCTCCCAAGGGCAGCGCGGTGGCGGCCCGTATTAACTTAAAGTGCCGCGTCCCTGACCCACAGCGGATTGCATGGTTTTGACAACCACAAATGCATCCCGCAGATGACTGCGCTCCAAATCCGACAGTTCAGCGGGCAGCAAATAATTGTCCGGCGCTTTGCCTTGTTTGATCAAGGTGGCCTGATGTTGCAGCCGGGTTTCGGCGATCATGTCATAAGCGTCCAGGAGATCATGCGCCCCCGAAGAAGAGAGCCCCCCGGCATGCGCCGCCTCTTCCAGGCGGGCGCGTGTGTTGACGGATGTCAACTCGCCCTGCAGCGCATAGATCCGCGCCAGATCCACCACCGGCACCACGCCGTTGTGTTTCAGATCCAACTGGTTCTTGTGCTCGCCCGAGCGAATGGTGGCCAACCCCCGCAACAGGCCAAGCGGTGGCATATGTTTCAACGAATTGGACACCATATGCGCCACAAAGATCGAGTTTTTCTGCGCCTCTTCCAACGTGCGTTCCTGCAGATCAGTGAACAGGCTGCGATCCCCGGCGATGGCGCGCAGGTCAAACATGACCGAGGCCAGCATCTGGGCTTCGGGATCGGGCTTGTTGATCCAGGTGTTGAAATATTCGTTCCAGACCTTCAGCGGCTGACACCAGCGCGGATTGGTGGCCATCATATCACCGGGGCAATAGACGTAACCGCAGGTGTTGAGACCGTCGCTGACAAATTTTGCGAGGGTGCGGAAATAGGGCATGTCGCCCTCGGCCACATCATCATGCAGGATCAAGCAGTTGTCCTGATCACTGACGCCGGTCTGTTCGCGCCGTCCCTGCGATCCGCAGGCCAGCCACAGATAAGGCACCGGAGCGGGGCCAAATTGCGCCTCGGCCAGTTCCAGCAGGCGCAGGGTCACGGCATCGGCCACATCGGTGATCAGGCGGGTCACCACCTCGTGCCGGTTGCCCGTCCCGACCAGATGCACCAATAGGGCCGGGATACGGGCGGTGACCTCGGACATCTGGTCTGCGCTGTCGGCCTCGGCGATGTGATGCAGCAGTTCAGCGGAGGTGACGGCCTGAAACCGGGTCAGGTCGGTCTGGGTGATCATCCCCACTAACACGTCATTTTCGACAATTGGCACATGGCCGATGCGGCGGCTGATCATCAGATGCAGCACATCCGAGCCCAAAGCGGTAGGCGGCAGGGTCATCGGGTCACGCGCCATAATCGCGCCCACCGGTGTTTCCGGCGACAGTCCTTCGGCGACCACTTTGTTGGTCATGTCCTTGGTTGTGAGAATGCCAAGAAGCTGGCGTCCGCTGCCCACGCATAGGGAAGAAATCCGGTGGTCTCGCATAATTTGTGCGGCGGTGTGTACGCTGTCCTCCGGGGCGCAGATTTTTGGCTCAACGGCCATCAGATCTTGTACGCGGCTGTTGGCCAGGGTTTGATTGGTCGTCTTTTCCATGCGCGAGCGGTCAAAGAATTTGCGCGCGGCCGCGCTTTGACTGCGAAACGCTTCAAAATCCTGGGGGGAGAGCATCAGGATCAAACTGTCTTCTTCGGCGCGGGCATTGGTGACGGTGATACCATCGCGCAAGAGCCCGCGTTCGCCAAAGGAATTCCTGAGCCCCAGATGCGAGACCACAGCGCCATTGCTGTCGGTGACCTCAACCCCGCCTTCGTGGATTAAAAACAGGCCGGGAGCCGGTGTGTCATAGCGATAGATCCAGTCGCCTGCCTGATAACGCCGGGCTTTAAATTGCTGGGCCAAAAGGGTCAGCGCGTCGGGTTCCAGCGCGTCATAGGGGTGCACGGATTTCAGGAACCGGGTGATCTGCTCTGTGTTCAACGCCATGGGACACACCATAAAGAAATGAAAAAGGCCCTGTCCGGCGAGGATGCCGAACAGGACCGGTTTTGCCAAGGCCGGGCAGGAGGTTTCCCGCCCAGCCCCGTGGTCTTAGTGGTCCTGTGCAGCACCTGCGCCACGTGGGACGCGAACGCTTTCGACCAGTTCCTTGATCTCTTGCGGGGTCTCTTTGGTCATACCTGCAACAACGAAGGCCACACCAAAGTTCACCGCCGCACCAATTGCACCAAAGGAAGTGGATTTGATGGTGCCCAGCAGCGGATCTGCATCCGAGAAGCTGGCGGTGCCAGGGATGAAGAACCAACCCTTGTGCAAGAAGATGTAAAGCAGGGTTACGGTCAGACCTGCAATCATACCTGCAACCGCGCCGGTGTTGTTGATGCGGGTCGAGAAGATCCCCATCATCAGCGCCGGGAAGATCGAGGCCGCCGCGAGACCAAACGCCAGGGCCACGGTTTGCGCCGCAAAGCCCGGTGGGTTCAGACCCAAGTAAGTTGCAACCGCAATCGCAACAGCCATTGCAATACGGGCTGACAGCAGTTCGCCTTTTTCCGAGATACCCGGATTGATCGACCCTTTGATCAGGTCGTGGCTCACCGCCGATGAGATCGCAAGCAACAGACCCGCCGCCGTGGACAGCGCGGCCGCCAGACCACCTGCAGCCACCAGACCGATCACCCAGCTGGGCAGGTTGGCAATTTCAGGATTGGCCAGAACCAGAATGTCGCGGTTGAACTTGGTCAGCTCGTTGCCGGCCCAGCCGTTTGCTTCGGCCACAGCAGCCATATCGGCGCTCTTGTCGTTATAGTACTGGATCGCACCGTCGCCGTTTTTGTCTTCCCATGCCAACAGGCCGGTTTTCTGCCATGTGGACATCCAGTCGTACTGCGGATCTTCTTCGATCTGCTGAACGGTCACAGCACCACCATCGATGCCACCATTGGGCCACATCATTTCAGTGATGTTCAGACGCGCCATCGCACCCACAGCCGGAGCCGTCAGATAAAGCAGAGCGATGAACACTAGGGTCCAGCCTGCAGACCAACGCGCATCCGCAACACGCGGAACGGTAAAGAAGCGCATGATAACGTGCGGCAGACCGGCGGTACCAATCATCAGCGACAGGGTGAACAGAACCATGTTGAAGGTGTCAGAGTGGTGGGCGGTGTATTCGTTAAAGCCCAGCTCGGTCACAATCGCGTCCAGTTTTGCCAGCAGTGGCTCACCTGATGCGGCGTGTTCCCCAAACAGACCCAGCGCCGGGATCGGGGTGCCGGTCAACTGCAGCGAGATGAAGATCGCCGGAATGGTGTAAGCCATGATCAGAACGCAGTATTGCGCAACTTGGGTGTATGTCACACCTTTCATGCCGCCAAATACCGCATAGGCAAAGACCACACAGGCACCGATCAGCAGACCTGCGGTGTTGCTGACTTCCAGGAAGCGACCGAAGGCCACACCCACACCGGTCATCTGACCAATCACATAGGTGGTCGAGGCAACGATCAGACAGATCACCGCAACAACACGCGCAGTCGGGCTGTAGAAACGGTCGCCGATGAACTCTGACACGGTGAATTTGCCAAATTTGCGCAGATAAGGCGCAAGCAGCAGGGCCAGCAGAACATAACCACCGGTCCACCCCATCAGGAAGGTCGAGTTGTCATAGCCGGTAAAGGCAATCAGGCCCGCCATCGAAATGAACGAGGCCGCAGACATCCAGTCCGCTGCTGTCGCCATACCGTTGGTGACCGGGTGAACGCCGCGACCCGCAGCGTAGAATTCAGATGTGGAACCCGCGCGGGCCCAGATCGCGATGCCGATGTAAAGCGCAAAGGATGCGCCCACAAACAGCAGGTTGATAACAAACTGATCCATCGTGATTACTCCTCTTCCACGCCGTGTTCACGATCCAGCGAGTTCATGCGCCAGGCGTAAAAGAAAATCAGGGCCAGAAAGACCAGAATGGACCCTTGTTGCGCGAACCAGAAGCCCAGGTCAGAGCCTCCAACGGAAATACCCGCCAGAAGCGGGCGCAGCAGAATGCCAAAGCCAAAAGATACCAGCGCCCAGATCACGAGGCTGACATAGATAATGCGCAGGTTGGCTTGCCAGTAAGTCTTGTCAGACTCGCTGGTCGCCGACCCGGTTGTGGATTGATCCGTCATAGCGGCTCTCCTTTCCTCCATACATGGGCGTTTCGATTGTCCTCCCCGAAGCGCCCGCTCCCTTGGTGTGCGGTTCTTTGTGACCGCACGATGCCCCTGGTCCTACGAACTCAGGAAAAATTGGGGCGTTGGTCCGGCGGAAACACCCGCCGAACCAGATACTCACAACGCGTCTGAAACAATGTCACCCAATGCGGTGGTGATCTCATCGATCGCGCCCATAGCGTCGATCGATGCCAGCACCCCTTTGGTTTGATAGTATTTTACCAAAGGTGCTGTCTGTGCGTGATAGGCCTCCAGACGGCTTGCAACGGTCTCGGCCTTGTCATCGGCGCGCCGCTTCATCTCGGTGCTGCCGCAATTGTCACAGGTGCCTTGAACTTTGGGCTGTTTGAAGTTGTCGTGATAACCTTCACCGCAGGAGCCACATGTGTAGCGCCCGGAAATCCGTTCCACCATCGCCGCATCATCCACCTCCAGGCTGATGGCGGCATTGATACGTTGACCGGTTTCATCCAACAGCTCATCCAGCGCGGCGGCCTGAACCGTGGTGCGCGGGAAGCCATCCAAGATTACGCCCTGCTGGCAATCATCTTCGGCCAGGCGGTCCCGCAGGATATTGATCACGATCTCATCCGAGACCAGACCACCCGCTTCCATAACCGCTTTGGCCGCTTGGCCGGCCTCGGTTCCGGCCGCAACAGCGGCGCGCAGCAGATCCCCGGTGCTGAGCTGCACCAGGCCAAATTTCTCTTCCAAACGCCGGGCTTGCGTCCCCTTACCAGCACCCGGAGGGCCCAGCAGGATCAATACGGCGGGGCGTGTAAGGACATCACCGTCCATCATAACATCTCTCCTCGTTACGTCTTGCTGCGGTTGGCGATGAGGTCGTCGACGACGGAGGGGTCGGCGAGGGTTGAGGTGTCGCCCAAGGCTCCGAAGTCGTTTTCTGCAATTTTGCGCAAGATGCGGCGCATGATTTT